>NC_016627.1:0-2400000 GCF_000237085.1 Acetivibrio clariflavus DSM 19732 | reverse complement strand
GCTTTAGTATCGGTAATAATGATTTGTATTGAAATGCGAAATTTGATATAATATTAAACTGGAATAAGAAGGGATTTCAAAAAAATGTTGAAAAAATTTTAAATAAATATACAAAATTCTGTAAATTCATTATATAATATAGGAAGAAGTTTTTATAAAATTACTGTAAGCATAAATTAATACTAAAGGGGAGGAACTAGAATGGTAAGAAGAGGTCTAAAAAGGTTTTTATCATCGTTAACGCTGCTGGTTATGGCAGTTGGCGTTATGTCTCAAAGTGTTTTTGCAGCTCCAAAAGTTGACCCAAAAGACGACATCGGTAAGCCGACAGTAATTAGTGGTCCCAAAGAAGAGAAGAAAGAAAAAGAAGAAAAAGTTGTATCTGACAATGGTTGGATAGTATTAGGCCAGGAGGGTTTTTCAAAGAAAGATGCTGAATACACAACCATTGCATTGGATAATAATGGAGTTCCCTATGTTGCGTATTCCGATGCTGGAAACGGCAAAAAAGTTACAGTAAAGAAATATACCCAGAAGGGTTGGGAAACCGTAGGTAAGGAAGGTTTTTCATTAAAAGCTGCAAAGAATATATCCTTAGCTTTCGATAACAGCAATATACCATATGTTGCCTATATTGAAGAACCTGGTAAGAGAGTTGTCGTAAGCAAGCTCTCTAAGGACAAGTGGGTAGAAGTAGGTGTATCAGCCGGAGTTGGCGATGATGTGTCTTTAGCGATTGATAGCAAAGGTACACCCTATGTGGCTTATACATACTCTATAAAAGGATTGCTTGGTTTAGGCGCAAATGGAATAACAGTGAGCAAATATGTGAAAGGAATATGGAAACCTGAGTTTAATGTAGGTTCTATTCTGAATAACAATAAGTACAGTGAACCTGCTATTGCTTTCGATGTAAAGGATAATCTGTATGTTGCTTTCAGTAACAATGGAGTTAATGTTGTGAAAGCTTCAGGTTTTGATAGATGGAGCTATTTGAATGTAACGTCTAAACCTAAAAAAGAAGTTAAATTTATATCTCTGGCAATAGACAAGGAAGGAAAAGTCTATGTTGCATATCAGGGAGACAAAGAAAAAGCAGTAGTAAGTAATGTTAGTGAAGGTGAAAATTGGGAAGTTTCAGAAGGTAAAGCTGAGTTTATATCTTTAGTTTTGGACAGCGAAGGTACTCCTTACGTTGCATTTGCCGATGCTAAAAACAAAGACAAAGCTGTCGTTAAGAAATATGAAGACGGAAAATGGAATGCTTTGGGAGATAAAGGTATCTCTAAAGCAAAGGCAAAATTCACATCAATAGCAGTAGATAGCGGTGATAATCTTTATATTGTTTATCAAGACGATGCAAACAAGAAAAAGGCTACAGTTCTTACATATACCAGCAAATTCGTAGTAACTTTCGATACCGATGGCGGAACACCTATAGCCAATCAGCTTGTGCCATATAACGGAAAAGTGCAAAAACCTGAAGATCCTGTGAAATATGGCTACGTATTTGAAAACTGGTACACTGACAAATCCTTTACTCAAGTATTCGACTTTAACACACCTGTAAAAAGCAATTTAACCTTATATGCAAAATATACAAAACTCGATGGTTGCGGTTTGACAGTAAAATGGGAAGGTAATGGCAGTGTTCCGGGCTGGACCAACGGTGAAACAAAGAAATTTAAATTGGGCGAAAAAATCACATTGAAAGCAGTTTCAGAAGACGATTCAAAGTTTGCATACTGGAAAGATGCTGTTGGCCGTGTAGTTTCAACAGAGCCGGAGTATACTTTTGAATTGGGATGCGAAGATTCCTTTACTGCATACTTCTTTGAAAAGAACAAATACCTTGTAACTTTCAAGAATGGAAACGGGGAAATAATCAAGTCGGTTTACTTGGTTGAAGATGAAGATATAGTATTCCCTGAATCACCATCAATGTTCGGATATAGATTTATCGGATGGGATAAGACAGCTGAAGAAATAAAGGCATCCCAGGGAGATGTTGTAGTAACTGCATTATTTGAAAAGATTGAACAAACACTTAAAGTAGAAGTTTATGGCGGAAGCGGATCCGGAGAATACAAATTAAATGATTATGTGATCGTTGAAGCTAATGAGCCTGAAGAAGGCAAGAAATTTGCATATTGGGAAGATGAAAATGGAAATATTCTGAGCTATAGCACAAGATATGGATTTACTGTAACAAGAGATGTAATCTTAAATGCAGTATATGTTTCTGAGGATGAAGAAGTTGAAGAGCAGGCAAGAATAGCTATAACAAACATAGCCTTTACTGACGACAAAATAACCTTTGTTGCTGAAAGGGTTGTTCCGGAAGGAAATACAATTGTTTTGCACGGAATAATAGCTACAAACAATCCAGCAATTGGCTCTTCAGATAAAGATTTTGTTATAGGAAAAGAAGGCGTTTACAAGGCATCTGCTCTGACAAAGGGCCTGGTTGGAGTTTTCGTACTGAATAAAGCAGCTGAATTGGATGAAACTTGGTATGCAAGAGGTTACGTAATATACAAAGACAGTAACGGAAATATAGTTACTATTTACAGCGATATAGAGCAAGCAACCAGACAAGAACTTTAGTACAAAATACGGGTATACTGCAGTTAAGGATATAATCTTAACTGCAGTATACGTTCCTGAGGCTGAAGAGGTTGAAGGACAGGTAAAAATAGATATAACAAACGCAACTGGAGGGTAATGGGAGGTGAAAATAATGAAAAAGCAGTATGTAGCACCGGAAATTGAAATTCAGCAGTTTGAAGTGGAAGATATCATAGCTTTAAGTGATGGTACCGGTTTGGGTGACTTTGATGAATTTACTTTCTAATAGCCGGAAGAGATTAAATTAGAGCGTGTTTAGCAGGAATTATCATAATGAAGTAATTAATAACTAAAATCAAGAGAGCTATAGTGCTCTCTTGATTTTAGTGTATTGTTTGTTTTTTAGAGAAATTATACAAAGGATAATTATTTAATAGATTTCCGATCAAATGTTTTTTGATAGGGCTTTTCATGTTTTATATATCTTCTGAAAAATTCGTTAAGCCATATTTTAAGAGGTTTATTATGAATACATATAAAATAGCGGATTTAATTCTGAATATGAATGTAAGAGGAGAACTTTTAAGAAAGCAATCCAGCCGATATCTTACCGAAAGAAGTGAATCAGCTGATATTACAATAGATATATGTGAAGAATTTTTAATTATGAAGCAAAAGGAAAACAATCATTTAACCTTTGATGAATGTGAATATATATGGACAGGAAGAGAATTTTATTATAAACTTCTGGATTTTGACGGTTTTATGCTGCATTCTTCAGCTGTTGCAATGGAAAATTCAGCATATCTTTTTTCCGCAAAAAGCGGAACCGGGAAATCAACTCATACGGCACTTTGGCAAAAGTATTTCGGCGAAGACCGCACAGTAATTATAAATGATGACAAGCCTGCAATACGTTTTGATGGAAAGCAGTTTAATGTTTACGGTACACCCTGGAGTGGAAAAACAGATAAAAGCAGTAATATTAAAGTTCCCCTGAAAAGTATTGTTTTTATTGAAAGATCCGTGAAAAACTGGATACATCCGATGGATAGTAAAGAAGCTATCAGAATGATTTTGGATCAGACCATCCGTCCTAAGAAAATAGATAAGCTGGACAAACTGTTTGGCTTAATTGAGGAATTGTTGAAATCGATACAGGTTTATAAAATGGGATGCAATATTAGTGAAGATGCTGTAACATTGGCATATGAAAAATTAAGGTGAAGGAATAATGATTTATTGAACTTTTACCCTGAACATTAAAATTAATAGCAAAAAAGGAGAATACATATGAAATTATCAAAGGAATTTGTTTTGAGGGAAATTGCCGGAAATTACATAGTAGTTCCTTTTGGAGAAAAGGCAGTTAATTTTAATGCCATGATTACTCTAAATGAAACGGGTGCTTTCCTTTGGAAAAAGATTGAAGAAGGAAAAAGCAAAGAAGAACTCTTAAGTGCTATCCTTGAAGAGTATGAAGTGGATAGAGAAAAGGCAAAAGAAGATATCGAAAAATTTTGTGAAAAATTAAAGTCAGCGGGTATTCTTGAGCTATGAATGTAAAGAAAGTAAGCATGAATTTGGACAGTTTGTCTCCCATTATTCTTGAGATGCTGGATAAAAATATAGATATATTGATGAATGTTACAGGTACAAGCATGACTCCAATGCTAATAAACAAAAGGGATAAAGTAATATTGACAAGCTGTGACAAATTCAGTTTGAAAAAAGGAGACATTCCTTTATATAGGCGAAGCAACGGAAAATATGTTTTGCACAGAATAGTGAAAGTAAACGAAAATACCTACGATTTATGCGGTGACAACCAGTGTGAAATTGAGAAGGGCGTGCCGAAATCTGCAGTTATTGCTGTAGTTAAAGCCTTTGAAAGAAACGGTAAGATGTACGGATGTAATGACATCAGGTATGAATTGTATTGGCGCTTTTGGCTATTGGCAATGCCTTTTCGAAGGCTAATACAAAAAGTTAGGCTTAAATTAAGGAGAAGAAAATGACCAAGAGATTTGACTCTTTGTTATGGATATACAAGTACTCAAAGAAACATATCTTGCAAGTAATTTCATTAGCTTTTATCAGTGCGCTTATAGCTCTGAGTTTTATTTTTTTGGCGTTGCTTTCAAAGCAGGTTATTGATATTGCCACAGGAAAACAAAAGGGAGAATTAATGCATTATGTTGTTATAATCGTAGGAGTTATTGTATTGCAAGCAGGTCTGAACATATTGAGCAGCAATATTAGGATAAGGGCAAGCGGCAAAATTGAAATAAATATGAAGCAAGGCGTATTTCGTTCACTGTTATCAAAGGATTTGATGGAACTTGGCAAGTTTCACTCGGGGGAGTATGTAAACAGGCTGACCAATGACATTGGTATTATAGTTGAAGCGATTGTATCTATTTTACCGCAGGCTGTTGCGATGCTGGTTAAGCTTTTGGCAGGCCTTGCCGTTATGATTATGATTGACCCTTTATATACATTGTTCTTAGTTGCATGTGGCATCGGAGTGTTTGTTATAGGTTGGATTTACCGAAAAAAATTCAAGGTTCTTCATAAAGAGGTACAGCAAACTGAAGGAAAAACCCGTTCTTTTATGCAGGAATGTGTTGAGAATCTCTTGGTTATTAAGTCTTTTACCTCTGAAAAACTTATACTTAACAGGTTGAAAACACTGCAAAATCTTAATTTTAAAGCTAAAATAAAACGCAATACAATAAGTAACATGGCAGGTACGGGAGTTTATGTCTTGTTTACCGGATGTTATTATTTAACATTAATTTGGGGAGTTTTTATGGTTGGCTCAGGAGCAATGACTTTCGGTTCATTGACGGCATTTTTGCAGTTGTTTGAGCAGGTGAAAGCTCCTTTTAAAAATATTTCGGGTATTATACCGCAGTATTTATCCATGATAGCATCAGCAGAACGTCTTATTGAATTGGAAAGTCTAAAAGAAGAGATCAATACAAAGAATGCTGAGGACTTGGCTGAAATCTATGAAAAAATGGAATACATAGGGATTGAAAATATAAGTTTTACTTATGACGGGGAACCGGTTTTTAAAGAAGCTTCCGCTTTTATATATAAAGGTGAATTGATAGGAATAGTGGGCAGTTCCGGTGCCGGGAAGAGTACACTGATAAAACTTTTGTTGGGCTTGTTAAAAGCGGATAAAGGAAGAATTATTCTAAAGACGAAAGACAATTACTATAATATTGATGCGGGAATGAGGAAAATGTTTTCCTATGTGCCCCAGGGGAATATGGTTTTATCGGGAACAGTGAGAGAAAACATAACTTTTTTTAATGATGAAATAGATGAGCAGTTGGTTATGGAATGTGCCAGAATAGCTTGTGTGACAGACTTTATTTCGGAATTGCCCAAAGGCTTGGATACAGTTATAGGGGAGAGGGGATTAGGTCTTTCGGAAGGACAAATCCAACGTATAGCAATTGCAAGAGCTCTTACATCCAAGGCACCCATTTTATTGCTGGATGAAGCTACTTCAGCCCTTGATGCTGAAACCGAGAAAAAACTACTGAATAACTTACGAAGTATAAAAAACAAAACTTGTATATTTATATCCCATAGAGAAGCAGCAATAGCCGATTGTGACAGAGTGCTGAAGATTGAAAATAAAAAGATTGTGGGAGGATAAAATGGATTTAAGCAGCAGATATTTTATATCGTTGCTATCTTCATTCATCAAAGATGCAACACCTGTAAAGCCGGGGTGTATAGGGGAAGACAAAGAGAAAGATGACAGCGGACACGATAATGTGGACTGGGGAAAAATATATAAGCTGGCAAGTATTCATTCCCTGGGTGGTGCTGTTTATTTGGCTGTTCAGAAACTGGATGAAGCCGATAAACCTGAAGCCGATATTCTAAATAAATTAAAATCGGAATTTTTTTATGCCACTTACAGATTTGAGGAACAGGAAAGAGAGTATCGCAAAATTGTTGAGCTTTTGAACAGGGAAAAGATTAAGCACCTTTTCTTTAAAGGCGTAATTGTTCGGGACTATTATCCTGTTAAGCAGGTTAGAACCCAGGGAGATATTGATTTTCTTATATACCCTGAAGACCGAAAAAAAGTTGAAAAAATTTTTACCGATCTTGGGTATAGGAATTTTTCTACCAAGTGGCATGATAAATTTAAGAAGGGGAAAATAGTATTCGAAGGCCATGATAATCTGGTGAATACTGAAATAAATTCAAAAGTTGACTACTCTGCATATTTCGCGAATGCCTGGGAATATGCAAAACCGAAAGAGTACGGTTATACATACGAACTGGATATGAATTATCATCTGGCATTTTTAATTACTCACATAGCAAAACATTTTTATGAAAAAGGTGCGGGAGTTCGTCTGATTTTAGATATTGCAGTTATTTTAAACAAATATGGCGAAGAATTGGATTTTCAGAAAATATGGAAGCATTTAGAGAATATTAAATTGGATTTGTTTGCAAAGCATATTTTTGCATTGTGTGAAAGATGGTTCGGTGTTAAAGCTCCGGGGATGTATTTCGAGATGGATGAGTCAACTTATAGTTACATATCCAAATATATTTTGGAGGGCGGAACATTTGGATATTCAAACGATAATATTGCCATCAGTGCTTTGAGAAAAGAATACGAAAAAACTGGAAGTTTCGAACACATAAAAATTAAAGCTATGTTAAAAAAAATATTCCTAAGTTTTGATATTATGAGAGAAATATATCCTATACTGAAAAAACACCCCTATTTATTAGTATTTGCATGGATTCACAGAGGAATCAAATGCATTGTAATAAAGCGAAAACGTACGTTCAGAATTATAAAAGGGATACGGGAATTTTCGGAAGAAGGGAAGAATACTTATATAATGATGAAAAAAATCGGCTTATAACAGAAATTTTGAGGATTTTACTCTAATTGAGATTTATAGGGCGCCTATGGAAGATTAAGTAAACAAAAACAAATTAAATTGATTGAAATAGCGAAACCGGTTAACTTCTGCTACTTGACAAAGTAGAACAATAAATTTTATAATGTAGTTGAGTTAAGTGTTACATATATCAAAACAAGGGGGAACATTATGACTAGGAAAAAGTTGTTTTCAAGCGGTATTGCAGTCTTGCTTAGCTTATCGATGTGTTTAAGTTTAGCAGGATGTAAGAAAGGTTCCGGAGATCAAACAGACCCTTCTCAAACAGGCAGTTCTAACACAGGACCCTTCACGATTAAAGTCTACAACGCAATGGCCAGTACTGCACCAGCAAAGGATAACAAGATTTACAAACTTATCGAAGAAAAACTTGGCGTAAAATTTGAGTTTGAATTTCTTGTTGGTGAGGCTAAGGAAAAAGCTGGAGTTATGATTGCCGGCGGAGAATATCCAGATTTGTTAGGTCTTTTGGGGGATCAATCCGGATTACAGGAATTCATTGACGCAGAAGCTCTTATTCCGCTAGAAGATTACATTAACAAGTATCCAAATCTGAAGAAACACTATGGACCAATCATGAATCAAATCAAAGATCAGAAAAGCGGACATGTTTATGTAATGCCAAACTACGGTGTAATATCCGGAAAGTATTATCAGAATGAATCCTTTGGTCCTGCATTCTGGATTCAGGCTGCAGTACTTAAAGAATTTGGTTATCCTAAGATTACCACCCTTGATGAATGGTTTGACATTATTCAACAGTATATGAAGAAATATCCTGAAATAAATGGACAGAAAACTATTGGATTTACAATTCTTACTGATACAAGCAGAGACTGGCCTCTTAGAAATGCACCTGCTCAGTTGAGCGGTCACCCGAATGACGGTGGAGTTATAGTTGATGATAATGTTGCAAGAATTTACGCTCATTTGGATATATCCAAGAGGTATTACAAAAAGTTAAATGAAATGTATAATGCCGGTGTAATTGATCCGGAATGCTTTACATCCAACTATGATACTTATATTTCAAAGATATCCAGCGGTAGAGTATTAGGTTTGTATGATCAGCGCTGGAATTTCCAAATGGGTTACAACTCTATAATAGATCAGAAAATGTATGAAAGACAATATGTACCGGTACCGGTAGTATTTGATGACAGTTATGAACAATGGTACCTGACTTATCCGAATATTAACGTAAACAGCGGTTATGCAATAACTACAAGCTGTAAAGATCCGGACAGAGTAATGCAAGTTTTGGATACCCTTCTCAGTGAAGAATGGCAGAAGATTTTACAATGGGGTATTGAAGGTGAAGACTATCATGTAGATGAAAACGGAAGATTCTACAGAACACCTGAACAAAGAGAAAGAGCTAAGAGTGAAGAATGGAAATTATCAAATTATGCTGAAGCATTGCTCCAATTCTGTCCTAAACTTGAAGGTTCATACAGTGACGGAAATGCAACTAACCCGGGTCAGCAACCGGAAGAATATTTCGAATCACTTGACGATGTTGCAAAAGAAGTATACACTGCTTATAATGTGAAGACACAAGGTGAATTGTTTGGCTTCCCACCTGAAAATCCGGTATACTTCCCGGCATATACAATATCAATACCTGTAGGATCTGATGCTCAAATTGTTGATCAGAAGTTGAAAGACTATGCTTTCCAATATCTGCCGAAGATTATTTCTGCTAAACCTAGTGAATTCGAAGGATTGTGGCAGAAATATGTTGAGCAGATTAACAAGCTTGATATTGCAGCTCTTGAAAAAGTATACAATGATGGTATACAGCAGAGGATTCAGGAGTATTCCAATTAAATCTTGAACTGGAAAATTGTAAAAATGGTATACTACACTCAATTTTTGAGTGTAGTATACCAAATATATTTGAAATTTTTAAATTATCGGTTTTAAGCATTAAAATATAATATTGACGATTAAAATATAATATTGACAGAGGAGAATTCTAATGGAGAGTATTTCCTTAGCGTTGAATAAGAGACCGCAAAAAAAGTATAAGAAGAATAGTTTGTGGAGGACTATTGTTAGACAAAGACAGCTTATATTTATGTCCTTTCCACTTCTTATATACGTTTTTATATTCAGCTATGTGCCTCTTGTAGGATGGGTAATGGCTTTTCAGAATTTTAGACCTGGGCCAGGAAGAAGTATTTTTAATCAAAAATGGGTTGGGTTTGAAAATTTTGAGTTTCTGTTTACTGATGAAAGTTTTCTTAGAGTACTTAGAAATACTATAGGCATGAGTCTTATTAATATAGTTTTTTCCTTTCTGACAGCAATAACTTTGGCTCTTTTGCTTAATGAAGTCAAAAATATTGTATTTAAAAAGACTGTTCAGACTATTTCGTATTTACCCTACTTTATTTCTTGGGTTATAGCTTGCGGTATTATATCTCAAGCTCTTTCAGCCGAAAACGGTATTGTAAACGTTGTATTGATGAAATTACATTTAATAGACCAGCCGGTATCCTGGTTGGGAAAAGGTAACTTATTCTGGCTGATTTTTGGTTTGGGTAACATATGGAAAAATGTTGGCTTCAATGCAATTATTTATTTAGGTGCAATGACAGCTATAGATCCAAATTTGTATGAAGCAGCTGAAATTGACGGTGCAGGAAGATTTAGAAAAATGTGGCATATTACCCTTCCGGGTTTAAAATCGACAATTATAGTTCTGTTAATTATGAACATAGCAAGTGTATTGAATGTTGGATTTGAATTCCAGTACCTCTTAGGAAACGGATTAAATATTGAGTGGTCGGAAACTATTGATGTATTTACACTTAAATACGGAATTTCAAAAGGTAACTATTCGCTTGCTACTGCAGCGGGTATGTTTAAAACTGTTGTCAGTGTAGTATTGCTATTCCTGGCAAACTGGTTTGCTAAGTTACTTGGAGAAGAAAGACTTATTTAATGAGGGGCTGTTAAATTATGTATATTAGATTTAGAAATAAAAGGTATAAACTTGGCGATGTAGCGTTTCACTTTTTTAACACAATTATTTTGCTATTTCTCGTAGTAGTTACCATTTATCCTTTTTTGAATACTTTGGCTATTTCTTTTAACGACGGTCTGGATTCGGTCAGGGGCGGCATATATATCTGGCCAAGAAAATTTTCTCTGCAAAATTACAGAGCAGTATTTATATCCGGTACTGTTGTTAATGCCTTTTTTGTGTCGGTTGCAAGAACAGTAATAACTGTTGCACTGAATGTCTTTTTAACAGGTATGTTGGCATATTGTTTGAGCAGAAAAGAGTATATTTTTAATAAATTTATTACGGTTATGATTGTTATAACCATGTATTTCAACGCAGGTTTAATACCTAACTTTTTATTGATAAAGAAACTTGGTCTTTATGGAAGTTTTTGGGTATATGTTATCCCTTGTTTGATTTCCGGATTTAATGTTATTGTGGTTAGAACTTATATTTCAAGTATTCCGGAAAGTTTGGTTGAATCGGCAAGGCTTGACGGTGCGGGAGACTTTAAAATATTCCTGAGGATTATTTTCCCGTTGTGTAAGCCATCTTTAGCTGTTATTGCAATGTTTGTTGCCATCTTCCAGTGGAATAACTGGTTTGATACGTATTTGTATTGTTCTTCAAAACAGAGTTTGAGTACTTTGTCCTATGAACTTCAAAAGCTTTTGGCTTCATCCTTTTCACAGAGCCAATCTACACAAGCTGTTACCAGTGGATTAGGTGCTGAGCTGGCAAGCGGAATGGTTACTCCGATAGCTATGCAAGCTGCGATAACCATAGTGGCGATGGTGCCGATAATTTGTGTTTATCCGTTTGTTCAACGCTACTTTGTAACCGGTCTTAATGTTGGTGGCGTAAAAGAATAAAATTTAATATATGAAGTTATCATGGGGCTGTTGCACTAAGAAAATTAGTGTAACAGTCCTTTTGTGTCTAAAAAGCAAATTCCGGACTTCGAAAAGTCCGGAATTTGGTGTAAAATGTATTTATGCCACTAAATAATTTAACACATAAAGATTATACCATTCGCGGTGATTTCTATCAATTAAAATTACCGTTAAATATTGAGTACATGATACCTAATGATGATTCTGTCAGGTTGCTGGGTCAGATAGTGGAGGAGATGGATTTAACAGAATTATATAAGACCTATTCCCGTATAAGGAAAAAACAAGCAACCCCAACACAGATGCTGAAGGTCATGCTCTACGGATATATGAATAATTGTTATACTACTCGAAAAATTGAAAGTGCTTGTAAGAGAGATATCAACTTTATGTACCTTCTTGAAGGGTCTCCTGCTCCAGATTATACAACAATAGCGAGATTTCGGAGCCTTCATTTTGCACCTGTTTCAGAAAATCTTATGGCACAATTTACTGAAATACTTGCTGAATGTGGAGAACTTTCAATGAAGAATCTTTTTGTTGATGGGACAAAAATTGAAGCTTCTTCAAACAAATATACTTTTGTCTGGAAAGGTTCTGTTACTAAAAATCAGCGAAAACTTATGGATAAGATTCCTGCATTTTTTAAGAAAGCAGAAGAAGATTACGGATTTAAAATTGTATATGGAGATAAAATCAAAATGTATCATCTAAAAAAGCTTAGGCGTAAACTATGCAAAATAAAAAAGGATGAAGATATCGAATTTGTCTATGGAATAGGAAAAAGAAAATCTCCTCTCCAAAAAACATTGGAACAGCTGGATGAATACATATCAAGACTTAAGAAATATAATAAGCATTTACATACCATGGGAGAGAGAAATAGTTTTTCAAAAACAGACCCTGATGCAACCTTCATGAGAATGAAAGAAGATGCTATGAAGAATGGGCAATTAAAACCTGGTTACAATATTCAGTTTGGAGTAGATGCTGAATACATAGTATGGATAAGTGCTGGTCCTCAGCCTACAGATACAACCACTCTAATACCATTCTTAAACAGTATCAAAAGTCATTTGAGGTATACTTACAAAAATATAGTTGCTGATTCAGGGTATGAAAGTGAGGAAAATTACGTTTATCTTGATGAAAACAACCAACGTGCCTTTATTAAACCATCCAATTATGAAATTAGTAGGACACGTAAGTATAAAGCAGATATTAGCATAAAGGAAAATATGATATATGACAAAGAAAAGGATATTTACATATGTAGTAACGGAAAAAGGCTTGTAGTAACAGGAATAAAGTTCAGTAAAAGCAAAACAGGATATATAAGTAAGAAAACCTGCTACACATGTGAAGATTGTAGTGAATGTACTTTCAAATCAAAATGCATTAAGGGAAACAGCAAAAAACCGCTGGAAGAACGGACTAAACGTCTTGAGGTATCTAAATTATTCCAGCAAAAACGTGAGGAAGCCTTAGAAAGAATCCTCAGTGAAGAAGGAATCGAACTCAGAATAAATCGGAGTATTCAGGTCGAAGGGGTTATTGGAGAAATAAAACAAGATATGGGATTCAGACGTTTCTTGTGTAGAGGCAAAAAGAACATCTTAGCAGAATGCATTCTTCTTGCTTTAGCACATAATGTAAACAAACTGCATAACAAAATTCAATCACAACGATGTGCCACGTATTTACATCCAATAAAGACAGCATAAACATAAAAAATATTTATTGTATAATTAGCGAAGTGTGTGTCGTTTATTTAGTATACCCTTTTTTCAGGATCAACAAATAAAAGACAACGTTTTAAGGATAAAATATATTAATTTTAAATAAAAAGGGGCTATTGCATTACGATTACTAATCTGTAATGCGACAGCCCCTTATTATTTTGATATGACTGGTTAAGAGTATATTAAAAAATTTTTATGTTGTAGAATTAGATTAAGTAATTATGGAATTTTATTTTTTATACTTGCTGCAAATTATATATTACAGCTTATTGTGTTAATAGCAATGTTTTATCACTAATTAAAGGCTAAAAGAATAATTGTGTGATTTTAATGTTTCTTATCTGAAATAATGGAGTACGTAATTTATAATGCAGTCAGTCTTTTGAAATCAATATCCAGTGCCTGTAATGGCGTGTGTTATATTGGTTGGTATTCAAAACTACTTTGTCTAAAAGGTTAGCGGATCAAATTGTATTTTGAACTATAGGTTAGATATGTTTTTATATAAATTTGCAAATATCAATTTGACTTAAAAAAGCAGGCATCGTTAAATGCCTGCTTTATAGAAGGAATGTCAATCTTTAATAGCTTATCTTCCAATAAAAATTATTTTATTCCGAGAAGTCTCATTTTCATCAAGGCATAATCTATTGAATCTACTGTTCCGTTCTTGTCTAAATCGGAAGCCTGCTCCCAGTATATATACCTGTTTTCGGTGTTTATACCTAACAGGATCTGTTTTAAGGTTGCATAATCAATGGAGTTAAATTCTCCGTCACCGTTTGTGTCGCCTTCAACAATTTGCGGAAGTATCTGAGAATTCAAAGCATCTTCCAAAACTTGCTGTATAGCGTAGTATGCAGGTTTTTTCTGACCGTTGTCATCAAAAATCAGTGGTGCTATTGCCCTGTCTTCAGGAGATTCGGGATTTATACGCCATGATTGGCTGTCTCTTATACCCCATACCTGCAAAGCTCTGCAATAAGGCTGCTTTATACATTCTTCGGTAATCCATCGGAAGACATCTGCTTGTTTCTGTAAGCCAGCTTGTGATGTATCCTGACAGCCAACATCCATTTCAGTAACATAGGATTCAACACCTAAGGCTGCCAGACTTTGCATTTTCTGACCGAAGGCTCTTGCACGTTCTTCAGTGAAGTCAGGTCCCAAATGGGCTTGGAAACCTACACCATCAATAGGTATATTGCGGCTTTTGAAATCTTTAACCATTTGATAAACAGCTTCAAATTTTACATCTCTCATCATTAAGTCATAATCGTTGTAAATCAGCTTGGCATTAGGATCAGCTTTACGTGCGGCAATAAAGGCATCTTCAATATATTTTGTACCCTGTTTCTGACCGTATATTGAGGCTCCGTCCTGACCATTGGTTCCGATGGCATTTATTCGGTAAGAGCCGTCCCGGTGGAAGGCTTCGTTAACTACATCCCATACATAGATGTCACCTTTATAATGGGTAGCTACGGTATTTATATAGCTTTCCATCATGCTCTTGGTACCGTCCACCCACCATGGATTGTATTTGTGCCATACGAAGGTGTGGCCGTGTACTTTCATATCGTTTTCTTTGGCGAATTGTACTATTCTGTCTCCGCCGCTGAAATTGAACTGATTTTGGTTGGGGGATATGGTACCGATTTTCATATCGTTTTCGCAGGTGATAATATCAAATTCTCTCTTGACAATTTCCTGGTCTGCAGCACTGAAATAGGAAGGAACTGCACAGCCTATATAAAACTCTCTGCCTCTTTCCCTTAATTGCTTTGTAAGTACGCGAAGCGGCTGTCCGGAAGTTTGATTATTATTGGAGTTGTTCGAATTATTGGAATTGGTAGGTTGAGGGTAGTATGGCTGGGAAGTCGAATTTGGCGAATTGCCTACTTTAATGGACATATATGTCACGTCGGCCTGACCGCTGCTTTGGTATCCTTCCACAACAAGGGAGACTTCATACATCTTGCCCATCCTCATGCCTAATCTTTCCCAGGCATTAAAGTGTTCGGTGATGGATATGGTTCCGCTGGTGCGTTTCTGCTGGCGTACACTCCAATACTGCTGGAAGGTTGTATTGCCCTTAATGGAAGGTTGGTTGTACCTTGTGGTTTCAAATATGTCGTATGTACCGCCGTCCACTGTAATGGTACCCTTTGATCCTACATTTCCGGGCGGCTTCCAGGTACCCCAGCTCTCGATGATGTAATACTCTACCAGGGGATTGCTCGTCCAACCGTAAACAGCCAGATATGAGTTTCCGTTGGGCCGGTAGTCGCAGGCATATTCCATTGTTATGTATCCGAGCTCCTGGTGTGTTTGGGTCTCATTGTATTTAATGCCTTTTCGGAATAATATGTTATTGATATTATCCCATGAACAGCTAAAAGAACCTCCGTCTTTCAGAATCATGGTTCCGTTTCCGCTGTCCTTCCAGTATTCATAGTTATAGCCGCCATGAGTACCGGTTTGATTTGATGTTACTGTTTGTGCCTGCACATTATTTAATGCAAATAAGGAGAACAGGAAAGTAATGCTTATTATTTTGGCCAGATTTTTTAGTTTGCTACTGTGCATTTTGCACGCTCCTTTCATGATTTTGATTTATTTAATTACCTAACTTTTGTAGGTAACTAAAGCGTATTTGAGAAAAAATGGAAATAATATTTGACAATAAAAATATTGCAGTCTAGTGATGATATATTTATTAAAAAAAATGAGATAAAAATAACCGAATTATTTAGCGCAAATAGTGGGAACAGGAGTTGTATAAAATCAGCTGATGTAAAGATTATGCAACAGGACGGAATTCAATTAACAGATTGACTGATATGATAATTAATACTTCTTAAGTTGCTTCTACGTAAATACTGTGAATATTTTTATACTTATGGGAAAATAAGAGGCTGGAAAATTATTTGGTATAGTCGTTGATTTAATGGTTTTACTTTGGAAAAGACATATCAATATCAGGAAATTTGTCTTTTAAACATTGTGGTCTGCAGTGTTCCATAAATCAAATTTAGTGATTAAAGCTATTAAATTGCCAAAGTTCAATCTATATTAACCATTATATATAAATTGAATTTTAAACTCAATAATTAATTTAGCAAAAACTTACATCATAGAAAAAGTTCTGACAAATTATTTATGTATTAAGTTTTATAAATAAACATTGTAAAGATTAACAAAAAGTGGGAATATTGCATGTATACGACAAAAATAATATAATAATTTAATAATTTAAAGGTTTGTACCATTGTTCAATGTGAGGAAAAGTTAAGTTGTTTAATAAAAAGGTGTATTTTTATGCTCAAAAATAATTTATTTGAAAAAACAAAATTTGGAAGCTAAAGAAGGGGAAAATTATGCTGTTTATTTGGTTGACATAATAAATAATACCGTAATAAAAAAGACTGACACTAATAAAATTGAAAATATTTTATCTTTGCAAGAATTTTTTTCTTCCGATTCAGATTCTCTGAATTTATTCGTTGTGGGAGAGTACAGGAATATTTTAGCTTTATATGGAAATGACGGCAAATTGGGAGGGTTTCACGAAAAGGAAAGCTTCAGTTTAATTGATAAGGATACTCATAGACAGCTTTTGCATATTGAATCAAGTTTAGAGGTACCTTCTATCCGGTATCATATAGATAGTGAAAACGGCTATTGTTATATACTTCATGATAAACATATTAAGAAATGTGATATGCTGACGGGTAATGTTATATGGGAATGTGAAAGCAATGACTTGGACAGCTTTACTATTGTAGATGATGCCATATATCTTACAAAGAATAACTATGCAGTGATTATAGATTCTTCAACGGGAAAGGAAATTTCTAAAGCAGATATAGTCGGATATGAAGAAGCAGTATATTCATCTTCAAAGGCTCAAAAACTGTTTGTAATTGAAGATAAATTAAATTCTGCTGTAAGGCTATTGGATAAGTACGGAAAAGTTGTGAAGGAACTTAGCGGAAGCATTTACTATAACGATAGTGAATTTATAATATTAGAGGGTAAATCCCAGGATAGCAAAAGTCAGAGGTTTAAGTACATAAGTCTTGAAAATCCTGATAAGGAGATAGATATTGTTTTAAATTCAAAAGAAAGTTTGCAAGTATTAAATAATGATTACTTAATAGTAACGCAAAATAACAGTATAAAGATAATCTCTGTCGATGACCGAAAATATATATGGGAAAAGGAAATTGACGATTTTAGGGCAGCTAAAATATATAAGGATAATATATACATATCAGGTAAGTATTTTATATGTGCGGCAGTTAAAGATGGCAAAGAAAAGTGGCGTGACGATAATTACTTCAATGCACCGCTGGATTATATGTTTTCTTTGGGTAATAAACTATTTATAAGCCATAATGGAACGGATACAGACATCAATTATTATAGGGTTTATAACATTGAAACCGGTGAATTTCTATACCATATATCAGATTTTTATGCAGTTTTATCTAATATAAAAAATGTATTTCCTTTTTATCAAAGTTCTGATAAAACCTATTTATCCAAATATGGCGGAGGAATTTGTGTTATAAATGAATGAAGAAGAGAAGGTAAGAAGTTAATAACAACAGGATAGAGTTAAATACAATTCAAAAAATGTCGAAAATATGTTATATTGTTTAAGGTTATTCGAAGAAAACTATTTACTTGCCGTTTCAAGAAATTTGATTTTTTGACATTGTGATATAAAAAACGGGTAATTTTTTGAAATGGCCTTATTGATTAATAATTTTGATGAAGAAGGGTTGCATACACAAATGAAGAAACGTTCAAAAGCAGGAAAAAGCAATATTAGAATCAATCGCAACTTTTTTGTAATTCAGGGTATCTTGATAGGCATTTTGCTGTACCTGACATGGGGGTCATGGGGAAAATTTGCTTTTTTGATAGTTTTAGAATTAGCTGCTTATTTTGCTTTTGTAAATTATTTAGCGGTTAAAGCAAGTCAGAAAAACAGGAAGAAAAGGACAGGAACAAGAAAAGTTTACAGCAAGGTTGGAAATAAAATAGATGAATCGGATTATTACAGAGAAATAAGAAGAAAGAACAGAAAAAATTTTAATTGGGAAATTCAAAAGAGCAGTCCGAAGAGGAAAGTTATTGCTACTTATAACAATGTCAGAGAAAAAATGGAAGAGAATTCCGAAATATCCCAAAAACACAGTAATTCAAATGAAACTTTAAATGAATCCTCCGGAGTTTTTTCAAGGATGGAAAGAAAGAGCTTTGTACCTTATCGTTCACCTTTTGACCCCATTAAACCGAAGGATGAGCAAAAGGCGGATGCAGAAAATGAAATTCAGGAGGCTGGCATATCGAATGTGGAAGAAATTGAACTTAAAGATGCCGGAAAACTTGAATTTCAGGATGAGGAAGAGAACAACGATTTAATCATGATGGAGAATATCGATGATAGTTTAAATGAGAATGCCAATGAAATACATGAGAATGTTAGTGATAGTATAAACGAGAATAGGGAAACGGAAGAGGAAATTGATGCGACACAGGAAGAAAATATGACTACAGAGTTTCCTTACATGCAGATGGAGTATAACAGACGGAATGAAATCTTTAATTCAGAGCTTGTTTACGATAACAGCATGTATGACATTAATGATGAAAATTATGATGACATTGATGATAATTACAGTATTGATGACAATGGTGACTTTGATGCCGGTATTGATATGGGTGTATCGGCAGGAAAAGAGAGCTTTCAGGTAAATCAATCACCATCGGAATATCAAAAAAGGATAGAAGTATTCCCGAAAGAGATACAGAAGGAAAACAATATAGCCGTATTTGAAGATAAGAGAACCGTCACTCCGGCTGTATCGGTCAAGCAGGAGGTAAGTAATTGCAAACCGGTTCAGTTTGACAGGAAGCCTTTGCATAGAGAAGAATTTAAGCCAAATAAGGAATATAGGCCAAATAGGGATGAATACAAGCTGCCTGTGGAACTTTTAAATAAAAATGAACAATCGGATGATGACGGAGAATTGGATGATTATATCGAATATAATGCCTATAAACTGATTGATACCCTGGCAAGTTTCGGAGTCGGCGCTAAAATTCTGGATGTGAGCAAAGGACCAACGGTTACTCGTTATGAGATTCAGCCCAACACAGGAGTTAAAGTAAGTAAAATACTGAGTCTGGCTGATGATATTGCACTTAATCTTGCAGCTACCGGCGTAAGAATAGAAGCACCGATTCCCGGTAAAGCAGCTGTAGGTATAGAAATACCCAATAGAAAAAATGTGCCTGTTTTCCTGAGGGATGTTATTGAGTCGGATATGTTTCAAAATTATCCCTCCAAGCTGGCTTTTGCAATAGGAAAAGATATTGCAGGAAATGTTGTGGTGGGGGATATTGCAAAAATGCCGCACCTTTTAATTGCCGGCGCTACCGGCTCGGGGAAGAGTGTATGTATTAATACTCTGATTGTAAGCCTCTTGTACAAGGCATCCCCTAAGGATGTACGCCTTCTCATGGTGGATCCGAAAGTGGTGGAACTGGGTATCTACAACGGAATTCCGCACCTTCTCATACCTGTGGTAACCGAGCCGAAAAAAGCTGCAGGGGCACTCAACTGGGCGGTAATGGAAATGACAAACCGTTATAAGCTCTTTGCCGAAAACAATGTAAGGGATTTAAACAGCTATAATGAACTGGTAAAGGAAAGGGGAGAAGGGGAAACTCTTCCTCATATAGTTATAATAATTGATGAGTTGGCAGATCTTATGATGGTAGCACCAAATGAAGTGGAAGATTCCATTTGCAGACTGGCTCAAATGGCAAGGGCGGCAGGAATGCATCTGGTAATTGCAACGCAGAGGCCGTCGGTCAATGTCATTACCGGTGTAATAAAGGCCAATATTCCTTCGAGAATTTCCTTTGCTGTTTCCTCGCAGATTGACTCGAGGACAATACTGGATATGGCAGGAGCGGAAAAGCTTTTGGGCAGGGGTGACATGCTGTTTTATCCACTGGGCCAGCCAAAACCCATTCGAGTTCAGGGTAGCTTTATATCCGACAGGGAAGTGGACAGAATTGTAACACATATAAAGTCACTTCAAAGTGCCGAATATGACGAAGAGATATTGAAGAAAATAGATAATCAGAATGAGACACAAAAGCCTGATAACGGTGAAGATGACGAATTACTTCCCCAGGCCATAGAAATGGTTCTTGAAATGGGACAGGCTTCGGCAACATTGATACAGAGAAAATTTAAAGTAGGATATGCAAGGGCCGCAAGGATTTTGGACCAAATGGAATCATGGGGCGTGGTTAGTGCGTCGGATGGCAGCAAACCGAGGCAGATACTGATAACAAAACAGGAATGGGACGAATTGAATGCATAACTAAATTTGTTATTGAATTGGAAGTAATAATAAGATAAACTGAAAAAGCAAAATTTTTTAGCAAACTTTTGAACAAGGAGGCAATAACATATATGAGCAAAATAAGAGTAGGAATAGTCGGTTACGGGAATCTCGGCAGAGGTGTTGAACTGGCTATAAAGCAGAATCCCGATACAGAGCTTGTCGCTGTATTTACAAGAAGACGGCCGGAATCCATTAATTTAATTACAAAGGGTGTTCCGGTATATTCTATAGATTCTGCAGAAGAACATAAGGATGAAATTGATGTTATGATTCTCTGCGGCGGCAGTGCAAAAGATTTGCCGGAGCAGGGACCGAAGTTTGCATCAATTTTTAATACAGTGGATAGCTTCGATACCCATGCAAAAATTCCGCAATATTTTGAAGCAGTGGATACCGCTGCAAAAAAATCGGGCAAGGTATCTATAATTTCTGTGGGCTGGGACCCAGGGATGTTTTCAATTCTCCGTTTATACGGTGATTGCATTCTTCCTGAAGGAAAGGGCTATACCTTTTGGGGAAAAGGTGTAAGCCAGGGACATTCTGATGCAGTAAGAAGAGTTGAAGGGGTTGCCGATGCAAAGCAGTACACTATACCGGTAGACTCAGCTTTAGAAGCTGTAAGAAAAGGTTTGAACCCCGAACTTACCACTCGTCAGAAACATATCCGCGAATGCTTTGTTGTTGCAAAAGAAGGTGCCGATAAGGCTAAGATTGAGTCGGAAATAAAGAATATGCCCGATTACTTTGCCGATTATGATACCATAGTGCATTTCATTTCACAGGAGGAACTTGACAGAGAGCACAGCGGAATGCCTCATGGCGGATTTGTGTTCAGAACCGGCAAGACCGGTAATAACGGTGAAAATTCACATGTTGTAGAGTATTCAATAAAGTTAGATTCAAATCCCGAGTTTACTGCAAGTATTCTTGTTGCGTATGCAAGGGCTGCTTACAGGCTTTCTAAAGAGAAGGTTTCCGGTGCTAAAACGGTATTTGATATTCCGCCTTCTTACCTTTCACCAAAGAGCAGTATAGAAATTATGACCGAATTTTTATAATATTTCAGCTGCACAAAAGAAAAACTCCTTATTAAAATAATAAGGGGTTTTTGCTTTTGCGTATAAATATAAATATTGTCATTGAAAATACCATAAAAGATTTTTCATTGTGTTAATGATAAAAATTGTTAATATTTCACTCTATAATGTGTAAAATTAATTATTTAAATTATATAAAAAATAATTTATAATTAAAAAGTTATATTATGTAATAAATCGACTGAAAGGTATGGGTAAATGGAGACTAGTTTGTTAAAAAAATATCATAAATTAATAAAAGAACATTTTGAATCAAGAACACAATTGGTTGAATTGGCCATTTGCTATATAGTGTTTATAATAACCTTTTTAATAAAAAACCGATGCTCATTGGAACAAAAGTCCATGATATCTCAAATTCAGGGCTTTATTGCCATGTATATGGCATTTCGTTTCAGTATAGTAGGAATGTTTTTGTATTATATTATTTTTTTAATTGACGGCGGTTTGCTGCTGCACAATTTTATATTTAATCGCGATCTGTCTTACAATTATCCCTTGAGTTTTTTATTCTTTTCCCTTACATTATTTTGGGTTACCATAGTAGGAGTTATTTCCTACAGGCAGGAGAGATACAGAAAAGAGACTCAAAGGCTTGCAATTACCGATGAGCTGACCGAGGTTTATAATAAAAGATACTTTTACATTACCCTTGAAAGTGAATTGAAGAATTCTTCATCGGCCAATTCCCTTGGATTGATACTTATAGATGTAGATAATTTTACAATGTATAATGATTTGTACGGACACAATTGCGGTGACAGAATACTGAAAGGTACTGCGGCCATACTGAAAAACGTTGTCGGCGAAAAGGAAATGCTGTTTAGGTTTGAGGAAGACGGCTTTGCCATACTGGCAAAGGACAGGGATATTAAGTCTTTGGAAGAGTATGCAAAATACATTCATGATACATATGAGAAGTTAAAGGAAAAGTATTATGATGAAAACCTTGCGAAGAAGTTGACAATATCCATAGGCATGTCCATATACCCCAGAATTTCATCCAACATGGAGGATTTGATTTCCCATGCCAATGCAGCACTTTACCAGGCAAAAAACATGGGTGAGGATAAAGTTAATTTGTATCAGGATATTATGATGCTGATACATAAGAATGTAAAATCGGATCAACAGATGATAGGAATGCTGAAAGGTCTATTGAGCACTATTAATGCAAAGGACAAATATACTTTTGGCCATTGTGAGAGGGTCTCTTCCTATGCAGTAATGGTGGGGGAAGCAATGGGACTGGATAAACAGGAGTTACAGACACTTCTGCATGCAGGGTTGCTGCACGATATTGGAAAGATTGAGCTGCCTAAATCTGTACTTAACAAAACCGCATGTTTGTCGGAGGAAGAAATCAAAACGGTTAATGAGCATCCTATACTCAGTGCACATATACTTGAGCCGTTATCCAATACCGGCAATCTTATAGATTATGTTATTCATCATCATGAGAGATATGACGGAAAAGGTTATCCTGACGGCTTAAAAGGGGAAGAAATAAGTATTGGGGCACGAATATTGTGCGTAGTTGACTGCTTTGATGCTATGGTTTCTGAAAGACCGTACAGAAGGAGTATGACTATAGAAGAAGCCATTATTGAGCTGAAAAGATGTGCCGGAACCCAGTTTGACCCTAAAATTGTCCAAATTTTTATTGATGCCCTAAGGAACAAAATGTCGGTTAAATATGATTATAAAATTGGAGTTTAATGTAAAAAGAATTGACAAGTTAAGACAAAAAAGACATAATTAAAATAAAGACATAATTAAGGTATTGCAAAAATTTTGTAATATTTTATATTTTATTATTTGTTTGAGGGGATATTGTATGAATGAAGCAAGTTCTAAGTACGTTGACAATTTGGCTATAAACAAACTTCTGAATGAGAAACTGAAAAAGGTGAATCATTCTCCGAAACATTCAGTTTTTGTACCTGCAGAAGGACTGTTTAATAATCAAAACAATATTTTAAGCTTTTCTAAAATAAAATATCACAATGACAACGCTGTCTTTAGGCGTATTGAAATTCCATCCTTTGAAAGTTCTATATTTTACAGTGAGAACAATACGGTTTATATTTACAATTATCCTGCCAAGAATGCAGAAGGGAATATTTTGTTTGTACATGGATTGTTTGACGACAATATGATGAATTATAACTATTTGTTTAAATTGCTGAACAATTATAATTTAAACGTCTATTTCATGACAATGCCCTATCATTTTGACAGAAAACCTAAGGAAAGTCTGTTCAGCGGAGAATACTTCCTGAGCGGAGATATTTTCAGAACCCAAAATGCTTTTAAACAGGCTGTGTTGGATATTGATGCGTCTATGCAGTTTATAAGCAAGGAAAACTCACTCCCAATTCTTCTGGTAGGGTTTAGCATGGGTGGCTGTGTATCTTTGAGACACTACATATTGAAGAAGCAGGAACAGCCGACTTTCTTAATTAATCCTGTAACAGACTTTTGTGAAGTTTTGTGGGATTCACCGTTGTTTGTTACCATTGGCAAGGATCTGATAGAATCGGGTTATGATATGAATGAGTGTAAAAAATTTTTTGTCGAAATGGATCCCAGTAATTTCATTGATGACAGTTTTAGAAGTGATAAAATAGCAATGGTGTATTCGTGCTATGACCAGGTAATTAGTGAGAAAAAATATAGAAAATTTATTAACCGGGCGGGTATAAAGAATATTTACGCCTATCACTCGGGACATCTGAATATTTTGCGTGTGCCCAAACTGGCCAAAGATATAAAGGAATTTGGAGAAAAAGTATTTTAGACTGTAATTTTGCGGTTTGACGCTTAAAATAAGGGATAAAAAAATAAGACTTTTATATATTAAAGCCAAAAAGATTTGAAACGGAAATTTCAAATCTTTTTGGCTTTAATAGGATTTTTAAAGTCTTAATGGAATGTTTTCAACACAGTTTTATTCGACAACCGTAACGGTAACCGTGTTACTGCTTGTGGTTCCGAATTCATTTATCAGTTCCCACCGGTAATTGTATTTTCCCGGTTTTGTGGCATCAAAGGATAAGATTCTTGCCTGATCACGAGGTGTTCTGTCCACCAGTTCAAATCTTTTATACTCAACTTCATTTTGATATAAAATTAAAGTTGTACCGTTATTTCCGCCCTTCATATAAAAATGCACTTCATATTTTTCACCCACTTTAACCTTCGGAGGATGTACACTGATTCGTGCTTCTCCGGGTTTGCCTGTAGCTTTTGTTACGGTGGTGGAAGTGGGCAGGACATTGGTGGTTTGAGATGGTGTAACAGCATTGTCGGTTTGAGAAGGAGTTACGGCAATACTTTGAGCAGGTGTTGCAGCAGCAATCTGCTTCGGAGATGAAGTTGGGGTTGCCGGTGCAGTGTTTACAACACGATTGGTAGCCGGAAGTTCGGTTGTTAAAGGCTCGCTTACAAGCAGAGAAGAGGTGTTCTTCGGCGTACTGATTGAAGCAGGTGCCGAAGCGGTTCCCTGCTGTTGGGCATTCTCAACGACAATATTGCTGCTTGTACGTTTGGGTTCAATGGTTTGACTCGGCAGCGGAGATTCAACGGTATTGTATGAAAACGCCGGTGTACGATTATTTATAATCAGCTTAAAGCCATTGTATATTATAATGCAAATCAATACAGTGGTAAAAGCCCAGGCAGCTATAATGTAATTTGAGTATTTGTTTTTTCTTTGGATTCTATAACTGCCAAACTTGATCTGTTCTCCTACTTTATTGGGTGTGCTGAGCTTAACAGTCAAAAATTCACCTTTAAGAGTAAATAAAATAGCCTGATTATTTTTTACTTCAAGTATTACTCCAATATTCTCACTGAGGTCATTTCTTAGATTAACATTTCTTAAATAGCTGCACAGCAGACGAAGGTTGTTTTTTATTATCAATGTAAGTGCGATAATATACTTTTTGTATTTGTTAAAGAGCCGTCTTTCCAGCTTTATTCCGTCATTAATATCCTCAATGGATAGAGTTTTGTTTCCGGTAACCTTTTGAAACAGCCTGTCGTCAATAGCCAGTTGCTTCGCAATTCTGACGCATACACCTATGTTTTGCTTTTCATCGGGAGTTAAATTGGGTAAATCGCTAAGTTTTATTCCGTACTCCCAGAGACTTCTTTTAAACTGTGCTATATCTTTTGTAGATTCATGATTGCAATAAAGGTAATACTTTTCTTCATCGATTTGCCGGAGTGAATTGTTTAAGTTTTCTTGTTTTACGTACTCTAATATCCATTCTCTGATGATTTGTTCAGAAAAGGATAGAAAATCATTCTCTTTTTCAGGATTAAACAGGTCAATGGAATAATCGAAGGCATCCAATCCAACGTCAAATTCAGGACTGTTTTTAGGAATGGCTGACCTTCCTAAGGAATGAGATATTGCTTCTAAGATAAATCCCTTATGCTTATCGATAAAATCCTTTTTTGCTTGCATATCGCCCTGTTTTATCTTCATAATGGTGTCAATATACTCATTCTGATAGTCGTTCTGTATAGTCGTTTTTTTGCCAAAGAAATTTAAAAGCTGCTTATTAGCAATTTTTTTGCAGTTATTTGCAATAAAATTCTTTGTGCTTAAAAACTTTTTTATTTTCATTTTACCTGCTCCCTGATAAATATTTATAAACTTCCCTGTTAATTATATCAGATTGGTGCAAAAAATAAAAACATATTTGCTGTTATAAAATTTTTGATTTTGTCTAAAAGTATATATTCTATGATTAAAAGGATAGAAATTATCGGGCAAAGTCTAAATATAGGAAAAATACACTTAAGAGGCTTTCAATCAATCCTTTGACATGTTTTATGTAAAGGAATAATTCTTTTTGTCATTAACGACACTAAGACTGTGATTACAGTTTACTAAAATATAAGAATCAATGGACAGGGGATAGAATTATTTTTGTTTTGTGAATTAACTGATTGTTTTTATAAAATTATAGTATTCAGCAAGAATTTTATTACTATTGATAAATATCGTACAGAAGATTGACATAAATTAAGTTTATGTCAAATTTTTTGTGGAAATCTGCCAATAACTATGCTATACTACTCGAGATAAAATTTAAGGAGGGCTTACCTTGGAAAATAAAAAAATCATTCAGGTGGAAGATAAGGTACCTATGAAACTAATGATACCGTTATCGCTTCAACATATGTTCGCAATGTTCGGCGCATCGGTTCTTGTACCCATTATCTTCAATATCAATCCATCGGTTGTTCTGCTTATGAACGGTATTGGAACGCTGTTGTTTATTTTGATTACAAAAGGCAAAGCACCGGCTTATCTTGGATCCAGCTTTGCTTTTATTGCACCGGCAGGTCTTGTTATCTCGAAATGGGGATATCAGTATGCTCTTGGAGGATTTGTAGTAGTGGGCATTGCATTCTGTATTATAGCTTTAATTATTTACAAATTCGGAGTGGACTGGATTGATGTCGTACTTCCGGCAGCGGCCATGGGGCCAGTTGTTGCATTGATTGGCTTGGAATTGGCAAGTTCGGCTGCCAATACAGCCGGCCTTTTAGATGATCAGATTAATATGAAAAATGTAATAGTATTCCTTGTTACATTAGCTTTTGCCGTATTGGGAAATGTTTTGTTCCGTAAATTCTTTGCCGTAATTCCTATTTTGATTGCCATTGTTGCCGGCTATGCAACAGCACTTTTTACAGGTTTAATCACAGTTGAGACTGTAGCCGAGGCATTAAAGGCAGACTTGTTTGTAATTCCTAATTTTCAGCTGCCGCGCTATAGTCTTGAAGCAATTATTATGATATTTCCGGTAATTCTTGTTGTGGTCTCTGAACATATTGGCCATCAGATTGTAACCAGTAAAATTGTAGAAAGAGACCTTCTGAAAGATCCCGGACTTCATCGTTCCATGTTTGCCGACGGACTGTCGACAGCCCTGTCGGGATTGGTTGGAGCAGTTCCTACAACTACTTATGGAGAGAATATTGGTGTAATGGCGATGACAAAGGTGTATTCCGTAAGGGTCATTGGCGGTGCTGCGTTGCTTTCCATAATCGCTTCTGTTGTGGGACCGATATCAGCTCTTATTCAAACAATACCTAATCCTGTAATTGGGGGAATCTCATTTCTCCTTTACGGTATGATTGGTGCATCGGGTATACGTGTTTTGGTGGACGGTCGGGTTGATTACGGTCGCAATCGAAATTTAATTCTGACCTCCGTTGTTTTTGTTACCGGCCTTTCCGGAATTGTTCTGAAAATAGGCCAGGTAGAACTTAAAGGTATGGTTCTTGCCTGTATTGTCGGTATGGCTCTGTCCATACTACTCTTTATCTTTGATAAACTTAAGATTACAAACGACCTGGAAGCATAATTCAACATAACAAGCCGGTTAAGGAAAAATATATGAGTTTACTTTAAGCAAAAGAAAAAAATTTCCCTCAGCAAGTGAGTTGATTCTTAAATAATCACTTGGTTGAGGGTTTTTTATGCCCGTCTTTCTGCCATTTTTGCTGTTTTCGATGAAATAAAAACATATTTTTGTCATAGAAATGGACAAAGTTTAATAAAAATTAAGTAAGAATTTTTTTATTTCCTACATCGGATAAAATTATGCTTTTTCAGGAGGAAGATATTATGATTACCAATGACAAGCAAGCCTATAGAATGGAGGAAATTAATGACTTTGAGAGGGATATATTGCGATTTATATCCCCGGATTTAAGAAATGCCATAAAGAGAATGTCCGCAAAGGATTTGATGGGTACCGAGGAAATAAGATTTAGGGTGAACAAACCGGTAATGATCCAGAACCATATGGGAAGCTTTTTTTTAGAGACTTCCGGTGAACTGAAAACCAAACCTGAAAATCCGGTATTTGCAAGTCAGGAACAGATAGTTAAAACATTGGAACTTATCAGTGAAAATTCCATATACGCCTTTCAGGATGAAATACGGAACGGGTATATAACGCTAAGGGGCGGACATAGAGTTGGAATAACCGGCAAAGCAGTGTTAGATGGGACAGGAATAAAAAATTTAAAGGATATTTCCGGACTTAATATTAGAGTGTCAAGAGAAGTAAGGGGGTGCTCGTCTGAAATTTTAAAGTACATAGTTCAGGGAGAGAACGAGATTTACAATACCCTCATCATATCGCCCCCAAAATGCGGAAAGACTACAATACTTAGAGATATTGCAAGATCTATCAGTGATGGTGTTGCTCAAATAGGGCTAAAGGGTCTGAAAGTGGGAATAGTGGATGAAAGGTCTGAAATTGCTGCATGTTTCAAGGGTTCACCTCAAAAACAAGTGGGAGTTAGAACCGATGTATTGGATGCTTGTCCTAAACAGCTTGGAATGTCAATGCTGTTAAGGTCAATGTCCCCAGATGTAATAATAACTGATGAAATAGGCAGCAGCGGTGACAAGGAAGCATTGATGCAGGTGATTAATGCGGGGGTCAAAATAGTTACAACTGCCCATGGATACAGTATTTCTCAACTAAAACTAAGAAAAGAAGTACTTTCCATGCTTGAAGAAAAGGTGTTTGACAGGCTGGTTGTGCTAAGCAGCAAAAACGGGCCGGGAACCCTTGAAGAAGTTATCGACGGAATCAGCATGAAGTTTTTGTATAGGAGAGAAAAGTTATGCTGCTGAAAATTGTAGGCAGTTTGATTGTGTTTGTGTCCTGCACGCTTTTGGGATATTCCCATGCACAAACCTATGCCCAAAGACCGCAAGAGCTGAAGACTCTTCAAATGCTGCTTCAGATATTTGAAAACGAAATAAGTTTTTTGTCCAATGTGCTCCAGGAGGCTTTTCAAAAAGTCAGCAGTTGTACAGACAGCAGCGTGGCAGTTTTTTTTGAAGCAGCGGTGGAAAATCTGAAAGAGGGATTGTGTGCCGATGAAGCATGGACAAAGGCTGTGAAAGAAAATATTTCCGGGACAAGTTTAAATTCTGAGGACGAAGCTATAATTATTTCCTTTGGCAAGATGCTCGGAAGCTCTGATTTGGAAGGACAGATAAAGAATATACGTCTTACCGTAAATCAGTTAAAAATTCAGGAGCAAAAAGCGGAGGAACTCAGAAGCAAGAATGAGAAGATGTTTAAGAGTCTCGGAGTGTTATGCGGTCTGGCAATAATCATTTTATTGTTCTAAATGAAAAGATTATTTGAATATATATAACTTGTACAGAGAAGTTATAAGGGAATAATGAAAAAAGCCATTTGTTCCTTTAAGAATGCAAATCGGTTTTCATTATTCCAATAGGGAACAAAATTAAAAACTGTTCCTAAAAATAAATACTACTATAGCTCTTAAGAACAAGAGGAGAAAGAACAATTATGAACATAGAACTAATTTTTAAAATTGCTGCCATAGGAATATTGGTTTCGGTATTAAACGCTTTGCTTAATAAATCGGGAAGAGACGAGCAGGCAATGATGACAACCCTTGCAGGTCTGATAGTGGTACTTATGATGATAGTAAAGGAAATAGTAAATCTGTTTGATACCGTAAAGACTTTGTTTCATTTCTAAATTTGAGGATGATGATTTTTGTGGATATAGTTCAGGTAATTGGATTGGCAATTGTGGCAACTGTAATAATAGCTGTTATTAAAGCACAACGGCCAGAGATTGCAATACAGATAAGTATTGCGGCAGGAATAATTGTCTTCACAATGATATTGGGCAAGATCTCTGCAGTCATTGAACTTCTTAACAGCTTTGCCGAGAGAATTAATATAAATACAGTATATATTTCAACATTGCTTAAAATTGTGGGAATAGCGTATATTGCAGAATTTGGTGCAGAGGTCTGCAAAGATGCCGGGGAAAGTGCAATTGCATCAAAGGTTGAATTGGCCGGCAAAGTGGTGATTATTGTTTTGGCTGTTCCGATACTGACTTCGTTAATGGACTTGATTGTAAGAATTATCGCTAATTAATGAACGGACGGGGAAAAAATGTGTAGAGGAAACAAAAGAACTTTCATTTATGGCTTTTCAAAATTAATATGTCTGTTTATGTTCCTAACGGTATTCTGTGTTGCTTTTCCCGGTCGAATATACGCTGAAGAAACCGGTATGGAACAAGAGATAATTGAGCAGCAGATGGATACCGATGAAGTAAAATCGGTTGGAGAAAACCTCAAAAAAACAATGAATGAAGAGTTCTATGAAATAATGCCCGGTTACAACCCGGAAAAACTGATAAAGGATTTGACTAAGGGAGAATTCAAATTTGACTTTGCAAGTATATTTAAAAGAATTTTGTTGTATTTGTTTAAAGAAGTGTATGTAAACATTGACCTGTTAATTAAATTAATAGTATTGGCAATTATCTGTGCAGTTCTTAACAACCTCCAGTCATCCTTTATGAGTAAAAGTGTGGGAGAACTTGCCTTCTATGTATGTTATATAGTTCTGGTTTCAGTATTGTTAATAAGTTTTAACAGTGCTCTCAAATCGGGTATTCAAATAATTGATGCAATGGTAAACTTTATGTATACTTCAATACCTGTGCTTATAACTTTGCTGATATCCGGAGGAAATATCACATCGGGCGGAGTTTTACATCCTGTATTGATAGCCATTGTACAGTTTACCGCTGCCATAATCAAAAACGTTTTCGTACCGCTTATCGTACTTTCTACGGTTATATCCATCGTAAACAATATATCGGATAAAATTCAGGTTGCAAGGCTTGCTTCTTTGCTAAAAAATATCACGTCCTGGTCTTTGGGGTTTATACTGACTATATTTGTCGCAGTTGTATCTCTTCAAGGCTCTTTAGGTGCTGTGGTGGATGGTGTGACAAGCAAGACGGCCAAATTTGCAATAGGTGTATTTGTACCCGTGGCGGGAAAATATCTTGCCGATGCAGCCGACACTGTTATAGGATGTACCCTGCTTATAAAAAACGCCGTTGGGGTTGCAATTATGATTGGCATAGTATCGGTAAGCCTTATACCCATGCTAAAAATGTTAGCAATCATAGGTGTGTACCGGTTGGCCTGCGTCTTTTTAGAACCGGTGGCCGAAAACAGGATTATAAAATGCATTGGGGAAGTAGCCGGCTCCATAACTTATATTTTTGGAATAGTGGCTTCGGTATCCTTTATGTTCCTTTTAACGGTTGCTACATTAGTAACTGCGGGCAATTTAAGCTCTATGATGAGGTGATGAAATGATAGAGTTTTTAAAAGAATGGTGCCTGAATATTGCAGCTCTTGTGATTTTTATAGTTCTTTTGGAAATGCTTTTGCCGTCGGAAAAAATGAAAAAAATGGTAAACCTGGTTTCGGGACTCATCCTTGTGATTGCTTTGATAAATCCGGTGCTTGGTTTTCTGCAAAGGGGAATAGACCTTGAGGTATATCAGATGTCAAGCAGTAATTTCATAGACAAAAAAGAGATAATGGCAAACAGCCAGGTGCTGAGAGAAGAACAGACAAGGCAGATTACCGATTTGTATAGAAACAAGGTTATAAGTCAGGTGGAAAGTTTAGTAAGAGAAGTAAAAGGTGTATTGGATGTCAAGGCAGATGTAATTATAAATGACGATTATTCGGATGAAAAGTTCGGGGAAGTCAAAAGAATTTACCTTGAACTGAAACTTGGGGAAGAGGATGAAAAAGCAAAGGGTATTGAGAAAGTTAAGAGCATAGACAAAGTAAAAATAGTAGTAGGGAAAGAAAAAAAACAAGAAAGTGAAGAGTGGACAAACACAAAAATAGACGAAGAGATTAGAAAAGAAATTGAAAAAAGGATTGAAAACATGCTTAACATACAAAAGGAAAATATAGTGATTTCTGTCACATAAGCAAAATACCTATTGAAGAAAATAAGGAGGGCAATATGGATAAGTTGAAAAAGCTTGTGGAGTATTTGAGAAAACTGCTTAAGAATGACAAGAACAATAAAGTGGGAGAAAACCTTATAATTCTGATAATTATCGGGATTATAATCATAATAGCCGGAAGCACACTATTTGACGGAGAAGGAAAGAAAGATAAAAATATTGCTTCAAATAAAGCTGAGAATAATATTGACGAGAAAGCAGAAGAAGTTTCCGTTATTGGTGTAAATGATGAAAAGACAGATCTGCAAAAAAGCATAGAAGAGATTCTTTCACAGATAAACGGGGTTGGAAAAGTTGATGTACTGGTGACCTATTCATCAGGCAGAGAAATTGTACCTTATTCGGATGTTAAGAAAAGCGATGAAATAACGGAAGAAAAGGATAGCACCGGAGGTACAAGAAAAATCAATCAAAGTTCCTACGAAAGTCAGATTGCCTATGAGGACAGCGGGAGCGGTGTAAAGAAACCAATTATTTTAAAAGAACTTCTGCCGGAAGTTAAGGGGGTGGTGGTAGTAGCAGAGGGGGCTGATGATCCTTTGGTTAAAGAAAGTTTAATTAACGCAGTAAAAGTTCTTCTTGATGTACCGGTACATAAAATACAGGTGTTTGAACGAAAAGGAGGATAAGAAAGTTGAATAAAAATTTGCAAAAAAAGATATAAATAAGACAAATTTGCAATATATATTCAATATATATTATAAAAAGTAATAATGAAGGGGGATTATTCTATGGTAGTATTTAAGAGAAAGCAAATTGTTGTTTTATCTCTGATTCTTATGATAGTCATAGCAGGGTATTTACAATACAGTTACAAAAAAAGCAGTGTATCGGTAAGCAATGAAATGTTAGACACCGATTCTCCCAGACTTGGTGAGGCAGTTTATGTAGATAACAGTGATTCTTTAGGCAGCGAAGTGGCTGAAAAGACAGAAGATGCTGATAAGAAGGATAATAAAAAGGAAGATAAGAAAGAGAACAAGAAAGAAGATAAAAAAGAGGACAAAAAGGATGAGAAGAAAGATTCCGGTAAGGAAGTTCAGGCATCAAAACAGGCCAATGAATTTTTTGCACAGGCAAAAATGGATAAAGACGTAACAAGGGGTAAAAATAAAGATGAGCTTGAACAAATTACCAAAGACCCCAATGCCGATAAAGAACTTAAAGCTCAAGCCAATAAGAAAATTTTGGCGTTGATTGACAAGTCAGAAAAAGAAATGGCTATAGAAACTCTTATAAAAGAGAAAGGGTATAGTGATGTGGTTGTATTTATTGCTGATGACGGAAGTGTTGATATAGTTGTAAAGGCACAGAGTTTGACCGATGTTGAGGCAACACAGATTGCGGATATTGCATCAAGACAGGCAAATGTAGCAATATCTGATGTTCACGTAAGAACTGTTTTTTAGAATAAAATCGTTTTTAAAAGGATTTACACAGGCCCAATATAGCTGGATTATTATGTTTGACAGATACAATTTGTTGATATCGTTGATTTGTAGTGTTATAATATTTTGTATCGGGCTTTTACGTGATACAGCGGGGAGGGAATCCAAATGGATGAGAATGTCCAGGGTAATAATATTGAGATAGGAAACATTAAAATATCGGAAGAGGTAGTAGCCATCATTGCAGGAGTCGCTGCTATGGATGTACCTGGTGTTGCAGGAATGAGCGGTGGTATCGCTGGTGGAATTGCTGAAATCCTTGGACGTAAAAATTTATCAAAGGGAGTAAAAGTTGAAGTCGGAGAAAAGGAAGCTGCGATAGATTTGTATATTATTGTTGAATACGGATGCAGAATTCCCGATGTGTCATGGGATATACAAGAGAAAGTTAAAAAGGCTGTAGAAACTATGACTGGACTTAATGTGGTTGAAGTAAATATCCATGTTCAAGGTGTAAACATAGAGAAGGAAATCAGAAGAGAAATCAGCGATGACCTTTCCCGGGTAAAATAAATGCCTTGTACAAATAGAAAAAGTTATAGTATTTTGAAATAATCCCTTTGTAGGGTTTATTTTTTTATAAAAATAAAATATAATATAATTTGGATAAAAGTGTGAAGGGAATCTTTGTAAGCTTTTGCAATTGAAATATTTGGAGATGCATTAAAAAATGGGGTATAAAAGTTTGGCTTTTTATTAAAAATTTTAGTAATGGGATTTTGTGTGACAAAAGAAAAGTGTAAAGAGGTGACTTATGAATATCTTATTTAGGACTATTTTGGCAATTTATGCTTTCTGTCTTACTGTCGTGTCTGTGATATTGATGGCCATGACTCTAAACCATCGACTGTTTACCGGTACAACGGAATATATTTCGGAGTTTGTATTACCCAACAGAGCTTCGAATATTATTATGTTCATTATAGAACTTATATTTTTTGCACTGAGCATAATATTTCTTTTTTCCGGGGTTAGAAGCGAGCGGGAAAAGAAATCTATCAGCAAGGCCAACAATATTGGCGAAATCAGAATATCTCTTAATGCCATTGAAAATATAGCATTATCGGCATCCAAAAAAATTACCGGTATAAAGGATACAAAAGCTTATGTAAGGAAGCTGGGAGAAGATGTTTCAATATTTATTAAGGTGATTGTTTTAGCCGAAACTCATATTCCAACTCTATCGGAAGAACTTCAGGTAAAAGTTAAAAAAGCTGTTGAGGAAACTTCCGGTATCAATGTTTCAGATGTAAAAGTTTCCGTTGAAAATATATATACCGGGTATAAATCAAGGGTTGAATAGGAGAGTATGCTATGAGTTGGGAGATGTTAATAAATTTCTACAAAAGACATTATGGAGAAATAAACGGTGCAGCTTTCGGGCTGATATTTGCGTTATCTACTCTTTTCATTGGTTTTTTCCAGACGGTATTTATTGCATTATGCGTTTTGATAGGTTATTATATTGGAAAAAAGATATCAAATGACAAAGACTATTTGAGGAATTTGCTGGACAGAATATTACCTCCGGGTACATATAGATAATGATTGAAAATTTAGATTTGATTGTGTTTTTAGAAAGGTATTTATTTTTGCTTTTGAGAAATGATAAGTATATTTAAATAAAATAAGTATATTTAAATAAAAAAAGAAATAATTTTCACACTAAAATATTTACTTAATTGATTTGAGACAAGACTTTCGGGATTGATTGAAAAAGGCTCAAACTAGTTGAGGAGGTACAAAGTTAATGGGAAGAAGGGCAGCCAGGGAGATTGCGATGAAGCTCATATACCAGCTGGAGATTCAAAAGGACTCCAGAGATGAGCAAATAAGGCAGACCCTTGAGCAGGTTAATTTAGCAGAGAATGATGAGAATTATATTGTTGATGTTGTAAAAGGTGTGTATAATAATCTGGAACAGATTGACAAAACTATTGAAACATATTCAAAGGGATGGAAACTTTCAAGGATTTCAAAGGTTGACTTATCTATTTTAAGGCTTGGTATATATGAGATGTTTTTTAGAGATGATATTCCCTTTAATGTGTCGATAAATGAGGCTGTGGAGTTGGCAAAGAACTATAGCGGTGAAGATAGCGGATCTTTTATTAACGGTATATTGGGTAAAGTTTCACAAGTCAAGGAACTGCCTGGCAAGATTGAAAAAACGGAAAGTACTTGAATTTTCTAACAACCCACCTTAAAAAGGTGGGTTGTTGTGATAAAAACTGGTAGTAAAAATAATAACTTAAATGTTATAGGAGAGGAAATGAAAGAAACTTTAACCGGTATTTTCGACAATGTTTTGACAGTAACTTCAGTTAACAGATATATAAAGGAAATTATTTCTCGGGATATGATATTGTCAAACCTCTGGATAAGGGGTGAAATTTCCAACTTCAAGCATCATTCCTCTGGGCATATGTATTTCACACTTAAAGATGAAAACAGTGTTATAAGATGTGTTATGTTCAGAACACACAATTCCCACTTGAAATTCATGCCGGAAAACGGAATGAAGGTCATAGTAAGAGGTTATGTCTCTTTGTACGAAAGAGACGGGCAGTATCAGCTTTATGCCGAGGAAATGATAAATGACGGAGTAGGGAATCTTCATATTGCCTTTGAGCAGCTAAAGAAGAAACTTGCAGAGGAAGGTCTTTTTGACAGCCGTTATAAAAAGCCGATACCTTTCATGCCCGGTTCAATCGGGGTGGTAACATCATCAACGGGATCGGTTATCAGGGATATTATAAACATTCTTGACAGAAGATTTTATAACGCCTGCATTAAGATTTTTCCCGTCAGAGTTCAGGGGCAGGGGGCAGCCGAGGAAATAAGCAGGGCAATTTATACCCTTAATCGTCTGAACTGTGTCGATGTTATAATAATTGCAAGAGGTGGAGGTTCTTTAGAAGAACTTTGGCCCTTTAATGAAGAGATTGTTGCAAGAAGCATATTTAACTCAAAGATTCCTATAATATCTGCTGTAGGACATGAAACAGACTATACGATATGTGACTTTGTAGCAGATTTACGGGCACCGACACCGTCAGCTGCAGCAGAGATTGTCATGCCTGAAAAACAGCAGCTTATTAACAGAGTGATTGAGCTTGATATCAGATTAAGGAATGCTATTCTGCGAAATATTAAAATTAAACGGCAAAAGCTTGATGAATTAAAAAATTCTGCTGTTTTCAGGCAGCCTTATGACAGAATTTATCAGGAAAGAATGAAGTTGGATGTGCTGTATAAAGATTTGAAAAAAGCTTTTCTGGTGAAGCAGGAGAGGGCAAGATTGAAGCTTCAGTTTCTCATCGGAAAGCTTGATGCCCTAAGTCCGTTGACAATATTGGCAAGGGGTTACAGTATTGTTAAATCGGCCGATGACCAACGTATAATCAAATCTGTAACCGATGTGGCAGAAGGAGAACAAATTAAAGTAAACCTTGCGGATGGGAACTTAGAATGTACAGTAAATAAAGTGAAGGGTAGGAATTAGATATGGCTAGGGAAAAAAAGAGTTTTGAAAAGTCGCTTAATGAACTTGAAGAAATAGTTGAAAAGCTTGAGCAGGGAGATATGCCCTTAGATGAGTCTATTAAGATCTTCCAAAAAGGTGTAGCTCTTTCAAAAGAATTAAGTAAAATGTTAGATGAAATAGAGAAAAAGATAACTATATTGGTAGAAAATGAAAATGGTGATATTATAGAAGAAGATTTTATTAAAGATTAGTGCATAAAATATTAGGGGGATTTTGCCGATGGAGTTTATGGAAAAACTAGAAATATATCAGGATATTGTAAATAACTTTTTGGAAGAATGTATAAAAGAAAAAGATTTGATGGAAAAATCCATATATAACGCTATGCGTTACAGCCTTTTGGCAGGCGGAAAAAGGTTAAGACCCGTTCTTTCCCTTGCAGTGTGTGATATGCTGGGGGGCGATTTGAAGGAAGTTTTACCTTATGCTTGTGCTGTTGAAATGATTCATACTTACTCGCTGATACATGATGATTTGCCTTCTATGGATAACGATGATTATAGAAGAGGGAAACTGACAAACCATAAAGTATTTGGTGAGGCTCTGGCTATTTTGGCAGGAGATGGACTCTTGAATATGGCTTTTGAGTTGATGCTTGAAAATACATCAAGCAATTGTAATAATATAGAAAATAAAGTTAAAGCAATGGGGTATATTGCCAAGTCCTCCGGTGTGCGGGGAATGATTGGAGGACAGGTAGTGGATATTGAATCGGAAAATAATGAGGTGTCGGTTGAGACCCTTGAATATATGCATAGGCTTAAGACCGGTGCTTTGATAAAAGCATCTGTCATATCGGCAGCAATTATATGCAATGCTTCCAATGAAGATATCCAAAATTTAGAGAACTATGCCGAAGGCATAGGGCTGGCCTTTCAGATAAAGGATGATATCCTTGATGTGGAAGGAAATATTGATAAGCTGGGAAAAAATGTGGGAAGCGATGCTTCAAATAAAAAGACTACTTATGTAAGTATTTACGGACTTGAAAAATCAAAACAAATGCTTACGGAAATTACAGAGAGTGCAATAAAAAGCTTGGATAGTTTTGGCGGAAAGGCTGCATTTTTAAAAGAGCTTGCAGAGTATCTTGTTATAAGAGAAATGTAAAATTTATCGGCAGGAGGATTTTTTTAAAGGTGCAATTTATAAACGCTATAATAAACAACAGAACAATAACAGTACCGATGTTTGCCTGGTTTTTGGCACAACTCTTAAAAGTAATAAATGTTCTTGTATCAAGCAAAAAAATAGATTTTACAAGATTTATAGGTTCCGGCGGGATGCCAAGTTCCCATTCGGCATTTATTGTATCTCTTACCACTGTTGTCGCTAAAATTAAAGGAATTGATTCTGTGGAGTTTGGCATTTCACTGGCAGTGTCTTTGATTGTTATGTATGATGCGGCAGGTGTCAGAAGGGCAGCCGGAAAGCAGGCAAAGGTATTGAATCAACTTATACATTCACATAATGACAAGGTTCAGTTTGATGAGAAATTGAAGGAATTATTGGGACATTCCCCCTTTGAAGTATTTATGGGGGCATTGTTGGGAATTCTTATCGGTATTTGGATGGGATAATATTTTAAGGCGACCTTATTTCGATCAAATGTGACACATTTAAAGCTTGTCGCTGAGACTGATAATAACAGATTATTGTAATGCTTGTAGGAATGGTGCATGAAATAAAACTAAAGGATAAAAAGAGAATAAAGGCAAGTATTGATGACTATAAATTCACTGCCACGGAATAAACGCTTATTTTAAGGTTTAAAGAAGCTTTACAGATTGTAGTGATTCTTTATACATAACTGTTTATATGTTATAATACTTTCCTGTTATACTTATACGGCTTATTGCCAATAAGACAGGATGGAGCAGTATTCTAGTCAGTACTGCCGGTTCTGAAAACGGGCCTAAAAATCCGTTGAAGGGCATATCGATGAAGTTCCTTGTGTTGGCTTGTTACGCCCAGTAATGGGCTGATGCTGGGAGTTAAGGTTTAGGGGCGATCCGCAATGGCATGCGGGCGTTGACCCCTCTACCGTGGAGACCCTACCTTGTGGGAGAAAAATAGTTTTGGCATTATATCCAAAACAAATATTGATTCAACTACGAGTAGGGAGTAAACCTGTTATGCGGTACCGTTAAGGTGCTGTGAACAGAGTAGCCTGCCTTGAGTGAAGTTGGTGGATAATGGTCAGGTGTACATGTATTGGCCGATACATGTGCGCTAAAGCAGTTTGAAACCACCTTTGCAAAAGAGGCTAGGAATCGGTCAGACTGTCGGGGAAAACCCCTAGACTGTTCTAACAAGAGATACACTGGGGATTGCAGTGTGGACTAAGTGGTAATCAGGCCCCACAATTGGCAACATTGTGGCGGAAGGTTTAAAAGGAAACTGCTGATTTGGCGACATTTCAGTACCTTCCGTGGAAATCAAGCCTGACCTAAGCCGCAAAATTTACTCAGTGTATTTCCATCCTGTATTTTATTATAATTGAGATTATCTGCAAATATTAATTATATTATTCATTATTGGATTTTTGGAGGTTTTTTTGTGGATGGCAATTATAAACATCCGGAACATGGCAGAAAAGTGAAGTTTAAAACCAATTCAGTAGGTTCGAGAAAAGATAATTTGAAATGGGTTATTTTTGTGACCTTGTTTACATTTGTTGTTTCTTCAAGTTTATCATTAATATCATCAACCCTTTTGGAAGATAAAAATATATACATATCCTTCCTTATAGTACTGTTTATTATTTTAATTGGTATAATTTTTGATATAATAGGTATAGCGGTGACTGCTGCTGAAGAGGCACCTTTCCATGCCATGGCATCAAGAAAGCTGTATGGAGCCAAACAGGCCATAAAGCTTATGAGAAATGCCAATAAGGTGTCCAGTATTTGCAATGATGTTGTGGGTGATATATGCGGAGTCATTAGTGGGGCTGCCAGCGGCTTTATAGTGATAAAAATTGCATCTACTGCCAGTGGGACAGCGCAAACCCTTGCAAGCATCGGAATTACCGGTACTGTTGCAGCCATGACTATTGGAGGTAAAGCCATTGGAAAGACAATAGCAATGGAGAAAAGCAATTATATTGTCTATAAAGTGGCTGTAATTTTAAAGTTTCTGACGGGGAGATTAAATTTTATTAAATTTGGGACAAAGACAAAAAATAAAAGAAAGTGAGTTGAAACCTGTTTGGGTAGTATTTTAGATAGAATAAATTCACCAGAGGATATAAAAAAGTTAAGTCTGGATGAATTGAATAAATTGGCAGATGAAATAAGAATGTTTTTGATTGACAAGGTGTCAAAGACGGGGGGGCATCTTTCTTCAAACTTAGGGGTAGTAGAGCTTACACTGGCTCTTCATCGTGTATTTAATTCGCCTCAGGACAAAATTGTTTGGGATGTCGGGCATCAGTCTTATGTTCACAAGATTATTACCGGAAGAAAGGGCCAGTTTGACACATTAAGGAAACTAGGCGGTTTGTCCGGTTTCCCAAAGATTAATGAAAGTGAACATGATGCCTTTAATGCCGGGCACAGCAGTACTTCGATTTCTGCTGCTCTTGGAATAGCAAAAGCAAGGGATTTGAATAATGAAACATACTCGGTGGTTGCTGTCATTGGCGATGGAGCAATGACAGGAGGAATGGCTTTTGAGGCATTGAACAATGCGGGACGATATCCCAATAATTTTATTGTAGTATTAAACGATAATGAGATGTCCATTTCAAAAAATGTGGGAGGATTATCGAAATATTTAAGTAAAATAAGAACAGAACCTTTCTATTTCAAAGTTAAGGAAGATATAGATATCATGCTCAACAGGATTCCTGCCATAGGTAAGAGTGCTGCAAAAGTATTGGGCAGAGTTAAGGGGTCTATAAAATATATGATAGTGCCCGGAATAATATTCGAAGAGCTGGGATTTAAATATTTAGGGCCTGTTGACGGACATAATATAACGGAAATAGAAAGGCTTTTGACAATTTCAAAGACTATAAAGGGACCGGTACTTATACATGTATGTACTCAAAAGGGTAAAGGATATACATATGCGGAAGAAAATCCTGATGTATTTCACGGGATAGCACCCTTTGAAATCGAAACCGGAGAGGTTAAAGCCAGTGGCGGTCCGGGATATTCGGAGATTTTCGGACGCGAGATTGTCAATATTGCCCAGGAAGATGAAAAAGTGGTTGCAATTACCGCAGCAATGCCCCATGGAACAGGATTGGTTCCGTTTTCTCAGAAGTTTCCTGAAAGATTTTTTGATGTGGGCATTGCAGAGCAGCATGCGGTAACTTTTGCTGCCGGACTTGCCAGGGGCGGAATTAAACCTGTTGTTGCCATCTACTCTTCCTTTTTGCAGAGAGCGTATGACCAGATTTTACATGATGTGGCAATCCAAAATCTCCATGTGGTGTTTGCCATTGACAGGGCCGGGATTGTAGGTGAAGACGGTGAGACACATCAAGGTATTTATGATATTTCCTTTTTAGGTCATATACCCAATATGACAATTTTGGCACCCTGTGATTATGCAGAATTTGCCCTGATGTTAAATTATGCTGTAAAAGATCATAATGGTCCTATCGCTATAAGATTTCCAAGGGGTAAAGGTGCTGAGAAACTTTTGGAAACAGAGCCCATTAAATTTGGCAAGGCTTTGCTTGTGCGGGAAGGAAGCAATATAACTATTGCCGCTGTCGGAAATAAAGTGGAGACTGCGCTGAAAGTGGCAGATATGTTGGAAAAAATGGACATATCCTGTGATGTCATCTATTTTAGATTTATAAAACCTATTGACGAAAAACTTCTTATAAATTCGGTGTTAAAAACAAGGCATTTAATAACTATTGAGGATAATGCCATAGCAGGAGGCTTTGGAAGCAAGCTGCTTGAAACAATAAACCAGAAGGGAATAAATATAAAAACGAAAATGTTTGGATACCCGGATCAATTTATTCCCCATGGCTCGAAAAACGAGATTCAGAGCATATACAGGCTTGATGAGCAAGCTATTGTGAACGATGCTGTTAAATTATTAAATAAGGCAAGAATAAATATAGATTAAGTTTAAATAGAACAAACATGGCAGAATACGGAGGTTTATATTTTGGAAAAGGAAAGACTGGATGTCCTGCTTGTTAAACGGGGATTTTTTGAAAGCCGTGAAAAGGCGAGAAGTTCCATAATGGCAGGAGTTGTATTTGTAGCAGGAAAAAAAGAGGACAAACCCGGTTTAAAGGTGGATGTAGATTCTGAAATTGTTATAAAAGAGAATGTGCACCCTTATGTCAGCAGGGGAGGCTTGAAGCTTGAAAAGGCAGTTAAAGTGTTTAATATAGATTTGAAATCCAAGACGGCAATAGATATCGGAGCCTCTACCGGAGGATTTACTGACTGCATGCTGAAAAACGGTGCCGCTAAGGTATTTGCGGTGGATGTCGGCTATGGGCAGCTGGCATGGGAATTAAGAAATGACGAGCGGGTTGTATGTATGGAACGTACCAATATCAGGTATGTGGAACCGGAACAGCTGGGAACTTTGGTGGATTTTGCTTCGATAGATGTATCTTTTATTTCACTGAAGAAGGTTATTCCTGTTGCAGTTAAACTGCTTACCGATGAAGGCGAACTGGTTTGTTTGATTAAACCGCAATTTGAAGCCGGCAGAGATAAAGTAGGGAAAAAAGGAGTTGTAAAAGACCCAAAAGTTCACGAGGATGTAATCAAGGATATTGTTGCTTTTGCAATAGGAACAGGCCTTAAAGTAAAAGGTTTGGATTTTTCGCCCATAAGGGGACCGGAAGGAAATATTGAATATTTGATTTACTTAAGTAAAAAGGATGGAAGCAGCGACTTGGAAGCATTGTTTAATGAAGTGCCGAAAATAGTTGAAAAGTCCCATGAGAGTGCTTATTAATTATGAGTTTATAAAGGATGTGTGAAACTTTTTCTGTAAATTGACTTTCTATGATAATTTTCAATGGGGCTTGTAAGGCAAATTCTGGCTTACAAGCCCTTTTAATATAGTGGAAAGAAAAATGGCATTTCAAGAGTGCCCTTGAAGAAGGTTGTTTATTTGCTCTTGACTGGCTATTTAGTTTTATGTGCTTATTGTTGTGATTTTATAAGATATGCGTTATGCAAGTTTTACTGAAAATCTCTTATTACTTTATTTATTATTGAGCAAAATATATTTTTAGCTTCGCCATTCAACAGAGTAGTTTGAACTTCATAGTCATTTATATAAAGTTCTTTTCCGAAAGTACCTTTTAATTCAACATTTTCAATTTCTTCATAATTGAAAAATTTTGGAGATGAAAATGGATTGTGTACATAAATACCTTTTGTAGTTAGCAAACAACCATCTTTAGAACTTCCAAAAAGCGTATTGTCATAACATATTATTGGATATTCTTCGTTGTTTAATTGAGCATAGGAATTTATGGCGTTACCAATTTATTTTAGTGATTTTTCGTCATCCGAGAATATAAAAATTTTATTTTTTATATCCTCATTATTTATATTTTTCAATAACGACGATGCATATTCGATAACAAAATTTTCATCTATACACTGAGAATTATGGGTATTCATAGATGTATCCAAAGTTTCATTTTGATTATAACTTTCATTATAATAAGGACATACTAAAGCTATAAATTCAATCAATTGAATTATTTGGGAAATAAGTTTTGAAGACGGCATTGAAGATGTTGGAATACTTTTTCCGTTAATTTTTAAGCCCCATTCGTTTTTAATACTATTAATATCAGCTAATTTTATGCAGCCGCCTGAATAATAAATGTTTTTATTTGTTAAGACAAAGCCTTCCTTACCTGTTGCAAAAATGGTATTGTCAAATAAGAATAAAGGCATTTCATCATCTTGGCAAAATGCAAAGGTATTTAATGAGTTGCTCAGTCTCTCACTTTTTGCACTTGTATCAAAGAAACAAACCATGTAACTGTTAATCTCTTTATCCAATACCTCTGTTAATTTTAAACAAAGCTCGCTGAGAGGTTTTCCTAAATGCTCTTTTGATGATTTAAAGAAAATATTTTTACTCATTGCATATTCAAATTTGCTATAATTATCACCGAAAAACGATTTGGCATTATCGTCTGCCTGTTTCATTCTTTTAATATCAATCGATATATCGAATATTTCTGCAAGTTGTGACAATTCATTATTTTCATCGCCAAAAAGATAATATGCCAACAGATAGTATTCATCTTTGAATGGAGCATTACAAAGCATATCAACAACAGCTTCTTTAAGTTGTTCATCAGGAATAACATCATCAAGGATATTTTGGTAAATAGTTTCGGCATTTCTCACAGACTCATCTGTATAAGTCATTTCGAAGTCAGGATACTTTTTGCTTATAATGCTGCACAATGGATAAACAATAGATTTTATATCATTATAGACACCGTAAACTAATGACTGCTTTGTTTTCGGGTCTTTATAAATCTTATTCATTTGACTATTTATACTCGCATTTGTTACAGCACCGTCGAGGATATTAAACATTGAGTGTAAAAATCCTGTAGCCATATTTGCAGCACCGGCAAAGCCAAATCCGCCACCAACGAATTTGCTGCGAGAGTCTTTTCGGTATTTCCTGTATTGTGAGGCCATTTCTTTTTCGCCAACTAATTCAAGATATTTTTCATAAACTTCACTGAGTGCTTCGATAAAGTTGACCATATATTCTGAACAGAGTTCAGTAAATCTCTCTTTATTGATATTGTAAATTTTATAATCCATCAGCATTTGAACTGAAAAATTTATAACATTGTCATAAATTTTTGCTACTGCTTTTTCGGAATACTGCACAACGTTTTTTAGCGATCCGTATCTGTCATAAATCAAAGACATTTCATCTGCATAATCTTCTGCCATATTATAAAATTTGTTTAATATTTTGGCACAAACCAGATCATTATCTGTGAATGTAATTGCATAATTATATAGACTAACTTTCAATATAATTACCTCCTTAGCAGCATATGATTGGTTTTTATCGCAAAGAGCATTTTAAGTTTTTTAATAATGGGAGCTTATTCTAGACAATGCAACTTTTGAGAAAAATATATGAGTTTTACTTTGAACAGATAGTTACTATTGCCTTTAATGAAAATATCGGTTATTTATAAATTGTTTTTAATGATAATATATTACTGAATGTAAATATTTGTCTAAATATCAGTTCAAGTATAAGAATAAAGGCATTATAAAATCTATATTATATGTGAATGCTTTTGTAAGAGAGCCTAATGATGTAAAAAATCTATGATTTCCTGTGATTCAGGAAACGGTTTCATTAGTCAACAAGGTAGTTGGATAATGAATTCTGTACCTTTGCCTACTTCACTATTTACTTTAATTATCCCATTATATAGATTAACAATATGCTTTACAATTGAAAGGCCTAAGCCGGTACCTCCCATATTCCTGGACCTTCCCTTATCAACTCTGTAAAAGCGTTCAAATATTCGTGGAATATGTTGGGATGGGATTCCGATTCCCGTATCTTTTACACATATTATTACTTTCCCGCCGGCATTTTCAGCACTTACTGTCACAGAACCGCTTGGCACATTGTATTTGACAGCATTATCAACCAAATTCAATATCATTTGCTTCATTCGATTTCTATTGGCCTTAATAAATACTTTTTCACTGGAGTTATTTATAAGAACTATGTTTTTATCGTTTGCTATGTTCTGCATGATTTCAAACACGCCTTCAATGATGGAATTTAGCTCAACTCTTTCCAAATCGGTGTCGCTTTGTTTATTTTCAATCTCGGACAATACCAGAATATCGTTTATCAGCTCATGAAGGCGTTCCGCTTCAATGTCAATAATATCTAGAAATCTCATTGACACGTCCTTATTGTTGATGGCACCATTTTTCAGTGTTTCAATAAACCCTCTTATGGATGTAATGGGGGTTTTAAGTTCATGGGTTACGTTAGAAACAAATTCTGTTCTCATCTTCTCAAGTTTTCTTACTTTTGTATTATCCTGAATGGAGATTATCCATCCTGAAGCAACTGTGCTTTGGTTGTTTGACCTTAAGGGAGAAGTTTTTATCAATAAATCTTTATCGTCAAGACTGATTTCGCATTCCAACGGTTCGTTTTTTTCCATGGACTCTTTTAACAGAAGGTTTATTCGGTTATTTCTTATGTGCTGTGTGATTATTTCACCGGTGATTTGATTATTATTGTCCAAATTTAAAACGCTGAAAGCGGCATGATTGATTAACAGGATTTTTAAGTTATTATCGACAGCTATAATTCCGTGGGTGATGCTTTGAACAATGGATTCCATTTCTATTTTTTTATTGTTGAGGTCACATATTGTTTTATCCAATTTTGATGCCATTTCGTTAAACTGAAGTGCCAGTTGTCCCACTTCATCCTTAGAGTTTACAGAAATAGTTTTAGAATAGTTTCCTTCTGATATTTCCTTTGAAGCATGAATTATGTTGTTAAGGGGACGAATTACCGTTTCTGTAATTCTTAAAGAAACTATTATACTTATAACCAGAGCCGATATAATTATAAGCACAGAATATGACCAGGTGATTCTGTTAATCATATTAAGTTCAGTCAATGGAACTGATACCCGCACAATCAGATTCAATTGCTTAACAGGAATTGCCATATATAACAAATCAAAATCCAGTGTTGAGCTGCTGCGATAGTCTTTACCTATTTTACCCGAAAGAGCATCTTGAACCTCTTTTCGGGAAGAATGGTTTTCCATTGTTCTGTAATCTGCTTCCGAGTCGCCTAAAACTTTGCCGGAAAGGTCGATAAATGATACTCTTAACTTGCTATTCGGATAAGTGATGCTCTGATTATAACTGTTTGCAAAATTTTCTGCCAACTGGTTATAATCCGGTTGGAGCCCGGAAGCATTGTTCAGCAGATAGTATTTAATTGAAATACCGATACTTTCAAGTTTGTTTTCAACTTCAAACTTGTAATACTTTTTGGAAATCTGTGTGGTAAATATCACCGTTAACACTAAAACAAATGCAATTAACAGCAAAAAGTATTTAAGAATCTTCTTTTTCATAATCCTTTTATTCCTTGTCTCCTTTGTCACTGAATCGGTATCCTACGCCTCTGACAGTTTCTATATAAGCAGGTGCATTGTCATCATCTTCAATTTTTTGCCTTAGGTACCTGATGTGTACATCAACAGTTCTTGTTTCTCCATAATAGTCAAACCCCCATACTTTTTCCAGCAACAATTCACGGGACATGACCATTCCTTTATTGAGCACCAGTAACTTTAAAAGTTCGAATTCTTTCAGGGTCAGGTCAATTAAGGTATTATCTTTGTATACTTCGCGTCTTGCCACATCGATTGTTATTTTACCGACCTTGATTACTTCGGGAACAATTTCACGGCTTTCTGCCTGCCTTCTGAAGACCACCTTAACCCTTGCAACAAGTTCTCTTACACTGAAGGGTTTGGTAATATAGTCTTCAGCACCTAATTCAAGACCTAAAACTTTGTTAAATTCGTCATTTTTAGCTGTCAGCATAATTATAGGTGTTTTTTTTAAGAAAGGGTTTTCTTTGATTTTTCGGCAAATTTCAAACCCGTCAATACCGGGAAGCATTATATCTAAAATAAACAAATCCGGCTTTGTTGTGTGGCATTCATCAAACATGGTTTCACCATTGTCAAAGCATTTGACATCATAACCGTTTTCTATCAAATTAAAAGCTATTAGCTCCTGAATATGTTTTTCATCTTCTACGACATAAATAAGCTTTTTTACCATGTATGCACCTTCCTAAAGCAATATTTTGGTATATAGGCATTGGAAAAGGATTTGGTTTTGAAAAAACATTCCTATACGCTTTCGCAATTCAAATATATCATATTCTTTATATACGTTCAAACCATTGAAGTATACGTCTACGTTAATTTAAATGTTGGGTAAAGGTGCATTTCACTTCAAATCCTTTTGAATACCATAAAAATTTTAAATTGCCTTATCAAAAAATTGACTTTACCTAAATCACGCAGGTTATTTTTTGAAATGACTTTATGGATTCATATTATAGAAGCAAGATTAATGTGAGATTAAGAATATGTTAAATGAATTTATAAAAACAAAAATAAAATGAACTTTATTTAGCTGTCTCTGATATTTTACTTTTAGCGACAGGAAGTATAAAATAATAACTAAATTTAAATTAATATCTAAGATTAAAATGAAGAGATTGGCAAGTTAAACTTAAAATAAGCAATCAATACAGCACTGATTGAAATACATAAAGAAATATCTAAAAGAATAGCGTTGGCAATTGCTACTTAAAGGAGGAAAGCATGGGCTATGAAGATTTTGCTTGTGGAAGACGATAAGGTAATTGCGGCCGGATTAGAGTATTCTCTCGAGCAGGAGAACTTTACCACCGTTCTTTGTTACGATGCGGAAAGTGCCCGAAAAGTTATTAGTGAAAATTTAAGCCAATTCGATTTATGTTTGTTTGATTTAGCCTTACCTGATGGTAGCGGCTATGATCTCTGCAGGCTTGTGAAGAAGATGCAGGATATACCGGTGATTTTTCTTACGGCAGTGGATGATGAGGGCAATATAGTCATGGGACTTGACATGGGGGCTGATGATTATATTACAAAACCCTTTCGTATCAGGGAGCTTATTTCCAGAATAAAATCCGTATTGCGCCGTTACAATAAACAGCAGGAAAAGCAAAAGGAGAATAAAGCAATCATCAATTTAGATAACATACAAATTAATACCCTGGAAGGCAAGGTTTATAAGCGAGGTGATGAAGTTGCATTGACGGCCTTAGAGTATCGGCTGTTATTGGTTTTTGCCAATCATGTGGGACAAGTCCTTTCCCGCAATCAGCTTTTGGAGCAAATTTGGGATGTGGCCGGAGATTTCGTTAATGATAATACTCTGACAGTCTATATCAAAAGATTGAGAGAGAAATTGGAAGATGACCCGCAAAACCCCTCCTTGATAAAAACAGTGCGGGGATTAGGTTATAAGGTTGGTGAGTAAGTTGTGGCGCAATAGAGAAATACGGATTTTATTGCTAATAATGGTAGTAATAAGTGTAATAGCGACAATTGGGGCTTATTTTTATGTAACTGCTGCAGCTTTTTTTACTATGTTGACTGCGCTATTGCTTATTACTTGTACCCTGCTTTTTACGGCATGGCGTTACAGGGAAATAGCCAAGCTTTCTTCTTATATTCGGAAAATCAGCAGCGGTGATTATTCTTTAGACTTAAGGGATAATAGAGAAGGAGAGCTTAGTGTATTAAAAAACGACATTTATAAAGTAACCCTTAAGTTAGCTGAACAGAGCAGCCTTTTGCAGCAAGATAAAGTACAACTGACCAATGCTATAGCCGACATTTCCCATCAGTTAAAAACTCCTCTTACTTCCATGATGGTTATGACAGATTTGCTTAAAGATGCGAAATTGGATGAGGAGAAAAGAACCGAGTTTACCAATAGTATCAGTAGACAATTGGAGCGGATTGAATGGTTGATTTCCTCTTTGCTAAAAGTATCTAAAATCGATGCCGGTACTGTCCGGTTCAAACAGGAAGTAATCTCTGTGATAAGCCTGGTAAAAAAAGCATTAGAGCCTGTCTTAATTCCTATGGATATAAAAGAACATACTTTAACCATAGAAGGCGAAGAGACGGTAACTTGCCGCTGTGATTTGAATTGGACAGCAGAGGCCTTGACTAATATTTTAAAGAATTGTGTGGAGCATACGCCACAAGGGGGCAGAATCGTCATAGCTTTTCAGGAAAATCCCCTATATACGGAAATAAGAATTAGAGATGACGGGAGTGGAATTGCAAAAGAAGACCTTCCCAATATTTTTAAACGTTTTTACAAAGGGAAGAATTCCAGCGATGATAGTGTGGGCATCGGTTTGAATTTGTCTTACAGTATTATTACCGCTCAGATGGGAGATATTGAAGTAAAAAGCAAAGAAGGGGAAGGAACTGACTTTATTGTTAAATTTTATAAACATATAATTTAGGTATTAAGTCAAGGATAGGAGGCCTTGACTTTAATCCACCTCTTTTGAACGCAGTGAAAAATGGAAAAATGAAGGGTTCGGAAAGAAATGCCAAAGTGACAAAATTGTCATAATAGAAGTCACTGTAAAGTCATATTCTCCTGATAAGCTAAACTTATAAAGAAAGGAGGATTCAGTAATGGAAATCTTGCGTGTGGAAAATTTATCAAAAATATATGGTGAGGGTGAGACAGCAGTTAAAGCTTTGGATAATGTATCTTTTTCTGTTAGAAAGGGTGAGTTCGTAGCTATTATTGGCCCTTCCGGTTCCGGTAAATCGACTCTTCTTCACCTCATTGGCGGTGTGGACAGGCCAACCCATGGAAAGGTCTATATTGAAGGTAATGATATTTATAATTTGAATGAAACGCAGCTGGCCATATTCAGGCGGAGACAGATCGGTTTAATTTATCAGTTTTACAATCTAATTCCTGTCCTGACCGTGGAAGAAAATATAAAACTGCCTCTTTTATTGGATAAACAGAAGGTAGATGAAAGACATTTTAATGATATTGTTAAGTCATTAAACCTTGAGAATCGATTAAATCATTTACCCAACCAGCTTTCGGGAGGTCAACAGCAGCGGGTCTCTATAGGGCGGGCCTTAATCAATAACCCGGCTCTTATGTTGGCGGATGAGCCTACAGGCAATTTGGACAGTAAAAACAGCAGTGAGATAATCAATCTTTTGAAGATTTTCAATATACAATTGAAGCAAACACTGATTGTCATTACCCATGATGAAAGAATAGCTCTTCAGGCTGATAGGGTACTAGCTATTGAAGATGGACGCATTGCCAAGGAAGAGGTGATTCGTCCATGAATATAGTTAACCGCTTAACCCTAAGGCATCTAAAGCTGAATAAAAGAAGGACTCTTGTAACTATTATCGGTGTTATTATTGCAGTAGCCATGATAACTGCCGTAACAACCCTTGGAGTTTCTTTTTTGGATCTTTTCATTAGAGATGAAATTAACGAGTATGGTGAATGGCATATTGTTTACTATAATGTGAATACCGAGCAAATATCTGCAATAAAGGAAGATAAAAATACCGAAGCAGTAATTTTAAGTAAGAATATAGGAAATGCTGTCTTAGAGGAAAAATCCCATGAGAAAAAGCTCTACTTATCTATTCAGGCTTATAATCAAACAGGTTTTGAAAAGCTTCCTATAACTTTAATTTCCGGGCGTTTCCCAAAAGAAGAGAGTGAGATTGTAGTTTCCGAAGAAATTATCAAAAAAGGGAAGATGAACATTCAGATTGGAGATGAGGTTACATTAGATATTGGTGAGATTGTTTACCAAGATGGCGGAAACAATAATAAAGATCTCAATGAAACCTTTATCAGGAGAGAAACAGCCACTTATACAGTAGTGGGAATTATAAAGCCCCTTATACGGCAATCGCTATATTCAACCATTAGTTTTCTGGATGAGAGTAAGCTTGACTCAACGGATAGAGTTAATGCCTCTGTTGTCTTAAATAAGATTAAAAACTCTCTTTATACCCATGCTCAAGAAATCGCTGAACAAAATAATATAGATTCGGTGTATTTTAATGATAACCTCCTGCGTTATTACGGTGTATCAAAGTCAGATAATTTTAAGCAAACCTTTATTGGACTTTTGGCAATCATCATGGGGATTGTCATTATTGGTGCCGTGGCATTGATTTATAATTCCTTTGCCATTTCCGTAGGGGAACGTTCCCGCTATTTAGGGATGCTGTCTAGTGTAGGGGCTACCAAAAGGCAGAAGCGCAATTCTATATTTTTTGAAAGCGCTGTTATTGGACTGGTTAGTATTCCCCTTGGTATCTTAAGTGGGCTAGGAGGCCTTGGACTTACCTTTTTGTTTATCAATCAAAATATGCTCTTAACAAATACTAATGAAAAACTTTTGATGAAGGTTACACCTGAATCTTTGCTCTTAGCCTGTGCTGTTTCCATCCTTACTATTTTTATCTCTACTTATCTGCCGGCTCGCAGAGCTTCTAAGGTGTCAGCTATTGATGCCATTCGTCAGACAGCAGATATTAAAATTAAAGGTAAAACGGTTAAGACTTCAAAATTGGTCCGAATGCTCTTTGGTATTGAAGGAGAAATCGGCCTGAAAAATCTTAAGCGAAACAGGGGACGATATAAAGCTACTGTTTTTTCTATAGTCACAAGTATTATCTTGTTTTTGTCCATATCCTTTTTTATCGAACATTTTATTAAATCGGTGGAATTAACTCATCGAGGAATTAATTATGATATTAAAGTATTAGACTTAAGGGAAGATGCTGAGCTAAAGGATTGGCTCAATGATCGTAACGAAATTACAGAGTATGCTTTTGTGCGGGAGATCAACGGAACCACCACTTGGCAGAAAGAAGAAATGGTTCCTCAGAAATTGCGGGAAGAACTTGAAAAGGATATGGAAAGCGATAATAATTATGTTGATGATGCCTATGCCAAGGGAAAATACTCTTTTAATCTTTATATTTCTTCCTTGGATGATGAAGCCCTAAAAGCTTACGCTGAGACTGTGGGAGCAGACTTTACCGAGCTTATTGATCCCAATCGGTTATCGGGAATTTTGGTTAATAAAACTTCCTACCGGGACTATGAAACGGGCAAATATGTTGAGACCAAAACTACTGAAGCCAAGGCAGGGGATAAGCTGGATGTATTATCGGTAACCATAGACGTTGAAAATACCGAAGAGGAATATATTGACCGGATCGAAATTGCTGCTTTGGCCGATGAGCGTCCCATGGGTATTTATGATCTGGGAATAAGCGGATTAAGTATTATTGTCTCTGAAGCAACTCTTGAGAGGTTGGCCCAAGAAACAGGCATTGATGTACAGCAGACCAATCTATACATCAAAAGCACTGATCCTCAGGCTACCCGAGAGGCTCTAGAGCAAAGAACGGATTCGAATATCTACAATACCTATGAGTCCAGAGAGAAAGGGGAAAAGATTCTCCTATTTGTCTCAATTTTTACCTATGGCTTTATTACCTTAATTACACTTATCTCCATTGCCAATATCTTTAATACTATTTCCACCAGCATTGCACTGCGCCGCCGGGAATTTGCCATGTTAAAATCCATAGGGATGACACCTAAAGGTTTCAACAAGATGATTAACTATGAAAGCATCTTCTATGGTCTTAAAGCCTTGCTTTACAGCTTGCCCATCAGTGGAATTGTTATGGTACTGCTCTATCGTGCTTTTAGTAGATCCTTTGACTATGAATTTACCTTGCCTTGGAGAAGTATCTTGATAGCTATGGTGTCGGTCTTTATAATCGTCGGTTCAGCTATGTTTTACTCCAGTGCGAAAATAAAGAAAGAAAATATCCTTGATGCCTTGAAACAGGAAAATATTTAAAAGAAAAAAGCCTCAATCCGTTAAAGCAATAAGCTCCCCTTTCGGTAGACAGTGAAATAATAAACTGTCTACTTGAAAGCGGGAGCACTTATTTTTGCAAAAACGCTATGAAACCTTAGAAAGGATAGTTGGTTATGTACTATAAAGTAGTAGTTGAAGTATATTCAACCTTTATGGAATCATCTTTTTGACGGACCAATTTTGCCTTGTTGCCTTTTCCGTCTTCAATATTGAGCTTTTCAAGCTTACAGTCGATAAAAAAGTTTACCACGGTGCTTTCTACAAAAGCAGCCCAATTTTGCTTTCTTTCATTGAGATTTTCGTCCTTTGTTGCATCAATAAGAGCCTCGATATTGTTAACTTTATCTTTTGCAGCCATATTTTTTCCACCTTTCAATTATCATTAATAATAAAAGCATTTATATAATATCACTATTCCGAAGCCGTTGAAAGTTAAAAAAATATTTCCCAAATTATTGATGAAAAATTTTTCTTTTAATTGGCAAAAACGAACAGATACAGATACTTAAGTCCATTTTTATTCAAACAAAAAATAGCAAAATATTAAATTGAAAAAGGGAAAGCATATATTTTGAGGGAGTGATTTTAAGATGGGAAAGAACAAAACAAAAGGAATCAATTCCGATCCTATGAAACAGAAAAGTCAAGAGCTTGAAGACACAAAGAGGATTTCCAAAGGATATTATAAAGAAAAACCGACCCATGCGAAATAAGAAGTATAATTTGAAAGAACCAGTGCTTGCTTTATTGCAACCGGTTCTTTCAAATTGTAAATTTTGCAGTAGATACTTTCATACCAAAAACCGGGAAGGAAAACTTTTCTAAACTTAAAAGTACACGGCGAACAGTTCTCCTAGAATGTATTTCAATTAAGGTTTGTTCATTTTCTAAAAGACTATTTACCTCACAAAATTTAAAACGTTTTGTGCTTCTATATATTAATTCAATATAAACAAGGGAATATAATGGACTTGTTACTTAAGTAAAGTATAAAATTTATATCAAAGCAGAACAATATCCGCATGCTTTACTTCCGGTAATAAGCTTACGAATACATTGACTTTAGGGTAAGGCATATAGTACACTTAAAGCGGGACATATCAATATATTTGTATACGTCCATCTCTATGAACTACTCTTAATGGAAGCGATACAGTAAATATAGTTTTTTATAAAAAAGCTTTGTAATTTCTGTTTCAAGAAATCTAAATTGATAGGCTTACTCTTAATAATTGAATAGGTGTTTATTAAAGGATTTGTTGAAAAAAGGAGTATAAAGTAAATTTTAGAGGAGAAAAACTTATGTTAGGAAAAAGAATTTCTTTAGCTGTTCTAATATCCATTATTGCTGTTATATCGGTTAATTCAGTGTTCGCTCAAAAGGAGAATTCAGCGATTTCAACATCTAAGGCTGTGATAGGAGATTTAAACGGCGATTTTAAGTTTGATTCCATAGATTGTGCTTTAATGAAAATGTATTTATTGGGAATGATTAAAAGTTTTGAAGTTGAAGATGAACTATATGCTGCTGATGTTAACGGTGATACATTGATTAATTCAGTGGACTTTGCTTATATGAAAAAGATGTTGCTTGGAATGATAACCGAGTTTCCTAAAAAATCTATGGAAGGCTTTGTTCAGGTGGCCTGTGGAGAATATCATACAATAGCATTAAAGAAGGACGGAACGGTATGGACATGGGGATACAACTCATATGGCCAGCTAGGTCTCGGTGAAGCAGGGGAAATTGAAAGAATACCGAAAAAAATTGAAGGACTTGAGGATGTTATTAAAGTAGCGGCAGGCAGCAGACATTCTCTGGCACTTAAAAAGGATGGAACGGTTTGGGCATGGGGTTATAATTACTATGGCCAGTTAGGGGATGAATCCAACATTCGGAGAAATACTCCTGTTCAAGTTAAAGGACTGACGGGAGTTAAGGATATTGATGCCGGCGATTTCTTTTCGGTTGCATTGAGAGACGACGGAACTGTATGGGGATGGGGATATAACTATAAAGGACAAATCGGATGTGGCACAGGAATTAACAGCAATGTACCGTTGCAGACTGTCGGGGTGAGCAATATAACTCAGATATCTGCAGGGGATGAACATGTATTGGCTTTAGACAAGGATAAAAATGTCTGGGGATGGGGTGCCGGCGACAAAGGTCAGCTGGGGAACGGAACTGCAGCCTCTTTTTTAAGAATACCTGAGAAACTGAGCAGCTTTACCGAAGTTAAGTCTGTGAAAGCAGGTACAATGGTATCGGCAGCAATAAAGGAAGACGGTACATTATGGATATGGGGAGATAATACCTATGGAATTATGGGAAACAGCAGAAATATAAACAGTAGTCCTGTACAGAGGAAAGATATATCCGGCATAAAAGCGGTGGAGCTGAATCAATACTGTGCGGCTGCTTTAAAAAATGACGGTACAGTGTGGACTTGGGGTAAAAACATCAATGGAATACTGGGCTTAGGAACTGCTTTAGATTCGCAAATCCCTTCAGTTGTTTCAGGAACTGGGGACGTTGAGGTGATTTCTTGCGGCAAAACGCATATGGCCATAATAAAATCCGACGGTACTTTATGGACGTGGGGCTACAATATATACGGACAATTGGGGAACGGTAATGTTGACTATATTACAGAACCTGTAACAATAAACGGCATTTCAAATATAAGTAAGATATCCTGCGGAGGAAAACATGTTTTAGCTATTGACGAGAACAAGACATTGTGGGCATGGGGTAATAATGATTATCTTCAGTTGATTGATGATGTTGGCTTGTCGGCAGAATCGGGATCGAATGACTATTGCATTCCTTTTGCTGTGAAATCCGAAAAGGATGTAAAAGACATAGTAGCGGCTTTTAATAGAACTTTGGTTGTTTATGAGGATGAAGAGGTTTGGATATATGCTGCAAAAAATACTGTAGCGGGAGATGAGCAATCGGTATACCTGCCATATAAAATTGAAGGCCTTGAAGGAGTGACTGATGTATCGGTCGGTAAAAATCACATTTTGGCATTGAAAGATGATGGATATGTATACTCTGCCGGAAACAGCTATTGGGGGCAATTAGGAGATGGCAGTCAGACTCATCACAACAGCTATTCCGAGACTTTTAATCTGACAAAAGCTAAAGGTCTTACAAATATTGTGGCTGTTGCTGCAGGCAGTGAGCATTCCGTTGCTTTAAAAAATGACGGAACGGTTTGGACATGGGGAAGTAATCAATTTGGTGAATTGGCTCATGGAAACGATACTTTTAGCCTGGAACCGATGCAGGCAGAAGGGCTTGAAAACATTTGCGCCATATCTGCAGGTAACAATTATAATCTGGCATTGAAAGAAGACGGAACTGTATGGGCATGGGGAGACAACACATACGGTCAACTGGGCAACGGGTCGACTTATAAAACCAATGTACCTGTTCAAGTTGATGGGCTGGAAAATATCGTAAAGATTATTGCGGGAAGAGACAGTTCATTTGCCATTACAAAGGATGGAGATGTATGGGCATGGGGGAAAAACAATTGCGGACAGTTGGGGGACGGAACTACACAGAATAGATTAACACCGGTAAAAATAGATGCTTTTAAGGGATGCAAGTCTATTGTTTCAGGCATGGATTTTACCATGGTGTTGATGAATGACGGTACTGTCATTGGTGTGGGAAGCAATGTAAGCGGTGTTATGACATTAGGCTTTTCCGATAGGAGCTTTATACCTATAGAAGTAAAAATTAAATAAGATGGTTAAAAGTTGATATAAACAATAAACACTTATGCAAGTTGGATTTTTGATTAAGCATTAAAAAGATTTGTAAAAAAATTACTTCATGGTTAATGTCAGTTAAGCAGCCGTTTAAAAATCTCAGTTTGCATAATGTGTTATTTTTGGGGATTTACCCATATTTTTTTATTGTTTTACTTTTGTTTTTGGTTCAAAAAGAACAGTGTTCAGAGGTTTCATCTAAGAGGTTTACTTTTAAAAATATTTGGTATATTTTATGTACCGACAAAAAAATAGTTCAATTACGAATGAACTTTAAAGGGAAGTGATATGTAAGTGGACATGTGGTTTTTTGGCATGCGAACGCCCGAAAAGAGATCTTTTATAGATATATTGCAGCGTATAAAGGCTGGCGATAAATTATTAAAGGACAGGTTTATTAGTGATTACAAACCTTTCATTATTAAATCTGTTTCCCAAATACTCAACAATAGATATATAGATATAGAAAACAGTGAGGAATACAGTGTTGGGTTGATTGCTTTTAATGAAGCTATTGAAAAATACGATAAGGACAAAAAATGTAGTTTTAAGAAGTTTTCATACCAGGTTATGCAGCGAAGGTTAATAGATTACCGAAGAAAGAATGAAAAGAGCTCAAAAGTCTATCCGTTTTCATATTTTGAGGAGGATGAAAACTGCGATTTTGAGTACAAATATTTGGTAGAGAGAGATACAGACCATGTTTATAATTTCGAAATCCGAGAAGAGTTTGTTTCGTTTGTGAACAAAATGAAGGATTTTGGAATAACCATGGATGATTTGGTGAAAAACATGCCCAAACACAGAGATTCCAGGAAGACTTGTGCGAAAATTGCAAAATATATAGCTGAGGATGACGATTTATTTAATAAGTTTAATGCAAAGAAAACTATTCCGTTTAAAGATATAGCTGATTATATAGATGTAAGTCAACGAACAGTCGAACGCAACAGAAAATACATCATTGCTTTGGTGCTAATTCTGAAGAGCGATCTTGATATTATAAAGAACTACATTAAAAATTTGGAGTAAGTGGGGTGACTTGATATTATGGAATGTTTAGGGGTAGTACTTCAAATAAAGGATAATAAGGCATATCTAATGACCGATAGCTGTGAAGTTGTGTGCATAAAAAAACAACCTGGTATGTATGAAGGAATGGAGATTATATTTGACTATTCGGAAAAGATAAATATTTCCAATACATTTATTAAATATTCTTCTGTTGCAGCCGCTGTGGCAGCTGTTTTTATTGCAGTTATGCTATATATTGGCTTGCTGCCTTCAAATCGTATCTATGCTTATATAGATGTTGACTTAAATACTAATTGGCAACTGATGGTCGATAAGAACAACAAGGTCATAGATATTAAAATAAATGACAGTAATTCAAAATTTTTAATTGAGGACTTAAACTATAAATCAAAACCATTGGACAAAGTTCTTGTAGATATGGTTGAAAAGCTCAATCAGAACGGTATTATTGATTTGAGTTCCAAAAATAAAGCTTTGATAACAACATGTCTTAATAAGGATGAAATGAAAGATGATAATCAAGGATATAAAAATCTGGAATCATCTTTTAGAAAAATAAAAGATGAACTATTGAACAGAAATATTGAGACATATTTTTTAAGAGCCGAATCGAAAGACAGGAAGCTGGCTGCTGACAGTAATATTTCAGTGGGAAGATATTCAATATATAAAAACAGTATAGAAAAGGGTATAAATATTGATTTGGAAAAGCTGAAGCAAAATAACATAAACGAAATTCTTGAAAAAGTGGATATCGGAAGTGAGCTTAATATGGATAACAGCAATACCGACCAGAGCAATCAAAGTTTGATACCCATGGATGACGGAAAAGAAAACAAGGGGGACAAAAAAGGAAATGAGCATTATAACAGTGAAGATATCGATTTATCACTTGGTGGAATTAGCGATATAGATGCAATTAAATCTATAGAGGCTGCAAATATTGAAACGCAAAAGGTAATACAAGCAATACAGCAGCAGGTAAACAAGGATATAGCTTATGAAACGGAAAAAGCAAACAAGGAGATTTCTAAAATAAAACAGGACCCCAACATGAGTATCGAGCAGAAGAATAAAAAGATAAAACAGATTGAATCGGAATTGATTAATAAGATTGATCAAATTAAGAAAGAGGGAAATGAGAAAGCACAAGCCGAACTGTCCAAACTTGAAAAGAAAGCAAAGGATTTATTGCCTCAAATAAAATAATATTGAATGGATGCTGGCATCATGGTTTATTAAATGGTATAATTGTTTTAGAAATATATGCATTGGAAATATATGCATTAAAATAGATGTTTTTTGGGAATGGAGGGCTTAGGGTGAAAAAACTTGGCACAATAACAATTTTTGCAGCAGTTATTTTAAACATCATGGGGAACAACGTTATGGCCAAGGATGTTGGACTGGAATTATCATCAAATAAACGGGAGGAATCAAAACCGAATGTTTTGCAATCCGGCAATATGTCCTGCTCTTTTTCGGATATTTATGCCGATAAGAATATATATAATCCTTCGGTTAGGTTTCAATCCAAGCAGGAGGTAGCTGGGTATAATCCATGGTGGTCGCCGGGATTCGATACGCAAAAACAGATGGAAATACCCTCGAATTATAACGAAAATAATCCATGGGCACCTCCAAAACTGGATATACCATCAACAGAATCAAAACCAGTGCCTTATATGGAGTACAATCCGTGGATGCCACCGAAGATAGAGGCACCAACTCCAATGCCAACGCCGACACCTACATCAGCACCGACACCAGTGCCCTATATGGAGTATAATCCGTGGATGCCACCGCAGATAGAGACACCAACGCCTTTGCCAACACCAACACGTACAGCAACACCGACACCAGTACCCTATATCGGATATAATCCATGGATACCGCCTACTTTTGAGGCACCAACATCGGCAGCAACTCCAATACCCTATATGGGATACAATCCATGGATACCGCCAAACATGGGAATACCGGCACAAATACCTTATAATGGATACAACCCTTGGATGCCACCGAATATAGAGACACCAACGCCTGTGCCAACACCTACACCTGCAGCTACGCCAACACCTACACCTGCAGCGACACCAACGCCGTATGTCGGATACGAACCATGGATACCGCCACAAGTGGTGCCACCGACACCTGCAGCAACAACAGCACCCTATTTTGGATATAATCCATGGGGGGCACCGAAATATGAAGCACCGAAGCCTGTGGTAACACCAGCGCCCTATATGGAATACAATCCATGGGTACCGCCGACGTATAATATACCGAATTCGGCTGTGTATCCGTATGGTATATACAATCCTTGGGCTATATATGGTTACCCATATGGAACAGATGTACATAAGGATAACAATACCAAGATCGTAACGGATTCTCCAACAAAAGATTTAAAAAATGATTACACTTTGGAACTTTCGTTAGATAGTAATTTGAATTTCGATTGGCAGCTAGCACAAGTAAACTATGAGTTGGAGAAGGCAAGACAAAAATTATCTCATTTGCGAAGCGATTCTAAACAAAAAATAGACGCAGCCATTAAACAAACAAGATATAAAATTAGTTCTATTGTTAATAATGATGACTTAGATTCTAATACTAAAAAATCGGAGATAAAAAAGCTGAAAAGTTCTCTTGAGAAGGAAATAAAAAATATTAAAGAAGATACAGCAAAACAAGCTAAGATTATAATAGACAATCAGAATTCAACCATAAAAAATATATTCAAAGGATAGTAAAACGAATTTTAATAATTTATAGAGCCCTTGAAAAGAAGATTCAAGGGCTCTGTAAATTTTACCGCTTGTGTTTATGAAAAAACTACTGAAGCAAATCAATCAGAAAAGCTACTCTGTGCTGTTAGCGGATAAATACCGTTGTATTAACCGGAATATTTTTTGAAAACCATTCACTGTCTTCAAGAGGCATCCGGATGCATCCTGCCGATGCCACTGTACCGAGAGTATTGTCATAAATTGCCCCATCCCGTTTTACCTTCACCGAATGGAAGAAGTAGGATGAATAGAAACCTACATAATTTTTTACCCATGCATTAGAACCTGCAGGCATCCAGGTGCCTCTGTTATTATTAATGGAAAAAGTACCTTTTATCGTTGGCGAAATGTTTTTTCCTGTGGCGCAGGGTATCTGCCTGGTGAGTTTCCAACTATTTTCACTTCGTGTAAATATATTGATAAGTTGTCTTTTTAAATCCACCCATATAAGGTAATTTGTCGGACTGCTAAGCTTAAAGTAATCATTTACAAAAAACTCCGTTTCGGAAGGATATAATTTCTCCTCCAATTTTTCAAATTTAGTATCAATGGACAAGTATTCACTTTTTGTCCATCCGGATATAGTGTTGTTTTTTATATAGTACCACTTGTAATCTTTATCCCTTATAATTTCAACCTTTCCGCCTTTGATATAAGAACTTGCTTTTGATGCGCCTATTGAAGGGTATAAAGGTGTGTTATTTTTAACGGTGGCATAGACAAAATGTTCGGGAACTAAATCTTCGACGCTTCTATCAGTATTTATCGATAGTTCCTGATAATACATGTGTATTGTTTTAGTATTCGGACCCCAGAATATTTTTATCCCTAGGTTTTTAGCCAAAGCAGCCAACGGGACATATATACGATGGTCATATTTTTCTGTTTTGTATTCAAGGTATGTTGCATGGCTGCCGACATATATTATTCGGCTATCGGGGAAAAATTCCAAATGAATTTTATCTTTTAAAAGAGAATCTATGCTATTTATGTCGATATAAACTCTGTCATTGATAATTTTGATATCTTTAAACTCATACGGCTCTGAATTGCAATAATAGTATACACTCTCTGAAACGCTTAAATTTTCTATAAAAGGCAGACTGTCAATTTCAACGGTTTTGCATTTGGAATCTGTTTTAATTTCATAGCCAAAGGTTTCGGCAACAGGTTCTAAAGGAACAAAACTCAAACCGTTTTCGATAAAAGGTGCATGGGCAAGTTGAATTTTGCTGCCGTTGATATAGGCAAATTCTTTACCGATATTCATATGAACATATTTTCCGTTCTTTTCGAGAATTATGGTCTTATCTTCTGAAATCCAGTCAAGATTGATTTTAAGAAATTGGCACACTTCCTTTATTGGGGCTAATACAGAGTTTTCTGTAACTATCGGTTCAGTTGATAATATCCGGCCGCCTATCAAAATCTTATAAGGTTTATTTCTCATTGAAAACTCTTTTAAATCGGGATGGGCAAAGCCATATCTCAATAAGGCTTCAGTGCAGTTGAAAACCGTATTGCTGTCAGTGCCCATAACAACTGAGATTAATTCTGTTCCTTCATTGTTCATTGCTGCAGAGACAAGCACTTTACCGGCTTTGACAGTGTACCCGGTTTTTACTCCTGTTATTACAAATTTTTCATAGGTTTTGTTTAGTAACTTATTGGTGTTTTGGAATGTTCTCGGTTCTTTGTGCATATTGGTAGGCGGAACTGTAACAGTTTGCATCGATACTATATTACGAAATTCTTCTATGTTCATGGCGTAGCGGGTGATTAGTGCAAGGTCAAGGGCAGTGGTTTGCTGATTTGAATATTGAATACCATCTGTTCCGTCCAAACCAACGGGATTGGTGTATGTAGTGTTTAATGCACCAATTTCTTTTGCTTTTTCGTTCATTTTTCTAATAAACTCTTCTTTATTCCCGAATACATTTTCTGCTATAACATTGGCACAGTCGTTGGCTGAAGCTACAAGCATGAGCTTTAGAGCATCTTCAAGAACAATCTTTTCACCGGGAATAAGAGAAGCGTTGGTGCCGCCATTCCCTATTTCTTTGACTGCGGATTGGGAAACGGTTAATACTTTTTTTAAGTCGGCATTTTCAAGGGCAATAATTGCAGTCATTATTTTGGTTGTACTTGCAGGTTGCCTGATTTGGCTTTCATTATTGGCGAATAAAATTTCTCCAGAAGATGACTCAACTACAACACAGGAATATACGTTTTCCAATGCTTTGCTCAAAGAGTCGGTATTTGCATAAGTAATACTCTGAGAAAAAATAACAAGGCACAAAATCAAGATTGAGAAACCGACACACTTTTTCATAAAATAAACAGGGATAAACCCTTGTTGTCCCCCTTTCGAGCAAAAAAATATAGTTTAAAAAGGAATGTATAAACATTCCATAAAACTTTATGCACTAAGGAAATTTTTTATGACAATGCAAGTATTTTTATAGATAATAGCCTTTTTGTTTACACAGAAATAGAATTTTATTGTATTTGTTTATTTTAGACATAAAGCAGATAAAAAGAACAGTACATTAAAGGGAAAACTGAGAAGTAATATATTATATATTCTACATATAACATAAAAATCCTTTAGCGGGTTTGTTAAAAATGGAAAAGTTTTTTTAGACTTAGGGTTAAAAGTAATATAAAGCAAAGAATTAGCGAAATGAGAAGTTTATGGATATATCCCTTATGCACCGCCTTTTAAAAAATAAAGGGGAAAACATAAGGGATATTGGTCAATACAATTATACTTGATTATATTCAGTCTATTGGTTTTGCCTTTTTGTTCCCGAATTTTGCTTTGCCTTGTATTTCCGGAACGGGACGTACATCTTTTTTGGGTATATGCATTTTGTGATTGCTTTCGGTTCCGTGCGGATCTTTTGGGTCAGGTCTTCTCATACCGGCTTTGGCCATGGTTTCACCTCACATTAATCTAAATTTTTTATATTGTTTCAAAACATGTTTGGACAAGTCTTTTGATTTTAGCTTATTATGTGTTTTTTGAAGAAATATATTCTGTATGTTTCTTCAAAATATATTTGCCTATTTTTAAGTTTTGGATAAAGATTGAAATTTCTTCATTGTGCATAAAACAGTTAAAATTTGAAAAGTCCTTTAGAGTTTTGTTTGGATTAAATTTATATTAGAAAATTTTTTAAACAATTCGTAAACATTTTTACTTATTGTTGTGCTATATTTAAATTGCGGGAATTCTAAAAATTTACATCAACATTGTGCTATAGGTTTCTCGAAAAATGCACTTCTTTCCATTTGGGGAATCATGCACACCGTCTGTTGAACTTAAGAGTTTCAATGAAAATCAAAAGGGGGGCTTGAAATGAAAAAGTTTGTCAACAGCCGAGTAAAGTTTTTAGCTTTGGCAATGTCAGTTATGCTTATTGTATCCTGCCAATCTTCTGAGGACAGGAAGATTCCTCAACCGCTTCAAAGTCCGTTACCAGGCTCTTCAAACAACCCAATATCGGAAGTTAATAATGAGGAGTGGGTTGAATCAATCTTAAAGAGCATGTCCATTGAGGAAAAAATAGGACAAATGGTTCAGGCGGAAAGACGATATATATTTCCGTCACAAGTTAAAAACTATTTTATAGGTTCGGTTTTTAGCGGCGGGGGATCTTCACCGGGGAAGAATAAGGCGGAAGACTGGATAAAAATGAATGAGGATTATCAGAAAGAAGCTGCAGAAACACGGTTGGGAATTCCCATAATTTATGGGATTGATGCGGTTCATGGACATAATACCGTTTATGGGGCAGTGGTGTTTCCACACAATATAGGCCTTGGGGCTGCAAATGACCCCGAATTGATGTATAAAATAGGGGAAGTTACTGCAAAAGAAATGCTTGCAACAGGAGTCAACTGGAACTTTGCCCCCTGTATAGCTGTTGCAAGGGATGAACGCTGGGGAAGAAGTTATGAGAGCTATGGTGAAGATCCGGAACTGGTAAGTAGACTTGCTGTACCTTACATAAAAGGATTGCAGGAAAATGGTGTAATAGCTTGTGCAAAGCATTATGCCGGTGATGGCGGTACAATGTGGGGAACTGGTGACAGTGGCTATCCTATTGACCAGGGGGAGACTAAAATATCGAGGGAAGAGTTCGAAAAAATTCATCTTTCGGTATATGAAGAAGCTGTAAAAGCGGGAGTTAAGACTGTGATGGTTTCCTTCAGCAGCTTTGAGGGAGTGAAAATGCACGAGAATAAATATCTGATACAGGATGTATTGAAAGGGGAAATGGGTTTTAAAGGTTTTGTGGTTTCTGACTGGGAAGGTGTGCATCAGATAAAAAACAAGGACTTCTATCAGCAGATTGTTTCGGCTGTTAATGCCGGCATAGATATGTTTATGGAGCCTATGAAGTGGAAAGAATGCTACAGCCATTTAAAAACAGCGGTAGAAAAAGGGGATATCAGCCGGGAGAGAATAGATGATGCAGTTAGAAGAATTCTTACAGTGAAGAAGGAGATGGGGGTTTTAGAAAATCCCTTGGGAGATCGAAGTATTGCTGCCAAAGAACTGGGAATGGAAGAAAATATAGAGATTGCAAGAGAAGCTGTCAGAAAGTCCCTGGTGCTTTTAAAAAACGACAATAATGTGCTTCCGTTAAAAAAAGATGCAAAGATATTCATAACAGGTCCCGGTGCTGACGATATAGGATTGCAGTGCGGAGGATGGACCAGATCTTGGCAGGGAGATGTTGATTCCTGGAGAGACAGATGGATGAAGGGAACATCTATTTTGGACGGGTTTAAAAGAATAGCACAAGCGAATGGCGGTACTATAATTACCGATCCCAAAAAGGCTAAGAATGCCGACGTTACAGTGTTGGTTCTTGCGGAAAAACCTTATGCTGAAGGAGTGGGGGATGACGGTACCTTAGGACTGTATGACGGAATGGCCCATAATGAGAATAAAAAAGCTGTTGAGGAAGCCAAAAAGCTTGGTCTTCCAACGATAACCCTTCTTTTATCAGGAAGGCCCAGAATAATTACAGAAGAAATCAATGACTGGGACGCTTTTGTGGCAGCATGGTTGCCGGGAAGTGAAGGTGACGCAGTTGCTGACGTTCTTTATGGCGATTATAATTTTACAGGAAAGCTTCCTTTTTCGTGGCCGAAAAGTGTTGAGCAAATTCCTATAAATCATGATGATCCAAAAGGAGAGAAACCTTTATTTGAGTTCGGCTTCGGGCTTAAATATTAGTGTTGGATGAACAAATAAAACTGAAATAGGAGAAAGCGGCAAAGGCATAATTTGATTTTGCCGCTTTTGATGTTTTTTGAGATAAATTAGTAGTTGAGAAATAACAAAGTATGATATAATAAAAAAACATTACATAGTTGCTTAACATTAATTGCATTCTATATTTATGGTTAAATCCTGAAAGACTGAATTTTGGTTTTATGTGTTTGTTCTTTGTGAGATGTAGATTTATAAATTTTTTTTCTGTAAATTTTCCTTTTGTACGGATTTTGAATTTACAGGAGGTAGCGAAATGTTAGGAGCATTGAAAGCCGAAATACTGTTTTCAAAGGCACAGAAACTTGTATTGCAGGAAAAGTATAATGATGCACTGGAATTGTTTGATAAGGCCATAGCTTTGAATGAAAAAGATAGTGCCGTATTTATCCATAAAGCTCTTGCTGTATCCCAGTTGGGACGTTATAATGAGGCAATTAAGCTTGCGGAAAAGGCAATTTCATTAAAACCTCAGAATGCTGTTTACTACGCGTTTCTAGGTATGATACATTACGACAGTGAAAATTATGAAGAAGCTATAAAGTGTTTTAAAAAATCCAACGAAATAGATAGTGAAAATGCTCAGACCACATGTTTGGAGAATGTTGCAAGAATAGCTATGGGAGAAGTGGAAGAACCCGTTTTGGTGCTCAGAGAAAAAATTCATCTTGCCAATTCGGAATGCAAAAGCAGACTTTTGGTACTGCTTGAGAGAAAAATTTCTGAAAGCCTGGATGATGAAAAATACAATGTTATAACCAAAAAGCATTTTGAAAATGAAGAATTGACTATGAACATTTTATTTGGAATTATCTATTTTGAAATGAAAGAGTATGATAAAGCAGAAAGTAATCTTCTGGCATCTATAGAAACATCACCGGGTGTCATAAATTACTATTATTTGGGGTTGTGCCGTATAAAAAAAGGCGATTATAAAAAAGCACAATATTGGTTCAACAAAGCAATGGGGTGCAAAAGTATTTTCAATACAAAAGAGAGATTTGACTATTTGTTTGATGAGTTTGAGAAATGTACCAGGGGACACTGATTACGGGAGGAAAAAGTATGTTTATAATTTTTGGATTCAACAAACAGACATTGACAAAACATGGCCCTGTTTTCAGAAATCGCTGCGACCGCTGCAATAATGAGGAGCTATGGCTGCTGTTTACAAGGCGTACATGGTTTACGTTATTTTTTATCCCGGTTATTCCATATGCCACCCAATACCTGCTTGTTTGTCCTATTTGTTCTTATGGACTTGTGATAACCAGAGAAAAATTTGAAGAGCTTAAAAAAGTTGCCGATTGTAATATGGACTTAATTAATAATAGAATTGACGAGAATGAGCATAAAAACAGAATAATTGAGCTGACAAAGGGAAGAAATACTAATAGATATAATGATAATGACAGTTATAAATATTCAGGGAAGACCGAAACTCAGATCAATTATTTAAGACAGATGGAAGAAATACAGCGAGCAAGGGAAGAGGCGGCAAGAGCCGAAAAAAATAATTCTGACGTATAAAAGGAGATTGAGAGCAGCAAAAAAAGAATTAAACAGTCATTGTATATATTGATATTGTTTGATGTTGTACTTTGGCTTTTTATTTTATATAATTATCTCGATAAGAAATTACAATAAATTTTTGAATTTTTATATGTAAAATAAAGTAAAAAATAAATACTGCGAGGATAAAATGATAAAAATAGGAATAATTGCGAACAGAGACAAGGACGAAGGACTAAAGGTTACTTCATTGCTGGTAAAAAGCATTAAGGATAACGGTGCTGAACCCGTTATGGCAGATGATTTGGCCAAAGATATCGGTGAAGAAATTCGAAATTTTTGTGAAGAAGATGTTATAAAAAAGTCGGATATAATGATATGTCTTGGCGGCGATGGAACTTTTTTAAAATGTGGCAGAAAAATATTCAGCAGAAGGATACCCATACTGGGAATAAATCTTGGAAATTTGGGTTTTTTAACCGAAGTTGACAAAAATGAAATCGATCCTGCAATAAAACGTTTGGTTAATGGAGATTACGATATTGAAGAGAGAATGATGCTTGAAACAACTATTATCAGAGATGGTAAAGAAATTATGCATGATATCGTCTTGAATGATGTAGTTATTTCAAGGGGGTGGATGTCAAAAATACTGCACCTGAAAACTTATTTGAACAATCAGTTTGTTGATTTGTATCCCGGAGACGGGTTGATTATTTCAACACCTACCGGTTCGACAGCATACTCGCTTTCAGCCGGTGGACCTATAGTAGAACCTGATATGAAACTTATTATTGTCACACCCATATGTCCTCATCTGCTGTACTCAAGGTCTTTTATTACGACGGGAGAGCGAGTTTTAAAGGTATTAGTTGTAGAGACCAACTGCCATGGTGCAATGGTTACAGTGGATGGACAAAACGGGTATGAGTTGATGGGTGGAGACAGCATAATAACAAAAAAATCTTCACAATATCTGAAAGTGATTAGATTAAGTGACAGGAATTTTTTTGATGTATTAAGAAGCAAAATATATGACAGAGGAGAAAAGATAAAGTAGTATGAAGTATAACAGACAGGCAAAAATTTTGGAAATAATAGAATCGGAAGTAATTGAGACTCAGGAAGAAATAGCTGAGAGACTTAAGGCTATGGGTATGGATGTTACCCAGGCAACAATATCGAGGGACATAAAGGAACTTAGATTGATTAAAGTTATGACCCAGGATGGGCGTTACAGATATGCGCCTTTTTCAAAAACTGAGAATGTCGTTTACAATAAACTTATGACTATATTTGCCGAATCTTATGTTTCAAGTGACTATGCCAATAATATTGTGGTGGTAAAAACATTGCCGGGAATGGCCCAGGCCTCAGCATCAGCGATAGATTCTTTAAACTGGCCCGAAATTGTAGGTTCCATTGCCGGTGATGATACTGTCATGATTGTGTGCAGAGCAGAGAAAATTGCTGAGGAACTTGTAAATAAATTTGATAAAATGGCAAAGATGAATAAGGATAATAAATAGATAAAGTTATAAAGTGAGGTAAAATTTGTGCTTCAACGATTACAAATACAAAACATAGCTATCATAGACAAGGTTGAAATTGAACTCGGAGATGGCTTAAATGTGTTGACCGGTGAGACGGGAGCAGGTAAGTCAATAATTATTGATTCAATAAAAGCCATATTAGGTGAAAGGCTCTCGAAGGATTTGATAAGAACCGGCAAGGATAAAGCTGTGGTTGAAGCTGTATTTGCGGTTGATAATGATCGGTTGAAGGACATTTTTGAAGAATTCGGCATTGAGCCTGAAGAGGATGGGACACTGATTGTTTCAAGGGAATTTACATTAAGTGGGAAAAATGTTTGCAGAATTAATGGGAAAATGGCAACAGTGTCAATGCTAAAAAGTATAGGAGAACACCTAATAGATATTCATGGGCAACATGACAATCAATCGCTGCTTCGGACAGGCAGTCATATAGATTTGCTTGATTCCTTCAGTGATGAGAGTATACATAATTTAAAGAGTGAATATGGTAAAAAATTGGCCGAATACCTGGAGATAAAAAATAAATTGAAACTGCTTTCAGGCGACCAAAACGAGCGGGAGAGAAAAATTGATTTTTTACAATTTCAAATTGACGAGATTAGAAAAGCAAAACTCAAACCGAATGAAGATGAAGAATTGAGCAGGCAGAGATTAATTCTTCAAAACGCGGAGAGAATTATATCTGCTTTGTCAAAAGTATACGAATTAATGGGTATTGGAAGTAAAACGGAGAAGTCGGCTTCCGATATAATAGGCGAGGCCGTCTCTGTCATGAATGACATTTCCAAATTGGATCAGAAATATGCTGCTGTTACAAAAAGGCTTGAGAGCTTGTCTTTTGAAGTGGAAGATATTGTAGCTGAGATAAGAAGCAGCAGGGATGAAATTGACTATGACCAGGAAATGTTGGACCAGATTGAAGAAAGGCTTGACTTGATTTATAAATTAAAAAAGAAGTACGGAGATTCCATAGAAAAAATTAAAGAATACATGGAAAGGGCACAGCAGGAACTAAAGGAAATATTGAACAATGAAGAGCTTGTCAACAAATTAAAAGATGATCTGAAAAAGGTGAATGATGAACTTTTTATACTGGCAAGAAAAATAAGTGCAAAGAGAAGAGAAGCGGCAGAGTTGTTGGAGAAAAAGATAGGATTTGAGCTGGATGATCTGGAAATGAAAAATGCAAAATTAAAAGTTATTGTCGAATTCGATGAAAGTACTGATGAAAACGGTGACAGAAGGTATAATCACAATGGATTGGACAAGGTTGAGTTTTTGATTTCTACCAATCCCGGCGAACCGCTCAAGCCTTTGGCCAAAATAGCTTCCGGTGGTGAAATGTCACGTATTATGCTGGCTATAAAAACAATCCTTGCCAATGTGGATAAGATTCCTACTCTTATATTTGATGAAATCGACATAGGTATTAGTGGAAAGGCTGCTCAAAAAGTTGGCGAAAAAATGTCCTATATATCCAAAAAGCATCAGGTTATTTCGGTTACACATCTGGCACAGATAGCATGTATGGCTGATAATAATTATTATATAGAAAAGTCTGTACATAAGCAAAGTACCAGTACAACAGTTAAAAAGCTGGATGAAAATGAGGTTAAAAGGGAAGTGGCAAGAATTATAGGCGGTACGAATATATCCGATATAACCTTGAAACATGCTGAAGAAATGATTGAATATGCAAGGAAATATAAGAATAACGGCATGGTATGACAGTTTTCTATTAAAAACAAAAAGGGCAAAGAGTAAATAAATTTTGAAATTCGTTGCCCATTAATATCGAGATAAAAAAACCGGAGAATTCCATCAAGGATTGCCGGTTTTTTTATTTTTATTTTTATTTTGATTAAATTAACAAGATTTAACAAATAATTCAATGGGGAATTTTCAAAAAAGTTGCTGATTTGATATGTTTCACATTATTGATGCAGTTTTTGGTTGAATAAATGAGTTTATTCTAGGTTAATTTATGATTAGTGATTTAAAACATCGAAACGGATACGGTTGTTTTGATGCAGCTTTATAGTCTCAAATAGTGATTGCATTTAGGATTATAGAGCTATAGACCTTTCTGTGTTTTTGAAGCTAAAAGACGGCGGGAGAGTGAAGGGCCATGAAATATATAAAATCGACAAAGAGAAAGCTGGGGTTATTCATTGCAGTTTGCTTTGCAGTTATGGCAATAACTTATATAAGAGCAATATATGATTTGCCCAACCAATTAACACTTTTTGAGAATCAGGAGAATGTTTATCATCTGGATAGTCCCTTTTTAGTCGATATACAGGCTGACAAAAGCGATATCGTAAAGCTTGAAAACAATAAATCCAAAAAGAAAAGTCTGGTTAGGTTAATAAATCCAGTCTTGATAAAACCCCAAAGGATGGGAACAGTAAATATAAGTATGAGAATTTTGGGGCTTATTCCAATAAAAACTGTACAGGTGGATGTTGTACCGTATCGCGAAGTTGTTGCCTGTGGAAATACAGTAGGAGTAAAGCTTAAGATTGAAGGGATACTTGTGGTTGGTATGTCGGACATTGAAACTTTTGAAGGTAAAAAAATGTTGCCTGCAAAGGATGCAGGGATAAAGCCAGGGGATTTGATTATTGAAGCAAACGGAAAGCCGGTTGATAGTATTGAAGCTTTAATAAGCGAAATAGATAACAGTAATGGGCAAGAAATGAAATTAAAGTTAAAAAGGGATAAAAGAACAGAGGTTATAACAGTAAAGCCTATAAAGTCTGTTGAGGACAATAAGTACCATTTGGGAATGTGGGTAAGAGACAGTACTGCAGGAATAGGCACACTGACTTTTTATGACCCTAAAAACAATGCGTTTGGTGCTTTAGGCCACGGAATAACTGATGTTGACACGGGAGCACTTATGCCGGTGGAAAATGGAGAAATAGTCGAATCCAATATATTGACAATTGTAAAGGGGAGAGCGGGAAGTCCCGGAGAATTGAAAGGAGTACTGATTGAAGAACGTAAAGAATTAGGCATTATTAAGAAAAACAGTCCCTATGGTATTTATGGTGTGCTAAACAAGGATATGCTTTACAAGTTTCCCGACAAATTATATCCGGTTGGTTTGAGGGATGAAGTGGAACTGGGCAAGGCATCAATATTATCAAATATTGACGGAAAGACGGTAGATGAATATGAGATTGAAATTCAAAAAATATCGAAAAAACCTTCCAACAAACAAAAAGGAATGGTCATAAAAATTAAGGACAGCGAACTTTTAGAAAAGACTGGCGGAATTGTTCAGGGAATGTCCGGAAGCCCGATTATTCAAAACGGAAAATTAATTGGTGCTGTAACCCATGTACTTGTTAATGACCCTACAAGGGGATATGGAATATTTATTGAAAATATGTTGAAGAATACTGTAGATGAACCGAAATACAGTCTGAATGAGGCTTCATAATATTTAAAATTCAACATTTAGGAAATAATGTTCCCAAAACCCTATGAAAAGTTATATTTCCCGGAAATTCGTTGGATTTTCGGGAAATTTTTGATTAATAAACATTAATTTGAATTTATATTGTAATGTCTTGAAATCCATCTATATCAAGGATTCTGGGATAAATTTGATTTTGATTTTTGGATATGTTAATATAAAAATGTTAAAAAATAGAATATAAGTTCTTGTAATTTTGTCGAATGGAAAATATAATATATTTAAGATATATAGATAGTTTTACAAAAGTTAAGGGGGAAAGTACATTGTCTTCTAAAAAAATACAGGTAGTTATTGCCGATGATAACAGGGAATTCGGTGATATACTCTATGAATATTTGAATAATCAGTGTGATATAGAAGTAGTGGGGGTAGCTAGAGACGGGATAGAAGCTTATGAGCTTATTACATCAAAAATGCCCGATATTGCAATTTTAGACATTATTATGCCTCATTTAGATGGATTAGGGGTTCTGGAGAAAATAGGTTCCACGCCTCTGAGCAAAAGACCGCTATTTATAATACTGTCTGCTGTGGGACAGGACAAAATTACTCAAAGAGCTTTGGCTTTAGGCGCTGAATACTATGTAGTTAAACCTTTTGATATGGATGTTTTGGTTTCTAGAATTCGTCAATTGAAAAATGTTACACAGTCGAATGTAATAAGATCCGACCACGGCTTGGAAATTAAGCAGTCTTATCAGCCAGAGCCTAAAAACCTTGAAGTTGAAGTTACAAATATTATGCACGAAATTGGTGTTCCGGCTCATATAAAAGGATACCAGTATTTAAGAGATGCAATAATTATGGTTGTCAAGGATTTGGATGTAATCAATTCAATTACAAAGCTTTTATATCCTTCAATTGCGAAAGAGTATAATACAACTCCAAGCAGGGTTGAAAGAGCAATAAGACATGCCATAGAAGTTGCATGGAGCCGCGGACAGGTAGATACTATAGATTCGTTGTTCGGCTATACTATTAATTTAGGAAAGGGTAAACCAACCAACTCGGAATTTATTGCGATGGTAGCAGACAAATTACGTTTAGAAATGAAAATAGCAAATTAACAGATGAAATATTTAATTAAGTTTACATAATATTGATTAATCCTGATACAAACCAATTTATGACTCCAAATATTTGGAATTCACATAGAGAGCTGTTTGTGAAAATATCTTCCAACTTATATTTTGCAACAGCTCTTTTTTATTTTACATTTTTATAAAAAAGGGTATATAAGTTTTGTATAGTATGCCAAATATTTGATTATAAAGTCAAATTTAGCAATTTCATAGAGCTAACTGTTAATAGTTCTCAACCGATTCTTACAGCACCGGATCCATTAATTTATTGCTTTTATCTCTTTGAACATAACCCAAAGTATTATTAATTTTTCTGTTTTGTCCGGGAAAATCAACATAAATGCCTCTGTAAAATTTTATATATGGCTGTTAATACATCCGGTATTTTTTTAAATGAAGCATTTTTAGTGTTATTGAGCTATTATAATCTTCCAGCAAAATTTTATATTTAGTTATTAGCGATTTTTTCCGATAAATAATTGAAAATAAATTAATTTTTAAAATATTTATCAATGGAGTGTGAACGACATGAAGAGAGTACTTGTAGCCGATGATGCAACATTTATGAGAACATCGCTGAGAATGATGCTGGAGAGAAACGGCTTTGAAGTTGCCGGTGAAGCAGAAAACGGTTTGGTTGCTGTGAACAAGTATAAAGAAATAAACCCTGATATTGTAACTATGGATATAACAATGCCTGTTTGTGACGGAATCAAAGCTGTAAAAATGATAAAAGAATATGATCCCAATGCAAAGATTATAATGATCTCTTCTATGGGCCAGGAATGTTTTGTTAAAGAAGCTATATTATCCGGTGCTAAGGGATTTATTGTAAAGCCTTTTAAGGAAGAGTATGTAATTGAGACCTTATCAAAGCTATAGTGGTATTTGATCCAGCTGAATACGGCAATATTCTGCATTTCAAAAAACTAATCGAGGTGATATGGTTTGACCGACAATATGGAACGCGAACCTATGCTGGAATTGTTTATATTTGAAACATATCAATTGATCGATCAACTTGAACAAGCACTCTTGAACTTTGAAAAGGGAAATGAACTGGAAGACTCCATTAATGAGATTTTTAGAATTATGCATACTATTAAAGGTTCTGCAGCAATGATGTTATATGACAATATTTCAACGTTAGCTCATTCAATGGAGGATCTGTTTTTTTATTTGAGAGAGGAAAAACCCGAGAATGTTGAACATTCCAAAATAATTGATATTGTATTTGAAGGAATAGATTTTATAAAAGCTGAAACCGCAAAAATCGAAAACGGGCTTGAGCCTGACGGAAGTTCGGAGGAATTGAAAGCAAAAGCGAGAAATTATCTTGAACAATTAAAAGAGTCAAATCCCTCTGCTAATGATTCAAAACATGAATCAAAAAAAGGCACTCAGGAAAATTCAGACCAAAAATATTATATAAGGTCGGATAAAAACGGTCAAATACTTACTACAAACAAATATGAAGCGGTTATTTTCTTTGAAGACGGCTGTGAAATGGAAAATATGAGAGCTTTTTCTGTAATACATGATTTAGAAAGTATTGCAGAAATAGTAAGTTACACACCGCAGGACGTTCTGGAGAACAATGAAAGTTCGCTGGTAATTAGAAACGAAGGTTTTAAAGTGGTTTTTAAAACCGATTTGGGGCTTGAAGAGGTTAAAAAAAGACTTTCCCAGACAGTTTTATTAAAGGACTTACAGGTTTATTTGACCGATGATGCCCTTGAAGGTTTTGAAATTAACGATAATGAAAAAAACAGTTTGGGCACCGATGAGGATAAATCGACTGTCAGCAGTGAAGAAAAGAGAATTGAACTTGATGATAATGTTGATCAGGCATCAAAAGAAAATAGCAAGAAAATAGAAGACGGCAAAACTTCGGAAGAAAATGCCAGGGAGAATGGAAAAGAACAGTCGAAAAATGCCGGAAAACAAAGTGTTATAAGTGTAAATATAGCAAAATTGGACAGACTTATGGATTTGGTAGGGGAACTGGTTATAGCCGAAGCAATGGTTACTCAAAATCCTGACCTTAAAGGTCTTGTTTTAAATAACTTTAACAAGGCAGCAAGACAGCTTAATAAAATAACCAGTGAGCTTCAGGATATTGTGATGTCCATACGTATGGTTCCTTTGGCAATGACCTTTCAGAAAATGAACAGAATTGTCAGGGATATGTGTAAAAAACTGGATAAATCGGTTAAGCTTGAGATAATAGGGGAAGATACAGAAGTTGACAAAAACATAATTGAACGTATCTCAGATCCTTTAATACATTTAATAAGAAATTCAATTGACCACGGTATAGAGAAAGCTGATGAAAGGGTGGCAAACGGCAAGCCTCCAACCGGAAAACTGGTCTTAGAAGCCAAAAATGCCGGTGGAGATGTATGGATAATAGTAAAGGATGACGGAAGAGGTTTAAATAAAGAGAAAATATTGGAGAGAGCAAAGGCAAACGGTCTTTTATTCAAGCCGGAGTCTGAACTGACAGATCGTGAGATATATTCATTCATTTTCCTTCCGGGTTTTTCTACAAAGGAAAGTGTCACGGAATTTTCAGGCCGTGGAGTGGGAATGGATATAGTAACCAAAAATATTGAAATGGTCGGCGGTTCGGTTCATGTAGACAGTACACCCGGTGAGGGAACAACCTTTACAATAAGATTCCCGCTTACTTTGGCAATTATAGATGGAATGATTATAGCAGTGGGCGGTAACAAATATACCATTCCTACTGTGGCAATTTTGGAATCTTTCAGGATTAAGAATGAAGCAATAATACAAGATGAAGTGGGAAACGAAATGATAATGGTAAGAGGCGAATGTTATCCTGTTGTAAGGCTATATAAGCGTTTTGGAGTTGATACCGGGATTACAGATTTGACTGAAGGCATTATGATTATGGTTGAAGGGGAAAATAAACGTATGTGTATTTTTGCCGATGCTCTTTTAGGTCAGCAGCAGGTTGTTGTGAAAGCATTGCCTAAGTACATCAAGAGAGTTAACGGTGTAGCCGGTTGTACACTTTTAGGCGACGGAGATATAAGTCTTATTTTAAATGTTGATGAGATTATTTAATCCACAAATCCTATATAAATACCATCGCAGAATCTATAAAGTATTTTTTTCGGCATATTGACAGCAAAGTTTAGAGATTTCGTCTTAAATAAAATATTTGGAGGGATTGAAATGGCTGAAACAATAGCAGTTGAGCAGGAATTTGTTGAGGATACTCAGAAAGGAAGATACTTGACCTTTGTAATAGGTAAGGAAGTATACGGTATTGAAATAAAATACGTTACCGAAATAATAAACATGCAAAAAATAACTGAAGTTCCTGAACTTCCGGATTATGTAAAAGGAATAATAAACTTGCGAGGGAAAATAATTCCTGTCATGGATGTCCGGTTAAGATTCAGGAAGGAAGCAAAAGAGTATAATGACAGAACGTGTATTATAGTTGTGGATATAGAAGACATATCGGTTGGACTTATTGTAGACAGTGTATCGGAAGTTTTAACAATATCGGAAGATAATATTGTACCCCCTCCCGATACTAATACAGGATTTAACAACAGGTATATTAAAGGAATAGGAAAAGTAGGCGAAGATGTTAAGCTTTTATTGGATTGCGGGAAACTTTTAACTGATGAATATTGTGAAAGTTTGGCTAAACTTTCTCTGTAAAGTTGATTGATATTTCATATATTGAGTTTTATAAAAAAATTATGCAGCTTACGGCAAAGGATTTACTGGTTCTGGAACATGACTATTTCGGTTAAATGGTGAATGCTATGCTCTCTATTACAGATAAGGAATTTTATAAACTTGCAGATTTTATTAAAGCAAACTACGGTATAAACTTAAGTGAGAAGAAAAAGGCACTGGTTGTCGGACGGCTTCAGAATTTATTGATTGAAAAAAATTTTAGAAGTTTTTCGCAGTATATCGATTATGTTATGGGAGATAAAACCGGTGATGCTTTAAAAACTCTTGTTGACAAAATTACAACCAATCACACATATTTCATGAGGGAACCGGAACATTTCCATTTCTTTAAAACTACTGTGCTTCCATATTTGAGTGAACATGCAAAGAATACCAGAGATTTGAGAATTTGGAGTGCAGGATGTTCGTCGGGGGAAGAACCCTATACCCTTGCGATGATTATTGCAGACTATTTTGGCAATGAAAAAGTGCTATGGGACACAAAAATATTAGCTACAGACATATCTGTAAAAGTTTTGGAAGAGGCGAAAAAAGGCGTTTATTCCAATGAAAGCCTGCAAAGTTTACCGGCGGATTGGAGAAACAGATATTTTCAAAGAATTAATGATGAAAAAAGTGTAATTGCAGACAGAATAAAAAATGAGGTAATATTTAGAATATTTAATTTGATGAATACGAGTTTGCCCTTCAAGAAAAAGTTTCATGTTATATTTTGCAGGAATGTGATGATATATTTTGATGCAGCTACAAAGAGAGATTTAGTCAACAGGTTTTATGAGCATACTGAACAAGGGGGATATCTTTTTATTGGCCATTCGGAATCTCTGAATCGTGAAGAGACAAAATACAAATACATCATGCCAGCAGTATATAGAAAGGAATAATTGACATGAATCAAAACAAAACAAGTCTCAAGAGAAAGATCAAAGTCTTGATAGTTGATGATTCATTACTGTTTAGGGAAACTCTTGCTAAGGGAATAGCTCAGGATGCAGCCATTGAAGTAGTGGGAACTGCATCGGATCCCTATAATGCAAGGGATAAAATACTGGAGTTTGAACCTGATGTAATGACTCTGGATGTTGAGATGCCCAGAATGAACGGGATAGAATTCTTAAAGCGATTAATGCCTCAGTATCCAATTCCTGTTGTGGTTGTCAGTGCTGTAAGCGATAACGTTTTTAATGCTTTAAATGCAGGTGCTGTAGATTTTGTGACGAAGCCCAATACAAAAAGTCAATTGAGCATGCAGTCCTTTATAAACGAACTTATAATTAAGATTAAAATTGCTTCCACTGCAAAAGTGGGAAGGTGGAAAAATAGAGAAAAAGTAAATAATGAAATTATAGGCAGCAAAGGAATAGAAACCAATAAGATACTGGCTATTGGCGCTTCGACCGGTGGGACGGAAGCTATTTACAGTGTATTAAAAGCAATGCCCAGAGACCTTCCCGGGACAGTAATAGTTCAACACATGCCTCCGGTATTTACAAAAATGTACTCGGAGAGACTTAACAATACATGTGCCATGGAAGTAAAAGAGGCTGAAACGGGAGATAAGGTCTTACCCGGTAGAGTACTTATAGCTCCTGGGGAACATCATATGATAATTAAAAAGGCCGGTAATATTTATGTGGTTGAGTGTTTCAAAGGTGAGAAGGTGAATGGACACTGTCCCTCGGTAGATGTATTGTTTGAATCGGTTGCAAAGGTTGCCGGGAAAAATGCCATAGGTGTGATACTCACCGGTATGGGAGGAGATGGTGCAAAAGGCTTGTTGGCAATGAGGAATAGCGGTGCCCGTACGATTGGGCAGGATGAACAATCCTGTGTCGTATATGGAATGCCCAAAGTAGCTTATGATATTGGTGCTGTTGAAAGGCAAGTTTCTTTGGAAGCTATTCCTAAAACTGTATTTTCAATGCTTTAGAGAAGTAGGATGTGGTGACAATTTGAAAAAAAGGCTGTTGTTCTTATTGGTCGGAAACAATAAAAAACTGATTGAAGATATTGATAAAGCTTTAAAGCAGACAGATTTTGAATTTTATATAGAAAACGTAACTAATGAGGCTGAATTGGAAAAATCTTTTAAGGTTAAAAGTTTTGATATGGTTTTATTTGATATTGATTCGGATATTTCATATCAAGAATTTATTGGTGAAAAAAAAGATTCTGGTGAGCAGGTTCCTTTTGTTGCAATTTTAAGCAGAGATAGTTTTGACCGAGTTTACAGTCTTATGAAAGATGGTTTTGATAATTATTGTTTTAAAGAAGATATTAAGTTTTTAGCATTTGTTGTGTATAAAGAAATTACTTCTGCTGTAAAGAATAAGGGATTGGATAGTTTTGAAAGGGAGCTGGTAAAAGAAATTGAACGTTTGACAGTTACTATAGAAAGTATAGGAGACGGAGTTATAACTACCGATCAATATGGAAACATAATAATGATAAATAAAGCTGCCATTGAAATAACAGGTTGGTCAAGAAATGAAGCTATAGGAAAACCTTTGAATACTGTATTTAACATATTTGATAAAAGAACAGGAAATCCTGCGGAAAGTCCTTTTGAACGGGTAATGAAAGAGAGACTTTCTTTAGGCCTTAAGGAGAATACTGTTCTGATATCAAAAGAAGGAAGAGAATTGTATGTATCGGCAAATACTGCACCTATAGTAGATGCGGAAGATACAGTTATCGGGGCGGTTGTAGTTTTCAGAGATATTACAAGAATTAAAAAGAATGAGGAAGAGCTGAGAAAACTGTCGATGGTTGTGAAACATAGTCCAAGTTTGGTACTGATGGCAGATGCTGATGGAAATGTGGAATATGCAAATCCTAAATTTATAGAAGTATCGGGATATAGTCTGGAAGAGATAAAGGAAAAAGGCTTTTTTGGTTTTGCTGAAAATGAAAATATAAGTCTTGAGGATATGGCAGGAGAAACCGATTGGCATGGTGAATTCAAATTAAGAAAGAAAAATGGGGAAATAACATGGCAATTGGCAGCTGTTTCTGCTATAAGGAACTCGGATGGGATTATCACAAACTGGCTGGGGATTTCGGAAGATATAACCGAAAGGAAGAAGTATGAAGACAAGCTGGCCAATGAACAGAGAAACCTTCAGACTATATTTAATACTGCACCGGTAGGCATGTTGATTGTAGATTCACAAAGGCAAGTTAAAAAGGCAAATTATGCTTTTGCCAATATAATACATAAGACTATGGATAAAATCTGCGGTAAAAAAGTCGGTGAAGTAATTTGCTGTAAAAATTTTAATTCCTGCGGCCAATGCGGTGAAAATGAGGAATGCAGTAAGTGCAAATTCAGACAAGGACTCTATCGCATTATCGATAAAAAGAGCAGAATGTATCGAAAGGAATTCAGTTATTCCATAAGGAATGGTGAAAGAAATGAAGTTTTATGGATATCGATTAATGCAGTACCTGTAATACTTGATGAAGAAGCATGTGCGCTGATTGTTATAGAAGATATAACCTCGAAAAAAAAGGTAGAGGAAGCATTAGAATGGTCGAGGAATTTTTATATTAAGCTGTTTGAAGAATTTCCCGGATTAATTTGGCTGTCGAGAAAAGACGGTGTGCCGAATTATTTCAATAAGACATGGCTAAAGTTTACCGGTCGAAAGATAGAAGATGAATTATACGGAAGATGGATTGAAAATATACATCCCGATGATGTTGAAAGATTTAAAAAAGTCTTCAATAAAGCCCTCTCAGAACAAAAACCTTTTGAAATTCAATTCCGATTAAAAAGAGCCGATGGCGAATACAGGTGGATAGTTAACGATGGAAGGCCTTTTTCAAATTTGGAAGATAATTTTGCAGGTTTTATTGGCGTATGTACTGATGTGACAGAGCAAAGACAGGTGACAGAAAAACTTAGAAAGGCAAAGGAGGCAGCAGAAGCTGCCAGCAGGTCAAAGAGCGAGTTTTTGGCCAATATGAGTCATGAGATAAGAACACCGTTAAACGGAATAATCGGAATGTTAAATTTGACCTTGCAGTCGAATCTGACCGACGATCAGAGAGAGAATTTGGACATTGCAAGTTCGTGTGCCGATCTTCTCTTAAGTGTTATCAATGATATTTTGGATTACTCAAAAATTGAAGCCGGAAAAATGACTATAGATTCAATAGAATTTGATTTTTACCAACTTTTGGACCATACTTTTAAAACTCATATATTAAAGGCCAGAGAGAAAAGTCTTAAATACAGATACCAAATAGGGGAAGGTATACCAAGACTGCTTATCGGTGATCCGAAAAGAATTCAGCAGGTGTTGAACAACTTAATTTCCAATGCCATTAAGTTTACCGATTTCGGAATGGTTAATATTTCGGCAAACATTGTCCAAAAAGAAGGTGAAAAACTTTTAATAAGGTTTGATGTATCGGATACCGGAATAGGTATCAGTGAAGAAGAAATGCAGAGGCTGTTTAAGAGTTTCAGTCAGGTTGACGGTTCCATAACCAGAAAATATGGCGGAACAGGATTAGGACTTGTTATATCCAAGAAACTGGTTGAAATGATGAATGGCGAGATTTATGTTGAAAGTGAGAAAAACAAGGGCAGTGTTTTCTCATTTACAGTGTGGCTTACTGCTAAACAATCCAGTCAAAATGAAGAGCCGCAGAATAAAGATTCTGGTATGAAAAAAATTCAACGCAATTTTAGTACATTGGTTATAGAAGATATAAACACATATTTGGAAAATTATGACTATGATTTGGAGGAATTGTTAAAAGGTGAAATCGAGGACAGTTATACCAAGTATTTAAATAAATTAAACAATGCCATTGGGGCTTGCAATGCGGAATTGACTGAAAAAATTGCAGCTTTAATTAAAGAGGTTGCAAACCGAAAAGAGAACAGTAAAGTAAAAAGTTTGGCATTTAAAATACAGCTAATGGCAAGAAGGAATGATTTTGAAGCAATTAGAACTTACTATGACCTGCTTTGCAAAGAGGTAAAAACAAAAGATCAGAGAGGTGTGTAAAATGAGAGTACTTATTGCAGAAGATGATTTTGCCAGCAGAAAGTTTTTGTACAAGTTTTTATCCAACTATGGTGAATGTGATATGACCATTGATGGAGAAGAAACATTAGAAGCTTTTTCTATGGCCTTTGATGAAGGAATGCCTTATGATCTTATCTGCCTTGATATAATGATGCCAAAGATGGATGGGATTAAGGTATTAAAAAATATTCGTGAAATGGAAGATGAGCGGGGAATTGACGAAAAGGACAGGGTTAAGATAATAATGACCACTGCTTTAAATGATGTAAAAAATGTATTCGATTCCTTTGAAAGCGGATGTCAGGCATATGCCGCCAAGCCCATTGACACTCAAAAGCTTGTGGAGGTAATGAAAAAATTAGGCTTCTCCCTCTAGAACAGGGGACGGTTCTCTGTTCTAAAATTTACAAAGAAACAGCGAATTTTGTGAAAAAGTAATGTATTAATAAATAGTATTACTTATACCGGAACTGGTTTAGCAGTTCGATTTCTTCAATTTTCTCGTTTTGTGAGTAGAAAAGTAATTGATTGCTTTATGCTATTCCAATAATTACGCTGTAAATTTCAAAAACCCTTACAAAACTGTTATGGTTGTTGTAAGGGTTTTATAATGTCGAAAGCTTAAAATATATTTAAACGGTAATTCAAAGCGGTTTCAGAAATTGATAGAATCTGCTGTTGGCTTCTTTCTACACTTGTAGTAATATAAGAATATGAATTACTACAAATGTAGAATGAGGGGAAATCGATGGAAAAATTTAAACGGCTTCCGGACTCGGAGCTCGATATTATGCTTGTTATATGGGAAGCAAAAGAGCCTGTGTCTAGAGCATATATAGAACAGCAAATTAAAAAGAAAAAGAAAATCGCTGCCACTACAGTGCTTACTCTGCTTTCACGTCTTTGTGACAAAGGGTTTGTATCTTGTGAGAAGAAGGGCAATATGAATTTATACACAGCTATAGTAAATGATCAAGACTATAAAAACAGTGAAAGCCGCTCGATAATAAAAAAGCTTTACGGCAATTCACTCAAAACCTTTGTTGCATCTTTCTGCATGGATAATAAAATAAGCGATGATCAGCTCAATGAACTTCAGGCTTTTTTGGACCAGCTTAAGGAGCGACGAAAATAATGGGGCTGTTTCAAAATATATTACTTATATCCGGTACAACTTCGGTTGTTATCATTATATTGTCAGTTTTACATCCTTTGTTGTTTAAAAAATATTCTGCCAAATGGTGCTATTTTATTTGGCTTGCCGTCGCTGTCAGGCTTTTGGTACCTTTTAGCTTGTCCATACGCAATCAATTATTCAGATAACCTTACCCAAAACGGCACTACAACCGATAAAATCAGTAATAGAGGTTCCTGCCCATACATGTGAAGTTGGCAATTCTGAAAAGGCAGCAAATCATAATTCAAATGAGTCGACGTATTTTTATAGTGATTCTGCTAATGTTTCTAATGGCTTCGACACAGGTAGAACTGTACAGGATAACGAAGCAAAAGGACTTTCTCCCATGAGAATAGCATTTGTGGTTTGGCTTGCCGGATGTTTACTCTTCGGTTGCTATTATATAATGGGATACTTGTTGTATAAAAAGTCAATTTCCCGTTGGGGTATTCCTGTAAATAATACATATATTTTAAATAGTTTGTTTTGAAGCATGAACTTATTCACTATAAACACCATGACATTTTATATAAAGCTGTTTTCTTTTTGGCAAGGTCCGTTCACTGGTTTAACCCCTTTGTCCGACTGATGAACTTTTATGCAAATATAGCTCTTGAAAGTTATTGCGATGATTGCGTTGTTAAAAATAAAGATATCTCTTTTAGGGAGAACTACGGCAAAGTAATACTTGCTTCCAAAAAAGGCGGAAAAAGGGCCGGTACGGCTTTTTCTACATATTTCAGCAGTAACTTTAAGACAGTGAAAACCCGTATAGCAAACATATTTGATATGCGTTCCCGCAGAAACGGTGTTCCTGCAGCTGTTATTATGTTGGCTTTGGTAGTGATTTCAAGCAGTTTGGTAGCGTGCAAGCCGGAACAGTTTGATTTAAGCTCTTTAAATCCTACAAATACAAAGAATTCAGTAAATCAGGAAAACACAGCGAGTTCGGATTATACAGACGAAACAGAAGCTGTACCCAATTTGGAAAACAGGAGTGAGTTTTCGTTCAATATCCTGCACATTCTAAATTTTCTTTAGACCTGACCAACCCTTCTGTTACGTTTGGTAATGTTATTACTAATATAAAAAGTGACAGAAATATAGTTGATGCTTTGGAAGGCCAGAAATTAGAGTTAAACTTTTCAAAACTTGATATGACCCAAGCTTCTTTTGATTATCCCCCCCGAGCTGCGTTCGGCTGCCGAAAAAGAAAGGACACAAATAAAGAAAGTTATAAAGGAAAAAGCCATTGATGATTATATAGTTATTGCTTATGAAGACTTCAGCGGCGAGTATTGTCTGGGTTATATCAGAGATGATGTATTATATTGCCTGGATTATTTCAACATCGAGAAGAAACGGTTTTTTAATTCAATTACTTTTTCTCCGTTTGAAAATGTGTTAGGAACAGAAAAAGGATTTGTTGTCGGTTTGAATATGGGTAAATATGTGCAATATACATATTATGGAGTATATAACGGCGTACCCAAAGTTTTGACCTATTGTTTGGATAATGTAAAGGGAATAGACTTGAATAATGACGGAATGAAGGAAATTGTTTATACCAGGGAAGCGACGTTTGCAACTGCGGCAATTCAAGTAATAAGAGGAGGAAGTGTTTATCAGTGCAATGTAAGAGAGGATATTGTTAATAAAATTCACTCCCTTAAAGGAATATCTTTGGATTATTTGAATTGCATTGAGGTTTTATATGACGAAGAAAAAAATGCCTTTAAATTCTCTACAGGGCCTGTAAAAAGAGAAGAAGGGTATATTCAGGGTTATGTTATCTGGTAACAAAATCTTTGAAATGTAAGTAAACAGGTAAAACATTAAAACTAAAACAGGGGACGGTTCTTTGTTTTAAAACAAAGAACCGTCCCCTGTTTTATGTTTTATAAAATAAAATATTATTAATAACTTTATCGGAAAAGCTTTTAAATGGCTTTCTATGACTATTTACGTCATAGAAAGCCATAAAAATTTCTTTTTGTCGACGTAATTTCATTTATCTGTGTTAACCCTATATCGATTTTTTTCTCAATATTGCTTTTGAAATGCGGCTGAAGAAACTTCTTTTATTCTTTTCACGCCACAAAGACAAAGAACGATCTATATTTTCAAAATGCTTGTCCAGTTTTGATTCAATTTTTCTTAAACTGTTATCCATACAAGCACCGAGTTCAAGTTTGGTCTTGCAGATTTCATTTTTTATCTGCTCTTTTGCAGAGCTTATCTCAGTTGAAAAGCTTTTGGTAAGTTGTTCGCCAAACTCGTTAAAAAAGTTTTTGATATCAAGCATGGTTTCCTCTGAATATACTGGAGTTAAAGTATTAAATGTGTTATCGGTTACAACAGGTGGCGGATCAACAATATTTTCCGACTCAAGAATTTTCTTTATTGCCTTAATTTCAAGACCGTCATCCCTCATAGTCTTTATCTTGAACATGATATTGGCATATTCCGGTGTATAATAACGCCTGCCTCTGCTGTCCTTTGGGATGTTTAAATTAAATTCCTTTTCATAGTATCTTAAAGCATGGTCGGTTACTCCTAAACGTTCACTTAGTTCAGTTATGGTATATCTGTCTTTGAGAATTTCCACTTAAGACTCCCTCCAGTTTACAAAAGTATTAAATATTAAGATATGTTCACACATATTTAACAGAGCGATTTTGTGACTTTGGATATCTTAGAAAACAAATATTATAATAACATTTTTGTTAAAAGGTGTAAACTTTTGGGTAATTATTTTCGCAATATTTCCAGAGCTTTATCAATGTCTTTGGGAATAGGCGCAACCAGTTGAAGAGTTTTTTTGGTTATAGGGTGAATAAATTCCACTCTAAAAGAATGAAGTGCCTGTCTTTCAATTATATCAACGGGTAGAGAAGTATGAGTGGTTTGGGCAATAGGAAATGAATTGTCGGAAATAGTATTGCCCAATTCGTAAATTACTCTATCATTTTCAATACGATTCGAAATATTTGGTCTTTGAGAAATATCCAAATAAGGATACATGGTATCACCCAATAGAGGATGTCCAATGGCCTGGCAGTGCACTCTTATTTGATGTGTTCTTCCGGTTTCCAGACGAAATTTTAACAAAGAGGCATTTTTTAAGATTTCAAGGGTTTCAAAATGGGTTACCGATTTGTCTCCGGAAGGTGAAACGTGTCTTATCATTATGCTTCCCTCTTTTCGTTCTATGGGAAGATCAATGGTACCCTTTGGGTTTTCAACCCTACCATGTACGATTCCAATATATTCTTTTTGGAAAATCCTTTTATTCATCTGGCGTATAAGCGATTCCTGGGTATAAGAGTTTTTGGCAAATATTATTATCCCGGAAGTGTTTCTGTCAAGTCTGATGACCGGCCGGATTTTTTTTGCCATACCCTTTTTCATCATATGATGGGCAACTGCATTGGCAAGGGTTCCGTCAAGATGCAGACATGTGGGATGAACCACAATATTTGAGTCTTTATTTACGGCAATAAGACAATCATCCTCATAGATAATATCTATGGGAATGTCCTGAGGAACCAAATCTTCAACTTCATCATCATAATCAATGTCCACTTCAAGCACATCTCCGGCGGAAACTATGGCATTTACAAAAACAGGTTTTTGATTCAGCTTTATTTTGTTTTGATATTTAAGTTTTTGCATAAGCCTATTGGAAATTTCCATCCTGTGCTTTAATATATATTTTACATCCTTGCCGTTTTCGTCCTGTTCAACGGTATATGTTATAATCATTGTCCATCACCTTTCCTTTGAATGTTAATATATACAGAGAAAAAATGCAAGTACGAAAGAAGTCGGTAAAAAAACTTTAATTTGCCGCCGAGGATGCAATTTGATGCCAAAAGGGGAGTAGGTTGTTATTTGAATGGCTGTATACACAGTTTTGTGATATTATAATATTATAGCTATTGTGAGATATTTTCATAGCACAGTGGGGGATAAAATGCTGAGGGAAGCTATATACCATAAGCAATACAGCGAATATGCCTACCCTTTGGACGACTCTACGCTTTTAATACGAATCAGAACCCGCAAAAACGAAATATCCACTTGTATGTTGTATTATGAAGAAAAATACGATTCTTCTGTCAATGGAAAAATATTAATGCATAAGGCTGCTTCCGATGAGCTTTTCGATTATTTTGAAGCAATAATTTGTTCGAAAATTAAAAGAATCAAATATATGTTCTATTTGGAAGATAATTATGAAGCCCTTTGGTTCAATCAAAACGGATTTCACAAGCATAGGCCCACCTGGGGTCACTTTTCCTATTCATATCTCTCAAAAAGCGACATTGTCAAGGGTGTGGAATGGTTTGAAAATACTGTGATTTATCAGATTTTTTCCGACAGGTTTAAGAGAAAAGATGGGGACAACAATGTAAAACAAGGCTTCTACGGAGGAAATCTTAAGGGATTGATATCTGAGTTTGAGTATATAAAGTCTCTGGGAATAGGCTGTATTTACTTAAATCCGGTTTTTGAATCCAAATCATACCACCGATATGATATAAGCGATTATTATGAATTGGACCCAATATTTGGCGATAAAATGCAGCTTAAGGAGTTTATCGATTTATGTCATGCTTCAAACATAAAAGTTATTTTTGACGCAGTATTAAATCATACCGCCAGTGATTTCTTTGCTTTTAGGGATGTTGTAAAAAATGGACAGAATTCAAGGTATAAAGATTGGTTTTATGTATATTCCTTTCCCGTTTCGCAAAGGCCTAAACCCAATTATGAATGTTTTTCCTACTTTGCCGGCATGCCAAAACTCAATACGGCAAATCCAGAAGTCATGGCTTATCTGACCGATGTATTGAAGTACTGGACCCTTAAATTCGATATAGACGGCTGGAGGTTTGATGTTGCTGATGAATTGGATCGGAATTTTATAAGACATATACGAAGGGAATTGAAGGCTATAAAGAGCGAAATTGTGCTTATCGGTGAAATATTTGATGAGGCATCTTCATGGCTTTGCGGTGATCAGTTTGATTCAGTTGTAAATTATCAGTTAAAAGCATTGATTAATGATTTGTTTGCATTTAGGTCGATCGATGCTGAACTTTTTCTTCAAAGAATTGGCAGATATTTAATGAACCATAAGTTGGGAGTATTGAACAACATGGTTAATGTCATCAGTACCCACGATACACCAAGATTTTTAACGCTATGCGGCGGCTGTGAAAAACGTTTTGAACTTGCAACGGTATTTCAGTTTGCTTTTCCCGGAGTGCCGATGATTTACTATGGAGACGAAATAGGAATGAAGGGCGGAGATGACCCGGATTGCCGCAAACCTATGGTTTGGGATAATAACAAATGGAATATGAAATTTTTAAGTCTTTACAAGTTTTTAACAGATTTGAGGCATAAACACGAGGCTTTAAGACAGGGAAGTTTTGTTGCACTTAAAGTTAAAGGGGAGAAAGGAGTACTTGCTTTCGGCCGGAAGAGTCAAAAGGAAATTATAATTATTGTTATGAATACTTCCCATATTAAGACCGAAGTCAATGTATATATGGATAATATAAATGACGGGAAAAAGAGAGCTTTGAATCTTATTGATAATAAAGAGGTCGAATTGGAAAATGATACATTAAGAGATTTCCTTAAGTCCTATCAATGGAAGATATACAAATTGGAATAGGAGAATTATGGAATAATGTACCAAAACTGATTTGTGTGGATAGTATTCCATACATAAAAGGAAGTATTTTACCTGAGCTTACTGTTAAAAGGGTTGAATTCGCAACGTTATGTGTTAAAATAGTTAGTGATGTCGGATAAAATAAGGTATTTCATATGTTGCGGAAATGCCGAAGGAAATTATGAAATTATTAAGATTAAAAAGAATGAGAGGAAACGAAAGAATGATACAGGAATTGCTGAAAAAGGAGTTTAACATAGATTCGAAGGTATTAGAGTGCATTAATTCGGCACAGGAAGAAGTAAAAGGTGAATTTCAAAAAATTGACAGTGTAAGAGAGTGCAATCAGTTAAAAGTTATAAAAGCAATGCAGATGAATAATCTGAGTGATTCCCATTTTCACGGAACAACGGGATATGGTTACGGTGATAAAGGCAGAGATGTTTTGGATAGCGTGTATAAGGATGTTTTCAAGGCAGAAGATGCTCTTGTAAGGCACCAGATAGTTTCTGGTACCCATGCTTTGGCACTATGCCTTTTTGGCAATTTAAGACCGGGGGATGAACTGCTTTGTGTAACAGGCAAGCCCTATGATACTTTAGAGGAAGTTATCGGTATAAGGGGAGAAGGTGGAGGCTCTCTTAAAGAATTTGGTATTACATATTCCCAGGTTGAGCTTTTGGATAACGGGAAGCCGGATTTGGATTCAATCGGAAAGAGTATAAATGACAGAACAAAAATGGTGCTTATTCAGAGGTCGAGGGGTTATGCCTGGAGACAATCTCTTTTGATTGAGGATATTGAAAAGACTATAAGTTTTATAAAGGGTATTAAGAAAGACATAATTGTTATGGTAGACAACTGCTATGGAGAGTTTGTGGAAGAGCGTGAACCGATAGAGGTAGGAGCCGATCTTGCCGCAGGATCACTTATAAAAAATCCCGGAGGGGGATTGGCCGAAACCGGCGGTTATATTGTTGGGACTAAAGAGTGTGTAGATAAAGCTGCTTACAGACTTACCACACCGGGGCTGGGAAAAGAAGTGGGCTCTTCTTTGGGACACAATCGCCTTATGTTCCAGGGACTTTTTATGGCACCCCATGTTGTGGCAGAAAGCCTGAAAGGTGCTGTGCTTTGCAGTGCAGTGATGAAAAGACTTGGATTTGAGACAAGCCCCGATATAAGCGACAGACGGGGAGATATTATTCAGGCGGTTAAATTTAACAATCCGGACAGCCTTATTGCATTTTGTCAGGGAATTCAAAAGGGCTCACCGGTAGATGCCTATGTTACTCCCGAACCTTGGGACATGCCAGGGTATGATTGCCCTGTTATTATGGCTGCAGGTGCATTTATACAGGGGTCTTCCATTGAGCTTAGTGCCGATGCCCCCATAAAGCCTCCCTATATTGCTTATATGCAGGGTGGGCTGGTCTATGAGCATGTGAAGCTTGGATTAATGATAGCCATTCAAAACATGGTGGACAGAAAATTGATTTCGGCTCTCTAAACAGCAGGTAAAAAGACAAAAAAGTAGAAAATATAAATAGGCCTTAAATATGGAAGGAGGAAAATATGGCTGAAGTTAACAATTCAGTAGCTACGAAGAGAATTAAACTCGGAAGTATATTGATAGTTTTATTTTTACTGTTATATGTTCCTTCTTTTATATTTTGGGTTTACGGAAAGAATGTCAGCACGGATATTGTAAGAATGGGGGATATACAGGATTCGATTAATTTGGATGCTGTCATTGTCAGAAGTGAGGTTGTACTCAATTCACCTATAGGAGGAAAATGCATAAAAGAAATAGACGAGGGTGAAAAGATTGGTACTAACGGCAGGATAGCTACTGTGCTGAACAAGTCATCCGAGAAGCTTATGGAAGAGCTGAAAGCTTTAGATATTAAAATAATTGAGGCACAGAGGAAGAGAAATGAGAATTTAGAGCTTTTTTCCGATGATTTGAAAAAGCTTGAAAACGAAATTGAAGGTAAGTTAAAAGAAATAATAAAACTTGGAAATAGCAATGAGTTGGCAAAAAGTTCTAAATTAAAAGGCGAAGTTGATGAATTGATTCAAAAGAAAGCCACTATAGCAGGAAGTTTAAGCAAACCCAATGCATATATTCAGTCGCTTCTTGATGAAAAGAACAATTTGCAAAGACGTATAAATCAAAATACACAAGATATAACTGCGTCTGTATCGGGAATTGTTTCCTATGTGATTGACGGATATGAAGCTTTTTTGACACCGGACAGGATAAGTGAATTAACGCTTGAAGATATTGAAAATGTTGAAGAAAAAGGGATACAGAAAGATATTGAAAAAGTTGGGGTTGAAGAAGGCAAACCTTTTGCAAAGGTTATAACCGATATAGAGTACTATTTGGTCATGATTCTTGATTCAAAGCTTGCCAAGGAATATAAAGTGGATGACGGAATAGATATAAGATTGAACGATTTGGGAAAAGTTGTAACTGGCAATGTTTTTTATCGGTCAAATAATATGGACGGAAAAAGCATAGTTGCTGTAAAAGTAAGTAATGCTGCCAGTGAAACGGCACCTTTTAGAAAAATAAATATAGATTTGATAAAAAATCAATACAGCGGCCTTAAAGTGCCTTTGAGGAGCCTTAGTAATATTGATGAAAAAAATAAAATAGCGGAAATATGCCTGGTTAAAGCTAATCGTGCCAGGTTTGTCAAGGTTGAGATAGTTGGAAAAAATGAAGAATTTGCTATAATTAAAAATATAGACAATAAAAATATAGATTCAGATAATGTTAATTCTTATAGTGTCAGTTTATATTCAAGTTATGTTGTTAATCCAATTAATATAGAGGAAGGGCAGACAATAAACTGATGAGCGGGCAATATGATTATATCAAAAGAAATCTGGAAATTATAAGGGAGAGAATTGAAAAAGCTGCAGCAAAAAGCGGAAGAAAAGCTGAAGATATTATGCTGGTAGCAGTCTCTAAGACCGTTGAACCGGAAAAAATTATAAAGGCAATTGATGAAGGAATCACGGAATTAGGAGAAAATAGGGTTCAGGAATTGGTACAAAAGTACGATATAATTAATAGAGATTGCAATTGGCATTTAATTGGACATTTGCAAACTAATAAAGTTAAGTATATTATAGACAAAGTTAAATTGATCCATTCGGTGGACAGATATAGTTTAGCTGCAGAGATAAATACCAGAGCCCAAAAGATAGGGAAAAAGGTTGATATATTGGTACAAGTTAATATTTCCGGTGAACAGTCTAAATTTGGAGCTGCAGCGCAGGATGCTTTAGAGTTGATACGAAAGATATCTGAGCTTGAAAATTTAAGGGTTAGGGGTCTTATGACTATTGCTCCTTATACTACAAATCCGGAAGCTGTAAGATACGTTTTTTCCGGTTTGAGAAAATTGTCTATTGACATTGAAAAGGAAAATATTAATAATATAAATATGGAATATCTTTCTATGGGCATGAGTAATGACTTTGAAGTGGCTATAGAAGAAGGCGCCAATATAGTGAGAATTGGTACAGCGTTGTTTGGAGAACGTAAGTACATATAGTGAAATTGCACAAAAGATAAAGAGGAGGTATTTTTAATGTCAAAGTTATTTAACAAGGTTCTCAATTTTGTAGGTTGGGAGACTGAAGAAGAGGACGAAGAATTATTAGAGAAGGAAGAGGAAGAAACTGAAGAATATGAAAAGCCTCAATTTATTCAAACTATCAACAGGAGGTCTTCAACTGGTAAAGTTGTTAACATCCACTCCTCAGCACAGTTTAAAGTAGTTGTCGTTCAACCTGAGAATTTTAATGATGCACAGGACATCTGTGATCACTTGAAAAACAAAAAGCCAATAGTTATTAATCTTGAAGGATTGGAAAAAGATCTGGCTCAGCGTATTATCGATTTCCTGAGCGGTTCGGTTTATGCCTTGGATGGATCTATACAGAAGGTTTCCAATGAAATATTTATTGTTGCTCCGCATAATGTTGACATTATGGGGGATTTAAAAGGAGAGATGTCAAATAAGACAGCTTTCCCTTGGGCAAAATAATGGAGGATATAAATGTATAATCTTATAAAAGCACTGGACATACTATTGTTGGTAATAGAATGGGCATTGGTAATACGAGCGGTTTTATCATGGATTCCTAATTTGCCGAGAGATAATCCTATAATAGAATTACTGAACCAGATAACAGAGCCTATTTTAAGTCCGGTTAGAGAATTGATTGCAAAATCTTCTTTTGGTAGAAATTCTATGCTGGATTTTTCACCATTGATTGTTTACTTGATTATTGAAGCGGTAAGAAGGTTGTTGTTTAGTATTTTAATAAGTTATATATAAGGTTAATACCTAAACATTATTGATGCCGCTGGAAATTTTAATTTTTTACTGCTTAACGGATGCTAGACTATGAACAAAGAAGAAATATTGAAAAAGGTATCTAAAAGTGAAGATAGATTAGTTGTTGCAAAAGTGTTGGATAAGTTTTATCTGGCTGAGAAAACTGGAAAAGTTACGGTTACTGACTTTTTGGATCCACGTATGCAGAATGTTGTATCGGCGTGTCTTAATTCAAGCGATATTGATAATTTTTTATTCTATGGAGGTTATGAAGGGGCAGAAAGGGCTGTTGTGGTTTTCTGCCCTAGAAATATGCCGATAGATTATGAACCGGATTTAATCGGTTTTTTTAAAGTGCTGAAAATTTGTTTAATGAGTCGGGGAAGTGTTTCACATAGAGATTACCTTGGCTCTTTGATGGGGTTAGGAATTAAAAGGGAGAAAATTGGCGATATTCTTATAAAAGATGAGCACTGTTTGGTAATTGTCGAAAACGATGTTGCTGATTACATAAAATACAATCTCGAAAAAGTGGGTAATATAAAAGTTGAACTGGATTATGTCGGTCTTGACAGCCTTCAGGCACGGGAGCAAAAAGTCAAGGAGATACGAACAACGGTTGCTTCTTTAAGGCTTGATTCTGTTGCCAGTGCAGGTTTTGGCATGTCAAGAAGTAAAGTTCAGGAATATATACGGGCAGAGAGGGTCAACCTGAATTGGGAAACCACTACCAACCTTAAGAAAAGCGTTAAGGAGGGTGACCTGATTTCCATAAGAGGGAAGGGCCGAGTTTTGGTGCAGGAAATTGGAGGAACCACTAAAAAAGACAGAATAAGTATATATTTAAAGAAATTTATATAAAAGAGGTGCTTATGAATGAATTATACTCCCAACGATTTGCAAAACCTTACTTTCAAAAGGAGTATACGTGGATATAGTGAGGATATGGTAAACGAGGTACTAGATAAAATTATAGAGGATTATACTGCTTATATCCATGAAAACAGAGAGCTTAAGGACAAGCTGGAAGCTTTGAATCAGGCAATACAGCATTACAAAAATATAGAAGAATCTCTGCAGAACACTTTAATTATTGCCCAGAAAACCAGCGAAGACATAAAGAAAAACGGGTATCTGAAAGCGGAAAATATTATAAAAGAGGCAGAGTTAAAAGCTCAGAAAATAATTAATGAAGCCAATCAGGAAGTTATGAGAATAAAATATGAATATGAAGAGACAAAAAAACGGCTTCATATTTATAAGAGTAAAGCAGAAGCTCTTCTTCATTCCCAGCTGGAAGCATTAAGATCTGTGATTGATGACCAGGATATTAGTACTGTAGATTGTTTTAATACGGCAGATTGTGTTAATATTAAGGAGTGACTTGAGATAGTGATTAAGCTAAATATAAATTTAAATGAGAGAAGTTATCCGATATACATAACAACCGACTACAGTGATTTGAAAAGTAGCTTGGATAATGCAAAAATAAATGGGAAATTGGTTTTGATAACCGACAGCAATGTAGATAAATATCAATCGCAGCAATGTATGGATTCATTAAGGAAATTTGAAGGCGAAGTGTTTAAATATGTCATTCCGGCAGGAGAAAAGAGCAAAAATCTTGATACTATCAGAGATATTTACCAATATTTGATAAGCCTGAAATTGGACAGAAACTCCACTCTTGTAGCTCTAGGTGGCGGAGTGGTCGGTGATATAACAGGATTTGCTGCTGCTACGTTTTTAAGAGGTATTAATTTTGTTCAAATTCCCACATCACTGCTTGCACAATCGGACAGCAGTGTTGGCGGTAAAGTGGGAGTAGATTTCAATGGCAGCAAAAATATTATCGGAGCTTTTTACCAGCCTAAGTTTGTTTATATAAACGTAAATACATTGAGGACTCTGCCTAAAAGAGAACTGCAAGCTGGGCTTGCAGAGGTAGTAAAACACGGAATTATACAAGATGCTGAATTTTTTGACTATATCGATTATAATGTAAATAAAATATTCAGTTTCGACGAGAGTGTTTTGCAATATATTACAAAGATTAACTGCTCTATAAAGGGAAGTGTGGTTGAAAAGGATGAAAGGGAAAGCGGGCTGAGGGCTAATCTGAACTTTGGACATACCATCGGACACGCTATAGAAACCGTTATGAATTTTGAGCTTCTACATGGGGAATGTGTTTCATTGGGAATGGTGGCAGCATTCAGAATGGCGCAATATCTTGAAATGATTGAATCCGATTTGGTGGACAAAGTCAAAAATACACTTATGAAAATCGGGCTTCCGGTAAAGCTTGAGAATATAGATGTGGATAAGGTATACAATCAGATGTTTTACGATAAAAAGATAAAGGGCAATAAACTTACCTTTATACTCCCGAGGAAAAAAATCGGGGAAGTAGTTCAATGCACTATTGATGACGAGGCTCTTATAAAAAGAGCAATAGCAGATCTTAAAGAATAAGGTTGAAGGTAGAAAAGTAAAGCGTGTCGGTAACTTACCAACACGCTTAAAATTTTGACTAATTTTACTACAACTTCCTTTACAATATTTCTTCCGAATTTTTTCAACTGTTAATAGCAAATAAACAATATATTTTAAGTCAAGGGAAAATACTAAGCCTCCTTAAGTTTAATTATATTTTCTTTATAAGGAGGATATATAATTCCCTTGTCGGTAATTATTGCAGTGATATATTTATTAGGTGTAACGTCAAAAGCAGGATTCCTCACTTTTATGCCTTCCGGTGCTATTCTTATGCCTTTTATATGGGTTACCTCTTCGCTGTTTCGTTCCTCTATCGGGATTTGCTCACCGGATTCTATAGAAAAATCGATTGTGGAAATCGGTGCTGCAACGTAAAAGGGAATGTTGTTTTCTTTGGCAAGGACGGATAACGAATATGTTCCTATTTTATTTGCAGTATCGCCGTTTAACGCAATCCTGTCTGCACCGACAATCACACAGTCAATAACGCCTTCTTTCATGAAATGCCCTGCCATATTGTCACATATGAGAGTAACGGGTATATTGTCTTCCATGAGTTCCCATACAGTCAACCTTGAACCCTGAAGATACGGTCTTGTCTCATCGGCAAATACACTTATATTTTTACCTGCTTCATGGGCTGCACGAATAACACCTAAGGCAGTGCCGTAGTCACAAGTGGCTAATGCACCGGCATTGCAATGAGTAAGTATTGTATAGTTTTGCTTTATTAATTCATTTCCGTATTTGCCTATTGCCCTGTTGGATTCGATATCTTCCTTTTCCATAAGCCGGGCTTCGGCTTCAATTATTTCCCGAATTTGTTCAATGGACTTGTCCTTATTTGAAACAGCTTTATTATATACTCTGTCAACGGCCCAGAACAGGTTTACCGCTGTCGGACGGGTGCTCTTAATCAGGTCACAGGCCTTTTTCAATTCTTCAAAAAACTCATCCTTCGAGGAAGTGTTGATGGAGTTGGCAGCAACTACCACCCCGTAAACAGCAGTAACTCCTATGGCCGGGGCACCTCTTACTGTCATTTTTTTAATGGCATCAGCTATTTCTTCATAAGTAGAAAGCTCAACTATCTTTTTTTCCAGCGGCAGTTTTGTCTGATCTACAAGCTTTAATACACCGTTACAATATTCCAAAGGTCTCATACTTCTTCTCCTGTTTTTATCATGAATTTAATAATGTATAAAAATAATATTGGCAGACATTAGCAACAGCATTTGCATTTGTCGCCGGATAAATCAATTCTCTTTATTACTTCAAACAATAATTTTTTTACCTTTTCATTATTTTGAGCAAATACCTTTAATACTTCTTCTTCGGTAACGGGCGCGATATCGTCGCGACCTTCCAAACCTGCGTCGTAATCGGTAATTAAGGAAATGTTGACATAGCAAATGCCTAATTCTCTGGCTAAATAGCATTCAGGATATTGGGTCATGTTTATTACGTCCCAGCCCATCTTACTGAACCAACGGCTTTCAGCTACGGTAGAAAAACGGGGACCTTGTATTACTACTACTGTTCCTTTTTCGTGTATTGTTATTCCCAAGTCTTTTCCTGCTTGAATTGCTAATTTTCGAAGCTCAGGACAATAAGGATGTGCAGCGCTGGGATGCTTGGTTTCAGGTCCGTCAAAAAAAGTATCTTTGCGGCCTGAAGTTCTGTCAACAAACTGATCGCATACTACAAAATCACCGGGTTTTATTTCCGGCTTAAGGCTTCCTGATGCAGTGGGAGCCAAAATCTTTTTTACCCCAAGCTGTTTCATGGCATACAGGTTTGCTCTGTAGTTTATCATATGAGGCGGGAATTGATGATTTTTGCCATGACGGGGCAAAAATGCTATTTTCTTTCCTTCAAAGGTTGCAATTGCAAATTTGTCACTGGGTTTTCCATAGGGTGTATCTATTTCAACTTCTTCCACGTTTTCTAAAAAAGAGTAAAAACCGGAACCGCCAAAAACTCCTATATCAACATTGTATTCCATGATAAACCTCCTATAAAAATTGATGTTTTGTATAAACATAATGATATAAAATAATTTTTATAGTATTTTACTATACTTTATTAATTATATTATAAAAATACAAAGTTTCAATTAATTTATCAACATTATTTTCAAAAATTAATAACGATATCCTGGAATATATTAAAGTATTTTTTTTATTTTAAGGAGGGCCCCTGAAATGGATGAATTACAAATGGAATTCTTCAAAAAGAAACTTAACGAACAAAAAAAAGGTATAGAAGGAACAATAAATTCTATGAAAAGCCATGGAATAGGGGAACAACAAAAAGATGATCCTGATGAACTTTCCAATTACGACAATCATCCGGCAGATTTGGGAACGGACCTTTTTCATGCACAGTTAAACAACGCATTGGTAGTGCATGAGGAATATTTACTCAGAGAAGTATATGATGCTTTGGGAAGAATTTATGACGGAACTTTCGGTAAATGTGAATTTTGCGGTCAGGAAATAGAAAAAGAAAGACTTGAAGCTTTGCCGTATACCAGGTTGTGTATAGATTGTGAGACCAGCAAGGAGTTGTCAATGGCAAACTTAAACAGGCAGAGACCTGTAGAGGAACTTATATGGGATGCACCTTTCGGAAGGAAATATTTAAACAAAAGGGAAGATGACGAATTTGAAGGAATGGATCAATTGTTTGACCTTGTTAAATACGGTTCGTCGGATACACCGCAGGATATGGGCGGTTATTATGACTATGAGGAGTACTATACCAATGAATTGGACAGGCAGGGAATTGTGGATGATATGGATAATATATCAAATGAGGCATATAGAAGACAGCTGCCTGATTAGATAAAGGAGGTGAAAGCATGGACACCAGGGAAATTTTCGATGAAATTAACCAAATACTTGAGGAAGCGGATATGGATATAAAAATAAACGATTTGGAAGAACTTGAAGAGTTTCTTGAAGAATATGAGGCAAGAGATTTGGAAGTATATGAAGAAATACATGATTTATACGAACAGCTTCTTATGGAAATGTAAGTTATGAAATAATGTTTTAACTTCCTTATCTTTAATTGAAAATATTAAGGCTGAAAAGCTTTTTTAACTTTTCAGCCTTTTTGAAATAAATATGGATTTTAACTTTGCTAATAGATCTTTATAATTTGCTTTATAGCAAATGATTTGTGATAGGAAATTTGGGATTATTATTTTAGCTGTTGCTTAACTGGTTTTTAACCACCATTATATCTTCTTGGCTTGCTCTTTGAGCAGGTTGATAGTAACCTTTTTGTTGAGCCAGTTTAAACAAATCGTATTGGAAAGTTTCACAATTGTTTCTTATCTGCTGTATAGTTTGACGAAGTTGAGGGTTTTCAGTCTGGGATATTACATTTGCATATCCTGTAATACTGCTGTTTATTTGCGATAACAGATCGTTTACCATTTCTTTATCTTGCATGTTCAATTCCTCCTTAGTTCAAGAATGACATTAACTGGTCTTTTGTGTTTCTTGCATCCTGGGCAGATTTTTGGAACAATTGTTTTACCTGTGGGTCTGTAGCTTGCTGGGCATAAGCTTCTAACTTTTTAGCCGCAGTTTCGTGGGAACCTATAAGATGCCTTAAATTTTGAAGTTCTTGTTGGTTCAGTTGTGTCATACACAGTCTCCTTTCAATTTTTAATATTTGTAGCTTATTGAGTACAATAGTATTTTTTTTCAATAAGACTAAAAATATTCAAGATTATGATAATTCCAGAAAATTGTTGATGATTTGTACCGGTTTTTGTCTCTTATGTGTATACAAGGTATTGGTTTTTAAACAGCGTTATTTCCTGTAAAGTTAAATAGATTGATTTTTTGGTATATTAATATATAATATTTACTACATGGATTTTTTTAGGAATGCAAGTAAATCAACGGGAGATGCATAAAAGTGTATGACAGCGGTAAGCTTAAGTATTTTGAGTATATTCCTTCAAGACCGAGTGAAGGCATGATTCTTACAAGGCTTGGTTATAGAAAGACCAAAACGGTTTTGGATGAAGAGTATAAAAAGAAGTTAAACAGGATGATAAATGAAGGTTTTCTAATGTGCAAAACCCGGGGGATTTTCGGAAGGTATGCCATTATAGAAAAAAACGATAAGTATGTTAAGCTTGAGAATGGATTGACGTTTGAAGGTACAGGTCTTGCAAAGCTTTTAAATAACAGTATTGAGGTTGTTTTAATGGCATCTACCGTTGGAAGAGAGATAACCGATAAAATCCATTACGAGGTCGAAAATGGTAATGCATCCTTTGGTGTTGTTTTAGATGCTGTGGCATCGGAGACAGCAGATGCAGCTTTAGACTGGATGGTTGACTATATAAACAATTTGATCAGAAGAGAGGGAAAAACTCTCACAAAAATGCGATACAGTCCTGGATACGGAGATCTTCCGTTGTTTAATCAAAAGAAGATTTTTGATGCTTTAGGACTGGAAAAGCTCGGATTAAGCATTACCGAAAGGTATATGCTGGTACCGGAAAAGTCTGTAATTGCAATAGCTGGAATAGAGGGGATTGAATAGATGAACAGGCAACAGTTTTTGGAATTTTTAAAAGAAAACATAATGATTTTGGATGGTGCTACCGGAACAGAACTTCAAAAAAGGGGTATGCCAAAAGGTGTATGTCCGGAAAAATGGGTTATCGAAAATCCGGATGTTATATTGGATGTACAGAGAGAATATGTAAGTGCAGGTTCTAATGCAGTATATACTTGCACTTTTGGTGCAAATAGAATAAAGCTGGAGGCTTTTGGCCTGCAAGATAAAGTTGTTGAGATGAATGCTGAATTGGCAAGACTCTCTAAAAAAGCCGTCGGAGATAAAGCTTTTGTTGCAGGAGATTTGGCACCTACCGGCAAGTTTATAAAGCCTTTTGGAGATATGGATTTTGAAACTTGCGTAGAGGTGTATAAAGAGCAGGTAAAAGGTCTTTTGGAAGGCGGAGTGGATTTCTTTGTAATTGAGACAATGATGGATATACAGGAGGCAAGAGCGGCACTTATTGCCGTAAAGGAGAGCTGTGACCTTCCTGTCTGTGTGAGCATGACCTTTGAGGAAAGCGGAAAAACCTTAATGGGGACTGATCCGTTAACGGCATTAATAACACTGCAAAGTCTTGGGGCCGATGCGGTGGGATGTAACTGTTCCACAGGGCCTAAAGCTATGATTGAAATAATCAGGGCTATGAAGCCCTATGCTTTAGTTCCGCTATTGGCAAAGCCTAATGCCGGTCTTCCAAAACTGGTTGACGGGAAAACAGTATTTGATATGGGCGTTGAAGAATACGGAACTTATGTGGAAGAGCTTGTAAAAAGCGGTGTAAATCTTCTTGGAGGATGCTGCGGAACTTCTCCTTTATACATTGCAGAGATAAAGAAGAATCTTAAAGGACTAAAACCGCTTAAAATCGAGCCTGAAAAGGTTAGTGCAATTACTTCGGCAAGAAGTACTGTTTTTTTAGGGACAAATCAGCCGACAGTAGTTGTAGGCGAGAGAATTAACCCTACAGGAAAGAAAAAACTTCAGGAGGAACTTAAGGAGGGAAAAACCTCTTTAGTTACCGATCTTGCACTGGAACAGGTGGAAAAAGGTGCAAAAGTATTGGATGTTAATGTGGGCATGCCCGGGATAGATGAAAAGGAGACCATGGTTAAAATTGTAGAGCTTCTTGTATCTATGGTTAGTACCCCTTTATGTCTTGATTCATCTTCACCGGAAGTATTGGAGGCAGCTCTTAGAATATATCCGGGAAGGGCTCTTATAAATTCCATATCGGCAGAAAAAGCGAAGCTGGAGAAACTTTTACCGGTTGCTGCCAAATACGGGGCGATGTTTATTCTGCTGCCGTTGAGCGATGAAGGAGTGCCTGCAACTGCCGAGGAGAGGTATACTATTATAAATGAAGTATATGAAAGAGCGAAAAAGTATGGCTATGAAAAGAAGGATATTGTTATAGACGGTTTGGTTATGACGGTGGCTTCAGACCAAAAGGCTGCTTTGGAGACCTTGAAAGTAATAGATTGGAGTACAAATACTTTTGGGTGCAATACAATACTTGGGCTTTCCAATGTATCCTTCGGTTTGCCTGAAAGAAGCTGGGTGAATAGTGCTTTCCTTGCCATGGCAATGGGAAAAGGACTGACAATGGCTATATTAAATCCATCGAGCGATACGTTAATGAGCATTAAGATGGCAGGAGATGTCCTGACCGGAAAAGATAAAAACAGCTTAAAATATATTGAATATTTTGGAGGCAGCACAAAAGAGAAACCGGTTCAAACTAAAAAAGCAGAGCAGAGTGTAACCGAAAGAATTTATGGTGCTGTTGTTGGAGGAGACAGGGAAAATATAAAGTTACATATTGAGACAGCATTAAAAGAAGGTTACGAGGCATCCTACCTGGTAGATAACTGCCTGATACCTGCCATAAATCATGTGGGAGACCTCTATGATAAAAAGGAATACTTTTTGCCTCAGCTAATACAAAGTGCCGAGACTATGAAGGAAGCTTTTGGCTTGGTTGAGCCTTTGCTGAAAAAAGATGAAACGGCTGAAAAAGCAAAAGCCAGAATTGTAATTGCCACAGTAAAAGGCGATATACATGACATTGGCAAGAACATTGTTGCCTTGATGTTGAGAAACTATGGATTTGAAGTATATGATCTCGGAAAAGACGTGCCGGCCGAGGAAATTATAAATGCGGCAAAAGAGAAGAAGGCTGAAATTATAGGATTGTCTGCATTGATGACTACAACGATGATGGAGATGAAGACGGTAATAGAACTGGCAAAGAAAGAAGGATTGAAGGCTAAATTCATGGTGGGCGGTGCAGTGGTGACTGAAAGTTTTGCAAAAGAAATTGGAGCTGACGGGTATTCGGAAGATGCCTATAGCGCTGTAAAGCTTGCCAATAAACTCTTGGAGGCATAGCATAGCGGCTATTGATTATCTGCCGGTAAACTAAGAATTTTCTCAATGCACTTGATACAAGGCTAATTGAATTTTATAAAAGGTTTTGATTATGATAATAATTTATTTTTTTATTTCACATATTTTAATGATTATATGCTATTTAATATTGGGGATGGGAATACCAGCAGTACTTAATATAGAAATTCCGGGAGTGTTTTTCTTCTCCTGGATAATAGGGCCGGTTGGTGCTATGTTACTTACTTCCAGGTTTCTGGAATATGTGAATGTATATTGAATTAAGTTGTACTTGATTTTATCATTTGTTTTGAATTTCTCTTATACATCAATTTATACTTGGTATGAAATTAAGCAACCTCCTACAGGAGATTTTTTGGATTTCCGTGGATTGATATTTATGGTGATGGGGATAGGACAAATAGTTGGCATAATATCTTCATTGTTTTGTAAGGAACCGGAATGAAATATAGAGGTTGACTTTTTTGATTAATAGCTGATTTCAGAAATAACTTAAGAAGAATTTTAAAGTATAATTCCGACGGACTTAAGCTACATGTCCATTTGCGTTAAGGCCAAAATAAAGAATGGATTTGAGAAGATCAGAGTTTTGAAATGGTTTTTAAATTAAGGGGGTTGCTATGAAGATTAAGTACGAGATATTTAGAAGATTTGGAATTGGTATTTTTTTTATTATTATTAGCATTACAATTTTGGTGGCAGGCTTTATTCCCAATATGGTAAAAATTATTGAGAGAAATATCTCGAATAATTATTATCAGACTACAGCTCATATTGTTAGTATTAAACAACAAAAAAGAGGACATGAAGTTTTGGTTTTATTTAGTATACCTGGTGGTCCACAATATGTTGCTTCGCTTGATACTTATGTTGAGGGTATGGCTGTTGGAGATAGTGTTGAAATATATTATCAAAAGAGCAAGCCTACAAACGTAACATTAAAAGGAAATCAATTTCGCCAGGCTGTTTTATTTGGTTCTGTAGGTGGGATTTTGCTAGTAGTTTCAATAATTCTTTTAAAAAAACATAAAGCAAAAGAACGGATACATGATACTTTTTAAGGGTATAAAGCAAGCGCAGATAAAATCGCTTTAGGAGGAGACAATGGGTTATACGATTTCTGGATATATTATCAGGGAAGAATGTGATTGGTCTAAATTAAAGACTATAGGACAAGAGTTCAAATGGTATCTATATTTTGATGAAAAAAATAATCTATATCATTTGACTGTCGGGAAATCAAGAAAAATGTTTGATCATTTCAGCAGTTACTTAAATGACTATCATTTGAGTGATGAGTTAAAGCAATCACTCTCAAAATATAATGATCTTAGTATTTGGCTTGGCAAGAATAAATTTGGAGTTCAAGGAATTCATGGAACTTTGAATTTTGCGCATAAGTTATCTGATATATTATATACAAAGGTATTCGGTTATGTATCGGATGATGATGAACTGGATATGGCATGTATTTGTGATAAGGGAGAAGTAGTGAAAATACATAATAACCGTAGGATAGTTGATGTTATATATGAAAATGGCTCAATTTCAATAGTTCCATTAGATTTTGAAGAACAATTGGATTTTGAAGAAGCGGAATATGACCCCATAAGTAAAATAAGAGAAATATTTCCATATGTTCACATAGAAAATAAGATTAATATTGAACCATTACTGCATAGAATTGTAATACAAGAATTTGATTTATGTTTTAAAGATTACAAGCGACCTGAATGGATAGGTTCATTTGATTATATTTATAATATAATAGTAAAAAAAGGTTTTTTAGGAATAGGGAAAAAAGAGTATTTGAAAGCAGGAAACAGTATGCTTAAATTGGTTATGAAAAGCCATTAAAGAGTCCATAGGAGGAACTACAGCTTCGCGGGCCTGATGCACTTCAGCTAACAAGTCCATTTGTGTAAGTGCGAATCAATAGAAAGCATTTACTGGAGTATGGATATTAGGTTATACTTCCAACATCAATTCGTCGGGCTTATGCAGTTCATGGATATTCCTTATATGTCCGATTCATCGGTGTCTTATACGGCAAGTCTTAACTGTAATTGCGTTCATGGGTGCAGTTTAGTAAGAAAAGCTTCGAAATATTAATTTTGGAGGCTATGAAAATGGCAGATAGTTCATTGCAAAGCATAATTGATGATTGGTCAAGCCATGTTTTTGGATTGGCTCAGATGTATAATATTAAGTTGGATTATAGTGAGAAAAGTGTTGAGAAGGTTGAACAATTATGAGAAATTATTTATCGGCAAATTATTTCAAACAAAAATATAAAAGAAGAAAATATTGATAAAGTTTCAAGGATAATTGAAAGTTATCTTGGCGAACTGATTATTAAAAATATAGGTGGCAAATGGACGATAAATGCTGAAAAACTTCTTGCTGTCAGATTAAATTGTTTTGAGTGTTATCCAATTATTAAGGTGTACAAGAGAGTTATGAATGGCAATGAAGATAATATTGAATTTTACTATAAGGTGTGTAAAAGTCAAATGCTTCAACAGGGGTAGTTTTTGTATTTAGGGTTAACTATCGTTGATGACTTTCGTTGCGTTATATATTTATAACATTGAAACTTTAATGGGATTGAAAGCAAGATTAAATTCTGAAATGTTTGTTGCAGAAATGGACTTTATAATAAGTAAAAAAATTTGATTAATAAAAATATTGTAATTTTATATATTGACACTACATATTGTGTGTGATAAAATTGTACTAACAAAATGTAGTTAAAGTATTTCTTAAATTTGATGCTGCTTATTTGGAAATGAAGGTTTGAAACCAGAAGTTCCCATCACAGATTTCATGCATAATTGAGTTTTTTGGTTGTATCGTTTTTCATGCCTTTTAATCAGACAGAGGGTATATCGTATTTTGCAAATTCAGTAGCAATTTAAAATTAATTTCAAAACTTTTATTGTATAAAAATTCTATTGTTTTGTCTGCATTTCTGGGGGTTTTCCTTAATACAGTTTATAGTCTTAAAAAATTGTTATTTTGCATTACTAATATATCTCATATTTGTAAAAAATGAATAATATATGAACTATTGATAAAAGCATTAGCTGCACAAGAAAAATAATAATGGGAGATGTTCTTTTATGATTAAGACGATTATTAAGAGAAACGGAAGAGAAGAGAAGTTCCGGCCGGAGAAAATCACCTGGGCAATTTTCAAAGCAGCATCGGCTTGTGGAGGCGACGATTTTGAAAAAGCGGAAGCTCTATGCAGACAAGTTCTGGATCTGACAGAAATTATGTACAAGGATAGGGCACCCACAGTTGAAGAGGTACAGGACATTGTAGAAAAGGTTTTAATCGAGAACGGACATGCCAAAACAGCAAAAGCTTACATATTGTACAGGGAAAAGCGCAAAAGTGCCAGAAATTTTAATGCATTGGTAGACGCAACAATAGATATGTTTACTAACTACCTCGGTGATAAGGATTGGAATATTAAGGAGAATGCCAATGCACAGAAAAGTGTCAACGGACTCAACAATTATATAAGGGAAAGCTTTACAAAGAAATACTGGCTCTATGAAATATATCCTGCAGAGGTACGGGAAGCCCATGAAAATGGTGACTGTCACATTCATGATTTGGGTTTTTTCGGACCCTATTGCGCAGGATGGGATTTAAGACAGCTTTTACTGGATGGTTTTGGCGGTGTTGAAGGAAAAGTGGAAAGTAAGCCTGCAAAGCATTTAAGATCCTTTTTAGGACAGATTGTAAATTCAACTTTCACAACTCAAGGTGAAACTGCAGGAGCGCAAGCATGGTCCAGTATTGATACATACTGCGCACCTTTTATATATTACGATAACATGACTTATAATGAGGTAAAACAGTGTATTCAGGAGTTTATATTTAATATAAATGTACCCACAAGGGTAGGATTTCAATGTCCGTTTTCAAACCTGACTTTTGATATAACAGTGCCAAATACACTTAAGGACGAGCCGGTTATTATCGGTGGAAAGTATATGGATAAAACCTACAAGGAATTTCAGGCGGAAATGGACATGTTCAACAGGGCTTTCTGTGAAGTAATGCTTGAAGGCGACGCAAAGGGGAGAGTATTTACTTTCCCGATCCCAACAATCAATATAACCAAAAATTTTGACTGGAATAATCCTGTGGTGGATGAATTTATGAAAATAACCTGTAAATACGGGATTCCGTACTTTGCAAACTATGTTAACTCCGACCTTTCTCCGGAGGATGCAGTTTCAATGTGCTGCCGCCTGCGCCTTGATACATCGGAATTGAGGAAAAGAGGCGGAGGTTTGTTTGGAAGCAATCCACTGACCGGGTCTATTGGAGTATTTACCATAAATCTTGCCAGAATAGGTTATCTCTCTAAATCAGTTAGCGAATTTAAAGCAAGGCTATGGAGAATGGCAAACATCGGAAAGACTTCTCTGGAGATTAAGAGAAAAATTATCGAGCAGCAGTCGGACAACGGATTATACCCCTATTCAACACATTATTTGAGGCATGTCAAGGAAAGATACGGTCAATATTGGTACAACCATTTTAGCACCATCGGTATAATCGGGATGAATGAGGCTTTGCTGAATTTTATGGGTAAGGATATAACAACAAAGGAAGGCCAGGAATTTGCCATTGAGATAATGCACTATCTAAGGGAAATACTGGTAGAGTTCCAAAATGAAACAGGACATTTCTACAATCTTGAAGCAACTCCGGCGGAGAGCACTTCTTACAGGCTTGCGCAAATTGACAGGCAGAAATATCCCGATATAATAACTGCAGGAAAAGAAAATCCATATTATACAAATTCGACGCAGCTTCCGGTTGAATATACCGATGACATATTTGAGGCATTGGAACTGCAGGATGAATTGCAATCCCTTTATACAGGCGGAACAGTTCAGCATCTTTATCTGGGAGAGAGCATTGAAGATATTGAAACTTGCAAAAATCTTATAAAGAAGATTTTCATAAATTATAAAATTCCCTATATTTCAATTACACCTACCTTTAGTATTTGTCAAAATCATGGATACATAAAAGGTGAACATTTCAGTTGTCCTGACTGCGGTGAGATTACCGAAGTATGGTCAAGGGTTACGGGATATTTAAGGCCTGTGGCCAACTATAATACAGGAAAAAAGGAAGAGTATTCGGGAAGAAAGAAATTTGTATTGGCGGAGAAGATCTCATGAAGATAAGCGGATTGCAGAAAAATTCCTTTGTAGATTATCCGGGAAAAATAAGTGCAGTTATTTTCACTCCCGGTTGTAATATGGACTGTTTTTACTGCCATAACAGAATTTTATTGGATAACAAATACCAAAAGTTAATTAGCTGCGATGATGTGCTGAACTTTTTGGAAAACAGAAAGGGGTTCCTTGACGGAGTTGTTGTGAGTGGGGGAGAACCAACACTCCAAAAGGGACTCCTGCCCTTTCTGACTCATGTAAAAAGTTTGGGGTATCCTATAAAGCTTGACACCAACGGTACCAATCCTGAAGTGGTGAAAAGCTGTTTGGATAAAGGATTGGTGGACTATATTGCCATGGATTTTAAAGCTCCACTATATAAATACAAAGATATATGCAGAACGGATGTTGAACTGGGCAATATTGAAAAAAGCGTAGATTTGATTATAAACAGTGGCATTAACTATGAATTTAGAACAACATTGGCACCGGGGCTGAATGTTGACGATATAGTGGAAATTGCAAAGCAAATAAGAGGAGCAAAACTCTATGTTTTGCAAAGATGCAGAAACGAAAAGGGAGAAGGCTTGAGTTATAGTGCAGAGTTCATAAATTCCTGGTTAAGAGAAATAAAAAGTATTGTCAACTCAGTTGAAACCAGGGGAATGAGCTTTTCGGCATGAGGTGTAATTTATGTGGTGATTTTTATGTAAAGCTTATATTTACTTTGTTATAGTGAATAAAGTAGGTATAAGCTTTTATTTAAGTTTGTACTGAAAAATTCTGAAACTTTTGTCTTATTAAATATTATTTTATGGAAAGTGTTGAAAAAATGTGGACGATATAAATTGATATTTGATAAAATATGGATAGTGTCAGATAATAAGGATACTGTAAGAATATACTGGTTATAAGTTTTAAGAGTGGTAGCATTTGATGAATCGATTGCTTAAATGAAGCTGGAAGGGGTAGCAATTTTGAGGAAGCTTTGTTTAGACATATTTTGGAATATGTATCTGAATCGAATATAGATAATGTTGACGAAGCAAAAGAACATATATTAAATTGGAAAAGCAAATTAAGTCTATTTAAACACAGTGATGGTTATGAAGTATCGTTTGAAGCTAAATTTTCGAAAGTGTTAGGCTTTTTAGAAGAATTTTATAATATAAAGAAGGATGTTTTTAAGTTTAATATAAAATTGAAAAACTATGTGCCGATTGCAGATGATGTAAATCTAATAGATAGATTCCAAATAATCTGCGATATCGACAAGTGGAAGAAAATTATAAAAAAGCTGGAAAATTAATTCGTAGCTAGGATTTGGCGTCCAGCACACATCAGAAAAAATAATATGTAGAATTAAGAGGAATAGTTTATGAATGAAAAAATGAAATTAGGTTATTTTCCCGGTTATAAAAATGAATATATGATGATAGTTTTTTCCGGAAATCTAAATCATATAAAAAAGCTACAGAGTTTATTTATGGATTTGGCAAATGGATTGAGTGATGAAGTTAGAATTGATAAATTAGATTTTATTGAAGCGTATTCTAATATAAAAATAATAGCTAAAGTAGTAACAGGAGAATCGTTTATTATTTTTAATTCACAGGATGGTATTTTTTATTGGGGTGCTAAAAAAAGTGATTGGGATGATTATGCCTGGTGGATTTCTTGTTTTGAACAACATAGTGATAATCAATCCGGTCATCAGTATTTGGAAACAGAAAAATATGATAATATTCTAATAATGATATCAAAAGGTGAGTATTCTGACGAATGGTGGGAGGAGCATTCTATGGAAAACATATGGAATGTCTGTGCGACATTTGGTCCATTAGGAGCAACTTGGAGTAATTATCATGTAGTTTTTGCAAAAGAAGGTGTTTTAATGATACCAGCCGGTATTTTCTCATCATTGTCGGCATCACCGGCATTTGCAGGAACAATTACAGGAATGCTTTCAGGATTGGAAAAAGATAATGTGGGTAACTCAAGAGTTCTAACCGATGAAGGCAGTCCAAAGTGGAAAAGGTATTATATTGATAATATTGAAAAAATTTTATTAAAGCATAGCATTTTCGCAAATGAAATAAGAATAAAGGTTAAAGGGCAAAAAGAAGATGTTTATGGAATTTTAGTTCGCCATCAGACAGATGAAATCAGAAAGGCCGCTAAAGAGTTATATGCAGACATATACGAAGAAAAAGGCTTTAAAAATAGTGTATAGATGTTTTCCTTTTATATAAGAGACTTTTCTTAGGAATTTGAGTAATACATTAATAAAGAATGAAATTGTTGTACGACCTAAGTTTTAAAAATGATTCAGTTGTCATTTGATGCTGCCTCAAAGAGGTGAACCTAATGGAAGAACCGGTATGCGGTACAATGTTAAGATTAGAAAATTATAAGAACAAGTTTTTTAGATATTTGGATAATGTTATAAATGATATTGAAAAGAAAGAGTTGGCAGCATGGTATTTATCACTCGGTAACTCAAGTAAAGTTATGAAGGAGTGGCTAATTGATAGCTTAAAGGCCGATGAAGAGTTGTATAATATTGCAAAACAGCTTACTGAGCAAGCGAATGGAAGAAGTTCGGGAAATGATTCGTAAGAAACGAGAATCGGAAGATACGTTTGATATAAGTGACTATGAAATTGATAGATTTATTAAAGACCCTTTTTCATTATCTTATGAAAAGAAGTGGTTTTAGGTAATTAATATCTGTTACAATAAATCCATAAAGAAAATAATTTAAAATGGGGGGCATTTTTATGTCAATGATAGGTAATTATTTATTGGTTGATGAAGAAACAATTAACGGAATTAAATCGGGTAAGATTGATATTTCAGAGTTTCTTTACGATACTGAACATAGCGATGATGAATATCTTGATATAGACAAGTCTTGGCATGCTATACATTATATACTTTGCGGACAAACTTGGGAGGGGGAACTTCCCTATTACAATGCCGTGCTGGGTGGAACTGAAATAAACGATGAAGATGTAGGTTATGGCCCGGCAAGATATTTAACTCCTTCTGAAGTTAAGGAAGTCTATGAGGCAATAAAAGATATTACAAAAGATGAGTTTAAAAGTAAATTTGACTATAAAGAGCTTGCCGAAAACGATATTTATCCGAAGTTTGACAGCAATGATGATGCCGATTATGTTTGGAGTTATTTTGCTGAGGTGCAAGAGATATTTAGAAAGGCTTCATTAAATGGAAAGTACATGCTTATCTATATAAATTAAAGTAGTATAATACATTGATGAAGTTTCCGATTACAGGCAAGAGCACGCATAATAGATCATGTAAGCAGGAATTCAAATGAAGCTGAGGATTTTTTTATTGCTCTATTTATTAATTATGGTTATGGAATGTTCAGCATTTGATAAAAGCACTGCCGGTAAATGATGAGGTTAGCTTAAATATGACAGAATCAGATAAAGGAAAAATTTTGAATATTGATTATGAAAAAGTTACTTAACTTAGAATATTACTTACCTTAGAGCAAAAGTATTAAAACATTCGGGTTTTAGGGATTGGGTTTGCAAACAAAAGAATTTAAAGACAAAGAGAATATAAAGAGGGTTATTGAATATTAAATCATTGAACTATACAGATGTTAGCCAAGAAATACGCGCTGGTGTTGGACAAATAGCTGAATTAAAAGAGGAAAAGGATTTTATTTTTTATTTTGGTTTAAATAGAAAATATTTAGTATTTCCATTGAAGAAGAGGATGCATAAGGAGAATATTATCGAGTATATATTGATTTTTAGCTAAAATCTTATGACTTAAGACGAAATGTAAAAATTGAGAATTCCTGGCTAACTCGAGAAAAATAAAGGGGGAAGTTTAATTTGGGATGGTTTAAAAAGAAAGAAACGGAAAGAAAGAGTTCATCGGGAAATATAGTATGCGGATTTATATTATTCAATTCAGTAGAAGTGGATTGGGTGGCATTCTATGCAAATTTAGAAAAGGATTGGAGTATAAAACTTTCAGAAAAGCAATCAAAAGACAGTGTATTTGCATTTGAAGTTGATGGGATGAATATAGCTTGTACTTTTATCGATTTGCCAATACCCCATAATGAAGCTGAAAACAATGCCAGGAACAATTTCTTGTGGAAAGAGGCAGTGGAAGTTACATCAACACATAAAGCTCATGCAATTCTAGCAGTTATGAATGGTTCTGATGCTATAGAAAGGAATTTGCTATTTACAAAAATAGCTTGTTCTTTATTGAAATTGGATAATGCCATTGGAATTTATCAAAGTGCTACTGTTATACCGTCAAAGTTCTATATTGATATAGCTGAAGATATTAAACAAGGATACTTGCCCATTTTAAATTGGATATATTTCGGTATATATCCGGATGGCGATAGAGTATCCGGTTATACCGTTGGGCTAAATAAGTTCGGAAAAGATGAAATTGAGGTTATAAAAACTAAGGAAAGCCTAAAGGATTTATATAATTTTTTAGTTAGTGTAGCGTCATATGTAGTTGAAGGAGATGTCACTTTAAAGCATGGTGAGACCATTGGATTTTCTCAAGAACAAAAGTTGAAAATTACTCGTTCTAAAGGTATTGCAGTTGAAGGGGAAAGCATTAAGATAGAATTTTAACTCTCAGAAAAGCTTTTTCATGCCCTCTGACTTTTGAGACAAGACATTGGAAAAATAGTATTTTATGAGGTCCACTATGAAAATATATATCACAAGACATGGTGAAACAGAGTGGAATGTAAAGGGGTTAATGCAAGGGTGGAAGGACTCGGAATTAACTGAAAAGGGCATAGATAATGCCAAAAGGCTTGGGGAGAGGCTAAAAGACGTTAATTTTGATGTTATTTATACGAGTCCATTAAAAAGAGCTGTTGATACAGCAAAATACATAAATGGGGAAAAGAATACAAAAATTGTTTTAGTTGAATCCTTAAAGGAGATGGGATTTGGAGTTTGGGAAGGTATGGAGTACAGTAAAGTAAGGGAACTATATCCTGAACAGCACACCAACTTCTGGGAAAGGCCTCATTTATTTAAACCGCAGGAGAACGGCGAAAGTTTTGAAGACGTACTGATTAGGGTAAAAAAAGCATGTAAAGATATTATAAATGCTGGCGGTGATAATGTACTTATTGTAACCCATGCAGTTGTATTGAAAACTTTATATATGATTATAAAAAACTTAGAAATAAAGGATTTATGGAATCCACCGTTTATGAAAGATACTTGTTTAACTATAGTTGAAGTAAAGGACAATAGGACTAAGCTTTTATTGGAAGGTGATATCTCTCATCTGGAATAAAGGATGAGATGTTTTTTTCTTTTTGGATGTTATTTGTAAGAGCAAATTATGCAGAAGATATAGTTGTGAAAGAAGCACATAGATAAAAGCAAAAAGTATATTTTAGGAAGTGATTTCATGGGTACAGATGTAAAAGGAGCTAACATGAATCTGAATGAAACATGGGAGCAGTACATAAAAGACAAAGGTGCTGACTTTGTATATTTTGTCGATATTTCTATGTTACCGGCAGATGTTATTGAAGATTACTCCTGTGCCGTTCTTTTTGGCAAAGCACTGTCTAAAGAGTATATCAGCACGCTAAAAGCCGGGCAAATACCGAAAAAGAAAGAGGTACTCAGTGTTGAACGCAAGATGGATGCTCTTGCTGTAAAATTAGCTGAGCAGTTAAAAGCAGAGGGGTACGAAAGTGTAGCCAAGTTGAAAGTCGGTCTTCTTCCGCATAAAACTATTGCACTCAGAGCGGGATTGGGTTTTATAGGAAAAAACAATCTTCTGGTTACTGAACGATATGGTTGTGCACTGTTGTTAGGAAAGGTATTAACCACAGCTCCTTTCATAACCATGAGTGAAATTCCTAAAGAACCGAAATGCGGGAATTGCAATATCTGTGTGGATGTGTGTGACACTAAAGCTTTACTGGGCAAAACATGGAGCATAGATACTACCCGTGATGAAATTATAACAAGAAAACTCTGTACTTTATGCGTAAAGTGTATGGTTTGGTGTCCGTATACGTTAGAATATATAGAAGAAGGATAGTATCAGGCTAGTGATAAAAAAGCTCTTAAAGATTGTTACAATACCGATACAGGATATATTTGAGATTTAAATCAAGCATCATCTGCAATACAGCTTAATATGATGTTACATATAGGATTTTTGCAATGTATAAAGTTTAATTTTTGATGGCAAGCGACAATGGAAGGATTGATAATGAATGAAAAGGATATTGATATCAGCAGTAATATTTTTTTATTTACTTTCGGCAGTCGGGTGCACGAATAAAACCGATACTTCGGGAAGTGACAAAACATTATCTCCAACAGCACCTATAGCAGAAAACACACCAAAGAATAATATAAATGACGATAGCAAAGATTTATCGCAAAATGAATCTTCAGAAGAAAGCAGTGTTGATTTTGAGGACATTTTACCGTTTATACCGGATGGGTGGTACGTTCTGGTAAAAAATGACGGAAATCTTGCAATTACTGAAGGAGATTTGAATCAAGACGGTCTAATAGATAAAGCTTTTGTAATAGAAGGCGAAGATAAGCAAACGGAAGAAGAATTCTATGTTCCGCCAAGGTCATTGTTAATTGCTTTTAGAAACAGTGACAATACATATTCTCTGTCAATAAAATCCGATAAGGCTATAATGCTGCGTAATCAGGGAGGAGTTTTCGGCGATCCTTTTCAAGATATAAAAATAGAAAGGGGTACACTACTATTAGAGTTTTATGGCGGGTCCAATTATAGATGGTATTTGTATTACAGATTCAGGTATCAGGATGACGGCTGGTATTTGATTGGAGTTACCAAAGGTTCATATTTTACCGGCACTGCTACAATGGATACTGCTGATGAAGAGGATTATAACCTTTTTACCGGTGATTATACAATCAAAAAGTATGAAGATGGTCAACTTAAAACTACAAAAGGAAATAGAGGAAAAAGACCGCTTGTAAATTTAAAAGATTTTGTACCCGGTGAAGAAGGATCTCAGTTTTAGCAGATAACATTTTCAAACATGTTACTGAATACAGATATAAAGGAATTGCTACAGGCATACTGAAAGAGAGGATATCTTATTTAAAGGATATTGGAGTTAAGCGCGTTTAGCTGCATGCTACAGAGAACGGCACGATTGTATATGAAAAGATAGGCTTTAAGTCAAAGCAATCGGAGATGGAATTGTATTTGTAATTAATTTATAATTATAGAGATAAAAGAATTAAATATAATTTTTTGAATTTTTAACTCTTACTGTACAAAGTATATTAAATAAATGTAAGAGGGTAAAGATTATGGTTGAATTAAATGGATACAAATTGGTATGCCCAATCTGTAAAGGGGAGAACTTTAAAAGGAGATAAACCATTTTTAATCCGAGATTAATGACTTTTATAGATTTTGATCGTTGTGTCTTAAACTACATATGCGATAATTGCGGTTATATCCTTTGGTTCTATGATGACGGAAGAGAGTACGTTGAAAGACTTTATAATGAAAGACAAATTGGTACACAACCTTTAGAGGAAGATTATGAAACTTCAAAAGCAAACGAGGATGAATGTCCAATCTGTTTCAGTAAACGGGATGTAAACGATAAAGAATGTAATAATTGCGGACATAAATTCTTTTGAGATATAAATAGGATATTATATGGTCCCGTACATATCGAAAATGAACAAATCAAAAAAGATGTAAATTGCTTTGAAAAAACTTAGAATATGTTATAATATAATGAACAATAAAATACTCAAATCGATGGTTTGAATCTCAATCTAAAAAGTTTTCATTATATTTGATATTAATACTACAATATTTAATAGAAAGGGATCATATATGTCTTATTTAACTATAGGTATTATTTTTATCCTTGCGTTGTTTGCTATTCGTTTTTCTAATAAACGTGGAATACCTGCTTTATTATTATTTATTGTGCTGGGCATGATCTTTAGCATAGGTATTGACTTTGGAAATTACGAATTTGCGGATGGATTTTCTACAGTAGCATTAATGGTTGTTATGTTTTACGGAGGATTTGGTACAAATTGGAAGATGGGAAAACCGGTTGCAAAGGAGGCAATTATACTTAGTTCTTTAGGAGTTGTTTCAACTGCATTATTAACAGGTTTATTTTGTCATTATGTTTTAGGGTTTGAGTTATTAGAAGGTATGCTCATTGGTTCTATTGTAGGTTCAACGGATTATGCCAGTGTCTCTAATATATTACGCTCAAAAAACCTGAACTTGAAATACAATACAGCATCCCTACTGGAACTTGAAAGTGGCTCAAATGACCCGACTGCTTTTACGATGACTATGGTATTTTTATCAACAATATTAGGTTCAAAACTGTTTATACCAATTCTTATTTTATCTCAGGTAGTTATCGGAATTGTTATTGGGGCTGTCTTTTCCCTTGTTACTGGGAAATTACTAAAAAATTATTCATTGGAATCCGATGGGCTTTATTCTGTATTGATGGCTTCTATAATGCTTATTACATATGCTACGACAGATTTACTGGGTGGCAATGGATATTTAGCCCTTTATATCTTAGGTATTTATCTTGGTAATATAGAATTTAGAGGTAAGCGTAGTATAATATTTTTCTTTGATGGATTTACTGAAATAATGCAGATAGGCCTGTTTTTCATATTGGGTTTGTTGTCCGAACTATCTAAATTTATTGAGGCATTACCGTTGGCACTTGCCATTATGCTGTTTATGACTATAGTTGCCCGACCGGCAGCCGTTTATGGATTAATGCTGCCTTTTAAACTTAAGTTCAATCAATTAAACATAATTTCATTGGCAGGTATTCGTGGTGCTGCAGCTATTGCTTTTGCAATAAAGGCTGTGAATAGTTCTGCGGTTTTTTCAATCGATGTTTATCATATAGTATTTGGTATATGTGTGCTTTCCTCATTGATTCAAGGTGGTTTAATGCCAATTGCATCAAAACGATTGGATATGATAGATCCTAGGGATACAGTCTTAAAGACCTTTAACTATTATCAGGACAGGGCAGAAATTGGTTTTTTAGAAACAAGAATTCATCCGAATAGTAGTTTAATTGGCAAAAAAATAAAGGATTTAAACCTCCCATTTGACTTTATTGTTGCCAAGATTGAACGGAATGGTAAAATTATTGTCCCCAGAGGTGAGGTAGTTATTGAGGAAAATGATTTAATTGTCATAGGCGGTGAAGTACACTTTGATAAACAGGGACAAGAGCTTATTGAATTTACTATTACTAAAGGGCACAAGTGGGAAAACAAATATATCAAAGACTTAGAGCTGCCGCACAATCATCTGATAATTATGGTTCAACGAAGAGGTAACGAAATTATTGTTCCGGTTGGTGATACTTTACTTTTAGAAGACGATAAGGTTATTATGATTAATCTTGAACATTCCCACAAGTTTCCAGCTGCTAATGAGAATATAGTTTAATATATTTTCGCAGAAAGCTACAAATTACACTTCATTTATAATCAGAGTTTTTTACATATGTATACGGGCTTCTCATTAAGAAATTATGAAGATGCTTTTTATTTATTGCAGAGGTTGGAGTTTGAAAATTAAAAAATTACATAGACAAAAAATAAAGGAATTGATAGAATATGGTTAGGATAGTATAACAATGGTGCTGTTTTTGTTATAAAGATAGAGCTAATATTTATTAATAAAGACCGAGTAATGTTCTTTAGTTTGCTCTGAACACAAATTTTGTTTTAATAGTGTTTTTTTGTATGCTAATAGCCTGTAAAAATGAAACCGGCAAAAATAACAATGTAAGAAATGAAGCATTTGAGCCGATTAGTATTGAATCACTTGAAGATATTGATAATTATATAATTAAAAAAGGATATGAAATAATAATGTCAAATGGGAAGAGTTAAGAAGTAAAAGTAGATAAAGAGTGGATATATAATAATTGGAACATTTGGTCTGTTCAATATTCAGAACCCGACGGATATATGGGGAAAACAATATCTACTTATACATATAAAGTGAAAAAACATATTTTGGATGATAAATCACCTAATCAAAAAACATGTTTAAGTATAATGGTATGTGAAAATAAGATTATAGGAGGTTACTCAAACCCGGATTATGAAGGAGCGGACTTTTCACTTGTTCCGGCAGGAGGAATTTATTCTTTGGAAGGAAAGAATTTTGAAGACATAAAAAATATAAATTATAATGCCTGGAGGAATGATTTTATTAAGAAGTGCCAATAACTGCAGTGTACAAATAAAGTTAAATTTGCAAAAAATATTTTTAAAATTTCCAAAATCAATATTTTTTATGTTTTGGATTGCGGCAAAAAATACTGAATTTATAAGGAGAAAGAGTTATGACCAGTTTGCTTCTTTTAGTTGTGATATATATTCTTTTGTTTGGTGCTGATCGATTCAAAGAAAAATCGAAGATTGCTATTATCATTATATTAGGTTCTGTTGTTATCTTCTTTGTATTGGGGATGATTATAAATATTCCTAAAAACATAGCAGAAGGAAATTGGAAAGTTATTTTGATAGATATTATCGTAGTTTTAGGATCATTTGTTGCTGCTTATATACTAAATAGCCGAAGAAAAAAATCAATTTTTTAATAAAGGGATTAATCAATCAGAAGCGAATAAATATCACTGAAAAAATTTATCAGCATGATACCATACTGATTGGATTATTTTAAATAGGGTGATATAGAGTTTTTATGAAAATTTCTTTTGATTTGGATGATACATTAATATTAACAGACAAAGATACTGAATATGAAAAGCCTGTCAAGTTTATCAGAGCTTTGTTTTTTAAGGAAAAGTTGCGTAAAGGAACGAAAGCTTTGTGTGAAGAGTTAAAATCCTTAGGATTTGATATTTGTGTTTATACTACATCGGAAAGAAGTGTTGGTTATATTAAACGTCTGTTTGGAGTTTACGGTATAAGGCTGAGTAAAGTTATAAATCAAAAGATTCATAAAGAATTGGTTCAGGGAACACGAAAAGAAATAATGCCATCAAAAGTACCATCAAAATTCGGAATTGATTTGCATGTTGACGATGATATTTCTGTAAAACAAAATGGGATACAATATGGCTTTAATGTATTAATAGTATCTAAAGATGATAAAAATTGGGAGCTTAAAGTATTGAATGAAGCAAAAAGAATTAAAAAGAATAAGAACTATATGGAAACAGAGACAATAGGGTAGAGAATAATGTGAAATAAATAAGAGCCATCCGATTGGGATGGCTCTTTTAATTTCGTAAAAATCAAGAGAAATCTTTTATCATACCTAAAAGATACATTTTCAAGAGTGCATAGTCAATGGAATTGATTTCTTTATCTCCATTCAAATCAGCAACGGCAAGTTCATCTTCCGCAGGTAAGTTTTTGGTTAATCCGAGAAGGTAACTTTTCAATATTGCATAGTCAATTGAGTTTATTTCACCGTCTCCGTTAATATCACCTTTTATAACGTTTGAAGGAGTAGGTGTAGGTGTTGAAGTAGGTGTCGGTGTTACAGGAGTCTTTGTCGGTGTTACTGGTGATGTACCTTTTGGCAATGGCACACCGTTTTTACCCAAAGGTATTTCGTGGTCTAAGCCTTGGAATTTACCCTCTTCATTTTTCCACAAAACAGGCAGCAAGTAATTATCATATTTGTTATCGTTCCACTTCAGATCTCTTCCACCGGGGAATGGAGTTCCCTCGTCACGGGTAAACAATCCGCCCGTATCGGCTGAGTCAATATTTATACACCAGAAAGTGTGATGGAGTTTATATTTGTTTTCAAGGATGAAATCCCTTATACATCTTAAATACTTAAGGTTAAGGTCAAGAAGTTTGTGATTGCCTTCAGTTATTCCGCCCCATTCACCGAGGAGTAACGGGGATATTCCTTCTTCCATAATATATGCCCAGTTGTCTCTCCAGCATTGTTCATAAAGTATTTTTTTGGCTTCTTCATCACTGGCAGTGACGAAATCCCCAGCGAACCAAGATTGTTCATATACTATAGGTCCATAATCGTGAGGTGAATAAACCAGCTGGCTTTGATATTTTCCCAAATCGATGGGATAATCTCTGACTCCTCTTAAATTACCGCCCCACCAGTTTCCGTAATAATCGTTGGTTCCGGTCCATGGACTTGTATCAAAGGATTCATCGTCCCATTTGCCGTCTTTAGGATACATTTCAACGCCTTCGACAAATATTAAAACATTGGGATGTACTTTCAATATTTCCAGTGCGGTTTCCTGGGCTACTCTTTTCCAATTGTTTTTGTGATCGGAATCATCCCAGATAGCACTTTGGGATTTAAACTTAAGTGTACCGGTATTGGTATGGGGTTCGTTTTTTAAATCAAATCCGATAATTGTATCGTCATTTTTATAATAGTTGGCTACCCATACCCAAGCAGCTTTAAATATTTCTTCAGTTATTTCTCCTTTATACCAAAGGGGATGGTTATGTCCCATGTTATCGGTTTCGGGACTATGTACATCGAGAATAACTTTGATTCCCACTTTTTTAAAGTTTTCCAGCATCAGATTAAACAGTTCGAAGCTGTTCAAACCTGCTAAAATTGGGTTGTTGTAAGAGGTATCTGTGGACATAGGGTATATACCTTTGCTCCAGGAATATAAAAGATCGGTGGCAATCGGTAGTCTGACTACGTTTATACCCTTGTCTGCAACAATTTGTATGTCGGCTATAATGTCACTGTGATAAGAATCCAGAAGCATCATTTCTCTGCAGTTAAATCCGAACCAGTTGGCACCGGTCAGCCATACCTTATTGCCATACTTGTCAACAATATAGCCGTTTTCAACGTGAAGCCAGTCGTCATCCGGTGCGCCGACATTGGTTGTCTCTGCAGAAATTTGCAGACCCGGTGTTGGCAACAATGCAACAAGCAATACCAGCAGGACTGAAAAAATAATAAGTTTTTTCATATTTCTTTCCTCCTAAAAATATTTAAATAAAAATTATATGCGTCATTAGAGTATAAAAATCAAAAAATAATTTATATACAGAAAACCTATTGAACTTAATAAAAAAATATATAAATTAGGCTTCATTATATAAATACGATTTATAAAAAATGTTTTATGGCCTTAATTGCAATATTTGCAGTGCATGTTTTTCGAAAATATCAACTTATTACTATAACTATAAATATATATACATGCTGCATCATAAATGAAATTAATTAATAAAATTAATAGGGAAATTGTTTAATTGGATGTAGAATAGAATGAACATAACGGTGAATACTGCTTAATAAAAATTGCTTTATAAAACGCTGTGTTGTTACCCCTAATTTTTCCATATAAAATTATTTAAATTAAAAAATCTAAATAAGTTCAAGGTAAAACTATATCATAAATATGATTTATGCAGTAAAAAAGACATAAATAAAAATTTTCTGCATTTTTCTTTATATTATCATATAATTTGCTTAAATTCAATAAAACAAGAGACTAAACCGGGAGGCAGGTCAATTGATTTAAAGATATATTATATGTTAAAATTGTTTAAAATTTTTTAGAGGAATTATGTATACCGTTTCGTAAAAATTATTTACTGTTGCTGAATATTTGGCACTAAAGTATGAAGACGAGCATAAATGATTAATATTTTGATAAAGGTAGGATGTTGAAGTGGATAAGAATAGCTGTAAAAAAATAAATAAAATTTTATTTTTACCTAAAATTAATTTAAAAAGCAATTGGAGAAGTATGTTGTTTGTTATTGCATTGTCTTTAGTTGTATCAGTAATGGGGATTCTTATTTCTTCGGCCTTTTCACCCAAAGTTTTGCTGCTTTACTTGGTGCAGCCCGTTTTATTTTTATTAAATACACTGCCGTTAACGCTGATGATGTTATGTATTTATTTCCTTACAGCAAGAATATGGGTTTCATATCTGATTTCAGGCAGTTTTTATTTAATTATGCAGATGATAAATTATTTTAAAATCAGCCTTAGGCATGAACCATTTGTACCGGCAGATATTTTGCTTGGGAATGAATCTACTAAAGTTATAAAGATAAATGAGCTTCCGATAGATATCGATTTGATCATAGTAACAGTTTTATTTTTAATTAGTGCGGTTGCTGTGCTATTAATATTGAAATCAAAACCTTCGAAGTGGTACTTCAGAATAGCCGGAACAATAATTTCTGTTTTGGTTTTAATTGGTTTATATAATACCGTTTATAAAAATAGCAAGTTTTATGATAAATTTAAAGTTGAGGGTACTATTTATTCTTCAGTGGATATAGTAAGGTCAAGGGGCTTTATGTATTCCTTTCTTGTTAAGGCAAATACATTGAAATTGACAGCACCGGAAGGGTATCAGGTCCAGGAGGCAAAAAAGGTACTGAAAAATTTTGAAAATAAAGGAGCTGTTGAAGTTTCGACAAACTTAGATTCGTTGAAGAACAAAAAACCTCACGTTATTGCGATAATGAGCGAAGCCTTTTTTGATATTGATAGAATACCCGGGATTGAATTTTATGATAACATTAATCCTCTGGAGAATTATAACAAAATTCTCAAAAATGCTTATCACGGTAAGATAGTTACCGGCGTTTACGGAGGCGGTACTGCATCTACCGAATGTGAATTTCTGACCGGTATTTGCATCAGTGCTGCAAACTGGGGGGCTGATACATATTCGGCATATGTACGTAAGGATACCTTTTCTTTGGCCAGAGTATTGGAGGAAATCGGGTACAAAACAACAGCACTGCATCCGGGCTATCAATGGTTTTATAACAGATTTAATGTATACGATTACTTCGGGTTTGATAAACGTTTTTTTGCTGTTGATATAACTGAACGAAATACAAAGACTCTTACCGGCTATATATCCGATATGGATACTTATAAGTTTTTATTGAAAGATTTCCGGGAGCATCTGAAAGAAAATCCTGAAAATCCGTATTTTAATTTTACTGTTACCATAGAAAATCATGGCCCCTATCCGAATGAGCCCATTGGATATCCTGAGATTTTAAAACACAACGGTTCTGTGGATGAGGAATATTATCACTTAATAAACAATTATGCAGGCGGACTTAGGCAAAATGATGAGGCATTGGGATATTTGACCGAGCAATTGGAAAACTTGGATGAACCGGTAGTTTTGCTGTATTTCGGTGACCACCTTCCATTCCTGGGAAGTGAATTTGCAGGATATAAAGCTATGAACTACAAAGTGGGAACATCCTATGGAATTGATGAATACTTAAACACTTATGAAACTCCTTACTTTATTTGGAGTAATAATTCGGCAAAGGCTTTATTTAAAGAACAAGGCAGAGATTTACCTGTGGGGGAAGCACCCACAATAAGTGCAAACTATTTGGGAACAGTGCTTCTCGATTATTTGGGATTTAACCATTCGGCTTATTTTAATTACTTAAAGGATATAAAGTCTGTATTGCCTGTTATTACCAGAAGATTTTATAAAAAAAGCGACGGTAGTTATACAGAGAATCTTTCCGATGAAGAAAAAGAAGTTCTGAATACATATTGCAAAATGCAGTATTATATTTTGTTTGATAATAAGATAAATTAGGGGGTATAATGTTTGGAAAAAATAAAACTGTTTTGTTTACCTTATGGAGGGGGCTCATCAGCGTTTTACATGAGTTGGAGGAAACTCCTGGATGAAAGGATAGATTTAAAGCCGATAGAGCTTTCCGGAAGAGGCAAGCGTTTTAGTGAGCCGTTGTACAAAAGCATAAATGGGGCTATAGAGGATGTCTATGGAATTATATGTGAAGAATTGGACGGTACTCCTTATGCAATATTTGGGCATAGTATGGGAACTTTGCTTGCTTATGAAAGTCTCCGCAAAATAATTTATTACGAAAAGCAAGAGCCTGTCCATGTATTTATGTCCGGCAGATATCCTCCATATATCGAAGTGGAAAAGGAAATGCTACATTTGCTTTCTGACGAAGAATTTATTGATAGGATAGTCAAGTTGGGCGGAACTGATCAAAAAGTTATAGAAAATGAGGAAATACTTAAGCTTTTCCTACCGATTTTAAGAAACGACTTTAGGTTGGTAGAAACCTATAAGCATAACGGTGATAAATTGAAATTGAATTGCGAGATGAGTATTTTAAATGGAAAATATGATGATTTCGTAGCTAGCAAAGAGATTGAATTGTGGAGTGAATGTACTTGTAAGAAATGCAATTTTTACGAATTCGATTCCGGGCATTTTTTTATCAATGAATACAAAGAAGCTGTAATAAATATTATAAATAATACATTATTTGCAGATAAAAATCTACTTATGTAGAAATTAGAAAAATATCGGTTTGTGACTAAGTTTAGCAGAAATTTTACGCAATTGCCCTGAAAGTGCTGTAATATTAGTTGTTTAAGAGGGTGACAAGCTTACGCTGCATATGGTATAATAAAGCATAATTACTATTAACTATACTAAAATACTAAATGGAGCGTGTTAAGTTATGAAAAAATTTATCAGCGGTTTGATTATCGGAGGTATTTTAGCAACTAGTGTATGTACATTTGCTGAAGAAGCAACTAGTTGGAAAGCAGAATTACCGACCTTTAAAGTATTTGTAAGGGGGGAAGAGTTTATTTCGGAAAATCCACCTGTAGTTGTTGAGGGAAGGACTTACCTGCCACTTAGGGCTATGGGCGATGCGTTAGGTGTTCCTGTTGAATGGAATGCAGAATTGAGACAGGCTGAAGTTGCTATGACGGACAAAAAGCCTGATTCGACCCAAACAAATACTCCGGTGCAACCTGCTACAAGTACCGTTACAAGTTGGACAGCCTATAAGGCAACATTTAAAGTAATGGTAAAAGGTCAAGAGTTTATTTCTGAGAATCCGCCTATAGTCGTAGAGGGAAGAACTTACTTACCTCTGAGAGCGTTAGGTGACGCATTGGGTGTTCCTGTTGAATGGAATGCAGATTTGAGACAAGTGGAAGTTGATATGAAAACAACTGTTACTCCAACTCCTCAAGTAACACCAAAACCTACAGATACAACTAAGACCGTAATTGGTACAATTAAAGCTGAACCGGCTACAACAATTGATGTGCCGATTAATGTGTCCTTTGATACAACTAGAGGATTAAATACTTTCAATTTAACTTTAGCTTTCGATAATGACAATTTGGAATTTGTTGAAGTTAAGCCGGGAGATATAATAACAGATCCCGATACGAACTTTGCATACCATTATTCACAGGATGAAAATCTGATTAGAATGCTTTTCTTAAATGAAACTATGCAAGAGGATGGAGTAATAAGAACTGAGGGAGTTCTTGCAACTGTTAGGCTTAAGGTAAAAGACAATGCAAAAAGCAGTGAAAGTGAATTGGCGATAGTTGGTAAAGCTACTTTTGCAGATACTAAATTAAGTACTCTGGATATAGAATTAAGTACTGGAGATGTAACAGTTGTTAAATAAAAAGTAAATACATACTTTTTTGAAAATGAAACGGCTGTCTGAAGATAAGATATCAGACAGCTTTTTTATATGATAAATATTGATACTATAATGCTTATCCTATATTTATACAGAATGAGCACATAAATCGGAAATTTTACTTATGCCTAAATTTACCAGTCTAGCAACTGTTTAAGTTTATTGACCACAACATCGCCTTTTGGACCGCAAATTAAACGTATTTTATCGAAGTCGGATTCAGTCAGCCTTCCTTTGATTTCAGAAAAATTTATGCAATAATTTTTTAATGTTTCTTTATCTATTTCAAGAGTTTTATCTATAATAGGATCTATGTTAACTTGGCCCATTATTTCGGTGAGTTCATCAATATTGCTTTTTTTTAAGTAGAATATAAAAGTATTTAGACGGGTTTGAAGGTCTGTCCTGTGTGATTCATTAAATACCTCTTCCACCTTTTTTTTAATCTTATTATTCTTCATTACTTTTCTCCTTTCAAAATGCTTGATTGCATGCAGTTATTGGTTGCATCTTTGGACTTAAAAACAAGATTTGATTTTTAATTTAAATAATTTACATAAATCTTGTATATTTATATTCTCTATACCTGTAAATTGTTACTTTTACAAATAAACTTGTTGTGAAAATATTTGAAAACTATATGACAGAAAATTGACAATGAAATTAAGGAAGATATTTATGTTACTTCAAACTATTTGAGAGATACAAAGAATGGTATTAAACAGAGCTTTGAATATAAAACAGGGAAATGCCGAGCACTTCCCTTTATTAATGAAATATTCCGGATTACTTGAAGATAAAAATTTTTATTAGTTTTTCTCAAATACAAAGGGATGGGGTAAGATTTCATTTATGCTTAAAACCTTATATTCGCCTTTTTTATTACAGCAAATAACTACAAAATCTTCATCGGCAAATTCCGATATAATTTGTCTGCAAATACCGCATGGATAAATGTAATCATCCGAATCGCCGGAAATGGCAAGTGCTTTTATCTTTCTCTCACCTTCAGATACAGCTTTTACTATGGCAGTTCTTTCGGCACATATTGTTGCACCGTAAGAAGCATTTTCAACATTTGTACCGGTATATACCTTGCCTGAATCAGTGATTAATGCTGCTCCTACATGGAAATTGGAATACGGCGCATAGGCATTTTTCTTAACCTCATTTGCCAAACTGATAAGCTTTTCATAGTCCATATAAGCACATCCCCTCTTGAAAATTTATACTTCAATTCTAAATATTTGCTGAAATATATATTGATTATATCAGTTTGACTTTAACATTTCAAATGGAGAAAAACTATGAATTCAGCCTGTTTTGGTTTGTTGATTATTGATTTGAGCTTGTGATATAATTAAAACAGGGTAAATAATTGGGTCTTAGAAAGTAATTTTTATGTGGTAATGAATATATTTATTGGACGTAGAAGACTTTAGACAAATTATATATCGAAATCATTAATATAAAATAAAAAGAAAATTAAGCAGACTTCATCTATGCAGTAAGATAAAAGGATAACTTATAAGATTCAATAGATGAGTTTGCTTTTAGTTTTTTATAATTAACAAATATTATATACGGGAGGGAAAGTGCATGTTTGCTGGAAAAAGAAATCTTAAAAGAGTTATTACATTGTTTTCTTGTGTCGCGATGCTATCAACAACGATATTGATACCAATGAAGAACGTTTCAGCAGCAGGATATGATTACTCATTGGCCCTAAAAAATGCCATCGGATTCTATGATGCGAATAAATGCGGCAAAGATGTAAAAACAAACAATATTTTTGACTGGAGAGGTCCGTGTCATACAAAAGACGGACAGGATGTAGGCTTAGATTTAACAGGAGGGTACCATGATGCCGGAGACCATGTAAAGTTCGGATTGCCTCAAGGATATACAGCATCAGTGCTTGGGTGGGCATTGTATGAATATGATGAAGTGTTTAAAGCAACCGGCAACAAGACGAAAATGCTTGAACAGCTAAAGTACTTTACAGATTATTTTTTAAAGAGCCATCCCGATGCCGATACTTTTTACTATCAAGTAGGAGACGGTGAGGAAGACCACAATTATTGGGGACCACCGGAACTTCAATCGGAAGACAGGCCTACTAAATGTGTGGCAAATAAAAATAATCCTGCCAGTGATGTTTTAGGAGAAACGGCAGCTGCTCTTGCAATTATGTATTTAAATTACAGGGATATTGACTCGGCATATGCCAATAAATGCCTTCAAGCAGCAAAAGAGTTATACAAAATGGGAACTACCAATAAAGGTCCTGGAGATGGGCAGTATTTTTACAGATCCACCAGTATTTATGATGACTTGGCTTGGGGAGCGGTATGGTTATATACTGCCACCGGAGACAGCTCATATATTAATGATGCGAAAGAATTTATTGTTGTAAAAAATGAAAGTGGAGATGATCCTTTTAAGAAAAGATGGACCATGTGTTGGGATGACATGTATGTTCCTGCCCTTGTTAAATTAGCTGAGATAACCGGGGAAAAGATTTATAAAGATGGTGTAGAATATAACTTGAATTATTGGATGTATGATATTCAAACAACTCCCGGCGGTTTGAAATACTTGAATTATTGGGGAGTATTAAGATATGCAGCAGCTGCGTCAATGGTTGCCGCTATATATTATAAACAGAATCCCAATCAAGGTTATCTTGACTTGTTGAAATCTCAGATTGATTATATTTTAGGCGACAACCCTGAAAAAATGTCCTATGTGATAGGAATGGGCAACAAATGGACCCAACATCCTCACCATAGAGCTGCACAGGGAGCAATCGGTTACGCAGACAATGCCAATACAGCACCGGCGAAGTACCTTTTACTCGGTGCTTTGATAGGCGGTCCCGGTGCCGATGATGTATTTAAAGAAAGCGTATATGAATATCAATATACTGAAGTTGCCATTGACTACAATGCAGGTTTTGTTGGGGCACTGGCAGCAACAGCTAAACATTTTGGAAATTTAAATATTCCGGATGTGACAAAAACCCCGATTCCAAATCCGACACCAACTCCCACATCCAATACATATCTTGTTGGTGATGTGAATCATGACAATAATATTAATTCCATAGATTATGCGCTGATGAAAAGCTATTTGCTGGGTATGAAACTTCCGGAAAATACGTTCTTTGAGAGTGAAGCCGATGTTAATGGTGATGGGGATATAAATTCTGTGGACTATGCACTTTTGAAACAAAGGCTTTTAGGTATGATTTCTAAGTTCCATGTTGAAGAATAAGGAAAAATAAAAAACTGCCGCGAAGGACTGCATCCTTTGCGGCAGTTTTTTACTTTATATTTATATTTTCCTGTCAAGGCTTCTGTACTGTATTGCCTCTAGCAGATGTTCTTTACGTATATTCTGGCTTTCATCAAGATCTGCTATGGTTCTTGCCACTTTAAGAATTCGGTTGTGAGCCCGTGCGCTTAAACCTAATCTTTCAAAAGCGTTTTTTAGAATATCACTGCATTCGTCATCAAGTTTACAGTACTTTTTTATAAGCGAAGGAGTCAACTCTGCATTGGAATATATGTTTAATCCTTTATACCTTTCCTGTTGAATTTTTCTGGCTCTATTTACCCTTTCCCTTATTACGCAGGATTTCTCACCTTCTTCTCGGTTTGCAAGGTCGGTAAATTTCACTGAAGGTACTTCTATATGAAGATCGATTCGATCAAGTAAGGGGCCGCTTAATTTTCCCAAGTACTGCTGAATCTGTTTGGGAGTACATGTACATTCCTTGGTTTCATCAAGGTAATTTCCGCACTTACAGGGATTTGCAGCGCATATCAAAGTAGTTCTTGCAGGATAAGTGTAGGTTGCATTGACTCTTGAAACAGTGACAATGCCGTCCTCTAAAGGCTGCCTTAAAACCTCCAATGCATTTCTGTCAAACTCGGGAAGCTCGTCTAAGAACAGTACACCAAAATGTGCAAGACTTATTTCTCCAGGTTTTGGGTACTTTCCACCTCCGATGAGGCTGACATTGGAAATGGTATGATGGGGCGCCCTGAACGGCCGCTTTGTGATAAGGGACACATTATCGGGCAAAGTTCCTGCTATACTGTGTATTTTGGTGACTTCCAGTGCCTCTTCAAAGGTCATGGCGGGGAGAATGGTGGGAAGTCTTCTGGCAAGCATGGTCTTACCGGACCCGGGGCTGCCTATCATTAGGCAGTTGTGGCCTCCCGCTGCAGCGACTTCTAAAGCACGTTTTACGTTTTCCTGACCTTTGACGTCAGCAAAATCAACATCATACTCCATATTATTTTCAAAGAGCTTGTCTATATCAATGGCATGAATATTTAACTTACCAGCACCGTTTAAGTGGTTTACTACATCAATTATATTTTGTGCAGGCAGCACATTAATATCGTTAACTACTGCCGCTTCATCAGCATTTTTCATCGGTACAATAATGTTTTCTATTCCGTTTTGCCTTGCACTGATTACCATAGGAAGGATTCCTTTAATCGGTTTTATTTCACCGTCTAATGAAAGTTCGCCAATAAAAGCATAATTATCAATTTCCCTGTTAACTATTTGTTCTGTGGCAATTAGTATTCCGAGGGCTATTGGCAAATCAAAAGCTGAACCTTCCTTTTTTTTGTCTGCCGGTGCAAGATTGACTGTAATTCTTTTGATGGGAAATTCTAGACCTGCGTTTTTGATAGCTGATCGGACACGTTCTTTAGATTCCTTAACTGCTGTATCGCCAAGTCCAACTATGTCAAATGCCGGAATTCCGGTAGATATGTCCGTCTCAACTATGACAACATATCCGTCAATACCCATAAGCCCAAAGCTTTTAACCTTTGACAGCATATGACACGACCTTCCGAAAATACTATTTTTTTATTGCTATATATTTAATTATACAGATTTATCACTGCAAAAACAATTGAAAAATGCTAAATAATGATTTTTAACGTATACATATTATTAAACATGGAAGTAAAATAGTAGATATAGCTTTATTTTAAAAACAAAGCAAAGAATGTAATGAAATATTGCTGTAGATGGTAACCTGAAAAACAAAGCGTACCAAATAAATTTTGACTTGCTGATGCAGATTTTTATATAATTCTCTATACTTATATTTACACTCTTAAGATTTATTATTTAGTGTACGATAACATATCATGAGATTATATTATTAAAATGAGGAGTTTTATAATAATGCTTGACAAATATAAATATTGGGTTTGGCTTGGGTCAGTCCCGGGTGTTGGGGCGGTTAAAAGTAAAAAGCTTCTTGAATATTTTATTGATCCGTATAATATATTTACTGCAAAGGAGATGGAATTGGCTTCTCTTTCTTTTTTAACGAAGACGGATATAGCTAATCTTTTGAACAAAGATTATAAAGAAGAAGTAAATAAGCATATTGAAAATATAATTGACAATAATATAAAAATAATAACCATAGAGGATGAGGACTATCCGAAATATTTAAAGAACATTTATGACCCGCCAATAATACTTTATATGAAAGGTAGTATACAAAAAGACGATAAATATTTAGCGGTGGTGGGTTCAAGAAGAGCTACGTCCTATGGGCTTAATATGGCAGAAGTTATATCGCGTGAACTATCAAAGTGCGGTATAACGATTGTCAGCGGAATGGCGAGAGGAATTGATACATATGCCCATAAAGGAGTTTTAAGTGCAAGGGGAAGAACTGTTGCAGTATTGGGTTGCGGACTGGATATAGTTTATCCTTATGAAAATAAAAAACTTATGCAAGAAATAATTGAAAATGGGGCTTGCATATCGGAATATTTACCCGGCACAAAACCGCTTGCCGGCAATTTCCCGGCGAGAAACAGGATTATAAGCGGAATGTCCATGGGTGTTATTGTTATAGAAGCAGGAGAAAAAAGCGGATCCCTGATTACAGCAAATTTTGCACTGGAACAGGGACGGGAAGTATTCGCATTGCCGGGGAATGTAAACAGCATAAACAGCACAGGAACCAATAAACTTATAAAAGAAGGGGCCAAAATGGTTACTTCTTTGGATGATATTTTAGAAGAAATTGATGCATATTTTAATGAAAGTAATTATGGTTCATTTACAAAAAAGCTGAAAGATGATAAATTGCTTAAGGGACTTGATGAAGATGAAATAAAAATCGTGGAATGTTTGAAATTGGAACCTGCTCATATCGACGATATTGCGGTAAAAACCGGATTGAACATAAAGGTGGTAAATGCGGTTATTGTAATGTTGGAATTGAAAGGAATAGTTCAACAGCTCACGGGGAAAATATACAAATTAAATTTATAAATTATTATTTGTATACGCATATACATAATATTATAATAATAAATATTATAAAATAATAGGTGATTTAAAAGCAATTCAATTGCTGTTTTTAAAGAACTCAAACATCATTATTAAAACTCATAGATTTTTGTCAATAATTAAGCCTTTGGATGACAATGAAGTATTAACGTAAAAAACTGTATTTCATTATTTTGCATTTTTTTTGTGTATGAGTATAATAAGATTATTGCAAAATAATGTAGACAAACATGACAGGAGGATAAAGATGGCTGATAAGTTGGTTATAGTTGAGTCTCCTGCAAAAGCTCATACAATTAGCAAGTTTTTAGGGAAGGATTATAAGATAATAGCTTCTGTAGGACATGTAAGGGATTTGCCAAAAAGTCAAATGGGTGTGGATATCGAAAATAATTTTGAACCGAAGTATATTACTATCAGGGGTAAAGGAGATGTTATCTCCAAGTTAAAAAAGGAAGCAAAAAACGCCAAAAAGATTTATCTGGCAACTGACCCTGATAGGGAAGGAGAAGCTATATCATGGCATTTGGCTTATTTGTTGAATATAGATAGCAAAGAGAAATGTAGAGTGACTTTCAATGAAATTACTAAAAATGCAGTTAAAAATGCAATGAAAGAGCCCAGAGAGATTAACTTAGACCTTGTTAATGCTCAACAGGCCAGAAGAATATTAGACAGAATAGTTGGTTACAAGATAAGTCCAATACTTTGGAAAAAGGTTAAGAAGGGACTCAGTGCTGGAAGAGTTCAATCGGTTGCTACAAGATTGATCTGTGACAGGGAAGAAGAAATTGAAAAATTTGTTCCCGAAGAGTATTGGACAATTGATGCCGTACTTCAAAAGAAAGACGAAAAGGGTTCGTTTAATGCCAAGTTTTACGGTAAAGACGGCAAAAAGATGGAACTTAAAAGTGAAGACGATGTAAAAAGAATACTTGAAAATATTAAGGGAAAGCCATTTATTGTGCAAAAAATAAAAAAGGGAGAGAAAAAGAAATCTCCTGCGCCTCCTTTCATTACAAGTACAATGCAGCAGGAAGCGGCGCGAAAATTGGGATTTAGTACTAAAAAGACCATGATTGTTGCTCAGCAGCTTTATGAAGGTATAGATATAAAGGGAGTTGGCGCATTAGGTCTTGTGACCTATATCCGTACCGATTCCACAAGGATTTCCGACGAGGCGCAGCAGGATGTTATACAATTTATTAAGGAAAAATACGGAGAGAAATATCTTCCTACAGAAAAAAGGGTATTTAAAAATAAAAATGCTTCCCAGGATGCCCATGAATGTATTAGACCGTCACAAGTCAATATGGATCCCGATTCAATAAAAGATTCCCTTACAAAGGATCAATACAAGCTCTACAAGCTTATTTGGTCAAGATTTGTATCGAGTCAGATGGCATCCGCAGAATACGATACAATAAGCACTGACATCACAATTGGTGACTATACTTTCAAAGCAAACGGACAGATGCTGAAATTTCCTGGTTTTACGGTTTTATACCAGGAAAGCAAGGATGAAGAAGGGGAAGAAAAGGAAAATGACATTCCTGATCTTATAGAAGGTGAGGAATTAAAACAGAAGAAAATAGAACCGAAGCAGCATTTTACCCAGCCACCTCCAAGATATACCGAAGCGAGCCTTGTAAAAACTCTGGAGGAAAAGGGAATAGGCAGGCCGAGTACTTATGCACCCATTATTACTACAATATTGGCAAGAGGATATGTAGTAAAGGACGGAAAAACATTAATGCCTACAGAATTGGGTAAAATAGTTAACGATATTATGAAAACATATTTCCAGGATATAGTTGATGTTGAGTTTACTGCCCAGTTGGAGAAAAAGCTTGATGACATTGAAGAGGGATATAAAAAATGGGTGGATGTGATGCAGAGCTTTTATTCTCCATTTGCTAAAGTATTGGAAGAAGCAGAAGAGAAGATCGGAAATGTTGAGGTTCCGGATGAAGTAACTGATGAAATCTGTGAAAAATGCGGAAGGAACATGGTAATAAAGATGAGTCGGTTTGGCAAATTTTTAGCCTGTCCGGGATTTCCCGAATGCAGAAATGCAAGGCCTATTCTGGAAGAGGCCGGAGTTAAATGCCCTAAATGCGGCGGTAAGGTATATATTAAAAAATCTAAAAAGGGTAAAAAATATTTGGGATGCGAGAATAATCCCACCTGTAGTTTTATGAGCTGGGATATGCCTTCGAAAGAAAGTTGTCCTAAATGCGGAAACTTCTTATTGAAGAAGTATTTGGGAAAGAAAGTTCAACTTAAGTGCAGTAATGAAGAATGTGACTTTATAAAAGATGGAGAACGAAAAAAGGAAGAGTAATAATGAAAGGTAGAGATTATGTGCGATTATATAAATGTGATAGGTGCAGGACTGGCAGGATGTGAAGCTGCCTATCAAATTGCAAAAAGGGGAATAAAAGTGCGGCTTTTTGAAATGAAGCCCAAAAACTATTCTCCTGCTCATCATCTTGAAACTTTTGCTGAACTTGTGTGCAGCAATTCTTTGAGGTCCGACCAGTTGGAAAATGCCGTCGGACTTTTAAAAGAAGAAATGAGGATGCTTGACTCAATAATAATGAAGTGTGCCGATGCAACGAGAGTTCCGGCGGGTGGAGCATTAGCTGTAGATAGAGTAGGATTTTCCCAAAAGGTAACAGAATTAATAAAGGGAAATCCTGATATTGAATTAATAAATGAAGAAGTAAAACAGCTGCCGCAAGAAGGGATTACTATTGTTGCAACCGGTCCGCTGACTTCTGAGAGTTTGTCAAAAAGTATTATGGAATTGATTGGAGAAGCATATCTTCATTTTTTTGATGCAGCAGCTCCTATTGTTACTTTTGATTCAATAAATATGGACAAGGCTTTTAGGGCGGCAAGGTACAACAGGGGAACTGAGGACTATATCAACTGCCCAATGAATAAGGAAGAGTACGAAAACTTTTGGAATGAGCTGGTAAACGCTGAACTTGCGGAAGTAAAGGACTTTGACAGAGAAGTTGTTTTTGAGGGATGTATGCCGGTGGAAACAATGGCTAAAAGAGGTATAGATACTTTGAGATTTGGACCACTAAAGCCGGTAGGTCTTATTGATCCTAACACCGGGAGCGAAGCTTATGCTGTAGTTCAGCTGAGACAGGATAATAGTGAGGGAACCCTCTATAATATTGTGGGGTTTCAGACACGTCTGAAATGGCCTGAACAAAAGAGAGTATTCAGAATGATTCCGGGCCTGGAGAATGCCGAATTTGTAAGATATGGCGTTATGCATAGAAATACTTTCATAAATTCCCCAAAACTTCTCGAACCATCTTACAGAATGAGAAAAAATCCAAATATATATTTTGCAGGGCAGATTACCGGTGTAGAAGGATATGTGGAATCTGCGTCCTCAGGTTTGGTTGCCGGAATTAATGCTTCAATGCAGTTTTTGGGAAAAGGTGATGTTTTATTTCCGAGGACAACAGCTATTGGAGCATTGAGTAATTATATTTCTGATAAAAATGTTAAGGATTTTCAACCCATGAATGTAAATTTTGGATTAATGGAAGGACTTGGAGTTAAAATAAGAGATAAGAGAAAGAAAAATTATGAAATGGCTCAAAGGGCGCTGCAAGAAATTAGAAAATATTGTGACGATAGAATTTAGTTATTCAAAAAAGTTCCAAATCTTTAGTTTTTGTTATTGAATTTATTTTAGAATTTGTGTAAAATTTATTATAGAATTTATTGTTAACAATCACATCTGTTACCATTTGGCGGTAATAGATGTGATTGAACAAAAGCAATTATAAATTTATAATTAATAGTTATTTTATTAATTTTTTAATAGTTGTTTTTTTAAAAAAGTTATGTTAATATCTATTTAATAACATCTCATTGTCACTGACCTGTATTTATGCATATTTGAAGCTTTTGATTATAAGTTATTATGTATAGAGTTGATATCTGTTGTAGAAATTATTTCAGGAGCGATGGTCATAAAATAGTGATAGTCTTTTTTCAAGGTTTTATATAAATTTCACAAATTTATTTTAATAATATATCCTAAAATTGAAAGTATGTTATTGATTTCCAGGAGGATTTTATTGTATTCTTTAAGACTGTCCAGGGATTTTTATGAAATATTTTAAATTTTCAATAGTTTTGATTTATTTGTTTTATCTGAAAGGATAGTATATGAGTCGCTGATTCCTTAATAAGAGGGTTTGTTGTGTTTTGAATATTTTCTGATTTGTTACATTTTTTAAAAAAATAATGAAGGAATATCTTATTTTATGTCGAAACATATTCAAGATTAAATTTTTACAAATTTCTTTTATGTAAATATGTACAAAAGTTTCAATTTTTTAAAATTATCCCATAAATAGATCGTAGGTTATAATTTGCTTTAATAGAGAGAATAAAATAACATATTTTTCTTTGCAAGGTAATGGAAGTTTATATAAAAGAATGGAAAGGTAATTGTTCGGACTTAGCGAAAAAGCGAAAACAGGAGGTGTTTATATTGCTGGACAGGGTATTGTTTGGTACAAAGGTCTTAGAAAAATCCTTAGATGCTTCCTTACTGCGTAATGAAGCAATATCGCAAAATATTGCCAACGTGGATACTCCTGGATACAACAGAAAGAGTGTTAGTTTTGAGGAAGAATTACGTAATGCAATTACTAGAAATAGCAGTTTTGTTGGAAAAAGAACTCATCCCAAACATATTAAAATTGGAGCAAATAGTATCGATGATGTAAGTATCAATATTATTGAGGATAAAAATTCTTTGGATATGAGGTTAGATGGCAATAATGTCGATATAGAAAACGAAATGGCTTTATTGGCTGAAAACTATATAAAATATCAAGTGCTTATTCAGAGATTGACAGACAGTTTTAACAAAATGAAATCTGTAATTAAGGAAGGACGATGATTATAAATGGGATACTTTAGCTCTCTTAATATCGGTGCAACAGGATTAACAGCTCAAAGACTTAGAATGGATACTATTTCACAAAATATTGCCAATGCTAACACAACAAGAACTGAAAATGGTACTCCTTATAGGAGAAAAGTGGTAGTTTTTGAGGAGAGAGAAGCTAAAACTCCTTTTTCCGAATATTTGAATCAAAGCAGCAAACAGATGATAGGTGGAGGAGTGAGGGTAGCAAGAATTGTTGAAGATACTACTCCTTTTAAAATGGTCTATGATCCAGGGCATCCTGATGCCGATGAAAACGGATATGTAGAAATGCCTAATGTAGATGTACTTACAGAAATGATTAATATGATTTCAGCAACCAGGTCTTATGAAGCTAATGTCACATCTATAAATACTACTAAAAGCATGGCTATGAAAGCTTTAGAAATTGGAAAATAAGTTTACATAAAACAATAATTTTGATTTCCAAAACATAGGAGGCTATTATGGCTATTAATAGTGTCAATGGACTTAATTTAACATCTCCAATTTTAAGTACAAGTTTTTCAAATACCAATAAATCCGATACTGTAGAAGGAAGTTTTGCCAATTATCTCAAGGAAGCATTGACAAAAGTCAGTGATCTTGAAAAAGAATCGACAGCTCTAACGGAGGCGTTTGCGGCGGGTATAACAGATAACATCCACCAAGTTTTGATTGCGGCTGAAAAGGCTGAAATAGCCCTTCAGTTCACTATGCAAATAAGAAACAAAATCTTGGATGCCTATAATGAAATAATGAACATGCATATTTAATATTGGCAAATATATAAAGTAAAAGTTGCAGTAGAAAAATGATTTATATTATTGGCTGTTACAAAAGAAAAGTATCTTTATATATGGTGGTGATTGCATGCCCGAGGTATTAACAAAGTTTCAACAACGTCTCACCGAAATATGGAATAAATTAGATAAATCTCAAAGAAGTAGAATAATTCTTATATCTGCTATATTGATTATTGCTATAACAGCTAGTATCGTAATGCTTACACGCACCACATATGTACCTCTTCTTACAATTGACGATACAATGGATGTAGAAGAAATAGAAAAAGTTCTTAATGAAAAAGGAATTAATTTTAAACCGGGAGATGGAAATAAGATACTGGTTGATTCAAAAGATAAAAATAAAGCTGAGTTTGCTTTAGCGTCATCAGGAATAACATCCTCCGGAATGAATTTCGAGGATGCCTGGAACTTGGTGAATATTACTTCAACGGAAAGTGATAAAAAGCATTTATGGCAAAATTTTAAAAAGAATAATCTTATTGCTAAACTCAAAATGTTTGATAATGTTAAAGATGCAGATGTTGAAGTGGCAATTCCGGAAAATTCCCTGTTTTTTAGTGACACATCAAGTAATAAGCCCACTGCTTTTGTTCGAATAAATCCTAAGGGCGAGATTACTCCAGAACAGGTTAAAGGAATAGTGAGTGTTGTTGCATCATCTATTGAAGGACTTGAGCCGGCTAATGTAACGGTTGTCGATAATAACTTTAATGTTTTGAGCACCGAAGCTACTAATGGTTTGGGAGATGCAAATTCTCAATATAAAATGAAACTTAAAGTAAAAGAAGAACTTGAGCGAAATATAAAGACGCTTTATCCCAGCAAGTCGGACAGTTATGACTACATAAGTGTAGTTGTGAACCCTTTTTTGGAATTTGATAAGCAGAAAACCACTAAAAAAGAAATTGGAAAACCTACCGACCTTGATGAAGCAATAGTCAGCAGTTCAACACAAAAGGAAGAACTTGTTAATGGCGCTAATGGCGGAGCACCGGGTACCGATACAAATCCTGGAGACGGAACAGTCACATACCCAATTGAAGCTGGTGAAAATTCAACATATAAAAAGACAGTAACAGAAGTAAACAGAGAGTTTAATGAAACCCTGACTGAAATTGAAAAGGCTCAGGGAGAAATTAATTTTGAAAAATCTTCAGTTGCTGTGACACTTTGGTATGGTCAGAGGGTAGAGGATGATTCGGCACTTACCCCTGAATTTATTGAACAGTGCAGACAAGTGATAAGCGGTGCTACAAATATACCTGTCTCCAAAATTTCCATCAGCAAATATAAACTTGCACCGGAAGAAGTATATGAAGAATCCTTGTCGGACAAGATCAGGCAATATCTTGATTCTTATGGATATTTTGCACTCATGATTCTTCTGATAATAAGCTTGTTAATAGCAGTATTGCCTAGAAGGAAGAAAGATGAAGAGAGTGAGGAAAATCTTGTTCCTGAAATGGCTTTGGCCGGTGGCCAGCAGTTAAATGCTCAGCAGGAAGAACCTGTACCGGAGATTAGTTTTGAAGAAAAATCTGAAATAAAGAAGCAGCTTGATCGGTTTATCAGAGAAAAACCTGAATCCGTTGCCCAGCTGTTAAAAAATTGGTTATCTGAAGATTGGGATTAAGATAAAGAATATAAAGAAACTAAAGGGGGAAGTGCACAGTGGCACGAAGTTCAGGGGGTTTAAAATCTGAGATTTCTGGAAGAGAAAAGGCAGCCATGCTCCTTATTGCTCTGGGACCTGAAAGATCTGCCGAAATATTTAAACATCTCAAAGAGGATGAAATTGAGCAGCTTACATTGGAGATTGCAAATATTCGGACAGTGACCCCTGAAGAGAAGGAAAAGGTTCTGGAAGAGTTTTATCAAATTTGTCTTGCACAGAATTATATAGCTGAAGGGGGAATCAGTTATGCAAAGGAAATACTTGAAAAAGCTTTAGGAACACAAAAAGCTCTTGATGTTTTAAACAAGCTTACAGTTTCACTGCAAGTAAGACCCTTTGACTTTGTAAGAAAGGCTGATCCTTCACAGCTGTTGAACTTTATACAGAACGAACATCCTCAAACAATAGCATTGATATTGGCATATATGAAACCTCAACAGTCATCTATCGTGTTATCTGCTCTACCGCAGGAAAAACAGGCAGATGTTGCCAGAAGAATTGCTGTTATGGACAGGACATCGCCGGAAATTATTAAAGAGGTTGAGAGAGTACTTGAAAAGAAACTGTCAGCTCTTGTAACTGAAGACTTTACAGCAGCAGGTGGTGTTCAGGCTATAGTTGATATATTAAACAACGTTGACAGAGGAACTGAAAAATATATTATGGAAACTCTTGAGATTGAAGATACGGAACTTGCTGAAGAAATAAAGAAAAGAATGTTTGTATTCGAAGATATTCTTACTTTGGACAACCGTTCTGTACAGAGATTCCTGCGTGAAGTTGACAATAATCAGTTGGCGATTGCATTGAAAGGAAGCACAGAAGAAGTTCAAAACAAGATATTCTCCAATATGTCTAAGCGTATGCAGGAAATGATCAAGGAAGATATCGAATTTATGGGACCTGTTAGACTTAAGGATGTGGAAGAAGCACAACAGAAAATTGTCAATGTTATACGTAAACTTGAAGATGCAGGTGAAATAGTAATCTCTAGAGGCGGAGGAGATGAAATAATTGTATAGTAAAATTTTTAAAAGTAATGAAATAAGTTTAGGTGAACCAGTTCAAATAAAGATTCCTACCAGTTTTCCAGCTATAAAGATGGCTTATAAATTGGATGCAAAAAGTGAAAGCGATGTTTATGAAAAAAAAGCTTTGAAACTGGAAAAGGGAAATAGCAAAGATTTGGATGAGCTTATACAAGGAGCAAACATCGAATCGGAAAAAATAATTAAAGCTGCGGAAATTAAGGCACAGAAAATAATTGAAGCAGCTGAAAAACAAGTTAGTGAGAGAATAAAAGCAATAGAAGAGGAAGCAAGGCAAAAGGGATTTGAACAAGGTTATGAACAAGGCTATGAAGAAGCAAAAAAAATGTATGAGGACTTGATTTTTGAAGCAGAGCGCATTAAAGAAGAGGCAAATATGGAATACAACAGAATTATGTCCGAAATAGAAGCAGATGCTATGGAGTTGGTTATGGATATTGCACGAAAAGTAATTGGCGAGGAAATTTCAGTAAATAAAGAGCATCTTCTTCATTTGGTAAGAGAAGCTTTGGGAAAATCTTCAAATAGAGAGAATATTGTGTTAAAAGTTTCTGCTCAGGATTATGACTTTGTTGTAGATAATAAGGAAAAACTTCTTTCCATGGTTGAAGGTGTTGGAAATCTCGATATAAAGAGAGATCCGGCATTGAAAATAGGAGATTGCCTTGTAGAAACTCCCTATGGAAGCATAGATGCCGGAGTGGAAACAAAGCTGGCGAAAATTGAAGATGCCTTCATGAAATTTGCAATCAACAGCAAAAATTAGTTTGGAAAAACAGAATTATCTAAACAAAGCATAAAAAAAGTGTGAGGTATTTTTATCCGACATTAAACTGTGGCCTGAGCCACATTTTTTGTATAGTATAAATAAAGCCAATTACAAACCCAAATGAAAACGGATGTAAAGATTTTAGTAAACATAAGGATTAATGGGGTGTAATATGACAGGCATAAATTTTAAAAGGTATAAAGAAATTCTTGCAAAATCCGACTTTATTGAATACAAAGGGAAGGTATCGAAAATTATAGGTCTTACAATCGAATCCAACGGCCCGGAAGTTAATATGGGTGAAATTTGTTTGATTCAATCGTTAAGAGATAAATATGAAATTAAAGCCGAAGTTGTCGGATTCAGGGAAAATAAAGTTATTCTGATGCCGTTGGGTGATATGGCAGGAATCGGGCCGGGAAGCAGTGTAGTAGCTACAGGAGAATATTTAAGTGCGGCTGTGGGTGAAAAATTAATCGGAAGAATTATTGACGGTCTGGGGAATCCCATAGATGAAAAAGGAGAAATAGAAACTGAAGGTTTTTATCCTGTAAACAACGATCCACCTCATCCATTAATGAGAAATCGAATTTCCGAACCGCTCCCTTTGGGAATTAAAACAATAGACGGTCTGCTGACAATAGGAAAGGGGCAGAGAGTAGGCATATTTGCAGGAAGCGGTGTGGGAAAAAGTACTTTGATAGGTATGATAGCCAGAAATACCAAAGCCGATATAAATGTAATCGCACTCATCGGAGAACGCGGCAGGGAAGTGCGTGAGTTTATAGAAAAAGACCTGAAAGAAGAAGGATTGAGCAGGTCGGTTGTCATTGTGGCAACTTCCGATCAACCGGCTCTTGTGAGACTAAAAGCTGCATTTATGGCTACAGCTGTTGCTGAATATTTCAGAGATCAGGGAAAAGATGTGCTGCTGCTAATGGATTCTCTGACACGATTTGCCATGGCACAGAGAGAAATAGGTTTGGCTGTTGGTGAGCCACCAGTGTCAAGGGGTTATACGCCTTCGGTGTTTTCGATAATGCCAAAGTTGCTCGAGAGAGCAGGTAATTCAGAGAGGGGATCAATTACCGGGCTTTATACCGTTTTGGTAGATGGTGACGATTTGACCGAACCGGTAACCGATACGGCCAGAGGAATACTTGACGGTCATATTGTACTTTCCAGAGCTCTAGCCAATAGAAATCAATATCCTGCTATAGATGTACTTGCAAGCGTAAGCAGGGTTATGTCCGATATAATAGATGACAGGCATAAAGAAATTGCCAACAAGATAAAAAAACTTATGGCAATATACAGGGATGCTGAGGACCTTATTAATATCGGTGCCTATGTCAAAGGCAGCAATGAAAAAATTGACCTGGCTATTGAGTATAACGATAAAATACTTGAGTTTATAGAACAGGGAACTCATGAAAAATACAGTTTTAATGAAGTAATCGGAATGCTTGAGAGTTTTGCCGACATTTACTGATTTTCCATATGATGATTTTGCATTTAGGTTAGGGCATAAATTTATTTTGGTGGAGCTAATCTGTCGGATAGCTTTGAGGTGATAGGGATTGGGAAAGTTTAATTTTAAGCTGCAGGCTGTTCTTAACTTAAAGAAGCAGATTGAAAACAATATGAAGAATGAGTTAGGAAAGGCTGTACAGGAACTGGAAAGGCAGAAAAGAATACTAATGGAAATTGAAAGGGAGAGAGACGAGTATATTACCGAAATAAACAGGCAATCTACTTCGGGTGTTGCAGTGGGAAGATTAAAAGAGTATGGTTTGTATATTTCACTGCTAAACAAAAAAGCGGATAATCAAAAAAATAATATAAAGATTGCACAAGAATCTGTCGATAAGTATAGAGAGCGGCTTATCATAGCCATGCAGGAAAGAAAAATGATGGAAAAATTTAAGGAAAAGAAATTTGAAGAGTATTATAAGGAACAGCAAAAGCTGGAACAGAAGCTCATCGACGAGATAGCAAGTTTTAACTATGAGATAAACGAGTAGATAGCCGGAAAAAATATTATTTAAAAACAAATAAGTTTTAAAGTTATTAGTAAAAATTATATGACATCATAGATACAGTTAAATTAAGTATAACAGGAGAAGCGAAATATGGATCAAAAAAAATTGAAAGAAGATGTTAAAGACCCTAAAAAGCAAGAAAGCAAAGTAGAGCCTGAAATGAAAAGTAATAAGGCAATATTGTATGCTATTCTTGTGCTGGTTACTGCATTGGTGATTGTAACCGTTGTGGTGGGAGGGGTCTTTTATATTTTGACTCGTAATAATGTTAATGGTTTTGCAGACAAGTATAGAGAGAACATAAAAAAAGTTCCTGTCATAAGACATGCTTTACCGAAAATCGAAGATCCTGACGAAGCCGAAAACTATAGCCGGGACAAACTTTTAAGTTTATACAAACAGTTTAAAGCTGAAAATGAAGAACTTAAAAGACAACTGTCAGACATTGAGAAAATAAACAAAGAACTATCAAAATATAAAGAAGATGCTGATTCAATGACAAAAAAATATGAAGAATTGAAGAGTGAGGCAGAAAAAGAAAAAGCAAAAATGGAAGAATACAAAAAGAAAGTTGACGAACTGGTGGCAAAAGGTGACAAAGAAGGATTTGCTGAGTATTTTGCCCAAGTAAATAGTGAAACAGCTGAAAAAATATATAGGGAAATTGTTAAAGAACAGAAAGAAAGTGAAGAAGCAAAACAATTTGCACAGCTGTATGAAAAAATGGATACTTCATCCTGTGCCAAAATTTTTGAGCAGCTTGGAAGTGAAAAAATAGATTTAATATCATACACTCTTAAGAATATGAAAAAAGACATAGCTGCAGAGATAATATCCGAAATGAGCAGTGAATTTGCGGCAAAAATAACCGATAAACTTGCTAAAGATTACGGTATTAAATTTGCCAGAGATGAGGAAACCGGAGAATAGCATTTGTAAAATTAAGTTTGTATTGCTTTTGAAGATATAAACAGTATTGAAAGACCAGCTAATTAAAGTCAAGAGTTTATAATAAAAATTTTGAGAAATTTTTTTAGGCTCCTGACGTTAATGAAACGCATGACAACAAGACCACCTAGGTGAGGTAGACATAAAATAGCTGGTCTAAAATAGCAAGTTGCTCTTTGAAAACTGAACATCAAGTACAGTACTATCAAGCTGCTGTATGCTTTGCTGCAAGCATTTGAGCGTGTTCCTGGGGGCTGCGTAACTGGTAAGGTTTCCTATCCCTTAGGACAGCAAAGATGATACAAACAAGCTTGCGCATAACAGCTCCCAAAGCTACTTTCTTAGGCTTACTCTGGCATTTTTGTTGGTAGAACTCCAGCAGCACAGGGTTGCAAGCTGTCTTATCCCGCTTGGTACGGATATTAGCAAGAGCAATTGTGAAAAGCACCCTGCGAAGCAGCCTTGAACCTCTCTTAGACATCTTGTTCCGTGTGCCGGTAAACTCTCCGGACTGCATGACAGAGGGGTCAACGCCGAAATAAGCAACCAGCTTGCCTGGCTTTTTAAAGGCTGAAAAGTCTCCAATCTCCGCAAGAATAGTAGCAGCAGAGAGAAGGCCTATACCTGGCAGGCTCTGCAAAAGTTCAAGCGTCAATGCCAGCATGGGCATATCCTTCGCCATATCTTCAGCAATCAGTAGACGAATGGACTTAAGGACTTTCTCCAGGCTTTCTTCCAAGGTTTTGATCATGGAGATATATACGCCCAGCATAATAACATTTGAGGCATTATGAATGCTCAGAGGTGCAAAATCTCTGGCCTTGGAGACCAGAAGCTCATACTTGGCAGTTGACCATTTAAGGCTTTTGCGGGATTTCTTCTGAATCAGTGAAATCAGCTTGTTCCTGTCAGCCTTAAGAATATGGGCAGGAGTAGGATACTCCTCCAGGACAGCCATAGCAGCCTTTGAAAATATATTGGAGAAGACATCCTTGAAGTTAAGCATGAGTTGGTCAACAATACCGGTAAGCCTGTTTTTGTAGGCGGTAAGCTCATCACTCAGTTTGTAGTACTGGCGACATAGGCTCCTTAGGCACTCAATATCCTCATTGGGGATGTTGGTTGACTTAAGTTCCTGAAATCTATAGAGTAGGGCAATTTTCCGGGCATCCACTTTATCATTTTTCACTTTTCTGATTCCAATATTTTTGATAGAATCAGTTTGGATGGGGTTTGTTACCGAAACCTCAAATCCAGCTTTACAAAGTGAATGGAAAAGGATTTTGTGATAGTGCCCGGTGGATTCCATGACTATGAAAGGCCTTGAAGCAAAATCTTTTTCCGTTTTATTAAGCAATTCAACGGCTCTTTCAACGTCGGTATTGGAATCATGGTGAATCTTCATGCGGGCAACCACTTCATTGGTAGGAGAAAGAATCGCCATTTCACTGAAGAACTTACCCACATCAATTCCTGCAATGGGTCTGAAATTCATTAAAATGCCTCCTTTTTAAGATTAATGGACTTAAAAGCCTCCATTCCTTCCCATGTAAGCAAACAACCTTGCATGTGACACGAGGAACCAGCCAAAGAGCTGGCCTCAACCAGCCAAATCATGTAGACTTACCGGAATGGATAAATACTCTTTCTTACGGGTAATCGGCCCGCTAAGGTCCGTCCCAGGAGGTGAAACACTCACCTTCCAAGTCCGGAAGATATTATACATGATTGTCAAGGTTCAGGCCAACAGTTGCTGGCAAAATGGCTAAGATGTGAAGCCGGATGATGTGCTTGATGTTTAGAAAAGAATGAAGTTTGAAGTGTTATGTTAACAATGAATTTTAATGGGTCGAACAGTGGCTTCGGTCACTGATTTAATACAATATTAATTGTACAAGGAGGTGATAAAGATGATAGAGAATAGCTTAATTGCAGGCTTTTTGACTCAATCTGCAAACACGTTACCTGTTACCGGAAGAAAAGAAACAGCCAATTTCCGAAACTTTAACGGTTTTGCTGAAAAATTAAATGCTGCTGTTGAAAAAAACTCTGCCAATAGTAGAATCATTCAAGCAAAAAATAATGCTAAGACAGAAAACCGGATAGATAACAGTATTGGATTGAACTCTAAAGCTTATGAACCGGACAGGGACAGTAAAGTAAAGACTTATAAAGATGTTGCCGGTGAGAAGGGACAAGTATCTTCAAAGAGGGAAGTAAGCTACGACAAAAAGAATAAAAAACTTGACAGGACTAAAAAAGAAGTTCAAAGTGAGGCCGATATAGTCGAGGAAAGCTTGGCTGAAATACTGAATATTAGTATTGAAGAGCTTAGAATGATTTTAAAAGCGCTTAATTTTGATTCCGGGGACTTGATTGACGAGACCAAAACAATTGAAATTTCTCAAAAAATATCCGACCTTTTTGGATTAAACGCTGAACAAAGGGATACTCTTGCAAAAATAACGGATTTTATTGCAAATGAAGCAAAAAAACTGGTAAATGACATTCAAAATCAAGGTAATTATAATGAAATCAGCGTAGACAAAAGCGGTTGGATTAAGCTTGAAGGCATTGATATGCAGGTGATTGATAAGCGGCAGGCTATGTTCTCTGAGAATACAACATTGTTAGGGAACAAGCTCAAGGAATCGCTTGACAGATTGGAGAATGAACTGCATAGTGAGCCGGAGAAGCTTTTTGAAAGTATCTCAAGCAGTATTAAAAAACTTACTTCTGATAATGCAAATTTTGTAAACATTATAGGTAGTAAAGAAGATGATTTGGATTATTTGGAAATTGCTGCTGAGGATACTTTGGAGCCTGAAGATACTATTTTTCCTGATGATTCTATAAAAACTGAAGAAAAAGGAAACACTTCCAGCGATAGCAACTCACAAAAAACTGATCTTCAAGATAATCAAAAAAACTATGAAGTAATAAACAACACTCAATATTCGCAGCTGAATGAAATTGGCAGTATTATAAGCAATCAGAGGATATATGGTCCCGATGATGCAGCAAAGATAAAAAGCGAAATAAATGTATCGGGAAAGGAAATAATCACTCAGATTGTCAACAAGGCAAAAGTAGTTTTAACCGATGAGAAGAGTGAAATGATAATTGACTTGAAGCCTGACCACCTTGGAAAGCTGTCTCTTAAGATTGTTACAGAAAGAGGCTCTGTAGTTGCTAAATTTATAGCGGACAGTGAACAGGTTAAAGCTGCTATTGAGTCAAATATGGACAACCTTAAGGAATCTCTTAACAAACAAGGTTTTTCAATACAGGATTTCAGTGTGTCGGTTAGACAGGATTCCAAAAAAGGCTTTGGTGAAAGCCGTGACTTTTCCAAAAATAACGGCAGTCCCAATAAAGGTGAGAAGATAGCAACAATTGCAGCATCAAATGTTGAAGAAAAGCATCGGATATTGAATCCTTACATGGTAAACAACAGTAGTATTGATTTGACTGCCTAAAATGTTTATGAGACGAAGAACGAATTGTTTTGCAGAAAGGAGGGAAAGACCATGAGCATAGATTCAGTAAACTATCAAAAAACCATTGAGCAAATAATTGACGAAACAACCGGAAATAAAAAAACAAAAAGAAATACCGGTGAACTTGGCAAAGACGAATTCATGAACCTGTTGGTTACACAGCTTCAATATCAGGATCCTTTAAATCCCCAGGATGATACTCAATTTATTGCACAAATGGCTCAGTTTAGTGCATTGGAACAAATGCAGAATTTAAACGCCAGTTATTCAGCTACAAAGGCTTTCGGTATGATTGGAAAGTTAATCAGTGCTAATGTTTCGGGGGATTCCGGCGGTACAAATTCCATAGTTGGCGAAGTGACAAGTGTAAAGATGAAAAGCGGAAAAGCCTATGTTGTTGTAAACGGCACTGACATCTCGGTGGATGATGTAGTTGAAGTTGCAGAAGCAACAAGTGAGTTTAACTTGTCGAATTTATCCGAATATACAGGCCTTATAGGATACGATTGCCGAGGATATGTTTATGACCCCGATACACGTGCTATTGTTGGAGTTAGCGGTGTTGTAAAAGAGGTTACCAAAGGTGCCTATGAGAATTATGCAGTAATGGATGGTGTATCAGTAAATATATTTGCTGTGAACGGAATTTATAATTCCGGAAATTCAACTTATATAGAAAAGTATCTTTCCAACAATAAAGGCATGGAGGTGTCGGTAATAGTATCCGATGATTCAGGTAATGAGGTGCCTGTCAAAGCAATTCTTAATGACTTCAGTATCTCTGAAAATGGAAAAATAAAAGCGGTACTGGATAGTGTTAAGGTTCCGGTGGACAGTATAGTAAGTATAAAGGCAGCCAGGGCAGAAAGCGATACTGAAGGAAATGACGATATAGCTGATGACATCCCGACGGCGGACATTTAGATCTTGACCGACCTGCTTTTTGGAGGTGAGACAATGATAATAAACAACAACATCTATAACCATATAAACCGTGTATCGGAAAAACAGCTGAACAATTCCGGAGCCAATAAAGCAAAGGAATCGGTGCATAACAGTTTTGACAGTATTTTAAAAGAAGAAATAAGGAAGACATCGGATGTAAAATTTTCAAAGCATGCACAGATGCGATTGGAAACAAGAAATATCAAAATTTCCGACTTACAGATGCAAAAAATATCAAAAGCTTTGGATAAAGCAGAACAAAAAGGTGTAAGAGATTCTTTGGTTATGGTGGATGATATAGCTTTGGTAGTAAACGTTAAGAATAGGACAGTTATTACCGCAGTAAACAGCAACGAACTTAAGGAAAATGTTTTTACCAATATTGATGGCGCTGTTTTCACATAGTAATTTTAAACAAAATTGAAACTATATAATATTAAAAATAGCCGGACCCTTTCGGGAGGCTATCTATTCCGGATTGACAGAAGGAATAGTCTTCAAGGAGGTCGATTTAATTATGATGAGATCAATGTTTTCAGGTGTATCTGGTCTGCGTGCTCATCAAACAAAAATGGACGTAATCGGTAATAATATTTCCAATGTTAATACAGTTGCGTTCAAGTCAGGCAGAGTAACTTTCGAGCAAGTATTCAGCCAAACATTACAAGGTGCCAGTGCTCCGGACCCGGTAAGTGGGAGAGGCGGTACCAATCCAATGCAGATAGGCTTAGGTATAGGTGTTAATACTATTGACACTATTATGACAAACGGAAGTACTCAGAGGACAGACAATCCCACTGACCTTGCCATAGAAGGCGACGGATTCTTTATTGTAAAAGGCGGCAATTCCGATACATTCCACTTTACGAGAGCAGGAAATTTCGGACTTGACAAAGCCGGAAATCTGGTAACCGGTGGCGGATTGAATGTATATGGATGGCAGGTATATTCTAGGCAGCCCGACGGTACTTATGTGTTTGATACCGAAGCAGAGATTGAGCCTATAAACCTGTATGAAGATGCTACAAATAAAAATAAGAGAATAATTCCGGCCAAAGCAACTACCTTTGCCGTTATATCGGGTAACCTGGATGCCTCATATGCAGCATTGGGAAGTGCGGCAGCCTCGGCAGGAAATGTTCAATTTACCATACCAATGACTATTTATGACTCATTGGGAAATCCATACACCATAAATGTTGATTTTTGGAAGATAGAGGCGGGAAGCAGCGGAACTGTATGGAACTGGGCTATCAATACAGGAAATGGTGTTACTGCTTCATCGGCAAGCGGAAGCTTTGAATTTGATACACAAGGAAAGATTAAGCCCGGTGCTTCGGTTACTCCTTCCATAACGGTAATTCCACCGGCGACTGTTGGTACTGAACCCATTAATATTAAACTTGATTTTTCAAAACTGACAATGTATGCTGCTGACAGCTCGGCAAAAACTACAAATATAGACGGATATTCCTCAGGTACACTTGTTAATTTCAGTATCGGATCTGACGGAGTTATTACCGGAATTTACAGCAACGGGCAGCAACAGCCTCTGGGGTTAATTGCCTTGGCGGTATTTGACAACCCTGCAGGACTTTTGAAGTCAGGAGAAAATTTATATACACCTACGACAAACTCCGGTGATTTCAAAAAAGCTGTGAAACCCGGCACTAACGGTGCAGGAGATTTGAATCCAGGTACTCTGGAAATGTCTAATGTTGATCTGTCATATGAATTTACAGAAATGATTATTACACAGAGAGGTTTCCAGGCTAACAGCAGGATAATTACAACCTCTGATGAAATGTTACAGGAACTGGTTAACTTAAAAAGGTAATTAGCATAAATAGTGGACTGGAGTTGTAAATTAACTCCAGTCCACAGTTTGCTCTTGAATAATCAAAAGAAGTTTGTTACTTAAGACAAACTTTTTTAAGTATTTGCAAAAAATATAGTTTAACGGCGTTTGATTTTTTGTATTTAACACATGAATATTCCTTTGAAATATTGGTAAATATTTTTAGAAAAATTTTTGAAAAAATAGAGGAAAAATTAAGACTTATGAAGAATAATGTAGATAATTGTAAAGAAGTTGTGTTTGATTTTTTGCAAAGATAGCTTTAAAAGAGATTACATAATTTTTTTACAAAAAAAATAAATTTACTATTGAGTTTTTGAGGTAAAAATATTATGATTGAATTAACCAGGTTAAATGGTATAAAATTTGTCTTAAATTGCGAATTAATAGAAAGTCTTGAGGAAACACCAGATACTGTTATTTCTACAACCAACGGCAAGAAAATTGTTGTTGCCGAGAATGTCGATGAGGTTGTCAAAAAAGTAATAGAATATAAAAGAAAGATATTCTGCAATTTAATGTCTAATAATTAACTGATCTTTTTGGGAGTTCTGTACAATTGTTTTAATATCAATTAAAAATTAATAGTTATTGATTTGAATAGTTAGGTTTTGCAGTAATCTTACAGAATTTTGCAATTTATTGCAAAATATTCTGGATAGACTCTAGAATTTTTTTAGATTATAGAATGCAATGTGCAACATAATTATGCATAGACTGGTATTTTATTGCTGCACAGCTCGTCTATGCAATTTAGATGTTTTATCACATCATAGATATCTGTTAAACCAACAATTCATGAAGCTGTGCCCGATTTATAATATTATCGGTTAAAGGGGGCATAAAATTTGGAAGGCAAAAGCACCAGTTTCATCATTCTAATCTGTGTAGTGGCATTTCTTTCATTGGCTTTGGCATTATTGTCCGGATATGTGCTTTTTATGGGTGGTAGTTCTAAAGGACAAGCCGCCAACAACAAAACAATAACTGTACCCAAAGACAGTGAGTTGGCCGTGGAACAGATATTTTCATCAAATACTGCCTTTAATTTAAAAACAACCAATAACGATAAAAACATCCATGTCATTTTGGTAAGTGCCCAAATCCAATATTTTGCCAAGTTTGAAGGCATTAAGGACACCACTGCAAAAATACAGGCAAACAAAGGTAAACTTGCGGAAATGGTGGGCACATATTTTCAAAATTTAACCATTGATGATGTCAAGAAACCTGAGGCAAAAGAAAAAGCAAGGTCTGACCTTAAAAAGATGATGAACGAATATCTTTTGCAGAACGAGGAAGCAAACGGTGAATTGGTATACAGTATTATATTCGACTATTGGTTCTATCAGTAGGAGGTGTTTTTAATGGGTGATATTCTGTCACAAAGCGAAATAGATGAGCTGCTAAAAGCGCTGAATACTGGAGAACTGGATGTACAGAATATTACAACTGCACCTGAAGATAGGAAAATAAGAAATCACGATTTCAGAAGGCCCAGTAAGTTTGCCAAGGATCATATAAAGACTCTGAATGTTATACATGATAACTATGCAAGATTGCTGTCAAACTTTTTATCGGGTTATTTGAGAACTCTTGTTCAAATTCAGGTTATTTCAGTTGAGGCTATTGCTTATTATGAATTTAACAATTCAATATCGAATCCGGCTGTTCTGGCTATTGTTGATTTTTCACCCTTATCCGGATCGATTATTTTTGAGATGGCCCCGTCGATTGCTTATGTTTTAATTGACAGAATACTTGGGGGCAAAGGATATCCGATGGATAAAATCAGGGAATTTACTGAAGTGGAACTTGCCATAATTGAAAGAATAATTGTCCAGGTTTTAAACCTTATGAGAGAGCCCTGGGAAAATGTAATGGCAATAAAGCCGAGATTGGAGAAAATTGAAACTAATGCTCAATTTGCTCAGATAATATCGGCAAACGAAATGGTGGCCTTGGTAACACTTAGTGCAAAAATAGGTGAAGTAGAAGGAATGATAAACATTTGTATTCCGCATATGGTGGTTGAACCGATTGTTCCGAAACTTAGCACAAAATACTGGTTTACAAAAAACGAGAAAGAAAAAAACAATGAAAACAAGGATACCATTGAGCAAAAAATTGAAAATACTAAGATACCTGTCAGAGCAATTTTAGGAAGGACTACAATATTGGTAAACGATTTTCTGGATTTGCAGCCTGGAGATGTTATACCATTGGATTCAAGTATTAACGGTAATCTTGAAATATTGGTCGGTGACCTTTTAAAGTTCTATGGAACTCCTGGTGTAAAAAGAAACAGGATTGCTGTAAAGGTAACTGAAATTGTAAAAGGAGAGGAGGAAGAGTAGTATGGGAGACATGTTGTCGCAAGAAGAAATTGATGCTTTACTAAGCGGAGGATCAAATTCTTCAGTTGATAATAGTGCCAATGCTGGAGGAAGTGATGAACTTTCCAGTCAGGAGATGGATGCTTTAGGAGAAATAGGTAATATTAGCATGGGCACATCAGCTACTACACTTTATGCTTTGCTTGGACAAAAAGTAATAATTACTACTCCTCAAGTCGATGTCTGTTCATGGGAAGAAGTTTATCAACAGTTTAGTACAGGCTATGTGGCTGTAAAAGTAGAGTACACGGAAGGTTTATATGGTGTGAATCTTCTTTTGTTAAAGGAAAATGATGCTAAAATAATCACCGATTTAATGATGGGCGGCGATGGAAGTAATACGGATGGGGAACTTACCGACCTTCATTTAAGTGCTATCGGTGAAGCCATGAATCAGATGATTGGTTCGGCAGCAACTTCTATGTCGTCGATATTTGAAAAAAAGGTGGATATATCTCCTCCAAAAGCCTTCTGTATGTCGTTTGATGAAAATAGCGAAAGTGTCTTCTATCCAGGGGATAAAATGGTTAAAGTAGCATTTAAGATGGTAATAGGCCAATTGGTTGATAGCGAAATTATGCAGTTATTACCTTTGGATTTTGCCAAGTCTTTGGTGGAGAACCTTATGAATTCAAACGCTGGAGGCAAATCGCAGTCAGAAAATAATAATGTATCTTCTCAGAAAAACGAACCGCAAGGTCAGAATTTATCTCAGCAGCAGCAGTATCCTCAGCAGCAATATCCGCAACAGCAGCATTATCAATCGCATCAGGAAATGGATCAGCAATATTACGGACCAAATCCTCAAACGAGAATCAAAGACCCTGTTAACGTTCAGGCAGCACAATTTCAATCATTTGATGATGGTATGGTATCCTTTGAAAAAAGGAATATCGGATTAATAATGGATGTTCCTTTGCAGGTTACTGTTGAGTTGGGAAGAACAAATAAAAAGATAAGGGATATTTTAGAACTTGGTCCGGGATCTATAATCGAGCTGGATAAACTCGCAGGTGAACCTGTAGATATACTTGTAAACGGTAAAGCAATTGCTAAAGGTGAAGTAGTGGTAATAGATGAAAGCTTTGGCGTAAGAATTACCGATATTATACACCCCTCAAAGAGACTTTAAAAGTTTTAAAGTCTTTTGAGGGCTATTAAAAAATAAACAGGACAGTAGTATAGACTAATGTAAGGAGAGGGATAGGTAAATGGGTAAGAGAATCTTGATTGTTGACGATGCAGCTTTTATGAGAATGATGATTAAAGATATACTTACGAAAAATGGGTACGAAATTGTTGGTGAGGCTGAAAATGGTGCACGGGCAATCGATAAATATAAGGAATTGAATCCCGATCTGGTAATTATGGACATAACCATGCCGGAAGTTGACGGAATTGCTGCAGTAAGGGAAATAAAGAAGATAAATTCCGATTCTAAGATAATAATGTGTTCAGCAATGGGTCAGCAAGCTATGGTTATTGAGTCAATACAGGCAGGAGCAAGGGATTTTATTGTTAAGCCTTTCCAGGCAGAAAGAGTAGTAGAAGCTGTAAAAAAAGTTTTAGGCTAAAGTCGGTATTAGTAATAAGATCATCACTAAACTTGTATTTTTTAATGAACTCAAAGGCTGTATGAGTTAGACAAGGAGTATAAAATGGGTTTTGTTGACACACTTATTAGTTTTCTGGTATTTGCTATTGTCTTTGGCTCAATTATATTTTTGGCTTATGTTACTACTAAGCTTATTGCCAATAAATCGGGAAGAGCCATGAAAGGCAAGTATATTAACATAATTGAAACAGTAAGTCTAGGTATTGAGGGCAGACTGCATCTGGTAAAAGTAGGCGAAGATTTTGTTTTGATATCTGTGTCCGGTAAAAATATTCAGTTGCTTTCGAAGGTTAATATTAACGATTATTCTGAAGAAAAAAGCTCTGAAAATGCCAACTCTTTCGCATTTAAAGAGATTTTTGAGAAGTACCTCCAGAACTTTAAAGGAAAACAAATTAACGAGAAAGATACAGAACATGAAGAAGAAAAAGACAATATAAAGGATGACAGATTTCAGCGAAACATTGAAAAGTTAAAAAAAATAACAGCAGAAAAAGGAAAGCGTTATGCTGCAGGCGGAGATGAAAACACCAATGAGAAAAAAAAGTAGACTGTTTATAGCACTGACAATATTATTTATAGTTTTGACAGCTTTTGCATTAAATGTATACGCTGAGCCTGATTTGGCATTGCCTAAAGTTGATGTAACGGTAGGGACTTCCGACAATCCGGAAGATGTTACGTCAAGTATACAAATTTTACTGCTTTTAACTGTATTGTCTTTGGCACCATCTATATTGATAATGATGACAAGTTTTACAAGAATAATAATTGTTCTCTCTTTTTTCAGAAATGCGCTGGGAACACAGCAGATGCCGCCGAATCAAGTGTTGATTGGGCTAGCTTTGTTTTTGACCTTATTTATTATGAGTCCGGTGATTAATGAGATTAATGAGAATGCTTACAAACCCTATGCAAATAAGGAAATAACTCAGCAGGTTGCTTTTGAAAGGTCATCAAAAACTATAAAAAGTTTTATGCTAAAGCATACAGAAAAGAAAGATTTAGCTTTGTTTGTATCACTTTCCGGGACTAAAACCCCAATTAAGGAAGAAGATATACCCAATTTGCCATTGACAGTAATAATTCCTGCTTTCTTAATAAGTGAGCTAACAATTGCCTTTAAGATGGGCTTTTTGATATATTTACCTTTTCTTGTGATAGATATTGTTGTTTCAAGTACTTTGATGTCCATGGGAATGATGATGCTTTCACCAGTTATGATTTCTCTTCCCTTTAAAGTACTTCTTTTTATAATGGTTGGAGGTTGGAATCTTCTCACGCAAATGATTGTAAACAGCTTTGTAACATAGGTGTGCTAATAGGGAAGATAAATTTAAATAGGAGGATAAAAAATGGATCAAGGTACAGTAATTGAATTGGCTCAAAGATCTATAATGACAGTTATATATGTAGCCGCACCAATGCTTGGATTGAGTTTGATTGTTGGTCTTGCAATAAGTATTTTTCAAGCAACAACGCAAATTCAGGAACAAACCTTAACCTTTATACCGAAAATTCTGGCTGTTCTCTTAGGATTAGCCGCATTTGGATCGTGGATGCTTAAAGTGTTGATGGAATATACTCAGGGGATTTATTTGAATATTAACCAATATATAAAATAATAAAATTTTATTTTGTGAGGGATAAGATTGAATTTGATGGAAGGAATTTTGGCGAACGGTATAGAAATATTCTTATTAATTTTTGTAAGGATGACAGGACTCTTTGTTATAGCACCTATTTTCAGCAGAACCAATATTCCTAGAAATTTGAAAATTGGCTTTTCCTTCATGCTGGCATTAATACTTGTAAATACTATAAGCAGCCAGAATATTGTTATCAGTAACATTTATGAGTTTGCAGTTTTGGTTTTGAGAGAATTTGTAGTAGGAATTACTTTAGGTTATGTTTCATATACAATTTTTACAGCTATTTATGTAGCAGGCGAATTAATTGATATGCAGATTGGCTTTGGTGTAGTTAATGTTATTGATCCTCTTAGTAATATTCAGGTGTCAATAACTTCAAACTTTTATTTCATTTTGTGTATGTTGATTTTCCTTCTTTGCAAAGGACATCATATTTTGATAAGGGCATTATTCAGCAGTTATGAATATATACCTTTAGGACAGGCAGTTTTCGGTACGGATTTGCAGAGTAGAGTTATAGAAGTTTTTGGAGGCGTTTTTCTTGTGGCTTTTAAAATTACGGCACCAATTCTTGCAGCTATAATAATTACGGATGTGGCCATGGGAATTATTTCTAAGACCATACCTCAAATAAATGTATTTGTTGTAGGAATGCCCCTTAAAATATTGATGGGATTGACAGTATTGGTTTTAACAATGCCAATGTTTATATACATCGTTGAATCTCTTATCAGACTGATAGATAGTGAAATGTTAAATTTCCTTAAAAGTATGGGGACAAAATGAAAAAACTGAAGAATAAGAAAAGCAAAGAGTTAAATTTAGGAAATAATTACAATAATAATGTTTTTAATGAGAATTTAAATCCCATTGAAGTACCGGGGTTAATAACAGTTAATCTTCAGCTTTTTGCAGATAGTGGAGAAAAGACGGAAAAGCCTACTCCTAAAAAACGGCGGAAAGCAAGAGAAGAAGGTCAGGTTCTTCAAAGCAGGGAAATGACTTCTGCAATTGTACTGTTAAGTATATTTTTAACCTTAAAGATTGCCGGAAGTTTTATATATGAACAGTTGTATCTGAATTTTAAGATTGCTTTCATTGATTTGGCCCAAGTGCCTGATTTATATACTTTGCAAGGCATTAGAAAAATGTTTGCAGAAACGGTGTTACAATTTTTAAAAATTGTAGCTCCTGTATTTGCAGTGGCACTTTTAGCAAGTTTAGCAACTTCCTATGCTCAAGTGGGTTTTTTGTTTACAACAAAGACCCTGGCATTTAAATTTAACAGAATTAATCCTATAAACGGGTTTAGAAGATTGTTTTCATTAAGATCTGTTATGGAGTTGGTTAAGTCCATATTGAAAATTGCAATAGTAAGTTTTATAGCATACTCATATTTTTCTCATGAAGCAGTAAATATGCTAAAAACAATGGACATGGATATTATCAGCATAGCTGTTTATATATGCAGTACGGCATTAAATATTGCCGTCAGGATGTGCATAGCATTGTTGGTACTTGGAGTTTTGGATTACGGATATCAGTGGTGGGAATATGAGAAAAATCTGAAGATGACAAAGCAAGAAGTAAAACAGGAATATAAAGAAACCGAAGGTAATCCGGAAATAAAAGGTAAAATAAAGCAGAAACAGCGTCAGATAGCATTAAGAAGAATGCTTCAGGATGTACCAAAGGCGGATGTTGTAATAACAAACCCTACTCACTTTGCAGTAGCAATAAAATATGACCCTAAAGTGGCTGATGCGCCGCTGGTAATTGCAAAGGGACAGGATTATATGGCTTTAAGAATAAAGGAGATAGCAAAGGAAAACAAAGTGGAAATTGTTGAGAACAAGCAGTTGGCAAGAACCCTTTATAGCACAGTGGAAATAGGTGAAAAAATTCCTCCGGAGCTTTTTCAGGCAGTGGCAGAAGTACTTGCCTTCGTATACAGTCTTAAAAATAAAGTTAGGGCTATGTAACAAATATTTATAAAGAATTTTGTGGCAACATTTTTTGTAGTATACGCAAGGAAGTAAAAGACTTATTTATCACTTAGATAATAACTGAATGGGGGAAAGTTGACTATGAAATTTGGAGATATAGCAGTAGGAATATTAGTTGTAGCGATAGTGCTTGTAATGATTGTACCGGTTCCTGCTGCTGTACTTGATGTTTTGCTTGCTTTTAATATTGCATTATCATTGGTTATTTTGCTGAATGTAATATATGCGAAAGAAGCTTTGCAGATGTCCATATTTCCATCGCTGTTGCTTTTTACAACCATATTTCGAATAGCTTTGAATATAAAATCGACAACCTTGATTTTGGGAGAAGGAAAAGCCGGTGAGGTTATAAAAGGCTTTGGGAAGTTTGTAGCACAGGATAATATGGTAGTTGGATTTGTAATCTTCCTGATTATAACTGTTGTACAATTTTTGGTAATAACCAAGGGAACTGAGAGAGTATCGGAAGTTGCTGCAAGATTCACATTGGATGCTATGCCGGGTAAACAGATGGCTATAGACGCAGACCTAAATGCCGGTCTTATCAATGAGAGTGAAGCTAAAGAAAGAAGAAAGAAAATTCAAAGGGAAGCAGATTTTTATGGTGCTATGGATGGTGCTACCAAGTATGTAAAAGGTGATGCCATTGCAGGAATTGTTATAACAGTGATAAATCTTGTAGGCGGTTTGATAATTGGGATGGTAATGAGAGGAGAGGAATTGATGGTTGCTCTCCAAAGTTACGCACTCCTTACTATAGGAGACGGTCTTGTTAGCCAAATTCCGTCACTGCTTATATCCTTTGCGACCGGTATGATAGTTACGAGAGCTGCTTCTGACAGTGGCATCAGCGATGATCTTAAGCAGCAAATGATATACAACCCGAAAGTGTTTTTTATAGCTTCAGGATTTTCCTTGCTGCTGGCATATCCTTTGGCAACTCTACCTTTTATAGGATTGTCGATAATTTTTGCAGTTTTGGGTTTTAAACTTATGAAAAATGAACAAATATCTCAGCAGCAGGTAGAAACACAAATTGAAGAACATGAAGTTGAAGAAATCAGAAAGCCTGAAAATGTTGTAAACTTATTGGAAGTGGATCCTATTGAACTTGAATTCGGTTACGGGATAATTCCATTGGCCGATGTAAATCAGGGCGGGGATTTACTGGATAGAGTGGTAATGATAAGAAGACAGTTGGCACTTGAACTGGGAATGATTGTTCCCATAATAAGATTAAGGGATAATATCCAATTAAGTCCGAATGAATATGTTATAAAAATTAAAGGAGTTGAGGTGGCTAACGGCGAAGTAATGCTTGATCACTTTATTGCAATGAGCCCGGGATTTGTTGAAGAGGAAATAGAAGGAATAAAAACAACTGAACCGGCTTTTGGACTGCCGGCAGTGTGGATTACTGAAGCACAGAGGGATAAAGCAGAGATGCTTGGATACACAGTAGTGGATCCGCCGTCTATAATTGCCACACATCTGACTGAAATAATAAAAGCCCATGCTCATGAATTGACAGGAAGACAAGAAGTTCAAACCATAATTGATAAAGTCAAGGAAAAATATCCTGCACTGGTGGAAGAACTGGTACCTAAGGTGATGACAATAGGTGAAATACAAAAAGTATTGGCAAATCTCTTAAAGGAAGGGGTTTCCATAAGAGATATTGTAACAATCCTGGAAACATTGGCAGATTATGCGCCTGTAACCCACGATACCGATATGCTGACTGAATATGTAAGGCAGGCTTTGGGCCGGGCTATATCCAAAAAGTTTATAAAAGATAAGAAATCAAGTGTAATTACATTAGATCCTAAAGTTGAACAGATAATTCTCGATTCGGTTCAAAAGACCGAACATGGTGCATATTTAACTTTAGAACCAAGCACAACCAAATCCATTATGAACAGCTTGACGAATCAGGTACAAAAACTTATGAAGCTTGGACAGCAGCCGATAGTTTTGGCATCACCGATAGTCAGGTTGTATTTCAGAAGGCTTACAGAACAAGCTATACCAGGATTAATAGTACTATCATATAATGAACTTGATCCGCATTTAGAGGTTCAATCAGTTGGGGTGGTGAGCATATAGTATGAAGATAAGACGGTATGTGGGAAAAGATACTCAAGAGGCAATGTGGAAAGTAAAAATGGATCTTGGAAGCGAAGCTGTTATTTTAAACACAAGAAAAATAAAGCAAAAAGGATTGTTTAAAATGTTTTCAAAACCGATGGTTGAGGTTTTAGCCGCTGTGGATGAGTTCTACAGTCAAAAGGTTAAAACTGAGCCGGTTAAGAGTGAAGTTGCATTTTCTGTAAATAGTAAAACAAAGGAATTTGACAATAAATTGATTGAAAAAGAGGAAAAATTAGCTTTGTTGGAGAATAAAGTAAACAGCATGGAAAATGTTCTTCAAAAGATATACGAGCAAGTCAGTCAGGACAGTGCAAAACCTTCTCCTAAAGAGATGAAGCCTGAGGAAACGGAGAAACTTAAGGCTATAGAGCTTTTCTACAATAATCTGGTAAGAAATGAAGTTGACGGACGTATAGCAAAACAATTAATGGATGCCATTCAAAATAAAGTTCCTGATACTTCAAATATCAATGATGTTGGCACAATATTATACAAACTGATATCGGGATTACTTGGAAAGCCTCAGACTCTTAAACTGAGAGAAGACGGAAAGCCTACAGTTGTTATATTTGTAGGTCCTACTGGAGTTGGTAAGACAACCACTTTGGCTAAAATTGCAGCAGATTATTCCCTAAACCATAAAAAGAAAGTGGGATTAATAACCGCTGATACCTATAGAATCGCGGCAGTTGAGCAACTCAAAACTTACGGCGAGATTTTGGGAATACCGGTAGAAGTTATATATTCCATTAATGAAATACATGATGCGATGGATAAGTATAAAGATAAGGATATAATCCTTATAGATACAGCAGGTAGGAGCCATAGAAACAAAACTCAGTTTGATGAACTTAAAATGCTTGTGGAAGCTTCTTCGGCCGATGAGATATTCTTAGTCCTAAGCACAACTACGGGAATGAGAAACTGTCGTGAGATCCTTGCAAGCTACAGTTTCCTTAAAGACTATAAGTTAATATTTACAAAACTTGATGAGACGCCGTCTTTAGGAATAATACTAAATGCAAGACGCCTTACCAACAAAAATTTGTCTTATGTTACAGTCGGACAGAGCGTGCCAGATGACATAGAAGTTGCAAATGTCGATAAAATTGCCAAAAAACTGATAGGGAGCATTTCGTAATGATGGACCAAGCTGAAAGACTAAGACAAATTATAAACAATTTAAAGCATAAGCAATTGTCGAACCAGGTTACTGCAATAAATGACATAAAAAAGAAAACAGCTAAAGTTATTACTGTAACCAGCGGCAAAGGTGGAGTAGGTAAGACTAATGTAACTGTTAACCTTGCTATAGCACTTAGTGAATTAGGAAATCGTGTTACAATTTTAGATGCAGATTTTGGGCTTGCCAATATTGATGTGTTGCTTGGAATAATGCCGAAATATAATCTGTTGAATGTTTTGCATGATGATAAAAACATATTTGAAGTGTTAACCGACGGTCCCGGAAATATCAAGTTTTTATCCGGTGGCTCCGGAATGGAAGAACTTGTAAAATTAGACAAGGAGCAAATCGATAAATTTTTATCCAATATTGCTCTTTTAGACAGTTTATCCGATGTAATACTCATTGACACTGGAGCGGGATTGTCGGACAGTGTTATGAGTTTTGTAATGGCAGCTGATGAGGTGATTTTGGTTACAACTCCTGAACCTACTTCTATTACCGATGCCTATGCGTTGATAAAAATGGTAGCTAACAGGGATAAAAATAAAAAAATTAAGGTGATTGTAAATAGAGCTGAAAGTGCAAATGAGGCATACGATATATTAAATAAGTTGTCCATAGTGACCAGCAGATTTTTGGGGCTTAATTTGGAAACACTAGGATTTATTAGCTTTGATGATATGGTTATAAAGGCTGTAAAAATGCAAAAACCCTTTACTCTAAGTTTCCCAAAATGTCAGGCTTCAAAGCAAATTAAAGATATCGGTTCAAAAATTGTGGATGTTAAATCATATAGGGAAAGTTCAGAGAATACAGGTTTTAAGGGGTTTGTAAACAAGCTTGTTAATCTTCTGAATACATGAAAAATTTTAACTTTTTATAACACTAACATAAACATGCAGGGAGGCCTGAAATGAAATACAATGAGTTAGGTACGGGATTAAAACTTGAGATACGTTTTATAAAAGATGACGGTAAAAAAACAGATCGTCCTTTTGCCAGTGAGCTGGAATGGGTTGAGGAAAATAATGTTTTGTATATAGCTGCACCTATTTATGAGGGAAGGGTGTATCCTGTTCCGATTGGTTCAGAAATAGCTGTTTCATTTATAAAGGATAACAGCTTTTACGAATTTAAAGCAAAAGTCATTGACAGAGAAAACAAGGAAAATTTGGCAATATTGAAAGTTCAGGCCCTTACTTCGATTGAAAAGATTCAAAGACGAGAATTTTTCAGGTTTGATGTAAATTTACCTGTCAAGTATAGAGTAATTGAATCGGTAAATAAGAAATCCAATGAGGAATATACCGAAACTGTAACTCGCGACTTGAGCGGTGGAGGTATAAGCATGCGCCTCAAAGAACCTATTGAAACAGATAAATATCTTGATTGTGAATTATTTATTACATGCAAAATAAAGTTTATTGGAAAAGTTGTAAGACTTACAAAGTATGACATTTTGCATGGACCTTATAAATATGAAATTGGTGTTTGTTTTGAGGAAATAGATGAAAGTTTGAGAGAAAAAATTATCAGTTATATATTTCAGGAGCAAAGGAAGCTTTTAAAAAAGGGTTGATTTTAATCTATGGAGAATAAATGCAACAAAAAAATAAGAGTACTGGTGGTTGATGATTCAGCATTCATGAGAAAAGTTATATCGGATATTCTTGAAAGTGACAGCAGCATAGAACTGGTAGGTACTGCAAAAAGCGGAATTGACGCTCTTGAAAAGGTAAGAAAGCTTAAGCCCGATGTTGTTACTTTAGATATAAAAATGCCCGGAATGGACGGGCTTGAGTGCTTAGAGGAACTCAACAAAGTGGGAAACGTACCTGTTGTAATGTTGAGCAGTATTACACAAGATGCTGCTGAAGCGACAATTCAGGCTCTTGAAAAAGGAGCAATAGATTTTATAACCAAGCCTTCAAATATATTCGATATAAATTCTAAAGAAAAGAAGCAAGAGATTATTGAGAAGGTGAAAATAGCCAGTAAATCTGTACCTTACTTAAAAATAAACACAAGAGTAAAAAATAAAGAGCCTTTATATAAGGAAAGCACGACACTTAACAATATAGTTTTGATTGGAACTTCAACAGGCGGTCCAAAAGCTCTTCAAGAGGTAATTCCAGCCATACCTGAAGATGTTAATGCAGCATTCCTGGTTGTTCAGCACATGCCGCCGGGTTTTACAAAATCTTTAGCCGAAAGGCTTGACGGGATGAGTAAAGTACGCGTAAAGGAAGCAGAAAATGACGAACTGATAAAAACAGGATATGTATATATTGCACCTGGAGATTACCATATGCTTGCTGAAAGGGATGAAAAATCGAAATTGAAAATTAAGTTGACAAAAGATCCCCGTGTAGGAAGTCACAGGCCATCAGTGGACGTACTGCTTGAATCAGTTTCGAATACAGGCTTTGAGAATGTTGTTGCGGTTATAATGACTGGAATGGGTGGAGATGGAAGTGAAGGAATTAAAAAATTAAAGGAAAACAAAAATGTCAGTGTAATTGCTCAAGACGAGAAAACATGTGTAGTTTTCGGTATGCCAAAAGCGGCGATACAAACGGGAGTTGTAGATATCGTTACACCTCTTAGCGAAATCTCCAACGAAATTATGAAAATAGTGGGGGTGCAAAAACAATGGACATGAGTCAGTATCTGGAAATTTTTATCGACGAAACAAAGGAACATTTACAGAGTTTAAATGAATCACTTCTTCAACTTGAGCAAAATCCTAAAGATACAGCAATTCTTAATGAAATTTTTAGAGTAGCCCATACATTAAAGGGTATGGCTGGAACAATGGGATTTAACAAGATGGCAAAACTTACCCATGATATGGAGAATGTTTTGCATGCTTTAAGAAATAATGAAATAAGTGTGACTCCAAAACTTGTAGATACATTGTTTATGTGTTTGGATGCTCTTGAAAACTATACAGAGAATATTGTAAACACGGGTAGTGAGGGAAATAATGATTATAATGGCATAATATCGGAACTTAACAATGCTGTTAATAATAAAACTGAACAGGAAACGGTAAAAACTGAGGTTGAAAACAATCAGAGTGAACCGGAGAAGACAGACAATAAAACTTATAAAACTGCCCAGTTCAAATTGAATCAATATGAGCAAAACATTGCTTATAAAGCAAAAGAATTGGGTATGAATGTATTGAAGATCACTGTTGTTTTGAACAAAGGATGTGTTTTAAAATCAGCCCGTTCATTTATTATATTCCAAACCATTGAAAGACACTCGGAAATAATAAGATCGGAGCCTAGGGTTGAAGATATTGAAGACGAAAAATTCGATTTTGAATTTACTGTTGTATGTATAACCAAAGAAGACCCTTCATTTTTTGAAAAAGACATAAACAGTATTGCGGAAATTGATGAAGTGGTTATTACTTCTCTGGGTTATGATGATTTCCAGCTTGCCGAAACTGAAAAAATTAGTAGTGAAAATACTGCAAATTCCGTTGACACGGTTAATGCGGTAGTTGAGGATTCTTCCGATGCAAAACAGGAGGACAACAGTCAAAACAACCAGGCTCATAAAGCCAAAACAGGCAAGACAGTGAGAGTTGATGTCGACAGGCTTGATGTATTAATGAATCTTGTCAGTGAGCTAATCATAATCAAGACCAGGCTTGAAGGTATAGACATAGGAGACAGGACGCAGGCTTACAATGAGGCTATTGAATATCTTGAACGCATAACTACCAATCTTCATGATGCTGTTATGAAGGTTAGAATGGTTCCTGTTGAAATGGTATTCAATCGATTCCCAAGGATGATAAGAGACACTGCACGGGATTTAAACAAAGAAATTATTCTTAATATGTCTGGTGAGGATACTGAACTTGACAGAACTGTTATTGATGAAATAGGGGATCCGCTTATTCATCTTTTGAGAAACTCTGCCGATCATGGAATTGAGTCTATTGAGAAAAGGAAAGCGGCAGGTAAGCCAACTGCAGGAAAAATTGACTTAAGAGCTTATCAGGATGGCAACAATGTTGTTATCGAAGTTTGTGATGACGGTCAAGGTATAGATCTTGAAAAAGTGAAAAAGAAAGCTATAGAAAAAGGGCTTGTAAAAAAAGAAATTGCCAATACATTATCCCAAAAAGACATTATAGACTTTTTGTTCAAGCCTTCCTTCAGTACATCTGACAAGATAACCGACTTATCGGGAAGAGGGGTCGGATTGGATGTTGTTAAAACTAAAATCGAACAGCTTGGCGGTGTAGTAGAGGTTGAAACGGAATGGGGCAAGGGAAGTAAATTTATTATAAGGCTTCCTCTCACATTGGCTATTATACAGGCTTTGCTTGTAGTCATCGGTGAGGAAAAATATGCAATACCCCTTAGCAGTACAAAGGAAATAATAAAAATTTCTCCTGACCAGATAATGTTGGTTCAGAAACAGGAAGTAATTATGATTAGAGATACCGTGATACCTATAGTTCGTTTGAACAGGATATTGGATATTCCAACGGATAAAAATAATAAAAAGCAGTTAACGGTAGTAATAGTTAAGAAAGGCGAAAGATTGTCGGGATTTTTGGTAGATTCTTTGATTGGGCAACAGGAGATAGTTATAAAGTCATTAGGAAAACTTCTTTCGGGAATTAAATTTATTGCCGGTGCTACAATATTGGGTGACGGAAATGTTGCATTAATTTTGGATGTAAATTCACTGGCTGTTTAGAAGCTATATGAAGAGGTGATGATTAAATGGGAGAAGTAGTTAATGTTGATGGAAAACAATATGTTGTTTTTCTGTTAGACAAGGAAAACTACGGAGTAGAAATTCACAGTGTAACAACCATTGAAAAAATGTTACCTTACGCTAGAGTTCCAAAAACTCCTGACTATATAAAAGGTGTCATAAACTTGAGAGGAGAAATAGTTCCGATAATGGATATAAGAACCAGATTCGGAATGGAAGCCCGTGAAGAGACCGAAGAGACGAGAATTATAATAATAAAGATTAATGATGTTTCCTTTGGAATAATAGTGGATGAAGTGGATGAAGTTTTAACCTTAAATGAGGAAGCTATTGAAAACGTATCAAACTTTACCAACGATGTTTCTATGGACTATATTCTCGGAGTGGGCAAAATTGACGGAAGAATAGTAACTCTACTTAATATTGAGAAGCTAGCAGATATATCCAATTAAAAATAAGTGCTAGGAGAATATTAATTATGAGTATGAGTTTTGGAAGTCTGAACAATTTTGAAATTGACGTATTAAAAGAGATTGGAAATATTGGAGCGGGTAATGCTGCAACCGCTCTTGCAAAGATGATCAACAAGAAAGTTGATATGGAAGTACCGAAAGTTAAGGTTATGGAGTTTAGGGAAGTAACCGAAATGTTCGGCGGAGCAGAACTTCCTGTAGTAGGCATATTGCTCAAAATGACCGGCGACGTAACAGGAAGCATAATGCTTATTTTGGAAAATAATGCAGCTCGCATCCTAGTAAACATGCTTATGGGTAAAAGCAATGAAAAAAGTGAGTATAATCCGGAAGAAAACGATGAAATTATTTGTATGTTTGATGAAATAGAGATGTCTGCATTGAAAGAATTGGGAAATATTCTTGCAGGTTCCTATATTTCATCTTTATCCACATTGACAGGACTTAATATACTGCCTACTGTACCGGATATAGCTATAGATATGGCCGGTGCAATTATAAGTGTTCCGGCAATAGAGTTTGGAAAAATTGGTGACAGCGTTTTATATATTGAAACAGTATTTATTGAAGGCGAAACAAGAGCTTTGGGAGATTTCTTCCTTGTACCAGATATGGATTCTTATGAAGTGCTATTAAGAGCATTGGGAGTTATAAGCTAATGGAAAATATGATTAAAGTTGGTATGGCTGATATGCAAGCAGCTCGTCATCCGGCTGTATTAGTAACTTTAGGATTGGGTTCGTGTGTTGGAATAGCTCTGTATGATAAAACAACAGGTATAATTGGGCTTGCTCACTGTATGCTTCCTGACAGTACTCAATCTAAGAATGTAACAAATATTGCAAAATTCGTCGATACTGCAATTGAAGCATTAGTCGCCAAAATGATAGCATTGGGTGCAAACAGGAATAAATTAGTGGCTAAGCTTGCAGGCGGTGCTCAGATGTTCAACTTTTCGCAGTCATCAGATTTGATGAAGATAGGACTCAGAAATGTAATTGCTGCAAAAGAAAAGCTTGCTCAACTGAGAATTCCGCTAATTTCTGAAGATACAGGCGGGAATTATGGACGAACAATTATGCTTGATTCGGCTACAGGTATTTTACAAGTAAAAACCATAGGTTATGGAATTAAAGAAATATGATTTTGTTAAACGGAGTTTTAACAGAATATTAAATTATATTTCTCAGGGATAGTTTGAGTTTTATTGATACTGATAAATTAGTCCAAGTTTTGAATATTATAAAAATTTAATCATTAATTTGGTTGAAAAGATCAATATAAATCATCCTTAGAGAGGGTTTGGCAAATGGAATACGTCCACAGGTTACCATTTATTTTAGGAGCTTCAATGGCATTAATAATTGGTCTGATAAGTAGCAAAAGCGGTGCGGAAACGAAAACTACTTACATAAGAATGTCGGTAGCTTTGGTTGTTTTCTTTATATTGGGTTTATATATAAGAGAATTTATATATAAACTCTATGACGACATTAGAAAAAAGGAGGAGAAAGAACGGAAGATAGAAGAGCAAATAGCAAAAAACGAGAATCAAGATGTGAAGCATACTGTTGATTACAGAGTGGATGAAAATACTTCTGAAGCCAACATAAATGAAGCCAACATAAATACAGAAAAAGGTGAAAAACTATATGATGAAGAGTTTACTCCCTTAAATGTTAACAGTGTTAAGATAAATAAAGATAGAAGTAAGTAATAAAATGAGCAATGTTGTCCTAATACCTCTTTTAAATTTCACTCTATAATGACAGCTATCTGCATCGAAAATTAAAAGAGGCAATTATAAAGGATTTAAAGTAACATAAATAAATAAAATATTAGGCAATGGGGGATTTTAAATGTCAGCTACAACCAGTAAACAACAGGAATTGTGGCAACAGTATATTGAAACAAGAGATCCTGCTATAAAGGAAAAGTTAATACTTGAATATGCTCACATTATAAAGTATGTAGCAGGAAGGCTGAGTATATACTTCGGATCAAATGTTGAGTATGATGACCTTGTTGGATATGGTGTATTTGGTCTTATTGACGCAATTGAAAAGTTTGATATTACAAAAGGGGTAAAATTTGAGACATATGCTTCACTGAGAATTAGGGGGGCTATAATTGACAGTATTAGAGAACTTGATTGGGTACCCAGATCATTAAGACAGAAAAACAAGGAACTTGAAAGGGTCTATGCTGAAGTAGAAAATGATTTGGGACATGCTGCATCAGATCAGGAAATTGCGGACAAGCTTAATATTTCAATTGATGAGTTTTATAAGCTCTTAAATGAAGTTAACCTGTCATCTTTGATATCATTGGAAGAATTTCTGGAGCAAAATTATGAGGTAGGGGTAAGTGTAACAGGAAACAGTAAGGAAGACAGACCTGAAGGATATATGGAGATTACCGAACTCAGAGAAATTTTGGCCGATGCAATTTCTAAACTGCCGGAAAAGGAAAAAACGGTTATATCTTTCTATTATTTTGAAGATTTGACCTTAAAGGAGATTAGTGCAATAATGAAGGTTTCTGAATCAAGAATTTCTCAATTGCACACCAAAGCTATTTTAAGACTCCGAGGAAAACTTGCACGTCATAGGTCTATTTTATCAGAATAGGTATATATCGACTTAGCTATTTGATTTGAATAATGACGGAAAATTTGAAAAGATTTTACTTTCGCGATATTTAAATTGAAAATTGTTTTAATTCAAATAAAATTATGAGTATTTTGTTCTACTAAGGATAGGGAGGAAGGAATATAATGGCGGATAAAATACATAGTTCTTCTATAAATAGTGTAAATGATGGATTTTTTGAGCTGCAATATAGAAATGACGGTGTTTATCTTGTGGTACATCCTCCCATTGGAAAAGGAAAAAAAGTAGAATCTAAAGAAGTTATTGAAAAACTGAACAAGAAAAAAGTAAAGAATTATAAGCAGGATATTGTTGAACTGGCATGTCTTAAAGCAGATAAAGTACCTTTGTGTATTGCTGAACCGCAAGAGGAAGAAAAAATAGACGCCCAGATAAGTGTTATTATTTCACAGGATAAGATGAAAGCATCAATAGTAATTACTCCACCTGACGGAGGAAGAGATGCCAGTATTCAAGATGTAATGGAAGCTTTGAATAAAAATGGTGTATGTTATGGAATAAACCAATCCAACATTGAAAATGTTGCAAAATATCCCGTTTACCATCAGCCTATTGTTGTAGCTGAGGGGACACCGCCGATAAACGGTCAAAACGGAAGTGTTGAGTTTCATTTTAATTTAAGTAAGGAAACCAAACCTACTATTTTGGAAGATGGAAGAGTTGATTTTCGAAATTTGAACATAATTGAGAGTGTTCAGAAGGGCAAAGTGTTATGTTCACTTGTTCCACCTCAACCGGGAACACCTGGGAAAACAGTTTTAGGCACTGAAATACCGGCTGTAGATGGCAAAGTGGCGATATTGCCCAAAGGAAAAAATGTTGAAATATCTGAAGACGGACAAAAACTGATTGCATCAATTGATGGTCAGGTTAATTATATAGATGGGAAAGTAAATGTGTTTGCAAACTATGAAGTACCGGCAGATGTGGATAATTCAACGGGGAATATAAAATTTATTGGTAATGTTGTTGTAAGAGGAAATGTACTCTCCGGATTTACTATTGAAGCTGGAGGAACGGTAGAAGTATATGGTGTGGTTGAGGCAGCAACAATTATTGCCGGAGGGGATATAATTTTAAGAAGAGGCATGCAGGGAATGGGGAAAGGAGTTTTAATAAGCGGTGGAGATATAATTGCAAAATATATAGAAAACAGCACAATTGAGGCTAAAATGGATATTAAGTCGGAAGCAATAATGCACAGCACAGTAAAATGCGGTAACAAGCTTGAGCTTGGAGGTAAAAATGGACTTCTGATTGGCGGAGTGTGCAGAGTTGGAAAAGAGATAAATGCAAAAGTAATAGGTTCGTATATGTCCACCATAACAGAAATTGAAGTTGGTGCAGATCCTTCCTTGAAAGAACGCTACAAAAGAGCCAGAGAGGAATTGGTTAAACTGGAAGAAGATATTAAGAAGGCTGATCAAGCCATTAACATATTGAAGAAACTTGAAGCAGCCGGTCAGTTAACTCCGCAAAAACAGGAAATGATGGTTAAAAGTATAAGGACAAAAATTTATTTTTCCAATAAAGTTAACGAGCTTAGACATGAAATTTTAGATATTGAACAGAGGCTTCAAGAGGAAGCAAACGGAAAGATAAAAGTTTTGAATGTTATATATCCCGGAACAAAGGTTTCTATCGGAACATCCACCATGTATATAAAAGAAAATCTAAAATACTGTACATTATACAGGGATGGTGCTGATATAAAAGTTGGAAGTTACTAGTAAGTTTTGATGAAGTTGTATTGAAGCGTTCGTAAGGGATGTGTTTTTGTATCTTGTTTGAAAGGGTGGTGTACTATGGCTATAAAGCCTGTTGATTTCCAGGTACAAATTCCAAAGGTTAATGAAGTGGCTAAAATTCAAAGTGAAACAAGGCACAAAAATGAACTGATTGAGCAGCAACAGTCTATGATAAACCGTCAGAATGCACAAAACAGTGTCAATTTAGTTCATGCCAGGGAAAATGCTCAACAGGCTAAAATCAGCGAAAGGCAAAGTAAAGAGTCAAAGGAAAAGAAAGAAAAAGGCAATAAAAAGAAAAAAAATAATAATAACGGCAATTCAGCAAAAGAAGATAGAACAAGTGTTATTGATATAAAGATTTAACTTAACTGTTTTAAGGATTTTGTTAAGGAGAGTGCTTATGGTTGGCTTTTATTCGAGCATAATTTTCATAGGTATTGTACTTATCGTTGTATCCATTGTATGGATTATGTATGACAAAAAAGAGGCCTATGATATGGAACTTCGCATGGATGAAAAAAAGGCAGAATTGCTGAAAATAATAAGTGATGCAGAGGAAATGGTTGAAGAACTGAATAAATTTTCCGATTATGTAATTACAAGAGTCGAAGAAAAAAATAGTGAAATGGATTTAAAATTTGCTAAGGCAGAGAAGCTTTTAGAAAATTTAAAAAGAGAAATAGGTGCCGTTAGCAATTTTCAAAAGAAAGAAGCATTGGACAGCAATTCTGTTGACTTAAATCCAATGGTACTCAATGATGAATCGATGGATGAAAATAATTCGGTAAATGTAAACGATAATGAAGAAATTGCAGTTTCAAAGATGGAAGCTGAGGACGATAAATCCATGTCAAAATCGGATGAAAAGGTAGTTACCTTAAACAGCAAACATAATGAGGTACTAATGCTTGCCAAAAAAGGGCTTAATGAAACCGAAATTGCAAAAAAGTTGAACATGGGTAAGGGAGAAATACAACTTATTCTTGGGGTTAATCGATAGTTTGTGTAGAAAAGGCTGTGTTTTTTGATAGGCATAATTTGAGGAGGAAAGGTAATGCATAAATTTCACATAAAGAGTATTTTGCTTGGAATTGGAATGGGTATTGTATTAACTGCCATTATAAGTATAATTTACTTGGCAGGGAACCAGCCGACAATGGGCAGAGAGGAAATAATTGAAAAGGCGAGACAGTATGGTATGGTTTTTAAAGAAGAGGTAATTCTTATAGAACCTTCGGAAGATGCAAAAAATAATGATACTATTGAAAATAAAACAACTGGAGAAAATTTAAATTCTGATTTAAACTAAAATTATTGATTTTAAACTAAAATTATTGATGCAATATAAAAAAATATTTGGAATAATTTCGTAAATAATAACGGTCTGAAACGGGAAAATTCCTGTTTTAAGACCGTTTTATAATGCCTTCTTCTATGAAGAAGAACTGGATATAGTTGATATGGGAAATATTTGAAGACTTAAAATGTAAATGTTATACTTTATATACATTATTTTTAATTCGTTAAAGGGGTAATAATATGAGATATAAAGCTATTATATTATTCTTTATGATGTTTACACTTTCAGCATGCGGAATTACTCAATGGAAGAATGATATAGAGATTAAGAAAAGCTCATATTCCGAAAAGACTGTGGATGCAAGAGGAAAATTCAATTTTGACATATCATGCGATATGGCTAATATTTCTATATATACCTGGAAGAGGGATGAAATAAAGTTTGAAATGGCAACAAAGTTAAATGGTAAATTCAAAAAGGAATTAACGGATAAAAAGCCCGGAAACTTTGATATAGATATAAAAACTGATGATAATACAGTGTTTTTGAAAAGCATATACAAAAGAGGAAATAGTGATAACATCAATGCTGTTGCAGAGTATACCATATATATGCCAAAGTCTATAGATAATATGAATTTTAAGGTTGACAATGGAAAGATAAAACTTTTGGATGATTTTCGGGGGACTTTGAACGCTGAACTAGACAATACGGATATAGAAATAAACAGGTTTGATGGTGTGCTGAATATTAGCGGAGACAAGGGAAATGTAAAGATATCCGGCGGAAAAATAAGTGGCAGCTCAAAAGTAGTAAAGAAAGAGGGTAATATAAGTATAAAATCGGAATTTGACTTAAACGGAGAGTATGAATTATACACAAGTTTAGGACATATTGACTTGCTGATTCCTGCTGACACTAAAATCGATTTTGAAACGGTGGGTGAATTGACAAAAAATGAATTTAAGAAAAATGTGCATGAAGTTACTTTAGAAAGAAAAGGATTTGAACAATCATACGGAAAATATGATGGAAAGCCGCCAAAAGTAAGAGTTAAAAGTGATTTGGGAAAAATTTCGATTGGAAAATACTAATATTACTTGTTGAAACAGACTAATATTTTAACAGCCTAAATATTTAGGTTGTTTTTTTATGGGATGAAAAGGAAGAGCATAAAATAGCTGCAATATATAGAAATTTAATGAGAAATACTCTGGAATTTAAATTGTGTTCCTGAAAGAATAATGCGAGCAATGTTGGTAAACATATATTAATAACTGAGCTGAAGGGTGATAATTGATGGATGCTTGGCGCGGATTCAAACGCGGTAATTGGTGTGATGAAATTGATGTAAGAAATTTTATTAATTTAAATTATACTCCTTATGAAGGCGATGAGAGTTTCTTAAAAGGCCCTACCGAAACAACAAAAAAACTCTGGAAAAAAGTAACGGAATTATTGGATAAGGAGAGAGAAAAAGGAGGTGTTCTTGATGTGGACACAGAAACCGTATCTACTATAACTTCACATAAACCGGGATACATTGACCGGGATTTGGAAAAGATTGTAGGGCTTCAGACGGATGAGCCGTTAAAACGAGCCATAATGCCTTTCGGTGGTATAAGAATGGTAGTTAAGGGTGCTGAAGCCTATGGTAAGAAAATAGATTCAAATATTGTGAATATCTTTACCGACATTAGAAAAACACATAATCAAGGTGTTTATGATGTTTACACACCTGAGATGAGAAGAGCGAAAAAGGCCGGAATTATAACCGGTCTTCCCGATGCTTACGGAAGAGGCAGGATAATTGGAGATTACAGGAGAGTTCCACTATATGGAGTGGACAGGTTAATCAAGAAAAAGGAAAAAGAAATGGAAAATCTGGAATATGATTATATTGATTATGAAACGGTCAGAGACAGGGAAGAAGTCATGGAACAGATTAAAAGTCTTAAAGCGCTTAAGGAGATGGCCTTAAGCTATGGCTTTGACATTTCCGGACCGGCAAAAGATGCAAAGGAAGCAGTGCAGTGGCTGTATTTTGCGTATCTTGGCGCAATAAAAGAGCAGAATGGGGCTGCAATGAGTATAGGCAGAATATCTACTTTTTTGGATATATATATAACAAGAGATTTGGAAGAAGGAAAGATAACTGAGGAAGAGGCTCAGGAACTAATAGACCAATTGGTGATAAAGTTAAGGATTGTCAGATTTTTACGCACACCTGAATACGAAAAGCTTTTCAGCGGGGATCCTACCTGGGTTACCGAGAGTATTGGAGGAATGTCCTTAGACGGCAGGACCCTTGTTACAAAGTCGTCTTTCAGATTTTTAAATACTCTGTTTAATCTTGGACCTGCTCCTGAACCTAATATGACAGTTTTATGGTCTGTCAATCTACCGGAAGCATTTAAAAAATTTTGTGCTAAAGTCTCCATTCATACCAGTTCCATACAATATGAAAGCGATGATATAATGCGCCATTATTGGGGAGATGACTACGGTATAGCCTGTTGTGTATCGGCAATGAGAATTGGAAAACAGATGCAGTTTTTCGGTGCAAGATGTAACCTGGCAAAAGCTCTTTTATATGCAATCAACGGAGGGAGAGATGAGATTACCGGTGAACAGATTGGGCCTCTCTTTTCACCTATAGAAACCGAATATCTGGATTATGATGAGGTAATGAAACGCTTTGACATGATATTGGATTGGGTAGCCAGACTTTATATGAATACTCTCAATATCATTCACTACATGCACGACAAATATGCTTACGAGAGTCTTCAAATGGCGCTTCATGATCGTGAGGTCTATAGGACAATGGCATGCGGAATTGCCGGACTGTCAGTGGTTGCCGATTCGCTGAGCGCTATAAAGTATGCAAAGGTTAAGGCAATCAGGGATGAAAGCAATCTTGTGGTAGACTATGAGGTTGAAGGAGATTATCCTAAATTCGGAAATAACGATGAGCGAGTGGATTCAATTGCTACGAATTTAGTAAAAACTTTTATGGAGAAACTTAGAAAGCAAAGAACATACAGAGATTCAGTACCTACATTGTCAATATTGACTATAACCTCAAATGTGGTATATGGTGCGAAAACAGGAAATACCCCCGACGGAAGAAAGAAAGGTGAACCTTTGGCACCGGGTGCCAATCCTATGCATGGACGTGATATAAATGGGGCTTTGGCAGTATTGAGCTCAATTTCAAAACTTCCTTATGAATATGCCCAGGACGGAATATCCTATACCTTTTCAATAATACCGAAAGCCCTGGGCAGGGATGAGGAATCAAGGATCAGCAATCTTAAGTCGCTGCTTGACGGATATTTCAATCAGGGTGGACACCATATAAATATAAACGTGTTTGAAAAAGAAACCCTTTTAGACGCAATGGAGCATCCGGAGAAATATCCTCAACTTACCATAAGGGTATCGGGTTATGCAGTTAACTTTGTAAAGCTTACAAGAAAGCAGCAGCTTGATGTAATAAACAGAACTATCCATGAGAAAATTTAGAGTGTTTGGAGAGGGGATATGGCTGAGATTAAAGGCAGGGTTCACTCTTTTGAATCCTTTGGAACATTAGACGGCCCCGGAATAAGATTTTTGGTTTTTATGCAGGGCTGCCCTTTAAGGTGTATTTACTGTCATAACAGAGATACATGGGATACGAACAGGGGAAAACTGTATACTCCGGAAGAAATAATTGATGAACTGATGAAATATAAAAACTATATAAATTTTTCCGGTGGAGGTATAACTGTAACCGGAGGAGAGCCGACGCTTCAGGCGGAATTTGTATGTGAAGTGTTTAAACAGGCTAAAAAACTCGGTGTTCACACAGCGTTAGATACCAGCGGTTTTGTTTCTATAGAAAAGGTTAGGGGATTACTGGAATACACCGACCTGGTATTGCTGGATATAAAGCATATTGATGAAGAAATGCATAAACGGATAACAGGGGTAGAAAACACCAAGTGCAGAGAATTTGCCTTATATGTTTCGTCAAAGGGAATACCTATATGGATAAGGTATGTTTTGCTGCCGGGTTTTACTGACGATATGGAGGATTTGGAAAAAACGGCACAGTTTATTAAAGAACTGAAAAGCGTTGAAAAAATTGAAGTACTTCCGTATCACAGTATGGGTGCCTATAAATGGGGGAAGATGGGATGTGAATATGAACTTAATGGTGTAAGGGAACCGGATGTCAAAGAGGTGAAAAAGGCACAGGAAATTCTTTCGAGAGGTTTGAACAAGGGAAAATAAAAAGCTGAATTGTGTTTCTTAGCTGTTTTTTTACAATAAAAATAATAAACGACTTTTACTTATGAAGTAAAAGTCGTTTATTATTTCAAATTCTTATTCAATGTCAACTTTCAGTTTTGATTTTATTTTATTTCCGTATTTAAGTCTGGGTATTTTTTTTGACTTTTTCCTGAACTCAATTGATATAAAAGCATTTAAATCCAGACTGTCAAAGGTCTTTTGAAAAATCTGTGCTGTATAGCGTGCGTCAGCAAGAGCACGGTGTAAATTTTCTTCAGCTTCTATTCCAAGTATATTGAGGGCATTTTCAAGGCTGTATCTCTGGCCTGGCGGAACATTATAAATTGACGACACCTGCTTTTGAAGATCAATATTCTTTTTTAGCCAATTAGAGGCGAGTTTGTTAATTTTGCAGCCTGTAACCAAATGGTGTATATCATCATGTCCCCAGCTTACCAATATATAGTTGTCCCCAATCCAATTTCTGAAATTTGTAATTACTTCTTTAAAGTTTTCAGCGCTATTTATATCTTCCTGCGTAATTTTTGTCTTTCTCTTTACAACGGGAAATAATTTTTTGAAATATTTTGGCTTTATAAAAGCCTGGAATGTATCAAATTCATTTAGATTACTGTCCAATTTTACAGCACCTATTTCGATTATTTCGTTTGGAAGACTACTTTTAAACGGCTTACTGTTTAATTCCAGGTCGTATATTATATAGTTCATATTATCTCTTCTTTCTGTAAAAGTAAAATTTTATGATTAATTTTAAATCAAACTATATCATATAATGCGCAAAAAGGACATATATAAAAAATTATTTTTGAAATTAATTATATACTGAAATTTGATTTATTATTTATATTAAATAAAATTTTATTAATTCTAATAAAATCTTTTACAGTACTATAATAAATGTTATAGCTAAGACTTATAAAACTAAGTTTGGAAAAAAGTTTAATATTGTTAAAAGGCAAATAAAAAAGGAGCTTTTCCAAGATTTTTGTTCAGTAAAGCTCCTTTTATATTTTACTGACTAATTTCCATCATCAGGCTTTGAAAATTTATTTGCTAAATACATCATTAGCTTTGTAGACAGATAAAAGACAATCAAAACAGTGAATACTCCTGCAAGACCAATGCCTGAGATAGTTAGTCCATCGTATATATTTTTCCAATTCATATTATCACCTCAATTATAAAAATGCTGGTACTAAAGCAAGCAACATTCCTCCGGCAACAACTGAGCCTAACTGTCCGGATACATTTGCACTGATGGACTGCATAATTATGAAGTTGGTTGGGTCTTCTTTAGTTGCCATTTTCTGAATTACCCTGGCAGACATAGGGAATGCAGATATTCCGGCAGCACCAATCATTGGGTTTACCTTGTTCTTTAAAAATAAATTAAGGAATTTGGCAAATAACACTCCACCGGCTGTGTCAAATATAAAGGCAACCAAACCTAATCCGAGTATTGCTAAAGTCTGCCATTGCAAGAACTGTTCGGCTACCATGGTGGAACCGATTATTACTCCAAGAAGTATTGTAACAAGATTGGCTAATTCATTTTGTGCCGCTTGTGACAATCTTTCCAATACTCCACATTCTCTAATAAGATTTCCGAACATTAACAGTCCAACAAGAGATACACTGTCCGGTGCAACAAGACCGGCAATTATAGTGATAACTATCGGAAATACAATTTTAACTGATTTTGGAACGTTAACCTGATGGTATTCCATTCTAATAAGGCGTTCTTTTTTAGTTGTAAGAAGCTTGATAACCGGTGGCTGAATAATAGGTACAAGGGACATATAAGAATAGGCAGCTACGGTAATAGCACCTATAAGTCCCGATTTATTAGGGCTAATAAACTTGTTGGCTACAAAAATGGCAGTAGGTCCATCGGCAGCACCAATTATACCTATTGAAGCTGCTTCACCCAAATCAAAGCCAAGCAAAAGTGCTACCATCATTGTGGCAAATATTCCGAATTGAGCAGCAGCGCCGAAAAACAACATAAAAGGATTTTGTAAAAGCGGTCCGAAATCAATCATTGCACCGACTGCAATAAAGATAAGTACAGGGAACAAGTCATTGCGTATGGTATTATTATAAAGAAATGTCAGGACACCGTGGCTTTGGTCGATTGCAGCAGAAAAGGGAATGTTTGCAAGTATTGTTCCGAATCCTATCGGCAAGAGAAGAGTAGGTTCATATTCTTTCTTAATAGCAAGATAAATGAGTATACCGGCGATAACAAACATTATTAAGTTTCCTAATGAAAAATTGGTAATACCTTTGATTAGTTCTTGCACGGGCGAGCCTCCTTTAATTATTAGTTTTCCTATTACAGTATATTTTTTTTACAGGTTTATTTCAAGTGTTTTAGGAACATTATAATAAAATTATTATGTTATTCTTTATGTTTTAATATTACATTTGGATTGATTACTTTTAAGTATCCTATTTATTATTTTTAACAACAACCATAGATAAGCAAAAACCTTTATAATCAATAGGTATCTCTCCAATAATATCAAAATTATTTATATCCATAACTGCAATGCATTGTTTTTGAGTTTCATAAATAAACAGATAATTATCTTGAAGAAACATTGATGTAATTCCATTAAACCCATCTATAGTTTTAATAACTTCATCTGTATTAGTATCAAATATAATGAGGGTTTCTCCCAGATAATCACCATCATAATCCTTTCCAATATGTGATATATAAGCAATACCTTTTTTATCTATAATAATTTTATCACACCAGGGTTTCAGCTTTACTTTTTTAATAAAATTACCTTCTAAATCATATATCCACAGGTTGTCGTCTGAGATATATATTTGGATCAGTCATTTTTATTTCCCCATTGCTTGTTATATAGATTTTGCCGTTTGGACTTACTTCAAGGTCTCTTGCAATATATCCAATATCATCGCTTATTATTTCCATGGTTAATGAATTTCTATTAATTTTAAAAATATGATTATTAGGTACATCATTATATAGACATTCCCTTGCACCTGCAGATACGCAATAAATGTAATCACCTAATATACCAGAGCCATACAAACCACCTTTAATATAAAAGGGGCAATCATAATATTCATCCGTTTCATAATTTACAATTCTAACAGGAGTTCCCAATGGCTGATTTAATGCATTTAATTGAGTAAGTTCGACAAATACTCTATTATTCTCTATGTCGTTTATCTATAATGATACCATAAATTAAGACAGACAAAACGGTCAAAATAAGTTAGAATAGAAATATGAAAACGAGAAGAAAGTTTACACCAGAAGAAAAAGCAAAAATAGTGATTGAGGTCTTAAGGGAAGAAAAGACGCTGAATGAGATAGCTGCCGAATATGAAATTCATCCTAATCAGCTAAGTCGCTGGAAGGCAGAATTTATAAGCAATGCAGGCAGAGTTTTCAGTAAGGAAACTGATGAAGTAGAGAAGGTCAAACAGTCGTATGAGAAGGAGAAGGACGAACTGCTTAAGCAAATTGGCCAACTTTCATATGAAGTTGCCTGGCTTAAAAAAAAATCTGGCCGACTCTAAGTCCCGGGAAGACCGCATGAAGATGATTGAGAGAGAAGAAAAGAAATTAAGCATAAAAAGGCAAGCTGAACTGTTAGGTATTAATCGTACAAGCCTTTACTACAAGCCAGTACCGGTAACAGATGAGGAATATCTAATAAAACGTATTATTGATGAGGTATACACGGTTCATCCGGAATATGGCTATCGCAGGATGACAAATATCCTACACCGGGATTACCACATACAAATCAATAGGAAGCGTACACGGCGATATATGAGGGAAATGGGGATTCACGGTTTCTGTCCCGGGCCTAATCTTAGCAGACGTCTGCATAACAAATATTTGTACCCGTATTTGCTAAGAGACTTAAATATAGATCATCCCAACCAGGTATGGTCTATAGACATAACATATTGCCGTCTTAAACGTGGATTTATGTATATGGTAGCTATAATAGACTGGTATTCCCGGTATATTGTTGGATTTGAGTTATCAAATACTTTAGATAGGACATTTGTATTAGAAGCGATAAAAAAGGCAATCAAACGATATGGTAAACCTGAAATTATGAACAGCGATCAAGGTAAACAGTTTGCCAGTGAGGATTACATAAAATTACTAAAGAGTAATAATATAAAAATTTCAATGGATGGGAAAGGACGAGCCTTGGATAATCAAAGGATAGAGCGTTTTTTTCGAACTTACAAGTGGGAGATGCTTTATCATGAAGATTGTGAAACGGGTCAGCAACTTCGGCAAAAAACGAGGGAATATATTGAATATTATAACAACAAGAGACCACATCAGTCACTAGGCTATAAAACGCCGTCAGAATATTATTTTGGGATTAACAAAGAGATTAAGGCAGTAGTATAAAACCTTGGGGCTCTGCCCCAAACCCCGTCCTCGCCGGAAGGCAGCCGGTCTGTCATAACAGACCGGGAATCAAAAGGATATATAACCATTGGATGTCAAGGGGCAAGATGAACTCGCATATGCTCGCCTTTGACATCCATCCGACAGAGTACCTTAAGGTAGATATTATACAAAAACATAGAAAGGAGAATCTAACTTAGAAAAGCTAAAAATTTGTCTTGACAATGGGGGTCATTATAATGTATTGGTATTACCGCTGATACAGTGATTAAAGATGTTACAGTTCAAATTAATTCTGCTGTAAAATACAAGTTAAATGGTAATGAGTTTATTCCCAAAAATGTTGATGGAAGTAAAATGGATACCTTAATATATAACGGAAGGTCTTATGTGCCGCTTAGAGCAATTGCAGATGCCTTCAAAGTTGCTGTTGATTGGGATGGAGCAACTAGTACTATAATACTTGGAGAAAGAGAAGGTAAAGGTGTTAGCTTGTTAGATCTCAAACCAAGACTCGAGGATTTTTTCTATGATACAGAATATCTTGTAATTACATCTGATAAGGATGCTCTGACATTTCACGGTGATACTGAAGTTGTTTTTAACTTTGGTATAGATTCAGTAAGTAAAAGTAAAAGTGCTACTAAAATTTTTGTTTCCTTGGAGAAAAAGTTCCAAACCCTGAAGTTTTATACTTGGACCACAGATAATGATGGAAAATTGGTAATTTGGGATACAACTAACAAAAGCAGTATTGAATTAAAAAGATTTGATATTCCAAAAAACGAACTAAAAGAAATAGAAGTTAATGTAGGTGGCGTAGATAGTTTACTAATAGAGTTTGGGGGATATAACAAAACAAAATTTGTTATTGCTGAGCCGTACTTAAAATAAAACTCGGATGCTGAGAGATGAATATCGCTAATAAAAACAAAGGATTTCAGTCGATGCTGAAACCCTTTGTTTTTTGGTGCCGAAGGTCGGACTCGAACCGACATGGTATTGCTACCGCTGGATTTTGAGTTCTATCAGTCAAAAAGAACCTTTAGGAACGGAGTGGAACGATTAGGAATTTAGAGACCGAGAAAACCGCATAAAATCAAGGGTTGCAGGCAGCTTCGAGGAGTTTTATCCGACCATTACGGGCTTCCTTGAAAACCTGCATTTTGAAACAAAAATTTCCCTTTGGAGGGATATTAGGAGGGATGTGGAGGGATACTCCCCACCCCCTCCAAAGAGCAATCAAAACATGTAATAGTCAGCCACTACCACTGACAAATAATTTTAAAAGGAGCTGACTAATATGGTGAAAAACAGAGCCTATTACAAAGAGCTGTATAAGGACTATCCTGATTTAGTGACACTTGAACAATTTCGTCAAATGCTTGGAGGTATCGGCGACACCACTGCACGTAAGCTAATAAGAGCCAATCGAGTCAAGCACTTTTACATCCGGGGTAGTTACCTGATTCCGAAGAAAAGCGTTATCGACTATGTGTTGAGCGACCACTACGCTGAATACAAGCACTCACTAAAGGTTCAGGTATGATGGCGAAAGACCTTACAGGCGGTTTTATCCGACCTGTAAGGTCTTTTGTTCTACGGCAGTTTCAGAATTAAGGGCCTATGATAAAAACATCATAGGCCGAAAGCTAAAAACCCCTAATATATTAAGGAAGAAATTTTTTAAGCAGGAGCATTTTATCCGCAGCTCCTGCTTTTCATATTAACCTGTCAGCAGTATCATAGCCATTATACCCTCCGCATCTCGACCGTCAAGGAATTTTTCAAACTCTCTGACAACTGTTTTTAACCTTGCTTCTGCGTAATCTTTCGTAACGCACAGCCAGTCATTATACTCAATTGAAGATGCTGTATTGCTATCCCAGCAATACTTCCAGCCTGCGGGCAATGGTCCCAATATTTCGCAAGATAAACTGACAGCAAGAGTTAAAGTTATCTGTAAACGGTATGTATTTGGCTGGTTTTCTGCGAAGTAGAACGTCAGCATTATAGGGTTGAGACCCAGATTATCGAGTCTCTCGGCTATACCAGCCAAGACCGCATCCAGTAGCACTTGACGGTATGTTTGACATGTATGTTTACTATCTACGATTTTTCTACAAGTCAGGCAGTAAGCCCTTAAAGTTTGGACGTCCAGCACATCCATAGCCTACACCCCCGTGAGTAGTAGCATCGCTTTTACTGCTGCGGGGTCCTTTTTGCTCAAGAACTTCTCAAACTTCCGTGCAACAGCACGTACTCTTTCTTTTGCTCTTGCCCCTACATAGCACTCAAAGTCCAAGTATCCGAGCATACAGATTTTATCCGTCTCCTCATCCCATCCATAATACCAGCCTGTGGGTAAATCCCCCAGCACCGGCTGACACACTTGACTTTCAATCTCAATTTGCACCGTCAGCAGGTATTCAATTTCGTCGTCGCTCTGTTTAGTAGCGGTCCAAACTGCACAAGTTGGTGTAATACCCATATCATAGAGCCTGTCAACAATGCCAGTCATCTCCTTATCCACGGCTGCGATTTTATCGGATGGACAGGGGTGATTATCACGTAGATGCAGTGGCACATACTCCCGGCACTCCAAGCAATACAGTGTTGATTTAATCACACTTAACGACCTCCCTTAAATCAGTTTTATTGGCTTTTATTCGTTGCACTCGTAGATTGTACGATACTTATAAGCTGTCTGCCTGCTAATACCACACAATCGAGCAAGCTCAACGAGTGTCAGGTCTCCGGCCTTGTATTTTGGATAGTGCCGGATGAAATTAGCAGGCAGATTATCCAGCGATGTTTTAGGTCGGCCTATCTTAACACCTTTGGCCTTGGCATTTTGCATACCACTCTTGACCCTCTGGCTTATCAGGTCAGCTTCCAGTTCGGCAAATACTGACCACATCAGCAGCATCCCTTTTGTCATCGGGTCATTTTTGCCGCAGTCGATTACAATGCTGCCTATTACAAGTTTTATCTGCTTTTCTTGTGCCAAATCAATGATTTCGCATAGCTCTTTCGTAGACCTTGAAATCCTTGAAACCTCGGTTGTGCAGATGGTATCACCGACATCTAATTTCTCTACCAGTCTCGACCATTCAACTTTATTTGGTTTGCGTCCGCTTACGTATTCCCAGTATATGTTTTCGTCTTGCACTCCGAGTTTGCGTAGTTCCCGTCTTTGCCGGTCGATGTCCTGTCTGGTCTCGTCAGTTGAACATCTGCAATAGCCGTATATCGTTCCCATAACACCAACCTCCCTTAAAATAGTCTGTGTCAAAGAAAAGGTTATTTTAATTTCTTTGACAATTGCTCTTTTCCGCTAATCTCGAAACCCTTGTAAAATCAATATTTTCATTTCTCACCAGCGTCGATTGTATCGGGCTTCCCTGTGTAAACGAAAAGAGTTCTTTTATTTGACATAAAATTACCGTACTCTAATACCTATAGTCAATAGCCTTTTTCAAGTTTTATCCGATTTTATCGTGTTTCCTGCGGCATTTAGTTTTTACCTTTTTATCAAATAATTTATATAAAATTCCTTGCGGGCAACTATCGAGTTCGCTTTTGGAGTATTGACTTTCTTAAAGTGAATAGAAACCTCTGGAATAAAAAGCTAATCAATTCTTGCAATTGTTCGCACGTTGGAATATAATAAATTCATGGACTTCCGAAACGGAGGTGTTTATGATGGATTATTTATCAGCAAAGGAAATAGCTGAGAAGTGGAATATTTCAAGACGGAGAGTTCAGATACTTTGTGAAGAAGGCAGAATACCGGGCGCATTCAAGCTTAGTGATGTTTGGGTTATACCCAAAGATGCGGAAAAACCTGCAGACAGACGTAAGGCTAAGAAAAAAACAGTGAATGGAGAGGCAGATAAATTAGTGTCGGGGGATTGATTATATGAGGTCACCTAAGGTTTTGGATAATAAAAAATATAGGGTTATAGATGAGTTAAAAGCGGAATTATGTAAAGGTTCAAAGTTATCAATCATATCAGCCTACTTTACCATCTATGCTTATGAAGAACTTAAAAAGGAACTTAGTAAGATAGATAGTATGAGGTTCATTTTTACCGAGCCTACTTTTGTACGTAAGGACCAGGAGCTTTATAGGGAATATTTCATAGTTCGTCACCCTGAAAAAAAGATATCTGGCAATGAGTTTGAAATAAAGCTAAGGAATGAAATGAAGCAGGCGGCCATAGCCAAGGAATGTGCCGAGTGGCTGGAAAAGAAAGCAGAAATAAAATCTCTAAGACGGCCAAATCCTGCTCAGCCAAGACTGGTTTATATAGATAATCCTGAAGATAATGTTTTAATACATGGAACTGTTGACTTTACTACTGATGGTTTGGGTATCACTCCTTCTAATAGATTAGACTATAACATGTGTATGTATGGTAAGGAATATACTATTGATTTTTTACAGTCCTTCAATGAACTATGGGAGGATGATACTGCTGTTCAAGATGTTAAAGAAAAAGTTCTTGAACAAATACGAATTCTTTATAAAGAAAATACTCCTGAGTTCATCTACTTTGTTACTCTTTACAATATTTTCTATGATTATCTTGACGAGCTTACCGAAGATAACATTGTTAAAAGCCGTACAGGCTTTAAGGAGACCCTAATCTGGAATAAGCTTTATAAGTTCCAGAAAGACGCCGTTATGGGGGCAATTGATAAGCTTGAGAAGTACAATGGCTGCATTATAGCTGACAGTGTGGGATTAGGAAAAACTTTTACTGCACTGGCTGTAATTAAATACTACGAACTCAGAAACGATAGGGTTCTTGTACTCGTACCCAAGAAACTTCGTGAAAACTGGACCATTTATACCCAAAATGATAAACGCAATATTTTTGCTGCGGACAGGTTTAATTACGATGTTCTAAACCACACTGACCTTAGTAGGACAAATGGCTATTCTGGTGAGATTAATCTTGCCACATTAAACTGGTCAAACTATGACCTTGTCGTAATAGATGAGAGCCACAACTTTAGGAATAATCCACCGGTGAAAGGACGTGTGACTCGGTATCAGCGCTTGATGAATGATATTATAAAATCCGGTGTTAAAACAAAGGTGCTTATGTTGTCAGCAACCCCTGTGAACAACCGGATGAATGATATCAAGAACCAAATCGCTTTTATAACTGAGGGCAGGGATGATGCCTTCAAGGATGTGGGTCTTGATAGTATTGAATTTATTCTTAGGAAAGCGCAAACCGTATTCAATAGATGGTCTGAACTGCCTGAACACGAAAGAACAACTGAAACATTTGTCAATATGATGGATACTGATTATTTTAAGCTTTTAGATACGGTAACTATTGCCCGTTCCAGAAAGCATATAGAAAAATATTATAACTTAGAGGAGATAGGCAAGTTTCCAACCAGACTACCCCCAGAGAACAGATATCCTGCAATTGATGCCAAAGGTGAGTTTCCGCCTATAGAAGATATCAATAGACTTATAAAAAAACTTACCTTGTGTATCTATTCACCTTTGGCCTATGTGCTTCCTGAAAAAAGAGCTGCTTATGAAGATAAATACGATATGGTAGTAGGCTCAAATAATAGTGTTTTTAGACAGACGGATAGAGAGCAAAGTCTTGTCGGTCTTATGCGTGTTGGTATATTAAAGAGATTGGAAAGCTCTATCAATTCCTTTGCTTTAACCGTTGAAAATATCCTCTATAAAATAGAAAAGGCTATCGAAGCCGTAGAACAAATGCAATTTGACTATGATGCAGAATTAGATATCAATGATATTGATATAGACGACCCAGAGTTTGACAGCCTTATGTTTGGCAACAATGTAAAGGTATTACTCCAAGATATGGACCTAATAAAGTGGAAGCAAGATCTATTGTTAGATAAGGACAAGCTGGAAACTATTTTATTGGAAGCTATGAATGTTACACCTGATAGAGATGCAAAGCTGCTAGAACTTAAAACCCTTATAGAAAACAAAATTCAAAATCCAATAAATCCTGAAAACAGAAAGGTTATCGTATTTACGGCCTTTGCAGATACAGCCCGATATTTATATGAAAATCTAGCCGACCACTTTGCAAAAAAAGGCATTTATTCGGCTATTGTAACTGGTAGTGGTGATAATCATTCCAATTTACCTATATCAAAAGAATTGAGAAAATCGATTAAAATATCAGATATAAATACTATATTGACCTTGTTCTCTCCTATCTCGAAGGAGTGTTCTAAGATATATCCCGAAGTTAATGAATATATAGATATACTTATTGCTACCGATTGTGTATCTGAAGGCCAGAACCTGCAAGACTGCGATTATTTGATAAATTACGATATTCATTGGAATCCGGTCAGAATTATACAACGATTCGGGCGTATAGACCGTATTGGTTCAATTAACCAATCTGTCAAATTAGTAAACTTTTGGGCTACCAAGGACTTGGACGAGTACATAAACCTCCAGCAGCGTGTCAGAGGCAGGATGGTTTTATTGGATGTGTCTGCCACAGGTGAGGAAAATATTATAGAAACAGACTCTGGCAAAGAGATGAGAGACCTCGAATACCGTAAGAAGCAGCTTGAAAGGCTTCAGAAAGAGGTTGTGGACTTAGAAGATATATCGGGAGGCATATCGATAACAGATCTGACCTTTAATGATTTTAAGATTGAGCTTATGGAATATATGAAAGCCAATAGAAAGCTTTTAGATGAGGCGCCAAATGGAATGTATGCTGTTGCAAAGATAGACGAAAGCGTAAAAGATACTATAAATCCAGGAGTGATTTTTACCCTTAGACAAGTCAAAGGGAAACAACAAAGCAAAGAGCAGAACCCTCTATTTCCCTATTATATGGTTTATATCGCAGATGATGGGGAAGTAAAGCTATCTTTCCTGCATGCTAAGAAGATACTGGATTTTTATAAAAAACTATGCTCCGGACAAAAAGAAGTATTTAAAGAGTTGGTAGAGGAGTTTAATAAAGAGACCAATGATGGTCGTAAAATGAAACATTATTCCGATTTGTTGGAAGCTGCTATTGAAAATATTATAGGCAAGAAGCAGGAGATTGGAGTGGCCAGCCTCTTTAGTAAAGGCGGCACCACCATGCCGAAAAGAACCTTTGATGGTATTGAGGATTTTGAACTGATTACATTTTTGGTCATAAAGGGATAGGGGTAGTAGCTATGGATACTTACAAATTTCTAAACATTCCGGATTCCTGCTTTATTGGTAGCACTATTTACAAGAAGTTATTTTATGAAAATGCAAATTTATCTACTAGTGATAAATCCTTGTTTACAGATACCATAAACAAGGTAGTATGGCTCTACTGCCTTAAACCTGAAACAATAAATATACCGGCATATAAGGATGAAGTAAGAGAATATCCGGAAATTGAAGTTATAGAAGTTATTTTAAATAAAGAATATGGGCTTAACAGAATAGCTGAGATTATTATGAGGACTATCCCCTACCCTATGCTGCTGATTTTTAAGCTGGAAGATAAAATACGGTTTTATATGGCTCACCAGAGGACAAGCCAAAGTGACAGCAGCAAGAATACCATTGAGGAATTTATCTCTACTGACTGGTTAAGTAATGATAGTGCTTTATTCGCTAAGCTTGATATAAAGCAAATGAGGTTTACAAACTTCTATACACTTTATAGTGATATAGTTGACGCTATCAGTATTTATAATCTATCAGCCATTATGCCAACAGATGACACTGTAACTGGTGCCAAGGCAAGAGAACTCTCAGCAAAGATAGAAGATATAGAGCAAAGAATTGCAAATCTGCGATCTAAGCTCAAGAAGGAAAGCCAGTTTAACCGCAAAATGGAGCTAAATATAGAGATTAAGAAATTAGAACAGAGAAAAAATAAATTGCTTGGAGGCGATAACGAATGATAGAAACAACTCTTACGGGCAAAACCCCGGACATAGGGGAAGAAAATATCAAGAAGTTAATGACCATGTTTCCTGAAGTTGTTACAGAGGGAAAGGTAGATTTTGAAAAGCTGAAGCAACTTTTAGGTGAATATGTAGATGATAGTAACGAACGCTATAATTTCACCTGGAACGGTAAAGGACGAGCCTTGCGTTTATCCCAAACACCTTCACTGGGAACGTTAAGACCATGTAAAGAAGAAAGCAAAGACTGGGATACAACTCAGAACCTTTACATAGAGGGAGATAACCTTGAGGTATTAAAACTTTTGCAAAAGAGCTACCATAGCAAGGTTAAGATGATATACATAGACCCACCCTATAATACGGGTAAGGACTTTGTTTATCCCGACGACTTTCACGACAGCCTTGAGAATTATAAGAAACTCACAGGACAAGTAGATAGCGAAGGCAATAGAATAAGCACAAATACAGAAGCAAGTGGACGCTATCATACGGATTGGCTTAATATGATGTATCCGAGACTAAGATTAGCAAGAAATCTGCTTACGGAAGACGGGGTTATTTTTATTAGTATTGATGATAATGAGGTGCATAACTTAAGGAAGATTTGTGATGAGGTGTTTGGGGAAGATAATTTTGTATCTGCCTTTATTAGAAAAGGTAGTGGTGGTAGACAAGACAGCAAACATTATGCAATAGTTCACGAATATATTCTATGTTATGCAAAGCAGATTTCACTTTATATATCAGGGAAAGAGTTGAAAGAGGATGAGAATTATCCGTTTTACGATGAGGTTAAGAAGTTAAAGTATAAAACACAACTATTACGAAAATGGGGAGAAAATAGTAAACGCACTGATAGACCTAACTTATTTTATCCTATTCCAGACCCGGATGGTAATGACCATTTTCCAATGCTCCCTTCAGGCGAGGAAGGTTGCTGGCGTTGGGGTAAAGAAAAAATGTTTGAAGAAATAAAGAATGGGAGAGTAGAGTTTAAAAGAAAGGATGGAGCTTGGATTGCATACGAGAAAATTTTTGAACCAACCTCTGATAATCCAAATACAAAGCTATTTACCACTATTGTTGATGATATAGGTTCCTCATCAGGTGCTGGACTATTAAAGCAAATATTTAATGAAAAGATATTTGATTATCCAAAACCTGTGGATTTAATTAAAAGAGTTATTAATTTTGTAAATATAAAAGATGATGATATAATTCTAGACTTCTTTTCAGGCTCCGCTACCACCGCCCATGCCATAATGCAACTTAATGCCGAAGACGGTGGCAACCGCAAATTTATTATGGTTCAGCTTCCTGAGCCTACTGATGAAAAATCTGAAGCCTATAAAGCAGGTTATAAAAACATTTGTGAGATAGGCAAAGAGCGTATCCGTCGTGCAGGTGAAAAAATCAAAGAAGAATATAAAGATAAAGAAAATATAGAAAACCTTGATATTGGCTTTAAGGTGTTTAAGCTTGATACCTCTAATATCAGAAAGTGGCAGCCGGATTATGATAATTTAGAGCAATCTTTAATGGACTATGTGGACAATTTTGTGGAAGGCAGGACGGAATTTGATGTTGTTTATGAGATAATGCTTAAATATGGTCTTGACCTGACTTATCCAGTTGATGAGTTTACGATTGCCGGTAAGAAAGTCTATTCTATTGGCTATGGCATGCTGATGATTTGCCTTGATAATGAGATTACAACAGAGGTTGCTAAGGGTATTTTGACAAAAATAAAAGAATTATCACCTGAAAGCAGCAGAGTTGTATTTAAGGATAATGGATTTAAGTCAGACAGTAACAAGACCAATATCAAGGAAATTCTTAAATCTGGCGGAATTGAAGAGTTTATAACTATATAGGGAGGTATGGTCTAAAATGAAGTTGAAATTTGATAAAAACCTAGAATACCAACAGCAGGCCATAGCTTCCGTTGTGGATTTGTTTAGAGGCCAAACGCCTATGCATACTAATTTTACCGTATCAGCTTATAATGGACAAATAGGCCTGTTTGATACAGAAAACGGTATAGGCAACAGGCTTGAACTGGATGAAGAAGAGATTCTTAAAAATTTGCAAGAAGTCCAGCTTAGAAATGGCCTGCCACAAACAAAGTATCTAAAAGCCGGCGAGTATGATTTTGATATAGAGATGGAAACCGGTACAGGTAAGACCTATGTTTATTTAAGGACAATTTTTGAACTCCATAAAAACTATGGGTTTTCCAAGTTTATTATTGTTGTTCCCAGTATTGCCATTAAAGAAGGTGTGTATAAGACCTTACAGATTACAGAGGAACATTTTAAGGAATTATATGATAATACAATTTACCACTACTTTATATATGATAGTAGCAAACTGGAACAGGTAAGAAGTTTTGCGGTAAGCGATAATATCGAGATTATGGTTATAAATATTGACGCTTTTAGGAAGAGTTTTACAGACCCTACTAAGGAAACTAAGGCTAATATTATTCATAGGACAAATGACAGATTAAACGGTATGAAGCCTATTGAGCTTATTCAGGAGACCAGACCCATTGTTATTATAGATGAGCCACAATCTGTAGACACGACTCCTAAAGCCAAAGAGGCTATTAAGTCCCTAAATCCATTATGTATATTTCGTTACTCAGCTACTCATGTGGAAAGGCACAATCTGGTTTATAAGCTGGATGCAGTAGACAGCTATAATTTAGGTCTAGTTAAACAGATAGAAGTTGCCGGGTTTACAACTAAAGACTACCACAATAAAGCCTACTTGAAGCTTTTATCTGTAGACAATAAAAAATCTCCTATAACAGCCAAAATAGAGATGGATGTCAAAGATAGAAGAGGTGTGGTTAAACGGAAAGCGGTAACGGTTAAGCGTGGAGATGACCTTTATGAAAAATCCGGAGGGCGTGATGTCTATGAAGGATATATTATTAGCGAGATTTATTGTGAAGAAGGGAACGAATACGTTGCCTTTACAAGTAAGCCGGATATTTTACGTATAGGTAAACCTATAGGAGATGTGGACGACCTGGCCATAAAAGAACAGCAGATTAGAAAGACAATAGAGGAGCACTTAGATAAAGAACTGGTATTAAACAAGCTGGGAATAAAAGTGCTGAGTCTGTTCTTTATTGACCGTGTGGCAAATTATCGCTACTATGATGAAAATGGGAATCCTCAAAAGGGTATCTATGCAAAGCTCTTTGAAAAACATTATAACGACCTCATAAGACTGCCTAAGTATAATACGCTGTTTAAAGATATTGATTTAGATACTACAGCCGAAGAAGTTCATAATGGCTATTTTTCAGCGGATAAGAAAGGTGTCTTAAAAGATACCAGCGGTTCTACGCAAGATGATGAGGATACTTACAACTTGATTATGAAAGACAAGGAACGTCTTTTATCTTTTGATACTAAACTTAGATTTATTTTCTCCCACTCAGCATTACGTGAGGGCTGGGATAACCCCAATGTGTTTCAGATATGTACCCTAAATGAAACACAGAGCGAGGTTAAAAAGCGTCAAGAGATTGGTCGTGGCCTGCGTCTTTGTGTTAATCAGGAAGGAGAACGTCAGTATGGTTCTTTTGTAAACACATTGACGGTTATCGCTAATGAAAGCTATGAGGAATTTGCAGCTAAACTCCAGAAAGAATACGAAACTGAAAGCGGCATAAGATTTGGCATTATTGAAACTCATTTATTTGCCAATATTCCGGTAAAACAAGAGGATGGAAGCATAAAGTATTTAGGACAGGAGGCTTCTGAGGCCATATTCAAAGCATTTTTAGATAATGGCTATATTGATGAAACAGGTGAAGTGCAAGACAAGCTGAAAATTGATATAAAAGACAACAAGCTAAATGTACCGGAAGATTATGAACATGTAAAAGCTGATATTACGGCTCTTGCCAGAAAAGTATGTAGCGGACTTAATATCAAGAACAATAGCGATAAAAAAGCTATTAAGCTTAATAAGCGGGTCTATCTTGACCCTGAGTTTAAAGAGCTATGGGATAGGATAAAATACAAAACTACCTATTCTGTAGATTTTGATAGTGAAAAGCTAATCGATGAATGTTGTAGAGAGATGCAGAAAAGCTTATTTATAAGTTCACCAAAGCTTATATATACGAAAGCAGGGCTTGATATTAGTGCAGGTGGCGTTGTGGCGGAAGAATCAGATAGATATGCTGTTGCTTTGGATAACCAACAGGAAAATCTGCCTGATATTATTGCCTATCTTCAAAATGAAACCAATTTAACCAGAAAAACCATTGTGGAGATACTGATAAGAAGCAATACTCTCCACCTTTTTAAGAAGAACCCTCAAAAGTATATGGAGCAGGTAGCGCAAATTATCACTGCTAAAATGAGGTTAATGATAGTTGATGGCATTAAATACACGAAGATAGGTAACGACGAATATTACGCACAAGAACTTTTTGAAAGTAAGGAACTTATAGGCTATTTGTCTAAAAACATGATGGAAAGTAAAAAATCAGTATATGAATATGTGGTATATGATAGTGCCAACGAGGAGAAGTTTGCCAGAAGCTTTGAAAACAATAGCAAAGTTAAGTTGTATGCAAAACTTCCCGGCTGGTTTACCATACCCACTCCCTTAGGCAGTTATAATCCTGACTGGGCTGTACTAATTGATGCGGACGGCAAGGATAAACTGTACTTTGTACTGGAAACCAAAGCTGATACTATGTTTGATGCTTTGAGACCAACGGAAAGAGCTAAAATTGAATGCGGGAAGAAACATTTTGAGGCTTTAGGTACTGAAGTAGGATTTGAAGATATAGATAGTTTTGAAGGATTTATAGAGGAGAAAGTAGTAGTAAAGTAGTTCTTTTAACAGGCGCTGCAATATTTGATAAAACAATAAGCATAAAAGAATTATTAGATGAATTGTGAGTTTCGTCTTTATTGAAAATTAATCCTTTTTAAAGTCATATAAATATCCCTTAGCAGTCTATTTTGCTAAGGGGTGTTTTTTAACCATTATTTTTCGAGCGTAAGCAGCCCTTCACAAGGTTTTTACAAACCGAGTCGACCAAAACTCAAGACTATAATTGCAAAGCGATTGTAAAGCGATTTTAAGCATTAAAAACAATGTATAAGCGTGTTTTATACGGTCGTGTCAAGATAAGATGAGTATTGCCAGAATCTTAACTATGTTGTGTAAATAGTTCAAGTTTTTGTCCCCTCATCCTTTAAATTCCCAAAATGTCGGCTGGCTCATCTTAAACTATTCTAAATAGATTACGGGCTATGGTATTGAATTTTATAATCACATACACCTAAAACAAATATTTAACTCTGGATTTTAGCATCGTTTTATCCGTCGCCCGCAATAAGCCCAATATGATGGGAAAACCACGGAATTTTTAAATTTATTTTTTGGCATATCACGGATTTCATGGAACCAGTGGATTATCATGTAGGACGAAGAAACCAGCAGGTTTTATTGACCGTTTGAGTTTCGATTAAAGCCGTTTTAAACATCAAGTTACCAATAAACCTTACAATTGAGGGATTTTCCGGACGGACGATAACACAGACGATTAGGCCGGTTTCTAATCCAATCGTAGACATCGGCATTATCTTCGTACACACGCAATGCGTGCGTAAAGATTATTGACAAAACACGCATTGCGTGTGTACAAAAAATTCAAGGATGTGATTATATGTCTCGAATTCGTGAAGTGCGTAGACAAGCAAAGCTTACGCAAAAACAACTTGCAGAGCATTACGATATACCGTTACGCACATTGCAAGACTGGGAGACGGGCAAACGTAAGCCACCTGAATATATAATTAACCTACTATTGCGATGTATCGCTGCCGACTTTAGCGTAACCCTGGAAGAAAAGACGCAAAGTAACACTGATAAAAAATTTTCGCTTACCTATATTGACGGAACTCCATTAAACACAGAAGATGAAATGTATGTAATGGCTGAACGAGAAGCTAAAAAGCTGGTATTAGTTAATAAAGACAATGGGGTTGAAACATACCGTTGTTCTAATGGATTTACCTTTAAAGTAAAAGTCATGAAGCGTAAATAACTAAAACCTCATCCGTAGTAGGATGAGGTTTAGATTTTTGCTTTGAATTTGATAACAAATCAGGTCTTGCAAATATTTATAATGGGTCAATTGCAGGTGGAGGTACCAAGAGTGAGTGTGGAGACAGAGGGGCTTATGCAGGCGATTGTCGTAAGCCCGTAACGCAGGTTTTATCGGGCGTAACCAAATAGTTGACGCACTCTGCGTAAGGTTGTCTTGACGGCATTTTCGTCCACATCAGACTCGATAAACTTCCGCCCAAGCAGCACTGCACAGACAGCAGTAGTACCCCCGCCGACGGTCCAGTCAGCTACGGTATCTCCGGGGTTTGAAAACCGTTCTATCAATTCAGAAATCAGTTCTTCCGGTGCTCCCCACTCATGGTAGGTTTTATCCGTAGCACTGCTGCTATTAGGTCGATTTATGTAGTCTGATACAATATCGCCGTCGTAAGTCCCCTTGACATACCAAAGCACAAACCTGACCTTGCTCTGTATTTTTAGCCTGCTTACGGACGCAGGAGAGCCTTGCGGCAACGGGCATGTCAGGAGCCAGTGATAGCGTAGCCTTTTATTCGCTGATAGTGCATTTATAATATCAGGCAAGTGGCTGCCTCCGGTAAGCACGAGTAGGCTTCCGCCGTCACGCAATTTATCGGCTGCGACCCTGCTGATACCTTCGCATATGGGGATTGACGTCCTATCCCAAGGCGGGTCACAAATACAAAGGTCAATGCTTCCGTCCTCAATCCAATCAAACTGTTCAACGTGCCTAACGTCAGCGACCCTAATATCAACATCGTCCAAAGATATAGTTACCCTTGCGTCTTTACGCTGTTGTCTTTTTTCTCGTGCTAAATAAGCCTGTGCAACGCACGGGCTTTTTATCTGCGGGTGAGCCTGCATATAATCAAGCACTTCAATGTTTTTGATGGCTCGCAGTCCCCGGGGATTTAATGTTTCCAGCAATCCTTTATTAGCCTGTATATACGGGTGGTTCATCCACTCGTTATCCGCTGTATTTGACAAGTGGTCGAATCGACCACTTTTTTGCATTTCCTTACGTACTCGACCGACCGTGCTATGTGATACTCCAAGAGCTCGTGCAATGCTTCTATCCGATAGATTCCAAGCAGATTTGAGGTACTCCCTAATCTTTATTTGTTTATCAGTTAATTTTGCTATGCCTATCACCTCCCATACGCAGATTTTAGCATAACTTGCGTATATTAGGCCAGTCCCAATTATTAGGCCGGTGTCAAGTTTTATTCGCAGGAACCCCCGCAAAATCAGGCCTCCCTCAAAACATCCCAAAACATAAGGGTTCCGGAGGTGATTTTATGCGGGATGAAGTTCCAAACAATACTATCAATGTTACATTTGCGGACTATCCAGATGTATTGGATGTGCAGCAAATGAGCCAGATGCTTGGCATCAGCACCAAAACTGCCTACAAGCTATTGCGGGCAAACAACATCCAACATCTAAAAATCTGTCGAATCTATAAAATCCCGAAAATTAGCGTGTTACGTTTTATCGGCGTTGCTTAATCGTAAAAATCCAATGCGTTATACGTTGTTGGCAGCCAATAATATCGGTATACTATAGCTTGTCAGTGGTAGGTTGGCTGCTATCAACTAAAGGAGGGGTGAGTTTTATTATGATAGCAGGACACTTGCGTGAGAAGAACGGATACTACCACATAATACTTAACTGGAAGGACGGTGATGGTAAAAGACGGAGCAAATCAATTAGCACGGGCCTGCCTGTAAAGGGCAATAAGAAAAAAGCCGAGGCTATGTTATTGGAGGCTCGTAAGACTTTTAAGCCGGAGGATATTGCGTCAGGTAAGAACACTCCGTATCACGTCTTTTTAGACAGATGGCTAAAGGACAAGATGAACGACTTTGACGAAGAAACTTACGCAGTATACAGCCATAACGCCAGAGTTTTTATCGGTCCTTACTTTAAGAGCTTAAATTTGCAGCTCCACGAGATAAGGACCTCAACACTGGAAGCCTACTATAACCATGAAAAGACGAAAAACCATGCGTCTAAAAAGACCATCTTGCAGATACACGAGATTATTACATTATCGTTAAACTACGCAATAGAGCTTGGCTGGATTGAGAGCAACCCAGCAAAAGGTATTAACCCTGCGACAGATGAGGTGTCGGTTTTATTCGTGGACTTTTTATTGGAGTGGTTGGAGATGATGCGGACCAGAGTCAGGGAGACCACATACGCATCCTATAACAGTGGCATCAGGCAGAGCATAATCCCCTATTTTATGGACAAAAAGCTGACACTGACCGATATTGAGGAAAACCCCAAGTATTTGCAGGACTTTTATCAGCACGAATTAAGTAAGGGACTGTCGCCTAATTCGGTGTTAAGACGTCATGCCAACATTCGCAAAGCCTTGCAGCACGCTTTTCATCTGGGTTTAATTAAATCTAATCCAGCCGACAGGATTGAGCGTCCTAAAAAGCAGGATTACACTGCATCCTACTACACCGATGAGGAGCTTGCTAAACTTTTCAAGGCTGCAAAAGGTGACCCCTTGGAGTTACCCATAGTTTTAGCGGCTTACTATGGTCTGCGTAGGAGCGAGATAATAGGGTTAAGGTGGGATGCGATTGATTTTAACCCAGATGACCCGAAAATAACAATACAATTAACAGTGACAGAGGTCAACTTTGGAGACGGGCAAGGCAATGTTATTATAGAAAAGGAGGGAACCAAATCAAAAGCCAGTAAACGCACGTTGCCGCTGGTCAAGCCAATCGCAGACTTACTGTTGCAGAAGAAAAAAGATATAGAGAATAACAGGAGGTTATGCGGTAGTTGCTACAATGGCAAATACTTGGACTTTGTTCACGTTAATGAGATAGGAGAGCGAATGAAACCAAACTATATATCACAGCATTTTGCACTTTTACTGGAGAAACATGGGTTAAGGAAAATCAGGTTTCATGATTTACGACACTCATGTGCGAGCCTGCTATACGCAAACGGTGTAAGTCTCAAGCAAATACAGGAGTGGTTGGGGCACAGCGATATATCCACGACAGCCAACATATACACTCATTTAGACTATAACAGCAAAATTGCTACGGCAAATGCAATCCTGCCAGTTTTATTCGACCAGCAGGAATCAACTGATGAATTAGAGAGATAAAAAAAATCCCCTTACACAAGGGGACCAACGCTGTCTTTTAATTGGTGCCGATGGTGGGAGTCGAACCCACACTCCCTTCCGGGAACACGATTTTGAGTCGTGGGCGTCTGCCAGTTCCGCCACATCGGCACGTTAACTATTTAGTTTTATCCGACCACTTACACACCCGAGGAAATTGGAGGGATGCTGTGGAGGGATATTCACTTATCATATTCGCTGAAACCCAGATTTATCAAGGTTTACAGCTTATACGAAAAACCTTCACGCATTGGATTTTGAGTCCAGTGCGTCTGCCAATTTCACCACTTCGGCGTGTTGCTTGATTATAATAACATATACATAAAAATAAATCAAGACTTTTTTTAAAAAATTTTTTAAGGCCGGGTAAAAAAATTTTTAAAATTAGTATTGACATATAATGAATTTGCTTTTATAATGATTAAGTGTTCGGGAGATACGAAATATGCGCCATTAGCTCAGTTGGTAGAGCAACTGACTCTTAATCAGTGGGCCTGGGGTTCGAGTCCCTAATGGCGCACCAGATTTGAAGAAATAACATCCACTTTCTAAAACAAACGAAAGTGGATGTTTTTGTATATTGATGAATTACAGTACTTGTTAAAATTTTTATTCTCGGTATTATTTATTCAGTAAGAATTTTATTAAACACTTCTATTGTGTAATTTCCTATTTTTAATGAAATTAGTTGCAATTCATGATTTTATCGGATTTTTTTCTTCTTAAAAAGGTTTTAAAATGCTAACACATTCGTTACATTTCATAGGTTCATTATACTTATATTCGCTTCATATAAGACTAAATCTTGATTCAATCATTTCTTAAGTACCTTCTGAGATAATTTACATTTGCTTTTTCTTTACAAATTGAATATCAAATACAGTCATAAATCGATTTTTCATCGAAAAAGCGAATTTTACGGTTAAACGGAAAATTAACTAAAATGAATATAAAAATATATTATCAAGAAGGATTTATAAATTATAAGTCGAAATATGTTGTTTATACACAGTACGGAGATTATTGGAATGTCTGATATAATTTGTGATAGTAAAGGATAAAACATTTTTCAAGTCGATTAAGATATAGTATATTTTATTATATTAAAACAATGAGTTCAGATAATGAAGAAAAATATTGCTCAATACAAAATCTATTGTGCAAAAAAAATTATGATTTGAAAATGAGAATGTACAGTTCGAAGCTTTGCAAATAGAAAATTGTCTATTTGAGAGTTTATTTACTATGCAAACTGATTAATGAAAAGTAAAATTTAAAAGATATAATAAAAATAAATGAGAGAATGTAGAAAAGGAAGGTAATTATGAAGAAAGCAGCGATAATAATGATTGCAATACTTATTATGACCGGGTGTTCTGCTCGAAATATACATAAACAACCGGATACAACTACTGTTGCACCTGTTTTAACAACCGGAAATGAAGAACGAGGATTTGCAACGCAGGAGCCTGGTGAACAATTGACAGCTCAACCGCAAACAACGGATAAAAAACAGTCAGCTATTGAAACAGAATGGTTTGAAGGTGCTATAGGAAATTCAAAGATACACGCAAAGTTTGAGTTTTCTGATAAAGATGTTTACGGGGTGTATTATTATGACCAATACAAAACAGATATAAAACTGGAAGGCTCTATTTCGGATTTTGCTGAAATGAGAGATTTTCAAACCGTTTCCCTTACAGAAGATACGGATAAAAAAGGTAATATTGTTGGTTGTTTCAGATCGAAGGATTATTTTCAAGGGTACTGGAAAAGCGGAGATGTTATATATCCAATGTATTTAATTAGAGAAGGCTCGGATATAACTTCTCCAAAGCCACCTAGTGCAGAAATTATGAAATTTGACGGACTCTGGACTGGCAAAAGCTCAAACTATTTTGCCGGCTCAGAAGCAGATATAAAAGTATTGTTCGATGATTTGATTCATTTTGAATTAAATGCTTTCAGCGGAGCTAACAGTGGATGGCTAAGCAGTTTTGCCATTGTAGAAAATGGTTCTGCAAAAGCAGTATTTAAGGATACCACCTATATAGGAGATGATGAAAATGTTTTTTTTGAGTTTAGAATAGAAAATGACTTATTGAAATTAAATTCAAATAGGTATGATTATGGATGTGGAGCAGGTGTAGGATTTGATTCCGAATATGTGTTTGGGAAGAAAGAAATTTCTATGCCTACGGCATTGGATGTTGGAATAGTAGAAACTGAAGAACAGGAAAAAGTGTTCAGAGAACTTGTTGGTGACCGATATGATGATTTTATCAGTTATACAGTATATGTGGGTTACTCAGAAGTAATGATGGACGGAGAAAAAGTTAAGGCAGGAGCTTCCTCTTTGAGGGGTGCACATGGAAATTGCTTTTATATTATCTCTCCTAAATATATATATGCAGCTATTGTTGGTTTTAATGAGATATATTATTATACCAATGATAAGAAATATGCAAATAAAATTCCTGAACCCATGGCAGAATGGGCAAAGGGTATAGATAAGATAATATATAAATCAACTTTCGCACGTGAATAATGTGCACTGAACATTGAAAAATCAATAGATTTGGGCAATAAAAAAGTACAAGAACCCCCTTCTATGTGATATAATAGAAGTACCCAAACCCTATTAAATCGACAATTTGGAGGTTCTTGAACATGTCTATTGTATCACAGAAGGTTAAGGAAGAAAATAGATTTTCTTTGACAGTTGATAACTTTTTCAAAATGTTTTCTGTAGGCTATCTGTTAAAAAAGTCAAACGCATATAAAGATAAAGGTATTCCTTGTCTTACGGTATTCAAAGTACTGTTTGAACTTGTTTTTACAGGCAAAAATCTGTTTATGAACTATAAAGCAGAAAGCTTTGATATACCATTTGCAAGGGATGTGGTCTACAGATTCTTAAATTCCATACATATCAACTGGCAAAGATTTTATATTTGCTTTCTGCAAAGGTCATAAATCATCATATCGATAGATTAACGTCAGATGAACGGGTTGATGCCTTTGTAATTGACGATTCCTTCTACAGTAGGACAAGAAGCAAGTCAGTTGAGCTTTTAAGTTGGGTCAAAGATCATGCTGACGGCAATAAGAATAAAAAAGGCTTTCGTATGCTTACACTTGGTTGGACAGACGGTAATTCATTTATTCCTGTGGCCTTCAACCTTTTAAGTTCAACAAATCCAAGGGTTTGCATTAATCCAGCGAAAAATACTATAGATAAAAGAACCGTTGGTTTTAAACGCCGACAGAATGCCTTAGCCACTTCACCGGAATCTGCTCTGTCTATGCTGGAACAAGCAGTTGCTACCGGTATTAAAGCAAAATATGTTTTATTTGACAGTTGGTTCTCCTTTCCGGCTACTATTATCAAAATTTGTAAGATGAATCTTAATGTGATAGCTATGGTAAAGGATACTCCCAAGATTTACTATAACTTCAATGGTGAAAAAAAATCATTGAGAGAGATATACCGAACTGTCAGGAAACGTAGAGGAAGATCAAAATACCTTGCTTCAGTTATGGTAGAATTACACGATAAAGAAGGAAACCACATTCCAGCAAAAATTGTCTTTGTCCGTGACCGAAGAAACAAGAGTAAATGGCTAGCTCTCATATCTACAGATACTAGTCTTCCCGAAACAGAGATAATCAGGATATACGGAAAACGCTGGGACATAGAGGTATTCTTCAAGATGTGTAAGTCATACCTTAAGCTGGCTAAGGAATTTCAAGGTCGTTCTTATGATATGATGGTTGCCCATACAACTATTGTTTTTTCAAGGTACATTATGTTAGCGGTTGAGAACCGCAATAATACTGATTTACGCACTATTGGTACTTTGTTCTACTATTGCTGCGATGAACTTGAGGACATTAAATTCCATGAGGCACTGCAGCTTATAATAGAGGCTTTAAAAACTACTTTACAGGAAAAACTGCTTTTGACAAAGGAAACAGTCAACGAGTTTCTCAACTACTTTGTCACTTGTTTGCCTGTTCATATCAAGGCAAAGCTATCAGTTGTTTCCTGCGAAAGTTGATTAAATAAAATATCGAATGACAGACGATGATATTCTATATACATCTTCAAAAATTTTATAAGATTTTATCATAAAGTAATAGAAAAGGAAGCAGCATAAATAATGCTGTTTATAAATATTAAGGTTGGTAGCTGTTTTCATTTGGTAAATAAATCATATAATTATAGGATTTTAAAGAAGGAAATTTAGATAATCTTGAATTTAGATACAAGAATCATTGATTTTCATGCATGACAAACAGCAGACAGTTTTATATAATTTTTATATAGTATTGATATATTTAAAAGCTTTGGAGGTATAACTTTGGAAAGCAGTCTTAAAAGAGTCAATGAAGTCTTCAGCGATTATGAAGTAGATGGAAATATTAGCTCGGCAGTTATACAATCTGCAATTTTGAAGCGAAAGAGCAGGACTTTGGAAATTAAACTTAGCTCGGACAAATATATCAATGTGAGAGAAATTGAAGGTTTGAATACATATATAAGGAAAAAATTTGCTTTAAATGATTCTGAAATTACTGTGGAATATACTGACGGCACAGATAAAAAGCCTATAGAAAAGGAACTTAAAGATATTATATTTGCTATATCCTCAAAGCATCCTCTATTAAAAGCCGTTATCAAAGACACGGAGTTTGAAGTGGAGGACAATGTTATAAATTTTAACTTTAAAATTGCTGCATCGCACCTTTTGTCAAGTTTGGGTTACGATAAAAGGATAAGTAAAGCAATAAAAAAGCTGTATGGTACAGAGTACAAAATAAACTTTATTGACAGAGTTTGCAGTGAGGAATTGAAAAAAATACGGGAGGATGCGATGGAAATGGAGAAGCAGCTTTTAAAGGAACAGGCAAAAACGGTTCCCGAGCTGCCGAAAGAACCTCCACAGCCTAAAGAAAGCAGTACTGAATCAGCAAAAAAAGAAGAAAAGAAGGAAAATACTAATTTGATATTGGGTAAAAATGCAAATATAAAGGAATCGGTAGTTAAAATTACCGATATTGTTCCCGATGAGGGAAGAGTAGCAATAGAGGGGGAAATATTCAATATTGAATCAAAGGAATTAAAGAGCGGAAAGACTTTAATATCCTTTGCCCTGTATGACGGTTCCACTTCCATGACATGCAAAGCATTTGTAAAAGCTGGAGAGGATGGAGAAGTTTTATCCAGATTAAGTAAAGCCAAGGGTGTTAAACTTGCCGGAAATGCCAGTTTTAATAAGTTTTCCGGAGAAGTCGAGTTTGTTGCAAATACCATTATAGAGACAGAAGGCAAAAAGAAGGCTAAGAGACAGGATAACGCAGAGGTAAAAAGAGTAGAACTGCACATGCATACTCAAATGAGTCAGATGGATGCTGTTTCAAGTGCAACTGACCTTATCAAAAGGGCTATGAGTTGGGGAATGAAGTCCATTGCCATAACAGACCATGGTGTAGTACAGGCTTTCCCTGAAGCTCATAAGTTATTGGGCAGAAACAATTCGGACATGAAGGTAATATATGGGGTTGAAGCATACCTTGCGCCCGATAAAAAGTCTCCGGTAACCAACCCGAAAGGTCAGAGCATTGACTCAACTTATTGCGTATTGGACTTGGAAACTACCGGATTTTCACCGATAACTGAAAAAATTATAGAAATTGGAATTATGAAATTAAAGGATGGAAATGTAATAGATCAGTTCAGCTGTTTTGTAAATCCAGAAAAGCCTATTCCTGCAAGGGTAGTTGAGGTTACCAATATAACTGATCATATGGTACAGGATGCTGAAACCATAGATAAGGTATTTCCAAAAATTATGGAGTTTATTGAAGACAGTGTTTTGGTGGCTCACAATGCAGACTTTGACATCGGCTTTTTAAAGCAGAATGCAAAAGTTTTGGGCTATGATTTTGATTTTACATATGTGGATACATTGACCTTAGCTCAAGACCTTTTCCCGGATTATAAAACCTATAAACTGGGGAAAATAGCTAAAAACCTTGGGATAAAGGTTGAAGTGGCCCATAGGGCATTGGATGACGTGGACACCACTGTCAAAGTATTTAAAATTATGCTGGACATGCTGAAGGAAAGAGGGGTAAAAACCCTTGAAGATATCGATAAATTCGGTATAGATGAGGAATCCAGAAAACAAGACTATAAAAAGCTCAAAACCTACCATGCTATTATATTGGCAAAGGATTATGTGGGTTTAAAAAATTTATACAAGCTTGTATCCTTTTCGCATTTGGATTATTTCTACAAGAAACCGAGAATACTGAAAAGTATATACAAAAAGTATTCTGAAGGATTGATTATAGGAAGCGCCTGCAGTGAAGGGGAGCTTTTTCAGGCAATTTTGCTTGGAAAGCCGGAAGAGGAAATTGAAGCTATTGCAAGAGATTACGATTATCTTGAAATACAGCCCCTTGGCAATAACGATTATCTGGTAAGAAAAGGAGAAGTTCCGGATAGGGAATATTTAAAGGAAATTAACAGAAAGATAGTGGAGCTGGGTGAAAAACTGGGCAAGCCTGTGGTGGCAACCGGGGATGTTCACTTTTTAGACCCTGAGGATGAAATTTACAGACGAATACTCGAAGGTGTTCAGGGGTATGAAGACGCAGATAATCAACCGCCTTTGTATTTAAGAACCACTGAGGAAATGCTTGAAGAGTTTGCCTATTTGGGAGAGGAAAAGGCTTATGAGGTGGTTGTTACAAATACTAACAAGATTGCCGATATGTGTGAACAGATAAGCCCCATTTCTCCTGAAAAGTGTCCGCCGCATATTGAAGGCTGTGAGCAGACTATTAAGGATATTACATATAGCAGGGCTCACGAGCTGTATGGCGACCCATTACCGGAAATTGTTCAGAAAAGACTTGAAAGGGAACTGGATTCAATTATAAAAAACGGTTTCTCTGTAATGTATATAATTGCCCAGAAGCTGGTATGGAAGTCCAATGAAGACGGTTATCTGGTAGGTTCGAGAGGATCGGTAGGTTCTTCAGTGGTGGCGTATATGACCGGTATTACCGAAGTAAATGCCTTGCCGGCCCATTATCGGTGTCCCGCTTGTAAATACTCGGATTTTACGGATTATGGTTATGGTATTGGCTTTGACTTGCCGGACAAACCATGCCCTGTTTGCGGAGAGATGTTGGAAAAAGACGGAATAGATATTCCTTTTGAAACGTTCCTGGGTTTTGACGGAGATAAGGAACCGGATATAGACTTGAACTTTTCAGGAGAATATCAGGCAAAGGCACATAAATATACAGAAGTCATATTTGGAAAGGGGACAACCTTTAAAGCAGGAACTGTAGGTACCGTTGCGGAAAAAACAGCTATTGGCTTTGTTAAGAAGTATTTTGAGGAAAAGAATATCCATGTTAATAAAGCTGAAATTGAAAGACTTGCAAAGGGTTGTACCGGCGTAAAGAGAACTACGGGCCAGCACCCCGGAGGAATAATAGTTGTGCCGAAGGGAAGGGAGATATACGAATTTTGTCCTGTACAACACCCTGCGGACGACCCGGAATCGGATATAATAACAACGCATTTCGACTATCACTCGATAGATCAGAACTTATTAAAACTCGATATTCTCGGTCATGATGACCCGACAATGATTAGAATGCTTCAGGATATTACCGGAGTTGACCCAAAGACCATACCTATGGATGATAAGGAGACCATGTCCATATTTTCGTCAACAGAAGCTCTCGGTGTAACTCCGGAACAGATAAATTCAAAAGTGGGGACCTTTGGGATTCCCGAATTCGGTACCAAGTTTGTAAGGGGAATGCTTTTGGATACATTGCCTAAAAAATTTGCAGATTTGATATGTATATCTGGTCTCTCCCACGGTACTGATGTATGGCTTGGAAATGCCAAGGACTTGATAGAATCCGGCACTGTTTCATCGTTAAGTGAAGCCGTGTGTACGAGGGATGATATCATGGTTTACCTTATGAAAAAAGGTCTTCCGCCAAGTGCAGCCTTTAAAATAATGGAGACCGTCCGTAAGGGAAAAGCTCTTAAAGATCCGAAATGGCCGGAGTATGAAGTTATGATGCGGGAACACGATGTACCTGAATGGTATATAGAGTCCTGTAAAAAGATAAAATACATGTTCCCTAAAGCCCATGCTGCAGCTTATGTCATGATGGCCTTTAGGATAGCATGGTTTAAAGTTCATATTCCATTAGCATATTATGCTGCATATTTTTCCATCAGAGCAAAGGCTTTTGATGCGGAATATATGATAAAAGGAAAAGAAGTTGTCAAGCAAAAAATGAAGGAAATTGAAATGCAGGGAAATCAGGCATCCAATAAAGACAAGGAAATGTATGAGGATTTGGAATTGGTTTTGGAGATGTACGAAAGAGGTTTTAAATTCCTGCCTATAGACCTGTATAAATCTCATGCTGTGAATTTCCAGATAGAGGGTGACAGTTTGAGACCTCCTCTAAACAGTATAGCCGGCATGGGAAATGTTGCTGCGGAAAATATATATAATGCTTATAAAGAGGGAGGACCTTTTACTTCGGTAGATGATTTGAAGGCACGTGCCAAAATTGGAAATTCTACCGTAGAGTTGCTGGAAAAGTTCGGATGCCTGGAGAAACTGCCGAAAAGCAATCAACTGAGTTTCTTTGATTTAATGTTAAATTAGTTTTGTGAACTTTCCATTGGTGCAGAGAATGACCGTTGAGCCAATCAAACGGTCTTTTTTTATATTGTATTATGTGTACAATTCGGGAATGATTTTGATTTGATTGAGAAAATTCATGATAAACATATTAATTGTGTTTATTGTTTAAGCATAAAAAGCCATTCATTTTACCAATATATATAACAGAGTGAATGTCTTATATTGTATATTTTAGCGGATAAACCGATAAACTAAGTCTTTTTCAAAAATCAAAAACAAGGATATTTCATGACTTAAAAAATTGATAACAGAACCGCGTGATTTCTAAGGCTGCCGGATACAAAAAATTTTTCTTGACAAATGAAAAATTCGTCATATAATTAAATCTAGATGTTTACTATAAGTAAACTTTTAGTTTAGTAAAACTTAATTTTATGATTTGTAATCTTTTTTTGTATAGGATGTGTATTTATGGAAATAGGAGCAAAAATAAGGCAACTTAGAATCACCAATCAAATGACGCAAGAGGAGTTGGCTGCCAGGGCAGAACTGTCAAAAGGGTTTATCAGTCAGATTGAAAACGACCTTACTTCTCCGTCAATTACAACATTGGTGGATATTCTCCAATGTCTGGGTACGGATTTGAAGACTTTTTTTAGTGATTCTGAGGATAAGCAAGTTATTTTTAAGGAGAATGACTATTTCAGAAAAACCGATGACGAGCTTAAGAATACCATAGAGTGGGTTGTGCCTAATGCCCAGAAGAATGCCATGGAGCCAATTCGAATGACCCTTATGCCGGGAGGTAAGTCATTGGAGGACCAACCCCATGAAGGAGAAGAGTTTGGTTATGTTGTAAAAGGAAGCATTAATGTACACATAGGCAATGAGTGTTATCGGGTTAACAAGGGAGAATCTTTTTATTTTGAATCAACAAGAAGGCATTATATTGAAAATGTGGGAAAAGGCGAGGCTCAAGTGATTTGGGTCAGCACTCCCCCAACTTTTTAGGAGGTTGCCGTGGAAAAGAATGTTATTATCAGGTTGGAAAATGTAACAAAAAGTTTTGAGGATCAAGTAGTCTTAAAAAATTTGACTTTGGATGTGAAAAAGAACGAGTTTCTCACCCTTCTTGGACCTAGCGGCTGTGGTAAAACTACAACCTTGAGACTGATAGGGGGATTTGAAAAACCGGATGAGGGGATTATTTGGCATAATGGAAAGGACATCAGTGATGTACCGCCCTATAAGAGAAACATCAATACGGTGTTTCAGAGATACGCTCTTTTTCCACATTTAAACGTGTATGAGAATATAGCTTTTGGTCTGAAAATAAAAAAGATGGACAAAAGCTTGATCAGCGAAAAGGTTAAAAAGGCCTTAAGACAAGTGAATTTAGTCGGTTATGAAAACAGAAGAATAGATCAGTTATCCGGAGGCCAACAGCAAAGAGTTGCCATTGCACGGGCTATTGTCAATGAGCCGGAAATTTTATTGCTGGATGAACCCTTAGGAGCATTGGATTTGAAATTACGTCAGGAAATGCAATATGAATTGAAAACTCTTCAAAAGGAGCTGGGTATTACCTTTGTCTATGTAACCCATGACCAGGAAGAAGCCCTTACAATGAGTGACACGGTTGTGGTTATGAACAACGGTGTTATTCAGCAGAAGGGTACACCGGAAGACATATATAATGAACCGGTTAATGCATTTGTTGCTGACTTCATAGGCGAGAGCAATATTATAGAGGGTATTATGAAACAGGATGGTGTTCTTGAGATTTTTGGCCGCATATATGAGTGTGTTGACAAGGGTTTTGCCGACAATGAAAAGGTGGATGTGGTGGTGAGACCTGAAGATATAAAGCTATTGGAACCATCAGAAAATAAAATAAACGGTCAGGTGACTTCCTGTATTTTTAAAGGTGTTCACTACGAGACTTGTGTAATGACAGAAGGCTTTGAATGGGTAATACACAATACTAAGAACTTTAAGCCCGGTGAACAGGTAAGTATTAATGTGGATCCTTTTAACATTCACATTATGAAAAAGATGGAGAAGGAGACAGGCGAATGAACAGAAAATGGTTGGCTTCCCCTTATATAATTTGGATGATAATTTTTATTGTGGTTCCTTTGCTGATGATTCTTTATTATGCCTTTACTGTGAAAGATGTAAACGGAACCCGGTTGACATTTGAACATATGATGAAGTCCTTTGACAGCAAATATTTAGCATCTCTTGGGATATCATTTTGGTATGCGATTATATCTACTGTTATATGCTTGATTTTGGCCTATCCTTTAGCTTTAATTTTGGCTAAGTACAGCAAGGGTGGCTCTACTATAGTGTTTATCTTCATTTTACCGATGTGGATGAACTTTCTTTTAAGGACTTACGCCTGGCTGTCATTGCTGGAGACCAACAACGGGCTTATAAATACGATTCTACGTGCTTTGCATTTGCCTGTTCTGGATATTATCGGGACACCGAAGGCCATTATACTGGGCATGATTTATAATTTTTTGCCTTTTATGGTATTGCCCATATATAATTCGCTGGCTAAAATAGATAAGTCCATTATGGAAGCCGCTTATGATTTAGGGGCCAATGATTTTAAACGATTGCTGAAAGTGACCATCCCACTTAGCATGCCTGGAGTAATGAGCGGTATAACCATGGTGTTTATGCCGGCGGTGACATCTTTCGTAATTCCTAACTTATTGGGAAGCGGTAAAGTTAACTTAATTGGAAACATTATCGAACAGCAATTTTTGATGACTTATGACTGGGGATTTGGATCCGCTCTTTCCCTTGTGCTGATGATTATAATTTTAATTTCCATGGCTGTTATGCGGAGAAATGATGAGGATATGGAAGGCGGTGCGGGATTATGGTGAAAAGAGGAATAGAAAAAATATATTTGGGTTTGATTATACTTTTTCTTTACGCACCGATATTGACTTTAATAGTTTTTTCCTTTAACGATTCAAAATCAAGAGCCAAGTGGGGCGGATTTACTTTAAAATGGTATAAGAACATGCTGAATGATCCGCTGATTTCCAAATCCCTTTATTATACATTGGCTATAGCATTGCTGGCATCGGTTATTGCTACTATTATAGGTACTTTAGCAGCCATCGGCATTCATGTGATGAGAAAAAAGACAAAATCATTGGTTTTAAATGTAACTTATATGCCGGTTTTAAATCCTGATATTGTTACGGGGATTTCTTTGATGCTGTTTTTTGTTGCAGTTGGGTTGAAGCTTGGTTTTACATCCATGTTAATTGCCCATATAACTTTTAACATCCCCTATGTTATATTAAATATTTTACCTAAGTTAAGTTCCTTGAATAAATTCACATACGAGGCAGCACTGGATTTGGGGGCACATCCGATGCAGGCCATTTGGAAAGTTATTATTCCTGAGATTATGCCCAATATAATTACGGGATTTTTATTGGCATTTACTTTGTCACTGGATGATTTTGTAATCAGTTACTTTACTACCGGAAGTGGTGTTACAAATCTATCCATAACCATATATACCATGACACGAAGGGGAATAAAACCTGAGATTAATGCATTATCCACTGTTTTGTTCTTATCTGTTTTGATATTGCTGTTGATAATAAATAAGCGTTCTGAAAGACAAACAAAGAAATTGGGAGGATCGAATATATGAAAAAGATTGTATTATTGTTAACTTCATTAATGCTTGTATTAACAGGCTGTGGTAAAAATGTTGAGACTGACCCCAATAAGCCTTTGGCCGGTACAACAATTTATGTATATAATTGGGGAGATTATATAGCTGAAGATACTATTGAGCGTTTTACCAAAGAAACAGGAATTAAGGTGATTTACGATACTTTTGAATCCAATGAGGCCATGTATGCCAAATATAAATCCGGTGCCATAAATTACGATGTATTGATTCCATCTGACTACATGATTCAAAAATTAATATCTGAAAATGAACTGTTACCATTGAATTTTGACAATATACCCAATGCGAAATATATCGACAGCTCATTTAAAAATCTTACCTATGATCCGCAAAATATTTATTCCGTGCCGTATATGTGGGGGACTCTGGGAATTATTTATAATAAGGAAATGGTGGATGAAGAGGTTGATTCCTGGGATATTTTATGGGACAACAAGTATAAGGGAAAAATTATAATGATGGAATCGGTAAGAGACTCCTTTGCAGTAGCTCTTAAAAGATTGGGATATTCCTTGAACAGCACTAACAAGACAGAGGTGGATGAGGCTTTTGCTACTTTGGTGGAACAGGGTCCGTTGGTTCAGGCTTATGTAATGGACCAGGTAAAAGATAAGATGATTGGTGAAGAGGCAGCTTTAGCTGTGATTTACGCCGGAGACGCTGTTTATTGTATGGATCAGAACGAAAACTTGGGTTATGTTGTTCCTAAAGAAGGTACGAATTTCTTTGTTGATGCCATGGTTATTCCGAAAACTTCAAAAAATAAAGAAGGGGCTGAGGCCTTTATCAATTTCATGAACGATCCTGAAATTGCTTTAAACAATACTGAATATATCGGTTATTCCACGCCACATACAGAAGCAAAAGCTATGTTGGATGAAGAAGTGCGCAACAACCCAGATGCTTATCCTCCAAAGGAATTAATCGAAAAATGTGAGGTCTTTGTGGACTTAGGCCCTGAAATGACTGCTTACTACAATGACAAATGGAATGAACTCAAAGCATCCTTGCGTTAGAATTTTGAAGTTAAAATTTTAATTGTAGTTTGATGAATATTAAATATCTCGAAGAGAAAAATAAAAAAACATTTTTCTCTTCGAGATATATTTTTTAATTATTTTACCAACCGATTTTTGTGGGAATGCATCTTTGACTTATAACTTTATACGTTCCGTCTTCTCAGGCTAAAGCAGAGATTAAGAATCCAATACCGTTTCCATGGCTTAGCCCCCAAACATATTGAGCAAATTCAACACATTGCCTTCCATTTATATCAACTATACTTACATCACATATGCCGTCTACACCAATTTCCGAATAATTAATTTCACCTTTTAACTTTCCGTTATCGTCATATATTATTGGCATAATGCCATCGTTATTTTTGGCATAACTTTCGTAAAGTTCTCTATCTAATGGAATATCTTCGGTAAAACCTGCTTCATTACAAATTACATTTGCTTTGTAGTCGTCAATATAAGCAACACGTGCTCTAAAGCCAAAACTTCCGTTATCTTCTAGAGGGTTATTACGAGAGTGCTTTGGCAATGGTAAAAACTCTAAATCATCGGTAAAGGTTAAAACAAACAATAATTCCAGCCCGCGTCCGGTACCGCCGACATCAAATGCAACTGCTATGGCCTGCTTGTTATCTATCCCAAGATCGAAAGCATTGATTTTTGCTTCATAGGAAACAAAATCACCGAAATGTTTTTGATATGTAACACCATTAGGGATATTTGACTTCATGTTCTTCACCGGTGTCTTTATCTCCTAAAATGTGTTTTATGAAGAACAATTCGATAGTTTCAGTTTGGCCGTCCCCTGTTATATCTGCTTTTATTGTATTTTTAGGTTCCGGTGGCAATTCAATAGGCTCAGAAATTTGTATGTTATCCGGTCCCGAAAAGAATTTAATAGAATCAGAAACTTGGGACGAATCGTTTGAAGTATCAAGTCGGTAATTATCTTTTGAATTTGCGTCAGGTTCCGTCGAAAGCAAATCTTTTATTTCAACTTGAAATTTATCGACGGTGTAATCACCGAGCTTGCCGTAAACAGTATATATCCCCGGTTTTATACCGGACTGTTCGAGGTTGACCTTTATAATATTCTTTTCAATTAGAGTGTCATTTTTCTTAGGCAGTACTATGTTTATATTGTCCCAGGATATAGTATCCTTTTCGTTTGACATTTCGAGCCATCCACTTATATTTTGCGAAGGAGATTCCCCTTGATCCTCAGTATTACTAAATACTGCATTTATTGAAAGGGTTTCATCCATATAATAACTGTCCTTAAGGGAATAACAGGCAAAATTTTTACAATCCATATTTCCTGATAATCTCCAGTTATTGTTTATGTCAATATCAAAAAGTTTTTTTACCAAAAGAGTGGGTAAATCTGTGTTTTTGCAAGAAAGAAGTTTTACTGATTTTCCCGTTCCACTCCGGTGCCAAATACATTCTGCATACATTTTATGATTTTTGGGGTTTATATTTAATCCGATATAAACCATTCCTTCCCTTGCTTTAAATACTAGATTAAGAGACAATTTAACCACATCGTTTAGCTGTCCTGAGTCTGATCCGGTATCATCAACAAATTCTTCCCAAAAACTTTCGTGGTTTATAAGGTCATATACTTCTTTTATCAGCTCAGTGTCATTAGACTGGTATATGGGAAAATATCTACGGCTTAAAGAGTCAAAATAGTTTACTACAGCATCACCACCAATATAAATACTGGCACTGTCAAAATTGCCTTTGGTTGTTATTTCCGACAGGTATCCGTCCAGAGAAATTTCCTGGCCATTTTTTGCCTGCACATTTTCTTTTTTTATTGATTCTAAAGCTTTTTTATCCAGTTCAATTACTTTTTCATTTAAGTTTTTAATAATATCGGTCTTATGAATACCCAATATTTCATCTGTGAATACATCCAACACCCTTTTTAAATCTTTTGCATAAAAACTGGCTTGGCTTGCCACAAGTGTGTCTAATACAATGTACTTGTCTGAAGGAGTTTTTATCATATCTATTCTTACAGGTAGATTTATACCGGTTGAGATGTCCTTACAATTTACAGTGTAAGCCCAGACAAACAAGGATAATTTATCGCCGTCAACCTTTCTGCCGAACTCATGCCAGGCTGCATATTTCGGTACTTCCTTGGAAGAGAGTTTTATGTTTTGCAGAGCTTTATATACAGCCCGATCCATATCATCAAGAGAATCGATATAGGAGTTTAACCAGTTTTGCATGCTTTTTATTTTATCATCATCCATAGCGGGTCTTATATAGGATTGGTTTAAAAGATTATAACTCTCTAATTCCTTGTAAAAGTATGAGACATCATTGCTGTTGGCAATGCCATTCAGCTCAGAGGTTCCTTTATTACCTTTTGTAGCATCTACATTTGTACTATCGCCATTAGTTATGGTTGCAGTTTTATCCATTGCTCCCGAAAGAAAAAATATGCCTACTACAAGCAAAATTACTGCTGCACTTATACTTACAGTATAACCTTTTTTCTTAAATAAAGTTATTTCTTTTATTCTATCTTTAATTTTCTTTTTTCCTTCAAGAATGCCTGCCATGCCTAAAAGAGATATTTCTCTCGTACTTTGTGACGATAGTTTCAGAAGGGTCAGTCCATAGCCTTTGTGCTTACTTGTGTCCAGTTGGTTTAATGCCATGGAATCGCAAGATGCTTCAATGTCATGCTTAAGCAGTGAAAAAGCAAACCATACAAGGGGATTGAACCAGTGAATAAACTTTGTAAGCAACGATGTAACTCCAAGTATTGTGTCTTTCCTTTTAATATGGGAAAGCTCATGAAGAACAATTGCAGTTAAATCCTCATCGCTGATGGAGTTTTCAATTCCTCGTGGAAATAAGAGGATGGGCCTTATAAAACCGTAAACGGCAGGAGCTTTAACTAAAGAAGTTTCCTTTACTCTTATTTCATATTTAATATTGAGTTTTGAACTCCACATATTTATATATTGCTTTGTAGTGTTGGATACAGTGAAGGGAAGGGATTTAATTCTTATGTAAAAGAATATATTTATTATTGTATATACCGATAGTAGAGCAGCAAAGCATACTAACCAAATAATAGAAAGAATATTACTTTTGCTTTTGGCATTTATCGGTTTATCATTGTATTCAGTTTGGGTCAAACTGTCAAATGAGTTATCAATGTCAGCTGTTGTTTGGCTATGGGAGAAATTATTAATGTCGATATTATTGTTACTTGTGTTTTCTTCTATTGGATGAAGGGAATTATCGAAGGAAATTGTATTATCGTCGTAGAAAACGATAAAACTTTCGTCAGCTTCATTTATCGGTGCTATATTGATATTTTGAGAGATATAACTCGTTGGATTTATATCGGGAAGAAGATTGTAAATACTGAAACTTGTGCTAATGTTAAAGGGTATTATTAGCTTTATTATGACCATAATCCACAAATAAACTCGAAATTTGGGTGAAAACTTAACCTTGGCCAGAGGACGCAGCATTAGGACTATAAGTATTAAAAATGAAGCATTGATGCTCAAATCCAAAACAACTTTAAAAATATCGTCAATCATTTTCTTCTTCCTCCATAGTATCTAAGATACTCTTTAATTCCTCTATATCGGACTTTGTAAGTCTTCTTTTGTCGATAACATTCAGCAGTAAATCTTTTACCGCACCGTTAAAACATTTTTTTAGAAATGAATCGGTTTCGGCTTCAATACACTCTTGTTCAGTAACCAGAGGATAGTAAACATAAGCTCTTTTGTCATTATTGTTTTTTTTGGTTGCCAGAATTCCTTTATTGACCAGTCTGTTTAAAAGAGTAATTATAGTTTTATCGCTCCATTTTGTGGAATCAGACAGTTTTGCCGCTATTTCGGAGGACTTGGCCTCTTTTTTTTCCCAGATAACCTTCATAACCAGCCATTCCGAATCAGATATAAGTGATGCCTTGTTTTTCATAACAGCCTCCATGAAAAATATACTTACTATTGTAAATATAATTTTAGATTACATTAGTAAGTATATTTTGTCAAGATAAAATATTTCATTATAGATGATTCGGTAAATATAAAGTATACAAGCAAATATAAAGTGCATATCCAAAAAGTTCAATAAAAAGCTACTGTTTTTTTCTTTTTTGTTAGTGTAAAATATGTTTGTGAAAAACAATAACAATGGAGGAAATCTATGCCTATTAAAAAATCGATTTTTATTTTTACTTTACTGTCACTTTTAATTCTTACGTCCTGTTCACCAGCAAGTATAAGTTCTTCAACGCCACCGGAATTACTAGATAATACAATTTTGAGACCGGAGTTTGAGCTGAAAGATGTAACCTTTGCGGCCGGTACTGCTTTTGCAATAGAAATGGATGACGAGAATGTTTCTTTGGTATTGACAGCTTATCACTTGTTTGGAGAAGCAGGAGGTTTGAAAGAGGAAATTCCTTCAGAAAGGATGCCGGACGTTTTCCAAACAGCCATATTTACAGATGCCTATACCGATGAATATTGCGGAGAATGCGATAAAGTCTTAAAGATAAAAGATGCAGACAGTATTCCAAATGTAGATAAAGATTTAGTGGCCTTTTATTTCGGTGAAAATCTTGATGCAAATAAGTTAAAGTTAAGTTCAAAGCTGCCTAAAAAGGGAGAAACGGTTTGGCTTGCAGCGCCTACAATTTATAGCGTGGAACCAAGATTGCATAAAGCAACGGTTAAATCCGCTTCTAACAAAAGGCTTACTTTTGAGTATGAGGAAAAAGATATCGAATTAACTGCAACAAGCGGAGCCCCCATTTTAAATTCAGCTGGCGAAGTGGTAGGGTTAAATGTAGGAGGCGGTCAGCAATACGGTAAAACTATTGGTGTTACAAATCCTTGTACTAGTATTAGGAAAAGGTTAAAGGAAGCACTTCGCTGATATGGCATGAACAATACCATAAAGTCAGTTACATAAAATACCTATTTGTGATATAATTACTAATAAAGTATAGGCACGTTATTTTTATTAAAATAAATCATATGGGGGGTTTTATTATGAAAAAATTTTTAAGAAAACTAAAATGTACCTCGTTTATTTTAGCTGCGGTAATGGTTTTGGGATTAGCTTTTTCACCGGCTTTATTCCAGGACAAAAAGTTAATGCTGCAGAGTATCCGGGCACAACCATTGTTCCAACACCTGCTGCTACCAGATTGGTCATCACAATATACCTTGGCGATGTAGATGAAAATAAAGTTGTCAATTCTTTGGATTTAGCAAAATACAAGCAATATTTGCTTGGAGAAATTAAATCTCTTCCTGAAGCAGGAGATGTAAATCAGGACGGCGAAATGAATTCAATTGATTATGCTTTGATAAAAGCATATCTATTGGGGCTGGTTAAGGATTTGGGTACTAAGACAATTTGGGGACCTCCAGTTCCTACGCCATATGTTCCAACACCTACGCCAATTCAAACACCAAAACCTACCATCAAAATAATGCCTTTGGGTGATTCGATAACCGACGGAATTACTGTGCCGGGAGCTTATAGAACCAGACTTTGGAAAAATATTACCAGTAACGGGTACAATGTAGATTTTGTAGGATCTATGACTGGTGGACCATCTGACCTTGGAGATAAGAATCATGAGGGACATTCCGGATGGAGAATTGACCAAATCAGCAACAACATAAATTACTGGATGGATACTTATAAACCTCAAATTGTACTTTTACATATAGGTACCAATGATATTTCACAAAAATACGATTTAAACAATGCACCGAACAGGTTAAGTGACTTGATTGACAAGATTTGTGCCAAATTGCCTGCTGATGGAAAGCTTTATGTAGCAACCATTATCCCAATAAGTTATGCCGATGTAAGAACATATAACTCTCAGGTTGCTGCTGTTGTACAGAATAAAGCAAGTCAAGGAAAGCCGGTTTATTTAGTGGATATGTACAGTGCTCTTACTCTTAGCGATCTTGCCGATGGTGTACATCCTAATGCCAACGGTTATAATAAAATGGGAGATGTTTGGTTTAATGCTATAAAAGGAGATTTAGCAAGATAATATATTATAAAAAAGGTATTGTACAGTAATTTGTGCAGAGATTACTGTACAATACCTTTATTTATACTCATTTTAGACAGATGTTTTTGTACCAGCAAAAAGTTTGTAAGGATGGGAAATTGCAAATTTGTTGACTAATTTGAAGATTAGTTATAAAATATTGGTAGTAGCATGGTATTATAGTAGAGAAGTACTTTATCGATAAAGGTTTCAAAGTAATATAAGCTTATTTTGCAAATGGCTGTTATTCATTGTAGTACGGTATCGCGGATTCTTCAGACCAGACAAATAAGATGCGATTTTTGAAACTATATACCCTGTGAAGGGTATTTTTATTTTTATAGCTATTTTTTAGCTGCAGCATTCTAAATAAATAGAATAAAATTGTAAAAATAAATTTAGGGGTGGTCTATGTATGTCAGAGGTTAAATTTTTTTACGGCAATAAAGTGCCTTTGGAAATGCATAAGGTAAGAATAGTGCAAAAATTGAATCTGGTTCCCATTGAACGCCGTCTTGAAGCTATAAATGAGGCGGGAAACAACACGTTTTTGCTGAAAAACAGTGATATTTTCCTGGATATGCTAACCGATAGCGGTGTAAATGCCATGAGCGACAAACAACTTGCTGCTATGATGGAAGCGGACGACAGTTATGCCGGTTCTGCTACCTTCACAAAGCTGGAAAATAAAATTAAAGAAATTTTCGGTATGGATTATTTTCTTCCGGCTCACCAGGGAAGAGCGTGCGAAAATATTATTGCCCAGGCATATGTGAAACCGGGAGATATTATACCTATGAATTACCACTTTACTACAACTAAAGCCCATATTACATTGAATGGAGGGGCAGTTGAAGAAATAATAATCGACGAAGGATTAAATCCAACCAGTTCATACCCGTTTAAAGGAAATATGGATGTCGAAAAATTAAAAGGACTCATAGCAAAACATGGCGCTGACAAAATTGCTTTTGTCCGTATAGAGACTGGTACAAATCTTATTGGAGGTCAACCTCATTCTCTCGAGAATTTGCGTGAAGTTAGAAAAGTTTGTGATGAACATGGCATATTGCTGGTCTTTGATGCTAGTCTTTTAGCGGATAACCTCTATTTTATAAAAACCCGTGAAGAGCAGTGTAAGAATATGAGTATCCGGGAGATAGCCCGAGCTATAGCAGACCTTACAGACATTATTTACTTCTCGGCGCGTAAACTCGGATGTGCCCGTGGCGGCGGTATTTGTACAAGAAGCAAAGATATATATATGAAGCTGCGTGAGTATATCACACTATATGAAGGATTCCTTACCTATGGAGGAATGTCGGTAAGGGAGATAGAAGCACTTGCTGTCGGACTTGAAGAAACTATGGATGAAAATATGATTAACCAGGGACCACAATTTATTGAATATATGTGTGAAAAGCTTCAGGAAAGCGGTGTTCCTGTTATTACACCACCCGGAGGTTTGGGATGTCACATCAATGCAATGGAGTTTGTTGACCATATTCCTCAGAGCCAGTATCCGGCAGGTGCTCTTGCTTCGGCATTATACATAGTAAGCGGTGTCCGCGGTATGGAAAGAGGAACCATATCCGAGCAGAGGGAGGAGAATGGAGAAGAGCATTTTGCCAATATGGAATTGCTGCGTCTGGCTATGCCGAGAAGAGTATTCACCCTTTCACAGGTAGAATATGCTGTAGACCGTATTAAATGGCTTTACGAAAATCGCAGGCTGATTGGCGGATTAACTTTTGTGGAAGAACCTAAAGTTTTACGTTTCTTCTTTGGAAAATTGGCTGCGGTTTCAGATTGGCAGACTAAACTGGCTAAAAAGTTCAGAGCAGATTTTGGAGACAGTCTATAGTATCTGTTTTTAAGAGAAATGATATCTTAAGTTTTTATGAAAACCCACGGTTTTATAAGTAATTATAAAACCGTGAGTTTTCTTAATTTTTAGGGATTAAAAATTGTACTGTATAAATTTATGTGTTAAAAAAGTAATCTATCTTTATATTATACAAAAGATTTAATTTGGAAGTTTTCAATTCAAAAACTTTTAAGATAACTTTTTCAGTAAAAAAGTTTAGGGAGGAAGTCATGCTGGCTCAAGGAAGTATTGTTAATGCGTGTGCCATAATTGGCGGAGCGTTGCTGGGAATGATTATTAAGGGCAGGTTATCCGAGAGATTTGGTGTAATTATAAAGCAGGCGTTAGGGTTGTCCACAGTAATTATCGGTTTATCCGGTACTCTTTCGTCGATATTTAAAGTATCTTATGACGGCAAACTTGAAAGTAACTATATAATGACCATGATAATTTTTCTTGTTATAGGCTCTGTAATAGGCGAGGCTATAAATATTGAGGAGAAATTGAACAGGCTTGCTGAATTTATCCAGAAGAAAATTCCCGGTTCAGGAAGTAATTTTTCTGCCGGTTTTGTATCGGCAACCCTTCTGTTTTGCGTTGGCGCAATGGCAATTGTAGGTTCTCTGGAGGAAGGTCTTACCGGGAATGCCAATACCCTTTATGCAAAATCAATTTTAGACTGTATCAGCTCAATCATATTTAGTGCAACAATGGGGATAGGTGTTCTTTTTTCGTCAGTAGCCGTATTCCTATATCAAGGCTCAATTACTCTTCTTGCAGAATTCATAGAGCCAATGTTGACTGCTGAAGTAATAAATCAGATGTCCCTTGTGGGAAATGTTCTGATTTTAGGTATAGGAATAAATCTACTGGAAATTCGCAGTATCAAAGTAGCCAATATGCTTCCTGCGATAATTATACCAATTGTTTATTATTTAATACGAATTTGGATTGGTTGATTTGTTTTAGAATGGGATATATTAACTAAATCAACTAAATTTGAGATATAAAAATTCCGATATATTTTAAGAGATCCTTTCAATTAACAAGTCTGATAGCTTATTTTGGGGTTAAAAAAATCGATGAAATGGACATTTGAAGTTTTAATGCAGTAATCATCGTAACAAAAAGTTTGTATGGAGGTAGTTCTTATGAATGCAAAACTGTTCGTACTTATTGTATCCGCTATAGTAATACCTTCCATTTTAGGCTTGTTCATCAGTTTGATATTTGCAGATATCAATATTGGTAATGCTCAGGTTAATGACAATTATATTGATGTGAAATATACACCTTTGGTTTCACATAATGTTGCATTAATGAGTGAAGAAACTGAGACTACTTCCACAACGCCTCCGAAAGTAAAAAATAAATTATATTCTGTTTCTTACGATGATAAGGAACTACTTGATACTGAAATAGCCGAGCTTAAAAAATATGTATGTATGATATTGACAAGTTCAGGGGTACAAGGTTCCGGAGTACTTATAAATGACGAAGGATATATTCTGACCAACTATCATGTGGTGAATAGAGGAAGTATTTGGGTTGATTTTCAGGATGGCGAGGATTCCGGCACAAAATTTTTGCATATGAAGGCCAAATTGATAGATTTCGATAAAAATGAAGATATAGCATTAATACATGTCGATAATTTATCACTGGGTGGATATATTAAATTTGCCCCCGAAAACAGCATTAAATTGGGTGAGCAAGTTGTTTCAATTGGTTCTTCCCAAGGCTTGATCAATACCTTATCTTTTGGACATGTAACTGCTTTAAGACCATATAATGATGGAAATGTTATACAAACTGATGCTGCTATATCGGCAGGAAATTCCGGTGGAGCATTGTTGAATAAGAAAGGTCAATTGATTGGAATTACCACTTTTAAGATTACTGGCGGAGAAAACCTTAATTTTGCCATATCCAATGAAAAATTGATGCGTTTTTTGGATAAGGTGAATTATTCCAATGATTAAAAGATATAGAGGAAGACTGAAAAGAAATTGACGAAGAAAGTAATTATCTTTATATATATTTCGAATTGATGTTTAATGAAAAAAGTGCATTCCTGTGATAGGTGCTTATCAAAATGTGAAAGAGAATTTATGGAGATTAAAATAAAAGAAATTTAAGTTAATGACATGTCCTAACGGGCATGTTTTTTTATTTATAATTTAGAGTATAAAAAAACGATATAGGATATACTATCTTATAAAAATCTACTCATAATTGCGAAATTTGAAAAGTTGGTGGGAATATGTCGACAATTCATACAATTGAACCGCAAAGAGTATTTCATTGGTTTTATGAGATTAACCGGGTTCCGAGATGTTCCGGCAATGAAAAGGGAATTAGCGATTTTTTGGTGAACTTTGCAAAGGAAAGAAATTTGGAAGTGTATCAGGATGAAATCTATAATGTAATCATTAAAAAGCCTGCTACTCCGGGTTATGAAAATGCTCCTGCCGTTATCATACAAGGACACAGTGACATGGTATGCGTCAAAGGGGAAGGCTCTGCTCATAATTTTGATTCAGATCCCATTGAAATGATTGTGGAAGGAGATTTTTTAAGAGCAAACAACACAACTCTTGGCGGGGATAATGGAATTGCAATTGCCTACGGCTTGGCAATTTTAGATTCCGATGACTTAAAGCATCCTGCCATTGAACTGTTGATTACAACAAACGAGGAAACAGCTATGGACGGGGCAATGGCTTTGAGTAATGAGCATTTAAGCGGAAAAATATTGCTTAATATTGACGCAGAGGAAGAAGGAGTTTTTTTGGTTAGCTGTGCCGGCGGTGCCAATCAGACTGTTACTTTTCCATTAAAAAAAGAAAAGAAAAGCGGTAAAGGACTGGAAATCAGAGTTTCCGGTCTAAAAGGCGGTCACTCCGGAATGGAGATAGTTAAACAGAGAGGCAATGCCATTAAGTTATTAGCTCGTATTTTAGACCATTGCAGAAGCAAAATTACATTGTCGCAAATTTCCGGCGGAACTAAGCATAATGCCATTCCGAATGAGGCAAAAGCAGTTGTTTTGGCAGAGGATTTAAATGGTACAGTGGGTTTAATTGAGGTAATTGCAAAAGAACTTAAAGAAGAGTATCGTGTGGAAGATGGAGGACTGACTATTACTGCAAGAGAAGTGGATGTAGATGAAATTTATGATAAACAGTTGTCTGAAGATGTAATTGATTTTCTGATGATGACTCCCGATGGCGTACAATATATGTCAAAAGACATTGATGGTTTGGTGCAAACCAGTCTTAATAATGCTGTTGCGGAAGAAAAGGAAGGTCAGCTGATTATAACAATATCCCATCGTTCTTCGTCGAGTAGTTCCCTCAGAGAACTTTTAAACCGAGTGGCGCTAATTGCAAAAAGGACTAATGCCATTGTTCAGGAAAACAGCTTCTATCCGGCCTGGGAATATGATGAGAAATCAGAAATCAGGAAAAAAGCCGTTAGAGTTTATGAAGAGATGTTTAAAAAGAAAGTTATAGTTACCGCTATCCATGCCGGTCTTGAGTGCGGGGTGTTGAAAAAGATTTTACCCAATACTGATATGATAAGTTTTGGACCTAATATGTATGAAGTTCATACAGAAAAAGAGCATCTCAGCATTTCTTCGGTAGAAAGGGTTTGGAGATTCTTGGTACGACTGCTTGAAGAAATTAAATAAAACAGTGGAGGAACTGATATGTCGGATGAAGTGAGAAAACTACCAAAAGAAGCCTATGGAGGAATTAAAGGTGAGGATTACAGGCCGTTTGTAGGAAATAATGAAAATGTTCCTGAAGCAACGGTTTATTCTATAATTTTAGGAATTATTTCTGCAGTTATTTTTGCTGCAGCCAATACTTATTTGGGTTTAAAAGTCGGTTTGACTATATCTGCAGGTATTCCCGGTGCTATATTAGCTACGGTCTTGTTTAGAAGTATATTAAAAAGAAACAATATACTGGAATCAAACTATGTTGCTTCACTTGCAGCAGTTGGAGAATCAATTGCAGGAGGTATTATCTTTGTATTGCCAGCTCTCATTCTTATCGGTTTTAGTCTTCCGCTATGGACAGTAGTTATAGTTACTGTCATTGGAGGAATAATGGGTGTGTATTTTATTATACCGGTACGTAAACACTTGATTGTGCAAGAGCATGGGAAACTGGTTTACCCGGAATCAATGGCGCAAGCTGAAGTTTTGGTAAGTGCAAACCAAGGCGGTAAGGGGTTTATATCCGTTTTGAAAGGTTTGATTGTCGGATTGGGTTACAAAATATTATCGGGCGGTTTAGCTTTGTGGAACGAAACAGCAACTTATATTATTAAGCGTTTCCAAGGCACTATGATCGGTACTGATACACTTGCATCCCTTGTTGGAGTTGGTTTCATTATCGGAACAAAGACATCAATACTTATGCTTGCCGGTTCTATTGTTGCATGGTTCGGTTTTATTCCGTTGATTAAGTTTTTTGGCGGAATGGTAACAACCCCAATTTTCCCATCCACTGCATTAATTTCAGAAATGTCTGCAACTGATATATGGTCCAGCTATATTAAGTATATAGGTGCCGGTGCTGTTGCAGCTGGTGGTTTTATTTCTTTGGCTAAATCACTTCCTACTATATTTAAATCTTTTAAAGAGTCTATGGCTGGATTTGGCAAGGGAGAAAGAACATCGGAACGTGTTAATCAGGACCCATCCATTATGTGGGTATTTATTGCAGCAGTTGCAGGTTTTCTGTTGACATGGTTAACACCAACTGTGAAAGCAGGCCCGGTTGGCGCCATTCTTGCAGTATTTTTTTCCTTCTTCTTTGCAGTAGTGTCGGCAAGAATGGTTGGCGTAATCGGTGCCAGCAACAATCCGGTTTCTGGTATGACCATAGCAACATTATTGGTAATTGCATCGGTTTATAAAGCAATGGGTGCAAACGGTGCTGACGGCATGTATGTTGTATTGCTTACAGCCGGTATTGTTTGTGTAGCAATTGCTGTCGGTGGCGGTGTGGCTCAATCGCTGAAAGCGACTTATATTTTGGGCGGCACACCTAAAAAGGTTCAGCACGGAATGTTTGTTTCTCTTGCAGTGGCTTCCATTGCTGCAGGTGCAACAGTTCTCCTTATGCATAGTGCTTACGGCATAGGAAGCGGACAAGTTACAGCACCACAGGCAACTCTAATGAAACTGATTGTAGAAGGTATCATGACGGCAAAACTGCCTTGGACACTTGTCATCATAGGAATATTTATTGCAATATTCTGTGCTCTCACAGGATTGCCGATTCTACCGGTTGCCTTAGGTATTTATTTGCCTATAACTTTGAATACGGCTATTTTCTTTGGTGGCTTGATAAGGTTACTGGTGGAAAAGAAATTCAAAAATGACAAAGAAAGCATAGATACTGCAGTGGAAAGAGGTACTTTAATAGCTTCGGGTTTAGTTGCGGGCGATGCTTTAACCGGTATTATCATAGGTATATTTGCTGCATTGAGTATTAAAATTGATTTCCTTTCATCGATTATTCCCAACGAAAGCGTAAAGAACTTTATAAGCCTTGCAGTTTTTGTATTGTTAGGATTTTGGATATACAACTACTCATGCAGATTTAAAAAGGAAGAAAAGATGCATAATGCTTAATTATTAGTGTAGTTTTACCGAAAATTAATCATGGGAATTATATTTGAATTAATATAAGTATCAAAATAAGAAATCAAGAAGTATTGGATGTTATACAAATCATTACTTCTTGATTACCATAGATGAAATATAAAAAGGAGAGTTTTTTAAGTAATATTGCAAAACAGATTTTTAATGGAAATTATATATTTTGCAAATAATAGTGAAGATAAGATAAATCAACAGTTAACCTAAATAAATGGAAAGGAGAGATAGTATGAGTTTTTCAAAATCACTGTCACCTATAAAAATTGGTCCAGTCGAATTAAAAAATCGTTACATTGTACCGGCAATGGGAGCACACTTGGCAGAACCCAATGGGCAAGTTTCCCAACGCACTATTGATTACTATGCAGCCAGGGCCAAAGGAGGTTTTGGTTTAATTATTACAGAGTTTACATGCATTGACCCTGTCGGTATGGCTATGCCGGGTCAATTGGGTATTTGGGACGATTCTTTTATATCTGGACATAAGAAGTTGACAGAGGAAGTCCATAAATATGGCGGAATTATTTTCTGCCAGTTACATCATGCCGGTCGTCTGTCCTATTCCATGGTTACAGGCAAGCAACCTGTTGCACCATCTCCTGTGGCCAGTCCATCAAATAAAGAAATTCCAAGGGAATTAACAACAGAGGAAGTATATCAATTGATCGACAAATTTGTAGATGCAGCGGTGAGGGCAAAAAACTCAGGATACGACGGTGTAGAACTTCATGGTGCACATCAATACATTATTGCACAGTTTATGTCCCCTTATTCCAACAAACGAATAGATGAATTCGGAGGACACTTCCAAAACCGTATGAGATTTCCTGTTGAAATTATAAAGAGGATAAAAGATAAGTGCGGTAAGGATTTTCCAGTTAGCATTCGAATCAGTGCGGAAGAATCGGAGCATGACAGCTGGGGAGTAAGGCAGGCCAGAACTGCGGCTAAAATGTTGGAAGAAGCGGGAGCCGATGTAATTAATGTTTCCATTGGTGGTGCCTATGGAACAAGCTATAAAACTTTGGCTCCCCAGGCAATACCGCCCGGATTTAACGCTGCAAATTCTGCATTCATAAAAGATATGGTTAATGTTCCGGTTATCGTTACCGGAAGGATAGTAGATCCGTATATTGCTGAAGATATTATTGCTTCAGGTTCGGCAGATCTTGTAGCATTGGGAAGAACTTCTTTAGCCGATCCCGAATTTCCAATCAAAGTGAAGGAGAACAGGGTGGATGAAATTATTCCATGTGTAGCATGTCTCCAAAGATGTGCAGGAGCAGGCGGTCGTGATGAATGGGATAACGGTGTGTCCTGTACCTATAATCCTTTTACGGGAAAAGAAGGAATTCTAAAATTTGATACTGTGGATAAGCCGAAACGAATTGCAATTATCGGTGCAGGTCCTGCCGGACTTGAAACAGCCTGGGTAGCTGCAAAACGGGGACATTCGGTTACAGTATTTGACAAGGCAGACAGGCCAGGTGGTCAAATTGTATTCGGTGCAAGACCGCCTTACAAGCAGGAACTCTTAAGAACAGTTCAAGCATATATGACTTTAGGTAAAAAGTACGGTGTTGATTATAAATTCGGAATAGAGGCAACTTTAGAAACGGTTGCAGATTTTGACGAAATAGTTATAGCAACAGGCGGTGTTCCAATCCGTCCTGCCTTTGAAGGAATAGACGATGCAGAAGTTGTACAAGCCATTGATATACTGGCAGGAAGGGTATTGGCTGGCGATAAAGTAATAATTATCGGCGGAGGACAAGTGGGAGTCGAAACAGGAGAAATGCTTGCCAATCAAAACCGTCAGGTGACCATTGTAGAAATGAGGGATGAAATTGCAAAAGAAGAGCATCCCGATATTAGATATTTAACTCAGCAGAGACTAACCAGATACGGGGTTAATATTATGACAAACACAAAAGTAAAAGCCCTTTCTAAAGGCAGTGTTATGGTGGAAAGGGACGGTGTTGAGCAAACTTTACAGGGATTTGACACTATTATCCTTGCTGTAGGTTCAAAATCCTATAATCCATTGGAAGAGCCTCTTAAGAAAACCGGCAAGAAAATACATGTCATTGGAGATGCCGCTAAAACCGGAAATATCACCGATGCAGTTTACCAAGGAGCAAAACTCGGTGTTAGTATATGATTTGCAGTGGATTTCTTAAAAAGTGGATCGGTGTTTTTTTCGCCGGTTCATTTTTTTATAGTGAAAGGCACGGTCTATTGACCATGCCCCCTTAAAATCAAATAAAATTATCTATCGATATCTATTCCGTAAAGTGGTTTAACTACTATTCCGTATAGTGGTTTAACTATAGGATCAATTGGGTTTATTCCGTACATGCAGTGGATACCATATTTAACTATAGGTGCTATGATTATGTCTTTCTCAGAGATTGGAGTAATGAAACTGGATCCTCCTGTCATTTCCATGAGTTCTTCATCTGTCAATTCTCTGCCAATACTTAATTTTTCTATCTCGGACATGATTATACCTCCTTTGCAATTGATTTTTATATACTATTCTCCTCAAAAAAGATTAAGCTTTAAATCGAAGTTTTCCGACAGTAAAACGTTATTTTTTGAGAAGAGATAGTCCTTATTTATGTATCAGGGCGCCTCAAATGCCAAATTTTATAACAGCCCACTTTTTTGCTTACAAATTCTTAATGTGAACTGGCTTCTGCAACCTTGCCCTTGTCAAGAACATATATGGTCACGGTCTATAACCGTACTTAACCTGTGAGCTATTCTATTTTTAAACTTTTGCCGGGTTCAAGCAAAAAAAGCCCTCAGTCTATATCGAGTAAAAAAACTCCAAATCATATTTGACAATTCCCTTGTCAGGATCGACGGAAGCAATAACACCATTTTTAATTGAATAAATCACTACTCAGTCAACATTATCCTAACCTTAAGAGGCATTTGTCAAAATTTCATACAAGTCCTTGCTTACCGACTCAAAGCTTTCGTATTTCGCTCTTCCTTCTTCAAGAACCTTCAGCGCTTCCTCGTTTCTTCCGTTTTCATAAAGAAGAACTGCCAGATCATAATAGGGATCGGTAAAGTTTTCGTCAGAAAGCGCAATTGCCTTTCTCAAATATTCTATTCCTTTATCTACTTCTCCGAGTTTTCCCAAAGACAATCCCATTCCTTTGTTTGCATAAGCACTTTCCGGGTTGATTTTCAGTGCTTCTTCATTAGCTTTTCTGGCATCAAGATAGTTGCCCAGCATAAAGCTTACATATCCGTAAAACTCAAACAGCCCAATATCATTGCATCCCATTTCTATGGCTTTGGACAGCAATATTTCACTTAGTTGCAAATTGCCGTTGTCGGCAAATTTTCTTGCTTTTGACATTATAACATCTATGTCTTCAATTTTCTCAAGCTGTTTCCGGGCTGTTGTTACAGCAACATTATATGAACAATATTTGTTTTCGGAATAGATACTTCCTTCCATGGTCAGCCTTGTGTTGGAACAACCTCCGAGACACCGGTTTCCGAATAAACATTTTCTGCAAAGACCCGAAAGCTTATCCTTTGTCATCTTTCTGTTCCAGCTGAAGCTGTCGGGGTTTGACCATATCTCCTTGATGGGAGTAGTTTTGGCGTTTCCTTCAATAAAGTTTTTATCTCTTACCGATGTGCATCCTAAAATATCACAGTTATGTAATATGCCGAGGTTGATAAGCATTTTGGCTATAAGATCCCAATCTTTTCTTGTTTTTCACCAAGCTACTTTACCTTTCAACAATAGCCTGTTTATTAATGGTATTGTTTGTTAAAATGTAATATAATTTATGAAAATTTCAAAAGGAATAATATCAAAAGTCGATGTGACCTAAACTTATTTTTTCCGGTCTATATAGTTAAAAGGCAAAATCATATATAAAAGGAGAGGTTCATGGAAGATAACCACATTATTAAACTATACTTCGACCGCTCCGAATCTGCTATTTCAGAAACAGCAAACAAGTATGGTAGATATTGCTACAGCATTTCGTATAACATTTTACATAATCATGAAGATGCTGAGGAGTGCGTCAACGACACTTATATAAAGGCATGGGAATCCATACCTCCAAACCGTCCGAGCAGTCTTTCGGCATATTTGGGGAAAATTACCCGCTATTTATCCTTGAATAAATACGAGAAGTATACTGCTCAAAAACGAGGTTTAGGTCAGGTACAAGCAGTGCTTGATGAATTGGAAAATTTCATCCCTACTTTTAGCAGTACTGAACAAAAGATAGACGATATGGCATTAGTTGAGACATTAAACGGTTTTCTTGCTTCTCTTCCGGTAGAAACCCGAAAAATATTTATGCGCCGTTACTGGTATTTTAGTTCAATTAAAGAAATAGCAAAGGATTACGGCATAAGTCAGAGTAAAGTAAAAATGACTTTGCTAAGGGCTAGAAACGAGCTGAAACGACATTTGGAAAAGGAAGGTGTAATGTTATGAAAAGTGAACGATTGATATATTCGCTAGGGCAAGTTGATGATAAGTATATTACAGAGGCTTCACCGTCAGAGCGAATAATAAAGAATAGCATTTGGATTAAGAGATTTTCTGTTGCTGCTTGCTTTATTCTGGTAATAACAATAGGTATTTTGAGGCTAAATGTATCGAATACGCCTAAAAGGGCAAGCTTTAAGACTGTTGAAAGTGTACCGGGAAATATATCCAGTGCAAAAAACAGTTTAGTGTGGCATTCGGAAGAAGAATTGTTTTCAGTGTGGAGAACTGTGATATTCAAAGGAACTGTTACCGGTATCCAAAATATAGAAATCGATTTCAATGGAGATAAAGAATACCGGAGTATTGCTGAAATTGAGGTGGAGAAAGTTTATCGCGGCAATATTAAATTGGGAGACAATCTATCTGTGCTTTTACCATGCCCAATAAGTATTAATTTAAAGGTGGAAGACACTGACATTATTTCGCAAATTAAGGTTGGAACAACCGGTATTTTCATGCCAATGGAGTATAATGAAAGTTCAATATGGGAACAAAAAGGTGCAGTTCTCATGTTAAAAGATGTTGCAGACTATGGTTTTGCTGATGGAAGAAGATATGCATTTCTTGAAACGGATACCGGATTGATTTTTGCCAGAGATGCTTATCCATCAATTGAGGCTGCAACTACCTTGCAAGAGGTTGAAAACTTTGTTTTGAAAATGATAAACTGATAACGTTATAGTAAATTAAAGGAAGCATTCTTTTGATAATATATAATATCTTTATATTTTCGTAAATTAATATTGCTATAATTTACTTTATTATTGATTTCTTGCAGTAGCGCAGTAAACACACTTAAAAATATACCAATTGCAGAAAAAATATCCCACGAGTAACAGAAAACTACAATATAGAGATAAACGGCGGAAAAACTTTAGATGAAGCTATGATACAATTATTAATGATTTAAATCTTAAAATAGATAAAGAAATAGAATCCCATATAGACTTGTAAAGATGCGGGATATAAAAAGACAATAAACAAAGAGTTAATAAATTCAAAAGAAAAGATTAATATTGGGGGATAGGCCAAAATAGAGCAAATTAAAGCATCGTGCTTCTTTTTTTAAAGTACGATGCTTTAATAATTTATATGGAAGTTAGGATTCAATAATTATTATGTTGCTAAAGCAGGATATTCTACTGATGTCATCATCCTTACGGCTTTTATAAAAATTTTTAATTTTGATATGAACTTTTTTTGAACTTGTGTGTCATACTATCAAAATAATAAAAAAGGAGGAAAGCACATGTTCAACAATATGAATTCGATGGAGATTTTAAAGCTTTTTGCACCTATAATAATTTTTCAAGTGGCACTATTGATTTATTGCATTATAGATATACTTAGAAAAGGAGTAAGGAACCTTAACAAACCCCTTTGGATTGCCATTCTCTTTATTAATTTGATAGGGCCGATAGCTTATTTAATTATAGGTAGAAAAAGGTGGTCCGATGATTAGAATTGAAAATCTTGTAAAAAGTTATGGAAAACATCAAGTTTTAAAGGGTGTAAATATTGAAGTGAAAGAAGGAGAAGTGTACGGATTTATAGGGCAGAATGGGGCTGGTAAATCAACCACAATGAATATATTGGCAGGACTTATCGGATTTCAAAAGGGTAAATGCTTTGTTAACGGAAAAAATATTCAAAATATTAAAAATAGACCTAATAACGATGTGGGGTATTTGCCGGAAGATCCAAAGTTCTATCCCTATATGAATGCACTGGAATACCTTGAATTTATAGGTTCTATGAGAGGGGATTCAAAAAAGCAAATAATAGAAAAGTCTGAAAGAATGCTGGATTTGGTTAAACTCACAAAGGCAGCCAAACGTGCTATTGGAGGCTATTCAAGGGGAATGAAGCAGAGACTTGGAATTGCTGTGGCAATCTATAATGATCCTAAAGTATTATTGCTTGATGAACCGTCTTCAGCACTAGACCCTGAGGGAAGACGGGATGTGGTTGATATAATATCCACACTTAAGAGTCAGGGCAAAACTATATTTTTGTCAACCCATATACTGAATGATATTGAAAGGGTTTGCGACAGGGTGGGAATTCTGAGCAATGGCCAAATAGTACTTGAGGAAAATATCCATCAGCTGATGAAAAAATATGTTCAGCCTGTATATGATATCGAGTTCGATGAACCTGTAAATGAGGATCAATTTAAGACGTTAAATCGGGCGGACTTTGTAGAAAAAATAAATATCAAGGATAGTCAGGTAAATATATGGATTAAGGATTTTGAACAGAATAGTGCAAAACTTGTAAAACTAATTTCAGAATTAAATATTCCTATAATTTCAATTAACCTCAGAAGGAACAGCCTTGAAGAAATATTTTTGAAGGCGGTGAAATGAGATGAATGGATTTAACAGTTTTAAGGCTTTTATAAAGAAGGAAATTTTGGAGGGAATGAGAACTAAAAAATTTTTGGTTCTGTCAATCGGTGTTTTGTTTTTTGCCTTTTCGGACCCTCTAATGTTAAAGCTGCTGCCGGAAATTTTAAAAAGCCAGATGCAGGGAACGGATTTTAGTATGTTAATTGAACTTAGTCAAAGGGCAGCTTTGGAAAGCTATACGAAAAATCTCTTTCAGCTTTCCACATTAATTATTGTACTGTCTATGATGGGGATTATATCAAAGGAAAGAACCGATAAAACTTTGAGTATTCCGGTTTCAATGGGATGCAGTATAAATGGCATGGTTTTGGCTAAGTTATTGGTGTATGGAGTATTTCTATTATTTATTAATGTTATGGGAATGTTAATTGCATATTGGTATTCGGGAGTAATTTTCGGATTTACCTATGGAAGTTTTGCTGCAGCAGTAGTTTCAGGTGCGGTATATGGTATATTCTTTGTGTTTGTATTGAGTTTTTTAATTCTTATCAGTAGTTTTTCAAAAAAATCGTTTTTGGCAGCGGCAGTCACCGTACTATTAGTATATTTAATGCCTTTGGCCAATAATTTTGCTTCAATAAAAAGATATTTGCCCGTAAATCTTTTAACTGAGGCTAATTATTTCGCAGAATTTTTGTCAAAAAACCTGGCAGTATCTTTGATATGTACAATTGCTTTAGTTGTTATATTCGGTGTCCTGTCAGTGTTTAAGCTTGAAAGGATTGAATTTGTATAGATAGGGGTGAAAAAATGAAAAATCTGTTAATACTGCCTATTGTAATACTTGTTGCTATTATTGCTGTTTATGGTATTGACAATATGAACGAAGTAAAACTGGAGGTACAAGGTGGATATATATATGGAAGTATACTGGAACCTAAGGATAATGCAAAAAACACAATAGTTATAATTACTGCCGGATCGGGACCTACTGATAGAGATGGAAACAGTGCAATTTTGGAAGGCCGAAACGATTCACTGAAATATCTTGCATACAAACTTAAAGATAAAGGTATTGCCAGCTTCAGATATGATCAAAGGTCTTCGGGAAAAAGCTATAAATCTCTTAAAGATAAAAATATAAAATTTGACTTTTTGGTGGATGATTTGGTTGAATGTATAAAATATATTAAGGCAAAAAAAGACTATGATAAAATTTATCTGATTGGACATAGTCAAGGAGCATTGATATCTGTTTTGGCAGCTCAACGGGAAAAGGTTGATGGTGTTGTGACAATAGCCGGAGCAGCAAGAACAATTGATAAAATTTTATTGGAACAAATTAAGAGGCAGGATCAAGAAATTGCAAATATTTTAGAGGAGGAGCTTGATAAAATCAGAGCAGGAGAAGAGAGTAACTCGGAAAATAAAGAGATAAAGCAGCTGCTAAGCGGTAAAAATGGAGAATTCATAAGAAGATGGATGGAATATAATCCTGTTACAGAGATAAAAAAGCTTGATATACCAGTGTATTTCATATACGGCACCAGTGATTTGCAGGTAAAGCCTGATGAAATTAACTATTTGGACGATATAATAGATGACAGGAATTTTAGAATACTTGAAAATATGAACCATGTACTGAAAGTTTCACCGGAGGATGAAAAGGAAAATTACAAAAGATATACTTTTCCGGGATATCCTCTTCATCCGGATTTAGTTAATACTATTGAGGAATTTATAGCAGGATAAAAAAATAAACCGTTTAAAATTGATAACACTAAGAGAAAGGAATAGATTGTTTGTTGCAACTTTCCAAAGGATGGACTAATAGGGAAGGGGTATATTATTGGATGAAAAAACTCTGCTTGAAAAAGCAAGATCGGGAGACAGAAAGTCACTGGAACTGTTGCTTTATGACAACTACAAAATTGTATACGGATACCTTCTGAAACTTACTATGAATGAAGAAGTTACAAAGGACTTAACACAAGACGTAATGATGAAGGCTATATTGAATATAAAAAAGTTTAAGGGAGAGTCCAAGTTTTCAACCTGGCTAATTTCTATTGCGTCCAATTTGTATAAAAATTATATTAGAAAGAACAAGAAAATAAGCAACAAGACCATTGAAGATTTATCGTTAAAGGATTCTCAAGACATTGAGCATGCCGTTATAAACAAAGATACTGTAAAGAGGATAGGGAAGCTGTTAATGGATTTTCCCTATGAAAAAAGAATGGTTTTTATATTGAAAAATTATTACGACTATTCCTATGAAGAAATTAGTAAAATACTAAAGTGTCCCATTGGGACGGTAAGGTCTAGACTTCACTATTGTATAGAGAAGCTGAGAAACTTAATCTGAAGGGAGTTTTTATATGTCTTTAGAGCACAAAAAAATTCAAAAGGACCTTTTGGATGTATATTATGGAGAAAAGTCAATGACAGAGGAAATTCGGAGGCATCTTAATACTTGCAGTGAATGCACAGAATATTGGAATGAACTTGAACTGATAAAAAAGAATATGACTTTATTTGATACCGACATAGAAATTGATGAAAGAATAATTGGCAGAGCTTTTAGAAAATCAAGCATTATAATGGAAAGAAGAAAAAACATTAAGGATTTGTTAGTCTTTGCTGTCATATCGAGCCTGATTTTGAGTGTATTGGGTTTAATTATATATATGGGGTACGGTAAGAGAATCATAATGGCTCAGATTATTATTATGGTTTGTGTGCCTTTATTGGTTCCGTTTATGATAAGACAAAGACTTATGGAGGAGGAGCAATAATGAACGATATAAAGGATGTACCTCTATATTTATGGGTTGTTTTAATAATTATATTATTGGCACAAGGCTGCTGGATATTCTGGGATGCTTCTAAAAGAGGAGAAAACAAGTGGCTTTGGGGCTTTTTCGGATTATTGAATGTACCGTCAAGTCTTATTGCTTACCTTATTGTAACTAGATTTGTTTCAAAGTCTACTTTGTGCAATGTTTGTGGCAAAAAGGTCAGAAAGAACTATAATTATTGTCCCTTTTGCGGTGAGAAGCAAAACGTTGAAGTATAACTCTGTATGTAAAGCCAAAAACATTAAATAACTATTTGTATTGTTTTTGATGAGGTTGAATCATAAATAGCTGGAGAGGATATTTATTAAATAAGCAAATTGTAATGCTTTGTTTTCAGTTTGAAATTATTTTTTTCGATGAAAATTATATAAATATAAATAAAAATAGGAGAAAATTATGATATAATATCGACAAAAGGCATTTTTTTTGGAGTTAACTATACGACTATTATATCACAAAGTTCTTGGGATTGAACGCTTTCAAGTTATCAAATACTATTAAAGTCACTTTATTGCTTAAATAAAACACCCATCTCTATTTTTTGAAATGCACATATTTGACAAGTTATATTAGGAGGAGTTAATAGACATGAAAAAGGTAAAGGCGGTTATTTTTTATTCTGATTAATATTTTTATTTGTTCTGTAAATGTACAAGCTTCAGAAGTCATTACGTCAACGCAAATCATATATAGTGATGACTGCTACTATCAACTCTGGAAAGACCGTGGAAATACAACTATGACTATCGATGATGAAGGTGGATTCAGTTGTGAGTGGAGAGATTTAAATAATGCATTTTTTAGAAAAGGTATGCAACTTGATATAGAGAAAAGCTACAAAGAAATTAAAAGTATTACAGTTGAATATGATTGCGATTTTTAGGCAGATGACCATGCATACATAGGTGTATGTGGAATGAAATATGTTACACGGAATAAAATATTGGAATACTACATAATTGAAAATTCGGTGAATTGGGTAATATCAGGAAGTGAGTTTATGGGAACGATAAATGTTGATGGTTTGACCTATGAAATTTACAGGTATCAATATAATGAGCTACCTAATATTCAAGTCGGAACAATTACTCATTATTTGTATTATAGTATCCGGACCTCGAAAAGAACAAGTGGGACAATATCCGTTCTTGAACACTTTAAAGCTTGGGAGAGTTTGGGTATGGGAATGTGGGATATGAATGACGTTTCATTTATGGTTGAGGGGTTTAGAAGTAATGGAAGAGCTAAAGTGAACAATATATCGTTTTCTATCGATTATGCCAAGACTCCCGATGAAAGTTTCATAGTAGGGGACATAGACGGTAATGGAGAAATAAACTCAATTGATTATGGATTGTTGAAAAAATATCTGCTTGGATTAATTGACAGTTTCGATTATGAGTACGGTTTAGAAGCAGCTGATGTCAATAGAGATGGGGAGATAAACTCTATAGATTTAGCGCTGTACAAAAAATATTTACTTGGAATAATTTCAGAATTTGCTATATAATAGTTGTTGTACTTATGTATATTCAATACTGTATAGGGCTTGTGTTTTGTGCTCTAAGACTATATATTTTTGATACTATTATAATCCTATAATTCTTAGGGATGGCAAGAATGAAATTAGGAGGCTAATAATGACTAAAGCAAAAACTCATAAAAAAGAAAAAGAAACCATAAATAAAGAGAAAATAAAAAAGAAAAAAGCAATAAATATTAAAGAAGCCATTTTTTCGTGTTTTTCAGATATGACTAAGTTTCAAATTGCACTGTTTTCAGTGATTTTATTTGCAGGGTGTCTTCTTCGGATTCTTTTTCTTGACAGATTTCCGTCGGGAATAAATCAGGACGAGGCTTTTGCCGGGTATGAGGCGATATGTCTGATGAGAACAGGGGCAGATTCCTTCGGTTATCATTTGCCTGTATATCTGACCACGTGGGGTAGCGGTATGAATGCTTTGGCATCATATCTTATGATTCCATGGATAGCTTTATTCGGTAACAATATTTGGTGTGTCAGAATACCTCAGGCAATACTTGGCTCTATTGCACTTGCAGCATGTTTTTTTCTGGTGAAAAAAGTAACTTCCGATAACAAAGCCGCATTGGTTTCCATGTTTGTTCTTGCAATTAATCCCTGGCATTTTATGATGTCCCGTTGGGGATTGGAAAGTAATATGGCTCCACACTTTATGCTTTTTGCTACTTTATTTTTTTGCATAGGTGTGGAGAAACCGAAATTTCTTATTCTTTCTGCTATTAGCTATGGACTGAGTCTTTACTGCTATGCGCTGTATTGGCCATTTGCTGCAATAACAATTTTCTTGCAGTTGGTTTATCTCGTTATTATAAAGAAATTCAAGTTTAACAGATACTATCTGATTTCCGGAGTGATACTGTTTTTAATGGCAATGCCATTGATGCTGTTTTTGCTGGTCAATAAAGGTTATATTGGGACTGTCAGTACACCTTTTTTTACTGCGCCAAAGCTTATCGAATTCAGAGGTTCGGAGTTCTCTTTCGAGGGTATGGGAGATAAATTTAAAAACATAATGGATATTATTATTTCTCAAAATGATGGGTTGATTTGGAATGTGATTCCAAAGTACGGGATTTTTTATAAATTTGGACTACCTTTTGTAGCATTAGGATTAGTATATCTTATCAAAGAATTTATAAAGAAATGTCGAAAAAAAGAGCTTTCCTATGAAATGTTTATTTTAATTCAAATCGTCGTTTCTTTCCTGATTGCCAGTATGACCTATACCAATATCAACCGTGCCAATTATTTATTTATTCCGTTAACTATCTGTATGGGATTGGGTATATATTCTATTTCAACCCTATTTAGCAAGGAAGTGGTGAAGAATAATTTTCTAATTGTAGGTCTTGGTATCATGCTCTGTTTCTTTTGTTCTTTTGCCGATTACTACTTTACTGATTATGCTAGAGAAATAGGATACTATTTCAGCTATGGTGTGGATGATGCCATTAAATTTGCAGATACTCTTGATACCGAGATTTTTGTTACCAGCAGCATTAATTATTCAAAAGTAATGTTTTTGACTGCAGTAGATTCTAAGGAGTACCGGGATACAGTACAGTATAAGAATTATCCAAGCATGTATCTTGATATCTATGGCTATGGTAAATATCACTTTGTCGATCAAGGATATGAAATTAATCCAAATTACGTCTATGTTGTAAATAAGGGAGAAGCAGATATGTTTAGTCGACTCGGATTTGAAACAAAGGATTTTGGTAATTATACAGTTTGTTATTTTGATCTAGAGAATGGAGGTATACTTTTAGGTCATTGGTCTTACTAGTTCATATTTACGTAATAAAAAAAGTATCCTCGAAACGTATGATTGTGGTGGTACCTACAGGAGTTGCAGCTATAAATGCCGGTGGAGTGACTATTCACTCCTTTTTTCATTTGAACATCTGGTTTTTTTGTATTGCATCAAAAGTGTTTGCTCCAAATTGTTGAGCAATTACCTTTAATTTGGATAAGATGCGAAGAATAATAGGTATAGGCAAGAGAAAACTAAAAGCCTTCGGAGATGAAATTATTGAAATTGTAAATAAGTAATGTATGCAAAAGGGATTGAAAGAGAGAATTACAATGGGTAATTAATAGTTTCAGACTCTAAAAACAATATAATTGAGCAATAAAAATAAGAAATAAAATTTTTAGAAGTAGAAAAATGACAAATTTATTTGTAGAATTATAGTTAATTATCTAGTAAAATTAAATTTATAAGCATGTTAAACACAAGGCTTCATTAAGTGGTTTAATTGATAAAAACGCAGTATTAGTGTAAATAATTCTGGGGGGTTTGTTATGAAATTTAATAAAGTTTTATCCTTTGGCCTTGCTTTGTCATTAATGTTTGGTATTAGTGGGTGTAAGAATAACATAGATGTTACAGATAAAAATAACATAGATATTACAAATGAAGAAACTACTGCCAATAAGTGGGAATCGGCGAAAGTTGTCGGAACAGTCGGTGATGAAAAAATTTATGATGCAGAGTTTATGTTTTATTTTAATATGAACAAAAGTCAGATGGAAAAGGATGCAGGTTTAGAAGGTAAAAGCGATGAAGAAAAGAGCAAGTTTTGGGAATCTCAAGATGGGAATGAGGATAATAAGCAAAAGCTTATAGATAAAACTTTTGATGACCTGGCGAATCTCAAAGTTTTATTAAGGCTTGCAAAACAGGAAAATGTAAAATTGTTAGAAAATGATGTAATGCAAATTGAAAGGAATATTTATAGCTTTATTAAAGAGAAAGCCAATGAAAACCAGGAAGAAGCTGAAAAACTTATGAAAGAGATGTATGGTGTTTCTATTGAGGAATATAGGTGGATTTTTGAAGATTATTATACTGCATATTACAGATATGCCAATTTTGAAACTGAAAAGATTGAGGTTAGTGATAAAGAAATAGAAGAAAGATTTGAACGGGATAAGGATAAATATAAAAAGGTAAATATAAGGAATGTCCTTTTGTACACTATAGATGTTGACACTCAGCAGCCTCTTGAAGAAGATGTAATAGATCAAAAAAGGCAGCTTGCGGAGGATATTTTTAAAAGGGTCAAAGATGGAGAATCGATTGAAGAATTGGCAAAGCAGTATTCTGAGAATCCGCAATTGAAAATTACCGGTGGTGACGAGACTTTAGGCAAGGGAGATGCCGTTGCGGAACTTGAAGATTGGGTATTCAATGCAAAGGAAGGAGCCGTTGGACTGATAGAAACTTCCTATGGTATTCATGTTGCAAAAGTCATAAAGAAAATTGATGCTGCATTGGGTGAGGAAGAAAAAAGCAATATTAAGAAGGAATTGCAAAAAGAAAAATTTAATGAAATGATAGAAAAAATGAAAGAAAAAAATCCGTTGGTGAAAAATGAAGAAGTTTTGAAATCGCTGGATTTATTTTAAAACCGTAAAAGCTAAATATATATTAATGAGCAGGCTGAGATATGCCTGCTTTCTTAATGTATAATAATTTTATTGATGATAAGATACAGTTTGAAGTTTACGGAATAAATTGACTTTATAAAAAGTTTGAAAATTTTTTAGTATTATAGCATAATTATAACGGTTCATGCCTATAAATGATGTACTTTGTTTTAAAATGCAGATTTTTTCTGTGTTTTTAGATATTATATGAAACTGACGAAATATGAGATTTTGAAAAGGTATTTCGGATAGAAAAAGTTTGCCTGATGTAGATTTAATAAATATAATAGTATTTATGGGTTTTTAAATATTTATTAGAAAGTGGGATTAATAAACCAAATGAAATTCTTAAAACAGTTTGGAATTATTTTAGGGGTCTCATTTATTGGAGAAGTACTGAAATATTTTATACCTCTGCCTATACCAGCAAGTATCTACGGACTGGTAATTATGCTGTTGCTGCTAAGTGTTAAAATTGTTTCAGTAGAACAGGTCAAGGATACAGGAAGCTACTTGATAGAAATTATGCCTGTAATGTTTATTCCTGCTGCAGTAGGGCTTATTACCATGTGGAGTGAACTGAAATCTCTGTGGTTTCCCCTTTGTGTAATTACTGTTGTAACAACAGTAATAGTAATGGCTGCTGCGGGAAGAGTGACCCAATTTATTATACGTATGGAAAAGAGGCAAAAGGAATGAGAGAACTATTATGCAATTCGACATATTTTGGTGTGTTGATAAGTCTTATTGGATACGGACTTGGAGTAATACTAAAAAGAAAATTTAAAAAAGCAGTATTTAATCCCCTTTTGGTGTCAATTGTTTTTGTTATTGCTGTTTTATTGGTTTTAGGTGTTGATTATGAGAGTTACAATAATAGTGCCAAGTATTTAAGTTATCTTTTGACTCCGGCAACGGTTTGCCTGGCAATACCGTTATACCAGCAGCTTGAGCTTTTAAAAGGCAATTACAGAGCAATTTTAGGAGGAATTGTATCGGGCGCACTGGCCAGCTTTTTAAGTGTTTTTGCCTTAGCCAAGTTATTTAATTTGACTCACCAGCAATATGTTACATTACTGCCTAAGTCAATTACAACAGCAATAGGCATGGGGGTATCCCAGGAACTTGGAGGTATTGTAACAATAACTGTTTCTGTAATTATTATAACCGGTGTTTTGGGGAATATAATGGCTGAGTTGGTGTGCAAGTTATTCCGTATAAAAGAGCCGGTTGCAAAGGGAATTGCCTTAGGCACATCGTCCCATGCAATAGGAACAGTAAAGGCCATGGAAATGGGGGAAGTGGAAGGAGCAATGAGCAGTCTTGCCATTGCAGTAACCGGTTTGGTTACTGTTATAGGTGCATCTTTTTTTGCCAATTTAATGTGATATAAGATATACGCATAGATTTTTCTTAAGTTTTATTTTATAAATTGGTAATCTATGTTATTATAAATACAAGAGGTTTAACAAAGGGGAGAAATTGTATGAAAAAAGTTTGTGCTGCTCTTATTACTGCCTTTTTGATTTCTGCTTTATGCGGTAGTAGCATGCGTGCAGCAGAGTTAATGTATGGTGATTTAAATGACAGCAAGTCTGTAGATTCGATAGATTATGCAATTATGAAATCTTATTTGCTGGGGATGAGATCATTAACGGGGGATGCCCTTACGGCAGCAGATGTAAATGGGGACGGCTCGGTTAATTCCATAGATTATGCAATAATGAAACAGTATTTGTTAGGGATTATTTCAGTTTTTCCTGCATCCGAGCAAGTTACTCCAACACCTCAGGTTACTCTTCCTCCGGTTCCGGAGTTTAAATATGTAACAGTACATGACCCTTCAATAATTAAAACAAATGATACGTATTATATTATTGGCTCTCATCTTGCAGCAGCAAAGAGCAAAGACTTAATCCGGTGGGAACAGATTTCTAACGGTGTCAGCAATTCAAATCCATTAATGCCCAATGTATACATAAAACTGAAAACAGCCTTCGAGTGGGCTGAAACTGATACATTGTGGGCAGGAGATTGGATTCAGCTTAAGAATGGAAAATACTATATGTATTATTGCATGTGTAAAGGGGATTCACCAAGGTCTGCGCTGGGTGTAGCTGTATCCGATAATATTGAGGGACCTTATGAAGATTTGGGAATTATACTGAAATCAGGTATGTGGGGACAGAAGAGTGAGGATGGTACAGTTTATGACGCAACAAAACATCCTAATGTTGTTGATCCTCATGTCTTCTATGATAAGGATGGCAAACTTTGGATGGTATACGGTTCTTATTCGGGAGGTATTTTCATTTTGAAAATGGATGAAAATACCGGTAAACCTGTTTTCGGTCAGGGATATGGAAAGAGGTTGTTAGGATTAAATCACAGCAGAATAGAGGGGGCATTTATTCAGTATAGCCCTGAGACCGACTATTACTATATGTTTTTGAGTTTTGGCGGACTTGATGCCAGTGGCGGTTATAACATCAGGGTATGCCGTTCAAAGAATCCCGATGGACCCTATGTAGACAGTTCAGGTAAAAATATGATTAACTGTCATGGTGCTAACGGAACCATGTTTGATGACAAATCAATTGAGCCTTATGGTGCTAAATTGATGGGCAATTTTTACTTTGCAGACAGTAAATTAGGCTATGTATCGCCGGGGCATAACTCTACCTATTATGATGAAGTTACAAACAAGTATTTTATAGTATTTCATACCCGTTTTCCCGGAAGGGGAGAAGAACACCAGGTTAGAGTACATCAAATGTTTATAAATTCCGACGGATGGCATGTAATTGCACCTCACCAATATGCAGGGGAGACTATTGGAAAATACACTTTAGATGAAGTCAGTGGTACTTATGCTTACATAAATCACGGTACGGATATATCGGCCAGTGTAAAAAGTTCTTCAAAGATTTTCCTTAATAAAGATGGTACTGTTTCAGGAAGTGTAAGCGGTAGATGGAATCTTATTGGAGATAATAAAATTACTTTAACCATTGGTGGAGTAGAGTATAATGGTGTAGTACTTAAGCAGTATGATGCTGGTTTGAAGAAATTTGTAATGACTTTTACTGCATTGCAAAAAGGCGGAAATACAGCTATATGGGGAAGCGGTCTTTAATATAAACGGTAACTGAATCTTTATTTCGAAAAAAATGCAAGCCGCTTAATGCGGCTTGTCCTATCATTTTTTGCATTTCCATAAACTTTTCAATTTTGCTTAATTGGTTTAAGCTAATATGTTCCATCTAAATTTTATCAAATCATATTATTGTTATTTTACTGTTCAAATTCCATATCTCCTTTTACTATTATTTTTTGCATAAAAATATCCGTACCAAATTGGCCGGACCCTGTGGTTTAGTTATAAAAGCAAATTCAATAGAGTTATATAATTTACTCTACTGAAATCAACGTTTAACTCCCTGAAGCACTTCTTTTTTTCCACCGAATCCGGGAAGTTTTACAATATCAAAACCTGCATCAGAAAGTGCTCTTTTGACAACACCTGAAACGGTATAAGAGGAACATGTGCCTCCTTTTTTTGTTTTTCTGCCTATTTCCATAAGCAGTTCAGGACGCCACATTGACGGATTTTTCCTTGGGCAGTGGCCGTCAAGAAACCAAGCATCGCAAAGTTTATCCAGTGAATTTAACATTTCCAGTGCCTCACCAATCCATAAGTTGAGATAAAGGCATCCGAAAGGTTGCTCAATTTTTATTTGGTGCCATCCGTTTATATCGATATCAACAGCCCTATATGCTTTGATAAGGTTATCAATTTCCTTTTCTGCCCGATTTCTAAATCCACTTAAGATATTTAACATTCTTTCAGAACTTAATGGAAAAAGTTCGACAGTATTGTATTCTATTGTAATATTTTCTAAATTGCTTTTGTTTAGGTATTCCATCAATGAGACAACTATACGGCCTGCACCGAAACCAGTTTCTCCAATTATAAAAGGAGTATTGGATTCAATTACGGACTTTATTCGAGCAAGCAAATTGTTATTTTTAAAATGAATTTGCTGTGCTTCGTCAATAGCATTAACCACGTCGAAATATCTATCTCCAAAATGCTCATTTACTAGATAATCCGGTATAAACATAGCGACAATTTCCTTTGCTTTTAAAATATTACTTTATTTTTTAACCAATTAGGATATAAATTTTTTATCAGCAAATAGAATACCAATTGCCAAAACATATTTATGCAAAGGCAATTGAAAATTTTATTTTATAATTATTTATAATTATTTCATATTATTGAAAAAAGATAAAGGACTTATACCATTTGATAATTATTTTTTTTTAATAGAGTTTTTTTAAAAATTTTTAAGAATAATATATGGAAGGGAGAAGCATTATTTGTTATAATGTAAATAGCTGAAAATAAATTAAATATACTAAATTGCACTCCTTTATTATATTTATAAAGTAAGAGGGAATTTTTGTATTGCTTAGTAAGCTAATAAGCATATAGCCGGATTTTTATTTTTATTTAAGGTTATCCAAATTGGATGAACGGCAAAAACTGTTCACCTATTGTGCTTATTTAGCTTAAGTTGATAAAAGAAGCAAAAAAAGATTAAGGAGGATGCAGCAATGAAAGAATTTGAAATCGATTGTATGTTTAATCTACTTGGTCCCAGTAAACCGGCGTTACCTAAAGAACAAGCGTTGAACTTGAATTTAAAACCCGGTGAGACAGTAAAGGTTTTTCAAGACGATTTTACTTGGACGGGTACTATAAAATATGATGAAAATTTACCTCCTATGTATCAATGGTATGTAGAACTGGATTAGTTTGTTAAAGAGTTGATGTGCCGATAAATATAAAGATATGGATTGCAAAAAGGATATTATTGAAACTTTAAGATATTGAATTATAATGAAGGGAGTAGAAAAATTGTAAAGCGGTCTCTACTCCCTTATTATAATAAAACAAAAAAATTATTTTTTTGCTTTACCGTGCTGATAATCTCCAGGTTCTTTGTCAAAGGTTATATTTTGGCCGTCCGAGGTACATACAATAGTTCCGCACTGATCGGTTCTATAAACGGGGATATTTTTTTCTTTCAGCAGTTTCATCGTTTTTTTGCTCGGATGATCATTGCTGTCATTCAGTGCACAGCTTAAGGCAGCATATTTGGGATTAACCCTGTTTAAAAACTCTTCTGAAGTTGTATTGTCGTTTCCGTGTTGAGCTATTTTCAAAACATCAGCCGATAAATCATATCCCTTATCCATCATTTCCTTTTCGGAATAAAACTGGGCATCACCAGTGAACAGGAAAGATGTGTTTTTATAGACCATTTTTAAAACAATAGAGTAATCGTTCTCGTTTTCATAAACATCACTGTTTGGCGCAAGAATGAAACATTGTGCATCACCGAAATTGAAAGAGGATCCGGCAACGGGTCGTGTTATCTTTAGTCGTTTGGCATCTATGGCCTTTTTTAAATTCCTGAATTCACTGCTATTGTCTGTTACATTAGGCATATAAAGGATTCCAATATCGTAGTTTGCTATAACAGCAGCAGCGTTTCCAATATGGTCTTTGTGATGATGGGTCAGAATTAAAAAGTCAATTTTTTTTATGTTTTGAGATGCCAGATAATCCATCAAATCAGTTTTACTTTCCTTTGGGCCTGTATCAATGAGCATGGTTTTATTGTCGTGTTCTATTAGAATACTGTCTCCTTGACCGATGTCAATAAAGTGCACTTCAAGTTTTTTGGGTAAACTTTCCTGTATCTGCTTCTGAGTAGTGCATGAAACTAAGAATACAAATATAATTGATAAAAGTAAAATTAATTTTTTATGTTTTTTTATATTATTAGAGAACATATTCCATACCTCTTTTTATACTGCTAATATCCATTTTGTAGACATTATTGTATCAATTAACAACACTGTTGTAAATAAAAATGGAAAACATAATAATTTTTTAAAGTTTTTTTGATATGGATAAAGTTTTAGTGGAATTATAGACAAATATAGAGTAAAATTATAATTTGTAAACATTAAATTGTTTAATGCTTATTCCAAAAATAACATGCGGCTGCCATTTCAATAATTTGATATGATATATCTTACGATAATATCAATAGTATCGGTTTGTTTCGGTTGAAATGGTCTTGGATGTTTACCTGGAATATAGTAAATAAGTTTTTTATAACAAATAATCTTATGGAGGTTTATCATGAAATTAAGAAAGATTTTACCGATTGTACTAAGCACAGCACTGATGCTAAGCTTTAGTGCCTGTAACAAAAATGGACAGACATCTTTAAATGCTGATTCTTCAAAAATTGTGGCAACAGTTGGGGAGGAAAGTATTTCTGCTGTTGAGCTTAAGTTTTATCTAAGTGCCTATAAAGAAGAGGCTGAAGAAGAGGCAGGTTTAGCCGACAAGAGTGATAACGAAAAGAAAAAGTATTGGAAATCGGAAGAAGGCAAATCCAAAAAGCAGGAGATTATAGATGTCGCTCTGGATAATATAAAAGAGCTCAAGATTCTATTGGCAAGCGCCAAAAAGGATAATATTATCTTGGATGAGCAAGAGTTGAACTATATAGACCAAGCAATGGATCAGTTTATTGAACAAGAAGGCAATGGGAATGTAAAAGAAGCAAACAAAATTCTGCTTAGAGATTATGGTGTTACGATAGACCAATACCGAGCATTATTTACGGATTTTATTTTGGCATATCAAAAGTATGCTCAATTAAAGCCTACTAAAATTGAAATTAGTGACAGTGATATTCAAAAAGAATTTGAAAACAACAAAGAGCAATTTGAGAAGGTAACAGTACAGCACATACTTTTTAAAACAATTAATACTACAACTTTTGAATCATTATCGGAGGATGAAGTTGCCAAAAAGAAATCTCTTGCAGAGGAAGTTCTTAAAAAGGCGCAATCGGGCGAGAAATTTGAAGATTTGGTAAAACAATACACAGAAGACGATGCTTCAAAGGAAACAGGTGGAGAGTATACTTTTACCAGAAATGATGATTTGGTTGATGAATTTAAAGAATGGTCCTTTAAAGCAAAAGAAGGAGATATGGATATTGTAGAGACTTATTACGGCTATCATGTCATGAAATTTGTCAAGAAAACACCACCTACTTTGGGAGATGAGGAAAAGGCAACGATTACTTCTTCATTGCAAACTGAGGAGTTTCAAAAAATGCTTGACAATTTGAAAGCAGAGACTCAATTGGTTAAGAATCAGGAAGTAATAGATTCGTTGGATTTGTTTTAGTTAAAGGTATAATCTAAATTCTCTATGTTTATATAATTGTTAAAAATTAAAATGGTTGTAATAAAAAGAGGCGGTTGGTATTTTGGACTGCCTCTTTTTTATACCCGAGAGCTTTTTGGAAAATTAAAATATAGTTTTTACAAAATCTGGTTTTTGTTAAAATAGGTTTTGCATTTTGGGATGTTGTTTTATGATGGTATTTATTTTATACTAATATTATAGGATATAATTAGAGAAAGATTAGCAACCCATATCGATACATATTCTTCAATACACCTTTCTTTTCAGCATTATCTTTTTGTTAAACGCAACAGCTAACTTTCCGGCTAGGAAATTGTTTTAATTTATTGTTTCAAAGCAATATTAATTTTTATATATGGTGAAGTAAGTTTTTGTGATGTAAATTGTGAAATTTTGAATAATGCTAAAGTTTATTATCTAATGATACAGAAAATTAAGAAAGATTGAATAATATTTTTTAATTTTAATATATAAATTTTTGTGTCGGGAGGAACTGAGTTATGACAAAAAAAGCCTTTTATAAAAGAGGTTTAAGTATTTTTTTAAGTATTGCTGTTGCGATTGGATTGACTTCGAGCATTCCAATGACTGTTAATGCAGAACCTGAGTATAATTTTGCCAAGGCGCTTCAGCTTTCCCTTTATTTCTATGATGCAAACAAATGCGGACCGGGAATAACGGGAGGGCGTTTGGAATGGCGCGGTGACTGTCATGTGGAGGATAAAGAAATACCTTTGATTCCTATGACAGAAAGTTTCAGGGGAACTAACCTGTCGCAAAGTTTTATTAATAAATACAAGTCCATACTTGACCCCGATGGGGATGGCAAGTTGGATTTGAGCGGAGGAATGCATGATGCAGGTGACCATGTAAAGTTCGGACTCCCTCAAACATATGCTGCTTCTACTGTCGGATGGAGTTACTACGAGTTTAGAGATGCCTTTATAAAAATAGGAGAACAGGAGCATGTTGAGGACATCCTCAGATGGTTTAATGATTACTTGTTAAGATGCACATTCAGAGATAAGGACGGTAAGGTGGTTGCTTTCTGTTATCAGGTAGGAGAAGGGGATATAGACCATGATTACTGGAACCCACCGGAACTTCAAAACTCAGTTATGCTTGAGGGATTTGAGAGACCGGCATACTTTGCTACTGCCGAGACACCGGCCAGTGACCAGTGTGCAGGTGCAGCTGCCTCCCTTGCCATAAACTATTTGAATTTTAAAGATACTGACCCTGAATATGCCAGCAAATGTTTGGATACAGCTATAGCATTATATGAGTTTGCCAGGGAATACAGAGGTCTTGGTTATTCCGGCGGATTCTACACATCTTCCTATGACTACGATGAACTGTCATGGGCAGCAGTTTGGCTAAAAATAGCCACTGGCGAGGACAAATACATTGATCATATAGTGTCCACCGATGAAAGCGGCAAATATACAGGATATATGCAGAGGATAATAGTTGATACCGGTAACCAATGGCAGAACATTTGGGTTCACTGTTGGGATACCGTATGGGGCGGTGTATTTGCAAAACTTGCACCGATAACCAATACTGAAAGAGACTGGTACATATTTAGATGGAATCTTGAGTACTGGTCGGGAATACCCCATGAAGATCCAAAAGATACTAATTTCCTTGCTAAAACACCAGCTGGATTCAGTATGCTTAATTCCTATGGTTCGGCAAGGTATAATACAGCTGCACAGCTTTGTGCCCTGGTTTATAGAAAAGAGACAGGACGCACTGATTTTGCCGATTGGGCAAAGAGCCAAATGGAATATATAATGGGAAACAACCCTATGAAGAGAGCGTATATTGTTGGCTATGCCCCAGACGGTGCTTCCCATCCTCATCATCGTGCATCCCACGGTTCAAAGACTCTTAGTATGGATGACCCGGTAGATCACGTACATACTTTGTGGGGAGCTTTGGTTGGAGGTCCAGACGCTGACGATTTTCACAAAGATGTAACCTCTGACTATATATACAATGAAGTTGCTGTGGACTATAATGCCGCATTTGTGGGTGCCTGTGCAGGGCTATATACATATTACGGAGAAGGACATGAACCTATACCGAATTTTCCGCCTAAGGAAGAGCGACCGTTGGAGTTCTTTGTGGAAGCTAAAGTAAGTACCAGCCAGGAAAATAAAGAAAGATCGCAGATTACTATACGCATACATAATGAAAGTGCATATCCTCCGCATTACGAAACAGGATTAAAGGCACGTTATTTCTTTAATATCAGTGAACTTATAAATGCAGGCCAGTCCATTGATGATGTTCAAATGGAAGTATACTACGATGAGAATGAAAAGTGCTACGATGGCAAGGCGAAATATTTAGGACCAATTAAGTATGACGACAGCGGTACATATTATGTTGAATTTGATTGGAGCGGCAGGCAAATTTATGCTTCCCGTGAACTGCAATTTGCCCTTGTAGCTGCTCAGGATTCAAATTATAAAGGAAACTGGGATCCTACAAACGATTACAGCAGAATAGGATTGAAAGATGAGTATGTGATTACCGAAAGAATACCCTTGTACATTAATGATCAACTGGTATTTGGTGAGGAACCGGAGAAAATAGAAGCTACGCCTACACCTACTGGAGATCCCGGCAATACATCAACACCAGTACCGGATACGGTAGATTTAAAGGTTTTATACAAGTGCTTGACTTCTTCCGATTCTGCTTCTGACATAAGAGCAATATTAAAAATCCAAAACGATGGCAAAAAGCCTGTCAATTTATCGGATATAAAGGTACAATACTGGTTTACAGCGGATTCGATAGCGGAACCTGCGTTTTCCTGTGATTTTGCTCACATTTCAAGCAGTAATGTTGAAGGTCGGTTTATAAAACTTGATAAAAAGGGAGAAGGTTTTGACAGGTATTTGGAAATAAGTTTTACAGAAGAAGCGGGAGCAATAGGTGCAGGGGCCAATACCGGGGAGATAGTTATAAGAATTGCCGGTGATGGGACAGGACCTTACATACAGTCAAATGACTATTCCTATAATCCGCTTGCAAAAGATTTTACCGAGAATAATAAAATTACTCTTACTTATAAATCGAAATTGGTGTACGGCGAGGCACCGGTTGATTTCGTATCGCCAACACCTACTCCTACACCGAATGTGTTGTATGGAGATATAAATGGTGATAAGGATATTAATTCGATTGATTTGGCCATATTAAAGCAATATCTGCTGGGGATGATTAAAAAGTTCGATGTTCCTGATGAAGTTGCAGATTTGAACGGAGACGGTGAAATAAACTCTATTGATTATGCTTATTTCAAAATGTATATACTGGGCATGATAAAAGAGTTTCCGGTAAATGCAAGATAAACAGGTATTTTAAGTTGCTTTTAGGAGATTGAAATTGGTGATTATTTAGATGTCAGTTTATTAGTGGACGGAAATTTTATTAAGAAGAGCAAACTCCTTGCTGTTGGTTTTGATAGTAAGGAGTTTTGCGTACTTTTCTATAGTAATACCGTTATACTTTTTAGAGGAGATAAGTACAATGATGAAGAGACTGAATCGGACAGTAGGATTTATAGTATGTTTTGCAATAATAATTGCAACCTTAGTTAGCGGGCAGAATACGGTAAGAGCAGCGGCTTTCTTTTCAACAGAAGCCAATGGAAAAGATAATATTCCCGAATATGCAATAGGTAACTTTTTAGCCCGATTAAATTACTCCCAATCTAGCCTTACGGTTACTTTGATTCCAAAAAGTTCTTCATATGAGGCATCAAACATCTGGTATACCAACATATCTAATCCTACACAGCTTAGCCAGGCGGTTGCAGGATATCCAACCGGCCCAAAGAATTCCGAGGGGAATTATATTGTTACAATTCCAAATCCGCAAATTGCAGTCGATGGGACTTTATATTTATTTCTTGCCACCAATACAGGTGACACCGGCTGGGTAAAATGCAATGTACATGGAATGCGTATAGACTGGATCAATGATCTGGGGTTGGGCAGTATTAGAACTGTACCGGTTATTAACCCTGCATGGGCTGAAAACGATTTACCGGATATGATATATAAAACCGACAATATCAAGGGAGCTGTTCCGACAAACGACTGGTTGAGTTCGATTTTATGGATACCTTTTTCAGAGCCTCTTTATTCCCATCCTTTGGTGTATCAATATTCGAAATCAGGACTTGCGGTAAGTATGCCCAAGACACAGTATTATAGAGATGTTGATGGTGATATTGAGGTTATAAGAAGGCTTGACTTGAATATACTCGAAACAATAGATTTTATCGTAGGTGCTGATAATTTCACTCCTTATGATGCAAGGCTCGACAAATTCGGTGACTGGTCGGCAGATGTGGTTATGGCCGATGGTACAAAAAATATAAAATCCACCATAGCCCACGGAAGTCCGTACATTTACTTTGATTTTATTGGGTGCTACCCTAAAATTACCTTTAACTCTGTTCCGGAAATTATTCAAAAGGGTCAGAATTTATTTGTTAAAGTCAACGGCAACTATTATGGATTCTTTGCACCTGAAGGTTCAACATGGAACGGAATTGGAAGCAACTCAATTACTTGCAATTTACCCTACGGAAAAACTTATTTTTCACTGGCGATATTGCCTGAAAAGGATGCTTTTGAGTATTTCCGGGAGAAGGCATACGCATTTATTGTAAATACCGAAGTTCAGTGGAAGTATTGTGAAGAGGACAGTTCGGTCGATACAACTTTTATAGTAACTACAGAAGCAAAGGAAGGTACAAATAAAGATACAATATTGGCATTGTATCCGCATCAGTGGAGAAACAACGGCTTTATAACTCCGTTAAACTATACCTATGAATCAATAAGAGGAACCATGAAAACTATTTGCGGTCAGAGTTTCCGGACAAGATACGTGTATAACGGAATACTTCCCTATCTGCCTGGAATAGATAAAAGCAATTCAAGTGCAATTGAGAAATTAAAGTTTTTTGTGGACGATTTTGAAAAAGACAAGATAAACTTTAATTTAAACAATCCGGGAGCGGGTTTTGATACCTATTGGACAGGTAAAAAGTTAAATCAGCTGGCACAGGTTTTGCCTATCGCAGAACAGGTTGGAGATACTTTGGCGGCAGAAAAAATAATTAACGCCATAAAGAGCAAGCTAGAAGATTTCTTTACGGCAGATCCTTATGAAAACGTCTTTTATGATTTAAGCGATAAAAACAACCTGTTTTATTATAACAGCAATTGGGGAACTTTAATAGGTTATGACGCTGCTTATGGCAGTCAAAATGAATTGAACGACCATCATTTTCACTATGGATATTTTATATATGCTGCTGCACAGATTGCATTAAGAGACAGTGATTGGGCAAAAGACAGCAACTGGGGAGCAATGGTGAAACTCCTTATAAAGGATATAGCCAATCATGACAGAGAGGATACAAGATTTCCGTTCCTACGGAATTTTGATCCTTATGCAGGTCATTCATGGGCTTCCGGACATGCAAAATTTATTGACGGCAATAATCAGGAGTCATCATCGGAAGCAATAAATGCCTGGGCAGGTATAATCCTGTGGGGAGAAGCTACCAATAACAAAACGCTTCGGGATTTGGGCATTTATCTTTATACCACCGAAGTCAATGCAGTGAACAATTACTGGTTTGACATCTATGGCGATACAAAGGATCCGCAATATGTGAATACGGATGTTTCAATGATTTGGGGAGGTAAAAACGTCCATACTACGTGGTGGACCAATGATCCCATTCAAGTTCACGCAATTAATTGGCTGCCTATTACTGGAGCATCTTTGTACCTCGGTACTGACCCTGAATACGTGAAAAGGAATTATGACTCGGTTTGGAAAGAATGGGATAACTGGCTTAAAATAAGGCCTGCCGACCAAAACAGTGATCCAAAGCTATGGCAGGACATTATGTGTTCCTATTATGCCCTCTATGATCCTGAAGAGGCTATTTCCAAATGGGATGAGTGGGCAACACCTGAAAGCGGAGAATCCGCTGCCCATACATATCATTGGCTGCATAGCTTGAATAACGCAGGATTGCCTGATTTTACAGTAACATCAGATACTGCTTTATATTCTGTATTTAAAAATAAAAAAGACAGTAAAAAAACATATGTAGTATATAATGCTTCTGAAAAAGAGATAACGGTAAATTTTTCCGATGGTATGAAATTAAGTGTAAAGCCCAAATCAATGACAGTGGTAAAAGAAGGTGATTATAATCCCGTTCCGACTATTAAATTTGGGGATGTAAACTGTGACGGAAACATAGATTCCATCGATTATGCTCTAATGAAATCTTATTTGCTGGGAATAATAAATAAATTTCCTGTTGAATACGGTTTGCTTGCAGCTGATCTGAACGGAGACGGAGACTTTAATTCGATAGATTTTGCAATTTTGAAAAGTTACCTTCTTGGAATAATAAAAGTTTTTCCGGCGGAGGATATAAGTAAAAGCTATTAAACTTAAGCAGTTGATTGTTTAGGTGTAATAGGTTTACAGAATATCTATACGGTTTTTTTATTCTTTAATTGAAGCAGGTAAATAAATATGATATAATATAATCGATTTTAGATACAAAAATTAGGAAAGATGATTTTTTTTTGGGGGTAAAAAATGAAACGCAAAATAATTTTTTGTTGTGCCATTTTAATGACTCTTTTGCAGTTTTCTTTTCTCAATTCTTTTTCACTGGAAGGACAAGTTACCGTTGGAGATATCAATGGGGATGGATATGTTGACAGTATAGATTATGCAAACCTTAAAATGTATGTATTGGGACTTATCAAGGATTTTCCCACTGCAGAAGGTTCATGGGCAGCTGATGTAGATGGAAACAACAGTATAGATAGTATAGATTGTGCTTTGATGAAAAGTTATTTGCTTGGCATAATTAAAAAATTTCCAAAGAGTGATTCATTACCTGCAAATACTTCGGCAGTTACTCCAACACCACAAATTACACCAAAACCTATTCCGTCATACAGTCCTTATCCTGATTGGGATAAGGAGCATTCAGGCTATGCTACATTCACTGGATCGGGTTACTCTGGAGGTGCAGCTTTATTGGATCCTATTGACCCGGATATGGAAATTACAGCGTTAAATCCCTATGATTATAATTCCTATGGAATTGATGCCGCTTTAGCTGGTGCTTATCTTGAGGTAACAGGGGAAAAGGGATCGACAATTGTTTATGTAACAGACCTTTATCCAGAGGGTGCTCCCGGTGCATTGGATTTATGTCCTAAATCCTTTGCTAAAATAGATGATATATCAAAGGGTAAAATTGATATAAAATGGCGTGTTGTTGCAGCACCGGTTACCGGAAATGTATCCTATCGTATTAAGGAAGGCAGCACTACTTCATGGCTTGCAGTTCAGGTCAGAAATCATCGATATCCTGTACTTAAGATGGAATGTTATATAAATAATACTTGGGTAGATATGAAAAAGATGTTTTGGAATCATTTTGTCATAGATAATGTTGATACTACAACTCCTAGAATAAGGATGACCGATATTAGGGGATATGTATTGGAAGATGTACTTGACAGTATTCCTGTATCGGGCGACACCCGTCCGGCTTATATCATTGATGGCAATGTCCAGTTCCCTGAATAAAATGTTTTCTAAGGAGTCTCCAATATAAAAATAAATACCTGTCAATATTCAATAGTTTATATTCTTGTCTTTTTGAAAAATGTAATGACAAAGACAGGGAATGGGCTTTGTTACCCTGATTTTTTCAAGAATGAGAGATTTATTATCTTATTGCGGAGTGCTAAAATTAAATTAGTTTAAAACGTCATTTTTTGTTAAATTTCTTATTTTAACCTAAAAATAAAATATATTAAGATTTTTGTAAAATATTCGTAATAATCTCGTGAAATAAAAGTAAAATACTGTTGAAATGTGCAAAATTTAAGTATAAAATAAATATTGGAAATAATGCTAACTAGACCCAAAATTTTTGCAATAAAATTATTCGTCAAAAAATTTATGTAGAGATTTTAAAACAAGATAATTAAAATATATAGCATGATATATTGTATAATATTTGTTTTTTGGGGGAGATAGTTATGAAAAACTCAAAATATATTTTTCCGGAGCTAAAAAGGAAAAATATAAATCGCTATTGTGAAATCAAATCTGTAGCATCCTACATACCTGAAAAATCTATCGATAATGAGGAAATTATTGTCAAGTATAATCTGCCCTTCAAATCTTCATTCATTACAAAATCAATTGGAGTTGAGTCAAGATTTATAGCAGAAGATGACCAATCAGATAGTGACCTTCTGGCACTTGCAGCAGAAAAATGTCTAAATAAGGCTAATTTTAAAGTTGACCGTTTATCGAGAATTATTGTGAATAAATTTTATGGAGATAATCTTCTTCCAATGACTGCAAGTGCTTTGCAACGAAAGCTTAACAGCGGCACGGCAGTACATGCCTTTGATATTGAGGGTGGAATATCTTCTTTTCTGCATGCCTTTGATGCTGCTTCCAGGTTTATCAGTACCGGAGATGAAAGTATTCTTATAGCTTCCGGTGGAATAAACAGCAAAATGATCAGCAAAACAGATCCAAGGGTTGCTTTCCTGTTTGGGGATGCAGCAGCGGCAATATTAATCGGGCACTCGGAACAGCAGCATATTCTGGCAAGTTATTTCTATTCGAATTATGAATTTTATGAACTGGCTACAGCTATAACGCCATTGACATTGGTAGATAAGAGGGAGACAATGACACTTGAACAGCAGATGGCTTCTGTTTACGATACATATAAGATGGGGAATTGGAAAGATGCCGAAGATTTTTATAAAGAAGCAGTATATACTATAGCAACAAATTTGTTTCTGGAAAGTGGTCTGAAAATAAAAGATATAGATTTAGTGCTTGTTACTGAGAACAATCGCAAAATATGGGAGCTTACCCTTGAAGTTTTAGGAGTGGGAGAGGAAAAAAGCATTTCCCTTATAAAGAATCACGGCAACACCATGTCGGCCATGTTACCATTACTTTTAGACTATGGATTTGCTACAGGCAAGATACAAAAAGGTATGAATATAATGCTGATATCCCATGGAGAAGGTTTAAGCGGTGGAGGCATTATATATAAAGTTTGATAAAAATTTTTATATTTTTATATTTGGAGGTTGAGCTATTAAATGAATGAGAAAGAAGTTTTTGAAAAGGTAAAAGAAATCATAGTCGATTATTTGAATTTGGACGAAAGCGAAATAAACGCTGATACAAACCTTGTTGAAGAATTGTGTCTAGATTCCATTGCCCTTGTTGAATTGGGATTTAGGTTTTCGGAGACTTTCTCCATACCTATGGTGGAAGGAGATCCGGATTTATTTATAATGAAGAATCTTGTTAATTTTATTATTGAAAAAATGGAGAAATAAAAGGTTTTCAATTGATATTGAAACCAATGTATCTGCATTAGAGCCGGCTGAAAACGAGGACTGTATATATGATAAGCAAAAATTTTATTAGCGAAGCGTTCTATGAACTGACAAAATTTAACATTTTTTAAATGCTTTTGCATTGATTGGAGGAAATATGGAAAAGGAAATCAGGTTTCCCGAAATTAGACCTCTTAATATTGACAGGTATGCCAGAATCATATCTACTGGAGTAGGATTGCCCAAAGCTGTTGTTACAAATCAGGACATTATTGATGAGTTTAAATTATTGGCAACAGACAGGGCGGTTCAATATTCATTGGGGATAAAAGAGAGAAGATGGAGCGACTTTGATGAAAAAGTGGAAGACCTCATGATGGCAGCGGTAGAACAATGCCTTGAAACAGCCAATATCGATATTGAGAAGGTTGACCGGGTGATTTTTACAAAGTTGTTTGGAGATTATCAGGTTCCGGCAACATCAATAGGATTATTAAGAAAGTTTAAGGCCAAAAAAGGAATACCTGCCTTTGATATTTGTTCGGCATGCAGCGGTTTTATGCATGCCATGGATTTAGCAATACGTTATGTAGCTACCGGAGATGATTATGTACTGATTTTAGGAGGCAGTGTAATAGCTAAGTGTGTCAGGCTATGGAAGAGTCCGGACCCCAAAACTGTGTTTTTATTTGGGGATGCAATTGCTGCTATGCTTATAGGCTATTCTGAAACAAAGAGTTTTTTGGCGTCCTATTTACTTACCAATCATTCCTTGTATGATAATGCAAAGGTTAATTTTGGAACCGAGTTCTTAAGAAGTGGTATGGAAGATTTGAACCCGAGTATTTTTTATATGCGAATAGCTGATGGCAATATAGTCTTTAACAGCTCTGCAAAATATGCCAAAGTCATTGCTGAAAAGCTTCTCAGGGAAACCGGTCTTACTATGGAAGATATAGATTTCTTTGTAACATCGGATCAGTCGGAAAAAATATGGGAAGCGCAACTTAAAGAGTTAAACATTCCTAAAGAAAAAAGCCAAAGTTTATTTCACAAATATGGGAATACCGTTTCTGCAATGAGTCCTATAAATTTACATGATCTTATTGTTTCCGGACGATTAAAGCGCGGAAACCTTGTGATGATGCAAGCTCATGGCGCAGGTGCCAGCAGTGGCGGTATGATATTTAGATATTAAGGTTATAAATTATGTTTCTGTTATAGGCGTTATTCTATAGATATAGACTAGGGTTGGATAAATTTAATAAATACTTTCTAAAACTGAATATAGGAAGATATACAGAGTGCACTTTAGTATTAATTTTGTAAAAAATATAATTTAACTGGGGGAATCATTTATGAACTATTGTGAATTGTTATTTAATACAAAGGAAACGGATCTTGAATTGGAAGCACTTATCGATGCAGAAAACGGGAAAAGGCTTACATACAGAGAACTTATGGAAGAAGTTAAAAAGACAGCGGCTCTATTGCTTTCAAAGGGCTATAAAAGCGGAGATGTGATAGCTACCCATTTGTATAACAGTGTTGAGGCAGCAGTTATTTTACTTGGTATTCAATATATTGGAGGAGTCATATGCCTTATTGACCCTTTGTATAAAGCCAATGAAGTACTGTACTATATTGAAGACTCAGGAGCAAAATGCCTTTTTACTCACTTAATGAGCAGTGAAATAGAACTGCCGGATAGTTTAAAATGTGAAATTGTCCATATTAAAGATTATGAAAATGAAATTCAAAACTTTGAATGTGAGGAAAAAGACTTTTATAATTATAAAGAAGATGAACTCGCCATGCTTCTTTATACATCAGGTTCGACTTCAAAGCCAAAAGGAGTAATGCTTTCAGCAGGATGTTTCTTTACATTTTTAGAAAAAAGCAATTGTTCTATGTATCGATATACGAAAGAGGATAGAATACTTTGTTTTGTACCCTTTTCTCACGGATTTGGTTCGGTGTCCATATTAATTCCTTCACTGGATGGAAAAGCAGCTATTGTGTTTTTACGATCGTTTCAGCCTATAAAAATTTCAAATGCCATAATAAAAGAAAATATAACACATATTTTTGGCGTTCCTACTCATTACCAGCAGTTGTTGAGGTATGAAGCAATACACGATTCTTTAAGAAAACTTAAAGCTGCTTTTGTAGCGGCTGCACCTCTTAATTATGAGACTGCATTCCAATGGTTCAAAACTATCGGAATATATCTCGATGAAGGGTATGGCATGTCCGAAACTACAACGCTCATCACCACTAGAATGAATAGACTGCCTGAACCTGCCGGGGATGTCGGTTATCCTCCTAAAGGTATCTTAGAGGTTGAAGTAGTGGATGATGAAGGTAATGTATGTGAAGACGGTGTTATAGGTGAGATTAGAATTAAAGGAAAAGGGTTAATGCTAGGATATTTAAACAGGCCGGAAGAAACAAGGGAAAGACTTAGAGACGGATGTGTATATTCCGGTGACTACGGTTATAAAAAAAGTGACGGTTCCTTAGTAATTTGCGGTAGAAAGAAAGATGTTATAAATGTAGCCGGACTTAAGATTTCACCCATTGAGGTGGAGGCTGCTATCAACTCGCACCCTGATGTTGTTGATTCGGCTGCTGTAGGTATTGAAGACATCGTTTATGGAGAAGTGGTCAAAGCTTTTGTGGTGTTGAAAGATGGTGCAAAAGTCACTGATAGAGATTTGATAAAGTATGTTTCAGAAAAAATAGCCAATTTTAAAGTGCCAAAATATATTACCTTTCTTGATGATTTCCCAAGGAACAATCTTGGAAAAATCGATAAAAATGCACTGAAGAACATGCATAAATCTTTAGAAACTAAATAGTTCCTTTTATTAAGAATAAAAAAGATTATCTGAAAGATATCAAAAAATATCAGAATAATTATACTTTTACTATTCAATTAAAAGGAAATATTTTTCAGATTTGCATTGTTGAATTTTGATTTAGATTCATATTGTTTTGATACTTTTGCCCAATGTTCAACTGATATCTTAAACTTCAAAGTTTTTATAAAATTGTTAATGAATTCAAATAATTTTAATAAATGTATAGCTTGTTTTTGAAGACTTTTGATAAAGCTTTAAAGCATTAGAATTAATTTTTATTAAGAAATGGGGGTTAATGACAATGAATAGGTATTATTATCCTTTTGAAAGAGTTGCTGTTGTGGCAATGGGGTGTTACATGCCCGACGCTAATAATATAAATATGCTTTGGGAGAATATTTTAAACAAAAAAGTTTCAATTAAAGAAATACCGGATAATTTTTTTAACAAGTCAGTATTTTACAGGTCGGATATTTTCGGCAGACCGAATAAAAATGACAAGACTTATACAAAAGTTGCTGCCATCCCGGATGATTTTGATTTTATGGAACTCAGCAGAAAGTATAAAATTCCTCCGGCAGTCAGTGCTTATATGGACATAAATCAAAAGTCTGTCATATATTGCGTTGATCAGGTTATGGGACAGCTAAAAAGTGAGCTTCCCAAGGAGAAAACTGCTGTAATTTTATGTGCCGGAGCTCCGGGAACGAAGTTTGAAAACCTTGTCAGAAGAACATTTTTCAGCAATGTAAAAGAACATATACTTAATCATCCTGAGGTTTATGGGAAACTGCCCCAAATGGACAAAGTACTCAAAGAAGTATCCGATGAATTGCTTAAAGATACTCAAACAGTAACGGAGGATACAACCACCGGTTATTTGCAAAATATAACAGCGGGCAGAATTGCAAATATCTTCGATTTGTGGGGACCATCTTATGTATTGGATGGAGCCTGTGCCTCTTCATTAATGACAATTGCAGAAAGTGTGGCTGGGCTGTTAAACCATGAGTATGATGCTGTTATTACAGGGGGTACTGAAGTAACCCTTACAGAAGTTGGATTGGTGGCCTTCAGCGGAATAAATGCCCTGTCACCGGACGGATCTTATCCCTTTGACGCGAGAGCCAATGGATTTGTCATGGGTTTAGGTGGCGGTATAGTTGTCCTTAAAAGGCTTTCGGATGCCTTGAGAGACGGAGATCATATTCATTCCATTATATCGGGTTATTGCATCGGCAGTGACGGTAAAGGTAAATATATAGCAGCTCCCAGTGAAGAAGGCCAGATAAGGGTTATAACCGGAGCATGCAATATGGCGGGATATTCTGTAGATACCATTGAAATGATAGAAGCCCATGGAACAGGTACCATTGTTGGAGATGTTGTTGAAGTAACATCGCTGAAAAAAGCTTTTGAAAGGCTTGGAGCAACTAAAGAAAACTACTGCGGTTTAGGTTCGATAAAGTCCAATATCGGTCACTTAAGGAATGCTGCAGGAATAGCAGGATTTATTAAAGCGTCTTTGGCAGTAGAAAATAAGGTGCTGCCGGCAACGGCCAATATAAAGCAGGTTAATCCCAAGTTACAATTGGAAGGCTCACCTTTTTACATATTGACAGAAAACAGACAGTGGACAGAAAATCCGCTTCATCCAAGGAGGGCAAATATAAGCTCTTATGGCTTTGGTGGTGCTGATTGCCATATTTGTATAGAAGAGTTCAGACCGGAGTTTTTGCAAAAGAGCTATACTTTTTCAAACAGAAAAAATGAAAGCAAATTTTCTCAGGAAAAAATAAGGGAAGAAGCGGTATTCTTTTCGGGAGAGTCGATTGATGCAGTATGTTCATCCATAAAAGAGTTTATAGAGAAAAATGAAAATTCTTCCTTTGAACAGGCAGTATATTATAACAACTTATCGGTTGACAATGATAAAAAATGGCGTGTTGCTATTTGTGCATCTGCGATGGACCAATTGAGAGAAAAATTGAACATACTTGAGGAATATATTAGGGAAGACAAGCTGAATGACAGTCATTTACTCGGATTAAAAGGAATTTATGTAGGGAACGACCCTAAAATTGAGTCGTCTCAAATTGCGTTAATGTTCCCGGGACAAGCTTCTCAATATCCGAATATGTTAAAAGAGCTATATGAAAATTACTCTGCTGTAAAGTCCTTCTATCATAAAGCTGATGCTATATGGAAAGCAAAATATAACTACTCTCTGATGCCGCTGATATTCGGTGAGGATGAGGAGCAATTGAAAACTGAACTCAAAAACACAAAAAATACGCACCCTGCAATGTTTGTAAGTAATATGGCAGTATACAAACTAATAGAGGAAGCCGGAATCAAAGCTGATTACATGATTGGGCACAGCTTAGGAGAGATTACTTCTTTATATGCCGGCGAAATGGTAGATTTGAAATCGGCGATAAATATAATTGGAGAAAGAGGTTTTTCCTTTGACAGAATTGATGCGGACAATCGGGGTAAGATGGTAAGCGTAAGGGAATCGGCAGAAAAGGTGGAAGAGATTATAAAAGAAAGCGGTGCAAAAGTAAGTATTGCTAATATTAACTCTCCTGAACAAACAGTGGTTGGAGGAGACAGTCAACAGATATCTGTGTTTGTGGAATATTTAAAAGATAAAGGATTGAAATATACCGAGCTTAATGTATCTCATGCCTTCCATACCGGTATTGTGGCCAAAGCTGCCGATGAGTTTGAAGAAAGTATAAAGGATATTAAATTTTCCACTCCAAAATGTAAGGTAATGGCTTGCCATATGTCGGATTTTTATAACAATGTATCTGAATTGGAAAAAATGCCTGAAATATTAAAGCAACAGATTTTATCACCGGTGAAATTTACCCATTCGGTGTTAAAGCTTTATGAATCGGGTGTTAGAGTGTTTATCGAAGCAGGCCCGTCCAATGTATTAACAAACCTTGTTAAAACCATTTTATACGACAAGGATGTAAAGATTGTTAATATTGACAGTAAGAATAAATCTTCTGCCGAAACCTTCAGGCAGGCATTAGCAATCCTGTTTGCCCATGGGGTTGATGTATCCTATGTTCCTGCAAACAGTGTTTTAGGATTGCACAAGGAAAATGTAACTAATGTGGTATATCAAGTGGAGTCAAAACCGGTTGATACAAGCAATAAACTGACTCAAAATCATGAATTTGCAAAGAATAGCTGTGATCTAAACAGAGAGGATTCGTCTTTTGCTCATCAAAAAGCTTTAACTCAGGATTCCAAGGACAGTATAGTATACAGCGGTGTGGCAATAGGCCTGCCGGGCAGCTTCAAAAAAGCCTTTGACGACAATAATTTCGGCTATATTGTCGAGGGCAGAAACATGATTGAGATGCTGACCGATGAAGAAGCACAAAGTATATATGATTTAAATATAACAAGGCTTGTAAAAACGGAGAAGGAAACTATATTTAAGAAAATAGAATCCATTAACGAGGTAATACATTTTGCCGGTAAATTCGGCAAGATGGACATGATTAACGACTATCTCATTGATGAGAAGCTTTTAAAACAAATGACTCAGACAATATGTGCAGGTGTAGCCGCAGGATATGAGGCATTGCGGGATGCAGGAATTCCTCTCGTAAGGGAATATAAAAAGACAGCATCCGGTGCAATGCTTCCGGGAAGGTTGGTATTGCCTAAGGAAATGCAGGATGATACCGGTATAATCTATGTAAATGGATTATGGCCTATTGAAACTGTAATATCTGAAGTGTCAAAATATACAGCTGCAAAATTCGGTTCAAGAACAAGAGTTGAAATACTTAAGTTCTTTGAATCCGTTATTTCAAGAGTAAGTGATCAGGATACAAAGAAACTTCTGGCTGACTGGTTTGCAATGTACTATTCAAGACTTTCACCCAATCCCGGTGAAGCTGATGTGTATGAATTTAATCATAACTTTATGACAATGCTTGCATCACAGGCCAATAACCGATTAGCACAGCTGATAGGTGCAACGGGACCTAATATGTATTTAAATACCGCCTGCGCTTCCAACGCAAGTGCGATAACCGTTGCTGAAGATTTGATAAAAGCCGGACATGCTCGCAGAATGATTGTAATCGGTGCTGACATATCCAGCACAAAGGACTTATTGCCGTGGTTTGGTGCAGGATTCTCAAGTATTGGTGCCTTAACTGAGTGCGACAATTTATTCGAAGCTGCTGTTCCCTTTGACAACCGTAGAAGCGGAATGATACTCGGTTCCGGTGCTACCGGTATTGTAATTGAAAGAGAGAGTGATGTCTTAAGAAGGGGAATGAACGGCATATGCCGTCTTTTGGGAACTCATACCTTCAACACTGCAGGACATCAATCGAAAATTGATACAAAGAAACATTCCGTTGAACTAGACCGGTTTATTGCAAGAATGGAGAAAGAGTATAACTTTGACAGAAAAGATATTGCTTCAAAATTGGTATACTGTTCTCATGAGACTTACTCTCACAAACCGGGCTGTTCCTATATGGAAAAAGTCTCTTTAGAAAGCACCTTTGGCGAGAAATATAAAGAGATAAAGGTAATAAATACAAAGGGAATGACCGGACATATAATGGGTGCATCAATCGAAGAAGCGGTATCGGCTAAAGTGCTTCAGTATCAGATAATACCTCCCGTTGTTAACTTCAAGGAAGAGGATCCGGAACTTTGTGGCCTCAATCTATCAAAGGGAGGGGAATATGAGTTTGAGTATGTTTTAAGAGCGGTAGCAGCTTTTGGCGGACAGGGCAATTATCATCTCATGCAGAGGATTGCAAAAGGAGATGAAAGAATTATCGATGAAAGAGCCTATAGGGAATGGATAGAAAGAATTGCTTCAAAGGATGCAGAGCTTAAATACTGCGGCAGGATATTGGTGGCAGAAGAGAAAGGCGAGCTTTTTGCACCTGTAGAAGAGGGATATGCGGAAGCTGCGCCGGTAGCAGAAGCAACAAAGATAGATACTTCTAGACAGATCAATAGTTCATCAGGTACTGATTTTGGCAAAATCAGCACTATGCCTGCGACTGTAGTGAATCAGCAGCAAATTATTGACGAAGTTCTTACAATTTACGCCAACGTAACGCAGTATCCTAAAGAAATGCTCGATTTGTCAATGGAACTGGAAGCTGATTTGGGTGTGGATACTGTAAAGCAGGCAACCATATTCTCAATGATTGCTGAAAAATTTAATTTAAATCATCTTGAAGGGCAGGCCCTTTCAAATTTAAAAACTATTGGACAAATGGTTGATCTTGTTATGCAAAATACAAGTGTTGCTGATTCTTCCGTTGAAGTAAATGAGGTAAAAAATAGCTTAGGTTCGGAAGAGAATGACAGGAACAATATGAATTTATCAAATTCCGATTGCGAAGCCGAAGTTCTTAAATTAATTTCGGAAATAACCCTATATCCCGTTGAGCTTCTGGAAAGAGATATGGAAATGGAAGCGGACTTGGGAATAGATACGGTAAAACAGGCGACCATATTTTCAATTTTAGGTGAAAAGTATGGACTCAATGAAGAAGTTGCCGGAAATATTTCTCAGTACCGTACAATAGGAGATCTTATTGATTTGGTAAAGCAAAATGTAAAATGTGACAGTAAGTCACTTTCAGATTCGGAACCGGTTGCAAAAATGCCTGAAAAAGGCGATAACGAAAATAGGCTGAATGTTTCACGGGATGTTTCTGTACGGGAACAGGTAATGAACATAATTGCTGAAATAACCCAGTATCCTGTAGAAATGCTTCAAGAGGATATGGAAATTGAAGCTGATTTAGGTGTTGATACCATCAAACAAGCTACTATTTTGTCGGAACTGAGTGCAAGGTTTGGTGTAAGTGAGGATGTAAACTTTAGTCCTTCACAGTTAAAAACCATCAAGTCAATAATTGAGGCTATAGAAAGCAATACTGGTGGCAAAATTGCAGATAATGATAATGCTAAAGGAATTGATGCAGAAAAAAAGCAAGGAACGATTGAAGACGAAACATTAAAGGAAACCGGGAGTAATATAGAGAGGGAACTTAGCCTTCAGTATCCGATAATTGTGGAAAAGAATATAGACAATAAAGATTTTGACCTCAAAGACAAAAAAGTACTTGTAATAGGTAATAGTCCTGAAACTGTTCAAGGGTTCGCAAAACATTTGAAAAGCATTTCTTCTGAGGTAAAAGAGTTTATATTCGACGAGGCTTTGGATATCAATGGTTTGGAAAACCGGGCAGCAGATATCCGAGAAGCTGTAAAGGACATTGAAGTTATACTGGATCTGGGTCATCTGGGTGAACATATTGATTTTGAAAACTTAGCAAAGGAAAAGGAAGATAACCTGCTTTATTTAAACAGTCTTCACAGATTTGTATTTTACAAGGAATTATCCAAGGTTATTGAGAAACCTTCCATACGCATTATGTGTGTAATTTCATCGGATGGGTGTTTGGGATATAAACAGCAGGACGGATTTTTGGAAAATCCTTTTTATGGCGCACTGTGCGGTTTTTATAAAGGACTTCGCAAGGAATTTGCAAATTCAAAGGTTAAAATTTTAGATATTGGCAAAGTTAAAGGCTCTGAATTGACAGAAGAAATGATTTCAACTGTTGTGGAGGAATTGGAGGAAAACTTCCAGGACTATGAGATAGGATATGACAATGGTAAAAGAATTACCTTGAAACTTGCCAATGTGGATCGTTCTGAACTTGAATTTGCTGCGAATTTTGACGGAAACCATTTTCTCATCACAGGAGGCGGAAATGGAATAACAGCTGAAATTATCCGGGAGGTTTCAAAGAATATAAAAGCAAAATTCACGATTATCGGAAGAACTGCCATTCCTTCAGATATTGAAGAACTTTCAAAACTGGATGAGGCAGCTCTTGAACAAAAGAAATTGGAAATATATGATCAACTTAAAAAAGAAGGAAAGAAAGCAACACCAACCGAAGTTCAAAGGGAATTTTCCAAAGTAACCAAAGCTGTTTCTGTGCACAAGCTTTTGAAAGAAATCCGAGAAAGCGGAAGTGATGCAGAATACTACAGCTGTGATGTATCGGATTATGAAAAACTTAAAGAGGTTGTAGATAAAGCAGTATCGAACTTTGGCCCGGTAAATGTTATAATCCATGGTGCAGGTGTTGAAAAAAGCCGATTAATCGGTCAAAAAACAAAAGAAGAGTTCGATGAAATATTCTCGGTTAAAGCTAAAGGTATTTGCAATTTGTACCGATTGGCAGATAAAAAAGATTTAAAAGTACTGATTGGGTTTTCATCCATATCCGGAAGATTCGGAAATGAAGCCCAGTTGGATTACTGTTCGGCAAACAGTTTCATAACCGGCTTTATATCCATGGTAAGATCTAAGCATAAAGGAATAAGAGCCTTAAGCATTGCATGGTCCGGCTGGAAAGATATCGGTATGGCATGGAGAAATGAATTTGTTAAGGAAAATGCTGAGGGAATGGGGCTTCATTTAATTGAACCGGAAAGGGCAAATGCTGAATTTATGCATATTTTAAACAGCAATTTAAATCTAAATGAGGTTGTTGTAAGTAAAGGGCTTGGAACAATGGTAAGCGCCGAAAAGTGGCATGGAATTAAAAACAGTGTGCCCATGATAGATTGGATTAGTGAAAGAGACGGTAAAATAGACAAGGTGTTTAAAGTATTTTCCGTCAAAGCTGATCCCATTATAAACCATCACAGACTTGGAACTACACCGATTGTTCCTTTGGTGGCCTATCTGGAAATTGGTGCCGAGGTACACAGCTTGATCTTCGGAAAGAGCGAGCAGTATTGTTTTAAAGATGTGATGATTTATAAACCTTTGAAGTTATTTAATGAGAAAGCACAGGAATTAATAATGAAGATTGATGAAGCACCCGATAAATCTATTAATGCTTCATTGTACAACTACTTCAAACCGAAGATCGGTGACGGAAGAATGATGGAAATTGCAGAACTGAAGATATCGAATAAAATTGGAGAATATGAATATTTAAAAGAAATTACTGCTGTAGAAATCGACGGAATGAAAGAAATGCTGCTGAGTGAATCGCTGGAAAGGATGAGGAAAATCCATAACAATGCTATACAGTTAGGACCGCTGTTTATGGATGACAAGTCGGCACAAATAAATAAGTATAAATATAACGATTATGGGGTAATATTGACGGTTGCCTTATCTGAAGAGCAAATTAGAAATAAAAAGTATGATCTGCCGAATTTACTGTTTAATCCGGCCTTTGCCGACACATTGATGCAATCTTGCGGAGTCCATGCTTCTGAAGGCAGTGACAGAATTTATCTGCCGTCGGAAATAGGAGAATTCGGACTTGTTAAGGTACCGAAAGAGCCGGGATTGTTTAAGTCTTATGCAAAGCTTGTAAAGAGCAGTGATGAAGAAAAGGTATACAATGTTATACTGTATAATGAGAAAGGCGAGGTCTGCTATTATGCAAAAGATGTAATTGTGAGGCGTATAAGTCAATGAGTACCGAATATATGATTAATAGATGCTTAGAGTCCATAAATAGAGCCTATCGATTTGAGTTTCATGTAGTTGATATGAGAGAGAAGGATTTAAACCTTCTCTCTGTTCTTTCGGACAGAGAGTTGGAACACCTTGACACACTTAAGATTGAGAAAAACAGAATTCAATGGGTATCGGGAAGATATTCCGTAAAATCTGCTCTGTTCAAATATAAGCAGGACAGAGGTGTAATGATGGACCTCTCCTGTATTGATGTATTGAAGAATGACGACTCTTCACCCTATATAGTTCAATATCCCGATCTGTATGTGTCAATAACCCATTCTTATCCCTATTGCATCGGATTGGTTTCAGACAATAAAATAGGTATAGATTTGGAAAGGACAAGCGGACAAAAAGAATCGCTGATAAAGCATTTTTACACCCTGGAAGAGCAGCAGTATCTGGACGTTTTTAAAGGAAAAGATGATTACTGGAAACAGGCTATGATTTTATGGACAAGAAAAGAAGCAATATCGAAGCTTTTCAAACTTGGCATGCGAATGAGTTTTAATAGGCTATGTACCCTAAAGGATACAGTTGAAAAAGATAATTATTCAATTTGTCTCAAATCGTTTATATGCGGTGAATTTGCCTTGTCTGTAGCCGCTGCTTATTGAAATGGATATTGCTTTTTTACTATTTTCTCTCTTCTTCAAAACTCCAAAATACGGTTGCTTAGAAAGATAAATTGAGCTAAAAGAATAAAGTATTTATATTTATTTTAAAACTTAAGTACCGGGTTGCTGATAAAATATAGCTTGGTGCTTTTTTTGTTTATTTGTAATAGAAAGAATGAAATATTTCTGTAAAGAAAATGAAACAATTATGTAATTGTTTTCCAGAATAATCATTGATATTATATTAATATATTTATAAAATATACTTTTTTACTAATTGTTGCATTAATATTGATTGTTTTTTTTATTGCTGAAAGATCGAATTTGATAAAGGAAGGTACAAATCAAATTTATAAGAACCCGCATTTTTTATAGAAGAAGTTTAAAAATAGCTTTAAGAATGGCTATAGCTTTAATTTTAACACTGTACAAAAAGTTTTATAAATTGTGTTGTTATAAAAAAACAGGAGATGTAAATTCCCCCTTACTCCTGTTTTTTCTTGTAATTTTTTAAAATTAAAATGCAATTTTTTGTTTATTGAAAATCTAATTATTAAAAGAAATTTGCAAAGATTCTTTCCATTGCTAAAGTTTAAAAGCATAAATTGCATAATCTTGATTTTTATCCTGCAAAAATGTAATATATAAATATAAAAGAGTGATATTTTCAAAAGTGAATTTATTAAAAGCTGCAATTGATAAAAAGCTTCTAAAAATTAAATTTAAAGGAATTTATTATTTTATTGATGCAGCTGTAAGTAATATGAATATTGCAATTATAAAATTGATTATATTGATGTGGAGGTTTCAATGGATACTGATGACAAACTTGAATTAAAAGCAAAAGTTCAAGTAGAGAGTAATATTGAACTATATAAAGTAGTGGATTTTCTAAATAAAAATCTTAAGGATAAGAATTTAATTTTTGGATTAAGTAAAGAAAATGATAAAATGACAATTTCAATTTATGAAACTTAATTGCTTAAAGTCAGGCAGGGTTGATAAAGTTATATAACAAAACTCTATTATATGTGACAAATCATTAGAAATTGTCTTTATTTAAGTTGCAGCATTTTATAAAAAACAGAATAATAAAAGAGGAGAAAAGCAATGGAAAACAAAAGCAATGATTTGATTAAAAAAATACAGTCAAGTATTCCTGATTTTAGTAAAGGTCAAAAACGAATTGCGAATTTTATCATTAATCATTATGATAAAGCTGCCTTTATGACAGCTGCCAAATTGGGAGAAGAAGTAGGTGTCAGCGAATCTACTGTTGTAAGGTTTGCCAATGAAATTGGTTTTGACGGATACCCGAAACTCCAGAAAGTTTTAAAAGAACTCATAAAAAGTAAGTTGACATCGGTTCAGCGTATGGAGGTATCTTCGAACAGGATTAGTGAGGACAATATTTTAAAAAGTGTACTCCAAGCTGATATGGAAAAAATAAAACTGACCCTTGAGGAATTGGATATAAATACTTTCAACGAAGTTGTGGAAAGTATTTTGAATGCCAGAAAGATATATATTTTAGGAGTTCGAAGCTCGGCACCGCTTGCCAGCTTTTTAGGTTTTTATTTTAACTTGATATTTGACAATGTGAGACTGGTACACACCACCAGTGTAAGCGAAATGTTTGAACAGATTATTCACGCGTCGAAAGATGATGTTATAATTGGAATCAGCTTTCCGAGATATTCTAAAAGAACCATTAGTGCTTTGAAATTTGGCAAAAGCCGCGGAGCAACTGTCATATCCATTACAGACAGTAAAGAATCTCCACTGGCACACTGTTCCGACCATTCTCTTATTGCGAGAAGTGATATGGCTTCCTTTGTAGATTCCCTGGTTGCTCCTCTAAGTGTCATAAATGCTTTAATTGTTGCTATAGGTATGAGAAGAAAGCAGCAGGTTTATGATACTTTTGAGAATTTGGAAAAGATATGGGAAGAGTATCAGGTTTACGAAAAATATGATGAAGAAAATGAATCAAAGATTAGAAAGGAAGACTGACGGATAGTGTCAAAAATTTATCTTGTTCGCCATGGCGAAACCGATTGGAATAAAGAGGACAGATGTCAGGGGTGTACTGATACAGACCTTAACAGTGAGGGGATTCGACAGGCGGAACTTGTAGCAGAAAGACTTATGAGAGAAGAAATCCATGTCATATATTGCAGTAATCTGAGAAGGGCGTACAGGACAGCACAAATTATTGCAGATAAGTTCGGATTGAATGTAATAAAGAGTGAAGCTCTCAATGAAATAAGCTTTGGAGACTGGGAAGGACTAACCTTTGAAGAAATAAGAAAAAGGAAAGACTATGATTACAATGCTTGGAGATTATCACCCCATACTGCTGTTTTTCCCGGTGAAGGCAGCTTGGATAATGTGTATAACCGTGTAATGAAGTATGTTGATGAAATAATTTTAAGAAACTCGGGGAAAAATATTCTTATAGTTTCCCATGGAGGAGTAATAAAACTTATAATTTTGGGACTATTAGGAATAGAGCTTGAAGCTTACAATAAATTTTATATAGCAAATACTTCGGTAAGTATAGTACATATTGATAAAGACAAAAGGTATTTGAAAACATTAAACGATACTTGCCATGTTGGAAGTGTTTTGGAAAGAAAAAATTATTAAAGGTTATGAGGAAAAATTTTTTGGCTAAGGTATGACAATAAATATTTTTTAAGAGTAATAATGAAATAATATAGGAATATTCTTAAAAATCAAAATGAATACGAGGGGAAAGAATGGGTAAAAAAGTTGTAGTTGTGGGTGGAGGCCCTGCGGGCATCCTTGCTGCAGGAAAGGCAGCGGAACGTGGCAAAGATGTTATTCTTCTTGAAAAGAATGACAGGTTGGGAAAGAAAATTTTAATTTCGGGTAAAGGCAGATGCAATATTACCAATAATACCGATATTGAAGGGTTGATTGAGAATATTCCCGGAAACGGGAATTTTTTGTATTCAGCTTTTTACACGTTTTCCAATACTGATTTGCTGGAATTTTTACATAGATATGGTCTTGAAACGAAAGTTGAAAGAGGGGGCAGGGTGTTTCCGGTTTCCGACAGAGCTAAAGATGTGGTTGATACCCTTATGAAATATCTGAAAGATACTGGGGTTAAAATTCTTTATAATTCGCCGGTATCGGATATTATTGCAGAAAACGGTGCCGTTAGTGGGGTAATGCTAAAAGACCGACAAAAGATAAATTGCGATTCTGTGATTTTGGCAACAGGCGGAGCATCGTATAAGGGTACCGGATCAACCGGTGACGGTTATAAAATGGCAAAAAAGTTAGGACACAACATAGTCACGCTGCGTCCGTCTCTTGTACCGCTGGTAGTCTCGGAAAAATGGGTTGGCGAGCTTCAGGGTCTTTCATTAAAGAATGTATCTATAACACTTATAAATGAAAAAGGAAAAAAAGTTTACTCCGATTTCGGAGAAATGCTTTTTACCCATTATGGTGTATCGGGACCGATAATTTTAAGTGCAAGCAGGCATATCCTTGATTATGACTTTAAGGGTATTACTTTAATAATAGATTTAAAGCCAGCTCTTACCGAAGAAAAGCTGGACGAAAGAATTCAAAGGGATTTTGAGAAGTTTTCCAGAAAACAATTTAAAAATGCATTAGACGAACTTCTTCCGAAAAAATTAATACCAGTAGTTATTCGGCTTTCGGAAATTCCTCCCGATAAATTTGTAAACCAGATTACAAAAGAGGAAAGAAGAAATTTAGTCAGGATCTTAAAAAAATTTACGTTGACAATTAACGGGTCAAGACCGATTGATGAAGCAATTGTTACAGCAGGCGGCGTGTCGACTGATGAAATAAATCCTTCGACAATGGAGTCAAAGTTGATCAAAGGGCTTTATTTTGCAGGAGAAATTATAGATGTTGATGCTTATACCGGCGGTTTTAATCTTACCATTGCTTTTTCCACAGGGTATCTCGCCGGAAGCAGCTGCTAGGTAAGCTGAGTTTCTAAATGTTTTGCTCAGGTTTTTATCTTCCAAATTCGTTTTTTCATTAATCTTGCCTGTTGCTTCATTTAACGGGCAATGGCTTATGAAGATACCACTGCCCGCTAAATGAAAATTATCTTTTTACAGTTCCAATGAAAGCTTAACTTCCATAAAAATTCCTTAATTGAAATAGTGAAAGTTTTCATCTTTTTCTATCTTTCTTCTATGGAAATTGTCGGATTTTTGTCGGCGGATAGGGGGGGCAACAGAATAAAGCATAGTGCATATATAGTTGCAGGAATACTTAAAGAATATTGTGGGCAGGGAATAGGAACAAGTCTTTTTAACAAGTTGATGGAATGGGCTGAAAGGAATGGAATAACAAGACTTGAATTGACAGTAATGACAAACAACGAAAGGGCAATAAAATTATACAAAAAATTCGGGTTTTGAGATTGAAGGTGTAAGAAAAAATTCTATGAAGGATGACGATAAGTATATAGATGAATACTATATGGCAAAAGTTCATAAGTTTATTTCATTAGCCATGTTTATGGCTTTTTTTATGTTTTGGAGTAAAAACAAAAGTGCAACCAACCATTCAAAGCGTATTTTTTTAGTCATTTTAGCATAATATTTCTATAGCGGTGATTATATTAAATTATAGGTGCAAACTTCTCTTATGAAGATATTGATTACCTTAGGAATATATGGGGGAGATGATTATAATGAAGGTTATTGTATTTAGAGCCAGGAAAGAAAGAAAAAAAAGAAGTGAAATTATGGCGAAGAGATTGATAAACTTCGGCTTTGAGAAAATTCTTTTTTTTACATTTGTATGCTTGTTTATTGCTATTGTATTTATACAGGGAACATTACTTAACCCTTCGTTAAGAAGTTACCTTGTAAAGGATGATGATGTCAACGGAAGACCTTTAGGTGAGGAAGAATATTTGTACAAGGAAGGTGAAATATCTATTGCACTTTTGGCAAGTGAAAGCAATGAGGATTTGAAACTGCTGGTGAATGGAGAAGAAGTTGCCGTATTCAATCAAAATCTTGTTACCATTCCGGTAAAAGATGGAGATGTGGTAGAAGTCGATGGAAGCGCAACTGATCAGGAAGCATTACTTGAAATTATTTCAGCCAGTGAAAATTTATCAGGAGTGGAAGTTGGAAAAAGAATTAAGGTTAATTCCAACATAGAAGAAATAACTCGTATTTCAATTAAGGAATAAATTACGCTTATACCGTATAATTTTTTATTGTCTTGAAACAACTATTACTATATAATATATAAGGTGGTTTCAAAAAACGTAGGAATCTACATGTTAAAAAGAATTCTATTTATAGCATAATAAGTACTTTTATATAATAAAAATGATACTTTTCTCTCAGGCAGTAGTGTTTTTGAATTACAAATATAACTTGGGGATTGGTATTGGAAAGAAGCAGCAGGAAGTTTTGAAATCACTTGTTATGACACAACTAATATACGGGATGGATAAAAATATGAGTAAGGAACCACGCGATAACAAATCCTTTGGAAGTAAAGAGATAGCATCGGCAGCTATAAAAATTGCCTTAACTGCCGACAGGCAGGAGGAAAAGGCATATCAGAGCGATTTTCTTAAAGAAGGCATACATACTTGTGCCGTTGATTATGGAGGAGAATTTATAACCTCTGTTATGAAAATAGTGGAAAGAGCTGTAGTTTCCGCAAAAAGAGAGGGCGTTATTACCGAAAGTCATACTGAGGAAGGTGCAGTTGCAGGTGCTACAAGAGAAGCTCTGTCCCAGATAATGCCCAAGGCAATCGGACTGAATGTTGGAGGAAAAATTGGTATAGCAAGATATAAGAATCATATTAGTGTAGCTATATTTTTTGGAATTGGTTTGCTTCATTTGAATGAAGTATCTATAGGACTTGGCCATAGAGTTGTATAGTGTAGTATGGTATAACGGGAGGAAATGACTATGGTTAGAGCAATTAGAGGTGCTACAACTGTCGAAAATAATGATGCAGTTGAAATTCTAAGAGAAACTGAAAAATTACTTACAGAAATATATGAAAAAAATAAATTGAAAGAAGAAGACTTAATTAGTATAATTTTCACTGTAACCAATGATTTAAATGCGACCTTTCCGGCAGTTGCTGCCAGAAATCTGGGTTGGACAAGCGTTGCATTAATGTGTACCAATGAAATTCCGGTACCCGGAAGCCTTGAAAAATGTATACGGGTTTTGATGCATATAAATACCGATAAGAGAAATGATGAAATTAAACATATATATTTAAACAATGCTAAAGTATTAAGACCGGATATAGTAAGTGATTAATTTTTTACCGGAACTGCAATTAATGTTTATGTACATAATTATTATTACAATAAATTTAAATTCAGGAGTTTCAGAATGGATAGCAGCAAAAGGGTTAGTATTGCAATAGACGGACCTGCAGGTGCAGGAAAAAGTACAATTGCCAAAATGATTTCAAAAAAACTGAAAATTGTGTATTTAGATACCGGGGCTATGTACAGAGCTGTAGCTCTAAAAGCCATTAGACAGAATATAGATACACGTGATGAAGAAAAATTATCAAAATTAGTAAAGGATATAAATATAGAAGTCAGGCACATAGATGAAGAACAGAGAATATACTTAGATGGAGAAGATGTAACCAACTTAATCAGGACACCTGAGGTGTCTATAGGTGCATCTAATGTAGCAGTCGTACCGGAAGTAAGATTAAAGATGGTTGAAATCCAGCGTGAAATAGCTTCCAAATGCAGTGTTGTAATGGATGGCCGTGATATCGGCACATATGTACTTCCTAATGCAACATTGAAAATATTTCTCACCGCATCTATTGAAGAAAGAGCAAAAAGAAGGTATAATGAACAATTGTTGAAAGGTATTACTGATGTTTCCTTAGAAGATGTAAAAAATGACATCCTATACCGTGACAAGAATGACAGCAGCCGGGCTTTTGCACCTTTAGCAAAAGCTGAAGATGCTGTTGAATTGGATACTACTAATATGAGTATAGAAGAAGTAGTTAATAAAATATTAGGACTGATAGAGGACCAATGTTAATCAATATTTTTAGAGGATTTGTGACAATTGTTTTTGCGATTTTTTACAGAGTTGAAGTAATCGGCAAGGAAAACGTACCGGAAACCGGGCCGTTAATCTTATGTGCAAATCATAACGGCGAATTGGATATGTTTTTTATTGGCTACAAAATTAAGAGGCTGGTACGATATATGGCCAAGGAAGAACTTTTTAGAAACCCGTTGTTTGCCAAATTTATTACCTGGCTGGGTGCTTTTCCGGTAAAAAGAGGCAAAGGTGATGTAGAAGCTATAAAAACTTCTTTGCGCATATTGGAAAATAATGAGGTTTTAGGTATCTTCCCTGAAGGTACCAGGATGAAAAATAAAGATGCCAAATCGATTAGAATTAAACCGGGAGTGGCATTGATAGCACAAAAGTCTGGTGCACCGATTATTCCGGTAGCTGTTTCAGGAAGATACAGACCTTTCAGTAAAATAAAAGTTGTATTTGGCAAGCCATTTAGACTTGATTTGGAGAAGGATAAGAAATATACTAATAGTGAATTGGTTGAAATTGCAAAAGACATTATGTCAAAAGTATATGCTCTTATGGAGGAAAAATAGTTGGAAATTATTCTTGCAAAGTCAGCAGGTTTTTGTTTTGGAGTCAGTAATGCAGTAAAACTTGTTAATGAACTGACGGAAAAAGAAAAGTCAGGGATTTATACATATGGACCTATAATCCATAATGACCAGGTTGTAGAGCAATTGAGAGAAAAAGGTGTTGAGTCCATTGACAATATTGATGATGCAATACCGGGGCGACACATAGTTATAAGAGCTCATGGAGTTGCACCTCAAATATATGAAGATATAAAAAACAAAGGTTTGATACTTAACGATGCCACTTGTCCCTATGTAAAAAAGATACATAACCTGGTAAATAAAAAGTGTACGGAAGGTTATGATATTATAATAGTTGGGGATAAGAATCATCCTGAGGTAATAGGAATTAGCGGATGGTGTGAAAATAAGTCAAGTGTAGTTGACAGCATTGCAGACGTGGATAAGCTGGATATTAAAAACGACAAAATATGTGTCGTATCTCAAACAACATTGTCAAGAAAAAAGTGGGAAGAGATAGTGGAATATATTGAAAAAAAATACGGCAATGTTGTAAAATATGATACAATCTGCAGTGCAACAAGCAAGCGTCAGGATGAAGTTGATGAAATATCTAAAATAGTGGATATGATGATAATAATAGGGGGCAAACACAGCTCAAATACACAGAAATTATATGAAATAAGTAAGAGAAATTGTCCTCTGACATATAAAGTTGAAACTTCCGGTGATTTGCCACCGGTAGATATAAAAAAAATAAAAAAAATAGGTATTTCTGCCGGAGCGTCAACACCGGAATGGGTAATTGAGGAGGTTATAAAAAAAATGAGTGATTTAAACAATAAACAAAGGGTCGATATGAATGAACAAGAAACTGAAATGAATTTTGCGGATGCTTTCGAAAAGTCAATGGTAACTTTAAGAGATGGTGACGTTGTTACCGGGAAGGTCATCGGTTATAATAATAAAGAAATATTTGTTGACCTTGGATATAAATCGGATGGAATAATTCCTATTGAGGAATATACCGACGAACCTGACTTTAAAATTTCAGATGAAGTAAAAGTCGGTGACGAAATTGAAGTATATGTAAAAAAGGTAAATGATGGAGAAGGCAATGTATTGTTGTCTAAAAAATATTTAGATGCTTTAAAAGCCTGGGATGATATCGCAAAAGCTTACGAGGACAAGACGCCTGTTAGAGCTATTGTTATAGAAGTTGTTAATGGCGGTGTTATAGCAAGTGCAAAAGGTGTAAGAATTTTTGTTCCTGCTTCACAAATCAGCGATAAATATGTAAAAGATCTTAACGAATTTTTAAAGAAACCCATTAATGTAAGAATTATTGAATTCAATGAGAAAAAGCGCAAGCTTGTAGGTTCAGCGAGAGTTATTCTGGAAGAGGAAAAGGAAAAGAAATTAAAAGAGTTCTGGGCTAATGTTGAAGTCGGAAAAATTTATAATGGTGTAGTTAAGAGCCTTACAGACTTTGGTGCGTTTGTTGATATAGGAGGCGTAGATGGACTGATTCATAAATCAGAGCTTTCCTGGTCTAAAATTAAGCATCCGTCGGAAGTTGTAAAGGTTGGTGATAATGTTCAGGTAACTATTTTGGATGCAGACAAGGAAAAGGGAAAAATATCTTTAGGTTATAGAAAGACAGAAGACAATCCTTGGTATAAGGCTGCTCAGAAATATAAAGTTGGAGATGTTGTTAAAGTTAAAGTTGTAAGATTTGCGCCCTTTGGTGCGTTTGTAGAGCTTGAAGAAGGTATTGACGGACTTGTTCATATTTCACAGATTTCTACAAAAAGGCTTGCTAAACCTGAAGATGTTCTGACTGCCGGAATGATGGTGGATGCAAAGATTATTGAATTTGACCAGGAAAACAAAAAAATTAGCCTTAGCATTAAAGAAGTTAAACCTATAGATCCTGTTACAGAAGATACTTCTGCTCCAGCTGAAAATTCTGAAGGTGAGAGTGCTGAGGAGCCGACAGAGCATAAAGAAGAAATGGATGTTACATTAGGCGATATTATTAAAAAGGATGAATAATTGATTGACCGGTATTTAAGAAAAAACATCAAAGATTTTTGAACATGATTTATATTTTAAATTGAAATAAAGGAATGATTCATAAAATAAAATTATGAATTGTTCCTTTAATATTTTTATATTAAAATTTATTATTGTATTTTTATATTGTGATAAGGATTAAGTCTGTAAAATAAGAATAAGTAAACTGAAGTAATAGTAAAGAAATGTGAGATAATCCTGAAAAACATAAAAAAATACATAAATAGTATTGACTTTTGGGGTAAACGTGTTAAAATGAATTCTGTTGTAATTTTAAAAGCTTTATTACAAAGCTTGTAATAATTGAAAATAATATGTAGTTAATAAAAATTTATGTATTAGTCTTATTTGCCGATTATCGGCTATATTAAAACTTGCATATTGAGCTCAAGTTTAATATAAAACAATAACATGAGTTCAAAATAATAGAAAGGTTGTTGATATTTTTTATTTTGAAGGAGGAACTAAAAATGCATACTTTGGGGCGTCATATTCTGGCAGAAATTTATGGGTGCGATCCGTCAATTCTAAATAATCGCAGCCTAATTGAAAAAATTATGGTGGAGGCCGCACTTGAAGCTGGTGCTGAAGTTAGGGAAGTAGCATTCCACAAATTCAGTCCGCAGGGAGTAAGCGGTGTTGTGGTTATATCAGAATCACATTTGGCAATTCATACATGGCCCGAACTGGGTTATGCAGCAGTAGATGTATTTACATGCGGTCAAACAATAAATCCGTGGGATGCTTGTAACTACTTAACTGAGCATTTTAATGCTGAGCATATGACTGCAACCGAGGTGAAACGAGGTATATTCGAAGAACCTGTTAAAGTTGCAAACTTATAGTTTTAAAATAGATCAACAAAAAAACGTACATACTGTACGTTTTTTTGTCTTTAAATTCAGCCGGTCTTTTTTAATCTTTATTTTTTTATTGCATTATGCTAAAATAATCATATGATTTTCTTAAGTTTATTTATAGTTTCTGTTTTTTAAGCCATTTTTGCATGAAAGCTTGTCAAAAATATAAATTCTTAACAAACACAAAATGAAATCTAGCTTTTTGAATGACGTTAAAGGAGAGAATATGGAGAGGACATTAGTTATCTTAAAACCGGATGCCGTTAGAAGAAAACTCATCGGTGAAATCATTTCCAGGTTTGAGAAAAAGAATCTTACCATTGATCAAATGAAAATTATCAATATCGATAGGGAATTGGCACTAGAGCATTATGCCCATGTGAAGGGGTATTCTTTCTTCGAGGATATGATAAACTATATTACATCGGGACCGGTTGTAGTTATGATAATAAGCGGCGAAAATGCTGTAACTGCAGTTAGGAATTTGGTTGGTAAAACCAATTGCTTAGAATCCCCACCGGGAACCATCCGCGGTGATTATGGATTTCATAGGTTTGAAAATTTAATACATGCTTCCGATTCGGTAGAGAGTGCGGAGTTAGAGATAAAAAGGTTTTTTTCATCCTAATTTCATGGCTGTAAATGTTAATTCCATACATTTAGATTCAAAGTTGTGATAACAAATTTAAAAATATAGTTAAAAAGAAATTAAGAATGGAGAATGCTCCCATGCCAATGGATTATGAAGGCTTTAAAAAGGAAATATATAAAATTTCGGGCATTGACCTTAGTTCATACAAAGAAAAGCAGATGAAAAGAAGGTTGGACTCTCTTATAAGTAAAAATAACTTCAACGGTTATGCACAATACGTTGAGGAATTAAAGGTTAATAAAAAGCTGTATGATGAGTTTATTAACTTTATGACTATTAATGTCTCTGAATTTTTTAGAAATCCTGAACAGTGGATTAAACTGAAGACTAATATACTTCCTATGTTACTTAATTACAATAAAGATCTTAAGATATGGAGTGCAGCGTGTTCAAGCGGAGATGAACCTTATACTTTGGTTATGCTGCTGAGTGAATTTTTACCGTTGGAAAAGATAAAAATACTTGCAACGGATATTGATAAGGATATACTTGAAAAAGCTAAAAAAGGTGAGTATTCCGAAAAAAGTGTGGCAAATGTTCCTGCTGAATATATGAAGAAGTATTTTAATTTTGATGGGAATTTGTATAAGATAAAGGATGAGATAAAAAGGTGTGTTGAATTTAAACAGCATAACCTGCTGGCAGACCCATATCCCAAAAATTGTGATCTTATTGTGTGCAGAAATGTTTTGATATATTTTACTGAGGAAGCAAAAGTCGAAATATACAAGAAGTTTAACAATGCGCTAAAAGTAGGAGGCATACTTTTTGTCGGAAGCACGGAACAGATAATATTTTATAATAAATATAATTTTAGGCCTATCCAAACTTTTTTTTATCAGAAGGAAAAAGATCTGGAACAATAAAATAAATCTTATAGCGATATTCTGAAAGGAGAGACGCATGAAAAGAAGGATAATTGCCTGGTGTTTGTTAATTGGTTTTGTACTGTTACTGTTGAATATACTAATCTTTAAAAAATTTTTGCAAGCCAGTTTTTTTGTATATATTGTTATATGTGCATATTTTTTGATGACCAGAAATCAGAAAAGTTATTAATGGTTTTAAAAATTTTTACTTAATCATAAAAAGAGTAAAATGCAGCATACTGATATATTGAGGACTTAAGAATTTGTGTTGAATATTGATTCCACCTTCTGCTAATACTTATAGTAGGAGGTGGTTTTTATTGTAGTAGCAGTTCAACAGGGACTGGACGATATAAAATCCGGACTTAGAGAAAAAGGGTTTGAAGTGGTAGATTTAGAGACTTATAATTATCCCATTGATGCAATTGTATATGAAGGAAACAGTTTCCAAATTTCGTACATTTCAAGAAATAATATGCCTGAAATGACTATGGGAAAAAGAGGCAATTACGGTGTGTTTATAGTCAATTCTCTCGGAAAAACTATTGATGAGATAGCAGATATGCTTAATACAAGATATTATAGTCCTCTTTTTTAAAATAATACTGACTGAATTCTGTGAGAACACATGCAGTTTGTGAAAAGAATATTGAAGTAAATACTTATTTCGGATTGAACGCACGATAAATTTTCAACAGGTATTGTGCGTTCAATGGATTTAATATGTATAATAAATCAGGCACTTGTATTATAAAATAAAAAATCCGATTTTTTTGGTGTTTTTTATTAATTTTCTATTGACAAACTATTAACACAGTGCTAATCTTAGATAAGAATACCAAGTAAATTACTTGGAATTGGAGGACTGAAAATGAGACTATCTACAAAGGGACGTTATGGTGTAAAGTCCATGCTTGACCTTGCACTCCATGACGGCGAAGGTCCTGTGGCTTTAAAGAGCATTGCGGAAAGACAGGAGATTTCGGAAAACTATTTGGAACAGCTTTTTGCAACTCTTAAAAAAGCAGGACATGTTAACAGTGTGAGGGGTGCGCAAGGCGGTTATATGCTTGCCCATAGTCCTGAAAATATTACAATTGGGTCTATATTAAGGGCTTTAGAAGGTTCTTTGGCACCGGTTGACTGTGTGATTGAAGATGAACCTAATAGATGCTCAAAGTCCGATAAATGTGTTACCAAAATAGTTTGGGAAAAGATTAGGGATAAAGTGAATGAGGCGGTTGATTCCATTACTCTGGCCGACCTTGTTGAAGAATATAAAAAAGCAAATCCGGATGATGCTTATATATATTATATATAATCCCTACAAATTTACTGTGAATTATTGTTTTAAAGATAGATCTTTAGGGAATAAATAAAAAGAAAAGCTAATATATGGATTTTTATATAAAAAACTATGTAAGGAGCACTAATTATGGATAACAGGATAATATATTTGGATCATGCAGCAACAACACCTGTAAAACCTGAGGTTCTTGAAGAAATGTTGCCTTATTTTACAAATAAATTCGGTAATGCCTCATCGATATACAGTATCGGAAGAGAAAGCAAGAAAGCAATAGAAGAGGCAAGGGAAAGAGTTGCAAAAGCTTTGGGTGCTATGCCAAGGGAGATATTCTTTACAGGTTCCGGTTCTGAAGCAGATAACTGGGCAATCAAAGGAGTGGCTTATGCCAATAAAGCAAAAGGGAATCACATAATTACTACTGCCATAGAACATCATGCTGTGCTTCACACTTGCCAATACCTTGAAAGCGACGGCTTTGAAGTTACCTATCTTCCGGTGGATGAAAACGGATTGGTATCACCGGAACAGGTAAGAAAAGCAATTAAGCCCTCTACCACCTTGATAACAATAATGTTTGCCAATAATGAGATCGGTACCATTCAGCCAATAGCTGAGATCGGGAAAATTGCAAAAGAGCATAATATTTATTTTCACACCGATGCAGTACAGGCTGTCGGCAACATACCGATAAATGTTAATGAATTGAATGTAGACTTATTATCGCTATCAGCTCATAAATTCTATGGACCTAAAGGTGTAGGGGCATTGTATATAAGAAAAGGCGTAAAAATTACAAATTTCCTTCATGGCGGAGCACAGGAAAGAGGAAGAAGGGCCAGTACAGAAAATGTAGCCGGAATAGTGGGCCTTGGTAAAGCGATTGAGCTTGCAACAAATAATATTGAGCAGTATAATAAGAAATTGATTGAATTAAGGGACAGGACTATTGAAGAAATTACTAAAAAAGTACCTTTTGTAAAATTAAACGGTGACAGGTATAAAAGGTTACCGGGAAATGTTAATTTTTCGTTCCAGTTTATTGAGGGTGAGTCGCTTTTATTGATGCTTGATATGAAAGGTATCGCAGCATCCAGCGGTTCCGCATGTACTTCAGGTTCATTAGATCCGTCCCATGTTCTGTTGGCTATTGGACTTGACCATGAAACAGCCCATGGTTCACTAAGAATAACTTTCGGAGAAGAAAATACCCACGAGGATGTGGATTATCTGATGGAAGTACTTCCTGCGATAGTTCAGAGGTTGAGGGAAATGTCTCCATTATATGAAAAAGTGAAAAGAGGGAATTGATATGTATAGTGAAAAAGTTATGGATCATTTTATGAACCCCAGAAATGTCGGTGAAATAGAGAATGCCGACGGGGTAGGCGAAGTAGGTAATGCAAAGTGCGGAGATATTATGAAAATATATCTCAAAATAGAAAATGATATTATCAAAGACGCCAAATTCAAAACTTTTGGATGTGGTGCTGCCGTTGCCACAAGCAGTATGGCTACCGAATTGGTTATAGGCAAGACCATTGATGAGGCTCTTAAAATTACTAATAAAGCTGTTGCCGAGGCTTTAGACGGACTTCCTCCTGTAAAGATGCATTGTTCAAATTTGGCTGAAGAGGGTATCAAGGCAGCTATTGAAGACTATTTGAAAAAGACCGGAAGACTTAGTAAGGAATGTGAATCGGAAGTATGCGGAAGACGCTGTGACGATTTGCATCACCATTTAGATGAGGAAGACGATGACTAATCGATTTATTGATAAAAAATAAGGGGAAGGTTTAAAATACTGATGAGAAAAAAAAGTGTTATGATTGGTATGAGCGGCGGCGTTGATAGTTCTGTAGCAGCCGCTTTACTTTTAGAGAAAGGATATGATGTAATAGGTGTGACAATGCAGATATGGCCAGATGTGTCCGAAGAAACAAAGATCAAAGAAGGCGGATGCTGTTCACTTTCGGCTGTGGACGACGCAAGACTTGTGGCCAATACTTTAGGTATACCCTATTACGTACTTAATTTTAAAGATGTATTTGAGAAAAAAGTAATAAACTATTTTGTAGACGAGTACTTAAAAGGTAGGACACCTAATCCATGCATAGCTTGCAACAGGTATGTGAAATTTGAAGCTCTGCTTAAAAAGGCTGTGTCAATGGGAATAGACTATGTGGCAACCGGTCATTATGCTATCATTGAATACGATGAGAACAGAAAGAGATATCTTTTAAAGAAATCGGTTACCGATGCAAAGGACCAAACCTATGCTTTGTATAATCTCACCCAGGAACAGTTGGCACGAGTGCTTATGCCCATAGGTGAATACAGTAAGGATATTGTAAGAAAAAAAGCTGCCGAACTTGGGCTATATGTTGCTTCAAAGCCTGACAGCCAGGAGATATGTTTTGTTGATGATAATGATTATGGAAAATTCATTGAAGAGAATACCGATAAAAAAATAGTTCCGGGTTATTTTGTAGATACAAAAGGTAATATATTGGGTGAGCATAAGGGAATAATACATTATACAGTAGGACAAAGAAAAGGATTGGGTATTGCCTTGGGAAAACCCATGTATGTGGTTGGATTGGATGCTGAAAACAATACAGTAATTCTCGGCGAAGACACTGAAGTATATGGAAATGAATTGATTGCATATGATTTAAATTTTATTTCAATAGATACTTTGGAAGAACCGATGAGAGTAAAGGCAAAGATCAGGTATTCTGCAAAAGCTGCTGACGCATTGATTATACCCATTGAAGATGGTAAAGTAAAGGTTGTGTTTGATACACCGCAAAGAGCCATTACTCCAGGGCAGTCAGTAGTATTTTATGACGGAGATATAGTTGTTGGAGGCGGCATAATACAGTAGAGGCGGATTTCAATAATTCAAATTATTATTGTAAATTGCATACTGTTATGCTAAAATAATATAAATACTGATAAAGATTATGAAAGAGTGACAGTAGTTATCCATGGTTACATTAAGAGAGCAGTTCGGTTGGTGAAAGGGCTGCAGTACATGGATTAATGAAGTACCCTCTGGAGTTGCCTGCTGAAGGTGACAGTATTTACTGTACTGCTAGGCAGAGCCGGAAGCCTACCGTTATCCTGGCGGTGTATAATGAGGTACACTTATTGCTATGTGTACGAATTAAGGTGGTACCACGGGAGCTTTCTCGTCCTTAGGCAGGATGTGAAAGCTTTTTTTGTATGATGAAAATTTATAATTATTTCTAATTTATTTGCTATATGCAATCTATTTTAAAAAACGTAAAAAAATGAATTTCTATCTATGTTTTTGACGAAAAAACTGACTTATCAATATAATTTAGGAGGTATTCTATGTCAAGTGTTTTTGAAACATTGAAAGAAAGAGGTTTTATAGCTCAAATAACCCATGAAGAGAAAGTAAAAGAACTGCTCGAGAATGAAAAAGTTACTTTCTATATCGGTTTTGACCCAACGGCTGACAGTCTGCATGTAGGGCACTTTTTACAGATGATGGTTATGTCACATATGCAAAAAGCAGGACATAGGCCAATTGCCATCATCGGCGGAGGAACAGTCATGGTAGGTGACCCGACAGGGAAGACCGAAATGAGGAAAATGTTGACCCGAAAAGAAATTGAACATAATGCAAACAAGTTTAAAGAGCAGTTGTCAAAATTTATAGACTTTAGTGAAGGAAAAGCCTTAATGCTTGATAATGCCGACTGGTTGCTGGAATTGAATTATGTGAAGTTTTTAAGGGAAATTGGAGTACATTTTTCAGTAAACAGAATGTTAACTGCAGAATGTTTCAAAACCAGGCTGGAGAGAGGACTGTCCTTTATTGAATTTAACTACATGCTGATGCAGAGTTATGACTTCCTGAAACTTTTCCAGGATTACGGATGTATACTCCAGCTTGGAGGAGATGACCAATGGTCAAACATCTTAGGAGGAATTGATCTTATAAGAAGGGTTGAGGGCAAGGAAGCCTATGGAATGACTTTCACGCTTCTTACCAATAGCGAAGGTAAAAAAATGGGTAAAACTGAAAAAGGAGCCCTTTGGCTTGACCCGAACAAGACTACTCCTTATGATTTTTATCAGTATTGGAGAAACATAAATGACAATGATGTTATAAAATGTTTAAAACTTCTTACTTTCCTTCCTTTGAGTCAAATTGAGGAACTGGCAAAACTTAAAGATCAAGAAATAAATGAGGCTAAGAAAATTCTTGCCTTTGAGGTAACAAAACTTATTCACGGTGAGGAAGAAGCCATAAAGGCACAAAGTGCAGCAGAGGCTCTTTTTGGAAAAGGAGTAAGTTCTGAAAACATGCCTACTACAGAGATATCCTTTGAAGAAATAGGCAGCGGAATCAATGTTATAGATATTTTATTAAAGGCAAAATTAATTCCTTCTAAAACCGAGGGAAGACGTCTCATTGAGCAGGGCGGAATAAGCATAAACGATGAGAAAATAGCAAAAATTGACCATATTGTGAAGGAAGAAGACTTTAAGAACGATGAAATAATTATCAGGAAAGGTAAAAAAGTATATCACAGGGTCAAAATTGTAAGATAAAACTTAACATAGAAGTTTTTGTATTATTCCATGATAAAAAACTTCCGCTAAGAATTTTTAAACCTATCCTATCAAAATAGCGGAAGTTTTTTACTGACTAAATACTATTTAAAGTTCTGACCAATATATCCGATTTAGAAGGAGTAAAGTTTTCACAAACAATTGCCGGGGATTGATATTCTAGTTCAGCTTTGTGAATACGGGTTTTCTTTGCTCAAAGTGTGCAGTATAGGTAAAGCCTGATTTTTCTAACATTTCTTTGAGGTAGTCGAACTTATATCCGATATGTTCAACTTTATGTGCATCAGAGCTTGTACATATTATCTCACCGCCAAGTTCTTTATAGCGTTTGATTATGCTAAAATCCGGCATAGGTGAGCCTAAATTATATCTGAACCCAGAAGTATTAACTTCAATGCCTTTACCCATTTTAATTATTTGTTTCAGAATAGAATCCAAAAGGTCACTGTAATCATTATAGGCTAATGTCTTGTTGTCATAACAACCGTACCTCCTGATAAGATCAAGGTGACCTAAAACATCGAAATTTTCAAAGGAGTTCACGGTTTGAAGCACTTCTTCAAGATATCTTGTGTAAGCTTCCCTTTGAGTTTTGGATTTGCAAAAATCACCATTATGTAAATCCAGCTTGTCAACGACATGAACCGAGGCAATTACCAAGTCAAAATCATAAGAGTTAATTACATCTAAAGTACTGTCTATAACATGGGGTTGTATACCCACTTCAATACCTTTTAGAACCTTTATACGACTGTTGTAATGAGACTTTAAATTGTCCATGGCGGATGAATACTTGTCAAAATCAATCAAAAATACATCGTCATAATCCGGATAGTCATAGTCGAGATGATCGGTAAAAGAGATACCTTTTAAACCCATATTAATGGCGGTGTTTATGGCTTCTTCGCAGCTCATATCGCTATCACCGGAAAAACTGCTGTGTACATGACAATCAAACATATTAATTCCTCCGAAGTTAATATTGAATTTTTTTCATAATATTATTTATAAAGCAATAAAACATATAAGTCAAGAAACAAACAATATTCAAAAGTTATGAAAACTATAGCGGTATTTGTCTTATTACAAATACTTAATTTAACTTTACAGGTTTTATTAAGTATTTTAGTACTTACAAGTCCTAAATAAATCCTACTAAATGCCTATATCAAAATACTTGCATAACATAAAATAATTATATAAAATAAAAATATATAAGGTAAAATTATCCCTTTACTTTGCTTTTTTTTGTTAAAATTATAGCATATAGCTACAAAAGGTATGTATAGCAGTGCTTTTTAACATTACTGCTATTTATTATAATGTTAAAATGCACTTTGTTTGATTTATAAGTTATATTTTTGGTTAATGTCTTATCTGATGTTTTATACTTCTGAAATTATACTTTTAAGTCAGCTTATATGTTTTTCTCATTGTTCTTCTTGTAATGCACAGCTTTATCAATTATTCTGTTTGCTTTGGAGTTAATAATACTAAAACCTGTAAATTTCCCTGCAAAGTCTGCATAATGATTAATTTGTTTAGTTCCAACACGGGATACACAAAACAAATCTGGCTAATTGACTGTTGCAATGATGGTAGTATACACATAAAAACATGCATTGATTTACAGTATTTAAACAGAGAAAAAATACAAAAGTTTGATGGATTAGGAATTTTCTCCAAGTATGCTTTTTTAGACAGTTGGATATAGGAGGAGTTACAATGAGAAAAAAGATAGCTGAAGTTTCAACGGAATATAAAATTCTTATTGTTGACGATGAGGAAGGTATTATTAATTCAATTAAAGTTATGCTCACCAGAAGTGGATATTTCAGTGTTGGTATTTCAGATCCTATAGAAGCTGTTAAACTTTTGGAAAATGAACATTTTGATATGCTTATTTTAGATTATATAATGTCACCTATTTATGGCGATGAAGTAGTGGCTAAAATAAGAGAGTTTAATAAAGATATATATATACTGTTATTAACAGGTCATAAAGATCTTGCACCACCTCTTGAAACAATTAGAGCCCTTGATATTCAAGGATATTGTGAAAAGGGCGATCGATTTGACCAGCTGTTGCTCTTAATAGAATCCGGGATAAAATCCATATCTCAAATGCGTACCATCAAACAGTTTAAAGACGGACTCAATAAAATACTCGGTACAGTACCTAAAATATACCAGTTGCAGCCCATTGACGCAATTTTAGAAGAGATTTTGGAAGGACTTATGCCGCTTGTTAACAGCAAGGACGCCTTTATACTTGTAGATGACTGTAACAGCAGTCATGGAGAAATTATTTACAAGGGTATTGGCGAATATAAGATTTCAGTGGATTCATTAATAAAAATGCTTAGTCCCAATTTAATGGAAAAGATCGGGTATGCAAGGGAAAATAAAGTAAAAGTACAAATGGACCACGGATTGATTTTACCTATTATAGGTGAAAACGGAAAATCCATAGGTGTTATGTATGTTGAAAGTAACAGTTTTGACGAAGGCATAAAACTGCTTGAAATATATTCAGTCCAAGCTGCTACATCTATAGTAAATGCCTTTTTGCACTCTTTGATAAATATGAAAAAAGAAGAACTTGACAAGACGTATATGGAATTGAGAAAAAGGTACATTGATACTATTGAAGCATTGAGACTTACAGTAGATGCTAAGGATTACTATACCAGAGGACACTCTGACAGGGTATCCTATTATGCGGTAAAATTGGGAGAAGCCTTTAATTTAAGCCCGAATGAACTGGAATTGCTGAAAGTCGGAGGTATATTCCATGATATCGGTAAAATAGGCACTGCAGATGATATATTGTTTAAAGTTGATAAATTAAACTTTTATGAATATGAAGAAATTAAAAAGCATCCGATAAAAGGCGCTTATATATTATCTGCAATTTCCATGTTTAAAGATGTTGTCCCCCTTGTTAAGTACCATCATGAGAGGTACGACGGAAAAGGATATCCTGAAGGCTTAAAAGGTGAAGAGATTCCTTTTCTCGCAAGAATTCTGTCAGTCGCGGATGCCTTTGATGCGATGACTTCTGACAGAAAATACAGATCAAAACTTAATCTTGAAGAAGCAATAAATCAGTTTAAAATGTATTCCGGAACACAGTTTGATCCCGTTGTGGTAGACAAGCTGCTTGTACTGCTTGAAAATTATGACTTTATGCAAAGGGAAATTGCAGCAACTTTTTCCGAATAAATATTTATCTATAAATGGAGAGTAAACTCTCCTATTTTTTTATTAGCTATTTTGGGAAAATAAACTAATAAAACAGAATCGACCGGTTTCATAGTGATTTCACAGTTTAATTCCTGAAAAGATGGGTAATAAGCAATAAAGTAAAGAAATTAAACTTTAATGTTTAAAAATGTGGGTATAATAAAAAAAGATAAGCTATTATATATAAATAGTGATATAATTTTTACTTGAATGATATATTTTTGAGGAGGAAGACTTATGGCTGATAATAAAACTCAGGGTCAAATATTATCGGAAAAATTACTTATTGAATCTAAAAGTGCCTGGGAAAAAATAAGTGATGAAGAATTCAGATTAACTTTTGATTTGTGTGAAAGATACAAAACCTTTTTAAATAAAGCCAAAACAGAGAGGGAATTTGTAGAAGAAACTGAAAAGCTAGCTAAAAGCAAAGGTTACATAGCTATAGAAGAATTGATAAATTCTCAAAAAAAATTGATGCCCGGTATGAAGGTATACAGCATTGGAAGAAATAAAACTGTTGTATTGGCGGTAATAGGTGAAGAGAGTCTTGAAAAAGGTGTAAACATAGTTGGTGCTCATATTGATTCTCCCAGGATTGATTTAAAACCTAATCCTGTGTATGAGGCAAATGATATGGTTTTTTTAAAAACCCATTATTATGGAGGAATAAAGAAGTATCAGTGGGTTACTATTCCTTTGGCAATGCATGGTGTGGTGGTAAAAAGAGACGGAAGTAAAGTCAATATTAAAATAGGCGAGGATGATAACGATACCGTATTTACTATAACAGACCTTCTTCCTCATCTTGCAGCGGATCAGATGCAAAAAAAGATGAGTGAAGGTATTACCGGAGAAGGTCTTAATATTTTATCGGGTTCCATACCTTATAAAGACGATAAGGTTAAAGACAAGGTAAAATTAAATATACTCAATATATTAAACGAGAAATACGGTATTGTGGAAGAGGATCTAATTTCAGCAGAGTTGGAAATGGTTCCGAAATTTAATGCTGTGGATGTAGGATTTGATAAAAGTATGATAGGGGCCTATGGGCAGGACGACAGGGTATGTGCCTATACAGCATTGGAAGCAATATTGGATACCGAAAAGGTCAAAAGAACAGCAGTTTGTATTTTAACCGATAAGGAAGAAATAGGCAGTATGGGTAATACCGGAGCTCAATCCAGTTTCTTTGTAAATTTTCTTGCGGATTTGTGCAGTCTAAGTGTTGATAATTATAATGATATAATGCTTAGAAGGTGCCTGTCCAATTCAAAAATGCTTTCAGCCGATGTAAATGCCGCAATTGATCCTACATATGAAAATGTATATGAAAAGAGAAATTCTTCATTTTTAGGCAGGGGAATTGTTCTTCAGAAGTATACCGGGGCAAGGGGAAAGTCCGGTGCAAGCGATGCTAATGCGGAATTTGTTGGTGAAATAAGAAAACTGTTCAATGACAACAATGTTGTTTGGCAAAGTGCCGAGTTAGGAAAAGTGGATCAAGGCGGAGGAGGCACAATAGCACAGTTTATTGCCAATTTAAATGTTGACGTAATAGACTGCGGTGTAGCCGTGCTGTCAATGCATTCACCCTTTGAAGTAACAAGTAAAGTGGATGTTTACATGGCCTATAAAGCTTATAAGACTTTTTATATTAACTTGGTTAAAGAAATTAATTTTGATTAATAACAAAGAAAATATTATAAGCAGGCATATACCATGAATATAAAAAATCGGAGGACTTAACCTCCGATTTTTTCCTCATGAATGAAACAGCAATTATATATCAGTTTTCTCTAAAATATTGGGATATAATTTCACTTGCCTGTTCGCGATCCATTTCATAGTACCATATATTGTTAATATAAGCAGATTCGCCGGGAAGTTTCAGCATTGTAATTTCATCAGCGTTAACTTTATTTATATTTTTGGATAATTTTAATACTTCATCTAAAGTAATATTTGTATCAATATTGTTAAAAACAACGTTTAAGATGTTATTCATTTTGGTTATATAAACTATGTTGACTTTTTGTCTAATAAGCTCTCTTATAAAGTTTTGCTGAGCCTCTATCCTTTTCAAATCGCTGCCGTCATAATTTTTCGTAACCTTACCTCTGTTATTTTGTCTGAATCTCATAAACTGCTCGGCCTTTTCTCCATTTAAACGCTGTTGGCCTTTTTTCAAATGGATATGGAGATTTTGGAGAGGATCATCATAATCCATATCCTCAGGCACATAATAATCTACTCCGTCCAGTATATCTATTATCTTTCTGAAAGTTGACGTGTCAATATAAACATAATAATTGATATCAACACCGAGAAGATTACTTACGCTTTCAATTGCCTGTTCTCCGCCTCCTAGAGGATAGGCTGCATTTATTTTTGAAGTTTTATTTTTTATGCGAACTTTTGTATCCCTCGGTATTGAAAGGATATTGATTTTAGCCGTCGTCGGATTAAAGTTTACAAGCATCATGGTATCGGTATTTTTAGCTACTTTATCGCCGCCTAAAACCAATACATTGACGTTTTCTGCTACAGTCTTATACGGATCCAATATATCGCTTATAATGCTGCTATTGTTTGGAGTATATTCATCAGCAGAAACTTCTGACAAATTTATATATCCAAGGGATGCAACTCCCAAAATAAACATAAAAGATGATATAACCGAACAAAATATAAGGAAAAATTTTCTCATATTCATAATAATCTACTCCATCTAATTTATAATATAAAAAAATTCAAAATATTCTTCGCTATCACAACAATAAAGTATAAATCAACTGGTTGAAAATTTCAATCATTAGAAGACGGTTATATTAATTTTATAAAAAATTTTTGTTGGTTCATTTACCATTTATGTGTATAATACTATTATATAAAGATAAATATAAAATTTTGTCATTATATAATTTCTAATATAAAAACACGGGGGACTATAAATGAAATTTAAGAACATAGTTTTGATTGGTATGCCGAGCTCGGGAAAAAGCACTATTGGTAAACCTTTATCAAAAGAGCTGAATATGCAGTTTATCGATACCGATTCCCTTATTTTTGAGAGAGAAAAAAGAGCTCTGAAGGATATAGTAAATGAAGATGGGCTTGAACGCTTTCTTCAAATTCAGGAGAACATAATTTTAGAGATTGATGCTGAAAACCATGTAATATCCACCGGCGGAAGTGTAGTATACAATGCAAGGGCAATGGAACATCTTAAAAAAGACGGGTATGTTGTATTTCTTGATGTAAAACTTGATGAAATTAACAGCAGGTTGAAAAGCGGAAGAAGATTTGCGAGGAATCCAAATCAGAGCTTTGAAGATCTGTATAAAGAAAGGTTGCCTCTTTACCAAAAGTATGCAAATATTACAATAGATTGTTCAAATAAAAGTGTCGAACTTTTAGTTAAGGAAATAAAAGACCGATTTTTATCGGCTGCAAAGGAATGCAGCGGTTAAGTAAGAATAACAGGCAATAGTGTATTTCCGAATTTGGCATATAATAAAAAATAGCAGTTGCTAAAATCTTATAATTATTACAAAAATAAGAACTGGAGTTGGTGTAGTATGGTAGGAAACACATTTGGAAGAATTTTTCGTATTACCACATGTGGTGAATCTTATGCGGGGGCCTTCAGAAAACATCTTGACATACCCAAGGAACTCTTTGGGGGACTTATAGCAATTGTTGATGGTGTGCCGCCAGGAATAAAACTTACAGCAGATTTTATTCAGGCAGAAATGGATAAGAGAAGACCGGGGCAATCCGAATTTGATACACCCAGACAGGAAAGGGATAAAGTATATATTTTTTCCGGAGTTATGGAAGATGATATAACTACAGGTGCACCGGTAGGTTTGATAATTTCCAATGATGTTATAGAGGACCAGCATATCCAAAAACATAAAAGTTATAGGGAAGTGGTTCGTCCGGGTCAGGCAGGCTATACATTTTTTAAGAAATACGGACAGTTTGCAGACAATATTGGTGCAGGGAGAGCTTCCGGAAGGGAAACTGCCGCCCGTGTTGCCGGTGGTGCAGTGGCAAAGGCTGTATTGGACACCATGGGAATTGATGTTATTGCATTTATCACCGAAATTCACGGAATTAAAGCAGGTAAAATCTCTTATGAAACGGCAAAGGCAAATTACCGAAAAAATGAAATAAATTGTCCCGATCTTGAAAAAGCAAAAGAAATGATGGAAGAATTGAGAAGGATTAAAGAAGAAGGCGATTCAGCCGGAGGTGTTGTTGAAATAATTGCAAGAGGAGTTCCGGCAGGATTGGGTGAACCGGTATTCGACAAGTTGCAGGCCACATTGGCTCATGCTCTGATGTCTATAGGTGCAATAAAGGGTTTAGAATTCGGAGACGGTTTTGAGCATGCCAGAATGAAAGGGTCAGAATCCAATGATATTCCGTATTTTGATGAATCGGGAAGAGTAAGATTCAAGACAAATCATGCCGGAGGTATTTTAGGAGGAATTTCCAACGGTGAAGATTTGAGAATAAGAGTTGCAGTTAAACCTACGCCTACTATTTCAATAAAGCAAGAAACGGTTAACATGTATAAAAAAGAGAATGTTGAGGTAGAATTCAACACAAGAAATGACCCCTGTGTGTGCCCTAGAATCTATCCGGTATGTGAAGCAATGGTAAGAATAGCAATTTTAGATGCTCTTTATATTGCCAAAGGTTACAGGGCTGTTTCACAGAACATAGATCCCAGATGGGACTTTGTATAAATTTTGAAATATAAAAATAAGGAGCTAAAATTTAAGGACTTGATAGGTTCTCAATTTAAGATTGAAAACCTGTCAAGTCCTTTTTATTAAAATTTTTGGCTTAGTTCTTTGACAGTTTGTTGGTTATTATTCTCCGGTATGACTCATATTGGGTTTTTAGCATTACAACGGCAAAATCGTGGGTTAGTTTCAAAAGTTCAATGCAATGCTCCAAATCTTTCATTATATTTTTATCCATATTGCTGAATTCAAGGCCATATTCAAAACCGTAATTGCTTTTGTTCTTCCAAACTATGGTTGCTTCAAAATCAAGGTTTTTGTCTTCAATGGTTGTGTTAATTCTAATATTATGACCTTCTTCATATTCAATTTTCGAACATAAGGATAAACCATCGAGACTCATATTGCGAATATAGGCAAAGTTCTTTTCTTCTTTGTCCAATATGTAAGCGCAAAGGGATACGGGGAATCTTTGAGTAATTCTTCTGTCTGTAATGGTAATCACGTTATTGACAAGTATACTGAAGGTGTTTTGCTGATAATCGATACCCGAAATTGTGCTTTCACAGATGTTTACAATATTATCCTGTTCAAAGCCCATTACTATTGGGTCATTGTCAAAGTAGTTGAATATGAGAAAATCTTTGTCAGGCTTTATAACATAGTAATTATCGTGAACATAGCTAATAACGCCCTTATTTATTTGTTTGCCGGAATAGTGCTTTAAGGTTACAATTTCTCCTACTTTTAAATTCATATAATCATCTCCGCATACAAAATTAGATTTTTAATGATTAAATAAAATGCGATAAAACTATGAAGCTGAAGAAAGTACTTTACAAGATAAGTTCATGAGAGAATGTAAAAAATTTTGCGGAAAATGCACAAATAAAATGTAACTATTTATATTATAGCATATTTTAGTGAAATTATATAGTATATTTTATAAATTAATAAAAAAATATATATAAAATAAATTTATTACATAGAAATAAGGTATGGACATAAAGGTCTTATTGTGAAATAATTAAGCCGAAAGATGCAATAAAGATTAATTTGACTTTATTAAATAATTATACCAAATTTTGTAATAAATCTGACAAATTGAATTTTACCGAGTAATTTTTTAACAACTCGTAAAAAAGTAAGCACCAATAAAAAAGCAAAATTTAATATTAAAAGGGATGATTTCATATGTATTATGTTACAGCATTAGGAGAACTTCTAATTGATTTTACTTCTATTGAAAATCCCGAACAGGGAAACACGTATTTTGAGCAAAATCCGGGTGGTGCGCCGGCAAACCTGGCGGCATGTATTTCAAAGCTTGGCGGAAAAACTGCGTTTATTGGCAAAGTTGGAAAAGATATGTTTGGCAGTTTTCTCTCAGAGGTTTTAATCAAACATGGTGTTGATACAGCTGGGCTAAAATTTAGTGAAGAACATAATACAACACTGGCCTTTGTGAAATGTGACAAAAGGGGAGAACGTACATTCACTTTTTATAGGAATCCAGGTGCAGATACCTGTTTGACTCCTGCAGAAATTGACTTTAAACTTATTGACTCATCTAGAATATTCCATTTCGGATCTTTATCCATGACCGATGAACCGGCAAGAAGCGCAACTTTAAAAGCATTGGAATATGCAAAGAGTAAAAATCTTATTATTTCTTACGATCCAAACCTTCGCATGGCACTATGGAAAAGCAGTGACCAAGCTTTAAGGGAAATTACATCGGTTTTGTCCATGGTTGATATATTGAAAGTTTCAGAAGAAGAACTTGAATTTATCACAGGTATGGGGGATAATGAAAAGGGAAGCAATTTGTTGTTTGATAAATATGGGATTAGCCTGATACTTGTGACAAGAGGTGATAAAGGGTGTTATTATAGGTTTGGAGATATTACAGGATCAAAACCGGCATTTAGAAACATTAAGGTTATAGATACTACAGGAGCCGGCGATGCCTTTTTAGGGGGCTTTCTTTACTATATAGTTTCCAAAGGAGTTTTAAAGATGGAGGATATTGATAAAGAATTACTGGAAAACTCAATAGTCTTTGCAAATGCAGTAGCTGCATTATGTACCACCAAAAGAGGCGGTATACCGGCAATGCCTAATATAAATGAAGTAAAAAATCTTATAAATGGAGATATATAAGTTGGTTAAAATGAAAAATTTACAAATTGTACACAAATCTATAATATTCCTGTTGTATAATAAATTCTAATACTAATTTGAATATAAGTTTGTTTCAGCATTAGATTAAAAATTAATATTTATGTTAATTTTATTTTTTAAGGATGGGGGTTCTGATGAAGAAAAAGATTATATTGGCAGCATCACTTGTTTTAGTGGTTGCGATTGCAGTTACTGCAGCAGTGTTAAGCACAAAAAATTCAAAAAATGAAAAGGAAAATGACATTTTTAAGAATATGACAGAAATAGAGAAACTAGGATTTGAAGCTCTGAAAATTAATGGTACATATGTCAGTACCGACATATTCAGGGATGAATATAATAAATTTTACCAAAAATACAAAAACAACGCAGAAATGCTTCAAAAGACTGATGAAGAAAGATACGATCTTTTATTGAATCAAATAATCAATAATATTGTGCTTGAGGATTATTTTGAGAATAAGGCCAATGTTACCGTTAGTGAAGAAGAAGTTGAAGCTTATGTTGCAAAATATGTAAAACCCAGGTATTCAACCAGTGAAGAGCAGGCTGACTATTTTCAAAAAATGGGCTTTGCCAATGAAGAAGATATGAAAAAGAATATAAGGGACTATTTGATAAAACAGCAAGTTTATTTTGATGCTGCTAAAAGATATGGTATTACATTGACTGATGAGGAAAGGGAAGAAGCTTATCAAAGACATGTATCGCAAAATATAAAAGCAGATATAAAAAGTATTCTGATTGCAATTAACGAAAACCGAACAAAGGAACAGGCTGAGGAAATTGCCAAAACTGTGTATTCAAAGCTTAAAGCTGGAGAAAGCTTTGAAGAACTGGTAAAACAATATTCCGATGACGATGGAAGCAAGGAAAATGGCGGACTGAAAAAGAATGTTACAGCAGGGTACAATGAAGAGCAATTTGATGCTGCTGTATTTAATGCAAAGGAAGGACAGCTTTTAGAACCTATTGAATTAAATAAAGGTTATGAAATTGTTTATGTGGAAAAAATAAAGGATTTAACTCACCCCAAAGATGAGTATTCGGAAATTGTTTTGGTTGAGAAATTTTTAAATTCAGATGAATATAATGAATGGCTCGATAGTATAAAAAAAGACTATGATATTGAAATAACCGGCCCGAGTTTCAGAGCTTTCAAAGCGTTTAAAGACGGAAATTACAACGAAGCAGGAATGTTGTATCAGCAAACCTATGAACGAACGAAAAATCCCGGTTACATCGACAGAGCTTGCGAAGCCTATTCACTGGCTGAAAATTGGCCGGAACTGATAAAAGTATGTCAAATTGGCCATAAAGCCAGACCGGACAACCTCATATATTATATACATGAGGCAAAGGGAATTTATAAGAACGGAAATCAAAAGGAAGGATTAAAGAAATTGAAAAAAGTACAATCCAAAGCCAAGGATAACGTTTTTTATCTCGGAGTAATTCAAAATATTTATGAAGAGCTTGGATTAAAAGAAGAGGCTGAGAAAGTAAAATTGAAGTAAAAAAGGAGATTTATAAATTGGATTTAAGAAATGGCAGCAATACTATGGAACACGATAATATAAATGCCAGACCGTGGGTTAGATATTGGGCCAGATACATTGATATGTATTATATGGCAGTCCTGATTATTATGCTTCAAAAAATATTTTTTCCGACAAGGCAATTGGATTTAAATATAGCTACCGTAGGAATGTATATTATATGGATATTGCTTGAAGCACAGCTTTTGGCAACATGGGGAACAACACCGGGAAAGTGGCTGTTAAAAACTAAGGTAAGGGATGCAAACAATAACAAGCTTTCATTAAAAACTGCATTGGCCAGATCCTTTCTTGTTTGGTTTATGGGACTGGGAATGACTGTTTTTTATCCCATAACAGAGATTCTTGCCTATTCGGAACTGAAAAACAAGGGCGTTACTGTATGGGACAAGCGTTTGAACTGTAATGTTATGCATGAAGATTTCGGAACAGAAAGAATTCCTTTAATTGTTGGAGCGATTATTTTACCGTTATTGGTTATAGATTATATATGAATAATAGTACTGACAGTACTTTAAAATATGCTTTTCTAAATGCGTTTAAAACTGATTAAACGCATTTTTTATTTAAAAATGTAACTACAAAAAATATAAAATTTCAAAAGAAAAATATATAATTGTAAAAGGAGAGAAATTATAGTAATATTATTTTATAGAAAAATAAATTTACAAAAATAATATAACTTAATTTGTAATATTTACTAATGGTTAGAAATTTGATTTTTTTACCTTATTCAGAGGAGGAGTTATAACATGTACAGGAAAGCAAAATCAAGGTTTTTCTCGATATGGACTTTGGCGGTACTTGTGTCGACAATGTTATTTACTTCAAACGCAAATGCCATACCGCAGGAAGGAGTTAAATATGAGTTTGAAGACGGTAAACTGACTGGTGTCCAAGTTTATACCGATTATGCAGGGGAAACAGAAGACGGCAAAAAATTTGACTTAAGCGGTGCTACTTGTGTTTTTATGCCTCAAAAAGGGACAAGTATTTCTGTTAACGTTGATATTGACAAAGCCGGACTTTACGAATTGATCATTCGTTATGCACAACCGTATGACCCGAGAAGAAAGGTGCAATATTTAAATATAAACGGTTCAAACCAAGGTGAGGTTAGCTTTGCCTATACTCTCGAATGGAGAGAGATGTCAGCAGGTATTGTAAAGCTAAATAGCGGGATTAACAATATTGAATTGGAAAGTTATTGGGGTTACACCTATTTCGACTATTTGATAGTTAAACCTGCCGATGAGGCCATTACCAGCCTTAAGGTCGAGAAAAAACTGGTCAATCCCAATGCTTCAGACGAGGCCAAATCCCTTATGAGTTATCTTTGCGATATATACGGTAAACACATACTTGCAGGTCAGCAGGAAATATGCGGTTCTCATAATTACAGTGCATCGGAAGCAGAGTTTACATACATATTGGAAAAGACAGGTAAAATGCCTGCCGTTAGAGGTTTCGATTTTATGAACTATAGAGGAAACGGCCTGGGCTGGGATGATGAATGTGCTGAGCGTGTTATAGAATGGTATAAAGAAAAGAATGGTATACCCACTGTATGCTGGCACTGGTTTTCGCCGGGGGATATAGGTAAGAAAGGCGATGGCAGCTTTTATACCGAATATACAACATTCAGTATTACAAAGGCTTTGACGCCGGGAACCCCTGAAAATGAAGCTTTATTGAAGGATATTGAGTTTATGGCTTCAAAGTTCCAAATGCTTGAAGATGCAAAAGTTCCGGTTTTATTCAGACCACTTCACGAAGCAGAAGGAGGATGGTTCTGGTGGGGAGCCGAAGGTCCCGAACCTTGTGTTAAATTGTATAGACTACTATATGATAAGTTTACAAACGAATATGGGCTGGACAACATTATTTGGGTTTGGACTTCCTCTGCTTATGATACATCCTCACAATGGTATCCCGGAGATGATGTGGTGGATATAATCGGATATGATAAATACAACGCAAAAGACGGTTTGCCCAATGGAAGTGCAATTACATCAACTTTTTATAATCTTGTGAAACTCACTAACGGTAAAAAGCTTGTAACCATGAGTGAAAACGATACAATACCCAGGGTTGGAAATCTAATAAACGAAGGCGCAGGATGGCTTTATTTCTGTCCATGGTATGGCTGGTGGCTTACAAGTGAACAGAACAATCCTGTTGAGTGGCTGATAGAAATGTACACCAGTGATTATTGTATAACATTAGATGAACTTCCGGACTTGAAGACTTATCCTATAGAAGGATTTACTCCATATCCAGCTCCTACGCCAATCAATGAAGATGTAATTTATGGAGATTTGAATGGTGACAAAAATATAGACTCAATTGACTATGCTTATTTAAAAATGTATCTTTTGGGAATGATAAAGGAATTTCCTTCGGATAACGGTTTGAAAGCTGCTGATTTAAACGGTGACGGAAGTATAAATTCTATAGATTATGCTTACTTGAAATCTTACCTGCTTGGAATTATAAAAGTCTTTCCCGTTAATGAAATGTAGATAAAAAAATGATGGCTATTATCTTTATTGGATAATAGCCATCTTTATCATGTTTTACTTAGGGAGTATAGTTATTATCTGTATTTTTTCTTGTCGTTGTCATGGTCCTGGGCTTTGCCTGGAATATTTACCTGCTGTTTCTGCAATAATTTTAAACGCACAAATATAACCATTTTTTCAATAATTTTATCAAAAGTAAATGAGTCTTTACTTCCGCATTCAAATTTATCTTTTAAGATATCGTCTTCGAAAATTTTTACTTCTTCCAGTTCGCAGAAAATTTTTTCATTGAAGAATTCTTTGTGAATAAAGCTAACTTCGCAGGGATCGCTGCCAATGATTTCCTGTCCGCAGTAGTCGTTTCCTTTTATATTATCATTGAATAAAGCTATTTGTTTTGTCTCACCTGTAGCGTGAACTACCGGAGGTACGTCAAATTTTATATCGGTTACGCATTTGAAGGGTACTTTTACAGTTGTATGTTTAATCTTTCCGCTTATTCCGTCTTTATATTCATTTGTGCAGTCAACAGTGGCATACTCGATGTTTTTTCTGACGTATCCGCTTAAGAAAAGTTTGCCTTTTCTTGGGGATTTGCAATCACGATCGAAATCGTATCCTGTTTCAATTACTTTACACTGTGTTATAAACAAGTTCTTTTTTATTCTTTTGATTTCAAGAGCAGGCTCATCCAATTGAATAACCGATTCCACATCTATTTGAATTACCGGTTCTGCAAGGACAACAGGAACTTTTCCAACGAAAGGTCCATTAATTCCTTTTGGTGTTAAAAGTTCATTTGAACATTCTGTAAGAGTTTCGGATTCGATTACTCCGGATTTGCAGGTAAAATCCTTATCCATTTATTTAACCTCCCCAAATTAATATGAAAAGAGATTTATCATTAAATTCCTATTATTATTATTATTATATGATACTAGTTATGTAATGTGATTATGAAAACAATTATACCGCCATATTCAGGGTGAATTGTAAGGGAGGCCTCTGGGTATGCTAACTTGCTGCCATTGAAGTATTGTAAAAGTTATATATAGAACCAGATATTCCGTTATTGTGTCAAAGGTATTACTATCTTTTGAAAACATGCTTTTTTTGATAATATCAGCTTCATATATATCCGCTTCATCAAGTTGACATAACAAACATTCTTTGGTTGATGATTGGTTTAATGAAGAAGACAGGCTTACGGATATAAATTTGTTTGAAATTAAAAGAGAAGGGCGAGTACAGTATTCTATCTTTGCTGCAAAATCAAAAGGTATTTTTACTGTTTTAAAACATAGTTTGGTGGAACTTTTATCATCTATAGACTGAAAAGCAGTATATTCGATACTTTCATCAATATAACCGCTGAGGTATACTTTTCCATGCCTTTTATCTCCCATATCCAAAAGCGAGCATTGGTTAAGATGTACGGATCTTTTAAAATTGCGTATATCTACAGCACTATCATCGAGGGAGATTTCTGTATTGATGCTTATATGTACTTTTGACTGAGATATAATTACAGGAATCCTTGCAACCAAAGGACCGTACCGTCCTGATGGAAGTATGGATTCGCTCTGTATCTCATTGATGGTTTTAGCTTCAACATTTATGTCTTTCTTATTGCCTTCGGTATTCATTCCGATACTCCTTTTATTATATATGTATATTAGTAAATGTATCGTTTTATGAGGCAAAAAAAATAGCAGGATTCCAAATAAAAAGAAAAAAGCCCTCAGTTTTAATACCTTAAGAGGGCTTTGTCATTATCAGTTTATGTCTTCATCCAATATTCTCATCAGCTCAGTAAGTTCTTCGACACTTGTAACCATACTGCCAACCCGTTTTTGCTGTTCATCAGCACTGGCAAGTATTTCTTGAACTGATTTTGCTGATTTTTCTGAGATAGTAGCTACTTTAACCATTTCCTCAGTAACTTTGTGAGCTGACTGTAATAAACGTTCATTTATGAAGCTAAGGGACTCAGCTTGTTTAAGAACCTCTTCAGAGTTTATCTTGATTTGATCAAACAACTGCTCCACTGTATTCACCGATTGCTTACCGGAATCCACAATTTTAAGACCATTCTGGACAAATTCATTTACTTGACGAATTTTATCCTGTATGATTTTAACACTTGAGTTTACCTGTTCAGAAGCTTTATGTGTATTCATTGCCAGTTTACGAATTTCAGTGGCGACAACAGAAAAACCTTTCCCATGCTCTCCAGCCCTTGCCGCTTCTATTGAAGCGTTTAAGGAAAGTAAGTTGGTCTGGTCTGAAATTTCTTTTATCATAGAAACAATATTGTCGATCTTGACGCTTTCTTTATTAACTTCACCAATTGCTGAAGATGTATTGCTGACAAACTTGTCTATTTCCTGCATTTGATTAGACATTATTTTCATTTTATTCTGGCCTTCTCTGGTTACTTTTGTTGTATCACTGGATTTCTGGCTCACATTGGATGAGGCATCTCTTGTTTGCTGAGTAGTAGCTGTAACATCTTGCATTGCCAGCAAAACATCATTGAAACTGGTGGCTTGTGTTTCAATCCCGACGGATATTTCCTGAAAAGCCGATACCAGTTCTTGAGATATGGCACCGGTAGAAACTGCATTTTCATTAAGATTAATAGTGGACTTTCTTAGTATTTCTACCGAGTGAGAAACCTTTTTCAAAAGTTCATCAGTTTTTTGCTTTGCAATTTCCGATTCAATTGCCCCTTCTTTAATTTTGTTTAACATTTGGGTACCAATGCGACTTTGTGCCACTAAAGCAGTTAAGGAAAATATAAAATAGGCATTGGGAGAAAATTTGTCTATGTGGGCGTAACCCGGCATTGTAAAAAGTGCATAATTCAATATAAATATAGAAATTATACCATTGAGGAGTAACGGACGGTAATTGTGATAAATAGATATAATAGCTAAAGATAAATATAAAATCAGGGAATTGGGAAAGTTAGTTGTGTTTTTTATCATAAAAAAGGATACAAGATTAAAACTTATTGCAATAATATACATGATATATGGAATTGCGATTTTTCTCCAAACAAGAAAGACGGCAAACAGAGCAACCGGCAGAGCATATTTTATTACTGCAAACATTGTGATAGGGTATTTATACGCAGATGCTGAGCCCAACACAACACTTAATGAAAGAATTGTAGCCATTAATTTATTTCTCTTATGTAGTGCAAGCAATTCCTTATCCACATTAGTACCTCCTGTCTTAGTAAAAAATTCACTGCGTAGTATTCCATATTCACTTTTCAAATTACTGCAAATTCTTTTAAATAATATAAAACAAGATTTTATACTCCCTTAATAATTGAAAAATGAAAAATAAGCAGCGGAATGAATGCCGACAGAAGATTTTTTTATATAGCTTTTTATAAAGATATGATGTAACAGATTCTATTATCTTTGAAGTTAAACAGGCCCACGTATAAAATTACGTATGAAATTATTATATTACCATTGAAATTTAGATTCAATCATTTATAATTAACTTCTTTGGACTTTTTTGTTATATTTTGTTGAAATTTTATTGTATTTTTTATATGCTGATATTAGTTCATTTTATCAGTAAAATCTATTACTTTACCGATAAATAAGTAAATACAAAACAAAGCTACACTTGACTAATTATAAAAAAAGTTATAATAAATAACAATGAGAGTGAAAATTTATTCAAAGACAGAAGGAGTATATTTTTTTAGCCGTGATTATATCTATAAAAGCAGCAATTTAAAATAATCCTATAGAATTGATATTTATAGTCTAAGTCTTTCTTGATTTATATAAAAAGCACTGGATAGAATATAGCATTTTTAGTATAATATTTAGATAATATTTAGATATGAGTGATTTTGGAGGACAGTATGGCTATTGTTGGAATTGATTTGGGTACAACAAACAGTTTGGTTTCCTATTGGACTGAAGAGGGGTCAATTGTTATTCCGAATTCTTTAGGACAAAATCTTACTCCGTCCGTGGTCAGTATAGATGACAATGGAGAAATTTTGGTCGGTCAAATTGCCAAAGAAAGACAAATAACACATCCGCATTTGAGTGCTTCCGTGTTTAAAAGAAACATGGGCACAAAAAAGAAATATGTTCTTGGAACAAAAGAATTTCTTCCGGAAGAACTCTCGGCACTAATTATAAAATCCCTGAAGGAGGACGCGGAAGCTTACCTTAAAATGCCGGTTACTGAGGCTGTTATAAGCGTACCGGCCTATTTCAGTGATGCGCAGCGAAAGGCTACAAAAAGGGCAGGGGAACTTGCAGGACTTAGGGTTGAACGCCTGATTAGCGAACCTACCGCTGCTGCAATTGCCTATGGATTGCATCAGAGGAATGCCGATACAAAGATTTTGGTCTTTGACTTAGGTGGCGGAACCTTTGATGTATCTATCCTTGAATTGTTTGAGAATGTAATGGAAGTACGGGCAGTGGCAGGTGATAACTATTTGGGCGGAGAAGATTTTACCGAAATACTTGTATCTCAGTTTTTAAAACATCATTCAATCGATAAGAAGGATTTGGACCAAAAAACCGCTGCTATGCTAAAGAAACAGGCTGAAGTTGCAAAACGATCCTTCAGCGAAAAGAAGACAGCTACAATTGAATGTACCATCAATGGTGAAAATCTTTCCTATGAGATAAGTCTTGATGAATTTGAATCGGCTTCAAGGCATTTGTTCCAGCGCCTCAGAGAGCCTGTAGAACGTGCGTTGAGTGATGCATCTTTAAAGCTAAGTGATATCGAGTCCATTATTTTAGTTGGAGGAGCAACAAAGCTTCCTTTGGTACGTACTTTTGTAAGTAAGCTGTTCGGGAAACTTGCATACATAAATATAAATCCCGATGAAGTGGTAGCTATTGGTGCAGGAATACAAGCTGCACTTAAAGGTAAATCGGCACCTATTAAGGAAGTTATATTGACCGATGTATGTCCCTATACGCTTGGAACCAGTGTTTCCATAAGAAGAGCTCAGGGTTATCATGAACCGGGACACTTTTTGCCCATCATAGAACGAAATACTACTGTACCGGTTAGCAGAGTGGAAAGACTGTATACCATTTATGACAATCAAAAGTATATAAACGTCGATATTTTGCAGGGGGAATCCCGCCTGGCAAAAGACAATATTTTTCTTGGCGAGATAAATGTACCTGTTCCGCCAAAACCGGCAGGGGAAGAAGCTATTGATGTAAGGTTTACATATGATATCAACGGAATTCTGGAAGTAGAAGTAACTGTTGTATCAACCGGTGTAAAGAAAAGTGTAATTATTGAAAAGGACCCGGGGCACATGACCAAGGAAGAAATAGCTGAAAGAATTGAAAATTTGGCTCACCTTAAGATTCACCCAAGGGATAATCAGGAGAATAAGCTTCTTATTGCCAAAGGTGAAAGGTTGTATGAAGAGAATATAGGAGTTACCCGTCAGCAAATAGGTCAGCTATTAAGAGAGTTTGAGGAAGTGCTTGATACCCAGGATCCTAAACTTATTGCAGAAACCAGAAAGAGGATCATGGAAATATTCGAATCTTTAGACTTGAAAGGAGAATTTTAAGATGGATTGCTTTCAGGTTTTAGGAATTAATCCTACAAAGGATGTAAAAGAAATTAAGAGAGCTTATTCAAAAATGCTTAGGATTCACAGCCCGGAAAGCGATCCTGAAGGGTTTCAAAGAGTAAGAGAGGCATATGAGGAGGCAATTGCCAAAGCCAGTCAGGAAGATGTAGCTGCGGAACCTCAAACTCCCGTAGACCAGTTTATGGAAAAGTTTAAAGAGTGCTATGACAACTTTGAAAAAAGAATCGATGAAAACTGCTGGAGGCAGCTTTTGGACAGTGATATTTGCTATAATATTGAGACGGGAAAAGAAATAAGTGACAGAATTTTGGCATTTATAATGGAAAACTATAATTTTCCATATGAGATATGGACTTTATTTAACAGTTACTTTTCCTGGACTTCAAAAAAAGAAAGTCTTTACCAGACGTTCCCGAAAAATTTCATTGATTTTGTGATTTACAAAGTAACAAACAAAACCTATTTCAGATATGAATATGTTAAGAATTGTCAAAAAGGCAAGGAAGAATATTTTCTTACAGAGTACAGTAAAGCAAACAGTGCATTGGAAGAATACGATTTATATAATGCCAAAAAAGCTTTGGAGAATGCAAAAGAAGTATGCGAAAGCCATCCCGATTTGCAGATTTTGATTTCAAGATATCTTATGATAAACGGTCAGCTTGAAGAGGCAAAGGCAATATTAGATAAGCTTTTGGAAAGTTATGAAGATGACTTGTTTGCCTATTACTACAGAGGTAATCTGTTTTTCAGGCTGGGAAAGTTTATTGAGGCATACAATGATTATAAACAGGCCCTTAACATAAAACCCGATTTTATTGATATTTTATTTTCCATAGGTAAATGCTGTATGAGCCTTGGTAAGTATGAAGAGGCTACAGAATATTTTGAAAAGCTTACAGATATTATTCAATATAACAGAGATGCAAGAATATTGTTAAATTCGGCCTATGGCTTTTATTTGGAAGAGCTGAACAAACTTGTTGAAGAAAAACCTGAAGATATTGAGTTGAAATTTAAGCTGGCGAAAGCTTTGTATGCTTGCCACAAAACAGAGGAAAGCTTTAATGTATTAAATGAGATTGAACAAAAAGTACAGTTTAATAGCGAAATGTATATCCTGCTTTGTAAAGTTTTGTATAATTTGGGCAAAAAGGAATTATCCTACGCAACTGTTGATAAAGCTTACAAGTTGTATCCTAACGACTATAACATTACATTTTACAAGGCTTGTATGCTTGATGAGTTTAATAAGTATGAAGAAGCTGTAGCTTATTACGATAAAACTGTTGAGCTGAATCCTCAAGATGCTGTAGCTTACAGCAACAGGGCATTTGCCTTGAACAAACTTAAAAGATACTCGGAAGCATTGGAAAGTGCCAATCAGGCAATAAAAATAGATCCGTATATGGCTCATGGTTATAAGAACAAGGCTGAAGCACTTTTAGGATTGGAACTGTATCAGGAATGCCTTGAAGCTTGTGAAGAGGCATTGAGTATCTTTCTTTATCTAATCGACATATACGTAATAAAAATGAAGCTCTACATAAAAGTAGGACAGTTGGAAGAAGCTCTTAATGTTTTTAACAGGGCTGCAGAATACGGTCTCAGAGATAGCAGGCTTTATTATCAAAAAGCTAATGCATTGCGCTTAATGCAAAAATATGATGATGCCATATCATACTGTGACCAGGCCATTGAATTGGATGAAACTAATAAAGACGAAGTTAGTAAAGAAGTATATTTTTGCAAAGGCCTTTGTCTATATAATAAAGATAAATTCAGTGAGGCTGTTGAATGTTTTGACAATGCTATAAAAAAGGATGAAAGATATAGCGTAGCTTATTATTACAAGATATTGAGCTTATTGAACAACTCAAGAAATGATGAAGCATTGAAGACGTTGGATAACGCAATAAATATGAAATTGGAAAATTTAGATAGGTTCTATGAGCTTAAGGGAGATTTTTATGCCTTTCAGTACAGGTATAACGAAGCTATTTCGGAATATAAAAAAGCTATCGAAGAGAACCCATATTGTGCTGCTTATTATTATTCGCTTGGGTATAATTTGGGGAATATTTCGGAATTTGAAAAAGCTTTGAAGTATTTGGATAAAGCTATTGAAATAGATCCCAGTATACCTAGTTACTATATATCCAGAAGTCATGCTTATTACAGTTTGGGTAAATACAAAGAATGTATTGAAGACTGTGACAGGGCACTTCAGATTGAATCGGAATATCTGCCGGCATTAAGAAATAAAGCCTGGGCCTGTTACAAGCTTGATAGAATTGAAGAAGCGGAAAAACTGTGCCAGACTGCTTTAAAACAAGACGGCAGCAATATAAATTTACTGTACTTAAAGTTATATATTTTGAGGTACAAGGGGTTAAATCAAGAAGCTCTTATAGTTTGTGACAGAATACAGGAGTTGGATTCCGATGATAAAGAAATTTTTACAATTCGTGAGGAGCTTCTCAATTCTGTAAAATCAAAAAAAGGTTTCTTTAGTTCTATTTTCGGTAAATGATTTATATTGCTTTTGGCATTATATTCATGTTTTTAATGTAAAATAGTAAGTTCTGCGGCATTTTGAAAAAACAAATTTTTATGGTTAATGTTAAGTATCCGGCTGTTTTTACGGTCGGGTACTTTTTATGTTCCGCCGATATGTATTGGCAAAAAATATCGTAAATTTTTATTATTGTAAAATTTGTACAATTTGATTTCATTTACGATACACACACACATAGCAGTTCAATTAACTCAGATATCATTGCTATTGGTTATGGCTGTCATATGTCAAAATATAGGAATAAACGCCTGAATTACATAATATATATAGAATAGGATTATGTTTATTGGAGAGAGATGTTATGAATAAGAGAATTCGCATAGTAACAAAAATTTCCTTTTTTATAGGGGCTGCATTCATATTTGCTGCATCCTATTTTGAACTGTTCTTTCCTCCAAAGAATGCATTTTATTTAGGCATTCTGGGTGACACCTTGCTCGCAGGAATAAAAAGTTTGGGCTTGGCAATTATAACGTCCACACTTGTAAATATATTAAAAAATTGGATGGAACCTACCGAATCTCTTGTCAGCAATGGATTCATAAACCGATTAAGCAAATGTGAGATGAAGGAACTAAAGTCAAAAATAGAAGCTGAACTGTATTTTAGAGATAACAATCACGATAAAGACAATTTCTATATCTTCTTTCAGGAGGAATTGTCATCTTTGCTGAATGATTGCTATTACAAATACTATAAAACCAAAATAGAATGCAAAATCTGTGAAAATTACATAACAAAAACAATCAGAAAAAAATTTGAAATTGTAAATCCTTCGAAAAAGGAAGCCGTTGTCAGAATCCCTTTTGGAGCTGAAATGCAAAAGGTCGAAAATGTGGATATCGATAAGCTATATATTATCAAGAAGTTTACTGTTGACTCGGAAGACTATACAAAAGAAATTAATGACAGCCTCATAATAAAAGAGAACTGTACGGACAGCAATGATGCTTATTGCATAGATGTTCATACCTTCTGGGATATAAAAGTAAAAAAGTCGCAGGTTATTGATATGGTCATTGAAACAATTGTTCCGCTTAATGATGTTTGTTTTTCAAATAAAATAACAAAGCCTTGTAAAGAATATAACCTTATTTTTATAATTAATGACCCCTCTTATCAATTATCTTGGCATAGTTTCGGTTTTATGGGAAATCATAAGGACTTGTTGATTGAAGAACCTATGGATAACGGATTGGAAATTGGTTTTAAGGAATGGATACTTCCGGGAGACGGAGTTGTAATTTCAATTAGTAAAAATGAAAATTTAATGACTAAAAATTAAAAAAATGTTCATACTAATATGTGTTCGTATAATTTTTTAGAATAACATAGGACAAACACCATTAGCAAAAGGTGTAATATACTGATATTGAAGGGAGAGAAAAAAGATGAACGGTGAGAGAACTGTAAATTTTTATGACGAAAGGACTGTAAATTAAAACCCAGCAGAAAACTGCATGAGAATGTCAATTTTATACGGATTCTAAAAAGCGGTATTTAAAGCAGTGCTACATAAGCATCCGTATAGCATGGATATTATGCAAAAGCAGCACAAATGCCATGGGTTTTAATACATTAACATCAATATAAAAATAAAGATGGCCTATGTTTTGAAACAATGAAACTTAGACCGTCTTTTTTATATTTTTTTATAAACGATACGAATACAAGTTAAGCAAAAAAATAAGGTAAGTTGTAAAATTAATTGCCCAAACATGATAAAAAAGAAGTGACTCAAATCAGAACCTCTGATAATGTTTTAAGTGACAAAACCAAAACATATTGGAGGGTCCGAAATGAGTCACCTTAATAATACCACTAAACGAAGAAGTTTTAAACACCTGGATGTGAGGGAACGGTATCAAATTGAAATATTATTGAAAGAAGGTAAGAAACCAAAGGAAATAGCCAAAGTAATGGGAAGGGACAGACGGACTATAGAACGGGAAATAGCTCGTGGCAGCGTGAGGTTGCTAAACAGCGATCTGACCTATTCAGTGAAGTACTGTGCAGACGTAGGACAACGAAGATATGAAGAGGCGTCATCAAATAAAGGAGCGGGTTTAAAGATCGGGCATGACCATGAACTAGCCAATTACATAGAGAAGAGGATAAAAGAGGACAAATATTCGCCGGACGCGGTGATAGGAGAGATAAAAGCCAAAGGGTTAAGGTTCAGAGCCATGATCTGCACAAAGACGCTATACAACTACATAGACAAAGGGATATTTGCTAATATAAGCAACAAAGACCTTCCGGTAAAGCGGAACAAGAAGAAGAGGAAATACCGAAGAGTAAGGATAGCATTAAAGAATTTGAGGGGGACAAGCATAGAAGAAAGGCCGGCACATATAGAAGAAAGAGGAGAATATGGGCATTGGGAGATGGATTGTATAGTTGGCAAAGGCGGAGAAAAGGGAGCAGCATTGTTGGTACTGACGGAACGGAGTACGAGGCAGGAGATAATACGTAAGATGCCGGATAAAAGCCAGGCATCGGTAAAGAAAGAGATAGACAAACTGGAAAGGAAGTATGGGAAGAAGTTTACCAAACTGTTTAAAACGGTCACAGTAGATAATGGAACAGAGTTTCTGGACAGCAAAGGGCTTGAGGCATCAGTGCTTGTTCCTGGTAAGATGAGGTTAAAGATATATTATGCACATCCATACAGTTCATGGGAACGAGGGTCGAATGAAAACGCTAATAAGCTGATTCGACGATTTATTCCTAAAGGGACGGATATAGGGAAACTAACGGAGAAAGAGATAAAAAGGATTGAGCACTGGATGAACAATTACCCAAGGAGAATATTTGGTTATCGAACTGCGAATGAAATGGCAAAGATTGTGGTCGCTTAAAACAGGGTTCTGTAAGATTTTGTAAGGCAATTAAACTTGCAATTTAAATAAGCAAAAAAATAAACAAATAATCATTTACAAGCAGCATTTTATATGATATAATTCTTACTTGTGAAATACGGACGGTCCGCTGTTAAATACAAGAACGTCTAGGCAGGAGGGAGGATTGCTAGTCATGAATGTAATTGAAGCAATTGAAAAAGAACAGTTAAAAGCTGAGAAGCCTAAAATTGAAGTGGGCGATTATGTAAAAGTACATGCTAAGATTAAAGAAGGTAACAGAGAAAGAATTCAGATATTTGAAGGAACTGTTATCCGTTTGAAAGGCTCCGGAATCAGAGAGACTTTCACAGTAAGAAGAGTTTCATACGGAGTTGGAGTTGAAAGAATTTTCCCTGTTCACTCTCCGAATGTTGAACGTGTTGAAGTAGTAAGAAAAGGTAAAGTAAGAAGAGCAAAGCTTTACTACTTAAGAAACAGAGTAGGAAAAGCTGCGAAAGTAAAAACAAAGTTGGATTAATATCTAATATAAACAAAAGAGACGTCAAGTCTCTTTTGTTATATTACTCCTTTTTCGAAAATGGGTTAGTATAAAGAAATGATATCAATATTTAGAATTTTATTTCTGATTTTACCGAAAATTTTCCCGATTATAAAAATAAATATGTCTTTTACCTGTAACAGATTATTTTACAAAAAATAATATAATGATATAATAAAAATCATTAGATCTTTTATTTATTGTAATTTTATTCATATTCAGATATTTTAGTTATACTGAAAAGCTATATCAATATAATAAGATTACAGGGAATAGGGAAGTAATTTATGGAGTATAATAATTCGAAAAATAAAGATAAAGTGAAAGAAATGGATAAATTCGGCCTAGACTATGAAAAAGAAAGACCAAACTATTTGATAGAAGCTTTTAAATGGAGTTTGGTGGTTATTGTGGCTATATTTATAGCACTTATACTCAGAGCTTATGTATTTGAATGGGTAGTAGTTGAAGGGCCATCCATGGAGAATACTCTATACAGCAGGCAGGTTTTGCTTGTCAATAAAATTGTATACACCTTTGTTCCGCCGAAGAGAGGGGATATAATTGTATTTAAGGTTTCTGAAGGAAACCTTGACTATATTCCGATAGCTAAAAATATCCCTGTTTTATCCTCTTTGATTCCGCCAAAAAATGAAATTGACTATATAAAAAGGGTTATAGGATTACCCGGCGATGAAATAGATATAATTGACGGCTATGTATATATAAACGGTAACAAGCAAAAGGAATCTTACGTAAAAGGTTCTACTGTGAAGCAAAGTTTTGAATTGCCTTGTGTTGTACCGGAGAATAAAGTTTTTGTTATGGGTGATAATAGAGAGGTCAGTAAAGACAGCAGGCAATTCGGATTTGTGGATATGGAAAAAATAAAGGGAAAAGCGGTTTTTAGAATCAGGCCGCTGAAAGAATTCGGAAGTATTTACGATTAACAGGAGGAAAAAATGAATATACAATGGTATCCCGGTCATATGGCTAAGACCAGGAGAATATTGGCTGAAAATATAAAGTTAGTAGATGTGGTAATAGAACTTTTGGATGCAAGAATCCCTATAAGCAGCAAGAACCCGGACTTTGACGATATATTTAAGAATAAGCCCAAAATAATAGTATTGAACAAGTCCGACCTGGCCGATGAAAAGATTTCAAGCAGTTGGAGCAAGTGGTATAACTCTAAAGGTTATGCCAATATTTTTATTGACTCAATTAAAGGAAAGAATATAAATCTGTTAAAAAATAAGATGCAGGATCTTATGAAGGATAAAATTGAAAGAGATAAGCTAAAAGGAAGAATTTCAAGACCTATTAGAACGATGATTGTGGGAATTCCCAATGTGGGGAAATCTTCTTTAATAAATAAAATTGCCGGCAGAGCCAGTGCTGTAACAGGTGACAGACCTGGTGTCACCCGGGGTAAGCAATGGATAAATGTCAACGACAAGATACAGCTATTAGATACCCCCGGCATATTATGGCCTAAATTTGAAAATCCTGAAGTGGGCATAAATCTTGCAATAACCGGAGCAATAAAGGATGATGTAATAGATACTGTAGAACTGGCTTCCATACTTTTTGAAAAGTTGGCAAGGTTATACCCCAAAAACTTGATGGAACGTTACAAGCTGACTTCCATTGAAGGCAAGACAGGATTTGAACTTTTACAAATTGCCGGAAAAAACAGGGGCTGTATTATTTCTGGTGGTGAAATTGATATGCTTAGAATTGCTTCAATTGTTTTGGATGAGCTGAGGGGTGGTAAAATCGGCAAAATAACGCTTGAAAAACCGGAGGATATAATAAATGACACAACTGAATGAAAAGCTTACTTTGAAGCAAATAGAAGCTATTATAGAAGAAATGAGTATTGACGGAGCATTAAATAAGTTATATGCCTTTAAAGAAGAGTACGGCACAAAGGTGGACAAGTTAATCGTAAAGTATGAAAAGAAGAAGCTTCAGTGGGAAAAAGAGTTTAAGAGATTTGAGGATATGCGCCGTTATGAAAAAGAGGCCTATAGTGAAGGTGTAAAATATATTGCCGGTATAGACGAAGCGGGCCGCGGTCCTTTGGCAGGGCCGGTTGTAGCCGCTGCTGTAATACTTCCTGAAAATGTGTTTATAAACGGGCTCAATGATTCAAAAAAATTAAGCGAAAAGCAAAGAGAAAAGCTGTTTTCGGAAATAACTGAAAAAGCTGTTGCCTATGAAGTAGGGATTGTTGACGAAAAAATTATTGATGAGCTCAATATTCTGAATGCAACTAAAGTGGCTATGGAGATTGCTGTTGAAAGTCTCAAAGTAAAACCTGATTTACTCCTTATCGACTCTGTAAAGCTGGACAGTTTGAAAATACCGCAAAAGTCAATAATAAAAGGTGATTCTCTCAGTATATCAATAGCAGCAGCTTCGATTATAGCAAAAGTAACCAGAGACAGGCTTTTAGAAGAAATGGACTCGATTTATCCCGAATATGGCTTCAAAAAACATAAAGGATACGGCACAAAAGAACACATAGAGGCTATCAGGAAGTTTGGAATCTGTCCCATTCACCGGGTAAGTTTCACAAAGAATTTTACTTTATAGGTTATTGAGAATGATAAAAATATTTGAACATTAATGAAGTATAATGAAGTAAACGGGTGGTGAATATGAACAGCAAAGAAATAGCAAAAATAGTTGGAGTATCCAGAAGCACGGTTTCCCGTGTAATCAACAATTATCCCGATATACCTGAAGCAACAAGGGAAAAGGTTCTTAAAGCCATAAGAGAAAATAACTATTATCCCAATTCCTCTGCAAGAAGACTTGTCGGGATGAAAAGCTCGACACTGGGAGTTTTTGTTGTTGATATAAAAGATAATGAAAAGCCTCATCATGTTATTGAGAACAATGAGGATCTTTTATACGGCAATTCATATTTTTCCCCCTTTATAAACGCTTTTATCGACCAGGCAAACAAGGCTCAGTATTATGTTCTCGTTTCTACCGTTTACAGTTCCGATGAACTTTGGAAAATTAAAAGCTCCTTCTGCGAAAAAAGGATTGATGGTGGAGTTATTATTGGAAGCAAGGATAATGAATACGAAAAAATATTGGAAGTTATAGGAAAAGATTTTATTATAGCAGCTGTTGATATTAATGTAACTGAAGAAAACAAGGACAAGGCGATATATATAAATCTGAACAATTATAAAGGTGCTTTTGAAGCTACCAAATATCTCATTGATTTAGGTCATAGAGATATAGGAATAATTACGGGAGATATCACTAAACTTTCGGGAAGTGTAAGGTTTGAAAGTTTTAAGCAGGCTCTTTTAGAAAACGGTATACAGCTAAACGAGGATTATATTGCCTACGGAGATTTTACAGAATATAGCGGATATATAGGCATGAAAAAGATATTGAAATCCAGCAGGAGACCTACAGCTGTATTTGTCTGTAACGATACTATGGCGATTGGAGCATATAAGGCAATAGGAGAAATGGGGCTTAGTATTCCGGACGACATATCCGTTATAGGATTTGATAACTCGCAAATATCCCAGTACATGTATCCGCCGCTTACATCGGTTAATGTCTCATTGCCGGAAGCTGCAAAATTATCTGCCGACTTGCTTATAAAGTCCATTGAGAAAAAAGAGCTTGTTCCTGAAGTAAAGATAGTTGATACTACCATAGTAGAAAGAGCATCATGTAAAAGAATTGATAATTGATGCTTTTTTATAAATTCAAAATTTTATTAATGATACTTTTTAGAAAGTAACAAATAATTTTAGTTAACTTTGTTTACTTTATTTAGGTAAGTTATTGACAAAATTAAACAAGTAGTTTACAATATAACTAACACGTGTTAGTAAATTGTGTTTCCTTTTTACTCTTTTCATAGCAATCTACGAAAAACTGTTATAGTCACATATCAGTATTCATATACCAAGCTTCCAAAACAAAAATACCGAAATAACAAACAAAATTGAATATAAAATATGGCAATTAACACCTTATAATTTTTAAAGGGGGAATATTAATGTTATCAATGTATTTAAAAAAATTGTGTATAGCAATTCTGGTATCTTCACTGGCGATTGTTCATACACCTTTTAATGTGCCTGCCGCACAGGTGGTAAACACATATTTCGAAGCCAATTTTTCCAATTTTGACTCCAATTTATTCGAATCCGCCAACTGGCCAAACGGAAATCCGTTTAATTGTGTGTGGAGACCATCTCAGGTTTCATTCTCAAATGGCAGTATGTTCCTTACTCTTACAAGGGATGACACCGGCTCAGGTTATCCGTACAAGAGTGGTGAATACCGTACAAAGGCGTTTTTTGGATATGGATATTATGAAGTAAAAATGAAACCTGCCAAAAATGTTGGAATTGTATCGTCCTTTTTCACCTATACAGGACCTAGTGACAATAATCCGTGGGATGAAATTGATATAGAATTCCTGGGAAAAGACACAACTATGGTACAGTTTAACTGGTACAAAAATGGAGTGGGAGGTAATGAATATTACCACCGACTTGGTTTTGATGCTTCGCAGGATTTCCATACTTATGGATTTGAATGGAGACCCAACTATATAAGTTACTATGTTGATGGCGTCAAAGTTTATACAGGAACCAGAAATATACCTTCAACACCCGGTAAAATAATGATGAATTTATGGCCGGGAATAGGCGTTGACGAATGGCTTGGACGTTTTGACGGCAGAACTCCTATTACAGCTGAATATAAATACATAAGATATTATCCTGACGGTTTCCCCACGGCCACTCAAACACCTACAGCTACTCCAACACCGTATCAGCCACCAACACCTACTCCGCAATCTGTCGTTATAGGGGATTTAAACTATGATAATAGGGTTGATTCTATTGATTATGCTTACTTAAAAATGTACCTGTTGGGACAAATATATGATTTCCCGACTCCATACGATATGCAAGCTGCCGATTTGAACGGTGATGGAAAAATAGATTCCATAGATTATGCTTATTTGAAAATGTATCTTTTAGGTTTTATAAATAAATTTCCCGTACAATAAGAGCTGAATTTTAATGAGATATGATATAAAAAACAACAATGGATAAAGAAAAAGGAGATGTAGGCATTTATAAACTTATATAATACAGAAAAAATTATATTGAACGCACAATATTTCGATTGGGGTATTGTGCGTTTATTATTTTAGTTGAAAAAATAAGACAAAAATTGCGATATTTATATTTCTCAAGAAAATGTTAATGCTAAAAAAAACTATTGATTTAACCGATACTTAAAATAAGTTGTAAAAAAAATGCTGAATGGAATTTGATTTGCTAAAAGGAGTACAGAGATGAAAATAGAAAGCATATTTACCAATTTGGATATAAATACTTTGAATATGCCGGATATACTTGAAAAACTTTCTGCCGGCGATATAATAAGGGCCAAAGTACTTGATGCCAATGCCAACCAGCTAACGCTCAAGTTATTTGACGGTACTGTTTTTAATGCCAGGATTCTATCTTCTATAGAGGCGGAACAGGGGAGTATATTGGATTTTATCGTAAAAAGCAATTCCAACGGTCAGATTGTGCTGGAAACTTTGAAAGAAAATAATTATAATCCCAAAAGTACAAACGATGCAAATTTGGATTTAAAAAAGCAGTTGATGGAACTGGGTATAAAACCCGACAAAAATAATATTGAAATTGCAGAGGCAATAAAACAGAATGAAATTCCACTGGATAAAGATATTTTTAAAAAGATTTCAGATACAATAACAGCATTTAAGAACGTTACAGCTCAAAAAGTTGCGTTCCTCATTGCAAATAAAATTGAGCCTGAAAAGCAAAATATAGCCCTTCTAAATAAGATTGTGGATGAGAAGCAAAAAGTCGATGCAATGCTTAAAAGCACGTTTGAGGCATTAATAAACCTGAACGATGAAGATGTTTTAGAACATTTAAGTCAAATACTCAATGAAAATCCTTCGGATGAGACTTATACTTCGGAAAAAAACGTTCAGCAATTCAATTACAGTCAGGAAATGATTTCACGAAGTGTTACAGAATCGGTATTTTCCTCTTATGAACAGAAGAATGGTCAAATGCAGTTACAAGTTAAACAAAAAATGCAAGAGTTTGTAAATAGATTTATGGAAAGTTCTTTGCAACAAGGTACAAAGTTGCAAGAAGAGGAAAATATATTTGTTAATAAAGCTTTGCATTACTTAAAAGATAATTTGACCGGTTTGGAAGAAATGGATATTTATAAGCAAAAATCCTTAGAAAATATCATAAAAGATATATTTCGGCAAATAAAAGAAAATACAAAGGAAATTAAAACAGTTTCCGGTTTCGAAGTGTCGAAAGAGCAATCAATAAAGAATCAAGATAATTATAAACAGAAAATTTCAGAAGCCTTTGAAAAGCTTTATATTAAAGTCACCGAGAAAACTAGCGGAAATGACTTAAAAATAAATAGGGTTTATAAAGATATATACCATAAGCTCGAAGCAATAAAAAGTGTGATAGAACAGTCAGCTACTCTTCAGAAGAATGAGATATTGAATAAAATAGAAAATCTGCAAAGCAGCATAAAGTTTATTAACGATATAAACAATCAAAGTATATATATACAATTACCTTTAAATATACAAGGCAAGGACACAACCGGCGAGATCTATGTACTTAAAAGAAAATCCCGGGGTAAAAAAATAGATCCTCAAAATATGACTGTATTCGTATCACTTAATACACCTAATTTGGGACAAATTGATTCTTTAATTACCGTATATAAAAAAAATATAAGTTTGAATATCAGAGTCGAGGAACAGTCCATTATAAGCCTTATAAGAGAAAATCATATACAATTGTACAACAGCCTGTTGGATAAGGGATACAAACTTGTAGATATAAAATACAGATTGACAGAAGAAGTTAATCTTCTAAATGCAGAAAGCATGATGTTGAAAGAAATAGGTTCAAACAAACAATCGATAGATTATAAAATTTAAACTTCAAATAAGGTGATTAAAAATGCCGGAAAAGAAAAAAAAGATAAAACAGGTGGCAGCTTTAAAATATTCTCCGGAAGAAAACCGTGCACCGGAGATAATTGCCAAAGGAAGCGGCCAGGTAGCTGAAAAAATAATAGAGAAAGCCATAGAAAACGATGTACCCATATATCAAAATGATGAACTGGTAAGTGCACTTAATGAGTTCAGCATCGGAGATGAAATTCCTCCGGAGCTTTATGAAGTTGTTGCTGAGATTCTTGTATTTGTAAACAGTATTGATAAAAAATACGGGGACAGAAAATGGAAAACATACTGAATAATAAAAAAATGTTAGGAACAGAAGGAGAAAAAATTGCTGCGGAATTTCTTAAAAAGCAGAATTATTCTATACTGTTCTTGAATTTCAGGTATAAAAAATTAGGTGAAATTGATATAATTGCCCGGGAAAACAATTATTTATGTTTTATTGAAGTTAAGACCCGAAGCAATTTAGATTACGGTTTCCCAAGTGAATCGATAGATTACAGAAAGCAGGAGAATATTAAGAAACTGGCACAGGTTTTTATATCAAAGAACCGATTATACAATGAGTACATTCGTTTTGATGTTGTTGAAGTCTATATAAAAAAGGAAAAAGAGGCTTTGATTGTAGAAAAAATAAATCTGATTAAAAATGCCTTTTAATTTTCCGGTTAAGGCACTAATTTATTATTTTGTTAATAAAATACATCTCTATATTAATTCTTTTTATATTTGATTGACACTGGTTGAATTCCATACAGTTTGGAGGGGTTGAACAGTGCATGAAGGTCATAGAAAGAGGTTAAAAATGAGATTTTTGAAAGAAGGATTGGACAGTTTTGAACCCCATCAGGTTTTGGAACTGCTTCTTTTTTATTCAATCCCCAGAAAGGATACCAATGAATTGGCTCACAAGCTATTGGAGAGATACGGTTCATTATCGGGTGTATTTGATGCGGATATCAAAGATATTGTAAAAATCCCTGGCATAGGTGAAAACACTGCATTTCTTTTAAATCTCATCCCTCATTTGGCAAGAAGATACCACAATGATAAATGGGGCCCCAAGCCGGAACTTAACAGTTCGTCTAAGGCTGGGAATTATGCCATATCACTTTTTGCCGGAAGGAACTATGAAGCTTTTTTTATTATATGTCTCGATGCTCAAAACAGAGTAAACTATTCGGAACTGGTTCACGAAGGAACTATAAATGAAGCCCCGGTATATCCGAGACTTCTTGTGGAAGCTGCAATAAGGCATAAAGCCAATAGTGTCATTCTTGCCCATAATCATCCCGGAGGTACATTAAACCCTTCAAGAGCAGATATGGAAGCCACAAAAACCATATGCACAGCTCTAGAATCCATTTCCATTAAAGTTATAGATCATATAATAGTATGTGGAGACAAATATTACAGTTTTGCAGAGAATGGCAAGTTAGAACAATTAAAACTTCAAAATAAAAATGCATAAAATCATCCTGATAATTTGTAATTAAAGTAATTGTATCAACGTTAAAAATATAGTACTATTAATTTGAGAAAGTGTTTTTTATCCTATGCTATAAAAATGAGTGACAATTTTCGTAATTATATATATAGATAGATATATTATTTACAATTATAGTTATTGGGGGTGTTTAAACTTTTATAATACCAAAATCACTGAAATAAGTTATTTTCTTGCACCATTTTTACTTAGACAAGTTGGTTTGTGTTTTTTGATGTTTATTCTTAAAAACATCGGAAGTCACCTTGTCTAATTTTGCCATGTTTGCTTAAAATTTAATACACAAATTGGCAATTTTTATTGAAGGTGTAAGAGTAATTTATTTTCAGTATTTAAAACCTACCACATAAATTTTTATGAAAGGAAGGAAGAGGATGGGAAAGAGTAAGAGATTTTCAACGAAAGTAAAGTCTTTGGTTGCAAGTGCTGCAATAGCTGCATCAGCAATAATACCTGTAAGTATATCGCCTGCATATGCTGCTGATGTGGAAATAAACTATGCAAAAGCACTGCAGTATTCTCAATTTTTCTATGATGCAAACATGTGCGGACCTGGTGTTGAAGAAAATAACCTGTACGATTGGAGAGGAAATTGCCATGTTTATGATGCAAAACTTCCTCTTGACTCGGTCAACACCAACATGAGCGACAGCTTTATTGAAAAGTACAGACATGTACTTGATCCCGACGGGGATGGCACTGTAGATGTTTCGGGAGGTTTCCACGATGCCGGAGACCATGTTAAGTTCGGTATGCCGGAAGCTTATGCCGGTTCCACACTCGGATGGGGTTTTTATGAATTCAGGGAGGCCTACGAAGCTACAGGGCAGGATTCTCATATCAAAACAATTCTCAGATATTTTAACGACTATTTTATGAGATGTACATTCCTTGATGAATCGGGTAAACTTGTAGCTTTTTGCTACCAGGTAGGCGATGGTGATGTTGACCACGCTTATTGGAATGCGCCCGAAATTGATGAAATGTTCAGAAGAGGTTGGTTCGCCAATGAAGAACTGCCTTCAACCGACTGCGTTTCGGCAGCAGCTGCTTCTCTTGCAGTCAACTATATGAATTTTAAAGATGAAGACCCTGAATATGCAGCAAAAAGTCTTAAATATGCAAAAGCCCTGTTTGAATTTGCAGAAAAAACTCCAGAAAAGTCTTGTAATGCCGATGGTCCTAAAGGCTATTATACATCATTAAAGTGGCAGGATGATTATTGCTGGGCTGCAGCATGGCTATTCCTGGCAACAGAAGACTATCACTATTTGGAAGAAGTATGGAAATACTATGACTATTATGCACCTTCCTGCTGGACTCATTGCTGGAACGACGTTTGGGCAGGTACAGCGTGCATAATTGCTGAAATTGATGATAAGTACGATAAAAACAGTGACGAATTTGAAAATGCCTATAGAACAGCTACCAACAAGAGTCCTTACGAAGAAATAGATTTCTGGAGTCAGATAGCTAAGACTGTAGACAATTGGATGAATGGAGTTACCGTTACTATAACTCCGGGAGGATATGCATTCCTTAATCAATGGGGTTCAGCAAGATATAACACAGCTACACAGTTATTAGCTTTGGTATATGACAAGCATCATGGTGATAAGCCTTCAAAATACAGTGAGTGGGCAAAATCACAAATGGACTACATAATGGGTAAAAATCCGTTGAACCGTTGTTACATTGTAGGTTATAGCGAAAATTCCGTTAAATATCCTCATCACAGGGCAGCATCCGGATTGTCAAGATGTGAAGATCCAAATCCGCATAAATATGTTCTTTATGGTGCTTTAGTTGGAGGTCCCGATTCTCAAGACCAGCATATTGATGTGACATCCGATTATATTTATAATGAAGTGGCAATAGACTATAATGCTGCATTTGTTGGTGCATGTGCCGGTCTTTACAAATACTTTGGAGATGAAACAATGAAAGTTACTCCAAACTTCCCACCAAAGCAAGTTGTTGACAATCCTGATGATGATACAGGTGCAGGTAAATATTGGGTAGAAGCATTCTGTGTTGACATTGTTCAATCGGATGGACCGAAAGCTACTGAAGTTACACTTTATGTTTATTCCAATGCAAGAAAACCATCAAAGAATATCTCGGTAAGATACTATTTTGACGCAACAGGTATGACTTCCCTTGATCCAAATAAAATAGAATTAAGACAGTTATATGACCAGACAGCGGCTGAAACCAATTATGCTGCCGTATTGTCAGGACCTCATCATTACAAAGACAATATTTATTACGTTGAAGTAAAATGGCCTGATTTCCCGGTTGCCAATTCCAATAAAAAATACCAGTTTGCTATCGGAACCTATGCTTGGCAAAACTATTGGGATCCGTCCGATGACTGGAGTCACCAGGATCTGCCAGTCTTTAATGACAGCTGGAAAGGTGTACCCGCAAAAACAGATTATATCTGTGTTTACGATGACGGCGTACTTGTAGGAGGTATAGAGCCCGACGGAACTACTCCAACGGTTAATCCTCCACCAACACCAACACCTACTCCGGTAACAAAAGTAATTTTTGGTGATTTAAACGGCGATGAAACGGTAAACTCCATTGACTACGCTTATATGAAGAGTTATCTTTTGGGAATGATGAAAGAATTCCCGTCAGAAAACGGTTTAATAGCTGCAGACGTTAATGGAGACGGAGATATAAATTCCGTTGACTATGCACTTATGAAAATGTACCTGTTGGGTATGATTAAAGAATTTCCGGCAGCAAGCAAATAGTTTGATTATCTTGAGCGAAGTGCAAATCAATGCCTTCGCTCTTTTATTTTTATGTGATTGATGTTATGAAATACAAAATATTGGTTTAATGCATCTCATTTTCATATTTTGAATTCTATAGTCATAGATTATTACAGTAAACAATGGAAAGAATTTCACCAAGTTTCTTATATTCAATAATTTATGTAAATGATATGGATATGATATATTTATATGTAATACATTTAAAAGATTTGGAATTTATCAACACATAGACATTATTTATTATTTTTTATTCTGCCATTTATACTAAATTAAATGTTTTTATTCTGGTGAATAGGAGAGAGGACATGATAATTTTTGATGCCCATTGTGATACCATTACCAAAATAATGGAATTAAATTCCAATTTATACAGCAATAATTGCCACATAGATATATTAAGATTAAAAAAAGCAGGGAATTGTGTTCAAACTTTTGCAGCATTTATTGCCCCCATATATTCTCCTGCATATGCGATGAAACGAGCAATGCAAATTATTGATCGATTTTACAGTGAATTGGAAATATATAAGGACGATATAATGTTATGTTGTAATTATAACGATATAGAAACAGCTTTGTCACAGGGGAAAATTGCTGCCATGCTTTCTATTGAGGGTGGTGAAGCACTTCAGGGAGATCTGGGAGCATTGAGGAATTTTTATCGTCTTGGAGTAAGGAGTGTTTGTCTTACATGGAATTATAGAAACGAAATAGCCGACGGCGTGAAAGATGAAGAGACGGGAGGCGGACTGACACCCTTTGGAAGGCAGCTTGTTGCTGAAATGAACAGGCTGGGAATGCTGGTTGATTTGTCACACATTTCTCAAAGGGGATTTTGGGATGTAATGGCGACAACTTCTAAGCCAGTGATTGTGTCTCACTCCAATGCAAGAAAAATTTGTTCCCACCCAAGAAATTTATATGACGATCAAATTTTAGCAGTGGCAAAGAACGGTGGTGTAATAGGAATAAATTTTTATCCTGAATTCTTAAATGATGAGGGAAAAGCATTTGTAAAAGATATAATAAAACATATAGAGCATATAGTCTCTTTAGCAGGTCCCGATCATATAGGAATAGGTGCAGATTTTGACGGTATAGAAAAAACACCGGAAGATATAAAAGGAATTGAAAATATAAGTATAGTATTTGAAGAGATGGCAAAGTTAAACTACTCAGATGAAATAATTAGAAAATTTGCTTCAGAAAATTTTTTAAGGCTTGTCAAAGATATGGAATAAACAGCTTAAAGTCAAATAGGCAACCCATCTTAAAGCGTCTTCTAAAACAGGCAGGAGACGCTTTTTTTATGAAAACATAAACTATCTTTTAATTTTTAGTAAAAAACATAATATATTATTAATTACTATAAATTAACATTTTGAATTATCAAATATCATAACTTGCATTTTCCAAATCCTTCAAAGAATTTGTAATTCAAACTTTTTCTTAATTTACGTTCCATTATGAGCTTTTTTTCATAAACATTGAGCAATTTTAAAAAATTATTCATTGCCGTCATTAAAATAAATTTAATTGTAGCCGGGCTAAATTGTAACTTATTTTATATTTTATCGCAAGAAATTTGAAAACAAGCGTATACGATTTACTCTCTAAAATAAAGAAATGTAAAGGCAAAAAAGTTAAAACATTAAAATAATTTTGCATAAATCGATTCAATAACTTGCAAAAAAGCATATAATGTATTACAATGATGTACATAAAACATATTGTGGAGGGTTAAAAATGGAACTTTCAAAAAAAGCACAATCAATTAGTCCATCATCAACACTTGCTATAGATGCAAAAGCAAAAAAAATGAAAGCAGAAGGTATAGATATAATCGGTTTTGGAGCCGGTGAACCAGATTTTGATACTCCTGACCATATAAAAGATGCTGCTATAAAAGCAATAAATGACGGTTTTACTAAATACACTCCAGCTTCCGGTACATTGGAATTAAAAAAAGCTATTTGTGATAAATTCCTGAATGACAATAAACTTGAATACAAACCATCCAACATTGTTATAAGTAATGGTGCAAAACATTCATTGGTAAATGCTTTTCAAGCAATTTTAAATCCTGGAGATGAAGTAATTATACCGGCACCTTTTTGGGTAAGCTACCCTGAAATGGTAAAACTTGCAGACGGAGTGCCTGTAATATTGAACAGCACTGAGGAAGAAGGGTTTAAGTTAAGTATAGAAAAATTGGAGAAGGCTATAACTCCAAAAACAAGAGCAATAGTTATAAACAGTCCAAGTAATCCTACAGGAATGATATATTCCGAGGATGAGCTAAGAGCTATTGCTGATATTGCTGTTAGCAAGGGAATATTTGTTGTATCCGATGAAATTTATGAAAAGCTTATTTATGATGGTTACAAACATGTTAGCATTGCATCATTCAATGATAAGATAAAGGATTTGACTATAATAGTTAACGGAGTATCCAAAACCTATTCCATGACAGGATGGAGGATAGGTTACACAGCATCAAACGAAAAAATAGCTACTATCATGAGTAATGTTCAGAGCCATGCAACATCAAACCCCAATTCTATAGCACAGAAAGCAGCGCTGGCTGCATTGGAGGGCCCTCAAGACATTATTGACATTATGAAGGCTGAGTTTGTCAAGAGAAGAGATTATATGGTTGACAGAATTAACTCCATTAATGGATTGTCCTGTATAAAACCAAACGGTGCCTTTTATGTAATGATGAATATATCCAAATTCATAGGAACGGAAATTGATGGAGTTAAAATAAACGGTTCCGATGATTTCGCAGAGTTACTCCTTGAAAAAGCAAAAGTTGCATTGGTTCCGGGATCAGGATTTGGAACCGACATTCATGTGAGACTCTCTTATGCAACTTCTTTAGAAAATATAAAAGAAGGGTTAAATAGAATTGAAAAATTCTTAAATAAATAATATAATGAACAAAGGTCTAGTTAATGTTATTTTCAAATAACATTGACAGCTGTTTAAAATTTTAATTTTTACATAAAATTTTTAAGCAGCCTGTTGACTGGCCTAGACCATTCTCATATTTACAATTTTTTGGCGAGAATTTTTATTCTCGCAATTTTTTTGTGGATTTAACCGACAAAAGAAGGTATAATTAACTTTGACAAATAATTAACTTGGAAATTGAACAGGTTATCTTTTTATTACTAAACAATGCTTAGAAATATTTAATTTAATGGAGGTTGAGTAATTTGAAAAATACATATGAAAGTCCTTTGTGTTCCAGGTATGCCAGCAGTGAAATGCAGGAAATTTTTTCACCGGACATGAAATTTAAAACATGGAGAAGATTATGGATAGCTTTGGCTGAAGCAGAGAAGGAATTAGGCCTTAATATAACCGACGAACAGATTGAAGAATTGAAAAAATATAAAGATGATATAAATTATGAAGTAGCAGAAGCAAAGGAAAAGGAATTCAGGCATGATGTCATGGCACATATCCATGCCTATGGGGAACAGTGTCCCAATGCCAGAGGAATAATTCATTTAGGCGCAACATCGTGCTATGTTGGAGACAATACTGACATCATTATAATGCACGAAGGATTGAAAATAATTAGAAAGAAACTAATTGCCGTAATAGCTAAACTTTCGGAATTTGCCCTAAAATATAAAGACCTTCCTACTTTAGGATTTACACATTTTCAACCGGCTCAGCTGGTAACAGTAGGAAAGAGAGCTACACTGTGGATACAGGATCTTGTTATGGATCTTGAAGAAATGGATTTTGTACTGTCTAATATAAAACTTTTAGGTTCAAAAGGTACAACCGGAACTCAGGCCAGTTTCTTAAGCCTCTTTGACGGTGATGAGGAAAAGGTTAAGAAGCTTGACAAACTGATTGCACAAAAAATGGGATATGACAAAGTATTTGCTGTTTCCGGACAAACTTACACCAGAAAACTTGACAGCAGAATTTTAAATCTTCTTAGCAGCATTGCCCAAAGTGCATACAAATTCAGCAATGATTTGCGTCTGCTTCAAAGCATGAAAGAAGTGGAAGAGCCTTTTGAAAAAAATCAGATAGGTTCTTCTGCAATGGCATATAAAAGAAATCCAATGAGGTCTGAAAGAATTTCTTCCCTTGCCAGATATGTAATAGTGGACGCATTGAATCCTGCAATTACTGCTTCTACCCAATGGTTTGAAAGAAGTCTTGACGATTCTGCCAACAAGCGAATAAGTATACCGGAAGCATTCCTTGCAGTGGATGCCATTTTGAATATTTACATCAATATTTCCGACGGAATGGTTGTTTATCCTAAAGTTATTGAAAAGCATATACTTGAAGAACTTCCTTTCATGGCAACGGAAAATATCCTGATGGAAGCAGTAAAAAGAGGGGGAGACAGGCAGGAACTTCATGAGAGAATCAGAGTTCACTCTATGAACGCAGCGAAAAAAGTTAAAGAAGAAGGGCAAAAAAATGACCTCATTGAGCGTATTGCTGAAGATCCGGCATTTAACTTGAATATAGACGAAATTAGATCAGTACTTGAACCGAAGAACTATATCGGAAGAGCTCCTTCACAGGTGGAAGAGTTTATAAATGAAGTGGTAAAACCTATTTTGGAAAAAAATAAAGATATTGATGTAAAAGTTGAACTTAAAGTATAGCTGTAAATTAACTTAGAGTATGTTTATAAGTTAACTTGGAGTACCACTATAAGTTTGATTGAATTTAACTGAATCAATTATGTACAATTTTTAAGATTACAAAGCTCATTAAACGAGCTAATAGATAGTTTTTATTAAACTTTGTATATTTAAATTCAAATAAGGCAATTTAAAAATATAAATATAAATATAAATAAAAATTTTCGGTGAAGGATGAAGAAAGTTTCTTCATTCAATCACCGCTTTTTTATAATTTTTTTAGCAAAAGAGCATCAGGAATAATTGCAAATATTAAAATTCATTTTTAACATGGCATGGAATATAGAATACGACAAAATTATTTTTAATTAATAAAACATGTTGATTTGTTCGATATAATTGTAATATAGTAATATTATGAAGATGTAATGACATATTGTTATTATCAACACCTAAAGATATTTAAGCAATTTCAATAATGAATTTTGGGAGGATTTTTCAGTGATTAACAAGTATAGCAACATTCCTTTATATTCCCAGTTAAAGAACTTGATTATTGAAAAGATTGAAAATGGCGAATATCCCCCTGAAACTAAAATTCCATCAGAACAAGAATTATGCGAAATGTTCGGTATCAGCAGGCCTACTGTAAGGCAAGCTATAAGTGAACTTACCAACAGCGGATATCTCTATAAGGAAAAGGGAAAAGGTACTTTTGTTTCAAAACCGAAATCAGTAATTGACGTTAAAGTTTATACCGGTTTTTCCGATTCAATTTTAGACAATGATAACCCCGGTGAGAGAAACATTGTCTCAATAAATATTATTACCAATAAGGATTATAAAAAGCTATCGGACATATTTTCCATAAGCTATATGCAGACAATTGATTTTGCTCAGATAGCTTATATTACAAATATAGAAAACGAGGTATTTTCCTATAATATATCATATATACCTTTAACTCTTTTCCCTAATATAATTGAGGATTTAAAAAATAAGAAACAGTCCTTTGATATATTGCGAGGCAAATATCCATTAGTGCCTGCTAAAACAAAGAGTTCCCTTGAAGTTGTATATACTGAGCCTGATGAAGCTCAATATCTAAGAGTTCAGGCCGGTCAGCCCCTTATAAAAATTTCAAATATAATATATTCAAAAAGTGGGCAAGCGGTTGAATATGTTGTATCAAAGTACAGAGCGGATAAATGTGTACTAACCTTTGAAAATGTAAAATAGCATAAAGGTATTATTTTACCTTTATGCCAAAAATCTGTTGACCACGGGTGCCGACAACAATCATATCCTCATAAACTGCAGGAGAACCTTCAACATTTCCGCCTACGGGTATCTTATCAAGAATTTTACCTGTTTTTCCTTCTATAAGATACATATATCCGGCTGAATCGCAGAAAATAAGATACGACTTGCCGTCCTTGGTATAAATGTCAACCGGTGAACTCCAGCTGTAGTTGTTGAAATTTATAACCCACATTTCTTTTCCCGTTTCCTTGTCAAAAGCAATGAGCTTGCCCCCATTTTTGTTCCATGCCCTTGCAATATTGTATATAACAAGATTATCTATATCGTTTTTGCCTACAACAGGTGATGCAAGAACTCCGCCGTTTGTTTCTGAATTATAAGAACATTGATATTTATTTTCCCAGACAAGTTCACCATTTAAGGCATTAATTTTCCGAACATAACTATAGCCATTGGATTTCTGATGATCAACTTCACAGGCAGTATAAAGGTATACTTTTTTATCGTCAGAAACTTCTAGAGCAACTGTACTGTCTGTGTCATCGTTAACAAACCTTACCCATCTGGGAGTAAAAGTGTTTAGATCAACACAGTGCAAATATCCCGTATTGTCTACAAAGTAAGCTAAGTTTTTGTAAATGGCTATGGAATTCTCCATACCGGGTCTCTTCAATGAAGGTGAAGTATACCTGTACTTAAGAATCTCAGGATTAATTGAAATTAATCCTGCATCGGCATCAAAACTTGTATTCAATTTGACGGAGTACAGTATTCCATTTTCTCCGCATTCATACATGGTATCGTTTTTGGCATCAATAAGGGGAGTTGAATCAAAGGCACCCCAATATCTGTAGGCATCTCTGTCAAGACCGTTTATAAAAAGGAGTAATTTCTGGTCAATTAAGCTAAATATTCTAAACCCAATCTTTCCCGTTACATCTCCGTTTTTTTCAACACCTTGTCCGCAATATAAAAGAGGCAAACCTCTTGGGTCAACAGTTACACTCCCTTTAATGGGGAAGCCTATATTAATGGGATTTCGGGTATATTTACCGTCTTCCAGGTCAAGAAAATATATTTTTCCGTCAAGGGTACCGTAAATTACTTCCTTAAGGTTGTTTTTGCTCTTTTTATTATCAAAAATATTCATTTTTGTACGTATATTATCATCCCATTTAACAATAGCAGGCTGACCGTTCCAACCAACCCCTGTCCATGTATCTATGTATCCTATCTTGACACTCCATACTTTTTCAAGTTTTTCTTCCTTTACATCAACAGTACCGTAGCTGGCAGAATTTCTATAATTATTTCCCCTAAAAGTTGTAACACCTTCAATACTGTTATATTCTTCGGGTTCGGGGAAATTAACATTGTCATTAACACTTATTGGTGTCTTATCCTTTAAAACTTCCCATTTAAATTCATTGTAAGAAGGCTGAAGTTCAGTCGGAATAATTATTGATTCTTCCTTAAGCTTGCCATCATCTAAATCTTCTTCAATATTGTCTTCAATATTAAGATCTATAATGTTACTGCTGTTGGAGGTGGGTTTTGCTGTATTAGGATCATTTGAATTATTCCGCTGAGTAATGTATTTATTAAGAAAAATAAACCCTGGAATGATTAATATCAAAATTATTATGTTGGTAATAAGCAATGCTTTAAAGAAATTCATATTTTTCATCCTTTGCTACTTATTTATATTAACAGTAAAGTGTATTGCTTTATTTTTGCTTTATTAGTATAGTGCTCAAAAAACATATCATTTAATATATTAATTGAAAATAGATAAAAATAAAATATGTTTTACTAAAAATATTATAGGTAATGGTTATTGACAAATATTTCTTGATAGTATAGAATGTTACCGCGTATTATGCTTAATTTTATTTCAAACTGTATAAAAAATTATATTTAGCATAATGAGGGATATTAGTTTGAAAATATATGCCGTTAAAATATACCCAATTGATGAACAGCTTTTTGCACAACTTCTTTTATGTATTTCGGATGACGAACAGGAGAGAATTAAAAAATTTAAAAAGTATGATGACGCACTGAGAGGTCTTACATCTAAAGTACTTTTGAGGTATATTGTTTCACATTTGCTTGAAATACAAAACAATAGCATCTGTTTTGGCAAAAATGAATACGGGAAACCCTACCTTATGGGAGTAAATGATTTTCATTTTAACTTGTCTCATTCAGGAGATTGGGTAGTTTGTGCTGTAGATAGTTTACCTATTGGAATTGATGTTGAAAGGATTCATGATGTTGATTTGAACCTGTCCAAGAGATTTTTTGCTAAAGAGGAACATAACTATCTGGAATCTTTGGACGGTTACAAAAGAATGGAAGCTTTTTTTGAATTGTGGACTTTAAAAGAAAGCTATATAAAGGCAGATGGCCGTGGTTTGGCAATACCTTTAAATTCATTTTCTTTTTCTTTTGATGAAGGCAATATACAATTTAAAGCTTCAGACAGTTCTGAAAAATATTATTTTAAGCAATACGACATAGATCCTTCATATAAACTGTCTGTTTGTGCTAGAAATACAGATTTTCCCGAGGTTATAACATTTTTGGCCTTTGATGAGCTGGCAAGCCTTGCAAAGAAATATTTGTGAAAGGTCAATAATCTATAATTCAGATTACATAATATGTATACTCTTTCTTTTGAATAAGTATTATTTTAAGAAAACAAAGGATTATATAATTGTTGAAAGAAATTTGAAATTATAATATAATTTAAGTGAGAAATTATGTTTTTTAAAAATTTTATGTTTAGGAGGAGTTTTTGCTTATAAGACTTGACCAGATAATTTTAAACATAAAGTGATAGAACGTAATTAGGTATAATTAAGTAATCATACTTATCTATGGGCTTATATACAGTATCTCCTATTATAACATTCATTTAATATTTGTTCTCATCTATAAATATCGAATACAAACTACTCTATGGAGAATTTTTAAAAATTCTGTTGTAACACAAAAAATCAGTTTCCTTTTTCGAATAATTATATTAATAGACGTTTTATTGAAAATTTTATTCCACTGTTTGATTTATTGCCTGATAGTTGCTCTTTCGAATCACACATGGGTACAATCTATAGAAGGAGGTGCTAATTGTTAATAGGTACCTAACAATTTAAGAAGAGCGACTTAAAATATTTGAAAATATTCAAAGGACCAATTTGATTATATTTATTCTAACTGGAAATATTTTTAGGTCAACATATGATTTTATTTTGCTTTACTGTTAAATGAAAATATAATCTGTTGGCAATTTGTCTATGCAATATTTCAATGACCTCATCTATATGCAAACTCTTCACCAGATTTATTTATTTTTTGATATTAAAATCGATATAAATTTAATCCTTTGAAGGGGGATGTTATATAATTATGAGGATTAGAAAGTTTTTATCTGTTTTCTTTGTGATTGCGTTACTTATTAGCAGCACTCTGTTTCCGAGCATTGTCTTTGCGGATACTCAGAATTCAAGTATAGAGCTCCGGCTTGACAAGACGAATGCAGAAATAGGAGATATTATTACTGCTACTGTTTACATTAATAACATAAGAAATTTTGCCGGATATCAGGTGAATCTGAAATATGACCCTGAAGTACTGCAGCCTGTTACAAAAGCAGGTAAACCGTACACTAACTCTACAAATCCTGAAAGCGGTACACTGCTTAACAACAGTGAATTTGGTGCTTTTGCTCAAGCTTTAAACAACATCGAAGAAGGTATACTGAATTTCGGCAAGGTATATACAAGGCTTGAAGACTATAGATCAAGTGCTGAAGCCGAGTCAAGCGGTTCAGTTGCTGTTATTAATTTTAAAGTTATTTCTGACAAACCTACTTCAATAGTTTTCGAAGATACATATAGAATGCCCGGTGCCGTTACAGGTACAATGATTTTCGACTGGAACGGAAATAGAATATCTTCCGGCTATAGTGTTGTTCAAGCGGGATTAATCAACTCTGACAATCAGAATCCGGTAACTGAAAGTAATATATCGTTAACATACGACAAAACTACTGCAAAAGTAGGCGAAACCGTTAAGGTTTATTTAAGTGTAAATAACATTTTCGGTTTGTCAGGTTATCAGGTAAATCTTAAATACGATCCGGATGTATTGCAGCCGGTTACATCATCAGGTAAACCTTACAGCAGTAGTACAAACTTGTCCGGTGGAGATTTGATTAAGAATTCGGATTATTCTCCGTTTTATCAGGCAAGTCATAATCTTGAAGAAGGAATTTTAAATTTTGCTGCTTCATATTTAAATCTTCCGGAATATAGGGCGAGTAACAATGCCGAAACAACAGGTACTCTTGGAGTTATAGAGTTCAGAGTACTTGATGCCAAGGCAACTGCAGTATCCTTTGAAGATTCAAAATACATGCCCAATTCCTATAGCGGAACCTTATTATTTGATTGGAACGCAGAAAAAATATCAGGTTATAAAATAAACCAGGCAGGCATTTTAAATTCAGAAGAACAGCCAATTTTAAACGGCAACGTTTATATGGAGCTAGACAATACAGAAGTTGAAGTAGGGGATATAATCAATGCTTCAATTAAAGTTGACAATATTGCCGATTTGGCCGGATATCAAATCAATCTGTCCTATGACCCTACAGTTCTCAAGCCTGTAACTATTGACGGTAAAGATTATAAAAACACAACTTTACCATTAAAAGGGGATATTATTGTAAATAATGATTATAGCCCATATTTTATAGCTTCTCACAACTTGTCTGCAGGAACATTGAATTTCACCGGATCCTATTTGGATCTTGAAGCTTACAGAAATTCGGGCAATGCAGAAACAAAAGGAACGTTAGCGACAATTTCCTTTAAGGTACTTAAAGCTCAATCGACTTCAATATTGTTTGAAAATTCTTCTTCCATGCCAAACGGTATATCCGGTACAATGTTATTTGATTGGTATGGCAATAGAATCTTAAGCGGTTATAATGTTAACCAGGCACCTGTTATCAATGTAGCCGATCCAACCGGCAGCCAAAAAGGAAAAATATTACTTGAGTTGGATAAAACAGAGGCATCGTTTGGAGATATTATAACTGCAACTCTCAGAGCTGATGGAATTGACAATTTGGCAGGTTTTCAGGTGAACATAAAATACGATCCTAAGGTTCTTCAACCGGTAAACCCTGCTACAAGAGAACCTTATAATTCCAACACAAATCCTGAGGAAGGAGATATAATTGTAAATTCTGAATTTGAACCGGTTTCTTTTGCATTGCATGATCTGAAATCAGGAATTTTAAATTTCTCCAGATCTTATACAAATCTTGAAGCTTATAGAGCTTCAGAGAGTGAAAAATCCGGTATATTGGCAAAAATAAGCTTTAAAGTAACTCTTAGTGAAACTCTTACCTATATCAGGCTCGAAAATACGGGTACTATGCCAAATGCCATTGACGGTACCATGCTGTTTGATTGGTACGGTAATAGGATTAACAGTGGTTATGAGGTAATTCAGCCAGAGGCAATAAATAAAGATAATTCATATAAAGCCATAAGCATATCAATAGACAAAAACAATCCTTCTGTTGGAGATATAATAAATGCAAGTATACTAATACTCAACATTGATAAGTTGGCAGGATATCAGTTCAATATTAAATATGATCCTGAAGTTTTGCAGCCTGTTGACTCTAACGGAGTACCTTACACCAATGAAACAATTCCTGCAGCTGGAGGATTAATTAATAATGAGGATTTCGGAATTTTTGCAGTTGCATCCCATAACCTGGAAAAAGGTATACTGAATTTTTCAAAATTGTATACAGATTTGGAAGGATACAAGAAATCCGGAAAACCTGAAACTTTGGGTATAGTAGCAACTATATCTTTTAAAGTCTTATCTAAAAAAATTACATCGATAATGTTTGAAAATACAAATACAATGCCAAATGCAATAGATGGCACAATCTTATTCGACTGGAATGGAGAAAGGATAAAGTCCGGATATCAAGTAATTGGTTCACCTTATATTAATGCCGGTTCTACCAGTGACTGCGTTAAAACATTTTCACCTTCACCAACTTATACATCCACACCAAAACCTGAAAATACTCCTATAATTACACCGGTTCCGACAGATGGTCAAGTAATTGAAGACAGCTTTATTACAATTGACTTTGACAAAACCTGTGCAAAGGTGAATGATACAATTACTGCAACTATTATGGTTGAAAATATCGATAATTTGGCAGGATACCAGGTTAATTTAAAGTATGATCCCAATATGCTGCAGCCTGTTACTTCAAGCAATACTCCATATACAAACAGCAGCATACCTTCAAAAGGAACATTGATTTCAAATGCTAATTTCGGTCCTATTTCAGCTGCATCACACAAGCTGTCTGAAGGAATACTCAATTTTGGCAGATTGTATACCAATCTGGCAGATTACAGAGCATCTCAGGCACCTGAAAAGACAGGCTCATTGGCTGTTGTGACTTTTAAAGTCCTGAAAGCAGGGGACACATCAATAGCTTTTGAAAATACCGCATCTATGCCCAATGCTATTGATGGTACAATACTGTTTGATTGGTACGGAAACAAAATCAAATCAGGATACAAAGTGTTGCAACCTGCAGAAATTTGTATAGAATCAATAGATCCCGTTGCATCACCTACAATTATTTGTACATCACCAACACCTACACCTGTAGTTACATCTACAACACAACCTACTGCAACACCAACAAATGTTTGTACATCACCAACGCCTACACCTGTAGTTACGTCTACAACACAACCTACTGCAACACCTACACCTGTAGTTACACCTACTGCAACATCTACAAATCCAGCTTTGTCCCGCTACATTACAATTGAATTTGATAAGACCAGTGCAAAAGTAGGAGAGATAATTAAAGCTATAATTAAGGTTAATGAAATAAAAAATCTTTCAGGCTACCAGATTAATTTGAAATATGACCCTGATGTTTTGCAACCGGTTAAACCTTCAGGGGCTTCATATACAAATGGTACAATACCTTCGAGTGGTACATTAATTTCCAACGAAGAATTCTATCCTTTAAATGCAGTATCGCATGATCTATCAAAAGGAATACTGAATTTCGGTAAGTTTTATATATTGCTGGATGATTATAAAAATTCGGGTACAATTGAAGATACAGGTACAATAGCTGTAATAGAATTTAAAGTACTTAAAGAAATAGAAACTTATGTTAAATTTGAAAATTCATCTTCAATGCCTAATGGTATAAACGGAACAATGCTTTTTGATACCGATGGCAATAGAATCACTTCCGGGTATACAGTAATTCAACCTGAAAAAATAAACTAAGTTCTTTGTACCCTGTAAAAAGGTTTACGGGGTACAAACCTTATTTTAAAAAGGAGTAAACTTCATAAAATAGATTTAAGAAACTTTCTGCCCTCTACAGGTTTCGTAATAAGTTTATACTTTATTTACGAAATCGTGTATATTAATTTATTGAATGCTCAATTCCAAAACCATAATTGTGCGTTCAATAGAGCAGGAAGTTTTTTATATTATGAAATAATTACAAAGTAAATATATTATGAAAACTTATATTTAGCATTCGACAAAATATGACAAAAAATATAATAGAAAACATGGCTTTTTTTAAAGCGATACAGAGTAAATCTTTTTAGTCCTTGTGTTTTAGTATTTTTGGAGGTGGTCACTGTGACTGCATTGGAACTTAGTGAGTATTTATTAAAAGTAAGTGATTATATAGAATATTCTTTTTTTAAAAATTCTTCAGAAATAATGAAAGCAATTATGGAAAACGGTTTCTCTAAAGTATGTGAAATTTTAACTCTAATGGAACTTGAAAAGGGAATTTATGAGTGTAAGACTTCATGGACTATTGATGAAGGTATTAAATTCTTGAAAGATGTGGTTATTGACTTAACCGGCGAAATGATATTTATTACTGAATTTATATAAAAATATTAGAGCATTAACCGTACAAAGACTTTAAATGCAATAATAAACACTAATCCCAAATAAGATGTCTATCTTCCGATAACTTAAATAAATGATATACTTATTGCATTTCATTTTAATCTTTCTTGGATTTGGTAAAAGTGGATAGAGGATTTTTCTCAACTGCATCCTTTAGCTGACCATTGTCTAGGTGGGTATAAATTTCAGTAGTTGAAATACTTTCATGGCCCAAAAGTTCCTGCAATGTTCTAATGTCAACTTTACCATATCTATACATTAAAGTTGCAGCAGTATGTCTTAGTTTATGAGTGGAATAGCGTTGAGGATCTAGTCCGGCTTGCTTTATATATTTCTTTACAATTTTCTGAACCGATTCCTTGCTGATTCGCTGTTTCCTGCTGCTTAAGAAAAGGGCATTTTTATCCTTTACACCATTTTTAGGTCTAACCTTCATGTAGGCTTCTATAGCTTCTATACATGCGTTATTCAGGGGAATACTACGCTCTTTATTTCCTTTACCAATTACTGTCAAATTATTGTTTTTAATATTATTGATATTAATTCCTACCAATTCGGACAGTCGCAAACCACAGTTCAAAAATAAAGTTAATATTGCATAATCTCGTTCGGAGTATGTTCCAGCATCAACTGCCGATAACAATTGTTTACTTTCTTCAATATTTAAATACCTGGGAAGGCGTTTGAGAATTTTTGGAGATTCAAGCTCACTTGCAGGATTATTATCTATAAGTTTAGCTTTATTGTGAAGATAATTGAAAAAAGATTTTAAGCTGGCAACCTTTCTTGCACGGGCATATGCAGTATTGTCACGGCTATTGCTGACATAGGACATAAAAGCATATAAATCACTTAATGTGACGGTTTTTATCAATTCAATATCAATATCGCTTATATCGATATTGTCAAATTCTGATTTTTCATCAACTAAATTCCGATGAATTTTTAAAAATCGGAAAAAAACCCTCAAATCATAAAAATAGACTTTAACAGTATTAATTGATTTTCCTTTTATGGTTTGAAGATAATTTAAAAAATCTCTTAAAATTAACGGCATTTCATAATCGGACATACTTTTCATATATTTGACAACCTCGACATAATATTAATAATAGTAACAGAATTATTTCATCAATAATATAATACAACTAAAAGACCGTATTTACAAGTTATATTAATGATATTGCAATTTGAAAATTTAATAAGCAATTTCAGCTGCAAAAACATGTTTCCGGTTTTCAACAATATAATAAAGATAGATATGATAAATTATATCAATCTATTATTTCCTATAATATTGACGTATAAATTTAATTTTGATATAGTATAAAGAAATAGGGAAAGTATAAAAGGAATTTATTACTGTTATTTAAGCATTTATTACAATACCTGTCAGTGTATATAATATCATATTTGATAAATAAAGTTTTGTAAAGAACTTTAAGCTAATAGTTGAAATAAGCCGGTATTTACAAAATAATATTTTGATAATGAGTGATAAAAACAGTTTAGAGAACGTATATATAACTATAAGCTGATTTTATATTTTTAAATAAATTAAATTAAAATAAAATATGTATATAAATTTAATAACAAAGATATACGCTGAATCCATAAATGTGGAGCGGGAGAACCATTTTTGGGGTGAATCCGAGCAAAGCTTGGTAGGGTTAGCTTTCGACCCGAATCCGTCAGCTAATCTCGCAAGCGTTGAAAGAGAAGGTTATTAAGTTATGCTATTTATGCCTTTTGATTTTGACGCTACAGTGTTATATCTGTAGCGTTTTTTGATGTCTGATATTGTTGTTGTTCCTGATTTGACCTACTGATTTGGATGTTTAATATTATGTTCCAGAATTGACTTATAGCTTTATCTAGTTTTATTCGCCAATAAATTTATGAAATGGAGGGATTTGGATGATTAGAGTATGTATATCCGGACTAGGGAAAACAGGTAGAGAAGTAGCAAAATTTTTAATGGAACAGGAAGATGTAAAAATTGTATCGGCCATTTGCAGTCCAGGCAGCGATAAAAAAGGTAAAGATCTCGGAGAGATTATTGGCATGGAAAATACAGGAATTATAGTTGAAAGTTCCGACAATATTGAACAGGTAGTTTTCAAAACAAAACCGGATGTTGTTGTTGATTTTTCAAGCCCAGAAGCAGCAGCCAAAAATGCAAAGATCTTTTCAAAGCTAAAAGTAAATATTGTAATAGGAACAACAGGATTTTCAGATTTTTCAATAAAAAGAATGTTTTTACTTACCAATAAATATAGAAATGGCATAGTCTATGCACCAAACATAACTTTGGGAGTTAATGTACTTATGTTGCTTACCAATCTGGCAGCTAATATATTAAACAACTATGATTTTCAAATTACAGAAATTCATCATAAAAACAAAAAAGATTCACCCTCTGGAACAGCTAAAAAAATAGCAATAGAAATTGAAAAAGGACTAATGAATTCCGGTAATATGGATACAGATAAAGATATTCGAATCCCTATAACAGCAATAAGGGCTGGTGGAGTTGTAGGAAAGCACCAGGTAATGATTATAGGAGAAGATGACAAAATTGAAATATCCCATGAATCTTTTTCAAGAAAAGCTTTTGCACTTGGTGCACTTCGAGCTGTAAGATTTATAAAAGGAAAAACCGGATATTATGAAATGAAGGATGTATTGGATTTGAAAAAAGTATTGTCGGATTATATTAAAGAAGAAAATAAAACAACCAGAAAACGATACAAGTATGTTTTAGATAAAAATGAAATCCGAGCTCTATAAAAATTAAAAAATTTTAATTGTTTTAGTAAAAGATCCTTTATAAAAAACTGCAAGTAATAAAAAGTAATTATAGTTTTTATATAAAGGATCTTTTTATATGCTTTTTAAAATATATAATTCATAACTGTGAACTAATATTTTAAATTAATATTTAATATAAAGTTATAAAACAATTATTATTTTATCTAATGGATTTTATCATGGTATTAATTATAATAATTTCAATATTGTTAGATTATTCAAAGTTCTAAGGCTTTTAAAAAACTATATTATTTTTCACTACTCTCAATTACACGAAATTTTTATTTCGCGTAATTATGTGTATTGTTTTTTTATTATCCTTTTTTTAATCTATGTTATAATCAATTATCTTTTAAACGGATCGGTTTCAATTTCTTACAATAATACATTAACCCAAATTATATATTTATAAAAAAATGTTACACACGGTTTTTTGCCGTGTGTAACCAAAAGATTGCAAAATATTTATTGTTCTACCGGGAATTTTTGAATCATTCCTAATAAATACATTTTCATATAAGCACAGTCGATTGAAGTTATTCTTCCGTCACCATCCAAATCAGCCACTTTATCGCCATTATCTACCGGAAAACTGTTAATTTGACCTAACAGATACCATTTCATGTAACCGTAATCTATTGAGTTTACATCTCCGTCTCCGTTGACATCTCCATAAATTATTGAAGCTGATTCAGTGTCTCCCACAAATGTTGTTATCGAATTTGGGGCTAATTCAAAGCTAAAGCTGGAATTATTTACTGTTATATCGGAGCCTTTTTCCAAGTTTTGTGTTGATGATGTTGTGTAAGGTGTAACTGAAGCCGGTGAAAATCCTTTTAATGTATATGTAATTGACTGTTTTGACCAACCGTTGTTTATGGCTACTATGGCAAACTTGCCGGTTTTGGGATCTTTATATGCAGTAACATACACATTGGATACCGGATTTTTAGTGGCTTCAATTCTCTGCCAGCCTGGTCTTATAAATCTTGAAAATTGTCCGATAGTATATAACCTTTTTGCCACTTTATAAGTTTTGCTGTTTAAGTCCATTTGTATAAGACCTTCTCCGTTATACGTTTTGAAACATGCACCCCACCAATAAAACCATGCATTTCCTTCTGTAATAGTCATAAAATCATGAATTTCTTTTGCCCATCTTAATCCGTCATTAATTGTAGTGTCATTACCGTTCATATCGGATACTTCTGTCATCCAAATACCTTTTCCTTTAGATTTTGTTGTTGTGAAAGGTATATAACTGCTTCCGTAATTGTGGGCACCGACAATATCTACTCTTTTAACTGCAATTGGGTCATTCAGGGAGTTAATTGCATATTGTTCGTTAAAGCTCATATTTTCAGCAAAGACAACTTTTGCAGTTATGTTTTCTTTATCAAAAGTAGGTACCAAATAATCCCTCATAAATATTCTCAATTCTTCCGGTGACCATCTGCACGATGAATAAGATGTTTCAAGGTTAGGTTCATTTTGAATTCCAATATGTGTTATTTCAATTCCAAACTTTGATTTATAGTTCTTTATGTGCTCAGCCAAATATGTGGCATAGGCCTGATACTTATCGGTTCTGAGAGAGCCTCCCACTACAGAACCGTTTGTTTTCATCCATGCCGGTGGACTCCAAACGGTATAAAGTATTTGATCAACCCCATATTTCGATTGGATAGCCCTGATCATAGGGATCTGGTCATCGTTAGATTCATTCCAGTCCCATACGTCTTCAGCCGGTTGCATCGTTTTATTCGGGCCGTCATCGGCATTTCCCCAAGTTCCACCATCACCAAGTATTGAACGGAAGATGGAAAAACCTGCCCCATCAGTTGTTGAAAATAATAAATCGTAAATTTCATTTTGTTTTGTTTCACCCAGACGTGCAATATTGTTTGACTGGTGGAAAGCTTCCGACACTCCAAATCCGTCAATGGTTTGATAAGTGGTGTCCCAATCAACGGTAACAGTTGATGCTGCATATAAATTTGTGGGCAATACCAATATTAACATGGATATCAGCAATGCTGCCACCGTTGTTAAACTAACTGTTTTTCTCACACAAATCCCTCCCGCAAAATATTAAATTATTAAAGTAAAAACTTATTTCTGCATAATGAAATAACTAGATAGTATAATAAGTAAAATGTTTTATGAAAGTTAACATGGAAAGCACTAAAACGAGTGGATTGACTAATATACTGAATTCATGGCAATTTTTTATTAAAATACTTATCAATTCTATTATATCTGAAACAGCATGTGAATGTCAAGTAACTTTTTACAATTTTCGGTCAATAATTTTTTACACCTAATTATTACCAAATATGGTTTGTCGATGTTTTAGCCTATAACTTTCTCCGTCAAGATTTAGCACTTGGCACTTATGGACAATTCGATCTAATATTGCTGTAGTGATTGCCGGGGCGCCTAAAAGTTCCCCCCAGTCTTCAGGTCCTTTGTTTGAAGTAATAATAATTGAGGATTGCCCATATAGTTTGTTAATAAGCTGAAAGAACAGATTAGCTTCATGTTTTTCCATCGCTATAAACATTAAGTCATCGATTATTACCAAATCAGAATCAACAATACGTTGGTATCTTGTCCTGGAAGTTCTTAATATCTCCTGAGTTTTTAATATATGTATTAAATCATGCATGGTTATAAAGTGAACTTTGTATCCACAATTAATGGCTTCTACGCCTAAACCTATAGAAAGAAACGTTTTACCTACTCCTGTAGGTCCGAGCAGAATTAAATTATAGCCCTGCTCAATCCAGCTTAATTCTCTAAGCTGGTTAAATTGTTTCTTGCTTAAAGTAGTCTGTTCTTTTAGGTCAAATTCATCAAGAGTTTTATATTCAGGAAACTCAGCATGTTTTAATCTCCTTTCAAATCGTTTCTCTTCTCTACCTTTTATCTCGCATTTGAGAAGTTCTTCAAGAAACTTTTCATAGGATATTGACTCGTTTATTGCTTGATTGAATATATCTTTAATTTGTACTGCAATATGGTGTAAATTTACCGTTTTAAGCATAGTTTCAATATTATCTATTTTGGATTGTTGCATTCTCATTCCCCCCTAAAGCATTAATATATTCTGATATATCTCGAATTTTGGGTGTAATATTAATTTTTTCGAAATTGTCAGGAGTTAACGGTACTAGTTCTGCTCTTATTGTATTATCTAATTTTGCTTTATCTTTTTCATAATGAGCTACTGCATCTTGAAAATCAGTGGCTTTGTAAAGGTGATTCTTTATGCAAAATTCCAGAGCTTTATTAATGGATTCTAACGAACTATCTTTCATGGTTGATTGAATTAGATTAAGCTGATCCCTTATGTGCCGAGGTTTTTCTTTCTGTATGTTTTCCATAAAGATTTTTGCCTTTGCCGATTCAGCAAATCTATCTGCAATCTGATTTATTAGGTCTGATATCTTAACACTAATATCTCGCTTATGGTTACTGTTTTTTAGTATATTTCCCTTATCTGCCGGTATTTGATATTGAGCTAGTTTTTTATCTGTATCAATATCTATAATTACCAATTCGGTTTCACTTATATAATTGACTTTGACATATGTATAAGGCCCTTTGTAAGTTCCTTTCGGAACAGAATATCTATTTCCTTTTATGGGAACAGTATTGTCTTTTCTTACTTGATAGGTTAAACTTAGAGAAGGAGTTTTAGTTTTTATTTTGCTGAGTATCGGTTTAAGATATTTCTTTTCTTCAAGAAATACTTGAGCCGGTACTTTCCTTGTTGTTCCATGTACTTTGCCGTTACCACGCCTTTCTAGCCAACTAAGACAATCCTCATTCCAACGGTCAATATTGTAAAATGTACGGTGTCGTGCAAAATTGTTTTTTACAAAACCAACTACGTTTTCAATTTTTCCCTTACTTTCTGGGTCCGCCTTACGGCACATATATACTTTAAACTTACGTTTTTGATGATATCCTGCAAACTCACGGGTGTATATCAAGTCTCCATAGTTTTCACTTACAAGAATTACATGGTCCTGGTCGTAAACTATTTCTTCCGGCATACCTCCATAGTATTCAAAAGCATTTTCGTGTATTCGAATAATATCAGAAGTAGTAAAAGGTCTGCTTTGCCATTCACAATATTTATATCTTGAATGGGCTAAAACAAAACACATTACATAAAGACGTATATCCTTCCCATCTTCTTTTTTTACCTTTATTTCACCAAAATCAACTTGCATTTGCTTTCCCATTGGCAGTTCTTCAACTCCCTCATACTCCCGTATTTTTGTTGTTTTATGAATATTATGCTCCTGTCTTAGTAATCTAATATATCGTCGTAAGGTCTCTTCTGAAAACGGAAGCGTTTTGTACTTTTCTTCAAGCCAGTCAAAAATCTGTGAGGCTGATAAATCAGGGAATTCCCTTAACCATAATAGAATTTCAGCACTGTATGGCTCGGGCTTCTTTTTACGTACCTGTATTCCTTCAATAAATTCTTCAAACTCGTCTGTCGACATATTAAGATATTTGTTTACTGTAGGGCGGCTGATATCAAGTTTTCTTGCAATCTGAGATTTTTTTAACCCTATTTTCTTAAGATGTTTTATTTCACTATACATATGCCATCCTTCTTCCTTTTTCAATGTTCATGCTCCTTTCAGTATAATTAAATATTATACCGAAAAAGCCCTTTATTTTCACTTTGACAGTTTAATTGATATGAATATTATTGACTTGAACTTATATTATCTGATATGACTATTTTATAGATATGAACTTCCAGTGTTCTGATATGGTTATTTACAGATACTTGTAAAAATCGTAAAATCTTATTGACCGAAAACTGTCAATTATATTTTACCATTCACACAGCAAATTAATACAATAAAATACAGGAACATTGGCTCTCTCTTTTTGACATAAAAAAGCCTCCTATAATTATTTTATTATAGGAAGCTTATTTTACAGAGTTTTAATATTATATGGAATTTATGTAGTCTTACAATTAAGGAACAATGCTCATGCTTTTTTTCTCAATTTCATCCAGCTTAATCTTTGCCTTCAAACCGTTATAAATACCAATCAAAGCAACTACGTGTACAATAATAGACACAAAATCCCGGAATACTATAGCAACAAGCATATCTAAAGCATATACAATCATACCTACTATAAAGCTCCATTTATGTTGTTTATTTGCAAAGTATCCGATAACAATAAGAATCCCGACAACAAAAACATTAATTGCGATTGCAATAAACATAGTAAAATTCGCTATCTCAGGTGTATGCTCATTTATAACAAGAGCTAAAATATCCACAAATTGCAGTATAAAAAGTCCTGCCAGAAACCTCCAGTCAGCCCCAGTAAATATAGCAATAGTATTTATTATCGAAAGTCCAGCAATCAAATAGAACCAAATTGCCCCGTTCTTCATAGCATGTTTTGCTCTGAAAGCTTCATTTACATATATATCACTGATTTGTTTTTCAGACATTTCACTGTTTGCTAATTCTTCAACTTTTACCAGTTTAGTGACGTCCAATATCTTGCCTGTGGTAATATAATTTTTTAATGGATTTTCATCGGGAACATACCTAACTAAATCTTCAATAAACATAGATTTTTTCATTACGGATAAAGGTATCCAAACCGGTCTTCCATGGCCTTTACAAAATAATTGCAAATATTTAAAACATATTAATGTTATAGGCTTTACACTATATATATCATCCCAATTTATAAGTACCCAATTATTATACAAAGCTCCTGATTGTTGATTTTTAACAATTAATCCATTTTCATTTATTTTTATCGGATTTGTTATAAATATAATAACTGTAGTTAGTGCCATTATAATTAACCCGATTAAGGATGTTCCAAAGAAGATTTCCCAATTCCAACCTGCAAACAATGTAATTCCTGCTGCAATCCCCTCCCACACTAAACTTAAAAATAGAAACATTGGTAAAAACGAAATATAATATTTTTTTCTTCCATATCAATTGACCTCCAATTAGAATATGTAGCTTTTCAGCATTAAACATTATATTTTGTTCTTTTTATAAATAAAAATATAAATTTGAGTAATTTATATTTTTTCATAAAATACTTCCCCTTTACAAACATTTATAATAAAATCGCAATAACATATTAACATAAACATAAATATTTTACCATCATTATCAAACTAATATTAAAATATATAAAATACAAAAATCTGTTTATTAATATTGATTCCATGGAAATCGGTGCTAATATACTATATTGGATACCGGAATAATTATTTCACCGAAATTCACCATGGTACTGAATATTGCAGCTTTATGGAATCTTTTTAGATCATCTAACCTTAAATCTTCTTCAAAAATCTTTCTTTCCCGTAAGAGCTTTTCCCTTTCAGTACCCTTTAAAAGCGGATATAATGGTGTATACCATCTGTCATCATCGAAAAAAGCTATATTTGCAGCCGATGTGTCAGTCAGTCTATCATTTTTGACAATAAGAATATCATCGCAACTTCCCCGAAGCTCCAATAATTTATTAATATCTGACCGGTCTTCGTATTTGTAAGAATAGTCAATTTCGGCCCTTACTACTTTCAGACTCTTTATTTGCTTTAAAACATAAGGTACAAATTCTACTTTTATGATTTCCTTATTGTATACAACCCTGCATTTGTATAAACCGGTCTTGTTATATTCACAGGAGTGAAGAATCTCATTAAGATCAATGGAATTCTCTACTCCAAACAGTGTTTTTCTTGAATTGTTAAACCGTTCATTATGTATATCGATATTCTCGAAAACTCCATCATTCAGCTTTATTGTTTCAACCAATCGGAACATAAATTTTGTTTTTCAACTCCTCGTATTCGGATTCAACATTACTATAAACAGTAATGCCTCCTCCGGCTTTATAGTAGTACTCTCCGTTGATATTTTCAATAAATCGGATCATAACACCGCTGTCAAGATCTTGTCCGTCAAAATAGCCGCATATACCGCAGTAATACCCTCTGTCATACTTTTCTGCCTCTTTAATAATTTCAACAGTTTTTTTCTTTGGCGCTCCCGTCACAGAACCGGCAGGAAGCAGCGTTGCAATAATCTCTCCAATCTTTTCGTTATAATTTTTTCTTAATTTGCCTACTATTTTTGAACTTACCTGCAAAAGATTCTTCTGGTTGGTAACTATTTTATCAATATATCTGTATTTTTCAACCCGGACATCCGTTGAAACCATACTCAAGTCATTTCTTATCAAATCCACTATTGTTGCATGTTCTGCAGCTTCTTTTTCATTGGAAATAATCAATTCTTCCGCGTTTTCTATTGAGGCATCAATGGTTCCCTTCATGGGATAAGAGGATATAAAACCTTCTTCTATTCTAACAAATATTTCCGGTGAAAAGCATACAAACTGATCTTTATACCATAATTTATATTTGGCACAACTCCGGTAATAAATCTCCTTTAATGAAGTATTCAGTTCAATTCTATTGGGAAAAGTAAGATTTGTAAGGTAAGAGTTTCCCAAATACTCATTGTACCACACATAATCAAAGGCAGCTTTATACTTTTCAAATTCTATCGGACAAGCTTTAATTACAATCTTTTCATTAGTTTTATTGTTTTTCATTGTGCTATTTGTAAAACCGTTAAAATTGTAAAGCATTTCTGAAGGATCGATTTCCGTTGTCTTTTTTATAAAGGGTTTTTTAAAATCAAAATCTATCATAAAGACAAAGGAAATTCTTTCTCTTCCATAATGGTTTGCAGTTTTTACCCACTTTTCAAATTCTTCACCTTCAAAGTGCTGAAACATACTACTACCCTTTCTTTTTTCCAATTCCATATCTGTTATAATGACTATCTTTCATTCTATTTCCTTTATTCTATCAACAAGGATTTCAGCCAATCTCTTATCTGCACCGAGAGTTTTGCCCAAACTCACTTTTATATCCGGATTCTTTTTCAAATAATCTTCCACTTCCCTTGGAATATTTTCACGAATGTGAATTCCATCAAACAAAAAGTAGGGTATTATTTTTATATCCTTCACGCCTTTATCGACTAAATTGTTCAATCCTTTTTGTAAAGTCAATTGGCTGAATTGCAAAAAGGCATACTCTATAATACAATTATCCATTTTTTCCTTTAGCATAGAAATTATTTTTTTAATTGTATCTTCTGCTGATTTATCCCTGCTGCCATGAGCTAAAATTAAAATTCCTGTCATTTTACAGCACTCCTATAACTTTACACCTTTCAAGCCCTTTGATTAAAAATCCCATCATACCGGACTATTTGAAAAGATATAAGCTTAATTTTTTAACCCACTCAATACCTTTTTGGTAGAATATAGAGTTTTATCAATGTCTTCTTCCGTATGGGAATAGCTCACAAACATGGCTTCAAACTGAGAAGGTGCAAGATATATGCCTTCTTTTAACATCGAGTTGAAATATTTTGCATAGAGCTTTGTATCACTGGTTTTTGCCTTTTTAAAATTATCCACCTTTTCGTTTGTAAAAAACACACCGATTAAAGAACCTACACGATTTACGCAAAGCGGCAAAGCAAGTTCCTCTGCAATACTCTTAAAACCATCTTCCATCCTTTTTGCCGTTGCATCGATTTTTTCATATATCTCTCTGTTTTCGTTCAAAATTCTTAACTGTGCATAACCGGCAGCCATGGCTATCGGATTTCCTGATAAAGTACCGGCCTGGTATACGCCTCCTTCGGGAGAAACAAACTCCATTATTTCTCTTCTTCCTCCATAGGCACCCACCGGCATCCCGCCGCCTATTATCTTGCCGTAGGTCACCAAATCGGCTTTTACATTGTAAAATTCCTGTGCACCTCCGATACAGAGCCTGAAACCGGTGATTACCTCATCAAATATTAAAAGAGCGTTATTCTTATCGCACAGTTCTCTAAGTTTTGTCAAAAACTCTTTTTCAGGAGGTACAACTCCCATATTGGCAGCAACCGGTTCAACAATTACTGCTGCTATTTGTCCTTCATATTGATTGAATAATTTCTCCACACTTTCTGTATCATTATATACGGCAACTAAAGTATCCTTAGCCGTCCCTTCGGTGACACCCAGACTGTCGGGCGAAGACAAAGTCAAAGCTCCTGAACCGGCTTTAACAAGCATGCTGTCGCTATGTCCGTGATAGCATCCTTCAAACTTGATTATTTTGTCTTTTCCTGTGTATCCCCTTGCCAATCTTATGGCACTCATTACTGCTTCGGTACCGCTGTTTACCATTCTCACCATATCCACATTGGGCACGATACTGGTAATAAGCTCTGCCATCAAAACTTCATTTACTGTTGCCGCGCCAAAACTAAGTCCATAGTGAAGTATATCGGTAATGCTCTCAACGATCTCAGGATGGTTGTGTCCTAAAATAATAGGCCCCCATGAACACACATAATCTATATATTCTCTGTTATTTATATCATATATTTTTGATCCGTTTGCCCTCTGAATGAACAACGGAGTGGATCCGACAGCTTTAAAGGCTCTTACAGGGCTATTTACACCTCCGGGCATTACTCTTTTTGCCCTTTCATACAAAACACTATGATCCATCAGCCTATATCTCCTTTCTTTATGGCATCGGACAATTCCCTGGCATAGTAAGTGATCAGTATATCTGCCCCCGCCCTATAAATTCCCACCGCTGATTCACACATCACGGCATATTCATTAATCAATCCGGCTTTTGCAGCAGCTTTTATCATCCCATACTCACCGCTGACGCTGTATGCAGCAATGGGTAAATTAGTATTGGCCTTTACTTCTTTTATAACGTCCAGGTAAGAAAGTGCCGGTTTAACCATTAATATATCTGCACCTTCATCTACATCCAACAGTGCTTCTTTTATGGCTTCCCTAATATTGTGATAATCCATCTGATAGCTTTTTCTGTCGCCAAAGGCAGGTGTTGAACCTACAACATCCCTAAAAGGACCATAAAAGGATGAAGCGTATTTTACCGCATAGGACATTATAGGTTTATCGCTGAAACCGTTTTGGTCAAGGCATTCGCGAATAGCCTTAACTCTAAAATCCATCATGTCGGAAGGTGCTACAACATCAGCACCTGCAATAACATGGGACAGGGCTGTTTTTGCTAAATAGGGAAGCGTTTCGTCGTTTAGTATTTTATTTCCGCTGACCATGCCGCAATGTCCATTCGATGTATACTCACACAGGCATACATCGGTAATTATCATCATTTCAGGGAAACGGGTTTTTATTGCTTTTATTCCCTGCTGTACAACACCGTTTTCTGCATAGGCACCGCTGGCAAGAACATCTTTTTCTTTAGGAATACCAAAAATCAACACGGATCTTACCCCATAGTTTAAGGCATCTTCAATAGCATAAGGTACATTGTCGGGGCTATAGTAATAATGGCCTTCTAAGGATTTAATCTCTTCTTTGATACCGCTGCCTTCTTTTATAAATACGGGTAAAACCAAAGAACTTGCAGAAACTCGGGTTTCCCTTGTTAATTTTCTTATATTCTCATTTTCTCTCAATCTTCTGGGTCTGATACTATTCATTGCATACCTCCAAAATTTTAGCAATCATGCTATCTATTGTGGCTTGTTGAGAAATCACATGCTTTATTCCATAGTGCTTTGCCGTTTGGGCTGTTTTATTGCCTATACAAATGCCCGTTATTTTTGACAAATCCGCCTTCGGCATTGATTTGACAAATCCCTCAACCGTTGACGAACTGGTGAAAGTCACAAAATCTATTTCATTATGATTGATTAAATTCTCAAAGTATTTAGCATTTTCATTTTTTAATAATGTGTCGTACAGGGGAATATCTTTATAAAAAATCCCTCTTCCCTCCAATATTTTTGGTATTTCTTCCGTTCCCTTCATTGCTCTTAAAAGCAAAACTTTATCACCATTACCTACTCTTTCGGCAATACCTTTGGCCAGGTGTTCTCCATCAAAGATATCCGGCACGAAATCGGAAATTATGCCATTATCCTTAAGTGCCTGTGCCGTTTGAGAGCCTATGGCAGCAATTTTAATGCCGCTAAGTATTCGGAAATCTTTTGCTTCCCTTTTTATGAAATCAAAAAATATTTTTACTCCGTTTTTGCTTGTAAACACCAACCAGCTATAATCGGAGATATGATCTATTTCATTTTTTAAAAGTTCATTGTCGAAAATCTCCTCAATTTCTATGCAAGGGTATTCATAAACTTCGGCCCCAAGATTTCTAAGCTTTGTACATAAAGTGTTACCTGAAATTTTTGGTCTTGTCACTATGATCTTTTTCCCAAATAGAGGCCTTTTTCTGAACCAATCATATTTAACTGATAGATTACATACCTTACCCACTACAATTACTGCAGGAGGTTTTATATTGCATCTAGTGGCTTTTTCATAAATATTTTCAATTGTCCCTACAACAGTGCGTTGATTTGGATATGTCCCGTTTTCTATAACAGCTACCGGTGTCAGACTATCCATATTTGCTTCAATAAGGCCATCCATTATTTCCTTTAAGTTTGCTACGCCCATTAAAAATACCAAAGTGCCTTCCAGTTGGGAAAGAGCTTTATAATTTATTTTTAATTTTTCATCCTTTTTTCTATGCCCGGTGATAATGTGAACACTACTGCTAAAATCCCTATGGGTAACCGGAATGCCGGCATAAGCCGGAACCGATAAGGCAGAAGTCACTCCCGGTACCACTTCAAAAGGAATATTGCTTTCTGCAAGAAGCTCCAGCTCTTCTGCACCTCTACCGAATAAAAAGGGATCGCCGCCCTTTAACCTTACTACAAAATTACCTTTCTGTGCCTCGGTAAGAAGGATTTGATTAATATTCTCCTGAGTAATTTTGTGGTTTCCGGCATCTTTGCCCGCATCAATTTTTTTTGCACCCGATGGAATTAAATCCAGTATTTCCGAAGATACCAGCCGATCATAAACAACCACATCGGCTTTTTCTATACATTCTTTAGCCTTCAGGGTTAAAAGGCCGAGTTCTCCAGGCCCTGCTCCAACTAATGCTACAAACCCCTGCCCCACTTCCAAACCTCCTCTTTAAGCTTTCGTGCCAAGGATTTTCCTATATTTTGGGCATCTTCAACAGATCCGGACATACTGCCTTTTTTCAAAATACCCATTTTCTCATCTACATACAGCCCGTTTAAAATTAATTTATCACCCTGAATTTGTGCATGGGCTGCCACCGGTGATGAACATCCGCCTTCCAAAGCGGCAACAAAAGCTCTTTCCGCGTCAGCAATATATTTGGATTTTTCACAGTGAAAGCCTTTTAAAAAATCCACATTTTCTCCCTTTCGGGCTTGCACGGCAATAATCCCCTGACAAGCAGCCGGCATAATTTCTTCAGTTGAGAAGTATCTATAAATTCGTTCTTCAAGACCAAGTCTTTTAATACCTGCCGCAGCTAAAACAAGGGCACTGAACTGTCCTTCGTCCAGCTTATTAAGCCTTGATATAACATTTCCGCGAACAGGAGCTATGTTTTCATATCCCAATTGTAATAGCTGAATAGTTCTTCTTTTGCTTGAGCAGCCAATGGGTTTTGTTTTATCTATTTTACCTTTTGGCAATATAAGAACATCCCGTTCATCTTCCCGTTCTGACACTGCCACTATGGGTAAATCGGGATTTATCTCCATCGGTATATCCTTATAGCTATGTACCGTTATATCCACTTTGTCATTTAGCAAAGCATTGTCCAATTCCTTTACAAAAAGTCCTTTACCGCCAATCTTGTCAAGGCTTTTGTTCAATATCTTATCCCCTGTGGTTTTCATTGTTATAAGCTCTGTTTTTATGTTTTTATCATATCTTTCTATTGCATCCATAACAAGCTTTGCCTGGATGATTGCCAGTTTACTGTCTCTGCTGCCCACTCTTATGATTTTCATGTTTTTGTTTCCTCTCTATTTAAATACTCCCTTATTCCTTTTGACTTTTCCCTTACTATATTGTGATTGCTGCCGTTTTTTGAAATAATGCCTCCTACTATGTGCCGGTCGGAAAATACGGCAGGAAAGAAAAAGTCACAGTCTTCTTTGCTATCAGCCCTGTTCATGAGAATGTTTAATTCTCTTGCGTCTTTTGTCGCCGTCTCGTTTACCTCTTTATTATCAGTAGCAATAATGACAATAAAGGCATTTAAAATATCGCTTTTTCTATATTCCCGCATGATAACTTCAATTTTGCCAAGATTATAAAGTTCATCTATTTTTTCGCTTATTTGCGGTGCTATTACCGTAACCTTTGCACCAAACTTTATAAGAGTTTCAACCCGTCTTGCGGCAACGTTGCCTCCGCCAATTACTGCAACCTTTCGGTTCCTTAAATCTATAAAAAGCGGAAAATGGGAAAATTCTCTTTCTTCACTTTCAAACATTTTTAAATATCACATCCTGCTTTTCCTTGCACTTTTTAAGGTTTATTCAGCTATGAAAGCCTAAGTTACTGTTTCTTTGCCTCAATTCCCTCTATTATCTTTAAGAACATATCTTTTGTCAAATCATCTTTTATGGAGTATATGATATAGTCAACGGCTTTACTAATGGCTTTTTCTATTTTTTCTTCTTCCGTTAAGTCCTGCGGCAAATTATCCATCACTTTCTTAGTGGCCAGTTCCTTAATATAAGTTATATCATCGGCGTATTTATGAATAGTAAACCAATCGTAACATTTAGCCATCTGCTTTTCGATTATATTGTTTACAATTTCCATTTCTTTGCTGTTATCCTTTATTGCAAACGTTCCAATGGTATCAATGTTATAATACTTTATTCCGTCAATTGCAGCAACATCAGGGTCAATATCCCTTGGAACAGCCAAATCAATCACATATTCCGGCTTCTTTGTGCATTCAATTAACATTTTATAGCTTATTGTGTGATGCGGACTTAAAGTTGTACTGATTACCGCATCTACCTTTTCCAAATACTCTTGTCTAGAATCATAATCTATAGGTATACAACCGCCAGGAACGATAGTTTCTCCATGCCTGTAACTTCGCAATGTCATATAAACTTTACATTGGGATTGAATTAATTTTCTGCATACACTTCTACCCACTTCACCATTACCTATAACCAGAACCTTAAATTCCGATTTGGCTTTAATACTTTCATCCAAAAGTTCTACAGCTTTTTGGGCAACCGATGGGCTGACACTTCTAAGTAAGACACTGGATTTTACTTCTTTCGCGCAAGTTACAGAATATCGAAACAGGGTATTTAGAATCGGATCACTCACCTTTTCTTTATTGGCTGTTTGAATTGCCTCTTTTACCTGAGAAACAATCTGATCCTCTCCAAATATCATTGAATGAAGTCCGGAAGCAACCTCCATTAAATGTTTTACTGCATCTCTATTTTGCTTAATGAAAAAAAACTGTCTGTATTCGTCAATATCAGCTTCGGCATACTCACAAAGAAGCTTGACGGGATCGATATTTTTTTCATCTGTACTGCCGGATATATACAGTTCAGTCCTATTGCAAGTACATAGTAAAACTACACCTAAGTGACATTTTTTATTTATATCCTTTATTATTTCTCTGACCTTTCTTTTAGTAAAACTAAATTTTTCACGATATTCAAGTTTCGCAGTTTTATAATCAATTCCTGCCATTATTATGTTCAATACCGGCACCCCCAAGTGCTTCTTGCCCTTTGCAATTGTTTTTTTACTGGATCTTCTTTGCATCTGTTCTTTGTTATGTACTTCCTATTATTTATTAATTATACCGTATATTTTTATAAAAAATTGCTCTGTCACCATTGCTTTATTATATCAAATTGAAGAATTAAAAACATATAACTATGCAAAAAAGAGGTGATTTTTCATCACCTCTCCAACTTGCAATTTAATCTTTTTTATTATTGTTACCGCCATGATAAAATGGTTTTATTGTATATCAACAATAATGTTATTTTTTGTATCACTAACATTTTTATCATCATATTTTGACACATTACTTTTTATATCAATAGCTAACATATCTGAAATTTTTTCATAGGGTATTTCAAATACAATTGGTCCTGCGGCACCAATTGACAAAGCATATTTCGGATAGAAAACCACTAATGAGTCTTTGGAAAGATAAAAGTCATCAGGGTTAAAATTTCTGATACTTTTATATCCTTCACCGGAGTAAGGATCATCAAATAAATAATCGTGTGCCTCTTTGTTATTATTTATATCGTTCATTATTTTTTCAGATACAAAATCATATATGAAATTCATGTATTCATCTTCATTAACTTTAAATATATCCTTTAGTGCAAGCTTCTTTCCTGTGTCTAAATCGAAGGTGTCACCCTCTATTCCGGCCCATGATACACCACCAGCTCCACCGTCTAAGTATGCTTTCATGGAAATGATATTTCCAAACACAACTTCAAGACTGTAATCGGCACTTCTAAACCAGTTATCCTTTTGACCTTCAACTTTCTCATTGAATTCTTTTAAAAGATCGAGGGGCAGTTCTTCGTAGAAGAATTCTTCCTTTTCTGCGAAATATCTATTTATCTCGTCTATTCCAGCATAATTTCCATCAAGTTTGGGTAACTTTAAATTTAATTCCGCAAAACCTTCTGCATCATTGAAATACTTTTTATTAACTTCGAAAGTTGAAAAGTTCACTGTTTTCTGCTGGGGGCTTGCTGTTTCTTGTTCCGGTACAGGTGTATCTTTAGACTCATTTGTATAGGACGGTGTTTGAGTCGGTTGTTCCACATTTGTAGTGCTTACCGAAGACAAACCGCATCCGGAAGTTGCAAATACTATGTTAATCGCTATTAAAAGCAAAAACTTCTTTTTCCAATTCTTCATTTCAATAAAACCTCTCTTTTTAATTCTTATTATGCTGCCCATGCCAAAAATTTGACAAAGATAACAGTCACTAAATTAAACTATAATTTGCATATTATATGCTTAACCGAATACATTTTTTTCAGCAACATTTTTAACAAGAATTGATCAAGTCCACACAACAGAATTTCCAGTTATACATGATGCTTCAAATAATCGCATAAGTACTTCAATAGAATAAAAATCTTTAACTTCCAATCTACGTCTGATTACTTTCAGCTCTTTCGGAAAATAAAATTCTTTTCTCTCCCAATTAATACATCTATCAATTGGTTTTATGCTTTCAAAAGTTTTGCCCTCAATGATATCTTTAAATACAACTTCGAATTGAACTTTATCCAAATTCATTGTCATAGTTACATCTTGAGTAAAATCCTTAGAAAGAAAAAGCTCTTTACCCTCAGAATCAGTTATACAGAATCCCTTATTGTTTAATCTATAGTAAAATTCTCCTCCATGGCTATAAAACCATTCATCTTCATCCTCAAAAACTGCCCAAAACTCTTCATTGGTAATTTTATCTATTAAAAAAACACCTTCCATTTCATTGATCTTTGATTTTAGTAATTCGACTTCCTGCAATGCTTCTTTAGCCTTTTCCGGTTTTAAATGATCTGTCTCCCATATAGATTTTAATATAGGAAACTTTTCTTTTCCTGCTTTTCTTATTGCACTCCACAAAAAATTTAAACCACTTATATTGGAAACCCTTTCATGAATATAGTACAGTCTAGGATGATTACAGGCATTTTCTATCCAATCTAAATAGCTATGAAAAGTTTCATCCTCGACATCTTCCGAAATATCAAATATATTATTTTCATATTTAATCAAACTCAAATCAAAAGGCGGAGTTTTGATTTTACCTTCTTTAATGCAGTTACACTGAACATAGCCATCTAAGCCCATATCAAAAACACCTCTTATAATACAAAGTATAATCTATTTACTTGGCAATAGCGGCTGATACATCATAATTACATGGTTTTCCGTTATATATTCATCATCAATTAATATACCATTTTCATAAACACGCCTGTATATTTTATTATTTCTTATATATCCACCCCAATAGGTACTGCTGATAAAATGCTCTTTTTCATATACTTCATAATTATATTGCGAAGGTTCCACTGACCTCCACTCACCTACCAGGCTATCTTCGGTAAGGTATACAATTAACTGAAATTCTTTATCGGTTCCGTTATAAATTTGGAGGTCCAAGTAATTATAAACGCAAGTAGCACCACTTCCAAAGGGTTGAGTTCTGTTGCTGTCCGGGAAAATATCGTGACTGTGTCTGTAACGTTCAATAACTGTCAAAGGCGTATGTAAAGTCATCCAATAAATCAAATTTGATAATTGGCATAAACCACCGCCAGTCCCGGCGCCAAAAGTTCCGTTGGGATTTAGAATCAAGCCGTCCTTATAACCCTTCCGTTTAGTGGGTTTGCCGATCAATTTCCAATAGGAGAACACTTCACCCGGTTTTATGCAAATACCATTTACTCTACTGGTTGCTATTTTCAGGTTTGTTACTTTATTATACTGCAGTACCGGATCAACGCCTTGAAGTTTTCTTATTAACGGTGTATTGTGAGTAAAAATTAAATAAGGCAATTGGTAATTCAATATATCTTTTGAGTATTTTTCATTACCAAAATACCATTTAATATATCTTTTAAATGTATAATATTGCTTTCCCAGGTATAACCGGAGTTTTGACCTCTTTTTCGTTTCATTATATATATTTCTTTTCATCATAATTGACCCTTAACTAAATTATGTTTTGTAATATTATACACACTATTATACTATTCTTTTAACACAAATCAATTCTTCACCTTTTATTTCTGACAATACTTGCAAAACTTCACTAATTTTATAATTGCAAACTCAATAAGCACCAATTTACCTATGTTACTTGCAAAATATCTACTTAGTAATTTAAACTCTATATATAACTCAAAAGATCATTTTGAAATTCTTGACAATTGATAGTAGTAATATTGAAATTATTTATTTAATTCAATATTATTTACTATAAACCAATTCTTCCAGACGTGTGCTGGATTTGTTAATTTCCTGTATTGATTTGTGAACGCTTTTTATATAGGATTTTTGCTCTTCTGCAATTTCCAGCATTTCTTTAGTTAGTGAAGAATGCTGTTCTGAAACACTTGCTATACTTAAAGATTGTTCACGTATTTGAGAAAAAATCAAGCTCAAATTTTCTATCATTTTTAACTCTTTAGATATATAATCATTAATGTTGTCAAAGGACAGCTTTATTTTTTCAAACCCTTCATTTACCTGGCCGATAATTACTTTTCCTTCATTTGCAGCCATGTATCCATTATTAGCCTTTTCTGAAACTAATACCGTTTTAGATTTGATGTCCTCAATAATTTTTTCGATTTCTTTAACCATGTTTGCACTTTGAGTTGCCAACTTTCTTACTTCATCAGCTACCACTGCAAATCCCTTTCCTGCTTCACCGGCTCTTGCTGCTTCAATTGCAGCATTTATCGACAGCAAATTGGTCTGCTCTGATATTTGATCAATTATTTCAAGAATTTTATTTATATTTTCAATGCTAGTAATTAATTCTTCTGCTGTGGTTAATGAATTTGCAACGGCAGTATTTATAATATCCATCTGCTGGTACATTTTTTTTATTTCCATTGCCCCACTAATAACTGTCTTACTGGTGTTAGATGATATTTCGGAGAGTTCTTTGGAGAAACGGAATATTTCATCAACTTTTTCATCTACAGTGTTCATTGCGTCACTTATATGGGTTATGCTTTCATCTTGTAATAGGACTCCTTTTACAATTTCTTCTATGGTCGACGCCATAGAATCACTGATTTGCAATAACCTTGCCGAATCATTATTACAACTTGTTATATCATTGTTAAGAGAAACAGTGTTATCTTTAACTGTTTTCATTACATTATCTAAGGAAGTTAGAAGCTGGTTTGTATGTGATTCCTTACTTATGGATGATTCAATCAAGTTTTGTCCCCATTTGCATACAAAAAATAATATCCCAATACTGATTCCTACGTAAATTATTGCTGAAATAAACCCCTCATATGTATAGTTATGTACTGTTAATTGTGCAATGATTATTAGGGAAAAGAATGTACTTCCATAAATAAGCAATAGAACCTTATTAAAATATAATGTTGCAAAACAGAGTGCTATTATAACTTGAATCGGAGCATCAAAGGAAGCTGTATTTGAGAAAATCACCTGTACAATTAAAATAAATCCGCTACGGTATCAAGATTAAGGTATTTGCAAAGTACTACAGCAAGCTCAGCTCTAGTAATATATCTGTCCGGTCTGAATTCATTATTTTCATACCCTTTGAAATAACCTTTTTCAGATACATAGGTTATAGCCCATGCAGCCCAATGGCCTTTTGAAACATCATTATAATTGATATTTACAGTTTCGCCTTTCTCAGCACCGGCTAAATTGGCAAGAATCACAGCCATTTCAGCCCGGGTAAGACTATTTTCCGGTCTGAAGGTATTATCTTCATATCCTCTTATATATGCTTTAAATTTACCGACTTCTCCGGATGACGGAATTTCCGTAGGTGAAGGCATTGGAATTTCCGTAGGTGAAGGTGTTGGCTTAACCACAGCTGGAGTCTCAGTCACATTGTTATTGCCGCCTCCAGCTCCTCCTCCGGAAATACTACCATTACCTCCAGATCCTCCGGAAGTACCACCATTGCCACCACCACCGCTTACTGAACCTGGTTTTGGTGTTGCACTCCACGTAGGACTTGTCTCAGGTGTCGGAGTTGGTGTAGGACTTGATGTTGGCTCCGATGTTGGTTTAGATGTTGGCTCTTGTGTCGGAGTCGGTGTCGGTTCTGTTGTAGGTTCGGTTGTCGGCTCCGGTGTCGGAGTCGGTGTTGGTTCGGGTGTCGGAATTATTACCGAATAGAAATCCAATTCCCTAATAATCGTAAAATCTTTATTGTTAAAATAAGTAATTTCATCCTTGTCTGCTTCAATTCTTGCATATATTTTTGCTCTTTCGGATATAAGCTCTTCATTTACGGTAAGATCAAATACAACTGTCTTTTCATCATAAGGTTTCAGGTCTTTAATCTCTTTTGAATCTATTATATTTTTAAATTCTTTATCGGTTGAAATCTGTACCATAGCGCTCTCTACAGTGCAGTAGCCGGAGTTCCTTACATCAACGTAAACCGCTCCTGTTCTGTCAGTATAAATCTCATTATAAACTCCTGTTATTTCGGTGTCGGTGTACAGAACCTTCAATGAAGCTTCATTGTTGGAAGAATTAACATCGTTATCGGATTCCAAAACTGCCCTTAACTCAAAGGCATAGCAATTATCAGAAACCTTCCAGTCAAAGCTTGCAAGTATCGTATTTCCATGGCTTAGACTAATATCTCCCATGTCTTTTTCAGCAATCAGGTTTTCACCTTCATACAGCGATATCTTGAGGCCTTTTGCCGTTAGATCTCCCACATTCTTTACTTTTACTACAACGGTTGTTTCTTCTCCGGGAAGTGGGATATCACCTTCAAAATACAATCCGTCCTCCAAAACATCCAGATCGGTTTTCCTTACATAACTGGTAGAAGTAAGCTGTGTACCGTCTTTGTAATAAGTGTTGTTTTCTTCATCGTATTTGTATACTGTCTTATTGTACACCGCCATAATTGTGTCTTTAAAACCGGCAACGGTTACATCCCGCGGTACTTCCATGGTATTGAAATCCACTTCAATTCCTTCGGTCCATGTAGAGCTCTCCTCTTCATAAGTACTTATATAAAGTTTTTGTTCTCCACCTACTGCATTGGTCCAAGCCAGTGCAATTCCCTGTTCTGTATTGGTTGCACTAAGCTCTAAGATTTCTTCAGCCTGGTTCGAGTTTATTATTATCTCAGCACCAAAAGGTCTTTCCAGGGACACCTTGTATATCTTTCCTTCATTGTGCCAAAATGCAACCGGCTCCTCGCATTCTACGGCTATTGCCGGGTGGCTGTCCTCATACATATTGTCAAGAAGTTCTATAGGTTTCGTCCAACTTCTTCCGTCAAAACTTGTGAAGTAAACCTTGTATATGCCTTCCTCTGAATACTCGTTTGTAACAAAAACATAATATGCTTTATTTCCGTACATGTACAATTCGCTTTCGGAGACATTGGCTGCATTTGTTACAAATGCTTGCGGTTCTGTCCAGCCTGTACCGTCATTGTACACATAGTATATGCTGTCCGGATTCTTTTTGTCTCCTGTCATTTTCATACCGCTATTGTTTACCCATGTGGCAATTACCTTGCCGTTTGCGGCCGCTATTTTCGGAAGCTTGTTAACCCCTTCGGTTCTGTTGGTCAGTACATTGTTCCAGGTATTTTTGCTGCTGTCAAACTTAGCTATCGATATTTCCATTTTAACGAGTACATTCCTGGTAATGTCATCCTCTGTCAGGATTGAAGTTGCTCCCATTTTTTCCGACATATCAAGCCATACTGAATATATATTCTTTCCGTCGGCTGCAAGATCCGGGAAAGCATCACCGGTACCGTCATTTTCAATTTGAATCGGATTTGACCATTTTCCGTCCTTATATATTGATGAATAAACGGCTGTCCTGTTGTTATCGCTTCTGTTGCTGTCATCGCCAATAAATACCATAATCAAATCGCCTATTTCTTTATCTACAGCTTTTATCTGTGCCTTTGAATCGGGATAAGCATACCTTATGATTTCATCCTCTCCGATCCACTCCAGTTTTTCCAGGTACTCACGGGTAGCACTGACAAATTTCATCCCCTCATCGTCGAAGGCATTATTGGCAATCATCATTAAATTTCTTGGCGAACGTCCGGCATACAATGTCCAGGTATATTCTCCCCATATAGTTTCTTCCGAGAAAAACCACAGGTAGCCATATCCGGCTCCGACAGTCAAAGTCAGATCGGTTTTTAATGAAGGAAGATTAACATCAATTCGTCCCTGAACAAATATTTCCCCCGAAAGCAAACCGTATCCAACTTCCAAACCAGCTGCTGCCCTTATCGCAAGATATATATTAAGCTGTATTTGAACTACCAAGTCAGAAAGGCTGTTAAGTTGCGAAACATCCGGGACAGCAACATTATAAACTAACTCTGCTCCCCCTTCAAATTTCACAGATACATACCCTGAAAGTACGATTCCTCCTAAAGCACCATCCAAAGGTGCTTTAAACTTAAATTCAATACTTATGTTTGCACCGGCACTCCATTCCATTTCCATAGATTCAAATTCCCACTTCATGGAACGGTCGTTATATACAATTACTGCGTCAAATGTTGCCTTTAAATCTCCGCCAAATTTTATTGCGCGGCTCCCTTTCCCGTCCAGTAAACCGTTGAAATCCCATTTCAGTAAGTCACCCAATATCTCGCCTTCGACACCGTTCATATTGGAAATAGTAACTTTACCGTCCAAAAGATCATACTCGACTTTAAGATTCATACTTGGCGTTACCGGCACAAGTTTTGTTGATTTAAACAATCCGCAATCATCGGGGAACGGAAGTTCATCACTCGATTGGGTAAAAAATTTCACAACATTATTAAAACTTGTTACTTTCGGATTAAAGGCTTCTCTTGAAATTTCTACCGGTTGATCCCACGGCGGATTTCTCCAGGTGAACTGATTTAATATTTTCAGTTCGGGAGCTAAAGTCATTTTTGCATCAACATATTCGGATATAAACTCACCGTACTCTCCCCCGGTTTTAACCGCAAACTGAAGTCTGTCTCCCACCGACATTTTTGATTTTATATTATTTATAGTAACAGTGCTGGTTTGGAAAGCTTCTTCATATTTTGTATTCCCATATTTATCAACAATTCTATAGAAATACGAGATAAAATCTCCAGCATCTTTTAAATCTGCGGTTATCTTGAATGTAACCGAGTTTTCCAAAATATTCAAAGGAATGATGGCACTCCTGTTATTTCTGCTGCTGGAATACGCTGACGAAACTTCAGTAATTTCAGGCTCTTTACCTAATTTTAGTATAATGTATCTTCCATCCCTTAATCTTTCATAAAAGACTTTTTCCGGAAAACCGGGCGCTTTTACCGTTATCTTGTCGTCATCAAGCATGATATAATCAAACTGGAATCTACCGATATTATCTGTAACGCATGTGTGAGAGCCAACAGTTACCGTTGCACCTCCAATACCCTTTCTCTCATCTTCATTGTAGACCCATCCTCTTATGCTTCCGAAGATCTCTTTGGATATAACGTTTTGATCAATTACCCGTACCACTAACCTATCGGATATATTTGTGTCCGATGTAACTCTAATAATGTAGTCGCTAAATCCCTTGGTCGGATTTACAATTACATCATCAATGCTTCCGCCTTTGTAAATGTACTCACCGTTGTTATCAGTGGTTATTTTCTCTGTTACTCCAAAGAGTGCATTTGATATAGTCAGTTCACACGCTTCTTTTACAATAACATCTTCGGATATGCTTCTTCCTGTCTTTATTTTTAAGTCGGGCATTATATCATTTTCTCCTGAACGGTATTTTATAAGTTCAAGGGAGTCTACTTTTGTTTCATTACCTGTAACAGGGTCAATAACATATATGCTGGGTTTTACCCTTCCAAAAGTGCCATATTCAACCGGTCTTATTTCTATCGGTATTCTCATCCCGCCTAAAGCCTTTGCTGCATATTCTTTAAGGACAAGTACAGGACTGTTAATACCCATAAAAAACTTTGGATCTATAAAGTATTCGTTCCACAATATTTCTCCAGGCTTTACAACCTGGGAAGATGTTTTTACAAGCTCCATGCTTTCCGTTGTCTTATAACTTCTGATAAATTCGGAATCCTGCATTGTTATACTGGGTCGGTTTAAGTCCGAGCTCCTTTCATTTTTAAACCCTACCCTGTACAACAATTTATCTCCAATATACCTCCTGTCTTCCACTTCAATTATAAGTTTAAGCCTTGAACTGTCTTCCACAACAATGGGAGAATCCGAAACAAAGGTTGCAGATATAACTTCATTAAATGACTCAAGCATACCGATAAAGTCGGCAGACAGGTTGTAGCTTCCGGCTTTTTCACCCCGAACTATCCAGTTTACGGTCTTACTGCCGCTGGCAGGTAGCGTGCCTATGTTTTCAATTGCTTTACTTCCGCCAACTATGGAAACACCTGCAGGTATATTTAAATTTACTACGCAGTTGTTTATGTCATATTCTCCCATGGTGTTAACCAAATGCAATTTTACATCAAAGAAATCTTTGAGCCATCTTACAGAACCCGGAATATCAAGAATTACCACCACCGGTGCCCTGTTATTGTTACCCGTATTTCCTATTGTGGCTACACGAACAATTCTGTCGCCCACAATATGATTTCCTCCAAAAGTTTTTTCAGAATTATCCGTTGCTATATGAACGATATTATACGGCTTGTTATCGTATACAAGATTAATACTGTATTGAAAAGCATTTTGATTGCCCGGTGCCGTTATATCAATGCCTGCATTCTTTATTTCCTGAAGAGTCATTTTTGTAGCAGTAAGACTGCCCACTACCAATTGGGACTGCCTTAGCACTAATGTTAAATTGTTTGCTTTTCCCAGCTCAATCAATACATCCTGCTGCTGCGGAGCATATCCGTCCCTGTAGGCACCTATTTTATAGGCCCCCGGCTCTAATTGCAGGGAAATCTCCCCTTTAATATCAGTAGTCTTCTTGAAGATATTGTTCTCACCTAAATTGACATATATATTTGTATAAGCTAAACCTTTACCGTCACCGTCTAATACGGTAACATTTATAGTACCCGTCATTCCCTTCTTCACAATTGTTATATCCCTTGAAGTGGAGTTTGTGTTTCCTGAAGGGTCGGTAACAGTAAGCACCACCTTATATACCCCTTCTTTGCTGTAAGAGTGGCTGACTTTTACTCCTGTCTTCTTTATGCCGTCTCCCAAATCCCATTCGTATTTCGCAATGGCTATATTATCTTGCGAACCGCTTGCGTCAAACTCAATAATAGCTCCCGTTTCAGCAGATGAAATACAGTTTATATCTGCAAAGGGCGCTATATCATCTATATCCAAAGGAGAAACAGGAATGCTCTCGGAAGATGATGTATTGCCGTAAACATCAACTGCAACTACCATATATATATAACGGTATGATGGATCTAAGTTCTGATCCAGAATTTCAAAGGTTGATTTCGAATATTGCCCTACAACGGTTAAGAAATTCGAAACGGTAGTTTTTCTATAAACCCTGAAGGTTTGAATATTTTCATCATTACAGGACCATGATACTTCAATGCCTCTGTTTTTGGCTATTACATTAACCACAGGCTTTGCAGGCGGGGTGTTATGAATTATATAATCCCTGTACACATAGTCTCCGACATTACCTTTGGCATCAACGGCATAGGCTCTAACCATCAGCACTGTACCTGTTTCGAACATGCTTGTATCCATATTTTTGCTAAATCCGTCAAAGGTATATGAAGTATTATGTATATGCAAATCATGCCAAATCGTATTGTCTGTGCTGTATTGAACATATATCGCTGAAAGCTTGACATTATCCTCAGCAGTTACACCTATGGTGAAATTGCTGCCGACAGTGGAGTTGTTATAAGGTGTCAAACTACTAATCACCGGAGGCTCATTATCGGATATCTCGACAATATCAAGAGCTTTTGCAGCTACCGGCTCGCTGGGCACACTTGAGTTTCCTGCAACGTCATTGCAGATTACCCTGTAATAATACATCACACCCGGTCTTACATCGGTATCAAAGTAGTTTAACGCTTTTACTTCTGCAGCTATAGTTTGGTACGGTCCATCTATATTTAGAGAACGCTCAACTGTAAAACTCTTTATATAAGGTTCGGAATTTAATCCCCACCTAACTTCAATAAGTCCTATATCGCCTACTGCCGTCACATCTTCCATCTTTTCCGGTGCAGTTCTGTCAATTATGTACTGGTTATATGACGCTGTTTCAGTACTGTTACTAAAGTTTCCGCTGGAGTCTTCCGCGATTGCCCGTATATAATAAGATCCTTCTTTTATGCCGGAAACATCCAGATTATAATACCAGCTGTAAACTTTATTTGAGCCGGGTATAGAGGCCGAAATTATGTCAAACCATATCACACCGTCAAAAGAGCCTTGGAGAGTTATTCTTCTTAATGCCACGTCGTCTTCAGCTATAATTGTCAGAGGTATTGAGTCCCTAAAGCAAGACGGATATGGTAAAATAGATGTAATTTTAGGACTTACAAAGTCATCGGTTTTTTGTATGCGTATAATTTGTGAAAAGTCTTCATCGGCAAACCCGTCACGGTCTGTAACGGTATACCTTATAATATAATCTCCGCTATCATAGCTTTCGATTCTCCATGTTGTAGTAAACAGAAGACCGGAAGGCGTTGTAGTATAGCTTGTTACATTGTTGCTTATTCTAAACCAACTCTCTCCCCCATCCTTTGAATAATCAAAAGTTACGGAAATTTTGTCGTTGTTTAATATATCCCCGGTTAATGCCTTAAGGGTAAGCGTTTTAGCCGTCAGGGATACAACATTGTAGCTTCCGTCATATGCATCACGTATCACCGGAGCTTCCGGAGAATGTACAATAGTTTCACTAAAGTCCGAATAGTTCATTGACGGGTCAAAAGCCTTTATACAATAACTATACTCTGTTCCTGTTGTTAATCCCTTGTCTGTGAAAGTTGTGGTATATGTTGTACCAATCTTTTTACCGTCCCTGAAAATGTCATAGCCTGCTACATAACTGTTGTCAGTAGGGGTATCCCATGAAAGGGTTATACTTTTTCCGGCATGGGAACTTACACGTAAGTTTTGGGGTATGCCCGGCGCTTCTTCATCTCCTACAGTTACAGTTATCTCAACCGGTTCGGAATTGTTTCCTGCAGCATCGGTCGCCATTACTTTGAAAATATAGGTCTTTCCTTTGGTAAGGCCTGTTGCAATATACTGCTTTTCATTGTATTGAGATTCTATTAGTCTTCCGTCTCTCCATAAAGTGTATGTACAGGAACTGGTGTCGTTTACATCCCAGGAAATCCTTACACTGTTGACTCCTTGGGCCACTGTAGAATAGTTCTTTAAGACAGGCGCCACCGTGTCAATTTTCGTATAATAGTTGTAGCTTGTTCTTCCGCGGGAATCCGAAGCATGAATCCGCCAGCGTCCATCCTTTGATAAATTAAGCATTCCCTCAAATTTGCCAGCTTCATTGGCAACAACTGTTATTCTGTTGGACGTTCCGATAATTCTGCCATAATCATCAACCTCATAGGCATATATTATTACATTGTTGTCGGGATAAGCATTAATTCCCGATACGGTTATATTTCTTTTGTTATAGTAGGATTGAAGGTTGGTAATCTCAATATTAGGTTCTGTCGTCGGCGGTGTTTCAGGCTCATATAGTATCAAGGACTTAGAACCTGTTATATTTCCATACTCATCCACCGCATAAACATCAATTCTGTCAAAATACCATATATTGCCCTGTGTCATCTCATAGTAATAATAATCGGTACCATCCTCACGGGTAAGGGGAATCATCCAACTATCATTACCGCTTTTGTATACTTGGGAAACAGACATTACCGTAACCACAGGTTCGGGAATATTAACCGCCGCCCATACGGAGTATGGATTTCCCAAAACTTCAGCTCTTATTAGGAAATTGTCAACAATAGGTTCGTCTATAGCCGGAGAAACAATTGTAATTTCATTTGGTTCTCCGGGATAATAGGCTTTGAAAGTGATTATTTCACTCTCTTGACCGTTGTCATCGACAAACTGGAAATAAAGAATCTTTTGCTTTTTGTCTGTTTCAAACTCATAAGAAATAGTATTGGTCAATGTTTGATATTCCTTGCTTTGAAGCTCTTCAAAATTTTCAGCATATCGTACTTTTGTATAATACATGGTCTTTATCAATAGCTCAACATTATTGCTTTTTATTATTGTACTTTTGCTTTTCGGATCTGCCCATTCCTTTGCAATAACCAAAGGCATTAATTGAAGAGGTCCTGAATAACTCAAGTATACAGTTCCGATTAATCTTCCGTTTAGATTTACCGATACATTATAAGACCCGATAGGTAAACTGCCGATTTTATTTTCATTAAGTTCCAAAATATTTTCGCCTTCTCTCTTTACAAGAGAAATGCCACGTTTTAAGATTTTGATATTATTAACATCCATAATATCGGCAGTGTAGTTTCCCTCTTCCGGAAGATTCTTTCCGTAAATCAGATACGGAATTCCATTCTGAATGTATTCCACATTCGGGCTTGAATTTTCAACCGAAACGGTGTATTGCTGCATATATATAAGCCTGTAATTTTCATTGAACATACGAATGGAATACACTCCATAGGATAAAGCTCTATCTGTTTTTATATCTACATACATGGAATTGTTTGAACCATATCTGATGCTATCAGTAATGATTTCACAGTCGATGATATTATCCATGGAGTCCTTGATATCAAAGGAATATCCGTCTATTATGTTACAGGAAGGTATTGAAACTGTAATTTTGCTGCTTTCGTATACTGCTTCCTGCACTGTAAATCCGAAAGCTTTAATCGGCTCGATTACTCTTACATGCTTATTTAAGGAGTACTCTTCTTCTCCGTCCTTTATGTACAAGTCATATATTTCATTTTTATCAAATCCCGACATATCAACAGTTATTGAAATATCCTTACATTCCCCGTTAAAATGACTTTTAGTTGTATCCCATTTTCCTGCTTCTATTACTTCTCCTGAATCAATATTTTTCATGACAAGTTTTAAATCTTCGGAAGTGTTTTTAACAAAGGTACAACTAAGTTTAAGGGATTCTCTTTCGGAAATCTCATGTACAATTGAGTTTGAACCTTCTTTAAATTCAGCCTCGGAGCAATAGTGATCTATTTTAATGTCTCCGTATATAAACTTTTCCTGGGAATTATAGAAATACTCATAATCCGTTCCGTTAATTCTTATGTAGTACTGTGTATTTTCCTTTAATTTTTTAGTTACTTCCAGTATACCGGTAATAGTAACCTGGCTCATGCTGTAATTGGGATTTGCATTATAAACCGATGAACTTTTATTAATTGAATCTTTTTTAATGGCCCCGTAAACCTCGTTTTCTGCCACCAATTCAATATTAATGTTTTCATTGCCGGCACCTATAATTCCGTTTTCAATCTCATATCCGCTGATTGTAAATTCGGTTTCTGTGATTGTTTCCGGAATTACCGGAGGATTAAATATAACGCTTTTGTCCCCAACGGAAGTATAATCCTTCGCCGGTACTTTAAAGCTTGCTCTTTCATATTGAGTATAATTGTCATAAGAGGATTTATATGAAAATACAATGCTGTATTCTTCTCCTGGAATCAGAAGAGAACTTTTCGTATCCTTTGAAAAATCCAATACAAAGGTACCGTATCTGTCGGGCTTTACTTTGGATAGCTCTGCAATAGGAAATTCCAAACCGCTATTTATCCTATTTAAAACCACGTCGTATTCCTGCCATGAATTTACGTTATATGTCGAAACGCTTATAATTGTTTTTTCTGCATCCAATACTTTCGGAGTCCCGAGACTTAAATAATCGCTTCCGGAATAAGCTGTTATGTATGAGCTTTTTACATTTGTATAAAACTCATCCGGATAACTGATTTTTAAGCTATAATTTTTGTAGGCTTCCAAAGGCTTTTCAATAAGCATATTAAATTGTAAATATGCCTGATTTTGGTCGTTTATCGCACTGTAGCAGATATAGTCAGTCTTTCTGGCTACAACATTTCCGTACAAATCTATCAACTCAACAGAAATATCATCCATGTTTATATTTCTTATATTGTAAAATTGCGTATATACTTTAAAATTGTTAACCGAATCGTAAAGCCCGCTCGCGGAAGCATAATTGAGGATTAATACGTCGGTAGGTATTAATTTTGCGGTGGTATCATATTCCGAAACCCCGGTCACAAGCTTAACATCGTAACTCTTTTCTTTTTTTGAAACCTCGTTGAGATTTATGGAAGGTATATTGGAATAATATAAAGTTTTTTCAAATTTATTATAGTCATAGTCACCGTCTATAATGCTGTAAGTCGAAAAAAAGTCATCATAACTAATTCTGGTACTATAAATATATACAGAATTACTTGTTCCGATTATTTTACCACCGTCAAACACTAAGAATTTTCCTCTGTCGGTATTTACATCTTTAAAATATACTCTTTGATCATTAGAAGAATCTGCAGTGTACACCACACTATCGGAGGGCATGTAAACCGATACCGGATTTCCTATTGTTATTGCACTTTCACAGGTATCTATAACTATGTTACCCGAAATATCTTTACAGGTTATTTCAATGGTATATTCTCCATGTTCAACCTTTTTCCCGAATTCACATACAAATTGCAATACGTTGTCGTCGGGATTTCCTCTTGCTCCCTTTATACAGTCTGATGGAATTTCATCAATTGATTCTATCAATACTCCGTCTTTTAAAAGCCTGGCTTCTATAAGTATATCCCTTCCCAATACCCCGTATAAAATATCCGCTCCTATATAAGGGACTGTCACTATTACCGAAGCATTTTCATCAATTGTATAAGTATTGTCAATGAAGGTATACGTAATGTTATTTGATGCGGACTCGTATTTGCTTATTGACAACTCAGTAGCATAGTTAAAACTTACACTATACAAGTTTATTATATACTGCTGATCCTTAATTAACTTTGCCGCTACAGAATCATTCATTTTCGGATATGTACGGTTCCATCCCAGGCTATTGTAATCGCTGTCATATATGTATATGTAGGGAATTTCAGGACCTGTTGCTGTTATTTTATAGCAGCCGGTAGTTGAAGGTGTAAATACAAAAGTGTAGCTCGAAAATTTTTCTTCACTCATTTCATCATTCAGAATTTTTATTTCACCTTCATTAACGGGAATTGCACCTAAAGGAATGGACATTACAGAGAATGAATTAGTTTTTACTCCATCACTTAATTGAAAAGATTTATCAAAAACTTGAGTTGTTACTGTGACATGCTCCTTTAAGGGTGAAAAATCTTCGCTTTGTTTTCCTTCCGTTACCAAAGGCAGTATTATATCCTTTTTATTCCCGTCAAAGCTTTCTGAAAAGTATGTACTGTTTATGCCATCGGAAATTTTGGGATTTTTTACTGTATCAATGTCAGATTGGCCTGTGGAATTGTCACCAAAGATGTTGAAATACTCCCCTGCATTGTCATTTTCAGAAGCGGCTGCGCAGTTTATTACCAAATTGGTTAACATAAAAACAATAACCAATACTGCTAAGCCCTTATTCATTTTTCTTTTCATTATACATTACCCCCATAAAATACTTAAATAAAACATTAAACGTAAAAAAATATATATTTATGCCATAAGTTCTGAAACATACATTCGGAGGGATTTATACATGAAGTGAAAATATTTTTCAAGAACTTACAGTATAAATTATAACACTTAATTCATACAATCTCCATAAGTTCGATAAAAAAAATTGATTTCATTGGCACAAAGTCAATAAAATCAATTTTTTTGGTATCTATCGCTTCTTATATCAACTTTATTTTTGCATTCCATAATAGTCGCTGAACAATTTCCCTGCTTTTTTCACTTCCGAAAATCAGTCTCACGCAGAGAAAGAACAACAGAAATTTTTGTTTTATTTTAAGAATTACTTTTTATATTTCAATCAGCACATCTCTCAAAAGATCTGTTTTGGTTTTAATATTTGCATTTTTTTCGGTTACTTTTTGAAATTTTTGCTTTTTAAGCCTATCAATTACGCTAAAATTCTCCTAAAAATCGAATATTTTAAGTCCTCATATTTTCTAAAAAGGTTAAGTATAGCCTTCCTTACCACAAATAAAAATATCTCCTTAAAATCCTTTACTTTTCTTAAATTCATCCATTTCCATGTTTATAAAACCTTCTATCATGACTCTGTATATCTTTTCTATCATATCAGGATTTGCACCATACTCTGCTGCCAAAGTCCTCACTTTTTGAATAACTGCTTCTACTCTTTGGGGAGCTTTAACATCGCTGCTGTCTTTTTTGAATTTTGATGCCTGTTTTACAAACAAACCCCTTTCAGCAATAAGCTTAACTATTTGGTTATCAATTTTATCAATATTGTTTCGAACTTCCTCCAAGCTTTTGCATTCCATTTCATTGTCCTCCCTCAAATCAATGTGTCTTTGGTGAAAAATTCAGCACAAACATATACAGCTCCTGAAAATTTCCCATCCACTAAGATTTTATAAAAATAATGTTCAATAATGCTCTTTTGAATACTTTCCAATTTCTCATTGCATGGGTTAAGGTCATGATCCTGATACCTCTCTAATAAAGGCAAGAAGCATTTTCTCTGACCTTCCAGTATTAATTCCGCATCCTCCAATTTTGCTCTTTCAATCCTGACTTCCATTGCTGTTCCTCCAGGAATACACAAATATTAAATTATATCCTCAAAACTCAGTTTTACAGTTTAATTTCCTTTACATCATTTCCTTTGTTCTTTATATGTTCAAAATTGTCCCTTAAACAAAATACATAATATCTTGAAACATTATTTCTTATCAAAACCTTCTTCATGAGTAACAAAATATAGCATACAATGTATAATTATGATAGTGTTGATGGTAATCCACCGTTTCGCCGAATCATCTCAACAATAGCTTTTATTCCGAATTCACTGATAACACTCTTCTTTAAGATTACACCGAGTATTTCTCCTTCGCATGTCTCAACTAAAAGATTACACATATCCGTATCTTTTTCTTCTAAAATGTAGCCGTCTCTAAGCAATCTTATTGAAAAATCCATTGAACGTCTCACTGATTCATTTTTTTCCAAAGCAAACTGATTTTCCAATATTCCAATCATTTTTACCTGATTTAACCTACAGCAGACATCAGCAACTTTTCTTCTGACGCTACTGCTTTTATCATTAACACATTTTGACAAAACATATTCTATTACATCTTCTGTAGGTTTGCATAACATTAATGTAACGGCATTAAAACGGATTTTGCTATTGCTATCATTAGCTAACTTATAAAATAATTCTTTAGGTTCATTAAAGTTATGAGAAAGCTTCGCCGCATATTTCCCCGAATACTCAGAGAATATCAGCTCCAATGGCTGCCTCATTCCTTCCTCAAGGAGACTAAGATGGGATTGAGTTAATACTTTATTATTTTGAATATCGTATATACAGTCTATCAACTTATATAATAAAGTTTGATATTTTGCTAATGCTGTTTTGCTTAAATATTTTATCGCATTTAATTTCTCTCGACCAGGATCTAAAAACAACCCTAGTTTATACTTATCTTCCATAAATTTAATCTCCTAAATTAACTATTTTGTCTAATATAAAATAAATTACTGAATCTAAATACGTTCCAACGTGACTTCCCACGATGAAAGTTTGTTTTCTCCATTAAAAGCAAAGCCCCTGTTTAGATATTTGGTTTCATCAATTTTATATAAGCATTCTGTACCGGAATAAATGCCGTTTTCGGAAATATAGGATGACAAAATAGTATCTCCAATAATCATAAATTTACCAATCAGTTTACCCAATGCCGGATTCTCCGATGTCCATTCTGTATAATCTTTTTTATCTGATATCGGTTTTATTGAATATTTATTAAAAAATCTTTCCGGATTTTCTGTTTTCAGCTCCATAAATCCATCCAAAACCCATTCATCTTTCAAATGTTGGATTGTTGTTTTTCCATAAACTTCAACCTTATTATTCTCATGGTCAAAATATAGACCTTCGGCTTTCCAGTTGCCTTCTTCAAAAATATATGAGTGCTTCACCGCCATTCCTCCTACTACATATCTGCCTAAGAAATTATTTAAAATAATCTTATCAAATATTTACCACTATACACAAGATTTTTTATTTATATTGCTATTTTACATCAATTTACTGGACGCACATAAATTACAAAAGGGAATGTCTTGCTGTTCAGACATTCCCCAAAATAATCTGTTCTCTTTAAGGACGTTTTGAGCTACTTTGTATTGCTTATACGAATAAATAACTTTATGATTTACTATTCCGCATCAGGAATAAACACTTCTTTGCTGTTTAATTCACCCATAATTCTGTCATATTCACCATTCTCTTTTATTTTCTTGATCAAAGTATTGAATATATCTCTTTTTTGCTTTCCATCATCAGTTTTCTTAAATATTATAGCTGTTTCAAAAGTATCATAATACTGCCTTTTTATATTTTTGAGTTGCATTGCTTTAATTATTTGGTCACAGGTACTCATTGCTGCAATATATCCATCAATTCTACCCGAATCAACCATTTGCAAACCCGATTCAATTGTTGCTTCAGGCAAGTCGCCAAGATACTCTTTATGTCCCGGTTGTATTTGAACTTTATATTTTCCACTCATCACGTTTTCAGGTGTTAACCCGGTAACATTTTTATTTGAATAAAGTACAAAGATAACCTTTCCGAATTCTTCGGTAGTATAGTAGAATAAATTATCGCTGTCTGCAACATTATGATTTTTAATATACGGACAATGGCAATCTGCAGTTCCACTTATGATATTCTCTATTGAACGGGCCATCGGATAAACATCAATAGTTACTTCACCGTCTTTATATTCAGCTGCCATAGCCTTAACCAAATCCACAATAGCTCCTGTTTTATTCTCATTAATCAATGGCGGAACAATTGGAAGCGAAACTTTTACAACATTACCTTTTGCTGTATTGTCATTGGATTGCTGTACGGGTTCAGTTTTTGTAGTTGCATTTGTTGTAGTGGATAACTTGGATTCATTATCTTTTACGCTTGAGTCAACTTTCTGTGCACAGCCAGGCAATAGAGCTAGAATTAAGAATGCGACCAGTAACAGATGAAGTACTTTGGGATAAGAATTCCTTTTCATATTGAGTTTCCTCCTTGTATTGTTTTTGTAGCAAATCTTTGAATTAAGCTTGAAAAGTAGCGTTATTTATAGCTATGGTATAATATAAACTTGCATTATATGTATTGTTTATTGATTGCTCAAAATTGCCCTTTGTATTTATTTTGAGATTATTGTTGCTGTTACAATAAAAGAATTTGACATTCCAATAAGTATTGAAAATAACAAGACAAATATAATAATTATAAAAGAATTCTTATTTATCCATTCCAGATGTTACTATAATCAAACTGTTGTATCCAAATATTTTAAGTAATGCCTTTATAAAATATTTCGACTAAATATTTAAAAATCCTTCTTTAGCTAATTTAAATTTTATATTTATTCCCCATTCCTTGTCGCTTCTTAAAAGCAGTTTCAATTACTTTTGTTAAGGTTTTTCCAAAAACTATTGCTGCAAGCGGTTTTTATATGATAAACTTTTTATATCTAAGCTAAGGAAAAAATTCTATAAACAAGCTTTATTTTGAAATATTATTAATTTTTAAATATTTACATAACACTTTTATCACCAACATAAACCAAAAATAATTATGTAATTTTGAAAGGAGTATTTATGAAAACTGTAAAAATTATGCCATGTCTTGACATGAAAGACGGAAGAGTTGTAAAAGGGATACATTTTGAAAATATAAAGGATGCCGGTGACCCTGTTGAAAATGCCATATTCTATCAAAATGAAGGTGCTGATGAACTTGCAATGTTAGATATTGCAGCCACATTGGAAAATCGTTCCACAAGGCTGGAATGGGTTAAAAAGGTTTCGTCAAATATTAGCATACCGTTGACAGTAGGAGGAGGCATTTCTTCAGTTAATGACATAGAAATGGTTCTTGAAGCAGGAGCCAGTAAGGTTTCAATGAATAGTGCCGCTGTTAAAAATCCCGATTTAATTAAACAAGGGGCACAAAAATTTGGTTCCGATAAGATTGTTGTTGCAATTGATGCAAAAAGGAACAAGGAAATGCCATCGGGCTTTGAGTTGGTTGTTTCAGGCGGAACCAAATGTACCGGCAAGGATGCTGTCGAATGGGCAAAAATGTGTCAGGACCTGGGAGCCGGGACAATTTTACCTACAAGTATGGATGGTGACGGTACCCAAGTCGGATATGACCTGGAATTTATAAAAGCAATTTCAGATGTTGTCAATATACCGGTTATTGCATCTGGAGGAGCCGGTGAACTGGAACATTTTTATGAAGCTATAGTTAAAGGCGGTGCCGAAATTCTCCTTGCAGCTTCAGTTTTCCACTTCAGGAAATTTACTATAGGACAAGTAAAGAAATACTTGCAGGAAAAAGGTATACCGGTAATATTAGGCTGATGTTTCAAAGTTTATTGTATTTCAGTTATTTTATCTCGTAAAACACAAGGCATTGTTTTGTGTATTTACCAAACAATGCCTTTTTATACCCAACAAAACCTTTTTAAACTAAATTTCTATTTACTAAATAAAGAGCTAAAAAATACATTTAACTTATTTCTTTGCTACCTCAACCCATTTTCCGTACTTAAAAATAAGTTTAATTATTAACTGAACAAACCAAATAAGCAAAACAAAAATAAGAATCGAAGCAATAAACGTATTGCCTAAGAATTTTATATGAACAGAAGTTGATACTATATATGCTAATACAAACCCCATGATATCTACAATCCAATAAATGATTCGCCATGGTAAACTTAAATTTATGCTTTGCTTGCAAATATCACAGGGAAGACTATGAAAAAACAGACTAGGCTTTCGGAATGAATAATCTATGATGTATTTATGGTTGCATTGCTCTTTATTATCTTTCATTATGACCCTCCTAATCGCTGATTTTTAATAAATTTTACAAAAAAATAACCTTACTGTTCCTACCCAGTAAAATTCGCATTTTTGTATTTTCATTTGTTCTTAAATTTCCCTCAAGCTCAGGAATAAATCGATTATTAAAATGTATTGAAATTTTCATTTGACAACTACTTTGCCTTTAATAATACCATATTTTACATATAAAAACAATATTACCTGTTTGGTTAATAAAGTATTAGAAATTTTATACTTGTTTTATAAAATATAATTGAAACAGCAGCAACTGATAAGAATAGCATGATTAAAGATAATATAGTAAAAATGTTTTTCTTTAAAAAATTTAAATATAAAAACCCAATAACGGACTTTCCTACCGTAAGAAATAGTTGTCCAATTATTGGGTTATTTATTTCTATTATAATATAAAAATTGATAACAAAATTAACTATTAATTTGATAGCTCCAGTTCCATTCCGCCCATTTCTTGTTTATTAACCACCGTACTTACTTTCCACTTTCCTGACAGATAGTATATGAATACAAAAATTGTTGTTCCTAAAGATGCAAGAGGTGCCGCAATACCGAGACCCAGCATCCCTTTATCAAGAGTTACCCCCAGTAAAATGGCAAAGGGTATTCTAAAACCAATGGATGACATTATACTGCTGATTGATGAAATCACTGTGTGACCTGCACCGGTTATTAATCCATTCAAACAGAAAGCAGCAGGTACTATCAGATAATCAAAGGAAAATGTTCTTAAATAATTTACACCATCAGAAATCATCTTTGGGTCATCTTTTCCGAATACACTGATAATTTGCTCAGGAAACAATTGAGTAAATATGAACACAACCAATGATATAATAAATGAAAGTACGAATCCCGTATGAAATGTTTTCTTTGCACGGTCAAACAAACCGGCCCCCACATTTTGGGCTACCATTGCCGATACTGAGGATCCTACTGCAATAGCCGGTAAAATGGCAAATCCATTGTATTTACCAACTACTCCAACTGCTGCTGATGCACTTACCCCCATTCCATTGGCAATTGCAGTAAGTACAAGGAAAGAAAAATTTACAATAACATTTTGTACTGAAACAGGCATTCCAACTTTCATCATTACAAGCAATCTTTCCTTATACATGCGGAAGGAATTCAGTTTAAAATCAAAACCTATATCGCTTCTCTTTATATATATAATACATGCAAACATACTTATAGCCTGGGATATAATTGTTGCAAGGGCCGCTCCCGCAGCTTCCATACGAAAAACACCTACAAACAGCAAATCAAGAACAACATTCACTCCGCAAGCAATAGTAACAAAAATCAACGGACGTTTACTGTCGCCCAAACCGCGTAAAATGGCTGAAAAACCATTATAACCAAAAATAAATATAGTTCCCATCAAAGTTATATTAAGATAGCTTTTTGCCTGTTGATAGGATTCTTTCGGTGTCCGGAGCAGTTCAAGAAAAACATCTGATAAAGAAATCATAACTACAGTCACAGCAATTGAAGTAATAAAAAGGAATGTAATGAGCGTTTTTACGCATTCATCCATACTTTTTCTGTCTCCCGAACCGAGATATTGTGCAATAACAACGGTTCCACCGACACTCAATCCTACAACTATATTGGTTATTATAAAAGTAACCTGTCCACCGATATTTACTCCTGAAATTCCTTCAGTCCCGGCAAATTTGCCTACAATTAACATATCCGCCACATTATAGAGAGCTTGAATAAAGTTAGATAACATAAAAGGTAGCGCAAACATTATAAGTTGTAATGCAACATTGCCTTCTGTCAAATTTTTTTCAATAGTTTGTTTTTTCATTTAGAACCCCCAAAAATCAATATTGCAATCAAAAATCTTTGATATTGCAAAAATATTATACTATACATAAGATTTTTTGCAATATACAAGATATATAAAAAACATTAAGTCATAGCAGGTAATCATTTGACAGTTTATAAACGACAAAAAGTTGCTGTTTAAGGAGTTCTACTCCCTCAAATCCTAAAAAATCAGGATTTTATTACAGCAACTTCTTTTTTCGGTTTTAAATCCAAACTATTAATAATTATTATTTTTCTGCAGTCAACTATTAACCAATATTTAATTCTTATCCGTTTATCGTTAAAGATTTGATTGAATATCAATCTTCAAGTCTAAAGTACACCAATTCATCTGTTTAATAGATTTTAAGAATTATAGGTCAATTTCATCATCAACTGTGATACACCCTTGTGGAAATTCAGGTGAACACGCTATTTCAACCGGCATGTCTTTATATTGAACATTATTTTTTATATCCCTCTTAGCATTTTCTGACGATGAATTATTATTTATTTTCTTTTTCGCCTTTTTATTCTTGTCATGCATAATCAGCACCTCCAAAGTAGAAGTTTAACTTCTAATTTTTAATTTAGTATATTTTTACCCGGTTTATCGTAAATTAAACAATAAAAAATTAAACTTTCAGCAAAAATAAATACAAAGTTATCTCCAAGAACCTTAAAATCATTTTTTATTCCATAAATTCTTCCACTGATTCTGCCTTTCTTCTTCTAAATGTTATTATAAAAATAGAAATAGATGTCCCCAATGTGACAAACAATATTATAGTGCTGATTAATACTGTACGGACAATGGTCATACCGAATCCTTTGCCGATTGCCAAAACCGTCTCTTCGCTTTTACCGTTTTCGTACCAGGCTTTCAACTCATATTTCCCTGCTTCAGAAATATTAAATTCATATATATTTTTGCCTTCCCGTCCTTCCACAGAATAACTTGAATTTACTGAAGGGTTTTCAAGAGTAATTAATTCTCCTGTATTGACTTTCATTAAGGTACATTTTAAACCGTTTATACTGTCTGTTTGAAATACTTTCCCGTCAATAACACTTTCATATTCCCAAAATACGGAGTATTTTCCGGTTTCCCTAAGCTCAATAATGCTTGTTCCCGGCACAATAATTCTAGTGTCTAAAACATTTATAGTTGAATAAATACCTTGTATTAAAACAATAAAAAACAATACCATTCCAAGTAATAATAACCCCAAAGACACAAAATAAAGTTTTCTGCTTGGCTTGCTTACTTTTGTTTTCATTGTAATCCTCCATTTATCTTCATCTTTTTTAATTTCTTTATTTTAATTATATTTTATTTACAGTCCTGTGAAAATCTTTTTTATACGAATTTATTTTTTTTTCGATAAAGGTTTTATATAAAAATTTATAGAACGGCAGAAATTATGCCTCTTTCAAACGGATTGAAAGAGGCATGGTCTAAGGTACTTTAAATTTTATATTTATTTATAACCATTAATATCTTATTTATTTACAGGAAGTCTCTTAATAATCCCCAATAGATACTGCTTCATATAAGCATAGTCTATTGAGTCAACACTACCGTTAAGATCGACATCTGCAGCTCTTGTATCAATATCATCAGCACTGGCCATTCCAAGCAAGTATTTTTTTAAAAAAGCATAGTCAAAAACATTTATTTCTCTGTCGCCGTTAACATCACCATATATAAAGTCTTGTGTCGGCGTTGGAGTAGGAGTCACAATAGTTGAATCCGTCGGAGTCGGTGTAACAACAGGTTTATTGGTTGGATCCGCTTTTTCAGCAAATACAGCTGTAATATTCAAATCATCTTCAGAAGTCAATGTGATGGTGTCAGATTTTGCAATTTCCCCGCTAATACCTTCCCAATGGTCAAATACGTATCCCGGCTGAGGAATTGCTTTTAATGTAACAGGTACATTGTTGAAGTATTTTCCGGTCCAGTTTTCAGGAGAATTGACTCCCGGTGTTGATGATTTCAAATCGATTGAATTTATTCTTATATACCCTTTTGAGTTATCTGCCGTTAAAGTAATTTTATAATTGCCGTTAACGCCAAAGTCCATAAATCTGGATTCAATGTGTTTTATTACAACTGAATTTCGATTGTCGGCAAAGTATTTTAATACTTCTACCTTGCCATCCCAGTCCTTAATGCTTTCCCAACGCGTAATTTGGTCAGGGATTGATGATGCTATAGCTGATTTCATCGTATCAATTCTGGTATTGATATAATCCGGTTGAAATACGGTATTTAAAAGATCTGCAAAGCGGTTGATAAATTTATTTCTGAATTCTGAGTTTTGAAGCAATGTCCCTAAAAGACACGTTTGTTGATCATAGTTGCTCTTTGGATTAAGTTTGCTATATGATACGCTAGAAAGGGTGTCGTGGTTTACAAGATTAATGTCCATCATACCGAAAGCATAATCTGTATCTTTAACTACCCATCTCCATCTGCCGTCAAGCCCATAGGGAGCTTCAGGATGGTATAATCCGTCAGGAGTTTTGTATTTCCATATGGCAACATTAATTTTGGGCCAATCGGTATTTGCACTGAAAATGTTTATTATTTGATAATCTATAAAATTGTCAATATCCATTTTTGTGCTGATAAGGTTGTAATTCTCATCCAAAGAAATATCATTGTTCATAAGGAAATATAGAATGTCTTTTTTGTAAGCTTCTTCATCTTCGGGGGATCCTTCACTGATTTCCAATTTTCCCTCAAGCGAAAAATCTACCGTAAACTCAAGCAATGCAATTTTATCTTTGTCCGCATTGTAATGGGATGAAAAATAGATATTGTCATAGCGCTCGCGAATATTGTACAATCCCCAGTATTCACCGTTCAGAAATACTATGCATGGTCTGTAGGCCTGAGTATCAAGATTAATATCCGCAGCAAGGCTGTGTACAAGGGCATCACGAAACATTGTTCTGGTCCAGTCAGTTCCGGAATTCCTTAAAATAAGACGCTTGAAAGTTGTTATTTCATTACCGGTTTTATCGGTAAGACCGGGAAATATATTATACTCAATCTTTTTAGAGTCGTCATATTCTCTGTCCGCGTACAGGCGCATAGATTTTTGATCTATTAATCTTGATGTTAGTCCGTGTAGCCTTATACCGCATTGCTTCGAGAAACCAAAAGTTCCGTCTTTTTCAAAAAACTCGACATATATGGGTCTCTCCCATTCCTTACCTTTATTCATAAAGTTGTTAATATGAAAAATGCCTATATTAGGATCAAAAAGATTATCCGGATCGGTGACTAAAGATATAACAGGAAGATCGAATTTGTCGGTTATATTCGTATCCACAAAATAAGAATGGGTTATTACTTTGCTTTTTATACCGTCGGTCCTAACAGTAACTGCCTTTATTACTGAACATTTTAGCAGGGAATTTGCAGAGTATTCTGCCCTAATGGATATTGGATTGGAATACTCGTATGTACCTTCTTCTCCGGGAACAGGGTCGGAACCGTCGGTTGTATAATATATTTTTGAGTTGTTTTCGGCTGTACTTAGCTTAAGTTCAAATTCCTCGGTATAGAATCCTGACTTATGAGAAAATACCGGTTCACTAACAGCCGTGATTCCATCGGTATTTGAACTCCCCGGTGTAGCTTTGGAAAATACGGTTAATTCCGGCGAACCGTCGTAAATTCTTCCGTAGGAATAGTCATCCGAAAGTTTTGCGGTTTTCACCGAATCAACTATAGTGCCGTCAGGGCTTTTCAAGGTAATGGTTTCACCCGATGAGCTTATCTTGAAATTGGTGTGAAGCTGACCATCCTGAGTTACCTTATTTTTATCCGATGCCCATACCAATAAATATCCGTTTGCAGGAACAATACCTTGAGGAAATACCCATTCGAAACTGTCATCCGAAATGCTGTACCCTGTCAAATCAATCGGCTGTTCGGAAGCATTATAGATTTCAATCCAGTCAAAAAAGCTCCGCCTTTGCTACCCGATTCCGGATCTTCAAGGTCTCCGTCCCTTATTAAGGATTTGTTTGCGGCCATTACTTCATTTATGAAGAGACTTTTTGCTGATTCTGCGTAAATTTTTACACTGCCTGCAGGAATTGACATCACCAAAGAAAGAAAAAAAATGACTGTAATACCCGATATAAACCGTTTCATAAACATCACTCTCCCTAATAAAAAAAATAAATTTATATTTTCTTTTTTCAGCATTTTTTATTTTTATGTTTACACGGAATTACAACAGTCAGAATTGCAACGAAATGATGAATATTAATACGGCATTTGCCTTTTTACTTTACCTTTGTCGTGAAGTGTATAAAGTGATTGGTTCAATATTATAAAGCTTACAATTGGAAGATAATATCTATATATCAACATATTATTTTCACATTTAATTTTAATTCATTTTAACTTTTGTGTCAATCTACATTTATCTTTTCAATCTCTTTGAAAACTTCATCAATAAGTTCTTTATTTTCTTCCCCCGGTTCAAATTTACTGAATAAATCCGGCCTTTTTAGATTAGTAATTAATTTCATTAATTTCACATATCTTTTTTTACTGTTTCAAAGGATGAATTATGCTTTTTTATTTTTATGTATGCTATATTCCATACACTATCGTTCCTAAACAAGCAGAAATAACAATAAGTATGACTGGAGACAAACTCTTTTTTGCAATCTTTTTATAAGAACATATTACTGCAAACAAAGCAACTGTAATGATAGTTGCGCGGACATCAACAGAAAAACTCGTTTTCACAGATAAACAGTTACGCAAGAGCATATAGATACCTGTTGCAAGAACTATACCTATTACACAGGGTTTCAATCCATGCAAAAGAGCTTGTACATATTTATTTTGCAGTGCTGCTTTTAGTAATGCAGTTATCAGCAAGAAAATGATAAACGAGGGTAACACTACCGTCGCAGTAGCTATGACAGCACCGGCAAAACCAGCCTGACTGCTGCCCACATAGGTGGCAAGATTCACCATAATTGAGCCGGGAGTACTTTCACTGATGGCGATCATATAGGTTAGAGTTTCATCGCTGAGCCATCCGTAAGATAAAACCACATCACGAATTAGTGGAATTGCACCGTAGGCACCACCAAAGGTTAAACATCCAACTTTCAAAAAGCCAAGGAACAAATCCAGATAAATCATTTTGCAACATCACCTTTCTTCTCTGAGGAAGATTGTAAAAGAAAAATAACTAAGTTAACTGCAGCAGCAATCAACATCAAACTTATGGATGAGAAATTCCATGAAAAAATATTTATCAACATCATAGCAATAAAGGAACATACCATAATGGCTCCTGGAAGAAATTTTTTTCGCATCTTCCTGATCATAATAACTGCCGCATTCAAGATCAAAATGCCCACAGCAATTTTGATACCTTTAAACGCATTTGCTATAATTGTTAACCTAAGAAAGTCATCCAGAAACATGGATATGATATAAATTACCACAAAAGACGGAAGTACAATACCGAATGTAGCCACAAGAGAACCAATAAATCCCGCCTGCTTGTACCCGACAAAAGTTGCACAGTTGATGGCAATTGGACCAGGGGTGGACTCTGCAATTACCGTCGCATTCATCATTTCGTCATGGGTGATCCACTTTTTTTGCCCAACACAGTAATTTTCAATCATGGATATCATTGCATACCCACCGCCAAAGGTAAACAAACCAATTTTGAAAAAGGTCAGAAATAGATCTATCAAAATATTCATCCCCGTTCTCCCTTCCAGTGAAATGTAAAAAAAAAATCTTATTTTAGATTTTAATACATTAACATCAGATACGCTATACATACTTTGAATAATATTTTGGAATTATAAAAAATAATTCTGTCACCAGGTTTATTCGAATTTTCAAAGCGTAATTATATTAACTTTCGTAATTGATTAATGTGGACCGGACACTAAAAAATCAATAACTTTGGAGAATAAAAGAGTTCAAGAACCCTATCCGTTTGACATAATAGAAGTAGCCAAACCCTATTAAATCAACAAATTGGAAGTTCTTGAACTTATCTTTTTATCACAATATCAATAACTACGATTTAACAATAAAAGGAGTCTCAAAAGCTGTCATTAATCAAGGTTGAGACTCCTTTATTATGAATAGATTTCTGCTTGTTTATTGTGTAATTATAACTGTTCTGGTGTTGGCATCCCAATCTACTTTTGCTCCAAAGCTTTCAGCAACAGCACGGGCTGGAACTAATGTTCTGCCGTTGAAGATTTGAGGTGGAACATCCAACAATATTTGATTTCCGTTTTTTGTCATTGTATTGTTACCAATTACCATTACAACAGCTATATCTCCTTTTTGGGCTGTAACCGTCTTTGTTTTGTCATCCCATGAAACAGTTGCGTTCATAGCCTCAAATATTGCACGGAGAGGGACAAGGGTACGACCGTTATCTATTATTGGCTGTTGGTCAAAAATAATTCGTTTTCCGTTTAATAAAACCTTAATGGGAAAATAATTTTCTGCTTTTATTGTAAGAGTGTAATCGACAGACCTGTGTGAATAGATTGACCAAGGCTCTACTCTGACATAATATATGCCCATTTGAAGATTAATATCCTTTGATTTTAATTCTGTATCCGTGCCTGCAGAATCCATTTCATATATCTTGTTTCCTTTTGTATCAAACAGGGCAATTTTCCAATGCGAAGTCCAACTTTCAAGATTTGAATGGTTAAACACTAAATTCACTTTACCGGTAAAAGGCATTGAAAATTTATAATAATCTTTATCGGTATTATGTCTTAAATTACCAGTAATCGGTTCATTCAAGTCAATAATTAAACTAGCTTCTTCCATGCTGTTGTTAGGTTCAATTTCATACTCACCCTGGTATTCTGTGAAGTTTACGCAAAGACTGTAATCAACGTTACTATACACATAGCTGGTATAAGATGTAACACGGATATAATATGTTCCGGCATCTAGATAAGCATTTTCCGATTTGCCGGTTGTACTTGTTCCGTCTGATTCATAATATAAAACTTCATTTTCTGTACTGTCAAACATGGTAATCTTCCAGTGTGGAAATGATTTTTCTATATTACTATGGTTAAAACCTAAGTTTACTTTTCCTGGGTTTGGTAATGTAATTTTATAAAAGTCAACATCACCAGATGATTTGATATTTCCGGTAATAGGCTTGTTTATTTCCGGAATTTCCGTTGCCAGCTCCCAGTTATAGTTTGGTTCAATTTCATACTCACCCTTGTTTTCCGTATAGTTTACACAAAGAGTATAATTGGATTTGCTATGTGCAGCAAATCTACTGGGATTTAGAACACGAATATAATATGTACCTTTGTCGATATAAGCATTCATGGTCTTACTTGTTGTATCTCTTCCTTTTGATTCTAATTTCAAAACTTCATTTTCCAAACTGTCAAACATAGTAACTTCCCAGTATATATATATGTCTTCCAAATTTTTATGTTCAAAGCTTAAGTATACTTTGCCGGGTTCCGGCAATTCGAATTTGTAATACCTTACTGTATTTCCTGTAGGTAAATTATCAACTACTTTGCTATTTACAGAAATTAGCTCTGCTTCATCACTCATTTCTGCAAAAGTAGTTACGGTACACATACTAATGAACAACATCATCAGTACTAAAGCAAAAATAAATAATCTTTTTTTCAAAAACATTATACTCCCTCTTTCTCTAAAATTATTTACATAATCATAGTCAAAAAGATATTATAAAAATATTATAATTGTCAAGGACTTTTTAATAAATTAACTGATTGACATGTCCCACTTTTTTTATTTCATAATAAATAATCAATATCTTTTGCGAAAGATAAAATACTAAGCTTTATTACAGTCAAACAGCTGAGCATTACCTTTATAAATTTTCTTTTTTAATTTCTTTTAATAATTCCTCAATAAGCTCTTTATCATCTTCATTCGGTTCAAATTTTTCGAATAAATCCGGCCTCTTCAGATATGTTCGCTTAATTGCTTCTTTTCTTCTCCATCGTGTTATATTGGCATGATGTCCTGACAACAGTATATCTGGTACTTTACGGCCGTTAAATTCAACCGGCCTTGTGTATTGCGGATATTCCAAAAGCCCATTGTAATGGGATTCATTGGAATAGGACTCTTCAGTGGACAAAACTCCCGGTATCAAACGACTTACCGAGTCAATCAGTACCATTGCCGGAAGTTCCCCGCCGGTGAGTACATAATCTCCGATCGAAACTTCCTCATCAACAATTTCTTCAATTATTCTTTCATCAATACCTTCATAGTGTCCGCACAATAAGACAAGGTGTTTTTCACCAGACAGTTCCTTAACTACTTCTTGGGTAAGTACTCTGCCTTGAGGACTTAAATATATTACTTTCGGTTTATAGTCCAAATCCTTTACAATTGAAAGATAAGCATCGTAAATTGGCTGAGCTGTCATTATCATTCCCCCGCCGCCTCCATAGGGGTAATCGTCAGCTTTTTTATGCTTGTTTTTTGAAAAATCTCTTATGTTAACGGCATTAATTTCTATTATGCCTTTTTCCTGTGCTCTTCCAATTATGCTCTCTTTTAATACTGCATTAATTACTTCAGGAAACAATGTTAAAACATCAAACCTCATCATCAACCAATCCTTGAGGCAGCTCCACAGTTATTTTTTTATCTTCTATTGAAACTTCCTTTACCACCGATTTTAAAGCGGGTATAAGAATATCCTTTTTATTTTCTCTCCTAACGACATAAACATCATTGCTTCCGGTTTGAAGCACATCAACTAATACACCGAGTTTATTGGCATTTTCATCATAAACTTCACAATTGATCAAATCACAGATAAAGAAGGAGTCTTTTGGCAGTTTTACTGCATCTTCCCTATTTATTATTATAAATTTTCCCTTTAGCTTTTCTGCCTCATTTGCATTGTTAATATCTTTAATCTTTAAAATAACAAAGTTTTTATGATATTTTACACCTTCAAAAGTATATTTTTGCATATTTTCAGAAATTTTATCGGATATATAGGCAGATTTCAACTTGTTATATCTTTTAGGTTCATCAGTTAAGGGTATTACCTTAACTTCACCTCTTACTCCATGAGTATTTACAATTTTTCCAATTTCAAAATACTGTAACATAGTTTACACCGCCATCTGTCGTACTTATATTTTAGAGGAATTTATTTGTTTGTTTTACCTTTCGGATGTTAAGTTAATAAAATGCGGGCAAGATTATGGTTCCTGCCCACATTTACTACTGCAGTATTTCTACAGATACTCTTTTGTTTTCTTTTATTGCTGCTGCCTTCATAACTGTCCTTATTGCCTTTGCAATTCTACCTTGTTTTCCAATAACTTTACCCATATCATCCTTTGAAACTGTAAGTTCAAGGATCATTGATTTTTCACCTTCAACTTCGTTTACACGAACATCATCCGGGTAATCTACTAAGGCTTTGGCAATTGTTTCGAGAAGTTCTTTCATTCAGTCATACCTCCCGTTCTTTTACCCTAATTTTTGCATTTTTATTATTGTATAGCTCCAACTTGCTTTAATAATTTCTTAACAGTATCTGTTGGCTGTGCACCGTTTTTAATCCACTTTTGTGCTTTTTCAATATCAATATTTATTGAACTTGGCTCAGTAAGTGGATTGTAAGTACCGATTTCTTCGATGAATCTTCCATCACGAGGAAATCTTGAATCAGCAACAACTACTCTATAAAACGGGCTCTTTTTAGCACCCATTCTTCTTAATCTTATTCTAACTGCCATTTGTTTTCACCTCCTGCTACAAGTTTTGCTGCAATTTTTATCTAAACGGTAATCTGAATTTATTTCCAAATCCTTTCTTACCGTGTTTGCCTAAATCATTCATAAGTTTCATCATCTTTTTCATCTCTTCAAAGCTCTTTAATACTTTGTTAACATCCTGGACTTTAGTACCGCTGCCGGCTGCAATTCTCTTTCTGCGGCTGCCGTTTATTATTGAAGGATCATTTCTCTCCTGTTTTGTCATTGATTTAATTATCGCTTCAAAACGGGCAAGTTCCTTTTCGCTGTCTGCTGTATTGATTGCATTAAGCGCTTCGGCATTTATTCCCGGTATCATACCTAAAATCTTGTTTAAAGGCCCCATCTTCTTTATTTGCTGCATTTGTTCCAGGAAATCCTCAAGCGTAAACTGTTGAGTACGCATCTTTCTTTCCAGTTCCAAAGCTTTCTTTTCATCAAAAGCTTCCTGGGCCTTCTCAATCAAACTTAGCACATCGCCCATTCCAAGAATTCTTGAGGCCATTCTGTCAGGGAAAAACGGTTCCAAATCGTTGAGTTTTTCCCCCATACCGATGAATTTAATCGGTTTACCGGTAACCGTTTTAACCGATAAAGCAGCTCCGCCTCTTGTATCACCGTCAAGCTTGGTAAGAATTACTCCATCAATCCCGAGCTTTTCATTGAAGGTCTCGGAAACATTAACCGCATCCTGCCCGGTCATTGAGTCAACTACAAGGAGTATTTCAGTAGGTCTTACGCTTTCTTTAATGTTCTTTAACTCATCCATTAGCGCTTCATCTATATGAAGACGACCGGCTGTATCTATAATCACCAAATCGTACTGTTTGGATTTTGCATGCTCTATTGCTGCTTTTGCAATGTCGATAGGATTTGTTTTATCTCCCATCGAAAATACATCAACCCCAAGCTGACCTCCAACTACTTGCAGCTGCTTGATAGCCGCAGGCCTGTAAACGTCACAGGCAACCAAAAGGGGTTTTTTACCCTGTTTTCTTAAAAGGTTTGCAAGTTTACCTGAAGTAGTAGTTTTACCGGAACCTTGCAGACCTACCATCATATAAACAGTAGGAGGTTTGGGCGCAAACACAAGTTTGCTTTGCCCGGGTCCCATCAGATTTATAAGCTCTTCATGAACAATCTTTATAACCTGTTGTCCCGGAGTAAGGCTTTCCAAAACATCCTGCCCTACTGCCCTTTCGGAAACTTTAGCTATAAAGTCTTTTACAACTTTAAAGTTAACATCAGCTTCCAAAAGCGCCAGCTTTATTTCACGCATCATTTCTTTTACGTCTTTTTCGGTAACTCTTCCCTTACCCTTAAGCTTCCTGACAGCTTCCTGAAGCTTGTTTGAAAGTCCTTCAAACACCATATATCAGACACCTCATCTTTATCCTAGCTATCCGCAATCATATAACTCCAAACTGTTTCACTTTCTGCTGAACATATTTACCAAATATTACAGATAACTCTTAATCAACTCTCAATTATATCCATTATTCCGATTTCTATCTTTTTTAAATATTCAATATCTTCCTTATTCATATTTTCTTTATTGATTTTTTTTATATATTCCAAAATTTTTTCTGCCTTTGCCTTCTGCTCGGTAAATTTATTAACAAGTCCCAACTTCTCTTCTAAGTTTAACAAATAGGCTTTCCCACGTTTTATATTGTCAAAAATCCCCTGTCTGCTTATGTTAAAATGCTCGGCAATTTCCCCAAGGGAATAATCGTTATTAAAGTGTAAATCCAATATTTCATACTGCTTCTTTGATAGCAGCTGTCCGTAAAAATCTAACAAAAGGGATATTTCATATATTTTATCCATTTTTACACCTGTAAAGTAAAATACTTTACACCTCATTCTATTCTAAATTTTACGATAAGTCAAGTATTTTTTATAATTTTTACAACTAAGCTATACCTTAAACTGCTGCCGGATGATTTGAACAGCTGTAATTCTAGTCACTTTCGAAAGCCTTGGCTACGATTGTTTGATTTCCTGATTCTTTATCATAAAGTTCAATAACGACAATAACTGTATTGTTTCCCGACCATAAATTTATATAGCTTAAGCCATATAGTTCAAAAGTATCCTTATCCCCGTATTCCCCGTCATTATATCCACCAGGGCATAAAACTCTTGTTTTTCCTGTTTCTAAGTCATAGATGTTTAAATCAATAGGGTTTTTTCCCAGTTCGTAGAGGATTTTCTTTCCATCATAGGATACTCTCATTCTATATGCACCCAAGGTGTTAAATATCTCATCATCAATCAACAGCCTTTCCTCAAGCACATTTCCTTCATAATCTATAATATAAAACTTTGAATTTATTCTATACATCAACCTGTTGCCTTCAATAGCACCCAAACTTCTCATATAAGCTATTTCTTCGTTTATTTTTATCTTTACTTCCTTACACTCATTATCCTTAATATGATATAGCTTGCATTTCTGCTTTGAATCAACGGAAAAAACAACATTTACAAACAAATTTCCGTTGTCATAAGCCGGCCAGTCAACAAAGCCGTTAACATTTTCCCAATCGATACCGTCATCTTTCATATACTTTAAGATGTATTTTTGAAATAAATCCACTGTCTCGTTCTTCTTAAAGTCAACATAATAAGCTGTTTTTATTCCTCTAAAATATACTTTTAGATCCTTTTCATCGATTATGGGATATCCCCTGAAAGTCGGTACATGCTTTCCCGAAGCTTCGGCATATACCTTTTTTCTTCATTATCCCATATAGTCAGTGTGGTATTGTCTTCTAAGCCGCTCTCTGTTTGACCGGCGTTATGAAACAAAAAATACCTGCCGTTTCTGGATATTCCTGATAAGTTCTTCAAATTATATTTGTCAATTTTTTCTATAGCGATTATTGTTCCCCCCAAATCATCCTTATATCCTATCTGAAAACCTTTAAATTTCTCTTTCTCAGCAGTAATGATCGGCTGAAGAGTTTCAAGACCCATATCAGAGTTATTTGAAACCGTTTCCTTTGAACACGCTGTCAAAATTGAAGAAAATATCAAAGTTACATATAGAAATTTACAAGCTCTTTTCATAACTTTACTCCTAATCAGGTGATTTCTATAAGTTTAATAATTAACATTAAAAAAACTGGTATACTATTTGTTTTATCAGTAACTTAAAATATTATAATATAATATCACAGAGTAAGGTGCAAACAAAATGGTATAATTACCTAAATCATACATCTAAACCAAATAAAGTACTCTCCTTTAAGGTAAACAGTAAATTTTACCGTCTATCTCAAAGGGAGAGCAATTTTATAAATTCCAACTTTTAATCTTGTTCTTCCTTTTCTTTTTCTTTCTCATCATCTTTCTTGATGCAATTAAATTTTGAAGCTATATCCGGTACCATATCAATTAACTTTTCAAAGCCTCCGCTTTTCTTTATTGGTATCATTTCAACTTGATCACCTTTAATTACAAGTACAGCTGTAGGTGATATTTTTGCACCAAGACCAGCACCTCCTCCGACACCATGGGCGCCCTTTGATTCATAACCGTTACCGCCTCCTGAACCAAGCCCGAAGCTGGTTGAGATAAACGGTATTAAAGTAGCTTCTCCGATTATAATAGGTTCTCCTATTACTGTTTTGGAAGTCAGTAATTTTTCAAATTTTTCAAATAATACGCTGACACTTTCGTTTAAATCAAATTTACTATCTGACATTTAAATTTACCTCCTTAAATTTGGGTTTTTGATTTATTTTATCAGGTCTGGAAAGGTATAGTCTTAAAGCTAAATAAGCTATATATGCCAATACCCCTCTTCCCTGGATTGTGCCTTTCCCTTCGTATATTTCTTCATCAAATACCATATTTATTTTAATGTTTTTAGTTTTAAGTTCCGCCAATAAAACATTTAGCATTGCACATACAATTCCAGTGATATAAGGATCTTCAAACCCCAGAGTACCTTCAATTTCAAACTTTTTAGGTTTTAAATGTTTTAGAATTTTCTTTATACAAACAAGTGTACATTCTAAAAATTCAGTATCAAAATAATTTATAGAGCCATCTTTTTCTTTATCTTTTTGTTTTCTTTTTTTATGGCCTTTATTAGCCTTATTCTTGCCGATTCTTTTTTTATACCAAAATATCTGAACATGCATTATGGGCTGCTGTGAGTATATCAATGTATAGTAAAATCCGAATAGTCCCCAAAGCCAAATGACCTTTGCACTAATAAATGTTCTTTCTTTCTTTTGTGCATTCACCATAAATTCAAAAGGTATAATCAGAATTAAAATTATCCATACGATTAAAGCTGCCAAAATATAGCCCAAAATAATCAATATTGTCATATTCTATATCCTTTCTTGAATAATCTTCAATCCATATTTAGCACTCTTCTTAGTTGCTGTTCCTAAAATTGAGCCTGTAGCTTTAAGGCTCTTTCTAATTAATCTCTTACCGGGAATATATTCGGTAAACTCTGAAGCCAAAGCAAAAGTCTTTTTTTGTTGATTTATAAAATCCCTTATTCCATATTTGTTTGACTCAGTAAAAATATTATCAAGAACCATATTCCTAATGTCCTCTAGTTCATCCGGTACTTCTTGTATTTCCTCCAGACCTTCTAACTCGTAGTACAAGAGTTTAAATTGAGTTAGATCTTTTCTGCATTTTTTACATACCTTTAAGTGTTCTTCAACAAAAATCTTTTCAAGAGGATCAATAGTTTTATCTATATATTTTTGAATTAAATCACCGTCAAATTTACATTCCATAAGCTACATCTCCCATATGCCTTTTTTTACAAGACTTTCCTTCAAAAGCCTTCTACCTCTAAAAAGGTAAGTTTTTATCGTACCAACAGGACAAGACATAAGTTCGGCAATTTCATTATAACTAAGCCCATTGATATGTCTTAATAACACAGCCATTCTTATCTCATCGGGAAGCTCCTTGATTGAATCTTCTAAAGCCTTTTTTGTATCAAAGTACATCACCTTATCTTCGGTAAGTTCACTATCGGGTATAATTTTTTCAAGGGCTCTGTCACTTTCGTCAACATTTGAATTAATAGACAATTCCGATACCTTGTTCCTTATATCCCTCTTAAAATTGATACAGGTGTTTACAGTAATTTTTTTTATCCAAGGTGATACCGGCTTTTTTTCATCCACTTTCTCAAAATTCCTGTAAATCCTTAAGAATACTTCCTGGACCAGGTCTAGGGCATCTTGCTGAGAATATGTATAGCTGTAGCATATACTATATATGTACCTCTCATACTTTTTGAACAAGAGTTCAAATCCTTCACGCTTATTCTTTTTACATAGTTTAATTATTTTCTGATCCGGAACCTCCACTTAAGTTGACTCCCTTTCATATAAACTTTAGATGCAATTATTTATATATACACTTAAAAATTGAAAAAGTTTTGATAAAGTAAAAATATTTTTATAAAAATATACAAAAAGACCCTCATTAAAAACATGAGAGCCTTTATCAGGGTAAAACTTATCTATTGCTGTAAAAATTTAATTAACTTTTTATTGATTTATATCAATTGAGTTATTACATATGATGAATTATTAGTGATGGCACCAAAGGTTTAATATATTTTTTCTTATTTTACTTTCCTAAATCTCTATCTCCTTAGGGTCGTCATCTTTTAGAACTACATCCCATTCCTCATGGTCTTCATTAAAATCCGCAATCTTTTCAATAGGCATTTTTAAATACTTTCCATAGGCTGTAGCAGCAACCTCACCGTTTGCAAGCAATATCTCACCGGTACCTTCAAACAGCCTGTTGGAATCTTTTGTTATCCTTCCCACTGCTCGAAGCTCTTCATTTAACGGTATGGGTTTTTTGTATTTTACATTAAGCTCTACGGTAACTCCCCATATGTCTTCCTGATTAATCATTATTGCCCTGCCTATGGTCTCGTCAAGTATAGCACCAATCACTCCGCCATGCAGTCTTCCGGGATAACTCTGGTGGCCTTCAAGGGTTTTAAAAATAGAAACCAATTCACCGTTTTCAAGCTCATAAAAAGAGGCTTTTAAACCATAAGGGTTTTTTAAGCCACATACAAAACACATCCTGCTGTTTTTCTGCTTTTTAGTAACTCTATATTTCACTTTATATCTTCCTTTCTGATTCTTAAAAATAAATTAATAGCATAACTTTAATTGCTCATAAAAATAATATAAATTTCGATATTAAAAGCACTGTAAAGTTTTAAAATGCAGGTTTAGGTATGGTTAAATATATACTTTATTATAATTTTATTCTACTCTACTTTGCGGTAATACTCCATAACCTTCTTTGTATTTTAAAATAACATTGTGCTTCTTTGCGTATTCCATGCAATCCTCCTTAAGGAGTTTTTCTACATCCGGCCTGGCTTCGAGTGATTTTTCCGGAATAATTACAATAAGAGTTCTGGATTTTATATCAGGATAGTCTTTATGAGTAAATTCTGCTAATTTTCTTATACTTAAATAAATCCGATATTTAACGCCATTTGTAGTTGCATAGCTCTTATCACTAAGATTGATAGTCGTTACATCAATTATGTCACCTTCATTATAATTCACAGGCATATCAGCATTTTCAAGTTCATGTATTCTTTTTGCTCTTTCTAAAGGATCAAGTTCCCAAAAATTTTCTGAGGCTGGTTCTGACGCCGGTTCGGAATCAACGGAATTTGGTGTCTTGCCGTCACCATTTAACCAGGCACGGACTTTAGCTCTTTGAATAAAATACAAATCAGGCAAAAAATTTATAGGAAGACCGGATTCCACTTTATATCGGACTATAATGTCAATATTTTTCTTATCATTAAGTATTTTTGTTTCACTAAAATCAAGCCCGGAAAGACCGTTTACCACACCAAGACTTTTTAGTCTTTTATCGGCATCAATTTCGTCACTTCCGATATGCTTTTTGCACATTAATCTTACTACCGGTGCAGCCAATTCACCCTTTAAGTCTTCAAAGGCGCCATTGGCCAATAAAGAGGCATAGGCAATTACTTGCTCTTTAGGATTCTTAAGTGCGCTTTCAAGCTTTTCTTTCACGTCTTTTCCCTTTGAAAGAGCTTCTTTTGACAGATCCTTAATGTCTTCCAGATCTGATTTCAATTCTTCAAAATCTTTATTTTTCAGATTCTCTGACCCCTGTTTGACAGCCTTTTTTGTATTGTTCAGTGTGTTTAAAGCATCAACAATACTGTTAATCTGTTCCTCTGCCGGCTTGCTGTTCTCTTCCAGCTTATCCTTGGCATCATCATGCAATTTTTGCAATCCCGATACAGAATAGAGATAGCTATATACAGCCAACTCATTTGCTGTTTCATTTATCGCATGCTGGATAATGTTCTGGGTATATACAATTTTTATAAAGAGAGCAAAACTGAGTACTACACATATAAACAATGGCATTACTATAGCTGCTTCGACGGTAAGAGCGCCTTTAGACTTTTTGGCAAATCCGGATAATCTGTTCATGACATGAAACCCTCTCTTATTTTAAGGCGTTTTTTATATAAAACATGGATTTTTAATAGCCTTTAAAGAGCATAACTTTTAGACTGTGCCTATCAAATTCTTCAGTTTGTAACTCTTTTTTTACAAAGGGCTGTGTCATAAAGAAGTATTTCATCGACACATCAACTTTTACTCCAATATAAGTATTGCAATGGGCAAGTTTAAATTCTTTGTTACCGGTCATTTTCATCATCTGCAGTTGAATCAGATCCTGTATTCTGGTTATCTTCTTATCTCTGTCCATTGTCAAAAGCAAAAGTCTCAAATATTCTTCATAATTGAAAGAGACTGCACTTGCCTTTACATTGTTATAATCGCCGATGTCAGAAGAATTCTTGTTTCCAAAAGAATCAATATATTCATTGAGTTTTTCTTTGCCCTCTTTGGCAAATTCACTTATTTTTTTGTTTATTGTTTCTTCTAAGCCTGAAATCTTTTCGCTGACTGAATCTTTTATAGATTCCTTGATATTGTCAATTTCTTCTCTGGCTTTATCGATTGGCATTGTAACTTTGTTTTGTATCTCTTCCTTAGCTTTTTTATACTCTTCCTGCGCAATTCTATATATTTCTTTTACTATGGTGTTCATTTCTCCATTTGCAATGTTGGACAATTCATTTTCAAGACTTTCGGTAATATAGGCATAATTATCCTTTATGGTTTTATCAGCACTGTTTAATGCAGCTTCAACCGGCTCAAAAATTTTCTCCACTATGTTGTCAACTTTTGTATTTATCGAATCCTTAATATTCTCGATGTATTTCTTTGCAGAATTCTCCAGGGAGTCTATTTTTTCATCTATCATATCCTTAACATACTCTTTTCCTACTTCTACAAGAGTTCCGGTTATTTTCTCCTTTAATTTTTCCAGACCGCCCTCCGCACTTAGAATCCAGTCTTTACGGGTCTTAAATATCGGCACTGACTCGCCCCTCATTAATAACTTTAAATCAATAACTGATTCAGCCGCTGCCCAACTTATGACAATAAGAAATGTAACCAATGGAATTAAAAATACAGCTATCGGAGGACTTACAACTGCAGCAAGCTTTTTTGCAGTTGCTACTATATCTTTCATTTTGGCAGGGTCTAAAAAGATATGCAATGAATTTAGAGCAATCCTTATAATAAGAATCTTAGTCATTACATTACGTATATTTGCCTTTTCATTATCTTTTCCCCCTATTATGTATTCTATCTCGTTCTCAAAATACATATAGGGTTTCCTGTCGGTTCTGTTTCTAAGTCTTAAGTCAACCTGGCTTATGTTTTTGCCGTTCTCCGATTTTAAATTTTTCATGGAAAGATAGTTATTGAAGGTTCCTAGAGCATATTCGCTTATATATATTTCATCTCGTATTGTTTCAAGACCTTCTTCCAAAATATCAATAAGGGTAGTAAGTAACCCAAAGCCTTTTATGATGGAATCGTTACTGTCATCTTCAAAGTCCATATCGTTTATAATGGAAGCATTGTTTAAGGCTTCTTCCAGCGATTCGTCCAATTTGGCCTTGTTCTCATCATATCCAATGGCCTTTACAACAAAATCGTAATCTTCGCCTAAAAACGCTTCTAAAATTTCTCTGCTGTCAATCTTTGCGCCCCCTGAAGGAAGTCCCTTCTTTATTTCCTCAAAATCTTCATGACTTTCCGGAGCTTCAATGTTTTTTAAAGGATTTTCCGAACTATTCATCAGGTCTTTTGCAGCCTTACGAGGATCTTCAGCCTTTTCCTTACTTTCTGTAATCTCTTCAACCGGGAACTCTTCAAAACTTACTTTGCTGTATTTGGAAATATAATTTGCATACAGTTCTTCCACTTTTATTACTCTTTTTTGTATATAATCGAGCATTAAAAAATACTCATCTTTTCGAAAAACGGAAAGATCATAGGAATCGTCATTTATATCATATAAATTTATTTCTTTCAATATCTGAGTTAAATCGCCGATTACAGTTTTGTTATTGCCGAATTTTTCTGCCAAACGGGTTATGTTTTCTGTGGATATCTGATTTTCAATCTTTTTTATTTCTTGCTTCATCTTTTCGGCAAAATCGCTGGTATCTCCTTGCAGCTCCTTTTTGAGAGATTCCATTTGTTTTTTTACATCATCATTCTTTTCTATTATTCTATTGGCTATTTTTATAGCTTCATCGTTATAAGATTCATATTTTTTTAATTCATTGAATATTTCATCTATTTTTTTCTTTGCCTCTTTTGCAACAAAATTATACTCTTCTTTAGCATCTTTCTCTTCTTTTTCCGCTTCTTCAATCTCGCTTTTAAAAGGCTCATCCAAATCTTCAATTTGTTTTCTTATGCTTTCCTTTTCAGTTTCATCTTCTGCTAATGAAAGTTCTTTTCTTAGCCTTTGCATTTCATTTTTATATTCATCGGTTTTCCTGTGTTCCTCAAGTTTTTTTTCGGCTTCCATTCTCTTCTTTTTCATTTCTTTATAGACTTTTTCCATTCCTACTTTAAGAGCAATTTTTTCGCCGATATAATTTAGCTTTTCTTTCATTTCTGCCGGTTCAAAGGCATTTACCTTTTTGATTTGCGAAGATAATTTACCAAGCTCTTCACTTATGCTGTATAATTTTTTGTCAACTTCAAGCTTTGAAGACAAAATTTTTGCTTGTTTCTTATAACCTCTGAATAGATTTATTTTTTCAAGGAACTCTTCGCCCAGCATTTCAGGAGCCCTGTATTTCATATACTCAACTATCTGGGCTCTCAATACTTCATTTTCAGCAAGATTATATAACGGTACTACTTTTACATAGTCAATTCTGTAATCATACATATCAAGAAAACTTACATTTTCATATTTATTTTCAATGTTTAAAAATTTTTTAAGATAGTCCCAGGAGGCATCGCTTATATTTTTCTTTTCTGCCCCCAGTTCAGTCATAAGGGTTCTGTTGAGGTAATACATCAGTTCCTCTTCCAACACAGAAGGGTTGTTTTCAGATAAGGCCATAAGACCAAACCACTCTTTTAAAATGTTGTTGTAATATGCAAGTAATGAATTTGCTGCAGCTTCAGCAGCACTTTGAACCTGAGCCTCGGCAACTCTGGCCCTTGCACCATCCACGAGTACGCCGGTCAATATCAGCATTATCGAAGTTATAAAGCAGATATAAACAGTTATAGCACCTTCGTTTCTCTTGAATATTCTCATAATGCACCTCGTATTTGTTAATTTTATATTGTTTGTCGAGCATGCAAAAATATAGTTTTTTTAGCTTCAAATACAATTACGAAAAAATTAGTTTTTAGAGAATTTACTTTTTATGCCGTCCAGAAAATTGTTAACTTTGTCCTTAATTTTTTCAAAATTGTTGCCTGTTAAATTGTCTATACGTTTCCCCATATCTATTGCAAAATCGGTATTTCTGATAAATTCGGAAGGATCATTTATTAATGCTTCGGATTTTGCTTGTATGGAGACGGTATTTCCAATGCCAAAAATACTTAATATATTTCCTATAGGAAGTTTAAAATTCTTTTTTACAGTTACCGTTAACTTTTTATAAACCAAGTAATTTTTTACTTCCACATCAAACTGTATATCGGTAGTATTCATTGGAACCTTTTTGTCCCCGCTTTGAAGAATGCTATACTGTTTTAATGAGTTTTTAATATAATTCTCAACCTTCTCTTTCTTTGATTTTTCTTTATAGTCAATTACTTTCCAATAGGGATCATTGTCTTTAAAATGCTCAAGCTTTACTAAACTTATATACATATCACTCTCGGGATTTTTCCAAATAGCAGCTCCCCTTTCAGCTGCACGGTCAGCCAGGGACTTGATATAAGCTTGTTCATAAAGAAAGATACTGACGTATATTAATGTGATTATAGACAGGAAAATAATCGGAATAATCAATGCAGCTTCAACGGTAGTACTGCCTTTTTTGCTTTTAAGGTTATACATTTAACCACAACCTTAACAATAGTTTATTAAGCAAGATATATACCGTAAACTGTATAAAAAACGGAAAGTATCTCAATATTCATATAGCACTGCAGAAAATCATATAAGTTTTTACAGGAATTTTGACATAAACATATGATAGTTATGATTTCTTTATTTAGAATATAAACATGACATTTGTTATTTTATAGTAAAATTATACCACACTTTTGTAAATAATTCTATTATTTTTGATAAATTTTGCATTATGTTTGAAATTGCATAAAAAAATCCCAATAATTATATCGGGACTTTTTTAAACGGGATAAATATTTCTTTATAGTCACTCTTCAACTATTACTTTTAAAGTGTTGCCAGCTATAATATTGCTATTTTCAAGATGGTTTATTTCTTTAAGTTTATAAATATACTCTCTTATGTCTCCTTTTTTATTGTATTTTTCTGCAATTGACCAAAGAGTATCTCCGCTTCTTATTGTTATAACTATCAATCGAGGCTCTTTATATCCATACGCTTTTGTGAAAGAAAAAACAGTAAAAGTTATCAAAAGCAATGTTACAATGAATATGTAAAACCTAGTCTTATTCTTTAGCACATATCTCTTTTTCATAAAAATCCCCCTAAACCGAACTTATGTTCTTTATATGTATTATATTAGAACATCTGTTCGATGTCAATATAAAAAGCAAAAAAATATCGAACATAAGTTTGATTTATTTAAAATATAATGTTATAATACTTTTAGATTTATCTGTAAGTTTTTTGCTTTAAATAAGACGGTCAATTTGATCATTAAAATAAGAATGGAAATTAACAAAAATCTGACAAGTTAACTTTATTTTGTTTACTTTTTGACTGTGAAGGACTACTACGTCGATGCCAAATACTTATATGAGGTGAAGATAATGCCAAAAAAGAATGAAGAAATGCAGCAAAAAATTCTTGATTTTTTAAATGAGCAAATTCAATTAAAAGGGTATCCGCCTTCTGTTCGAGAAATATGTGCAGCTGTCGGTTTTAAATCCACTTCTACAGTTCACAGTTATTTGGAAAAATTAAAAAAAGAAGGTCTGATTCAAAAAGATGCTACAAAACCTAGAGCACTCAAAATTGTAAAAAATAATAAAGTTGAGGAAGAATCAAAAAGTGTTTATTCAAGAAGAGAAATGGTTGATGTTCCCATCATTGGTAAGGTTACAGCCGGTCAGCCCATCCTGGCAGTTGAAAATATTGAAGATACCTTCCCTCTTCCTTTAGATTTCGTACAGGGCTCCAATGCTTTTATGTTAAGGGTCGAGGGTGACAGCATGATTGAAGCCGGTATCTTTGACAAGGATTATATACTTGTAAAGCAGCAATCTACTGCCTCCAACGGTGATATTGTAGTTGCTCTTATCGGTGATGAAGCTACAGTAAAAACTTTTTATAAAGAAGACGGTTATGTCAGACTCCAGCCTGAAAACAAATACTTTGAACCTATTATAGTTAGGGATAATCTGTCTATTTTAGGAAAGGTAATCGGCGTTTTCAGAAAGCTTTAAACTAAATACAATAATTTATAATTTCAATATAAAAAATTCTTAAAATAAAAAATCCCGATGTTTAATACATCGAGATTTTTTATTTTAAAAAAACTATTATAACATACTATTTCAAAATACCAATTAAAAAACCGAAAGCTTAAACGTACTTTATCCTCCTGAAATGCAAACTATGTATTGCAATACTAACTTTAAACTTATTTATTACTGCTGCTGGTCATTTTTATTATCATTAAATATTAAATTAACAAGCTTCATAGGGCTTATGGTTGATATGGCATGCTTATAAATAAGCTGCTGCCTTCCTTCACTATCCAATACCACTGTAAAATTATCGAAACCTTTTACCAGCCCTTTTAATTGAAATCCGTTTGTAAGATAAACAGTAACAGGGATGTGCTCTTTCCTAACCTGGTTTAGAAAAACATCTTGTAAGTTGATATTGTTCTTGTTCACGGGTAATCCTCCTCTAATAGACTTTTTTCTCTCTTTCTTTTTTATGTTTTTTTATATTATAAAAGAACTCTTATTACTTTATTTTTGACCTGTATAACTAAATTAGATAGCAATACAGGATTTTAAACAGTATTGACAAAGATGATCCATTTTCAATTAAAACAAAGAATATATCTTACAAACTAACATCTGCTTTAAGTTATATTCTACAAGATAATTCCAGACGTTGCAACAACATCTTTAATATTTTTAATTATTTCTTGCAGATCCTGAGTTTCATCCAAATTAATCCAATGTACATCTTCCATTCTTTTAAACCATGTAAACTGTCTTTTGGCATAGCGCCTTGTATTCCTTTTCAACAAATAAACTGCTTCATCGAACGATGTCTCACCTCTTAAGTATGACAAAATCTCCTTGTATCCAATTCCCTGCATTGCAATGGTACTTTTATCGTATCCCATTTCTATCAGCTTTTTGACTTCCTGAACCAACCCCTTCTCTATCATTTTATCCACTCTTTGGTTTATTCTTTCATATAATTTCTCCCTACCCATAGTCAAACCAAAAACAGTAAACCTATATTTTGAAGGATTGTTTCTGGACTCCTTTTGAAGCATTGATATGGTCTTATGGGTATAAGTATATACCTCAATAGCCCGTATTACCCTTTTAACATTATTCATATGAATTTTTTCTGCCGCTTCGGGATCGATTTCTTTAAGCTTATTATGAAGATACTCATTACCCTTTTCAAGAGCTTCTTTCTTTAATCTCTCTCGAAGCTCCCAGTCACATATAGTATCTCCAAACTCGATATTATATATAAGAGAATCAATATACAAACCAGTCCCACCGCAAACAATGGGAACCTTACCCCTATTTATTATATCATCAATATATTTTACAGCAAGTTGCTGAAATCTTGCAACACTAAACTCTTCATCAGGAGTTATTTCATCGATAAGATGATGTTTAATTCCCTGTTTTTCTTCTTCGGTCGGCTTTGCAGTGCCTATATCCATATATTTGTAAATTTGCATTGAATCGGCCGACACTATTTCACCATCTATATCCTTTGCAAGTTCAATTGACAATTTTGTTTTACCTGAAGCTGTAGGTCCTAAAATAACTATAACGTTATTCAATTTATCCTCCCAAAAACCAAATAAAATACATTCAGAAAAAAGCTTTAAATTAATTATTATAATAAATTTGATTGAAAAAACTTGCCACAGTAATACACATTATTGTATCTAATTCATTAAGTATTCTATTACACAAAAAGTAACCAAATCAATTTCCGATAACGTCAATTACAAGTATTAAAACAAACTACAGTATTCTTTTAAACATTTTTTCAAATTCATGCTTTGTTATTTTAATTATTGTAGGTCTCCCATGGGGGCATGTATATGGATTTTCAATTTTATTCAAGTCATCCAATATTTTTTTTATTTCAAGCTCATCAAGCTTCTTATTCGCTTTAACTGCTGCTTTGCATGCTAATGTGTACAGAGCTTCTTCCTCAACCAAAACATTCTCTTTCCGCTTTTCGTTTACAAGAAAATCGAGAACGTCCAAAAACGATTCTTTTATTCTGGCATTATCCGGTAATATAACCGGTACCGAACGTAGTATAATAGAATTTTTACCGAAATTTTCAAAAGAAAAACCTAGTTTGTTTAATTTTTCTTTATTTTCATCAATCAGTTTTAATTCCTGGTTTGTTATCTCAATCACCACAGGCGAGAGCAAGAACTGAGCCAAACTTTCATTTTCCCTGTATTTCCTCTTTAATTCTTCAAACCTGATCCTCTCATGGGCTGCATGTTGGTCTATTATCAATAAATCATCTCCGCTTTGAAGAAGAATATAGGTTGAAAAAACTTGTCCTATAATCCTGGCGTCTATAAGTTGGTTTTCTTCAGCCTCTTTATTGTCGGCTTCAATGCCGACATTTTCATTTTCTTCACTCAAACCCTCCGGGTCAGTAGCCATTTTTTCGGCCGGCTTTTCAGATGTATCAATTTCATTATATGTGTTATCTTCTCCTGAGCTCTCCAACTGCCCATTTAACTGACTGTCAGTATCATATGTATTTTTGGTTTTGCTTTGAGGGTTTACTGTTTGCCCAAAATATATATCCACCTCTTCATTATTCTCTTCGACAGCTATTCTCTTTGTCTCTTTATCAGTACTTCCTTTTATGTTGTCAGTTTCAGAGGTATCCGGTATTTCTATAAAACTTTTGTTTTTTGCGTTATCAATCTTTACTTCATAATTATCGGACTTTATAACCGAAACATTAGCATTAATATTTCCGTTATTTAAATTATTTTCATTATTTATATCTTTATCCTTTGCTGCAATAATTTTTTCTTCTTTTCGGTCAGACTGTTTTATTGGTTTACTGTCTGTAAAACCGGATTTTAACGTTAAGCCCTCCTGAACAAAATCCTTTGCCGGCTGGACATTTTGCTCAAACTTAAATAAGTTTTTCGTTTTTTCGGAAATTTCAACATTTCGTATAAGGGACTTACTAAGCAGAGCATTATTTATTGCATGATACACAGCTCTAAAAATTGTCTGTTCATCGGAAAAACGCACTTCCATCTTTGTGGGATGCACATTTACATCGACAAAAATGGGATTTATTTTTATTTGCAGCACAACAAAGGCAAATTTGTTCTTCATAAGATATGTTTTATATGCCTCGTCAATTGCAGAAAAAATCGTCTTATTCCTTATATATCTCCCATTTATATAAATTGACTGATAATTCCTGGTGGTTCTTGCTATTTCAGGCTTACCTGCATACCCGAATATTTCAACTTTTTCGTCCTTGTATCTGACTTCTAACACTTCTTTTGCAGTTTCCTTGCCATAGAGGCTAAAAATCGTACTTAAAAGGTCATTATTTCCCGGGGTATGTATAACGCAATTCCGGTTATTCACAAGCTTTATTGAAATATGAGGATTTCCCAGCGCAATCCGATTGACAATATCGGATACATATCCTGCCTCGGTTGTATCCTTCTTAAGAAACTTAAATCTGGCAGGGGTGTTGTAAAATAGATCCCGCACAATAAAAGTTGTCCCAACAGGACAACCTGTCTGACGTACTTCCTTCACCAATCCGCCCTGTATCTTTATGTACTTGCCGTAAGGTTTTTCCTTAACCCTTGTGGTAAGTTCCACCAATGACACTGAAGCTATACTGGCAAGGGCTTCTCCTCTAAATCCAAGGGTGTAGATGGACTCTAAGTCATCGGCCTTCCTGATCTTGCTTGTAGAATGCCTCTCAAAGGCAATTTCCACATCGTCCTCATCAATGCCTGATCCGTTGTCTACAACCTTAATCATTGATATTCCGCCGTTATTTATTTCAATGGAAATATTTGAACTGCCGGCATCAATCGAGTTTTCTACCAATTCCTTTACCACCGACGCCGGCCTTTCTACTACTTCTCCTGCTGCTATTTGGTTTGCGGTGTTTTCGTCAAGTATAACAATTTTGCCCATATCCAGACCGTCCATTCCAAAATATAAATGAAAAATGACTAAAGACACAAATTTTCTCAATGCTTAAGTATTAACTTTCTTCTGCAAATTATACAATATATTCAAAGCATCAAGAGGTGTAAGGGTAGTTACATCAATACTTCTTAACTCTTTTAAAACTTCATCATAACTTCTTTGCTGAGCATTGAAGGAAAACACATCAATTTGACCTTCAATAGGCTTCATAGCTCTTTTAAACCGTGCATCCCTCTTGTTTATATCCGATTCTTCAAGTTCCTTTAAAATTTCCTTTGCCCTGTTTATCACCGGTGCCGGAACACCAGCCAGTCTTGCAACCTGTACGCCATAGCTGTTATCGGCACCGCCTCGGATTATTTTCCGTAAAAATATTATATCCTCGCCTTTTTCTTCAACCGATATACAGTAATTTTTAACACCGTCTATAGAACCTTCAAGTTCGGTGAGTTCATGATAGTGAGTAGCAAATAGGGTTCTTGCACCTATTTTTTTCTTGTCACTGATGTGTTCTATAACAGACCAGGCTATGCTAAGGCCGTCATAGGTACTGGTTCCTCTTCCGATTTCATCCAATATCAAAAGACTTTTTGAAGTGGCATTGTTTAAAATATTTGCAACTTCACTCATTTCCACCATAAACGTACTCTGACCGGCAGCAAGATCGTCAGAAGCCCCTACCCTGGTAAATATCCTGTCGGCAATTCCAATAACCGCACTTTTTGCAGGTACAAAACTTCCTATTTGGGCCATCAGCACAATTAAAGCAACCTGGCGCATATAGGTGGATTTACCGGCCATATTTGGTCCCGTTATTATGGCAATTTGATTTTCAGCCATATCGAGATATGTATCATTAGGTACAAAGGCACCCTGGTCAATCACCTTTTCTACAACCGGATGTCTTCCGTCAATTATATGAATCACATCTTCATTGTTCACTTCCGGCATGGTATAGGATTCGCGGTCAGCCACCTCTGCCAATGAACATATCACATCAATTTGTGCCAAAGCTTTTGCTGTTCTTTTAATCCTGTTTATCTCAGAGGCCACTTTGCTTCTAACCTCAACAAATAGCTGGTATTCAAGTTCAACAAGCCTGTCCTCCGCACCCAAAACCTTTTCCTCAATTTCCTTAAGCTCTTCAGTTATGTATCTTTCACAATTAGCCAAAGTCTGCTTTCTTATATAATTGGGTGGAACGAGGGAAAAATAGGACTTTGTTACTTCAATATAATAGCCGAATACTTTATTAAATCCTACTTTTAAATTCTTTATTCCTGTTTTTTCACGTTCTCGATTTTCAAGTTCAACAAGCCAGCTCTTTCCGTCAACCGATGCCCTTCTTAGCTCGTCAACTTCTTTATTATAGCCTTCTTTAATAATTCCTCCCTCTTTTACAGACACAGGAGGGTCATCACATATCGCCCTATCGATAATTTCATAAACATCATCGAGGGAATCGATGTCACGGTCACATTCCCTGTTCAGACTTTCATTAAGATCTTTTAAAAGAGATTTTATATAAGGTATCTGTCCTAAGGAGTTCTTCAATGAGATAAGATCCCGGCAATTGGCACTGCCCAGCACGATCTTACCCATAAGCCTTTCTATATCGTAAACCCTTTTTAAAAGTTCCCTTACCTCCATCCTGACCATGAACTTGTCCTTAAATTCCCTGACGGCATTAAGTCTGTCCCTTATATCATAAATATTGATAAGGGGCTGTTCTATCCATTTTCTTAGGGTTCTTCCTCCCATGGAGGTCATTGTCCTGTCCAAAACCCACAGCAAAGAACCCTTTCTGTTCTTTTCCCTCATGGTCTCGGTAAGCTCAAGATTTCTTCTTGTTGCCGCATCCAAAATCATATATTCTTCAATTTTGTATTTGTTAAAACTCTGAATATGATTAAGATTTACCTTTTGAGTCTGTTCAAGATACTCTAAAAGCGCCCCGGAGGCATTTATATAAATATCGAATTCATTCTCACATATTTCATGGTCACTGAAATATGACTTAAATTTATCCATGGCATAGCCAATCTCGAAATATTTATCTTCAATCGTGGAAATATATGTATTAAACCTCGTTTTAACAGCCTTAACCAAATTTTCATCCTTTAAAAATTCACCGTTAGCCACAATCTCGGAAGGCGAAAAACGGGCAATTTCGTCCATAAGCTTGCCGATTGTATTTCCGATTATTATTGAAGTAGATGTAAAATCACCGGTTGTTATATCTACAAAAGCAATACCGAAAAAGTTTTTATATTTATATAAAGACATGAGATAATTATTCTTCTTATCATCCAACATAGCCGAGTCTGTAACAGTACCCGGCGTAACAATTCTTATAACATCCCTTTTAACAATGCCCTTTGCCGTTGCAGGATCTTCTACCTGCTCGCAGATAGCCACCTTATAGCCTTTATTAATAAGTTTGCATATATAGGAATCGGCAGAATGAAAAGGCACTCCACACATAGGTGCCCTTTCTTCCAAACCGCAATCTTTACCTGTAAGGGTTATTTCAAGTTCTTTCGAGGCAATTTCCGCGTCAGTAAAGAACATTTCATAAAAATCCCCTAATCTAAAAAAAAGAATACAATCTTCATACTGTTTCTTTATATCCATATACTGCTGCATCATAGGTGTCAGTGTTGCCATTTTATCATACCTCAATTCATTTCTTTGCCTAAATTAAAATTATTATATTCTAAATATTCCGTTTAAAAATACAAATTCCATTTTTATAAGATAACTATCTTCTCTATGAAATCACCCTACTTACCGCATCCTCCGCTGCATGAACTGCAGCCTTCTGCAGAACACGGCTCTTCTCCTGTTATAGAGTATATCAGAACATCATTTACTTTTTTTATAAGCATGTCCAATTTTTCTTTGGATTCAATATAGTTCCTGGTAACATCGCATTGATTTACTTCGTCATATTTTTCCAAAAGTTTTTGCTTGATTTTATCCAATTTTTCCTTTTCAGAATTCTGGTGTACAGCCATCACCATTTCGCTCTGAATTTCCTGATATTCTTTTAGAAGAGCTCTTGCTTTATGATCCTTTGCCAAACTCTCTTCCCATTTCCTGAAATTCATCATCTCTTCCGAGGATCCAATCATGTTACCAAGTTCTCTGGCTTTTGAAATAATATCCATACTTTTTCCTCCAGTTCTAGATACTCCTAAAACAAAACATTCAATTTAAATTAAAAATGAATTTTTGTAAAATTATGGGTCTATCTATAATATCCTCAATGATTATTTATTTTATCATAAAACAGGCACATTGAAAATAACCATATTAATCTTAATTCTTGCTTTAATATTTCCGGTATTTTGAATAATTGCAAGTGATTTTTTATAACTTAATACATACTGATTTTAATTATTCTATATTTCCCTCCAAAGACCATGTTTTGACAGTATTTATCTTTACCGTTACAAGTTTTCCAATCAATTGGTCATCTCCCTGAAAATTTACTACCTTGTTTCCGCGTGTTCTTCCAGTATAATTTTTTTCATTGGTTTTACTCTTACCCTCAACAAGAACCTCCACTTTTTTATTTAAATAGCTGTCGTTTATTTCCTTACTGATTCTATTCTGCAATTCCAATAATCTCTGGAACCTTTCTTTTTTAACTTCTTCAGGTATCTGGTTTAAACTCTTTGCCGCCGGAGTTCCGGTTCTCTTTGAATAGAGGAAAGTATATGCCTGGTCAAAACGGACTTTTTCAACAACAACCAATGTATCCTGAAAATCCTCCTCAGTTTCGCCGGGAAAACCTACTATAATGTCGGTGGTAAGAGAAATATCCGGAATGTTCTGTTTAATTTTTTCAACCAGTCTAAGATAATCCTCTTTTGTATATTTTCTGTTCATTTCCTTAAGTATTTTAGTGCTTCCGGCCTGAAAAGGAAGATGCAGATGTTCGCATAACTTGTCTAAGTCCCTCATTGCATAAATCAATTCATCGGATAAATCTTTCGGGTGTGAAGTCATAAACCTTATTCGTTCTATTCCTTCAACTTTATTTAACTCAGTAAGCAATCGGGCAAAGGAAATATCTCCGCCAAGGTCCTTGCCGTACGAATTTACGTTCTGGCCAAGAAGTGTTATCTCCTTAACGCCTTGTTGTCCTAACATCTTTACTTCCTCAACAATTTTTCCAAATTCCCTGCTTCTCTCCCTTCCTCTTACATAAGGCACAATACAGTAGGAGCAGAAGTTATTGCACCCATACATTACAGTAACCCATGCCTTAAATCCATCCTTCCTTTGTATTGGTACATCTTCAGCTATCAGTCCAATGGAATCCATTATTTCAATAACCGTTTGATCGGAGCTTATGGCATTATATAAGAGTTCAGGGAACTTGTACAAATTGTGGGTACCGAAAATCAGGTCCACATGCCTGTAAACCTTTTTAATATGTTCTACCACTTCAGGCTGCTGCATCATACATCCGCAAACAGCTATGATTAAATCCGGATTATCCTTTTTCAAATGCTTCATAGGTCCTAAATGTCCATAAACTTTAAGTTCAGCATTCTCTCTGACACAGCAGGTATTATATATAATAAGGTCGCTGTTCTCCATATTAGAGCCTTCGGCATATCCCATTTCATTGAGCATTCCGGCTAATTTTTCAGAATCGTGCTCATTCATTTGACATCCGAAGGTTTCAATATAGTAATGTTTCTTGCGCCCGGTTTTCATTTCCTTTTGATAATTCAATTCCTTAATTTCATCAATAAACTGATACTGCCTTGCAATCTCTTCTTGTGAAACCTTTATATCACTTCTTCTACTCAATGTTCATTCCTCCGTAAAACTCTTTAACACATATTATCATCATATTATAACATAAAATTGTCACTTCTATGTAGCGAAAAAATAAAGAATATTCAGTTGTTATTTTGTAAATTTGCTGACATGTTATAAACTTAACTAATAATTGCATTTTATAAATAATATCTCAAATAAAAATTTTATATTAAAATAATTTTCACTGCAAAATCCCCTGATTTGTATATTCATTCGTAGATTAAGCTTAAAGACCTCCAAGAAATTTTCTCAGAGGTCTTTTTTCATAAATGCTAAAAACTATATTTACCTTTGAATGCCATATATATTCTTTTCCAGCATAAGCCTTGCCCTTTCCTTAGTTTTATCATCGGAATTCAAAGCCTGTTCAAGGAACTGCGGATTTTGTTTCAAAAAGTTCGCCATTGATTCTTTTGGATTTTTAATATATTCCTTTATCATTTCAAACTGATTTTCATTAATCATTCCCATATCCAATGCTTTCTCAAAAAGTTGTATATCTACACCTATCATTGCAAAAGATTTTATGTTAAAGTTATTTAAAACCTGCTCTCCGCCCTGTTTTCTGTCAACTACCACCACACTCCACCTAATATTCCCGCCTTTGTTTGAAATGGCAGGAATCCAGGCTCTTTCATAACTGGAAGCCTCCGTTATGAGGTCTGCCACATGCAGTACATTTTTACCGCCAAGCTCAACAACTTCCTCTGCTTTGCCGTTGTAAAAAATCACAGAATTCAAATCTTTGTATATTGTAATATGAGGTTTATCCAAAAATTTTGCTATGATAAGGGAAAAGAACCAGTCTCTTCTTTCTCCTCCGGAAATATAATTCACTTCTTCGATACTAATATTTTGTTTTATGAATTCTATCATTTGATCAATCAATGACTTGTAAATAGAATCACATTCATAATTTTTCAAAGTCTCCTCGAGAACTTTTGCAGAACAGCTGAAAATATTTTCTTTTTCCACATCAATAAGTTTTAAAAGTTCGTTTGCTTTTTCTTCACTCCCGTAAAGGAAATGTGTATTTATGTAAAATGGACCGATTGTACCTGAAGTATACCAAAACGGTTGGTTTTGAGGGCAAACCCTTACTGCATCAGTTTCAAAAAGCCATTTAACTAAATTGTCGGTACTTACATTCATATCCTATTCCTCCATTTTATCAGCTTAATAATTAATCATGCATGTTCCCATGCTAATCTTTCATTAACATCAGTACTATTTATTTCTATTTTTTATTATGATATAATATAATTGTAGTAATAATTTATTATTAATGATATACTAATTTAATCCAAAAGTGCAATAAGTTTTTTAATTTCAATGTTTCAATTTTGACTTTTTTTCAATTTTATTTTTGATATAATATATTTAGCAACAGACAGTTTTTTATCCCGACACTAATTCTTTTGGCATATCTTATAGAGATAGAATAAATTAATATTTTATTTGTTTTCATTCGGGAAGGGAAGTGGTTTTGATGAAAACGCGGCTCATATCGTGTAACAGAGACTGGACTTCGCTGACTGTAATCGACAATAAAGGCAAGCACCATATTTTATCTTATAACGACATAGATAAAATTAAACTGGGGTATTTTACGCAAAGAAAACTTTTTACTAAAAAAACCTCCGAAAAAATAGAATTCGTATTGAAAAACAATTCTTCTATTATACTCACTAAAGTTATGGATTGGAATTACTTTGACCAATATAAGAGAGAAGTTATTAAATTCGCAAATGACAACAAAATAAAAATTGAGGTTTAATGAATTATAATTTTTTTTAAAAATTTTTTATTATAAATATATTTTTATACAATAACATTTTTTTCTATCAAGCAAAACAATTTTATGTAAATTAATATCATGCTATAACGGTAAAAAGCTAAGGACTCATGCCTTAGCTTTTTTTATACCTGTTTTAAATTTTACAACGGTATTTCTCTTCTATTTTCCGTTTCTTCTCTTTTCCAGCCAATCTTTTATTTTTGCTTCAAAGCCGTTGGAAGTGGGATTATAATATATAGTTCCCATCATTTCATCCGGAAGATACTGCTGATCGACAATATTGCCGGGGAAATCATGGACGTATTTATATCCCTTGCCGTAACCTAAGTCACTCATTCCGGAAGTTACAGCATTCCTAAGATGCATTGGAACTTCACCGGTATTTTTGCTTTCTACATCGCTCAGTGCTTTATTTATAGCTGCATAGCATGAATTGGATTTTGGACTTGTAGCAACAGCTATTGCAGCATGGGCTAGAATTATGCGTGCTTCAGGCATTCCCACCATATGTACTGCCTGTGCAGCAGCCACTGCCACCTGAAGGGCAGTTGGGTTTGCCATACCAACATCTTCCGAGGCACATATCATTATCCTTCTGGCTAAAAACATTGGGTCTTCCCCTGCATAAAGAGCCCTGGCCAGATAAAACACTGCGGCATCAGGGTCACTTCCCCTCATCGACTTAATAAACGCACTTATATTGTCATAGTGACCTTCACCGGACTTGTCGAATTTCAAAGCCCTCTTTTGCATACACTCTTCTAAAGTATTTATGTCAATTAATATTTTTCCGTCATTGTTCATCGGTGAAGTCAAAACTGCAAGTTCCAACGCATTTAAAGCTATTCTTGCATCTCCGTTACAACCGTCTGCAATAAATTTCAATGCCTCATCATCTATCTCAATATCATGGTTTCCCAGGCCTCTTTCCTTGTCCTTAAGGGCATTTTTCAATATAGAAATAATTGCCTCATTGCTTAAGGGTTTTAGCATAAATACGGAAGATCTTGAAATAAGAGCCTTGTTAACCTCAAAATACGGATTCTCCGTTGTAGCACCAACCAAAATTATAGTACCGTCTTCAACATAGGGCAGCAATGCGTCCTGTTGCGCTTTATTGAATCGGTGTATTTCATCGATAAAAAGAACAGTTTTTTGGTTCGGGTTAAGAATCGGGTTTTGAGTATCGGATATTATTTTTTTTATATCCGCTACTCCGGCTGTAACTGCATTAAGTTTTTCAAAATTTGCTTTAGTTGTATTTGCAATTATTCGCGCCAAAGAAGTTTTTCCGGTTCCGGGAGGACCAAACAGTATTACCGACGTTATTCTGTCAGCTTTAATCATTCTATAGAGAAGTTTACCTGTCCCTACTATATCCTCCTGTCCGAAAAACTCTTCTAAGGTTCTTGGACGCATTCTATACGCCAAAGGCTCTTTTTTTGCTTCCATACTGCAGTTTTCTACCCCCTGTACACCAATGCTATTGAACTATAGATTTGAATGTTACAAGATCAATTTCAAATTCGGGGCATAAAGTCTCTCTTTACTTTTTGCCTATAATTTATAAACACTTTCAGGCGACAAAACTTTTATACCGCCATTTTTTAACGTTTCAATTGCCTTATCCGAATCGTCAACTCTGATTATAACCATGGCTTCATCAGAAGCCTTTCCAACAAAAGCATACATGTACTCAATTCCTATATCGCTCTTTTCCAATACGCTTAATGCTTTATTTAATCCACCCGGTTTATCTTCAACGCCAATGCCAATAACATCGGTTGAACTCACTGTAAATTCATTTTCTCTAAGTACTTTTTCAGCCATATCAGGGTTGTTGACAATAAGCCTTAAAATTCCGAAGTCAGTAGTGTCAGCTATTGACAATGCACTTATGTCAATATTGTTTTCCCCTAGAATTTTTGTCACTTCTGCCAGTCTTCCCGATTTATTTTCAAGGAATACAGATATTTGTTTTATAAGCATTATTATGCCCTCCTTTTTATTTGTATTACTGAAACAAATTATTTGAGAACACGCTTATCTATGACACGTTTTGCCTTTCCTTCACTTCTCTCAATAGACTTCGGTTCAACAAGCTTTACTTTTGCATTGATTCCTATAGTACTTTCCAACTCTCTTTTTATTTTGCGTTCAACTTCTTCTATCTTCTTAACTTCATCGGAGAACATATTTTGATTCATTTCCACCCAAACTTCCAGGTTATCGAGATTATCAACCCTGTCTACTATCAGAAGATAATGGGGTGCAACTTCAGCTACTTCAAGGAGCACACTTTCAATCTGTGAGGGGAATACATTTACTCCTCTGATTATGAGCATATCGTCCGTTCTTCCTGTAACCTTCGACATTCTGACCAGGGTTCTTCCGCATTCGCATTTTTCATAGTTCAGTGTTGATATATCCCTTGTTCTGTATCTAATAAGCGGCAAGCCTTCTTTCGTAACAGTGGTAAATACCAGTTCACCCTTTGAACCGGGAGGCAGTACTTCTTCTGTCTCAGGGTCAATTATTTCAGGAATAAAATGGTCTTCATTAATATGCATACCGCATTTTAAATGACATTCTGATGCGACACCAGGACCGATAATTTCACTAAGCCCGTAAATATCTATTGCCAAAATTCCAAAACGCTCTTCAATTTCTTTTCTCATATTTTCAGTCCACGGTTCTGCTCCAAATACTCCGGCTTTTAACTTTAATTCCTCTTTCTTTATGCCCATCTCTTCCATTTCTTCTGCCATATAAAGGGCATAGGAAGGCGTACAGGCAAGAACAGTGGTTCCGAAATCCTTCATCAATTGTATTTGTCTCTTGGTGTTACCGCCGGATATAGGAATAACCGATGCACCGATTCTTTCAGCTCCATAGTGAGCTCCCAGACCACCGGTAAAAAGTCCATAGCCATAAGCAATCTGGATGATGGATTCTTTATTTGCTCCGGCACAGGTAAAAGTTCTGGCCATAACTTCAGACCATGTGTCAAGGTCCTTTCTTGTATATCCTACAACTGTTTGTTTTCCGGTTGTTCCCGATGAAGCATGAATTCTTACAATTTCACTTAACGGTGTGGCAAACAGACCATATGGATAATTATCCCTTAAGTCCTGTTTATAAGTAAAAGGCAATTTTTTTAGATCCTCAATAGATTTTATATCTCCAGGTTCCAATCCTATTTTTTGCATCTTTTCCCTGTAAAAAGGCACATTATGATACACCCTTTTTACTGTGTTAATTAGCCTTTCCGTCTGTACTCTGGTCATTTCTTCCCTTGACATACATTCAAATGTAGGATTCCAATACTGCATACATCTTTTACCCCCTATTATTTTTTATTCATAATTAAACACCATAATCTGTTTAAGCACTATAACCTGCTTCGAAAGCCTTAAGGTTTACGTCTAATGCTTTTGCAGGAACATTTTCTTTTAAGGATTCAAGCCAAACCTCTTTGCCGATAGATGTAGATTTGGCTAAAATTCCAAGCAAAACAGTGTTTACGGCTTTTATATTTCCACATTCCTTTGCAATTTGAAGAGCATCTATTGAAATAACGTTTTTATAATTATTTTTTATTTTTTTCACTATATTTTCCGGGTACTTTGCTTTACCGGTTATTACAGGCATGGGATCAATTCTCTGATCATTTAAAATAAGTGTTCCGTCTTCTTTTAAATATTCTATCCAACGAAGAGCTTCCAACTTTTCAAAGGCAATTATTATATCCGCTTCACCCTTTTCAATTATAGGAGAATATACTTTATCACCTAATTTTACGTAGGTTACGACGCTTCCGCCGCGCTGAGCCATACCGTGAACTTCTGAAACTTTGACATCATAATCCATTTTCATTGCAACATTTCCCAAAACCCTGCTGGCAAGAAGAGTTCCTTGTCCACCTACTCCAACTATCATTATATTAAGCTTTTCCATTTTTTATTCACCCGCCTTTTCGAAAGCATTGAAATTACATACCTTTGTACATAACATACAGCCTACACACAGAGCTTCATTAACTTCTATATGGTCGCCTTTGTCAACAATTGCAGGACATCCAACCGATAAACACATCTTACATTTTTTACATTTTTCGATGCTTATCCTGATAGGTCCTTCAAATTTAACATGCTTTAAAAGCGCGCACGGTCTTTGGGATATAATAACCGATGGCTCATCGGCCTGTGTTTCTTCTTTTACTACCTTTTCAAACTCTTTTATATCAAAGGGATCAACAATTCTTACTCTGTCTATACCTATTGCATTGCAAAGTTTTTCGAGATCCACCTGCTTTGTAGGTTCACCCTTTATAGTAAAACCGGTGGTAGGATTGTGCTGATGACCAGTCATACCGGTAATGGAGTTATCCAGTATGATAACCGTTGAATTACCCTTGTTATATACTACATCTATCAACCCGGTTATACCTGAGTGGATAAAGGTGGAATCACCTATAACAGCTACAGTCTTCTTTCCAAATTCAGGTCCTCTTGCTTTTTCCATACCGAGAGCACCGCCGATACTTGCACCCATACATACACAGGTATCCATGCTCTGGGTTGGCGGAAGAGCACCAAGAGTATAACATCCTATATCACCGCTAACTGTAAGTTTTAATTTTCTCAAAACATAATACATACCGCGGTGAGGACATCCAGGACACATAACCGGAGGTCTTACCGGTATTTGCTCATCGGTAACAGGCTTAGTTTCAACTTTTTGGCCGAAAATCTTTTCTCTTATGAGATTTGCACTGTATTCGCCTATAATAGGCAGTTTTTCTTTACCGATAGCTTTAATTCCAAGAGTTTTTACATATTCCTCTATAAACGGGTCAAGTTCTTCAATTATATAAAGGGTTTTGACCTGACTTGCAAATTCTTTAATCAATTTATCGGGAAGGGGATGAACCATACCAAGCTTTAGGTAAGAAACATCGCCGAATGCTTCACGGGCATATTGATAAGCAATACCGCTGGTTATAACCCCAATTTCCTTGTTTCCCCATTCAATTTTATTAAATTCATCGGTATTGGAAAGTTCCTTGAGAGCTGCCATTCTCTTTTCAACTTCTACATGTCTTGGTCTTGCCATTGCAGGCATCATTACATATTTTGCGGGATCCTTGACATAATCTTTAAGCTTGTATTCACTTCTTTCACATATCTCTACTATACTTTGGGAGTGGGAAATTCTAGTTGACAATCTTACAATAACCGGCGTGTCGTATTTTTCACTGACTTCGAAAGCTTTTTTTACAAAATCCTTACACTCTTGACTGTCGGAAGGTTCTAGCATTGGAACTTTTGCACCTTTGGCATAACATCGACTGTCTTGTTCATTTTGTGAACTGTGCATTCCCGGGTCATCGGCAACCATTATTACCAGACCGCCGTTAACACCGGTATAAGAAGCTGTAAACAAAGGATCTGCTGCAACATTAAGTCCAACATGCTTCATTGAACATATAGCCCTTGCTCCTGCTATGGACGCTCCTATTGCCACTTCCAGGGCAACCTTTTCATTAGGTGACCACTCGGAATATATTTCGTCATATTTGGCTATATTCTCTGTTATTTCTGTACTTGGTGTCCCAGGGTAAGCAGCTGCAACAGTAACGCCTGCCTCATAAGCCCCTCTGGCGACAGCCTCATTACCAAGCATTAGTTTTTTCATTAACCTATCCCCCAATACTTTATTTATAATCAATATTTATAAGCTATAAATTTTTCACTGCATATTATAATTATTATCAAATATAAAACAATCATTGTCAATTATTAATTCTGCCTACATTATAAAACTGATGCCTGAAAAATTCCACTTCTCTTATGATTTGATGAACATAAAACTAAAAAACACCTCCAATAATGATACTTAACCCCCGGAGAATAGCTTAATAAAGCTTATTTTTCAGTGTTTTGGAAGCGTCCTCCCGTTTTATTTTGGCAGTTTACATTTATAAGATCAAATACATTAAAGGAAGGTGTACACTGCAATCTTTTTCATTAAATTCAGAATAAAGTATTCCTTTTAATCACATTATAATGATGCCCACCGTTGAAGGCAGAAGAGAAATGTGGTAAAATCAGCGCATAAAAATTCTATTTCTAAAGGTGATACAAATGAAACAGAAACGGCAATATCCAAAAGTCATGATATCTCCAAAAGCGGAGCGCAGTGCAAAAAGCGGGCATCCGTGGATATACGGTGAAGAGATTCGCAAAATAGAAGGTACACCCCAAAACGGCGAACTGGTGGATGTGCTTGCCGGAAATGCCTATATCGGTACTGGCTTTTACAATAATGCCAGCAAGATTACTGTTCGACTTATTTCCAGCAACGCCAATGATGTATTTGACGCTCGCTTTTGGCGCAGACGTGTGGAGTATGCCGTTAATTACCGTAAAACCGTCATGCCCGGTGCAGATTTCGCCTGTTGCCGCATAATTCACGGTGAAGCTGATCAAATGCCCGGTCTGACAGTGGATCGTTTTGGCAGCATCCTGTCGGTACAGATTACCTGCCTCGGTATGGAACTTGTCAAAGACACGATTTACCAAGCTATCTGGGATGTGCTTACCGAAATGGGCGAAACCATTACCGGAATTTATGAACGTAATGACATTGCCTTGCGTGCAAAGGAAAACCTTTCAGAATATAAAGGCTGGTACCGTTCCGATAACATACCCGTTCCTGAATCCGCTGTAACTGAGATATGCGAAAACGGCGTGAAATATCTGGTAGATGTGGAAAACGGACAAAAAACCGGATTTTTCCTGGATCAGAAGTATAATCGCCTGGCTGTGGCCCGTATTGCCAAAGGAAAACGGGTGCTGGACTGCTTTACCCATACCGGTTCCTTCGGTCTTAATGCAGCGTTGGGAGGAGCTGAACACGTGACCTGTGTAGACATCTCACAGTCAGCTATTGACCTGGCAAAATCAAATGCTGTACACAACGGTTTGGACGATAAAATGGATTTTTTGTGCGAGGACGTATTTGACCTGTTGACAAAACTGGTAGAACAAAAATGTAAAGATTACGACTATATAATCCTTGACCCGCCGGCTTTTACCAAATCCCGAAAGACGGTACAGTCTGCTGCCCGCGGATATAAGGAGATTAACCTTAAAGCTATGAAACTGCTGCCTCGTGGTGGATATCTTGCTACCTGCAGTTGCAGCCATTTCATGACCGATGACCTGTTCCGCAAAATGTTGGCAAGTGCAGCAAAGGATGCTTCCGTATCCCTCAGACAGATTGAAGCACGCCAGCAGGCGCCGGATCATCCTATCCTGTGGAATGTTCCGGAAACAGACTACCTAAAGTTTTATATCTTTCAGGTAGTATGATCTGTATATTTTGATTTTTTCATTCGCTGATTTTACATTCCAAAACGGTTTTTACAATGCTCAATTAAATATTTGTTTACATATTCAGAAGGGAAGTGTTGTTTCATTCCTTTATACACTGTATCAAAATATTCCAATGCGGGTTTGATTTCATCAAAATCCTTCTCAACCACTGCATAGGTAAATACTTTAACCCGCTTATTTTCCACTTCAACTTCAACATCCTCAATTCTCTTATAATATTTTGGCGCTCCCTCTCTTTTATCTATTGCCGATACCGCCTGTTCCGGAATATCATAAACTACTCCTAAAACATAATCCCCAGGCGATTTTATTATATTTAAAACGCCTCCTCCCCACTTCATGGAATATCTCGTGAAAGCCAGACGATAGTCATTAAGCCTGCCAATGCCGCAAACACTGAATTTATCTTCACATTCTGCTTTTTTCATAGTGTCTCCGAAAGATTCAAAGTTTGTACAGCTTCCATATGCAAAATACTTTTTATTCAAATCAAGTTTCCTCTCCTTTTCATGAACTTTCTTCAGTTTCTATCCGTTACCAAAATCTATCTATCTTTTGAATATTTTTCACCTTCATAAATATATATCCGGGATTTTGCCCCTTTATCATTTTCTGTAAAAATGCTTCTTGAATCTTTAAAGATTATTGCTACTCACTCATCATAGTCCTCTTACCCGTTCAAATATTTTAAAAGTGTCTTTGCAACAGTTATTATATTTTCCCTTAACAAAGCAAGGTATCCCTCAGGCAAACGGTAAAACAATCCATAATGCTCTACCTGCCGTTTTAGGCTTATCTTGCCTTCAAGATACCTCTTATAAATACAAGAAATTATCATCAATTAATTGTTATATATACTTTTTATTAAATTACAATACGAATCCATCAAGTAATAAAATTATTATCAATCTTGTTATAAGTTCGGACAAAGGTGTTTCTATATCGGATTGAATCTAAGAAATCCTCTATGGTAAATATCATAAATGCATAAATCAAAAATCGCTGCATACAGTTTTATTTTTCATCTTAGAACAAAGAACCGTCCCTTGTTCTAAGCTATAATTCTGTAGCTATTTTTAGGCATAAGTCTACGAGATTGGATCTTATTAAATCTCTGCTATGCCAGGAGCGGCTGTCCCATTCGATTCCGCTCAAATCGTCACCGCAGTACAAAATCTGTCCCAATAAAACGTTCCTGAATTTAGATACAGCGAAAAATGCTGCTGCTTCCATTTCAACGGTAACACAGCCTTCTGAAACTCTTTTTGCTATTTTATCCTCAGTTTCTCTAAAAATTGCATCTGTTGTCCATGTCTTTGCTTTAATAAACGGAATTTTTTCTTTATTTAATATTCTCTCAATAACTTTTACAGCATCGGGGTTGCATTCTATTTCACGTGATGGCTCGATATAATGATATGATACACCTTCATCTCTTACCGCAGAGTAAGGCAATACTAAATGACCTACTTGAATACCTTTCTTTAAAACGCCAGCGCCACCACAAACTATAAATTTTTCAAATCCTGATGCTATCAATTCTTCCAACAATGCTGCCGAACCTGCTGCTCCGACAAAACCACCAACAAGACCCACAGAACAACCATTATATTTAGTTTCATAAATTGGAATATCTATTGTTTCCGAAGGACTTGTACCAATTTGCTCCAATTCACCTCGTTCCAGTTTTTTTCTGATTACTTCCTTGAAAAAAGTAATAACACATGCTTTAGGTACTTGCTTCTTGTTAACAACACTTGAGGGATTAATCTTGGCGTGTTTATTTGAATCAAATTCTAGAATTGGAAATAAGCTTTCGTTTAACATGACAAAATCACCACCTTATTAATAATAATCTACTGCTGTGATTTAAAAAACATACTCTTGATTACCCTATATTATAACTTATTGGAATTTATAACACAAACTACTTAGAATAATTAATTAATTTTTTCAGTATCTCTTTTTAGTAAACCGTAAATATAATAGTCACACCATGCATTAACCATTTTCTTTGCCTAATCATACCCTCACGGGCAAAGTCACACTTTCGACATTATATTGTATAATTCGACATCGTGTGCTAAAATATAAAAGGCACTTTTGATCTTTGAATTTACAGTGTCCTTTATAAATACGTGTAACAGCTTTTATTTCAGAAAAGTATATCCTTTCTTTTGATAATAATTTTTCCAAAAGGAGAAAAAATATGATTAGTTACAATTAAGGTTCCGGAAAGCAATACCATATACAAGGAGGTGAAACATGAGCAGAGTGCCAACTCCACATAACGCAGCAGAAGAAGGGCAAATTGCAAAAACGGTGCTTATGCCCGGTGATCCACTGCGTGCAAAGTTTATTGCTGAAACCTATTTAGAAAATGTTACCTGCTTTAATACTGTTCGCAATATGTTAGGTTTTACCGGTACTTATCAAGGAAAGCCGGTGTCTGTTATGGGACACGGTATGGGTATTCCCTCTATCGGAATTTATTCCTATGAGCTTTTTAATTTTTACGATGTGGACAATATCATCCGCATAGGCTCAGCCGGTGCTTTAAGCGATGATCTGGAACTAAAAGATCTTGTCATTGCTATGGGAGCCTGCACTGATTCCAATTATGCCAGCCAATACCAACTTCCCGGCACTTTTGCACCCATTGCTAGTTTTGTGCTGATGCAAAAAGCTATTGAGGAAGCGCGCAAAAAAGAAATTAGCGTTGCCATCGGCAATGTTCTTTCCACAGATGTGTTCTACAACGCCAATAAAGGTGCTAACGATGCCTGGAAGAGTATGGGCGTGTTGTGTATCGAAATGGAAGCTGCAGCTTTGTATATGAATGCAGCCAAGGCAGGAAAAAATGCTTTGTGTATCCTGTCTATATCTGACCACATTTACAAAGGTACACAGCTATCTTCTCAGGAACGTCAGCTAGGCTTCAAAAATATGATTGAAGTTGCACTGGGAATTATTTAAAAAACAATTTAGGTTTCAGATAAATTAAACAATGCTGAAAAGTAAAAAATAAATAAAAAATATATTGAAAAGGAGATAGTGACATGAAAAAGTTTCTAGCATTACTATTATCGATAATAATGGTCTTTTCAATGACCGCATGCAGCGGAAAGAAACCTGAAAACATTAACAACAATAATAACAATAACAACGACAGCGGTGGCAAGAAGATTAAGATCGGTATGGTTACCGACATTGGCGGTGTAAACGACGGTTCCTTCAACCAATCTGCCTGGGAAGGTCTTCAGCGCGCTCAAAGAGAACTTGGGGTAGAAGTTCGCTATGCCGAATCTGCAACCGATGCCGACTATGCTCCCAACATTGAGGCTTTTATCGATGAAGGCTATGACCTCATCATCTGTGTAGGATACATGTTGGCTGATGCCACTAAAAAAGCAGCTGAAGCTAATCCCAATCAGAAGTTTGCCATCATCGACGATGCATCCATCAATTTGCCCAACGTTACCTGCCTGATGTTTGAACAGAGCCAGGCTTCTTATCTGGTTGGTCTTGTTGCCGGTAAAATGACCAAGACAAACAAAGTAGGCTTCGTTGTCGGTATGGTCAGCCAGACCATGAACGAGTTCGGGTATGGGTATCTTGCCGGAGTTAAAGATGCCAACCCCAATGCTACTATCCTGCAGTTCAATGCTAACTCTTTCGGAAGCACCGAAACCGGTAAATCTGCTGCTACTACAATGATCACCAACGGTGCGGACGTAATCTTCCATGCAGCAGGCGGCACAGGTCTGGGAGTAATCGAAGGCTGTAAAGATGCAGGCAAATGGGCAATCGGTGTAGACAGTGACCAGTCCCCTCTCGCTCCTGAAAATATTCTGACCTCTGCTATGAAACGTGTTGACAATGCATGCTTTGATATTGCTAAAGCCGTTAAGGAAGGCAATTTCAAATCCGGTATCATCACTTATGATCTAAAGTCCGCAGGTGTGGACATCGCTCCTACTACCACCAACTTGCCTAAGGAAGTTCTTGACTATGTAAACCAGGCTAAACAGGACATCCTCAGCGGTAAAATTACCGTTCCGAAAACCAAAGATGAATTTGAAGCAAAATACGGTAACATCTACGAATTAGACGACTAATTCTAACTATTTAAGCAAAACAACCTTAATTATCCAAAGAAGGGTGGCAATCAATTGAGAGATATTTCCATGCAGCGTGTGAACGAAACACGCGAAAAAATACTGGATATAATTAAAAGTCCAACACTCACTCACGAGCAAAAGGTTGCTTCACTGGCCAATGCTGCCGATTCTCTTCTGGAAGTACTGGATTTGCCGGAAGGATTGGACGAGCTGATGAACGTCCCGGAAGATAAAAAATGCATATGCGACCTTAATGAGGGGCACGCTCCTCTTCGCCCGCGATATATAATCCCCGACTACGCCAAATTCATGAAAGAAGGCAGCCGGTTTCTGCAACTTATGCCCCCTACCGACTTGTATGAAGCACTTAATTCTCTGCTTATTTTTTACAAGCATGTTCCCAGCGTGACCAACTTCCCCGTCTATCTGGGGCAGTTGGACATGCTGCTGGAACCTTTTATACAAAATGTGGACGACGCTACTGCCAAAAAACTTCTGCGAGGCTTTTTGGTGCATGTGGACCGTACTATTCTTGACTCCTTCTCCCATGCAAATATCGGCCCTATGCCTACACGTACCGGTCGCTTGCTGCTTGAGCTAGAGACAGAGCTTATGCAGGCCGTGCCCAATCTGACCTTAAAATACGAAGAAGGTGTTACCGATGATGACTTCGCCATTCAGGCTGTAAAAACAGCTTTACGTTCGGCCAAGCCCAGCTTTGCCAACCACTGTATGTTCAGACAGGAACTTGGCGAAAATTACGTCATTGCCAGCTGCTATAACGGATTGCCGTTAGGCGGCGGATCATACACCCTTTGCCGCCTGATTCTCGGCAATATTGCCAAACGTGCCAGCGGAATTGAGGATTTTAAAACCAACCAACTGCCCTATGTTATGGACATCATGGCGCGGTATATGGACGCCCGTATCCGTTTCGAAGTCGAAGAAAGCGGCTTCTTTGAAAATAACTTCCTGGCTAAGGAAGGCTTTATCAGTCGCAATCGTTTTACTGCCATGTTTGGCCTGGTAGGCCTGGCGGAGTGTGTCAACATCCTACTGGAAAAAGAAGGTCGTCCCGGTCGCTTCGGTCATGACGAGTATGCCACCGAACTTGGTGAATCCATTATCAGGCAGATATATGAATTCAACGAAAAACACCATAACCCATATTGCGAAATAACCGGCGGTCATTTTCTGCTTCATGCGCAAGTAGGAATTTCAGAGGATAAAAATATCTCACCGGGCACGCGTATCCCCATCGGGGAAGAACCCGACGAAATGATTGATCACCTCATGGTTATCAATCATTTCCATAAATATTTCCCATCCGGAACGGGTGACATTTTCCCTATGGATATCACTGTTCACCAAAATCCGGAATATGTACTGGATATTGTAAAAGGTTCTTTCCGCAAGGAATTACGCTATCTGTCCTTCTATGAGAAGAACAGCGATGTTATCCGTATTACGGGCTATTTGGTCAAGCGCTCGGAAATCGAAAAGCTAAAAAGTGGTCAGAATGTATTGCATGACACTACCGCTTTGGGAATGGGCGCAGCCCAAAACGGAAAAGTTTTTGATAGAAAGGTGCGCTAATTATGGTGGTCACAGTCAACAAAATCATACCCTTTAGCACCGTTGACGGCCCTGGTAACCGTACAGCCATCTTTCTGCAAGGTTGTAATATGAACTGTTTGTATTGCCACAACCCTGAAACAAGAGGCAAATGTGTGCACTGTGGGACATGTATCAACTCATGCCCCACAGGGGCATTAAGCTTCGAAGGACAGAAAGTTGTTTACAACAGCACCAAATGCATCCATTGTGACAGGTGCATTAACGTATGTCCCCATGACAGCAGTCCCAAAACCCTCGATATGACACCGGAACAGGTTTGGCAAAAGGTAGAAAATCAAATTCCGTTTATCCGCGGTATCACCGTTTCGGGCGGGGAATGTACACTTTATCCGGAGTTTTTAACTGAGCTGTTTACCCTGGCACAGGCTCATGGCCTGTCCACCCTAATTGATTCCAATGGGACTCTTGATTTTGAACAATATCCTGATTTGCTGGCCGTCACCGACGGCGTGATGCTTGACATTAAAGCTGGTAACTCTGAAGAACACAAGCGGGTAACCGGATGGGACAATTCCCTTGTCTTGAAAAATGCCAGGTTTCTTGCCTCGAAGGCTAAACTGTATGAGGTACGTACAGTAGTTTCCCCCGGCCTTTTCGATGCAGAACAAACCATTATACAAACCGGCGACATGCTTAGCGGCTTCTTGTCCCTTCGTCCCATACGATATAAACTTATATCTTATCGTCCTATAGGTGTTCGCCAGCAATATAAGGATACTTTGAAAATCCCTGCACGCGAACAAATGGAATATTACGCCAGACTACTTGCAGCCAAAGGCTTTAAAGATATTATTATCATTTGAATTGTATAAACCATATATACATATACATCACGTAATTCCCGTGAGACAAATATACAAGGAGGGAAAAACGGATTTGAAAAAAACAAGCCATTTTGATCCCAACACAGTTGCCGTTCAAATGACTGACATTGTCAAAAAGTTCGGTAATTTCGTGGCCAACGACCACATCAACCTAACAGTTTATAAAGGTGAAGTTCACGCTATTCTTGGCGAAAACGGCGCCGGAAAAAGCACACTGATGAACATATTGTATGGACTGTATAAACCGACATCGGGCAGCATTACCATATTCGGCTCTCCTGTGCACATTGAGAATCCGAGCCATGCCATTGAACTTGGCATCGGCATGGTGCACCAGCACTTTATGTTGGTGGAACCCTTCACTGTTACCGAAAACATTATTCTCGGCATGGAACCCACTAAAGCTATGGTGGTTGACATCAAAAAGGCACGCCGGAAAGTAAAAGAGCTTTCAGAGCGCTATGGAATGCATGTGGATCCCGATGCCAAAATTGAAGACATTTCGGTAGGAATGCAGCAGCGTGTGGAAATCCTCAAGGTACTGTACCGAGGTGCTAACATCCTTATTCTTGATGAGCCCACCGCCTCGCTGACTCCGCAGGAAATCGAAGAACTGATCAATATCATCCGCAATCTCACAGCCGATGGTAAAACCGTGATTCTAATTACCCATAAGCTGAAGGAAATCAAAGCATCGGCTGATAGATGTACTATTATCAGGCAAGGCAAATATATCAATACTGTCGATGTGGAAGCTGTCAGTGAACACGATCTGGCTTCCATGATGGTAGGCCGCGATGTTCAATTTGTGGTGGACAAAAAGCCTATTGAACCCGGTGAAGTCATTATTGACATACAGGATCTCCACGCTAAGGATTACCGCGGCGTTGAAGTGCTTAAGGGCTTGAACCTAAAAGTGCGCCGTGGTGAAATTGTGGGTTTAGCCGGAGTAGACGGCAATGGCCAGACCGAGCTGGTGGAGATTTTAACCGGCTTAAGAAAAGGCGAATCCGGCAAGGTTATCATTGGCGGCAAGGATTTATTTAATGCCGATGCACATACTTTGTTTGATAACGGAGTATCCAGCATTCCGGCCGACCGGCAGAAGCACGGGCTGGTACTGGAATATTCGGTAGCTTACAACCTGGTGCTGCAAAATTATGTTAAACCTCCTTTCTCCAAACACGGCATTTTAAAGAAAGATGATATTTATAAGCATGCGGAAGAATTGGTCGGTAAATTTGACATCCGCGGTGCAGAAGGCGGCACCAAAGAAGCTGGCAAGCTGTCCGGCGGTAACCAGCAGAAAGTCATTATTGCCCGGGAGGTCACCAACGACAAGGACTTGCTTATTGCAGTAAATCCCACTCGCGGTTTGGACGTAGGCGCCATCGAGTTTGTTCACCGATATATTGTGGAACAGCGCAATAAAAATAAAGCTGTGCTGCTGGTGTCCTTTGAACTGGATGAAATCATGAGCCTTTCCGACCGGATTGAAGTCATTTACAATGGCAATATCGTAGGCAGTGTACCAGGCCACAAGGCCAATGAAAAAGTCCTGGGACTGATGATGGCAGGAGGAACCAAAAATGAAACAGAAGATTAATCATAATAGCGAGACCTCTCAGAACATTTTAAAAATTAAAGTACAAGGTCTAATTTATCAAAATGCTCTATATACCATTATTGCTATTTTCTTCGGGTTTCTGGTCGGTGGCATTTTTCTGTGGTCAGCCGGCTTCAGTCCCCTGGAAGCATATGCAAAGTTGTTTAGCAGCGTGTTTAGCCGTCCAAAGTATCTCATTTGGTCGGTAATCTATGCAACCCCGCTGGTGTTTACGGGATTGAGCGTGGCCTTTTCTTACAAAATGGGTGTTTTCAACATCGGTGCAGAAGGTCAGTTTGTTGTAGGTTCACTGGCCGCTTTGTGTGTAGGAATCCTGGTGGACGCTCATCCTGTTTTACACGTATTGCTATGTATGCTGGCAGCTATTGCAGCAGGTATGGTGTGGAGCTTCCTGGTAGCAGTGCTTCGCGTCCGGTTCGGCATCAATGAGGTTTTGTCCTTCATCATGTTCAATTGGATCGCCTTTTATCTCTCAAACTACGTAATTAACACTAAAACAATTCACAAGGTAGGCGGCGGTGAAGCTTCCAAGGATATTCGTGAATCGGCAAGAATTTTGCTTCCCCAATCGCTGCAGAATATTTTTCAGAGTAATAAAGCCAATTACGGTATTTTACTGGCAATAATTGCAGCAGTTGCTATTTGGTTTATTCTCACAAAAACCACTTTTGGCTATAGAGTACAGGCCGTTGGGCTTAACCCTCACGCAGCCAAATACGGCGGTATTAATTCCGACAAGACCATGTATATCGCCATGAGCCTGTCGGGTGCGCTGGCGGCTCTAGGCGGTGCCGTACAACTGATGGGTAACTCCATGCGCATCAGCCAGTTTGCAGGACAGGAGGGCTTCGGCTTCCAGGGAATCACCGTTGCACTAATTGCTAGCTCTCACCCCATTGGCTGTATTTTTTCCGGGCTGTTTTACGGTGCCATGAAATACGGTGGTTCCAAGCTCAATTTAATTGATGCTCCCACCGAAGTGGTTGACATTATTATGGGCACTATCGTGCTCTTTATAGCTATATCACATGTATTCCGCTATTTAATTACAAGACGGCTTAAGAATAAGGAGGAGAAATAATGGAAGAATTGATTAAAAACCTCGGCCTGATTATTAACGCCACACTGATAGCTACACCTCCTTTGCTTTATGCTGCACTGGGCTCCACTTTTTCAGAACGCAGTGGCGTCATTAACATTGGTATTGAAGGCATGATGACCATCGGTGCTTTTGTAGGTGCTGCAGTAGCTCATTTCACCGGTAATGCCTGGCTGGCCTTTATATGCGGTGGACTGGTTGGTGCTCTCTTTGGACTGATTCACGCCATAGCCTGTGTCTCCTTCGGTGCAGACCAGACCATCTCCGGTACTGCCATAAACTTTTTGGCGCCCGGTGTAGCCATCTTCGTATGTAAAGCCCTGTTTGAGCAATCTTCGAACACTCCTCCACTGGACACATCCCAAAAGCTGCCCAAGTTGTTCAACGGTATTTTCGAAGTGGGAAGTTTTTGGAACAATGTACTTAACACCTACGTTGCTACTTATTTGGCCTTTGTCGCAGTGGCTGTCGTATGGTTTATTTTCTATAAGACCAGATTCGGAATGCGTCTTCGGGCTGTTGGTGAACATCCCAAGGCTTGCGAAACCCAAGGCATCAACGTATTTCGCATCCGCTACTTAGCTGTGATTGCTTCCGGCTTTTTCGCCGGTCTGGGCGGTGCGTATGTTACCTTGTGCACTGTCAGTCAATTCCGTCCCGAAGTTATTGTCGGTCAGGGTTTCATCGCCATCGCCGCTGTTATCTTCGGTAAATTCACCCCTCACGGGGCCATGGGAGCCTGTCTGCTGTTCGGATTGTGCAACGGCTTAAAGGTCTTACTGGGGTCAGGCAACGTAATATCACCAAACCTGATTTCTATGATTCCTTATGTCGTGACAATCATTACGCTGGTGCTGTTTGTCGGTAAATCCCGAGTACCTGCTGCCAGCGGCAAGCCGTATTTAAAGCAGAAGTAAATGAGACGGGCAAAAGTAACCTTTTACCCTTTACTTATAGGAAAGGAGCATATTTATGACACCATCGGAGTTAATTTCTCATGCTTTACAAGCACGTAATCAATCCTACTCACCCTATTCTAATTTTGCAGTTGGGGCAGCGCTACTGTCCAAAGACGGGAAACTGTATACCGGCTGCAACATAGAAAATGCCGCCTACACCCCCGGTAACTGCGCTGAACGTACTGCTTTCTTTAAAGCCGTTAGCGAAGGTGTCAGAGAGTTTTCCTCCATCGCCATTGTCGGAGGTCCAAAAGGAACAGACACTCTGGATTTGTGTGCCCCGTGCGGTGTGTGCCGTCAGGTCATGATGGAATTTTGTGACCCAAAAACCTTCCAAGTGATACTTGCAAAAGATCCGGAAAATTATGAAATTTTTACACTGGAACAAATTCTTCCCATGGGTTTTGGGCCAAAAGATTTGGAAAAATAAAACAAGAAATGATATTAACAATTACTCAGACCTATAAGGCTTGTTACCGGCCAGCGCCTAAAGACGCTGGCTTTCACTTTATATAATCCACTTCGTCTTTAATATCTTTTACAATCTTAAAAGGGACGAACTTATTACCAACTCAATACTCTTTTGTACTAAGTTTTTACTACAATATCCTGATTATATTGTTCTTGCATTAAAATATATCCACTTTCTTAATCCTCTGTGGAATCATCATTGTCGATGCTCTTATCAATAGCATGACGGAGTATTTTCTTTGAAGTATTTTTAATAAATTCCTCCTCGCGGATCTTCACCTTTCTGATGGTCTTGTGAGGTGCCATTCTGCTGTTTACATTCTTTATCTCCTTATTGAAGTATTCTTTAATAGCCTGCGCACCCTCAATACCTTTTAATTTGAGTAATTCGTAATCCGGGAATATCTCGGCAACAATAACTTCCTTATTGCTCTGATTCTTTGTTTCCCCTGCATAAACAACAACCTCCGAAACGCCGGGTATCCTTTGTACCTCTTGTTCGATCTCCTCAGGATATACATTCTTGCCATTGCTCAGAATAATGATATTCTTCAGTCTGCCGGTAATATATAGCCACCCCTCATCGTCTAGCCTTCCATAATCTCCTGTCATGAAATAGCCTTCTTCATCAAATGCAGCAGCTGTAGCTTCAGGATTCTTATAATAGCCAAGCATGACATTGGGGCCCTTAACACAAATCTCTCCCTCTCCGTTTTCATCAGGATCTTTGATCTTGACCTGCTCACCTATTATCGGAATACCGACACTGCCTTTTTTCTGATACTTGTTTCTGTTACATGAAACCAAAGGTGAACACTCGGTTATACCATATCCGTTAAGAATAGTTATTCCAATGGCATCAAAAAAGTCGATTATGTCCTGGTTGATGGCGGCACCGCCCGAAATGATCATCTCCAGCTTGCCTCCAAAATTCTCCAGTACGCTCTTAAAGAAAACACTCCGCAAATCTATGCCTATTTTCCTTAAGAAATTGCTAACCTTTATCATACGCTTTAGCATATTAGCCTTACCGCTTTTTTCTGCTGTGTTCCATATCCTTTTATACATAGTTTCTACGAATAACGGTACCAGGACCAAATGACTGGGCTGCTGCTCCTTTACTTCGTTTAAGAAATACTTAAGTCCGCTGTTAATAAAGGTTGTGCATCCCTGCGAAAAATGTCCGACAAAAACCACTGTAGAGCAATAAGTATGGTGCGGTGGAAGCACTGACATGGTTTTTGGTGTTATGGCAAAGAGATACATACCCTGTGTCATGTCTGAAGCTATATTTTTTTGGGAAAGCATAACACCCTTGCCCTTGCCTGTTGTTCCCGATGTGAATACGATGGTCGCAAGCCTGTCGGGATCAATTTCATAATCATAGTATGAATTATCTCCGTTTTCGAATTTTGCCTTTCCCCTTTCAGCCAGATCCGAAAGCTTGAGGGCTGGCTCCATTTTTGGCTCGCCCATGCATATATAGGTCTTTAATGTTGGAACGCTGTCACCAATCTGCATGATCTTTTCTTCAACTGAAGTGCTGTAGACAATATATTCACACTCGGCAAAATCGAGCAGCCCCGTTAATTCATTTACAGGCATATCCTTGTCCAGCGGGACAACGATCGCCCCTATAGCCATCAGCGCAAAATAGCTGCAGATCCAGTTATATGAAGTTTCGCCTACAATAGCAACCTTTTTATCAGTACAGCCTAAAGATATCAGTTCTGTACCCAAATTCCTCACATAATCACGCACTTCGCTGAAGGTTACATCAACAGTATTGGTATCACGCGGGTCTTTTTTATAGGAATATGCTATTCTGTCGGGATATTTTCTGGCCACATTTTCGACCATCACCCGGAAATTTTCAAAGACTGTGGTCTCGTACAGTGGATACTTTATATCGGCACTCATTCTCATAATACTCCTTACATCTATTAATCGTTAATTATTTATAACAAATTATTTTTTAATGATAACCTTATCATAAGATAATTTCAATATCGAAAAATCATTTTCGATACGGAAAACAAAGGCAACTCCTTTTCAACTGAAATTACAACCTCATCATCACTGAACTCATTTTTTACTCTAATGACTATTCAAATCTTAGACTTTGAACCATCCTTCATCAGTTAATAATATAAGCTCAATACCTCATAAACAACTTTACTGCTCGCTTCGTTATGCCATAAATATAACCTTCCAATTCTCTCCTAGCAATCTTTAATTCTTTCCGAATTGAAATATTTTGCGGACAATACTGCTCGCATTTACCACAATCAATACAATTAGAAGCAGCTGTGCTGTCCCTGCGGAGGGCTGTACAAATAAAATAATCTATAAAACCTGCAATTTTACCATCTGTATACCGCCTGTTATATGCTGCCAACGTACCCGGAATATCAACTCCCTTAGGACAAGGCATACAATAACGGCAACCGGTACAGGGTACTTTCATCTTTTCATTGATGGCTTCTTTTACCTTTGCAATCAGATTAAAATCATCTTCCGTAAACGAATTTACTTCAGCAGTAGCCGCATATTCCACATTTTCCTGTACCATTTCAAGAGAATTCATACCGGATAGGACACAGGTTACTTCAGGTTGATTCCATAGCCATCGAAAGGACCACTCTACCGGGCTGCGCTTAATCGGGTAAGATGAAATGAGTTGTCTTGCCTTATCCGGAAGGTTTCTGGCAAGTTTACCGCCCCTGAGCGGTTCCATAATAAACACTGGCAATCCTTTGGATGCAGCATATTGAACTCCTGTGCGTCCTGCTTGAGTTGTCTCATCCAGATAATTATACTGAACCATGCAAAAATCCCAGTCATATGCATCGATGAGCGAGCAAAATGCATCCGAATTTCCATGATACGAGAAGCCTACCTGACGTATAGCCCCCTTTTCCTTCTTTTTTGCCAGCCACTCATCTATGCCCAGTCCCTTAAGTCTCTCCCAGGTCTTCACATCAGAAAGCATATGCATGAGATAATAGTCTACATAATTTGTACGCAGCCGTTTCAGTTGCTCTTCAAAATATTTATCGAGATCTTCCTTCTTACGGATCATATAATGAGGAAGCTTTGTCGCAATATTGACTTTATCACGGATGCCATTGTCAGCCAATATAGTCCCTAACGCAGCCTCACTACCTGGATAAATATAAGCCGTGTCAAAATAGTTTACGCCTGCTTCATAAGCTGCCATGATCTCGGCATTGGCCTTTTTTATATCAATCCTTCCTGCTTTCATTGTAAAACGCATACATCCATAACCTAAAACAGAAAGTTTGTTCCCATATTTATCTTCTCTATACTTCATCGTATTTCCTCCTATTGATATACAGAAGCCTAACATCTTAAATAAAACTCTACATAATGTAGTTGAGGCATTTATATTGCATTACTTCATTTATCAGTTTAACACTATATAATTTTAATAGCAATTAGCAGAATTAGGCTTATAGTTTAATCAGAAAGGTTCAAACCACAAAAAAAGCACCTTTATTAAGCCGCTTTACTTTCATTGAAGTGTTATGTATACAAATTTCTAAAGAAAAAAGTTATCCTTTATTTTTTATGTTCTCAATCTTTCTTTTCTAAAATTACCAACTCTTTTGAATTTTGTATATTAAAGGACGTAACTTTCGGTAATACCTTTCACTACCCTAAGCTGCGTCCTTTATTATTTATTTTATCAAAAAGAGAATATATTGTATTGATAACATCAAGTTCTATTCTTCATCGATCTTCATAGCTCCAAACTTCATTATGTCCTTCAGTTTGGACTCAAATATTTCTGCGGGTATAAGAGCAATACCTTCCTCGTCACTTAGCACAATCAAACGCTGCCCACCTGTAAGCGCAAACTTTTCCCTTGCGGCTTTCGGAATAACAATCTGCCCTCGCTCGTTGATTGTAACAGAACCCCAGATATTTTTTCCCTTCGGGGCAGGAGGAATTATACCAATCCCCTCCGCCGTTTCGGTTTTAACTAAGCTATCAATAGTAACGCCATGCACCTTTGCAAGACAGCTGCATTTTTCAATATCCGGAATGGTAGCTCCGCTTTCCCACTTAGTATAAGCCTGACGGGAAATACCTATTTTCTCCGCGATTTCTTCCTGAGAATAGCCATGTATATTGCGAAGCATAACCAAATTATCTTTCAGCATGATATCGTACTCCTTTATAAATCGATTTTTTCAAAATGTTCACAGGCATTCCTGTAAGAAAGCAAGGTCATCAGAACATAGCACAGCGCACCTATACCGAATAATCCCAGCTGAAGTATTATATACTCAAAACCAAATGAGTTCAATTTCTCAAGTCCGGGTAAATGATGAAGTGTCTCTCCAATTCCGATGGTAAGGAAGGCAGATATAATGTATTGAAAGAAGGGCTTGCCAAAATTATACGCCGTCTTAAAAAAGCCCCCGATGAATATAAAATTAAACAGACCAAATATCACAAAAGCCATACCGAGAGCGAATGGGTTTGCATTCATCAAAGCATTGTTTCTGTACACCGTTGATTCTGAAAATATTGTCATTCGCAGTATGGTTACTGCAACCATCAGGGTGAAGCTACATAATTCGATAAAACACGAGAACAGGAATTTGCCTTTTACCACATCTTTTTTGGCAATGGGAAGTAAGGTTGAAAAAAGAATATCGTTGGTTTCCCGTGCATTTTGAAAACTATAGAATATTCCAAGCGTAACAAAAAATACACCACAGAGTATCGGATAGCCGGGAATAAAAAACATAAAGCCAAAAGCAATAAACAGATAGGAAAGCATAGATGCACTTAGCCTCATTTCTTTTCTTAATATATTAATCATTTTAGCTCACCTCTTTCCAGTCTTAAAAATGTCTGCTCAAGACTTTCGCCCGGCATTGAAAATTGTCTCACAAAATCCGGTTTTGACATTGCGGCAACGATATTCCCTCCTGATATATATACAATATCATCAGCGCATTTTTCTATATCGGAAATAATGTGCGTAGAGAAGAAAATTGCAACACCGGTTTTCTTCAACTCACCAAACAGTTCTAAAAGTTCATCTCTTGAAAATGGATCCAGACCACTGGTAGGCTCATCCAAAATCAATATCTCGGCTTTATGGGAAAGTGCCAGCAGCAGGTTACATTTCACTTTCATACCTTCCGATAATTCTCGTGGGGTCTTATTTTCATCCAGCCGGAACATTTTCAGAAACTTGTGGTATGCTGTCTGATCCCATGTATCATAAAAGCCCTTTGTGACTTCAACGATATCTCTGATTTTCTTTCTCGGATACCAGTTTACAATGCCGGTGGAATATCCTATTTGCTTCTTGATTTCAGCTTCATGTTCTTTCAGAGGCTTATTAAAAAAGATAATCTCGCCGCTGTCGGGATGGACAAGGTTCAGCATAGATTTTATTGTCGTAGTTTTCCCTGCACCGTTTCTGCTGATAAAACCAGTAATCTTTCCTGCATCCAGAGAAAAGTTTACACTATTCAATCGAAATGTCGGATATTCTTTGACAAGATTTCGGACCGTTACAATACTCATAAACCATCCTCCAAAAATCCGATTTATATGTATATTGTAACCCCTGGTTGCATAAGTATCCACCAACCGCAGATAACGAATTTTTATAAATTATGTTAAGTTTGGTTGCATAATCTTATCAAAATTCCAGATGCAAAGGATATCTCGACAATGATTATCGGATATGGTTGTTTTATAGATATGGACTTCCAGTGCTCTGATATGGTTATTTACAGATACTTAAAAAACCGAAAAGTGTTATTGAACTAAAACTGTGAATTATATTTTACCATTCACAGTTACTAGTAAATAATCCATCAACGGTGTAAAATTCATGGTCTTAACGTTACTATGTAACTAACTTTTTGTTGGCAAATTACCCAAAAAAGCGCTAATTGTTAGGCTATCAATAGAAGATTCATAAGCTTTTAAAAGATATATCAGAAACAGGATAGTTTATAGGTTTTGTCATCATAAAGCCGGTCAACATTAAATCTCAATAACGATAAAAAAACTGTAAGACAAAAATTTTGTTATATATAAATTATCGAAAAAAAGTGCATATCTTAATACCAATTTTTTGTACAATAAAATATAATTAGTTTAACATGATAAAATCAGTTATCAATATTCAACATACTTTATGAGTAAAATTTTCTAATTTTTCCATAAAAATCAATAATATCTTCCAAGTCTTTAAAGATACTTTCAGAAGTTTTAATCCTTGAGAACATTACATATTGTTAAAAAAATCCAAAACTACCGTCATCAAGTGTAATCATAATATTATAAAAAAACACTGTGTAACGACTTAAAAACACAGTGGGATTAGTAATTATATATCTGAATAGCTTTTATTTTTCTTACAGTTTTTACATAATAGTTCTTTGTGGTATTCCGGTTCAGGTAACTTAGAATAATATTACCGTATTGTTACTTTTCAAACTCAATTCTTTCTTTTGCAAAGATTATCTGTGGAAATCCAAAAAACTTGTTTTTTCAAAAAAGGTTCCAGACACAATTGTATAAAAGATAACCTCCGAGAAAATGGATTAATGTCTGGAAACTTTCTTTAGTCTTATTCACTTCTTCTACTTATTCACCCTTGATAGAGTAGTAGAGGTATTACCACCTCCGGGTAGAAGGGTAAGCAATTTGCAACCCATCCCCCACAGAACTGGAAGTTCGGTTTTCCCGCATACGGCTTTCACGGATCCATAATTATTTCAATGGAACGTTTAAAGTTGAAAATATTATCCCAGGCACCGATAACACAGGAAAAGCTACCATTAGATATATTGTCCAACTCCTTTGTGTCAATTATAAATTGTCCCTTAAATAGATTACCTTGTGTATAGTATTTGATTACTTTTTGGTTTACTATTAACTCTACCCGGGACAGGGTAACCTTTGCATTCTCGTCTAAAGGAATTATCTCATAATCGATATAATAAAGTCCATCTTTCGATTTTTTCGGGTGAGAATTTGATACCCTGACCTCATAAGGTGCATCAATACGCTCCAATACTTTTGCACCGCCCCAACCATCCTCTAAGGGATATTTCCCTTGTGGATTATATTTATCGTACAGATTCTGACGGTGAACTCTGAAATTAGAGAATCCGGTCAACAGAATACGGCCAGGGGCGCTGGTGCCTAATCCATTTTGTGCCGCCACGTCCAGTAGTCTGTCCGTCTCCACAAGGCTCTAGTTAACTGAATCGATGTCTGTTTCCCGTAAAACATATTATTCATTCAGCCTCTCCAGCAAAAACACAAAAAGAGTCAACATAACTGTCATCTGCGTTTCAAAAGCATCCTCTGTCTATCAACTGTATTAACTATTATAGTCTATTTTTACGCAGATAAAATCATCTGGAGTTTTTGTAGGACAAAAGAACGACCGTCTTGACGTAGGTTGAGTTGACGGAATTGATGTCCAAGACATAAAACTGTCCTCTATTGCATTAACAGAAATTATCTATTTAATTCAATAGTAAATATCTCTTCGACAGGCATTGTTATTTTTACTAACCCTATCGAAACGAATTCGCCATACATTTTTTCGAATTCATGCAATATTAAATCGCTTGCCTTATAAAAAACACTGTCCTCATCATCACGAGTCAGAGCGATGGTGCAATGTGGAACCCAACAATCTGGACAATACCACTCCCAGCCTTTTTTATCAAAATCATTTAGATATTCGTGTAATTCTCGCTGAAACTGAAACATACTACTATTCATCACAGGCGATACAAAAATAGTCTTTGTATCAGTAAACATTCCTACAGAAGCAATACATGCAGGCATTCGCTTATGACTTTTAGCAAACTCTATTAAGAGTTTAATACATTTCTCTTCATCCACATCATTAAAACAAGCTAATGTAAGGTGAGGTCTTGTTTTCCATTCCAAAAATTTTGTACTCAATTTTTCATCTGCTATTCTTTTTGCCAGATTAAAAAGCTTCTGTTCCGTTACTTTATCAAAATACAATTCTATTGCGTATTGCATATTACTTACCTCCACAAATTGTGTACATGTAAACATCATCCAGAAATTGATTCTTTTCCTTTCAGCCTTCCATCTCATCTTATTATTTTATTATATCTTATAATCATCTAACGCCAAATACCAATTCAGTAAATTTACATCTCGATATCAATGTCACACATTCCACATGGCCCGAGCCGCTTGGATTGATGTCTTAGGCTGATTTTTTGAACCTTACGTTTACGGGAACATGTCAATGGTTTTTGGTTGTTTTTAAAATAATCTAGGTATGCGGAAACATATCAACAAAACACCGTGCTATTCGGTTCTATTGTTCACGACTAAATATAACTGTAATCGTTGTACCCTTTCCAGGCTTGCTCATCAATCGAATCTTTGCATTATGGAATTCGGCACTGTGCTTTACAATAGAAAGGCCCAGACCAGTTCCACCGGTTTCCCTTGAATGGGACTTGTCGATTCTATAAAAGCGTTCAAACACGCGGCTTTGGTGCTCCCTCGGAATGCCAAAGCCATTATCGGCTACGGTTAGTACAACCTGGTCGGAGAAAGTTTTTACATTTACATCAACCTTGCCGTTTTCATAATTGTATTTGATTGCGTTATCACAAAGATTATAGATCATCTCCTCCAGAATTTGTCTAACACCAAAAATGATCGCGTTATCACCGCCGACTGATAGCTTTATCCGTTTCTGCTGTGCAAGGGAAGATAATCTGCCGACTGTTTCTTTTGCCAATTCCAATAAATCAATCTCTTCAAAGGGGAGCTGAACATTTTTTTCATCCAGTCTGGAGATCCGTATCACATCTTCTATCAAGTCTATGAGATGCCTTGCTTCGTTGTATATGCGGTCGGAAAACTCGGAAATGTCTTCAGGTTTTACCATGCCGCTTTTCATAAGCTCTGCGTAACCTAAAATGGAGGTGAGAGGCGTTTTAAGTTCATGCGACACATTAGCGGCAAACTCACGGCGCATTTTTTCGGCGGATTGTTTTTCTGTTACATCCAATATAAACAGAATAACTCCTTTGACAACCACTTCATCCTTAACAGGGCTAGCCAGTAAATTAAAAGAATTTTCACCTATGGCAAATATATCCTCAAATAAATGCCCTCCCATAGCTGTCTCTATTGCCTTTTGAAGAGTTATGCTTCGATCAAGTGTTAATATATGCTTGTTAATTATATCCTGAGTACTGACATTGAATATGTCTGCGGCACTTTTGTTTATGAATAATATCAAGCCTTTGTTGTTTAAAACTATGATTCCCTCTCTAATATTCTCCGTAATTGCATTAAACTCTTCCTTCTGCTCTTTCAGTTTTTTGAACTGACTTTTAATCTGATCATTCTGCTTAGCCATGCGAGTTAGCAATGGAGATAATTCGTCATAGACATCATTGGACAACGGATCCTCCAAATTTAAGTTGTTCAAAGGAAAAATGATTTTTTTCGTCAACAGGTTGGCAATGATCATGGTCAGCAAGATAACCATCAATGTAATTAAAGCGACATACGGAAAAAAACCTAAAACAGATTTAAAAACACTATTAGTCGTGGCTGATACTCTTAGGACTGTGCCGTCATTAAGTCGGACAGCCCAATAAAAGGTCTGGGTTCCTAGAGTTTTGGAAAGGTGAACTGCTTCACCAAATCCGTTTTTCAACGCATCGGCAATTTCCGGCCTGTTGAGGTGATTTTCCATCTTTTCTGCATCAGCCATATTATCAAACAAAACAGTACCGTCACTAGCTACCCATGTAATCCTGCTAGAGCTTTCTTGATCTGCAATGCTAGAAAAAAACTCTTGTCCGATTAGATTGTAAGCGGATGATATAAAAATGGCTTCATTCCTGATTTCTTGCTGCATCCTGAGATAGAATGCCCGGTACATCGCTCCGGTTATAAGGAACGAGGTAAGTAAAATAATTATAAGGGCCAACACCAGCATGCTTTTATAAATACGCTTTTTCATGCCTTTCCTCCGATCTTATAGCCAACCCCTCTCACCGTTTCAATAACCGCTCCCGCTTCTCCAAGCTTCTGCCGCAGGGTACGGATATGCACATCCAAAGTACGAGTTTCGCCTTCATATTCATATCCCCATACTTCCTCCAGGAGCTTATCCCTTGTCAGCACAATGCCAGCATTTTCCATTAAGTATTTTAGAAGCTCAAATTCTTTGAACGTAAGAGCAACCTCTTTCCCATCTGCTATAACAACATGCTTGTCAATATACATCGTTATCCGCCCAACAGATATTTCAGATGGATTACTTACATTTCCTGATCTTCTGAGAACTGCTTTGACACGGGAAAGGAACTCCATAATACCAAAAGGCTTGGTAATATAATCATCTGCTCCACTGTCCAGCCCTAAAACCTTGTCATATTCTGCGCTTTTTGCAGTAAGCATGATTACCGGAATATTTCGTAGTTTCGGTGATGCCTTTAGTTTTTTCAATATTTCAATACCATCTTCGCCGGGCAACATGATATCAAGCAATACTAAATCGGGTAGCTTATTTTCCAATTCTTTATAAAATGGCTCAGCTTTGTCAAAGCCTACAGCCTCATAACCATTGGATTTCAGTGCATATATGATAAGCTCCCGAATGCTTCTATCGTCCTCTACACAATAGATCATTGTTCTTCCTCCACATGCTTGCCGGTAATGGAAAATATGACCCATTCTGCAATATTTGTAGCATGATCGCCTATCCGTTCAAAATATTTGGCAATCATCATCAGGTCAATAGCAAATTCACCATTTTTAGTATCTTCATTAATCAGCCTGATTATATCCGCTTTTACATCATTAAACAGATTGTCTACTACATCATCGTAATCTATTACCGCTTTTGCAAGTTTTAAATCCTGTTGTACATACGCATCAATACTGTCGGTAACCATTTTTATCGTAGCCTTTGCCATGTTTGCTATATGACTTATGTTATTTGCAGACTTTATATTTGCAAGCCTGATAATTTCTGAAATATCTGCAGCTTGGTCACCAATTCGTTCCATATCTGTTATTATCTTTAGAGCAGAAGAAATCTGCCGTAAATCCCTGGCAACCGGCTGAAACTGTAGAAGCAATTTGAGACAAATGCTTTCAATCTCCTTTTCCTTGTTATCTATGTCCTCATCTTTAGTTATTACTTTTTTGGCAAGTTCCATATCTCCGTTGATAAGCGCTTTTGTTGCACTTGCTATGGCTTCTTCGCACAATGCACCCATTTGTATCATCTGAGTCTTTAAAAGGTCCAGTTGTTCATCAAATTTATTACTCATTACCCAAACCTCCCGGTTATATAGTCCTCTGTGCGTTTATCCTGTGGCATATAGAACAGTTTCTCCGCTCTTGCATATTCTATCACTTCTCCATTTAAAAAAAAAGCTACACTATCTGCAATGCGTACCGCCTGTTGCATATTATGGGTAACTATAATAATAGTATAATCTTTTTTTAACTCAACAACAAGGTCTTCAATTTTGGATGTTGAGATAGGATCCAAAGCTGACGTAGGTTCATCCATCAATAAAACTTCCGGCTGTACCGCCAATGCCCTCGCAATACAGAGTCTTTGCTGCTGACCACCAGAGAGTTCCAAAGCACTCTTTTTTAAGCGGCTCTTTAATTCATCCCATATTGCGGCCTGCCTGAGCGACCGTTCCACTATATCGTCCAGTTTGATTTTTGATTTTATGCCATGTGTACGTGGCCCGAATGCCACATTATCATACACACTCATAGGAAAAGGATTGGGCTTTTGGAAAACCATTCCCACCCGTTTTCGAAGCAGGTTGATATCTATATCACCGTAAATGTCTTCACCATCCAGGAGGACCTTACCAGTTATCCTGCAACCTTCAACAATGTCATTCATTCGGTTCAGGCATTTTAAAAGCGTAGATTTTCCGCAGCCTGATGGCCCGATAAAGGCTGTAATCTCATTTGCTTTTATATTCAGGTTGATTTTCTTCAGCGCCTGAAAATCGCCGTAATATAAATCCAGATTTTTTATACAAATCTTATCCATTTTTTTCTACCTCCATGTCTTCCGGTAACAAAAGTCTAATATTTAGTGCCTTGCATCTAATGTCTGGCCCTTGGCATCAATTATTACCAAATGCCTTTCAAATGGCTTTTTAGACTTTTGAAAGTTTCTTTGATATAAACCCTGATAGGTAGTTAATCAATACAACAATAATTAATAGTATAACAGCAGTTGCGTAAGACTGGTTTACATATAGCCCTTCACTGGCAAGAGCATACATATGAACCGATAATGTACGGGTAGAATCGAACAGAAAATCGCTGCCCTTTGGTATTTCAGCAACAGTTCCAGCCGTATAAATTAACGCGGCGCTTTCTCCTACAATCCTTCCGATGCCCAGGATAACACCGGCCAAAATGCCAGGCATTGCAGAGGGTAAAACGATTTTAAATACAGTCCTTAGCTTTCCTGCGCCCAGCCCATAACTGCCTTCCCGATACGAATTAGGAACTGCTTTTAATGCTTCCTCAGTGGTACGCATAATAAGTGGCAGAATCATGATTGACAGTGTGAATGCCCCTGCCAGGAGAGACATTCCCCAACCAAGAGCGGTTACAAAGAACAGCAAGCCAAACAGACCGTAAACGATTGACGGAATCCCTGACAGTGTTTCTGCAGTAATTCTGATTATAGCAACCAACTTGTTGCCTTTTTTTGCGTATTCAACCAGATAAATGGCAGAAAAAATTCCTATTGGCGCCGCAATCAGAAGCGAAATGATCGTTATGATAACAGTATTAATTAAAGCAGGCATCAGCGACACGTTTAAGGTGTTGTATTTCCACTGAAACAATTCAGGCTTGATATGGGGGATTCCCTTGATCATGATATACCCAATCAAAAAAAGCAAAAGCCCAATCGTAAGAATTGTTGATACAATTACTAAAAGGAATAAAACTAGCGATCTGGGGTCTCGTTTATAAGTCCTGAGTTTTTGAATATATGATAGTTTGTTGATGGATTCCATCAGCCAGTCCTCCTTTTAAGCAATGATAGTAATAAATTTATAATAAGAATGAAAACAAACAGCACGACACCTGTCGCAATTAGAGCCTCTCTATGCAATTCCGCAGCATAGCCCATTTCATTTATTATATTGGCTGTAAGTGTTCTAACGCCTTTCAACAACCCGGCAGGCATTCTTGCCTGGTTTCCTGCAACCATGATGACTGCCATGGTCTCTCCTATGGCTCTGCCTATCCCTAAGACTATAGCAGCCATGATACCGGATTTTGCTGCCGGAAGAATTACAAAAAAGATGCTTCTCTCGTGACTTGCACCGAGAGCCAGCGCACCCTCATAATAACTTTGGGGTATGGCTCTGATTGCTGATTCGCTTATACCTACAATCGTAGGCAGAATCATGATGCCTAAGAGAATGGATGCCGCCAGCATGCTGTTGCCATCACCCCCAAAGGTATCGCGGATAAAGGGTACTATCACTACAAGCCCGAAAAATCCGTATACTATGGAAGGAATACCTGCGAGCAAGTTTATGGCAGGTTCCAAGATGCGGTAAAGCTTTGAGGGACAATAATGGGCCATGAATACAGCTGTTAAAATTCCTATGGGTACTCCGATGACCGCAGCGCCGGCTGTTACATAGATGCTTCCCAGGATCATGGGTAAAATACCAAATGAAGGAGGCGTATTATTCGGTTTCCATGTTGTGCCCATCAGAAAATCAAATATTCCGATCTTAGTCATAGCAGGGATACCATTTATAAATAGAAATAAACAAATAAGCGTGACAGCCAGAATGGATGTGCAGGCTGCTGCAAAAAATATTGCTTTCATTATGCTTTCTTTGTATTTTGTCATAGATACTTAACCCCTTAAAAGCCAGAATGTGCGTCTCATCCAGCAAATGCTCCGCTGGCTTGTTTTATCTTACTTAGCAACCTCATTCCAAGAGGTAATTTCTCCTTTGAAAATACCTTTAATTTGGTCACTTGTCAGATTACTTACCGGGTTTTCCTTGTTTACAATGATAGCAAGACCATCCATGGCTATAACTGTTGGCTTTAACTTCTTCAATTCGCTCTCCTTCAATTCTCTGGATGCCATACCAATATCGCATGTTCCTTCCATAGCTAATTTCATTCCCGTTGTGGAATCACTCGCCTGTATTTCAATTTCTGCATTGGTATTCACTTTCAAATAAGCCTCTTTTAACTTCTCCATGAGCGGTGTTACCGAGGAAGACCCAGCTATTACTATTTTACCGGATGGCTTCGTACTGCTGTAAGGGCCTTTTTCTGATGCAGCAATATAACTATTTTCTTCCACGACCTTTTGTCCGTCACTGCTAAGGATAAAGCTGATGAAATCCTGTGCCAGTTCGCTGATGTCATCCCTTGTTGCAATATTAAAAGGCCTGAAAACCTTGTAAGTATTGTTTTTAATATTTTCAACAGTGGGTTCTATTCCATCAACTTTAACTGCTTTGACAGTATCATTCAAAGAACCCAGGGAGATATACCCTATGGCGTTCTTATTGCCGGCTACTGTGGTCATTACGATGGAAGTACTGTTTACTACGATTGCTTCGTCTGTTGTATTATCTACCTTATTCCCATTTGCATCCTTTTCTTCAATTCCAAAAAGTTCAATAAATGCTCCTCTGGTGCCCGAACCATCTTCCCGGGAAACAACTACAATTTCATTACCACCTCCAGTTGCACAGCCTGTAAAAAAGAGTGCCAGTATGGTTACGGTCAATACAATTCTTTTCATCTTTTTCATAACGTTTTTTCTCCTTTTCCTCCAGTTTATTTACAATTCAAATATTACAGCAGAATAGTAAAATCTAAAGGCAGGTTAAGGTTAAATCTATGTAAAATCTCACGTAACACCCTTTTCTCAGATTAAAAAGCCGCCAATTAAGAAGATTTCCTCCTCAACTGGCAGCAATCTTATTACAATCTTATAGATTCACTACTATTTCTAACCCCGACTTAAACTCAACCACTATATTGTCATCATATACAATCGCTTTTTCAACTAATTTTCTAACCAGTTTATCATCAAACTCCGTAATATCACCGGTTTGCGTGTTAAGAAAGTCCGTCATCTCAGCAATCCGATCCCTCTTATCTTGACGGAGAGCGTTTCTCGAAAGAGTTTCTTGCCTTAGATCACGTAGTCGGTAAATCTCGTTGACAATATTATCGTATGCTTCCTTTGAATTTGCCTTTTGGATTAACTCGGTTTGGAGTTCTTCCAGCCTTTTATCAATATCTGCTGTACTCTCATCCAAATCCTCGCTTAATACGGTTTCAATATTCTTCTTCAGTATGGCCAGAAAAGAGTTTTTTCCGCTGACCGCTACATTGATGGCATCTACAATTTTCTCTTTAAGCGTATCTTCAAGTATAGTGGAAGCGGTACAAAACAAACCGGTGTTTTCCAATCTACTGATGCATCTCCATACGATTGATTTCTTTCCTCGGTTATTCCAATGAACCCTGCGGAATATTTCATGACACCGTTTGAAACTGCGATTTTTCGCGCGTGACCCCCCGCCCGTTTCCGGGATGAAAAGCGGTAGAGATTTAGATCCCCCTACCCTATAAACTGCAGAAAATCTCAAAAGTTAAGCAGTTCTTTGAATTTCGTGAGATTTTTTGCATCTATTTTAAGCCGTTTTTCGGCATTGTTTTCAAACGAGGTATTTGCCCCTGTTAAAAAAGAAGTGAGTGTTTTTATTTACTTGTCAGTCAAACGAACAATTTGACAATTGACCATCATTCTGTCCAATAAAGTCTGGCAAAGGTGCTTGTCTTCGGCTGCATCTATCCATGCTGACAGTTCACGATTGGTTATAAAAATAATGCTTCTGGTTTCATTAAGAAAGGTAACTGCCCGGTAGAAAACCTGCAGTTCTGCCCTGGTTGGTTCCACATAAAAGACATCATCAATAATAATTAAGTCACATTCCTGCATATAAGAAAAGATCGCTTCTGCTTTTGGATTTGTGGCTTTCTTTTCTGCCACTGCGATAAAATTATCAAAAGGCGCATAATAGGTTTTATGTCCATTGCTGATTGCAGTTTCTCCAAGCTGCGCTGCAAGACCGGTCTTACCCGTCCCGCATTTTCCCAGCAGGATTAAGTTTTGCTCTTCCTTAAGCCATGTCAGGTTGGATAACTGTTTAATCTGCCATTTTAAGCCCTTGTTTGAGTTCGATGTGTCAAATGCTTTGTTTGGAAGCTTACTTGCCTTCCTCAGCTTGGTGTGTTTTTGTCTGGCCCTAATCTCCAATTCTTTTTCTAACACCATCTTAAGATATTCATGGTTTGATAGTTTCTCATCGTTCAAATCAATGTATCCCCTTGCGATACTCCAAAGGTTGAGCTTTTGGGCCAATTCACGGATTTCTGTTATATCAGCCATCGATTTCCCTCCTTATTTCTTTACTCTTGGCCAAATGGTTAAAATACTGCTGATTCGGCAAAAACTTCTTAGCTATATGCTCTCCGTACTGATACATGAGATAAGCCAAAAGCTCATAGGCACTGCAGCGTTCAGTATCAATGCAGTATTCTATTCCATCAAGCAATTGTCCAATTGTATAAAACTTTGTCATCCGGTATAATCGAATGCAATGTGTATTAAAATATTTCGACTGTTGCTGCTCCATCCGGCGAATGAATTCCTGAGCTATTTCGTATTCTGCAAAATATTGTTTTATGATGGTTAAAGAAACCCTGTCTCTGCTGTAATTTTCTTCTGGTTTGAACAACTGCCCGGTATCTTCTGTGACTGGATATTTAGCCAATAAATCATTTGTTTCAGCATCATAGAACAAAAGCATTTCACCATCATCTTCAATTCGAATGCGTTTATGAGCATCCATCATACCTGTATTAATCTGATAACGGTTGCCTTTATAACTTACCACTCCATCCTTATCAAAGGAGGCCACAGTGCTTGATACTTCGGAATAAGGTTTGACATGGAACAGGTATTTTTGCTCTTCCATGAACATTTCACGCGGCACTTTTCTGGTCACAGTATGTATTCGCCCGTTGCCTTCCCTATCTAACCATGCAAGGGCAGCACTGTTAAGGCAATCAATTCCGGTGTATATCCTGCCCTCAAGAAAACTTTGCTTTATGTATCCAATCACCTCTTCAACCTTGCCTTTACTTTGAGGATCTCTTGGTCTACATAGCGAAACACTGTAACCTATACGCTTAACATATTCCTCAAAGGCAGGTACGAATATGATATTTCCCAGATTTTCACTGACTACATAGACACGGTCAAGGTCATAAAGAATAGTCTGTGTTCTTCCTCCAAAATATTGGAATGCATAGTTATGAGCTTTAATGGCAGTTTTGGTTGTAAAGGGATCCGGTGAAAAATAAACAAATTTCATTCTGCTATAACTCAGAACCATGCAAAAGAAATATATTCGTACAATTCGCCCGTACATATCCTTAAGTTTGTATTGACCAAAATCCGCCTGCGCTTCATATCCCGGTGGAGAAATTTCACGGGGTGAGGTTTTACGTTTACTGGCATGCGGATACCCGTGCTGTTCCCTTAAGGCTTTCATATAGCGGTAGAATGTAGCTCGTTTAACTTGTAAATCAGGGAAGGCCTCCACCAATTTGAGATAGATGTTTGTATCCCTCATTTGTGGACAAATTTTCAAATGTTCCAGTATGTACTGACGATAGTTATCCATGTGGTACCTTTCCTTTTCAGCTTCCCTTACATAATCTTCTTCGCTCATAATCCAGTATTTACTGACAGAAGAATAGGTTATCCCCAGTGCTTTTGCGGTTTTTGTCTGAGCAAGTCCAAGTGCTTTGTACTCCTGAATTTTTCGGTATTGCTCGATTCCAATCATTTTTGATTTCCTCCTTTGGTTTGTGTGTTATTGAAGTCATAATATCCATATTAGTACAAGCATAGGCATCACCTCTTTGTTAGGAGTCTATAAATTAAACATTATAAAATCATGACCACCCGTAAAACGGGTGGTTTGCTCAGCCCTATAAGGGCGTGTTACCGGCCAGCGCCTAAAGACGCTGGCTTTCACTTCGTTCAAGCCACTTTGCCTTTGTCACTTTTGCAGTCCCTAAAGGGACGAACTTATTACCAACTACCCCTTAAAGGGGTCTTCATACTCTTTCACACTTAACTTATCTATCATTATGTCATGTTTATATTGCTCTTGTATGTATTTCTTAATTGTTGCTTCATTTAGTCCTACTGTACTTACATAGTATCCTTCCGCCCAAAAGTGTCTGTTCCCAAACTTATATTTTAAGTTTGCATGTCTATCAAATATCATAAGTGCACTTTTCCCTTTCAAGTATCCCATAAAGCTTGATACACTCATTTTGGGTGGTATGCTTACTAACATATGTATATGGTCTGGCATCAAATGTCCTTCTATTATCTCGACTCCTTTATATTTGCATAGTTGTTTTATTATTTCCCTTATACTTTGTTTGTATTGATTATAAATTATTTTTCGTCTATACTTAGGTGTAAATACTATATGATATTTACACATCCATTTAGTTCGTGCTAAACTGTGTTCTTTGTTTGCCATTAAAATCACCTTTCCTTTTGTTATTATAGTAGCTTGAACAACTCTATTATAACGGAAAGGTGATTTTTTTGTATAACTCCTGTCTCGCACCCGCATAGCGGGTGGTTTTTTGATTCACACGCTTTGCGTGTGAATCAGGCTAAAGCCAATAAAAACACCCATTTGGGTGTTCTTGATAAAGTATGTCAATATTGTCATTAATTTTACAATTATGCTACTAACAGAAATTTATTTCTTATTTTTCTGTACTTAATAAACTGATTTTTTCCAATTGGTACTATCGGATTACGTAATTAGTAGCTTAATATTCAACAATAAGCTATTCCGATTTCAATATTTTCGATATCATACCATCAATGCAATCGTCTTCATCAAGGCAAACACATTCTTCGCTCTGCGTTCCGGCTTGCCTTTTCCCCACCACTGACTCAAATCCTCGGAATGGTGCCGGACATTATAAAAAAATTCAGCACGATTTTGTTATCGCTGCTTATAGGTTGAAGACGCACTTCAAGCTCTTTAATTGTGGCATGAAACTCGATTTTAGGATCATCCCATTGCAAATGCGTAACCCTTTTGGGTCGATAAAGGAAATATATTGCATATCGGGCGTATCAATCCATAACACAAAGTCCGGATAAAAATTGCCTGCTTTTTATCAGTTATTTTCCATATTTGATACTAAACCGATATCAGGAAGTCTAATTCCCCACCACTTTTTTTCTCCATTCAAAAGAGAATTGAAGAAATCAATGGCATATCGTCGTTTAAGAATATCATGTTGTTTCTGATTGTAGTAATTGCATAAGCAACTATAGCAAGCAGTATCAGCTTCTTCACCGCCACATGTGCACCCATTTACAACTTGAGCCCCTGCTTCTAACATGCCTATAAGAGTAGATATATCTCTCATTCGTCTAACATATCCGGCTCCACCAGGAGTATTATCAAACAAAACAAAACTATAGTTACCTATGTCTGAAAATTCATTGTTACGGAACCAATGCAAACATCCTGACAATTCATTTCTATCTATACTTAGATGTCTGCAAAGTCCCTCAAGAAGCGAGTAGAGTACAGTCCATGCGACATCGATTTCTGTAATATTTTCTGAAACGAACTTCAATAGTACAACATCCGTTTGAAATTCGTGTCCAAGAGAATATGGGTAAAGTATTTTGTTGCTGCAACGATAACCGTCTGGCTTGTAATGGGCATACTCCTTAGCTAAATCAGCATCATTATCGTATAACTTACCATATCCACAGACCTTACAAATATAAAAATTAGAAGTATTCAGAACAGCAAGCTCATCCATTTTACTGGTTCCGATAATAACTTTTTTTCCGCAAACTGAGTATGTATTCGACTCAATCCGAGTACCATCTCCTATGTATGATATTGAACCCTTATATGTGCGTTCCGGCTTTTCTGTTCCTGCATCTTCTGGCTCTCCGTTTTCCATGATAAAGCCGAATTTAGGTATAACATACTTTTTTATCTTCTTTGGTAAACTATGCCCACACTGCTTGCATTCTTTAGGAATATCTTCAACCCAAATAACTCTAATTAATGTATGACAATTTTTACATATAACATACTTATATTCCGGCCATGCAAATCCGCTAAGAACACGAACATACCGGCTAGTAATCAGCTTACCGTCTGCAACAACCTCTGACTCTGGTGCATATTCTGATATTGCTGTAAAAAGGTCCCTGTCCAAACACAATGAATCTAATATTCCACCTTTTCCAAAACTCATCAATTCCACTGTATCAACAGGAAACCCGTATTTAGGAATTATATTGTTACGAGATAAAAATTCAATTATCTCTTGTTTTCTAATTGTATTAATAGAATTACCAATATCCCTTATCTTCCTGCTCAATTCACGATCTTCCTTGGAACCGGGTTCAACCTTCTTTTGTCTTTCAGTACAGTCTATTCTGGCTTTTTCAAGCTCCTCTATATCAGAAGCATACTTTTTCATTGCTATAACAAATACTCCAGGATTATTAGGATCATTAAGAAACAATTTACTGGTCCAGCCGTAAGTGTTAATTTCATAATGCTTCTGCAACTCAGGACTTAAAACATTGCATAAATACTCTTTAAGATCTTCAGGATGAGATTCAAGATATTTTTTTAATGCATTTACTCCATCCGCATCAAAAAATTCACCGATTGTCCTTTTGTATAGTTCCGGATACTTTCTCCAAAAGAAAGAGAATGCCGATGCAAAAATATGACGCAAAGCAATTTTCTCATTATCTACATTAAATGAAGGTGGTTGGATGGTTCCCTTAATCATAGATACAGGATCTTTAAAATAGTTCTGATCGTGTGAGCTATTAGGGCAGTATGTCAGAGAATACGCTGCAGACCTTGAACTTCTGCCTGCCCGACCTGCTCTTTGTGCATAGTTAGCAGGGGAAGGAGGCATATTACGCATAAATACAGTTTCAAGGGTACCAACATCAACACCCATTTCAAAGGTAGTTGAGCAACTCAGTACATTAATTCGTTTTTTCTTAAAATCGTTTTGATAAGAATATGCTTGTTGGCTGCCTAACTGAGCGGTATGCTCCTTAACAAGCAAGTCGTTAATGTTCAGATTGTGATAGACATCGTAATAATGATTGTCCTCCATTGCCTTAAGATAGTCATATTCAACAAGGCTTCCATTACACCTGGGATTTGCACAAACATTTTTCAAGCAATATGGTGTTACAGTTTTACATTCATTGCAAATATACAATTTATCAACGGCTTTCACTGTAATTGCTTCAGAAGACAAAAGAAATTTTCCGCTTTCACTATCATATTCTATGATCCTTTCATACAACAACTTATCCCAGATTGCTTTCAATAATCTCAAAATAAATTCATCATCTTTTTCAGCAAACAACTTACGCAATAATTTAGTACGAACATTTTCCTTTCCTATTGCAGGTAACCATGATTGAAAATATTTTTTTTGAGTATAGTTTAGACTAAATCCCTTTATTTCTCCAGCATATGACAGCTTTTTATAATCTGCTTTTGTTAAGGTAATAGGTAATTTTATTGCTGCATCTTTTATGAAATACAATGCCATCATTTTAAAAAGAGTAGTTGTTTCATCAGAAGATAATTGTAATTTTTCATTCTCAGGTATTTTTATATTTAGATCAAAATATAATATACCCATATTTTGTAAAGCATTCATTGCTTTATAATTAGTCAATTCCTTTAAGACTGCTAACCATGCCTGTTTCTTTCTCTCATCTGGATAGTATATATTATACTTTTCAAAATATTCTTCGAGCCAACTAACGAATGTGCACAATCTTACACCCTGGTATATTACTTGTAAATTATCTTTACATATTTTTGTCATTATTCTTTTAATCAAATTTTCCCGGTATGTTGTTTGCAGATATGTAGCAAAGAATGCTGCAGCTTGTCTATTGTCAGAAAAAGTTAAAAACTGCTTAACTAAATTCTCACGCTCTTCAATCAATTTTTCCGGGCCACTGCCAAAGAAAGGATCATCAATAGAAATTATTTTTTTTGTAATTTTGACATCAGGCAGATCATTGTATAATGCTGTAGCAATAACAGCTGTTGCTGCTTCATTACCCAAAAAGAATGGGCGTAAAATACTACGCTGAGTATTCACTACATGACAGCATGGACAAGTGTGCAGTTGGTCTCCAAAATCTTTAACTTTGATCAACGAATTACAATTTTCTTTGCCGTGTCCACAAAATAATCCATTTACTGATGAAACGCGTTCTATGGCTCCGCATTTTGCGCATACTATGAATTTATTCTCATTTTCGTTTTCTTCGTCATATTCATCATATACGCCATCTAACAGGTAAACTTCAGGACTGTAGTCATCATTAAACTTGGACTTCTGTACAAGATATCCATCTTCTGTTTGTCCAACAATAAATGTAGAATTGCAATTATGACAGAATGTAATTTCAAATACTTTAAAACCACAATCGTTGCTTTTCGGATCTTCTTTATAAGTCTCCATTTTCCTGATGAAAAGTTTATTGCTGGGATTAAGAGTAACATACACACCTTCAATACCTCGAATAAACATATGATACTTTGTTTCAAATATCCTGTCACCTTTATATTGAGCGTTTGAAGCCACTGCTATAAAATCCGTTATATCATCAACCGAAACATTTAATTCATCCGCAAGCTGATTTAATGGTTTTATTTTGTTCAATAAATGGTGCCTGACTTCATAATAAAAATCATCATGTAATATCATTAAATAGAGAGTTTTTTCTAAAGCTTCATCTGTATTTGCTGCCTGGCTTATGGCAATACCTTTTTCTTTAAGAAATTTCAGAATATGATCGGAAGCAAAATTATTTCTGATTTTTTCTGCTAGTTCACGATAAATTGAGAAATCTAATTTATTTGTGATTTCTGGTTTCGCAGGTGCAATAGTTGACGATCTTATTATAGAGTCTTCATCAAAATGTACATCACATAATGAATGGGCAAAGTTGATAATTTGTGGGTTTGATTTTTCATCACCCAACGTTGCCGAAGTCAGAAAAAATTGAATATCATTACGATTAAGCATTGCCTTAACTCGTTTGATTAAAGTAGCAACCTCTATTCCTTTTGCTCCACAGTAGGTATGCGCTTCATCAAAAACGATTGAATGCCATTTTGATGCATTTTGTTTATTAAAGAAAATGCTGTCACCAGGCCGCAGTAAAAGATATTCAAGCATAGCAAAGTTTGTTATCAGAATATGAGGAGGGGTTTTTCTCATTTGTTCCCGGGATATCAACTCATTTTTAATTGGTTCAGTACCTTCACGTTCAATAAATTCGTCAAGTGCATCACTATAATTTTCTAAAGTTTCACCGGTATATTTTCCGAATGTAATACCAGATTCCTGATATTTTATAAATATCTCTCGTAACCTTCTGATTTGGTCATTAACCAACGCATTCATCGGATAAATAATAAGCGTACGTACTCCAGGATTTAGAGTGCCTTTTTCCTTCTCACGCATCAGGAGATTAATTATAGGAATCAAGAAGCATTCCGTTTTACCCGATCCTGTTCCTGTTGTTATAATTAAATTTTTCCCATTATTTGCTTTACATATAGCTTCCACCTGATGTTTATATAGCTTCCTGTCAGGATGCAATTCTGACAACTGCAACAGTTCTCTGCATAAAATACCTTCATCAACCAATTCTCGCAAAGTTTTATCCTTTTCAAAAGAGTCGCTCATACTAATGTACGGACCTTTCGAAATAACACCATCTTCAGATAGTTGTTCTTTTAACTGTCTGTTGTAAATATCGTTGTTTGTTTTGAATGTAGTCAGAAGATACTTTCGAAAGAATTCAACAATCCTTTTTGAGCTTTCTGCAGGTCTGAATAACATCATTTAACCCTCCTAAATTCAACATTATAATCTGTAATATCTTCATACAACGGGATAAACCGTTCGTAATTTTTTGAGGAATAAAGTAAGTCATCAAAAGCACTTATCAGTTTATTAGTTTTTACATCATACCAAATCTCTGTCCAATCGCCGTCTTCTAATGCATGTAACGAAAGAATATTCACATCCCCCTCTTCAAACATTATTTCAAAACGAACTTTCTCAAATACATCTGACTCTCTTATTTTTTTTGAACTATTAATAGCTAACTTAGGCTTAAATGTAAGCTTGCCAATATAAGTAAAGTCTGAGATTTTTGTTAAGTTGTAAACCGTATATATATGATCCAGATTCAGCATAACTCCATTACAAGCTATAGATTTTATAACCATTTTACAATTTGTCAGATCACTAAAGTCTATTGTTCCAATTTTATAAATAACACCTAATGATGTTGATTGGTCCGAGAATCCAAATGGATCTGGAATGACTTGAATCTTTTCCAAGCTGTATAATTTATTATAATCAAGTTCAGGAAAATCTGTACTACCATTGTCCAAATATTTTTCAGTAACAATTTCCTTGGTTGCAATATCTGAAATACGAACCTTTAATTTTGCTTTTCCCTCGTATTCCGATATAATTCGAACCATATTATTTAAATATACCATTTCGAATTTATGCAGCCACAATCTCTTCAAAACTCTAAAAATTGGTAGGTACCTCCACTTATTATCGAAATATTTTAGATTGATGTTTGCAAACGCACTGCTGCTTTGTCTAATTTTGTTAACAAAATCAGTTATATCAAATCGAAACTCTCCATTAGATTGCTTTTCACCCTCTATACATTCCTCTTCATTTCCAAGATAAACAAAAGCTCGAGTTGCGCCAGGCATAAAAACAAAAAGATCATTTTCTATCTCCGGAAACCATAAGTAATTTTCTCTTCTATATTTCCACTGCCTGGAAAATCCGTATTTGAATACTTTTAGCGGCACAATTAAAGTGTAGTTTACCCCTTCTAATAATAACTCAAATATCGCTTCTTCTGTACCAGAAGTAAGATCAAGCGAATACACGTTATCATTAACCCGCTCACAATTCAAAGGAGTGATGTCATAGTCTCCAATAATATGTACTAAAGCTTTATCGCAAAAAATAAAACGTGGCTTTTCTGGACGACAACGTAAAGAAGTAATCAAAACATATTGACAGATTAGTCTTCTATGCTTTCCCGGTTCATCTATCCAAATTTGATATAAACCATCTTTGTTATCCAAGACACTACTCAACGCTATAGATACTCCACAGTTTTCCAAATCATAATCAAATTCATAAATAGAGCTGACATTTTCTATCTTCGCGCAAAAACGATTATTATTACACCATATAAAAGTTCCTGCCAAAGCTTTTTTAGCAACCTTAAATGAAATAACGGGGTGTTTATATGCGGTTTGTATTTGCCTTTCGCCACTATACAAAATATATTCATTTGAGACATGATCAAATAATGGTTCTTCAGAGAACTCCCCGGCAATAGATATTGGCCTGTTGTTTATATAGATAACCGAATCTTCATTAATATCGCTGTACGAATACTCATCCCATAAATCATGATGGGAGTTTACGTACACAGCACGTAAGTCACTTTTGACTGAAGCACCTTTTTTTGTGAAAATGTAACATTGTCCTTTTTTTAGTTTCTGAAGTTCTGTGAAATCTTCATTAAACAAGCGGTATTCTCTTTCAGGAATCTTAAATGGACGTGTTGTGCAAGAAATAATATTAATACGATAAGATGTAAAAATATTGCCAACATTTATTTTCAATTGTTCCGATACAAGAACGCCATACGCTCTGTACATATCAAGCTCTCTTTTTATTGTCTTATTATCATACTCCACTTCTACAAAAACACTTCCACTAAACTCATCCTCTCTAATTTTTTGGCTTGGTACCACCAGAAAAGCTTGCCCGTTAGAGCGGTTTATTTCAAAGTATGGTTTATTATAGAAGACGCCAACTGCCTTACGGCGCCTGTTCACAATTGGATCAATATTAATCTCAGATTCTTGTGTTTCACACCAGGCAATAAAGCTGGATGTGAATCGGTCATCTTTTATTGGCAGTTTTCTGTCATAATAATATTCGTCAATCATTATCAAATGTTTGGATATTAAATTACATATGACGACAGGCGAGCATTGGGCAATTACATTTTTAGTTGCTTTTAGAAGCCGGTAAATCTTTGGGGGCTTATTACCAAAGTCTTCAAGTCTCACATTATCACTATTTGAAGACAATGAATCACTCATAAAATCGATCATATCAAAAATATCGTATTCCAAGTTTTCTGGAATCTGCCTAAAAAGATTCCTGTCGTAAAATGAGAACAGAAAGTCAAAGTAGCCAAAAAGGTAATTATTTGGAACAAATGCATGAGCTTTAATATTCTCGACATAAGCTTGCCTTGAGCCTTTTTCTTGTTCTATTATGAATAAATTAAAATGACGCAATGTTTTCATAAAAATCTGTCCTAAATAGTTTCTTTTTACTGCAGAAACATCAATACCAATCTCGTCCAAAAAGCAATCCCAGTAATTGCCTTCGTCATATCTATGAATTGCAATCTGAACTAATGCCATAGAAAGCAATAAATCAGGCACTGGGATTGCCTGCATATATAAATTTAATATTTTTGAACGTGTATATTTTAACAACTCTTCGTATTCGTTGCCTGATACAGATATTTGGCAAAGCAATTGAACTTCAGGGCTATTTACTTTCTTCATTATCCTTTGAAAGAAATGCATGCAACGACCCCCGTATTTTTCTTTCTTGGAGTTTTATCTACCCATTTTAATTAAATATCTGCTTTACACTAAATACTAATTACTCACTTCTTCCGCTACTTTTGGAAGATCTGACAAAAATCTCGTATCATAAGTCACTTCTTGAGAAACCCATATATCCGCTAAGTTTTCTGCCTGTTTCATAACCGTTTCCACGGCGCGCTGCTGTTTGTCAGGCGGATAACCGTATTTATTTAATGTCCGGCGAACCAATACCATCAGTTTTGCGCGGACACTTTCTTTTAATGTCCAGTCAATTGTGGCATTTTTACGCACTTTATCTGCAAGTTCGCGGGCAATTGTTCTCAAGGTTTCATCACCCAAGACTTTAACCGCACTATCATTGGTTTCAAGCGCATCATAAAAAGCAAGCTCGTCCTCGGACAAGCCGAGTTCCTCGCCCCTCCTGTCGGCGTTTTTAATTTCCTTAGCAATGCGGATAAGCTCTTCTATGATTTCAGCGGTTGTAAGTAGGTTGTTCTGATACCGTTTTAGTGCTAAAGTGAGCATTTCCATAAGTGATTTTGATTTTGTCAGGTTATATTTTGAACGTACTTTTATTTCATCGGACAAAATCTTTTTTAGTAGCTCAATAGCCAGATTCTTATGTTTCATCCCTTTAATTTCCATAAGGAATTCATCTGAGAGAATGGACAATTCCGGCTTTTCAATACCAGCAGCATCAAAAATATCTACAACTTCATCTGATACAATAGCCGAATCAACAATGTTTTTTATAACAGAATCGTAATTTATGCCACTTTCGCCGCTTGTTTCAAATTTAGTGAGTCTTGCCTTAACTGCTTGGAAAAACGCTATTTCCTCTGCATGTGTAACCGTTGCCTTATCAGGTTTGGCAAGTGCATAAGCCTGGCTTAGGAGGGTTACTTCCTTAATAAAACGCGCTTTTTTATCATCTGTAGATAAAATAAAATCTTCAGCGCGAAGGATAATAGAAAGCTTGTCCTTTACTTCTGCTTTGAAAAAGCTCGTATAATCAAATCCGTGTAAAATCTGCCGGACAACTTCTAGCTTTTCAAGCATTATTTCTACAGCCCTTGCCTGAGTTTCAGCAGGTACTCCCTTGCCACCGCTCTCTGCATAGAAACTTAAAGCTTTTTTTAGGTTTGGGGCAATCCCGATATAATCGACAATCAGCCCGCCCGGCTTGTCCTTGAAAACACGGTTTACGCGCGCTATTGCCTGCATAAGGTTGTGGTCCTTCATCGGCTTATCGATATACATGGTGTTGAGGCATGGAACGTCAAAGCCAGTCAGCCACATATCGCGCACGATGACAATTTTCAGTGGATCATTTTCATCTTTCATACGCTGTGCAAGCATTTTTCGCTGCTCTTTAGTAGTATGGTGTTTCTGCATTTCAGGACCATCAGAACTGGAAGATGTCATAACAACTTTGATAGCACCCTTGTCCAAATCGTCACTATGCCACTCAGGGCGAAGCTTTATGATTTCATTATACAAATCAACGGCGATTCTACGGCTCATGGCAACAATCATCGCTTTACCCTGAAATACTTTCTGCCGGTCTTCAAAATGCGTAACAATGTCTTTTGCGAGAGTGGCAAGTCGTTCTTTATTGCCGACAATAGCCTCAAGCTTTGCCCATTTCATTTTTGCGGCTTTTGCTTCGTCTTTTTCATCTACTTCTTCAAGTTCCCTGTCGAACTCCTCAATCAGCTTTTTGCCTTCCTCGGTGAGATTGACTTTAGCCAGACGGCTTTCATAATATATTTTAACTGTCACCTTATCTTCAACCGCTTGTGCAATGTCGTAAATATCTATGTAATTGCCAAATACCGCCGGCGTGTTGGCATCCTGCTTTTCAACAGGTGTACCTGTAAAGCCTATAAAAGTAGCGTTTGGCAAGGCATCGCGCATATATTTGGCAAAACCATAAGCTATGCGCTGCCCTACAACCTGATTGTTTTCGTCCTTTATTTCTCTGAGTTTCGCGTTAAAGCCGTACTGCGTGCGGTGCGCTTCATCGGCTATAACTACTATGTTGTCTCTTTCCGACAAAAGCTCATAAACCGAGCTGTCATTATCAGGTATGAATTTTTGAATAGTGGTAAAAACTATGCCTCCGGATGCTACCTTTAATAATTCTTTTAAATGCTCGCAGCTTTCCGCCTGCTTCGGCGGCTGGCGCAGAAGGTCGCTGTTTCCAGCAAAAGTATCAAAGAGTTGATCGTCCAAATCATTTCTGTCGGTAATAACAACTATAGTTGGATTGTTAAGGTTTTGCACCAGTTTTCCAGCATAAAAAACCATAGAAAGGGATTTGCCGGATCCTTGAGTATGCCATATAACACCGGCTTTTTTGCTGCCATCCGCCCTTGCCGCTTCAATCGTACTTTTAACAGCTTTATTAACAGCGTAATACTGATGATAGGCGGCAATTTTCTTGACAGTTTCCACTTTTGTTATTTTGGTCTTTTTATCCTCAGTTTTGCTCTTTTCAAAGGTTATAAAATTGCGTATATAGTCGAGCAAGGTTTTCTTGTTGCACAGCCCGTGAATAAGGGTGGTAAGCTGATCTTCAAATCGTGAGGCTTCATTCAGCCCGTCTTTTGTTTTCCATGTGGAAAAACGTGAGAATGGAGCGGTTAATGAACCTGCCTTAGCTTCCAGCCCATCTGAAATAACGCATATCTCGTTATATGTGAAAAGGCTTGGTATAATTGCCTTGTATGTGCAGATCTGGTCATAAGCTTTGCGAATTGTGGCATTTTCATCAACCGGATTTTTAAGCTCAAACAGCACCATAGGAATACCGTTGATAAATAGAAGAATATCAGGCCGCTTATTGTTATTGTTCTCAATAACGGTAAACTGGTTGACTACAAGAAATTCGTTGTTGTCAACTCCATCTTCCGAGAAATCCACAAGCTTTACATAATCGCCAACAATATCTCCGTTTTTGCGGTATTCGACAGGCACACCGTCAACCAGCATTTTATGGAAAGTTTCATTGTCGCCAATCAGATTTGATGAACTGATACGGGAAACTTTATTTACCGCCTCTATAACCACATCATAAGGAAGTCCGGGATTAAGCTGTATTACCGCGTCAATCAGCCTTTTCTTAAGCAGAACATCCCCATAACCTTTACGCTCTGCAAAAGGTGCATCCGGTGCTATATCCGGGCCAGAAAAGTATTCATAGCCCAATTTCACCAGTTCTTCTATTGCCATTTTTTCAATTTCAGATTCACAAAGCTTAGGCATCTTCTGCACCTCTTTGGTTATACTCTTTTTTTATCTCATCTATAATCTTATCTGAATATAGAAATGTCGTTGATGTTTTCTTGCTCTTAGGATTGAGTTTTCTATGATGACTTAAAGTCGGGTTTTCTTTTAACTTTCTTATAATGTCGTCAAAATCTTTATTTTTTTTAAAGCCTGGAATTTGTTCCTTGCATTTACAGAATACATCACTATAGGTTAGAGGGTAATTTTTAAGAATTTCCTCATCAGACAAATATACTTTCTGTGCATTGGGGTCTTTCACCAATTGAACTTTGCTAACTTTTACAAAATTAGCATCTGCTTCATCTTGTGATGTTATTGCAACAAGCAAATCACTGTTGGATATCTTTTTTACGCTCTCCATATAGACATTAAATCCTAAAACTACTGACTCTTCAATATTTTGATCTCTTAAGTCCTGAATTACTCTTATTATCTTTTCAACAAATTTCTTTGCCTCCTCAGAATAGACACTGCTGACTGCTTTTTTCGATAAAAAGTCTTGCGGTTTGAACGGCAACTTGAACCCAAGAGGCATTATGAATAATCCCTCTTTATCAGTTATATCTTTCCCAAAATATTCTTTAACAAATTCAACATAGTTTAGTGCACAACGAGCAAGTAGCATAAAAATTTGAGGATCAAGAGATTCACGATAGAAGTGTGCTATGTTATTTCTGTATTCTTCTATTAAGGATAGATTCTCTTTTATAGCAGTAAAACTGTTTTCTTTTTGTCTGTTTAAATATTCATTTACATACGTAACTGCTTTACTAAATGAAATTGTACGCCCATCGTTTTCAAAGATAGATCTGTTCTTTATATATTTTCTGATAAACGCTTTTAAAATTAACTCCCAAGCATTAAAGAGCAATAATGTAGTTGTTTCATATCGATAAGGTATGTTGGGTTTATTGTGGATCTCAATGGCAGCAAAATAGGCAGCGATAGAATTCTGTATTAAGCTATACTGAATCATTTTTCGCTTTGCCATATTATGTGCCTCCTTAGATATTTACACGAACTTCACCGCTAATTAACTTGGGTAGCAAAGTATCACGAAGTTTTGATAAAGTACGAATTTGAACGGTGTTTTCATATATTTTTAAATCAAAATATTTCGCAAAATTATCAAAATAGCACACCAATTTCTCTGGAGGAATAACATTATCAATCGAAAGAAATTTTTCTCTGCTAATAGATCCAAAAACCGTTCCATCATCATCAAATGTATTGAATAATTCTTGTAATGATTTCATTTTATAGAATGTATAATGCTTGTATCCCTTTTTATGTATTGGAATAGCCAAACCACGCCCTATACAACATTTATACAGGGCCATATTCAGTGCTCCTACCGGAGCACGGACACTTAGTAAAGTATCAAATTTATCAGCTATTTTAATGGGTTCACTGCAATACTGTTTTTCTAATGGAAATCTGAAGCCAAATTCTGCCTTCCCTTGGAAAAATGGCAATCCAATCTTTAAATCGTTATATGTTTCTCCTTTAGGAGATTGTCCCATTGTAATATTGAATTCATCCCCTAATTTTCCAACTTCCCACTCACTACTTGCATCTTCAATAAACCATTTTCTAAAATAAGCCTGTGCCAAATCCTCCAATGTTTTATTCTGCCTTGTCAGAAGGTCGATTTTATCGTCAAGGGAGGATAAAACCTCAGCAATTGCTTTTTGTTCGGGAAGAGGGGGGAAAGAAATATCTTGCTGATATGCTGTATTTCTATTTAATCCGGGAACTGCACTATCTTCATTTAATTCATTTAAACCAAGGGTTTGTAAAAGATAATATATATATTTTAAATTGTATTCCTCATTATCCGTTATGTAGTAAGCTGTATCAATACACCAAAAAGGTTTATATGAAAAATGCACACTGCCAATAGTGCCTTTTCTTCCAATAATAATTCCCCGTCCGTTAACCAAACTTTCGTTATGATAGCCAGTTAAACCTGCCGAACTATAAACAGGAATATTACCAAAAACCCGTTTTTTTTCGGGCAAGGCTTTACCGTAGTTTAATACAATTACATCTCCAAGCTTACACTCTCTCCACTCCGTCATAACTCAATACCTACTTTCGCCAGATTTTCCTTTATCCTATCATCCAGCTTAGTGCTCTCTTCCATCTGAGTTTTCAGCTCTGCCGTCAGTTTTTGGACACGCTCTTCAAAGTTGAAGTCGTCTTCTTCATCCGGCAAGCCAACATACCTACCCGGAGTCAGTACATAATCCAGCTCCCGCACCTCATCAAGCGTTGCGGACTTGCAAAAGCCGGGGATGTCCTCATAGGAGCCGTCGTCCTTTTTCCAGTTGTGATATGTATCGGCAATTTTACTGATGTCCTCGTCGGTTAGTTCACGGGTCCTGCGGTTTATCAATGTTCCCATATTCCGCGCATCGATGAACAAAATCTTGTTCCGGCGCGGGTGGTTCGGATTTGTTTCCTTTTCCCTTGACAAGAACCATAAGCATGCGGGAATTTGGGTGTTCAAAAATAGCTTTGCCGGCAGGTTTACAATACAATCTACAAGCCCGGCTTCAATAATGTTTTTGCGGATTTCTCCCTCGCCGTTTGTTTTTGACGAAAGGGAGCCCTTAGCCATAACGAAGCCGGCGGTTCCTTTGGGCGAAAGGTGATACAAAAAGTGCTGGATCCATGCATAGTTTGCATTGGATACCGGCGGCACACCATACTTCCAGCGACCGTCATTCCTCAGAAGTTCTCCGCTCCAGTCGCTGTCATTAAAAGGCGGATTGGCAATTACAAAGTCAGCCTTAAGGTCGGGGTGAGCATCGTTTAAAAATGAACCTTCGCTGTTCCACAAAACATTGGTGCTGTCAATACCTCGTATGGCAAGGTTCATTTTGCAAAGCCGCCATGTTGTTTGGTTGCTTTCCTGACCATAGATAGAAACAACACGCTCGAAAAGCTTGTCAATCTCTCTTGATTTTCCGTTATAGTGGTCTCTGTGAGCTTCAACGAATTTCTCGCTTTGAACGAACATACCGCCACTGCCGCAGCAAGGGTCAAAAACCCTGCCCTCGTAAGGTTCGAGCATTTCAACAAGCAACTGTACTACGGAACGGGGCGTATAGAACTGTCCGCCTTTTTTACCTTCTGCAAGTGCAAACTGTCCAAGAAAATACTCATATACCTGCCCAAGTATATCACTTGATTTAGAAACGCTGTCACCAAGCGCAATCGTACCTATCAAATCAATCAGGCCACCGAGAGACTGCTTGTCCAGCTTTTCTTTTGCGTATTCTTTCGGCAAAACGCCTTTGAGGGATGGGTTATCCTTTTCTACGGCCTCCATAGCTTCGTCTATATCTTTGCCGTTCGTCGGCAGCTTGGCTCGACTTTGAAGATAATCCCAGCGTGCCTGCGGTGGCACATAGAATACATTTTCCGCACGATACTCATAGGGATCGTCAGGGTCCGCTCCTTCGTACTCGCCCTTGCCTTCTTTAAGTTTATAATATAAATCATAAAAACTGTCTGATATGTATTTTAAAAAAATAAGCCCGAGAACAACGTGCTTATATTCCGCAGCATCCATATTTTTGCGGAGCTTGTCCGCAGCTGCCCAAAGTACCTGTTCAATAGGCTGCTCTTTTACTTCATTTTTTGATTTTTTAACTTTTGCCATTCTACTCTACTCCTCTATTTTTTATCTTTTTTCACACGCAAATCGTAAGGTTTCTCAGCATCCTTAGGTATCGCCCATGCCCATCCCAGGCGTACAGCGCCCTTAATGCGCCCTTGTTCGCATAAAACTTGAACTCTGCGTGGGGATATATTCCATTTTTCAGCTGCTTGTTTTGTCGTTAAGTAATCCATTATGAATACCTCGCAGAACACAAAATTCCAATTTTCATTATATGCGAAGAAACGAACAATTTCAACATATTACAACTTTATACATAATAAATAAAGTCTTTTCAGAAAATGAGTATACCTGCATTAAATGTACATCCATCCTGTCTCCTCAACCCTAAGAAAAATACCTGTTATCTAACCTGTCAACTCAACCCTACCTATTTTTGAGCTCAAATTTTACCCCAAAATACCTCGTCGATTTGATTCCATGTACGTATTTTAGCCCTTTAGGTTGAGTAGACAACTTGGATGTAATTCCGGAAACCCAGTAAAATCAAGGCTTACAGCGGCGATAGAGTAGAGCAGTGGGGTTACCACCGCCCCCTCATCAAACCGTACGTGCAGTTTTCCCGCATACGGCTTTCCGATATTCTTCTTCCTTCAGCATTCAGCCGCACATACTTGCCAGTCCCGCTTGCTTAGTCAATTCTCTGACTTTAGCAGCATTCCCTAGCCTATAGTTACGTTGTTTCTTCCGATTGTACCAACGGGTAAACTTAAAATTGATATACTTATCTATCTTCCATAACCATGGTCTTGCAAATCGTCTGGCATAATAGTTTCTCATGCCAATGATTTTAGGATTGAGCAACTTAACCATCTCTTCCATGCTCAACAGCAATTTGCTCGGACTTGCAAACACCTCTTTGATGTTAGCCCTCATTTTCTTCATAGCCTTCTTGGACGGTATCTGCTGTAGTGTCCAATACCACTGCCAGCTTTTGTTTCTGAATCGCTGAAATCTGTTGTTGAAGCCGAGAAAATCAAAGCTGTCTTTTCCGAAATACATATCAACAAGCCTTGTTTTCTCACTATGCAATGTTAGTTCCAGCTTTTTCATAATCCATTTTACAGCACGCAACGCTTCTTCTGCTTGAGATAACTTCTTGCATAATATCACAAAATCATCTGCATATCGTACTAATTCTCCCAAGTGTCCGAACCTCTTACTCCAACATACATCAAAATAATTCAAATATATATTGGATAACAGTGGTGAAATAACTCCGCCCTGGGGTGCACCAACAGTACTTTCACTGTATTGCCCGTCTTCCAGCACTCCTGCCTTCAGCCAGCCTTTTATCAGCTTCAGCACCCTTCGGTCAGTTATTCTCTGTTTGACCAGCAAAAGCAGCTTATCATGGTTGATGCTCCCAAAATAATCTCTTATGTCAGCATCTATTACCCATAATGCTCCGCCTTTGTCTGCCATTTCATATATCCTGTCCATTGCCTGTTTTGCATTTCTTTTCGGTCGGAACCCATACGAGCAAGGCTGAAAATCTGCTTCAAATACCGGCTCTATTACTATCTTTGCCGCCATCTGCACTATTCTGTCCTTAATCGTAGGTATTCCTAATGCTCTTTTTCTACCATCTTGTTTTGGAATATAGGTTCGTCTGACAGGCTTGCACCGATATTTCTCTGCCCGCAAATCTTCTGCTATTTCGTCCAGCAGTTTTTCTTCGCCGTACGCTTTCACATCATCAATGCTGACTTTGTCAATACCGCCTGCTCCACCATTCTGTTTTACCCGTTTCCATGCTTCTTCCAAGATGTCCTTACGGTATATCTTGTCATACAACGCATAGAACTTTCTCTTTCGGTCAGCTTTGGCTGTAAGGTATAGTCTGTTTTGGAAGTCTCGTACTTTTTCATGGGTGTTTATAGCTTTTTCGGCAATCACCGGCACCTACCTCCTTTACAGACTTGAATAAAGTTGTGCCCCTTCCCTATGCACAGTTTTGTTGTCTGTACAATCCTTGGTACTATGAGCACTTCTGACTGCCTCTTTGCAGAAAGCAACTTCGCTTTTGCTTATATGCATCCTCTTTACAGTTTCCTGTGCAAAGTAGGCTCTCTCCAGTTCCGGCAAATACTTTCCTGACGTGTCGCTACCTCTACACCGCAGGGTTCTTAGGTATTGCATTTAGGGTTCTTCATACCATCTGCTGTCTTCGCTGTTGATGTCCCAGCTCGACTCCCTGTTGTTCCCTTTCGGGAATGTCAATAACGGTGCGGCAGTATTCACTTTATGTTACAACCCGCCAGTTTGCCTGCTCCTTTCGGAACATTCCGTAACGCTTCAACGCATAGATTACTCCATACGCTGGTTACTGACTAAGTGGCTGCCCTACCTTTACCACTGCAGGACTTTCACCTGCTAGCATTTGCCAGCTTAGCTGGACGCACACATCAATGTGACGCACTCCACATGAGTCGAGTCGATAGATAGGTCAGAACTATTTGTAATTTCGCTCACTAATCCAATACGCAATGCCTCTTTTGCATCAATTTTACAACCTGTTAGGCAAAGTTCTCGCGCTATACCGTCTCTAACTATCTACCTTAGAGGAGTATAAAGCTAAGGTGCGCCAAATTTAACTTCAGGATAACCTAACGTTGCAGAATCGGAACATATCCATATATCACAATAGAATTGATATCTAAAAGTCTATTTTTAATTTCCTTACACGTAAACATACTATAGTCCTTTTCATTATCCTATTACCTGGTTTATAAAATTAATTACCTCATCCGAGTAAAAATAATCTTCATGAGCAATGTTATCAAATATTTTTATTTTCGGATTTTTGAAACTGCATGAAAGCTTTTCTTGTAAAGAAAAACTTAAAACTTCATCACCGGAAGATCCAATAATATAAACCGGACATTCTACTTTTTCAGCATATTCCGAAGTGCGTATATTATTTGATATAAATACCTTTAATGGTCCCCAGAATACGGGAATGATTTTATTATATAAATCTGAAATATCTCTGTACCCTGCAGCAATGACCAAAGAGTAACATTCTCGGACACTTGTCAGATATGTTGCCATTCCTGCTCCATAACTATGTCCCATTATTATAATCTCACTGTCGGGATAGTGATTCCTTGCCCATTCATATAGATCTTCCGCGGATTTCTTCATCGTTTTTAAATTCATTTTACCTCTGCTATCCTGAGTTCCGTAATAATCTACTGAAATAAAAGGGTAATCAAATTTTGAGGAATTTTTACCAACCGAATTATATGCAATATAGTTAGAACCGCCAAAGAACAATATAATCTTATTGATATTTTTCGACTCAAGATTATTGCCATAACCGGTCAAGGTATCATTAAACTGAATAAATTGCGGAACACAAGAAATATCTGTCATCTTTTTTGCGTTTTTGTAAAATGAATAGCTTATTGTTTGCATAATAAAATTGCATCCAAATTCCACTATTAAGAACACATTATGATCTTAAAAAAAATCCTTATACTATCCATGTTTTTAGCCTTTCCGTATCCCCTCATATTTCTTTTATCAGATAGATATCTATCCCAATCGTCGGATTTTATTTTCGGCTAAAATACTCATCCCGGAGCAAGCTGTACATGCATGAGTCAACAATTCCCTGATTGTTGTAATCAGCCTGTCGAAATGTTCCTTCTTATTTTAATCCGCATTTCTTCATAACATTGCCGGATTGGGGATTATTGTGATCATGCTGTGCTTCGATTCTATTAACTCCCACCTCTTCAAACAGAAACGGTATAATAGCACTAAATGCTTCACTGGTAATTCCTTGATGCCACCATTTCCTGCCGATACAATAGCCTATATGTACTATATCAAGATTTTCTTTCATCTCCACAACAGAAATACTTCCAATGGGTTCACCAATACTTTTCAGCTCGATTGCCCATTGATAAAAGGCAGGGTTTTCATAAGATGCAATCCATTCATTTGTGACTCTTTCAGTTACAGATATATCTTTGTGGGTTGCCCAACGAAGATACTTGGTGACGGCTTCATCCGATGTCCAGTTTTTATATGCAAAACAGATATCATCCTTAGTAAATTTTCGCAGAATTAATCGTTTGGTTTCTATTGTCTTTGTACCCTTATGATTCATGACTACCTCTCTATATTGTTTTATTATTTATTTAAATAGGTAAAGTACTTGTAAGTAAATAAACTATTCATTTCATACCATTTTGCTGTGAAAACCCATTCTTAGCTTTTGGCAGTAAAATTTCTTGAAATGCCTTATCATGCTCAATAAGGAAAGATTCTTCAAATCCTTTTTCAGTATTACTTATAAAATACGACTTTATATATTTTATTGTATCTGACGGAGCTTCCAAAATGGTTTCACCGATTTCAATTGCACGCTGTAATAGTTCAGAACTATTTGTAATTTCGCTCACCAATCCAATTCGCAATGCCTCTTTTGCATCAATTTTACGGCCTGTCAGGCAGAGTTCTCGTGCAATACCGTCTTTAACTATCCACCTTAGAGGAGTATAAAGCGGAGGTGCACCAAATTTTACTTCGGGATGCCCAAATGTTGCAGAATCGGAACATATCCGTATATCACAAAGGGTTGCCAAATCAAATCCACCACCCATTGCCGCCCCATTTATAGCAGCAATCGTTGGCTTTGAAAATTTCCAAATGTCCCTGTGATATTTTGAGGAAGATTCAAAAAGTTCATCAAATATAGAAGGATTATTAAACTCATTTAAATCGAACCCGGCTGAAAATGAACTGCCTGCTCCGGTAAATATTACAACATTTATATCTGATGACTGCTCCAATTCACATAAACAATCAGAGATCTCAATTCTCATCTGAATGTTTATAGCATTTCGTTTTTCAGGGCGATTTAAGGTAATCAACCCTATGCCGTCTTTCACCTGTCTGTACTGAATAGTGCTATATTCCATCATTCTGCACCTCCATGTTTTTATATGTTCTGTGTGTTTTTTGCATCCATTCATTCGCCGTTAAGACGCTGCAAAATCTCATCACCTGAGTAATTAAAATTGGGTAGTATTTATGATAGGCAATTTAAGCCAAATAACAAATTCACTATTATTTAATAGCAGCAATTACAGAAAATTTATGATATGAATACAAGCATTTCACCTCTGAAAAATTACATCTATATAACATCTCAATCTCCGTTTCAACCGAGCATTCCCTATCTAATTTTCTGCGTTCCTTCCACAGTTCAATATCACGCTCCGTTAACCCGCTGTTATATAATTGATTCTCCCAATATGAATTAAACCACTTATTCATATTAGCTGCTCCTGCACAAAACTGATCATAATTAACGAACACTCCACCTTTTGGCAGCTTATTATAGATGTTCCTGAACAATTCTTCTTTTTGCATATCTTCTAAATGGTGGATTGATAATGCTGAAATGATGGCATCAAAATCCCCCTCTGGAAGCTCTTTTGTATAATCTAATATTCTATGTTGTATTCTATCAATTCCGGCAAATCTTTTTCTTGAAATTTCCAGCATTTCATCGGCAATATCAACTAATACATACTCCGCTGATTGACACTCCTTATACCAATAATATGTAAGTAATCCTGTTCCGGCTCCCAGATCCAATACGCGCCTCGGTGTATTGATATTGGAAATAATCAATTTGGTAGTGTTTTCATAATAATCATCAAAGCAAGGAATAAACTTTCTACGATTACAATCATACTCTTTAGCAATCAAATTGAATTGTTCTTCTATAGTCATAACTTTTCCTCCCAATTTTATTGGAAATACGCCCGGCTCAGTAAATAAGAATTTTTTCTGCCATCCTTTGTTATTTTATTTATTATCTCAGATTATTGACCAAATTGCCAATATTTTGTTTGTCAAACTTACTTTTCGTATTCAATCAATCGGAATTATCTTAACGTTATCGCCCTACATTTTCCAGTTTAGTATATCATATCTTATGGATCATGGTATAATTATATAGTAAAGTTTTTTAGAGAATTTTTAATTATAAATTTTATCCTTAGCTTAAACATTAAAAATTATTGTCGATCTACTGATTACCGCCCATGTCGCCATCCAGTTAAATAGCAGAAAACATAAAAGAGGATACATTGTGCTATAACAACAGTTCTCTAGTATCAACCTATTCAAATCCCTTGTAAGTTTTCAGGGCTAGAAGATACGTACACAATCCTTTTTAAATAAAAAATTAACTGATGTAATTATTAAAATACCCGATACTCATAAAAAGAGCATCGGGCATTTTAAAATAAAGTTTCTACTTTAAAACATCAACTATGGACTTCTCTATACACTTAAGTTTTACTCTCAATTCATCCACTTCAACATCCGATTTTTCATTCTTCAAATCATTTATTATAATATCTGAAAGCTCATCAATTTCTTCCTTCAAAGTCTCCAACAAATCAATTATGGCAAGTCGTTTAAAGGAAATTTCCGATTTTATCATTTCAGCCGACTCAATTACCTTATCACCGGTAATTACAAAACTCTCACCTTTTTCAGGTATAATCGTATCGATGTTAAATCTATCATTAATTTCTCTGGCAAAGCTAGTCATTGATTCCTCTTCACCATGTACAATAAATATCTTTGAAGGTTTCTTATAAAATGCCTCTATCCAATTGAGCAGCCCGTCTTTATCCGCATGTCCTGAAAAGCCTTCTATCATTTCTATACGAGCATTTACAGATATTTCTTCTCCAAAAATTTTTACTTTTTTAGCACCGTCTATCAATTTGCGACCTAAAGTACCCTGAGCCTGATACCCTACAAACAATATAGTGGATTCTTCACGCCATAAATTGTGTTTAAGGTGATGCTTAATCCTTCCTGCTTCACACATTCCACTGGCAGAAATTATTATGGCACTGCCGCTTCTTTCATTTAGAGTCTTCGACTCTTCCGGTGTTCTGGTAAATTGAAGTCCCGGAAAATCCAAGGGATTGTCTCCATTGTTTATGTACTCTCTGGCCTCTTCATCATAGCAATCAAGGTTATTTCTAAAAACTTCTGTGGCAGATATGGCCAGCGGACTGTCTACAAAAACAGGAATACTGAACAGCTTTTTCAGTTTGCCATCGAAGGATTCCTTTTCCTTATTAAGTTCATATATCACTTCCTGGGTTCTGCCGACAGCAAAGGACGGTATGACTACATTTCCGCCTTTATCTATTGTTTCGTTTATGATATCGACGAAATATTCAAATTTATTGGTTTTATTTTCATGAATTCTGTTCCCGTAAGTAGATTCAATTACAAGATAATCTGCACTTTCTATTATGGATGGATCTCTAATTATTGGCATATCTCTATTGCCCAAGTCTCCGGAAAATACAATTTTGGTTTCCTTACCCTTTTCCATAATCCAGAATTCGATAATTGCAGACCCAAGTATATGGCCGGCATCATTAAAACGTACTTTGATTTCGTCGTTAATTTTTATTGCTTCTCCATACCTGACTTTTTTAAAAAACTTCATACAATCCAATGCATCCTGATAAGTATAAATAGGCTCTAATGGAGGTTTTCCTGCCCTAAGCCTTTTTTTATTCTTCCACTCGTTTTCAGACTCCTGTATATGACCGCAGTCGGGAAGCATTATCTCACATAGTTCTACCGTTGCTTTAGTTGCATATATCTCTCCCTTAAAACCGTCTTTGCAAATTTTAGGTATCTTTCCACTGTGGTCAATATGAGCATGGGTCAAAAATATATAGTCCAATTCAGCCGGATTTAATGGAAGTGCTTCCGAATTCAATGCTTCTTCCTTTGCCTGTCCCTGAAACAAGCCACAATCAACCAAAAACTTCGTATTCTGGGTTTCAACCAGACAGCATGAACCGGTAACAGTTTTTGCTGCACCTAAAAATGTTATTTTCATATAAGCACCTCCAAATTTTATCGATAAATTAAGTTAACAAAACATGGGAATAATACTCAGACCTTTGCCGGATTACGAAAAATTCCTGTCTACCTGTTTTATTCGCTGTTATATCCAAAAACTCCTTTTTTATTTTTCCTTTGCCAATATAATATTTCTATTAAATTTTTATAAAATAGTTGAAACGTAGTCGCATTATAAGTAATTTTAATTTATAATGTATTATAGGTTTATTGTAAAGCATATTGACAAATATTTTTCGATGCGCATTTTAAAAGAGCCAGAAATTAATTTTAAATTTTTGCTATAGCCGCAATAGTGGCTTATACAGTTTTGATTATAAAAATAGGAGTGTAGAAGTTATTTATGAAAAAATGGATAGATAAAGCCATAACATATATTGGTTTAATCTTAGGTATAATAGGTGTGTTGGATACAATTATTTTAATTATCGCCGAAACAGGAGTAAATTTCGGTATACTGTTTCCTCTATTGGCCGGAACTGTTTTAATAACATATAACGTGCTAAAAATAAAAGGAATATTCAGCTTGTCAAAAATACAAAATACTATTTTGCGAAGGACAATAAAAATATGTGTATGGGGATTTATAATATCTTTTGTTGTAGTAGTAGGACTTATTTTTTCCAATGCTGATGCAGACCCATACACCGATGTGGACTATGTAATAATTCTCGGTGGAGGATTAAAAAATGGTCAAGTAACAAAAACTCTGCAATATAGGTTGGATCAAGGCATATTGTTCCTAAAAGAACATCCTGATTTGGAAGTAATAGTAACTGGCGGAGTAGGACTCAGAGAAACTATTTCCGAAGGCGAAGCCATGAAAAACTATCTTGTGGCAAATGGCATACCTGAAGATAAAATTATAGTTGAATCCAAAGCCACCAGCACCATGGAAAATTTCAAATATACAAAGCAAATACTCAATGAAATGACCGGAAGAAGCGATTATAAAGTTTTGGTTGTCACAAGTGATTTCCATATGGCAAGATCTAAGGTTTTAGCCTCGGTAAATGGCTTTATTCCTTACGGAATACCTTCCAAAACAGAAACTTTAGTGTTCCCCAACAGCGTAATCCGGGAATATTTCGCTGTGTTTAAATCTTTAGTAGTAGATATAATTCTCAGCTGGTAAAATACAATTTTATACTTTGTTCTATATTTTATCTATTGTTTCAATATAGCCCTTAACCGCTTCATCTTCCGAAGGAAAGCCATAATACCACGGGTCTATCCTTTCAAAATCCTCAACATGATACCGGGCTTTTATGATAAGTTCCGGTCTGTATTCAAAATGCAGAATGTCAAAGTGTGCCCATTTTCCGCCCCATATAAAATTATTGTCTTCCATAATTTTTACAACTTTTCTTGGATATTGATTCAATCTCTGCTGCCCCAATTCTCTGCTTGCCCACTTCCAATAATCCCTTTTATCGCTTCTGAAATCTATCGCAATACCAAAAGCATGCGGACTTAATTGGTTTGTACCTGCAATAACACGGTAGTTGTATGTACCGTTAACCGGAAAAATATTTGCCGATAAATTACTGCTTGCAGCAGTACTTATTTCCTTTACCGCCTTCTTTAACGATTCAGCTGCATTATTTCTGTCATTAAACAGACATACCTTTCCGCCCATATTAACCCCTTTTAAACTTTTCTCTATCTCCTTGCGGGAACCTCCGTAGACCTCTTTTAAAAATTTATAGCACCTTATCCTGCCCGGGTCATAGTTCTCATCCATTAATTCTGAAATATCGGACAGCGGATAAAGCATTTCCAGTGTATCTTGCAAATCTGCATTTGCCAGCTTCTGCTCGTATGTTTTAGGGATTTTATCGTCATACAAAATTTTTGTGCCGGATTTCATGACTACATATACTTCATCTCCGGTACCTCTTTCAAACCCCGATACATATTCAGGATAGGCCATTATAAGGCACAGTAAATCCCTTTTCATATTTATTTCATATATATCCTTTTCGGTAAAATCCGTATCGTATTCTTCACTGTCTAACCGGTAATTCATGTTATAGTTATTGTTTTTTTCATCTTCAGTCACAAATAAAGACTCTGATCGCTCTGTCAAAACATCTTTTTTATTTTCAACACAGCCAGAGAGCATAAGCAATATTAAAGCAAAAAATAAATAGGCAACTTTTTTCAAAATTCTGTCCTCCTGTAAAAACGAATTTAAATTGCCTATTATATTTTTATTCACCAATGGTTTATTTTATTGCTTCAATTAGTAATTTTACCGCATTTTCAATATCTTCAAGGCTTGCAGCTTCCACCGGGCTGTGAAGATATCTGCAGGGAATTGAAATTGCACCCGACGGAACTCCTCCTGCTGAAATATGGATTGCACCGGGGTCACTGCCGCCATACTCAAGTACCTCAAACTGATACGGTATATTTATATTCCTGGCCGATTCTTCCAATAATTTTTTAACTTCAGGATGGCATATTACTGATCTGTCCTTTATCTTTATGGCAGGTCCGCCTCCGCATTTTACTTCCATAAGGTTTGCCTCGGGAGTATCTCCTGTAGCAGTGACATCTACTGCAATTGCAATATCGGGCTTCAACTGGTAAGCAGCTGTTTTTGCCCCTCTAAGTCCCAATTCCTCCTGAACGGTAAATACAAAATATATCTCATTATCTGTCTGGGGCAGACGCTTTATAGCTTCAATAAGTACTGCACATCCGCTTCTATCGTCAATTGCTTTGGATATAACCATATCTCCCTGCCTTACAGCATCTCCCACAAAGCAGGCAACATCGCCAATGCGAACTAATTTTTCAGCCTCTTTTTTATCCTTTGCACCGATATCTATATACATCTTTGACAGTTTTAAATTCTTCATATCTTCCAGTTTATCCTCGTAAAATACTGCACCCACTGTACCGTTTTTGAACTTTACTTTCTGTCCCAAAGAAACAAAGGCTGAAACTCCTCCAATATTGGAAAACCTTATAAATCCCTTTTCATCGATATAAGTTGCCATCACTCCAATTTCATCCATATGTGCTGCCACCATAATCTTTTTGCCTTTTCCCGGTTTTGTGGCAATAAGATTACCCAAAGTATCCACTCTTATTTCCTGTATATCATTCTTTATTTCATTAATGATAGTCTCCCTTATTTCTTCTTCATTGCCTGAAACACCAAAAGATTGTGTCAACCTTTTTATTAACTCAAACATTTATAATTCCTCCTGTTTTATGTCCTATTCGCATTTCCGTAGCTATTTCTTTTACTTTATCAATAAGCTTCTTCTCTTGTTCCAAGGTCTTTTAAAACTGCTATTACTATATCCTTGCAACTGTTAAAGTCCTTTTTGCTCATAACCGATACCGGGGAATGAATGTACCTGCAAGGTACTGATATAGAAGCAGTTACTACTCCGCTTCTGCTCATCTGAATTTTTCCCGCATCATTGCCTCCGGTATTGGTTTGTTTAAATTGTACCGGTAATTTGTTTCGTTGTGCCAACTCATATATATAATTAACAAAATTCTTGTCGGGATACGATGTACGGTCCATTATTGTAAGGGCTGCCCCTTCACCTAAGACTGTAGAATACTCACTCTTTTCCACTCCAGGTACATCGGAACAAGTTGTACCCTCAACCACCAATGCAATGTCGGGATTAACAGTATAGGCAGCAACTTCAGAACCTCTGAGCCCTACTTCTTCCTGAACCGTAAAGCAGGCATACAAGTCAAATTCATATCTTTCTTTCAGTGCCTCCATAAGTATTGCACAGCCCACTCTATCGTCCAAAGCCTTTGCCTTTACAAGCCCGTCGCCAAATTCTGTATAGGGACTGTGAAAAGCAATATAATCTCCCAATGACACCAATTTCTCAGTTTCTTCCTTTTTATCGGTGCCAATATCTATATACATTTTCTTTAACTTCACATTAGCATTCCGTTCATCTTTTTCTTGCATATGAATAGGTTTTGAGCCAATTACCCCAGGAATCTTTTTTTCTCCAACCAATACTCTCTTGCCAGGAAGTATTCTTTCATCAATACCTCCAACAGTGGCAAATTTTATAACACCACTATCGCCAAAACCTGTAACCATAAATCCCACTTCATCCATATGGGCTGAAAGCATTACCTTGAGTTTTTTGCTTTTGCCTTTCTTAAAGGCAATAAGATTTCCCATCGAATCAATTTTTATCTCATCGGCCAATTCCTTAATATGCTCTTTTATAAATTCCCTGACTTCGTCTTCATTTCCCGAAACCCCATTTAATTCTGTAAGTTCTTTTAAGTACACGTTGTTTCCTCCATTTCAGCCATAAATAAAATTTCTCGCTTAATTCATCTCTTAATGCTTTCTCTTTGGAAATCAGACAAAAAGAGAAGGTACAAACTACAATCCTGAAACAAATCTTGAAACCAGTTTACCTGTATTCTTAATATCATTTATGTGTAAAGTCTCTACAGTAGTATGCATATATTTTACCGGAATGGAAATGAGCAATGACGGAATTCCCGCCCTCGACACCTGGGTTGCCCAAGCCTCAGTTCCCGTATTTCCCGGCTCCACATCAATCTGATAAGGTATGTTTTCTTCCTTTGCCACCTCAATTATTTTATTGGTGTATGCTCTGTGAATGTTCGGCCCTATTGCTATGGCAGGTCCTTTGCCCAAAGCATAGGTTTCGTCTTTTGAAGCATCAGGAATTTCTCCATGACAGGCATCGATAACAATTGCCATGTCCGGATTAATATTGTAGGAGGCTATTTTTGCACCGCTCAATCCAAGCTCTTCCTGTGATGTAGCAACAAATATCACATCATCATTGTGGCTGAGTTTTGACAGCCTCTCCATAATATCCAGTAAAGCGGCAACTCCGGCTCTGTTATCAAGGCATTTTGAACTTAATTTATTTCCCTTAAGTTCAAAAAGATAAGTCTTAAAGGTTATAACATCTCCTATTGAAACCAGCTTTGATATATTCTCTTTTGAAAGTCCGGTATCTATATATAAATCCTCCATCTTGACAGCCTTCTTTGTATCCTCAGGTTTAAGAAGGTGCGGAGGCTTTGCCCCAATAACTCCGTAAATATCCTCACTACCGTGAATGATAACCTCTTGCGCCAAAAGAATTTTAGTATCTATTCCGCCTATGTTGGTAAATTTCACAAATCCCCTGTCATCAATGCTTTTAACCAACATACCTATTTCATCATGATGAGCCATAATCATAATCTTTTTTCCGGTATCACCGGATCCTTTTTTATATCCGCATACGTTATAAAATTCGTCTATTCTTACCTCATCGCAATAATTTTTAAACAGTCCCTCTATGTATTGGGATATTTCTTTTTCTCTTCCTGATACCCCAACATACATGCTAAGATCCTTTAATACGTTCAAGTATTCCATTTTGCACCTCATAATTTGATTTATATAATACTTAGTATTGTTCAAAATACGTATTTTTTGTATAGCAAATTTTGAAATTAGCATTTTAGGCTTTCTCTTCGCCTACAAACTATATGAAATTTATTTTTTATTATACAACAAAGCTGTATTGACTTGCAAATAAACCCAAGGAATATTAATCCTTATAAAACACTTCAAATATATACCAAATCTCTTAATCAAGGTATAAAATTGTCAATTAATCAAAAAATTATTTCCGTCTATATACTCCAGGGGATGGAATTTTCTTTTTCAAGTGAAGATGTGAGCAAAAAATTAATAAAATTAAAAAAAATACTTGACTAATCCTATTTTTTAATTTATACTATCACTTGTCGCGTTTACGAGGGCCTTTAGCTCAGTTGGTTAGAGCAACCGGCTCATAACCGGTTGGTCCGGGGTTCGAGTCCCTGAAGGCCCACCAAATTTTCTGTAAGGCACGCCCAGATAGCTCAGTTGGTAGAGCAGAGGACTGAAAATCCTCGTGTCGCTGGTTCGATTCCGGCTCTGGGCACCAATTAAATATATGGGAGGATTCCCGAGTGGCCAAAGGGGGCAGACTGTAAATCTGTTGTCACTGACTTCGATGGTTCGAATCCATCTCCTCCCACCAAATAAACCTTGTAGACTGTAGTGATACAGTATGCAAGGTTTATTGTTATATAAATTTAAAATATAGAAACGCCAATATTCTACTATACTGATTAACTACAAAAATGAGGTATTATTATGGATAAAGATTATCAGGAACTGAAAAAATGGCTTGATGAAACTAAGGATGAACCTCTTGAAACAATGGCGGGCTTCTTTGAGGCAAGAATCCACTTTTATGAAGAACACATGTCTAAGTGGAAAAGTTATTATCAATGGATGGCAGATCTATTGCCGGTATCAACCGAAACCCTTTTAGATATTGGCTGCGGAACCGGTCTTGAGTTGGATTACATCTTTATCCGCTTTCCCAATTTACAAACGGTTGGGGTTGACTTATCGAATAAAATGTTGCAAAAGCTCTACTCAAAACACCATGATAAGAATCTTACTTTAGTTTGCGAAGATTATTTTACTTACGATATGGGAATGGAACGTTTTGATGCAGTTGTCTCTTTTCAAACTTTACATCATTACACCTTCGAAAAGAAGAAAATGCTGTTCAAAAAAATATTTGACTGTTTGAAACCGGGCGGCGTGTATATTGAATGTGATTACATCGCCACATCACAAGCTATAGAAGATCTGGCATTTTCCGAATATAACAGGCGAAGACTCAGAGACGGAATCAAAGATGATGTTTTTGTACATTTTGATACGCCATTGACTCTCGAACACGAATTAAATGTCATTAAATCAGCAGGATTCAACACAGTTGAGCTGGTGGGATTTTTACCCAACGATAATCATACCGCCATGATCAGGGCAATAAAATAAAAATTTATATAGCTTTCATATTCAAGATGAGTTCGGTAATCAGCTTATTTAATACCTAAAAATCTTTTATTCCCATTACTTTTCGTTTAATTTTGTAATACATAAATCAATATTTTTATAACATTTTTTAAGTAATTTGCTCTTTTAGAGTGATTTATAACAGTTTAAAAAAGTAAAGCAAACGATAGCAAAGGGTAAGCTCTTATTAAAGCTTACCCTTTATTTTAAAAGGTTTGATGACTTTCTACATCATTATACCTGACTTTGCCTGCTGATAGTTGATTAAAAAGTTTTTTGTCTTTATTTGTTTTTTGTCTTTATTTATAAAGAATTTACAATATCCTTAAACTGCTTTCCTCTTTCCTCAAAGTTTTTAAACATATCAAAACTTGCACTGGCCGGTGACATAATAATTATATCCCCCGATTTTGAAGATTCATACGCTTTTTCAACCGCCTCTTTTAACGTATCACAGTGTATTATCGGTATATCCTTTCCTTTTCCTGTCCTTTCTATTTCCTTCAGTAGTGCCTGCTCAATTTTAGGCGCTGTCTGTCCTATAAGTACAAGGCACTTGACTTTATTTACAAGCACTTCCCCCATAACATCGTAGGGAATTTTTTTATCATATCCTCCCGCTATGAGAATAACCTTTTGTTTGAAGGAATTTAAACCGGCAATTGTCCTTGAAGGACTGCTTGCAATGGAATCATTGTAAAACTTGACTCCATTAAGTTCCCTAACCAGTTCTATTCTGTGCTCTACTCCTTTAAAAGTCGTTGCCACTTTCCTTATTGTATCAATTTCCACATAATCTATCACAGCAGCAATAGCTGCAAGGTAGTTTTCAATATTATGTACTCCCGGAATTACAATATCATCAGCATTTATTATCTCCTTTTCCTCTTTTCCGTCACTATATACCAGCATATTACCTTTCATTTTGGCTCCGGAATCAATCTTATTAATTCTGCTGAAATATACCACCTTTCCTTTGGCATCATTAATAAAATCCCGGGTTATATCGTTGTCAAAATTTATTACAAGCTTATCATTCCCTGTTTGATGCAAATATATGTTCTTTTTTGCCTCCACATATTCGTCCATTGATTTATGTACATCAAGATGGTTAGGTGCAAGATTTGTAACAACAGCAACATGCGGACTTCGTTTCATGGTATGTAACTGGAAACTGCTGAGCTCTAGTACTACTTTATCCGTTTCATTGATTTCATCAATCCTGTCAAGCAACGGGGTGCCGATATTCCCTCCAAGCCAGCAATTATAGCCCTGTTCCACTAACATTTTATATATAAGGGTAGTAGTGGTAGTCTTTCCGTCGCTTCCGGTAACAGCAAAAATTTGTGCAGGGCAAAGCTCAAAAAAAACTTCCATTTCAGAAGTTACTTGTGAACCGTTTCTTCTTGCTTCCTCAAGTTCAGGCAAATCGAATCGCATACCCGGAGTTTTGAAAATTATATCGAATCCTTTCAGATTTTTTAAGTAATCTTCACCAAGGCTATACTTAATATTCATGCCACTAAACTGGTCAATTACATCTTTAAGCTTGTTTTCATCGGATTTATCAAAGGCAGTTATATCCACTCCGAGCCTATATAAATATTTAATTAAAGGAATATGACTGATTCCAATTCCGAGTACCGCTACTTTTTTTCCTTTAATATTTTCTTTAAATTCAATTAATTTTCTATTCAAAATGGTTTCCTCCTAAATTTATCTTTAGTATTTATTATATGGCAAAAAAAAAAAATTATAAAGCATCAATAATTTATAAATTACATGATTTCATGAAATTTTTAATTTGAAATAAAACTTTTTGGCAAAAAATAAACTAATTGTCGATAATTTTGCCATTCTATAGTTCTGATTTGAAGTTATTCCGAATTGAATACTGAACGGGATATTTTTAAAATTGCCTGAATATTTATTTTAAAACATATAAATTTATTTCAAATTAAACTGTCAATATGCACTTTTTCTTCTTTTTTGATATCTAAACTGCAACAGTATCCTATCCCATTTACGTTCCCATTTTTCCGAGCCCATTTGCCTTGAAAAATCAATACATTGCACCAAAAATTCCTCTTCACTTTTTCTGGTATTATTGTCACTCGTTAAGCGCTCTTTTATTGATCTAAAAGTTCCTTTTCTATCAAACAACGGTATATTATCCCTGCAAATCATATACAGAAATGTTCCAACCAATTTATCGGTATATAATAATTCTTCAAATACATGGGGTGTATACATAAGAATTTTTACATTCATTAATCTTTCTTTCAAAAGCTCATATTTTATAGTATCATTCATCAATATAAACCTCAATAAATCTGTATTGTCTTCAACTAAAATCAGGAATTCGTAATCACTTTGCGAAGTGTAATCTCCTTTTGCCCTTGAACCGTATAAGACGACACTAACAATATCAACTCCAACCTGTTGTGAGCATTTTTCAAAAATCTGAGTAACACGATTTAGTACTCTGTCATTTGAGACGCTCATAGCTCGCAACTTCGTATCCCTCCCCATAGATATGTCTTACTTTTTCTGCCTTTTTTCTCTATCTTTTTGTCTAATAGAATGGAACTTTTATACTTTTTTGTCGCTTAAATATTAACATATTTCTTTTAAAATTCCTAGATATTTTTTTCAAAAAATATATTTTACCACTTGAAATTATTCGATTTATCTAGTAAAATAATCTAGTCAAGTGTGCGAGGGTGGCGGAACTGGCAGACGCGCTAGATTCAGGTTCTAGTGGCCGCAAGGTTGTGAGGGTTCAAATCCCTTCCCTCGCACCAGCTAAAATAAAATATGATAGCCAATTTGATAGCCATAAAGTCCACTATTTTTAGTTGGGCTTTTTATATTGTAAATTTCACAATCTTTATGATAAGGTATTTCCCATCTTTAATATCAAAAAAAGCGATCTATCCTTTGATAATTTAAGCCTTTACCTTTCCTAACCATTGAAATTTTTGTATTGTTAATTCTAAGTAGATTATAAAAAACAAATTTACCAGTATAAGTCCATAATGGAAATAGTAATTAGTCCATGATAATTGTAAAAGTTTTGTTATTTATTGTCATACTATTTTAAATTATATTCACAAACAGCAAAAATATATTTATAATTACTAATAATGATATATCTGATAAAATTTAAGGAAGTGAAAGAAATGAATAATAAAATATTCAAATTTTTAACACTTACTGTTATTTTAGTTATTCTATTACCTTCTTGCAGTAATACAACAAACACACTTGAAAATGCACCAGAAGTTACAGAACTGCCACGAGTTACAAGGAACGATGACGGTGTAAAGATTAATGGCGGAAAAACTATAGATGAAGCCATGGATTATTATATAAATAAGATAGAATCGTCACTGGGTTCTGCGGGAGATTTTTTTACTGGAAAGTATAGAATTATTGATACAGTAGAAACATCTGAAAACGTAAATGTATACTCCTGGATTGTTTCTCAATGGGTAGACAAAAGCGGTAATATTGAATCTGCTCACTCAAGGCTAGCTAAAGTTGGATTTAAGAAAGAAAATAATTTATACATATATGAAAATCATGAATATTATGACTATTTTGAAAATTATAATCACCCTTACATACCTCAGAAAGTAAATGATATCCTTAAGGATAATATTGATACAATTTATAATGAGTTGAAGACAGAAGTTGATAAAGAAGTAGAAAACTATGTAAATTCGCAATAATATTTTATATGGCTATAAGTGTGTAAGAGTTGCTTTTTCTGGTGCAAAATTTCTTTTCTTTTCCATTGTTCTATTCCAATATATTTTGCCCGTTTTGTCTGTCTTATTTTCCCGCATCATTATACTGCATTCATCATCGACATATAAATATATAATCCTCCCATAATAAAAATTTTCAAACTCTCCAATAGTCCTGTATTTCTTTAAATTAGCCTTTTAGACAATAAAAGCAAAAAATTTTTTGTAAAATTAACACAAAATTACTTTTTACAGTATTTCCATAAATAGTTCATTATGGTAATATATAAAATGCCACTATTCCATATCGAAGAAAATTTTTTGATATATATCAAATTTTCATTTAAGGAGGTAGATAACATTGTAAATAACTTTGATCGACTCCATGGTTGGCCGGAAATTTGCATCGAAGGAGATGGTATCATGCAGAAGACAAAAAACCGAATATCATACTCAATAATATTAGTCACTTTATTAATTGCCCAGATTTTATTTTTTTCCTTTTCTCAAACAAATGCATTAGGTTCAGACTATATTGAAGCACCACAAGGTTTGGAAGTTACGGGCTATTATTCAACTGCATCACTTAAGTGGAATAATGTAAACAATCCTGCCGCTGCAGGTTACGCAATATTCAGAAAACCATCAAACGGTACATACAGTTCAACACCTATAGCCTATGCTACATGCAGTTATGGAAGCAATACCATTGAATACACTGATTATAACCTCACTCCAGGCATGAAATACTATTACAAAGTAGCAGCGATTGACAATAACGGATCAATAATTTCTAAATTCTCCCACGAAGTATCAACAACATTATCTACGACAAAGTCAAATCTTAGTACTGTAACAAATTTCAGACTTCTTGTTCCCATTTATTCTCCCGGCATAGATGTTCAAAGGGCAATAAATTCAGTTTACAAAGGTGTAGAATTCTTCTACAGAAATTCAAAGGGAAGGCTTAACATTCAACCTACGTTCTTTGTGATAAATTCGCAATGCCCTGTAGTGTCAAGCAGCACACCACCGGATATGGGCGTTATAGAGAGCGATTTAGAGTCAAGGGGAATTCAAAAATATCAATTTGATTTGCTTTTTCTAATTGCAAAAGAAATGGACAACGGTGGCGGAGGATGGGGTGGCCCTTCAATTTTGGGAGACACTCATTATGGATTAGGTTTTTATCCATATAATTCTACCATGAGTCCATATTGTAAGGACCACGACAACGGTATATTATATTCCCATGTAGTTTGGCTTTTTGTCCATGAAATTGGACATGCCTTAGAGGCTTTATACAAAGATGACGGATATTATATGATTTTCAACCATTTCCCATGGGCTTATCCTCTTGAGGAAGGATATGAATTTGTTGCCGGTGAAGATTTTGACGGAATGGCTCAAGTTTTGAGAGTATTCAGGGATTACGACAAGCGTGTCAGAATGCATGAGGGATATATAGAATTTGTGGATAAAGATAAAGACTTAATGGCTGATAAAGATTCAAGACTTGTTATCGATGAGGAAAGATTCGGAACAAGTCCTGCTACAGCAGACACTGATTCAGACGGCCTTAACGACCTTGAGGAATATTGTGCTGGCATATACAGGGGATCAAACCCATTAAGTTACGATACAGACAGAGATGGAATACCGGACGGTCAAGACCCTACTCCATTTTGCGATTTCAGCCCTGCAATATATAAATTCCATACTTCACCGGAAATTGACGGAACTATCGGTGACGGTTGGACAAAGCTTGCATCCATACCTTCGTTCCAGTATGACGAATCACTTGAAGCAGAGTTTTATTCAGGTTGGGACGATAATTACCTTTATTTAGGTGTGCGCTCCAACAAAAAGATAAAGGTATGGATGTCACTTGACGGAAGCGGTCATAACGGTTCATGGGAAACCGACGGAGTTTTTGCAGAATCCGGGACTACCGATTGGAATTGTGTAAAACAAACAGAGTTAGCCTATGGAGATTGTTATCAAACATCAAGAGGAAATAAGGCGATTTACCTAAATCCCGACTCGCCAACATCAAAAGTCAGACTGGGAGAATATGACGATATACAGGATTCACAACTTGCCATATCAGGTCCGGATGAACAGGGCTACTACACCATGACCTGCAAATTTACAAAAGATCTTGGGCCAGGTGTTGGTTATTCATATTGGAACGACCAAGCTTCCTCAAATATCATTACAGGAATTCGATTAAATCCTGGGAGAATCCTCGGAATGCAGTTTACATATGCACCGGCTTTAGGTTCAAACGATTACGAATGGAGCGGCAGTTGGTCGAGTTTGGCGGAGGTTCACCACTACTATACCACCGAACTGAAAGTTGACAATACTCCTCCTACAACACCTGCTAGTCTAATGGGTACAGCGTCAGGCCCGGATCTTACGCTGTCGTGGCAAGAATCCAGTGATGACTCTAAAGTTGTAGGTTACAACGTATACCAGTTATTTGGAGACACCTTTGAATTAATAGGTACAACTAATAGCAGAATTTACACCATAAGGAACTTAGTTCCCGGAGCAACATATTCATTTTACGTTAGAGCAAAAGATGTATCGGGTTTGTTGTCTCCACCAAGCAATATACTTGTCAAGACAATGCCAGGAAGTGTAGTAAAAGCGCTTACATATTCAATTATAGACCACGCTGTTGTTTTGGATTGGATTGCAATTCCCAGTTCCATGGACATAGCAGGATATGATATTTTAAGAGATGGACAGATAATCGGACAAACATCGAGCTTGAACTATATAGATACAAGTATTGAGATTGGAAAATCCTACACTTACATAGTAAGAGCAAAAGATGCATATGGATTATATTCCGACAGCATTGAATTAAATGTAGTTACCGACGGTAAACTTGACTTGTCAAATGCAATTATAACAAGTACTGACTGTGTGTATTATTCCAATTTAGGCAATGCGTTTGATGATGACATTAATACTGTATATGTCACCGACGCCATCAATCCGGCATACATTCAGATTGAATTTCCGTCGGATACAACGGTAAAATTATCAAAACTAAAAGTCTTCTTAGGACAGAACGGATATTCAGATATTGATAGAAACAACTGGTGGGTGGAAGCAGCAGATTCGATAGATGATTTGGACAATGCGTCAGGCACTTATCAGCTTATTGTTCCTGAAAGAAGGGATATTGGCGGAAATTGGGACGAAGCAGTATTTGAAACACCTGTCGAAAAAAAGATTATCAGAATATATGTAAACCGCGTTGTCGGCGATGATTATGTACATATTGGAGAAGTTGAATTATGGGGTGCCATTGGCTAAGATATTTTAACACTCCACCAAATGTCATGACATCTAATTATAATTATTGATTAATTGGCAACGGGACAGAAACTAGAACTTTACATTAATGCAGGTTTCTGTCTCGTTTAATTATATTTATTATTAAAAAAACAATTTATATCAAACCTAATTCCTCAGCATACTTCTCTACTTCAAGAAAATTGGAATTTTCCGCATATACTTTTGCTAATTGAGTTTTTGCTTTTTTCTTGTCTCCTGTCTTATAATAAGAAACTCCCAGCCAATACTTGCACTCCAATATATCCTCATTAATTTTCTTTTTCATTATTGGTGCCTTTTTAAATTGTTCAATGGCAATATCGTATTTTTCCAAATTAAAATAACATTTACCGAGTAGCAGAATCCGATTTATTTCATATTCTTCGCTGTAAAATTTGAATGACTGCAGTAAATCAATGGCCAATTCATATTGTTGAGATTCAAAAAAGCAATCGGCTTTAATAAATTTAGCCGCTATGTCATTCGGGTTCCGACTAATATATTTATCAATATGACGTATAGCTTGATCAAATTGATTTTGGTCGTGATAAATAATTGCCAATATAAAGTGTGAAAAGATATTATCCTCAAAATATTCAACAGACCTTTGCAATAAGGTTAGTGCCTTTGAAAACTTCTTATTTAAAAAGAGTTCCAAAGCCTTGTTATACAGCTTTTTTGATCGGTTCTCAGGATTATTTAATCCTCTGTAATATAGGAAAGCGAATAACAAAAGAAAAACAATGAATCCGGGATTAACAAAAGCAAAAAACAGCGATATTATGCCTAGTACAAGCCACTTCTTTTCATTTGTTTTTTGCTTTTGGAAATAAAAAGTTTTATCACCGCTTGAAGCCTTATTGCTACTGAAATTACCGGTATCAGAGTTACTTGATCTAATAGAGCCGCTACGGTTTCTTTTTGATTTGAAAGAGGTTTGTTTTATATAAGAAATAGAAGTTCCAGGAATCGAATAAGTTCGTATTAACCCCCTTGGTCCAACACCGATTCTGGCACCCTTAAACCCAACGCTCACCCCTATTCCCTTTTTACTTATATTAAGTCTTACTCCTTTACCTACTCTTATGCTTCTTCTATATCTAAAGCCCACTGCTCTCACCTTTGTAACTTTTATAGCATTTGCTATTGCATATATAATTTAAATTTTATGTATAATTTAACAAACAGCAATTCAGTTTAAAAAGCATCTTTTCGTAATTTTTATTTTTTACATACCTAAATGTTTTTATTTATATTAAAATTGATAGAACTATATAGTATGAAATTTAAAATTATGGATAAAAATTTTGAAAATTTTTCTGAATAAGAATTAAAAAATATATTGATAGGCAAATTGGCAAGAGACAGGAACTGAACTATCTCCAATGTCTTATTGCATCGTCAAACCTGTCGTAATATCCTCTATGTCCCGTACATACCAATTTTACATCTTCAATATATGCTAATTTTCTAATAGATTCCCTGTGCTTTTTGGAATCCATATTATAAAGTTTTATGGGATAAACTTTTCCCTTTATAATTCTAAAAGCATCACCAATAATCAATATCTTTTCATTATCGATTAAGTACGACATAGAACCTGTAGTATGCCCCGGTGTAGCTATAGCTTTTATTTTTGTCGAACCAACAGTAACTATATCGTTATCATTAAGCAAATGATATCTACGCTTTATTCTAAAGTTGTAGATAATGCCAAATTTTCTTGCCTTTTTTCCTGTTATCAGCTGTTCCTCATCGGAAGATAAATATATTTCTGCTTTTTCAAATACCGATAATCCTTTGGCATGGTCAAAGTCCGAGTGAGTTAAAAACAAATGGGTAATATCTTCAGGTTTAATACCCAAACTTAGAAGTTCCCGCTTTATTTGACTTTTTCCATATCCGCAGTCAAAAGCTATTATATATTGGCCGGTTTTATAAATATAAAAATTTGCTGTTCCTGTTCTGACAACAAATAAATTGCCTGTTATTCTGCCTGTTTCAATGGGATTGACAAAATTTAATTTTATATATATATCTGCAAAAATGTCATAAAGTCTATCCCATATTATATTTTTTATCATCGGTTTCCCACCTTTTTGAAAACGTATTCCTCAATGCTATACATATAATACGCCTACAATACAATATTAAAAAATAGTATTTCATATATCAAGATAACCATAATCTTATCGGAATAAAAAAAAAGATGAAGGTTTTACAGCCTCCGTCATATATAAACCTCCATACTAATGCTTTTATAAACACATAATTATGACTTTAATTTTTTATATACATTTATTGCAACAGCACACACAAACCAAATGGTTGCCATTTCATCTGCTTTGTCTATCCAGTTTTTATCCGTTATTAATCCTAAATCCAAAGCTTCCTGAACAATTTTTTGCTTCCAGTTCAAATTATTATCCCCTTCTGTTGAGACACCAAAAAACCTGCATATAACGTCAGCCTGAGCTTTGGCTATAGCCAATCTTTTTGCAGGATCTTTAAGCAATGCTTCGTCTTCCCTATGGTCGTGAAAAGCATTTTCTATTAGGAGAATATGCGGAACTCCTCCGTCAGCAGCCGCATCAATTACTCCATAATAATCTTCACCGGGATTTACAGTGCTTTCACGTTTTTTTGCACCTCTGTCTATTGTTCCAATTGCTTGGGCTATTGCCTTTGACATTTCTGCTGCAAGAGCATCATCCTTTCGTTTTACGCTTGAATAAACTTCAGTACCTCTAATACTGGTATTATTAGCCAGACCGGTAGCATTTGTATGTTCCGATATAAATAAATCGGCTCCCCATTGTGCAGCCATCATGCCTCGTTCCCTAACTCCCAAATAAGTATCGGTTTCCCTTGTAAGTCTAACTTCAAATGCGCCGGTTGCAAGCAGTTCATCTCTTAACTTAAGGGATATATCCAATACTCCGTCAGCTTCAACAAAGCCAGTTGGCCCAATGTTCGATTTATCCTTCCCCCCATGGCCGGGATCAATCATAACTTTATACATAAATTACCAACTTTCATCTCAAGCTTTCTGTAATATATTATTCTTGTATCACATAATATGTTAACTGTAATTTCTTAATAGACGTAAAAAAACCTGCGTACTTTATCGCAGGTATGTTTTCTAATTCTTTTAAATTATTAAATCAAATTTAAACCACTAAATCTTAATCATTATCATAACATATGCTGAAGCAAAATTTTCAAACCTATACCTATAAGTATTATACCGCCAAAAACATCCACATACTTTTTAAACTTGGTATTGCATCCTATCATTTTTCCCAGGAAGACTCCAAAATAAGACAAAGCAAAAGTAATTATACCTATCAACAGAGCAGGTAATAATATATCTATTTTTAAAGCTGAAAAGCTGATTCCGACTGCGAGAGCATCTATACTTGTGGCAATGGCAAGCGTTATAAGTAACTTAAAACTGGTAAGCGCAATACACTCGTTTTCATCTTCAAAGGCTTCCCAAATCATTTTAGCCCCAATAACTCCCAATAACAAAAAAGCAACCCAATGATCGATATTCTCAATCCAAACCCTAAAGGACAAACCTGCCAGCCACCCTAATGTAGTCATTCCTCCCTGAAATAAACCGAACGCACCCCCCGCCTTAAGTGCATTACTGGATGTGTTTTTATCATCCGAAATTCCGCATGATATGGATACTGCAAAAGCATCCATTGCAAGCCCTAAAGCCGTTAATATTATTGTAATAAGATCCAATTTCTCTCCTCCGTTCCAAGTCCAGTCCGCAATTTACTCTTTTTAGCATCATATGCTTTTATTAATCAGATTAGAAAAACTATATATTAGTAACCTCTGTATTATAATTCACAATTTTTTTAATTTCAATAATATAATAAAATAAGCAATTCTGAACACAAAAAAACAGGTTTATTTTTAGTTACCTGTTTTTATTTATTTTATTGCAATTATAGGAGAATTATCACCTATTTAAACTCTTCTCTGTTCTCTAATGCTTCTTTTTGCGCTTTGTATGCCCGGATTATATTTAAATCATTTATTTCCGGTACACTTACTTCTTCCCCGCACTCTTTGCAATAGGGAACAAGCGCCTCGTAGGAAAACTCAATATCCTCCATATCAATTTTTATAATTTCACTGCGAATTTCATATTTTACATCATCCTGACAATTTTCACAAAATACTATTTCTTCGATTTTGTATTCAGCTTCATCCATTTTAATTTCCTCCTACTATAATTAAAGATAACTAAATATTAGTCCGCACTATTTAAAAGATGCAATTTTTTATACTGAAAATTTTTATAAATTCTTTATTCATCTTTACAAATATTTAAAAGTCCATGTCTGATGTTTTCATAGGAAAAACCTCTGTGAGTCAAAAAAGAAAATACCTTTTTCTCAATTTTAGGATCTGTTAAATCATATTTCCCAAACTTTTTCTTTATTAGCCTTTCAATAACTGTTATCTCATCATATTCAAAATTGTCCAGAACTTCATCAATAATATCGTCAGAAATTCCTCTATTGCTTAATTCCATCCTAAGCATTTTTTTCGACTTTGGTTTTAGCTTACTTCGTTCAAAAACAAATTTCTGAGCATAAATTTTGTCATTTATGTAACCTAAGGCTTTCAAATCATCTACTACAATTCTTGATATCTCTTCATCAAATCCCTTTGACAGTAATTTGCTATATAACTCCTTTTCACTCATCAATTTTAATGATACATATTTTATCGCTTTAGATTTAGCACTCTTTATCAATACTTCCCTCTTTATATAGCCCAATTCCTCTTCTGTGATTTCGCTTTTTTCATAAAGACCAAGCCTTAAATATTCTTCTTCCGGGAGTGAAAAAGCATATTGATTGTCTATGAACACCGAAATCATATCCTTATTTTTGCTACTCTTTTCAAAAGAAGTAATAATCATAAATGACCACCTGCACAAAATATGTACAACAAATCGATATGGACGCAAATTCAGCTATAAACGTGCTATTGTTATAAATTTCATTTTTGAATTTTTTCTTTAATTTTACTTCAAATAAAAAAATAAATCAAATATTTTATGATCTGAAGACGTAAAACAAGGGAAAAGTGTTTATTTTTTATATAAACCTTTTCCCTTTATATTCGTATCTAAAATATCCCTTAATAAGTATCTTTTCAGTAAACATATAAAATGTTTTATATGCCGAATTTCACATCCGATTAATAGCTGCAAAGGATAATAAGAGTAGTGGTAAAATGAGTACAAAGTACTTTGTGGATGCGTTCAGAATAGTATGTTATACAAATAGCTAAAGAGATATGTCTTCAACCTTTCCGTTTCCCATTTTTACAAGATAAACATCCCAATAACTTGATCCCAGCTGTTTCGCAAAATTCTTATCAAACACAGCAAAATCAAATCTGTTTCTCCCTTTAATTGCACTGCCGGTGTCCATAGCTACAGCATATCCAAGTCCTTTTATATAGAATACTGTACCGAAAGGCCAGTAATTTTTATCCACTGCAATAGATATTCCCGGTATTATCGGTTTTCCTGAGTTTGTAATTCCCAAGTTATTTCCGCATTCCGAAGCAGATGGAGTATAGGCAGTTCCCAAAAATTTTCCGAGATATTGACCACGCTCTATAGAACCCCGTGTACTTAATCCCTTAAATTCAGTATAACTTTGGGGTTTTATTCCCACTGAAGCTGCCTTTTTCAATGTGTTTTGAAGCTCAATATTGTCTTGTACCAGTTCCTTGTTCTGCTCCTCAAGTTGTCTATTCTTTTCCATCAGCTCATCATTTTTAATCCTGATTTCTTCAAGTAAAGCTGTCATTTGCTCATTTTGCTCGGTAATTTGCTTTATTTGTTCTTTCAGCATGTTGTATTCATAAGTTATTGTATTTTTCTCAGATATTAATCTACTGTTTTCTTCTTCCACAGCCTGAATCCTTAAAAATGTATCTTCATATTTCGTTCTGGTGTCTTTAAACCATTTATAAATAAAATAATTATTGACTCCTAAAGACACAAGCACAACAAATATAATATATAATACCAATATCAGTGTCTTTTTGCTTTTTCTTTGAATTTTTAACGTTGGAGGCTCACTTATTGGTGTTGCCTCATTACTTAACATATTATTTCCTCCCTTAAATTAGCTTTAATTTTATAAATTGTAATAAAATTGCTCATTATTAATTATCAACAATCAATATATGTTTTATTCATTAAAATTATGATTTATGCTGTTAAATTTTATATTTCCTCCGAGCAAAGAACGAAACAAATTGTGGTTAAGAGCACGAAAACTATAATATAAGTTCCGGATTTTGAAATGCACTTGAAAAAATCAAATTTTAAAGTATGGGTAATGGAAAAATGTAAAACAGAAAGAAAAGAATCTATTATAATTGGTATTAGGGAATTTCAACAGAACAGCAAATTTTTACACAGTATTTATTTTTGAAAAATCCGTTTGGAATTCGGGTACAAATCATGTACAAAATATAAAGCAAAAAGCGAGTTGTGAAAATACAACTCGCTTTTTGCTTTGGTCGGAGTGACTGGACTTGAACCAGCGACCTCTTGCACCCCAAGCAAGCACTCTAGCCAACCTGAGCTACACCCCGATAACGAATACATATTATAGCACAATCATTTGTATTTGTAAATAAAAAAATTAAAAATTATTTGTAACAGCATAGAATTTTTTTACTCATTATTAATTATAATTGAATACTACCAGCAATACAAGGCTTTCACCGATAAGTGCAGACTATTTTCTCAAAACTTACCGCAAAAAAACACAGGTTAAAACCTGTGCCTTAGTTATAGCAATCGTCAGAAATATAGTTAAACTCTGCTTAAAATTTTATCATATAATATTTTCTTACCTTTTTCAGCCTTTTTATCATGATTCATTTTTATATCATTTGAAAATGTGTTAAACGGATTTTTACAAGCATCTGATTTTTTTTCAATTCTTTTTTGGGCTATTTTTCTACCAATACGTTGAAAATTACTTTCTCTTACACTAGACATAATTATCACCCTTCCACTCAATTTAATTATACCAGAAACAAAGGATAACTTCAAATATTATACATCTGATAAATCATTTGCTCGTCTATATTCCAATTCATAACACAAATCAAAAATATGTATGATGTTTTGAATAACAATAAATTCATTTTTGTATAAAAAATCAGATTCCAATACAAATATATAATCCCCGTTACCACAAGTTGAAATAATTGCATATATAATATCTTTATCCGAATCTTCAGGAAAACAAACTCTATTATACTGTAAAGAATATAATATGCTTGATAATTTAGCGTCATCTAATTTTAAATCCTTTTGCATTTCTTTATATCCTTCCATATCTGCTTTGTACATAGAAATTTTTATATCCTTCCTGGTTTTTTCATACTTTTTAACCAAATCTTTATACATAGTATTTTCATCGAAATCATTTTCTATATAATAATCAACATACTCTTCCATTTCACGCACTAACAAGTCTTGAGCATTTAATATATTATCTAAGGTTTTAAAGTTTTTATCTTCAATTATTTCGGTGATTTTTATGTCTTCAGCTTCTTCTGCTGATATTTTAACATCTTTATATATTATGGCATTAATCCCTTTACAAGATATAAATAAGAAATCCCATACTACAATAAAAATCAATATTATTAAAGACACACAAATAAAATTCCAATGATTGCCCATGTTTGGGCCGGCTAAATTTAAATTTAATATTTCATTTCTGAATCCATACAAAAAAATGAACGACCAGGTTAGTGAAAAAAGATAATATAGTCGTCTAAATATTTTTTTCTCATATCTTATGAATTTAAATATAAATTTATCATACAATATACCTTTAAATAATGATAAAACCCAATAAATAAACGAAAATATCAAAGGCACTATCCATATCCACAATTTATCAGCCACCGCTGTCCTCCCTTATATTAACAAAGCATTTTTATATCAAAGCAATTATTTCACATAAACAAAAACACCTGTTTACTTTTATATTTTAAATTAAAATTAATCAAAGAGCAAATCAATATACAATAAAAACCGGTTTACCATTAAGTAGACCGGTTTTTATCAACATCAAGTTTGATCTCATAGGGGCTTATTTTAACCACAAAACATTATCTTTTAATTCTGTTGTTAAGTTCAAATCAGCTAATCTTACATAAGTAAAGTTCAAGTATTCAATTACAGTTTTACCTGTCTTTAACTTGTCGCTTCCTTCTTGTTTAGGTAATGTCAAATCCGCTTTACCGGGTATTTTTATGTACACGTTACTAGCATCAGCTGATAAGTATTGTGCAAAAGCAGAAATTTCTATATAATATTCATTATCGTGTATTACATACATTATAGGCTCTTCACGTAATGTAAAGAGTTCGGATTTCATTATAACACTTCCGCTCGAAGTTACCTCAACGCTTGAAGTATTATTATTTGTTGTCAGTTCAGCAGTTTTTGTTGCTTCATTCCAGTAAAGTGTTGCCCCTACCGCTTCACATGTTTTTCTAAGGCTCAAATAGGTTGTCCCATTTAAGTTCAGCATTGGATACTGCTCATCCTTCAAACTCTTACCATTAACTGTGATATCATAAGTTATTGGCGTTAAAATGTATTGAGCAGCTGCCCCTACTGTTCCTGTGATAAGACTACCTAAAATGAAACCTATAACAAATTTTTTCATATGCAAACTACTCCTCTCAAAAAATTCTCACCTTTTTATTATAACATCATTTAACAATTTCGGTCTATAAAAATGTAAAACTTTTCATTTATTTTGTATTAACAATTATATCATATATTGTTGTGCATTGTCTAAATTTCATAATATTTGATATATTAGAAAACAACAAAAAATTTTCTGCTATTATTCTACAAAAGAAATAATCGAGGAATTCTCTCCTCGATTATTAACCTTTACCTCGATTATTAACTTTTAATACAAAATACTCTTCTGAAGCATTTTAATAGTCGTGAAAAATCCTTACTGAAAAGCAAATAAGTAATCAAAAAACAAATAATATAACATATCTGCATAATAAATATAAGAAAAATAGGATATTTCACGACAAAAAATATGGTATATTTATAAGCTTAGCATTCAGCAACGCCTGCTACCGGGCCGTATGGTCTACAGAAGAACAGCAACAGGAACAAAATAATAAACCATAAAATTTCATCATTATCAAATATTCCGCCTTTACCAAACATCAATAAACCAATCCTTTCCTTTTAGATTATTTACATTAGCATATTATTCATAAACAAGTTTTCTTGTTACAAATTAAAAATCAAAATTTATTTTCAAACCAAATTGTATTAATACTGTTGAAGCTAAAATGAAAAAATAGAAATTTCCGCCTGTATTTTTCATATAACAATAAGGGGGACTCTTAGATAAATTAAAACATACAATAATTTTTGACTTCCAGGATCTGATATTTCTTGGTTAAGCGCTTTTTTTGGCACTCACATTAAACATTGCCCTCGCAATTGTCACTCCATTCAACTGGTGTTCCTAAGTAACAAATCAAATCTTTCATGTTTTCAGCCTTTTTCATAGCCTCCAATCTTGTGTTCCACAGGGTTATTGCACTTTTGATTGCCGGAGTATCGACTTTTTTCATTTCATCAAAATTAACCAACATAAATATCATCTCCTTAAAATTATACAGGCGGAAAATATTTCAATATATCACTTTCCTAAAGAAAGTAAAACTCTTTTAGGAATACACTGTTGATAATATAAACTTGTCTATACTATCAAATATAATTGGACATGAAGGTTTTCCGAAACTGATTGATAACAGCGGACACTTTTTGGTTTGGCAAGACGGATAGAATGAGCATTTTGAACATTTTTCCTCTCTATCGGCATAATCCCTTGTCCACATTTCCAGCTTTACACGATTAAGATTCAATGTACCGTCTTGATTAATCACTCCAATATTATTTACGGGATTATCAAAAGCAACAGTACATTTATATAGCATACCGTCTGAACCGATTACTATTGAATTGCTTTTGCTGGCATAACATACATTTCCGTGGGGATCTAAAGAATTACGGACATCTTGAATTGAAAGCCCCATTTTTATACAAACTCTGAATAAGTGTGTAATGAATTCGGATAAAGAAGTACGGTCTTCAAAGTACTCATTGTCACTTACATTGCATCCGCACCATTTTCTAACGGGATGGAAGGATAACATAAACCTCTTGTCCATCGAGAAAACCGGAGCTATTTCGTATTTTATCCAATCCTCCAATTCGTTCAATGAATTGGGGAAAAAATTCACCCTTATTTTTACAGTAAGTTCCCGGTTATTAAATTCTTTCATCAATCTTAAATTTTGCATTATCGTACTGTATGTTCCCTTTCCCCCAATCAACTTTCTACTCCTGTTATGTACCTTTTCAGGTCCATCGAGAGTAATCTGGTAATACAGTACATTTCGTTCAATTAGTTTTTCTACCCGTTCAGGAACTAATAAATAACCATTGGTGGTCATTGAACTTACATATTTGACATCGTTTTCACTGCAATATTGTATAAAGGCATCAGATAACTCTAAAATTTCGTCATAGGCCAAAAGCGGCTCTCCACCGAACCATGAACAAGTAACTCTTGAAAAATTTCCTCTCTCAACTTTCTTTTTAACAAACAACTTTATTCCTTTCATTACTTTTGGTTTTATAAGTCCGTTTTCAAAATTTTCATAACAGTATACGCATCTAAAATTACAGCCTTCATGGGGCATAATGGTAAGCCCTAAAGTACTGTCCTGTTCTTTTTCTAATATTGACCTGACATACTTTTGCTCTTCAATATCAGCTTTAACCATAAAGCCTTGCATGCATAATTCCAACGCAAGGGAATCTTCCAAATCATTATCATCAATACCGTAGTTTAAAAAATTCTTTACCTTTTCCGCTTTATCCTTAGGTACTCGTGCTATTGCACCCATAAAGCTATTATATAAAATTATTTCTTCACTGAATTCAACTGCATAGGTATAAAGAGACTTCTTCCACTTTTTCAAATTTACCCCTCCCTTGCATTATGGGCAAACTGTAACAGAAATGAAATTGCAAAATACTTTTCACATCAGACTTTTTTACTTTAATAGACGTTTATAATAGCAAAAGATTGTATACTTTTTAAACTCATATTAATTTAATTTTCAAAGAAATTGATTGTACTTAGGCTAATTTTAGCTGACTTACGCAATTTTTGAAAACTCTATACACCAAATAAAACATAATAAGGCAAATAAATTATTAAATGATATGATGAAATTTCTCAGGAACAAACAAGACTTAAATTATGGCTTTGAGTATCAGAAAACAGGGTACATTGAATTTATAAAAACTCGAATTATGTCGTTTGCTTCTATGATACAATGTACATAATTTCGTAAGTATTTTAACTAAGAATACAAATATTTTCACCAAAAATATTGAGATATAAATGTGTACAGTAAGAATCATTAAATTATTTTCAGCACATAAATATTTTCGGACTTTATTATACATATTCTGTATTATTTTAATCTAATTAGATATTTTTTCCATCTCTCATAAATATGATATACCATTTTAAACCAAATTTCAATATGTTTTTTTATTTTTTATTAAAAAATATTGTAAAGATTTTGTTTCAAGACTTTATGAAAGACATGTAAAATAGTCAAAATGTGGCGTTTGAAAAATTGCTTATTATATGCTAAACTTTAATCATCCATTTTTGATAACCTCTCTTGTTAAATTGCATTTTAAATAATGCAGTTTTCAATTAAATAAATTTATTTTAAAAATTCTCACATTTACAACCACGAGCTTTGCTCGTGGTTTTCGTTTATATTTAGCCTTCTTATTTGTATTACAAGAAGTTGCTAAACTTTCTTCTTCACTGGTTCTTGCCCTTAGTCCTTTTTCAAACTATTAAAATCTTTTTATAAATCCGGTAACCTTAAAAATGAATACATTATTCATCCAATCTCCAATCCGGTCCCATAATGCCACCAAATCTCACCCATCCTTCTTTTTCGACACCATTTTTTTCGTATACAATTCTATATACAACTCTATTCTTTCCAACCACATGGAATGGCCCGATACCTGTAAAAAAGTTTCTTCTTTCAATACTTATCACTTTTCCACCGTGTGCTTCTATTTTTTCATATATACTTTTTTCAAGATATTGCGTTCGAGCTAGGAATAAATATACAATCACTGGAATTAGAATGAGAACTATCAGAAATTGCATAAATCTACCTCCTAATTTAATAGTTATATTATAACATTAGAATTAAATTCAAATCAGATATTGAATTTATTACTACACATTCGCTTAGAATGGAAAACAAAACATTAAAATTTCGACAAACTACGACAGGGAATTTTTGCGTACATTATAGATTTCAGAATATAAGGACAGTAATATCCCCTGTTCTTTCTGACTTTAAAGAACAGGGGATTCATAATAATCTAAATAATGTTTGGAATATCTACCTTTTCATTGCATTCCTCATCATAATTAATTCCGGGAAGCCCAAATCCAAAGAGCTTGAAGAAGTCCTCCCTATATCCTTTAATATCAGTTGTTTCCTCAATGTTTTCCGTATTTACCGAACTCCATAACCTTGCAACCTCATTCTGAACATCTTCTCTCATTTCGAAATCGTCCAGGCGTATTCTGCCCTCTTCATCCAACAATAAAGTATTGGCATACAACCTCTCAGCAAAAAGCCTGTATAATTGCTCAATACATCCTTCATGAATTCCCTTCTCCTTCATTATCTTAAACAGGAGTGATATATAGAGAGGGACCACTGGTATTGCCGAACTGGATTGTGTTACTAAAGCCTTGTTGACTGATATATAGGCTTTTCCGTTAATATCTTTGAGAAAATTTGTAATGTTTTTTGCTGAAGCTTCCAAATGCTCTTTTGCTTTTCCTATTGTACCGTTTTTATATACAGCATGAGTCAGCTCGGGCCCTATGTATGAAAATGCAACTGTGATAACTCCATCTGCAAGCACCCCGGCAGTTTTAAGAGCCTCAATCCACATTTCCCAGTCTTCTCCGCCCATTACTGCAACAGTCTGCCTGATTTCATCTTCTGTGGCCGGGTCCACTGTTATTTCCGATACTTCTCCGTTATGAAAGTTAACCGTCTTATTTGTATAAGGTTTTCCTATAGGTTTTATAACCGAATTAAATACTTCACCGGTCTTTGGATGAGTTCTCCTTGGTGCTGCAAGACTGTAAATTATGAGATCAACCTTTCCCCAATCCTTCTTTATAAGCTCTATGGTTTTCTCTTTGATTTCGTCGGAAAAAGCATCTCCATTTATACTTTTTGAGTATAATCCCGCTTTTTTGGCTTCTTCCTCAAAGGCTGCCATGTTATACCAGCCAGCTGTAGCTGTACGTTTTTCTTCTGCGGGCTTTTCAAAAAACACACCAATAGTATCGGCTCCGCAACCGAAAGCTGCGGTTATTCTTGAAGCCAATCCATATCCCGTTGATGATCCAATTACCAGAACTTTTTTAGGGCCCTTTATCGGATCTTTACTCTTAATATAATTTATCTGTTCCTGAACATTTTGCCTGCATCCTTCCGGATGTGCCGTAGTACAAATAAATCCCCTGGTTTTCGGTTTTATTATCATTGCCTATCTCCTTTTACATAAAGATATTCATTATAAACACTATTTTTTTACATACAATAATATAACTTAATTTTTAAATAAAATCAAACCTAACTGTTGTTAACTATCATAAATGTATGAATTAAAACTTTTCCTCATACCAAATTTTAATGTTAAAATTAATAAGGCTTCACATATTTTTATAATGATATTAATAATCTTATGGACAATTTTTAACATTTCATTCAGATTCATTGAACTTGTATGTTCCAATTTTTTATATAATTTTTAAGTTGATGCTGGATTTGATAATATTTATGACATATTTTCATAATATATTTATTTTATACATATCTGGTAATTCATCAAATTACAAACAGCCATTAATTATCCGAATCAATAAAAAACAAATCAACCCGATCGAAAAAATTATGTAAATTAGTTATGTCTTTATGACGATATTCATTTAAACATTGCATTATTAAAAAAATATCATATCCTTATCAAAATAATGGCAATCAAGGAGGTTATCAATGGACAAACTAAATGTAAATATGGAAATCTTGCTTGATAACGATTATGCAACATTATGGTACTATCCGGATACTAAAATAATACATCACAAGTTCAAAAAGTTTATATATGGTGACAAGCTAATAAATCTACTTACAACCGGAGCTGAATATTTTGAAAAAAAAGGCTGTAAAAAGTGGCTGTCGGATGACAGAAACAGCTCCGCTCTTAGAAAAGCAGATCTTGAGTGGGCAGAAAAAAATTGGAAACAAAAAATATTAGATGCAGGATGGAAATACTGGGCAATAATGATGCCGGATTTGCAAGTCGGCAAGATGAGCTTAAATCCTATAATTAATGATTTTAAAGAATTGGGTGTAACCGTTGAAATATTTGACGATGTTGAATTGGCATATAAATGTGTTATTGTCAATAAAAATTCCCCAAAAAGGGGAAAGAATTTTCCCCACTTTAAAAAAGATAAAAAAACTCTATGTAACAGAGAAAAAACTTTTTCAAGAATCCAGTTTACAACGAGCCTCCCCCATATGATTACATGCCAGTGAGACCAGCCCACCATACCCCGTAGGTATTTCTTTTAAGTAGGGCTGAGGGGTATGATAAACTGGCCTGCCTTAACAGGCTATCATATGGGACCCATCTCATTATAAACCGCACTTAAAAAACTTTTTTCACGCTTTTAGTATACTACATACCTAATTGTTTGGATAAAATAAATATGTTTTTGTCAAAGAACAGTAACTTGCTAATTTTATTCATTCTCTTGCACTTTTGTGGATATAGCTTTAAGGCTTTCCTTGCTTTGCTTCATTCGATAGCTTTCGCCTTTTATAACTACAAAGTGACAATGATGAATAAACCTATCTAATATTGCTGTTGCTAAAACTGGGTCGTAGAATATTCTACCCCACTCATCAAAAACTTTGTTTGAAGTTATTATTATAGAGCCTTTCTCATATCTTCTCGATACGATTTCATAAAAGTCATCTACGCTATTCTGATTAAGCTTTTTTAGTCCTAGTTCATCTAGTATAAGTAAATCTGGATTTGTGTAGTACTTCAGCCTTTGACTAAAAGAATTGTCGGCTCTCGATAAATATAAGTCTTCAAGCATATGGTTTATTGTTGTAAATAATACATTGTATCCTTGAGATATAGCTTTTACTCCAAGTGCTATACCTAAATGAGTTTTTCCAGTACCTGGCGGTCCTATGAAGGCTACATTTTCTTTCTTGCGGACAAATTCACAGGTTGCCAAATTGTATATAAATCTTTTATTAATAGAGGGCTGTTGATTAAACTGATATTCCTCTAGTGTCTTTATTTGAGGAAATTTTGCCTTTTGCATCCTCTTTTTATTACCATTATCTTTACGGTTCGAAAATTCATCACTTAATAGCAACTCTAAGAATTCCATGTAAGACATCTGCTCTTTAATAGCTTGCTCATTTCTTGCCTCCACTGTTTTTATGAACCCCGATAGCTTTAACTGCCTTAATCTTGAAAACATTAAATCATTCATTCTTTTTTTACCTCATCTCAATTTAGAAGTTTTGAATACTCTGATAATGGCCTTGATAAGAAGGTTTCTTCTGAGTTAATATATGTTTGGTTTGTTTCTACAGGCAGCAAATCAATTCCCTGTTCACAAATTCGTTTTACCGTTTTATATTTCAGTGCATTGTACATATATGCCCTATGGCAGGCATTATCAATAGTAGCATTGTCATACTTTTTCTTTAAGGAAATTATTCCTGCAATAGCTCGATAGTTATATTTTGTTTCTACCTGCTCTAAGAATTTCTCAAAAAATATAGCTGCATGTTTTCCAATTTCACTCATTTTCTCTCGATATCTTGACTTTATCTCATTAGCCGTGATATTTTTATAATCAGGATAATGATTTTTATCTGTGAAGAATTTGCCCTTTTCATTCTTTTCTACGGGATGAAGGGCTATTTCTTTATCCTTATATACTGCCTTAAGTAGATTATCTATGATAACAATATCAACCTCCTCACCAATGTATGCATACGGTACAGAATAGTAGTTCCCCCTATATGAGATGTGACAGTTTGGCATCACAGTTGCCGAAGTTATTTCAGATATGTTGTATTCTTCCGTAGGAAGAGGGAGAAGTTTTTCTTTTTCATACGAATTGAATTCTTCAGATGGAACTTTTTTTGTTGTACCGTGTATTCTAACATTAGCTATAGTCTCAAGCCACTCCATTAAAAACGCTTTGGCCTCATCAATATCTTTAAATTCTCGTGCTTTAAAGCAGTTATCCTTCACATATTTTATATTTGATTCTACCTTTCCCTTATCAGTAGGTGTTGCTACCCTACATGGTTCGGGAGAAAATCCATAATGAGAAGCAAATGCTGCATAATTTCTTTGAACAACAGGCTCATAAAAATCAGCTTCCAATACAGCTGCTTTAAGATTATCGATCTTTACATTCTGTGGTACTCCTCCAAAATATCTAAAAGCTTTTTTATGACAATCTATGAATGTTGAAATACTCTGATCAAATACAATTTGAACATACATATATCTGGAATAGCTGAGTTCCATTACAAAAACCCAAGCCTTTTTGTACTTGCCGTCCGGAAGTTTAATAGTGCCAATATATCCAAAGTCCACTTGTGCCTCTTCACCGGGAAAACTGTGTAGTACCATATATGCTTTAGGTGGAGATTTTTTTATTTTAGCAACATATTTTTTTACAGTGTCATAACTACCCTGAAATCCAAATTCTCGCACTAAATCCTGATATATTCTTATTGCTTTTAAGTCTTTAGTTACTTGTATCTGAATATATTCCTTATATGGATCAAGTATTGAGCAAGTTTCTTTTCTTTCAACAATTCCTTTCTCATTAAGTTCATTAAGAACCCGTCTTACGGTCTTTCTGTCAATTTCAAGTATTTTTGCAATTTGTGTCTTGTTATATCCTTTTTTTGATAAAGTTTGTATTGTTGTATGCATCGCTACCCCCAACATTATTATCGACTCCCACTTATATAATTAACATTATGTTAATCTACAAGCAGAAGTTTGTGAATAGGTGGGGAATTTTCTTTCCCGAAATCGGGTAATTTAATTTTACCACTGACACTTTCATAAATACCTCCAATCACCATGTATCATAATGACCATCATAAACTTTTAATTCAATTCTATCTTTGTACCTTTCTCTAAACTGCTTTATGACCCATAATAAACTATCACATGGCGGATCTTCTGTAAAAAGTTTTATCGTTCCAGTAACATCTGGATTTTTATCTAAATGGTATTCAATTTCTTCAAGTAATTTAGCTTCACTATCAATATCCCGAAGCCAGCCAGATACATCAGTATAATCAACTTTTTCACCGCCAGATTTACAATAAAATTTTTCAAATAATTGATAATCAGGGTTGTTTACAACGTATCCGTCTGCAAACTTGCTTCCTTTGCTAATACCACTATGAGCTTTTAAGCTATTGCTTAATCCAGGTATTTCTCTGCTTAGCTGACAATCAGCAAAACCTATAACTCCACCTGATCGTAAAGAAGAATTAAGCGTGTTGGAATTCCGAATTTCCACGGCTCTTCTAATGAAATCGTTTACAATCTCAAGAATCTCATCACCAACATTCTTGGCAGCATACAAACCAATTCTTTTTAATTCATCGAGATCATTTATGCCACGTGCCTTAGCAGCTAAAACTGCTTTGTTAAATGCTTCTGTCATGACCTCACTACAATCATTGTGCACGAGCAGCTCATTTGTACCAACAAAATATGTATGATAATCCTCAACATTAAGGTTGTAAATCCTTACAGGTTCCTCCAGCTCAACAACTATTGTTGCTGTTACTTCCTTAAGCTCACCATCATCTGTTAAAATCCTATCCCCAACTTTAATATTCTTTGCAGATTTCCACCAGCCAGAATCTGTAAAGAATAGATGGCTTGATGTTGTATTTATCTCTTCATTTCCTACAAATAATTTTACCAGCTTGCTTGTATTTTTGATATACACATAATTTACTTTTTTATATCCTATCTCTCCCGACTTGACATCTTTTGAGAGTACATAGTCGCCGGTTTTTACCTCATCGATTCTCTTTAATCCTTCTTTTGTGGTTACTAATGTATCGCCGGTGAAACATCCTATTGTTGAGCATATTATCTGCTCAGGCGTCAAATCTGACTTAAACAACTGTATTTCAGTGTCGTCTCTTAATCTATACAATATAGTGTTATCAAGCTCTTTTGTTTCTTCAACCAATTCAAACAGTGCTTCAGGCTCTCTTTTTAAGCATGTCATCAGTTCATCTGTCGAATCGGACATTGACTTTACAATACTTTTTGCTGCCGCAGGTATGTCACCACATACTATTTGTAGTCCAATGCTGTCTATTGATACCTTTAATGAATTTATCCTAGTATCTTATGATTATCTATAATGTTAGTTTACCTTCATAAATTTATAAAATAAAAAGGTATATCAGAAAACTCCGACACTTTCAGTAGTTTTTTGATACACCATGTATTTCTGATTATATTATTCAAAGATAAAATATATTAATACAGTTAACTAATCCTTAATTGTTTATCATAGTAAACTATTTTACTGAGTTTTTTCAAACAGTCTTATGATCTAATTATTGAGTTACTTCGATAAATCATATTCTGAGTATTCCTCATCCCAAATAAGTTCATGATCATTCACATGTACATTCCATTTAGCATCAGGTATTACGCAACGTATAGCCGAAAGCAGTAAACTCCAATGTTGAAGGCCTTCCCAAATTGCTTCTTTTGAATTGTCGGGAAGTCTGGTAGAACCTTCAAAAATAATATCTGGTTCGCTAGGATCTGGGCCATATACACAAAATGGTTCCCAATTAAATCCTTTACCCGTTTCTAAATATTCTGAAATTTCCTTTTCTACCGAATATTCTTTAATTAAGCTGTCAATTGCTTGTTGCTCCTCTTTTGTAAGAGGTTTATTTCTTCTAGCTGTATAGTAAATTGATACACTCATATTTTCACCTCTACTATTATTATATAAATTTATTGGATTGCAAGAAACTCACGTTTGAAATCTTCATAAATGGCAAATGCTTCTGTTAATATCTCTTTTAGGTCTTCATAATTGCGAAATCTTGGGTCTTTTAAATTTTCTTCATCTTCTTCTAATAATCTCTTCATCATTACCCATACACCGCAACCGTAATAAATTTCATTTTTCCATACTGCCCATATCAACTCAACAAGTCCATATTTCAAACTAATATTGAATTGAAACTTAAATGGCGGAGTTTTTTTGACAACCTTAAAAAAGTTTTCGCGTTTGTCAAAAGTCGCTTTATATCCCAACTCACTGAATATGTTTAGAACTTCAGTGTTATCATATGATTTAAAACATTCAGTAGAGTCAAAAGCATATTTTGTAGATAAACGTTTATATCTTTCAACAAAATTAATTCTTTCTAAAGCTATTTTAATATCTGGTTTTAACTCCATGTTATTCACTCCTAAAGCGTATTTCTATACCATATTTGTTTTTAGCCAAATCAATATACTCTTGTATTTCACTAAAATTCAAATTTGAATCTGGTATTTCAAGTATTTGCTTACCTGAAAGTAACTGACCATCAATTTCAGGATATTTATTAGACCTTATTTTTGTACCGGGTTTATATTTATACTGCATTTCTCTTAAGTAGCCTTCAAAGGTCGATAATTGAATTTCTTCTAAGTCTGTGGCTTTTCTTGACACAATTTCTCCTTTATATGGGTCATATGAATCCAAGCGTTTCCCATTCTCCAAATGAACCTCATTAAATGGATACCATCCTTCTTTAATAGCTTTGTCATTAAAGGCATTTCCTCTAGCAAGTGGAGAATCGTTAATCCAGTAATCTCTTGCATCTTTCCAATCAGTCCGTTCTCTTGGAGTTTTTCCTTGTGCGTTCTTTCGTGCAACATACTTTTGATAATCAGCTTCTAAAATATCATCAACAAATTCTCCTGTTGGCTTGATATATTTACTTCTTGCACCATCTGCAGCAAACTGACCAATTTCAGAAAGAAGTTTGGGATCAGTTACTCCACAAGCTCTTGCTTCAGCAATAGCCTCCCTGCCAGCAGCCATCATTTCTTCCAAACAATTATTATGCACTAACAGTCCTTGGCTACCAACAAAATATGTATGGAACTCATCAACATTGAGGTTGTAAATCCTTACAGGTTCCTCCAGCTCAACAACTTTCGTTCCAGTTACTTCCTTAAGCTCACCATCATCTGTTAAAATCCTATCCCCAACTTTAATATTCTTTGCAGATTTCCACCAGCCAGAATCTGTAAAGAATAGATGGCTTGATGTTGTATTTATCTCTTCATTTCCTACAAATAATTTTACCAGCTTGCTTGTATTTTTGATATACACATAATTTACTTTTTTATATCCTATCTCTCCCGACTTGACATCTTTTGAGAGTACATAGTCGCCGGTTTTTACCTCATCGATTCTCTTTAATCCTTCTTTTGTGGTTACTAATGTATCGCCGGTGAAACATCCTATTGTTGAGCATATTATCTGCTCAGGCGTCAAATCTGACTTAAACAACTGTATTTCAGTGTCGTCTCTTAATCTATACAATATAGTGTTATCAAGCTCTTTTGTTTCTTCAACCAATTCAAACAGTGCTTCAGGCTCTCTTTTTAAGCATGTCATCAGTTCATCTGTCGAATCGGACATTGACTTTACAACACTTTTTGCTGCCGCAGGTATATCATCATCAAGCATCTTAAATATTATACCACTCTCAGTGACAAATTCATAACCTTTTTGGGTTCTTGTTATGCTTGCAATATCATCGAGCATATTGGCTTTTCCGGCTTTAATCAGTCCAATGCTGTCTGTTGCTACCTTTAATGAATTCTTTCCAAGCATCATTTTATCTGTTGCCTTTAAAGCCTTTGCCGCTATCTTCAAACCTGCACAGCCGTATTGAATAAGCTCTATTGTACCTAACATGGATAGGCACCAATTTACCATGTCGCCTTCAACAAAATATAGAATTGCATTTGTTCCATCAAAGAGTGTGCCGAATACAGGTATCATACCACCCAAATCAAGAAACCTATGAACTACATCTATTACTTCTAAATTTACAGTAGTGTTGGCATATTGGAATTCCCATTGAGGTCCCATCATATTTATGAAATCTTCTTTCGATATGATGTCTCCAAAATCGAAAAACATATTAAAATAGAATACATTTGTACATGTTTTGCTGATTTGACTTTAAAAAACTCTTATTTTCATATGTTGTCCTTTCAATCTTATCATCTATACCGTTAGATTGTAACGTAAACTCAGCAAACTGAATTTTTCCTGAAGGATTTTCTTATGGAGTGATAAACAATTTTTATTCAGTAACTAAATGTAGTAGCGTTGAATCTGTTTTCTCTTTACTAAGCATTAATGTTTAGACCTCTTTTTTGTGGTCCTCAATATTTTTTCTAAAAATTAAAAATTTACTTTTGGATAATGAAAAGCCTGGATTACAGAGTACCTAGCAAACTATATGTTAAAATAAAAACGCTGGAATAGTTAAATCCAGCATTTTACATCTCTTATTAAAATTTAATTAATAAAATTACTTTTTTGCAGAATTTGAGGCTATAAACTTTTTCTTTTCTAGCACAAAAGCATCTATCAACAACATTAGCTCAGATGTTTCAATTGTAACGATATCATTATCTTCTGCATATCGATCCTGTATTTGTACATAATCTGGTTTAATAGAGACTCTGCAATTATTACCATTTATTATATCTTCCTCCAACATGCCATTTTGAACCTTCGTGCAGTAATCTAAAACTCTATTAGCAATTTCCTCACTTTGTATATCTGAATTCAAGAAAATTTCAACTACTTTTAGCTCTTTAGGTAACCTAAAAATAAATCTGTCATGTCCATTTATATCTATAATTTCCACATAGTAATTATATTTCATATCAATTATCTTCCCTATTTTCTCTTATATAATATTTTTAATTTTTCATCAGTTGAAAATTTGCTTTGTCGTTTGTAAAATATGCCCTTATTTACATTAACCAGCTTTTATATTTTCATTGTCTACCATATGAAGAGCATATCAAGTTCCGTAGTTTTATTCTGTTTCTAATTTAACTGCCTCTTCAACTGAAAAAACTTTTATATTACTATTTTTCTTAACGTACACTCTTTTACATCTAGGACAGTAAAAAACTTCTCTTGGAAAAATAGGATCTTTATCTTTTCTAATAGCTTCTTCTATTTCTATCATTTCAAAATCATTCATACTGTATATTTTGATAAGATTATTGCTTGTTAATTCATTTTTGCATGAGCAGTCTATTGATTCAGTTAAATTATATTCCATAATATAAGTATATAATTTACTATCTGTTGGTTCCCAATTATATAATCGGTTACATTGCTCACAATGCCATATCGCTCTTGAAAATACTCGTATAGTTTCTCCTTTAACTAGTTTTATATAATTTGACCAGTCTTCATCTGTATATGACCAATAAATAGTTTTGTTTGGTACAATTGCATCTGACATCTTATTCCCACACTTACATGTTTTTATCATTGAGTATTCTCCTTCCTACTTAAAGAAATCTCCAAATTTCGTCCAGATCTCAACTACCTTATTGGGATATAACTGCTTTATTTCGTTCAATAAAGCTTCAGCTTGCTCCAAGTTTATATCAAGATTATTATATGCACAATCTAGTACTAATCTATCAGCATTTTTACCTGAAGGAGTTGGAGGAAAACTTTCATTAGCATACTTCAAAGCTTGGGTTCTTATATTATCAAAAGTTTGAGCATTTATACCTTTGAACTCAATTTTAACGCCATCAATTAAAAAGTCCGGTGTTTTTATATTTCCTTCTGGGATTCTGTATAAATCCTTTCCGTTAATAAGGTACTTATTAACTGCATTCCATTCCTCCACAGTAAGATTCTCAAAATTCCCGCTAATTTTACCCATCCATTTAGAAATATCTATATAACCGTTATCAATTGCATTTTGCAAGCACCATTTTTGACTTGAATCCAAGTACTTAAACTCTTCAAAGTTCAGTATCTTTTTCTGGATAAATGGTGATGAATCTAGATTATTTCTGATAACATTAATAATATTTTCCTTACTTACTCCTGCTCCAGCTAACCTAGTTGCTCTTGTTATATTTTGTTCAGTTTTTAATCCTAATGTTCCGAGTTCATAAACAATATCCGCTGCAATATTACCTATTTCTGATAGCTTAGCTGAATCTGTAATGTTTAATGATCTAGCATTTGCAATAGCCTCTCTGCCAGCACCCATCATCTCAGCAGTACATTATTATGTATCAACAGTCCTTGTTTACCGATAAAATATGTATGGAACTCATCTACATTGAGGTTGTAAATCCTTACTGCTTCCTCCAGATCAACAACTCTCGTAGCAGTTACTTCTTTAAGCTCACCCTCAGCAGTAAATATCCTATCCCCAACTTTAATATTCTTTGCAGATTTCCACCAGCCAGAATCTGTAAAGAACAGATGACTTGATGTTGTATTTATCTCTTCAGTACCTACTATTAATTGTACTAGTTTGTTTGTATTTTTGATATACACATAATTTACTTTCTTATATGCACTTTCTCCCGACTTGACATCTTTTGAAAGTACATAGTCGCCGGTTTTTACCTCATCGATTCTCTTTAATCCTTCTTTTGTTGTTACTAATGTATCTCCGGTGAAACATCCTATTGTTGAGCATATTATTTGCTCATGCGTCAAATCAGATTTAAATATCTTAATTTCAGTGTCGTCTCTTAATCTATACAATATAGTGTTATCAAGCTCTTTTGTTTCTTCAACCAATTCAAACAGTGCTTCAGGCTCTCTTTTTAAGCATGTCATCAATTCATCTGTCGAATCGGACATTGACTTTACAACACTTTTTGCTGCCGCAGGTATGTCGTCATCAATCATCTTAAATATTATACCATCTGTTGTAACAAATTCATAACCATTTTGGGTTCTTGTTATGCTTGCAATATCATCGAGCATATTGGCTTTTCCGGCTTTAATCAGTCCTATGCTTTCTGTTGCCATCTTTAATGAATTCTTTCCATGCATCATTGTATCTGATTTCTTTAAAGCTTCTTTCGCTATCTTCCCCCCATAGGTAACTCCAATAAGCTCATGTCTTCCTTTTTGCTATTTAATGCCTATTAATTGTAAGCGTCAAACAGGCCCGCACATGAATGACACAATCATTAATAAAAATGGTTGGAAAAGTTTTGTAAATCGATAAAACTTTTTCAACCAAAACTTAATCTTTAATTTTTACAACCTATGTGCATCTAAATTAAGTTGGGTCTTTTTTCACCCAACCATTCATTGAAAGCATTGGCAATTTCCATTCTGAACTCTTCATCTGACAAACCAAGAGATGTTCCGAGTTCATATGCCTGATCCACAGTATAAGCAAATCTTTCTGCTAATTCGCTGTTCTCATTCTCCATATATGGAAAATGCTCTATTACATAACCAGAATAATCTATATCAAATAAATACCTCTCTATTCCCCCATTAATAAAATACGTGATAAATTTGATCATAAATATCGTATGTTTTCCAACTTTCATTCATCTTCCTCCCACGCATATTTCTCGCTCTGTAAACTTAAATGAAAATTGAGGACTTCAATCCTCTGTGGTACAATGTTTTTGCCAGAAAACAAATACCTCCCAGAAAGGATGAAGTCCTCATGCAAAAAATTGTACCAATTAAGTGCCCAAAATGCAATAATAAAGATTCTTTTTATCGCTATGGCAAAGATAGAGATGGTTATCAAAAATACCTTTGCCGTAAATGTAATCACCAATTTGCTCCTGATAGACCAACGTCTAAAAAGGTGCCTAAATACCCCCGTTGCCCTGTTTGCGGTAAAGCAACATTTCTTCATCACGATTATGAATACTACTCTAATTACCGTTGTTGTGATAAAAAGTGCAATTATTCTATGTTTGTTCCTAAACCAAATAATATATTACCTGCATCTATGTCTAAACTTGTTGGTAAGAATGATTTTAAACGTATGCGTTACCCAGTGCATATAATTATTACTGCTCTATCTATGTTTTACCTTGGCAAAAATTCTTTTAGAAATATTGCCTTAATACTTAGAGTAGCCCATAATGTTAAGGTTTCTCATACTACCATTAGCAATTGGTGTAAAAAGTTTGCTCCATTCTTTAATAATCTCTCTTTGGAACTTATACCAATGTTAGATTTTAATTCTGATGAATGGCATGCTGACGAAACAGTTATAAAAATTAATGGCCAAAAATATTATATTTGGTTTATCATAGATTCAGAAACCCGCTTTGTCTTAGGTTTTCATTTATCGCCTTATAGAGATTCTAGCCAAGCTTTTGCTTTGCTTAATTCTGTTAAAGATTTAGGTACTGTTAATGCCATAGTTAGCGATCGATATAGTGCTTATAAAGTACCAGTTAAATCTGTGCTAGGTAGTTCTGTTAAACATATTCGCGTTGAAAGCTTTAAAGATGATGTTTCTAATAATTTAATAGAGTCTTTCCATCATCAATTTAAAGCTTGGTATAAGACTAAGCAAGGTTTTAATTCCTTTGAATCAGCCAACAACCTAATCAGCATGTTCATATTTTTCTATAATTTTGTTAGGCCTCATTCATCTCTTAATGGCTTAACGCCAGCTCAAGTTGCTGGATTAAATCTAACTGAAAGAGAGAAGAAAAAGTATCTTCTTGTAGCATAAATTTTGCTTTAATTTCGCCAAAATATTTTTCAAATGTACGTCCTTGAGATTGTCAAGGGCGCGCGTTAGCGCGTTCATTTTACCCTTGACAATCTCAAGGCGGACTTTTATAATCGTCAAGGCGAAATTGAAAGTAATTTAAAGCAATTCTATAAAACATTGTGCTATTTTTTCATGTTTAGTTTACAAAGCCATATTTCTCAGGCTCTGTTCTTTTGGATTGCGGTATAAACACCTTAGCAGGTATTTTCATGCTACCAGGCAGAAAATCAGCAAATGTGCTCACATAACCAGGCTTCCCTAGATTAGGGGCTTGACTAAATATCCATGACAAATATTCAAAAGGATTCAATCCATTCTCTTTTGCTGTTTCAACAAGACTGTAATACACCGCGCTCGTTCTCGCACCACCTGGCGTATTACTGAAAAGCCAATTCTTCCGTCCGATTACGAAAGGCTTTATACTTCGCTCTGCACGGTTATTTGATATCTCCAATCGTCCATCCAGTATATACCTCTCAAGATATTTTCGCTGGGACTGCGCATATTGTACTGCTTTACCCAGATGGGTTTTGGGTAGTACATTTAATTTTCTTATCCAATCATAAAATTCATCTATGATAGGCTTTGATTGCTTCTCTCGTTCTTTTAACCGGGTTTCCGGGCATAGCAATGCAAACTGTTTCTCTAAATGAAACAGTTTATCACAATATGTTACTCCCTTTGCTGCATTAGATGTTGCTTGCTTTTCTTTGGGCAGGGCTTCCATCGCTTCAAAAAACTTTCGCCGTACATGGGCCCAACAACCTATTACAGTAATTTTTTCGGGCAGCTTGTAATACCCGTTATATCCGTCTGCATGTAAATATCCACTAAATTCTTTTAGAAATTCCTCCGGATGTATATGTTTTCTGTCCGGCTGGTAGTCATAAAGTATTATCTGATGTTTTGCCTCCCCGCTCGTTCGGTACAGCCACATGTAACTCTTCGACTGTGCCGCCTTCCCTGGTTCTTTTTAGCACCTGTACCACTGTTTCATCTGCATGCAGTACCTCATGCTCACACAGCCGTTTCTTCATCTCCTCATATATCGGTTCCAGCCAATTCTCACAGGCTTTTATCAACCAATTTGACATTGTCTGCCTTGATATCTCAATGCCATTTTGTTTCCATTCCTGCTCCTGACGATATAAGGGAGACCCCATCATGAATTTTTGTGTAGCTATATGGGCAATTGTCTCAGGTGATGCAAAACTTCCCTTTATGACCGGTTCCGGTATATCTGCCTTTACAATGGAAGTATGGTCGGATGTTTTTTCACAGTTCCGGCATGAATAAACATGCCTAATATGACGCACTATTACCGCTTTTGCCGGAATAATCTTCAACTCATCACGAGTTTCCTTTCCCATTGTATGCAATTCACTACCGCATTCCGGGCAAATACATTCCTTTTCGGGTAACTTGTGCTCTATTACCTCCACCGGTAAATCTTCAGGAAGTTTATCTGTTGTTAGACGTGTTCTCTTACGGTAATGAGCTTTTACTTCTATCCTTTCTTGCTCGGTAATAGCTAAATTATGAGTCTCTTCCTCTTCATTATTAAAAAGATTGATTTGCTCAATCTTTGTTTGTTCGCCAAGATAACACCGAATTGTTTACGCTTTGAAAGGCGTATTTGTTCCATGAACCATTGGACTTGCTGTTCCAACTCGGCAATCCTGCGATCCTTTTCTTCAATTATACCAAGTAATTTTTCTACTGAAATTTCTTGTCTCTTCATGGGATAATATTACCATAAAAATTACATTAAATCCAGCTTTTTGATCCTTTTTTTGAATTTCTTCTTACGAAATTTGACGCTCTAAAACTTCCTTTCTCCTGAGCTTTTTCTCTAATCTGGCACTATCAATAAGACAAGCTAATTCGTTTACATCAAGAAGCATTGTGGTTGAATCTTCTTCTGTTGGCCAGCGAAATCGCCCTCGTTCTAGCCTCTTAAAGTACAGCCAAAACCCATCTCCATCCCATTCAAGGATTTTTATCCTGTTTCTATTTCTGTTACAGAACACAAACAGTGCATTCATAAACGGATCAAGTGAGAAACTTTCTTGTACCAGTGTTATTAATCCGTTGATAGATTTCCTCATATCCGTTAATCTTCCGCAAAGATACACTGGTTTTTCATTCCATCTTATCATAACGACATCAACACCTGGCAAACTTTTTTCAATAATTCTAAGTCTGTTTCCGTATTTACAGTGACATTACAGCCATTAATTTTAATTTCCAGTGTAGCTTTTGCAGGGTACACCGGTTTCGATGCAAGCTGCATCCATCCACTTGGTACTTCGATTTTGGGTTCTTTTACTTCTTCAACTACTGTACACTTTGCTTCACTGACTTTCTTTTGCCAATAGTAGTATGTAGCTTTGCTTACTCCATTCGTTCGGCAAAACTCTTTGATACTTTGCCCACTTTCAAGCCGGTTTTGTATTAATTGTGCCCACCTAGATAATTGTTGTTCAGTTGTTACTTTTTCCATGTCCATACAATCACTCCGTTTATTCTTTTTTACAGTGATTGTATCAACTTCGCAACCATTTTACTATGTGATGATCTATTTGACGGTTACGGATAATTTACACAACAAATATAATTGAAGGATTGCATCGGCAGTTCCGTAAGGTTACAAAATCTAAAACAATATTCCCAACAGACAGTTCATTGGAAAAGATGCTGTATTTAGCATCAATGAATGTAGTGAAAAAATGGACACAGCGTTACAAGAACTGGGATAGAGTTCTTAGCCAACTGGTGATTCAGTACCCAGGTAGGTTGGAGAACTATATTTAAAAGCATTCACCCCCACCGCCCTCAAGGGCTCGTCCTCATTGCCGGACGGGCTAGACCTCACAAAATTAAAAATCTGGGCTTAAAACGCTAATAACACCCATTATAAATAATTATTGCCAGATTTAATCACGTTTATGTATAAAACTTAATAAATCCGGCAATAATATACAATGTAAAGGTAATATAGAGTTGTATTCTGTAAACCTTGTAAACTTGAATTTACTTGCCAGAGAAGGATTACATAAATTCTAATACACAGAATTATTTATACTCCCTTAGGTTGAGATTCTTTTGTCATATTGTTCAAAATCTGCATGGTTATATTTGTTTAGTTTCCTATGTATTAGCATTTTAATTTGCCTGATGTAACTTTTGCAACCAACAGGTAAAACTAATTATTAGTCTGCAAAAGCCATATAAGCTTCTGGGACAGCTTCATTTATGTACCATAACCAAAATTCTCGCCGTTTCTCTATGTTTGTATTTTCCCAAGGTCCACTACCGGAATATGCAATTGCAACACAAAATGATGTGTCCCAGTCATAAGCATCATAATCACTATCCAATCTACTATCATTACCATAAACAAGTATACTTTCGTCTTTTATTGCAACATTTAAAACACTAATTGCAGCTCTCCCAACTGTTACTGCTAAATAATATCTTTCCTCTCCTCCCTTATTATCAAGGTCTGTTACAAAGTGGCTCATTTCATTCCAAATAGACTCATAATTAGTTTTTCCAGTAACATATTCGTTAGCAATTTCTAAACATCTCATGGGTCTTTTGTCATTTGGAAAAGCTTCGTTCCAAATATTCATTACTTTTTCAACACACATTGTTGCTAATTTGAGCCTTCTTTTGAGTCCAATTGTTGAACTTGCTCTATATTTTTCTTTAATTTCAAAAGCACCAAAAGTTTTCCAAATAATTCTACGTAAAGGTAATATTAATTCACCATTCGGATGATATAAAACCTCTTTTCTTGTCAATTCCAAAACATTAAGTAATTCTTCAGATAGAGCCATTGTAATAATCCTCCACTTTAAGTATTAATGCGGTATTTCAATAATAGTAATTCCATCTGGCATAAAAATTCTTGTTATATTTGAGTCTGATACTACTTTTTCAGTATTAGAGAATTTTGCTAGTTTCTTAAAGTATTCTACACAATCTGAACACATTGGCCTTGATACTCCTAAAGCCTTATTTGATAAAAGTGATAATTGCTTTTCTGCATGGCTTGCATTATATTGTCCCGGTATCCCATTATCAAAAATATCTGTCTTTAATGTATGCCCAATTTCATTACTCTTCGCTATTACATCTTGTGGAGTTGCTGCACGGTTAAAGTATTCTGCACCTTGGGTTATTTCAGCCCATCCGCTTAAAGTATTAGTTGTGCCATCTGATGCAATAGCTTTACTTCCATAACCTAGCATTGATGAAAGCTCTGATGCCTTACTTAAAGATTTCCTAGCTAATGGAACATTTTCAGCTGCCACTGTCCCTAGTTTTGAAAGAATATTCGAGTCTGTAATACCTTTTAATCTAGCATTTGCAATAGCTTCCCTTCCGGCACCAATCATCTCGGCAGTGCAATCATTATGTACAAGCAATCCACTTGTACCAACAAAATATGTATGGAACTCATCAACATTTAGGTTGTATATCCTTATTGCTTCCTCCAGTTCAACAACTCTCGTTGCAGTTACTTCCTTAAGCTCACCATCATCTGTTAAAATCCTATCCCCAACTTTAATATTCTTTGCAGATTTCCACCAGCCAGAATCTGTAAAGAACAGATGACTTGATGTTGTATTTATCTCTTCAGTACCTACTATTAATTGTACTAGTTTGTTTGTATTTTTGATATACACATAATTTACTTTTTTATATCCGATTTCTCCCGACTTGACATCTTTTGAGAGTACATAGTCGCCGGTTTTTACCTCATCGATTCTCTTTAATCCTTCTTTTGTTGTTACTAATGTATCTCCGGTGAAACATCCTATTGTTGAGCATATTATCTGCTCAGGCGTCAAATCAGATTTAAATATCTTAATTTCAGTGTCGTCTCTTAATCTATACAATATAGTGTTATCAAGCTCTTTTGTTTCTTCAACCAATTCAAACAGTGCTTCAGGCTCTCTTTTTAAGCATGTCATCAATTCATCTGTCGAATCGGACATTGACTTTACAACACTTTTTGCTGCCGCAGGTATGTCGTCATCAATCATCTTAAATATTATACCATCTGTTGTAACAAATTCATAACCTTTTTGCGTCTTTGTTATGTTTGCAATATTATCGAGCATATTGGCTTTTCCGGCTTTAATCAGTCCTATGCTTTCTGTTGCCATCTTTAATGAATTCTTTCCATGCATCATTGTATCTGATTTCTTTAAAGCTTCTTTCGCTATCTTCCCCCCATAGGTAACTCCAATAAGCTCATGTCTTCCTTTTTGCTATTTAATGCCTATTAATTAATATAAAAAGTCCCGAAGCTGTATTTTCTACAGTCGGGACAATACATTTGTATAACTCAAGCATCAACACTTACAGTTCATCTATATCAATAGGTTCCACATCAACAAATTTTTCATACCAATTATTTAATGGATAGTATGCAGCATGTACTATTTCCAGTTCGTTATATCTTAGTACATACATTCCTCCAATCTCAAGTAATCTTATTAATGGTTCATATACACTTAAATACTTAATAGCTTTTGGCTCTTTATCAGCATATTTAGCTAATTGTATATAGTACTGAATTATGTCTTTTGTATATGAATTTTTTTCTAAAAATTCTACAGTTTCTTTATTGCAATAGTCAGAAATAGATATATCTCCATCAATATCACCCATAAAACTTGCTATATTAGAGACAAAAGGCATTGTAGGTTTTATAGATTCATCTTTAAAAAATTTAGCTAACCTTCTTAGAAATTCATACCCTACATCTGCCTGTGCTTTTGAAAAATTCATACCTACTTCATGCCACTTTATTTTATTGATTCTTTCCACTGCTTTTTCAAGATACATTTTATACACCTCTCAATTAATAATAGATTTCAGCATCAAAATATTTTAGAAAATCCTTTGATTGATCATATCCAGGAAATTTAGGAGGATTCGGAGCAGTCAAAGCTGCTTTATCATGTGCATTTTTTACAGGATTTTCATCAAATCTCTTTGTTGTCGCATTCCATGTAGAAGGATCTCTATAAGGCATTCCTTCATCCATATATTTTTTTCTAGCAACTCATGATTTCTAAGCTGTATAAACCATTCTTTTTCAGCATCCGTAAGTTTCCTTGTTTGTGCCACTTGCCATCCGTAAGCAATATCTGCATCTCCCTTAAAATATAATGTTTCAAGAGGTTTACCATCTACTGATATTTTATGAGTATTCAAAAACAAATGGTTTTTCATATCTATAATATCAACAAATCAATTATTTCTAAAATAAGAATTGTATCACAAAAAATTATTATAGCTTGTGAAGAGTGGATGGAACAGATATTTGATTAATATCTAAAATTGAATTTTAAGTAAAAGCCAGATACATTTTACGCATCCAGCTTTTACATTTTTTAATATTAATCATATATTATATCTGTCCCTTATCGATTTCAGAGCTTCTTCAACCTTATTCTGTTCTTCGGGATGATCTTCTAAATAATCATCACAAGCCATTTTTAGAAACTTATAAAAAGTGGCATAGTCTACAATTACTTTTCTTTCATTCCCTCCAGTAGAATCAACAAATTGCACGCCACTTTCAAAATAGCCATCTTCAAGTGGATGCCAATTGCTTGCAAAAGAGCAACTATAATAATCGATTCCAAAATCCACAATCCTTGGAAAACAGAGTAATTGCCTCTCATAATAATTTTCCTCTCTTACCATTCCAACACTGGATGATAGTTTCAACCTTACCTGTTACAGGATTACAATAACCAGTAAACTTTAAGCCGTTAGGTGCTGTTCAATTTAATCAACGGTTGAAAATTTGCTGTTTCGTCCCTTAAAATATGCTCCTCCTTAAGTAAACAGTTTTTATATTTTTGCTGTCTACCATAAGGGAAACATATCAATTCCTACAGTCGGATATAATTTTGCTCTATTAGATAGATGTTTACTTAAAGTTTTTATAGATTATGACGTTTTATAATTTTAATTAGATCATTACTTTCTTCAAACATACAATCCTTCAACTCATCAATATGTCTAATAGGCAATCCTTCTTCCTTCCCATACTTTTCATAAAGACTATGTAAAGTTGTTCTAACAAGTTCATAATCTTTAATTGCACATCTTACAACTACTGTATATATCCAATCTCCAGGATCGCATTCAATAAGGATAAAGCATCTATTATCGTGTTCATTTCTAAACAAGCAGATGCTTTCTTCACCATACTTTCTTGTCCGATTCCACATCGTTTTTTTTATTAGCTCTGTATCAATACTAATATTTAAAATCTCGCCCAATTCCAAAGCTATTTGCTCAGAATAGTCACCTGGGAAATTTATTGAGCATTGTCGTAAGTCATCGAATTTTGAATTTAAATCGTCAAACTTTTCCAAAATAACTCACACCTTTCATATTTTTTATTCATATATATAAGGATACTTCCAAATAATATTTATTGTTATATTAGGATAGTGTTTCCTAAATTGCTGCATAACACCATAGCAGCTTGGACAAGGTTCTAATTCTGTAAATAGGTTCATAATACCTTTTGAACTCGTACTTCCCCAGTTTATATTACCATCTGCACTCTTTGCTGCACCTAGTTCGCTTGCAATTTGTTCTAAAATCTTGGCTTCAGTATCAACAGCTCTGTTAGCATCTTTTACAAAATATGTAGTAAACAACCTATCTGCTTCATTTTGTATGTACGGAACAAGACCAGGTATGTCTGATGTACTACTATATGCTATAAAATCCATTTTTCTGTTATCAATTACTAACTCGTAAATGACATATTTCTCGCAGAACTCGTCAAACCTTTGGAACTTCTGATTCCTTGTACCAGTTCATAGTAGTATTCACTTACGATTTTCCATTCATCTGAGCCAGGAACAATTTCTCTACCAATTTTAAGAATATCTACTATAGATGCGGCTCCTGAGCCAATATCAGAAAGCAATTTTGTATCTGTTATGCATCTTAATCTTGTATTTTCAATTGCTTCTCTGCCTGCTACCATCATATCGAGTGTACAATCATTATGTACAAGCAACCCATTAGTTCCTACAAAATATGTATGATAATCCTCTACATTGAGGTTGTAAATCCTTACTGCTTCCTCCAGTTCAACAACTCTCGTTGCAGTTACTTTCTTAAGCTCACCGTCAGCTGTTAAAATCCTATCCCCAACTTTAATATTCTTTGCAGATTTCCACCAGCCTGAATTTGTAAAGAATAGATGACTTGACATCTTTTGAGAGTACATAGTCACCGGTTTTCACTTCATCAATTCTCTTTAATCCTTCTTTTGCTGTTACTAATGTATCACCGGTAAAATATCCGATTGTTGAACATATTATCTGTTTCTGTGTCAAATCAGATTTAAGCAACTGTATTTCCGTGTCATCCCTTAATCTATATAAGATAGTGTTATCAAGCTCTTTTGTTTCTTCAACTAATTAAACAGTGCTTCAGGCTCTCTTTTAAACATGTTATCTGTTAATTCAGACTTTGCCCATACAACACTTTGTCTGCAATAGGTATATTATTAATTATATTGAATATTATACTATTTATAATTAAATTTTGTTTGTTGCTACGTTTTATGAATTCTTTCTTAGCATCATTACAAATAATACTAGGTTATCTTTATAGTTATATAAAGCAAAAAGGTATATCAAAAAACTCTGATATTTGGGGAAAGCTTTTTGATACACCTTTGTTTCAGTTATATTATTAAAGTATGAACTATATTAGTTCAGTTTATAAATACCTAAGTCTATTATCTTAATTTATTTACAAAATATTCCACACTAGCCTATCTGCCTCATTATAATGTTATATTATCGACTTTGATTGAAATTGTCTTCCATCTGTTGTCAATCACTTCAATTTCACGTATTTCTACCTTTACAGCCTTTGATTTCTCTATCATTTCATTTTCATTATTCAGATACCTTTTCATCATCTTAGTGCCACCATTTTCAAAATGTCCATTAAGGATTTCAATTGTAGGGTCAATATTTTCTGGTGGTCTATTCATTAAATCATGTGCAACAACATCCATTCCAGTAATTTCTCGAAATTTTTGTTGAATAATCCTGTTTTCAGGTCTATCGAAGCTGAAAATATCCTCATATAATAGCACCCTTCTAGCTCCATTATCGAATTGTACATTTTCATAGCCATCTTTAAAAGATGCAATCAAATTTTCAGGTATATATTGATAATAATCGATACCGAACCACATAGCCCAACTGGAACCAAACCATAAATCATTCACCATATGGGAGTGTCCTGGATTTTGCTCAATATCAACAATTCTATCATTTCTAAAATATGGGTTCTGTATTAACTTCAAGTGAGCATATGACTTATTATAGCTTATATAGTTTTCCAATTGCTCTGTATTCTGCCAAAAATAATCTACACCATCGCAAATATGCCCTACTATCGCCTTATCCTCAATAAACAAGTCATTTATTGAAGAAAAAATTTCATTTCTGGCATTGATAAAAATATTGGGGTTAAGAGAAATACTAAAAATGCAATTAATTTTCTTTTTTAAAATACGAAAGTGATTTTTTTTATCATATGCCTCAAATACAAATTCATCTTCAACTTTTAATAAATTTGAAAGTATTTCACAAAATTGTACTTCAGAATAATTAACATTTTTTGTCTTTTTATTCTGTCGTATTCGAATAGTATCAAAAGATATTAGTCTTAAATTACTGAATTTATCAAAAATATCATAACCTAAACATTTATTTTTTAGTATAATTTCTACATTCACCCTATCTTCCATTTTAAAACTCCTTTATTATCAATTCTGATTTAAAATTAGCTTATTAAAGCATTAAAGCCTGTGAAGAGTGGTTAGAACTGACATATCAAAAAATATCCAGAAGTGAATTTTAAGTAAAAGCCAGATACACTTTACGCATCCAGCTTTTACATTTTTTAATATTAATCAGATATTATATCTATCCCTTATCGTTTTCAGTGCTTCTTCAACCTTATTCTGTTCTTCGGGATGATCTTCTAAATAATCATCACAAGCCATTTTTAGAAACTTATAAAAAGTGGCATAGTCTACAATTACTTTTCTTTCATTCCCTCCACTAGAATCAACAAATTGCACGCCACTTTCAAAATAGCCATCTTCAAGTGGATGCCAATTACTTGCAAAAGAGCAACTATAATAATCGATTCCAAATCCACAGTCCTTGGAAAACAGAGTAATTGCTTCTTTAAAATCTTTATCATTTAATCTGTTAAAATAGTTAATCATTGGACTATATTCGCTTACGTATTTCCCGGAATATTTAATTCTCACTCTCATGATAATTTTCCTTTCCTACCATTCCAACACTGGATGATAATTTTCAATTTAACCGTTACAGGATTCCAATAACCAGTAAACTTTAAACCGTTAGGTGCTATTCCATTTATAATTGTGTTGCTATTATATTGATATTTAAGTCTGTATCCATTTATCCCTTCAGCCATAGCCTGTTCACCTAACCTTAACATTTCTGCATCTGATATTTTAGTCGGGTCATAAATTGTTTTCTTAAAAATTTCATTTTTGTATACAATATTTCCATATTCATCTTTTATTATATTGCCTGCACCGTCCTTTGCAGGTATTTGAAATCTTATTTCTTCTACTCCTGCTATCGAAGAAGGAGTTCTAGATATTTCTTTAATTTGGATGTTATTGTCTGCTATATATTTAAAAAAGTTTTCTTGGTTATGCCCACCTATAAATGCACTTGATTGAGTAAAGTTTTGTACATCAGTTAAATGGAGGTCATACCCGCTTTTTAAAATTGAGTTAATTCCAGATGTTCTATATATCTTTAGTGAATTAGCTTGTGCAATTGATAATTGGCTTAGTGCCGTAGCTACTTCATCACTAATTCTAACAAGTTCTGTCGGGTCAGTTATCCCCCTTTTAAGGGCATCACCAATAGCATAAGCAGCTTCTTCACCAATTATCGAAAGTGCATTGGAATCTATCATACCCATTCTTTTTGCTTCTGCAATAGCATCTCTAGCAGCACCTATCATCTCTGCCTTACAATCATTGTACACAAGTAGACCATTTGCACCTACAAAATATGTATGATAATCCTCAACATTAAGGTTATAAATCCTTACTGCTTCCTCCAACTCAACAACTCTTATTGCTGTAACTTCCTTAAGCTCACCGTCAGATGTTAAAATCCTGTCTCCAACTTTAATATTCTTTGCAGATTTCCACCAGCCAGAATTTGCAAAAAAACAGATAACTTGATGTTGTATTTATTTCTTCATTATCTAATATTAATTGTACCAATTTGCTTGTATTTTTGATATACACATAATTTTGTTAATGTTACTCTAAAATTGATTCTTTCCAGAGCTAGTTGAAAAATCGAATATGAACATGAAAAATAGAGTATAATGACCCCCATTGTCAAGACAAATTTTTAGCTTTTCTAAGTTAGATTCTCCTTTTAAATTGCAATATTAAATGCAACACCTATAGTAGAAATCATTTTTTGTTTAGGTGGTAAATCCACAATATTATCCTTAAGCCCTTCTTGGTTATTTATTTGAGCGAATGCAGAGGGATGTCAAGGGTTGCCGTCAGGCAAGACGAAGTCTTTACCCTTGACTCCCCTCAAATGAGCTCTATAATTCACATGAAAGAAGGGCTTAAGCTGTTTTTGATGTATCATCATTAACTATTTTAAACAGCTCTTCATTAAAGCATTCTTCAGGCGTTTTATAATCTAATATCTTGCGTGGAAGATTATTTAACCAGTCTTGTATACGTTTTATTGTTGTCGCTGTAAAATCTCTTATTGCTTTCCCTTTAGGTATAAAACGCCGTATAAGACCATTATGACGTTCATTAGTACCTCTTTCCCATGAGGAATAAGGATGTGCATAGTATACTTCTATCCCTAATGGTTGTAATATTTCTGTCAATCTACTAAATTCTGAACCATTGTCTGCTGTAATAGTACGAAATATGTTACAAAACTGTTCTCCATAGAAATTCTTTAGTTCCAAAAGTGCCTTGTTAACAGCATTACTATCTCTTGCTTCTAAAAGAAACAGCAGTTCATAGCGTGTCTTTCGTTCTGTTAATGTTAAAATAACTGTATCGCTAGATTTTCTCCCTATGATTGTATCAATTTCCCAATGTCCAAAAGTCTGCCGTAGTTGCACATCTTCTGGCCTTTGATCGATGCTTTTTCCCAGAATACGTTTATTCTGACGGTCTCTTCTTACTTTTGGTTTTATTCGAAGTTTAAGGTTTAAATCAATATTTCGTACTTTCAGCAGCCCTTGGTCTATATAATTATATAAGGTTTTAGTACATACAATAGTAGAATGCATCCACTTAGAATTCACTATACATGAGCCAACTACGGCATCTGGTGACCATTTTTCATATAGTATTTTTTCTTCTGCAAATTTTATGAAATCTTCAACTCTAGCTAATTTACACTTTGCACCGCAATTCAAACGATTTTTTTCATAAGCTATCTGCCCACTTTCAGCAAAATACTTTCTATACGTCGTTAAATCATGCCTCATTTGAATCGTTGTACCTCTTTTAATCTCACGACTGATCGTACTTGGTGAACGACCTAGCATTTTAGCAATATAGCGTTGTGATTTCCCTTCCTTAATGAAAGCTTCAATTTGTCCACGTTCATAAACATTTAGGTGTTTAAATTTACGTTTAGTTGTGTTATTATTAGTTTTGATAACCATAGTTGAGAACCTCCTGTATGTTTGGATTGGACACCTAAATCATACATGATTTCTCACTATGGTTGTTAATTTTTTTACTACATTTTACCTGTTGCATTTAATTTTACAATTAACCAGTTAGATTCTCCTTTCTATGTTTTTGTATAATATCTACCTTAAGGTACTCTGTCGGATGGATGTCAAGGGCGAGCATATGCGAGTTCATCTTGCCCCTTGACATCCAATGGTTATATATCCTTTTGATTCCCGGTCTGTTATGACAGACCGGCTGCCTTCCGGCGGGGGACGGGGTTTGGGGCAGAGCCCCAAGGTTTTATACTACTGCCTTAATCTCTTTGTTAATCCCAAAATAATATTCTGACGGCGTTTTATAGCCTAGTGACTGATGTGGTCTCTTGTTGTTATAATATTCAATATATTCCCTCGTTTTTTGCCGAAGTTGCTGACCCGTTTCACAATCTTCATGATAAAGCATCTCCCACTTGTAAGTTCGAAAAAAACGCTCTATCCTTTGATTATCCAAGGCTCGTCCTTTCCCATCCATTGAAATTTTTATATTATTACTCTTTAGTAATTTTATGTAATCCTCACTGGCAAACTGTTTACCTTGATCGCTGTTCATAATTTCAGGTTTACCATATCGTTTGATTGCCTTTTTTATCGCTTCTAATACAAATGTCCTATCTAAAGTATTTGATAACTCAAATCCAACAATATACCGGGAATACCAGTCTATTATAGCTACCATATACATAAATCCACGTTTAAGACGGCAATATGTTATGTCTATAGACCATACCTGGTTGGGATGATCTATATTTAAGTCTCTTAGCAAATACGGGTACAAATATTTGTTATGCAGACGTCTGCTAAGATTAGGCCCGGGACAGAAACCGTGAATCCCCATTTCCCTCATATATCGCCGTGTACGCTTCCTATTGATTTGTATGTGGTAATCCCGGTGTAGGATATTTGTCATCCTGCGATAGCCATATTCCGGATGAACCGTGTATACCTCATCAATAATACGTTTTATTAGATATTCCTCATCTGTTACCGGTACTGGCTTGTAGTAAAGGCTTGTACGATTAATACCTAACAGTTCAGCTTGCCTTTTTATGCTTAATTTCTTTTCTTCTCTCTCAATCATCTTCATGCGGTCTTCCCGGGACTTAGAGTCGGCCAGATTTTTTTTTAAGCCAGGCAACTTCATATGAAAGTTGGCCAATTTGCTTAAGCAGTTCGTCCTTCTCCTTCTCATACGACTGTTTGACCTTCTCTACTTCATCAGTTTCCTTACTGAAAACTCTGCCTGCATTGCTTATAAATTCTGCCTTCCAGCGACTTAGCTGATTAGGATGAATTTCATATTCGGCAGCTATCTCATTCAGCGTCTTTTCTTCCCTTAAGACCTCAATCACTATTTTTGCTTTTTCTTCTGGTGTAAACTTTCTTCTCGTTTTCATATTTCTATTCTAACTTATTTTGACCGTTTTGTCTGTCTTAATTTATGGTATCATTATAGAGAATTTAGGATTACAAAATTGTTGTGTTTCAACTAACTCTGTAAAGGACCAAATTTTTATTGACATTTACAACCTTCACCTAAATGCCAATTTCGAGAGGACTACTCTCATCTCCTACAAAGCAGCATGATAAATTGCGTTTATTTTCCCTACTTGTGTCTCAATTTCATCTTCAGGACACACTTTTACGCTTACGATTTTCAGAATTAAAAACTATGTTTGGTATTCATAAAAAAGCCCCGAAACTATATTTATATAAACGGGGCATTTTTGTACATTAAATTTTATTACTTGAGTATTAATGAATATTGATTATTTACTCAATTTCAAGTTATGAATTATTTCTTTTAAAGCTTCATCATAGTTTCTGCCTACACTAATTGCTTGCATAAATTCTTCTGGCTTTTGCTTGGAAACCTTATTCCATCTGCATCCGTCATCTATCACACAGCTATCTTGCATCTTAGCAAGCGCAATAGCAAGGCTTGCGGCAAGAACAAATTCTATTGATGACCTTTTTATACCAACAGATATTACAGCCCACTTTCCAGCCTCATCTTCTGTAACATGTGGAAGATGTATTGGAATTTCGGCAGTACTAATACATACACTATCCTCATACCCTTCAAATCCAACGAGAATAAAATCTTTATCTTCTCCAAACGTTTCTCGTTGAAACGGTATACGAACTTTGTTTTCAATTCTATATACCATTAATTTAGGAATATCAGAATGCCTCAAAAGCTTTTTTAGAACTAATTCACAATTAAATAACAAATCATATATTTTTATATCATTTTTTAACTTAACTGATAGACTTGATGACATCTTTATATTCCTCCATTTATTATTGAACCAACTCAGCTATCCCATTTGTAATTTTTACCCATCCACCAGAAGTATTAACATATATATTTGAAATAATGCCTTGGGTAGTAATTTTGCTTAAATTAGCAGGCGGAGTGTTGGCATAATCAATAAGATTTAGCGTAGGCACACCTTTTGCGTCAATATAGACATCAATTGCACGATATCCAGCAGCTGCAGCTTTAGTCTCAGCTTCACTAGCATACTTCAGCACTCCTGCGACACTACCGCCAGAATACTTTTTTAAACTCACATAAACACCATTCAATGTGCCATCTATACCCGGAGCATCCCACACTGTATTACCTATAAATCTTTTGCCGGGTCTAAACTCGGCAATTTCTAAAGCTTGAATGTATTCATGAGCATCTAATGCGTTTGCTTCTACACTACTAGCAACTTCAGGTCCGACTCTCTTTACTGTTTCAATAACCGCTGTAGCAGTTTCTTCGCCAATTCTAGCCAGTTCCGTTGAGTCTGTTATTCCTTCCCTTATTGCCCATTGAACAGAAAAAGCTGTTGTTGAAGCAATATCTGATAAAACTCTAGGATCAGCTATATCTCTTTTCTTAGCATATGTAATAGCATTTCTTCCAGCTGCCATCATCTCAGCTGTACAATCATTATGTACAAGCAATCCACTTGTACCAACAAAATACGTATGGAACTCATCAACATTTAGGTTGTATATCCTTATTGCTTCCTCCAGTTCAACAACTCTCGTTGCAGTTACTTCCTTAAGCTCACCGTCAGCTGTTAAAATCCTATCCCCAACTGTAATGTTCTTTGCAGATTTACACCAGCCAGAATCTGTAAAGAATAGATGACTTAACATCTTTTGGAAGTACATAGTCACTGGTTTTTACATCATCCATTCTTTTTTTCTCCTTCTTTTGTGGTTACTAATGAATGCCCCGTGAAATATCTTATTGTTGAACATATTATGTGTTCAGGCATCAAATCAGATTTAAATATCTGTATTTCCGTGTCGTTTCTTAATCTATACAATATATTGACATCAAACTCTTTTGCTTCTTCAACCAATTCAAACAGTGCTTCGTGCTCTGTTTTTAAGCATGTCGTTATCTCATCTGTAGAATCTGACATTGCTTTTACAGCACTTTTCGCTGCCGAAGGTATGTCTTCATAATCATCTTAAATATTATACCATTTTTAGTGCAATACTTCGTAACCGTCAAATAGATCATCACATAGTAAAATGGTTGCATAGTTGATACAATCACTGTAAAAAAGAATAAACGGAGTGATTGTATGGACATGGAAAAAGTAACAACTGAACAACAATTATCTAGGTGGGCACAATTAATACAAAACCGGCTTGAAAGTGGGCAAAGTATCAAAGAGTTTTGCCGAACGAATGGAGTAAGCAAAGCTACATACTACTATTGGCAAAAGAAAGTCAGTGAAGCAAAGTGTACAGTAGTTGAAGAAGTAAAAGAACCCAAAATCGAAGTACCAAGTGGATGGATGCAGCTTGCATCGAAACCGGTGTACCCTGCAAAAGCTACACTGGAAATTAAAATTAATGGCTGTAATGTCACTGTAAATACGGAAACAGACTTAGAATTATTGAAAAAAGTTTGCCAGGTGTTGATGTCGTTATGATAAGATGGAATGAAAAACCAGTGTATCTTTGCTGTAGATATACGGATATGAGGAAATCTATCAACGGATTAATAACACTGGTACAAGAAAGTTTCTCACTTGATCCGTTTATGAATGCACTGTTTGTGTTCTGTAACAGAAATAGAAACAGGATAAAAATCCTTGAATGGGATGGAGATGGGTTTTGGCTGTACTTTAAGAGGCTAGAACGAGGGCGATTTCGCTGGCCAACAGAAGAAGATTCAACCACAATGCTTCTTGATGTAAACGAATTAGCTTGTCTTATTGATAGTGCCAGATTAGAGAAAAAGCTCAGGAGAAAGGAAGTTTTAGAGCGTCAAATTTCGTAAGAAGAAATTCAAAAAAAGGATCAAAAAGCTGGATTTAATGTAATTTTTATGGTAATATTATCCCATGAAGAGACAAGAAATTTCAGTAGAAAAATTACTTAATATAATTGAAGAAAAAGATCGCAGGATTGCAGAATTGGAACAACAAGTCCAATGGTTTATGGAACAAATACGCCTTTCAAAGAGTAAACAATTCGGTGTTATCTTGGCGAACAAACAAAGATTGAGCAAATTAATCTTTTTAATAATGAAGAGGAAGAGACTCATAATTTAGCTATTACCGAGCAAGAAAGGATAGAAGTAAAAGCTCATTACCGTAAGAGAACACGTCTAACAACAGATAAACTTCCTGAAGATTTACCGGTGGAGGTAATAGAGCACAAGTTACCCGAAAAGGAATGTATTTGCCCGGAATGCGGTAGTGAATTGCATACAATGGGAAAGGAAACTCGTGATGAGTTGAAGATTATTCCGGCAAAAGCGGTAATAGTGCGTCATATTAGGCATGTTTATTCATGCCGGAACTGTGAAAAAACATCCGACCATACTTCCATTGTAAAGGCAGATATACCGGAACCGGTCATAAAGGGAAGTTTTGCATCTCCTGAGACAATTGCCCATATAGCTACACAAAATTCATGATGGGGTCTCCCTTATATCGTCAGGAGCAGGAATGGAAACAAAATGGCATTGAGATATCAAGGCAGACAATGTCAAATTGGTTGATAAAAGCCTGTGAGAATTGGCTGGAACCGATATATGAGGAGATGAAGAAACGGCTGTGTGAGCATGAGGTACTGCATGCAGATGAAACAGTGGTACAGGTGCTAAAAGAACCAGGGAAGGCGGCACAGTCGAAGAGTTACATGTGGCTGTACCGAACGAGCGGGGAGGCAAAACATCAGATAATACTTTATGACTACCAGCCGGACAGAAAACATATACATCCGGAGGAATTTCTAAAAGAATTTAGTGGATATTTACATGCAGACGGATATAACGGGTATTACAAGCTGCCCGAAAAAATTACTGTAATAGGTTGTTGGGCCCATGTACGGCGAAAGTTTTTTGAAGCGATGGAAGCCCTGCCCAAAGAAAAGCAAGCAACATCTAATGCAGCAAAGGGAGTAACATATTGTGATAAACTGTTTCATTTAGAGAAACAGTTTGCATTGCTATGCCCGGAAACCCGGTTAAAAGAACGAGAGAAGCAATCAAAGCCTATCATAGATGAATTTTATGATTGGATAAGAAAATTAAATGTACTACCCAAAACCCATCTGGGTAAAGCAGTACAATATGCGCAGTCCCAGCGAAAATATCTTGAGAGGTATATACTGGATGGACGATTGGAGATATCAAATAACCGTGCAGAGCGAAGTATAAAGCCTTTCGTAATCGGACGGAAGAATTGGCTTTTCAGTAATACGCCAGGTGGTGCGAGAACGAGCGCGGTGTATTACAGTCTTGTTGAAACAGCAAAAGAGAATGGATTGAATCCTTTTGAATATTTGTCATGGATATTTAGTCAAGCCCCTAATCTAGGGAAGCCTGGTTATGTGAGCACATTTGCTGATTTTCTGCCTGGTAGCATGAAAATACCTGCTAAGGTGTTTATACCGCAATCCAAAAGAACAGAGCCTGAGAAATATGCGTGGGAGGAAGATGAATGAAAGTTGGAAAACATACGATATTTATGATCAAATTTATCACGTATTTTATTAATGGGGGAATAGAGAGGTATTTATTTGATATAGATTATTCTGGTTATGTAATAGAGCATTTTCCATATATGGAGAATGAAAACAGCGAATTAGCAGAAAGATTTGCTTATACTGTGGATCAGGCATATGAACTCGGAACATCTCTTGGTTTGTCAGATGAAGAGTTCAGAATGGAAATTGCCAATGCTTTCAATGAATGGTTGGGTGAAAAAAGACCCAACTTAATTTAGATGCACATAGGTTGTAAAAATTAAAGATTAAGTTTTGGTTGAAAAAGTTTTATGAGGATGTAAAAAAATTTGTGTATAGATGATTGAATGTTCTCCTTCTTGGCAAGGATTAATAATAATAAAAGCTAAGGAGGAGAACTTTATGTCAACGTTAACAAAAGAACAAATCAAACAATTAGTTCGGGAAAATAATTTCCAAAGTGTATCTGATATTAATGAATATCTTAAAGACATTTTTAAAGATATAATACAAGAACTTTTAGAAGCAGAACTTGAAGCAAAATTAGGATATGCTAAAGATGATGTAGAAAATAAAAAAACTGATAATAGTCGTAACGGTTATACGCCTAAAAAAATAAAAAGTGAGTTTGGAGAAATTGATATACAAGTACCAAGAGATCGTAAAGGCGAATTTCAACCTAAAATTATTCCTAAATATCAACGTAATGTTTCTGGAATTGAAGAAAAAGTTATAGCTTTATATGCAAGAGGAATGTCTACAAGGGATATCAGTCAACAAATTGAAGAACTTTATGGTTTTAGCCTATCAGCAGAGATGGTTAGTAAGATTACTGATAGAATTGCTCCAGAGATTAAGGAATGGCAACAAAGACCTCTTGAACCTATATACTCTTTTGTTTTTATGGATGCAATACACTATAAAGTTAAGGACGACGGAAGAATAATAAACAGGGCAGCTTATGTTGTTCTAGGTGTTACTATTGATGGATATAAGGATATTTTAGGGATCTGGATTGGTGACAATGAATCCTCAAAGTTTTGGCTTGGTGTACTGAATGACCTTAAAAATAGAGGAGTACAGGATGTTTTAATTTTTTGTGTTGATGGACTTACCGGACTTAAGGAAGCCATAAATGCTGCATATCCAAAATCTGAAGTGCAGCGTTGCATAATACATCAGCTGAGAAATTCTTTTAAGTATGTGCCATACAAAGACCTAAAAGCATTTAGTAATGATTTCAAAGAAGTATATCATGCTATTAATGAAGAAATAGCATTAGAAAAACTTTATGAACTTAAAGAAAAGTGGGGAAAGGAATATCCTTTTGCAATACGTAGTTGGGAAAATAACTGGGATGTTATAAGTCCATTTTTCAAATTTCCAGAAGAAATACGAAAAATAATTTATACTACAAATATAATTGAAGGACTACATCGTCAGTTTCGTAAGGTCACAAAAACAAAAACAATATTTCCAACAGACAGTTCACTAGAAAAGATTTTATATTTAGCATCAATGAATGTAGTAAAAAAATGGACACAACGTTACAAAAACTGGGATAGAGTACTTAGCCAATTGGTAATCCAATATCCAGGTAGGCTGGAAGAGTATATTTAAGAGCATTCACCCCCACCGCCCTCAAGGGCTCATCCTCATCGCCGGATGGGCTAGACCTCACAAAATTAAAAATATAGGTTTAAAAGGCTAATACTGACCATTATAAATGATTATTGCCAGATTTAATCAAGTTTATGTATAAAACTTAACAAATCCGGCAATAATATATAATGAAAAGGCAATAAAAAACAATATTCTGTAAACCTTGTCAACTAAAATTTACTTGCTAAAGAAGGATTACATAAATTATGATACACAAAATTACTTACATTCCCAGTTTTATCGATTTACAAAACTTTTCCAACCATTTTTATTAATGATTGTGTCATTCATGTGCGGGCCTGTTTGACGCTTACAATACTTCTTGGTAATACATTTAATGGATTCTTTCCTACCATCTCATCTTATAACATTGCCTTAATCTAGTAAGATATAATAAAAAAGCATAACAGAGAACTCCGATATTTTCCGGGATTTTCAGTTATACTTTTTCATTTGTACTCTTTTCAAGGATGAACTGTATTAATACAGTTCATAAATACTTAATTTGATTTTCATTGAAAACTACTTATAAAGTCTTTTCACACTACCTTATCTGCCTCATTATAATATTAAATATCAACGACATTGATTGAAATTGTTTTCCATCTATTTTCAATCACTTCAATTTCACGTATTTCCACCTTCACAGCCTTTGATTTCTCTATAATTTCATTTTCATTATTCAGATACCTTTTCATCATCTTAGTACCGCCATTTTCAAAATGTCCATTAAGGATTTCAATTGTAGGGTCAATATTTTCTGGTGGTCTATTCATTAAGTCATGTGCAACAACATCCATTCCTGTGATATCTCGAAATTTTTTTTGAATAATCCTGTTTTCAGGTTTATCGAAGCTAAAAATATCCTCATATAATAGCACCCTTCTTGCTCCACTGTCGAGTTGAATATTTTCATAGCCATCTTTAAAAGATGCAATTAAATTTTCAGGTATATATTGATAATAATCGTTACCGAACCACATTGCCCAGCAAGAACCAAACCATAAATCATTAACCATATGAGAGTGTCCTGGATTTTGCTCAATATCAACAATCATTTGCCCACTAAAATATGGATGCGGAATTAATTTTAAATGCTCATAAGGTTGATTTTTAGCTTTGATATAATCCAAGTCATTTATGTTCTGCCATGTAATATCATCATTATGGCAAATAAAAGCAACATACCCAAAATCATTGTTAAAAATATCATCAATAAATTTGAACAATTTAGTTTTATTTTTAATAAAAATTTCTCCATTGAATGATATACTAAGAAGAAAGCTATTATCCTTTTTCGGTAAGCAAAAATCATATTGATTATCATATGCCTCAAAGATAAATCTATCTTCATTTTTAAGCAAGTCAATAAGAATCATATCAAATTTTTCTTTTGAATAAACTATCTCTTTTGCTGGTTTGTTACCTTTTTTATATCTTATATTCTTGAAATCAATTAAATCTAAAGCAATGAACCATTTCAATATATCATAACTCAAGCAATTCTTTTTAAAAACAATTTTCAAAATAACTCCATTTTCCATTGTCAGAACTCCTTTATAACTAATCCAATTGTACCGTTATAGGTATTATTAATATAGTTCATTAGTCTATCTCTTGCAACATTTCCTATTGTTCCAGCTGGAACTCTAACATCAAGTATTTTTTTCGCAACTACTTGACCATCAGCCATTGTAACTTCTCCCAAATCATATAACTCATCTATGTAACCCTTTATTGCACTATAACCATCATCCGCTGCATATGATGAAAGTCTCGGGTCAAGTGTTTTTATACTTGATATTGTACCAGAAAAATCGTCTGCGAAGTCAAACCCTTTCCAGTAACCGCCAGATTCTCGTCCCATGAATCCCCATGTACTGTAGTCTGTTTTGGAAAGGAATGATTCTATAATCATACCTCGCATTTTAGCATCTTCTATGCTCCAAATATTGTCTTTCCAATTATTTAAAGCATCTCCTGAAAGTTTTAGTCCTTGTTCAGCAAAAGCATCTTCCTCATACAACATTTTCATTATTGTTGTAGCTTCAGCCGCTGCTGCTTCACCAATTTCTGAAAGTATTTTGGGATCTATTATACCTCTTAATATGGCAGCTTCAATTGCTTCTCTTCCAGCTGCCATCATCTCAGCTGTACAATCAATCCATTTGCACAGACAAAATACGTATGGAACTCATCAACATTCAGGTTGTAAATCCTTACAGCTTCCTCCAGGTCAACAACTCTTATTGCAGTTACTTCATTAAGATCACCGTCTGCTGTTAAAATCCTATCCCCATCTGTAATGTTCTTTGCAGATTTCCACCAGCCCGAATCTGTAAAGAATAGATGGCTTGATGTTGTATTTATCTCTTCATTTCCTACTATTAATTTTACCAGTTTGCTTGTACTTTTGATATACACATAATTTACTTTCTTATATCCGATTTCTCCGGACTTGACATCTTTTACATGTTATTTATTAAACTAAATATATATTAAATAAGAATATGTTACTCTTGATATGATATAAAAGCTTTAGGAACAGCTTCTTCGATATACCATAGCCAGAATTCCCTACGTTCAGCAATATTTGCATTATCCCATGATCCACTTCCCGAATAAGCAAGCGCCGAATAAAAAGAAGCATCCCAACTATATGCATCATAATCATCATCTAATAGATTATCTTTTCCTGAGATCATTAATTTTTCATCTCTTAACGCTAAACTTACTGTTCTCAATGCTGCAAAACCAACTAATGAAGCATTATTATATCTCTCATCACAACTTAAATTTTCTAAATCTGTTGTGAAACGTCCAATTTGTTTTTGAACAAAATCATAATCAACATTCCCCCTAATATAATCCTCTACTATCTCTAACATTATTAAGGGTCTTTGGTCATCAGCTAATACAGAATTCCAAATATCTATATTTTTTTCTACACACATTGAAGCAAGCTTTACTCTCCTTTTTAATCCTACAGTAAGTATTGCTCTATTATTACTATCTATTTTATATGGACCTAATGCTTTCCATATCTTTATTCTCATAGGTAGAATTAGTTCGCCTTTTTCATTAAATAATATTTCTTTTTTGGCTATTTCTATAATATTTATTAAACTTTGGGGTATACCCATCGTTTCACCTCCTTTATCTAAATAATACTATTTCAGTTTGGTATTTCAATTATTGTAATTCCATCCGTGCAAAAAATTCTTGTCACCTCTGGATCAGATACAATCTTTTCATGGCTTGTGTATTTTGCTAATTTTTTAAAGTATTCTATACAATCAGAACACATAACTCTCGAAACCACGATTGATTTATCTGTTAATAATGATATTTGTTTTCTGCATGACTTGCATTAAACTGCCCTGGAATGCCTTGATCAAGTAATCCAGCAGGTCTTAAATCGTGCCCTATTTCACTGCACTTTTCTATAACCTTTTGTGGTGTTATAGTTCGATTAAAAATTTCTGCTCCATCAATAATAGTACCCCAACCACTTAAAGTATTGATATTTCCACATGATGCAACTGTTTTAATTTCATCGTAACCAAATCTTGCTGAAAGTCCTTTTACTTTATCTGATGTCTTTTAGTTAAATTTATTACGTTGGAACCTACTTTGCGCAGAATATTTGTAATTTCCTTGCTAAAATCATTATGAACAAGCAACATATTAGTTCCTACAAAATACGTATGTAACTCATCAACATTGAGGTTTCAAATCCTTACAGGTTCATCCAGCTCAACAATTTTTGTTGCAGTTACTTCCTTAAACTTACTGTCGTCTGTTAAAATACTATCCCCTACTGTAATGTTCTTTGCAGATTTCCACCAGCCAGAATTTGTAAAGAATAGATAGCTTGACATCTTTTGAAAGTACATAGTCACCGGTTTTTACCTCATCGATTCTCTTTAAGCCTTCTTTTGTTGTTACTAATGTATCTCCGGTGAAACATCCTGTTGTTGAACATATTATCTGTTCAGGTGTCAGTTCGGACTTAAACAACTGTATTTCAGTGTCGTCTCTTAATCTATATAAGATAGTGTTATCAAGCTCTTTTGTTTCTTCAACCAATTCAAACAGTGCTTCAGGCTCTCTTTTTAAGCATGTCATCAATTCATCTGTAGAATCGGACATTGACTTTACAACACTTTTTGCTGCCGCAGGTATGTCATCATCAATCATCTTAAATATTATACCACTCTCAGTGACAAATTCATAACCTTTTTGGGTTCTTGTTATGCTTGCAATATCATCGAGCATATTGGCTTTTCCGGCTTTAATCAGTCCAATGCTGTCTGTTGCTACCTTTAATGAATTCTTTCCAAGCATCATTTTATCTGTTGCCTTTAAAGCCTTTGCCGCTATCTTCAAACCTGCACAGCCGTATTGAATAAGCTCTATTGTACCTAACATGGATAGGCACCAATTTACCATGTCGCCTTCAACAAAATATAGAATTGCATTTGTTCCATCAAAGAGTGTGCCGAATACAGGTATCATACCACCCAAATCAAGAAACCTATGAACTACATCTATTACTTCTAAATTTACAGTAGTGTTGGCATATTGGAATTCCCATTGAGGTCCCATCATATTTATGAAATCTTCTTTCGATATGATGTCTCCAAAATCGAAAAACATATTAAAATAGAATACATTTGTACATGTTTTGCTGATTTGACTTTAAAAAACTCTTATTTTCATATGTTGTCCTTTCAATCTTATCATCTATACCGTTAGATTGTAACGTAAACTCAGCAAACTGAATTTTTCCTGAAGGATTTTCTTATGGAGTGATAAACAATTTTATTCAGTAACTAAATGTAGTAGCGTTGAATCTGTTTTCTCTTTACTAAGCATTAATGTTTAGACCTCTTTTTTGTGGTCCTCAATATTTTTTCTAAAAATTAAAAATTTACTTTTGGATAATGAAAAGCCTGGATTACAGAGTACCTAGCAAACTATATGTTAAAATAAAAACGCTGGAATAGTTAAATCCAGCATTTTACATCTCTTATTAAAATTTAATTAATAAAATTACTTTTTTGCAGAATTTGAGGCTATAAACTTTTTCTTTTCTAGCACAAAAGCATCTATCAACAACATTAGCTCAGATGTTTCAATTGTAACGATATCATTATCTTCTGCATATCGATCCTGTATTTGTACATAATCTGGTTTAATAGAAATTCTGCAACTATTGCCGTTAATAATTTCTTCTTCTGATATACCGTTTTGAACATTCTTGCAGTAATCTAATATAACATTAGCAATATATTCGCTTTGTATATCTGAATTCAAGAAAATTTCAACTACTTTTAGCTCTTTAGGTAGCCTAAAAATAAAACTGTCATGTCCATTTATATCTATAATTTCCACATAGTAATTATATTTCATATCAATTATCTTCCCTATTTTCTCTTATATAATATTTTTAATTTTTCATCAGTTGAAAATTTGCTTTGTCGTTTGTAAAATATGCCCTTATTTACATTAACCAGCTTTTATATTTTCATTGTCTACCATATGAAGAGCATATCAAGTTCCGTAGTTTTATTCTGTTTCTAATTTAACTGCCTCTTCAACTGAAAAAACTTTTATATTACTATTTTTCTTAACGTACACTCTTTTACATCTAGGACAGTAAAAAACTTCTCTTGGAAAAATAGGATCTTTATCTTTTCTAATAGCTTCTTCTATTTCTATCATTTCAAAATCATTCATACTGTATATTTTGATAAGATTATTGCTTGTTAATTCATTTTTGCATGAGCAGTCTATTGATTCAGTTAAATTATATTCCATAATATAAGTATATAATTTACTATCTGTTGGTTCCCAATTATATAATCGGTTACATTGCTCACAATGCCATATCGCTCTTGAAAATACTCGTATAGTTTCTCCTTTAACTAGTTTTATATAATTTGACCAGTCTTCATCTGTATATGACCAATAAATAGTTTTGTTTGGTACAATTGCATCTGACATCTTATTCCCACACTTACATGTTTTTATCATTGAGTATTCTCCTTCCTACTTAAAGAAATCTCCAAATTTCGTCCAGATCTCAACTACCTTATTGGGATATAACTGCTTTATTTCGTTCAATAAAGCTTCAGCTTGCTCCAAGTTTATATCAAGATTATTATATGCACAATCTAGTACTAATCTATCAGCATTTTTACCTGAAGGAGTTGGAGGAAAACTTTCATTAGCATACTTCAAAGCTTGGGTTCTTATATTATCAAAAGTTTGAGCATTTATACCTTTGAACTCAATTTTAACGCCATCAATTAAAAAGTCCGGTGTTTTTATATTTCCTTCTGGGATTCTGTATAAATCCTTTCCGTTAATAAGGTACTTATTAACTGCATTCCATTCCTCCACAGTAAGATTCTCAAAATTCCCGCTAATTTTACCCATCCATTTAGAAATATCTATATAACCGTTATCAATTGCATTTTGCAAGCACCATTTTTGACTTGAATCCAAGTACTTAAACTCTTCAAAGTTCAGTATCTTTTTCTGGATAAATGGTGATGAATCTAGATTATTTCTGATAACATTAATAATATTTTCCTTACTTACTCCTGCTCCAGCTAACCTAGTTGCTCTTGTTATATTTTGTTCAGTTTTTAATCCTAATGTTCCGAGTTCATAAACCATATCCGCTGCAATATTACCTATTTCTGATAGCTTAGCTGAATCTGTAATGCTTAATGATCTAGCATTTGCAATAGCCTCTCTGCCAGCACCCATCATCTCAGCAGTACATTATTATGTATCAACAGTCCTTGTTTACCGATAAAATATGTATGGAACTCATCTACATTGAGGTTGTAAATCCTTACTGCTTCCTCCAGATCAACAACTCTCGTAGCAGTTACTTCTTTAAGCTCACCCTCAGCAGCAAATATCCTATCCCCAACTTTAATATTCTTTGCAGATTTCCACCAGCCTGAATCTGTAAAGAATAGATGGCTTGATGTTGTATTTATCTCTTCATTTCCTACTATTAATTTTACCAGTTTGCTTGTACTTTTGATATACACATAATTTACTTTCTTATATGCACTTTCTCCCGATTTGACATCTTTTGAAAGTACATAGTCGCCGGTTTTTACCTCATCGATTCTCTTTAATCCTTCTTTTGTTGTTACTAATGTATCGCCGGTGAAACATCCTATTGTTGAGCATATTATCTGCTCAGGCGTTAAATCGGACTTAAACAACTGTATTTCAGTGTCGTCTCTTAATCTATACAATATAGTGTTATCAAGCTCTTTTGTTTCTTCAACCAATTCAAACAGTGCTTCAGGCTCTCTTTTTAAGCAGGTCATCAATTCATCTGTCGAATCGGACATTGACTTTACAACACTTTTTGCTGCCGCAGGTATGTCACCACATACTATTTGTAGTCCAATGCTGTCTATTGATACCTTTAACGAATTTATCCTAGTATCTTATGATTATCTATAAGTAAGCGTCAAACACAAAAAGACCTTGCTAAGATATATCAGGCTTCTTACTGCCTAACCATTTTTCAAAAGCCTTAGAGATTTCAATCCTGAACTCTTCATCTGACAGTCTAAGTGAAGTTCCGCGTTCATATGCGCGATCAATAGTATTAGCAAACCTATCTGCTAATCTACTGTCCTCAATCTCCATATACGGGAAATGCTCTATCACATAAGCATTGTAATCTAAATTAAAAAATAACGTTCTGTTTCACCGTTAATAAAATCTGATATGAAATTTATCATAAATTTTGTATGTTTTCCTATCTTCATATATCTTCTTCCCATGCATATTTTTCATTTTCTAGACTTTTGGGCTTCGGTATATAAACCTTTTGCGGTATCATTGCACTTCCCGGTAAAAAGTCTTCAATTGTGGTTAAGTAGCCTGGTTTCCCAAGGTTAGGAGCCTGGGTAAAAATCCATGACAGATATTCAAACGGATTCAATCCATTTTCTCGCGCTGTTTCAATAAGGCTGTAATAAACTGCGCTAGCTCTCGCTCCGTTCGGCGTATTGGCAAAAATCCAGTTTTTGCGACCAATCACAAAGGGCTTAATGCTTCTTTCTGCCCGGTTGTTTGATATTTCTACACGACCATCTATCAAATATCGTTCAAGATATTTTCGCTGTGACTGTGCATAGTGCACTGCTTTCCCAAGAAGAGTTTTGGGTAAAGCATTCAAGTTTCCAATCCAGTCATAAAATTCATCCATTAAAGGTTTTGACAACCTTTCTCGCTCTCTGTACCTTTCCTCAGGGGACAGCAAAGCAAACTGTTTCTCTAAATGAAACAGTTTATCGCAATATTCCACTCCCTTTGCTGCACTTGAATCACCCTGCTTTTCTTTTGGCAAGGCTTTCTTTGCTTCAACAAGTTTCCGTCGCATATGCGCCCAACACCCGATAACAGTAATGTTTTTAGGCAGCTTGTGATATCCCTCATACCCGTCGGCATGAAGATAACCCGAGAAATCTCTCAGAAACTCTTCCGGGTGAGTATGTTTCCGGTCTGGTTGGTAGTCATATAGTATTATCTGTTGTTTTGCTTCTCCGCTTGTCCGGAACAGCCACATGTAACTCTTCGATTGGGCTGTTTTCCCTGGCTCTTTCAGTACCTGTAATACTGTTTCATCGGCATGGAGTACATCGTGGCTACATAATCGCTGCTTCATTTTTTCATATATTGGTTCTAGCCATTCTTCACACGCTTTGATAAGCCAGTTTGACATGGTCTGCCTTGATAGCAATATACCGTTTTGCTTCCATTCTTGTTCCTGCCGGTATAATGGCGATGCCATCATAAATTTCTGCGTTGCTATATGCGCAATTGTTTCCGGAGATGCAAAACCGCCCTTTATGACAGGCTCTGGCATATCTGCCTTTACAACAGGAACTCGCTCTGATGTTTCTTCGCAATTCCGGCATGAATATACATGTCGTACATGCCGTACAATTACAGCTCTTGCGGGTATTATCTTTAATTCCTCTCGGGTTTCCCTTCCCATTGTATGCAAATCACAGCCGCAATCTGGACAGATTCGTTCGCTTTCCTCTATTTCATGCTCGATTATCTCAACAGGCAATTCCTCCGGTAACTTATCTGTTGTTAGTCGGGTTCTTTTTTTCGATAATGCGTCTTCACCTCTGATAATGAAGGCTCACACGCATTTAAATCAGAAGCTACTTCTGCTTCATTGAAAAGATTTATCTGATGAGCATTGGTTTGTTCACTTGAAATGCCAAATTGCCTATGCTTTGCTAGGCGAATTTGTTCCATGAACCATTGAACCTGTTGCTTTAACTCAGCAATTGTACGGTCTTTTTCTTCAATTATTTCAAGCAATTTTTCTACTGTAACATCTTGTGTCTTCATATGGTAATAATACCATAATGATCATAAAATATCCAGTGTTTTTCGATATTGCTGTAATGCTTTTTGTATCGTTTTTCAACAGATCTTCCGTTCAATAACTTCTCTACGGATAAGCTTTTTCTCTAATCTTGCGCTGTCAATCAGACAGGATAACTCACTGACGTCAAGAAGCATTGTGGCAGATTCTCTTTCTGTTGGCCAACGAAACCGTCCGCGTTCTAATCTTTTAAAATACAGCCAAAATCCATCCCCATCCCATTCAAGAATCTTTATCCTGTTCCGATTCTTGTTACAGAACACAAACAACGCATCCATAAATGGATCGAGGGAAAAACTCTCTTGCACTAGCGTTATCAGACCATTGATAGACTTTCTCATATCTGTGCACCTGCAGCATAGATACACTGGTTTGTCTTTCCATCTTATCATAGCGACATCAACACCCTGCATACCTTTTTTAACAATTCAACATCTGTTTCTGCATTAACTATTATATTACAGCCGTTGATCTCAATTCCCAGTGTTTCTTTTGAAGTACGGTCCTGCTTTTGTGACAGTTGCATCCATCCACCTGGTACTATACTTCTGGTCTTTTCCGCTACTTCAATTTCCGTGCAAGCTTTTTCACGTAATTTCTTCTGCCAGTAAAAGAAAGCATTTTTGCTTATCCCATTTGTCTGGCAAAAATCTTTGATACTTAGTCCACTATCAATACGGCTTTGTATTATTTTTGCCCATTGTGACATACGAAATTCTGCTGTTGTTTTTCTTGTATCCATACAATCACTCCATTCATGGTTGAAAAAGTTGGCCAACTTTTTCAACTTTTTCAACCTGGTTTTGATATGATTGTATCAACTACATGACCGATATTCTATGTGAGGGTTTATTTGACGCTTACATCTATAATGTTAGTTTACCTTCATAAATTTATAAAATAAAAAGGTATATCAGAAAACTCCGACACTTTCAGTAGTTTTTTGATACACCATGTATTTCTGATTATATTATTCAAAGATAAAATATATTAATACAGTTAACTAATCCTTAATTGTTTATCATAGTAAACTATTTTACTGAGTTTTTTCAAACAGTCTTATGATCTAATTATTGAGTTACTTCGATAAATCATATTCTGAGTATTCCTCATCCCAAATAAGTTCATGATCATTCACATGTACATTCCATTTAGCATCAGGTATTACGCAACGTATAGCCGAAAGCAGTAAACTCCAATGTTGAAGGCCTTCCCAAATTGCTTCTTTTGAATTGTCGGGAAGTCTGGTAGAACCTTCAAAAATAATATCTGGTTCGCTAGGATCTGGGCCATATACACAAAATGGTTCCCAATTAAATCCTTTACCCGTTTCTAAATATTCTGAAATTTCCTTTTCTACCGAATATTCTTTAATTAAGCTGTCAATTGCTTGTTGCTCCTCTTTTGTAAGAGGTTTATTTCTTCTAGCTGTATAGTAAATTGATACACTCATATTTTCACCTCTACTATTATTATATAAATTTATTGGATTGCAAGAAACTCACGTTTGAAATCTTCATAAATGGCAAATGCTTCTGTTAATATCTCTTTTAGGTCTTCATAATTGCGAAATCTTGGGTCTTTTAAATTTTCTTCATCTTCTTCTAATAATCTCTTCATCATTACCCATACACCGCAACCGTAATAAATTTCATTTTTCCATACTGCCCATATCAACTCAACAAGTCCATATTTCAAACTAATATTGAATTGAAACTTAAATGGCGGAGTTTTTTTGACAACCTTAAAAAAGTTTTCGCGTTTGTCAAAAGTCGCTTTATATCCCAACTCACTGAATATGTTTAGAACTTCAGTGTTATCATATGATTTAAAACATTCAGTAGAGTCAAAAGCATATTTTGTAGATAAACGTTTATATCTTTCAACAAAATTAATTCTTTCTAAAGCTATTTTAATATCTGGTTTTAACTCCATGTTATTCACTCCTAAAGCGTATTTCTATACCATATTTGTTTTTAGCCAAATCAATATACTCTTGTATTTCACTAAAATTCAAATTTGAATCTGGTATTTCAAGTATTTGCTTACCTGAAAGTAACTGTCCATCAATTTCAGGATATTTATTAGACCTTATTTTTGTACCGGGTTTATATTTATACTGCATTTCTCTTAAATAGCCTTCAAAGGTCGACAGTTGAATTTCTTCTAAATTTGTAGCTTTTCTTGATACAATTTCTCCTTTATATGGGTCATATGAATCTAATCGTTTCCCATTCTCCAAATGAACTTCATTAAATGGATACCATTTTTCTTCAACAGCTTTATTATTAAAGGCGTTTCCTCTAGCAAGCGGAGAATCGTTAATCCAATAATCTCTTGCATCTTTCCAGTCAGTTCGTTCTCTTGGAGTTTTTCCTTGAGCCTTCTTTCGTACAACATACTTTTGATAATCAGCTTCTAAAATATCATCAACAAATTCTCCTGTTGGCTTGATATATTTACTTCTTGCACCATCTGCAGCAAACTCACCAATTTCAGAAAGAAGTTTGGGATCAGTTACCCCACAAGCTCTTGCTTCAGCAATAGCCTACCTTCCAGCAGTTATCAATTCTTCGGAACAATTATTATGCACCAAAAGGCCACTACCGCCAACAAAATATGTATGATAATCCTCAACATTCAGGTTGTAAATCCTTACTGCTTCCTGCAGATCAACAACTATTGTTGCTGTTACTTCCTTAAGCTCACCATCATCTGTTAAAATCCTATCCCCAACTTTAATATTCTTTGCAGATTTCCACCAGCCAGAATCTGTAAAGAATAGATGGCTTGATGTTGTATTTATCTCTTCATTTCCTACAAATAATTTTACCAGCTTGCTTGTATTTTTGATATACACATAATTTACTTTTTTATATCCTATCTCTCCCGACTTGACATCTTTTGAGAGTACATAGTCGCCGGTTTTTACCTCATCGATTCTCTTTAATCCTTCTTTTGTGGTTACTAATGTATCGCCGGTGAAACATCCTATTGTTGAGCATATTATCTGCTCAGGCGTCAAATCTGACTTAAACAACTGTATTTCAGTGTCGTCTCTTAATCTATACAATATTGCTTTTGTCAAGTGAAAATTCCCCCATATTTCAATCGAAAATTCCCCATAGTGAAAATTTTAAAGATTGTTTTCTTCCATCCATTTAACAGTTTCTTTGAGCCTGTATGAGTTTCCGTTCATGTTGACCATATAAGACTTATGAGTAAGTCTGTCTGTCATAGCAGCTGTCATAATAGGATCCTGGAATACTTCATCCCACCTTTCAAATGATAAATTTGTCGTAATAATAGTTGACTTTCTCCCTGCCCGTAATGATAGATTTGTAAACAGTAATTCAGCACCTTCTTTGTCAAATGATATATATCCCAATTCATCAAGAATTACAAGATCATACTTTAAAAACCTGTTTTCAAAATTTCGTAGAGTTTTTTGAGATCTAGCTTCCTTAAGCATTGTAATAAAAAGTGGAACTGTAGTAAACCACACTTTATAACCTTCAAGACAAGCCTTGATACCAAGACCTATAGCTATATGGGTTTTGCCGGTACCGGGATTCCCGGCAAGTATAACATTTTGTCCTTCTTTAACAAAATCAAGAGTTTTTAAAAGTTTTAGCTTTTTACGGGCATCTTCCGGCAGATCCTCAACTATCAATTCCTCTAAATACTTTTTGTAAGGAAACTCTGCCATTCGAACTCTTTTTTTGAGCATATTGTCATATCTCATGTCGCACTCTTTCTCTAAAAGACAATATAGATATTCTTCAAAGCTTAAGTCTTTTGATAGTGCTTCTTTTGCCTCACTTTCAAAGCACTTCCGGAATGCAGGAAGATGCAAAGTTTTTGTAAACTCAATGATTTTTTCAGTTAATTCTTTCTTATCCTTGGTAATCATGATAAAGCCACTCCTTGTCTGTCTTTTATCCCTGAAATAAGGTTACCATAGATTTTTAAATGCTCTTTTGCTTTTTGGCTGATTTCATTTTCCTGTTGCGATTTTGTCAGTACCTGATTCTTGTTTTCACAAAGCAATATAATTTTGCTTGTTGATATTTCTTTGGGGCATATTTTAAGGAGTTTGTCTATGACTTCAAGAATTTCATTTACCGACTTGTTTTTTTCTTTCATATACTGAAGAAGTTCAACAAAATCTCTTTCTTTTCTTGTATAATAACATTGGTAGATATTTTTTATTTGTTTAGATACCTGGGCAAATGCAGTACTGTTTGGCAATGCTCCAGGTTTTTTCTTTAATGTTCTTATGTAGTGGTAGATATCGATATTCCATTCATTAAACCCAAACCGTCTTGGATGTTCTGCTATTTTTTCTCCCTCTGACATGAAAATAATTTTGCTGGGATATATTTTCGCTAGGATAATTTTCCCTACATACCAATCCGGTACAGAATAATGGCAACTTTCAAACATTACAGTTGAGTATTTGTCAACCCTTAAATTTTCAAGTTTTGAGCATTCAAACATAGGTACGTCAGGTAATAAATATGGCCTTTCCTCCTCTAAAAGTTCCTTCGCTGTTTTGTTATTTTTCAATGGTTGGGGCTTATCATTAAGCCTGTTACATATATCTTCAAGGTAACGATTGGCATCATCAAGACTATCAAAAGTATCCTTTATTGCAAAAGCTTTTCTTCTTATGTACTCCACACTTCTTTCTACATGCCCCTTTTCATTACCACGGTAAGCATTACAAAATCGAAATTGAAAGCCATAGTATATGGAAAGCTGTAGGAGGGCATCAGTCGGCTGCTTCTCATTTCGTCCTACAAACCCCTTTACGGCTACCTTCATGTTATCATAAACCATTGTCATATGATTGCCATGAATAGACTTGAAAAAGTATGCATGAGCTTCTTGAAAAAATTCGCTTTTCTGTTTAACAAAAAGTCTTGCATACCTGTAATTACCGTAAGCAGTAGTAAACACGGCCATCGGATACTTGCGATTCACTCCACCAATACATAACTTTACTTCGCCCCAGTCAAATTCACATATGTCTCCAGGAGCATAACTTTCCCTGATAAAAGCTTCTTTAGATTGGGATAATATTTTGGATATAGTCTGACATACTGTAGTATAGCCAATATTGAATCCTTCCTCCTTAAGAGCTTCAAAGATATCAATTTTCTTCATAATCTGTTTAGATTGTCCCTTTAATCTCTTAGACTGATTCTCATTAAGATAATATTTAATGCGTTCTAAGACTTCATCAGTTACTTTTATAGGTTTTCTTTTACTGGTATCATACTTTGGTGGCTGAACAATGGACTCAATAAGCTCAGTAGGTTGTACATCTCCAATCTGCATTAACTGCTGCCTTTGCTGTTCATACTGCCTTATGTACTTACGTACAGTTTTTCTGTCTGCACCAACTTCTTTTGCAATTGCTCTTATTGATGCACCTTCTCTAAATTTCATTAAAATGATTTCCTGCTTTTGATGCAATTTAATCACCTTCATCCAACCCCTTATGTAAAAAAGTATTATTTACATAAGGTATTTTAGTTTCAGGGTGGGGGAATTTTCAATTGAAATAGTGGGTACTTTTAGAATAACATAAGCAAATATAGTGTTATCAAGCTCTTTTGTTTCTTCAACCAATTCAAACAGTGCTTCAGGCTCTCTTTTTAAGCATGTCATCAGTTCATCTGTCGAATCGGACATTGACTTTACAATACTTTTTGCTGCCGCAGGTATGTCACCACATACTATTTGTAGTCCAATGCTGTCTATTGATACCTTTAACGAATTTATCCTAGTATCTTATGATTATCTATAATGTTAGTTTACCTTCATAAATTTATAAAATAAAAAGGTATATCAGAAAACTCCGACACTTTCAGTAGTTTTTTGATACACCATGTATTTCTGATTATATTATTCAAAGATAAAATATATTAATACAGTTAACTAATCCTTAATTGTTTATCATAGTAAACTATTTTACTGAGTTTTTTCAAACAGTCTTATGATCTAATTATTGAGTTACTTCGATAAATCATATTCTGAGTATTCCTCATCCCAAATAAGTTCATGGTCATTCACATGTACATTCCATTTAGCATCAGGTATTACGCAACGTATAGCCGAAAGCAGTAAACTCCAATGTTGAAGGCCTTCCCAAATTGCTTCTTTTGAATTGTCGGGAAGTCTGGTAGAACCTTCAAAAATAATATCTGGTTCGCTAGGATCTGGGCCATATACACAAAATGGTTCCCAATTAAATCCTTTACCCGTTTCTAAATATTCTGAAATTTCCTTTTCTACCGAATATTCTTTAATTAAGCTGTCAATTGCTTGTTGCTCCTCTTTTGTAAGAGGTTTATTTCTTCTAGCTGTATAGTAAATTGATACACTCATATTTTCACCTCTACTATTATTATATAAATTTATTGGATTGCAAGAAACTCACGTTTGAAATCTTCATAAATGGCAAATGCTTCTGCTAATATTTCTTTTAGGTCTGTATAATTACGAAATCTTGGGTATTTTATGTTTTCATCATTATCTCCCAACAACTTCTTCATCATAATCCATACACCACCGCCGTAATATATCTTATCCTTCCATACTGCCCAGATCAATTCAGCAATTCCGTATTTCAAACTAATATTAAATTGAAACTTATATGGCGGTGTTTTTTCAACAACCTTGAAAAAGTTCTCACTTTTGTTAAAGGTAGCTTTATACCCCAACTCACTGAATATGTTTAAAACTTCACTGTTTTCATACGATTTGAAACATTCAGTAGTATCAAAAGCATATTTTGTAGATAAACTTTTATATCTTTCAAGAAAATTAATTTTTTCTAAGGCAATTTTAATATCTGGTTTTAACTCCATGCTATTCACTCCTAAAACGTATTTCTATACCATATTTGTTTTTAGCCAAATCAATATAATCTTGTATTTCACTAAAATTCAAATTTGAGTCTGGTATTTCAAGTATTAGTTTACCTGTAAGTAACTGACCATCAATTTCAGGATATTTATTAGACCTTATTTTTGTACCGGGTTTATATTTATACTGCATTTCTCTTAAGTAGCCTTCAAAGGTCGATAATTGAATTTCTTCTAAGTCTGTGGCTTTTCTTGACACAATTTCTCCTTTATATGGGTCATATGAATCCAAGCGTTTCCCATTCTCCAAATGAACCTCATTAAATGGATACCATCCTTCTTTAATAGCTTTGTCATTAAAGGCATTTCCTCTAGCAAGTGGAGAATCGTTAATCCAGTAATCTCTTGCATCTTTCCAATCAGTCCGTTCTCTTGGAGTTTTTCCTTGTGCGTTCTTTCGTGCAACATACTTTTGATAATCAGCTTCTAAAATATCATCAACAAATTCTCCTGTTGGCTTGATATATTTACTTCTTGCACCATCTGCAGCAAACTGACCAATTTCAGAAAGAAGTTTGGGATCAGTTACTCCACAAGCTCTTGCTTCAGCAATAGCCTCCCTGCCAGCAGCCATCATTTCTTCCAAACAATTATTATGCACTAACAGTCCTTGGCTACCAACAAAATATGTATGGAACTCATCAACATTGAGGTTGTAAATCCTTACAGGTTCCTCCAGCTCAACAACTTTCGTTCCAGTTACTTCCTTAAGCTCACCATCATCTGTTAAAATCCTATCTCCAACTTTAATACTCTTTGCAGATTTCCACCAGCCTGAATCTGTAAAGAATAGATGGCTTGATGTTGTATTTATCTCTTCTGTACCTACTATTAATTGTACTAGTTTGTTTGTATTTTTGATATACACATAATTTACTTTTTTATATCCGATTTCTCCCGACTTGACATCTTTTGAGAGTACATAGTCGCCGGTTTTTACCTCATCGATTCTCTTTAATCCTTCTTTTGTTGTTACTAATGTATCTCCGGTGAAACATCCTATTGTTGAGCATATTATCTGCTCAGGCGTCAAATCAGATTTAAATATCTTAATTTCAGTGTCGTCTCTTAATCTATACAATATAGTGTTATCAAGCTCTTTTGTTTCTTCAACCAATTCAAACAGTGCTTCAGGCTCTCTTTTTAAGCATGTCATCAGTTCATCTGTCGAATCGGACATTGACTTTACAACACTTTTTGCTGCCGCAGGTATATCATCATCAAGCATCTTAAATATTATACCATCTGTTGTAACAAATTCATAACCTTTTTGCGTCTTTGTTATGTTTGCAATATTATCGAGCATATTGGCTTTTCCGGCTTTAATCAGTCCAATGCTGTCTGTTGCTACCTTTAATGAATTCTTTCCAAGCATCATTTTATCTGTTGTCTTTAAAGCCTTTGCCGCTATCTTCAAACCTGCACAGCCGTATTGAATAAGCTCTATTGTACCTAACATGGATAGGCACGCATTTACAATATCACCTTCTATAAAATATAGAATTGCATTTGTTCCATCAAAGAGTGTGCCGAATACAGGTATCATACCACCCAAATCAAGAAACCTATGAACTACATCTATTACTTCTAAATTTACAGTAGTGTTGGCATATTGGAATTCCCATTGAGGTCCCATCATATTTATGAAATCTTCTTTCGATATGATGTCTCCAAAATCGAAAAACATATTAAAATAGAATACATTTGTACATGTTTTGCTGATTTGACTTTAAAAAACTCTTATTTTCATATGTTGTCCTTTCAATCTTATCATCTATACCGTTAGATTGTAACGTAAACTCAGCAAACTGAATTTTTCCTGAAGGATTTTCTTATGGAGTGATAAACAATTTTTATTCAGTAACTAAATGTAGTAGCGTTGAATCTGTTTTCTCTTTACTAAGCATTAATGTTTAGACCTCTTTTTTGTGGTCCTCAATATTTTTTCTAAAAATTAAAAATTTACTTTTGAGGATGTAAAAAATCTTGTGTATAAGAGATTGAATGTTCTCCTTCTTGGCAAGAATTTCTAATAAGAAAAGCTAAGGAGGAGAATTTTATGTCAACACTATCAAAAGAACATATAAAGCAATTAGTTCGGGAAAATAATTTCCAAAGCGTATCAGATGTAAATGCATATCTAAAAGACATTTTTAAAGATATTATTCAAGAACTGCTTGAGGCAGAACTTGAAGCAGAATTGGGTTATGCAAAAGATGATGTGGACAAATAAAAATACCGATAATAGCCGTAATGGTTATACACCAAAAAAAAATAAAAAGTGAGTTTGGTGAAATTGATATACAAGTGCCTAGAGATCGTAAAGGAGAATTTCAACCTAAAATTATCCCAAAATATCAGCGTAATGTTTCCGGAATTGAGGAAAAAGTTATAGCTCTATATGCAAGGGGAATGTCTACAAGAGATATTAGTCAACAAATTGAAGAACTTTATGGATTCAGCCTGTCTCCGGAGATGGTTAGCAAGATTACTGACAGAATTGCTCCAGAAATAAAAGAATGGCAGCAAAGACCTCTTGAACCTATATATTCTTTTATATTTATGGACGCAATTCATTATAAGGTAAAGGATGAAGGAAGAATAACAAACCGGGCAGCTTACGTTGTTCTAGGAGTTACTATTGATGGATATAAAGATATCTTAGGGATATGGATTGGTGATAATGAATCCTCAAAGTTTTGGCTTGGTGTACTGAATGACCTTAAAAATAGAGGAGTACAGGATGTTTTAATTTTTTGTGTTGATGGACTTACCGGACTTAAGGAAGCCATAAATGCTGCATATCCAAAATCTGAAGTGCAGCGTTGCATAATACATCAGCTGAGAAATTCTTTTAAGTATGTGCCATACAAAGACCTAAAAGCATTTAGTAATGATTTCAAAGAAGTATATCATGCTATTAATGAAGAAATAGCATTAGAAAAACTTTATGAACTTAAAGAAAAGTGGGGAAAGGAATATCCTTTTGCAATACGTAGTTGGGAAAATAACTGGGATGTTATAAGTCCATTTTTCAAATTTCCAGAAGAAATACGAAAAATAATTTATACTACAAATATAATTGAAGGACTACATCGTCAGTTTCGTAAGGTCACAAAAACAAAAACAATATTTCCAACAGACAGTTCACTAGAAAAGATTTTATATTTAGCATCAATGAATGTAGTAAAAAAATGGACACAACGTTACAAAAACTGGGATAGAGTACTTAGCCAATTGGTAATCCAATATCCAGGTAGGCTGGAAGAGTATATTTAAGAGCATTCACCCCCACCGCCCTCAAGGGCTCATCCTCATCGCCGGATGGGCTAGACCTCACAAAATTAAAAATATAGGTTTAAAAGGCTAATACTGACCATTATAAATGATTATTGCCAGATTTAATCAAGTTTATGTATAAAACTTAATAAATCCGGCAATAATATACAATGGAAAGGCAATAAAAAACAATATTCTGTAAACCTTGTCAACTAAAATTTACTTGCTAAAGAAGGATTACATAAATTATGATACACAAAATTACTTACATTCCCGTTTTGTTTGCTATATATTGGCATTTTAATTTGACTGATGTAATTTTTGCAACCAACACTGATTTTAATGTTTTGGAATTTAAAGCTGTTTCTGGACTTTTGCGATTTGCATTAGTTTTGTTTTGCATGCAATGAAAAGAATCCCAGCCTCTTAGGTTGAGATTCTTTTGTCATATTGTTCAAAATCTTCATGGTTATATTTGTTTTGTTTCCTATATATTGGCGTTTTAATTCAACTGATGTAATTTTTGCAACCGACAACAAGTTAATCAGTAATCAATTGTATCATCAATTAACCCGTTAAACTGTAAGCTACTTAATAATGGATTTTTAACTTTTTCATATTTCTTGTCGGGGTGCATCCAATCAATTATTTCCTTGCTAATTGGTTGTCCATACGCTTCTTGCCTTAATCGAACCCATTTGTAAATTAAATTATATATTTCTTCCTTTTCACTATTTAAGCACCGTATAATTATTTGATGCAGGTCTTGAGGTTTATGACAGTCAATATAGATAAATTCCCGCTCACGTTCAAAACAGCATACTTTGTTTTCACCACTTGTAGAACTAGACTCTACGGCAGATACTAACTGCTTCAATTCAATTGGTATATTCATAGCTTTTCCAATTTCCTTGACCACATCTTCTGTATGTTCAGGAAGTATTAATGTTGAAATTAACACCATATCATTATACTTTTCTAACAAACGTTGGTAGTTCATCAAACCAAACCCTCCAGTACTTAATTCCAGAATACATTTATTGTTATATTTTTATATTTTGAAGAAAATTGTTCAATAACTTTTAAGCAACTTGGACAGCACGGATTTTCTGTAAATAAATTGATTGTTCCATGTGCATTAATATTTCCCCAGTCAATAGTGCCATCAGGCAATTTTGTTGCACCAAGTTCTCTTGCTAATTGCTCTAAAGTCCTTGCTTCAGCATCAACGCTTCTATTCCAATTAACACCTTCAATGTATTCGTCATAAATATTACCTTGATTATCTACAAATTCAGTTTTAAAAAATCTTTGTGGGTCAGTTTTAGCATTTTGTACACCTCTCAATTCTGCAAACCCATCAATATTCCTTGGATTACTACAAGCATTAATATTTATTCGTCTTCCATCAACTAATACTTCTGTTACGGAAACATTTCCACCAAGATTATTAATACCTTTATTGGCATCTCTTATAGCTTGTGCTGCATCAGAATAATAAGCCCTAACTCTCAGCCATTCAAATGAACCGGCAATAATTTTCTTTCCACTTTTTAAAATATCTACTGCATCAGCAGCACCTGAACCTATTTCAGAAAGAATCTTGGAGTCCGTAATACCTCTCGCTCTTGCCCGTTCAATAGCTTCCCTTCCAGCAGCCATCATTTCTGGGAGACAGTCATTATGCACTAACAGTCCTTGGCTACCAACAAAATATGTATGGAACTCATCAACATTGAGGTTGTAAATCCTTACAGCTTCCTCCAGGTCACCAACTCTTATTGCAGTTACTTCATTAAGATCACCGTCTGCTGTTAAAATCCTATCCCCAACTTTAATATTCTTTGCAGATTTCCACCAGCCCGAATTTGCAAAAAAACAGATAGCTTGATGTTGTATTTATCTCTTCATTTCCTACAAATAATTTTACCAGCTTGCTTGTATTTTTGATATACACATAATTTACTTTTTTATATCCGATTTCTCCCGACTTGACATCTTTTGAAAGTACATAGTCACCGGTTTTTACCTCATCGATTCTCTTTAATCCTTCTTTTGTTGTTACTAATGTATCTCTGGTGAAACATCCTATTGTTGAGCATATTATTTGCTCATGCGTCAAATCAGATTTAAATATCTGTATTTCAGTGTCGTCTCTTAATCTATATAAGATAGTGTTATCAAGCTCTTTTGTTTCTTCAACCAATTCAAACAGTGCTTCAGGCTCTCTTTTTAAGCATGTCATCAATTCATCTGTCGAATCGGACATTGACTTTACAATACTTTTTGCTGCCGCAGGTATGTCATCATCAATCATCTTAAATATTATACCACTCCCAGTGACAAATTCATAATTTGGGTTCTTGTTATGCTTGCAATATTATCAAGCATATTAGCTTTTCCAGCTTTAATCAGTCCTATGCTGTCTGTTGCTACCTTTGCGAATTCTTTCCATGCATCATTGTATCTGATTTCTTTAAAGCTTCTTTCGCTATCTTCCCCCCATAGGTAACTCCAATAAGCTCATGTCTTCTTTTTTGCTATTTAATGCCTATTAATTAATATAAAAAGTCCCGAAGCTGTATTTTCTACAGTCGGGACAATACATTTGTATAACTCAAGCATCAACACTTACAGTTCATCTATATCAATAGGTTCCACATCAACAAATTTTTCATACCAATTATTTAATGGATAGTATGCAGCATGTACTATTTCCAGTTCGTTAGCTGTTAGTACATACAATCCTCCAATCTCAAGTAATCTTATTAATGGTTCATATACACTTAAGTACTTAATAGCTTTTGGCTCTTTATCAGCATATTTCGCTAATTGTATATAGTACTGAATTATGTATCGTGTATATAATTTATTTTCTAAAAATTCTACAGTTTCAGTATTGCAGTAATCAGAAATAGATATATTTCCATCAATATCACCCATAAGACTTGCTATATTAGCGATAAGAGGGCTTGTAGGTTTTATAGCTTCATCTTTAAAAAATTTAGCTAACCTTCTTAGAAATTCATAACCTACATCTGCTTGTGCTTTTGAAAAATTCATACCTACTTCATGCCATTTTATTTTATTGATTCTTTCCACTACTTTATCAAGATACATTTTATACACCTCTCAATTAATAATATATATCATCATCAAAATATTTTAGAAGATCCTTTGATTGATCATATCCAGGAAAGCTACGAGGATTCGGAGCTGTCAAAGCTGCTTTATCATGTGCATTTTTTACAGGATTTTCATCAAATCTCTTTGTTGTCGCATTCCATGTAGAAGGATCTCTATAAGGCATTCCTTCATCCATATATTTTTTTTCTAGTAACTCATGATTTCTAAGCTGTATAAACCATTCTTTTTCAGCATCCGTAAGTTTCCTTGTTTGTGCCACTTGCCATCCGTAAGCAATATCTGCATCTCCCTTAAAATATAATGTTTCAAGAGGTTTACCATCTACTGATATTTTATGAGTATTCAAAAACAAATGGTTTTTCATATCTATAATATCTTGTATTGGTAGTCCTGTGTTATATGCGACATCTGCAACATCATTTAAAGCGGCCTTTCTTATTTCAATATATTTTCTCTCAACAAATGCTTCGAATCCATTTTCTGGAACAATGATGTATTGCTTCATAACTTTAACATCTTCAACCATCTTTGCAGCAGCTTCGCCAATTTGTGAAAGAATTTTCGGATCATCAATATTCATTCTTCTTGCTTTTTCAATAGCTTCACGTCCTGCATACATCATTTCTGCAGTACAATCATTATGAACCAAAAGGCCACTATTACCAACAAAATATGTATGATAATCCTCAACATTCAGGTTGTAAATCCTTACAGGTTCCTCCAGCTCAACAACTTTCGTTCCAGTTACTTCCTTAAGCTCACCGTCAGCTGTTAAAATCCTATCTCCAACTTTAATACTCTTTGCTGATTTCCACCAGCCTGTGTCTGTAAAGAATAGATGGCTTGATGTTGTATTTATCTCTTCAGTACCTACTATTAATTGTACTAGTTTGTTTGTATTTTTGATATACACATAATTTACTTTCTTATATCCGATTTCTCCCGACTTGACATCTTTTGAGAGTACATAGTCGCCGGTTTTTACCTCATCGATTCTCTTTAATCCTTCTTTTGTTGTTACTAATGTATCTCCGGTGAAACATCCTATTGTTGAGCATATTATTTGCTCAGGCGTCAAATCAGATTTAAATATCTGTATTTCAGTGTCGTCTCTTAATCTATATAAGATAGTGTTATCAAGCTCTTTTGTTTCTTCAACCAATTCAAACAGTGCTTCAGGCTCTCTTTTTAAGCATGTCATCAATTCATCTGTCGAATCGGACATTGACTTTACAACACTTTTTGCTGCCGCAGGTATGTCATCATCAATCATCTTAAATATTATACCATCTGTTGTAACAAATTCATAACCTTTTTGGGTTCTTGTTATGCTTGCAATATCATCGAGCATATTGGCTTTTCCGGCTTTAATCAGTCCAATGCTGTCTGTTGCTACCTTTAATGAATTCTTTCCAAGCATCATTTTATCTGTTGTCTTTAAAGCCTTTGCCGCTATCTTCAAACCTGCACAGCCGTATTGAATAAGCTCTATTGTACCTAACATGGATAGGCACGCATTTACAATATCACCTTCTATAAAATATAGAATTGCATTTGTTCCATCAAGGAGTGTACCGAATACAGGTATCATACCACCCAAATCAAGAAACCTATGAACTACATCTATTATTTCTAAATTTACAGTAGTGTTGGCATATTGGAATTCCCATTGAGGTCCCATCATATTTATGAAATCTTCTTTCGATATGATGTCTCCTTTATCTAGGACCATATTAAAATACTGTGGATTACATGCTGTTGAATAAATATATTCTTCTCCACCCAACTTATACTCTTTGTAATATATACCTCTCCTTGACTTTTCCATCATATACTTAAATATTATATCCGTTATTTCCTCATCTGTAGCATAATATAATCCATCGACTAATCGTGCATTTATCGGAAAAGAAAGGGTGTACCTATAATCGCTTCCATCGCTATTCTTTAAGTATCCGCCTTTAATTCTTATAGTATCGCCATCAACAATAGTAATATCAGACAGATGTTCGAAACTCAAATCATTGATTATATATTCTAGTATTTCGACCTCATTTTTTATGAAATTTGCTGTGCTGCTTTTACATACTTGCTGCAGTCCATAAAGTTTACTTTCAGGTCCATCTTCCATGACTTTTTTGATCTCTTCAAGTGTCAACTCTCTGTTCCATATACCCACCTGATGCATGCTTCCCTTGAAATTTCCATTTCCAGGGCTGTTTGCATCTGTTCCTAAATACAAGTTAGTGCTATTCCATAAAACTGAACCATAAGAATAATTTATTTTTTCGCCACCATTTAATATGAACTTTATTTCTTCATCTTTCGATATACTTACGGCAATATGCTGCCAAGAACCGGTATTAAGTCTTATGGGATCTGTCCTTTTCCATGTCTTTCCATTCCAATATTTAAAAACATAATAGTCTGTGAGATTTCCATTCTGTTCTATTGAATAACCTATTTCATTGCCTTCACAACTTATTATGTTGGCATTTGAAGTTTTATGGCTTAGTGGCCTTACCCACATTGCTATAGTCATTTCTTTACCTGGCAGTATCCTATTAACAGAGCCTAAATTTACTCTATAGCTACCATCAAAGTCAAGCTTGCAATTTTTTACATCTGTCGCTTGACTGGTGGAATTATTTTTAAGCAGCTTTACAAGCCCATATGTATCTTTTTCAGCTCCATTATTTCTAACATTTTGAATTTCTTCGATACTTAGTGCTCTATTCCAAATTGCAACATCATCCAAAGAACCTCTAAAATTCCTGCTCCCCGGACTATATGCATAAGTACCTAAATACAATTCAGAGTTATCATCATATCCTATATCTCCATATTGTGCTCCAATTCCAATACGTTCTCCGTTAACATAAAACCACAAATACGAATCGAGACCACCGATTGTTTTTTGGACAGCTATATGTTGCCAACAATCCGGTTGCAAAGTTACCGCTTCTGTTTTAAATTCCTTACCGGATTCATTCCAATAGGAAAATACATACTTGTTTGTGTTATTTCCATCCTGCCTAATTGCATAGCCGGATTTTAACCCTTCACAACTAATTATTGTCGCATTTTGATTCTGAATACTTGAAGGTTTCACCCACATTGATATTGTAATTTCACTTTTAGGCTTCAGCTTACTATCATTTCCAAGATAAACTCTGCTATTTCCATTAAAATTAAGCGAATAATATCTGGTAATGCTTGCTACCGTGAACCTCACAAGCACTTCAACTGTATGAGACCTTGCTGCAGTTCCTTTATTCTCAGCAGCATTTCTACCTTCAACGTATATCTTGTATAATCCCTCTGATTTTGGAATAAACTTGTAACTAAAGCTGTTTCCGCTCTGTACAGCTACATTTTTGCCATTTACATAAGCATAAATATATGCACAGTTTTCCCCTTCAGCTTCTATAACTATACCGTCAATTTCATTATAAATCGATAAAGTAGTAGGTGAAATCAATTTTACTGAAGGTCTTCCCATTTTGCGTGTAATTATCAGATTCTCTCTTGTCATTAAGATATACTTTTCAATAATATCCCCATTTAATAGCAGCTTTGAAGGTGCAACGCAAATCAATAAATTATCGACAACTTCCGGTAAAATCCCAAGTTCATAGAATTCATTCAGAAAATCGGTATACAATTGCTCCCCATACTCATTTACTAAAGTCCTCTTGTCTTCACTTAATTTAATTTCCGTATAAGTCTTTAAATTATTTGCCGCTATCTTTAGCCAATTATACAATACTTCTTCATTGTTTCCGGATTCTTCATAGTCTTTTTCAAGTTTGAATGCTTGAATAAAGTCATTGAGTGCAGCAACAAATTTATCGTCCTTTTCTTCTGAATAAACACCATTGGCATTTTTTAAATTATTATATCCTAACAATTCCAGACTATATTTTGCATATTTTATAGGACTTCCAAATTCGATATTTGACTTTGTATAAGCATACTCTAAATCTAAGACCAGACTTCCATATAACAGTTCTCCTCTATAAAGAGTATCCGAATCCAGAGACTTAGTAGTATAATCTCCATCTTCAAATATAATGGAACTTTGTACTGTTTCCTCTTTTTTACAATTCACTATTTTTAGTGTCGTATATTTTGCATTGGTTAATGTCCATGTTATTTCTGAATAGTCACGTTCTTTAAGTGTTATTTTTGGCTCATTTCCAGTCCTAGGATAAAAAGTCCATCCGTCACTTAACTTTGATTGAACATCTGTGACTTTAACCAAATGTTGTATAGCAGATAAGTCATACATTATTACATATCCGGGGTAATACCTTCCATAGCTGTCTGAATAACCTCTTCCAATTCCAATCATTGACATTATCTGTTGATATACAGGTTCAATTTGATTTGCTGATTCTATGTAGAAGTTCCTTCCTCCACCTGCCTCTGCTATTCTCTCCATCAAGTTAATATCTACACTTTTTCCTAAAGAAATAGTGTATATATTTGTACCCTGACTATAAATACTCTTAGAAATATCAACAACTGCATTATCACTGTAGCCGGTATTGTTTTGACCATCACTTAAAAGAACAATTACTTTATTTCTATTTCCGCTATTTCTCAATAACTCCTGTGATTTATACAAACCTGCTCCAAAATTCGTATTTCCACTATCATTAATACTTTTTAGAGCCGACTTTAATGAAGTTTTATTATCAGATATTGTATGCTTTGTTTGAGCAGTATCCGCATATTCCACAATACCAACCCTGAATTTTAGTATATCCATGTCACTGACAAATCGGTCAATAGCTTTTAGTCTAAACAAATTAGGGTCATTAGTAGCCATACTTCCGGATCTATCAATAGCAAATACTATATCAACGTTTGACAAATCCGTATCTAAATCTACTCCCATAATATATGTACTGAAATGATTAACTTCACATGTAACACTTTTATTTACAGTATCTACAGTTTGCGATTCAACCGGTACAAGTTTGCCGTTTTCAGTATCAACCCAGTATATCTTTAGTTTATTTTCATCAAGCCCGTTTAATTGATCCAAACTATACTTAAATGTAATGCTTGCTGATTCTATTTCACAATCACCTAGCGAAATATCAACGGGGGAACCTATAATACCTTCTAAAGAATTCAAAAATGTATCGTTTACTATTACTTTAAACGGCTTTGCATTAATATTTAAGTCTCCATATGCAGTTACAACAACACTTTCATCAGGTGTTGAACATGTCCTTGATACAATTCTATTCTCATCGGCAACCAATAAATTCAAACCGAGCTTTAGTTCGTTCCCATCCAAAATTCCATCTCCATCACTATCTGGCAACAATGGATTTGATAATATTCTCAGTTCCTCGCTATCACTAATACCGTCACCATCAGTATCACTGCTCATAAGGTTTGTACCAAGCTCAATTTCAGTAGCATTATCAATTCCATCATTATCATAGTCATCATAAAGATTTAACATACTAAAACCGGCTATATTAATAGATTCACTATAAATGTTGTTTACATATTCTTCCTCTTCCATCAACCTTGTATCATTGACTTCTGCTGTTATAATATGCTGTCCCTCAGTTGCCAACCACTTACTTCCGTTTTTGCCCCATGAAACATCAACAGTAACCGATTCCCCAGGCTCTATAGACCAACTAAAGTGATCTGACCAGAATAAAGTTTCGCTATTGTCAACTTTGAATCCTACTCTATGAACCCTACCGGCCGGGCTGCTTCCTTCTCCAATATTCTTAATAGTAGCTCTAAATATTATTTCATCACCAGTCTTAGGCACTTCAGGTGAATAGGAAATATCCGTAACTATCAAATCCGGTTTCTTTCCAACTATTATCTTTTCAGTATATGAATTATTTAATTCGTTGGATTCAATCACTAAGTTTTCTTCATCTACAACTGCTGTTATATTATGTTCGCCTAACAAGGCTGTCCAAGTAGTTTCAGCGGTAAATTCCACAATCTCATTTGAATATATTTCTTTGTTATAAGTTGCTGAACTTATGACAGTATCTGTATCAATCTTAAAATTCACTTTAAGATTACTTGGAATAACCATTCCATCACTACAGTTTTTCACCTTTGCCTTAAATACGACTTTTTCTCCTTCCTTTATTTCAACAGGTGAATAAGTGATATCTAAAACTTTTAAGTCAGGCTTTTTAATTACATTTATTTCTGTCTGATAGCTATTATTTTCCTCATTCGATTCCTCTATTACATTTTCTATATCTATATACGCTTCAATCTCTGTAATTCCAGGCTCGTTAAATACAACGTTACCGTTTCCGTCTTCTCCTCCTTTATCTAAAAGCAGCGAGATTGATTTTCCTTTATCGATAAAGCTGTCAACCTCACCGTATGCCAAAATGTTTTTATCCTTGTCCTTTAATACTACCTTTAATAGCTGTCCCGTATGTAATACACTTTCGTTATTTATCACATCAACTGTAAATCGTGTACTATCTCCAATAAACACATCTTTAGGACTTATATTTGTTATCTGCAAATCAGGGTGTCTTATAAAAATAGTCTTGGTAAATCCTACGGTTTCCTTTTCCTTTGAGATATTACTATTATAGTCGATAAAGGCGGTAACTATATGTTCGCCCGTAGTACTAATCAACCCACGTACTGAGAATATCGTAGTTCTATTTGCAGATAGGCTTGAATTATATGAACTCCATATAATATCCTCACTATCGTCTAGCTTTAGTCCTATTCTGAATAAGTTTGCATTCAAATTTATACTACTTTTATTAATAATGTTAATTTTAAATGTTACTTGTTCATTAAGTTTAATACTTTCAGGGGAATAGCTAATATCTAAGATCTCTAAATCTGTTTTTTTAATTACACTTATTTCTTTCTGATAACTACTGTCTTCACAAGACTCTATATATGCTACAACTTCTGCTGTCCCAGCCTTGTCAAATATAACGCTACCTTTTCCGTCTATTCCGCCCTTATCTAAAAGTACTGAATTTGAGCCCTTAGTAAAACTGCTACTTTCACCATATGCTAATACATTATCATTTTTGTCTTTCAATATTACTTTTAAAGGTTTCCCCAACCTTAATGATTTATCACCACTATTTGTCACGCCTACAGTAAATTGCACTGGATTATCCAGACCTACAATAGTTGGAGTAATGCTGCTCACTTTCAATTTTAAATCAAGGTATTCGGCATAAATAAGTTTTGAGACACCCTGAGTACCACCCTCATTAAACAAATCATTTTTATAATCTATAACAACTGTAATAGTATGCTCACCTACTGTATAGAAACAGCCCTCCACATTTAATGATATAGTACTATTTACACTTAGATAATTTGAATTATAATCGCTCCATATAATATCTTCGTTGTCATCTAGCTTGATACCAACTCTGAATGAATTTGCCTCAAGATAAAAATCTCCTATATTTTTTACTGTTACACTAAACGTTGTTTTTTCCCCTGCAAAAACAAACTCCGGACTCACTTGTGTTATATCCAAATTAGGCTTTGCGTAGTCAACACTAAGTTTGTAATTCCCAATTGAGCCATTTAGCCTAATATAGTATGTTTTATTTTTTTCTAACTTCCGTAAAATGCTCATGCTATTCTCTTCTGCAGATAAATAACCAAGCAATAATAATGAGTTGTCATCCTGATTCCCCAAACGAAGTTCTATCTTATTTGATACCTTTTCATCACATGAAGCTACAATTCTGTAATAGCCTCCAATTTCTGGCGTAAAAGTTAACCAGTCATAGTCTCCACTAAAACCTATACTTCCTTCAATATTTTCATTAACAGAAATTTTTCTTGCTTCTTCTCTTTTGTCTGGGTAATCATCGGTAAAAATCTCAGTAACTAATGTATTATTGTTTTCATCAATTTCCTCAAAGTCGGTTCCCTTCTCAATAAAAGCTCTGACCGTATGGTTGCCTAGTTTATTAAATAAACTCGCATCAGCTTTAGCCGATAATACTATTTGTTTGCCTTCCCCAATAACCTGAGTACAATAATCAGAATACACAATATTTACATCATCTATTAGAAAACCCACCCTGAAAGTATTCTTTCCATCAATGTATTCATGACCGCGATTAACAACTACTGCCTTTAGTTCAACAGTATCACTTTGAAGAACAACAGATGGTGATATACTACTTATTCTAAAATCAGGTTTTGCTTTATAAATTTTAAAAGTATAGTCAGAAATATCTGTATTTGTTGTATATATTCTTACATAGTAGTCACCCTTTTCAAAATAATACTTCTTTAATTTTTCCTCAGTATATTCTTTTTTACATGAAGGAAACTCATTATCTGAATCACATATTTGATTTAATATTCCTTCTGAATACTCAAAAATGTAATATCCATCTTCAGGTATTTTAAACTTATAGTAATCACTCTTAGATACAGAATCAAATAATCCAAATCTTATCTTACCCGATATCTCAGTGTCAATTTCTATCTCTGTTGCATTTGATGAAATTTCACTTACTGTCCAATCAGGTGGTACTTGTTCTACCAATATAGTGTACTTATTATACTTTGGTGAATATCCATCATCCTTAAGTATTTTACTTGTATATTTTACAGAAAGTTTATATGTATTATCAGCAAACAAAAGTTCTTTTATGTAGTAGAATTTTTCGATACTAGTACTCCATGTTGAGAATGATTTTCCCCAAAAACCATTATATAAAAACCCAATAATTTCCTTATCAGTAGTTTCATTAATTATTTTTATCCTGTACACACCGTTTACCGGAGGCTTAATCAAAAAACAATCCTCATCTGTTTTGCTTTCTAAAACACCTGAGATTTTGTTTTCCTCACCCAGCTTTAAATAGACAGCATTAGTATGACTATTACCATAATCATCACTTCCCGTTGTAAAAACAACCTCATTACTGTCTGCTGATCTGTTGCCAAGCACATCAACAGCCTTAACAGTAAGCGTGTAGCTAGTATTACATGTAAGTCCTGTATAGATTACACTCGTATCTTTTACAAACGTCAAAAGTGTATTGCCTGAATATACTTCATATCCTTCTATTGCCGTGGCATCCTCTGGAGCTTCCCATGTAAGTGATACGGCCACACCTGTATACCAATTCACCATAAAATTTCTAGGTGCAGATGGAGCTTCTACATCTGTTACACCTTCAAAAAACACTTCTATAGAATTACTTTCAATAGATTTTCTACCCTTTATATCTACTGCAATTATTTCATATATGTAATTGCTATTTATTATTAATCCACTATCCTGGAAAGAGTTAGTCGTTGACTCTCCACAAAGTACACCATCACGATAAATTTCGTAGTATGCTATATCTGCTAATCCGGTTGACTCATCCCAACTAAGAGTTATTCCCGATGAAGTTATTGAAGTTACCTTCAAATTTGATGGTGCAGTCGGTCTTTCTTTTGGAAATATTTTAATTTTCCCAAGTAGGTAACTTTTCATATATGCAATGTCAATACTATTAATCATTCCACTACCATCAACATCTGCCGCCCACTCATAATCTTCCGGAAGCTCTATTTTATACCCAAGCATAAGTGCTTTTAACTTAGCATAATCTATGCTGTTAAAAACACCATTTCCATCTATATCACCTACTAATCGTTCCTCACTATAAGAAGTCACCATAATAGGCTGATTTAAAGACAATTCAATATTTTCAGCACTAAAGGTATTGTACTCACCGAAAGCCAGCATTCCGGCCTTAAATTTAACTTGTGAATAGATATAAAACTTGCTGTCTGTAAATGAGGCAAATGACCAATTATCATTATAGCCTAAAATACATGTACCATCTGTAACATTGCTATTTATCTGAAACTTTAGATTTACCAGAGTGCCTGATGATATGATGGGGTTGTTCAAAGAATTATCTAAATACAATATCCTTATACCATCCTCAGCTTCATGGATAGCTAAATCATCACCATTAATATTCTCCAAAGTACCTTTACTATTGCCTACATAAGTCAGAATATTTTTATTGTAGTTAATTGCAAAGTTAAAGCAAGATATACCTTCTTCCGGAATATTGTCTAACATTAGAGGAACCTCAATAAAACTATCTGAATCCACCTTTATAAAAGGCATTGAGACAACAATCCCATTACTACTTTTTACAGATAAAGTATAGTTATCAGTTTGACTAAAGCATCTCGAATATGGAACCACTTTAATGTAATATGTTCCTTCAGTAAGTTGCATATTCAAAAACTCATCAGTATTACCTTCAAAACATGAAACAGCAATACAATATGATTCTTTGAACAAATAAAGGTCATAATCTCTCTCATAAGGTATATTCTGAAGTTCTATCAGACAGTCCATCGAATCTTTAACATCAAATTTATACCAATCCGAATCATCAGGATTATCAATAGTTGCCGACACTGAACATCCCACTTTTATATTTTTAGCTTTACTTATTGTATCATTTTCTTCATAAATATCCGGACTTGAAACCGATGCCCTTAAGGTATAATTATTATCCGGATCACATCCTTTATATGAGTAAATTCGGATGTAATATGTATTCGGTCTTTCTACCATAATACTTAACTTTTCATCAATGTTCCCGTAATTATATGAACCTCCAACATATGTTAAATCTTCACTATAAACAGAAAGCTCATAATCGCAATTCACTGGTATATCTAAAAGGGCTATTGTCAATCTTCCTTCTTTTTCAACATTGACAATATACCAATCTTCATCGGAATTGGTACCGATAGTGCCGTAGATATCTTTATTCGTACTAATAGTTTTTGCAGTATTTAGACTATCATTTTCCTCATACTCATCAGAATGAGATGTGTTTTGATAAATTAACAGCTGATAACTATTGTCAACTCTTTCGGACCATGAAAAACGTGAAACATTCAAATAATAAATACCATTGTTTTGAATATTTATTGTTATGCTTTCATCGGAATTACCTGTTAAATATGACCCTCCAATTTGAGTAAGTTCGTCGTCATATACACGTAAATCATAATCATTACCACTGGCTATTCCTTTAAGCTTTATAGTATATTCAGTGTTTTCCTTTAGATAAACAACAAACCAATCGTTATTGTCATCTATGTCAAATGTTCCATAAACCGTTCCAATACCTATAGGCATAGCTGTAGAAGAAGTATCATTTTTTCCTCTTCCATAGTATAGGATAGCATTGAAAAACTTTGAGAATTTATATCAAACCGAATTGAATCAAGGCCTATTTTATAAACTGATGATGTTACATCTTTAGCCATATTAGAAGAATCATTATCATCAAGTATAATAGGTTTTAAGAGTTTATTGACTGTAGAATTTGAACTTTCATTTATTATTGTTTCTTTTGAGAAATCTTTATTAGAATTATTGTTTACTATACAGGGTGTTGGCACAGCTCCAGGTTTTGTGGTCACTTTAGGCGTTACTTCAATTATAGGTTTTGAAGGCTCTTGTTCAGGCACTTTATTATTGAGTGCAGCCAAAGCATCAACTCTCCCGCCTGAAAATACTTTTCCGGTAAGTTTTTCCGATGAAATAACATTATTGATTATTCTATCTTTGATATCCAATATGGATATATCTTTGTCATAACTTTTAATTAATGCAGCTATACCTGTCACAAAAGCGGCTGCCATCGATGTTCCACTTAACATTTCATAGTTATTTCCGGGATAAACGCTTAATATATTTACACCTGGTGCAGCAACATGCACATTTGCACCATAATTTGAAAAAGGTGCAATATCACCGTTATTGTCAATATCAGCTACAGATATTATATTAGGTAGGTCATAATTTGCCGGAAAAACCGGATGTTTAGATGAATCCGCTCCGTAATTACCGGCTGCTGTTATAAATAAAATATTACTATTTGCCATTGCTTCCCGCAATGCCGGATTTTCCTCAGTGCTTCCCCAACTGCAATTCACAATATTTATATTCATCTTTTCACAATACTCAATAGCTTCAAGTACATCCGACGTGTAACCAAATCCTTCACTCATAAACTTTAAAGGAATAATCTTTACATTAGGACTAATGCCACACACACCTTTTAAATTATGCTGTGCAGCGATAATCCCAGCAACATGCGTTCCATGTTTATCCTGTGTTGCCGAATCATATACCGTATTATCATCGTTAACAAAATCCCAACCTTTCACGTCATCAATGTATCCATTATTATCATCGTCAATTCCATTTCCGGGTATTTCTTTTTCATTAACAAAAATAGCATCCCTCAGGTCCTCATTATAAATATCGATACCTGTATCTAATACGCCTATTACAACCTCAGAAGATCCTTTTGTCTTATCCCATGCTGCCAATGCACCTATATCAACTCCAGCAATACCTTTTATTCCTTCTATAGCCTGTCCTACATTTTCAAGAGCCCATTGATCTGGAAATTTGGGATCTTCAGGATACTCAAATATTGATAAACGTAAATCTTCTTGTACATATTCAACCATATTGTCTTTCTTTAATTCTTTAACTACGTCGTCAAAATAATTACTATCATCAAGCTCATATATCTCTATTCGCTTAGCTTCTATTGACTTCTTCTTTTTAAGCTTTGACAATTTTGAATTGTTTTTAATAGAATTGCTAAACTTTTGCTTGTTTCCCGTATTCTTATATTTCACCAATATCCTTTTCTTTTCACTAACTTTTTCTATATTGATTGCTTTGTTATCTATTTCTGAAACAAGCATATCACTTATCTCTTCGGATCCCAACTTAACCGTTGAAGTCGGAACCGGTATAATTGTTGTAACTGTTTCCTGATCAGTTAAATCTTCAGTTTTCTTTTCGGGAATAAAGTTTTGATATACAGAATCGATAACACTTTCCTTTTTGTTAATAACATCATTTTTTTAGTAAGTATCTTATTTGCACTCACAGTTAAAACATTTGATACGCAAAAGATTTGTACCATGACTGCTGCTATCAGCATAGCAGAAATGATTCTTTTTCCAACACTCATTTTCATTTTGCCTCCCTAATAAAAATAAAAAAATTGAAATAAAAAAATAATTATAACTTGATAGCAATTAAGTATTTATATTATAAAATATATAACTATCCTATCTTTAGATACATTCTATTAACATTCTTGTAAATTCATAGCATACAATTTATTATAAATAACTCCAAATTGATTGTAAACATTTTTTTAATTTTAGCTTTAATCTTATTATTTAAAGCATCTATAAAGCGTCCAAACCTTACAATAGCTAAATTTAACGAATAAATGAGCTTTCTATCTCCTCCATAACTTGCAAATGTAAGGTATGTTTTTTATCTTACAATATATAAATCTGGTTTCTTTACTATTTTTCTCGGAATAAAAAAGCTGATGTACCAATTTCTTAGTACATCAGCCAACTCAAATGCCCTATTTACCCATAGATTTTTCTGCAAACTCAGTTGTAACCAAATCCTCATATTTCGCTTCTTTTTCCAGCTCGCCGGCTTCTTTCATTACCCTTTGAAGAAGTTCAAGCGATTCTTTGCTCATTATTGGATCTTTGCACCAGGCATCTATTTCCTTGTATCTTTTTGCAACGGTTGTAAGTATATCCAAATCCGAATCCGGGAATGAAGGTTGTATTGCTTTTGCTATCTCCTCAGGACTATTCTCATCAACCCACTTTTGACCTTTATAAATTGCTCTTGTAAACTTCTCTATTACATCTTTATTCTTCTCTATGTAACTCTTTTTTGCATAATAGGCAGTGTAAGGTATTTCACCGCTTTCGGCACCTATGGATGCAACTATATATCCCTTACCTTCCTTCTCAACAGCAGAAGCAACAGGCTCAAACAAGGTCACATAATCGCCCTTTCCACCGGTAAAGGCAGGCCCCATTAATGCAAATTGGACGCTGGTGTCAATATAAACATCTTTTCCCGGTATAATGTTGTTCTTTTTCAATACATATTCAAGAGTCATCTCAGGTACTCCGCCTTTTCTTCCTCCTATTATGGTCTTGCCACGGACATTGCTCCATTTAAAATCGGGTTCCGGATTCCTGCTCACCAAAAAGGACCCATCCCTCTTCGTAAGCTGTGCAAAAACCACGGCATAGTCTTCTTTTCCTTCATTATATACATAAATTGCAGCTTCCGGACCGGAAAAGCCTATATCAACCTGATCCGACAAAACAGCTGTCATAACCTTGTCGGCTCCCTGCCCGCTTGTAAGCTCTATCTTCAGTCCCTCTTCCTCAAAAAATCCCTTATTTAAAGCAACATACTGCGGTGCGTAAAAAACAGAACGAGTTACTTCACTAAGTCGAACTGTTTGATACTCGCTCTTAGCACAGCCTGTAAAGATAAGCAGCATCAATATTGTTGCTATTGTAAAATAAATGCTGTATTTTCTCATTATCAACACCTCCCATAACATAATATTCTTTAAGTTAATCTATTGTGAGGTATTGATATTGTTAATAGAAATTGTAATTTTTATAATTAGCCATTCCTGTTGACAATGATTATTTTCTCAATCCATGCAACCACACGGTACATTAAAAATGCTGCCACGGAAAGAATCAAAACACTTGCCATAACCAGATCAAGTTGAAATACCTGGCCTCCATAGACAATTAGATAACCTATACCCTCCTTCGAAACCAGGAACTCTCCCACAATAACTCCAACCCATGACAGTCCGACGCTTACCTTGAGCGCATTTACTATAACCGGCATCGATGCCGGAAGCACTACCTTTGTAAACACCTGTATTTTGCTTGCACCGAAAGTTTTCACAAGTTTGACTTTATCATTGTCCACTCCAAGAAAACCATTCAAGACTTCAAGAATTGTTACAACTATAGATATAGTCATTGCTATAACTACTATAGCTATAGGTCCTGCCCCTATCCATACGATAAAAATCGGTCCAAGGGCAATTTTAGGCAGACTGTTTAATACAATTAAATACGGTTCCAAAACTTTTTGTAAAAACTCTGACCACCAGAGAATAATTGCTATAAAAGTACCCAACATTGTACCTAAGAGAAATCCTAAGACAGTTTCCAAACAGGTAATGGCTATGTGTCTTAGCAAACTCCCTTCTCTATACAGCTTTGCTATAGTATCGACAATTCTGCTGGGTTGACTAGTAATAAACGGATCTATAATTTTTGCTCTTGCTGCTATTTCCCATAAAGCAAAAATGGCCACAATTATGACAATCTGAGCAACCAACACACATATCTTTCTTTGTTTCACTTTCCTCAAATATTCCCTGTGCTCTAACGACATATTAAGCTTGTTATTTTCAGACATGAATATCAAGCTCCTTCCAAATCCCATTAAAGTATTGCCGAAACTCCGGAGCATCTCTTGAAGTCATGGGCGTTCTGTTCTCGCACGTCAACTTTATCTCAAAGATCTTTTTTACAGTAGCCGGTCTCTTCGAAAGTACAATAACACGATCAGCCATACTTATACTTTCAGCAATGTCGTGAGTAACCAGTATGGCTGTCTTGTTTTCCCTTTTTATTATTTTATAAATATCCTCAGAAACTATAAGCCTTGTCTGATAGTCCAATGCTGAAAAAGCCTCATCCAAAAGCAATATTTCAGGCTTTGTCACAAGGGTTCTTATTAATGCAACTCTTTGTCTCATACCGCCCGATAACTGGGATGGATATTTATCTTTAAAATCATACAGGCCATATGTATCCAAAAGCTTCAAAGCATACTCCTTTGTCTCTTCATTCAAAGTACCTCTTATTTCAGGACCTAAAAGTACATTTTGCATTATAGTTCTCCATTCAAACAAGTGATCTTTCTGAAGCATATACCCAACCTTATGTGAAGGTCCCGTAACTTCTTTACCGTCAACAAGTATACTCCCGAAACTGGGCAGAACAAGTCCTGCAATCAGCGAAAGAAGCGTTGACTTTCCGCACCCGCTTGGTCCAACAATACTTAAAAATTCACCCTTTTTTACTGTCAGGTTTATATTTTCAAGTGCGGTGATTTCGCCGTTCATTGAATGGTACTTCATACCCAGGTTGTTTATTTCCACAACAATATCCATTTTTCCACCTCCAACCTTTGGGTTCTACCATATTATATTCTTGCAGGACAATAATTGGGACGGTTTTGCCGATATCTATTTATAATAAAAAATTTTATGTTTATTTAATTTCTGAAAAATAACTCAAACTCCAAAACATCAGTCTTTTTATTCTGCACTGAAGGCAATATAAAAAAGCCCCGGAATTGGAGCTTTTTAATTTATTTATCTCTAAACTTTTTCATACTCTTCTTTTATTCTTTTGGATTTGATAAAGTAAAAGTACCATAATATGCTAAACGACAATATATAAATAAGCGGAGTAATCAAAAGCATTATTATAATATCCCTCACCGATTGAAATTTGCCATATCCGCTGCCTATCGCATTCTTATCATTTATTGTGTGTGAAAATATAATCAATATGGAAGGTATAAAATAAAAAAGTCTTGTAATAAGATAGCATTTAGCCATTTTAACTGCATGTTTTTGCGCCTTTTTATAAAGAAATGTTATTGTAACCAAAATATATACCATAAATAATACTGTCAGAACTACTGCCGCAATCCTGACTTTCGGAATACCGGCTAAAATTTCGGTTAGCTGAAAAAGACATATAACACAAAAAAACATCTCCACAGAAATTAACAAAATGCAAAAAATACGTACAGGCCATATTACTCCAGTTTCTTCTTCATATTCAAAGGGCTTTCTGAATTCATCCAATCTTATCATTCCCTTCTGTATAAATTAAGTCATATTTACATGGAAATCTAAAGCGAATGGGTTAGCGTGAAATAAAAGGCTGTTATCAGAGAATAGCTTTAAATAAAAAAACTTCTAACAAAATAATATTATATCATAATTTATCAATTTTTTCAAAGGAGAAAATATTCGTATTTTATATCCATTGCATTATGTCAAGAAAACTGTATAATATAAAAGGACAAAAAACTAAAACAAATAAATGGAGAAATACTGATGGAAATAATAAAACAAGCAGCTATGTACATTCTTGGCTTTAAATCCTATGTCATGCTGCCCATAATAATATTTCTACTTGCACTTGTATTCAGGATAAAACTAAAAACGGCTATAAAATCGGCATTCACGATAGGAATCGGTTTTATCGGCATTTTTATTGTATTTGATTATTTTGTGGCAATAATAACTCCTGTTATACAGGCTCTTATACAAAAGACAGGTCTTCATTTGAATGTTCTTGATGCAGGTTGGCCTCCGTTGGCAGTCATTACATGGTCTTTTGGATTTGCGCCTTTATTTATAATTCTTATCATGGCAGTAAACTTAACTTTACTGTTGACCAGGCTTACCAAAACTGTAAACATAGATATTTGGAATTACTGGCATTTTATATTTACCGGTGCTCTGGTTTACAATGCTACCAAAAACATATTCCTTTCAGCTGTGGCCACTGCCGTAATCAGCATAATTACACTTAAAATTGCTGATTTAAGTGCGCCTATGGTAAACAAATTTTCCGGTATGGAGGGTATATCCATACCTACGCTCTCTGCTGCAGCCTATTTCCCCTTTGGAATTATAGGAAATAAAATTATTGACAAAATTCCCTTTATCAATAAACTTGATGCCAATCCGGAAAAAATGAAAGAAAAAATCGGGCTTGCCGGTGAACCTATGATAATCGGTTTTGTAATAGGAATCATTCTCGGTATAATTGGAGGTTATGACGCAAGAAAAGTAAGCGAGCTGGCTTTCGGTATTGCTGCAGTTATTTACATATTACCCAAAATGGCTGACATTGTGGGGACCTCTCTTATTCCTGTATCAGAAGGCATGAAGGATTTCATAAAAAAACATTTTCCCAGTATCGGAAAAACATATATTGCCTTGGATGTAGCAGTTCTTGTAGGATTTCCGTCAGTTGTGGTAACAGCCATATTATTGATGCCCTTAGCTTTAATTCTTGCTTTTGTACTGCCGGGTGTTCAATTCATACCCCTTGGAGATCTGGTCAACATAGTGGGAACAGTTGCCTTAGTCTGCACTGCTACCAAAGGCAATGTTATAAGATCATTTTTAATAGGAATACCAATTATCATAATCCATTTATACACTGCTTCAAATATGGCTGTAATGTATACCAACCTTGCCGCTGCTGTAAATTACAATCTTGAAAACTATCAAGGTATTTTCACCAGCTTTCTCGATGGAGGGAACGTAATAAGAGTTTGGTTGGTTAAACTTTTTACAGGAAATAATTACGCTTTATTACTTCTGCCACTATTTATATTAATGTTCTTTCTTACCTGGAAGTTTGCTGAAAAGAATTAGTATTTAAGTTGGACTGTTTCTTTACACTCTTCTTTAAACCGAGGATTATACTTGCTTTTTAACTCTTTATTCTGAGTGTATGCATAGTCCTCTCCATTTGATTTTGTTTTAAATTCACTTTTGTTTTCCCAAGCCAGATAATCATAATACACCGCATAAATACATACCAGTTCAACGTATTTATCATCTTTCACATATATTTTGTAAAAATCCTTGTCATCTTGTTTAGCCATACACTTTTCTATCATCGCAACTTGTCTGTCATCCAAATAAATACAAACAAAAATTCCTTCTTTTCCCATTCTAACCTCATAACAGTTTAGCAACTCGGCATTATAGTTAATCTGAATATACCTAAATCCCCTAATCAATCTTCTTGCCACTTTTAACGATACCTCACCACATATATCTCCATTGGGTTTTTTTATGTAAGACAATACCTTATATCCGGAAAACAAAAATGTTCTACTGGTCGGAACTTCATCATTATTAAGTTTTAAAAGCAGTTCATCCTTCTTTATTAAATCAATATCCGGACTATCAATACCAAGTCTGACATGGGCTTTATACAAATCAGGATTATCCTTTACAGAAAAAATAAAATCCGCACTCATATTTGACCGCGTCTTTTTCATATCAATAATCATAACAACTCACTCTCTTTATGATTGATATTTTATTTTTTCTTAATTTATATTTGAAGCCCTGAATAAAATTTTCTACAGTTCTCCAAGGCTTTATCTTTTTTCTCTTTATCTAATCTTAATTTATAAACACGTTCTGCCTTTGAAATTTCTCTGTTTAAACACCTCATACAATATATTAATTACTTTCGGTAAAATTGTCAAATATTATCACAATTTACAATAATGTAGTTCAATGAAACATTTCACTTGCTGTTTCAAAAATAGCATCTACTTCCGGACTGGCATCATTATTGATACTTTTTTATATATTTGTTATAATAAATAAACCCTTTATAATGGTATACTTTGTTAAAAGAGGTGATTAAATAATGAAAAGATATATTACAAAAGAAGATATAGACAGCCTTACCGAAAGTCAAAAGGCAAGTCTGAGGGATCTCTGGCTTCCGGAAAAATATGATCTTGCAATAGCCTATGTATGCATAAATGCTGAAACAGACGAGTATGATGAAATTGAATTTGTTGTAGGGGATGTTATATTGGAAGGCAATCATATAACTTTGGTTGACATTAGACATCCCGAAATAGGAAACAGTACTGATGCTGTAAATTCCATTGATGAAAATGTTATAAACAATGATTTGGATTTTGATGAAGAGTACAATACCGGATTGGATTTTGACGAAGAATTTGATGATGGAGATTTTGAATTTACTTACGAAAGGCCTACTACCTTCAGTAAGAAAGATTGTCTTCCCCTTCTTAGCATTGCTCAAATGCTTGAAATTTTTGAAAGAAGAAATTACAGAGATGCAAATTTCTATATTTTTGCAACTTCTGATGAAAAAGCTTGCGAAATAGGCAATAACAATATTTCTTTAGAAAATTACGGGAACAACGCCGAATCTTCCGAACTTTGCGATGTGCTTTGGGAGAAGCTCAAATCTCTACTATAAAGAATAGAAGAAGTTTCTCCCATTATCTTAATACATTGTTAAATTTATCTATTATAGTTTTCTAAAATTATCTACTTCGAAAATATGGTATCATTTTTTTACCAATTTATATATTATAAATCCTGCACATATTAGTAATGTAATAGGCAATAATTTATAAGCAAGCCAAGATACAAATTTGAACACAACTATAAATAAAATAATTAATATCATTAATGCTATTATAATTTTTAAAGTTTTTTGATCCATAAAACCACCCTCATTTTTTATTTCAATATATTATACTCAAAAAACTAAATAAAGTCTTAAAATAAATTTAATTTTTATAAATTTTATTTATAAAATTAAAAAATATACACGAACACCCCAGTTTTTTACTGGGGTTACATAATTTCACCTTGATTTCATTTAGCTAGAAATAAATCTAATACTCAATTTTTATAGTGAAATTCCAACTGAGTTTATAAGGTAATTCAATTTGTCTCTGTCAAGATTTTTCTTCAGTTCAACCCCTTTTAAATTGAGGAGCCCAACGGGATATACCGGGACGTTAAAGAGTTGAAACAGATATTGGCTAAGTCCGTTCAATTGTGATCCCCCACCGATAATAAATATCTTCGATATCGGTGTACCGTAACAACGTTCAATATAAAACTCAAAACATTTGACAATTTGTTTTGCAAGTCTTTCAATAAAGGCACTTATCTTACCGTACGCTACCACATGATCTCTTCTTGACAAATTATTGGGTGGAACCATACCATAAGTTTTCTTAATTTTTTCTGCTTCAGCAAGTGATATTCCCAATTCCCTTGCAATATGCTCATCCATATTCGAACTTCCTGACAGGATAACTTTATTAAATTCAAGAACTCTATCTTTCAAGAAATTTACAATGGTTGTTTCGGAACCGAAATCAAGAACCGCAAAAGTGTCACCTTCAACTTTTTTATATCTTCTCTTAGAGTAATACTCTTCCATATCCTTTGTATATATTTCCCTGTTAAAAAACTTGGCTGTACTGTTCGCAGGTATATCAACGGCAAGAGGTTTTAAGTCCAGTCCCTGCAGGACATCCACATAACTTTGCAGAATGTTCCTGGGAACCGCAGTTACGAAAACTTTATATTTTTCCTGATTTTTATCTTTAATTGTTTGGAGGATTTTATAGTCAACTCTGTAATTATCTATATCTACCGGTAAATATTGAGGCATTGAATTTCTTATTGTAAAATCTTCATTCTCTCCCACAACTTTATCAATTAAATAGATACGAGTAATAATGTTAGTACCTGACATAATTATTTTTGCATTTTTTGCCTTCATATTCTGTTCTTTAATAACAGCTTTTATTGATGATAATACCGTATCAACGTCATATATGGCACCATTTTTTATACTGTTCTGTGGTGTAGGCACAATACCATAATTCTCTATAAATATAGAGTTATTTTTTTTTACCGTAACCTCCACAACCTTTATATTTCTATAACCCACATCAATGCAAACCATAGAATTTTTTCCGCCAAACAAATCAAACAGCATTAAATAATCCCCCTCAAACCCCATATCTTTTAAAGTTGTACCCGCATGCAAAAAATACTTTAAAATACACAACACATCAAGACCTCGGAGTTTCGTCCTTCAGTATTGCATATTATATTATTTTAATTGAAACTTACATAATATAGATATGATTGTAAATCTATATTCCCAGTATTATTCTAAATACTATTATAGCATAATACTTATAGAATTTCCAACATATAAATTTTATAGGGCACTGTTTTACCCGTTAACATATAATGCAATAATTGTCATTTTAAGTTATCGGATATTTCCTTTAAAGCCTTTAGTAAAACATCAACTTCATCCTTCGTGTTGAAACATCCTACACTAATCCTGACAGTACCACTTTTAAGAGTTCCTAAAGTTTTATGCGCTAAAGGTGCACAATGAAGCCCGGCTCGTGTTGCAATACCATATGCTTTATCCAGCACATAACTTACTTCAGTGGATTCTACGCCTTCAAAATTGAAAGCTATAATGCCGGAATTATCGCTCGGTTCTTTTTTACTATATATTATAACTCCATTTATATTTGAAAGTCCATCATATATTTGTTCAATCAACAAACTTTTATACTTTCTTATATTCTCAAGTCCGAAAGAATTTATAAAGCTTATTCCCTGCCCCAATCCGACAATACCGGGTGTATTTAATGTGCCGCTTTCCAATGCATCGGGCAATATTTCCGGCTGAAACAAATTTTCCGAACTACTGCCGGTTCCGCCCTGCATAATAGGCCTAATTTCAATTCCTTCTGCTACATACAATCCACCGGTACCCTGCGGACCGAGAAGGGACTTATGGCCCGGAAAAGCCATCATATCAATATTGTTATATTCCACGTCTAATTCTAAAGTTCCTGCTCCCTGTGAAGCATCAACAAAAAAAATAACGTCGTATTTTTTTGCTATATCGCCAATTTCTTTTATTGGCATAATTATACCGTTTACATTTGACGATAGGGTACAAACAATCATTCGGGTATTGCCTTTTATATTCTTTTCAAAATCTTTAGGGTTAACTTCGCCGAATTCATTTCCCTGTACTATTGTAAGTTCAATACCCATATCTCTTTCAAGGGTTTTTAAGGGTCTTATCACTGAATTATGTTCCATACTTGTGGTTATTACATGATCGCCCTCATTCAGTACTCTAAACCCAATATTCAATGCTTCTGTAGCATTTTTTGTAAAAATCAATCTCATGGGGTCTTTTATATTAAAAAACTCAGCAATAACTTCCCTTGCTTCCATAACCGCCCTGCCAGCCCGGATAGACAGCTCATGTCCGCCGCGTCCGGGGTTCGCGCAGTATTCTTTAATACATCTCATCATTTCTTGATAGACGTTTTCGGGTTTAGGGTAGGATGTAGCAGCATTATCAAAATATATCATATAATTTCCCCTTTGCCAAATAATGAGTAACATGTTCCTGAAGGCAAAAAATATAAATAATACAAACCTGCAATCTTTTTAAATACGGCCATATTAATAATTGCATAATAGTATAAAGCAACTGCTTATGGTACCAAATTATTCCTCAAGAAGCACATATGCTGAAGGAAACGGTTTTAATGCCCGCTTCAATATTCCCTGCACAGCTGCAATCAACATGCCGTAGTTTGTAATTGCAACGCCTTTTTGTCTTGAAAGATTTATTCGGTACTGCATTTCCAACTTATTCAGCATACACCCTCCGCAGTGAATAATGAGGTCAAATCTTTCTATGTCCTTCGGGAAATAATTTCCCGATGCCCATTCAAATTCGATCTGCGATCCGGACATTTGTCTTATCCAGCGAGGTATTTTGACCTTCCCTATATCATCGGCCTGCCGGTGGTGAGTGCAGCCTTCCACAATCAATACCCTGCTTCCTTCTTTTAACTGTTCGATCTTTTTCAGTCCTTTTACCATTTCAATAAGTTCACCTTTATATCTTGCAAAAAGTATTGAAAAGGAAGTAAGCCTTATATCTTCCGGAGTATCGGCCGAAACCTTTAAAAAGACCTGAGAATCAGTAATAACCAAGGATGGTTTTTTGTTTAAACTTTCAAAGGTTTCCTTCAGTTCATATTCTTTTGTAACCACAGCTATTGCATCATTTTCTATTATATCTCTGATTGTCTGCTGCTGGGGCAATATTAAACGCCCTTTAGGAGCAGCCTTGTCAATTGGGGTTACCAGAACTACTACATCACCGGGATTTATCAAATCACCGACAATGGTGAGATCAGCTTCATCAAACTTTGCATGCTTGGCAATAAGCTGTTTTAATTCTTCAATACCCTGTTTATTTATTGAACTTATCTCACAAACAGGGATTCCCAGGTTCTTTTTATACTCATTAATTTCCGACTGTTCCATGCTTTTTTTATCGCTTTTGTTTAACACTAAAATAACAGGTATTTCCTTGCTTTTTATTTCCTCAATAAATTGTTTATCAAATTCCGTTAATCCTTCTTCAGCGTCCACCACATAAATTGCAAAATTAGTCTTTCTTAAAACATCATATGTTTTTTCCACTCGTAAGTTTCCTAAATGGCCTACATCATCAATTCCCGCAGTATCTATAATAACAACCGGGCCTAACGGCAATAGCTCCATAGTCTTATATACAGGGTCAGTTGTCGTTCCGGGAACGTCTGACACCACAGCTATTTCCTGTCCCGTAAGAGCATTAATCAAAGTCGACTTTCCGGCATTTCGCCTTCCAAATATAGCTATATGAAGTCTGTTTCCAATTGGAGTGTTATTCATATCAGTTTCCGCCTTTCTTTCCCGGTACACCCGGTCTTGTCAAATTAATTGGATTTAGTATTGAATTTAACGATTCTTCATCCAAAATTCCTTCTTCTAAAACCACTTCTCTCAAGTTTCTGCCGCTCTTAAGGCATTTTTTCGAAACTTCCGAAGCCTTGTCATAGCCAATATGCGGTATAAGAGCAGTACACAAGGTGAAACTGTTTTCCACCAACTCTTTGCACCTTTTTTCATCGGCTTTTATTCTCTTTATGCAATTATTTGTAAATATTTCCAAACCTTTTCTCAGTAAATCCAAGGTTTCAAAAAGGCTATCAGCTATAACCGGCAGGAAGGGATTTAGCTCCAGTTGTCCCGATTGGGCCGCTATTGCAATTACAGTGTCGTTTCCTATGATCCTGAAAGCTATCTGATTTACAGCCTCAGGTATAACCGGATTCACCTTTCCGGGCATTATGGACGAACCGGCCTGAACAGCAGGAAGAATTATTTCACCGAAACCCGCCTTAGGTCCTGAAGCTAGAAGCCTCAAGTCACTGGCAATTTTGGACAGATTAACGGCAGAGGTTTTTAAAAGCGATGACACCTCCACAAATACATCGGCATTCTGCGTGGGATCCATCATGTATTCCGCCCTTGCCAAACCGATGCCGGTAAGCTCTCTTAATTTATCCACCACCATAAAAATGTACTTTTTGGGTGCATTTATTCCTGTGCCCGCTGCCGTACCTCCTAAATTCACCTGTCTTAATCTTTCCTCAGCCTTGTAAAGTCTCCAGCGATCTCTTGAAACAGCCTGAGCCCATGCACCAAATTCCTGTCCCAGCATCACCGGCACGGCATCCTGCAACTGAGTTCTTCCCACCTTGAGTACATCCGCAAATTCCTCTTCCTTTTCCTGAAGAGCATTCTGAAGCTTTGCGAAAAGCTCACTTACGGACTTTAGCAGCTTAATTGCAGCAATTCTCACCGCCGTTGGAAATACATCATTGGTTGACTGGGACATATTCACATGGTCTAAAGGATGAACTACGGTATAATCGCCTCTTTTTCCTCCTAAGAGTTCTATTGCCCTGTTGGCAATAACCTCATTGGCGTTCATGTTAGCAGAAGTACCGGCACCGCCTTGCATTGCATCTACAACAAACTGATCTCTATACTTTCCTTCGATAATTTCATCACACGCTTTTATTATAGCCTCACCAATTTTTTTATCCAATCTTCCGATTTCGCAATTGGTAATGGCACAGGCTTTTTTTACTGTTACCAGTGCTTCCACAAGTTTCGGATGAATGCTTCTTCCCGACAAATCGAAATTTTCCTTTGCTCTTAAGGTATGTATTCCATAATAGCATTCATCGGAAAGTTCCCTTTCCCCCAAAAGGTCATGCTCTATTCTCATTACAGCATCCCCTCCTGTTTTGCTGCAAAATCAAAATCAGGATTCTCCAGGTATGAAGGAAGCTTCAAATAAGATGGAAGTTTCCGGTTTACTGCTTTTCTAACGGCATAGACAGCAGCCTCCAAGTCCACCATGTTTTTATTGTCATAAATATTATAACTGGACCTATACTTTTTCGGGGTATTTATAAGCATTATAGTATTAGCTCCGGCATTTAATGCCCAAACCTGTGCATCTTTGCTCAATGTCGCAAGAGCTGTGGTAGAAGGTATATAAACCTTCTTACAGACAATTCTTGTTACTGCAACAGTCCTTAAAGTCATGGCTATATCCCCGGGAGTCAGTTTCTCGTAAGGCGAACCTTTAGCAGGAATGAAGGGGCCAATCCCTATCATGTTAATTCCCATATCCCTGAAAAACTCAATATCGCTGGCTATATCTTCTACCGTCTGTCCGGGAAGTCCGATAATATTCCCTGAACCGTTGATATAACCTAATTCTTTAAGCCATTTCGAACACTGAAGCCTTGTATCGAAATCATCATCGGGATGAATTTCTTTAAAAAGCTCCCTGTTGGTAGTTTCAATTTTTAACAGAAAATTATCGGCACCGGCCTTTTTAAATTCAGCATACTCTTCATAAGGCCTTTCACCAATGCTTAAGGTTATTCTCATTCCGGTAGTTTCTTTAACTTTTCTCAATATATTTATAATCTTGGGCATAGTCCAATAGGGATCTTCCCCCGATTGAAGTATTACAGTCCTAAGTCCTAAACTGTGAAGATATCCGACAACCTCCATTATCTCCTCTTCAGTCATACGATATCTTTTTATCTCAGAGTTTTGGCCTCTAATACCGCAGTATTTGCAGTTTTTCCTGCAATAGTTGGAAAATTCTATTGCACCTCTGATTTCCACCACATCCCCGACCGTTTCTTTTCTAATGCGGTCTGCAGCCGAAAATATGGCATCTATTTCCCTTTTCTTATCGGTGGATAAAAGATATACAATGTCTTCTCTTAGCAGTTCATCACCGTTTTCAATTTTCTTCAGTATTTCCAAGAACCTCTCTGATACCGCCAGTCCCAATTTTTTGTCAATAAGACCTTGAAGCTTTAATTTACGGTCCTCCAGTATTTTTGCATTGTTAATACCGGCCGAATGAAGAAGATTTTTTGATTTTTCAAGATCCGCTCCTTTAACTTTTACAGCAATTGCACACACTGTTCCCCATTCGGGAGGTGCAGGTACCAAGTCAGTCTCTATATTATTTTTATTTAAAAGTTTATTTATCACAAGCATCTCCGATGAGTTTTGAGCCATAATCAAATATGATTTTTCCTCCAAAAACATCACTTCCTTGTACAATTAATATTGTATTAAATCAGTGACCGAAGCCACTGTTCGACCCATTAAAATTCATTGTTAACATAACACTTCAAACTTCATTCTTTTCTAAACATCAAGCACATCATCCGGCTTCACATCTTAGCCATTTTGCCAGCAACTGTTGGCCTGAACCTTGACAATCATGTATAATATCTTCCGGACTTGGAAGGTGAGTGTTTCACCTCCTGGGACGGACCTTAGCGGGCCGATTACCCGTAAGAAAGAGTATTTATCCATTCCGGTAAGTCTACATGATTTGGCTGGTTGAGGCCAGCTCTTTGGCTGGTTCCTCGTGTCACATGCAAGGTTGTTTGCTTACATGGGAAGGAATGGAGGCTTTTAAGTCCATTAATCTTAAAAAGGAGGCATTTTAATGAATTTCAGACCCATTGCAGGAATTGATGTGGGTAAGTTCTTCAGTGAAATGGCGATTCTTTCTCCTACCAATGAAGTGGTTGCCCGCATGAAGATTCACCATGATTCCAATACCGACGTTGAAAGAGCCGTTGAATTGCTTAATAAAACGGAAAAAGATTTTGCTTCAAGGCCTTTCATAGTCATGGAATCCACCGGGCACTATCACAAAATCCTTTTCCATTCACTTTGTAAAGCTGGATTTGAGGTTTCGGTAACAAACCCCATCCAAACTGATTCTATCAAAAATATTGGAATCAGAAAAGTGAAAAATGATAAAGTGGATGCCCGGAAAATTGCCCTACTCTATAGATTTCAGGAACTTAAGTCAACCAACATCCCCAATGAGGATATTGAGTGCCTAAGGAGCCTATGTCGCCAGTACTACAAACTGAGTGATGAGCTTACCGCCTACAAAAACAGGCTTACCGGTATTGTTGACCAACTCATGCTTAACTTCAAGGATGTCTTCTCCAATATATTTTCAAAGGCTGCTATGGCTGTCCTGGAGGAGTATCCTACTCCTGCCCATATTCTTAAGGCTGACAGGAACAAGCTGATTTCACTGATTCAGAAGAAATCCCGCAAAAGTCTCAAATGGTCAACTGCCAAGTATGAGCTTCTGGTCTCCAAGGCCAGAGATTTTGCACCTCTGAGCATTCATAATGCCTCAAATGTTATTATGCTGGGCGTATATATCTCCATGATCAAAACCTTGGAAGAAAGCCTGGAGAAAGTCCTTAAGTCCATTCGTCTACTGATTGCTGAAGATATGGCGAAGGATATGCCCATGCTGGCATTGACGCTTGAACTTTTGCAGAGCCTGCCAGGTATAGGCCTTCTCTCTGCTGCTACTATTCTTGCGGAGATTGGAGACTTTTCAGCCTTTAAAAAGCCAGGCAAGCTGGTTGCTTATTTCGGCGTTGACCCCTCTGTCATGCAGTCCGGAGAGTTTACCGGCACACGGAACAAGATGTCTAAGAGAGGTTCAAGGCTGCTTCGCAGGGTGCTTTTCACAATTGCTCTTGCTAATATCCGTACCAAGCGGGATAAGACAGCTTGCAACCCTGTGCTGCTGGAGTTCTACCAACAAAAATGCCAGAGTAAGCCTAAGAAAGTAGCTTTGGGAGCTGTTATGCGCAAGCTTGTTTGTATCATCTTTGCTGTCCTAAGGGATAGGAAACCTTACCAGTTACGCAGCCCCCAGGAACACGCTCAAATGCTTGCAGCAAAGCATACAGCAGCTTGATAGTACTGTACTTGATGTTCAGTTTTCAAAGAGCAACTTGCTATTTTAGACCAGCTATTTTATGTCTACCTCACCTAGGTGGTCTTGTTGTCATGCGTTTCATTAACGTCAGGAGCCTAAAAAAATTTCTCAAAATTTTTATTATAAACTCTTGACTTTAATTAGCTGGTCTTTCTGTTTATATATTTCTCATCACTAGAAGTAAAGATCTCTCATACCTTCTTCAATCTGCTTTAACTTCTTTATAGTTTCGGCTTTCATGTTTTCATTTTCTATTTCATCCAAGGCTTTTTGAATAATTCTTTCACCCTTTTCCCGGAGTTCTTCATTTCCAAAGTCTATAAGGTTCTCCTTAAAAGTAAGTATGGCATTGGGCTGACAAAACTCGTGTATTTCTCCTTCTTTTGCATATTCCATAAAATGTTCGCCTGTGCGGCATCTTCTATAACATGCGGTACAAAAACTGGGAATATACCCCTTGTCACAAATGGTCTCCAGTACTTTTGGAAGGCTTCGGCTATCGCTGATTTCAAACTGATCCGCCTGGTCGTCATCCTCTTCATATCCTCCAGGATTAGTCTTAGAACCTGCACTTATCTGTGAAACGCCAAGATTCAGCAATTCATCCCTCAGCTCTGCTCTTTCTCTCGTGGAAAGAATTATACCGGTATAAGGAACCGACAGCCTATATATTGCCACAATCTTTTTGAAATCTTCATCGGTCACAGGGTAAGGAATTTCATCCAGTGCCCAGCCCAAAGCAGGACGAAGTCTTGGAACGGAAATTGTATGGGGGCCTACTCCAAAACGTTCTTCAAGATACATGCAGTGCATTAAAAGCCCTAAAACCTCAAACCTGTAGTCATAAAGTCCAAACAGAGCTCCTACTCCGACATCATCTATTCCACCTTCAAAAGCCCTGTCTAAAGCAGTAATTCTCCAATCATAATCGGCTTTTATTCCCATCGGGTGCATCTTTTTGTAGGTATCTCTGTGATATGTTTCCTGGAAAATAACATAAGTGCCTATTCCCGCCTGCTTCAACTCTCTGTAGTCTTCAACCTTCATAGGTGCTGCTTCGATATTTATTCTTCTTATATCGGTCTCACTATATATAGCTTCCATAGCTTTTGTAAAATGCTTAACATCAGTTTTGGGATGTTCTCCGCAAATAAGAAGAAGTCTTTTATGACCCTGCTTTTCAATCGCTTTAGCTTCATTAACAATTTCTTCTAACTCCAATGTTTTTCTATGCAATTCTTTGTTATCTCTTCTAAACCCGCAGTAAAGGCAGTTGTTTACGCACTTGTTGCCCGTGTATAAAGGTGCAAACAGTACAACCCTTTTACCGTATATTCTGTCTTTAACATACTTTGCTGCTTCAAAGAGTTCTTCCATCAAATCCTTATCTTCCACATGCAACAACTTTCCTGTCTCTTCCAAAGTTATACCTTTACATTCCCTTGCTTTAGCCAAAATCTCTCTAATCTCTCCCTTGTCGGGATTTATCGATGATTCAAGAATTGAAAAAATTTTACTTTCATTTATAAAATCAACCATTAATTGTCCCTCCAAAATAAATTAATTTTCTTTCATACTCCAAATTACCAATACAACAAAAAAACTCTTCGTAGACTCAATAAAGTCAAGAAGAGTTCACAAGCAAATACCACATATCCGTTCCCCCTTCGATAAGATATACTCCATCTCGTCAGGCTTACACATTCTTCACAAAATATCACCGATGATTAAAAGGCTTTGCCAATTCCTCCGGGATATTTTGCAATTTCAGTCCAAACCTTCTCCTCGATATTAGGTCTACGCCCCGTATCTCAGATACTATATATTAAATTGTAAATCAATTTATTAATACCACCCAATTAATAGGTTAAAGCAACTTTTGCTTTAATACCTTTTATATTGCCAAGCTTGCCGGCTAAAGCACCAATCTCATCATTAGTACCGTCTACAATTATGGACATTACTGAAATATTTCTTTCTCTATAAGGTATGCCCATTCTTCCCACAATAATTGAAGCATAAGAACTCAATACTTCATTGACCTTTTTTGATGTCTCCTCACGATTGTTAACCACTATACCAATAACGGCAACCTTGTTTTCCTTTTCCATAATTCAACCCCGTTGCTCAAAATCACGTTTTTTGGATATACCATTATTCGTTTATTAAATAACTATATGCAATATATCCTTTTGTAACTTATAAACCTTTAGCCAAAACAACAGATTTTATTGATATTTTTATTATATTATATCAAATACAAATTTGCTATAAAAACATTTTGTCTATTGCATAAATTCTCATTAAATGCGCTTCTCCAATCTCATAATTACAGGCAGAGCAATAATCCCTCCAATTAAAGCGGTAATAAGCTGGGGCCATCCAAAGGCTTTACTGGCAAGATTTGAAGCTTGTTGTGAGGGAAGGATTTTGAAATAAGGAATTATCGTTAAAAGAGAACCATAAATAACTAAAAATTTTGCAATTGCTCCCGTTACAATACCAATTACTTTTTTCTTTCTGAACACATAGAATAAAAGTACAAGGGCAAAATTACCCAACGCAACAAAAGGTGCCAGCGGAAGAGGCATTGTAGCCCCTGTCAATATAGCCCCAAAGGGAGCCAAAATTGATATCACCGTTCCCGAATAAATTCCAACCAAACCTGTTGATATAAGCAGGCATGCGTTAACCAGCGGTCCCACTACATACATACTATTTGGTCCTAATGGGATAAATCTTCCCAGGGATTGAAAAACAATAGTTAGAGCCAATAACATGGCCGTTCTTGTTAAATATCTTAACTTATCTTTATTCATTTTGTTACTCCTTTCATGCAATAATCATGCTGCAATTTTTTCATGCAATTTTCAAAATTTTGCAAATTTCAGTATAGCACATATATCTTTTATTGAAAAGCAATTTTTATTTTCGATTATATATTTTAAACCAATATTAATCATTATCTTCAAATTAAAGCAGTACAAATTTTTGGGAATAGCCGCTTTACAAAAATTCACCATTGTGTCTACTCTACAAGTTATTTCCTAAAGCGGTTACGGAAGTAAACCTGATGTAAAATTCTATCCTTTCAACTAAACTTGGTCCTGCTTTGTTGGCGGTTACAATAAAAAAAAGGCTGAAGCACAATGAATTTCATTCACTGTACAACAGCCCTCAGAATGCTATTTCTATTTTTTACTTTTCTTCTACCGGAAACTCTTTAATCATTCCTAATAAATACATTTTCATATAAGCATAGTCAATAGAGTTAATAACACCGTTTCCGTCTACATCCGCAGCTTTGCTGCCGTATTCATATTCGAATTCCTTTATCATACCGAGCAAATACATCTTAATTAATGCATAATCCACAGAGTTTATATCTCCATCACCATTAACATCTCCATAGATATATTTTGTAGGTTCAGGAGTCGGTGTAGTGTCATCAGGTTTGTTTCCGGAAGGATCTACACCTGAAACTTGAACACCGTACTTATAAACCGGGATGTTTTCAAGGACTTTATAAGTATTAGTCAAACCTTTATACGAGAAGTCATTTGAAGAATCCCAAAGTTTATTTTCATAATAGTAAACGGCAAACTGCACATAAGTTCTCGCATATACCGGATTGGGGAATGATATTTCCACATAGTATATGTTTTTATCCTTATCCCAAGGCTTAAGGCCTGATATTTCCGCACCGGCAGGAGAATAATATACTTTGGTTACAAATTTGCTTAGATCAATATTTTCTCCGGCATACTCCGACAGGTCAATGAAATACCTGCAGGACAATCCCGGCTCATATTGCGGAGGCGATGTTACAATATTATACATATTAAGGTCAACGGTAATACCGCTTGAGCTTTCTTCATATATTTTTGCTTCACAATAGTATTCTGTAGGTTTTGCTTCAATATCAGGAACCGGCTCCGGCATCTGACCTTGACCGAAATACTTGGACATACCGGCTAATGCACCAACAAGTCCTGCATTATAATCCAATCCTGTCTCTGAATATACATACATATCTATATCATCAAAATATTCATCATTTATATCAGCGCCTCCAACTAAAGCACCGTACAAAATATGCCTCTGAGGATCGTTCTTTGTCTCATCGGCCGGCGGTCCTTCAAGTCTTCCGCTTGCAGCCCTGTGGTGAGGAAATTTAGGATAATTGTCTCCAAAACCAACCACATAGGACATCTTTTTAGGATTATCGCCGAGAATATAATCTATCTGGCTTTTTGCAAAATCAAGGCATCTCTTGTCTCCGGTATACTTATAGTATACAAGCTGAACCATACTTTCTGCCGCAGGATATTTGCAAACTCCCCAGCTATCTAAGAATCTTATACCGCCGGGAGAAGATTTCAATCTGTTCTGCCAGTAATCCAAGTGGTCTTCTGCAATCTCTTTGTATAAAGGATTATCCGAAAGAACAGCAAGCTTTATAAATACACCTGTCAAAACATAGTCCCAGCACTGGGTCCAGTTGTCATTAAAGGAGTTTCCGCCACTATCCCCGATTCTCTTTTCAACCATCAGCTTATCTACATTATCCATATATTTTTGTTCTCCTGTGGCAACATAAAGCCATATAGAACCCCACATAAGTTCATCGAGATAATCTCTCGGAAGATAATAGCTCTGTCCCTTACTATTTCCCCTATAAGTCATTCCAAACTCATACAAATCCTTTGCATACTGAAGGCATTTTTCAGCATATGCTAAATCTCTGTCTTTATAATTCAAATACATAAGTGCCAATGCAGCTGCTGCATCACCCGCTACATCGGAACCTGGATTTTCAGGTGTTGCAACATAATAAGTAGGTCTGTCATAAGTCTGAAGTTCCGGTGGGCCCCAGTATTGGTGGTCTATATCACCGTCACCCACTTGATAGTAAAACTTGTTCTTTTCAGGATAGCATTTCATAAAGTAATCGCAGAAATGCTTCAATATATTGAGCATATACTCATCCTGGCCTTTTTCGATAAATACGTCCGAAAACTCATAGTAAGCCCAGGCAAGAGTGGATGCGGAAGCACACTGAGGCAATCCAAACTTAACATGGTCTCCACAGTCGTGAAATCCGCCTGTCAAATCGAGCCCTACGTCTTTTCCATCTTCTATGTGGCATGGACCACGCCATTTTATTCTGTTATTCCCTGCATCAGGGCCGCACCAGTTGGCTTCATAGAACAATATAGATTTGGCAAAGGCATCAACATAGTTGAATTTTGGTTCGTCGGCAATGACTGACTGCGGTATTATGGTTACCAAGCAAAGGACTATCAATGTCAGTCCAATTAATTTTTTCATGTTCTGCCCCCCTTAAAAAGATTTTATCATACCTAAAATATACATTTTTATTAACGCACAATCAATTGAATTAACATTGGTATCTCTATTTACATCTGCTCTGTTATAAGTTTCTTCATCAAACTTGGTAAGACCTAAAAGATACATCTTCAACATAGCGTAATCGATTGAATCAATACTGCCGTTATTGTCCAAATCACCAAGAGTATAAGTAGTCTTGACAGGTTCTATTCCAAATTTGAGTTCACCTTTTACATATGCTGTAATTTTTTCATTTTCACCAAACACTTTCATATTCAAATCGGTTGAGTAATCGTTTGTTTTGTCGTAAGCATCCGAACATTCAATTCTGAACGGAATATCTCCTGTACTTGCTCCCGGCACTATTCTTCCTGCATCAGCAGCAAAGGTTATTTCACAGTATGTATCGGCACCGTCAACAGGATTGTCAATTTTGTAGAACTTGCCAGTTACCTTGCTTTCTCCGAAAGGTGCATATTCGCATACAAAAGTATTCTGTTCATTTCCGTCATTTGTAAACCAATATCTTATTTTTATATCCGATAAGTTAACTGCTGTAGTTCCAGTGTTTTTAATATTTATTGCAGCTCTGATTGTGTTTTTGGTATCGTCCTGTCCGCTCTTATATAATACTACTATCGATGCGTCATTAACCGGAGTGGCATTTGGATCCGGTGTAGGTGTAGGAGTAGGTTCAAGCTTTGGAGGCTCTTTTCCGTAAACCAATTCACCGTTAATATATACAGGAACATTTTCACAAATTGCAAATTCTTTGGTAACACCCTGCAAACTGTAATCATTGCTTGAATCCCAATGAGTCATATAATTTGCATCCTGTTTAACCCTGAAAGATATTTGCAAATCTCTGTCACCGTATATCTTATTTCCGCTCCAATCCAGTTCATAGTAGTAAGTTCCGGCATTATCCCATTTGAATGGTCCTCTTACTTCAACAGGATTCTGCTGCATAGAAATTTGCTCGTCATACTCAACTGAGAATATAACATCATCTATGCTTTGCTCAGCTTCAATAAGTTCGCTTATATTGAAGAAATATTTAGCCATTAATCCGGTTTCATAACGCGGAGGTCTTGTAGTTTCGTTGTGAATTCTTAAAACTACTTGTGTACTGTCTTCAGTTTCTCTTGCCACTTTTGCCTCACAGTAGAAATCATCTGTTTCAGGTTCTTTAGGCGGGAAATTTTCGATGGGTTTATGTCCCTGTCCGTAATATTTATACAAACCTGCACAAGCACCGACAAAAGCAGCATTATAGTCAATAGTAACCTCGTTATATGCATACTCAGTGGTAGAATCTATGTGGAAATCACTTCCATCAGGGCCGCCTGCAAGGGCACCCCACAAAATATGCCTGTGTTCTTCAGGATCATTCATGCTATTTGTTTTTGATCCATGGGCAGCTCTGTGGTGTGGATGTTTAGCAAAAGGCAATCCCTGTTCATAGCCATAACCAACTATATACGAATAACCCATAGGATTTCTTCCCATAAGGTATTCCATTTGACTTTTTGCCCATTCGCCAAAATCTGCTCTATCCGGATTGTTTTTCATATATACCAATGCACAAAGCTGAGCAGCAGTATTGTAACGTGCAGATCCCCAACCGTTTATCATTGTATATCCGGCTGGTGACGGGTTACAATAGTTTTTGTCATTCGGGTCTTCATGCGGACATTTTCCTCCGGACAAATACTCTACATTCCATCTTGCAATAAAATCAAACAGTTCATTTTCCGGGAATAACTCATTAAGCTTTATGAAAGTTCCTCCCCATACTGCATCCCAGCAATGTACCCATGAATTGTACCAAACATTTTGCTTATATGTATCGGGAATTATCCTTTTCATGTATCCTACATAGTTGCCTGTTTCATCTATTGCAGTTATATCGTTTATATAGCTCATGTCTCCAGTACATTCGTAGAGCCATACAGCAGCCCAGGCCAATTCATCTTCATCATAGTCGGATGTATAATATCCATCACCTTTATGCAAACCTCTATATTTTTTTGCGAAATCATACATAGCCTTCGCAACTTTAAGGCACTCATTGGCATATTCCGGATCATCATCTTTAAAAATCAAATAGGATGTACAAAGTGATGCTGCTGTACTGGCACATACATCACTACCCGGATCGTCATAAGTCGCAAAGTCTGCCGGTCTTGAATTGGTATAAACTTCAGGATATAATTCCGGCGGACCCCAATAACAATGGTCCTCGTCTCCTTCTCCTACCATGTAACAAAAAGCAACCATCTCACCATTTTCATCAAGGAAAGAACAGCGCAAGTAAGTATCGGTAAAGTGCTTCAAAATATCAAGCATATGCTGTTCTTCTCCAATTTCCTTATAGGACTCTCTGAATTCTAAGAATCCCCATCCCAATGTACCTGACGAATAGCTCTGCGGAAGACCAAAGCGCACATGGTCACCGGCATCATGGAATCCACCGTGCACATCCACCTTTCCGTCTCCATCAGGGTCAATTATATGTCTGTATTTTGAAAGAAACTCTTTGGAAAGATTTGTTCTCTCTAAAGGAATTTCCTCATCCACTTCATGGCAGGCACCTCTCCATTCCAGTCTTCCCAATGCACCATAGGCTGCCTCCCTGCCGCACATATTGGCATCATAGAAATAAATTGACTTTTGCAATGCTTCGGCAAAATTAAAATAATTATAATTTTCCCAGCCCTCAACCGGCTTCCAGCCTGCGGGCGGTTCATTGTTGGCAAATACTGTGGCAGATGATAAAATCTGTGCCGTAACGACCCCGGCTGCTATTAAACTTGACAGTCTCCTCCTTCCTTTTTTAACCCTTTTTTTCGAATTATTAAACATTCTGCAAACACCTCCAAATAAATTTCAAAAATAATATGTCTAAATCAAAATTAGTATCATTTTTCAAATACACCCTGAGCAACACAAGTTTTTACATATTGGAACTCAAACCAAAAGCCAACTTCCAATAATTTTATGGCTAAGCGTGACAAAACCTAAAACATTATATAGCTCAGGAAAATACTTTAATTCATTAATTGGATAGAAAAAAGTGCAATAAGAGCAGCGTGCAAAACTAGGATTCAGATATGTATGGATATGTATAGATAAATAATATTACTTTCTATGTATGTAGCTGCAAATAAATACATTAACCCCATTATAGACAAATTCTATTCAATTTAATTTTACTACATGTACACTTTAATGTAAATAGCTCCCTGAAATACTGTAAATGCCTGCATATCGTATATCTTAATCATTTAAACTTACAACATATGTTTGAATAAATTTTTACTGAATAAATTAAACTAAAAATTCCCCAAACTTTTAATAATACACCGGCATAATTTTTATTTAAATTGTCTAACTTGCTATTTTTACAACAGCTATCCCATTTTTCAGCAAAATATGATAAGATTTTATTATATAATTACGTATTTTTATACCATAAAAGTAAGGTAAGAATATCCAAAAAAAAATTTTTTTAAAGAAAATAGTTTACAAAAGCATAAATTATGAAAGGAACACTGATATTATGAAAATTAAACTGCTAATAGGTGTTATAACGGCAATAGGTGTAATTGCTACTTTATTTTTCTTATTTAATTCCAGTAAATATAATTCTCCTTTAGAAAAAATTATCGAAGAAAACGGTGACTATGAGCCGGAAAATACCATCGATATTATGAAATTATTAATAGAAGTCAGAGCCGGTCGTCAGAATGTAAGGGATGAATTTCTTTTAAAACTGAAAGACCATAAGAATACAATAGGATATTACTCAAATTTAATTCTGGCAAGCAGATACGACTCCAGAAACAAAGATGCCGAGGAATTTTATCAAAATGCTTTAAACCTCTATCCTACAAATAATGTAAAGTTCAATTATGCTTCTTATTTGGCCCGCAGTGGAAAAACTGCAGAGGCTATAAATGAATATTTGAGTATATTACCTGAAAGCAGAGCCTTTGAAGCTCTCATCAACCTAAATGCTGAAGACAAAGCTATATGCGATTCACTGGCAGAAAAAAGCAACTGGAAAGAATTAGAGCAATTCCTTGAAAATAAAATACAGGATGACTCATCATTGGCAAAATATTATGCAAGAGCACTGTTTGAGCAGGGAGAATACAATAAAGCAATCCCTCTCCTGGAAACACTGTACAAAGAAAACCCGACAGATCAGGACATAGGCTGGTGGTATGGAAGAGCCCTTGAACAGACAAACCAAACAGGAAAAGCAAAGGAAATTTACTCCTCCATCGGCGCTAAAGGTGCATATCGATTAGGAGTTCTCCTTGAAAATGAAAAGCAAACAAAATCGGCCATGGAGATTTATAAAACCAGCAACGAACCCATTTCACTGTGGCGGGCCGGACGAATTCAGGAAGAACTGGGGCTTAGAGAACAAGCCCTTGAAACTTATCTAAAAATAGTTGAGACTGAAAGTGCATACCAGGATGATGCTGCCTACAGAGCATATATATTGTCCAAACGTCTGGGAAGAAACAATACCCAGAAGGTTCTGGATATATTGTCCAAACATCCTGCCTGGATGGAAAGAATGGGCATGAAATTTGCTTTCGATAAAATTATAGAATTGGATTATAAAAAGCCTGAGTTTCTTGAAACGGTAGAGTTATACGAAAACAACGGTCTGAAAGAGGTAGCCGATATCGAACTGGCAATCGGATCTAAATTTGCAAAAGTAGAAGACAAGCTTGCACTTGGTGACTGGTATCTTGAAAAAGGTGACATTTATATGTCAGTAATATGGGGGCTACGTTCCTTAATGGAAGTACCGAACAGGCGGGGATATGAACTTTCACACCCACGCCCTTACGAAGATATTGTACTTAAAGCTGCTAAAGAATACAACGTTGAACCGGAATTAATCTGGGCTACTATGAAAGAAGAGAGTACCTTTAGACCTGATGTCACTTCATGGGCAGGAGCTATGGGCCTTATGCAAATCATGCCTGCCACCGGCAAAGACATCGCTACCCGCTTAAATATGACCATTAAAGACAATGATTTGCTAAATCCTGAAATCAACATTAAATTTGGTACTTACTATATAAGCTCCATGTTAAAAATGTTTTCCGGAGATATTGACAAAGCAATGGCAGCTTACAATGGAGGCCCCGGAAATGCAACCCGCTGGAGTAGCAGTTCTATCGGGAAAACAAAAGAAGACTTCCCTACAGCTATTACATTTTTTGAAACACAGGAATATATTACAAAGATAAAAAATTCTTATCTGGTTTACAAATGGCTTTATGGCGAAAATTAGTATTTATTGATATTTTTATAAAAAAATTTCATACCGGAATTTATATTTCATAAGAATAATTTGTCATTATCAGCTCAAACTTTTCCAATAGACTTTAATACTTTGAAAGTTACAAAAAATATGAGGAAGGCTTCGCCTTCCCCATATTTTTGTTTTATATCCATTTAGAATATACCAATTCTACTTACTGAAAATTTAATATTACCAATCTATAGAATCGACATATACTGTGAACTCTGCAGCATCATTAGTCTTAAACTGTACACCGATTTGCTGCATTAATGACATATCGGTATCTTCCGGCATTATCAATGTAAGCTCGTTCCAAGCATCTTTTTTCATATATTCATATCCGCCCCATGCACCATTCCATATAATTTTACTCCAGGACGGATCGTGAGGCATAACATATCCCTGAATTTCAGACAATGGTGCATTAGATGGTATCCATACCCTGAAGGTTACTTTTGAGCCAGGAGGTACTATGCTTGGACCGTCCAATTTTACATCAAACATACCGCCGTCGGCTGAAACTACATCAATTTTAAGAGCTCCGTTACCTTTAAACGTATTCTCTGAAGTAACTGACAAAGTAGCAGTTGTTCCTTTTTCACCGGATACAATAAATCCTTGAGTAGTACCTTCAAATCCGAATTCTGAATTGTCACCGGTAGCCTGAGTAACAGTTATAGTTTTTGTAGCCGGAGAACTATTGGCATATTTATCATCGGTAACAATCAATTTTACTGTATAGGTTCCTGGCTTAGCATATTTATGCTTTACTGTTTTTCCCTTTCCTTCGGAACCATCGCCAAAATCCCAGGCATAATATACAATATTTCCGTCTGGGTCAGTAGAATCTGATGCGTCAAAGATTATATCTTCATCAGTAACCGGCTCTGAATTTGAAATAGTGAAACTTGCAACAGGCTCTTCATTTTCTGTCTCTTCATAGTAAGGAATTTCTTTTATCATTCCGAGTAAATAAGCTTTCATAAGTGAACAGTCTATTGAATTTACTTCTCCGTCAACATTGATATCGGCAGCTGCTACATCAATTTCATCCAACATTCCCAATACATATTTTTTCATTAATGCATAGTCTATAACATTTATATCTCCGTCTTTGTTTACATCACCCACTAAAACTTCAGGTTCAGTGGTATCAGCAGCATCTAACACTATATGGTAAGCACTCAATGCCGGAAGAGTATATGTAAATTTATTGTTACTGATTCTTGTCACTGCAGGTCTTTGAGTAATTTGGGAACTAGCCCTGTCAAATCCCCATGCCTTACCGGACTTATACTGCTTGTCGCTGTTTATTGAAATGTTGAAAATAGTACTGTTGTCATAGTTCTTGTTAAGCAATATAATGTGAAGCTTTCCGTCATCAGCTTCTTCTACTGATGCATATGCTGATGCCAGTTCGTCATTGGATACTGATGCTTTAACACTTATATCACCATATTTTGAGCCTTTTCCGTCATAATTGGTATAGAGGTTAATACCTGCCACTATATAATCTTTGTTCCTATCGCCCCAATAGGTAGCTAAGTATACATTATTTTCACCAAATATCCCCAAAACATCAGCCTGAGCTATACCGCCTGTAATATGATTTCCTGCACCGAAATCATATTCAGTAATAGCAAGTTTTGTTCCGGGATAATATTTATTTATCGATTCCTGAATCCTTGGTAAAATTGGGCGGAAACTGTCAAACCAGGGTTCAGCAATCCAGCTGTCTTCTCTGTATGAACCTTGCCACAAGGTTCTTGGTGCCTGGAGACGTGCTTTGTTACATTCAATATTGCTGCTGTCTTCACCGAAAGTAATTCTGCTGCCGCCTCCCCTTGCCTCAGGATAGTAATGAATGTCAAATACATCTAAAAGCCTCATTCCTGCCTCGTCAGATTTTTCTTTCATTTTTTCAAGGTAATAATCAACAAACCAATCGTAGTTATCCTTTAATCCTGCTTCCCAGTCAGGAGCGCTTTGTAATGAAAGGTAAGCGGCAAAACCATATAATGCAGGTCCAAATATTTCAGCATCGGGATCAACATTCTTAACTGCTTTTGAAAGCTCTGCAGTCTTTTCAACCAATTCTTCACAAGTTACAGGGTCCGGATGAACTCTTGAATGGGTATGTGCCCATAAAGCAGGTTCATTATCTACAGAATACCCTTTTACTCCTGTTGGAGATGACGCACTTCCATATTTATTAACTAAGAAATTTACAAACTCATCCATATAAACATAATCGTCAGTTAAATCCGGTGTAAGTGAGAAAGGTGCGTTTTTTGCAAACTTTACTTCCTTCCATCTTTCAGATGGTGCCGCATCTTTTGGCTTTACTTCTCCATACTTATCTGCTGAAACATATCCGGCAGCCTGTAATGTCAACAATGTATAAGGCACATTCTGAGCCAATGACTGATCATGGAAAGTAGTCGCAACTGCACCAGGTTTTTCAGAATCTTCCCTGGGCACACCGATATATTCCACCAAATAGTTGTCGCTGGAATGTATATAGTCACTTCCTGCGTTTGAGGCATTATTCTCCCAATTATACGCTGTTGTTCTGTTTCCTCCAAGTCTTCTGGCTGTAACAGTTTGTCCAGGAAGATCTTGGTTTACACCATATATATATGGACTTATCGGCAACCTATTAGCTTGAGTATCAATAGAAACATCAACAGAAGCTTGTGCTGCACTTACAGGAAGTACATTGCTTACTGCTGAACCGACTACCATCTGAAAAGCTAATAAAAATGCAGCTAACTTTTTATTCATCATATCTTCCCCCAATATAAAAATTTTTTAGTAACTTACAATTTTTATTTAAATTATTCTTATACAACCATCAATATTTAGATTTTATAAATCTCTATAATCCCCCCTCACAAAATACTTAATGCATTAATCATACAATTCCTAACCCATTTCCCTCCTTTCGGATATAATTAAAACTACTAAACTTTAAAGATTTTAATTTATACATTAAAATAAAAATTCACTGAGTATCAATCAGTGTTCTACTTCATTTCATATTATATTATTCGTAATTATAAATTTTTTTGTGTATATCAGGCTTATTAAATATGAGTATTTTAATTTTTCTGGAATAAATTAAAATACAATTCGAATAAAATAGATTTGAAAAAACAACAGAATAGTCATATTTTCCCAATAGCAGATAATCTCCATGTAAACTTCGAATAATATAATTTCAGAAATGCAAATAGAAATACCTAAAGCAAACAACTATCCCAATCTGCTTGCAAACTAAAAAGTATATTAAATTTGCTTCAATACTTGTATCCATTACCTAAATCAAATCAAAAAACTTCCGCCCAAACCACACAGCAACACATTTAACATCATTCACAACAAAAGCGGAAGTTTTTTATCCCAGGTTATTATTTGTCAGAATCTTTATTTTCACTATGACCGTGTCCTATACCAACTGCTTTCATCACCGGTAAAGTAAAGCAAATACCATGAGCTTCAGATTTGAAGGCTTCATTTTTATTGACAGCCTCCACAATCTTATCGGCAGTTTCAGCATCGGTAAGAGTCAATATTATTTCCTTTTCTCTATCAACACTAATTCCCATAATTTCCTTGTGCAACGCACTTACACCGCGAGCATTGATTATTGTGGCACCGGTAGCACCTACCGAGCGGACGTATTCTACTACCTGTTCAGAAAATCCTGCAGTTACTATGATATACAATGCTTTCATATTATCTGAATTAATCATTTTACCCTCCCAAATTATACTGACAACTTTTCAACAGGCACAGTAAAAGCAATACCTGTATTAGGTTTGTCAAAATTAAATTTAATAAGTAATTGATCAAGCAATTGGTCGGACAAATTACTGGCAACTAAACAAGTAATAAGAATTTTCTTTTCCTCCGGTACAAGGCCGAGCATATCTTTAAAATATCCCGATTTAACTGTACCTTTGGCATAAACTACATCAATAAGATGACCTCTTGAGTCCAACAGAAATTTAATGATTTCTTCTTTTTGCTTTCTATCAGCTATTACAGTTAAGAAAGCGACACAATTATTATATTCAGCCAAGGCTTTCTTTACCCTCCTCTAACCCCTTCTGTTCTGAAATATCGTTGACTTTTCCGGTTTCAAAATGTAGATCTTTTTTATCGTCAACAACTCCATCCTGGTTCTTCTTGCTCGATTGCCCAACACTTTCAGCCAGCAAAGCCAACTCTCTCAGATCTTTCTTTTCTGCATCTTCCAATATCTTGTTAGCTCTCTTAATATTAATATTATATAATATACCTAAAAATTGCACAGCAATCAATGGGGTAACTGAAATAAAAGCAATAATTCCAAAACCGTTTACTAAAATTGATTGCCCACCGGAAACGGAGGATGCAGCAACAGCCTGTGCAACACCAAGAGTAAGAGGAGTTAAAAAGGCAGAGGTCAAAGCTCCCCCTGAAACACCTCCCGAATCAAAAGCTAACCCAACAAACAATTTTGGCGTAAATATCATCATTATTAATGCAATTGCATAAAGAGGTATCAAAAACCATAATATATTAATCTCTGTCAAAATCTTCACCATGGCAAGTAACGCAGCAAAACCAATACCTATCGCAAGTGTAATGCGAATTACATTCTTTTTAATATGACCATTAGTTATCTCTTCCAACTGTTCGCCCAGTACTGTAACAGCCGGTTCTGACAAGGTAATGGCTGCACCCAGAATAAATCCGACAACCAAAAGCAACCATTTAAACCATTCTGGTCGGGAAGGATCCAGGAATACTTCACCGATGTATTTGCCGGCAAAAGCAAACCCGTAATCAATACCCGACAGGAAAATCAATAAACCTATGAACACTATAATGGTTCCCGATAATATAGTCAAAAACTCCTTTTTTGGCTGTTTTATAAGGAAGAACTGAAAAGGTAAAAACACTACTATAACCGGCAAAAGTGCCAATATTACTCCCAGCAGATTGCCGGAAATTATCTCGCTTATTGTTCCCACAGTCCCGGGATCATATATCTGCTCGGCAGGTAATACACCCTTGTAACGAATATTAAGAATTATCCCATAAACAGCCAATGAAAGAATCGGGCCCACCGAAGCAAGACCTATAATTCCGAAACTATCATCATTTCCTTTGTTTTTGGACATACTGACTGCTACTCCCATACCGAGAGCCAAAATAAACGGAACCGAAATATCCCCTGTTGTTGCGCCGCTACCATCAAAAGCCAAAGCCACAAATTTGTCAGGAACAAATAAAATGAGTATAAAAGTAATAATATAAAGGATTGCAAATACAATCTTAATGTTGAAGTCTTTCATTATTCTAAAAAGGGAGAAAGCAACCATAATACCAATTCCTGCACCCATAACCCATATAAATACTGTTTCATTAATAATGGGCATGATCATATTGGTCTGTTTTGCTAAAACAGTCAATGCAGGCTCTGCAACTGTAGCAAAAAGTCCAAATACCAGTCCAAAAAAGATAATAAAAACCGCATTTTTCAGCTTTATTAAAGAACCTCCAACAAGTTTTCCTATTGGAAGAATACTAATATTCAATCCGTCCAAAAACAGCGCTTGACCAAAAACCACACTAACATATCCTACAATTAATTTTATATAATCAGACACGCTGTCTAAAGGTGCAATAAAACCGCAAACAATAATCATAATAGCTGCTAGAGGCAGAGATGATATAAATACTTCCTTTAGTGTAGAGGCAAAAATATTCAGTTTACTTCTTAAGTTTAATCTCTTCATTGCTGTCACCTATTTCTATTTAATATTAAGTCAAAAAGATTAAGTTTAATAATTAGAAAATTTTTGTTCTCCTGTACATAAAAGAGTGTTGGTTTTTTATATAAAATCAATAAAACATTTCCAATTTTTACGTTATCTTTCAATAGCAATTGAGTTTTAGTATTAGATTACCAAAAAAATATTAAATAAATATTAACATTGAACAAAATAGAACTGCTTTTTGAAAAAGATAATCCTTTTTTCAAGAAATAAAATTGTAGCTGCAGACAACAAAAACATCAAGTAAATCAAATCTTCATTTTAATAAATTTAATCATGAATTTAAGATAGCAAAACTTTTTTCCTATTTCATTTCAATTATTATAAATACTTTTATCAATTTGCTTACCGATTCTTTATTTGATTTTGACGACTCTTTATTTAATTTTATTAAAATTGACTTTAAATCATAACAAATTTAAATTTCTATGGATAAATTTCTTTTTCATATTCTTTTTCGATTGGATACTGCTGCCACGAACAAGAATACCGTTTATGTACTTTTTTGCTGTAAATATACCTACTAATTAATTGCTTCTTCGCTGCATACTAAAGTACATAAAATTGCAATCAAATTTTTTATACTTCATGAAAAATCCCGAGTAAAGAATCTTTAAGCTCTACTACTATTTTATAATGTCCATTTACTTCAGCAGTTCTTTTTAAATTTCTATGCTATTTTTACTATCCTGGCCCCGTCGCCGCAACACCCTATGTTTACTCTTTAATATCTTTATAATACTAAAAAACAAGAAAAAAATCAAGATTAAATAAGCAATTTAATAATAATCGATAAATTTAAGCTAATTTATGCGTTTATTTCCAAATATAAAGCTAAATATCCCTTGCAAATTTTAATCATTTTTTAACGAAAATTATAAGATACGATAAATCCTTTAAAATCAAGCTAAATATTCGATATTTTTTTCACTAAATTATAAGCGTTTATGCAGCAATCCCTAATATGTCCTTATAATTTTATTAAACTATTCAATGATATAAATCTATTGACAAATACTTCTATAAATTGTATTATTGTATTAAGTACTTAATACAATAATACAACAGGAGTGATGAAATGCCTTGGGATTTAAAATCTGATCGCCCCATTTACCCTCAGCTTATTGAAGCAATTGAGCTAAAAATCTGTTCCGGAGTCTACCCTCCCGGTTCAAAACTGAAGTCAGTCCGTGATTTAGCTCAGGAAGCCGCAGTTAATCCGAACACTATGCAGAGAGCTTTAGCTAAGCTGGAGGAAGATGGTCTGATATACACCCACCGAACAAGTGGGAGATTTGTAACGGAGGATGCGAATATGGTGAAGCAATTAAGAAACAAGATTGCAAAAGAAGAAATAAATCAATTGTTTCAAAAAATGAAGATATTAGGCTTTGAGAAAAAAGAGATTCTGGACTTAATCTCAATAATGTTGGAGGAGAGTGACAATAAATGACCAGTCTATTAACCTGCAGAAATCTAACAAAGAGCTTTGGAGCAAAAAAAGCCATAGATAATATAAGTTTGGATATTGGGAGAGGAAAAATTGTAGGGCTTCTAGGTCCTAACGGCAGTGGTAAAACTACTTTCGTAAAAATTTGTAATAATTTACTTACTCCAACACATGGAGAACTTCTTATTGGAGGATATAAGCCCGGTGTTGAAACAAAAAAAATTGTTTCCTATCTCCCTGAAAGGACTTATCTGAATGACTGGATGAAAGTTTCTCAAATAATTGACTTCTTTAAAGATTTTTATGAAGACTTTAATACAGAAAAAGCATATGACATGCTTAAAAGATTTAACATCGACCCAAAAGATAAGCTGAAAACTATGTCAAAAGGTACAAAGGAAAAAGTACAGCTTATTTTGGTAATGAGCCGTGAAGCAGAACTCTATCTGCTTGATGAACCAATTGGCGGTGTAGACCCGGCAGCCAGGGATTTTATTCTTGAAACCATTATAAGTAATTACAATGAAAATGCAACTATAATAATCTCTACCCATCTTATATCGGACATTGAAAAAGTGCTGGATGAAGTAGTTTTTATTAAGGATGGCCAAATAGTGCTGGCAAAAACTGTTGATGAAATACGTGATGAGTCTGGAAAATCCGTTGATGCTTTATTTAGGGAGGTATTCAAATGTTAAATAAACTTTTTAAGTATGAAATCAAAGCAACAGCTCGTATATTTATTCCTCTGTATATTACCTTAATTATATTTTCAATTATCAATAAAATTTTCAACATCCTTTCGGTTGAATACGGAATAAATTTTAATAAATTAACCGGGTTTATACGTTTGTTCATTTATTTCGGTCTGATTGTCGGAATTCTGGTTATTACTCTTGTAGTACAAATTCAGAGATTTTATAAAAGTCTTTTGGGTGATGAAGGCTACCTTATGTTCACGCTCCCCGTTAAGCCATGGCAGCATATTTTAAGTAAATTATTCACCTCCATGATATGGATTGTAATAAGTGGACTTACTACAGTTTTATCATTTTTAATAATAATGCCTACTGAAGTTTTTTGGGAATTGATGGAGGTAATTCCGCAAGGTATTAGTGAAGTATTGCGTATCTTTGGTTCAAGAACATTTTTAGTTGCATTTGGATCTATAATAGTCTTCATTTTATTTATAGCAGCAGGTACATTAATGATTTATTCAGCCATTGCCCTTGGCTACTTGGTGAAAAAACATAAACTTCTGGCTTCTTTTGGCATGTATCTTGGTCTTTTTACCGGTGCTCAATCTATTATGATTATTTTTATGATTGTAACAGGAAGCTTGTACTTAAAGGACTTTTCAAATCTTTCCTTATATATGCAAATGCAAACAATTTTACTAAGCAGTCTGGCTTATTTTAGTATCATTACAGCAGGATTATTTATTCTTACCAAATATATTCTGGATAATAAATTAAACCTTGAATAAAAGCTACAGTACACTTCGCTTTATAAAAACAGCAGTATAGGAGGCTAACCATTAATCAATTGGCCTCCTATTTCACTAAAATACACCTTTTATAAACAGTACTTCTTTATTTTAGTAAACAACACCGTTATTCTTTATTCCTTTGTCACTTATTTTTTGTAGAAAGTTACTTACTAAGGTCCTTCCTATTAGGGGTATACTTAAAATCTCCATCATAAAACGTAACAAAAATAAATTATAAGGTTTTGCCTCTTACACCAGTCAAGTCTTTTATTACTTCACCGGCTATAATAAGTCCGGCAACGGCAGGAACAAAAGCATTACTGCCCGGTACCTGTCTTCGCTGCGTACATTTGCGTGCTGTACCCGGCGGACAGATACAGTTAGTACGACAACTTATCGACATATCCTCCAATGGAGTTATTGCAGGTTCTTTCGAATATACAACTTTAAGACTTTCAATATTGCGTTGGCGTAGTTCCTTGCGCATGACTTTTGCAAGGGGGCAAATTGAAGTCTCATATATATCTGCAACCTCAAATTTTGTTGGATCAAGTTTATTTCCGGCTCCCATGGCACTTATTATCGGTACATTTAGCTCTTTTGCCTTTACAACCAATTCTATTTTACCGGTAACGGTATCAATTGCATCCACAATATAATCATATTGTGAAAAGTCAAACTGTCCGGAAGTTTCCGGCATAAAAAAAGTTTTATAAGTTTTTACTTTTATATCGGGATTGATTTCTTTAACCCTCTCCTCTGCTACATCAACCTTATATCTTCCGACAGTTTTTCTGGTAGCAAAAATTTGACGGTTTATATTGGTTAGACAAACTTTGTCGTCATCAATCAAGTCAAGGGCTCCGATGTTGCTTCGTGCAAGAGCCTCAACTGTATATCCTCCAACCCCGCCAATTCCAAAAACCGCTACACGTGACCTTGCAAGCTTTTCCATTGCTTCCTTGCCAAACAATAATTCTGTTCTCGAAAACTGATTCAACATAACAAACATCCTTCAATTCGGTGATTTTAACACTATTAAATATATATAAATACTTTATAATAGTCAACGGGGTATTCTAATTATTTTATTGTCAGGAAGCGGTATACATAAAATTAATGATTTATACTTTTTAAGAACAAGTATAGTTATTTAGAAAACTGATTTTTTGAAATAATATTTAAGCAATACTCAAAACGTTCAGTGTTAATATTCTGTAGAATTTATAACCATTTATAGGTTGGTTCACACCTCCAGGAATAGTCATATTTCGATATTCAATTTTTTGAATATTGCCTTCCTTTAATCGGCCACTTGTATAACTGATAGCTCAGAATATACATATTCCCCGGATAAAATCCGTAGTCTTACTGAGGCTGAAATTTTTATGTAAAATATAAATTGATGCCTGTATAAAGGTATGATATTATAGTTTTATAAGTTAATTACTGGTGACTTATACATATCGTACCCTTTGAACTTGTAAAAACTTTAATATTTACTTTGATACAAAAACATTGAAAGGAGTTTAAAAAATGAGAAAAAGTAAACTTGCTATTTCAACACTATTCTTGAGTTTTTCATTACTATTCAATGGCTTTTCGGTTATGGCAGAACAAATGAAACCTATTGTTGATAATTTCATTCTTGGAGATATAAATGGTGATGGATATATAGACTCAAATGACTATGGAATGTTAAAATTATATCTTCTTGGATTTATTAAAGACTTTAGCTATAAGCACGGCTTTCAGGCAGCCGATGTTAATAGCGACGGCAATGTAAACTCAATAGATTTTGCAATCTTCAAACGATATCTGCTCGGCATGATAACTGATTTCCCTCAAACACCAATTCCTACACCTTTTGCTACACCCAAACCACCTGTAACACAGGCAGAAGGTTATGAAATTGAGAGAAAATTTTTAATAGATCCAAATAAGATTCCTTATGACCTCGATTTCCTGGATAAATATGAGATAACCCAGTCATATATAAGTTTTTCTCCGGAAATCAGATTACGGAATGTCGACGGTACCAGGTTTTATCTTACTGTTAAAGCAAATGTGGACTCAAATGGACTAATCCGAGAAGAACGTAATTTCTGGATGACCGAAGAAGAATATAACAATCTGTTTAAAAAGATTGAAGGCAATGTTATTTACAAGGCAAGATATCAAGGACTTGATGAACATAGAAGAATTTTTGCAATTGATATCTTTAAAGGTGATTTGGAAGGTCTGGCGTATTATGAAATGGAATTTCCAAATGAAGAACTTGCCAACAGCTATATCCCCCCTTCCTGGGTAGGTAAAGAAGTTACCAGTGATAAAAGATATAAGAATGGAAGTCTGGCACAATTCGGTATCCCCAAAGATTAGTTGTCTTTACATTTTTCGATAAGGATAGATTTCAAAATAACCAAAAACGAAAATTCTCAGATTATTCTGAGAATTTTCGTTCTTTCTATTAATTTTAATTAACTAATTCATTGCAATACTTTTTTGCAAGCTATTTTACTTTAATAAATACCGGCTTTTCAGGAAAGTCATCTCCAAATTTTTGAGTAAAAGCCACTTCCAATGTTCCTGATAAGGCGTCATAAATTACCGTTTGAAGTGTATATTTTGAATATATATTGGAATCCTCTTTTTTAGGATCATCAGCAGTTAATATATCTTTAACGTCATCTACATCCACTTTCTTGTACTTCTTAAGTCTTTTATTAAACTTTTTCCAGCGAACGTCATTATGAGGATTGCTGACAAGATTGTTAAAGCTTCCCTCGAGGGCAAACCCGTTTACAACACAAAGAGAGTCCTCATTATTCCATTTAAGACCTTTTGCCAGTTTTTGACTGTGCTGTTCGTATTCCTGATTTTCCACCACTTACACAATTTTCTGCAACAAAAGCGTTTTGTCTATCGGTAATGAGCAAATTGTGGGAAAATGTATACTGATTAGCCATTGAATTGGTGTATTCTGCAACTTCCTCTGCTGTCGTAAAATCTTCTAAAACCTTTCTAATTTCATAGGTATAACATCTTTTCCCTGTAGCATCAAAGGCCTCACCCGTATCGGCATCAAGAATACCAAGAAAAACGCCGTCATCATTAATGGCTGTAATTACATTGAATGTCCCTAAAAATCCAATAGTAGTAATGGTTTTATCGAAGTTTTTAAAAGTAACAACTGAATGCATAGTAGCAAATTGCTTTTCACTTCCATAAAACCATTCTAGAATTCTACCGGTTATCACGGAACCAGTCTGTGATTTACTTCCTAATACTGCCATACCCGAACATTGCGTTCCCCTAATTATATCAGGTAATAGATTTAACGCAAATATTTCCTCCCGGCTGAGTTTACCGCCTGCTTGAAATGGAGTTTTACCGTTCGCGACTGCATCTACAAACCCATTTATTTCATCGACATAGTCCTTTGGAATTTGAGGAACTACTGCCTCAAGTCTTTCTTTTAAAATATTGGCATTTGCGCCGTTTCCAATTAAAACCCCCACATTCTTATATAAACACATTTCAACAATTTCAATAAAATGAGGATAAATTTGAAGTATGTCTTTCCCATATGCCTTTCCTACATCATAGTGACTTCCTTTTTCAAGATTGAGGGTAACTTCATAGTAGCTTTCTTTTTTGTCTATTACAGCAAGACCGTCGGAGGATTTTGCAGCCTCAATTGCTTCCTCGGTTTTCGAACTGACACTTTCAAATGAATTATTTCCATGCTCTGTTAATGGAGAATTATTAACATTACAACCAGGTAACAATAGAATTGATACTGCTGCAACCATGCCGATAAAATTTCTAAAAAGAACGCATTTCATAGTAGGCTTCTCCCTTTGAATGAAAACTTGTCTTTACACCAATCCTTTATATAAGTCCTCATTTTTCGTTGGCTTTTTTCTCCTTTTAACCAAAACTAAGGTTATAACAATTGCAATAGCAGCAACAATTAAGAATCCCCCGATAATCAAACCAATTTTCCTTATTGCAATTTTTCTGGCAACCCTCATTCTTTCAAATTTTACTTCTTCATTATCCGGCTTTAACTCCAAACTCTTATCCAATGCCATCAATGCCTCATCAAGCATTCCTTTCTTTTCATAAGCCAAACCTTTAATTTTATGTATTTTATAATCATCTATTTTCTTTTCTATAGCTGTATCACAGCACTCAATAGCCTCATCCAATTTCATCAGATCCAAAAATATATAACCTTTGCTTACATATGCTTCATAACATTCAGAATTCAATTCCAATGCTTTATCATTAAAGACCAGTGCTTTATCATAATCCGCCATCCCTATCATTGCACTTGCATAATTGGCATAAATCAATGCTAAAACTTCAGAATCAGTCGGTTCATATTCCAGTGCCTTTTCAAGACATTTTTCAGCTTCAGAAAAATCAGATATTCCAAGGTATCCGGCTGACAAATTTAAATAGATACTCGCGAAATAATCGGGATCCTTTGAGTTCATATTTTTGGCCTTTTGGCATAACTGTATTAATTCATCGTATTTTTCAAGTTTTTCTAATGAAAAAGCTTTAGAAATATATGCCTCTCCACAATTTGAATCTAACTCGATGGCCTTATCAAAGGCCTGAATAGATTCTTCATATTTTCCTTCTTTCGCCAACGCATTTCCTTTGCCAACATATGCAAAAGCATACTTAGGATTAAACTCTATTGCCTTTTCTGCTGCCAAAAGAGCCTCATTATATTTTTTCATTTTATATAAAACAGACGACTTGTTTGTATATATTTTTGATTCAGTAATAGGATCTTTTGGTGTGTTTAGTTCCGATGCTTTATTGCAACACTCAATTGCTTCTTCATATCTCTTTTTGCCCATTAGATAAACAGATTTGTTCATATATGCTTCAATGCAATTGGGCATGACTTCAATAGCTTTGTTACACATTTCAATGGCCTCATCATACTTTTTTTGAGCATAAAAGGCATATCCCATTGCAATATAAGCATTTGCATTGGTATTATCCAACTCCAAAGCTGTTTTACAAGCCTCCAAAGCCTCATCAATTTTGCCAAGGTCAGTCAAAGCACTGCTTTTAGTTGAATAAGCCATTGAAAGAATGCCTTTGTCTTTAGGTTTACTCTCAATAACCTTGTCTGCCATTTCTAATGCCTCGGCATAACTACCTTTCAATAATAAATTGTGGCCCTTTAAAGCATATCCTTCCGGATCTTTAGGATATTTTTTTATATATTCGTCCAATAGTGAAATAGCTTCATCAAATCTATTTGTTTCAGTTAAGCACAGTGCTTTATTTATATACGCATCTTTAAATTGGGAATTTAACTTTATTACTTGGTCATATTGAGCTATAGCTTCATCATATCTTCCAAGATTATAAAGTGCTATGGCCTTATTATAGTAAAACTCAGGAATATCAGGATTGATCTTGATTGCTTTGTCATAACTGTCGATTGCTTCCTGATATTTTCCGGAATTAAAAAAATTATTTCCCTCGTAAAAATAATCCATTGCTGAAGCACCAAAAGATATAACAGAGGGAATGGAAATGAATATAAGAATAATAGACATAGTTATAAATATCTTTAAAATTCTTTTCATTATCCTACTCCTTAAAAATAATTAATAGTGCAACTTTATGCACTATAGGATAATTATACCATGGAAATAAATTAGTAATCAACAAGGAATCAAAATCTACAACATATACATCCAATACAAGAGATAACAAAAACTCTTCTTCATTCTGAAGAACGCATTTTTATTCCATCGGCTACAATAATTAAAATCAGCAAATAAATTTCATTCTCTGATCAGAATTTTTTCAACTTCTGCAATATATTGCGTATGATAATCTTTTTCCGGATAGAAATTATCAATACTCTTATCTATAAAGCGCTCAGGGTTGATTTCGGTCTCCCATAGCTTTCTGCATATAAAAACAATTTTTCCTTCATTAATGTAAGGAACTCCGTCATGATATGCAACTGTCAATCCTGCTTTACTGATTTTATCCTCGTCTCTGCCGGAAACCGTTCCTAAATACGCCATTTCCTTTTTTCTTTCTTCACCGAAATATGTGACAGAAAATCTGTGATTTTTATCTACAAACTCTTTTGTATATCTTTGTGGTCGGATATATATGCTAACCACTTTCTTTCCCCACAATATACCGAAATTTCCCCATCCCACAGTCATAGTATTGACACTGTCTTTTGTACCGGCTGTAACCAATGCCCAATCTTTATCCCAAAATTTAAACGGATTTAATTCAAACTTATCTGCGTCTATTTCCACAAATCCCATATTATCATCTCTCCCACTTATTATTAATAGTAAATGTAATTACTTCTTACATCTCTTTACAATTGAATAACCGAAAATTATAAAAATATTCATTTACCGTATTAATCTAAAATCTTTTCATAGAAAAACAGATCCAATACATTCCCAAATTTAATGCCCACTTCTTTAAAATGGGCACATCTGAAATATCCCTTGCTCTCAAAAAGTTTTCTACTACGTTCATTATCACTGGAAATTGATGCAAGCAATGTATGAAAATTTTGCTTTCTTGCTTCATCTTCAAGAAAATCTAACATAAGCTTGCCAATTCCCCTATTTAAATATCTTACATCAAGGTAAACGGCAACTTCGCCACATTTATCGAAGGCTTCCCTGTTTTTGAACTTCTTTATCATACAAAAACCAATAATTTCACCGTTTTCGTCATCTATAACTGCAAAGGAATTGAATCTTGAATCCTTTGTATATAGCATTTCCTTCATTTGCTCTTCCGTATGCTCGAAATAATGAAAAGTAACAGTTGTGTTTTTAATATAGTAGTTATAAATCTCAGTTATTCTTTTTATATGTTCATCATTTACTTTGACAAAGGATATGTTGCTCAATATATCCACTCCTACAACAGTTTGTTTTCGTATTTATTAATTCTCCACCGGAAACTTGTTTATTATACCCAAAAGCCTGCTTTTCATCAGGGCAAAATCTATTGAATTTATATTTTCATCCCCGTTAACATCGGCAGCTTTAAAGCCTTCACTGTATGTAAAACCTTCAATCATTCCTAAAAGATACATTTTGACTGTTGCACAATCTATTGAATCAAATTTGCCATCACCATTAACATCACCGTAAACAATTTTTGAAGGAACATCACTTGCCGATATTATCGCCTTTGCAAAGTCATATCCCATATCAAGAATTCCCTGAGTTTTATAATGCATACCGTCGGTATCATAATCCTTTGTATCAAAAATATATACATAAGGCACTTTATTTGCAACATTTATTTGTGCCTGTCTTACAATTGCATTTTCAACCCAGGCATCCGAATCGTCAATCATTGCTATTACAAAAGGCATTGTAGGTGCATTGAGTTCTTTTCTTACATCATTTATGAAAGCAGTCAGATTCTCCTCATACTCTCTTGCCGGATAAATATTACAAGCATCTGATTCTCCCTGCATCCAGCACATTCCTGCAAATTCGTAATCAATACTTTTATCTAGCGCTCCAATCGCCTTATTAACAGTTTCAATCAAATTTTTATAAAGCGGACCGGTAGCTCCTCCCGCACTAGGTGGACGCCAATCACCCTGTAACGATGTCCCTGACCATCCGCATTTGATCAGGAGAATTTCGCAATCAGGATACGCTTTTGATATTTCCCTTCCGAAAGTCAGTTCAGGCCCAAAACAGCCAGAACCACTTCCAAAACCAGGTTTCAATGTGCTCCAAGTTCCTTTTAACGAAGCTTCCACTGTTCCTTCTGCATATATCTTTACTCTTTCCTGTTCCCCAAGGTATTCGGCAGAAAGCTCGTGATTCATACCACATCCTGCCATGTTTGATTGTCCGGCAAGTATGAATACCTTGTGCTTTGCACTGTTTGAAGCATATATTCTTTCAGTCGGTGCAACAAACAGCATAGATAACATCAAAAGACCAATTACAAATAAATTTGCATTTGCCTTTTTCATGATCATACATTACTCCCTTTCATAAATTTTATTTTTATATTTTTATTTTCATTTCATATCCAAATCTTTCTGCACTTTCCTCTTTCATATATTAGTTATATTGAAATTAGTAACTTAGTTGTCCAAAATCATTATAACATTTTTCCATACTTATATAAACAATTTACTGAAATCAATTCAGAAAATCAAAGATTCTATTCGAAAAAGCTATTCTGTTTTTAATTGCAAAAATAATACACTTTGGAAAAATAATCTATATTTTTTCTTTAAATAATTATTAAAGTCGCTAAAATTTGGTGACGATATATAAGATATATCATCAAGGCTTTCAAATTAACAGCATTATTCCATTTATTTCAATGAAAAAGGAGGAATTAATTTGATCAAACTTATGTAAAAAGCATTTAATGCAATACAAATCGTAATTTAGGATTAATCGTTTCAAAACTACCAGTCAAAAAAATTTCTCTATCAACTGCTTCTCTTTTTAATCGCATTGATTTTCCCGTTATTTAGTACAAGACTATACTGCAAAAAGGAAGGTGCCTATATGCTAGAAAAATTTAACAACCTAGATATCAAAAAAAAGTTAATGCTTGGATTCGCGGTAGTAGTATTAGTTATTTTCGTACTGTCCACCATTGTTTTTATAAACTTTTCCAGTTATCTGAATGCTAATGTTTGGAATGACCATACTCGTAAAGTCTTATCAAATTTGGATAATATAATTGCAAGCATGGTTAATATGGAAACGGGGGAACGCGGTTTTGCCATAACCGGTGATGAAAGCTTTTTAGAACCTTATACTACAGGAAAAGCTGATTTCGATACATACTTTAACGAAGTTAAAGAATTAACCATTGACAACCCAACTCAACAGGAAAATCTAAAAAAAAATTAAGGAACTGAAAGAATCCTGGCAAGTTATGGCTGAAGCTAATATTAATCTCAGACGTGAAGTAAATAATAAAACCAAAACAATGGATGATGTTATTAAGGAATTCTCTGATGCTAAAGGAAAAAAATTTATGGATGAACTGAGAAACGTTGTTGCAGAATGTAAAGATATTGAAAACACGCTTTTGGCAGAACGAGAAAAAGCTCAAGCAACTCAGGAAACTACAACCAAGCTTGTCCTTATATTCGGAACACTCACCGCATTGATTTTGGCAATTGTTATTGCTTTCTATGTAAGCAAAATTATAACCAGCGGAATCTTAAAAGTTGTCAATGCAGCTGATAAGCTTGCCACAGGTAATTTAAACATAGATATTGATATTAACTCTAAAGATGAAATAGGTACATTGGCAGTTACTTTCACCAAAATGAAAAACATAATCATTGAAGTGATAGAAGAAATAAAAAATTTATCCCAAAACGCTATAGATGGCAATTTGAGTTTCAGAGGCAATACAAGTAAATTCAGCGGAGATTTTCAGACAATAATAGATGGCATTAATAAAACTTTAGATGCAATAACCGAGCCTATTAAAGAATCATCTACCGTACTTGCGGAAATGGCAAAAGGAAATCTGCAGGTGGCAGTTACCGGCAATTACAAAGGCGATCATGCTGTTATTAAAAATTCAACCAATAACACAATCAATGCCTTCAATGAAGTACTGTCCAATATCAATTCAGCAGCCGACCAAGTTGCAACAGGTTCAAAGCAAGTTTCTGCTTCAAGTCAGTTACTATCCCAGGGTTCAACAGAACAAGCCAGTTCAATTGAAGAAATTACCTCTTCCATTAAAGAAATTGCTTCGCAAACAAAGCAAAATGCTGAGAATGCAAATCAAGCAAACGGACTTGCTAACGTTGCAAAAGAAAAAGCAGTTGAAGGAAATGCTCAAATGTCTGAAATGCTTAAATCAATGGCTGAAATTAATGATTCATCAAATAACATATCAAAAATAATTAAAGTTATAGACGAAATTGCTTTTCAAACTAACATACTTGCTCTAAACGCTGCTGTTGAAGCTGCAAGAGCCGGTCAGCACGGAAAAGGGTTCGCTGTTGTTGCAGAAGAAGTAAGAAATTTAGCTGCTCGCTCAGCTGATGCTGCGAAAGAAACAACTGCTTTAATTGAAGATTCAATTAAAAAAGTTGAAAGCGGTACTAAAATTGCAACCGAAACAGCATCTGCGTTAAATCAAATAGTAGATAGTGTTGCAAAAACCGCCAATTTAGTCAATGAAATTACTGAAGCTTCCAACCAGCAAGCATCTTTAATCTCCCAGTTAAATCATGCTATAACACAAGTTTCCCATGTTGTACAAACAAATTCAGCTACTGCAGAACAAAGTGCTGCTGCCAGTGAAGAATTATCCACACAGGCTGATTTGCTAAAAGAACTCGTCAATAAATATAAACTGAAAGAAGTAAGTGCTACAACATTAACACCTGATGTTCTAAAAATACTACAAAATATGTCCTCAAATGAGTATTTATCAAATCATGAAAAAATAAGTCATGAAGAAAATCTTAAATCAAATATTAATTTGGATGGAATAAACTTTGGTAAGTATTAATTCAATCCAGGTAAAATAAATGACTGTGTGTATTAGAATTTTATAATTAATCAAAAAGAACCTTATGAACTTTCTAAAGTTCATAAGGTTCTTTTTGTAAACTTAATACTGCAATACAAATTTAACTAAGTCTAACAACTTATATTTTAAAACTCCTAACCAGAGTCGAGAGCTTTTCAGACATTGTTGCCATTGATTTTGAAGAAGAAACTATTTCTTCTGTCAAGGCTATCTGCTCCTCACTTGAAGCCGATACTCCCTGAGAATTTTCTGCGAAGACTTGGCTTGCCTGGTGAATGCCCTGCATTATATTCTCAAACTCACGGCTGCTTTCAGTCATAATTTTTACATTTTGAGTAACACCTGCAACTATTTTGTTAAGCACTTCAGCCTGTTCGTTTATAACTGAAAAGACCTCTTCATTCTCTTTTATAGCAGCTACACTGGAGTTTAATGATGAAATACTGTTTTCCATCCTATTTACAGCTGTATCGACTCCGTCTTTGATTTCTTCAATCAGCTTTGCTATTCTTCTACTGGCATTTGAAGTTTCTTCAGCAAGCTTCCTGATTTCATCAGCCACTACACTGAACCCTCTGCCGGCTTCTCCGGCCCTTGCTGCTTCTATAGCTGCATTCAAAGCAAGCATATTTGTCTGCTCTGCTACACCGCTAATTAGCTCAACAATTTCTCCTATTTGATTTGAAGCCATCCCTAAATCTGTAATAACCTTAGAAACACCTTCTGTATCATTCTTAAGGTTATTAATCCTATCTATTGATTCAGCAACAGATTTGCCTCCTCTGTTAATGTCATCTATGATATGTGCAGTAGTCTTCTCCATTGTAGCAATACTTACATTCACTTCATTGATTTGCTTAACAAGACTGCTCAGATTTAGCAGTGCCGAGTCAATTTGAGAAGATTGTTCTTCTGCGCCTGAAGCGATTCCTGTTATCATGTTTGCTACATCTTCAGCTGCCTTCCCGACTTGATCACCCGACGCATAAAGTTCCTGACTTGATGCAGCAACATGTTCCGCCGCATCAATTATCTGAGTTACTATCGATTTTAAGTTCTTAATCATAGCTGCAAGGGAATTAGCCAACTTACCCAGTTCATCCCTTCTGTTCAGATGTTCTTCCGGAATAGTCATTGTTAAATCCCAATCTGCCAATTTCTCCGCTTGCTTAGCAGTTTCAAGTATAGGTTTTACTATTTTCTTTATCATCATGTAGATAACAACAGATGCTATAAGTATGCTGAGCACTATAACCGCAAACAATATAATTTGAAGAGTAACTGTGGTTTTCATGTATGCTGCAACAGGCATGTAGGATAGTACATACATACCATATCTTTCGCTGGCACTGAAAGCAGCGATGTACTCAACACCGTCAAGAGTGAAATAACCAATGCCTGTTTTCTCTGAAGTTATTTTATTAAAAAAGTCTTGCAATCCGCTATTCTCATCCTGAAAATTCAAATTTAAAACCAGTTCCGGATCAGTTGATGAAATTACAAGACCTGAAGAAGTCACAATCAGAGTTTTGAGCTGCTGATCTGAAGCATTATTGTCGATGATTTTCTCTGATAAATTGTTTAATTCTATTGCCATACCTATTACGCCCACTTGCTTTCCATTATCTTTTATTGGTGCTACTATTGCCATTACTGGCCGCCCTGTAGTTGGTGATCCCACCGGCGGGCGTATAAGTATACTCTCTGTAGTTCCAACCGTCTCATTTTCCCAACCGACAGATGCACCTCCAATTCCATCTGTTATAATTTTGTTTTTGTACATTAGGTAAATGTTCTCAAAAAGACCGTTCGCAAGTTTGAAATTTTCCTCCAGATTTTTTGATATTATATTAAGCTCTGCTTCGTCAGGACTAGTGGAATTGGATGCAGCTTTGCCGAGAGTATCAACAATATTGGGCTGCATTGCAATAGATTGCCCCTGTTTCTCAATATCATATAAAGAAAGCTCAAATTGGTTCCTCTTTTCAGCCGAAATATTTAATAACCTTTTGCTGGATGAATCTTCCAGATACCTTTGAGATAAATAAACTGATGCAAACAAACTAATAAGCATAGGAATTAACATGCAAAGAACGGATACACTGAAGATTTTTCTGAATAAACTGCCTTTAATTCGTTTGTTGTTCATACTATTTTACCTCCTAGGGGATTTTATATAGTTTTCAATTTAATTCATGACTTGATTGTTGTGTAACCGTCAAATAGATCATCACATAGTAAAATGGTTGCATAGTTGATACAATCACTGTAAAAAAGAATAAACGGAGTGATTGTATGGACATGGAAAAAGTAACAACTGAACAACAATTATCTAGGTGGGCACAATTAATACAAAACCGGCTTGAAAGTGGGCAAAGTATCAAAGAGTTTTGCCGAACGAATGGAGTAAGCAAAGCTACATACTACTATTGGCAAAAGAAAGTCAGTGAAGCAAAGTGTACAGTAGTTGAAGAAGTAAAAGAACCCAAAATCGAAGTACCAAGTGGATGGATGCAGCTTGCATCGAAACCGGTGTACCCTGCAAAAGCTACACTGGAAATTAAAATTAATGGCTGTAATGTCACTGTAAATACGGAAACAGACTTAGAATTATTGAAAAAAGTTTGCCAGGTGTTGATGTCGTTATGATAAGATGGAATGAAAAACCAGTGTATCTTTGCGGAAGATTAACGGATATGAGGAAATCTATCAACGGATTAATAACACTGGTACAAGAAAGTTTCTCACTTGATCCGTTTATGAATGCACTGTTTGTGTTCTGTAACAGAAATAGAAACAGGATAAAAATCCTTGAATGGGATGGAGATGGGTTTTGGCTGTACTTTAAGAGGCTAGAACGAGGGCGATTTCGCTGGCCAACAGAAGAAGATTCAACCACAATGCTTCTTGATGTAAACGAATTAGCTTGTCTTATTGATAGTGCCAGATTAGAGAAAAAGCTCAGGAGAAAGGAAGTTTTAGAGCGTCAAATTTCGTAAGAAGAAATTCAAAAAAAGGATCAAAAAGCTGGATTTAATGTAATTTTTATGGTAATATTATCCCATGAAGAGACAAGAAATTTCAGTAGAAAAATTACTTGGTATAATTGAAGAAAAGGATCGCAGGATTGCCGAGTTGGAACAGCAAGTCCAATGGTTCATGGAACAAATGCGCCTTTCAAAGCGTAAACAATTCGGTGTTATCTTGGCGAACAAACAAAGATTGAGCAAATCAATCTTTTTAATAATGAAGAGGAAGAGACTCATAATTTAGCTATTACCGAGCAAGAAAGGATAGAAGTAAAAGCTCATTACCGTAAGAGAACACGTCTAACAACAGATAAACTTCCTGAAGATTTACCGGTGGAGGTAATAGAGCACAAGTTACCCGAAAAGGGATGTATTTGCCAGGAATGCGGTAGTGAATTGCATACAATGGGAAAGGAAACTCGTGATGAGTTGAAGATTATTCCGGCAAAAGCGGTAATAGTGCGTCATATTAGGCATGTTTATTCATGCCGGAACTGTGAAAAAACATCCGACCATACTTCCATTGTAAAGGCAGATATACCGGAACCGGTCATAAAGGGAAGTTTTGCATCTCCTGAGACAATTGCCCATATAGCTACACAAAAATTCATGATGGGGTCTCCCTTATATCGTCAGGAGCAGGAATGGAAACAAAATGGCATTGAGATATCAAGGCAGACAATGTCAAATTGGTTGATAAAAGCCTGTGAGAATTGGCTGGAACCGATATATGAGGAGATGAAGAAACGGCTGTGTGAGCATGAGGTACTGCATGCAGATGAAACAGTGGTACAGGTGCTAAAAGAACCAGGGAAGGCGGCACAGTCGAAGAGTTACATGTGGCTGTACCGAACGAGCGGGGAGGCAAAACATCAGATAATACTTTATGACTACCAGCCGGACAGAAAACATATACATCCGGAGGAATTTCTAAAAGAATTTAGTGGATATTTACATGCAGACGGATATAACGGGTATTACAAGCTGCCCGAAAAAATTACTGTAATAGGTTGTTGGGCCCATGTACGGCGAAAGTTTTTTGAAGCGATGGAAGCCCTGCCCAAAGAAAAGCAAGCAACATCTAATGCAGCAAAGGGAGTAACATATTGTGATAAACTGTTTCATTTAGAGAAACAGTTTGCATTGCTATGCCCGGAAACCCGGTTAAAAGAACGAGAGAAGCAATCAAAGCCTATCATAGATGAATTTTATGATTGGATAAGAAAATTAAATGTACTACCCAAAACCCATCTGGGTAAAGCAGTACAATATGCGCAGTCCCAGCGAAAATATCTTGAGAGGTATATACTGGATGGACGATTGGAGATATCAAATAACCGTGCAGAGCGAAGTATAAAGCCTTTCGTAATCGGACGGAAGAATTGGCTTTTCAGTAATACGCCAGGTGGTGCGAGAACGAGCGCGGTGTATTACAGTCTTGTTGAAACAGCAAAAGAGAATGGATTGAATCCTTTTGAATATTTGTCATGGATATTTAGTCAAGCCCCTAATCTAGGGAAGCCTGGTTATGTGAGCACATTTGCTGATTTTCTGCCTGGTAGCATGAAAATACCTGCTAAGGTGTTTATACCGCAATCCAAAAGAACAGAGCCTGAGAAATATGCGTGGGAGGAAGATGAATGAAAGTTGGAAAACATACGATATTTATGATCAAATTTATCACGTATTTTATTAATGGGGGAATAGAGAGGTATTTATTTGATATAGATTATTCTGGTTATGTAATAGAGCATTTTCCATATATGGAGAATGAGAACAGCGAATTAGCAGAAAGATTTGCTTATACTGTGGATCAGGCATATGAACTCGGAACATCTCTTGGTTTGTCAGATGAAGAGTTCAGAATGGAAATTGCCAATGCTTTCAATGAATGGTTGGGTGAAAAAAGACCCAACTTAATTTAGATGCACATAGGTTGTAAAAATTAAAGATTAAGTTTTGGTTGAAAAAGTTTTATCGATTTACAAAACTTTTCCAACCATTTTTATTAATGATTGTGTCATTCATGTGCGGGCCTGTTTGACGCTTACATTGTTGTACTAAGAATATAAGAAATGTATATTTATTATTCGATAAACAAACTCAATATTCCTTCTTTATTTTCATTAACCAATATAAACAAAAAATCCCTGAGGATAACAATAGTAGTTCTTCTTAATTACCAAAATTTATGTATACCAATTCAAAAAAGTGTATATCTTAAAAACCATACTCAAAAACGTTTTATTGAAGTTAATGATTCAGCATGGTAGTTCGTTGTTCCCAGCACTTCAGCTTACAAATAAAAAACCCAGCAGTGCTAAAAGCGCTAAATCACTGCTGGGTAGACAAATCATTTAATTAACATATATCAAACTATTATTTATTCAAGCAGTTGTACAATATAGTAATTATTTCAGCTCTGGTTATATTTTTACGCGGTCTGAATGTATTGTCAGGATATCCATTGATGATTCCTTCCTCAACTGCTTTTGCTACATATTTATAAGCCCAACTTGAAATATCTTTTGCATCTGTAAATTTAAGCTCATTATTCGATTCTCCAAGTTTAAAGGCATTCATGATAATGGTTACTGCTTCTTCTCTGGTACATTCCTTATTAGCTCTGAATGTATTGTCCTCATATCCCGATACAATGCCGTGTTCTTTAGCAAGTGCTACATATCCTGCTGCCCATGAAGGAATACTATCTTTGTCGGCAAAATCCAAAACAGGATTTTCAGATGGAGTTAAGCCCATAGCTCTTATTACCATGGTTACAAGTTCAGCTCTTGAAATATTATTGTCAGGTCTTATTGTACCATCTTCATATCCTTTTAAGATATTCTTTAATACCAAATTCAATATGAATTCCTTTGCCCAGTGATTGGATATATCACTAAAGCCAGCTGATGGAATTGTCTCATTATTTTCTTCTGTTGTAGTAGGCACCGGTGTTACATCTACAGATGTAGTTGGAGTAGGTGTTGCAGTTGGTTCTGTAGTTGGTGTTGAAGTAGGTGTTGCAGTCGGTGTTGATGTAGCTGGTTTTGAGCCTCCACCAGAACCACCGGAGCCAGAACCGCCTTTACCGCTTCCTGAAGTTGATGTTGCAGTTGGTGCTGGTGTTGGTGTTTCAGTTGGCACTTCACTTGGCGCTGGTGTTGGTGTTTCAGTTGGTGTTTCGGTTGGTGTTGGTGTAGGAGTAGGTTCTACAATTGTATCTACGAATAAATCAGGCAATATATTGTAAATATATTGATTTACAAAATTCCAAGCATGTGTACCGCCTTCGCATACCATAAAGTAAAGGTTTCCTTTTGTCGGATCGGAAGAATAGATGAATACATCAGTTAATTTTTTCAATTCATCTATTTGCGGTTTCATGTTAGGATATGCAATATCTGCGCTACCTGTAGCACAGAACAACTTATAATCCTGTGGTGTATAACCGGATTCTCTTGCAACATCTGCCAGTAACTCTGCTGTTGCCTTTGCATTTTCGCTGCTGGCATCCCTATTTAATGCCCAACAGTCACCGCTTAATGGAATGTAATACTTGATATAATCGAGGCAGTTAATATATGTATACCAAGTACATACTGATCCCATAGAGAATCCGCCAAAGGCTCTGTGTTCCCTGGAAGCCTTTATTGCTTCTAGAGTTGTGTCCTCTGCATAAGTGTTGTATTTTGATTCAACTAAAGGAATAATATCTTTCATTAATTCCTTATAGAATTTTGCTACATTTTCTCCCAAATTATTTTCTCCGCCATTGAAAGTAGGTGTAACTACAATAAGCGGTTCGATATCTCCTTTAGCAATCATGTTGTCAATTATTCTTTTCAGTTCTTTGCTTTCACCAGGACCACCGAATATAAGATTTTCATCTTCGCCGCCACCATGCATTAAGTATAAAATATTATACTTCTTATCCTTGTCATCAGGATCATAACCATAAGGGAGATAAACATTAAGATATTTTGTAGTCAATTCGTCTCCATAATTATCTGTTTGATACTCCAATCTCTCGATTGTACCCGGTTTGTCGCTTTCTCCTCTATACTCATCAGGAACAGGTTTGAACCATTTCTCATTAGCAGCTTCATCGGTTAACTCCAGCTTGCCTATAGCTTCTTTAATAGCATTATATTGTTCATCGATTTCTTCTTGAGTAACATCTTCTTTTGCCAGAACTTCTTCAGCAACTTTTATAGCATCAAAAACTACTTCTTTATTTTTGTATATGCTATAATCAAGATTTTTTGCAGTAATAATCAGGTTGAGCAAATTGTAAGGATTCAATCCTGTTTTTGCACCTTTTGCTTTACCAGCAAGTACAATTTCTCCAAATTTCGTAGTATCTTGCCATGCGTTGCCTGTAGCATCAAAAATATTAATAGTACCGATTCTGCTAGTACCTTTTCCATCGTTTATCTGTAAATCAAATCCCATAACTTTTCCGTTGGAAGGTTTGGATTTAAACTCAATTCTTGCTTCTATAATATAACCATCTTCTGTTTTTGAAGTCTTAGTGTAAAATCTTTCTGCACTTCCATAGTCTGCAGTCTGATAATTATCATAGTTAACTCTTAAGTGTAAATCATCAATGCCGTAATCTACAGTTTTATCATTGTTTTCGTCCATAAATATTTCCAATGAATCCTGCTCATATGGATTTGATGGTTCTAAAGTCATATCACTGTCTTTTACTTCTGCAAGAACATATAAACCATAATCATCCCATAGAGCCCTAAATGTAGCTGTGGCAAGAGGATTTCCAACTCTAATTTGCGGATTAACCACTTGTGCTTCATTCCATATTTCATCTACTATACCGTCAACAATAGGTGTTCCAAAATAAGCAACCATTCTTCCAGCTGAATCCAAACCGTTTTCATCTACAGGTAATTTAGCAGTAGCCTTTTCTTCATCAAGAATTATATTTCCAAGGCCTGATACATTCTGCCATGATTGTCCTGACGGATCACACCATATGCTAACGCTGTCACGAACTCCGTCGCCATCTTCATCATTGTTAACCTGGAGGTCAAAGCCTAAAACATCTCCTACTTCCGGACTTATAGCAGTAAATGGTACTGCTGCTTCCACAATATATCCGGTTTCAGTTAGGCTAGTAGCTGAAACAAATCCTTCAAGTTTTCCATGATCAAATGTAACTTCATTGTCATAATTTATTCTTATCTGGGAATCATCTTCTTCATAATAAGTTGTTTTGGCATTGTTTTGATCTATAAATATCTCTACAGAATCCTGTTCATAAGCATTAGCACTCTTCTTAGTCAACAGACGATCTGTTACTTCTGCCAGAACATATAGGTAATTTTCATCCCATAAAGTTCTGAATTTAGCTGTTGAACCCTTTGTGCCGCTTACCCAAACATCTGTCTTAGCTTCTTCAGCACTTACCCAAATATCGTCAATTTCACCGTCAATTTCAGGAGTTCCATATTTCACGTTCAGAAGTTTTGCATTTTTATCGAGCACAACATACCCGAAATTATCTTCAACCAGTTCATTTTTGTAATCATTCCATACCACTTGTGATGATAAATTGCCTTCGGAATCATAATCATTAACTCTGAAATCAATTCCAAATTTCATTTCTTTTTTAGGATTCAAATCTGCTATAGAAATAGCTGCTTGAACTGTATAACCGTCATCGCTTGATTTCACATAGTAAGCAATATCTTCAATCTCATCATTGTTTCTGCTCAGAATAAAATGCTTAATATCACCGGAATTGTCAAGATCAGTGTCCAGGAATATTTCCAGACTGTCCTTTGCATTAGGTGTATTATCTTTCACTTGTGAAAGTATGTAGAGATTGTCTTCATCCCACATCAATTTAATTCCTACTGTGTTAACATCAGCTTTGTCTACCGAAGTATATACAACTTGATTTATATCAGTAAAAGAAATAGTATACCATAATTTATCAACATAATCAGTTCCTATATCAGGTGTGCCTTTTACAGCAATTATCTGCTGTCTGTAAACCGGTAAACTGTCAGGATCGGTTAATGCTATGTAAGCAGGTTTTGCTTTGAGATTTTTATCGAACAAGAGCGGATAATCTCCTCTGTTTTGAACAGGGAAGTCATTCAGCCATGACGATCTGTCGTCGCCTCCCCACAATGTAACTGAGTCTAAAAGTCCTCTTTCGGACAATTCTTTGAAAACATTAAACAAGTCTTTGTATGTCTTAGCTTGCTGCAATAATATTTCCTCAGTAGGTGCTTTTGCAGGTTCATCACTGGATTTGTAAACTGAAACGTCAAGCTCGGTTACCTGAACTTTAACTCCCATACCTTCAAATTTCTCTAGTGATTTTCTAATCTGTCCGATTGAAGGTCCGTACATGTTAATATGCATCTGGAAACCAACAACTATTCTGTCTTTTGATATACCTTCTTCTTCAGCTACTTCGAGTATTCTTTGAACTAATTCATACATAGTATCAAGTTTTTTAGTATTTGACTCAATACTGTAATCATTTATACAGAATTTTACCTTATCATCACCTAATTCATTAGCTTTTTGGAATGCATATCTGAAAGCAGCAAGGATATAATCATCTTCAAATCCGTCTCCATCAGCATCTCCAACTATTTGCTTCCATTTTGAATCTCTAAGTCCTTCACCATCGGAGATAACTTCATTTACAACATCGTATGTATCTATTTGAACACCTATAGAATGGAAATGCTCCATAGTAGTATCGATATGAGTTTTCATTCTTTCCAATAACTTTTCCCCTGTAGCTGGCTTGGTTGGATCATCGGGATCTTCAAAGAACCAATCGGGAACCTGACTATGCCATACAAGGGTATGCATTCTCAAAGTAATATCATTTTCTTTTGCAAAATTAGCTACTTTATCTGCATCATCAAATGTAAATACACCTTCTTTAGGTTGTATAGCTTCTGGTTTCATGCAGTTTTCTGCAACCAAACCGGAGTAGTGGTGTTTGATATATTCGCTGTATACTTCTGATTCAACCTGATCAGGTCTTACAGCAATACCTAACGGGAAATATTCATCCCATACACTGCGAAGCGGTGTTAAAGTCGGATCAAAATCATAGTTTATAACATCGTCTTCTAATGGTATAAATACCACATCATCCAAATAAAAATCTACATATTTTCCACTTTCTCCTCTAGTTTCCATATAGAGATGAACATCTTTATCAACAAGTGAATCTCCTGGAATTCTGTGATTACCTTCGATTAAAGTCCATTCTCCCTTTTTTACCTTTAGACTTGCTATATTTTCAAATACAGGATTCGCATTATCCTTTGTAGTTCTCATACTCAATACAAATTCAACATTTTCAGGTGCATCACCCTCATTAAACATAACCCAGGCAGCTGCATAGTATTCCCTTCCGGCTACCGGTTTTTGTGCCAAGCTATTAACAAGGTTTTGAGCAGCACCATTCCAAGCATCTGTTCTGCCTGTTACCTTTAAACTGAAATTACCGCCATGTTTCTCGTCAGACACAGATTCTATAGAACATTCACCAGTACCATTAGGATACCACCAGTTTGTTCCGTCCTCCATGTCTCCATTGTTGACGAGATTTACGACCTCAGTGTCGGCTGCTAATGCTGGCAGCTTAACACTTGTCATCATGCTAAAAAACATAGCACATGACAGCGTAAAGCTCAAAAACTTGGTAAAGCCTTTCTTTAAAACCATTTTAACTCCTCCTTTATATTTTATAATTAAAATAAATTTTATTACTTCCAGCTGCCATTACTTTAGTGTTTATTTTTTCTCTCTTTCTATTGGTGATTTTATTTGCTTTCAGGTTTTATCTATATATTTAATTTTAAATTTCTCAATCTGGGCACTTCAAAAAACATACAAAAATTAGATTACAGAAATCAGACCACAAAATAAATTAATGACTATTGACAAGTTTATATATAGAACATCTATGTAAAAACATAATATAAAAACAAGTTGTTATAAATTATAAATCAACTTTCGCACGTGAATAATGTGCACTGAACATTGAAAAATCAATAGATTTGGGCAATAAAAAAGTACAAGAACCCCCTTCTATGTGATATAATAGAAGTACCCAAACCCTATTAAATCGACAATTTGGAGGTTCTTGAACATGTCTATTGTATCACAGAAGGTTAAGGAAGAAAATAGATTTTCTTTGACAGTTGATAACTTTTTCAAAATGTTTTCTGTAGGCTATCTGTTAAAAAAGTCAAACGCATATAAAGATAAAGGTATTCCTTGTCTTACGGTATTCAAAGTACTGTTTGAACTTGTTTTTACAGGCAAAAATCTGTTTATGAACTATAAAGCAGAAAGCTTTGATATACCATTTGCAAGGGATGTGGTCTACAGATTCTTAAATTCCATACATATCAACTGGCAAAGATTTTTATATTTGCTTTCTGCAAAGGTCATAAATCATCATATCGATAGATTAACGTCAGATGAACGGGTTGATGCCTTTGTAATTGACGATTCCTTCTACAGTAGGACAAGAAGCAAGTCAGTTGAGCTTTTAAGTTGGGTCAAAGATCATGCTGACGGCAATAAGAATAAAAAAGGCTTTCGTATGCTTACACTTGGTTGGACAGACGGTAATTCATTTATTCCTGTGGCCTTCAACCTTTTAAGTTCAACAAATCCAAGGGTTTGCATTAATCCAGCGAAAAATACTATAGATAAAAGAACCGTTGGTTTTAAACGCCGACAGAATGCCTTAGCCACTTCACCGGAATCTGCTCTGTCTATGCTGGAACAAGCAGTTGCTACCGGTATTAAAGCAAAATATGTTTTATTTGACAGTTGGTTCTCCTTTCCGGCTACTATTATCAAAATTTGTAAGATGAATCTTAATGTGATAGCTATGGTAAAGGATACTCCCAAGATTTACTATAACTTCAATGGTGAAAAAAAATCATTGAGAGAGATATACCGAACTGTCAGGAAACGTAGAGGAAGATCAAAATACCTTGCTTCAGTTATGGTAGAATTACACGATAAAGAAGGAAACCACATTCCGGCAAAAATTGTCTTTGTCCGTGACCGAAGAAACAAGAGTAAATGGCTAGCTCTCATATCTACAGATACTAGTCTTCCCGAAACAGAGATAATCAGGATATACGGAAAACGCTGGGACATAGAGGTATTCTTCAAGATGTGTAAGTCATACCTTAAGCTGGCTAAGGAATTTCAAGGTCGTTCTTATGATATGATGGTTGCCCATACAACTATTGTTTTTTCAAGGTACATTATGTTAGCGGTTGAGAACCGCAATAATACTGATTTACGCACTATTGGTACTTTGTTCTACTATTGCTGCGATGAACTTGAGGACATTAAATTCCATGAGGCACTGCAGCTTATAATAGAGGCTTTAAAAACTACTTTACAGGAAAAACTGCTTTTGACAAAGGAAACAGTCAACGAGTTTCTCAACTACTTTGTCACTTGTTTGCCTGTTCATATCAAGGCAAAGCTATCAGTTGTTTCCTGCGAAAGTTGATTTATAATCATTATGTGCAATTGTAGTAATATATTGTTATATAGTGCAATTCATTTTAAAAAATATCATATAATAGTTAGAATTTCAACATATATTTTGCAATCTTTATTTATATATGCCAGTTATTAAGAACAATATAACTGTTTATGTAATAAAAATAGTAGGAAAATACAACATGATAAATAGAAAGCTTTTAAACTTTATTAAGGTAAAAATTTAATATCAACACTATCAAAAGAACGGATAAAGCAATTAGTTTGGAAAAACAGTTTACAAAAAGTATCCGATATCAATACTTATTAATAGCTTTTCCAACTTGAATTGAATTGCTAGAGAAGAATTGCATAAATTTTGCCGCAAAGAATCATTTATATTTCCTGTATTTTACTTCAAATAATAGGCAAAAAATCTTATACTTACATATAATTTTATGTAACATATCAATCCATAAAGTTGAAAAAAGGTTTCAATCAATCGGTTATACTGCCGAAAGTCGAAAACCTTTGATTTTAATCTCTACCTCAATGATTCGATATGCAATAAACTTATTTGCTTACAAGGTATATGCCTTAAATGATACCAATTTTCAAAATATCCTGTCCTCAATTTTTAACAGTCATTATTATCATTATAATTCATACCTGCGGATTAGAATACATAATTACTGTGTTTAAGCCTAATAATGAAGTAAGTTCAAGTTCTCCATACAAGCAAATAGGTAATTGCCTATTATCTTTAAAACGTTTGTCAGGGCCACCGGACTTGTTAACATATTTCCACGTTTGTCCGACTATTTGCGTATCTTTCGGAACACCTTCGCTTTCAATAAAACGAGTTGTATGTTTAGAAATTATAATATCATTATAATTAAGTGCACCTATCTTACTACCTTGCATTATAATCAATTTGTCCGGCAAAAAAAGTAATGTTTCTTTTCCGGTTTTGAAAGATGCAACTCGCAAGTTTGCTTTGAATGGGAAAGGTGCTTTTGTGGATGCTTTACAAGCTGTTCTTTTTATTGTATTGCTTGCTCCTGAAGCATATTTTTTATCAATTACTCTGCTTGTTTGCATTATTCTCCAAACCTTTTCACATTCAGTAATTTTTATCACAGGGTTCATTCTGTCATCAACAATGGATTGCTGATCAGGGTCAATACTATAGTCCAAAGCAATTGTTCCTTTTGTACGAACAAAGATTTTAAGAATCAAAAATGCAGCAGCAAACAAAAGTAAAACTTGAAAACCGAACCCTAAAATGAAAGTCACCCAAAAACCAATGTTTGCAAATTTGTTTAATTTGAGTGTTCTGCTTGCCCTTGCCAGCATATCTTCCAATCCTGCAGACACCATTACGTTCGCAGTATTGTTTACTATATTTTGAGTATCATAATGGTTATTGTCAATAGCAGGCATTTGTCTGGGTGAAGCAGGATTGACTCCTCTGTTTGATCTTGCACCATTGTTTTTCCCACTTTCTTGCACATAAGAAATACCGGTACCGGGAATAGATGCTGTTCTCCGGGTATTTCCTTTTGCAGTCTTAGTTATTCGATAACCCTTAACACCCCAACTATAACCTATTCCAGATTTGCTTAAGTTAATCCTAAAGCCGCCGCCTAAATTTATACTTTTTCTATATCTAAATCCCATTTAATTACCTCCTTAGTACTCAGCATAAAACAATATTCATATTAAACTCCATATTATGCGCAAATTCTGCATTTATATATCTAATCTTTTATAGTATTTGTCTATCAAAGTTTACTGATACTATCGTTTATCTGTTAAGTAAGGCATGAACTATATTATTTCCAATTTGTCGTAAGGTAAATATATTTCTTTTAATTCTAATGCAAATGCTACATACATAATCTTGTAGTAATAAACTGTACTTTGCATTGCTCAGTTTTAATTTTACATTTAATAAAATTTACTACTGGCTCAGAAATTCTTTCCACAGGCAGGAACAGCTACACGTAAAGACCTCCCAGTTTTACTTAAGTTCAATTTTATACCAAGATCAATAGATATGTTTTCCAAAATCGAAGTGCATTTATTCAATTCTTAACACAATATTAATATCGTCGCAAGAAACGATTTTCTTGCTGCATCAATTATTTCTTCGCAAGCTTTTTCAGTCAGAGCGAATTCACCCATAATATTTTCCATTTGAATGAGCCTACGCCAAGCTCCTACAACCTTTACGCCCACAGCCATCTGAGCAGTAATCAGGTTTCCTTCAGATTTATCCCATGTGGTCAAAATCGCCTAGTTTTGAACGACGCTTCTTAGATTGTTCATTTTAATTCAGCTTCTTAGGACGCACTTGATTGATTCATCAACCTTTTCCTATTTCGCTCAATACCACAGCTTTTGACTGCAGCACCAACAGGCAGTTTGAAACCTGCACCTGAATGCCGATTTCGAGAGTTCTACTCTCATCTACTACAAAGCATAATTAATTGCGTTTATTCTCCCTCCTTTTATCGCAATTTCATCTTCATGACACACTTTGACGGTTACCTTTATTCTCCTTCTGTTTTGAGATTAATTTCACATTTTTGAGTCTATTATCTCATGACAAATATCTCTAAGCTAATTGTACTTTATTTGACGTTTGCCGTGAAGGTAATGTTACTTTTAAAAGTATCTTCAGCTAGAAAGTTTACAACCGTTTCAATCCCAAGTATTACATCAGTGAGGTTTTAAAGTTCAGAGCATTTACGAGAATTTGGAAGATTCCCCCTATCAAGTACATAGCGGACTTTCACCGCCTAGTTATTAGCTACGTCCGGCGAACCAAAAAAAGCCGGAAATATTACTGAATCCGGCTTTTTTTAATATCAACCAATTTTACTAATAAAATCGTTTACTAAACTTTCAAATTTTTTAGGATTATCTAGCTTAATTTCATTCATTAAATTAATAATAAGTTTTTTGTATTGTTCTTCCATAACTTTAATAATTTCAGCATAAGCGTTTCTATATTGCTCACTATTCAATATTCGCTTATTTAAAATAAGCACCCATTCTTTAGCGTTTTGCAACATCTTAGGTAACGATTTTGCTAATCCATTTAAGTATGTGTTCATTTCATAATCCTCTAAAAAGTGAATCAAACCAAACATAACCTCTTCTTCTTTTGCCGAATCATCAAAGACCAAGAATAAATCTTCCAATATTTCCTTACTTTGGTAATTCAACAACTTTTCCAGTGCATTATCAAATGCCTCACATTCTTCCTGGGTTCTAAGTAATTTATTTTTTTGAAGATCTTTAATATAAGTATTTACATCCATTTTTTTATCTCCTTTTCTGTTTTATGAACCAACTTGGTTGATATTTACGGTATTCTATTGCAAATTGTCTCAAATATGGAAGCATTTCTTTATATAATCCATTCTGTTTATAAATATTTCTAAGATTCTTAAGGTTAAAGGCCAGTGCATCTCTTGGACTCAATGAGTAATAATAGTCTTTTAGTTCTTCTTTTGTCATGAGATAAATTCCTCCTTTTTGAGCTGATTATCTCATGATAATTGCATTAATACTAGGTGTACAGTAGTCGAGTAAACCCGGGGAATTTCACCCCGAGTTTCTCACGGAACCGTACGTGATAATCTCCTATCATACGGCTCTTGTTATCCAATCGTCGGACGTATCCCTATTTTCCAGTGGTAGAATAAATCAGATTTAGATTTTGCTAGACGTGCCAGATATCTATATGCTTTTCCTTTACTTCCTCTAATTCTTTTATACTTTTTCCTACACCACTTGATTAATGAGAGATTCACATAATTTAATACTTTTATTGCTTCCCTTGAACAAAATTTTGAAAAGTAGTTAGCCCAACCCCGTATTACTGGATTCATTTCTTCCGCAAGCTTTTCTATGGATACTATTTTGTTGTTCCTTCTTATTTCTCTTATCCTATCCCTAAACTTTTAACTTGCTTCTTTGCTGACTGCCGGAGTAAATGCATTGAAGAAGTTGCCATACTTGCTCTTGACTAACCTTCTCCTGAAGGTATACCCAAGAAAATCAAAGGATTCGTGCTCGTGTCTTTCTGTATTTTTGTCACTTCTACAATATACAATGCGAGTCTTTTCCGGCTGTATCTCAAGTTTACATTTAAGCATTCGTTCTTTTAGTTTTCCTAAAATATATTCCGCTTCTTCTTTTGTTCTGCAGTGTATTATTCCATCATCTGCATACCTTACCCATTCATTCTCTGGAAATTCCCTCTTCATCCACATGTCAAATGCATAGTGCATAAAGAGATTTGCTAAAACCGGACTTATTACTCCACCTTGTGGTGTTCCACATTTCCTTCGCTGTGTTGTCCCGTCTGGCATTTTTATTACTGCTTTTAGAAATCTCTCAATATACAAGATAATCCATTCGTTGTTTGTATGCTTTCTTACAGCCCTAATTAATAATTCATGATCGATATTGTCAAATAATCCTTTGATGTCAAATTCCAATACCCATGGCTTTTCCAGCATCTTTCCCTAGTTACTGCTACAGCTTCAATTGCTGAACGGTTTGGCCTATATCAATATGAATCGTTACAAAATATGTTCAACTAACTGCTCAAAGCTCATATGGACGATCATTTGTGTTACTCTGTCTTCTATAGTTGGTATCCCCAGTAACCTTTTCTTCCCGTTTTTCTTTGGAATTTCAATTTTCTTAACTGCTTTTTGAAAACAGCTACCTAATGACATCCTGTTCCATAGCTTGTATAGGTTGTTCTTCAAGTCATTTTCAAAGTTTTCAAAGTTAATGCACCATCAACTCCACTTGCACCATGATTCGCTTTTACACGTTTGTATGCTTCCAGGACTTGATGTCGTGAAATCTCAAACGACTTTCCTTCTTCCATTCAATCCTCCCATTTCTGGTTGTTTAAATTCTGAAGTATAGATAACAGAATCCCTTCGCTCTATTACCATTACAGTAACTTCTACACTACTACGAATTCTTCCGCATCTATGCTCTACATCGCTACTTTCATCCTTGTCATTCCTTCGCTTGGATTTTTCACTTTACATTAGAGCACAGACTTCTCCTGTTCCTTGTAAGAGCCTGTACCAAGCTCCTGCAATCTCTACGCCGACAGCCATCTGAACAGTAATCAGGTTCCCTTCAGATTTATCCCGCGTGGTCAAAAACACCCGGTTTCGACTGTATTTACGTATTAACGACGCTTCCTCGATTGTTCATTTTCATTCAGCTTCCTGGTACGCACTTGATTGATTCATCAACCTTTTCCTGTAACGCTCAATACCACAGCTTTTGACTGCAGCACCTACAGGCAGTTTGAAACCTGCACCTGAATACCGATTTCGAGAGGCCTACTCTCATCTCCTACAAAGCATGATTCATTGCGTTTATTCCCCCTCCTTTTGTCGCAATTTCATCTTCAGGACACACTTTGACGCTTACGTATTTTTTAGGTACAGCAATCTTAATAGCATCATCCCACATTAAAATCCTTTAATATGTTTAATAATAAAATTTTGTCACATCATCAGCACCATTAATCCAAACAAATTTTTTATCTAACAGTTCAAAATCAATATATTTTTTTATCAGCTCATCATATTTATTTTTAGAAATTATTGAAAAATGCCCTGGACTAACCTCTTCATAATCTTTATTGTTAACAATATTGTTTAATTCTGAAATCCATTCCTTTGGGAAATAATCTCTTAGCTTACTTATCCAATTACATATAATCTGCTTTCCTATTTCGATGCTATCTTTATCTGTAATATCACTATCTGTAAATTCGTTAACTGCAAACAATAAAATTTGTCTAAACAACGCAGCTTCTAAAGTCTTAGCATAATACTTTGCTTTTCCATCATGATAGCAACACACTATTGGCATACAATCTTTATGGTTTAGATCAAAACACCAATAGTCACCACCATTTGTATATGCAAAGGGTATCATATTTATATTATGAAAACTTTCTTTTTTTAGAATTTCATCATGTGAAAGCCATATTAAGTCTATAAACCACAAATAGTTCTGATTGATGTTATCAAATGATATAAAGTTATTCAAGTCTGTATATCCTTTTTTATTTAAGTCTATATAAATTTGGGGCAATAAGTTATTTATGTCCATCATATTTCTCCTTTCTTACCTTGGTGGTAGAAAATAACTTCCTACCTGTCTATATCCACAATCAAGTAAATACTTTATTTCTTCTCTTGTCCAACTGAACCCTGAATTTAGTTTCTGAGATGCAAAATAAACAACTTCACTGTTTTCTACGACTTCTTTTATCCACTGAAGGTTTTTTTCTGCAGTCCATCCACCTGGACCAAATTTATTTGCCTTAAAGACATTTATTTTATTATTTAATCGTCTAGTTTGCTGAAAAGGAATTATTGAATCCCTATGTCCAATAACTGCTACTGTTCTATCTTTAAATTTTTCAAGATTAGGAACACTATTCAAAATTTTATTTTGAAATGATGAATTTACATAATCCCAGTTATCTACATTACCAAGAGAACCACCTTTAGTTAAATCCAAATTATCTATTATTTGTTGTAATTCGGACTTATTACCAACTCCTGATCCAACATTATTGGCCGATCTTGTAACTTCAAGAAAGTTCTTTTGCACTTCATTTTTAGGAAGTTCTGGAATGCCAATTTTACCAAAATCATCAATATTATTTATAAATCTAATACCAGTTGATGCTTCAACTAATTTATCTGATTTTTTTATTCCTTTCTTTACTGCTGCTTCAACCGACTCTTGAGCACTATTCTTTATTCCTCTCTTTACTGCTGCTTCCGATGACTCCTGAATGTTATTCTTTAGTATTCTCTCTACTGACTCTTCAGCAACATTTTTTCCGCTTTTTGCATATTTCCTTAGTCCCTTGTCTACAGCTTCAGGAGCAAAAATCATTATTCCTAATATTATCCTATTAGTTTTTTGGCCTGTTACAACATCTTTACCTGCTATAAAGTCTGCGGCATCTTTTATTCCATCAAGAGGAGTAAATCCTACTGTAATAGAGACTGATTCTTTTACAGCCTTTACAAGTTCTTCACGCTCATCTGCAGAATTTTCGTATTTAACTTTAGCATATTCTTCGTTTAATTTTTGTGCGTCATCTGCAACACTAAAAATCCTGTCCCATTATTCTATATCTTCTAGCGAGGCATTTGCATCCCAACCACCACCAGTTTTAGCTGTCTTTTCTGTGTTTGAACTTCCCATCAACCAGTTATAAAACTTATCTCTTAACTTTTCAGCAAAATGGCCTGTTGGGTCGTAGCAAATTAAAGGATTATTCTTAACGTATGTATAAAGATTAAGACTCAATGGATCATTGGGGTCACCGGTATATGTATCTTCCTGCAGGAACCTTGCAATCTTCGTAAGCGTCAAACAGGCCCGCACATGAATGACACAATCATTAATAAAAATGGTTGGAAAAGTTTTGTAAATCGATAAAACTTTTTCAACCAAAACTTAATCTTTAATTTTTACAACCTATGTGCATCTAAATTAAGTTGGGTCTTTTTTCACCCAACCATTCATTGAAAGCATTGGCAATTTCCATTCTGAACTCTTCATCTGACAAACCAAGAGATGTTCCGAGTTCATATGCCTGATCCACAGTATAAGCAAATCTTTCTGCTAATTCGCTGTTCTCATTCTCCATATATGGAAAATGCTCTATTACATAACCAGAATAATCTATATCAAATAAATACCTCTCTATTCCCCCATTAATAAAATACGTGATAAATTTGATCATAAATATCGTATGTTTTCCAACTTTCATTCATCTTCCTCCCACGCATATTTCTCAGGCTCTGTTCTTTTGGATTGCGGTATAAACACCTTAGCAGGTATTTTCATTCTACCAGGCAGAAAATCAGCAAATGTGCTCACATAACCAGGCTTCCCTAGATTAGGGGCTTGACTAAATATCCATGACAAATATTCAAAAGGATTCAATCCATTCTCTTTTGCTGTTTCAACAAGACTGTAATACACCGCGCTCGTTCTCGCACCACCTGGCGTATTACTGAAAAGCCAATTCTTCCGTCCGATTACGAAAGGCTTTATACTTCGCTCTGCACGGTTATTTGATATCTCCAATCGTCCATCCAGTATATACCTCTCAAGATATTTTCGCTGGGACTGCGCATATTGTACTGCTTTACCCAGATGGGTTTTGGGTAGTACATTTAATTTCTTATCCAATCATAAAATTCATCTATGATAGGCTTTGATTGCTTCTCTCGTTCTTTTAACCGGGTTTCCGGGCATAGCAATGCAAACTGTTTCTCTAAATGAAACAGTTTATCACAATATGTTACTCCCTTTGCTGCATTAGATGTTGCTTGCTTTTCTTTGGGCAGGGCTTCCATCGCTTCAAAAAACTTTCGCCGTACATGGGCCCAACAACCTATTACAGTAATTTTTCGGGCAGCTTGTAATACCCGTTATATCCGTCTGCATGTAAATATCCACTAAATTCTTTTAGAAATTCCTCCGGATGTATATGTTTTCTGTCCGGCTGGTAGTCATAAAGTATTATCTGATGTTTTGCCTCCCCGCTCGTTCGGTACAGCCACATGTAACTCTTCGACTGTGCCGCCTTCCCTGGTTCTTTTAGCACCTGTACCACTGTTTCATCTGCATGCAGTACCTCATGCTCACACAGCCGTTTCTTCATCTCCTCATATATCGGTTCCAGCCAATTCTCACAGGCTTTTATCAACCAATTTGACATTGTCTGCCTTGATATCTCAATGCCATTTTGTTTCCATTCCTGCTCCTGACGATATAAGGGAGACCCCATCATGAATTTTTGTGTAGCTATATGGGCAATTGTCTCAGGAGATGCAAAACTTCCCTTTATGACCGGTTCCGGTATATCTGCCTTTACAATGGAAGTATGGTCGGATGTTTTTTCACAGTTCCGGCATGAATAAACATGCCTAATATGACGCACTATTACCGCTTTTGCCGGAATAATCTTCAACTCATCACGAGTTTCCTTTCCCATTGTATGCAATTCACTACCGCATTCCTGGCAAATACATCCCTTTTCGGGTAACTTGTGCTCTATTACCTCCACCGGTAAATCTTCAGGAAGTTTATCTGTTGTTAGACGTGTTCTCTTACGGTAATGAGCTTTTACTTCTATCCTTTCTTGCTCGGTAATAGCTAAATTATGAGTCTCTTCCTCTTCATTATTAAAAAGATTGATTTGTTCAATCTTTGTTTGTTCACTGGATACACCGAATTGTTTATGCTTTGAAAGGCGTATTTGTTCCATAAACCATTGGACTTGTTGTTCCAATTCAGCTATCCTTCGTTCCTTTTCTTCAATTATATTAAGTAATTTTTCTACTGAAATTTCTTGTCTCTTCATGGGATAATATTACCATAAAAATTACATTAAATCCAGCTTTTTGATCCTTTTTTTGAATTTCTTCTTACGAAATTTGACGCTCTAAAACTTCCTTTCTCCTGAGCTTTTTCTCTAATCTGGCACTATCAATAAGACAAGCTAATTCGTTTACATCAAGAAGCATTGTGGTTGAATCTTCTTCTGTTGGCCAGCGAAATCGCCCTCGTTCTAGCCTCTTAAAGTACAGCCAAAACCCATCTCCATCCCATTCAAGGATTTTTATCCTGTTTCTATTTCTGTTACAGAACACAAACAGTGCATTCATAAACGGATCAAGTGAGAAACTTTCTTGTACCAGTGTTATTAATCCGTTGATAGATTTCCTCATATCCGTATATCTACAGCAAAGATACACTGGTTTTTCATTCCATCTTATCATAACGACATCAACACCTGGCAAACTTTTTTCAATAATTCTAAGTCTGTTTCCGTATTTACAGTGACATTACAGCCATTAATTTTAATTTCCAGTGTAGCTTTTGCAGGGTACACCGGTTTCGATGCAAGCTGCATCCATCCACTTGGTACTTCGATTTTGGATTCTTTTACTTCTTCAACTACTGTACACTTTGCTTCACTGACTTTCTTTTGCCAATAGTAGTATGTAGCTTTGCTTACTCCATTCGTTCGGCAAAACTCTTTGATACTTTGCCCACTTTCAAGCCGGTTTTGTATTAATTGTGCCCACCTAGATAATTGTTGTTCAGTTGTTACTTTTTCCATGTCCATACAATCACTCCGTTTATTCTTTTTTACAGTGATTGTATCAACTATGCAACCATTTTACTATGTGATGATCTATTTGACGGTTACTTTACACTACGGTATTTGTTCCACCGCTTACGAAATGCCCAAAGGAGAAATACAAAAAGGTAGGTTTTTATTCCTACCCTAATTTAATGTGTTAATTTAATATGTTTAATCATCTAATTCTAAGCACTCTAATCCTGACATAATTATTGTAAAAACACGCTGGACTGCTTCGATCTCCTTAACTGTAAGCTCAGGAAACTCATTTTTAATTATTCTACATATTTCATCACTTTCAAGAAAGTAAATGATGTCTGACAGTAAGATATCTTTATCTTTTACTTTCAGTCCAAATACTCTGCGATTTCCTAGATATTTAATTCTTACAGCACCATATTCTATATAATTCATGCTTTCTAAGTTTTCTGGTGAATGAGATGATTGTCTAAAAAAACTTTCTTTAAACTTTTCTACATTATAATCAACTTTTTCTTTTTCCACAACACTCTGTGATATACTAAGTATTTCTCTGATAAAATCATCTTTCTTTTCTATCATTTACATCTTTCTCCTATCTGTTATTTAATTTTTTCTATTATTATGTCAATTATACGGCTATTGAACTCTGCAAGCAAATCTGCACCTATACCATATGACCCCACCTCATTAGATTTTAAAAATACATTACCAGCATTATTTGATTCTCCACCAATTAATTCATCATACATTATCGCCATGGACTCAAGCCATTGTTTTGTACCAGCCTTTAATTTCATCGTTATTTTATAAGTATAATTACTTGTTTTTCCTAAATTTCTTACTACGCGTGACTTGCCCTCTTCAGAAATCCATTTAGCACCTCTTGAAACACTACCATTATTGTGTATTTTAGGCACAAGTCCTCCTGCTTCTTTAGTTGCCAATGCTTCTGCTTCTGAAGAATAACGAACGTAAACTTCTGGCTTACTTTTGCCAACTATCGCATTTCCACCATTCTTAATGTACGAAATACCGCCTTTAATGCCTTGACGTAATGCATCAGCGAATACTTGAGGTTTAAATGTTCCTCCACCAACTGGACCAAGCTCTGTAGCTAAAGCATATGATTCTGACATTCCTTTTGACCATGCCGCATTAAACGCTTCTGTAAAACCTGCCTTAAACTTTGGTAATGCTTTTCCTGCTGGTATTGCCCACATAGCAGTATTTAATCCTGCTGATTGATATTCTGCTATAGATGCTAAGCTCGCATCAGGGTTAATGAAAAAATCATATGCTTTTTGGGGATTTAAGAGCGTTCCAACATCATTTATAGCTCCTAAAACTATATTAGCAGGCATATTTAACATGTTCATTTGGCTGTTATAATAGTCAGCTGCTGATTTTTGCCATGCCTCATAGCTAGCATTTCCTGTAAGAAAGCTTGCAGTATTAAACAAAAACTTTGTTTGGTTATATTGATTATTTGCAATGCTATAACCAAGCATTCCAACACCCTTAACCATATTTACGCAATATATTGCTCCAGCTTCAACCTTCTTTATTTCCTTACCAAAAACCTTTTTGGCAATATTGTAGACTTTCGAATCCTTTAATCCTAAGTCATTAGAAAGCACAGAATCCAATATTGCGTTATTTTCTTCCATTTGTTTCACTGGATCTTTAAATGCGTCACCAGCTTCAGCCATTCCATAAGCAATGCTAGTCACAACATTTGTGTAAACACTATTATCACCATATTCATAAATAAGTCTAAATGCTTCATACCGTTCTTCTTCTGATGCAAGGAATAGTATTCTAAATGCTTCTTTATAATCATTAATTTTGTCTGATATCCAACTATGTCCTGTTGGATCATAGTATATTAATGGGTTATTTGCACAATAAGTGTACAAATTCAAACTCAACGGATCATTAGGGTCACCGGTATATGTATCCTCCTGCAGGAACCTTGCTATTTTGGGATCATACATTCTAGCGTTGAGATAATATAGCCCTGTTTCTTTGTCATATTGGTAGCCAGCATATAGGATAGAGTTTTTATCCTTTGCCACACCGGTTGATTCTACTATGTTACCAAAAGCATCATAGTAGTAGGTAGCGTCTATATTGCCTGTTGCAGCATTAATCAGTGCTGTCACATCGGCATGACCGTTGTACATGTAGTAGTAACTTTGCCCATCGGCAGTTCTCATTAACAGGTTTGTGCCATAGATGTTTCTACCTACTTGGTTTCCGGCAGCATTGATTTCCAATACAACCTTATCATATTCATATATATACCTTGTCAAAGATCCGTTTACATTCTTGCTTACTCTGTAGCCTTCTGCATTGTAACTATATTTTGCACCATCTACACTTATAAGCTGGTTAAATTCATCGTAAGCATATGTAGTTGTCTCTCCGTCTGTAACTGAGCTTGTCAGATTACCGTTTGCATCATACTCATAATTTGTTGTTGAAATTGCTACTCCGTTTTTCTTTGTAATTACAGAAGTCAATTGATTTAAATCATAATTGTATTTGTAAACTTCTTCAATTATTATACCATTTTCTTTTATTTTCGCTGTACTTCTATTTCCTAACTTATCATAGGTATACTCAGTAACTTTTCCGCTATATTTCTCATCCACTGTCTTCAAGCGGTTGAGATTGTCATAGGTATAAGTCGTTATTCCTTTTTTATCTTCTTTTGAAAGCATATTGCCATTTGCATCATAGGTATATACATAGCTTTCAAAGGCTACACCTTTATTGTCGGTATTTACAAGGGATTTAAGTCTTCCGTCCGGATAATATATATAGTCTTCCCTTGCACCACCGGCATAAATTACACTCTTTGCTGCTCCGTTTTTGTAATAGTCGTATTCTGCTATATTTTCTGCGTTGATATCACCGTTTTTCACAAAGGCTAGTCTTCCGGCTTTATCATATACTTTTGTGGTTATGTTGTTCTTCTGGTCAATAGAAGTCTCTGCTGTTAGTCCATCACTTGTTACAATGTCATATATGTACAGTATCTTTCCTTCTACATTTGAAACACCTTTTGTCTTTACTCTGCCCAATTCATCATAAGTTCTTTCTACTACTTCAGTAGTTGTGGAAGAAATCAATATTGACTTCAATTGATTTCCTGTAGGATCATATTCATAGTTTTTCTTTGTATAGCTTTGCTCTGTTCCGTTAGCTCCTATCTGTACTGCTTTTTCTTCTACAACTAATCCTTGTGGGTTGTACTTGTATTGGGTTTTAATATTTTTCCTGTCAATTACCTCTTTTACATTTCCATCGGCATAGTAGTAATAACTTACAATATTATTTGATGTTCCGGGATATTCTTTTTCCATTACCAGGTTTCTCGCATTGTAATTGAAGGTATTTGTTACAATACCGTTAATCTCCTGGCTCTTCATATTTCCGTTTTTGTCATAGATATATCTTGTGGTATCGGTTAGTTTGTATACCCCTTCCTTTACTTTTGCATAGGAACTTACACCGGTTAAATTGTCTTGCTCATCATAGTTGTATACCGTAATATTTTCTCTTCCATCTATAACATAGGCAACATTGCCCTTTGCATCATAGTACTGCTGTGATACTATATATTCTCCCGATTCATTTCTTTGTTTTATTACACTTAGTTTTCCGTCCTTATTGTATTCAAAGGTCTTTTTATGGTCTTCTCCGTCGTAGGACTCTATTTGTGCACTGTTTCTGTTGTAGTTTATCTTTTCGATTATATTTCCGACAGGGTCAATTTTGCTTACAAGTCTTCCCATGCCATCGTATTCATAGGAATTCACGCTGTAAGATGACTTTGCAGTGTTGCTGACAGTATCTTTTTCAGTTACTTTTGTAACTTCATGTAGTACATTGCCGTTTTTATCGTAGTATTTTAATGTTTCATGGGTTGATGTACGGGTTGTACTGTCAACTCCTGTAGCAGGATCTATTAATTTAATATTATCCACTACACTTCTTGTAAGTCTTCCCAACTCATCATATTCATATTTTGTAACGGTATTATTGGCATCTATCTTGTACTTAACGTTTCCATACAGATCATACCAATAACGTACCTCTGTTTCATTGGCATCACCGTCTATGCCATATATCTTTTCACTTGTTACACGGCCAAAGAGGTCATATTCATATTCTTTTACATTTCCGACACTGTCTTTTTGATACCTTAGGTTACCCATTGAGTCATACTTATACACTACAGTATTAGTAGGTATTGATGAATCTCCCGGATAAGTTACACTTCTTTGCAATCCCATGCTGTTATACTCATAAGATATCTCATTTCCATTGGCATCTACAGTCTTTTTAATATTTCCTGCATAGTCATAATACTCAGTCTTAATCCTATCTTCAGTGTATGCAGGGTTATCCACATTTCCTATTACATTAACATCCAATTTTCTGTTTACATCATCATAAAAGTATTTTGTAATGCTGTAATATAAGCCGGATACCTGTACTGGTGCATTCACATTTTCAATCATCAACGTTTTATTTAATCCATGGGCTGTTGTTTCACTAACTACTCTTCCAAGACCGTCATAGGCGTATTTCTGATTGAAATTCATACCGTTAGCTCCTGTAAATTCAGGATTCTTAACGGTTTCCAATTGGTTTGCAAAGTTATAGGTATACTCTACACCATAAGCATCATTGATCAAATCTTCAACAGCTACTGATTTCTGTTGATTTACAGCATTCTCATAAGCCTTATTATATGCCTCACCATCAACCTTTTTTATTACATTTCCGTTGGCGTCGTATTTATATGCCTCAATTACTTGGATTTTTCACTTTACATTAGAGCTCAGACTTCTCCTGCTCCTTGTAAGAGTCTGTGCCAAGCTCCTGCAACTTTTCCTCCAGCAGCCATCTGAGCAGTAATTAGGTTTCCTTGACATTTATCCCACTTTGTCAAAAACACCTAGTTTTACCTGTATTTATGTATTAACAACGCTTCCTCGATTGTTCATTTTCATTCAGATTCCTGGCACGCACTTGATTAATTCATCAACCTTTTCCTGTTATGCTCAATACCATAGCTTTTGTCTGCAGCACCAACAAGCAGTTTGAAACCTGCACCTGGATGCCAATTTCGAGGGACCTACTCTCATCTCCTACTAAGCATGATTCATTGCTTTTATTATCCATCCTTTTGTCGCAATTTCATTTTCAGGACACATTTTGACGGTAACGTTGCAAATAATCACTGCTTGTTGTTTTGTTAGCTTGTCGGGTATTGTCTCAAAAATCAGGTATTATTAACTTACAAGTAAACCTTATCAGAACAGCTTATTTTTTCTCCTACAGCAATTAACACATTTGCAAGTCTATCAAAATCTACTGATGTTGAAGGATTAGTTTTATCTAATACCTTTCTTAGGTTTTGGATGTCATCTGTAATTGAACCAACACAAAGACTTGGTGTATTTTCTTTGAAAACTTTCCTTTCATCAGACGAAACAAACCAGTAATTATCCACATCAAATTCAATTTCTTTGAACCCAATTTTCTCCGCTTTATCTAACAATAACCGGCATAAGTTTTTTAACTCATTTATTGATATAGATATTTTCACTCTATATCACCTCGATTTTTTTTAATTATTCTTTTATCTTTTCTAATTATCCAATTTGCTTTTGTATATGTTTCTCAAGTGCTTTAATTCTGCCATTGATTATCTTTTGTCTAACATTGCTCTCTCGTCTGATTACTTAGGTTACTTCCCTTTCAGATACTACTCGTTTTCTCGTTATCAATTCCATTTTTCCTCCAGTTTTTATTGCAGCAAATCCTGCTTTAAATCCTTCTGTCACTGCATTAGTAAAAACTTGTTCTTTTGTAGTAGCATTTAAAGCAATTCCCATTCCAGTGACTGCTAAAAGTACTAATGAATTATGCATTGCTGTTTTATATGTGATATACCCTGCTGTACCTGCTTTACTTAATGTAACTGCCAGTTTAGCTGCCGTTATACTAGACATCATGGTATTAGTAAAAGCGAATAAATAATCTACATTATAAGTTATTGTTCCCTAATACCCACGTCATAGAAAAATAAGCAAGTAATTTTTATAAATCATACACAAATACTTCTATATCATTAGCTACTAAAGTTTTTATAATGATTGGTTCAATTTTTTCCCACTTACCACCAGCAAGTCCACATCCTATTCTTGGCATATGCACACTTGCATTCAGTTCTTTTGCTTTTAAACATACTTTTTCCAAGCATTTTTCAACAGCATCATACCTAATTGGTACATCTTTTGAGCTAGTTTTAATTCCATGCTGCCCTATCATATTTGCTACTGTTATATATTGTTCAACTCTTATAAACTGTACTTCTCCAAGTAAAAAGTTATTTTTTTCTCTATACCACTTACGATATTCAATTTCAGGCTCTTTCCAACGTTTTGAAATAGCTAATACAAAGCCTTTTCCCCAACTACCAATATCATTACATATATGACAGATAATCTTTTCACCTTTTGAAATAGGGTTTGTTGCATCACCTTTAATATACTTTAATTTTTGCATTCTATAACACCTTCTTTATTTGTTAATTGTTCATCAAAATATAAAACAAATGCCACTTCATAGCAAAGTGCTATAATATAATGGCATTATAATAAGATTATAAATTTTATATATATTTTATTCTATACACTATTTTACATTCTCTAATAACTTCAAATATTTTCACACTCAATTTTTACTCTAGACTGCCATACTTTTTCAAATTCTTCTTTTGTTATCTCAATAGGCTTGAATTGAGGATCGGTAGCTATTTCTTCAATTTCAGGTATAGGGTATATAGACAACCTACAACCACCAAACTCAATCGTTTCAGTTGCATAGCCTATTTTACCATCTCTAAACAACTCAACTTTTCTTATCTCATTTCTTTGTTCATCAATTTCTGAATATATTTTAATTGGTTCATCAGAAAAATTATGAATCCAATCAATCATTAAATACTTCATAAGCTATACTCCTATTAAGTTATTTTTCTATAATCACCTTACCTGAACTCACTATGCGGTTTGTTAAATCCAAAGGTTCTTCACCTAGTACCACATAAACTCCATCTCTCCCTTTTATAATATTTAAATCAGTAACGTCAATTTCTATATAATATGTAAATCGCTTACCTTGAAACGGGTTATTAATAAACTGTTTTGATAGTTGTCCTGGTGTCTTTGTACCAGGAATAATATCTGATAAATATTGACCATTACCATATCTAGCATCTTTAGGGTTTACTGCTTTTAATGAAGGCTTAAGTTTTTTAGAATTTAATATACCATTTAAGCCCACTTCGTCAGTATAATGATAAAGTATTTTTATATTATCTTGTTCCCTAACAATCCTGTTAGTAAACTCATCAGCTTTGTATACAACTCCACCAGGTGCCACAATAAAATCAGGTTTAATTCTACTAACTCCCGAACTAGCATTATTAGCCGTTCTTGTAACTTCGAGATAGTTCTTTTGTATTGCATTTTTAGGAAGTTCTGGAATGCCAACTTTACCAAAATCATCAATATTATCTATAAATCTAATCCCGGTTGATGCTTCAACTAATCTATCTGTTCTCCTTAGGGCCGTAATTGTATCTGTAACTCTATCAAGTCGCTTCATTCCTGCCCCAGCATCATACAATTTGTCCATTAAATTTATTGCATCTGTCAACTTATCTACTTTTCTTATTTGAGCTAATTTTGTTGCTGCAGCTTCGGGTGCACCTACTAATGATAAAAAGTTTAATGTAAAGTCTGTGGCAATAGCTGTTTTTTCTCTTAAACTCTTACTTTTAAATTCGTTTATTGCTTGTGTAGCCATTTCTGTAGTCGTTTGTGCCACTATATTTCTGTTATCTATTGCCCATTTAACATCAGATTTGAACTGCTGAACACTTTCAATAATAGTTTCGGCAACTATATCTCTATTATTATAAGCCCACTTTACATCATTTACAAAGTTAGTAGAACCCTGTTTTATGCTGGAAGCAGTTTCAGTAATATAAGATGCTGTTCCACTAGCTAAGTATTTTTTATTGTTGTAAGCCCATTTTACATCATTTACAAAGTCACCGACATTCTGATACGTATTACCGGAAATATATCTCATTGTTCCATCGGCAATACCAATCCCAACTTCTTTAGCATTTCTTGCAAACTTTCTCCAATCCTCACAGCTAAAAATATTAAAATGTCCTGTTGGGTCATAGTATATCAATGGATTATTTGCACAATAAGTGTACAAATTCAAACTCAACGGATCTTCAGGGTCACCAGTATATGTATCCTCCTGCAGGAACCTTGCTATCTTCGGATCATACATTCTGGCGTTGAGGTAGTATAGTCCTGTTTCTTTATCGTATTGATAACCGGCATAAAGTATTGAGTTTTTATCCTTTGCTACACCGGTTGATTCTACTATGTTGCCGAAAGCATCATAGTAATAGGTGGCATCTATATTACCTGTTGCAGCATTAATGAGTGCTGTTACATCGGCATGACCGTTGTACATGTAGTAGTAGCTTTGCCCGTCAGCTGTTCTCATCAAAATATTTGTACCATAGATATTTCTACCTACTTGGTTTCCAGAGGAATTTAATTCTAGGACTACTTTATCATACTCATATATATATCTTGTCAAAGATCCGTTTACATTCTTGCTTACTCTGTAGCCTTCTGCATTATAGCCATATTTTGCACCATCTGCACTTATAAGCTGGTTAAATTCATCGTAAGCATATGTAGTTTTCTCTCCGTCTGTAACTGAGCTTGTCAGATTACCGTTTGCATCATACTCATAATTTGTTGTTGAAATTGCTACTCCGTTTTTCTTTGTAATTACAGAAGTCAATTGATTTGTAAGCGTCAAACAGGCCCGCACATGAATGACACAATCATTAATAAAAATGGTTGGAAAAGTTTTGTAAATCGATAAAACTTTTTCAACCAAAACTTAATCTTTAATTTTTACAACCTATGTGCATCTAAATTAAGTTGGGTCTTTTTTCACCCAACCATTCATTGAAAGCATTGGCAATTTCCATTCTGAACTCTTCATCTGACAAACCAAGAGATGTTCCGAGTTCATATGCCTGATCCACAGTATAAGCAAATCTTTCTGCTAATTCGCTGTTCTCATTCTCCATATATGGAAAATGCTCTATTACATAACCAGAATAATCTATATCAAATAAATACCTCTCTATTCCCCCATTAATAAAATACGTGATAAATTTAATCATAAATATCATATGTTTTCCAACTTTCATTCGTCTTCCTCCCACGCATATTTCTCAGGCTCTGTTCTTTTGGATTGCGGTATAAACACCTTAGCAGGTATTTTCATGCTACCAGGCAGAAAATCAGCAAACGTGCTCACATAACCAGGCTTCCCTAGATTAGGGGCTTGACTAAATATCCATGACAAATATTCAAAAGGATTCAATCCATTCTCTTTTGCTGTTTCAACAAGACTGTAATACACCGCGCTCGTTCTCGCACCACCTGGCGTATTACTGAAAAGCCAATTCTTCCGTCCGATTACGAAAGGCTTTATACTTCGCTCTGCTCGGTTATTTGATATCTCCAATCGTCCATCCAGTATATACCTCTCAAGATATTTTCGCTGGGACTGCGCATATTGTACTGCTTTACCCAGATGGGTTTTGGGTAGTACATTTAATTTTCTTATCCAATCATAAAATTCATCTATGATAGGCTTTGATTGCTTCTCTCGTTCTTTTAACCGGGTTTCCGGGCATAGCAATGCAAACTGTTTCTCTAAATGAAACAGTTTATCACAATATGTTACTCCCTTTGCTGCATTAGATGTTGCTTGCTTTTCTTTGGGCAGGGCTTCCATCGCTTCAAAAAACTTTCGCCGTACATGGGCCCAACAACCTATTACAGTAATTTTTTCGGGCAGCTTGTAATACCCGTTATATCCGTCTGCATGTAAATATCCACTAAATTCTTTTAGAAATTCCTCCGGATGTATATGTTTTCTGTCCGGCTGGTAGTCATAAAGTATTATCTGATGTTTTGCCTCCCCGCTCGTTCGGTACAGCCACATGTAACTCTTCGACTGTGCCGCCTTCCCTGGTTCTTTTAGCACCTGTACCACTGTTTCATCTGCATGCAGTACCTCATGCTCACACAGCCGTTTCTTCATCTCCTCATATATCGGTTCCAGCCAATTCTCACAGGTCTTTTATCAACCAATTTGACATTGTCTGCCTTGATATCTCAATGCCATTTTGTTTCCATTCCTGCTCCTGACGATATAAGGGAGACCCCATCATGAATTTTTGTGTAGCTATATGGGCAATTGTCTCAGGTGATGCAAAACTTCCCTTTATGACCGGTTCCGGTATATCTGCCTTTACAATGGGAGTATGGTCTGAAGTTTCTTCACAGTTCCGGCATGAATAAACATGCCTAATATGACGCACTATTACCGCTTTTGCCGGAATAATCTTCAACTCATCACGAGTTTCCTTTCCCATTGTATGCAATTCACTACCGCATTCCAGGCAAATACATTCCTCTTCAGGTAACTTGTGCTCTATTACCTCCACTGGTAAGTCTTCCGGAAGCTTATCTGTTGTCAGACGAGTTCTCTTACGGTAATGAGCTTTTACTTCTATCCTTTCTTGCTCGGTAATAGCTAAATTATGAGTCTCTTCCTCTTCATTATTAAAAAAGATTGATTTGCTCAATCTTTGTTTGTTCACTGGATACACCGAATTGTTTACGCTTTGAAAGGCGCATTTGTTCCATGAACCATTGGACTTGTTGTTCCAACTCGGCAATCCTGCGATCCTTTTCTTCAATTATACCAAGTAATTTTTTTTACTGAAATTTCTTGTCTCTTCATGGGATAATATTACCATAAAAATTACATTAAATCCAGCTTTTTGATCCTTTTTTTGAATTTCTTCTTATGAAATTAGACGCTCTAAAACTTCCTTTCTCCTGAGCTTTTTCTCTAATCTGGCACTATCAATAAGACAAGCTAATTCGTTTACATCAAGAAGCATTGTGGTTGAATCTTCTTCTGTTGGCCAGCGAAATCGCCCTCGTTCTAGCCTCTTAAAGTACAGCCAAAACCCATCTCCATCCCATTCAAGGATTTTTATCCTGTTTCTATTTCTGTTACAGAACACAAACAGTGCATTCATAAACGGATCAAGTGAGAAACTTTCTTGTACCAGTGTTATTAATCCGTTGATAGATTTCCTCATATCCGTATATCTACAGCAAAGATACACTGGTTTTTCATTCCATCTTATCATAACGACATCAACACCTGGCAAACTTTTTTCAATAATTCTAAGTCTGTTTCCGTATTTACAGTGACATTACAGCCATTAATTTTAATTTCCAGTGTAGCTTTTGCAGGGTACACCGGTTTCGATGCAAGCTGCATCCATCCACTTGGTACTTCGATTTTGGGTTCTTTTACTTCTTCAACTACTGTACACTTTGCTTCACTGACTTTCTTTTGCCAATAGTAGTATGTAGCTTTGCTTACTCCATTCGTTCGGCAAAACTCTTTGATACTTTGCCCACTTTCAAGCCGGTTTTGTATTAATTGTGCCCACCTAGATAATTGTTGTTCAGTTGTTACTTTTTCCATGTCCATACAATCACTCCGTTTATTCTTTTTTACAGTGATTGTATCAACTATGCAACCATTTTACTATGTGATGATCTATTTGACGGTTACTTTACAGTGATTGTATCAACTATGCAACCATTTTACTATGTGATGATCTATTTGACGGTTACGAAAAAGGCCACATCAGACGAAACTGTGTGACCTTTCACCAATTAAATATCTGTTAATGGTTTGTCTACTTCATTCTTAACTATATTTTCAATTTGATCTATCTCTGTGTTCTTTATATTGCTAACAAGCAGTCTAACTATAATACTTGTAACTTTTTTAAATATAACCTGATTTGAACCATAATCACTATAACCACCAATATTGAAAGTTAAGATACCAGAAGGAATGACACTTAGCTTCATAAACACTTCCATTGACGTATTTAGAATGGTTTGAGCATATTCATTAGATATCCCTAGATGCACTTTATCCGAAGGAAGCGCCAATGTTTCAGTGATAATCTCTCCAGAATCATTTGAAACATTTACATGAATCTCAAGATTATTTGTTTCTTTATAAACATATTCAGCTCCCAAAAATGCGTAATACCTTGGTGCGACAAATATTTCAATCGCTATTTTTTGGTTTTCTCTACTCATACAAATAGAGGTTTCTAATATTGAATTCAATACTTTAGCAGGCTTGTATTCATACAATGGTAATTCTTCCAACCAAACTCTGCATTTTTTCAAATTTCCTATATTGTTGATATTAATCATTATTTTAACCCCCAGAAATTTTTAAATCCTTGGTTAAACCACTCTGAAAACTGTTGGATTACTTCAGGGTGATATACACTATATGGTGAAACATTATATTTCTGTAATGCTGCCTCATGTGCTACTTCATAAGGTATACCCTTCTGCATCATTGTAGCTTCTGCCACTTCATGCATATAAAAACTCGCATCAGCACCAGTAATAGGCTGCCCATTTTTTAATGCACTCTCAATTCTGTTTATCATCGCTTGGTTTTCAGGAATATCTCCAAACTGGGATATATGTTTTTTTACTAAATTTAACCCCTTTTCACTTACATTTATTGATTTTCCATTTAGTTTACCTAAACCATTACCAATATCCATGCTAAGGTTAGGATTATATGCACCTGTAGTCTTACTCGTTCCCTCACTACAAGGACTATAACTATTATATAATTCCTGCTACCATATCTCAATGAAAAAAGAATTTTCTCCCATTGCTTTGCTTTCAGAATATGAAATCAGTTCTTGCTGTCAGCCTTCTCATATGGCCTGTATTCAGTCTTAGTTTTCATCATACCGTAGATTATCCTCACAAGCCGCCTTGCCACGCACACAAGCGCCTGTGGCTTGTTCTTGCCCTCTTTGACCTTCTGCTCAAAATACTCCCTGAATACCGGGTGTCTTGGCTTTCCTGAGGCCGATACTGCTACCATCTGGATTGCGAGAAAGTGAAATATCGCATTTAATGCCCTGTTACCATTCCTGCACCTTTGGTCTTTGCCCTTTCCGGCAGAGCTGAATTGCACCGGTGCCAAGCCCATAAACCGAGCCAGCTTGTCTGAGTCTGGGAAGCGGTTAATATCTCCGATTTCAGATATTATTTGCGCTTCTGTAACAAGGTCGATTCCCGGCATTGTATGTAGCTTATAGCCTGTCAAAGGTATCAGCTTTCTTAGTTCATCGTCAATTTCGGCAATCAACTCCTTGTTGTGCCTGATATCCTTTACGATGTTTCTGACTATAAAATCTCTTTCGGGCTGATAGTCCTTTCTTGTGTCTCCATCCCTTTCAATCATGGATATAATCTCATGAATACGCTGTATTTTAAGCGCCTGATGCACAGGCTTTATCGTCTGATATATTTCTTCCGGTGTTGTGTTCCATATATACTCCGGTGAAGGGTAGTTCTCCCAGAAGCATAAGGCACTCTTGGAATCAATCATGGCAAAGAATTTCCTGTAGGATGGGTAGCTATAAGCAAGCTGGCTGTGGAGCTGGTTCTTGTTCATCACATTGCTCTTTACAATCAAATCCCGCCTTTTAACTATCTGCCGGATTGTCCAGAATATATCCTCATGCTTGGCATCCTGCAGAGTGTCCACCATATCCCTGAGGACCCTTGCCACACAATAGGCATCATAGGAGTCATCCTTGTAAATAATGGGGTTTGCCAGCCTTACAGCGCTTGTATAAGCAGGGTTAACGTGCTTGACTTCAAATTTCCTGCCCACCAGATAGGCAGCAAGGTTTCTGCCGAATCCTCTGGTATCCTCAAGCCCGAATACCATTTCCTTTGTCCCGCAAATCTTCCTAACATCCTCAACGAATGCAGGATATCTGGATGGTCTGTTCTCAAAGTTAACCTCACCCAGTTTATTCATCCAACAATCTATAACAACTGCACAATGTGCGTCCTTGTGCATATCAATTCCAACAAAGCAGGTATTTCGTTTATGATAAATGTTTATCCTCTCCTTTTCCAATGTCTCCACCACTCATACCGGCAACCTCAATTTAAGAGCGTTAGTCTAAGAACCTTAGTTCTTTGACCTCGCAAGGGAACGCCAACCTATCTATTCCTGGTGTGACAAATTACGTGATTTCAGGCATCACGAGCCTTAGTTCAAATTTCTTAGTGTTCTTTTACTGCTTCGCTTGGACATAAACTTCTTAATGCTACTGACCAAATAAATTTCTGTATTGATAACTGCAGTAGCCTTTCAAATTCCTCTTTATTTGCCCTTTCTGTTTCAACAAAGCTTACGGCTGCAACCTATGCTTTTACGTTTCAAGGAGCAATACAGAGGCCTTTTCCCCGGCTGCTAAACCTTCTTCCAGCCTTTTGCTTTTAGGCTTTCAGGTGTGTAATCATCCGGCCTGCAGTTCTCCATGGTTTTTCTGCACTTGATGTTTTCGTACAGAATAGAATCCCTTTTGAGAACCAGCTTCTTTATCCAGCCGCTGGACAACGATTTTTCCCATACTTCACTTTGAATACTGGTAAAATACAGCTCCAGCGCCCTTTCAATAATTGCATTGGCACCAGACAAGCCCTCCTGTTTAGCAAGTGCCTTAGCTTTGTTCAATAAGGCTTCCTCTATGGTTGTGGTAATCTTTGCTCTCACGCTTTCACCCCTTCCTACGGTTAAAGCCTTTATTCCGCAGTAACATTCATCACTCTGAACCACTGATATAGCAAGTAAATTATGCTTTAGAAAGCAGTATTTCTATGGGTTTCAGAGAGTTTAAAGCATTTCCAGCAGGCCGGAGAACTACCCACTGTTAAATAGTCTGTTAAGCAGGAGCAGAGCTTCCTATTTTCCCATTTTGGGCGGTTTCACCCTAAGTATTGCTTAGCCTCAATTTTGTTTCTATGGCAATGAAATAAGCATTCACTCATTTACCCTAAAACTGGATTCAATGGTAGCTTTGGCTGAAATTTCAGCAGACTATCTTGCTTCCAAAGCTACTGCCCATGAGAGCGTTGCTCCGTTTTTCGGTGTTATAGGTTTATCCCAGGTACCCTGACCATCTACACGCACTATCACCCTGTAGTCGGTCATATCCTCCATCCAGCCGGGAACATTGGAGCGGTCAAGAGCAATCTCTTTCCTCATGCCTATGGCATACTGGCTAAGGTCTGCGAGGATTAAATCTCCCTTAGCACCCAATGCGGGGCATTTCTCGGTGAATAAAACCTCTTTACCCAGAAGTGTGAATTTCCCGCTCTCTTCCCTGAACACCGGTATCTGAGCACCACCAGTACCAATGGTAATGGTCATGGTGAGCAATTGTGGTATTACTGATGGATTGGCAAGCCATACCGCATTGGTAAAACATGACGGAGCAAGCCTTGAGAACATATTGACAACATTCTGATAGGTAATTGTAGCTGGTTCTTGAGAAGCCTCTTTATTTACAGTAATCAGTGCCGGGTCATTTATAATACCAAGAGGCTGACCTTCACCGGTTCCATTGATAAAGGCATAGTCCATGTACCAGCCCAAGCCTTTAATAAGCGCTCCGGCAAGCATTTCTTCAAAGGACATACCATCTGCAATGAGTTCATTGGATGCCTGTGAGAAGCAGGCAAGCTTCTTGGCCTTTAATTGGATCAGTCTTAGCTTGGCGGTCTTTCGTGTGCCTGTCTGACCTTCCTCCAGCCATTCTCCTGAAATACCGCCGAATAGGTGATTGGTTCTGTCTGCTCCATCGAAGGCTGGTACTTTCTTTGTTTCGCTTCCCATTGCCCATACTGTTGCTCTGGGACGGATGATTTCATTCTCCAGGGATTTATCCATCAGGAAGGCTCCGTATTCCTCCGGTACGGAATATCCGCCGAATTCAGGTATCCCTTCCACCATGCTGGCATTTATCAGCCTGTTGTCGGCTCTGCCTGAGTGAAGTGTTCTCAGGAATTCATCCATGGAATAGAAACCATTGTTGCTTAAGCTCACAGTTTCGTTTCCATAAAACATCCCCCTGAATGATTTTGATACGGCTTTTGTTACAGGAGTTTTTGATTCTTCAATAGGAGATACAGCTTTTTGTGGTGTAATTAGAATTGGCTCAGAGGTTCTGATATTTAATAATTCCTCGTTAATGCTTTCATTAATGCTCTTTATTTTGTCTGTGTAGCGATTAAACTGTCTCTCCTGTTCCTTAGTCAAACTTCCACCTGCTTTTTCAGCTTCCTGCAAAATGGCTTCTGCTTTTTCCACCAATTGCTTTTTCTCATGTACCAAATCTGCTATAAATCTCATGTTTAAACCTCCATTTTCATAATTGCTTTTTGTTAATATGGTTTGGGGTTAATACCCCGTTTGAATCTGCATTTTTTTACGCGGTGCTGCCAGCCCGTTGTCTTTATGCTTTGCTGTAGAGATATGACCTCCCCCTACCCCTCAAGTCCACTGTTCTTAATGCTTTCACACAATTCACCTCCTTTAATGTTTAAATATTTATTCTTATATTGTTATGGGTTTAGAGTTGTGATGTGTTTTTGTAAAAGTCTATATAGAAAATTAATATATAAAAGTTACTGAAATTTCCATCACAACCCACCATCTCACCACACACTATTTGAGAAAATCAATTTCTTCAAAGTCCTGCTTGGCATTTTCATATGGCTTTGTGAGTTCAATGTTGAGGTAAACCACCCCAGTCCTGCAGTTCCGTTTGTTAAGGTAGCGGTTCATATCTCTTCCAAACTTTGTATTGCTGAGAACATACTCACCATTTTCACTACACCAGTGGGTGTAAACCTTGTACAAATCCAATGCTCCGACACTGCTGTTATTCTTGGGCTTTGTGCAATCATCCAAGAATTTCTGCATTATGTCCATTTCGCATCGGTAGTCCGTTGTAGCCAATTTCATTGTTTCCGGCATTTCCAAGCCCTCTTTCTGCCACAGCTTTAATCCCTCCAATGCCCAGTTCAGTATTCCATCTATCTCTTTTTCACGAAGGAAGTCCTTCAAATGAGGGTCACGCTTCTCTGGGGGAAAATATACTGTGAAGGGTAGCAGCTTAACTCTGCTCCAGATACCCTCGTCATTGCCGGATATCTGGGGTTTGTAATTTGTATTAATCCAAAGCTTAAACTCGGGGCGGTATTCAAACTCTTTTCCATAAAGGAATCTAGCTGTAACCATGTCACCCCCTGTAAGCTGCTTAATAAGGCTTTCATTGAGCCTTGAGTTTTTCTGTGGTTCTGCTGCATTAACAACTCTCGCACCTTTGAGCCTTGCAATATCGGGATTGGCACCGCTGCCGGATACATTTTTGAGCATTAGGCTGTCTACCTGTGCAGTTTTGGCATATGAACCTAAAAGATGTATTAATGTTTCTGCAAATGTTCCCTTGCCATTTCGCCCAGTACCATAGAGGATAAACAGACATTCCTCGCCTGTATTCCCTGTTAGGGAATATCCGACCGCCTTTTGCATGTATTTCATAAGGTCTGCATTGCCATCGGTGACTTTATCAAGGTAATCCAGCCATCTTGGGCATTTAGCACTTGGATTGTAACTGGCATTGCTGATTTGAGTTATCATATAGTCGGGATTGTGTGGATAAAGCTTGTCTGATTTCAAATCAAGGACTCCATTTTGAAGGTTTAACAACCACACATCCTTGTCAAAGTCTGCCGGAATAACAGGTATACCCTCCAAGTGCTTTGCTCCCTCAATCATTGCTTTTCTGCCCGCAATAGAGCGAGTCTTTGCTGCATGCTTCAGAAGTTTGTCTCTCTTGTCTTGATCTGTAAGCTTTATAGCCTCTGTATACATGGCTTCAACGGTATTATCCGCAAGACGGTTGATTGCTCCTGTCTCATCCTCCAGCCAAACCTTACCGTCCCAACAGTACCAACTATTTTTAATATAACTGAAACGGATGCTGTTACCACACATGGCTACAAGCCTTCTGGCATTACCCATATCATCAAGGGTGAATTCCTGCTGTTTGCAATACTGCTCATCATCCCCGGCAGCAGTGGAGGTCAAGCCTTGCATCGCTTTCACAGCGGTTCTTTGGAGATAGTCAGACCGTCCCAGCTTGGTTGTGTGCTTGTCATCCTTTCCTGCTACATAGGGGGATTTGATAAAGGCTTCAATGGCTGCATCTATATTGCCGGAGCACCAATAGAGCAGCTTACCCATCAATGCAAGGTCTGCTTCACTCTCGCTGGTACACTTCTCACTTTGGTATTCACCATCCCAAAGAGCCTTGAACACAGCATCCTTGGCAAGTCCGATGGAAAGATAGTCCTTTGCAGAACTGATACAAGGATTGTTTGTACCAACAGATTTTCCCGATTTGGAATCGGAGAAATATTTACCAAATAACTGTTTGACTTGCTCTGTGCACTCATTTATAGGCTTTTTATCACCATAGACATTACCTGTCATGGTAAAATACCTTTTGGCTTTATACATTTCAATAAAGCCTTTCTTCCTGCCATCTACAGGGATATCACCCTTGACGAATATATGAAGTCCTTTGCCACTGGGAGAATACTCTGTGTAGCTGTCTAGCATTGCTACAATCCCAACCGCTTCGTCAGATAATGAGCCATTCTCTGCAATAACATGATCTAGATCTATACCCACAATGCCATTATTGTTAAATTCAAAGCCGATACCGTCATAGCCTCCGCCATCCAAAGCATTCACACAATCCTCAAAACTTGCCCATGTAGCTAGCTGACCTGCCTTAGCTGATGCTCCTGTCACCGGATTGAAAGGCACTTTATTTCTATGACATACCCACTGTGGTAATTGCTTCAGTTCCTCTGGAATGTTTATAAACTGTTTCATTTCTTTACTCACCTCACTTCACTTGCCGGGAAAATAAATAGAGCCCGACAAATAGTTTTTTAAGACTATCTGCCAGGCTCTATAGGTGAGTCATCTGCTCCCTTTGTGGCTCTGTGCCAGATTTATTCACTTTTACCCCGCCTTCTTCTCCAGCTTTACTTCAAAAACCTTTTTGCATACCGGGCATTTGATTTCAACATCAGCGTAATCGGCATCAAATACTCTGTGATTGCAGTGAGGGCAGCGTACAATGTACTTTTTCTTACTCACCTGCCTTCACCTCCGGCTTCTTTAGCTTTATGAGTCTTGCCATTTTCATCATCACTGGCTCTAATATCTCTCCAACCATGTAATGAACCGTTGATGAGTAATTTTCCTTTGTTTCATCAAACAGCTTGGAAATGAGGTCATAGAGATTCTTTATATCCTCTTCTGTGGCATCTGCTGTACTGATTTCAATGAAAATCTTGGTACCGTCGCGCTTGGCAATATGGTCGCTTACATACTTCTCCAGAGCGTATCTTGCTATGCTTGATGTAGTAACGCTTGCCTCTGGCATTTGTGCTTGAAGCTCACCAATAATCGCGTCCAATTCATCCGACTGCCTTTGTGTAAGCCTTACCCGAAGCATACTATCCTTTTCTGTAGACATCATTGCACCTCCTGTATTTCTTGCTGGTTTTATTGTATCACAATGTATTGCATATTGGTAAGCGTCAAATAGATCGTCACATAGTAGAATGATTGCATAGTTGATACAATCACTGTAAAAACAATTAAATGGAGTGGTTGTATGGAGAAACAAAAAGTAACTTCTGAACAACAATTATCTAAGTGGGCGGAATTAATTCAAACCCGGCTTGAAAGTGGGCAAAATATCACAGAATTTTGCCGAACGAATGGAGTAAGCAAAGCCACATACTACTATTGGCAGAAAAAAGTTAGTGAAGCAAAGTGTACAGTAGTTGAAGAAGTAAAAGAACCCAAAGCCGAAGTACCAAGTGGATGGATGCAACTTGCATCGAAACCGGTGTCCCCTGCAAAAACTACACTGGAAATTAAAATTAATGGCTGTAATGTCATTGTAAACACGGAAACAGACTTAGAATTGTTAAAAAAAGTTTGCCAGGTGTTGATGGCGTTATGATAAGATGGAATGAAAAACCAGTGTATCTTTGCTGTAGATATACGGATATGAGGAAATCCATCAACGGATTAATAACACTGGTACAAGAAAGCTTTTCACTTGATCCGTTTATGAATGCACTGTTTGTGTTCTGTAACAGAAATAGAAACAGGATAAAAATCCTTGAATGGGATGGAGATGGGTTTTGGCTATACTTTAAGCGATTGGAACGAGGTCGATTTCGCTGGCCAACAGAAGAAGATTCAACCACAATGCTTCTTGATGTAAAAGAATTAGCTTGCCTTATCGACAGTGCAAGATTGGAAAAAAAGCTTAGCCGAAAGGAGGTTTTAGAGCGTCAAATTTCATAAAGAAATTCCTTAAAAACCATCAAAAAGCTGGATTTAATGTAATTTTTATAGTAAAATTATCCTATGAATAGACAAGAAATTTCAGTAGAAAAATTACTTAATATAATTGAAGAAAAAGAACGAAGGATAGCTGAATTGGAACAACAAGTCCAATGGTTTATGGAACAAATACGCCTTTCAAAGCGTAAACAATTCGGTGTATCCAGTGAACAAACAAAGATTGAACAAATCAATCTTTTTAACGAAGAGGAAGAGACTCACAATTTAGCTATTTCCGAGCCACAAAAGATAGAAGTAAAAGCTTATTACCGTAAGAGAACTCGTCTGACAACAGATAAGCTTCCGGAAGACTTACCAGTGGAGGTAATTGAGCACAAGTTACCCGAAAAGGAATGTATTTGTCCGGAGTGCGGTAGTGGGTTACATACAATGGGAAAAGAAACCCGTGATGAGTTGAAGATTATACCTGCTAAAGCGGTAATAGTGCGTCATATTAGACATGTATATTCATGCCGAAACTGTGAAAAAACTTCAGAGCATACTCCCATTGTGAAGGCAGAGATACCGGAACCGGTCATAAAGGGAAGCTTTGCATCACCCGAGACAATTGCCCATATAGCGACGCAAAAATTCATGATGGGTTCTCCCTTATATCGTCAGGAGCAGGAATGGAAACAAAATGGCATTGAGATATCAAGGCAGACGATGTCAAATTGGTTGATAAAAGCCTGTGAGGACTGGTTGGAACCGATATATGAGGAAATGAAGAAACGGCTGTGTGAGCATGAGGTACTGCATGCAGATGAAACAGTCATGCAGGTGCTAAAAGAGCCAGGGAAGGCGGCACAGTCAAAGAGTTACATGTGGCTGTACCGAACGAGCGGGGATACAAGACATCAGATAATACTTTATGACTACCAGTCGGACAGAAAGCATATACATCCGGAAGAATTTCTAAAAGGGTTTTCGGGATATTTGCATGCAGACGGATATAGCGGGTATTACAAGTTGCCCGAAAAAATAACTGTAGTAGGTTGTTGGGCCCATGTACGGCGAAAGTTTTTTGACGCAATGGAAGCCCTGCCCAAAGAAAAGCAAGCAATGTCTAATGCTGCAAAGGGAGTAGCATATTGCGATAAACTGTTTCATTTGGAGAAACAGTTTGCATTGCTATGCCCGGAAAACCGGTTAAAAGAACGAGAAAAGCAATCAAAGCCTATCATAGATGAATTTTATGATTGGATAAGAAAATTAAATGTACTTCCCAAAACCCATCTGGGTAAAGCAGTACAATATGCTCAGTACCAGCGAAAATATCTTGAGAGGTATATGCTGAATGGACGATTGGAGATATCAAATAACCGTGCAGAGCGAAGTATAAAGCCTTTCGTAATCGGACGCAAGAACTGGCTTTTCAGTAATACGCCAAGTGGTGCGAGAGCGAGCGCGGTGTACTACAGCCTAGTTGAAACAGCAAAAGAGAATGGATTGAATCCTTTTGAATATTTGTCGTGGATATTTACTCAAGCTCCCAATCTTGGAAAGCCTGGTTATGTGAGCTCGTTTGCAGATTTTCTGCCCGGCAGCGTGAAAATACCTGCTAAGGTGTTTATACCGCAATCCAAAAGAACAGAGCTTGAGAAATATGCGTGGGAGGAAGACGAATGAGAGTTGGAAAACATACGATATTTATGATTAAATTTATCACGGATTTTATTAATGGTGAAATAGAACGTTATTTTTTTGATTTGGATTATTCTGCATATGTAATAGAGCATTTTCCCCATATGGAGTATGAGAACAGTGAATTAGCGGACAAATTTGCTCATACTGTAGATCGAGCATATGAACTCGGAACTTCTCCTGGTTTGTCAGATGAAGAGTTCAGAATGGAAATTGCCAATGCTTTCAATGAATGGTTGGGTGAAAAAAGACCCAACTTAATTTAGATGCACATAGGTTGTAAAAATTAAAGATTAAGTTTTGGTTGAAAAAGTTTTATCGATTTACAAAACTTTTCCAACCATTTTTATTAATGATTGTGTCATTCATGTGCGGGCCTGTTTGACGCTTACAATTATCTATTCACCTTGACTAATTGTATAAAATATGAAAAGGTCACATCAGCCTTAACTGTGTGACCTTTCCTTCTAATTCTGAATATTAAGATATTGCTTAGCCTTAAGTGTTGCTGTATTGATTGCTAACGGATTAATTTCAAAATATTTCTTTAACCCGTACTCAAGTACAGGCTTGATTTTTTCATTCATACTCTTCTTAAAAGCATCACAAAACTCGTCAATATTAACTAATTCATAGTTAATGCTGGAACATTCTTTACCAGAAATCACTAATGTAAATCTTCCAAACACATCACATTGGTTGTCTTTTGGATTTAATATTTCTGGATTAAGCGACTTTATTAGAAACCCAAAGTTTATATAGTAGCTATTTTCATAGTTGGACTTTTGTGTTGCTACTACTACAATTAATTCGCTTGTTTCAGCTCTAAAAATATTCCCTTTAATTTCAAATCCGTATTCAAATAATACTTTCGTTAATGCTTTTTTAAATTCTTTTTTATTCATAATACCTCCTGCTTAATAAGTGTCTAATATAGTCTTCCAACCGCCACCATAAATGCTCTCGACTTCTTTTAAATATACTTCTAATTGCTTTAAACCCGTTTTTATTCCATTAGGATTATATGGCTTTAATTCATATATTGTCTTTGTTTCAAAATCAATAAAATCAATTCGCTTCCCACTTGGTAGCCTAAATTCTTTAAATTTCGTAATATTATCAACAACATCAGCTTTATACGCTTTATGCATCTCCTGCCCCATTTTTAAACTTGACTTTGTATACGGTCGAGTACTACTCGTTCCCTTTTCAGCAAACAATTGTAAATCAACTTTTAAATATTGCCTAGTCTTACTAGATGAACTAATGCCCTTATTAATTGAAGTTGTAACGTTATCTATATATCTAACACCTTTGTTACCAACTCGCGGTTTTCGAGTAAATAGTTGGAGGTCAACTTCTACCATACGTGACTTTTTAGGTAAACTAATGCCCTTATTAATGGAAGTTGTAGCGTCATCTATATATCTAAAAACATCATCTACATATCTAGCAGCATCATCTAGCTCATATGCTAAGTAACTAATCGTTCTCCCTGAACTTAATGCTTCAATCCCCAAATCAGCACCAAGAGAAATCACGTTGACTGCCATATCAAGTCCAACCTGTGTCTTCCAAACACTATTATAAAATCTTTGCTGGTTTTGATATGATATTGGTTCTTTGTGGGGAAAATCACTTTTTAATACATCAACAATATTAAATAAATTTCTATACTGTGCAAATTCACTATTACTTCTTAGTGGCTTGTTGCTATTTAAAGTAGTTAGGGTATCTACTAAAGTAAACGGATATGTTTTAGCACCATAAATCATTCCTTCATATTTCCAATCAGTTGCGTTATCTTCATCAACAGCCCTCCTAAACTCTGTATCTGAAACATAACGCATTGTAAATATGATATCCACTAATCTTTGATTACCAAATACTTTCTCATTTAAACGTATACGTTCTTCAGAAGTTACGCTTCTTCCAGTAACAAACTCAATCGGATATCCACCTGTGAATCCTACATAGTAACTTCCATCACCAAGTCTACTTAAAGGACCTGTTAAATATGATGATTTTTGTATTTTAAGTTTCTTATTTGATATTGATTCCAAATGGCGATAAAAATCATGTTCTTCTGGACCGTGTCCTGTTGGATCAACATATATTAACGGATTATTATTGCAATAAGTATAAAGATTCAAACTCAACGGATCATTAATGTCACCGGTATATGTGTCCTCCTGTAGGAACCTTGCGATTTTTGGATCATACATTCTAGCGTTGAGATAATATAGCCCTATTTCTTTGTCATATTGGTAGCCAGCATATAGGATAGAGTTTTTATCCTTTGCCACACCGTTTGATTCTACTATGTTACCGAAAGCATCATAGTAGTAGGTAGCGTCTATATTGCCAGTTGCAGCATTAATCAACGCTGTTACATCGGCATGACCGTTGTACATGTAATAGTAGCTTTGTCCGTCAGCTATTCTCATTAACAGGTTTGTGCCATAGATATTTCTACCTACTTGGTTTCCGGCAGCATTGATTTCCAATACAACCTTGTCATATTCATATATATACCTTGTCAAAGATCCGTTTACATTCTTGCTTACTCTGTAGCCTTCTGCATTATAGCCATATTTTGCACCATCTGCATTTATAAGCTGGTTAAATTCATCGTAAGCATATGTAGTTTTCTCTCCGTCTGTAACTGAGCTTGTCAGATTACCGTTTGCATCATACTCATAATTTGTTGTTGAAATTGCTACTCCGTTTTTCTTTGTAATTACAGACTTTAATTGATTTAATTCAAGGTTATAATTATAAACTTCTTCTATTATTATACCATTTTCTTTTATTGTTGCTGTACTTCTATTTCCTAACTTATCATAGGTATACTCAGTAATCCTTCCGCTATATTCCTCATTCACTGTTTTCAAGCGGTTGAGATTGTCATAAGTGTAAGTTGTTATTCCTTTTTTATCTTCCTTTGAAAGCATGTTGCCGTTCTCATCATAGGTATAAACATAGCTTTCAATTTCAGTTCCGCTATTGTCTTTATTTACAAGGGATTCAAGTCTTCCGTCCGGATAATATATATAGTCTTCCCTTGCACCACCGGCATAAATTACACTCTTTGCTGCTCCGTTTTTGTAATAGTTGTATTCTGCTATATTTTCTGCGTTGATATCACCGTTTTTCACAAAGGCTAGTCTTCCGGCTTTATCATATACTTTTGTGGTTATGTTGTTCTTCTGGTCAATGGAAGTCTCTGCTGTTAATCCATCGCTTGTTACAATGTCATATATGTACAGTATCTTTCCTTCTACATTTGAAACAGCTTTTGTCTTTACTCTGCCCAGTTCATCATAAGTTCTTTCTACTACTTCGGTTGATGTCGAAGAAGTCAATATTGACTTCAATTGATTGCCGGCAGGGTCGTATTCATAGTTTTTCTTGGTATAGCTTTGTTCTTTTCCGTTAGATCCTATTTGTACAGCTTTTTCTTCTACAACTAAGCCTTGTGGGTTGTATTTATATTGAATCTTAATGTTCTTCCTGTCAATTACCTCTTTTACATTTCCATCGGCGTAGTAGGTATAACTTACAATATTATTCGAATTTCCAGGATACTCTTTCTCCTTTACAAGATTTCTTGCGTTGTAATGCAAGGTATTCGTTACAATACCGTTAATCTCCTGGCTCTTCATATTTCCGTTTTTGTCATAGATATATCTTGTGGTATCGGTTAGTTTGTATACCCCTTCCTTTACTTTTGCATAGGAACTTACACCGGTTAAATTGTCTTGCTCATCATAGGTGTATACCGTAATATTTTCTCTTCCATCTATAACATAGGCAACATTGCCCTTTGCATCATAGTACTGATGTGATACTATATATTCTCCCGATTCATTTCTTTGTTTTGTTACACTTAGTTTTCCGTCTTTATTGTATTCAAAGGTCTTTTTATGGTCTTCTCCATCGTAGGACTCTATTTGTGCACTGTTTCTGTTGTAGTTTATTTTTTCTATTATATTTCCGACAGGGTCAATTTTGCGTACAAGTCTTCCCATGCCGTCGTATTCGTATGAGTATACACTATAGGATGATTTTGTAGTGTTTTTTGATTTATCTTTTTCCGTTACTTTCGTAACTTCATGTAATACATTGCCGTTTTTGTCGTAATAGTTTAATGTTTCATGGGTTGATGTACGGGTTGTGCTGTCAACTCCTGTAGCCGGTTCTATTACTTTAACATTATCTATTACGCTTCTTGTAAGTCTTCCAAGCTCATCATATTCATATTTTGTAACGGTATTATTGGCATCTATCTTGTACTTAACATTTCCGTACAGGTCATACAAATAGCGCACTTCTGTTTCATTGGCATTATCATCGTCTGTTCCATATGTTTTTTCACCGGTTATACGGCTAAAGAGGTCATATTCATATTCTTTTACATTTCCCACACTGTCTTTTTGATATCTTAAATTACCCATTGAGTCATACTTATATACTACATTGTTTGCAGGTATTGATGAATCTCCCGGGTAAGTAACACTTCTTTGTAATCCAAGGCTGTTGTACTCATAAGATATCTCATTTCCGTTTGCATCCACTATCTTTTTGATATTTCCTGCATAGTCATAATATTCAGTCCTTAGCCTATATTCGGTATAGAGCGGATTATCCACATTATCTATAACTATTACATCCAACTTTCTGTTTACATCGTCATACAAGTATTTTGTATGGCTGTAAGACAAGGCAGATACTTGCACAGGCACACCATAGACTTCAGTTACCAACGTCTTGTTTAAGCCATAGGCCGTAGTTTCACTAACTATTCTTCCCAGGCCGTCATAGCTGTATTTTATATTGTAGTTTCTACCGTTAGCTCCTGTAAATTCAGGATTCTTTATGGTCTCCAATTGGTTTGCAAGGTTGTAAGTATACTCCACACCGTAAGCGTCATTGATTATTGCTTCAATTGCAACGGATTTCTGTTGGGTTACAGCATTTTCATAGGCTTTATTATACGCCTCACCATCCACCTTCTTAATTACATTTCCGTTGGCATCGTATTTATATGCCTCAATTACAATGTATCTTTCCTTTTCATCAAATTCCTTAGTGTAATCATTGTATGTTTTGATATTACCACGAAAAGCCTTTGCAATAAGTCTTCCCTGTTTATCATACACATACTCTGTCTTGTTGGTTGTGCCTTCTGCCAAAAGTCCTTCGCCGTCTTTGTATCCCACATAATTCTCAGGGGTAACCTCAGCTACTAACCTTCCAGCCAAGTCATATTCATAAGCAGTGGTTAGATCTTGAGTTTTTACTGTTTCTTCATTGGTATTACGGTTAAATACTTTTGTAGTAATACCTTTTTGAATAGTCTTCTCCAACAAACCACGGCTGTTATATTGATTTTGCTCACTTAAAAGCAATTTTCTTCCGGTTTCATTATTGGCATAAACACTGGTACCAATAACTTTGCCTTCCCAATTATAGGTCGTAATTGTCTCAACCGATGTAATAAAGCCGGAGCCATTTATATCGGTTACGTTTTTATCAATTACAATTTGCTTTCCTACGCGACCTAAGCTGTCATAGTAGTATGTTACTGTTTGTGTATTTGGGCTAGTTACTGTTCCTGGGTTTCCCGCTTTGTCAAAATTACTGTATTTCGTAACAATTGCAAAATAGTCGGAATAGTCGCTATAAGGTCCAAAATCACAAGTTCCGTCACTATTCTGCTCAAATAAGCTAGTGTATGTTACAATGGGTTCTTCCTCTGCATTGTAAATATCCTTATCCAAATCATCTTTCTTTATAAGATCGGCTATCTTAGCAGGTTTACCGTACATATTGTAGTCAAGGTAAACCTTAATAGTTTGCTTACCGGAATCAAAGGTTGTCTTTTCTTCAATGAGATTTCCGTCATCATCATATCTGTAGTCAACTCTATTAGAACCTGAGTATTTAATTGTGCTCATATCTGCGTAATAGCTTATAATGCTCTTAACCAAGTCATTTTTATAATAGTTATATTCAACTACAGAGCATTTTTGAGGTGCGTTGCCTTTTATTGAATATGTTCCGTCCTCTTCAATAACCTCTACAAGGTCACTGTAAGTAATTTCAAGAACTTTTCTTCCGTTTTTGTCATATATGGTTTTAGAATAAGAGTACTTAACAGTACCATTCTGCTCGGTAACAGGAGTAAATACCTCATCATAGGTTCTTCCGTTTTCATATTTTCCATAGGTATACAAGGTGCTGTTACCCCTTGCATCGGTCACACTCTTAACTTTTCCGTCTTTATAATAAGCGGTTGCTGTAAAAGTTCTGTTTCCCTGGTAATCTTCAGGGTTTGTAACTTTTACAAGCCTTCCCATATTGTCATATAAATACTCGGTATCTGCATATTCTTTGTTGTTTAGATATTTTCTTACAGTCTTTATTAAACCGTAATTATTTTCAGCTATTTTTACTCCGTCTTTATAGAAATACTCTTCCAACAGGACTGCATCGGATTTGGAATCCTTTTTGAAATACATTGCTGTCAATCTGTTTACCGAATCGTAGTTGTAAATGTATATAGCTCCACTTGGCTTTTCTTCTCTTTCAAGATTGCCTTCAGCATCATAATAGTATTTTGTTGTGTACTTTGATAGAGTTTTGTCTTGATTAAGTACATTTGTAGTCTTAACTGTTACTCTTCCATAGGTGTCATATTCATACTCGGTGGAAGCATTGCCTGTATAGTCTTGTCCCGAATCTTTTGAAGCATCATACATAAGTACGTTTATTTCTTTTTTTACTCTGCCGGCATAATCATAAGTAGTCCTGCTTATGCTTGAGTTACTGCCATCTACATCCTTATTTACAACCTTTGTTACTTGATTATTGCCATTGTATTCATATTCTGTTGTATATCCCAATGGGCTTGTTTCACTTTTTACTCTAAAGCAATTGTCGTAATCGTAGGTAGTGGTTTTATTTTCTCCATCGGTTGAAGACAAGAGTACACCATCAGTGCGATATTCAAAAGTTTGGGTTGTCTTCTCCGGATAAATTATTTTTTCCACCAAGCATCCTAATATTTTTGTTCCGGTATCTTTATATTGGTATATAGTAACTGCGGCATCCACCGGATCTAAATCCTTACCTAAAAGTTGATCTCTATTAGATCTTGTGTAAACAACGCCTTTCTCTAATGGCTTAATCACCATCTTAAGCCTGCTTTTTCCAGTTGAATCATACTGCTCGTAATAGTAATAGGTCTGCTGGTTATTTTCATCAATTTCGTATTCCAAATCGCCATTATCATAATAAACATATCTCTTTTCGGTACCATCGGCATTCTTAATATATACCACGTTACCTTTTGCATCTTTTTCAATTACTGATGTATTTCCGTAAACTTTATTTCCGTCTTTTCCAGCAACCTGTATTATCTCAGTTTTTAAAGGCAAATTGTTACTTCTCATTGATCTGTAAGCTTTATGCTCATGGTCATTTAAATTGCTGTTTATATCCTTATATGTAAGGTTTGTTATGTCATAAGAAGCAGTAGCATTACCATCAGTATAGGTTATGATGTATTTGTAATGTGTCTCTCTACCTAAATTATCAATTTCTTTAACAGGTCTGTCGGAAAAATTGACATTGTAAATTTCTTCAGAGGTATTTCCCTTTTTATCAATTATCTTACGGGAAACCTCACTACTGTCTGCTGAATTTGGAGAATTTTCATCACCAATAATATCGTTGTACAGATAATATGTAGGTCTTCCGGAATTATCAAACTGTTTGTATACCCTTCCGGTTCCGTCATAAATATTGGTTAATAGCTTAATTTCAGTATTTCCGTTTATTTGCGCAATAGTTTTAAGCTTATTGCTTTGTGCTGCAATGCTCTCATTTGGACCATAGTAATAATATTTTGTTTTATTGTTGTTAAGGTCTGTTACAGTCTCCAATTTTCCTTGAGTGTTATAAGCATAGGAAACTTTTCTTCCGGCATTGTCGGTTATGCATTCGAGCTTACCATCGGCATTATAGTTTAATGTTAAAGTTCTTCCTATTTCAACATTTTCATTAGAAGGATCACAGTCATAGATTTTTCTGAGTTTGCCTCCTTCATAATAGAATTTTATTTTATTGCCGTACCTATCACGTATGTATTTGAGTTTTCCGGTTGAATAATCATATTCGTAGGTAATCTTGTCCTTGGTTGTCAAATAAACGGTATTACCTGATTTAGTCAATTCATCATATATACCCGGTGGTGAAACATATCCGCCTTTATTGTCCGGTTCAAAAATTACTTTACTACCTGAACCATAGGTAACTTCGATACCTTTTACGCTCTTTAGGTAACTTGCACAAACCCATCCTACAACGTTTTCTGAAGTAACAACTTTATACCAAGTTCTTCCGCCTACTTTTAATTGCATTCCGGCTAATGTTACACTGCTTCCATTGGCTAAGTTATCGATAATTGTCCACTGCATAGGATCAGTATAGGTTAACTTTTCAAGATTGGCCGGTTCTTTTCTAAGGTTTAGTGATGTTGCAGTAACTTTATAAGTGGAACCCTCATCTAAAACCCTGATAGAGGTTTCAAAGTTAAATATCCAGCCTCCCCCTGCTACTCTTGAATCTTTTGAATCGGCATCAGCAGAATTATAGGTTCTGGTTATCTCCAAATCAATGGCAGGGCTTTCTATAAAGAAATCCTGGCTTTGTGTAACATAATTACCTGTTATCTTGTTTACTCCGTTTACATCGTAAAGGTGAGAGTTGCCTTTAAGTCCGTTCAATGTACCTAAATATTTTAATCCCGGAATAGCTTGAGTAAAGTATTCCTCTACGGTATTTAAAACCTTATCTCCATTAGCTCCTCCTACAATATAGACTCTGTTGTATGCTACTGCAGCTCCAAACGCACTTCTGCTTGTACCAAGATGCTGCATTTGTTTTATTGCATTGTTTTCAGGATTAAATTCTTCAACTATGGATAAAGCTCCGTCATTTCTGCCACCAAACACATAGATTTTTCCGCTCATTGTCAATGCGCCAAGGTCTCTTCTGGCAACTTTCAAAGTTGTTGTAAGTTTAGTCCATTTATTTGTAGTGGGGTCGTATTTTTCAATAGTTGATAAATTTCCGTTTTCATTGTATCCACCAAAAACATAGATATTGCCTCCAAAGGTTGCAATTGCTAACCCTGTTCTGGCTTCCATCCAATAGTCCTCGTCGTTGTTCTTTTCTACTGTTGTCCATGTATTTGATTGAATATTATATACCTCTACAATATTTAAGTAACCGTCTTGGTTGTATCCACCCATTACATAGATGTTTCCGTCTATATATACTGCTTTCGCTCCCCTTCTTGCCGTAGGCATAGGTTCAATATTTTGTTTTACAAATTCTCCTACTGCAGGATTGTATACTTCTACTGTATTTAGGTAGTTTTCGCCGTCAAAACCTCCAATTATGTATATTTCACTGTCAGTTGCAGCAATAGCCATGTCACTCTTTCCGGTCTGTATAGTTTTTTCAGATTCAGTCCATTTGTTTGTAAGAGGGTCATATTCTGCAACTGTATCCAAGTATTCGCCTTCTTCAGTGCAACCGCCAAAGACATAGATCTTTGAGCTTACTTCTGCCATGGCAAGTTCTTTTCTGGCAGGGTTAAGTTCGTTCAGGGTTACTGTAGTTCCGGCGGCAGGAGTAGAGGCTGCAAACACTTCTTCAAGTTGGTTCCATACAGGTTGTACGTTGAATGTATAACCATAGTCTAGTGGTTTTGTTATTTGAAGGATGTTGAATTTAGAGTATGTTGGATCTCCAAAGTATACTTCTTGCAAAGTATCTCCACTTAATAGTACTCTATGTGTTTCACTCCCATAAAAATTATTCTCTTGGCCATTTCTTTTTCCGTAAAATTACCCTTTACCTCTAACACCCCGGCTGTTAAACATCCCTTGTGGCTATAATACGACTTTGTATAAAAGTTCCCATTTACTTTTACATAGTCATTTTCATTTGTCATTTTTAAATACGCATAGCAATAATAATTACCATCCTCTATTTTATAATCTCCTTCTACTTCCAGCCTTCCTCCATTTATATACATCGTTCCGCCTGTTTGATAGAGATTCCCTTTTACCGTTAACTTATAACCGTTTAAATTAATTGTTGAACCTGATAATTTTAATTCCCCATTTATCAATTCATCACTTGTCAATTTCCATTCTCTATTTTTAAATTCAAGTGACGTTACTTTACACCCGTTTGTTATTAATTTATTTAACGAAACTGGACTTGTAAACTTTACTTCTTTCCCTTCTACATTTGTTATTTCTAATATATTGAAACAGGAATTCACCGAATCTCCCAAGTATACTTCTTGCAAAGTATCTCCACTTAATAGTACTCTATGTGTTTCACTCCCATAAAAATTATTCTCTTGGCCATTTCTTTTTTCCGTAAAATTACCCTTTACCTCTAACACCCCGGCTGTTAAACATCCCTTGTGGCTATAATACGACTTTGTATAAAAGTTCCCATTTACTTTTACATAGTCATTTTCATTTGTCATTTTTAAATACGCATAGCAATAATAATTACCATCCTCTATTTTATAATCTCCTTCTACTTCTAGGCTTCCTCCATTTATATACATCGTTCCGCCTGTTTGATAGAGGTTTCCTTTTACTGTTAACTTATAACCGTTTAAGTTTAATGTACCTCCAGTAAGGTACAAATTCATCACTGTCAGGTCACCATTTAAAACTTTATTACTATTAATATAGGTATTATTTACGAATAATACATTTATTTTGCCTGCAGCTGATACGTTACCTTCTGCATTTTTGGCTATAACATAATATACATAGGTTTCACCAATAACCAAATCTTCATCTACATAACTCAATTCAGTCGTAGTACATAATATAATCCCATCTCTTATTACTTCATACTCATCCGCACCTTGAACCTTGCCCCAAGTGATAATGACTTTATCCTCAGTTATTGTAGTTGCTAATAGAGGACTTTCAAGCATTGTGGTTACTGAAATTAGTTCACTCCATTCACCACAGCCTGATGCATTTTTTGCCCTTACTCTGTAAGAATGTTTCGAATTAGGCAGTAAGTTAGAATGGATATATGTCTCACTTGTCAATCCTTCAGTCAATTCACCATCTACTTCTATATCATATCCATCTATTTCACTTAATTTATCCCATGATAAAGTAACACTTGTATCAGTTGCTTGAGTAGTTATGTCTGATACTACATCCGGCAAAGTAAGTACATTGATAGCCTCACTCTCTGGAGAGAAATTTCCGGCTTCATCAAAGGCCATAATGGTTATAGTATAAGTTGTATTTGCTTTTAAGCCCTCAATTTCATAAGTTGAAACATTACCTATTTCAACTTTTATACCATCAATATATACAATATATCCTGATGCTCCGATTATTGGCTCCCAAGTTAAAGTAATAGTTGAACTTGAAACAACAACATCTAAAACCTCGGGAGCATTATATGTAATTTCTTCCGGCATAGTCACTTGAGGTGTTGGTGTTACCATTGGTGTTTCTAATGCAGTTGCTGTTGGTGTTATTAATGACTCTTCTGGTGTTGGTGTAGGTAATACTGGTGTCACTGTTACCGTTGGTGGTATTGTTGGTGTTTCTGTTGGAGATGGAGTTGGTGTTACTTCCGGTGTTGGCTCTACTGTTTCTGTAGGTACTATTGTTGGAGTTACTGCCGGTGTCACTGTATTGGTTGGTAATATTGTTGGAGTCACTGTTTCGATAGGTGTTGGCGCTACTGCTTCTGTAGGCAATATTGTTGGAGTTGGTGTAGGTGTTACTGTCAACGTGCCAGTTGGGTTTGCTGTCTCTATTGATATTGGTGTTGAACTTTCAGTTGGAAGTGATTCTTCAGATTCAGATACCGCTGGCGTTGTAACTACCGTTTGTTCACTTGATTTCTCTACATAAGGCACCAAGTTATCCGTATTATCGTCTAAACTTGGATTTCCCGGTAATTCGTCAGGAGAATATTCTGAAATGTAATCAGATATCTGTTCAGTTGCAGCATATACCTTTGCTGTACTAAAAGGCAAAGATAAATTTGTAACTAATATCTGAGCAATAAAGACTATAGAAATGATTAGTGAAATTATTTTTTGACCTTTACACATATTTACATTTTCTCCCCTTCATTTCGTTTTAATATTTCTATTTTAAGTGCATCTTTTAATGATTTTTAATAGTAATCATATACTTTTTTAAAGATAATATCCAATTACTGCCGAATATTATAACATTTTATATATAAAATTGTAAATATTTTTTGTTAAATAATTAACTACTTCTTCAAAATTCTTTTTTTCTTCTGCATCAATAAATACTTTTATTGAAAATTAACCTTCAATAAAATCCAATTATCTACATATACTAATAATTAAACACCAATTTACATACGGAGAAGATAATAATGATACAAATTGACGACGCAGGAAGCGGAAGTTTTGTGGGCGGGACCTGTATTGGAGTATACCGTCCGGAGACAAATGAATATTTTTTCGAGATAATCCCTGTAGAACTCTACAATAAAGAAAACTTTAAATATAAATATTATCTCGATGAAGTTGTAAATATTGTTTCTGACGCTTTCAAAGCAATGAAGGTGAGCAAAAACGAAACTATTGAAATATGCAGGGGATACATGTTTGAAAAGCTTCGCAAATGGCTGAACAGCCAGGGATATTGCTGGTATATGACACAGATAAGCGGAAGAGTACAAGATGTGGTTGAAAAAAATTATGCGCTCTATACCGAAAAACTCGGTATTCCCAAAGCCTATATCCAATACACCAAGTATCCCTTTCATTTTCATAAACTGTTAAGATGGGTTTTTGCTGACTTTGAAAATAGAATTGATTTATGCAAAACCGGGTGGAACAGCTGGAGCAAATATGAACACATAAAACCGGAATTGTCCTACGGTGTTATGAAACAAGCTAATATATTCTGCCTTAAGTGCGGTAAAAGAATCAAAAAGGGAAGTAATATTAGAGTATTAAGCTTTACAAGTAACAGAGAACAATTTGTATATCTACATGAAAATTGTTAAAATAAAGGGACTTTAAGCTTTCACATAAAGTCCCATTACCTAATCTTTCATCTATTATACGGGATGTACCCTGTTTTCATAGTCCACCATTTCCGGCTCAATCTTATACTTTTGCGCTTTACGATATTGGAAGAACTTCTCGGCAACCTGTGGGAATAGTGCATAGGAAAGTATATCCTCATCCTGCTCGAGGTATTCCTTCATCTGCTCTTTAATTGACTGTAATTCAGGTTCTATAAAGTCAGCCGGCCTTGCTGTTATAGGCTCTTCGCCATTTAAAATCTTCTTCTGTATTTCTGGATTAACTGGAGCAGGAGTTCTTCCATATTCTCCTTTTACAAGGGCTTTAGATTCTTTTGGCACCATCTTGTATCTCTCACCGGTTACTACATTCAATACTGCCTGTGTTCCAACTATCTGGCTGGTAGGAGTAACGAGCGGCGGATATCCGAAATCTTCACGAACCCTCGGTACTTCTTTAAGCACTTCTTCAAACTTGTCAACAGCATTGGACTGCTTAAGCTGTGAAACAAGGTTTGAAAGCATACCGCCAGGAACTTGGTATATAAGGGTATTTACATCTACACCCATAACCTTGATATCCAACAGTCCGCTTTGAACATATTTTTCCTTAAGCGGTCTGAAGTAATCGGCAATTTCACTAAGCTTTGCGAGATCCAAACCGGTGTCATACGGTGTATCCTTTAAGGTTGCAACCAACGGCTCAGTTGGTGGCTGAGAAGTACCCATTGACATAGGTGATATAGCACAGTCAACTATATCACATCCTGCCTCAATTGCTTTAAGGTAAGTCATTGAAGCAACACCACTGGTATAGTGGGTATGAAGCTGAACAGGTACTTTAACACTCTCCTTAATTGCCTTTACAAGTTCATAAGCTGTATAAGGCACTAACAAACCTGCCATATCTTTAATACAGATGGAGTCGGCACCCATTTCAACCAGTTGTTTTGCGTCCTTTACAAACAGTTCAAGATTGTGAACAGGACTTATTGTATAGCAAACTGTTCCCTGGGCATGACCGCCTTCTTTTTTACACGCCTTAATTGCTGTTTCAATATTTCTTGGGTCATTTAGGGCATCAAATATTCTTATGATGTCCATACCGTTGGCAACAGCCTTTTGTACAAAGTATTCAACAACATCGTCAGCATAGTGTTTGTATCCTAAAAGGTTTTGACCTCTTAAAAGCATTTGAAGCTTTGTCTTTTTACAATACTTTTTAATTGTCCTAAGTCTTTCCCATGGGTCTTCATTCAAAAATCTTAAGCAGGCATCAAAGGTAGCTCCTCCCCATGCTTCCAACGAATGGTATCCTATATTATCTAACTTCTCCAAAATAGGGATCATTTCTTCAATTCTCATTCTTGTAGCTATAAGTGACTGATGCGCGTCCCTAAGAACGGTTTCGGTAATTTTTACTTTAGCCATTTTACATACCTCCTTTTTGCCTTTTGAAAGGGCTTTCAAGCAACAATCATGCCAATTCCGTTGAGAGTTTTAGCAAAAACATCCCACGCAATACTGTCCATTAATTCATTGACACTAACAAATCTCCGGCATTTACTGAAGTTCCTTTTGATACATTTACTGTTGCAATTGTACCGTCAACCGGTGCAACTATTTCGTTTTCCATTTTCATGGCTTCGAGAATTAACAATACCTGACCTTTTTTAACTGTATCTCCGGGATTTACTTTTACGCCGAGAATTGTACCTGGCATAGGTGCTGTAACTTTTGTTGCCCCTGCCGGTGCTGTACTGTCTTTCTTTGGTGCTGCCGCCGGTGCAGGTGCAGGAGATGCTGCCGGAGCCGGTTTTGCCTCAGGAGCACTGTATGTAACGGCTTCAGTAGCTGAACTACCGTCTCTAATTTCTTCCACTTCCACTTCATATTGATTTCCGTTAACCTTTATTAAAAACTTCTTCATGCTTAATCCTCCTTTAGATTTTACTCTTTAAACGTTCGTATCTACCGGTTGCAGACCATACCGGTGCTGTCTGTGGTATTCGTCTGAATGATTTCACTACCAATTTATACCCTGGTCTCGATTCCATCATGGAAATCGCCGCCATTATAACCGATATAATTTCATCATTTATAGCTTCCTTCATACAAACCTCCAAGGTCATTTTAATAATTTAATGTTCTCGGCCTCAACCTCTTAAATATCTGATTCCATTATGAGGCACTAAGCTATTTTATATACACTATTATTACAAAGGAATATTTCCGTGCTTTTTGGCCGGTCTGTTTTCCCTCTTGCTGGCAAGCATTTCTAAAGCACTTATTATCCTGATTCTTGTTGTAGCCGGTTCGATAACATCATCCACATAGCCTCTTGAAGCAGCTATATAAGGATTCGAGAATTTATTCCTGTACTCCTGAATCAATTGATTTCTTGTTTGAACAGGATCCTCAGCTTTGGCAATTTCTTTTCTGAATATGATATTTGCCGCACCTTCCGGTCCCATTACAGCTATTTCGGCTGTAGGCCATGCAAATACCTGATCTGCTCCTAAGTGCTTGCTGTTCATGGCAATATAAGCACCACCATAGGCTTTTCTCACTATTACATTTATTTTAGGCACCGTTGCCTCAGAGAAAGCATAAAGTAACTTTGCACCATGTCTTATAACGCCGTTGTGTTCCTGGCCTACTCCCGGCAAATATCCCGGCACATCGGTAAATGTTACCAAAGGAATATTGAAAGCATCACAGAATCGAATAAATCTTGCAGCTTTATCCGATGAATTGACATCCAATACACCGGCAGCAAACTTAGGCTGATTGGCAACTATACCTACTGTTCCGCCGTTCAACCTTCCAAAACCGACTATAATATTCTGTGCAAAATGCTTTTGAACTTCCATGAACTCGCCGTTGTCTACAACGGAAGTAATAATATCCATCATATCATAAGGCTTGTTTGAATCTTCTGGTACGATTTCGTTCAAATTGTCACATATTCTGTTTATATCATCTCTGTTTTCATAGAAAGGAACATCGGTAAGATTGTTATCGGGAAGGAAACTGATAAGTCTCTTTATCTCCTCAATACACTCTTTCTCACTTGCACATTTAAAATGTGCAACACCGCTTACAGAGTTGTGAGTGTCTGCTCCGCCCAATTTTTCAAAAGTAACATCTTCCCCTGTTACCGCTTTTATTACCTGCGGTCCTGTGATAAACATCTGACTTGTTTTTTCAACCATAAAGATAAAGTCAGTTATGGCAGGGGAATAAACAGCACCTCCGGCACAGGGTCCCATTATAACTGAAATTTGAGGAATTACACCGGAAGCCAGAGTATTTCTGAAAAATATATCTCCAAATCCACTCAAAGAATCAATTCCTTCTTCAATTCTTGCACCTCCGGAATCGTTGATACTGATAAAAGGTGCACCCATCTTCATTGCCATATCCATTACTTTTGTAATTTTCTTTGCATGCATTTCGCCCAGCGAACCGCCAATCACCGTAAAATCCTGTGCGGCCACAAATACCAAACGTCCGTTTATTGAACCATAACCTGTTACAACACCGTCTCCGGGTACTTTTTTCTTCTGCATGTCAAACTCTATACTTCTGGTTTCAACAAAAGTATCAATTTCAACAAAGCTGTTCTCATCAAACAGTTCCTTAATCCTTTCTCTTGCAGTCATTTTTCCGGCTTCGTGTTGTTTTGCTATTTTTTCGGCTCCTCCGCCCTGCTCGACTTCAGCTTTTTTTGCTTGGAGAAGACTCAATTTGTCAACTTGCGCCATCTGTTTCCCACCTCTTTTTGCGTATTTGTCCTTCATTTAACCTTTATTTAGTGATAATAAGGCTAAAAACCTCTTTTATTAAACTTTATTATATGATATTATTACCTGGTACTAATTTATTAAATTATACCTTACTTTTTAAATAATTGCAATAATTTCCCGGCTTTTTGCCTTAACAATTTTACAGCACTATATATTTATTTCCCATTATCAAAGCTCATAAAACTATTATAATAATTTTTAAAAAACATATCCAGTTTTTTATCGGATTTGCCGATGCTTATATTGACCAAATTCTTTTAAAGGGATGTGGTTCTATTGTTTAAGAAAAACTCAGATTCAAAAAAGTCAACAATGTTTTGCAGAGTTTGCATAGATAACAGCCAAAACTGGATTCATGGAATAATAACTTATATAAATTTAGATAAAAGCGTTGCCGAAATTTTTCTGCCCGCAAAATACTTCAAAGACTTTCTGACGGAAGGAACCAAGGTAACAGTCAAATCTATGCACAACAACAATGAAATTCTGTTTTACGGCAATATAATGAGAAAGGTCATATCGATTAGGAAACAAGCTATTACCATTCAGATTGATAAAGTGTTAAATTATAAAAATAACAGAAAATCCGAGCGTTTTAATGTAAATTACGATTGTGTTATAAAAACACCTGACGGTGAGTACTCCGGAAAAATGGTAGATATCAGTCTTAATGGCTGTATGGTGTATACTAACGAACCCATTAAGGAAGTATCAGATATAACGGTAAAGACATATTTGTCTCCGGAAGCGGAATTGACTTTTCAAACCAATGTACTGCGTACAAAAAACATAAAAAAGAATAGATATTCCTACGGGCTTGAATTGAGCAGCATAGACAATGAAAACAATATACTGCTGAATGAACTTATTGCCAGTTTGGTAAAGCAAAAACAACATATAGAACATGAATGGAAAGTTTTTAACAGACTCAAATACACTGTTTACACAATTTCAGTGTTACTTGTCTTTTTTATCGTTTTTTATATTTTTGCTTCCACTGTGGTTTAATCGTACCTTCTTACCCCACAGCCAAAATTAGTTCCAGCAATTATAAAACTGACACAAAATTAACAGAAGTTTAGCTCTTAATATTATCCTATCTTTTCAATACACACCAATATCGGCGGGCAATTGGGTTGATTAATAAATTCCGTTTTCATTACTGTATATTTCTTCGGATCAATATTATACAAATATTCCATTACCCTGTTTTTTTCCTCAAATCCGCTATCACCTCCATGATAAACCACAATACTTATTAACCCGCCTGCAACCAAAAGTTCCATTGCCTTTTCTATTGCACATATTGTGGTCTCTGCCTTTGTCCCTATTTTGTGGTCTCCTCCTGGAAGATATCCCAAATTGAACATTACAGCTTTTACACTGTTTTGTATGTATTTATCAAGATTCTCATGACCGTCATTTATAAGTTCAACCCTATCCATTAAACCAATTTTTAAAAGCTTTTCCCGTGTCCTTTCAATGGCAACTTTTTGTATATCGAAGGCAAATACCTTTCCGTTTTCACCCACAAGTTTTGCGAGAAATACCGTATCGTTTCCGTTGCCTGCAGTAGCATCAATTACTATATCTCCGGGTTCAACAAAGCGTTCGATATACTGATGGGACTGAGTTAATGAATTGGCTATTTTAGGCATATAAAAGGCCTCCTATTGTCTTTTGCCCATTTTCAGAAACAGAAAGAGCAAAGAAAAAAAACATTACAAAACTTAAGTTCTGCAGCCTAGAGCCTGTAAATACTTCTTTTTTGCAATACAAAAGCCAGGCAAAAACCTATATATAAACCGAATGCTTTCCTTTTACCGTCGTATTAACAGGCTCTAAACTTGCTATAAAATGCTTTTCTCATACTTTTTTGATTTATACTACCCCATTATCATGATCATATCCCTGATAACCTTGGCAGCTAAAACCGCTGTTCTGTCCGATTGGTCATAGTGAGGGGATACTTCAACTATATCGAAACCTACAATATTCAAATCTTTCAAAACTTCCAACGCCTGTATAAGCTCTTTTGAGGATATGCCTCCAGGCTCAGGAGTGCCTGTCCCATTGGCATAGGCAGGATCTACCACATCAATATCCAACGTAAAATATACAGGTTTTCCCTTAAACTTGTCGACCACTTTCTTCAGCGGCTCAAGCACCTCAATTGTATACATGTTGGTGTTTACCTTTGCATACTCAAATTCTTCCTTAGTGCCCGATCGTATTCCAAATTGATAGATGTTTTTGCCTGGCATAAAGTCGACAAGCCTTCTTATAGCTGAAGCGTGAGAATTAGCGCAGCCTAAGTATTCTTCTCTCAAATCGGCATGGGCATCAAAATGAATAACTATCAGGTCGTCCCCATATTTATTGTAAACTTCTTTTATAACTGGTACACTGATAAGATGCTCCCCACCTATAAAAAGCGGAAGTTTGCCGTCCTCAAGAATTTCCTTTGCCGACTGCCCTATTAACTCAAGGCTCTTTTCAACATTCCCGAAGGGCAAATCCAAATCTCCCGAATCAAAATAAGCATAATCTTCAAGGCTCTTATCCATGTAAATACTGTACTCTTCAATGCCTATAGAAACTTCTCTTATTTTTTGAGGACCAAATCTTGTCCCCGGTCTGAAACTGCAGGTAAAATCCATTGGGACACCCACCATAACTACGTTTGCGTCCCCATAGTTTTCACAACTGCCCATAAATTTTGTCGATAAAGTCATTTTCCCGTTTTTCAAACTCATAGCAAAACCTCTATTTCACTAAATCCGCTACAAACTTTGGCAGAGCAAATACTGCTTTATGTATCTGCGGACAGTAATACTTTGTATCTAAATCCGGTATTTTGGATATATCGGTTTCAAGGGGATCATATTTTTTAGAGCCCATGGTAAAACTCCAATATCCGCTTGGGTAAGTAGGTATAGCACAGGTATAGAGCCTTGTAATCGGGAATATGGAACTTACATCTCTGTATACGCTTTTAATCAAATCCTTATGGAAAAAGGGCGATTCAGTCTGTGCAACGAATATTCCGTCTTCCTTTAATGCTTCATATATGGATCTGTAAAAATCAACGGCAAACAGACCTACAGCCGGCCCTACAGGGTCTGTAGAGTCAACCAGTATAACATCGAATTCACCTTTGTTTTCCTTAACATATTTTATACCGTCGGCGACAAGTACTTCTACCTTTTTATCATTCAAAGCACAGCTTATCTCCGGAAGGTATTCTTTTGACACTTCAATAACACGTCTGTCTATTTCGCAAAGCACTGCCTTCTCAACGGAAGGGTGCTTGATTATTTCTCTTATTGCTCCTCCGTCCCCTCCACCAATCACAAGTACCTTTTTAGGATTTTGGTGCGTAAAGAGAGGAACGTGGCTAATCATTTCATGATATACAAATTCGTCTTCTATAGTAGTCTGTACTGTTCCGTCTAAAACAAGCATTCTTCCGAACTGTTCCGTTTCTATCAGCGCAAGATCCTGAAACTCCGTCTTTTCAGTGTGATAAGTCTTTTTTGTCTTACATGTGATTCCAACATTGGGTGTTTGAAATTCAGTGTACCATAATTCCATCCCATTCACTCCTCGAATAATTTTAGTTATAGTAATTATTAACTCATTTTATTGAAATTCTTCAAAATTCTTTTTTAAAATGACAGTAACTATTATTTTAAATTGGAAACATTAATTTGTCAAAGAAAATATTTCAACAAATATTTAACTTTTTTATTGGCATAATAATATTGCACAAGTAAATCGAGGAGGGGTTGCTGTATGGCTAAATGTCAAAAGATTTTGTGTTCAGTGGGAAGTTGTATTTACAATGAATTCAGCGAAAACTTATGTACCCTGGACGCAATTCAGGTAAGTGCCGCAGCTAAGTCAGACAGTGGTGCCCCGTACGATGAAACTCTTTGTGCAAGTTATAAAACCCGTGATATAAAAGAATAAATGATAGCAACGAAAAGACAGCAAAAAAAGTAGAAAAGGACAAAGAATTATCACTGCCTGAGGTCAGGGGAGATTTCCCCTGACCTTTCACTTATCCTCTGCCAATAAACAAAATCATAGTGAAAGAAGGGATTTTACCTCGTCCTGTGTCAGTTCCCGCCAATCTCCCTCAGCCAAATTGCCTATGGACAGTTTACCGATTGAAATTCTCTTTAATGACAATACCGGATGACCTATTGCCTCGCACATTTTCCTTACCTGACGGTTGCGTCCCTCATGAATGGTTATCTCTGCCACACAGTTTTGCTTATTTTTTGCAACTATCTTAAATTTAGCAGGTGCCGTAATGTAATCTTCTATCCTCAAACCTTTTTCAAACCTGCTTATTTCCTCACCGGTGGGAATGCCGGCAATTGTTGCAAGATACGTTTTTTCAACTTTATGCTTTGGATGAGTCATCCTGTAAGCAAAGTCCCCGTCATTGGTAAGAATCAAAAGTCCCGTTGTCTCATAATCAAGCCTTCCTACCGGAAATACTCTTTCCTTTACCCCTTTTAAAAGATCAATTACAGTAGGTCTCCCAAACTGATCTTTTACTGTAGTCACATACCCGGGCGGTTTATTCAGCAAAATGTACACTTTTTTATTTTCAGGCTTTATTATTTTGCCGTCTACTTCAACCAAATCGGCATCACTGACCTTTATTCCCATTTCAGTTACAACCGTTCCGTTTACTTTAACCCTTGCCTGTTTTATAAGTTCTTCCGCTTTTCTTCTTGAAGCCACACCGCAATCGGCAATGTACTTTTGTAACCTTACCAATTCCATATATTATTTCTCAACCTCTTAATCTTTTTTCTGCCAATACAAGAGTATTATACTTTATGCTGCAAACAATTTCTACGAGTTAAAGGAAAAATTCGTAAAGATTATTTTTTCCGAGTAGTTTACCTTTACTCTCAAGTTAAAAGTCTATCAAAACAAAAAGGCAGGATTTCTTCCCACCTTTTAAGTATTTACTCTTCTTCGTCCTCTTCTTCTTTTGCATTCTTTTCGCAGGCCTTTAGCTCTTTCTTAATTTTTATCTTTTTTTTGTAGGCGTCATTTGCCTTCTCAATTAATTCAGGGATAAAGTCAAGTATTTTTTCCAGTGAGGAATTTACATTTACAGGTAACAGCTTTATTTGTCCCTGCCCTACTACCATAAAGGCTACAGGATTTATACTTACACCTGCTCCGCTTCCTCCTGCAAAGGGAAATTTTCCGTTACCCTCACTTTCAACCGGCCTTTTCCCACTGTCATCACATTCAATTCCAGCTTTGCTTTTGGAATTGAATTCTCCTCCTCCTGCTGCAAACCCGAAGGTTACCTTTGAAATAGGAATTATTACTGTACCATCCGGCGCCTGTACAGCATCGCCCACTATGGTATTTACATCAACCATATCCTTGATACTTTCCATTGCCGTTGTCATAAGTCCTTGTATTGGATGTTCTGCCAATTCAATCACCACCTGTATTTATATTATCGATATAGGTACTAAACCTTTTAAATATTATGCTTTTTCTGCCAAGGTTCAATTTGATGCTTAAATATATATAAAACCTTTTAACTTCCGTTTCATAAAATATGATTTGTTTGGTTTTGTGCCATATTTATAAAACAAGCCAACTTTCGAAACGGTTTAACATGCATTAAATATATAAGACCGACTATAATAATATGTCCAATTCTTAGATTCAATATGCAAAATAAATCAACTTTTAATTTTTTTCCCATATAATCGGGTTTAATACTGATATTTTTTTTCGAAAGATTCAGGTTGTTATGAATAAAAGAAATAATAATACCTGCAGCCGACCAGCATAAACCCGTTAATATCGCAGTATGGTGGGCATTATCCGTTCCTATTGTAATGTCGAAGTCCAGTTTCTTAATATTGACTTTACATCTTAAATAATTAAATATTCTGCTGAAAAACACTCGGTATTTGTCCATGAAATCACGATATTGCCGAATGCTTTCGAGTATATATCCATAACTCAATTTTTCTTTCTTTTCTGATTTTGCCTTTTTCTTTCTCTTTACTTTTCTAAAAAACAAACCTTTTTTCTTTGTGTCCACTTTCGGAATTTCAATTTTATATTTAATCAAGCCATTGAATATAAATATGGATACTGCAAAATAGTCATTTACATCCCGTCTTTTATATTCAAAAGCTAAATTTACTTTTATAAAACATAGGGCAAATAATACCGCTATAGTTATTATTACAATAGCAATAAGCACATCATTACACCTCTTTTTAGATATTTTTTCCTTAAAGACAAAAAAAATACACCTTTCGGTGTATTCTTTAAATATTTCGGTCAACTATTTACATTTTCTTCATTTTTATCATCGGTGTTATTTTCATCCTGTCTCGGTTCTACTACTTCAGGAATTTCATTCATTTCAAATATGGGCAGGTCGCTGTCGGATTTGTAACCGAAGCTTCTGAAGAACTCTTCCGTCGTCTCATACAGTATAGGCTTACCGGGCGCATCCAATCTTCCTGCTTCCCTGATCAGATTTCTTTCCAAAAGTTTTGCAATGGCACTGTCGGAATTAACTCCCCGGATTTGTTCTATTTTTGCCTTTGTAATGGGTCTGTTAAAAGCTATAATGGCAAGAGTTTCAAAGGCTGCCTGGGACAGACCGCTCTTTTGCTTTGGTTCAAACAGAACTTTCACATATTCATACAGTTCAGGTTTTGAACACAGCTGATAACCATTGTTAATCTCCCGGATGGTGATACCTCTTGCAGGATTTTCGTTATAGTTTACTATCATATTGTTAATTACAAGCTTGACAGTTTTTTTATCAACACCTGCTATCTCACATATTTTTTCTAAAGATAATCTGTCACCCGATGCAAAAAGTAGTCCTTCAATTATTCCTTCAAGTTTTTTTAAGTCCATGTGAGCCTTTCCTCCACAACAACTTATACAGCAGCTTAATTTTCAGAAATGCAACTTATCTTTCAGCTGCAATTTTTTCTTCATCTATATCTATATCTTCAAGTTTTTCTGCAGTTCTATGAACTATAATCTCATCAAACTGAGCTTTCTGGGTAATTGAAACTTTCTTCAATTTTGCCAGTTCCAATATTGCCAGAAACCCTGTAACTATCTCCAGTTTAGACCTGGTAGCAAAAGAAAACAAGTCGGAAAATTTAAAATATGCTTTATGCATAAGAGTTCGTATCACTTCTCTAATTTTGCTTCTTAAGGTCACTTTTTCAATTTGGAGTATCTGAGTCATTTTATCGGCGTTTTTATTTATTTTCCTCTCATTTCGCTCAATAAGCTCAACATATACCCTTTTTAACTCATCAAAGGAAATTTCTATGGGCTCGTCCACATTTTTTATATCAATTTCCTCCGGCTGTCTGTAGTACACCCTTTCCCACTCTTTTTCCCTGGCCTTTAAAATTTCCGCGAACCGTTTATACTTTCTATATTCCACCAGCTTTAAAACCAGTTCTTCCCTTGGGTCAACCTCTTCTTCCTTGTCCTGTTTAGGGCTTGGCAGCAGAAGTTTTGACTTTATATGCAATAGAGTTGCAGCCATTACAAGAAATTCACTGGCTATTTCAAGGTCCATCTCCTGCATTTGGAAAAGGTAGTCCATGTATTGATCTGTTATTTCATTAATGGGAATATCATATATATCCACCTGATTCTTTTCAATCAGGTGGAACAAGAGATCAAAAGGTCCTTCAAAATTCTGCAGTTTTATGGTACATGCTTTTGATAATACACTTTCCAATAATTCCCACCACCGCTTAAAAGGATAGTAGAACACTCATTTATACATATCCATTACATAAAATCTATCTTCATTGCGCTTCTTACTTCTTCCATTGTCTTCTTTGCTTTTTCTTCTGCCTTTTTATTTCCCTCATGAAGTACTTCTTTAATCATTTCCGGCTTTTCAAGAATTTTTTGTCTTCTTTCATGTATAGGTTCGAAGTACTTAACCATTTTATCGGCAAGATTCCTCTTGCACTGAACACAACCAATCTTTCCGCCCCTACATGACTCTTCTATTTCAGGAAGTTCGGCTTCATTAAATACCTTGTGGAAAGAAAATACCGTACAAACTTCAGGATGTCCAGGATCATCCTTTCTTATCCTGGCAGGATCTGTAACCATTGTACTTACTTTTTTTCTTATGGTATCAGGATCATCGGAAAGTGCAATGGTATTGCCGTAGCTCTTGCTCATCTTTCTTCCGTCTGTTCCCGGCAATACTTTAGCTTTTGTCAATATTGCCTGAGGTTCCGGAAAAACTTCTCCAAACAAGAAATTAAATCGCCTTGCAATTTCCCTTGTAAGTTCCAGATGCGGTAACTGGTCCTCTCCTACCGGCACAAATCCGGCCTTATAGATAAGTATGTCCGCTGCCTGAAGATTAGGATATCCTAAAAAGCCATAGGTAGTAATATTTTTATCCTTTAATTGGTTTAATTGATCCTTATAAGTTGGACACCTCAAAAGCCAGGAAAGCGGTGTAATCATAGAGAACAGCAAATGCAGTTCCGCATGTTCTTTTATTTTTGACTGTAAAAATATTGTACATTTTTCAGGGTCAAGACCCGCACTAATCCAATCAATAACCAATTCATTTATATTACTCTTTATTTCTAAAGTATCTTCATATCCTGTAGTCAGGGCATGCCAGTCAGCAACAAAAAAGAAACATTCATAGTCATCCTGTAATTTTACCCAATTTTCAAGAGCACCGAAATAATTTCCCAAATGCAATGCTCCTGTAGGCCTCATACCACTCAATATAGTACCTTTTTTCACAACTAATTCACTCTCCCGCTGTAAATAGCATTTCAACATTTTTTAATCTTTAATTTTAAACACTTTATTTTTCAATTAAATATTCTCATAAAACAGTCACATTTATAGATTATATCTTTTTTTTCGTATAAAGTCTAATTAAATTTTGAAAAGACCTGGATGATTCCAATTTATATAATAAATGTAATTATAGGTGAAACTATATAAATAATTGCCGTCTGAACAATGCCAACAATAGGGCTTAATATTTTACCAAGCAAACCTGTAAGCATAAGAATTATAAAAGCAATTGTTATATAGCTTTCATATTCCAACATTTTATAGTAGTTTTTAGGAGGTATAATCCCCGAAAGAATTTTAGAGCCGTCCAGAGGAGGTACAGGCAGCATATTAAAAACAGCAAGTACTACATTTAAACTGAATCCAATGCCAAATACACCCATCAAATAGACATTTAACTTGTTAAGATTGTTATAATAACTTTCACGGAAATAAACATAGGGAAATGCCAATATCACTGCAAACAGAAGGTTTGACAATGGCCCGGCAAAACTGGACAGCATTACCCCTTTCCTTCTGTCTTTAAAATATATAGGATTTACCGGTGTAGGTTTAGCCCACCCGAAATTTATAATGAATAACATTAAAGTTCCCAGAGGATCAAGATGCTTTAAAGGGTTTAGAGTAATTCTCCCCTGATTTTTAGCAGTCGGATCCCCTAAAAGGTATGCTGCATAAGCATGAGCACATTCATGAATCGAAATAGATATAATAAAAAATACAAACAGAATCACAAGCCTATATACTTCGCTAAAAAAAACAGTCATATCTCAGTTCTCCTGTTCTAAAAGATTTTTTACAAAATTTATTTCATCATCATAGGTAAATATTTTACCGTTGATTTTCTCCTTAAGCACCGCCTGGAGAATTCTTTTTATTTCAGGACCGGGAGCTATACCCAATTCCATTATATCCTTTCCTGTTATTTCAGTCTTTATCTGACTCAAATTATTGATATATACAAGAACTGCATCTCTTACCCTGTCATCAAACATAATACTTATCACATACAAACTTTCCAGTGACAGCCCGGTAAACATACTGTAAACATCATAATTTGAAAGATTGCCTTCTGCTACTAATGCCGGCAGATTCAAATCCTTTACTTCTATAAACCTTAATATTTCATCCTTATATTCCTTTTTTAGCCTCATTCTGTCCGCTGAGGCATGAACCTTGTCCACACTCATATTTGAATGCAGCACCAAAAGATATATAAGGATTTTATCAATATTTTTCTTATTTATCAAGCCGATATAAAAATCCTCCCATTGATTATCGGATTTTTCCATAAGATTTATTAATTGGTCGGACAATTCCATTTCCGGATAAGCCTTCTTCAGCAGTCCCAATTCCTTAAGTCTTTGAAGCATTTTAGCCGCATTCTTTTCCTTAAGCATGTAAAAGAATTCGGTATTAATCCTTTCTATGCTCAACTTATCCAAAACATCGGACTTTACAGCCTTTATTGCAAATTCTTCAGTTTTCTCATCCATCAAAAAACCATATCGCTGTTCAAATCTCACTGCTCTGATTATTCTTGTGGGGTCTTCAATAAAACTTAAATTGTACAGAATTCTTATTACCCCATCATAGAGATCTCGTCTGCCGCCATAAAAGTCAACAACTTTTCCGAACTCATCGCCGTTTAGTTTCATGGCTATGCAATTAATGGTAAAGTCCCTTCTGAAAAGGTCATCCTTTATAGTTCCGGTTTCTATAATGGGAAGAGACCCCGGGAATTCGTAATATTCCTTACGAGCAGTTACAAAATCAATTTGCAAATCCTCGTCAATATAAACATAAGCAGTTTGAAACTTTTCATGTACAGTAATTTTCGCATTGATTTGAGAGGCAAACTTTTGGGCAAAAGCAACCGCATCCCCCTCAATAACAATATCTATATCAAGATTTTCAACTCCCAGTATCAAATCCCTTACAAATCCCCCGACAACATAGGCACTGTAACCTTCATCATCTGCCATTTTTCCCGCCGATTTAAGAACATTTAATACCTTTTGGGGCAGTTCATTAAGTTTGTAAGAAAGGTTTTCGCTGGTATATTCCTTTCCAATTTCACTCCTGCTGCCTTCCGTTTTATTTTTACGCTTATACTTTCCTCCGTATAAAGCTCTAATTATATCAGTCCTGGTTACTATTCCCACCATCTCGTTGTCTTTTAAAACCGGAAGTCTTCCAATTCCGTGCTCTGCAAACAGTTCCCGGACTTCTTTAACCGATTCCTCCAAGTCAACGGTTATGACCTTTTTGGACATATAGGCTTTAACCGGAGCATTTCCGTACCCATGGGCTTTTGCCTTGTCGACATCTCTTCTGGAAATAATTCCTGTTATTTTATTACCGGTTATAACCGGCATTCCCGAGTGTCCAAACTTTAACATAATATCATAAACTTCATCTATAGTGGTATCCTCTGAAACAGTTTTGACCGGTGAACTCATTATATCTTTGACCTTCAAGGCAGGTCTTATGTTTTCCTTAAGCAATGATTTTATTTGATTGTATAATTTATCAAGGTCAGTTTCATCGGATTTGGCAGATGCGGCACCTTTGTGCCCTCCACCTCCAATTAATTTCATAATTACACTCAAGTCAATATCCTCAGTCATGCTTCTTCCTATTATATATGTCTTTTTACCCATTCTCAGTATTGAAAACAGCGCGTCCAGATCCCTTTCCTCCAATATCTTTCGGGTAAGATACGCAGCATCATCCACATACTTGTCCACCTTCACCAATGCAAAACCCACTTCATATCCCGATATAGATTCAACAAAGATATTTTTATTCATCAGCTGTGACAGTTCCTGTTGTCCGATAGTCAAACGATTTAGTGTCAAGCCCTCAATAACCGAAAGGTTTGCTTCTTTTTCAAGAAGATAAGCAAGGGCATAGGCATCCCTTGCTGTAGTACCGGAGAAAATCAATGAATTGGTATCAACATATATTCCCAGTGCCAGGATTGTAGCTTCTACAGGAGAAATATCAATACCTCTCCTTTTCAGTTCCTCCACCATTATTGTGGTATTAGCACCAACTTCCTCAAGTCTCATAATAGGCGAGATAATTTCATTATCGCATACAAGATGGTGATCATATATAATAACTTCAATTTCCGGCTTTTGGACGTAGTCTTTAAACTTGCCTATCCTGGAGGAAGAGTGGGTATCAACAATTATTATCCTTGTCAAGTCTTCCCCGCAGACTTCGTTCTCTTCAATAAAGTTGAACACGTCTTCATACATGTTTATAAACTCCCGAATATCCCTTCCCACATTCTCAGGAAGCACTAGCCTTGCATCGGGATAGATTTTTTTTGCCGCCAGCATAGATGCTGCACAGTCAAAATCAATATTGTTATGTCCTATAATAATTTCCATTAAATTCACTCCAAGCGTAAACTAAATTGTGTTTAATTCTTTATACATCTTAAAATTCTTTGCCTTTTTGGGCATAAAGGGCGTACTTATTACATACACAAAGGTAAAATTCATTAAGAGGCTATATATAAACATTAAAACCGATACTTCTATTGCCAAAAAGTCATATATGTAAGCTGAAACACAGCTGAATAGCAAAATAGTTTCAATTACAGACCAAATCAGTAAAGCAATTCCCCAACCAATTCTCGCTGCCATATTGCAATAACCCACTCTGCCCATCACAAATACAGGTATACCTACAAGTATTATAGCAATAAAAACGTTAAAATATATAGTAGCAGCTAAAAATATAAGAAAATACAGACTGTTTAGCAATGTCCTTTGAAATTCCGTTATTTGGTGATAACTTTCCCTTTTATCCTTTAGTATAATAAACCTAATTGTTATAATGGCTAAAAGAACCAGAAAACTTACCCCCAACCATAATTTTATCAGGAAAGTTATATTTATGTCAGCAGCAAAATCAAACTTCACTATTTGCCACATAAATCCGAAAAACACGGACAACAGGACAATGGGTATAATCCACACCAGCTCTTTTCTTACAAAAGCCAAAATTTCATTACGTTTTTTCAAAGTTTCAAAAGAAGAAACAAACCATATCATTGCCACGCCAATTAGTACTAGCAATCCGAATCCCAATATAATTCTAAAGTCCAGATATTTATTCCCTTTTACCAAATACCAGCTGCTTTCAAGTTCCCATGAAAAGTCATTGAGTTCAACACTTTTTATATACTTTTCGCTAAGTTTCCCTATAAACTCCAAGGTATCCTTTCTTACCATTGATATTGTATCGCCGGGAGTATGATAAACATTTTCAGGATCTATTTTTTTTATTGAATTTGCTGCAATAAAGCCGACTGAAGGTATGTTTCTGTCAACAAAAGGTCCCGAATCGGTATTAACCCATCCGCTCACTTTCAATGACATCATTTTTTTCATCAAAGGAGGAAAGACTCCGATACTAATCCCTCTTAAACCGCCTTCCTCGTCAATGTAGTAGGGTTTTCCGTTTCTGTCTTTGATTACATTATTTGCTAAAACCGTAGTCCAAAGCGGAGAAGCCCCTTTGGCACTTGCAAATTGATAAAGTCCTACCGTATCGGCATTTTTATAACCCACACAGTCAAGAATCATTGCCAATTTTACATTTTTCAGTGAGTGCTTGCGTGCAAAAGCTTCTGAACCTTTAAGCCCTATTTCTTCCCCATCAAAGGATATAAACATATAAGTATAGTAATGATCTTCTTTTGTCAATACTCTTGCAAGTTCCAGCATTGAAGCAGTACCGGAAGCATTATCCTGAGCTCCTTCCAAAGTACCCAGGGTATCTCTGTGGGCTCCTATGATAATTGTATCCTTACTTTTTCCTTTACTTATACCAATAACATTTATGCCTTTTAACTCGGTAAAAAACTCGTTTAGAGGCAGTTTCTTGTAATCTTTTTTATCATAGTTGTTTTTTCCTATTAACGCTCTTAAAAGTTTTTCCGATGACCTGCAGACAAATTCCTCTTTGTACGCCTCAAGTCCGAGCTGCTTGAACTCATGAAGTATCCAGTTAGCTGAACTTTCGGCATTTTCAGTTCCAATTTCCCTTTGAGGAAAATTGAGCCCCATATATTCAATATCCTTATACGCCCTTTCCCCTGAAAATTTAAGTTCCCCTTCATAGGTCTTGAGCTCAGGAAAATCTTTTAACCACATATCATTAAAGAAAAATGGAACAGATATTATTACAATTGCATACACTGTTAACAAAGCAAGTAATTTTTTAAGCTTCATTTTTTCCCCCTAAATGGTTTTATTTTATAATACATCAATTATTTTAGATGTATGACAAAAAGAGCACTTAAATTTTAAAAAATTTAAGTGCTCTCCCCCCTCTTTTTTTATGGGAAGTATATCTTTTTTATATTTTGCTCTCAAATATTTATTCTGTTTTATTTATTACTACCTCATTTTACTCTGTTTATACAAAAATCTATAGGTCCTCGGGGATAACATCATTTCTTATAATATCGTCATAATCTTCTCTTTTTACTATTACCCTCGCCTTGCCGTCTTTCACAAGCACAACGGGAGGTCTCGGAATACGGTTGTAGTTGCTGGACATTGAGTAGTTGTATGCACCGGTTGCAAGCATTGCCAATATGTCACCCGCTTGTATCTCAGGCATTTTGATATCCTTTGCCAAAAGGTCTCCCGACTCGCAGCATTTCCCTGCAATGGTCACAGTCTGTACCCTTGGTGCATCTGCTCTGTTTGCAATGACAGCTTCATATTTCGACTGATAAAGCGCATATCTGGGGTTATCGGTCATACCACCATCAACAGAAACATAGGTTCTGACATTCTTTATATTTTTTACTGCTCCAACCTTGTATAGAGTAATTCCGGCAGGTGCTACTATTGATCTTCCCGGTTCCATAACAATAAAAGGAAGTTTTAGGCCTTTTTCCTTACATATACTTTTTACAACGTTTGATACCGATTCAATATAATGGTCATATTCTATCGGGTCGTCATCCATAGTATACTTAATACCAAATCCACCACCCAGATTTAACTCTTCAATTTCTATATTTATCTCGTTTTTTACCTTCGCTATAAACTCCAGCATTACTTTTGCTGCAAGTTTAAAGGGCTCAAGATCAAATATCTGGGAACCTATATGGCAATGTACTCCCACAACCTTAACATTGCTCATTTTTGAGGCTTCAGAAATTATTTCATAGGCTTCTCCATTCTCCAAAGCCACACCAAATTTTGAATCAATTTGCCCTGTCTGGACAAAATCATGGGTATGGGCATCAATTCCAGGCTTTATTCTGAAGGAAATATTAACAACTTTCCCCTGTTTTCCAGCTATTTCATTAATTCTTCCCAGCTCTTCCCTATTGTCAACAACAATTCGTCTAATATCCTTTGAAATGGCAAATTCCAGTTCTTCATAGGTCTTATTATTTCCGTGGAAATAAATTTTGTCCATCGGGACACCGGCTTTCAGTGCCGTATATAGCTCTCCTCCCGAAACAACGTCTAAGCCAAGTCCTTCCTGATCAACTATTTTACATATTGCCATTGTAGAAAGAGCTTTGCTGGCATAAAGAACTATACCGTTCCCATCATAGTACTTGTCCATAGCATTTTTATATAATCTGCAGTTTTCCCTGATAAGGTTTTCATCCAAAACATATAAAGGAGTGCCGAAATTATTTACAAGTTCGACACAATCGCATCCGCCAATCTCAAGATGATTTTTACCGTTAATACTTAGTGCTTTTGATACAAACATTATTTCACCTTCCAATTCAAAAATATATAAATCTTATATACCACCCATCAAAAATTTGATTCAGGTTTTTAAAAAAATCTTTGCAACTGTTATTGCAAAAAAATTCGATTTAATAGTTTTTGCCCCATAAAAATCAAACAGCTTTTTAAATTTACCTATTAGAAAATTCTTATTTTTAATGCTTTAGTCTCTTTTATGGTAACATTTATCTATGCAAGAGTCAATATGAAATCTTGCATAACAATATTTATTCTACTGTTAACTTCCGTTTGATCATTGCATTGACTGAAAAACAGTTTTCAATTAATATTACCCTTTCTAAATATCAATACACAACGCCATAAAACAAATATTAAGTTTTAAAATGAATGCTTTTCTAAAAATATGTATCGAAAAAGGCTGTTACACCTATTTTTGTGTAACAGCCCAAACCTAAGACAAGCTTACCATCCAAGTACTTCAATCATTTTTTTCGCATATCTCTTACCGAATTCAACAGTAGAATCATGATTGAAATGGAGTCCCCAGAAATCTGCCGGGTCACCGGATAAACCTTGTGCAGAAATAACATAACAATTCGGAATCATTGACGGCAGTCTGTTTACCAAAGTATTATGCCCTGCACAGCTACCGGTATAGAGCAATTCTCCCACCAGAACAGGAATATCTCCAAGCCCTAAGTCTTTTTTGAGGTCTGAAATCAGTGTACTTACTTTATTAGGCCAATCTTGCTGACCGTTGTTGGACTCACCCTGGTGGAAGAGGATACCTTCAATAACTCCTCCTCTTTGCTGTGCCATTCTTGCACGGCTGACAATCCAATTATATTTTGATCCTCCATTTTTCATGAAGGTTTCGATCTTTTCACCGCTTATAGCACACGGTATCAATCCTATAGTATCATTTTCAGGAAGTCTTTCAATTATTGTTTTAGCAAACCAGTCACCAGGACCTATAGCGCCTTGAAATGCTTCATGCAACGGCGGTACAGCTACACCCCACTGATTATTGTCATAGCCCAGTGCAAGTATGCGCGGATTAGGTATCTTGTCAGAATCTTGAGCCCTGGCCCATCCTGCCATATTCGACTGACCAAGCAGCAAGAAGCAGTGGAATGTACCTTCAGATGGCGTTTTTGTAGGAGTCGGTGTAACAATCACAACCGGTGTAGGTGTTGTTTTAGGTCCTGAAAGCTCTTCCAAATTAATTATACCCAAAAGATGCTGTTTCAGCATTGCATAGTCAATTGAGTTCATGTCGCCGTCTCTGTTTATATCCCCTTCCTCAGGAAGAGAACTTATCATTCCAAGCAAATACATTTTGTATTTGGCATAATCCAAAGAATTTATAGTACCGTTCTGGTCAACGTCACCAAGCAATATGTAGCCCGGATTTATAGGATTTGTATTGGAATTTCCTTTCGCAAAGGAGAAACAATCAATATTTACAGGTCCGTTAAAGCAGAGGTACAGGTCTTTTGTTCCGGATGCTCCGCTTACGGTAGTGGATAATTCTTCATAATTGTTCCAGCCACCGGTTGAGGGCACACTTAAAGAACCTATCAGAGTACCGCTCGGGCTGCCTAATCTTAATTGAATAGTTGTTGCAGTAGTATTACCGTTAGCAACTTTGGCACTAAAAGCACTTGCTCCGTCACCAAAATTGATATTGTTATATACCAGGTAGTTACCGTTTTCTATGTAACCTACACCCATACCAATGGATCTTATGCTTGAACCGTAAGCATTGTCAAAGTCTTCGGCTTCTATAGTTGAAAAAGCACTTTTCCCGGAACCCGATGCAGGAGTTGGCACAACAGTGGTACCGGTAGGATTTGCTGAATTTCCGCCAATATTAATTGACATCATGGTTACATCGGCTTTACCGCTGCTTTGATATCCTTCTACAACAAGGGAAATTTCATAGAATTTTCCCATCTTCATTCCTTTAGCTTCCCAAGCTTTAAAGTGTTCAGTAACAGATACTGTTCCGCTTGTACGTTTCTGCTGGCGAACACTCCAATATTGCTGGAATGTTGCATTACCTTTTATGGAAGGCTGATTGTATCTGGTTGTTTCAAATATGTCGTATACTCCACCGTCAACGGTAATAGTACCTTTTGATTGCACATTTCCTGGCGGCTTCCAGGTTCCCCAGCTCTCGATAACGTAATATTCTACAAGAGGGTCACTTGTCCATCCATAGACAGCCAGATATGAATTACCGTTAGGTTGATAATCACACGAATAAGTCAGTGTCATATAGCCAATTTGCTGGTGGGTCTTTGTCTCATCAAATTTAAGACCCTTGCGGAATAAAATATTGTTAATATTATTCCATTCGCAGCTGAAAGCTCCGCCATCCTTGAGAACCATTGTTCCGTTGCCGCTGTCTTTCCAGTATTCATAGTTATAGCCCCCATGAGTACCGGTCTCATTAGAGGTAACGGTTTTTGCCTGCACATTTAACGGCAACAGTGATAACAAAAGTGTAAGACTCATTAAAATCGAAAATTTTCCCATAAGTTTATGTTTCATTTTTTCCATTCCCCCTTCTTCTCCAAGTTTTGCTTCATTACAGCATCCCCTCTTTCTAATAAATGTGTTGAACAGAAATAAATATATTAATCAACTTTCGCAGGAAACAACTGATAGCTTTGCCTTGATATGAACAGGCAAACAAGTGACAAAGTAGTTGAGAAACTCGTTGACTGTTTCCTTTGTCAAAAGCAGTTTTTCCTGTAAAGTAGTTTTTAAAGCCTCTATTATAAGCTGCAGTGCCTCATGGAATTTAATGTCCTCAAGTTCATCGCAGCAATAGTAGAACAAAGTACCAATAGTGCGTAAATCAGTATTATTGCGGTTGGTTAATTGTAAAATTAAATGCAACAGGTAAAATGTAGTAAAAAAATTAACAACCATAGTGAGAAATCATGTATGATTTAGGTGTCCAATCCAAACATACAGGAGGTTCTCAACTATGGTTATCAAAACTAATAATAACACAACTAAACGTAAATTTAAACACCTAAATGTTTATGAACGTGGACAAATTGAAGCTTTCATTAAGGAAGGGAAATCACAACGCTATATTGCTAAAATGCTAGGTCGTTCACCAAGTACGATCAGTCGTGAGATTAAAAGAGGTACAACGATTCAAATGAGGCATGATTTAACGACGTATAGAAAGTATTTTGCTGAAAGTGGGCAGATAGCTTATGAAAAAAATCGTTTGAATTGCGGTGCAAAGTGTAAATTAGCTAGAGTTGAAGATTTCATAAAATTTGCAGAAGAAAAAATACTATATGAAAAATGGTCACCAGATGCCGTAGTTGGCTCATGTATAGTGAATTCTAAGTGGATGCATTCTACTATTGTATGTACTAAAACCTTATATAATTATATAGACCAAGGGCTGCTGAAAGTACGAAATATTGATTTAAACCTTAAACTTCGAATAAAACCAAAAGTAAGAAGAGACCGTCAGAATAAACGTATTCTGGGAAAAAGCATCGATCAAAGGCCAGAAGATGTGCAACTACGGCAGACTTTTGGACATTGGGAAATTGATACAATCATAGGGAGAAAATCTAGCGATACAGTTATTTTAACATTAACAGAACGAAAGACACGCTATGAACTGCTGTTTCTTTTAGAAGCAAGAGATAGTAATGCTGTTAACAAGGCACTTTTGGAACTAAAGAATTTCTATGGAGAACAGTTTTGTAACATATTTCGTACTATTACAGCAGACAATGGTTCAGAATTTAGTAGATTGACAGAAATATTACAACCATTAGGGATAGAAGTATACTATGCACATCCTTATTCCTCATGGGAAAGAGGTACTAATGAACGTCATAATGGTCTTATACGGCGTTTTATACCTAAAGGGAAAGCAATAAGAGATTTTACAGCGACAACAATAAAACGTATACAAGACTGGTTAAATAATCTTCCACGCAAGATATTAGATTATAAAACGCCTGAAGAATGCTTTAATGAAGAGCTGTTTAAAATAGTTAATGATGATACATCAAAAACAGCTTAAGCCCTTCTTTCATGTGAATTATAGAGCTCATTTGAGGGGAGTCAAGGGTAAAGACTTCGTCTTGCCTGACGGCAACCCTTGACATCCCTCTGCATTCGCTCAAATAAATAACCAAGAAGGGCTTAAGGATAATATTGTGGATTTACCACCTAAACAAAAAATGATTTCTACTATAGGTGTTGCATTTAATATTGCAATTTAAACAGAAAACATTTTGAAAAAGTTATCAACTGTCAAAGAAAATCTATTTTCTTCCTTAACCTTCTGTGATACAATAGACATGTTCAAGAACCTCCAAATTGTCGATTTAATAGGGTTTGGGTACTTCTATTATATCACATAGAAGGGGGTTCTTGTACTTTTTTATTGCCCAAATCTATTGATTTTTCAATGTTCAGTGCACATTATTCACGTGCGAAAGTTGATTATATTATTTTAAAATAATATATTTTGCGCAAAAAATATAAACCATGCGTCAGCCCTATCAGCAAAGCATTCTAATTTGCAGCGGAAAATAGGATTGTGAAGAAGTAAATTATGTCTACAAGATTCTACGGGTTCTTAAACTTCGAATGAGTGGCAAATTTGCAAATAGATATATTACAAAAAAGATATGTCGATTTGATAAATATTTTAATAAAACAATATTACGGTCAATACCAATAACAAGACTTAAGTTTTTTAACGTCATCAGCCACGAAATCTTAAATATATCCCATAATAAAATGTTACCATAATTTTTTATTAGTGGCAATATAATAAAATCGATAATAAAGATTCAAAATTGTGCTAATAGATAAATATCTAATGCCTATTACCCAATAATTTTCATTAACTTTTTCAATAAAGACCCGAATTCCTTCGGATAATCTCTTCAAAAAACTCATAGGGATTACTATATTTGTCCTGTACATTAAACTTTCTTGAAAAGTATTTATTGAAATTATATGCGAAAACATAACGTCTTTCCCCTACACTATTCTTTCTGGCTAAAAATTCCTTTAAAACTTCATACTCAAAATGAGTTACCGGATATATATTGGAACTTTCAATATAATCGTCACCGTTTTCAGTTTGTTTCAACAAATCCTCAACTTTAACAATCTGATCGTTTTTTCTCACTTTAACCACTACAGTATTTGCTGCAAAATCTCCTACCCTTTTATAATTCTTTGTCAGCATGACCAAAAAAGCATCCAGAAGATATAGAAAAGGAAATATATACACAACTCTAAGAAAATTCCTCAATATACTGTCAAATATACCTACCGGTTCTCCTGTCTGTCTTATTACCCTGATGGAAAAAAGCTTTTTGCCCGGAGACTGTCCCTTCATAACCATTTCAAAAAAAGGAAAATACAATAAATGAAAAAGAATCAGGATTGTTATTGCAAAAGCCAAAACCTGAAATCCCAATTCACGTATCAAAGCTTCATAATCAAATCCGGCAAAATACAACCCCAATAATGCTACCGTAAAAACAAACAGCTGTATAAGCAAATCAACAATAAAAGCTGCAAATCTAGACCCTATTCCTGCCAATTCATATTCAATAAATACGTTTTCCGGAGTAAGGATATTCAGTACTTTTTTCATCTTTTATTGAACACCTCTTAAAAAATTTAATATATTGAAATATTGATACAAGTTTTGATAAAACTTTATTATCGAATCATCATATACTTTCCTAGGTAATTTATGTTCTTTAACAATTCAATTGTAACAGATAAACTTTTCTGATAAAATAAGTTTTATAAAATATTTTTAATTATATGCTGTAAACGAAAACAAATATTATTCTAAATTTTAAAGCAAAAGGTGCAAAGTATGAAGGAAGATAAATTTATCAGTCAAAATATTGAAATCTGGAAAGACTTCGAATCAACCCTTGAAAAACTTAATTCCAAAAGTCTTTATAAATTTAACAAAGACGAGTTGGATAGTTTTTTTATTCCTACAATTTAATTAGCAGTCACTTGTCCTATGCCAGAACCAACTTTGGAAATACAAATACAACAAACTATCTTAACAGGCTTGTTGCTTCAGCACACAGTTATATATATACCAGTAAGAGCTTTAGTCTAAAAAAAGCATTAGTTTTTCTTATTTCCGGTTTTCCAAAGCTGGTAAAGAAGAATTGGAAACCTATATTACTATCCTCCCTGATCTTTCTTCTGGCAACTGCTATCAGTTTTATCTTTACTCTTATTTCAACCGATAACGCCGGTGCTTTTATCCCCCAGGAAATGGTTGAAAGCGTCCTTGAAAGAAATTCAAGTGAATATGTTGCCGACCGTAATGGAGCAGTTTTGTCCCCCTTTATTTTTACCAATAACATAAGAGTCGGCATATTAGCCTTTGCCTTAGGAATAACCCTTACCATCGGTACGGTTTATGTTGTATATATTAATGGTTATCCGCTTGGTGCTTTGGCTGCTTTATATCTTCATAAAGGCGGAAGTCTTCTATTCTGGTCCCTTATCCTTCCTCATGGTATATTAGAGCTTTTCGCTATATTTGTATGCGGCGGTGCAGGAATAATTATAGGTTATTCCATCATAAATCCGGGTAAATATTCCCGCAAAGATTCTTTTATAATAAGAGGTAAGGAAGCAATAAAACTGGTTTTAGGCACTATACCTATATTTATTGTTGCCGGCATAATAGAAGGTTTTTTTACCCCTTCTTCTCTCTTTTCCGAAGCAGCAAAAGTTATCTTTGCAGCAATAACCTTGTTACTGCTGGTTGTCTATCTATCATTACCAAATATTCCCAAATTTAATGGCATGGACTAATCTCAAATCAAGCTGATTTCCTTTGCGTTCAGAAAATCAATCAAAGTCAGCCAAACCCTAAATCTGCATCATTGACTTCATGCTCAAATACTTGTTTACAACTTCGATAGAAAGTTTATCTGGTGGAACATCCACAACAGCAATGGAAGAATCGTTAAATATCTTCTTGATTTTTTCCCTTTCACTGATTAATTTCATGGCCGCTACTTGAGTATATATACCTTTTGTGTCTTCTACATTACCTTCAGCATAATCATAAAGCCGCATATCCTTTATGGTTATAATAAGCGGTATATGCTGTCTTGCAAGACCTTTTAAAGCCGATGCCAGTTGAAAAGCCTCATCGGCGTTAAATAACTCGGTAAAAATACATAACAGGCATCTGCGCTTTTGATTCCGGTTTAAGTAAGTCAGAGCTGCCACATAGTCAGCAGTAACAAAATTCTCCTGAACATTATAGAGGTTTTCAGCAATCAACTGAAACTGTCCCATTCCTTTACCGGGTTTTATAAACCTTTTTACCGTATTGTCAAATACCATGACACCAGCATTATCACCTTTTTTTAAAGCCACATCAGCTAAAAGGAATGCTGCATTAATGGAATAATCCAGCTTTTTTATATGGTTTATCTCAGAATTCATAACTCTGCTGGAATCAAGCATTATCATAATCTGCTGGTTTCTTTCATGTTCATAGGTATTCACAATAAATTTGTTGGCCCTTGCTGTAGCCATCCAGTTTATATTTCTATAATCGTCTCCTTCGATATATTCCCTGAGACTTTCAAACTCAGTTCCTATTCCAAAGCTTTTATTCTTCTTTATCCCCTGAATAAGCTGGCTTTTCTTAATGGCTGCCAGTCCATACTTGCTTAAATCCTTTAAGTTCGGGTATACCTTATAGGTGTTCTCAACGTCAAAGAACCCCTTCTTCATACACAGCCCCATTACACCTTTATACCTTACATGGATTTTGCCGAATTTAAACTCGCCTCTTTTTTCCGGTACTACATAGTAATTTCCAACAGCCTCATAGTGCGGTGCTACACGGATTGTTACAATGCTGTTTCTTGTTTTCATATACTCAGGGACTTCATCAATGGCTTCAATATCAAGGGCATATCCACTGTTATTTCTGATGTTTATACCAATTTCATTCTCTGTCCCCATGGAAAGTTTTTCCTGACACACTCTTTCGACACACAAAAGATTTGTGTCGGGAGTAATTCTGAAATCAACTATAAAAAGCGAAAATATTATTATGTTATAGATCAAAAAAGCATATAATTCAAGACCTATAAATGACGCTATAATAACCGGCACTATTCCTGATGCAAGAAGTGCTAAAAAACGTTTACTGAACAGCATCTTTTTAACTCCTTTTCAATTTTCCCTTACCTGGGAACCTCAACTTTTGCAAGGATATTTTTTATTGCATCATCATTGCTTAAGCCGTCAATTCCCGCTTCCGGCTTAATTATTATACGATGGCGCAATACAGGCAGCGCCAGTTCTTTAACATCCTCCGGTATAACATAGTTTCTTCCATCCATAGCTGCATAGGTTTTTGCAGTAAGAAGCAGCGCAATAGATGCCCTCGGGCTGGCTCCCAGCGCAAGAGTGGGAGAATTTCTTGTAGCTCTTACTATGGATGTTATATAATTGATTATACCCTCATTAACCTGTACTCCCTGAATTTCTTCCCGGCACCTTTTTATATCTTCAAAAGTGCATACCACATTGATATTTTGATTTTCTATCTCCTTACTGTTAAAACCGGAGTTATATTTCTGCAGGAGCATATTTTCAAATTTGTGAGGCATATAGTCTACCAGCAGCTTCATCAAAAACCTGTCCAGCTGTGCTTCCGGCAATGGATAGGTTCCCTCATATTCAACAGGATTTTGCGTAGCCAATACCATAAACATATCGCTCAATTTATGCGTCTCACCGTCAATAGATATAGCTCTTTCCTCCATAGCTTCCAAAAGTGCTGCCTGGGTTTTGGGAGGTGTCCTGTTAATCTCATCGGCTAAAAATATATCGGTAAAAAGAGGCCCCTTCTTCAAGAAAAACTCAGTCTTTTTCGGATCAAAAACTTTTGTACCTATTATATCAGCCGGCATCAAATCCGGAGTAAACTGGACTCTTTTGAAATCGGCGTCAATTGCCCTTGACATTACCTTTGAAGCTAAAGTTTTAGCCAGTCCGGGAACTCCTTCTATCAATACATGACCTCCCGACAAAAGAGCAACTACCATATGTTCAATAAATTGATACTGACCCACCACAATTTTGGATATTTCTTCTATAATGGCTTTTGCCTTTTCTTTGGTAAACTCACATCCGGCAACATCATTTTCTTTATACGAATTTATTTCCACCATTACTTAATCCCCTTTCTGATTGATTCAAGACTCTTATATATGCCTATCAATACCTTGCTATTGTTTTTTCCACTCCTTATATAATTCTCACACTCTGAAAAGACTTCTTCCACATTTAAATTCTTTAATATATTGTTTTCTTTTGCTGCTCTGACAATATCGGTATCACTCCAGTCATCCCTTCCAAATCCTAAAAATTTAGCAAGCTCCTGCTTTACGTTTTCCAAGTAAACTTCCAAAACCATATTGCTTGCCTTTGCCTTAAAATAAATATTTGAAAGGGCAAAGAGATTCTCATTTTCCTCTCTCTTGATGGTCTCAAACACAACCACAGGCTTTCCGAACCTTCGTGATACATTAAATATATATATCAATAAACACATAGCCAATTGGATAATCACAAGCCTTCCGGCAAAACCTATTATATCCCAAAGTTTTATACCATTCTTTCCTATGCCATGAAAATATTCATTAAACAAAACTTTTTTGTTGGAAGCTTCTTCAAGAGCTTCTATAAACTGCACTCCATAATCCAGGTTTTTTACTCCCGAATTAGTATATTTCTCGCTATCGGCAAAATAAATAATACTTCCTTTACCGACACTGTATTTATACCCCTGGTCATATTTTCCGAAATAAGTCGGTCCTGTTGCACCAAGTTCCTCAATATATTCCTCAATGTCATAGGAAATCAACACAAGGGCATTTCCTCTTTCAAGCCAGGCTTTAAGATATTTCTTTTCCAAACTGTTTTCCAATATTTCCGATACAGGTTCGATGGCAACCACTGTAGCGTTATCAGGTAAAAACCTTGACGGTCTCGTATATATTCTTACATCATATCCCATTTCCTTTGACAAAAGATATAAAGCTCTTGTCCCATCACCCTCCGCATTGTAGCAGGAGTATTCAATACTTTGCTGTATTTCATCCTTAAAGTCATAAACAATTAAACCGGCAGCAGCTATTATCAATATTACAGCAGCATATATAATAATTTTCCTATACCGTTTCATCAGCTGTTGTTTCCTCCTCTGCGGTGCAAACCTTATTTGCAAGAATTAAATAAACTGCCGTATTCATCATTCCATTTAACAAATATTGATTTGTCGGCTTTTTTTCCACCGTACCAATATCTGTTAAACACGTGGGTAAATTCAGCCATAACACCGTGAATCTCAGGCTTATTATCCTTTATCTCAACCAAATATTGCTTGTTTGTTTTTGCTTTGTTTATTCTGATAATATTCAGATCATTCAAACGGATTAAAAGGGATATATACAAGAACCTTAACCCCTGGGTATAATCTCCCTTATTGTAATAATCAAAAGCCTTTCTGTATACTTCATCGGCATCCTTCAATACATTCAGAAGAAGTGCATCTTCCTCCTGCCTTACCTTTCGTGAGTATGTAAACCTTTTTACAACAAAATATATGACTAACACAATAATTGCCAGTATAATCGCAATAGCAATAATCTGAAGTAAAATTAAGACTTCCTTAGATACCTTTGAACCGCTAAAAACTTTTTGGAGTTTATCGGTCATATTCAGTTTTTCCCAAATATTCTTTAAAAACTCAATAAATTTATCATGCAATACTTCAAGCAAACTTTTGGCCTCAGTTTTTTCACTGAACTCTCCGGAATTCAAAATCTTTGAAAGTTTTTTTCTAATTTCCTCTTCATTTTCAGGACTATAGGCTTTTACCTTATCGGTAAACAAATTAGCTATACCGATAATAGCCAGTATAACAAAAAATATTTTTTTTATTGCCTTACTTTTAACCAATCTACCCATTAACCGATTCTCCATATCTCGCTTTTTCATTTTCAATCAGCTTTCTCATTTTTATTTCCAGGTCCAGTCCTTCTTTTTGAATCTTCATGTTTATAAACAGAATAGTTATAAATACCAGTATAAAAGGCTCTGCTATTGCAGAACACATCTGTGAAAAAGCATTGACAATAATATATAAAGTATTGTTTACTACTGCTACAATCATTGTAGCACCAATAAGCAAGGAATTAAACAGATAATACAGCATTAATGCAAATATACCCGAAAAGGCTATATGCCAAAACTTACCTTTAGTAAGGTTAAAACTTCTTCGAATACTTTCCGATACCGATTTATCCTCTATAACAATTATATGGGCTCCAAATATCAGTTTTACAGCAAAAAAACCCATGGCAAACAATACTCCCAGCACAACGAAAATTATCAGAAAAACAATGGTTACAGCAAGTAAAACCGGCGGCAAATACAAAGTTGAAACCATCATAACCGGTGCTATAACAAATAATACGGCAACACTAATGGAAACTATATATGCTGTTGCCAGAATCAGTACAAATATAACGGCATTTCCCATCATTTTGGGCATAAACTTAAAACTCTCTTTTATAAGAGTCTTAACATCGGTCAATGAATTGACTTTAACTTCACCGCTTATTGCATAACCATATATCATTTTTATTACCGCTGCATTCAATACAAGTTTGAAAGTTATTGAATACACCATTTGAAGCATGCTCAATAATGATGCCATGGTACTGTTTATGAGCGGTGCATCGGTTAAATATCTGTCAGCCATTTCAGGAGAAAACACTCCGTTAAATAAATCTCTGTATATGTTGAAAACGTCAGCTAGATTATTATCCACCAAAACGTTTACTATTATTGAATATAATACAGTCCAAGGAATATAAAGAATAAGAGATAACAGGACAATACCTTTGAAATTCTGTTTAAAGGCTTCCACAGAATAATCAAGAACATCTCCAATATTCATAGGTTTTAGATGGTTTCCAACCTGGCTCATAACGACCTCACATTTTGCAGTTATTTATTTAAAGTATCATATTTTGTTAATTCTTTCAATATACCGAATATCGCCAAATTTTGCAAAAAGCTTAATATTTTATGAAAACCATAACTGATTTCTAGTCTATCATAATTTTAGAATTTCTACCATATAACACAAATAAAAACTAATTTATATTGCAGTATTGCAATTCGCTTCCCGATACCAATAAAGTGACATAAATAGGGTGGATTAAAAACAACCCACCCCAAGCTATAACTGATACTTCTCCATCTCTTTTAGTTAATAAGAGTTCATATTTTAAAATAGTTACGAATCGAAAGAAATTATGCTTTACCCAAAGTAAACCAACTTCTAAGCATTCTTACAAAGATATGACCGATATTAATTTTTTCCACATCCCTGTCAGCCACAATATCAACCCGGCAAATCTCATTATCATCAATTTTATATATGATTTCTCCCACTTTTTGCTCAGCTTTCACGGGAGCTGTTATCTCTTCATTCAAACTCACCTGACGAACTATCTTTGTCTTCTGTCCTCTTGGAAGCAGAACCTTTACATCGTTTCCTATAACTGCACCTGCTTTTGAAACTTTTCCCTTTTTAACACTGATATCTGATATCAGATCGCCTTTTTTATTAATCTCAACCGATTCATAATTGGCAAATCCATAATCGAGAAGTTTTCTGGTTTCTGCAAACCTTGTGTTTGAATCCGGTTCACCCAATACTACCGAGATCAATCTCATATTATTACGAGATGCTGTAGCCGCCAGACAAAATCCTGCAGCTCTTGTAAACCCTGTCTTTAACCCGTCGCAATTGCTATAAAACCTTACAAGCTTATTGGTATTTACCAACTGAAACTCACCGTTTCTAAAGGAGTCCATATAAATGGATGTATATTCCAATATTTTAGGATGTTTTGTTATGAGTTCCCTTGACATCAAAGCTATATCATAGGCACTGCTGTAGTGATCCACATCCGTCAGCCCGGTACAGTCCCGAAACTGGGTGTTTTTCATGCCGAGTTCTGCAGCCTTTTCATTCATCAGCACTACAAAAGCCTCTTCACTTCCGGCTACAAGCTCTGCCAAAGATACCGTAACATCATTGGACGAATGCAGTGCAACAGCTTTTAACGCATCATGTACCGAATACTGCTCACCAGGTTCAATATATGCCTGCGACCCTCCCATTCCCGAAGCATACTCGGAAGCTGTAACTGTATCTTGTAAACTTATCTTTCCCGAATCAATGGCTTCCATAACCAAAAGCATCGACATAATTTTGGTTACACTGGCAATGGGAAGTCTTTCATTACTGTTGTTCTCAAGCAAGACCTGCCCTGTAGAGGCATCCATTAAAATATAAGATTTTGCCTTAAGTTCTGAAACACTGGCACTGGCCATTATTTTTTCAACAGTAGCCGGATTATAAACCGGCTTTTCTTCAATTGCAAAAGCAATGCCGGAATATATATTAACTACAAGGCATATAATTATTAAATATCCCAACAACCCCTTACCTCTCAATTAGTATTCCCCCCAATTAGTTTTCATTAGTAGATTACTATGCTGAAAACCAATTGTATATGCCATTTGTTTTTATTCGCCTTTATTATTTGCTATTCAACATATGAGAGGATCAAAGGCCTTTGAGGTTCAACCGAATCGCCAAGTACCAGGCTCTTTTTCAAAGTTTCAAGAGCTTGATTTATTTTTTCGGTATCATCGGAATATAAAGTTGCTATTAATTCTCCTTTTTTTACAGACATTCCTGTTTTCTTATAAAGCTTTATACCGGCCGAATAATCTATTGCACTTTCTTTTGTTTCCCTGCCGGCACCTAAAATCATCGATGAAATGCCCAACATATCAGTTCTGATCTTTTCTATACAGCAATCTTGTTCCGAAGTAAACTCATACATATGTCTCGGCTTTTTGAAAAGATCATAATCTTCTATGACATCAGGTATTCCGCCCTGTCTTTCTATCATTTGGGCAAATTTTTCGAGTGCCTGTCCATTTTCCAGCACCTCTCTTGCTCTTTGCTTACAGTAACTTTCATCCCCTATTCCTGCAAGTTCCAGCATTTTGGCTGCCAAACACAGAGACACTTCCTCAAGGTCTTTAGGTCCGTTCCCCTTTAATGTATCTATAGCTTCAATAACCTCAAGAGAATTGCCGATGGCATTTCCCAGCGGAATATCCATATCTGTAACAATGGCAACGGTTTTTTTGCCAAGATTATTACCTATCTTTACCATACAACGAGCCAGTTCTTCTGACTTTTCCAAGGTTTTCATAAAAGCTCCGCTGCCGGTCTTTACATCAAGGACTATTCTATCGGCCCCACAAGCAATCTTTTTGCTCATTATACTGCTTGCAATCAAAGGAATACTGTTAACTGTAGCTGTAACATCTCTAAGGGCATATATCTTCTTGTCAGCCGGGGCAAGGTTTCCGGTCTGTCCTGCCACAGAAATACCAATTCTATTTACATTTTCTATAAATTCTTCCTTTGAAAGGGCAGTTTTTAACCCAGGGATTGACTCAAGCTTGTCTATTGTCCCACCAGTGTGCCCCAAGCCCCTTCCGGACATTTTTGCCACCGGGACTCCACAGGCAGCTACAATCGGTCCTACGACAAGAGTAGTCTTATCTCCAACCCCTCCGGTGCTATGCTTATCCACCTTTATACCGTCAATAGCTGAAAGGTCTATTACATCACCGGAATTAGCCATAATTTCAGTTAAATCTGCTGTTTCCCTTTCACTCATTCCGTTCAAAAATATAGCCATAAGCAAAGCAGCAACCTGATAATCTGGTATTAAATCATTGCAGTAGTTGTTTATAAAGTAACTGATTTCATCATAGCTCAATTCTTTTCCATCACGCTTTTTTTCAATAACGTCATACATTCTCATATTTGACACATCCTTATTAATTACTTTATTTCGTTTAAAAAGCTTTTTCCCTGCAATTCACCGGTAATATCAAGATAATGCGCTACCGTAGCTCCAACATCGCAAAATGAACTTCTGGTACCAAGATTGATATTTTGCTTTATCCTTTTGCCATAAACCAAAAGGGGTACGTGTTCCCGAGAATGATCGGTACTTTCCGTTGTAGGATCACAGCCGTGATCTGCAGTTATGAACAAAATATCGTCATCCCTCAAAGCATTTATTATCTCAGGTAGTCTTCTGTCAAATTCCATTAGAGCCTTTGCATAGCCTTCTACATCATTTCTGTGTCCGTAAACCATATCAAATTCCACCAGATTTGTAAATATAATCCCATTAAAATCGTCCTTAAGATATTCCAAAGTTTTGTCCACACCATCGTTATTATCTTTAGTGTGTACTGCATGGGTTATTCCCCGTCCGGCAAAAATGTCCTCAATCTTTCCTACCGCCCTAACATCCATTCCTTTTTCCTTTGCATAATCAAGAACAGTCTTTGCCAAAGGTTCCAACGAAAAGTCCTTTCTTCTCTCTGTTCTTTTATATTCTCCATTGCTGCCGACAAATGGTCTTGCAATTACCCTTCCTACAGCATGTTCTCCTTTTAAAATCTTCCTTGCCTTAGAACACATGTCATAAAGTTCCTCAATGCCAATCACCTCTTCATGGGCAGCAATTTGAAAAACACTGTCGGCAGAGGTATAAACTATAGGATATCCTGTCTTTACATGTTGATCACCTAACATCTTTATAATCTCTGTCCCAGATGCAGCTATATTACCGATAGTCTTTCTATTTATAGCCTTTTCAAAGGCTTCTATTACCTCTTTCGGAAATCCGTTAGGATAAACAGGAAAAGGTCTTTCAACAACAATCCCCGAAATTTCCCAATGTCCTGTTGTGGTATCCTTTCCGGCGGACCTTTCAGCCATTCTTCCAAAACATCCTTTTGGATTGTCAACTTTCCTAATGCCTTTCATATTGTCAATATTGCCTAATCCCAACTCTTGAAGATTGGGAAGGGAAAAATCCCTGACACAAGCTGCAATATTTCCCAAAGTATTGCTCCCTTTATCTCCGTACTTATCTGCATCGGGTAGTTCTCCCATTCCTACACTGTCCAAAACAACTATTATTGCTCTTTTCATTTTTAATCTCTCCTTATTAAAAAGATCAGTTACTGTCACAATAAATCTTACCCAAATATTCTTCTTATTAAAACTCTTTTAATAAATATATAAAAAAGTAAGATATAACTATCTTACTTTTTACAAAACATTTCTATTACCCTTTTCTGCTATTAACTTAATTATTGCAAAATAATAAATAAATGTCTATATTAAACCAGCAAAAGTTTTGCCAGTAGATGCGTCTTCAAAATTAATTGCCACAGTTTATTTCTGTTGAAATTGACAATATCTTTACTTTTCCTTACACTGTATTTTATGCTCTCGGATGAGTCTTTTTATAAACTTCTCTAATTCTGTTCTTGGCAATTTGAGCATAAACTTGGGTTGATGAAATATCCGAATGTCCTAACATTTCTTGTATTGACTTCAAATCGGCTCCATTTTCCAAAAGATGTGCTGCAAAGGAATGCCTCAACGTATGCGGAGTTATATCCTTATTTATCTTTGCCTGATTTTTATACTGCTTGATTATTTTCCAAAAACCTTGTCTTGTAAGTCTTTTACCGTTCACATTAACAAACAGTGCTTTTTCATCACTTCTTTGAATCAACAGGTTCCTTGATTTTGTCAGGTATTCATTTAAAGCTTGAATCGACGCAGATCCTATGGGAACCATTCTTTCTTTGTTTCCCTTATTGCATCTTATAAATCCCATATCAAGATTTACATCGGATACATTAAGGCATATCAGTTCTGAAACCCTTATTCCTGTAGCATACAGCAGTTCAAGCATTGCTTTGTCTCTATATCCTTTAAGGTCATCGCATTTCGGTTGTTCAAGCAAAAGTTCTACTTCTTTTGTCGAAAGAATTTGAGGTAATTTCTTTTCAACTTTAGGTGATTCAAGATCCTCTGTGGGATCACTGCTAATTACACCGTTTTTAGTTAAGAACTGGTAGAAAGATCTTATAGATGCAAGGTTTCTAGATATTGTAGAAGTTGCACGTCCCTTTTTTTGCAAATGCAGGAGGTAAGCAATTACAGTAGTTTTATTGGTATTTGTAATATTATGTATCTTCATTTCGCTTAAATATGTAATGTACTGTTCAATATCCCTCCTGTACGACTGTAAGGTATTGAGTGACAAACGCTTATCCTTCTCCAAAAAGGTAAGAAATTTCAAAACCAAATCTTCCATTTTTTACCCTACTTCCTCTCTTCTTAAAAAATAATATATATAAAGGCATAAACTATTATCATTTCCAATACTACAAATCCTTACTATTATACAAGAATTTTAGCTTCTTGTACAATATTTTCCACGTAACCCAAAATAGTTCGGATTATTGCCTAATTTTTTACAGTGATTTTTGTGCAATAAATACAAATATATGCTATATCAAATTATAACCATATTCCTATATGTATTGTCAACACTTTATAACATTATTATACATTATATACGGAATTTATGAAAATAATTTTACTTTTTCCTTTGCAAAAGCAATCAAATTTATTTCAAATTGTATTTCAAACTGTATTTCGAACTGTATATTATTAAAGCCTAAAGTACTTTCGACGTGATTATTCTGATGCATACAGGAGTGATATAGGATTCAACCAAGATACCTCCAAACATAAAACATGAGAAAAATGCTGTTGTAAGGCAGTATGCCAAAAAACTTGTCTTTAAACTCTCTTTACTCATCCGCCTATCGGAACGGTTTCTTATTATATTAAGCGAGAAATTAACGCCATTTACTCCCAGTGCTATAATACAGGGTATAATTATTATCTCTTTCGGTACAATGCTAAATAGAGTAAAAATTACACCTTTAAATCCCATCAGATCAATTATAAACCCCGATGTAAAACCTGTTATAAAACCTCTTACACCGATGAAAAAGTATATAAGAGGAATTCCTATTATTGTAACTCCAAGTGCCCACATGATTCCGACAAACCTTATGTTATCAATAAGGGAAATTCGCAGTATCTCATTGCTGTCAACCCTCTGATTTTCAAAAAGCTCCAAAAAGCCTTGAAAATAATTGGTTAACTCAGTTTTCTGTATTGAGCTTAAACCGTTAACAGTAAAAGCCCCTGCTGATACTCCTGTCACAAATGTTAAAAACAGGAACAGATATGTATTTCTATTTTTATTAATATGTTCTGCCAATAAATTATGTATCTTTGATATCACATTTATCCCCTCTTAAGCTGGTGTATTTTTAGTATCGATGTTTTTTGGACAACTTGTATCTTTTTCCTCAACCGAAATCTTACATTATTTTTCCCGAAGTTAAAAATATAGGTTAATGATAATAGTATAGAGAATACATCAAATCACTTTTTATATTAAATTTAAATGCCTGAAAGATTTTAGAAATCACCTTATTTACTTAATCCTATTTAAATTCTATGACGATAAAAATAAAAAAATTACAATACATATTAATGTATTGTAAACTTTACTTAAATTAAAAGAAAAAGACTCGATTTTAAGGAATATTTATTTTTTGAAAGGCTTAGAATTATATTTTTATCTCACCTTTTATTAATTTTTCTGCCAGCAAAATTCCTATTATAGTCTTTGCATCAGTTATTTCTTTTTTTAAGATCATATCAACAAGGGTGCTGACAGGATATTTCTCCGCTGAAATGAATTCATCTTCATCGGCACAGGATTCGCCTTGCTGCAAATCTCTTGCTACATACATATACAACACTTCATTGGTAAAACCCGGTGCACTGTGTATATTTATCAAATGCTTTATATCCTTAGTTTCAAGTCCCGTCTCTTCCTTTAGTTCCCTCACAGCGCAATCAAGCGGGTCTTCTCCTTTATCCAGCTTTCCTGCAGGAATTTCCAACGATACCTTATCAATAGGTTTTCTATATTGCCTAACCATATATATTTGTCCGTCTTCTGTCATCGGTATCACAACCGATGCACCCGGGTGAATTACTACATCCCGGGTTGCTTCCTTCCCGTTGGGAAGCAGCACACTCCACGACTCCACACCTATGAAATTTCCCTGATATATCTGCTTTTTCGATAAAGTCTTTTCTTCATAATTCATATCAATGCCTCCATTTATGATCTGTTCTTTTTTATTTCACCGGTTGCTAGCAAGTCACATCTGTTATTGTACTCATTATCCGAATGTCCCTTGACTTTTATCCACTTTATTTTATGTATGTTGCTTAACCGGTCAAGTTCTTTCCATAACTCTGAATTTTTAACCTCTTCCTTGCTGGAATTTTTCCAGCCGTTTAATTTCCAATTTTCTACCCAATTCTGATTAAAAGCGTTCACCAAGTATGCACTGTCACTGTAAAGTTCTACTTCACAAGGTTCTTTCAGCATTTTTAACGCTTCAATGGCTGCTTTAAGTTCCATCCTGTTATTGGTAGTATCTTTTTCAAAACCTGATATTTCTTTTTCCGCTTCTCCATATTTTAATATTGCACCCCATCCTCCATCTCCCGGGTTACCGGAGCAGGCGCCGTCTGTGTAAATTATAACTTTTTTCATAGGTACTCCTCTTACTCAAATTTTTTTCCTATCTCCCTGGCTTTTTTGGTACATTCGTTCATAGCTTCAATTACAGCATACCGGAATTTATTCTTTTCCAAAGTACTTACTGCTTCAATAGTTGTACCGGCCGGTGAGCATACCATGTCTTTAAGTTCTCCAGGATGCTTATTAGTCTCAAGTACCATCTTTGCAGAGCCAAGTACCGCCTGAGCCGCCAATTTATATGACAAGTTTCTGGGTATTCCCGACAATACTGCCGCATCGGCCATAGCCTCAATGAACATGAATACATATGCAGGGCTGCTGCTGGTAAGGGCTGTAACTTCACTCATTAGCTTCTCATCAAGCAATTCTGCCTTACCGAAACATGCAAATATCTTCATTACATATTCCAACTCGTCCTTTTCTATACTGCCATCCGGTGAAACAAGTGTCATTCCCTCTCCCACCAATGCAGGCGTATTAGGCATTGTGCGTATAACCTTTTTGTCCTCACCTATTATCTTTTTATAGAATTTTATCGGAACACCAACAGCAACCGAAACAAGAATTTTTCTGTCATTAAAAGAATCTTTACACTTTTCAAGCACTGTTTCAAGTATATTGGGCTTTACAGCAAGTATTACAATATCACTTTTTTCCACTACCTCTTTTTCACTTTTCAAAATACTTATTCCGGTTTCATCTTTAAGTTTTGAAAGTCTTTCCTCATCTACATCGTAAACGTATATTCGGTCAGTCTTAACAATATTAGATTGAGCTATGCTTTTTAACATTGCATATCCCATATTTCCGGCACCAATAAATCCTATTGCTTTATCCATAATGTCCTCCTTAAGTTAAACATATTTTTCAAAGCTTTTGTATAGGCTATCATTTTTCTTTCCTTAAACATTTTTCTCTAAATATATTATCACAAATTCCTCAATGTAAATAAATAAATTCTAATTTTAATATGTTTCTTAAAAAACATAATTTAATTCATTGACTTATCGGAACAGATTTTTCTTTTTCAAATAAGGGGGTCAAAGTTTTTTTAAATTTTATAAAAAAACCCCATTGACATAAATTTAATCTTGTTGTATACTATAAAAGCGTCGAAGGGGAGTAGTTCAATTGGTAGAGCAACGGTCTCCAAAACCGTGAGCTGCGGGTTCGAGTCCTGTCTCCCCTGCCAGATATAAAAAGCCATGGTTATAACCATGGCTTTTGTATTATATTTTTGTATCCGGATTTCACTTAATATCCTTTTATTTTCCTTTTGCTCATATGTTTGAAAGTTCTATATTTATGTTTTCTTCAATTCTTTTTTCAATCTCCGCTTCAGTTTCGTTGTAATCCATGTAAGCCTCATTGCTTAAAATTCTGACGGGTATAAAAATTTTGAATGTGGAACCTACTCCAACTTCACTTTCCACTTCAATCCTTCCATCATGCATTTCCACAAAGGATTTCACAAGAGCTAATCCTATTCCAGTACCCTCATGTACTCTGGTCAGGGAATTATCAACTTGCTTAAACCTTTCAAAAATCAGTTCAAATTTGTCCTTCGGTATGCCAATGCCGGTATCGGAAACAGTTATTAAAACTTCGGTTTCCTTGTTATATACATTTACCTTTATCTGTCCGCCTTCTTCAGTAAACTTGATTGCATTGGACAAAAGATTCAGAATGATTCTTTCAATTTTGTCCACATCACAGGCAGTAACAATCTCTTCAGTATCGGTATCAAACATTAAGTTAATTTGTCTGTTTCTCGTATAGGACCACACCGACATTGTAACTTTCTCAACAATTCTCACAATATTGCAGTTTCGAAGTCTAAGCTTTTCACACCCCGATTCTATTTTAGATATTTCAAGAAGATTGTTTGCAGTCTTCAAAAGCTTGTAGGAATTGTTTTTCATTATTGAAATATATTTACTTAACTTCTCTTTATCAATTTTCACACTGGAATTGGAATCGGGCAATGACTCCATAATTTTTAAAGTACAGAGAATAATGCTGAGAGGTGTCCTAAACTCATGGGACAAATTAATTATATAGTCAGTTTTCAGCTTATCCATCTCTGTTACTTCCTGCAAAAGTCTCTTGCTCTCGTCAACACTGTGCTTCATCTCTTCAAACTCTTTTCTTTGCGTTATATCTCTTATTACACTTAAGAAAACGGTTTTATTATCAATATTATATGAAGTTGTGATAACTTCAATACAAAAATGGTGACTATCCCTTTGCAATATCTCTTCAAATATAATGGGAAATTCGCAATTATCCGCTTCATTCATCTTTGATTTATATTTATTAAAATTATTTTCATCAAGCAGTTCATACAAACTTTTCGAAAGTACCTCCGAATTGTCTTCAAATCCGAACAATTCTACTCCAGCTTTATTAACAAACAGAATTTTTTCTCTATCATGTAAAAGTACTGCATCGGGCATAAATTCCAAAAGATTTTTGTATCTTTCTTCACTCTTCCTTAGCAACTCTTCTATTCTCATACACTCCTGAACTTCACGCATAAGACTTTTATTTACAGCTTCAAGTTCAATTGTCTTTTGTTCAAGTTCTCTATTTTTTCTGTCCAGTTCACTGAACAAAATTGATATAGGCTTAATTATAACTCCTATAGATACCGCTTGATAAATCACACAAAGGGAGAAAAATTTCAATATATGAGCTAATATTGTCGCCAAGTCAGTAACCTGCTGAGCTGAAACAAATAAAACCTCAGCAAGCAATCTTAAAACTATATACGAAAAAATATAAACAAACAAATTTTCCCCAAAATTCTGCCTCTTTTTGTAGCAAATAAACAATAATAAAGTATACAAACAAAAAAGTATGAATTCACAAAGTATCTTAAAAGGTGATGAATCGGCATTATCGTATGCACACTGAGGAAATATGCCAAAGTATATTGTTGAGAGCAAAAATACAGAAACCACAGTATAGGGTACAAGCAATCTTTTAATGCTGAGATTTTTCTTCAGGGTATTAGCCGGTATAACCAGCATTACCAAAAGAGCTATAGCATCAAAGAATTTACCTATAACCGAAATTTGAACCGATAGATCATAACTGTCTGATGAAAGAATATTTATCCCGGCATAAGAAAAAACATGAAATATCTGAAAAATACTTGTAAATAAAAACAAAGCTCCCAAATATAAATAAAACCCGTTTTTCATAATCCTGGAGCTATGATATACCGCTATTGCGACCCCAAAACCGATAAAAATTCCTAAAATCTCTATTAATGAATGAAAAAACAGGTAATTTTTTAACCCAATATATAAGTAAAGCAAAACTATCGCAGAAGAAATTATAATCTTTTTCCAAAAGCATAAACTCTCTCTCTGAACCAGTTTCAACTCAACCCCTGCGATATTTCCTTTTTCATGCTTAACCTGCATTTGATCCCCCCTATTTCATTGAAATTATAAAGGTAATAAAATTAAAGCCCAAATTGTCTACTTATATATTTTTTGATAATAATCATCACAAAACAGATTAATTCATTTCAATTGGAGCGTTAAAACCATTATACAGGAATAATTTTAATTTTTACAATAATAATTTAAAATTATTTTTATGCTTTCAATAGAATCAGTAATTTATATCATAAGCTGATTTTGCAAATAAAACTGTTTTTCTCCTTCTCATTTCCAGCATGTCGACAAAAGCTTCGAGCCTGGTTTTATATCCTTCCTCTCCGGTCATTTCATCAACAATCAAAGTCATAACCGGAATTTTATATTTCCTTTGTACCTCGATAAGGACATTTTGTGCAATTATTTCGGGCATACAAGTAAAAGGATAAATCTGGATAACACCGTCATATTTCCTTTTCGCAGATATTACAGAAGCCCCTATTGTTTGAATTCCATGTCCTCCAATATCGTCAGTATTAATAAATTCCCGACCTGCAGCAAGCAATTTGTCTTTTATTTTGACGGGCAGATTATTTATTATAAAATGATTCAGTATCCACTTGCTTATACCTAAAAAATTATGTACCTCTACCCCCATATTCCCTAACTTTTTCTCAATCTCAAAATTTATTCCGGGATGGGATGCAGCATAAATTTCTCCAACAATTGCAACCTTTAGTGTTTTCTTTTTCCGGTCAACAGGTATTTCACTAAGCTGTTTCCTTGCAGACTTTATTACATGGATTATATTTCTGTAGCCATGCGCTTTTTGAACTTTTTTTTGAAATTCGGAAATAATTCTGTCGGTATCTCCTTTGTTAACCTCACGGCATCTCGTATATCCTGCCAATCGGTTAAGGTTGTCCACCAAAAAAACCGTTTTGGTTGCATACAATATCCCCTTTATTATATCAAAAGCACTTTTCCCTTCTGTCAAAGGACTAATTTTCTCCAGAATACCTTTTACTGTCATATTGGTAGTATCAAGGCACACAAATTTTACATCGTAATTCAAATTTTCAACAATTTTAGAAAGAAGGTCTCCATAGTACCCAAATCTGCACTGCCCCTTTCCGCCTCCAAAGAGTATAAAATCTGCTCCATTTCTGATTCCGTAAATAAGGTCCCCCAATATTGTTTTAAAAGGTAAACAGGCAAACTCAGGTGAATTTGCCACCCCCAGTTCCATTGTTTCTTTTGCATTTAAAGGAGGTACGACATACTCTATTCCAACAGTATCCAACAGCACCTTTATAGGCACATACATGTTTCCCATATGGGGAAAGGTTATCTTCATATACTCATCACCCTATCATATCTATAAATGCTTCAAGTCTTGTATCAAAACCAGCTTCTCCGGTGTGTTCGTCAACAGTAAGTTTAAGTATGGGAAGTCCTTGATTTTTGGATTTAATATCAAGTTCAATAAACTCCATTATAAAAGCATCCAATCCGCACGCAAACGGTGTAAGATATACAATTCCCTTTACTCTTTCATCCTTTGCGCAGGTAAAAGCGCTTCCCAAAAGCTCAAATCCTATATCCCAAAAAGTTTTTCCCTGGTATGGATGAGCATTTCGCCGTTTTGTCTCATAATCGATATCCCAAGGTGTAAAAACTTCAATGTTTTTTCTTTCAAGTTTTTCAATAAGTCGCATACTTATGAAATTGTCATAGATCATATAGGGATGCCCAAGCAATATAATTACGTTTTTATTATTAACTTCCTTTTTTACGTTTGCTTTATTTTTTTTAGCCATTAACTGTGTATGTCTTTCCCAGGTCGCATTAAATGCTTTCAACACCTTCTCTGAATCTATTTTTAAAGTTTGCGCTAATTTAACAAGGCTTTCTTTTGTCTCATCGCGACAAGAGTTCATGTTTATTTTTATCTCTAAAATTTTAATTTGATCACCCAAATTTACCGCTATCATATCCGGAAGACCGCACAATTTAGGGCATGTATATTCATTTTTTCCGGTACTTTGATACCTGGGTATGAAAACATAATCAACTTTATCTTTAAGGCTCATCACATGCCCATGAAAAACTTTCACAGGAAGACAAGTCTCATTGCTGCAGCATTTTATGCCATCATCCATTATTTTCCTGTTGGTGTCTTGAGACAAAATTACCTCAAAACCCAGAATTTTAAAGAATTCTTCCCATATTGAACTATATTCAAAAAAAAACATACCTTTTGGTATTCCTATGGTTGCCATTATCTGAACCTCTTTACCGATAAAATTTTTATATCTGCATAAATCAAGTCAACACTGTCATCATGAATATTGATCCATTAAGAATTCAATTTCTCTAATATGATTCAGTATTATACTTCGTGCAATTAATCTATTTTAGGATGAAAAAAATACTGTAAAGGGGCAAGACTAACTCTACTATTGCAATAATAACTATTGCTATGGCACCTGTCCTGTTTTTTCTATCCCAAGTCCATTTGCCATAACTCAATGTTTTTATGAAAATCCACAAAAGAAATATAATCAATACAATTAAGTAAAAAGGTTTCATTATCAACCCTTCTTTCCCTAAATATTATTTATTGCTTCTTACTTCAGTAACTGTTCTTACAATAAGTCCCGGCCTTCTTATTGCTACATCTACTTCTACATCATAGGTTGCTTCTTTATATTTGGAAAGCCAGTCAAATTCCTGCCATTCTTGCCAAGTAAGAAACTTTCCTTTAACTTTATTGCCAAAACCATTGGTATCTGTTTTAAACACTTTAGTACTTTTATCCAGATATTTGATTATTCCATCTTTTATATAAGCCTCTGTAGCACTTTGAAGCAACTTTACATTTTCACCACTTTCATAATTTATTCCGCTTTGTACCGATAAAATATCTCCTTCAAGATGTACTTTCACAATGAGTTTCGGCTTATCACCAATCATTTCAACTTTCTTTTCGGTTAGTCTGCTACGCCTTAGCTGCAGAACAACAAGATCATCTTTCTTTATAGGATCCGGCATTGTGAAATACATTGAGTTAAATTTACCTTCCACCATAAGATTATACGAAGTTTCTTCACCATCCAATTCTCCGACCATTTTTCCGCCGTCAAATATTGCCAGTCCCATTATCTCAATATTAAGACCACCCAACTTTGGCAAATCCCCTGCTTTAAAATCCCCTTCCAGAGGAAAGCTCCTGCCTTTCTCTTTGTAAGTTGAGCTACTTAAGTCAAACTCATCCGATGATTTATATTTACTTACATCAGCAAGAACCGCTACCGGCTGAATAGATGATCTTTCCGATTTATTATAAAAATCTATAAGCTGCGTGTCAGTAGTAAATCCTGTATACCGATAAGCATCAAGTAATAACTCATAATACTTTGCCGGATTGGTCTCAAGCTTCGGTTTGACTGCATCGATGAATTCTTCCGCAGAACACCTTGACACAATGATACTTACATTTGGACGAAATTCCCTGTTTCTTATCATTGCATGTAAATACTTAGAAATACCTTCTTGTGCAATTTCTTGAGAAAAAACAATAACTTTTATATGGGAAAGGTTAATCTGTTTGCTTATAAAAGAATTAAGCATATTTAAACCCGAATATATGCTAGGTGTTTCAACAGCAATAACCGTCGAGCTGCTTTCTCCATCTCCCCCTCCTCCCGACTCTCCACCGGCTATATTTGTAGGAACTGCTATTTGCATAGTCATCCTCAATTCATTAGTACTGCCTTTATCAAATCCCAATGCTATAGGGTAAGCCATATCGTCGGGCTCCCTTTTGTCAAAACATCCGGTCAATATGATGCATTGCAAGATGACAATAAGAATAAAAGCAAAAATTCTATACTTTACCGCCACACTTATCACCACCTTTTTTTCTTATAACCAGATTTGCAATTATCAATACTGCAATCGGAACAACAAAAGTGACAATCCAGGCAAACCGCCTTACAATTTCCCCTTCTATTCTAACCGAAGACATTAAACTTTCCGGCCAAAAACATATAGTAAACAAGATTACTGCAACAGGAATAGCTAAAGGTTGGTAATATTCCAATTTGAATGTCTTTTTAATTACATACAACAATAAATACAAACCTGCACTTAAGTAAGAAAATGCAGCTAAAGTCCACATAAGAATGAATATAGATTCAATTCTTTGAAAGAATCTCCCGAAAGCTACATATCTAGCCAAATGCAAATATGGAATAAAATACTCGGTAGATGTCGGATAAGGCACTACCAGTATGTAAAGCAAGGTTCCTAAAGTCAATAAAATACCGGTAATTATTAGACTGTTGTATCCGATTTTTTTAAAGTCTTTTTTATTTCCTACAAAAGGGGTAATAAAAAATATTGAACTAAGAGCTGAATAAATTGATATTCTGGATATTTCTTTAACAAAAATTTTATCTATCCCAGTTCCAAATATAGGTAATAGATTTGTAGCATCCATGAAATGGATATTACCTAAAAAGACAATAAGAAGAGCCACAGCCGTAATTGGCAGAATAATTACATTAATTCTCACAATGCTCTCAATACCCACATAGGAAGCTATAATCATTACTATAATAAAGAACATAATTACAAAGCTTAAAGGAGACTGATTTAAAGCAAATATTTTTATATCCTCCCCAAATATTCTTAACAAAACAGATAATATAAAAATGTAGTTTAATATAAAAATTATTCCGATTACCAAACGTCCAATGCTTCCCCCTGCAACCTGGGCAATATCAATTAAATCCTTGCCTTCGAATTTTGAATACAATTTTGAAATGAAGAAGAAGATAAGTAAGCTAATTATTAATGTATATAAAGGTATCATCCAGCCTGCCGGGCCGCCAGCTTCAGTCATTCTGCGCGGCAGTCCCAAAAATAGCTGCATACTCATAGCATTTACAATCATAAAAGTTGCTTCAACGTTACCGAAACGGATATCATTCAATTGAAAAACCTCCCCTCCATAATTTTTACTATAAGCAAATTTTATTTTTCTAATACAACTATTTATATTACTTCTTTTCGTCATTTTTCATCCACTTTATGCTGATTTCAGGTTGTTTTCTATTTTTCTTCACATTAAGATAATCTGCACGTTTTTCCTGTTTCCATATAGGTGCCCTAAAAATCTGGTCCGACATAGCTCCTTTTGTTACAGGACCTAAAGGAGATAAAAACGGAACACCGAATGATTTGGCTGCAGCCAGCCATATCCCCTGTAAATAAAGTCCTGCCGTTATTCCAAAAAAACCTGCAGTTGCACCGAGGAAAATATATGCAAACCTTAATACTCTGTACGCATACCCCAAACTGAAATTGGGAATTGCAAAAGAGCCTATACCTGTAACAGCCACTATAATAATCAGAATGGGACTTACAATATTTGCTGCAACAGCCGCCTGACCAAGTATTAAACCTCCGATTATACCCAGAGTAGGCCCAAGCGGTCCCGGTATTCTTACTCCGGCTTCCCTAATAAACTCAAAGGCAAATTCCATAATAAGTATTTCTACCAGTGAAGGAAAAGGTACCCTCTCCCTGGATGCTTCAATGGCAAACAAAAGATCTGTCGGAATCATCTCATGATGATAATTGGTTATTGCAACAAATAACCCGGGAAGCAATAGCGACATTGCTACGGCACACACCCTTATTATTCTAACTAAATTGGCATAGGGAAACCTAATATAGGAATCCTCCGACGAATGGAAAAGGTCAATATGGGTTGCAGGCATTACCAATGCAAATGGGCTTCCCTGGACAATAACCGCAACCTTGCCTTCAGTAAGCATGGCAGCAACCCTGTCAGGCCTTTCGGTAGCCATAATTTGCGGCACAGCCAGAAAAGAGTTATCTTCAATAAGTTGTTCCAACTCTCCCGAGTCAATCAGGTAGTCTATATCTACTCCATTAAGCCGTCTTCTAACCTCATCCACCAGGGAGTCATTTGCAATATCTTTTATATACATAAGGGCACATGGTGTTCTGCTTCGTTTGCCGACAGCTATATTTTCAACCACCAATGCAGCATCCTTTAAAATTTTTCTGATAAGACCTGTATTGGTCCTTAAAGATTCATTAAACCCTTCCTGAGGTCCGCGGATAACCATTTCGGTATTGGGCCGATCTATTCCACGGCCTTTCCATCCTTTTATATCTGCTGTAAAGGCTACATCAATACCGTCTATAAAAATACCGCAGCCTCCAAAATTTACATCACCAACAATTTCACTAAAATCTTCTACTATCTTTACCTGATTGTGAGGAAGCAAACGACTCTTTACAATTTCCTCAACATCGTATTCATCCTCTTTTATATCTAAATTAGACAGCAGCATTAACGGCTGCAAGATTGCCATATCCATTACATCTGTGTTTACCAGGCCGTCTATAAAAATAATACAAGCCGGAATGGTCTTGTCCTTTACGGTTATATGGAACTCCCTTATAACTACATCAGCACTAGCCGGTACAGTATATTTTTGCTTTAGATATGCAATATTATCTGACAGTTTTTTACTAACTTTTGTCATTGAACTGACATCTTTTTGCTCTTCCTCTTTTTCTTTCTTTTCATTGTCTTCACATTCGCACTTTTCTTCCTTCTTGTTATCCTTTGCACCAATTTGCATAATAGGTGCAAACTGCGATTTTATACCTCTCTTTTTAGATCCGGTGCTCTCATTTCTTTTTATATTCTCACTATTGCCTTCTGATTGTCCTTTTTCAGATTCAACCTTTTTCTCATCCGAGTCGTTATCTTCTCTATGATCCCTTGTCTCACTTTCTTTTTCTTTAAGTATAAATTTTTCAAATTTTTCAGGTTCTTTAAAGGTAAACCAATCTTTTATCAGTTTTTTGATATCTGCCAAAAAACCCACTCCTTAGAAATATGTATTTATTTGTTAAGTACCGATTTAATGTAAATTATTAGCCTAAATTCAGTTTATACACCTCTGTTGGAAATTGATTTTAATAATCATATTATGAATACATTGTCATAAAAATATTCATAAAAATAGAACTGCCAATAAAGTTGAAATTCATACTTTATTGGCAGTTCTTTAAAAACTAAAAGCAGCAAACCGATTATTTATCGCTTATAAGATATTTTGTAATCGGTGAATCCAGCGGAAGTACAAGAGTTTTTTCCCCTTTTAAGGAAGTTTTCATTGCTTCAAGGGACCTTATAAATTCATAAAACTCCATCTTTTCACCGGAATAGGCATCGGCCAAAATCTTCATGTATTCTGCCTCTCCCTCACCTAAAAGTTCCTGTTCCTTTGCCTTAGCCTGAGAAATCAATATGGCTACTTCCTTATCCACTTCGTTTTTAATTTTCTGTGCTTCATATTCTCCTTCGGCAATAAACTGCTCAGCAATTTTTTCCCTTTCGGATATCATTCTCTTATAAACCGATTCCTCATTTTCAATGGGCAAGTCAAGCTTTTTTATTTTAACATCTATAATGTCAATACCGTAATGTTTAATTTGATTTGCCACTTCTTCCTTAACCGTTGCATTAAACTCCCCTCTTGCGGAAAGCTTTTCATTTATTATACTGTTCTGCTTCAATGTACCCATTGTGTTCTTAACTGCATTGTATACTGCTGCATCTATTCTTTTTTCAGCTTCTGACACAAGACCTACCGATTTATAAAACTCCAAAGGATCGCTAATCTTCCACACTACATAATTGTCTACAACCATGGCTTTCTTATCTTCTGTCAAAACATTCGACGGCTGTAAATCATACAAAATTTTTTTCTTTGGAAGCTCAAATTTACTGTCTAAAAAAGGTACTTTAAAATACAACCCGGCTGAGTCTTTTATATCTATGACTTTACCAAATCTCTTTATACAAGCATATTCATCTTCTTTAACAATATAAGCACCCGTTAGAATCAATATAAGGGTTAAAAATACTACTACCGGAATAACAATCTTTTTCATATCAATTGTCCCCCTTATCATTAAAAGGCTTGAGCGGTAAAATCTTCTGTATCTGTCCCGAAGTATTCTCAATATAGACTGTAATACCCGGAAGCAATTCCTCCATTGCTTCAAGATACAGTCTCTTTTTTGTTATATCCTTATAATTCTTGTATTCATCATACATCTTTTGGAATTTTGCAACCTGACCTTTTGCTTCATTAATCCTTGTTTCTTTCTTCGATTCAGCATTTTTTATTATTTTATCGGCCTCTGCCTGTGCCTTCGGAAGCTCTGAATTTTTGTACTTGTTTGCTTCGTTTATAGCCGTCTCCTTGCTTTGCTTAGCATTTTCAACATTCTGAAACGCCTGTTTTACAGCATCTGTAGGCGGTTCGGAGTCCTGTACTTTTACATCAATCACCTGAATTCCTATATCATATTCATCAAGACAGCTCATAATTTTTTCCTTTATTTCGCTTTGTATGGCAACCTTGCCGCTTGTTAAAACCTCATCTATGGTTGAGGAACCAACAACAGACCTAGCTGCACTTAGACTCGTATTTCTCAAAATCCCTTCTGGGTCAGCAGATGAAAATAAATATTTTTGAGGATCGGAAATCTTCCACTCAATAAAAAAATCAATATTAATTATATTAAAGTCTCCAGTAATCATTTTAGATTCTTGATCTATCGAAATATAATTACCGTCAGATTGGCTTCTATACCCTAATTCCAGTTTCTGAGTTTTTTGCACAGGTACTTTTATAACTGATTGTATGGGGTCAGGTAATTTAAAATGTATGCCGGCACCTACAACATTGGTTACTTTTCCGAAAGTAAGCACTACAGCTTGCTGTTGATCATTTACCGTATAGGATGAACTGCTGACAATAATTAATAATACCAGTATCAAACCGGCAACCACTATAGCTTTAACAGGTATTTTAGGTATTCTTTTTTTAGGCTTTATATCTATAACTTCCATCACAATACCCCCTTGACTTAATTTTTTTAATCCAATTATTAACCGTTATTACTATATTTTATCTTCAACTCCTTCTATTAATTGCTATTTATTGTCATAATGCCGGGAAAACAATAATGAAAAGTTTTAATAATCTTTATATCATAATAAAGATAAGTTGTAAAGTTAAAAAAGGTGACAATCGTTAAAAAAAGTTATTTAGAAACAGTTACCTTCAAGATCTATAAACTGTTGCCATGATAAAAGACCTGGCGAGCTGCAGCGAACTTATTAACAAACAAATAAAGGGGCTAAAAGCCCCTCTACACTGATATACTTTATTTATTCTCCATATCTAAATCAAAATCTTCATCTTCATCATCTTCAATATGAGCATCTATACTTTTTACAAAAGCCTGGTTATAATTTTCTCTTATCTTATTCTCAATTTCATTTAATATCTGAGGATTTTCCATAAGGAACTGCTTTGCATTCTCTCTTCCCTGCCCGATTTTTTGGTTATTGTATGAAAACCATGCACCACTTTTATTTACAATATCCAAATTCACTGCAACATCTAAGATACTGCCTTCTTTGGAAATTCCCTTTCCGTATATTATATCGAATTCAGCTTCTTTAAAAGGTGGTGCAACTTTATTTTTTACCACTTTAACTTTTGTTCGGCTGCCAATAATTTCGGTACCTTGTTTTATAGAATCAATTTTCCTTACATCAAGTCTCACCGATGAATAGAATTTTAATGCTCTTCCACCCGGGGTAGTTTCCGGATTACCAAACATAATACCGACTTTTTCCCTAAGCTGGTTTATAAATATAGCTGTTGTTTTTGATTTGTTTATAACCCCCGAAAGCTTTCTTAATGCTTGAGACATAAGCCTTGCCTGAAGCCCAACATGGGCATCTCCCATTTCACCGTCTATTTCTGCTTTTGGAACTAACGCTGCAACCGAGTCTATTACAATTACATCTATGGCTCCACTTCTGACCAGAGCTTCTGCAATTTCCAGAGCCTGTTCCCCTGTATCAGGCTGCGATACAATCAGATTATCTATGTTAACACCGAGATTCTTCGCATATACAGGATCCAATGCATGCTCAGCATCAATAAACGCTGCCTCTCCTCCGGCTTTTTGAGCCTCTGCTATTATATGCAGTGCAACAGTTGTCTTACCTGAAGACTCAGGTCCAAATATTTCCACAATTCTGCCTCTGGGAACACCTCCGACTCCTAAGGCAATATCAAGTCCCATGGCACCGGTAGGTATCGTCTCTATATTCATATGGGTATTTTCACCCAATCTCATAACTGCACCTTTTCCAAACTGCTTTTCAATCTGACCCAAGGCCATCTCCAATGCTTTTTTCTTTTCAATCATCTCTTCATCCTCCTAACAAAGACATCGAACATGTGTTCTGTTTTTATTATACACTACTCATTGTTGCCAGTCAACATATTTTGTATTTTTCCATATTTAATTTTTGGTATAATATTCTGCAAAAAAAGAAATTCTCCTTTCCATCCACTAGAAAATCTTTTTTACATAAACAGGATTTTTTGTATTCTTCAATACACCTGGAATGCTATCAGTAATCTCAATCACTGTAAAACTATTCTCTCTTTCAGCTTCTACTTTCTTTTTAATTTAGCCAAAAACGCATTTTTGTAGTTTTCTGCCTCCTCAACCTTCAATATCAGAACAAAGGTGAAATATACCAGTACCCCCACTGATATTTCAAACATCAGGTTTACAATTTGAATAATTTTCGAATTTGAGTCGCCGGGTACTGCAAGGTTAAGGAAATATAGAACAATCCCCATTGCCACAGCAGCCGGGACAACCTTAACAAGAAATTTAACAAGTTTTTTCAGGTGTATACCCTTCATTTTTCTATTTAACATTCCCAGAAGCAAAACAGCATTTACAGCACTTACCGTTGAATAAGAGAGTGCCATGCCGCTTACTCCAAGCCTGGTATACTTCATGAATAAAGTACTTAATATTAAATTCAGAATAATACTGACTATTCCTATGATAAGGGGTGTCTTTGTATCATTGTCTGCATAAAACGCTCTGTTTAAAATTGTTACAATGGATTGGCTGAGCAGAGCAATAGAGAAAAACATCAATATGCTCCCTGTGAGTTTAACCGTTTCTTCACTAACCTGGCTGGTAAACTTGAACATAGTTCTTATTACAGGTTCCCGTAAAACAATAAAACCAACCCCTGCAGGAACTGTTATTAACAATACCGATTTTATCCCTTTCATCAAAGTATCTTTATACTCCTCCACTTTCCCCACAGCAAGATAGGATGAAAGGCTTGGAAGCATGGCTATTCCCATCCCCTGGGCAAACACGCCATAGGGCATTTGCCATGTTCTGTCCGCAGCGTTTAATGCCGTAAGACTGCCCGGAAAAAACTGCAGTGCAAACGAAGATGTTATTATTGCATTTATCTGAACAACCGCCGAGGACATTAACGAAGGTACCGAGAGTTTAATCAGCCTTCTAAACCCTTCGTGTTTCAAATAGAACCTTGGTCTGTATAATTTAAAATTTTTGCGGGCAAAAGAAAACTGAAATATAAAATAAACAAAGGAACTTACCATAACTCCAAAGGCAATACCCTTTACGCCCCATTTGCTCTTAGCAAACAAAAAAATGCTCAGTGCACTTCCCATATTATATAAGGTAGGCCCAAAGGCTGCAGCCGCAAATCTTTGATATGAGTTCAGCACACCGTTTGACAGTCCCGCCATCATAAGAAATATTATTGACGGAAACAGTATTCTGGTAATTTCCGCTGCAAGGGGTATATTGACATTATCGCTGTTTTGAGCCATTATGGTTACCAATTGAGGTGCAAAAGCAATCCCCACAAAACAAACGCATATCATTGCCACTATTGCGACATTAATAAAAGTCCCAACGGCTTTCCAACCATTTTCTTCATCTTTTTTTGCTATATATCCCGATAACACCGGAATTAAAGCTGCCGATATTGCACCTCCCACAAGCAGATCATACATCAAACCGGTAATTTTAAAGGCAAGGGTATAGGCATCGGACACCATATTAACCCCAATCAAGCTTGGTACAAGCATTTCCCTTATAAACCCCGTTAACCGGCTTAAAACTATGGAAGACATGACAATAATCGCAGCACCTGTCAGCTTTTTGTCCTGTGTATTTTTCAAAAGCATTTCCTCCACTTTATATTGAGTATAAAATTAAATAAGCAATTCACCTTATTATTTGACTTATCGGCCAAGATATTTCGACACTTGATAATTTATCTTTATCAATTATTGCTTTCATTCATTAGCCATCTTCTAATCATATCAAAAGCATTCAGTACCGTATAGTTTCGAATCTTTCTCCGATTTCCGGCAAGCCTTAATTCTTTGCATGCAGTTCCGTTTTTTGAGGCTAAAGCAATATAAACCAATCCCACCGGTTTAAATTCGGTACCTCCACCCGGTCCTGCAATTCCGGTAACCGAAAGTCCCAAATCGGTCCCAGCCACCTTTCTTATACCTTCAGCCATTTCGACGGCAGTCTCTCTGCTCACTGCCCCGAATTTATCGAGAGTCTCCTGCTTAACACCAAGATTTTCAACCTTTGATTTGTTACTATAGGACACAACTGCCCGGTCAAATACAGCAGAAATTCCCGGTATATCCGTAATTACAGAACTAATAAGCCCTCCGGTACAAGATTCAGCAAAAGCTATGGTTATTCCTTTATTAATCAGCATTTCTCCAACTATCTGATATAATTCCTTGTCTTCATCACTGTACAAAGCATCGCCCACTACTTTTGCAATTTCTTCCTCTACATGGGCAAGTTCCCTTAAAGCCACAGCCTCATCATTACTCTTGTTGGTTATTCTTATGGTGACTTCCCCTTCTTTTGCATAGGTTGCTATAGTCACATTATCCTGCTTTTCAATAAGGTGCATTAACTTCTCTTCAAGCAAAGACTCTCCTATACCAAATATTCTCAAATATTTGGATACAATTTTTTCCTGCGATTTCGACTTAAAATAAGGTATAACAGTGTCATCAAGCATGGGCCTCATTTCGGAAGGAGGTCCCGGCAGCATTACAACTATTTTATTTTCCTTTTCTATGATACAGCCTGGAGCTGTACCGTTATCGTTTTTTATTACCAAACAATCTTCAGGAAGATATGCCTGTTTTATATTGTTCTTCGTTAAAGGCCGGTTTAACCTTTTAAAATAATTCTCTATTCTTTTCAGACTTTCATCGTGCAGTACAAGTTTTTTACCCATAATTTCGGAAACGGTCTCTTTTGTCAGATCATCCTGGGTAGGCCCCAATCCTCCTGTCATTATAACAACATCAGAGCGCTTTAAAGCCAATTCTAGAGCTGATTTGAGCCTTACGGGGTTATCTCCCACAACACTGTGATAATATACATTTATTCCAATATCGTTTAACCTCTGTGATATATACTGGGCATTAGTGTTTGCAATCTGTCCCATTAAAAGTTCCGTTCCCACAGCTAAAATTTCAGCATCCATAGTCCTATCCCCTATAAATATTATTTAATGAATATTAATTGTTATCAAAAAAGCTATAAAATAATTCCGCATTAAGATTATCGAAGTCAGTAAAGCAATATCACTAAAATTTTAATTCTAAATTGATTCATCTACAAGTCTTTTCAAAAAAATAATAAGACAATTTAAGTGCAACTGGAATATTATATCAATTCCAGTCATGAAATATAAGTTCCGTTTAGTTTTTTGAAAAAATTGCTATAATATGTTTTACATTTTGCAGTATAAGGTATAATATAATAATAAGTTAATTTTAAATTAAAAGATTTTCAGCGTGTAACGTTAAAACTTGCAATTATAATTTTTTAACCTTGTTTGCGATATATTATTCTGCATAAGCCGACATTTGATGAAAAACAAACTGTATTTTTGATGTTTGCAAAATTCAGAATAATTATATGATGCTTAAAATAACGCTAGCACAATGGACTGGAGGGAAACTACTATGAATGATAAAGTAATTAAAAAAGTAACAGTAATAGGCGCAGGTTTTGTTGGTTCGACTACAGCATATACTTTGATGACAAGCGGACTTGTATCGGAAATAGTGTTAATAGATATAAACAAGGATAAGGCAGAAGGCGAAGTAATGGATATGAATCACGGAATGCCCTTTGTCAGACCTGTAAAAATATACAATGGAGATTACAGTGACTGCAAAGGCTCCGATATTGTCATTATTACAGCCGGTGCCAATCAAAAAGAAGGAGAAACCCGCATAGATCTGGTACATAAAAATACTGCAATTTTCAAAGGAATTGTAGGTGAAGTTATAAAATACAATAACGACTGCATACTTCTTGTAGTTACAAACCCCGTTGATATACTCACTTATGTTACATATAAAATTTCGGGTTTTCCTAAAAACAAGGTTATCGGCTCAGGAACTGTATTAGACAGTGCAAGATTCAGATACCTTATCGGAGAGCATACCGGTGTTGATCCAAGAAATGTTCACGCCTATATTTTGGGTGAACATGGAGATACCGAAGTTGCCACATGGAGTATTGCCAATATTGCCGGTATTCCGGTGGACAAGTATTGCGATGAATGTCATGGCTGCAAAGACAAGCTATCCAGGAAGATCATATATGAGAATGTGAAAAATGCAGCCTATGAAATAATAAAGAAAAAGGGTGCTACCTATTATGCAGTTGCCCTTGCAGTAAGAAGAATTGTAGAAGCCATTGTAAGAGACGAAAATTCCATACTTACAGTTTCGAGTCTTTTAGAAGGACAATACGGTATCGAGGATGTATGCTTAAGCGTCCCTACAATTGTAAATAAAAACGGAATAGAAAGAATACTTAATGTGGAACTTAGCGATGAAGAAAACAAATTACTGAAAAAATCCGGTGAAGCACTCAAAAGTGTCATCAAAACACTTGACTTATAACCACAGGTTGAAGTTAACGGTTTTCATCTACATTTTAGCCACAATATATTGTGGGACAACCTTCCATTGATTTATGGACAGATTGATTTATAATACTAATGAGTACATAAAATTAAGCAAGGAGACATATTATGGATGAGTCGGTAAGACTTTTAAAAAAAATTGTTGCTAATGTGGAAAATGTAATAATCGGAAAGAAAAATGTAATTGAACTTATATTGATATCCCTTATTTGTGATGGGCATGTTTTAATAGAAGATGTACCGGGGGTAGGCAAAACCACCCTCGTATCTTCTTTGTCCAAATCAATCGATGCTTCCTTTAAGAGAATACAATTTACTCCTGATATACTGCCGTCGGATATAACAGGTTTTTCAATGTATAATCAAAAGGAAGGGACCTTTGAATTTCATCCTGGGAGTATTATGAGCAATATTATTTTAGCAGACGAGATAAACAGAACTTCACCCAAAACACAGTCAAGCCTGCTTGAAGTTATGGAAGAAAAACAGGTTACAGTTGACGGAAAAACTTACTATGTACCAAAGCCGTTTATGGTTCTGGCAACCCAAAATCCCATAGAATACCTTGGTACATATCCTCTTCCTGAAGCTCAGCTTGACCGTTTTTTTATGAAAGTTTCAATAGGTTATCCTTCAAAAGAGGATGAAAGTCGAATTCTTGCAAGATTTCAGATTTCCAACCCGGTCCATGGGCTAATGCCTGTTGCTTCCGGTAAAGATATAATTTCAATTCAGCACAAAGTAAAACAAGTATTTGTTGACAAAACAATAAGCGATTATATTGTAGAAATAGTCGACAAAACCAGATACCATGGGGATATAAGCTTAGGTGCAAGCCCGAGGGCTTCCCTTTCATTATTTCGTGCTGCACAGGCTTGGGCTTTTTATAATGGCAGAAGTTTTGTATTGCCTGAGGACGTAAAGTACATGGCAGTACCTGTACTTTCCCACAGAATCGTATTAAAACAGGAAGCTCGATTAAAAAAGATTTCACCCGAAGAAATAATCAGATCCATTCTTCAGGCAATTAAAATTACTTTGGTGGAGAATTATGGCTAGAAATAGAATTTTATATTTTTCTTTATTTTTTTTGTCTCTTACATTTGTATACTTTTATGGCGGCAAAATACCTTATATGCTTTTTTACATTGTTATTATACTGCCTGTTGTTTCTTTTTTGTTTACCTTTATTGCCTGCAAGAGATTTCGATTTACCGAATCCATTGACAAAAGGACAGTTATAAAAGGTGAGTCAGTTAATTATACATTAAATATCCATAACCCTGACTTTTTTCTGTATCCGTTTATTAAAGTAAACTTTTACGGGGAAGATACCATTTTCTCCAGGCAATTTCAAACAAAAAGCTTTTCGCTGCTGCCTTTCCAGAAAAAATCCTTTACCTTTGGTATCACTTGCAAATACCGGGGTTATTATACGGTAGGCATTAAGTCCATTGAATTTGAGGATTATCTTGGAATCTTCCGACTTTCGCGCAAACCTGACGCAACCAAAACCATAACAGTTAATCCTCGCCTGATAAGTCTTGACAACTTTAATATAAAAACCAACTATATGTCGGAATCCCATTCAATATTAAACAATCATTTTGAAGATTTTACAACTATTTCCGACACCCGAAAATATGCCTACGGCGACAGTTTGAAAAGGATTCATTGGAAATTATCCGCAAAGGTTAATCAACTAATGGTTAAAAACTTTGAAGGTACTTCAAAAACCAACTGCGTTATAATGCTTGACCTCCAAAAAAACAATTACAGCTATGAGCAAAATATAGTACTTGAAGACAAATTAATCGAATGTACTGTTGCTGTTGCCTATTACTGCCTCAGCAACTGGATACCAATAAATTTTGTTTATCATTCCGAGGAAGTAAATAAAATCGAAGCCAAAAATACCGTGGATTTTGACAAAATCTATGATCTGCTTTCAAATGTAAGTTTTGACCAGGATATACACATTAAAGACCTTTTAAATATTTACAGCAGGGATAATGCAAATAAAATGGATCTTATAATCTTTACATCAAATATTGATTATGACCTTTATGATGAGCTATATAACTTAAAAGCCTCAGGTCATGATGTCAATATTGTTTACGTTTGTGCTGAAGACTTATTGGCAAGCAATAAGAACATGGTGAGAGATATCCTTACAGGTTTGCCTGAAATAGGCATAGATGCATACAAAATTAATGTCGACGATAATATAGAAACGGTTCTCAAATGTGCCAGTGCTTAGTAAAATGTGAGGTGACATAATGTGCCGTTAAAAAAATTGATTGAATATATAGTTAAATTCATTCTCATGATTGCCCTGAGTTTTAGTTTTGCTTTTCCGTTCACTACTACCCTTGGATTTAAATATACACCCCTTGAAGTTTTAGGGTTTGTATTTTTATTTTTATTGGCTTTTTCCATTCTCCTTGTCAATGGAATAATGACAAAAATATCTGTTATTTCCTTCATTTTCGGAGGATTGGTTTTTGTCGTATACTCAATTTTTAAAAAGACATTTTACCGTCTGATTGAACCTTTTATATGGCTCTTTTACTTTGTTCAGGGTAAAGAAAACCCGAATGAATATTTTGCAATTATATTTACCCTGCTTTTTGCATTCGCTTTTTCATTAATTGTTTATTTATTCACCGTAAAAAAATTTAACTTTTATCTTCTATTGTTAACCGGGCTTTCAATATTCTGTGTTCAATGGATGCTCGATTATTTTGTGGAAGACCGGGCTTATATATCTTTTTACGCTTTTATAGTTTCCATACTGATTTACTATCTTCTCCATGTGTACAACAGAAAATGGGCCCAGGATTCCAACGATTTTGTTAATCCATCGGCTTTTATTGTTTTTATTGCACCTATAGCGTTATTGGTGCTTCTCCTGACCGTATTTATTCCGGTAAATTCACGCCCCATTGAATGGAAATGGCTTGATGATAAAATATATTATGTTATGAATTTTGGAAGCCGAGCAGTTAAAACGCAGAACATCGGTTATTTCGATTTGTCCTCAACAGGCTTTGGAAATGATAGCAATAAATTAGGCAGCAATGTAATTCCCGACAAAACTTTAGTTCTTAAGGTAAAATCGCCCAAAACATTATATCTTAAAGGTCGCTCAAGTGATCAATATACCGGTTATTCATGGGTTAATACAAATATCTCCTATTATGAGCTCGGTAACAAAAATAACAAGCTTAACATAGATACCTTCGAATATGAAAATGGTCTGTTTCTGCTTTCCGATTACTACAGAAAAACATTAGACTATTTCGAAGCTCCCGATGTTTTAAAGAATCTTTCAAAATACACCGTTGAAATTCAATATGAGAATATTTATACCTATTCTCTTTTTGCACCGCTTAAAACCTCCAATCTCCACTTCCCGGATTCCGACGAAAACGATATTTTTGTCAATGCTGAAGGAGTCTTAGTGGCAAGAAAGTTATTAGGCAAAGGTTTTTCTTATGCCTTTAACACCTATGATATAAATTACGGTGACAAAAATTTTGAAAATCTTCTGCGGGTAAGCCATAAATACCTTTACGGATATTATTGGGAAGAATCGATTAATTTTCTCCAAAACTATTTATATGAAGTCTTTTATAGTAAATATAACTGGTATGAAGAGCAAATATCAATAAACTATAATTATTTGTATGAAAGGTTATTAGATTCTCCAAATGCTGAAGTAATGAAAGAAAGATTAACCAAATATCTTATCAATAAAATCAATGCCTCCAAACTCTCTGATGAGGATAAAAATAATGCTTTAAATGATGTTTTACTCTTAATCAGCAATATTGATTCTCAACACATTTACGGAAATAATCAGAATCTTTTTGAATGGATTTTAAGTCTATCCTCCTTAATGTATCATTCAAATGCTATATATTCACAGTATCTTGATATACCGGATACTGTTCCTCAAAGAGTAAAAGACCTTGCATATTCAATAACAATGAATGAAAACAATGACTATGACAAAGTAAAGGCAATCGAGGAATATCTTTCAAAGAACTACAAATACAATCTTAGTCCCGGTGATGTACCTGATGGCGTTGATTTTGTAGACTATTTTCTTTTTGAACGCAAAGAGGGATATTGCACTTATTTTGCATCAGCTATGGCAATCCTTACAAGATGTATAGGTATACCCTCAAGATATGTTGAGGGTTATTTGCTCCCGTCAGCCACAGGAAAGGACAAACTATATGAAGTTACAAATGAACGGGCACATGCCTGGGTTGAAGTTTATTTTGAAGGTATTGGCTGGATACAGTTTGAACCCACTGCAAACTTTTCATATAACCTTTATCAGGCACCAATTTCAAGCACTCCACAACTGCAAACACCTACACCCGGTTCAAATAGCCCAACCCCCTCAAGTAATTTTACTCCTAGAAATACAAATAATGTACAAGAGCAAACAGAAACAGTAAAAAAACAAAAGCCATTAAACAAAAAGCTTGTAACCGCTATATCTATTGTCGTATCAATAATATTACTTGCTGCTTTAGTTGTGTTTTTAAACATTTTAAAAAGAAAAAAGCGCATAACAAATATTTCCAAACTATCACCAAGAGAAGCTGTGCTTGAACTCTACAAATACTATTTAAATCTTTTATATCTTCAGGATGCTGATATTAAGGTGGGTGAAACACCGCTTGATCATGCCGAAAGGCTTGACAGTACAGGGAAATTTTATCCCTATAAAATAACAGAAGTAACTGAGATATTTGTAAAGGCAAGATATAGCAGAGATGAAGTTACAATAGATGATTTTAACAAGGTTCTGGAATTTTATCATCCTTTATTGAAATCAACAAAAGAAAATATAGGAGGTCTTAAATATATATTGTATATGTATGTACTTTTCAAATTCTAATTTGAGCTTTCCAAAATACAGTAAAATACAAATTAATACAGCAAAAAATGACGCCGGTTATCTTTATTGTAACTGGCGTCATTATATTTTTATCAACAAGCTTGCAATTTCTAATTGTCTTATTAATTTTTTCTGAAGCTTATAGATTCAAATCCTAATTGGATACATTACTTATATAAAGGATATTTGTCACACAAAGCTTTAACCCTATCTTTAATATCTTGTTTGGAATTTTCAAAATCAGTCAGTGCAAGATTTATAAGATCTGCAATTTCAAACATATCGTTTTCCTTCATTCCTCTTGCTGTAACTGCAGGAGTTCCAACTCTAATACCGCTTGTAATAAATGGACTCTGAGTATCGAAAGGAATACCGTTTTTATTTACTGTAATATTAACCTCATCAAGCATAAACTGTGCTTCTTTACCGGTAATGCCTTTATTTCTCAAATCAACAAGCATCAGATGGTTGTCCGTACCTCCGGAGACAATATTTAATCCCTTTTCTATCATGGCATTTGCCAATGTATTAGCATTTTTTACTATTTGTGTCTGATATTGCTTAAACTCGTCGGACATAACTTCTTTAAAGCTAACTGCTTTAGCAGCTATTACATGCATAAGCGGCCCCCCTTGTATACCCGGGAACACAGCTTTATCTATAGCTTTTGCAAACTCACCTGTACACATTATCATACCGCCCCTGGGACCTCTCAGGGTTTTATGAGTAGTAGTGGTTACAAAATGGGCATACGGTACAGGACTTGGATGTAATCCTGCTGCAACAAGACCTGCAATATGGGCGATGTCTACCATCAAGTAAGCCCCAACTTCATCGGCTATTTCTCTGAATGCCTTAAAATCAATAATTCTGGGATAAGCACTTGCACCAGCAATTATCATTTTAGGTTTACACTCTTTAGCAATCTTTCGAACTTCATCGTAATCTATCCTAAAGGTTTCTTTGCTAACTCCATAGGATACAATATTAAAATACTTTCCCGATAAATTTACTGGACTTCCATGACTCAAATGTCCGCCATGGGCAAGGTCCATACCCAGAACCGTATCTCCGGGATTCAATACTGCAAAGAAAACAGCCATATTAGCCTGGGCACCGGAATGGGGCTGAACGTTTACATGTTCCGCTCCAAAAATCTTTTTAGCCCTCTCGATAGCTAAATTCTCAATTACATCAACATACTCGCATCCTCCATAATACCTCTTGCCGGGATATCCTTCAGCATATTTGTTTGTCAAAGGAGTTCCCATTACTTCCATAACAGCTTCACTGGTAAAATTTTCAGATGCAATTAATTCGATTTTATCCCTTTGACGGTTTATTTCATCCTCTATTGCCTTTGCAACTTCCGGGTCAAATTTTGATAATTCATTCAAATTAAACATGAAAAAACCTCCTATTAAAATTACAAAATAAAAAAAGTGCTATTTACAATATCAAAATAATAATTTACAAACTTAAAACAAACACGTTTTAAAAACCATGTTCCAGTTATGATATTACTATAAGTCCAATATTAGGATTATAATAATAAATAAGAATTATGTCAATGAGTATTGTCATTAATGTCGATTACCGCAGAATCATCAGCAAAATTTTCAATACGTTCATTATTTTCTTCATTTTTTTCCTTTCCCAAAGCATTTTTTAGTATACCCAGCAATACGAAAACTCCTGGAAGTGTACTAATAGTTCCAAAGTTAAAGCATGCCTGCAACAAATATCCTGTTAAACCCAATAAAATCGCAAAAATTTCAGGACTTATTTCCTTACCTTTCTTAATCCAAGGAATAAAGATTGATAAAAGGAACCACAAATAGAACATGAGGGCTGGTATTCCCATAGTTGCGGCATATTCCAAATACTCACTGTGTACTTTGTCAAAATAACCAATACCACTTAATTCAGGATGTTTCTCATATTCCTCCCTAGTTATTACAGAATAGTATGCAAAACAATCAGGGCCTGTACCTACAATAGGATGTTCAGCGATTACTTTAAATGCCTTGCCATATATAAAAATTCTGCTTGACCCAAACTGTTCCACATTGCCGTCATACGCCTGCTTGAATTGGTCTTTCATAGAATAATATCTGCCAACTATTCTACCGTTACCTGAAACATCTAATAAGACAAGAATAATAGCAAAAGAAACTGCGATCAATAAGAATTTTTTTAAGTACTCTTTGAAATATTTGCGAAAAACCCATATTGTCAAAGCAATTGCACCAATTGCACCTAGCCATGCAACTCGCGTAAGAGATACCAAAAGTGCAGCATAGGATAAGACAAGATAAGAATAGTATAATATATTTTTTTCATAACTTTTACTTTTTAGAAACATAACAAGTGACATAACTGTAGGTATAGTGAAAAAAGCCCCTGCTGTATTTCTGTTTCCAAGAGTACCGCGGGATATTTCAGGTACTATTTTTGCATCAAAGAAAGTTTTAGTAATTATGTTTAGCGGTTCAATTCCATAATAATTTACTATAGAGTGAATTGCACTTATACTAACAGCTATAAAGTAAGCTGTAAGAATCTTTCCTATATCCTTTTTCTTGACCATATTAACAATAAAAGTAAAAACGACTGCATAACAAAAATAGGCTACAAATCCCTGCCACCTAAGAGGATATCCATGAAAAGCCACAGCCCTATCTTTAGCAAAAAAAAGCGAAACGAGTACCCATAATAAAAACAAAGCAAGAGGAAGACAAATCTTTATATGCTGCTTTCTTGCCAACCTTTTAAATCCCATTAAGGTTAACATAATCATTGATATAATAATTAAAAAAACCATTTTTGAATAACCGTGTATATCCAAAAAATACCATGTGTTAACCGGTGTATTTACTACCTTTGGAATTGCTACAAAAGGCAATACAGCAACTACTAGAACCACTAGAATAAAAGATATTAAATCAATTTGCTTTTCTTCGTCCTCGGGACTTCCCATTTGCTTGGTAATTTTCTCTAAAATACTAATAGTAAAACCCCCTTTTGAATATAATATCTTCTAGTTTACTACTTTGTACAACTCATCGGATAAGGGCTCATTGATATCAATATAACCATCCTTCAATACAAGCCGTTTTTCATTGCCCTCTGTTATTTGACCGATAACAGTCGCCTTTATACCGTTTTCTTCTAATTCCTTTACCAAATCCTTTCCGTTCTTGCAGGTTATAATCATACAACCGCTCGAAATCAACCTAAAAGGATCAATATTATAAATATTGCAGATCTTTAAAGTTTCTTTCAATACAGGTATCTTATCGGCATATATAACAGCACCTTTCTCGGAAGCTTCTGCAACTTCCCACACTGCACCTAATACTCCGCCTTCTGTAACATCATGCATTGAATTTACACCAAACCGCCCTGCAATTATTCCTTCCTTTACTACACTTATATCTTTTACCAATGATTTAGCTTTTTCCAAAACGTCCTTTTCAATTTTATCTTTGAGTTCGCTTTCTTTATCATGGGCAATTATTGCAGTTCCTTCAATCCCTGCAAACTTTGTTAGAATAATATCATCTCCCACCATTGCTCCGGATGTGGATACCAGCTTGTCCTTCAATACATATCCTACAGCAGTAGTAATTATAACAAATCGATTAACTGCACCGGTAACTTCAGTATGTCCACCTATTATATCTACATTCAATGAGTTTGCCGTTTCACTAATCTGAGACATAACCAGTTCTAAATCTTTTTGTGTTGCTGTTGGCGGTACTAAAATTGTAACAATAAGACCTAAAGGCTCAGCACCGCATGATGCTACGTCATTACACGAAATATGTACCGCAAGACGCCCAATTTCATTTTCAGCACCGGTAATGGGATCCGATGAAAGTACACACACTTTGTTTTCAAAATCTACTGCACAGCAGTCTTCTCCTACCTTTGGCCTTAATAGCACTTCTTTTCTGCTGCCTTTTATTTTATCTAAAACAATTTCCTTTAAAACACTGTTCGGAATTTTTCCTATTTTCATATTTCCTCCGGCTTGCGCAAATTTATTTTTATAATAACATATTACTGTAAAAGGTTCAATTTTTCAAAATATGTCTTTCTAAAATCAACATAAAAAATTAGCCCTTTCAAAGAGCTAATTTTTCTTTTTCACGATATTTGTTTACTGTTTTCTTTTTGTTCCTTTGCAAGATAATATTGCTCCCTGGCATACTCCACAAGAACTTTATTTTCCTTTGCACCAGGTGAAGTTATAAGTCTGCTGAACCATAAAACTGCTTCATCCACATTTCCGGTTCTTCTGTAAAGTTCAGCAATCATATACATACAAGTGTATTCATCAAGCTTGTTCACCGGAAATTTTTCATTCTCATATGTATCAAGATAAAATCTTAAAGCATGTTTTAAGAAATCATATTCCCTTTCATCTTTTTTCATCCTGTATAACCATGCAATTCTAATACAAACTTTTGCCAATTCGCTGGATTTAGCTTCTATTTTTTGAAGATTATACAATGCCAATTTATAGGCTTCCAATGCCAGGTCGATATTCCTCTCTCCATTAAAACTTCTGCTTTTCCAATAAGGTGAAATTCCCGTTTTAATTTTTTGTGCCTGCTTGTCAGTCAGTTCCTCAAATCTTTCCCCCAGTGCAGCATATCCGCAATATTCGCACACCCATGCCTCATATAAAATCGGATTTATTCCCTCGTAATATAAACAAAAATCTGTATCTTTGGATGATACTACGCAAGCTTTTGATTTAACTTTAGTTACTTCTATTTTGTTTTTGCATACCGGGCATACAAGTTCTTTGGAGTATAAAGCATCATTCACAATAAATCCCTCACATTTTCACAATTTTTTAAAATCTAATGCTTTAAAGAATATTATGTTGCAATCCATGAATTTGTTAATTAACTAAATGCCTATCTGCAGGATTTACTCTTATTACACCTCTGACAGGCAGGTAGGTATCCTCTGATATTTTTTCCCGTTCAATAAGTTTGTTATTTTGATCATAGGTTTCACGGTATACAACAACCTTCTGACCGGTTACAGCAGCTTTTTCAACAACTACTTCTCCTAAAGGAACCTTTTCATCGAAAACTACAATTTCCTTTTCGGGATTCAATTTCTTAACCACCACTGACTTGAGTTTCACTGTTTGATTTGCTTCTTCTTTTATTCCGACAATTCTAATGATAATGTTACCGCCTGATACCTGTGCACTTATCAGAATGGGATATTCTTTGCTATTTTTGAACTTAAAATCTATATATCCTTCTGAAATGGTTGCATCCTGCCCAGGTTCAACATAGCCTAAAGGCATTGAATGAGGTTTTCTCTCAACAACTTCCAATTTACTTTTTAATACCGCCACATATAGAGTTGTTGTTACTTGACATACACCTCCTCCAACACCTTCAAGAATCTTTCCTTTTACGATAACCGGTGCATTTCTGTATCCGTTGCTTATAGTCCTCGGTCCTAAAGCCTTATCCATGGAAAATGTATCGCCGGGCAATAAGACAGTATTATTTATCCTATCGCATGCTAATTTAATATTATAGCTTCTATCAACTTTTTGCGGATTAAAAGACGTAGAAAAAGTAGTTATAACCTTACTTATGACAGAAATATCATTATATCTGACCCTTGGATAGATATCGTCAACAATTAATTCTATAGGAGAAAAATTCTTCTCTAATAATATATTTTCTATCATATTAAGATTTTTGTCAATATCAACATTTTTTCCTATTACTTCTTCATTAAATATTACTTTCCCATTTTGAAAAATTGCTGAAGCATTTACCTCTTTTTGGTCAATTTCATTTTTTATGTCTTCCAAAATACTTCTCAATTTGTTTCTGTCAAATTGGGCAGTAAGGGGAACATTTACGCTTTTTTTTCTTAAACGGTAAACCGTCATCAAACGGTTTATAAAGTTACCTTCTCTTCCTATTCTATAGGCATCTTCAATTGCGTTGTTCACCAAAAAACTGTAAGATATTTCATTTAAACCAATGTTCCACTCTTTATCACCATGTTTTAATATCAATTTCTTTCCGGCAAAGTTCTTATTGATCTCATCCTGTATTTTTTCCCATGCTTTTAACTTGCCTATTCCCGACAATGAAATATTTTCAACCTTTATACCCATGTAAAAGGTCTTCTGGTTTAGAACCCAGGCAAAAAAAGCAATTATTGTTGTAATTATAAGAAACACAGAGGTAATTATTGCAATATTTTTCTTTCCGGAAGCTATTTTATTTAACATATTTAATACCTTCTACACAAAAAAATAATATAAGGATATTTTCACTAATTATTATTCTCAAAAGTTTCTGTTTAATAACAGATTTTTGAGCATATGTTTTAAGATATCCCTATATTATTATTAATATTTTCATTAGTTTTTAATATTACTCTTATAAAGGTATTTTATTAACTAGTTGCTCCCTATAACCAATACTTCTGTATTCTCAATTGCCTTATTGATCAATTCTTCAAGATTAGCCTTTTGCTCCGATAATAATATTTTTTCCAGCACTGGCTTTGTTTTAGGATGCTTCGAAACAAACACTGTACAGCAATCCTCGTAGGGAAGTATTGAAGTTTCGAAAGTACCGATTTTTCTTGCAATTTCTATTACTTCGTTTTTATCCATTCCAATCAAAGGCCTGAATACCGGCATTTTTACTACAGAGTTGGTTACATACAGACTCTGCATAGTCTGACTTGCCACCTGCCCCACACTTTCTCCTGTTACTAATGCTAAAGCACCAGCCTTTTCAGCTATCCTTTCTGCTATAATCATCATGGCTCTTCTCATAATAATAGTTAATTGGTCTTGAGGACATTTTTCATATATTTCCAACTGGATATCGGTAAAAGGAACTATATGAAGTTTTATTTTCTGACAATATTGAGAGAGGATTTTTGCCAAGTCAATTACTTTCTCCTTAGCCCTTTCACTTGTGTATGGATAACTATAAAAATGAACAGCCTCAATTTCAACTCCTCTCTTTGCAATCATCCACCCAGCAACAGGACTGTCTATACCTCCCGATAAAAGCAATACTGCCTTGCTATTGGTTCCTATCGGCATACCGCATACTGCAGGAATTATTTCCGAGTATATATAAGTAAATTCTCTAACCTCAACATAGAGAATAAAGTCGGGATTCTTTACCTCAACACTTAATTGGGGAAAAGACTCAAGGATATGCGCTCCAAGTTCCCTGCTTATTTCCGGCGAATCCATAGAGAACCTTTTATCCCCTCTTTTTGTTTCAACCTTAAAGGTTTTATAGCCTTTTCTGCCCAGTAAATCCTTTACCATAACCGCAGACTTTTCTTTAATAACTTCAAAATCTGTCTCAATCTTCCATACAGGGCTGACTGATACAATACCGAAAACCTTAGTTAAAAGGTTGATTGCTTCATCAAAATCATAATTTTCATCCTGCGGTTCTATATATATCCTTGCCTGGGATCTTGATACTTCAATCTTTCCCAATTTATATATGGCTCTCTTTATATTATCTATAAGTTTCTTTTCAAATAATGGCCTGTTCAATCCCTTCAACAGTATTTCACCATACCTTACCAAAATTACCTTCTTCATCTTTTACCTCCGCGTTTAATTCTAATTTTGGGTAATATTTCTTTTAACGCCCCAATGGTATATTCCATCTCATCTATGGTATTAAAGGCAGAGAAACTGAATCTAATGGCACCGTCAATTTTATCAGGCTTCAGTCCTATTGCCTTAAGTACATGGCTGTGTATATTCTTTCTTGAAGAACAGGCAGACCCTGTTGAGACGAATATATTCTTCATTTCAAGGTGGTGAACCAGCACCTCTGCTCGTATATTTGCAAAAGACACATTCAGAATATAGGGTGATGAGTCCTTTGGCGATACAATCAATATATCCTCGGAAAACTCTTCTTTAAGTCTGTTTTTAAAGTATTCCTTTATTTTTGCACATCTAAGATAATTTTCATCTATTTTACTATTGGTTATATCGGCTGCCATTCCGAATCCGCATATTCCGGAAACATTTTCGGTCCCCGACCTCATGGTAAACTCCTGTCCTCCACCTAGCAATAAAGGTTTCAATTTTAAACCTTTTTTCACATATAAAGCTCCTACACCTTTAGGTCCATGTATTTTATGTGAACTTACAGACAATAAATCAATACCTAATTTACCAGGAGCAATTTTCATTTTCCCGTAAGCCTGTACTGCATCTATATGAACTACAGCATTCCTGTTTTTCTGATTTTTTACTTCCACTATATCACTTACAGGCTGTACTGTTCCGATTTCATTATTTACATAAATTATGCTAATTAATGCCGTATCTTCATCTACAGCTTCTCTTAAATCATTCATATCGACAATTCCTCTGTAGTCCACGTCAAGGAAATGAACTTTATAGCCTTTATTCATTAAATATTTATACACTTCCAATACCGACGGATGTTCTATCTTTGTTGTTATAATTTTCTTTCCCATCCTCGGATTAGCCTCAAGAAAACCAAGTATGGCAAGGTTATTGGCCTCTGTCCCCCCTGAAGTAAAATAAATTTCCTGATTGTGTACATCTAACGACCTGGCTATAATTTCCCTGGCGTTTTTTATTTGTTTTTCCGCCTCCAATCCTTTAAGATGGATGGATGACGGATTGCCATAAACTTCTTTGCTAATTTGTGAAATATATTCTACTACCTCATCATAGGGTTTTGTTGTTGCACTATTGTCAAGGTAAATCTCTTTCATTTCATGCCCCTCTTTGCCTTATATATTCAATATAAAACATATTCCCTGCAATATCTTTGTACCTTCATATTTGACAAGTATTTCGTTATTACAGGATACACCTTAATTCCGTATTATAAAATGTAAATTTAAAATTATTAAAATTAACTAATATAGTATATCACAGGAATGAATTTATTTAAATAATAAAAAATGCTTTACCTTAGGTTTTAACCAGGCAAAGCATTTTTATACCTCTTTTATACCTATATATTTTTATAATCGTAACTAAGCCAATTTAAGTAGTGATTAAGACATTTATAATTGGATTCCGAAATCTCCTGTATCTCAATACCGTATTCAAAATAGCTTTTGTTCCATCCTTTTCTTACAATCGCACCTTTAAAAAATAAATTATTAATTCTGTCAAGAATTACTTCAACTCCTACAATATTACCGGTTATAGGCAGATAATCGGAACAATTTATTTTTACTCCACCGGAACTTATATTCTTAACAACTACAAACAACCTCTCTGAAATATCGGGGACATCTAAACTTGCCGAAAGACTTACATAATATCTTTGATATTTTCTTAAATTTTTCATCTTTTCAATCCGAGTTATCAGTACAGTAAAATCTAAAGGATCTAAAGAATTAATTTTTGTTATCTTTCCGCTAATCACAAAAAGATTTTTGAGATCTGAATAGTTTATAGACACGCAATCACCGGGAAAGAAAAAAGTCTCATGAATTAATTCCTTAGTAATAATCCTCAGCGTATTTTCAGTCTTTTCTACCACAGTGGCATTTAAGTACTCGCTCATATTAATGTGTTTTATTTCAATACCTGTACCTACATTTATCAGCTTATTGAGGCTTTTATCAATACTTAAGAAAGTATTTTGCGAATTTTGGTCCAAATATAGTTCAGACACAATCCCCCACCCCTTTCAAAAGGTATAAACGGACAGAACATATTAAACTGTATAAAAAACACATAGAAAACTTTCGAATATCATTTCACTTGTATTAAACTCATTGAAGAATTTATATCAGACATTGTACGACCAATGAAATCCTACACTTTTCCCGTAAAAACTTGATATCAGAACATAACCCTTTGCAAAAACCTTAGATACTTCCCAATAAATTTCTATACTACGGTTTCTGAAATTCTGCTTTAATTCCTTCATGCTGATAATATCAGACAGGTTACATTTCGAAACCATTTTATGTTAACCAATAATAGAATTAATATTTTTTTATCTATAAATCCGTTTTTTCGAGGAAATTTACACTTTCAACAATGAAACTCAATAAGTTTTTTATTGTAACAATTTATATCATTTTACTTTTGAAATAATTATACTATAAATTAAATAAAATTGACATATCTTTTGTTAATAATTTTTCAATTTATTTATAAAATTTTATTGTATCAGTCATGCTTTCAAAGAGATATTAATATTTTACTATAAAATAATAAAATAATACTTTATTTTCACACTATCCTATGCTATAATAAAAATAGTAGTACAATATTTCCTCCCGATCACGGTATAAGGAGATATAAATAGTGACTTATGAAACAGGGCAAAGTCGTTGAAAAACGGCGGCGCAAAGCTTTGGGTCTAACGTTTAGGTTAATATCCCTAAACTATGATCGCCAGGCTGCCATTAAAAGTTCTGTTTATACTCTTTAGAATATATGCTTTAGCGCCTATGTCTCTTTAATTTACCTATGCGAGAGACTAATGCAAAGGAAATAGGTCATTAATATTTCCTTATACCATATTTTTTATATTAAGAGCAGAGTTTTTCTGCCTGTATTTTTATGTAAATTTATAATTTATTTAAGTGCCTTTAAAAAGTTCAATTTGTTATATTCTTTATCCAGCCTATCCTTCATATATCTTTTTGAGACTTTTTCAAGCTCTAAAAGTATGGAGTTTGATACTTCAAAATTAAAAACGTTTTTCATATTGCTATAAACTATATAATGAATTGCTCTTGCAGCACCTTCAGACAATCTTAAAGCATATCTGTCACCCTCTGTGCATTGCCTGCATAAAAAACCACAGTGTTCAAAGCTGAAATAGAAGTCTTTAAAATCCTCTCTTCCGCATTTTAAACAACCCATTACGGAAGGCGCATACCCTAAAATTGACATTAGCTTAATTTCAAAAACTCTCGTAATCAAATCCGGTGATTTACCGGTTTTTGCCAGCATATAAAGAGAGTTCAAAAAGAGCTGCAATACTTTGCTTGAAGGCTGCTCTTCCTGAACATTATCCATTAAAATTTCATTCATGTGAGCCGCATAGGTAAGTTTTACCAAATCTTCTCTAATTTCATAGAAAGGTTCAATTACATCACAGCTGTTAACTGAATACATATCTTTTCCTTTAAACAGCACAAATTCACTATAACAAAACAATTGCGTCCCTGCAATAAGTCTGCTTTTGGGTCTTCTGGCTCCTCTCGCAGCCCCGGATATTTTACCCTTGCTTTTTGAAAAGATGGTTAATATTTTGTCTGCCTCTCCCACATTCATCTCTTTTAGAACTATACCTTTTGTTTTTATATAACTCATTTGCAACCTCGTAAGCTAAAAGAATCTCTATTTTGACCCTCATTAAATATCTATATTTTACATGCTATAAAACACTTTTTGTCTTCTATCTATCAAAATTAATTCTTGCTTATAGCAACCTCATCTTTTGTTGCCTCAGTTTCCTCAGCAACTCTGCTTTTTTCTTCAATCTCCTTAAGTAAAATATAAGTATCGATACTTCCAGTACTCTCGAAAACCTTCCAAGCAAATTCCTTTAACATAAAATGCATCCCCCTTAAGTATTTTTTGGCAACTATATATTTATTGAAACTGATATTCCATTCATTTTCTTCAGTGAAATTCCGTAATTTTCCCATTGAACATAAGTTTATAAATTAAAAGCAATAAACATAAGTCCAATAGTTTTTTATTCTATTTATAGGTTTCACTAAAAAAAAGTTTTGTATACTTGAAAATTTATGCTATCTGAAAATCAGTATTAAAATTTATTCCAATCTTCCAATAATCAATACCACAGGAATGCATTTATAAAAACACATCAATTATTTTTTGTAACCGAGTACCTTCAACATCTGCTCATTATTTCTCCAGTCGGGTTTTACCTTTACCCACAATTCCAAAAATACTTTTGTTCCCAATAAGTTTTCAATTTCAATTCTTGACAAGCTGCCGATTTTCTTAAGCATTTTTCCGCCTTTTCCTATAAGTATTCCCTTGTGGGTATCCTTTTCACAGTAAATATTAGCCTGAATATTAATTATATTCTTGTCTTCCCTTTGTTTAAAAGATATCACTTCAACTCCTACGCCGTGAGGAACTTCATCACTTACCAACTGAAGTATTTTTTCTCTGATCAGTTCGGCAGCAATTAATTTTTCCGGCTGGTCTGTTAACATATCATCGGGGAAATATTTCGGTCCCTCAGGCATAACCTTCAAAACTTCGCTAATAAGTAAATCCTGCTTTCCATCCGTTAGAGCTGAAATAGGAATTATAGCTTCAAAGTCCATCAAATCCTTGTAAGCATCAATAAGAGGCAGCAATTGGGCTTTATCCACCAAATCAATTTTGTTTATAACCAAAAAAACATTGGATTTTACATTTTTTAATTGGTCAATTATATAAAGATCTCCTGGTCCAGGCTTGACTGTATTTGCTTCTACCAGAAACAATACCGCATCAACTTCACTTAAACTTTCAACTGCAATATTCACCATATAATCTCCAAGTTTAGTTTTGGGTTTATGTATTCCTGGGGTGTCAATAAACACCAATTGATAGTTGTCACCTGTCACTACTGCTTTAATTGTATTTCTTGTAGTTTGAGGTTTCTCGGACATTATTGCAATTTTCTCACCGGTAATACTGTTTAAAAGTGTAGACTTACCGACATTAGGTCTCCCAACTATTGACACAAAGCCTGATTTAAAACTCATTCAATCCTTCCTCCCGTAAAATCTAAGATTATATTAAAAATTATAATCACCAATAATAAACAATTTCAGCATTAAAACTTATAATTTATATCATTAGATTTAACGTTTTTAGCACAGCATATTGTTTTGATATCATTTTTTCTTCCCTTTCCGGTGTATCATGATCGTAACCTAACAAATGAAAAACCCCATGAGTCACCAAAAAAGCCAGCTCCCTCTCAAAGGAATGTCCATATTCCTCTGCCTGTGCTTTTGTCATCTCAAGGGAAATAATTATATCCCCAAGCAACAATAGGTCCTCATCAAGGTCAAAATCACCAGAATCAGAATTTATAACCCCGTCATACATATCTACAATCGGAAAAGAAAGTACATCTGTAGGTTTGTCAATCTTTCTATGTTCTCTATTAATCTCCCTAATATGCTGATTGTCCACAAACATTATTGAAATTTCTGACGGTATACTGAAATTCTCTATAGAAAGGCTTATATTTACCGCCTTTCTTACCAATTCCTCCATATCATCCGTCACTTCTATTTTATTCTGTAAATTTTCTATCAGGACTCTCATTCACTCTTCTCCTTATGCGTCTTATTATTATAATGTGCAGCTATTTGGCCTTTTGTTTCCTCTATAGTATCTCTAAAATTTGTTTCCTCATGGCTGTCATTACTATTTTGTTCGTTTATTTTTAAATCATTCTCATTATTAGATACATTGTCCTTATTCTTGATATCAGGGTATTCCTCCCTTGCATGAAAATATCCTCCAAAAACCTTCATAAAAGCCTTAGCTATGTTATCCAAATCTTTGAAAGTCAAGTTGCATTGATCCAATTGGCCGTCATCTAACTTGTCCTTTATTATCTTTCTTATAAACCCTTCTATTTTCCCCTCTGTTTTATCAGGCATGGATCTGACAGCCGCCTCCACTGAATCTGCCAACATTACAACCGCCGCTTCTTTTGTGGAAGGTTTTTCTCCGTCGTATCTGAAGTTTTCCTCATCAACCGAATCATCCTTTTCAACATTCTTCGCCTTGTGATAAAAATACGCCACCAGTGTTGTTCCATGGTGCTGTATGATTATATCTCTTATAACTTGAGGTATTCTATATCTTTTGGCTATTTCCACTCCGTCATGTATATGCGAAGTTATGACAAGAGTACTTAAGTTGGCTGTTATCTTGTCATGAGGATTTCCATCCATTTGATTTTCCATAAAAAAGCCCGGCCGCTTAAGTTTGCCTATATCGTGAAAATATGCTGCCACCCTGGCTAACAACGCATTTCCCCCAACCGCTTCAGCGCCGGCTTCAGCTAAATTTCCCACCATCAAGCTGTGATGATATGTTCCCGGTGCTTCTATCAACAACCTTTTCAAAAGGGGATGGTTTGGATTACTGAGTTCTAATAACCTAATAGGAGTAACTATATTAAAAGCTACTTCCAAATAAGGCAAGAGCCCAATAGTAAGAACAATAGAAAGAAATCCGTTAAGCATAACGACAATGGATTCGTAAACTATGGTCTTAAGCGGATACTTCTCAATTAAATCAATGGATATTATGATAAGAACATTTATAATTCCTATAATAAGCCCACCCATAGAAAGTGAGTTTCTGTGATAACTGGTTTTAGAAACAATAAACGCTGTAAAAGCCCCACTTATCGCACCTAAAATCATAAACTTAATCTCACCATTGGTCATAATGGAAATTGAAATTGTCAATAAGAAATTCACAATTATAGCCAGTCTTAAGTCCAGCAATATGGATATAAGAGCTGCAGCTAAAAAAATAGGTATTGTCAGGGTTGATATTTCAAAAACCATACGGGCAGTAATAAGTATTATAAGGATAAGGAGTGACAGTAAAATCAGATCATTCCTGTTATTAAACACTTTCCTGCAAAACTTATTCATATACAAAATAAGTAAAATTGAAATCAAAAATATAATAATAAATATACCAATTGCAAAAGAGAAATCTATCTTTCCTGTAGTTTCCAACAGATTAAGTTCTTCAAGTATTTTAAGCTTGTCCTCGGTTACAACATCACCTTTACTTAAAATTCTGTCGCCTTTTTTTACCATCACAATGTTGTTAGGGTCATTCAATGCAAGCTCATATATTCTTTCCTTCTTTGCCCTTGTACCTTCTGCATTTATGGTTCTATTAGGTTTTATTAAATATTTGGATAAAAGCAACCCGCAATTCTTCAATTCTTGTTTTAAATTTGATGTCAAAATACTGTTCTGCATCTGAACAATTTTTTGGGATATATTATCTTCCGTAACATCCTGTCCCATTATATCCACAACCAGTTCTCTCAACAATGATCCGAAATTTTGTATATCTTCATCGGTTGCATTTGCGACAAAGAATAATACTTGGTCATAAGACAAAACAATTTCCAATTTTTCTAACTCTTTATTCAGATTAGTTGCTTCTTCCTTTTTAATATTTAAAGCTTTACTATCATAGTTTTCATCATTAGTACTTAAAGTTTCCCTTATTTTTTTATCGGCATTCTTTCTATATTTTTCAATAAAACTAATAAAATCCACCGTTTTATTTATAACTTCTATGGAAGCATTTTTGATTTCTTTCATATCTCCTGCTTCAGCTTCTGCTATTCTCCTGGCATTTTGCTCAGTCAGTATTGTATTCTTTATGTCTCTGGGGGCTGTGATGTCATATTCCGACTTTTCTCCAAGTTTTAATTTATATTTCTTTGGAGTAGCACCGTTCAATACAATTGCATACGCAACAAGGACAGTTATTACTGCAATCATTATTCTTTGGATACGCTTGTCCTTAAAATAGTTTTTAACCCCACCGTAAGACTCCTTATTCCTATCCTTTGTCATAAATTGTTTCGCCTCCATAAAGAAGTTACTTGCAAAATTCACTTCCTACAAAATAACCCCATAGTTATCAGTTGCTTCGTCTTTTGTCATATTTATCATAGGCCTGAATAATTTTTTGCACAAGTTCATGTCTTACTACATCTTTATCGGATAAATACACAAAGGATATTCCTTTAATCTCCTTCAAAATATTAATTACTTCCTTAAGACCGGATTTTTTGTCTCCCGGCAAGTCAATCTGAGTGATGTCACCGGTAATAACAGCTTTAGATCCAAATCCAATTCGGGTCAGGAACATCTTCATCTGTTCCGGTGTTGTATTTTGAGCTTCATCCAGAATAATAAAAGAATCATCCAAAGTTCTTCCCCTCATATATGCAAGAGGTGCTACTTCTATCATACCCTTCTCGAGATATTTCTGGTAAGTTTCAAATCCCAACATTTCATACAGCGCATCATACAACGGTCTTAAATACGGATCAACTTTGTTTTGCAAATCACCGGGCAAAAACCCCAGCTTCTCCCCGGCTTCAACAGCAGGTCTTGTCAGTACAATTCTATTTACCTCCTTATTTCTGAAAGCAGTAACAGCCATCGCTACTGCAAGAAAAGTCTTTCCTGTTCCTGCCGGTCCAATTCCAAACACAATATCGTTATTTTTAATAGCGTCTATATATACTTTCTGTCCATGAGTTTTTGACTTTATTTGTCTGCCTCTGGCTGTAAGACAAATATAATCGGTATTAAAATCGCTAACCTTGTCCAATTGATTTTCATTAGCAAGTTGTACCAGATAACTTACATTTTGTTTTGTTATAATCTCACCTTGTGCTGCAAGATTTATCAATCTTTGAAGAACAGTTTTTGCTTTATAAACTTCTTCCCCATCACCGACAATTTTTATATTTTTATCTCTAACAATAACCTTTACCCCTAAGGACTCCTCTATAACATGCAAATTTTCATCAAAATTACCGAAAATGTTCATAGCATGTTCAATTCTATCAAACTCTAATGAAACCTCAACAAGACTTTCCAATCAGTTTCCTCCAATCTCTCTTTCGTATCCAATATTTTCAAGGCACTCAATTATTGCTTCCGCAAAAATCCGGCCATCTTCGTTTTCAATAAAATTCACACTTGTATCAACTATTTTTGCATCTTTTGGCAAATTGGAATATACTTTTTTGTAGGCATTGTTTGCAGCTATTTTTTTTGCCTCATCCAAAGATATTTCCTTTTCAATTATATTATTTTCATAATAACGTTCAATTACAATTCCAAAGGGTAAAACCAAATCTTCTCCAATGGTAAGATTCTTTTCAATATTAACCTTTTCATACTCTTCATAAGGCAAACCTGCATGAAATAAGCCAATCTTTTTAGAAAAGATTACAACAGACAAATAGTCTTTTTTCCTGCCTGTTCTATTCTTTTCAAAAATTTTGGTTTCCACCGGTTCCCTTGCATCATACCAAGTTCTTGCTATCACATCGCCTATTGCATGTAAAATTCTAGGATTATCTTCCTGATTTTTAACGGGTACCGTCCCGGATATAAGTACCTGTCCTTTCTTAACAGTCTCACCAACCTTTACTGCTTCTAAACCGGCCTTTACAATAATGGACTTAATTACCCCATCCTTAGCCGCTACAATATCACAAGGAGTATTTTTATCAACCAGTTTCGGTTTTTCTACGCCCTCTGCAACTTCAATCTTTACTTTAGTACCTTTTATTACAACACTAACCCACGACAAATCCTTTATATCAAACCTAAGGCTGTTTGCAACATCGTGAGGATTTATTCTATATTTGAGTACCCCGGGCTTAACTCCCAGCTGGTAAACTTTATCCATTATAACTTCAGTTTCAAGCTTCTCATTCCCCGTAACCTCAATGCTCCATACAAATGAAGTCATAAAATAAAATAATAATACAAAAAGTACAGCACCTGCTACAAAAGTCTTTCTCCTTTTATATCGGTAAAGAACAAATGGGACTCCACGCCTTCCAATTATTTTTACCCTGCAGCCTGTCTTTTTAGCAATGGGTCGCAACATTTTGAACCCTTTAATGCTAACTTTCATAGACATAGAGCTATTTTTTCTCTTCTTTATATCCCAAAGAAAAATCTGTCTTCTAGTGCATATATTTACAAACTTCTCTAAAAAATAGCCCTCAACAAATATAATAACATATCCTTTGACATAATTCCATAACCTCAATAACATTTAAATTCCCCCGATATTTCATCTTAAAATGATTTACAAAAACTTCTCTTAAGCATAGTTTTTCTTGTTGCAAAAAAACAGATATTCCTTTTCACAAAATCAAAAAATTTCTTCCCTTAAATTTCAGCACATTATTTTAATCAGGCATTTTATTTAATTTCTATTATTAAAAAATACGGTTATGCCTAAGGATAAACAGTCTCCATCCCTTATCATTTACAATAAATTTTATCCGGAAGTCAAAAAGTTAGTTTTAAATCTTTTTTACTTCTTTTGTCCTATTGTGTATTGTGTGATTCCTTAGAGAGCAGCCATAAACGGCTAAAAATGTTTAAAACTTTAGATAGGGTATTTTAAAGAATTTTTATTACCTTAAAAACTCCAGACATGTTATATTGCCATTAACCATCAGGTCTTCTGATGTGATCTCCCTTATTCCAAGCCCAGTTCCTGTTATTTTTATTATGCCACAGTTGGTATTTATTCTAATTCTGTCACTATCATATTCAATAATTCCTTTAAAATTTTCTATCAGCAAATCACCATTTCCAACCATGGTTAATTTAGGCACATTTAGCACAACATCCTTGGGCAGTTCAAATAACTCCGACATCTTTTCCTTCAGACTGACTTTAGGTTTTTCACTGTTTTTCTTTTTTTTAGCTATCTTTTTTTTGCGAGGCATAATTTAATCCCCCTGATAAGGATTTTTGCACGACTACATGTTCAGTGCGTTTAATTTAATAAATCAGCTGGGTCTCCAAACTCAAACCCTTTACTTCTTGCGCCTTTAATTATCATATCCAAAGCATCGGCATTATCCTTAGATACGGCATGTAAAAGAACAACTGCACCGTTATGCAAATTGTTTATAACTTTGTCATAAGCATATTGAGCCCCGCGGATTTTATCCTTATGCCAGTCGTCATAGGCAAAGCTCCAGAATAAATTTACATACCCCAGCTTTTGAGTTATTGCCAGAGTTCTCTCACTGTATTCACCCTTAGGCGGTCTTAAAAATTGCATATGCTTGCCGAATTTTTCAAAGAAAGCTCTGTCGAGACCTAAAATTTCCTCTTCTAAAGTTTTATCATCAAGACTTGGCAAACTTGGATGGTGTATGGTATGATTGCCAACAAAATGGCCTTCTTCTACCATTCTTCTTACTAGATCCTGATGTTGGGCTAAATATGGTCCTGTAATAAAAAACACAGCTTTTACATTATTATCCCTTAAAACATCAAGAATCTTTGAAGTGTATCCATTTTCATAACCTTCGTCAAAAGTAAGATAAATCTCATTTTTTTCAGTATCGCCCAGGTATTTTCCTCCATACTTTTCCAACAATTCGGGCGCACCTGGATCAGCAGCAGGGGTTTCTCCAAAACCTTTCCTGAGTATACCCCATCTCAATAAATCGTTTTTATACTCACCACTGTAATTATTGCCTGCAAAAGCTTCCTCATAAGCAATTTCATCAATTACACCTTCACTTAACATACCTGTTATTTCAGTGCTGAAATCAATATCATCAAAGCTTGCAGAATACACTCCTCCTAAATCAGGCAAATATAAATTGTTATTGCTTTCCCGGCTGATGATATTTATGGTGAGCAAAGCAAATATCAAAAGGCAAAGAACTATTATCTTTTTCTTCATTTTCCAATCCCCCCAGATACTTGATATAAATTTCCCAACTTGAATGCCTAATGTTTATCAATCATATTTCAGTTTATTTCTTACATTTCACGATAAGTTTATCAAAGCGTTATTTTACTGCTAATAGCAGACAAGTTCAATTTTACGGTCTATATTATTTATATAAGTATTGGGTTTAAAAAAGACCATTAGGCTATTCCAAAAATGAATAAGGATGTCACAATTTTATAGGCAGGATTGGAAACTTTTTTATTACTATCTTTTAAGTAAATCAAAATTAATGGAGGATCTGTTTTTTTCTATTTTAGGAATTGTAATACTGTCAAGTTTTTCAACTTCAACATTGATATATCCGTCTTTCTCCATTTTATCAAAAATACTTCCTAACATTTTTACAGAATAATCAATTTTTTGATTTTCAAAAATAGCCTTTATTACAAAAGGTTTATCCGAACTCATAGGTACACCGTTAATTATTATATAATTTCCTATCTCAGAAATCTCGGTCATAGCAGTTATCCTTTCACCATTTATTGCAATGGCATTAGCTTCTGCTGCTTTAAGCACGTTAACAATTGACAATAAATCTTTGAAACTAATCCAGGCAAGATTAGTATTTTTAACAGAAATAGTGATATTGATTCCGGAACCTTTAACATCAGTTAACCCTGCAATTATGCGAGCTTTTTCCATTTCCATTCCAATATTCTTTTTATACAGGTCAATATTTCCTTTTGCAGCTTCAAACTCCCTAATTTCTTTGTCCAAAGCATCCCTTCTGCTTTTCAACTCTTCATTATTCTTTTTTTCAATTATCAGTTTATCTTTTAAATCTTCCAGGGTCATACTCTGAACACTGGCAGTTTTTTTATTGTTATAAACGCTCTTATACTGCCAGGCTACAGTAATACCCATTATCATACAAATTAAAGTTAATGATACAGTATTAATAAATTTCACTGTTCAACTACCTCCACACCTTTAACCAAGTTGTCTATGTTACCGTTGTATTTTGGTATTTCAATGTTCTTTGCTTCTTTAATTTCAACTCTTATTCCCAACCACTTCAAAACGGAATAAATAGGACTTTCAATAAAAGTGGAATACAAACGCTTAGGATCACCAATAGACTTAATCTCATAAGGAACAGCATATCTGTTTCTATTAACACGAATTGTTGGTCCGGCACACACAATTTCCGTTGTTGAAATTACCCTCTCATTATTTATTGATATAGCCTGTGCTCCACCTTTTTTTAGCTCATTGACTACCTCATAGATATCCGAATCATGAAGCAAACTCCAATTTACATCAATGGGATTTTTCTCTTCAGCGTCATTCAAAGTTATAATTACACCGTCTCCTTTAACATCGGTTAATCCTGCATAGAGTTTTAATTCCTCCCATTGCTCCATCAGCTGACCGTCATCTTCACCGGTAACAAAAGTCTTTAATATACTCTCTTTTTTCTTTGTATTAAATTCAATTTCTTCTCTAAGTTCATTTCCAGCAGCTATTTCGGCTTCAAGCTCTTTCTTTAAACTTTCTATTTCATAAGCTATGGATGGCTTATTTCTATTGTTATGCAATATGCTTCTGAATTGAACTGTAGTTAAAATTCCAAGAAAAATGAATATAAACATCAATACATACTTCTGGTCTTTGCGGAGCATACAGCTTCATCCCTTCCATGTACTTTTTCACATTGCTGAAATCCAATTTCTTCGTCACACCAACCGTAGATTCAACATATTTTTAGCAATTGCAGATTTGGTCTTCATAATGTTTTTGCCTTCATCCTTTATTTTAATTCTACTATAAAATTTCACTATTTCAAGTGTCAGAACTCGTAAATCATCGGTATTTTTCATATATTCCTTTTGTGCGCTGTTTGCAACCATCCATTTTTAAGTACATACATTTATGAAAAAATAACCATTAATTTTGTTTTAGGATTTGGAGAATAAAATCAAAGTATGGATATAATAAATTGAGACAAAACAAAGGCTGAATGAGGTGATAAACTTTGGAAAGCAATATACTTATGACAAAGCTCAATAAAATAAACTTTGCTGTATCCATAGATACTTTACTCGACAATTTAAAAGCTGACAGCGGCGGCGACAGAGATGTAAACTTTCTAAAATTTCTTATTGACAATAATCTATTGCTCCATGAGGAAGTAATCCTAAAAAAGACAATTACTGATTTTAGCGAAAGCTACTTCAAGAAAAAGTATACAAAGTCAAACTCTGAGAGCACAAGGCATTATTTATGCAGAGCCTTAATACAAGAGGAGTTTAAACTTCTGGGAATAAACACATCAAATTGGGTTGAAGCCGGAAACATAAATATTTTACGTTCAAACTCCAATTACGATATAGCAGCAGAAGATTTAAGTTTTATCGCTGATGTAGGGTTAACTCCGGCCAGGAATTTCTTTCGAGGCTTAACAGACCTTAGAGTAAAATTCTATCTCGTCACAAACTATTTTGACGATTATATGGACGATATAATTTTTGAAGTGTTTAAAAGAGGCGATGATAACAGATTCATCGATGCTGTAAGAGATTACGAGGAAGGTTATAAGTTGTACACTCCAATCTCTGAAGAAAATCTGATGAATTTATAAAATATGTATAGATACAAAAGCAAAGGGGCAATAATACCCCTTTACTTTTGTATTTAGATGCTAGACTTTAATATTTAAATACTAACTATTGCTAATTTGTGTAACCTTGTCAGCATAAAAACTGGTTAATTCCTGAGCAATCTCGGCAGAATAACTCTCACTCTTTATTCTGCATACGGGTTGCTCTGCATCAGGCAGTATCAAAACCCAACTGCCGTCTTTATATATTTTTACACCTTCTAAAGTCTCAACATTGTTATTACCGCTTTCCTGTATTATCTGCCTCATTACTTTTCCTTTAGCATTCCAGGAACATTCTACCTCTTTTTCATGAACGTAAAAATTCGGTATCATATCAACCAGATCGTCAAGTTTGTAGTTATTGGATTTTAAAAAGTCCATTATTTTTACAAGGCCGGAAATGGCATCAAAGTAAAGATTAAACTGGTCAATAGACTCCGCTTTTACCTCATTTCCAAGAATACTGTTCATTAAATCCTGGGGAGAAGTTTTTGTCCTTAATACCCTTCCATGATTCTTCTCGGCAATTTTTTCGACAGCATGAGTAGCGGATAACGGAACAACTACTGTGCCACCCTCAACAGTTTTAAACATAATCAGTGACACTAAAGCTGTAAACATATCTTCGCTTATTATCCTTCCCTTGCTGTCAATAAGCATCATTCTCTCGGATGTATCTTCTATGGATACACCAAAGTCAAAATTTCCCGTCCTTACCATGCTTGTAAAGTAATTTAGTTCAGTTGAATCATCTTTTTCTTTTCTTCCTGACTTCCCAAAATTAAGATTTGTTTCTTCAACAGTGCAACCAAGAGTTTTCAAAAGTTCGGCAACAGTGCTTAATATAAATTTTGACGGAGAATTCAATGCTATTTTATAATCAAAGCTTTTATTCTTAGTGTTGTTAATTATATTTCTCAAATAGAAGGAAGTAAAGTCAGGTACTACTTCCACTTCTTTAATCAAATCCCCTTCACATCGGTTAAAATCTTCTCTGGCAAAGGCATTTTCAATTTTTCTCTCCAATGCCCTGTTTATATTGCTGCCGTTTTTATCCAAAAAGTCCACTTGCAATCTGCCAGGGTTTGAACTTGAAGTACTTATGTGAATACCTCCGTCCACCCCATAAAATCTTACTGCAGCTCTCGATATAGGCAAATGCAGTATACCCAGATCAATAACTTTAAGTCCGGATGATAATAAACCTGAAATAAAAGATATTTTAAGCATCTTTGCTGCACTTGAATCTTCGCAGCTTACCCCTACAGTACCTTTACCCTTTAACGTTGCCCCATAAGCAGCACCAAGTTTTGAGGCATATTCCGGGGTTATATCCACATTTATTTCGCCTGCCAGCCCTCTTTGCCCAAAAATTGACCGTATGCATTTTGAACCCCATACAAGGTTTGAATTTACTTCGGTACCTTCTTCGATCAATTTATTAGGCCAAATTTTTATATTTGGCTTAATTATTGCATGCTCTTTTACTGTCGTGTCACATCCAATAACAGAATTTTCAAAAGCAGAAGAATGCTCTTTCAAAATTACTTTATTGCAGATTACAGTTCCTCGAATTTCAACATTCTTATCAATATTGCACCCTTTCCATATTACACTTTTCTTTATACTGCTATGTTCGGATATTATGTTGTTGTCCCCTATTATGCAATAACTTCCCAGCATTGCATTACTTTTTACCCTGGTATTTGATCCTATTAAGCAAGGTCCTTCTATTACCGCACCATCTTCAATAGTTGTTCCATCTCCAATCCAAACTTTTTCCCTTATTTGCTTGCCTGGAATCTGCACATCTACTTTTCGGTCAAGCACATCCATATTAGCCTGCCAATATGCTCGCAAATCTCCAATATCACACCAGTATTCATCGGTAATATAACCGTACATAGGCTTATTTTCCTTTAGCAAGATTGGAAAAAGGTCTTTACTGAAATCAAATACTTCGTTTTTGTTGAAAAAACCAAGCACTTCAGGAGAAAGAATATATATTCCTGTATTGACAGTATCACTGAATACTTCTCCCCAGCTCGGCTTTTCCAAAAATCTAATAATTCTTCCTTCTTCATCTGTAACAACAACTCCATATTCCAATGGAATATCAACTTTTTTCAAGACCAAAGTTGCCATAGATTGTTTTTTCATATGATAATCTATGGCTTTGCTTAAATTAATATCTGTCAATGCATCTCCGCTTATTACAATAAAGGTATCATCCAGAAATTCTTCAGCATTTTTTACACTTCCTGCAGTACCCATTGGAGTTTTCTCAACGAAGTATCTAAGCTTTACTCCAAACTCCGAACCATCTCCGAAGTAATCTCGGATTAGATCCGGCAGATACTGCAATGTAACCGCTATATCCGTTATGTCATATTTTTTCAGCAACTCAATAATATGTTCCATAACCGGTTTATTCACTATTGGAACCATCGGCTTTGGCCTGTTACAGGTAAGAGGCCTTAATCTAGTACCTTCTCCTCCTGCCATGATAACCGCTTTCATTTAATTCATCCTTTCATTATCATACAATATTTAGGCCGTTTCTAAAAATAACCTAAGTTAAAGGAAACAAGTACGGTTTTTTTTATTTTTTAGCTTCGTTATACTTTGGCTACCTAAATAAAGCTTTTGTAATATAGACAAGTTTAATTCACTTAATTTTAATCAACTTTGTAATTTTCTTCATTTTTCAGTGACATAAAAAATTGTACTTAAGAAAAAAATTTCCCGATATCCTGCATTTTCGAAACAGGTCAAGCTATTTTATTATATATATCAAACTTCAATATTATGAATAAATTAACAAATTTACAGTTATTTAATCTTATTTAATATAAAAATATGAGAATAATAAGAACGATAAATACTTACTATGTACAATGCACAAATCTAAAGGCATGTGTTTTTTGGAATTATAAATTTCAATTTATAAAATAAATGAATGGAGGTAATAACATGCCCAGAAAATGTAAATCCAACAATAAAGATTATATATCCAATGGTGTTACTATACAACCTGCCGTACCAACAGTGGGAGAAAATATTACTATTTTATATGACGGACTTTTGGCAAAAAGCGGTGCTTCCCATGTTTATGCTCGAGTAGGCTTTGGCACCAACTGGGATAACGAAACAGATTATGCCATGACAAAAACCGATACCGGTTTTGAAGTTACTATCCCGGTTTTAAAAGCAGATACTCTCAACCTATGTTTCAAAGATTGCGCCAATAACTGGGACAACAACTCAGGAATGAATTATTCCTTTGATGTAGCAAATTAGAGTCAAATATAGCAATATTGAATATTTTAAGTGTAATGAAAAATAACTTCCGCTTAAAACTTTTTCTCAACCGGCATCTTATTTCATTAAAAGCGAAGTTATTTTTCATTAAACTATTAATCTGGTTATGAAAAACTACAATTTTATATAAATTGATATCTTTTATTATGGCACATTTTTGGAATAAATTAATATAATACCAGTAAGGTATTTTTATAATATTTAAACTACAAAAATTATGATTGCCTGAAGGGGGTATATAAATGTATCCATATAACAGAAGATTCTACATAGGCAGAGAACCGGAAAAAAAAATTGAAAAAAATGAGGTAGAATCTTCAGAAAATATAGAAGCTAACAGTTTAACTTCCGCTGATACAGAAAATATCAAAATGTTATTGGAAAATGTAGATGAAATAAAAAATTCCTTAAAAAAACTGGAAGAAAACATAACGGATATAGCATCAAAACTGGCAAACTTAGAGAATCGTTTTGATGTCGAAAGCATATACAGAAGTATTGAAAACAGCTTCAGAAATATGCAAATTCAATACAGCCATGCAAATCCAAATAACCAACACTACTCGATGAAAACTAGTGGCTACGATTATAAAAATAGAGAGGATGAACCAAACACTTCTCATCAACCTGACAAAAACAATCAAACCCCAATAATGCCTGGTACAGGTTTTTCCTTCATAACCGCAGATTATTTGAGAAATCTTAGCAAAAATAGATATAACAATATTTGATAATAAGCTTAATGTCAAAACATTAGCAGTTTATTTATTGAAATAGGCCAACTGTCTTTATTTTTAGATAAAACAGCTAAATTTTTAGTGTTTTTTCGGATGCAACAAATCGTACTTCAAAACGGAACCATCGTCTCTAACTTTTGGAATAACTATGTTATCCTTTTTCTCTATAGAAACTTTCATTTCATATACTAACTCAAGTTCCTCTACAATTCCGCCAATCATCGTCAATGAATTTTCCAATTTTTTAGGATCAGCTATAGCTTTAATTGTAAAAGGACTTACCATCTGTTTGCCATTTACTACTATAAAGTCTCCTCCTCTTTTAATCTCACTCATGGCAACAATCCTCTCATCTTCGATGGATATTGCTTGTGCTTCGGCAGCCTTAAGTTCATTTATTAAACGCAATATAGCATTTTCCCTGACGTATTCTTTTCCTACATATTCAAGCTTAATAACTACACCAGCACCTTCAACATCTGTTAAACCTGCTATAAGTCTAACCCTTTCCAGTTCAGCTTCCAAATTTTTTTCCAATTGGCTTAAGTCACCTTGAGAATTCTCAAATTCCTCAATTCTTTTTTGTAACTCCTCATTCCTTTTCCTCAAATCTTCATTTTGTTCTTTTTGGGCAATTAGTTCGTCTTTAACAGTTTCCAACCTTGTATATTTTGTAATATCTTTTTTATTATTGTTCACTATACTTTTATACTGCCAGGCCAGCATAACTCCAAGAATAACACATATCAAAGTTATAGATATACTTCTGCCAGCTTTCATTGTAAATACCTCCACAATATATTAAAAACCCATACTCTAACTTGCAACAAATAATTTTTTCAATATTCCAAGGTAATACTATAAATGATGCTATAAATGCTAACAGGCTGGTTTCCAACATATACTAGCATTTGTAAATAAAGCTGTCTTCTAAACCGTCTAGTCTTATTCTACTATAAAATCAGACTATTTCAAGTATATCCAAATCAAAAATCTTTTCATAATCAATCACTTTTTTCTTTTTTTATAGATATAATGAAGTATACATAAGATATTTTTTTGTAAAGGATACCACTATTTAAATAAAAGTAGGTTTGTATGTTTTTTATATATAATTAATCAAGATTAAAGGACAGTGATTTATATGAAAGTGCTGTTAGTAACCGGTGGTTCAGGTTTTGTGGGCAGTAATTTCATTAACTACTTTTTCAGACGTAATAAAAATTACATTATTATAAACTTAGATAACCTCACCCATTCACAAAATATCAATAACCTTAAAGAATTTGAAAAGTCACCGAGATACCATTTTGTAAAAGGCAGCATACTTAATCAAGATCTCGTTAATTATGTAATAAAAAGGCACCGTCCCGACTATATAATAAATTTTGCCTGTGAGACCAATGTCAATAAAAGTCTGACAAACCCTGCCTCTGTTTTTGAAACAAACGTTTTAGGTACACTTACATTACTTGAAAGTGCAAAGTACTTCTGGAGTAAGCATAATTATGAGGGTAACCGTTTTATACAGGTATCCACAACTGAGGTTTACGGTTCTAATAGTGACGCGGACAATTATTTCAATGAAGAGTCCAATATTTCACCTCAAAACCCCTACGCAATTTCAAAAGCAAGCTCAGACATGCTGGTAAAGTCTTTTGTGACTCATTTCAATTTTCCGGCAATTATAAGCAGGTGCTGTAAAAATTACGGGCCATATCAGTATTTGGAAGAATTTATACCGTCATGTATTAAGAGTGCAATTGAGAATAAAACAATAGCTTTGAGTGAAGAAAACAATAAGCATCGCGAATGGCTATATGTTCTTGACCACTGTACTGCTTTGGTACGTATATTGTTTTACGGAAAAATAGGAGAGATATATAATATAGGATCCGGAACAGAATATACCGATATGGAAATTGCAAATAAAATTCTAAAAATACTCGGAAAGCCCGAAATTAAATTGGAATCAGACAATTCCAAAATTCCGGAAGTCCATCACGCTGTAAACAGCTATAAAATCAGAAACAACCTCAGTTGGGGACATAAATACAATATGGATAACGGTTTATTCGAAACAGTTCATTGGTATATATTAAACAAAAGTTGGTGGATGTAGCATAAAAATTTCCTTTGAATTTATAGTGAACTAATCTTAATACAAATCAAAAATTAATCCAAATATCAGAGAATGCATGGTTCCAACCTTCTAAAGCAACCATGCATCCTTATTATTTCACAATTTACTTTTTTAAAAATTCATATTTCCCAAAAAACTTGGCACTCAATATTTTATTTTTCTTTATCATGTATATACAATTGTCATCTTAAACGAATTCAATACACAAATTATATTTGCACTTCACTGTATATATAACCATCAGGCGTTACTATTTCTTTATAAAGACTGCAACCCGGCAAACCGCAACGTCTCAGCAGGTCAATTGCTTCCGGAAAAACACTTTCATTAAACTTTATACCCATATTGCACAAATCATTCATAACTTCTCTTGGCAAAAAGGAAATTTCACATTCAATTCCCTCATTTTTCATTCTGCGTTCCAACAAAAAGGCATGGGTCCTTGATTCTAACGCCACATAATAATTCACCATACTTTTCCACTCCAAATTTCCAACTTATGACCTTTTCGATGTTATCGAGCATCTCGCTTTTACTATTTTCATACGAAAGTCGGCATAAAACATGCAGACCTGCCGGAAAGCAGATCTGCATGTTTTTTTATTTAAGTTATTCATTTCTGTCTAAAGGATTCCACTTTTGATCCGGGAAGAATTTAGTTGGGAACGGTGTCTTGGTTCTATCGTTAAATGTCCTGCAGTTCTGTGCAGCAGGGTTAACTTGTTCCGGAGGAACAGGGCAATAACCGTATGAAGGTATCAACAGCTGAACAACACATTCACATTTTACTATAAAGAATGCACCGATATCAAAGGTTAATATACCTGTTTCCGGATGATAAGCATCATTAAATGCTTCTGCAAGGGCTTCTACCTTAATGAACGTACCATCAACATCAGCAGTCTTATTCTTATCGCCGTGAATATCCGGACAATCTTTTGCCTTGATTACACCTATCTGTGCTACACAACTCGGGCAGTATATTTCGTTAACTGTAAGATTGAAAACAGCCTCATCATATTCAATTTCCGATGTGTCACCAATTGAATAGTGAATCTTGTATCCAATTTTCACCATCAATTTTAATTTTTTAAACCCTGCCCTTGTTAAAGAATCGGTTTTGGATACAACTTTTATTTCGACTATATCAAAATCAGTTACCCCTTCAAAATCTACAGGAGAAGGGCCGTGTATCGGTCCATGGGGTTCCGGACCGCACTTTCTGATTTTTATCGATCTTGTCACACATTCTCTTAATGCAACTTGGTCAAATATCTTCGGTACTTGTATGCAAACCAATTCATTTGGTGGTGGAAAACAGTCAGGATTTAATATCTGACCTGCTTCAATCTTAGGTCCATGTTTATATTCATGACCAGACATAATAAAACCTCCTTTTAACTATAACTTATATGAAATAACCACATAATCGGTATGTTAATCTCCCGTTTTTTATCTTTCGGCTGTTTATATTACCATTATATTAAGCGCAAAAAAAAACGGTTACACATTTTAAATTTTATGGTAAAAAAAATTAACATAAAATTCAGCAACCGTTTTTTCTTTTTATTTGATTTTTTAATAAATTTTAATTTTCAAAAAAGCATATTTCCATGCCCTAAACTAACTTACTTTTAATACTTTATTAAGCATTAATTTGCTGTTTGCAAATATTCATCATCTTTTTCAACAGCACTTGATTGTCTCGAAATAACTGCCTTTTGCTCCCATGCCCTTGATTTCCATCTTTTAAGCATCATAATGCCTCTTATCCACTCATCGGAAGCAAAGGCTATCCATACTCCAACAAGACCTAAGCTCATTTTTATACCTAATACGTAAGACATTAAGACCATTACAAGCCACATTGATATCAAGCCCATATACATGGTATATTTCGCATCACCGGTCCCCTTAAGGGCATGACCAAGAACCAGATTGAAAGTTCTTCCGGGTTCTAAAATAATAGTAATCAGAAACAATTTCCCACCCAATTGGATAATATTCATATCATCAGTAAATATGCCCAAGAGATTTTTTCCAAACAGCGCAAACACTATAGCTACAGAAAAAGATACAATAGCTGCCAATTTAAGACTGCGAAGGCATGCCTTATATGCCTCATCTTTTTTCCCGGCACCGACAAGGTGGCCGATAATAATCTGTGTGGCCTGTGCTGTCGCCAATCCAAACATCATAATATAAAACATTAAATTATAAACATAAAATCTTGCGGTCAGTGCATAAACTTCCATAGCCGATATAAAAGATGTTACAACAATCTGTGCAATATTATAGGATAATGTCTCCCCTGCTGATGGACCGCCAATCTTAAAAATATTCTTTAAAATCTCAACAATTTCTTCCTTAGGAATCTTTATTAGTTCCGGAACCGAAAAATTAAGTCCGACATTTCTTTTCAATACGATAAACATAACCGACAGTCCGATAACCTGACTGCTAATTGTAGAAATAGCAACCCCTTTAACTCCCAATACCGGTACTCCAAACAGACCGTAAATAAAAATTGCATTTCCGATAATATTGAGAATATTAGACCCCATATTTACAAACATAGGGTACTTTACGTATCCATGGCTTCGCAGGATAGCTGACATCGTCATGCTCACAGCATTTACAAAAGAAAATGAGCCAATTATAATCAAATATTCCTTTGAAAATCGGTATACACTTTCCTCAAAATTCATTAGTCTGAGTATTTTTCCCGAAAAGGCAAACATTAAAATGCTTATCATTATACCTAAAAGCAGGTTGAACAAAATAGCCACCAATGCTGCATAAGAAGCTTTCTTTTCATTTTTGGCTCCAAGATACTGAGATATTACTATCCCAGCACCTCCCGCAACTATTTGAAACAGTAATATCAATATAGATACATATTGATTTGCGGATCCAACGCCTGCTACAGCAGAATCGGAATAGCTACTGAGCATAAATGTATCAATAGTACCAAAAAACATTCTCAAAAATGTTTCTATCAGAATAGGCCATACCAGTGCAAAAAGAGTAATTCGTTTGTTTAAAACCTGTTGGTTTTCCATTAAATCATCTCCTGTTGTGTCGATTAAAATAAAATAGAAACTTATTATACTTAGTCTTTTATCATTACATCCGTAATTTATATAAGAATATTTATAAACCTTAGACTAATATCTATATCAAAATCTTATGATTATTCTTTTGATAAGAATTAATCCAGTAGCATTAGATTCAAATACAATAATATCTTAAGTTTATTTTAGAGAAAAAACAATTCATTATATTATTTTTTATTTCAAAATCTTATGATCTATTTTTATCCAATTTTAATCAAGAAGCTTTATTCTTTTTTTATTTTATCCAGCAAATATCGCTTTTTTATATACGTTAGAGCAAAAAGATATCGGCAAAAAATTTAATCCAAAAATTCTCATATTATTTTATTCTTCTCTATAATATATAACAGGGCCATTTAGCAAGGCATAAAAAAATAGTCCTCTTTAGCACCACATAAGCATTATTTATTTAATGTATATATCTAATAAATATCCAATATTTTATGCTTAACAATTCCTGATATTTTTCTTAATATATATAAATGTACCGTAAATTATCACAATAAATATCGGGATATTAAAAATTAAATTTTACAAATCTATTGTCAATTGAACAACTTTTTGCTAAAATTACACCATACAAACACATTTGTTCTTCGTACGTGTACATACATAATTATTTAATAACAAACAGATGCCTTAATTGAAGTTTTATAAGTATTTTTCAGTTAAATACACAAACACACATGACTTATTGAAATAATTAGTGTCAATAAAACAGTATTAGACCTGATGTATAAAACTTTAATAAAGTATAGGAGTGAGTAAATTATGAGCAATAAATTAAAAGTCGGTATAGTCGGAGGAACAGGAATGGTAGGTCAAAGGTTTATTACTCTTTTGGAAAACCATCCCTGGTTTGAAGTAGTATCAATAGCTGCCAGTGAAAAATCTTCCGGCAGAACTTATTCAGAAGCTGTAGAAGGAAGATGGAAACTTAATGCTCCGATTCCGGAAAAGGTTAAAAATATTATTGTTAAAAATGCCTCAGATGTTGAAGATGTTGCAAAGGATGTTGACTTTGTATTTTGTGCTGTAGATATGAAAAAAGATGAAATTAAAGCCCTTGAAGAAGCATATGCAAAGACAGACACCCCGGTAGTATCCAATAATTCTGCACATCGTTGGACTCCTGATGTTCCTATGGTTATTCCTGAGTTAAACGATTCACATCTTGATGTAATAGAAAGCCAAAGAAAACGATTAGGAGTAAAGAACGGTTTTATTGCAGTTAAACCCAACTGTTCCATACAGAGCTATGTACCTGCGTTACATCCTTTAAGACAATTTGGCATCAACAAAGTTACAGCTTGCACATACCAGGCTATTTCCGGTGCCGGCAAAACTTTCAATGACTGGCCTGAAATGATAGACAATATTATTCCGTATATCGGCGGTGAAGAAGAAAAGAGTGAACAGGAACCTCTAAAAATATGGGGAACAGTTGAAGGCAGTGAAATTGTTAAAGCCAAATCTCCAATAATAACAACTCAATGTATTCGTGTTCCTACATTAGACGGACATATGGCAGCAGTATTCGTCTCCTTTGACAAGAAACCTTCAAAGGATGAAATCCTTTCTCTCTGGGAAAGCTTTAAAGGCAAACCTCAGACTCTTGGACTTCCAAGTGCACCAAAACAATTCCTGAAATATATGACTGAAGACAACAGACCCCAGACAAGACTTGACAGAGACTATGAAAACGGAATGGGCGTTACCATCGGAAGACTTAGAGAAGATATCATTTTCGACTATAAATTTGTATGTCTGTCCCACAACACAGTAAGAGGCGCAGCTGGCGGTGCAATCCTAATTGCAGAGCTTTTAAAAGCCGAAGGTTATGTTAAATCAAAATAATAAAATTTTTGCCCCATATTTCTCAAAATATATGGGGCTTTATGTTTATTACCAGATAATAGTAAGCGTCAAACAAGCCCGCACATGAATGACACAATCATTAATAAAAATGGTTGGAAAAGTTTTGTAAATCGATAAAACTTTTTCAACCAAAAACTTAATCCTTAATTTTTACAACCTATGTGCATCTAAATTAAGTTGGGTCTTTTTTCACCCAACCATTCATTGAAAGCATTGGCAATTTCCATCCTGAACTCTTCATCCGACAAACCAAGAGATGTTCCGAGTTCATATGCCTGATCTACAGTATCAGCAAATCTTTCCGCTAATTCGCTGTTCTCATGCTCCATGCAGGGAAAATGCTCTATTACATTAACCAGAATAATCCAAATCAAAAAAATAACGTTCTATTTCACCATTAATAAAATCCGTGATAAATTTGATCATAAATATCGTATGTTTTCCAACTTTCATTCGTCTTCCTCCCAGGCATATTTCTCAGGCTCTGTTCTTTTGGATTGCGGTATAAACACCTTAGCAGGTATTTTTCTGCTACCAGGCAGAAAATCAGCAAATGTGCTCACATAACCAGGTTTCCCTAGATTAGGGGCTTGACTAAATATCCATGACAAATACTCAAAAGGATTCAATCCGTTCTCTTTTGCTGTTTCAATAAGACTGTAATACACCGCGCTCGCTCTCGCACCACCTGGCGTATTACTGAAAAGCCAATTCTTGCGTCCGATTACGAAAGGCTTTATACTTCGCTCTGCACGGTTATTGGATATCTCTAATCGTCCATCCAGTATATACCTCTCAAGATATTTTCGCTGGGACTGCGCATATTGTACTGCTTTCCCCAGATGGGTTTTGGGAAGTACATTTAATTTTTTTATCCAATCATAAAATTCATCTATAAGAGGCTTTGATTGCTTCTTTCTTCCTTCTAACCGGTTTTCCGGGCACAGCAATGCAAACTGTTTCTCTAAATGAAACAGTTTATCACAATATGTTACTCCCTTCGCTGCATTAGATGTTGCTTGCTTTTCTTTGGGCAGGGCTTCCATCGCTTCAAAAAACTTTCGCCGTACATGGGCCCAACAACCTATTACAGTAATTTTTTCGGGCAGCTTGTAATACCCGCTATATCCGTCTGCATGTAAATATCCACTAAATTCTTTTAGAAATTCCTCCGGATGTATATGTTTTCTGTCCGGCTGGTAGTCATAAAGTATTATCTGATGTTTTGCCTCCCCGCTCGTTCGGTACAGCCACATGTAACTCTTCGACTGTGCCGCCTTCCCTGGTTCTTTTAGCACCTGTACCACTGTTTCATCTGCATGCAGTACCTCATGCTCGCACAGCCGTTTCTTCATCTCCTCATATATCGGTTCCAGCCAATTCTCACAGGCTTTTATCAACCAATTTGACATTGTCTGCCTTGATATCTCAATGCCATTTTGTTTCCATTCCTGCCCCTGACGATATAAGGGAGACCCCATCATGAATTTTTGTGTAGCTATATGGGCAATTGTCTCGGGTGATGCAAAACTTCCCTTTATGACCGGTTCCGGTATATCTGCCTTTACAATGGGAGTATGGTCTGAAGTTTTTTCACAGTTCCGGCATGAATAAACATGCCTAATATGGCGCACTATTACCGCTTTTGCAGGTATAATCTTCAACTCATCACGAGTTTCTTTTCCCATTGTATGCAATTCACTACCGCATTCCGGGCAAATACATTCCTTTTCGGGTAACTTGTGCTCTATTACCTCCACCGGTAAATCTTCAGGAAGTTTATCTGTTGTTAGACGTGTTCTCTTACGGTAATAAGCTTTTACTTCTATCTTTTGTAGCTCGGAAATAGCTAAATTGTGAGTCTCTTCCTCTTCGTTAAAAAGATTGATTTGTTCAATCTTTGTTTGTTCACTGGATACACCGAATTGTTTATGCTTTGAAAGGCGTATTTGTTCCATAAACCATTGGACTTGTTGTTCCAATTCAGCTATCCTTCGTTCCTTTTCTTCAATTATATTAAGTAATTTTTCTACTGAAATTTCTTGTCTATTCATAGGATAATATTACCATAAAAATTACATTAAATCCAGCTTTTTGATTCTTTTTTGAATTTCTTCTTACGAAATTTGACGCTCTAAAACTTCCTTTCTCCTGAGCTTTTTCTCTAATCTGGCACTATCAATAAGACAAGCTAATTCGTTTACATCAAGAAGCATTGTGGTTGAATCTTCTTCTGTTGGCCAGCAAAATCTCCCTCGTTCTAGCCTCTTAAAGTACAGCCAAAACCCATCTCCATCCCATTCAAGGATTTTTATCCTGTTTCTCCCTCTGTTACAGAACACAAACAGTGCATTCATAAACGGATCAAGTGAGAAACTTTCTTGTACCAGTGTTATTAATCCGTTGATAGATTTCCTCATATCCGTTAATCTTCCGCAAAGATACACTGGTTTTTCATTCCATCTTATCATAACGACATCAACACCTGGCAAACTTTTTTCAATAATTCTAAGTCTGTTTCCGTATTTACAGTGACATTACAGCCATTAATTTTAATTTCCAGTGTAGCTTTTGCAGGGTACACCGGTTTCGATGCAAGCTGCATCCATCCACTTGGTACTTCGATTTTGGGTTCTTTTACTTCTTCAACTACTGTACACTTTGCTTCACTGACTTTCTTTTGCCAATAGTAGTATGTAGCTTTGCTTACTCCATTCGTTCGGCAAAACTCTTTGATACTTTGCCCACTTTCAAGCCGGTTTTGTATTAATTGTGCCCACCTAGATAATTGTTGTTCAGTTGTTACTTTTTCCATGTCCATACAATCACTCCGTTTATTCTTTTTTACAGTGATTGTATCAACTTCGCAACCATTCTACTATGTGATGATCTATTTGACGGTTACAAATTAACATATAGCATAGTTTAATAAACAGTTCTTTTACACCTTTCAAATTTTTATAAAATAATGTTAGTCTCGATAATAAAACATCAATTTTCAAATAAAAAAGGTGCTGTCCAAAATATTTATAATACTTTGAGACAGCACCGTTAATTAATTTTTATTACAACATTTAATTTATGTCTATTTTTGACTCAACTCTAACACGCATTTTGTCAACAGGTACATGAATAAATTCTTTTAACTCTTTGCCATTTCTATCAACTAAAGTAAATGTATAAATAAGTTCTGTTTCTTTAAATTCAATATAATCTTCTGGTAATTGTTCAGAATTTGTTACAGTATTAAACTTAACAAACATGATAAGTTCTTCAATCTTAGCTTCGGTCTTATCGCTTGACAAATCAATAATAATATCTTCAATAAGTTCTAATTCTCGGGTATCTTCATCATAATAAAAATCACTTTTTTTCTCAACAATTTTTTTCTCGCCATCTATTTCAATTTGTTCTTTTACAGTCTTCACAAACTCAACGTAATCAGGCAATACATGCGATTTATCATCATTAAATGCAACTTCGACTTTTTCTACTATTGGTATATAATTTATATCCTTAAGTATTGATTGAATCGAAATATCTAATGCTTCTTCAAAGGTTTGCTTTGCAGTTCCTTCTACAACTGCCTTTGGATCATATGTAAACTCCTCTTTTGTACCTGCCTTTTTTAAAACTTCTTTAACTGAATTTAAAGTACCATCAGCATCAAGGTCTATAAAGTATATATTGTCAAATCTTTCTTCTTTTATAACCTCTGCAACTCTTTCAGCATAGTTTAAAGCTTCTTCTATATTACATTCTTTTATACGAATATCTCCGCTTGGAATTTCACCTGTATATGAAATATCTACATCGGTATATCTAGTAGGTTCATTATACGTCAATACAATTAAAAACTTTTCAGGTTCATTTAATGTATCGTCTCCATCTTTAGCTGCTCCTTCCTTTAGTGTATGATATGCTAATCTAAGACCATCTCCTAAATTTGAACCTTCTCTTATTTCATATTCTTTTATTAATTCGGATAATTCATTCAATTCGTCTTCATTATTAAGCTTATAAAATCCTTTTCCTAATATATCTGCTGTATCAGAATATATAATTGTTGCCATGTTAACATTATTTTTTCCTTTTGATAACTCGTTAGCTATCTTTAATGCAACACTTTGTACATTTGAAAAATCAATACGACTTGTTGTATCATCTTCTAACTCATCACTCAAATCATTTTCAACGTAATAAATTTTTTTATTACCATACAATTCCAGTGTACTAGCTACTAAACTGCCATAGAGTTCAAAATAGTCTGTACTCATTTGTACTTTTCCACCTTTTAAAATTAACCTTCCCGTTTCGTCTTCAACAAAAGTACCAGGAGCGTATACAATGCCTTTGAACTTTGCGCCAGATACCATATTAAAATCGATATTACCAGAAACCGAGTAAAAACCTATCTCAGAACTGTTTTCCAAATCAACAGTTCCGTCATCGTTAAATGCTAAACCTAAACTAGTTTCTTTACCGCTATTAAATAAAATATCTCCTGTTGCTATAATAAATCCATCTCCTATTATACTATTTAAACTAAATTTAACATTACCATCAAAAAATAACGGTTTTTTCATTGATAGTTCTAAAGAATTACCGTTTATTTCCCAAGTATCTCCTGTGTATGTACAAGTTAAACCAGAACCAAATTCACTTTTAATTATACCTGTTACTCCTTCTCCTGAAGAGTCTATAATATCTTTATAATACTCTTTACCTGTTTTCGGATTAAAGGTAGTTGAAAAATATGATCCTGCTGTCTTAGCATCAACAGCAAATTTTTCACTTAAGTCCGGCATTGGTATTAAAGAAACATTTTCTTCCTTATTGATTGTTAAACCTGCTCCTGAAATATCGACTTTTCCAACACTTACTAATTTATCTTCTTCTGATTTACATACAGCTGAACCAGGACCAATTCCACCGATAATATTTCCATTTGAATGCGAATATCCTGAAATACTAAGTTGATCTCCTCTAAGTATCAATACATCCTTATTTCCGTTTATTTCTTCTGCACCTGCAAAAAGTGCATATTTAAAAGGCGATTGAGGAAGTTTGCCTGGGGGAGTCTCTATTTCTGAACCGTCCAGTAATATAACTACTTCCTTGTCTTTCTTTATATTTAGTTTCACATAATCATTTTGCTTTAATAATATTGGTTTAGTTTCATTATACTTAACTTTATAGGAACCATCTTCAGTTACACTTAAACCATCTATTTCTCTTACTATTTTTACATCATCTGCATAAGAAATCTGGAAATTCATTAAAAAAACAAATGAGGTCAATAAGGTTAAAATGACTCCTTTCTTTATCATAACATTACCTCCCGAATAATAAATTACACTACAAAATAATAAATTACAGTATGATTTTTCCTAATATTTTCAATTTATTATCTTTCTCATCAAAAACATCAATTAATATACTTTCAGGATAATATTCAGATCTATTCGTAATAACTACAGCTTCAAAACTTTTCAGTTTTCCTTGGTTCTCTATTTTTACATATTCCGCCATCTTTGTATTACCTGTTGAATCGAATACTCTAAGAAATACACTTTTTCCATTAAAGTCTGCTCTACCGTATATATAAAACTTTTTCTCTGAAGAATCAAATTTCACTTTGTCAATAATAATTGTTATATCGCCGTCATTAAAAACACCAATTGCTCCGCTGTTGCCCGGAATCTCTCCGTTACCCGGGTCTTCCACAAGGACTTGCGGCTTATACTCGATGGAAACAGTTCTTGTAGCGCCATCCCATAAAACAGTAGCCCCTAGATTCTCTGAAATAAACCTTAAAGGTACAAAAGTCCTTGAATCGGTAATCTCCGCCGGAACATCAATTATTACCTTTGAACCGTTTACCAAAGTTTCGTTTGAGCCAATTTTCAAGTAAATCTCTGTAGTTCTGTTTCTTGCAGTTACTGATCTTTCATCCGGATTCCAAATAACTTCTGCTCCCAATGCTTCAAGAATTCCTCTGAAAGGTACCAGCGTTCTTCCTTCTTTTATATATGGTTCTACGTCAAATGAAAGTTTTTCACCGTTGAATAATATAGTGATGGGATCTTGTTGTGATGCAAAAATGGTTTGAACATTAGTAAATAGATAACATGTAAGTAAACTAAAAATAAAAAATGATAGAATCTTTTTCTTTCTAATCATATTATCCTAACTCCCCCCTTCTTTAATTAAATTTTATCATACTGGCAAATATTATGCAATAAATCACATTATAATATTTTTTGTTTACATAATATTCATAAAAAAATGACCTTACATAATATAAGGTCATTTTTATCTCACTTTTCCCTTCTAGGTTCAACAATTAATTTTATTGCTGTTTTCTCCTCACCGTCTATCACAACCTCAGTAAAAGCCGGAATACATATTAATTCTATTCCTAACGGGGCAACAAAACCTCTTGCTATAGCTACTGCTTTGACGGCTTGGTTCAATGCTCCGGCACCTATTGCTTGGATTTCAACAGCACCTTTCTCCTTAATAAAACCTGCAAGCGCTCCTGCAATAGAGTTTGGACTTGACTTTGCAGATACCTTTAATATGTCCATATATTTGCTACCCCCTTTATCTTTATATTATTATATTCTACATAAAGGATACAAAATCCTCCTTTTTTATTGTTCAAGTATTGTATTTATTCTTTCAATTTTTGTTGACTTCCCTGTAATTTCATCAATTTCGATATATACAGCATTAAATTGTACCGGGCCCTGAGCAATTTCAAATCTGTTGGGCATATGGGTTAAAAACTTATTTATCACTATATCCCGTTTCACTCCTATAATTCCTTCATAAGGGCCAGTCATCCCTGCATCTGAAATAAACGCTGTGCCGCAAGGCAAAATTCGTTCATCGGCAGTCTGTACATGGGTATGGGTACCTATAACACAACTTACCCTGCCGTCCAAATGCCATGCTAAAGCACATTTTTCCGATGTTGCCTCAGCATGCATATCTACAATTATGATCTTTGTTTGAGCTTTAAGTTCAACAAGCTCTCTGTCGGCTGCTTTAAACGGACAATCAATACTATCCATGTATATACGTCCCATAAGGTTTAGAACACCTATTTTTCCTTTCTCACTTGATATTACGGTGCTGCCTCTTCCCGGCAGTTCCTCAGGATAATTTGCTGGCCTTAAAATACACTTGTCCGAATCAATAAAGTTTGTAATCTCCCTTTTTGACCAAGTATGGTTTCCTAAGGTAATTACATCAACTCCTGATTTATATAGCTCTTGAGCTACAACATAAGTAATACCGCTTCCTCCGGCAGAATTCTCACCGTTAGCTATACAAAAATCAATATTTCTCTCCTTCTTTAATTTTTGTATCATCTCTTTTGCTGCTTTCCTTCCCGGATTGCCTACAATATCACCAATAAACAAAATGTTCAAAGCTGAAAATCCTCCATTCTAATAAGCAGACCCAAAAAGTCCCATATAAGCATAAAAAGCGTGTTATCACGCTTTTTATACCAATTATATCAAAATATAATTATTTTGCATACTCAATATATCTTGTTTCTCTTATAACATTTACTTTAATTTGTCCTGGATAATCCAGTTCATTTTCAATTCTCTTAACAATGTCCCTTGCAATCAAAGGAATCTCATTATCCTGTACTTCATCGGCTTTAACCATAATACGTACTTCTCTTCCTGCTTGAATTGCATAACACTTTTCAACACCCTGGAAGGAATTCGCAATTTCTTCCAACTTCTCAAGTCTTTTAATATAAGACTCCAGAGATTCTCTTCTTGCACCAGGTCTTGCAGCTGAAATTGAATCGGCTGCCTGAACTAAAACTGCAATAATACTTGTAGCTTCTACATCACCGTGATGTGCAGCTATTGCACTCACAACTTCATTGCTTTCCTTATACTTTTTAGCAAGATCAGCACCAATTGTTACATGAGAACCTTCAACCTCATGGTCAACAGCTTTTCCTATATCATGCAACAAACCTGCTCTCTTTGCTAAAGCTACATCAACTCCAAGCTCCGCAGCCATAATTCCGGCCAAATGCGCAACTTCAATGGAGTGACTGAGAACGTTCTGACCATAACTGGTCCTATACTTCAATTTACCCAGTAATTTTACAAGCTCAGGATGTAAGCCGTGCACACCTGTTTCAAAAGTAGCGTTGTCACCTTCCTGACGAATGGTGTTTTCAACTTCTTTTTTAGCTTTTTCCACCATTTCTTCAATTCTGGCAGGATGGATTCTTCCGTCAAGTATCAGTTTCTCTAAAGTTATTCTGGCAACTTCTCTTCTTATCGGATCAAATCCGGACAATATAACCGCTTCCGGAGTATCATCGATAATCAAATCGATACCTGTTAACGTCTCAAGAGTCCTGATATTTCTTCCTTCACGACCGATAATCCTACCCTTCATTTCATCATTAGGAAGTGGAACAACAGAAACTGTAACTTCTGATACATGGTCGGCTGCACATTTTTGTATTGCAAGTGCAACTATATTCTTTGCTTTTGTATCGGCTTCTTCCTTTGCTTTTTGCTCAATTTCTTTAATGAGCATTGCCATTTCATGCTTAACTTCGTCTTCTACATTCTTTAATAACACTACCTTTGCTTCTTCAACCGACATTCCCGATATTCTTTCCAATTCTTCGATTTGCTGCTTTTGAACTTCAAGAGTTTTTTCATACAATTCATCGATCTCTTTGCTTTTTCTGTTCAGCATTTCCTCTTTCTGTTCCAATGCTTCAACCTTTTTGTCCAAAGTCTCTTCTTTCTGTACTAATCTCCGTTCTTGTCTCTGAATTTCGTTTCTTCTGTCTTTTATCTCCCTATCAAGCTCAACTCTGCTCTTGTGGATCTCTTCCTTAGCTTCCAGCAGCACTTCTCTCTTTTTACTCTCAGCGGCCTTTTGGGCCTCACTTATAATTCTCTTTGCTTCTTGCTCAGCGCTGCCAATTTCAGCTTCGGCTCTTCTTTTTCTTTCTTCGAATCCTTTCTGGAATCCTTTTCGGGAACTTATTCCTGAAGCAACAATTATTCCAACTGCTGCGATTAGTAATCCAATTCCTAAACCAATTAATAATTGAATGGCACACACCTCCTAGTATTCAGTTTTCAATGGTCAAATTACACAAATACATAAACTGTAGGCACTTATAATACTTTCTTATTTTAATCTTTTTTAAATTTTATGTCAAGATTTAATCCTAAAGCCCATTTAAGGGGATACACTCAAGTGTATCTTTATTTAATTAATACCCTCATCGGTGACAACACTAACACCATCATTCATTTCTATCCTATACCATTTATCTGCCATTTCACTTAAATGCCTGTTATGAGTTACCATTATTACTTGTCGGTTAAACATTTTCGTAACTTGTTTCAAAAATTCCGCAACTTGAGTTATATAATCATCACTTACATGCTTTGCTGGTTCATCTAAAATAATGGGTCCTTTATTTTCAAGATTACTGCACTCTAGCATGGCAATCCTTATTGCAAGGGATATTATATCAACTACCCCTCCACCTCTCGCATCCTGTGGCTTTGTCTTTATTTCAGTACCGCCGTATTTACTTATTACATAGAATTCAGCCTCAGGTCTGCCTCTAACCTCGTTAATTTCAATCTTAAATTCAAGACTTGAATCGAATATGTATTGAAGGCAATTTGTAACCAAAGCCTCAATCTGGACCCTTGATTGCTCTCTTGCATATTCCGATACCTTTTGAAGCAATACCTTAACTCTATCAAGTATATCAATGTTGTTTAAAATTTTTTGCAATTGTTTTTCCAAATCGGACCTCTGCTCTAAAAGCTGATCCCTCTTTCCTTTTTGATTGTAAAAATGCTTTTTAGCCTCTTCATGTCTATTCTTTATTTCCATAAGTTTTTCACTATAATGTTGAATAGTGTTATTTCCCAAGTTTATCCCTTTCTTTCTGCCTGAGCAATAGCAGCTTTGACGGTATTTTTCATAAGCATTGCAATTGTCATTGGTCCAACGCCGCCTGGTACAGGAGTAATAGCAGAAGCTACTTTACTGCAAGATTCGTATTCAACATCCCCGACAATTTTCTTGTCTTCAAGGCGGTTTATTCCTACATCAATGACAACAGCCCCAGGTTTGATACTATTTCCCTTTATCATTTCAGGCTTTCCGACAGCCACCACCAAAATATCCGCTCTTTTAACCACTTCTTCAAGATTTTTTGTTCTTGAGTGGCAAATAGTCACTGTCCCATGTTCTGCCAAAAGCAGCATAGATTGAGGTTTTCCAACAATATTGCTTCTTCCGACAATTACACATTCCTTGCCGGCAATTTCAATACCCGATTCCTTAATCAGTTCCATTACACCTGCCGGAGTACAGGGAAGAAATTGCGGATTACCGGTCATCAACCTTCCCACATTTTCGGGATGAAATCCATCTACATCCTTTGAACTGTCAATAGCAAGAATTATCTTCTCTTCATTAATGTGCTTAGGAAGCGGCAACTGCACTAGTATACCGTTAACCCTATCATCATTATTCAATTTTTTGATTAGCTTAATTAAATCCTCTTCACTGACATTTTCGTCCAAAGCATATTCAAAAGACTCTATTCCTATCTCTTCACAAGCCTTTTTCTTTGAATTCACATATACCCTCGAAGCAGGATCGTTTCCAACTATAACAACAGCTAATCCCGGATAAATACCCTTCTTTTTAATTTCCTCAACCGTTTGTTTTAATTCCCCTTTTATTTTTGTTGCCAATTCTTTTCCGTTTAATACCCTTGCGCTCATTTTTTATCTACCTTTCCCTATGTTTTTTCAACAATTACCATTTTATTTTATTACACTTTTCTTGTCAAATTATTATGGTATCTATTTTTTGATTTTCTTTGTAAAATGCTCTTTTGTTATTTGAAACTTTTTATACAGAAGACTTGTCTTATAATTTTTCTTGCTATAAAACACCGTTCTTAATTAGTAATGATTTATTTTTAATTTTCTTTCATTAACTTTATTCACTTCTTTCGCTTTCTCTTTTTAGTTTTATTTCTATTCTTTCTGTCTTTTATATTTTCCTTCCTATTTCTGTTCTTATCAATTCTTTCCTTACTACTATTGTTCTTCTTGGATTTATACTTGCTCTCAGCCGCCTTATAAGTATTATCAACATCATTTCTCAAAGGTTTTATAAGGCAGTCTTTTCCATATCCGATCAAATCTTCTCTATTCGCCAATTTAAGTGCTTCATATACAAGTTTGTAGTTTTCCTTTTTTCTATACTGCAATAATGCCCTCTGCATTGCCTTTTCTTTCGGTGTTTTCGGAACATAAACCTTTTTCATGGTTCTAGGATCAATTCCTGTATAAAACATACAGGTGGACAAAGTACCCGGTGTGGGATAAAAATCCTGAACCTGCTGCGGCGTGTAATTTAACTCTTTTAAATATAATGCCAGATCAATGGCAGCATTAAGATCACTTCCGGGATGGCTTGACATTAGATATGGAACTAAATACTGTTCCTTATTAAGCTTCTTATTTATATCATAAAATTTTTTTACAAACTTGTCATATACCTTTCTTATGGGTTTACCCATTTTCTCCAGAACTCTGTCCGCAACATGCTCTGGTGCAACCTTTAACTGACCGCTCACATGGTGCTCGCAAAGTTCATAAAAAAACTCTTCATTTTTGTCAAGAATAAGATAATCGTATCTTATTCCCGATCGAATAAATACTTTTTTTATTTCGGGGATTTCCCGCAGTTTTCTTAAAAGTTCCAAATATTCACCGTGATCTACAATCAGGTTTTTGCAGGGTTCAGGATAAAGGCACTGCCTTTCCTTGCACGCACCCTTCGTCTCTTGCTTTTTACATGCCTTATTCCTAAAGTTAGCTGTCGGTCCTCCCACATCATGTATATATCCCTTAAACCCTGGCTGCCAAATAAGTTTCTTGGCCTCATTTATAATCGACCTCTGACTTCTCTTTTGTATAATCCTGCCTTGATGAAAATTTAAAGCACAGAATGAGCATCCTCCGTAGCATCCCCTATGGCTGGTTATACTAAATTCAACTTCAGCAATTGCGGGTACTCCGCCTTCACTTTCATACATCGGATGGTAAGTTCTTTCATAGGGCAGAGAATAAACTCTATCCATCTCTTTTTCATTCATGGGCAAAGCCGGAGGATTTTGCACAAGATAACGGTCTGCGTGTTTTTGAATCAAAGTACGCCCTAAATAAGGATTTTGTTCATTATACTGCATCATAAAAGCTTCGGCATACTTTTTCTTACTTTCCAGTACCTCTTCAAAGGACGGAAGGAGAAGACAATCACTATTATTTTTGCTTCCATCCACAAATCTCCTTATATCTTCGGGCAAATTTTCAAGCCTTGCAAGATATGCAGTTCCCCTTACATCTTGAATTTTGTCTATCGGTTCACCGTCTTTTAACCTTCTGGCAATTTCCAATATAGGCTTTTCGCCCATCCCGTAAATTAAAAGGTCAGCTTTAGAATCCGCCAATATAGATCTTCTGACCTTGTCGTCCCAATAGTCATAATGGGCAAATCTTCTTAGGCTTGCCTCAATTCCTCCTATTATAATGGGAACATCTTTAAAAAGCTCCCTGGCTTTGTTAGTATATACGATAACAGCTCTATCGGGTCTTTTATTTGCCTTTCCACCAGGTGAATACAAATCTTCACTTCTTCTCTTTTTACTGGCTGTATAGTGGTTAACCATGGAATCTATAACACCCGAAGATATAAGCACACCAAGTTTAGGACGTCCTAACATCATAAAGTCATCCTTTTTTCTCCAATCGGGCTGTGCAATGATTCCTACCCTATAGCCTTCACTTTCTAATAATCTTGTTATAATGGCATGTCCAAAACTCGGATGGTCCACATAAGCATCACCGCTTATATACAAAAAATCCAGTTCGTCCCATCCTCTGTCTCTCATATCTTGCTTTGTAACCGGTAAAAAACTCATTAATTCACACACCTGTTTTTAAAAATTTATTTTTATTATTATATACATTTTTATGAAATTATAAATTTATTTAAATTATTCGGAACTGACATCGTTTCGCATATTCATCTCATGCCATTGCTGCTTAGAAATCAAAACTTGTCTTGGCTTACTTCCCTCAAAACCTCCAACGATACCTCTTGCTTCCATTTGATCAATAATCCTGGCAGCCCTTGCATATCCTACTTTAAACTTTCTTTGTATTAAGGAAACAGAAGCTTGTCCTGTTTCAACGACCAATTCTATTGCCTGGGGAAGCAGTTCATCATTATCCCCAGGATCAGCTTCCTGTGTCTCCTTTTCACTGTTTATTTTTTCAATGATATTTTCATTGTATTCTGCTTCACCTTGTGCTTTAATGTATTCCACAACCCTTTCAACTTCCTTATCCGATACAAAAGTACCTTTGACCCTTATAGGCTTAGGCTCACCTACAGGGTAGAATAACATATCACCCTTACCCAGCAGCTTCTCTGCTCCAGCCATATCTAAAATGGTTCTGGAATCTACCTGGGATGAAACTGCAAAAGCAATCCTCGAAGGAATGTTTGCTTTAATAACACCGGTTATTACATCTACCGATGGTCTCTGAGTAGCTATAACGAGGTGCATTCCTGCTGCCCGGGCCATCTGTGCCAGGCGGCATATTGCATCTTCAACGTCATTAGGAGCAACCATCATAAGGTCTGCCAGCTCATCAATAATTATGACAATTTGAGGTAAAGGCTCTTCCCCCTCCTCAGGTTTCGCGACTGCATTATATCCTTTAATATCTCGAACTCCTTTATCTGCAAAAAGCTTGTACCTGTTCACCATCTCCTGAACAGCCCAATTCAATGCTCCTGCTGCTTTCTTTGCATCGGTTACAACCGGTATTAAAAGATGGGGTATACCGTTGTAGATACCCAACTCAACAACTTTAGGGTCTATCATCAATAATTTTACTTCATTGGGATTTGCTTTGTATAAAAGGCTTATTATTATACTGTTTATGCAGACACTTTTCCCCGAGCCTGTAGCCCCTGCAACCAGCAAATGCGGCATCTTGCCAATATCTGCCACCATATTTTGTCCCGATATATCTTTACCCAACGCAAAAGTGAGCTTTGATGGGTTATCTCTAAACTCTTTTGACTGAATAACCTCTTTTAAAAATACTGCTTCCACCTCTTTATTTGGTACCTCAATTCCAATCGCAGCTTTTCCGGGAATAGGTGCTTCAATTCTTACTCCCGAAGCTGCCAAGTTTAATGATATATCATCGGAAAGATTTACTATCTTACTTACCTTTACTCCAGGATTCGGTTGAAGCTCATATCTTGTAACAGCCGGTCCTCTGCTAACATTTACAACTCTAGCTTCAACCCCAAAACTTTTTAAAGTCTCTTCAAGTTTTTTTGCTCCTTTTAAAGCCTCATTCCTAAAGTTAATAGAATTACTGGAATTCGCTTTATTATCATCTAAAAGTCCAATATCAGGGTACTTATAATCAACACTGTTTTTTAGTTTTTCGCTTATTTCTTTATCAACTAACTCCTGAGCTCTTTCTATATCATTAGCATGACTTTCGGTTTTTGTATCGTTCTGTTCAACATTCTCATTTTCGAACTTTATATCTTTTTTTTCAAACTCAATTATTTCTCCCTTTTGCTCCTTTAATTTATCTTTATCTTCTTTTACTTTGCCTTTTCTAGAAGCAAAATCGACAACTTTGCTCTTTTCAACTTTTCTTCCATTCATCACAATATCAGGCTCAAATTCTTTTGTCTCTGTAAAATTTTCTGCTTCATCCCGTTTTAAACTTTCCTTTATTTTTCTAAAAATGCTGAGAAGACAATTTTTGAAGCTAACCAATAAACTAGCTATTGAAATATCTGTTAATAGCATTATATCTATGATGGCCATAGTGCTAAGAATAATAATAGTTCCCAAATTTTGAAACAACAATAAAAACGGAATACTAACTATTCCGCCGAACACACCCCCACCTTTTAATTCAATACCATTTGCATAAAATTTTTGAATATAATTCAAAACACTCATATTAATATATTCTTCTTCTCTATAGAATCCAGTCTGCAATAATGCTGATAATATTAACATCAGCACAGCAACGTACATTATCTTTGCATTTACGTTTCTGTTATTTTTATTAAAGATCAACAATACTCCATATATAATCAAAATAGGAGGTATAAGAAATCCAACAGGCCCGCTAAATCCCAAAACAATTTTTTTTACTATTTCACCAAAAATGCCTATTGACTCATTCATATAAACGCTTAATAAAATTAAGATTCCAAAAGCAAGCATTAAAATGCCTATAATTTCATTATTATATTTAAAAACGCTACTCTGCTTTTTTTTATGACTTTCCTTTTGCGTTTTCCTGTTTTTCAAGTTGACACCCCCGTAAACATGAGAAAAAGATATTACTCACCTAATATAACATATTTTCGTGTTTTTTTCTATAATGCCATATCTTCAAAGCAATTTACATAATTAATTACTTCCAGGAAAATGTCTTTTACAAAATATATCCCTTCCATATTTTACATAATGCATATTCCAAACATAAAAAAACTTTTGATTATATGGTATATATTTTTCAGTATTTTAATATCAATGAAATGTAAATCAGAAAAGCTTCTTATAGAAAAAGCAATAAATTTTGTAAAATAATTCTCTTTAATTTACAATACACTATTATAATTTACTTTCAATAATATTACCCGGCATTAATTTAGGATTCAAATACGCTTTTAACGATGTACTTATTACTCTGTTAATTTTATAGGTACTACCAGATAGAGGTATTACTTCTATTTTTTCACCTTCATATTCAAGCTCAATATAGTTGAAATCTTCTGTATTATAGTAGTTACCAAACACTAATTCTGTAGGAATTATTGAATGAAGAAGCATTTAACTCCCTCCTTTCTGCTGCATTTAGTCGTACTTATACCTAGTTTAGATTAGCTTTTTCTTTCTTTTTTAAGTCTATCAGCTCATACAACTTTTTCAACGCCTCACAAAGTCCTCCTGTGCTGTCTATAAGACCATATTTTACTGCCTCTTCTCCAAACAAAATAGTCCCTACATCATTTGCCAGTTCTCCGGTTTTGAGCATAAGACTTCTAAAAGTTTCACTGGATATTTTACTATTCTTTGCAACAAATTGTACAACTCTTTCCTGCATCTTATCAAAATATTCAAAAGTCTGTGGCACACCTATTACCATACCGTTCAGACGTATTGGGTGTATTGTCATGGTAGCAGAAGGAGCAATAAAAGAATATTTTGTTGACACAGCCATAGGAACTCCAATGCTATGCCCTCCTCCAAGGACAAGTGATACTGACGGTTTTGACATACTTGCAATCATTTCTGCTATGGCAAGTCCGGCTTCTACATCACCACCTACAGTATTTAAAATAAGCAGCAATCCGTCTATTTCAGTACTTTCTTCAATTGCCACCAATTGAGGAATCACATGTTCATATTTAGTCGTCTTGTTTTGAGGCGGAAGCACAATATGCCCTTCTATCTGTCCAATAACTGTAAGACAGTGAATATTCCCTTTTTCAGTAGATACCGTTGCTTTGCCTAGCTCTTTAATTTCTTCCACTTCATCTTTTTTATCATTCTGAACAATTTCCTCATTTACTAATCCTTTATTAAATATAATTTTATTCTCCGTATTCAAAAAATCACATCCTTTTGATATATATCAGTAATAGTATTAATATTATTAATAAATTTATTACATTTAAAGAAAACAAAAATAAAAAACCTCTACATTGAGAGGTTTTTTATTATCTGTATTTATCAAATAATTACTCTTAATTAGATTTTGCCTCATTTCCGCTTGTTTTGTTTTCATTATTATTTGATTTTGTTTGACTACTACTTGACTTTTTCTTGCCCTTATAATATTCATTAAGTTTTATACTTTCAACATACAAATTATCATTAGCTACTTTCAAAGTAACATAATAATCATAATGATAAGTCTGTTCTTCTCCAACCATTCCATTTGACTGCAAAACAGAAGCATCAAAAGATACCAAATACCTTTTTTTCTTTGAAGTATAACCTGGATGCTCAATAATCTCCATATTCTTTAAACTATTGATTTTTTCCATATTAATCTGTAAAGGTAAAGCATCATAATTAAAATTCTTAATATAATTTTGGTCTATATACATAGAATCCTTATCATTTACTTTAAAAGCATCAACTAATTTTAGAAAATCAATAAACTCATTTGATCCCGCTTGCCATTTTGACTTTAACAATATCATTCTCTCTTTGTCCAGCTTTATTAGATTATTAAAAAATCCTTCAATTAACGCCTTCTCAGCCTCTAAAACTTTCTTCTCTTCCTCAACCTTCTCATCTAAATAGTTTAATTTCGTTAAAAATTCATTATTTAATTTAAATAACCGATTTTCAACTCCAGGTTTATAGTTTGCCTCTTTTACAGTAACAATCTTATACTCCCCATCCTGTCGTGTAACTTCAACATCATATTTAGCTTGTACTTTTATATACTCATATAAATCACCATTAGGCTCTGAAGTTTTCTCATAAATTTTGGTATGAGAATTTCTAGTATAATACATATCAAATAAAGCATTTTCCAAAGCTTTAGCTTTTAAATTCAACTTAACAAAATACAAGAAATTTTCCCCTGTCTTCCCAATAAATCCGGATTCAATTATTGGTTTATCTGAGCTGTCTCTGAGAATTTCATAATCAACCATTGTCAATCCATTAATCTCTACCACTCTTGGCAAATGAATTCCAATTTCAGGGTTTCCACTGCCCTCATCTAAAGTTCTTTTAGCTATAAATTGTTTTATTTTTTCCGGCGGATTACCGGTAGCCACATTTTGATTATAAGTTTCAATTGGTTGACTATATATTTCCTCAAAATACTTGCTAAGCATTTCGAGTACTTTCTTATCCTCTTCTACACTGGTTTCAGGTGTCTCGATCTTATTATTTTCCTCCGGAATAGGTTCCTGTTTCTTAAATAAAATCGAACATCCTGAACTCGAAATCATTATTGTTATCATTGAAATAATTGCTATAAATTTAAATTTTCTATTCATTTAATCCACCCCATGTTTAGAATATATCATACAAATTAATTCCTAATTTATTAAATTTCTCCAGCAGATTTACTCTGGCTGCTCTATTTAAGTACATTAATGCTCTTTCTTGATCTTCCGGGTTATCTTCTAAGTCTAAACTTTCCGGCAAGAAATAACTGTTTTTGTATACAGCATATTTAACTACGTTTAATAAATATTCCTTTTCATATACATCTTTGTCTCCTGATATACCAAGGAAAAAGTCAACATATGGTTCACTATCAATGCCTTCTTCATTACTTATTATAACAGCTGCAAACTCTCCATTATCCAATTGGGCCAACTCGCTTTTAGATACAGCATTTGCTTTTGGGAAAAACTTCTCTACCACATTACCATCGTCTTTAGTAACTTCAACATATTCTCCGTAACCAGCTGCAATTATTGATCCATATACACTTGCATTATCTTTTAAATATACTTTGCCTGCTGTTACAATAATGCCATTAAATGTACCGCTAATCTGCAAATGCAAGTTTGGATCGGCATTTGCTATTACATAGTATTCATTGTCATCCTCATAATTATCTCCAGTAACTCTTTCTCTACTTTCTCTACAAACTTCATATATATCTGGAATTCCATAAATATCATTATATAAGTCTTTAATATCTTTAATGGTACTAATAGCACTATATCCATTTTCTATATACATAATATGTTCATCACTTGCCTCAGAAGCTTTATCTTCCAATGCTTCAAGAATATTATGAAATTCCTCAATTTTATTATTAACTTCCCATGCATCTGGACTATATTTTCTAGACACAAATCTATTAACCTTATTTTCTAAATCGTTGCTAATTTCATCTAGCTTTCCAGTAAATCCCTCAACCTTATTTCCAAACAGATAATCATATATGGTAATAGTTTTAGTACCTTCATCACCTTCAAGCTCAATTTCTATTTCGTCATCAACATATATCCATGTATTCTTATCATATTTTATTTTCTCGCCATCGTAAATATTGTCTAAACAATATTGACTTTTTACAAAAAAATCACTTGAATATCCAACAACATCCAGATCTTCGGGATCATCTATTATTATGATAGGTATTTTATAAACTCTATCATTTCCAACAATTTCATAAAGCCAGCAGCCTTTTATTTTATCAGGTAGCTTATCATAGTTACCAAAATTATCTTTACTTTGACGCTCAAAATTTATTTTATTTATCCAATCAGATATTTCCGTAGGTTTAAAAGGATCCACCATATTCCAAACCTGAAATTGGTTCAAAATTCCGCTTATATCTCCAGCTTTGGCTGCATTCCTCAAATCCCTATGATAATTGTATATACCGTCCCCAGGTCTCCAATCGTTATGTAATTGATATTGTGCAAGTTCATTAAGTTTATTATAAGCTAATGAAGCATTTTCAATCGGACCTAAAGTAAAATTAGTTTCAGTATCAATTTTCATTGTTGAACCGCCTACGATAACATCTCCGTTAATAACAATCCTTGACTTAAAAGCAGGAGACATATCACTAGAATTAAATGAAATACTTCCCCTTCTTGCCAAACTGTGAATTAATGCACTATTAACAATAGCACTTGATTCATCATGATATCTTTCTCCCTCTGTCAATCCAAAATAACTTCCATTTATTGCAATAAAAGAATCTTCTCCATTAACTTCAATATCATCAAAAGTATAAGCATTTCTTAAGCCAATAATCCTATCACTATCGCCAAAAACTTGAATACACTGTGCTATAATATCTTTAAACACGCGTATTTCACTGTTATCATTTTCTTTAGCATAAGGACCTGTCCTTACAAAACTTCTACTATAAGCATTTCCGTATACATACAAAATCCCTTTATTTAAAGCATAAATTCCACCAAAAAGCTGCTGATCCATCTCATGCACATCTTTAGCATAAGAACCAAAAGTAAAAACATCGCCTTTTACTACAGCTGTTTTACCAAGCCCATTACCATTTATATAAAAATCACCTACTGACCAAATTGCAGACTCCAAATAATTTCTTGTCGGGCATTTCACCTTAAATGGCTTTACAGCATAAACTTCTTTATTACTGGTACTATAAGCAGTATTTGGAAGAGAAAAGGATGACTTTGATTTGATACCAAGATAAATCTCAATATAGTCTCCCAATGAATTTTCCCAATAGGTTTTTTCCAAAATCAAATCTACAAATTTCACTTGAGCAGAAGTATCAACTGGAGATGTAGCTATTAGCGAATCCGATTTATTTGCTATATCGACCCACAAATCTTTCAATAAGGCTTTTTCTTTTATCTGATCAACAATATGATTAGCTAACCTTTCTCTACTCACATTATCTGAAGGTTCAACTTCTCCAGTATAATCTGAAGCTATTTTATCAATATTTGATTCAATAACCGAAAACCAGTTTTCAATTGCCGATTCACCAGCATAATATGCAAAATCTATATTCATATGACGTTTTGTCAGCACAAGATTAGTCATCACAGCGTCCAGTAAAACTGATCCTAATAATACTAAAACTGTTACAACTATAACAACTGTTACGAATGTAGCTCCTTTTCTATTTTTTATAATCTTATTCAACCTTATCCCCCCTCGTATTTGAAAATAATAGAATAAGATTATTCATCTTCACTTACAGATTCTGATTCTTACTCTTAATCTGACTCTGAATCTTCACTATCAGTTTTCTTTTCCGCATACAAATTATCTATATATACAGATACCTTTAATTCATTAACTTTATTCTTGCTCTCCTTTTCATATATTTTTATCAAGACATTATATACTCCTTTATAATTTGAATCATAATATTTCGCCGGATCATAAGTTACTGTATAGGTATATTTATCACTAATTTTATTTCCGGAATCCTCTATTGAATCCTCTATTTTTAGATAAGGTGTTGTAACTGTAGTATTAGATTTAATTGCATATCTTATAATTGATTTAAATCCATCGCTTACTTCTTCGCCCTCATCAGCTTCACTATCTTCTCCATCTTCTGCATCTTCTCCATCAATATCAATTATTTCTCCAGTCAGACTTGATAAAGGAGCATCTTTATTAAGGCCTTCCGAAACCAATTCTTTAACTGTCCTTGTAACGGCATTTATTTCAGTCTGTTTATCTACCTTTCTTGCATACATTTGAGCATTCATAAACATCATCATAATAGGTACTGACAATAGCCCCATTATAGAAAGGGCAATTAATACTTCAATAAATGTCAATCCTTTTTCACTTCTGAGCAGCCGTTTCATAACAATCACCTAAATTATATAAACTTTTTCTAAATCACTCTTTTTCAAAATAACATTGCCATTTCGATCAAGAATTCTTATACGATTAACTTTATCAACTAAATTTATATCAACTCTTTTTCCGGAATCATTTATAATTTGAATATCTGCACCAAGATTCTTATTCTCTATAACATCAGTGGGAAAGTTAGCTCCAACATACATATTTATTGTATCGTACTCTGTTTTTCCTCTGAGATTATAAGCATCACCTACGCCGCCATCTACTGAAACATGATAATTATCGCCGCTAAACGTTATTTTTACAGATGCTCTATCCTTTTGTCTGAAATTTATAGGAAGTTTATTACCTACACCCTTAATTTCAAAGTTCTGTCCCGCAAATAGAAAACTTCCTAACCTTATATCAATATCAGTCCTCTTTGAATTTTTTGCAATTTGACTTAAAACACTATCCTTATACCCCGGATCAACACTAACTGAAGTATTTACAGTACCAGGTTCATTTATTGATGGAACAAATGTTAATCCTTCACCTTCTTCAAATCTGTTAAATCTCTTACGGCTATATTCATATACTTTATCAATATCACTTAAATTAAGAGAATACATATTAACTGTCATACTGACATCATAAACTGCTTCTCCTGCAGCAATCTGAACTGCACTCTTATCTTTTTCTTCTTTAGGTTTCATCTTAAAAGCTGCTACCTTAACTTTCCTAGATCCACCTTCAACATAATCAATTAGATTTAAAATTTGACTATAAGTCATGCTTGTAGTTAAATTAATTCCAAATTCATAATATTTTGTACTGCTGCCTTGCGATTTTAACTCTTTTGGTTTTCCGATTTTTACCTTCTCAAAACCACTTTCAAAAAGTTTTGCCAGTTTATCAACATACTCAATATTATCAGTTATGTTTGCAGCACTCATTAAATACTCTTCCAGTCTTTCATTTTGAGTATTTTTCATTTCAAGATTTCTCTTTAAGACCTCTATATTTTTAAGATCATCTTCCAATGCCTTTTTCTTCTTTTCAGCAGCTTCAATCTTTTCCTGTACCGAATTTATCTCCTTCATGGCATCAACTAAAACAAAATTATAATAAACTAATCCATACAGCACGATAAACAAAAAAATAAGAATAAGGGTATCTCTGGTCTTCTTATTCATATTTTATTTACCTTCCTTTCCGCCAACTACCAAATCCAAATTAAACTTATTTGTCTGATCAACTGTAATATCACTTGCTATTTGGACGGAATCCAACCTATTTATCTTTGCAACCAACTCAGCTATAGCTAAAATATCATTGGTATAGCCAGTAAGCTTTATCTTATTGTTCTTATAGTCTATTCCATTAAGAGTAGTTCCTCTAGGAAGCGAATTATTAACAATAATAAGAACCTCATTTATCGGATAAATATTTTTATCAACAGTTTCCATAACGTCATTCTTTGATGCTATAACACCTTTAATAGCATCTATATCTGCATTAACTTTTTTAACTTCATCAAACTTAGAATCTTCCATATATTTTTCAATACTACTAAGATCAGCTTCTAACTTTTTAATATAAATTTTAGGTGCTACAAGAGAAGCTATTATAAATATACCCATAAATAATAAAACTCCTATTACTTTAAACACAGTACCCGCATTAGAATCAGGTTTCCCCGGTGCATAGGCTGACGCCGATTTTATATCTTCCGGTAATAAATTTATATCTTTCACGCTAATCCCCCTCAACAAATTTTTTACTCAATTAATAATTTTTCATTTATTTTATATCGAACAGAAAACTCTGTAATTATATTCTCATTAACATTCCTTCCTCTATACCTTGTTTTATTTAATCTTTCCGGCCTAATAGTAAGTATTAATTTTGAAGGAGTTGCAGACTCACTTTTTATTTCAAACCCACTCTGTGATAAATCAAGCTTATCTATTATATTTTGATATTCAATTGAACTATCAGTGATTTCGTATTTTTCATCATCCAATGTATATTTGCCTTTAGGAACAGACTTAAGTCTTAACCCCTTAAAAGAATCTCCATCATCACCTAAAGCCTCAAATTTCCACATCCTCAAATCCCCATTCGGAAACTCAAATATAATTTCCTTAATTTCAGGTCCTTCGGCTTCTTCGGTATACAAATATGTTACCTTTTTTGCCGCTTCAATATCTTGCCTTATGTATCTTATTACCTCCATAACAGAATATTGCTGATTAAGATATTTAGTTGTTGTAGAATAATCTTCCAACCCAAAAACAAAAATTGTAAAAATTAAAGGAGAAACTATCCCTACCAATGCAAGGGCAACCAAAACTTCAGTTAAAGAAATCCCTTTTTTGTTTTTTATAAGCATATCCAATCACCTAAACTTTCTCTGGTCGGCATAAAGCCGACCAGATATAAAAGTATTATTAATTAGTCTTTATAAACATCAGCACCAGAATTTAATTCGCTTCCATCTTCAGCATAAACTTTTAATTTAGTACTTGAAGCAACAGGTTTAACCACTGCATTCATCTTATCTGTAAAAACTTCTATATTATATCCACCATGTCCAGACCATTGAGGCTTAAATTCTACTGTTGATGGTTCAGAACCACTTTTTGAATTTAAAGGTGCTTTATAAGGTTGACCGTCAACCACTTGATCTTGTTGAAGTGCCAATACTACGTCATACCATTCTGATTCACCAGGTCTAATTGGAGTATCATCATTTTTAAGATATTTCAAAGGAGCATCACCAGTGTCAACCATGTAAGCAACAAGGGCTTTTTGAATATTACCAGCCTGAGTATAATCCGCTTTCTTTCTGCTGTTTGCAACAACACCGGAGAACATGCTGAATGCAATAACAGCTAAAACACCCATAATAGCTATAACAATCAAAAGCTCAACAAGTGAAAAACCTTTTTTGTTCTTTAACATTTTTTTCATACTTAACCCTCCTATAATTTTACTTTTTATATTTCTTTTTATTACATTGCTTATCTTGCACTACCTTATTCCATAAAAGCTATAATTTGAAATCCCCCCCCAAACCTTTTTTGGAATAAGATACTGCTATAAGCAAAACTCTAAAATTCAGCATTTTGATAAATACTTAACATCGGAACAAGAACACTTAGTACAACAAAAGCGACTACTACTGCTAAAACAATAGTTATAAGCGGTTCAATAAATGCCATTAACTGTTGGATTGACGTTTCAACCTCCTGGTCATAAAAATCGGATGCTTTCTCCAACGTAAAATCAAGACTTCCCGATTCCTCACCTATTCTTATCATTGAAATGAGGAGAGGCGGAAAATATTTACATCCTATTAGTGGCTGGGTAAGTCCTTTTCCCTTTTTTATCTCGTCAATAACTACATCAAATTTTTTCATAATAACAGCATTATTAAGTATTTTCTGCACAACCTCCATAGATTGGATAAGAAGAACACCGCTAGACATAAGAGTCCCCAATGTACGCGCAAATCTCGATGTTATAATGTTTTTGGTTACACCCTTTATTACAGGAAGCTTGATGGCTAAATTTCCAATAAACATTTTTCCAGTTTCAGATTTTGAAAATAATTTAATACCAACTATTAGAGCAATTACGCCTCCAAGTAAGGCCCACCAGAAATCAACAAAGAAATCACTTATTGCAATAAGTATTTTTGTAAATATCGGCAAAGGAGTATTAAATTGTTCAAGTATCTCCACAAATTTAGGAACAACAAACAACATTAAAACAACTATTACCGCTACTGCTATTACACCCACAATAGCAGGGTATGTAAGTGCACTTTTTATTTTTGAATTAATAGCATTTTGATTTTCGTACTGCCTTGCAAGCCTTTCGAAAACAATATCCAGCTGTCCGCTTACTTCTCCGGCTTCAACCATGCATATCATAAGTTCCGGAAAAATATTTTCATGTTTTTTCATAGAATTTGACAATGATATACCCTTTTGAATGTCATCATATATATCATTTAAACATTCTTTCAAAGTCTTATTTGTAGATTGCTGCTTTAAAACATCCAAGCATGTAGCAATTGGCACACCCGCTTGAAGTATAATGGCAAACTGTCTACAAAATATCGCCAAATCCTTAATTTTAACTCTCTGTTTGAATAAGCTTATTGTACTTATATCGGTAAAAACATTTTTCTCCACTATTTCAATAGGAGTATAACCTTTCTCTTCAAGCAGCCTCCGTAGTTCTTCTACGCTATCAATCTTAGTTTCACCTGAATACACTTTTCCTGTTTCAGTTTTAACCTTGTAGCTGTATACCGGCATTTTTCAAACCCCCAAGCAATCAACTGCATTTGACTTACCCCAAAATTAATCTATTTGTCGAAATCTGAAGAATAATCGAAAATATATATGCTTAGCTTTGATTACAACATCGAAATGATACATGAAATATACAATATAGATTCTATCTTCTTGGAAAATAAATATTTAGGAAGAAATGCTCAAAAGTTATTAATAACTAAAACATAATGTTTATGCCATTCATAACCTCCCAAATAATATAAACTCCAAGAAAATCAAATAATAAAAACAAATCTGATTCTTCTAAATATGTGCAACAAAACCTAAAATTCTTTAATTAATTATATTTTACAACATATTGGACAAAAATACTAGTACTTTTTTTACATTGAAATTAATTTTCTTAAATTATCCATGTCAACCGAATACTGACATGCACTTTCATAATCGATAAGCTCTTGTTTATAAAGTTCCGCCAGACACATATCCATGGTATACATTCCAAATTGAGATCCGGTTTGTATACATGTATTGATTTGGTGAGTACGAGATTCACGAATCAAATTGGCTATAGCAGGTGTCCAAATCATAGTTTCTGTAGCAAGAACACGACCTTTGTTATCAGCACGTCTTATCAACTGTTGAGATATAATTCCCTGCAAAACTGTCGAAAGCTGAGTCCTTATCTGAGCCTGCTGGTAAGGTGGGAAAACGTCAATAATTCTGTCTATAGTCTTTGCAGCACCTATAGTATGTAAGGTTGACAGTACAAGGTGACCGGTCTCGGCAGCAGTTAATGCTGTGGCTATGGTTTCCTGGTCACGCATCTCACCTATTAGAATAACATCAGGGTCTTCTCTCAGTACAGCCCTCAATGAATTGGCATAGTTCTTGGTATCTGCACCTATTTCTCTTTGATTTATAACACTCTTATTATGTCTGTGAAGAAACTCTATAGGATCTTCAATTGTCACAATATGACATCTTCTCTTACTGTTTATGTAATTTATCATAGCAGCAAGAGTTGTGGATTTACCATGTCCTGTAGGTCCTGTTATAAGTATAAGACCTCTTTGCTTCAAAGAAAGATCATAAACTAACCCCGGCAAGCCTAAATCCTCAATTTTAGGTATTTCTTGAGGAATTGTTCTAAAAGCTATTGCACACGTACCTCTCTGTTTAAACACGTTTACCCTGAAACGTGCCACTCCTGGAAGAGAGTAGGACGAATCCACTTCTCCCTCTTCCAAAAAGGTTTCATATAATCTGCTGTTCAAACACTGTTTTGCCAATTCTACACAGTCATGGGGTGTAAGTATTGGCTCATCAAGATTAATCAAATCACCATGTAGTCTGATTACCGGTGGTACACCCGCACAAATATGAAGGTCTGATGCGCCCGCATTTACCGCTTTTGTCAGAATCGCATTAAGATCCATACATTACATCCTCTCATCTAATCTTTTGAAAATGCTATTTTAAGCATTTCATCAATCGTAGTTACGCCATTCTTCACTAATCTCGCACAATTCATTCTCAAGGTTTTCATTCCGTTTTTTATAGCAACTTCTTTTATAGTATCAGAAGTCGCATTTTTAGCAATTAATTGTCTTATCTCTTTATCTATTTCCATTATTTCATATACAGCTATTCGGCCTTTATATCCGATGTTATTACATTCAGGGCAGCCCTTTGCCTTGTATATGGTAACTTCCTCACCTTCAGACAGTTCCAGGACCTCCCTGGCAAAATCGTCTATCTCCGCAACTTCCTTACATTTTGGACACAATCTACGGACAAGTCTTTGGGCCAAAACCCCTACAACCGATGACGAAATTAAGAAAGGTTCTATACCCATATCTATCATTCTGGTAATTGAACTTGCTGCGTCATTAGTGTGTAATGTACTGAAAACAAGGTGCCCGGTAATAGCTGACCTTGTAGCTATTTCAGCAGTTTCACCGTCACGAATCTCTCCAACCATTATTATGTCAGGGTCTTGTCTTAGGAACGCCCTTAATGCAGCTGCAAAAGTCATTCCCGCTTTAGTATTAACTTGTACCTGGTTTACGCCTTTTATAGTCATTTCTACCGGATCTTCTACAGTAAGTATATTTACATTAGGCTTACAAAGCTCTCTCAATGCAGTATACAGAGTTGTGGATTTACCGCTTCCTGTAGGACCGGTTACTAGTACAATCCCATGGGGATGAGAAATAATATTGTTAAACTTAACCAAGTCATCTTCAAAAAATCCTAAATCTTCCTTCTTTACATTGAATCCATCTTTATCGGCAATTCTCATTACTATCTTTTCACCAAACATTGTAGGCAATACAGACACACGCAGATCATAAGTTTTACCTTCCACATTAAGGGATATTCTACCATCCTGGGGAACCCTTTTTTCTGCTATATTCAAACCACTTATAATCTTTATTCTTGCAGACATGGAAGGCATAATCTTTATATCATGTCTCATAATTTCAACCAGTTGTCCGTCAATTCTAAATCGGATTAAAACATTGTCTTCCTGGGGGTCAATATGAATATCACTTGCTCTGCTTGCTATTGCTTTTTGGAATATAATGTTTACCATTTTTACAATAGGTGCATTTTCAAGATTCGATATATCAACCGCTTCTTCTTCCTCTTCAGCTTCCTTAATCTCTACTGCAATTTTTTCATTAACCTTCTTTATTTCTTCATCCAGCTCTGCAAGTTTCTTTTCGGCAAAAACTTCATTTTTACTGGATTTGTTATAATAAACATCAAGATATTTATCAATCAGTTCATCCTCTGCAAGGCATGGAACAATCTCCATACCTGTAGTAAGCCTCAAGTCATCTATTGAAAAAATGTTCATTGGATCGCTCATAGCAACTTTAAGTGTTGAATCGGATTTGCTTATTGGAATTACTTTATGCATTCTTGCTATATTGTAAGTAACCAGCTTAATTGCTTCTTCATCAAATTCAATACTGTCCAAATCGACATATTGAACACCCATTTGTTTTTCCAAAAATTCATAAAGAGATTTTGTATTAATATAACCTTCTTTGACTAAAATTTTTCCTATAAGTCCACCACTTTTAGATTGAATAGCCAAAGCCCTTTCCAATTGTTCCTGGGTTATAACTCCGGCTTTAACAAGCAAATTGCCTATTTTGTCTTTAAACATACCGTTATTTTCAGGATAAGTTTTACTACTGAAATTGTCTAAAGGAATATTTGATATATTGTTCAAGCCCAAATCCGGCAATTCAACTTCCTGTTTAATTGAATTATATGTGCTGCTATCGAGCAACATATTTTCTTTTTCTTTTATCCTATTTTCTTGTTCTTCCTCATCTATTCCAAGTTCCGGTTTAGGATCCTTAACTCTCAGTTCTTCTCCATAAAACTGAACAATTAACTTTTCAAGTTCTTTGCTGTCGGCAAGCACAGGCTTAATTTCAAGACCTGTTGCAAGACGAATGTCATCTATTGAGAAGATATCAGTAGGATCTTTCATCGCAACAGTTAAAACATTATTATCTTTTTCAACGGGTAAAACTTTATATCGATGTGCAATGTTCTTTGTTATAAGATTTTGAATAGTTGTATCCTTGACTCCTTCGGTAGACAGATCTATAAATTCTATGCCCATTTTAGTAGCATTTGCTCTCATGATATCTTTTGGAGACGCAAGACCTAATTCCACAATAATATCTTCAATATTTCTTTTACTTTCGCGCTGGATGTCCCACGCTTTCTTTAAGTCAGTAATTTTTATGACACCCATCTCCAAAAGTATTTCATCAATTCCTCTAGTATCTAATCCTACCATTTTAAACCCCCAAATAGTATTAAATTTTCTAACCGAACTTGGTTAAATTGTCCTGGATACTACAAAAAAGATAGTTTAAACAATGGTTATAAGTAGATAGTGCAATATATACTGCGAATAAACTCTACAAAGAAGTCAAAATCACTTGTAATTTTATTGTATACTAAAGTTTATTCTTTGTGAAGTCAAAAATATTCATTTGAATAAAGACAACAATTAAACCCAGGTTATATTTCCTCTTAAAAATACAAGATAATGTTAATTTATTTAACTAATACTTATTTTAACATGTTTATTTAGGATTCTCAAGCACCCAATTCACAATTTATGATGATTTTATGAACTTTTATAAAAATTCTATTGAATTTTATACATTTCTTATAAAAAAGTAAGTTTTTGATATTTATTGTAATTTTAGTTTATTTTATGTAATATACTAAAGATAAAAATCTCTTGTATGATTATACAAGAGATTTAAATATAAAGACAATATTAATATTTTTATGATTTAAATGATATAAGATTTATATGGATTTGAAAAATATAAATAACATAACATTTCATAAATATTCTTTTTTATTTTATAAAATCAATACTTAATGAGTATCGGTTGAATCTGCTTACCCTTCAAAGCATTTTCTATCGTAGGAATAATAAGTTTTTCATCAGCTACAAGCGAATTAGGCTTGGTATCGGGTCCATCCTGTCCAAACGGGACCATATATACATTTTTTGTATTAAGAAGCAGGCCAATATTCTTAGCATTAGCACCCAAACCGTCATTTGTAGATATTGCTATTACCAAAGGTTTTTGATTCCTCAAATGAGCTTTGCATGCCATAGTCACCGGTGTATCAGTTATCCCCATTGCAATCTTTGCCAAAGTATTCCCTGTACAAGGCGCTACAACGACCACATCAACCAACGATTTCGGGCCGAACGGTTCCGCATCAACTATTGAATCGATAATCTTTTTCCCTGTAATACCTTCTAGTTTCAGTCTCAAATCTTTTGCCGTACCAAATCTTGTATCGAATTTGTCAACAGAATATGATATTACAGGAATAACTTCAGCTCCGGCACTAATCAGTTTTTCAATTTCCGGAATTACTTTGCCGATTGTACAAAAAGATCCTGTAAGTGCAAATCCGATTTTAACACCATCCAATTGCATTCTCTATACCCCCAACTCATTTATAATATTGTAGATAGTGTCTTTCATAAATTCCGCTGCTGTAACCGGAGCAACTTTTCCAGGTAATGAAAGTGCCCAAATTGTCTTTATTCCCATATCTTTTGCCTTTTCAAAATCCACTCCGCCAGGTTTTGATGCCAAATCAATTATCAGACTGTCCTTTTTTACTTTTTGTAGCATATTAATATCGAGAATTACATGGGGAATTGTATTAAAAATAACATCCATGTTTTCCAGGCTATTTCCGATTTCATTTATATGAACAGCATTATAGCCATAACCTTTTATCCAAGCCAAATCTGAATATTTTCTGGCTGCAACATAAACATTTGATCCTATACCTAAAAGCATTTTCGCAAGAATTTTTCCTATTCTTCCAAAACCTAAAATAAGCACATTGGAGTTATGGAGAGTTATAGGCATTTCTTCCATAGCTATCTGAATAGCACCTTCTGCTGTCGGTACGGCATTTAACACAGCCATTTCTTCCCTGTCAAGCAAATCAACAGAATAAACACTATATACCGAAGCAGCATGCTGAATCTTTTTGCTTATTCTTCCTGCAATAAATATCTGGTTTTTAGTCATAGCTTTAAATACATCTTTTATGTAAATTTTGTCGGGGCAAAAGGGTGCATTAATAATCTCATTATCATTAGAACAAGGCAAAGGTCCAATTACAATGTCGGATTGGTTTATTGCCAGTTCAAGGTTCGGACTTTCTTCCAATCCCAACTCAAAACCAGCATTCTTAAAACCATATATGTTAACCTTGTTGCCATCTGCTGAAATTAAGTTTGCAAGTTTTACGCTTCTCAAATCGCCGCCTAAAACCGTAAACTTTTTATTTGTCATTATCGCTATTCCTCCCTTCTATTAGAAAATAGTAAAAAAGACCCAAACACAATTTCCAAAGTATATAACAATTTATGGTGACTGGTATATCTTATGTTTTTTGTAAATCTAAAGTGCTTGTCTGTTTGTACAAATATATAAATACGGACGTAACCGAATATAACAATTGCCTACTTTAACCTATCCAGTAAATTGCCGGAGTCTATTCGGTAAAAACTTTACAATAAAACTATTTCAATGAAATCCATGGCTTTTCAGAACATAAAAAAAGAGCTCTCACCTCTATAGTGAAAAGCTCCTCTTCTTTACAAAATTCGCTATAATTTTTTATTATATGTATTTTGAAAGATCAATATTTTGATTTATATTTCCAACAACTGCAATACTCATCTTATTCATTTGAAAAACTTTTTCAATAATTTCCCGAACTTTTTCATTATTTACTGCATCAATTTTCTTTAGAACTTCCTCAGGTGTATACACCTTTCCGAGCATTAATTCCGATTTTCCAAGACTGTTCATTCTGCTGCTTGTACTCTCCAAACCTAAAATATAACTTCCTTTTAGTTGTTCTTTTGATTTTGCCAATTCTTCCTCGGATATTCCATGTTTTATGAGAATTTCAATTTCCTCCATTACAAGTTTAAAAAATGTGTCTTTATGCTCGGGATTCATTCCTGCATAAATGGTAAAAAGACCCGCATTACAATAGGAAGAGGGGTATGAGTAAATGGAGTAAACCAATCCCCTTTCCTCTCTAATTTTTTGAAATAACCTCGAGCTCATACCGCCGCCAAAAACATTATTTAATGCAAGCAGCGAGTATAAATCATCATTGCCGTGTTCGATACCTTCAAAACCTAAGCATATGTGTACTTGCTCAATATCTTTCTGCTTAATCTTGTTATTGACTTTAAACTCTGCTTTTTCAAATTGCTTTACAGGTTTTCTGTCCGAATACCAACTACCAAAATTCTTTTTCACTATATCTATCAGTACATTATCATCAAAATTGCCAGCCACTGCTATAACAGTATTTTCGGGAAGATAGTGTTCACTTATATATTTCACTATTGTATCCCGTTCAATATTATGAAGAGATTCATAGGTACCAAGAATAGGCATTCCTATAGCATCATTTTCCCATACCGTTTCCGATAAATAATCATGTACCAGATCCTCCGGCGAGTCCTCATACATGCTTATTTCTTCCAAAACTACTTTTCGTTCAATATCAATGTCTTTTGCAGAAAAAACGGAATTAAAGAACATGTCTGCCAATACATCTATAGCAATATCAATATGTGTATCCAAAGTTTTAGTATAATAGCAGGTGCATTCCTTTCCTGTAAAAGCGTTAATTTGCCCTCCTATACTATCGATACTTTCGGCAATTTCCTTTGCGCTTCTTTTTTTTGTACCTTTAAAAAGCATGTGTTCTATAAAGTGAGATATACCGTTAATTTCCTTCTTCTCATTTCTTGAGCCAGCTCCTACCCATATACCCACCGACACCGATCTTACATGAGGTATCTTCTCACAAATAATTCTAACGCCATTTTCCAACGTTATACGATTTATCATAAAACCTCCGAATCGAATATAGAGAAATATTGTTAATTACTGTCTTCTGTAGAATCTTCCATAGCATCTTTTCTCGAAAGGTTAATCCTGCCCTGCTTATCAACATCTATAACCTTTACAAGTATCTCATCTCCGACGTTAACAACATCTTCAACCTTTTCAACTCTCTTTTTGTCAAGCTTTGATATATGAACTAGTCCTTCCTTGCCAGGCAAAAATTCCACAAAAGCTCCAAAGCTGGTAATGCGCATTACTTTGCCCAAATATATCTGTCCAGGTTCAACATCCTTTGCAATTCCTTCAATCATCATCAAAGCCCTTTGAGCCGATTGGGTATCAGAACTAGCAATAAACACTTTTCCGTCATCTTCAATGTCAATCTTTACGCCTGTATCCGAAATTATCTTATTTATCATCTTTCCGCCCGGTCCGATAACATCTCTTATCTTCTCCGGATTTATACATGTAGTAATGATTTTAGGTGCATATTTTGACATTTCTTTTCTCGGTTCTGAAATAACTTTTAAAATAACATCATCAATAATTTGCAATCTACCTTTTCTTGTAATTTCAAAGGCCTGTTCAATTATTTCATAAGTAAGTCCGTCAATTTTTATATCTACTTGTATAGCCGTAATTCCTTCTTTAGTACCAGCAACTTTAAAGTCCATATCTCCAAAGAAATCCTCTATTCCCTGTATATCGACAAAGGTCACAAAATTGTCAGGGTTCTCTTCATCCGTTACCAAACCTGCCGAAATTCCTGCTACCGGCCTTTTAATAGGTACCCCTGCATCCATAAGAGCTAAAGTACTCGCACATACACTTCCCTGTGATGTCGAACCGTTTGACATCAATACTTCGGAAACAAGTCTTATGGTATAGGGGAACTCCTCCTGAGGAGGTATAACCGGTTCTAAAGCTCTTTCTGCCAATGCACCATGGCCAATCTCCCTTCTTCCGGGTCCTCTTGAAGGTTTGGCTTCTCCTACACTATAACCAGGGAAATTGTAATGATGCATATATCTTTTTGTCTCTTCCAGCTCTATTCCATCCAAAATTTGTACATCACCAAGGGCACCAAGGGTAAGTACTGTAAGAATTTGTGTCTGCCCTCTCTGAAATAATCCGGATCCGTGAACTCTGGGCAAAATGCCGACTTCTGCCGAAAGAGGTCTTATTTCATCCAATCTTCTGCCATCGACCCTTTTTCCCTCTTTTAATATATACTCTCTTACAACTTTTTTCTCCAATTTGTATAAAGCTTCGTCAATACGAATTTCTATTTCAGGATAAGTTTCTGCAAGTTCAGGATGATTTTCTGCAAAATACGCTTTTGTTTCCTCAGTAAGTTTTGCTATATTATCATCCCTAATCTGCTTGTCCACCGCCAAAACAGCTTCCCGCATTTTTAAATAGGCATAATCTTTTACAGCCTCAAAAATTTCATTGGGTACTTCAGCTGATTCATACTGAAATTTCGGCTTACCTACTTCTTTTACAATACTATCTATAAAATCACATATTTTCTTTATTTCCTCATGCCCTACTTTAATGGCTTCAAGCATAACTTCATCTGGCACTTCGTTAGCACCGGCTTCAATCATAACAATCTTTTCTCTTGTTGCCGCAAGAGTAACATACATCTGGCTTTTTTCACGCTGTTTTGCATCAGGATTAATTATTACCTGTCCGTCAATAAGCCCCAATATAACTCCGCCAACAGGACCATTAAACGGAATATCGGAAATGGCCAACGCAATGGATGCTCCCAATAACGCAGCAACTTCAGGTGAATTGTCCTGATCCACAGACAAAACTGTACTTACTATAGAAACATCATTTCTCAAATCTTTTGGAAATAACGGTCTTAACGGTCTGTCAATCACTCTGGATGTCAGAATAGCCTTTTCCGATGGTTTACCCTCCCTTTTTATAAAACCACCGGGAATCTTTCCAACGGAATACAATCTCTCCTCGTAGTCAACACTTAACGGAAAAAAATCTATCCCCTCTCTAGGCTTTTCAGAAGCAGTTGCAGTAGATAATATAACTGTATCACCATATCTCACCAATACCGCTCCATTAGCCAATTGGGCAAGCTTTCCAGTCTCTATTGTTAAAGTACGTCCAGCTAATTCCATGCTGAAACTCTTTTGCATATTTTTTCCTCCTCTTATCTTGACCACAGACTGTAGGACGTAGATTCTACAGCAAAAGAATATCAATTTATATTTGCTGCACAATCTACCTTCTACCGTCTGCAGTCCTTTTTGCATAAGATTTGAATTAATTCTTATTATTCCACAATAAAATACATTGTATTTATCGCGAATATAAATTATGTATTATGTATTTTATTCATATTTTTACTCTAAAAAATAAAGGTAATCGATTACCTTTATATAATAAATTTACATGGCATTACCTTTAGCTTTTCTTTCAACACATCACACAAACCATTAAAAGAATGAGCGGACTACTCCGCTCATCTTTATTTTCTTATATTTAATTTCTCGATAATAGTACGATATCTATTGATATCAACTTTTTGAAGATAGTTCAACAAACCTCTTCTCTGACCAACCATCTTGAAAAGTCCTCTTCTTGAGTGATGGTCTTTTTTATGAATTTTAAGATGTTCAGTTAAATGATTAATTCTTTCTGTCAAAAGAGCAATCTGAACTTCAGGTGAACCGGTGTCACCTTCATGTAATTGATAAGCAGAAATTATTTCTTGTTTTTTTTCCTTTTGCATTAAAAAATCCTCCTTTTATTTTAATCGCCATTAGCTAAGTAAAAGGCCGGAGTACCTTGAACTGAGCAAATGGTTTACATTACCTAAAACATTTTAACACAATGATTGGCAACTGTAAAGATTGAATTTAAATAATATTTCTTTTCGGCTTATCGGAGTAATTATACAATTAGCCTTATAAAAATTAATTCGATTATTATTTTTCCATGCTCTAAAATATTTTAAACATTTAATTTGTATCTTTTTCAGTTTGATAAGCTTCATAAATATCTTCTCTCCTATGCTCTAAAAGCGGCAATTCATTTCTTATTCTATTTATTTCAGACAGGTCCAGGTCAACAAGCAGAATATCCTCTTCCGCTTCCAAACGTCCCAGTACATTACCAAAGGGATCAGCAACCATTGAGTTTCCGTAAGCCACATAATGAGCTTTTTCATCCCTTGCCGAAGATACTGCTGCAATAAAAATTTGGTTGTCAACAGCTCTTGCTCTCATTAAAAGTTCCCAATGAAGAGGTCCCGTAGTCATATTAAAATTGGCCGGAATCACTACTATTTGTGCCCCCATTAACGCCATTAGTCTAAACATTTCCGGAAATCTCACATCATAGCATATTGCAATCCCTATTTTGCAAATTCCCGGGTCCACAACCGTAATATCCTTTCCGGGACATAGTGTATCCGATTCTCTAAATACTATTTTACCCGGAATATTGACATCAAACAGGTGTACTTTCCTGTGCCTCCCTATAATATTGCCTTTACTGTCAATCACAACACAGGTATTGTATACCTTGCCTTCTGACCTTTCGGGAATTGATCCGGCAATAACGCAAATATTCAAATCCTTTGCCGCTTTTCTAATTGCCTGTATTGTTTCTCCGTTTTCCAAATCCTCGGCATAACTATGAAACTTACTGTTATCATACGGGCAGTTGAACATTTCCGGCAGCGCAACCACATCGGCATTATTTTTGGATGATTTATAAATCATTTCAACAGCCTTTGAAATATTGGCATCCTTGTCGTCTACCACTTTCATCTGGCACAGGGACAGTTTCAGCTTTTTCATTTTCTCTCCACCTTTATATAATTATGGACTTTTCATAACAATAAAAATTAATAATTGCTACTTTTATTATACATATTCAAATTAATTTTAAAATTGCAAATACTTTTAGTTTTGCAAGTTAAGAACCTTTGTTTTTTTTTTTGAATATTATGTTATGAATATTATGTTAAGAAACAACTATTTGGAAGGAGTCTTGAGATTATGAATCCAAATTTGCATGACGGTACTAAGGGCAAATCCGATATATGCAAAACAATGCCTGCAGTTATGCCGACACCCAAGCTTGCTCATGCTTACGTTCCATTTCAGCAACTTGTATGTATTTATCCGCCAATGAAAGGATTATCCGCAGGTACTATTTTCCCGGAACTTGACAGACCCTACGGTGCAGATCCTGAATATACGGTTGATGCTTAGGAGGTGTAATTATGGATCAAAATCAGGAAAACTTATTAAAAGAAGTAATGGCTGCTGATTTTACAGTTACCGATTTAATGCTTTACCTCGACACACATCCTTGTGACCAAAACGCTATAGCTCTATATAACTATAGTGTTCAAAGATCATTAACGTTAAGACAGGAATACGAAAGATTGTATGGACCTATTATCGCTCAACTGACACCAAGCAAATTCCCATGGCAATGGGTGCAAGGTGACTGGCCTTGGGAAAAATAACAAATCAGTATAATTTCAGGAGGTCTTAAAATGTGGGTTTATGAAAAAAAGTTAGAATATCCTGTAAAAATTAAAAACCCCAATCCGAGAATGGCAAAATATATAATAACTCAATATGGAGGACCGGATGGGGAATTGGCTGCATCATTAAGATATTTAAGTCAAAGATTCAGCATGCCTACCAATGAAGCCCGTGCAATACTTAACGATATAGGAACTGAAGAACTGGCTCACCTTGAAATTATAGGTTCTATAGTTCATCAGCTTACAAAAGGTGTTCCAGCCGATATACTTGAAAAAGAAGGCCTTGGAGCTTATTACTCCGACCATGACCACGCAGTTTATCCGGTAAGTGCATCCGGCGTTCCGTTTACAGCGGCATATCTGCAATCAAAAGGCGACCCTATTGCCGATTTGTATGAAGACCTGGCGGCAGAACAAAAGGCGAGAGCCACCTACGAAAATCTTATTAACCTTGCCGACGACCCTGATGTCATTGAACCTTTGAAGTTTTTAAGGGCAAGAGAAATTGTGCACTTCCAAAGATTTGGGGAAGCTTTAAGGATAGTGGAAGATAAATTAAACGAAAAGAAATTCTATATTACAAAACCAAAAGACAAGGCATAGATACTCTAAAAAAATAGGAGAACTATATAATAAAAAATGGGTTTCTATTGCTTATTGTATAGTTCTCCTATTAACATTATATTTAATTTTACAGAAAAACTATAACTTTTTGAAGCAACTGTCCGTATGTATATTTTATAATTAATTGTATATTTTTATTTTGTCATTTCTTTTTAAATACCTGCCGTTTACATAAATTTAACACCATGTCCATCTTTCGTTACTTGTATATGCTGATGAGGTTCAAATGACAATCCCGAATCTCCAACTTTTCCAATTAACTGACCTTCTTTAACTGTATCTCCTGGTTTCACTTTAATTGAATCCTTTTGAAAATGTGACATCAACACTTTCAAATCTCCACTTTGAATTACAATATAATTGGGGCGAGCCATACTTTTGTTTAGCATATATACACCTGGAGGATAATCTTCCATCCCGTCAACTGCTTCTATTACCGTACCGCTGCAAGGACTATAGACCTCCTCCTCAAATATATTATACTTTTCAAGTTCTCTCGGAAAAACTCCCTTTGCTCTAAACCCAAATTTATCAAGCTTTACAATATCCAGAGCATACTTCATATAATCTCTTGAATTATGATAATTTAAAATTGTGTTATTCCCTCCATGAGCTATATAATATATACCGTCTTTAAAAGGAAATGAAAGATTTACAATATCCTTTTCTTTATTTCGAAAAGAAAAGATAATACTCACATTTATAAGTAAGAAAATAAATACAATAAATATCTTGCATCCAAAGCTAAATTTAGTCGCAACAGAAGTTGTACATAAAAATTTCAAACGCCTTGCTTTGATGAATGTTAAAAACGATATTACAGCAAATAAAATTATAACCAAATACTTTGCATAGTACCCCGTAATATATGCCCAAAGCCCTGCAAAGTACATATACACAATAAATAAGCCCACCAGCAAAAAATTTATTATCCATTCAATCAGGCATAAAGGCTTGTTTTTCCAAAACCATATCAGCATCACCGGTGTTAAGAATAAACCGATAAAAACGGACAAAACGTTGTATACCATACTCTCTCCATTTTCATTTTTCAATTCTTTCTTTTTTACTTATAGTCAAAGTTTTTAATCTATAAATTTTTGTTGATTCGTAAACTTTTTCATTCAATACTCTATTACGGATTATCTAATAGATATCCCACAAGATATTAGCTCTTTTTCAAACTCCTCCCTAATTTCTGAAATCACTCTAAACTCCAGCCATATTCTTCCCTCTTCTTTTATACAAGTCAAAGCACAAAGCTCATCTTTAATTTTAACGCAGCAAGTACAATAATAAGTAAAGTCTATACTATTAAACAACTCAACTTCTGAGATTTTTTTTACAAATTGCTCATATTCCTCCGGAGTATACTCTTGCTTTCCGCCGGAAATATTTTTAATTATCTTGGCTTTCTCACCAATATACTCATTTTGCCACCTGTCAACATCAAATAAGTTATATAACACAAGAGTTGAACACTCTTCATGTTCCCAACCGTATTTTCCTACTCGCCTCATCGGTTTAATCTCAAGTTTTTCAAATATTTGTATTATTGTTTGAGCAAGATTCTCTGTTGTAAGTGTTATCCTTTCGAAATCATATAAATTACATGAATATGTACATCCGTCGATAAAACCTCCGGCGCAATCTATTCCACCATCAATTCCAACTTCGGGAAAACGTTCTGCTATCTTTGACATAATGAAAGCTGCATATTCATATATAAAACCAGGTCCGCATCCCAATTTAATCGTTAAATGTTTGTTTCTCAAATTATCAACAAGTGCCTTTTCATTAAACATCAATCCTTCAGGCTTATAATCTTCCACAGTTTTTTTATGATCATGAAATGAAACATCAATCCATATTTCAAAATTCGGGGCATAGTAAAAAGGACTAATTGTTGGTTTTTTATAGCTATATGCTTTGTTTTCAGCACCAGGGCGAGTTCTCGACAAGCTATATATTTCTTTTCGAATCTGAGGAAAAAGCTTATCGGGATGTACACAATATATATTAATATGGAAATCCAGTATAGATGGATTTCTTATTATCTCCAATATCTTTCCCCATTCTTCAAATTTATAAATATTATCCTTTCTTACTACATTTTTTGATAAATTATCACCAGTTTCTGCGTATGAAATGTTGATATTTTCGTTACGGTCGATAATCTTAAGACTCATTATATATTGCAAAACTTCAACCATTAATTCCCGTTGAGGAATAACAATATTATAAGTTGTAGATGAGCCATCAATTTCATATCCTTTCCAATAAGTAAACAATTAAATCCTCCCCTTCTCAATAAATACAGGGCAGTTATTATCTCCTGCATTTATGTCATTGTATATTTGTTCACAAATTGCCCTGCAACCGCGGCAGGCCATTAAATAGGAGCATTTTTTACAGTCGCCTTGAATAAATTCCTCTCCTTGCCTGAGATTTTCAAGGTCCGGTGAATTTATCCAGTACTTTTGTATATCTTGTTCTTCCGAAACCAAACTCAGATGACTGCATGGTTTAAATCTTCCCCAAGGGTCTATCATCATAAATCTGCGTCCAGCCCCACATCCACAGTTGACAGAATTAACCTGATTTCCGTAAAGTTGACACAGAATATTGGAGAAGGCAGAATCAATCTTTATTTTTATTCCTTTAACCTTTTTAATGGTAGTCACAAGATAGTTAAAAGCATCTTTGTTCAGTACATTCTTCCAATAATCCTCCCTGACCGATTGTTTATACCGCAAAATATTGATATTATCAGCCTTTAGGCTTTTCACATAAGCAACAACATTTTCAAAATCATATACATTATCCATTCTCGCAACCCAGTTTATTCCGAATGGCACACTACTTTCTGCCAGTATATTCAACGCTGAAATTGCCTCATCAAACCCATCGCGAGAGCGTGAATTAATTTCTTTTGTAGAGCCGTTCAGAGATATCTGTATATGATTAACACCGGACTTTTTCAGTTGCTCAAGCAGTTCCACTGTCAGACCATAACCACTTGATGTTATTGTACATGCCATTCCGCAGGATGTTACCTTTTTTACGAATTTTGCCAAACCTTTAACAACTAAAGGTTCACCACCACCTAAAGCTATTTGAAATACGCCCAAGTTTTTTGCCTGTTCTATTAAACATGAGAACTTTTCAAAAGACATTTCAACATTCTGTGAGTTGCTTTTATAGCATTGCGTGCATTTCAGCGGACAAACTGCAGTTATATCAATATGTATAGATTCCGGAACAGCAAAAGATCTTAAAGGTGCCTTGACTTTTTCTGTCCTATCAATCTCATCAAGCAATTTTTCTGTTTCATATTCCGACATATCAGAAGATATTAATCCAAGGTTAATTAATCTGGATATAAACTCATTTTGAATCCCGGTTTTTAAATATTCTTTTAAGCTATATAGCTCATTGCCGGAAATTGCGGCAGTAATACCATTATCTGCATTAAATATCATCAGCGTGTATGGCTCAGCTCGGTAAATCATAAATACCTCTTCACAAATCAAATTTCATATACTTTTTTCTTTTATACCAACCTGATCAATTATCCATGACCTGGAATCAATATATTCCAAATATCAACCTAAAAGCAAAACTGACAAATAGAATTCTACAATCGTTTCTACCATTCACCGTGTCTTAATAATTTTTATAAAGGATTTAAATTTGTTTAAACATTGAATCGCCAAAACTTACCTCTTATTATATCATACTAATTAGCAATTCAAGGAAATATTATTTATCTTTTATTTACACCACAGGTATAAAACAAAAAAGCGCTATACTATAAGTCTTTTACGACTTGTTTCATAATCACAGGATTAGTAAATACAAACTTTCGAAAGCCTCTTTCTTTTAACTGATATCGTCCATTAATTTTTCATTTTTCTATTATGACTAGAATGTTAAAAATAAATTTAGGCAATTCAGTATTGATTCTGCAAGGTAATTCACTATGCTTGCGAAAATCAAGATGTTAACAAATACGTGCATCTTTCTACTATTATTCTCTCATCATCATTATCTGCAAACGAACACATAGTAACTGATGCATCAGCATTTAAACTTAGCAAATTTCCATTTCTACTGCATGGAGTATTTGTAATAATAGTTTTTAAGCATTCATCAACAAAAACTTTACCAGGGAACATCATTTTCATAATCTTTATTATATTAATGGCATCTTCTAGCTCATAAGGTATACAATACTTTTTTGGAATTAAAAAATGAAATTGTTCAAAGCAATCTTGCTGATTTTTAAAGAAGGCAATTATATCCCTTAAGGTTGGTAGTTCATTTAACAAAAAGTTTATCCCTATTTTTATGTTTTTCTTTCTTCTTAATTCATTTGTAATTGATTCTATATCTACTTCATTAAGATTAGAAGTATTTAGTGACAATGCTACATAATCAATATCTTTAATAATACTCTCAAAAACCATAATACAATCTGTCTGCAAAGTAACAGATACCTCAGCCTGTCTATGCGCTCTTTCAAGCAATTTCCCGAACAAATCAGGCGAGAATCCCTTATTATAAGCAAAAGTTACTATGCTTGGCTTATGAATCTCAAGCAACTCAGACATTTTTTGATATAATTGTTCAAAGGATGCCTCTTCTGTCTTCTGAGACAAATAACAATATTCGCAGCGATTTTCCTTATCACATTTATTTGTTGGTGTTACCGATAGTATCATAGCTTTTTCTTCAATCCTTCTTTTTCAGGATTCTCTTTATAATTCATATATATATCCGGACTTCCACCACCAAACGACCTGATTTTAGCATTATAATTTCTCTCAGCCCATTCATAAAAAGGAAAAGTCTTTTGGTCAAAGTCTTCCGCGTCAAAATACCATCCCAATGTATCACCATACCCATTAGAACCATAGCAAAGTGTAGTCACATATTTATCATTTCCAATTATTATACTGAAATCAAAGACTTCATCAAAGTTTATTGTCTCAATAAAATCTTTGGATTGCAAATAACATGGTGCACAGTAAGTATTTCACTTATTAATTTCTTGGCTATGGAACTTGAAGCAACAAATTCTATTTTACCATATCTTTGAATTTGATATTTCCCAATGCTTTCAATTATCTTTCCTAAATTTCCTTTGTCATTACACTTTACAACCCAAATTTCATCATAATGTTCAAAGCTACTTATACTGACATTAAACGTTATATCATCTACTAAAACATTAAAACATCTATTCTCATTAAAGAAAAATCCCTCTTCCCTTAATGCTTCAATTTCAAAATATATTTCAATATCATATTCTGAAACCAACAGATTAAGAATATTTCGTACTTCTTTGTCATCATGAATACCAAAATCTGCAATTAATTCACTGCAATTTACTTGAAAAGGGTTCATCTTTTGACCTCCCTTTAATATAGTCTATTATTATTTCAATTTTCATATCCATTTTGTGCAATTAATCTCTATTTACGGTATCTCTTTAAATTTTATGATATTTTAAGTTTATCAAATACTTCAATAAAAATCTTTACTGTTTTTTCGCTTCGTCAATCTCTTTTTCAAAAAAACTTGCGGAATACTCAATTAACCTATCGAATTCCATACCTCTGTAAAACATATCCATCCGATAATCAAGAGATGAGTTCAGCAATACATCATGCAGCGTGAAAACAGAAAAAACTACAGGGTGTATAATATAAAATAAAGAGGATTTATGTCTTTTTTAGCATTAAAATTTTCTTTAAATCCGGTTTCCGCAAAAAATCAAAAATATTCCTGTTTAACACCACCAATACATCTTAAAATATCAAGCAGTAAAATTATCCATATTTCCCTCAGGATGTTTTTCTATTAATTATAACGCAGGATTGTACAAAAAGGTTACACCAGTATAGAGAATTTTCTATACTGGTGTAATAACAGACCGGTAAAATTAGAATCTCAATTCTTCAAAATAATAGTACGACTTGCAGTGTATTTTATACGGTAGTAAACTTATTCAATCTCTTTTTCCTGCTAAATTGTATAAAGCTTCTTTATAACTTCTTCAATGGGAAGCTCCTGTAAGGTCATATCTTTTATAGTACTGCTACTGTTTATATAATCAATGAACCGGTTGAGTTCCGTTATGCTAGCGTCCAACTCCAATTCCGCATTAAATTCCGATAATTTATTCTTAACCATTACACCCGGCATTTCCAATGCCGGCAATGGCCTTTGGGTAGATATGGATACCAGCTTTTTGCTTCCAAGATGACTCTTTAGCGCCTCAATTGTATCGTCGAAAATCATTTCACCGTGATTTATAACTATCACCCTTTTGGCAAGCTGCTCTATATCTCCAAGGTCATGGGTTGTGAGAATAAAGGTTACTCCCTGTTTGTTCATTTCAAGGATAAACTCCCTGATTTTCTCTTTTGCAATTACATCCAGTCCAATGGTTGGTTCATCAAGGAATACAATCTCAGGATTGTGCAGCATTGCCATTATAAATTCACATTTCATTCTCTCACCCAAAGATAAAAGCCTTGTTGGTTTTTTCACAATATTCTGCACTTCCAATAATTCCACCATAAAGTTTAGTCTTTTATTAAACTCGCTATCCGGTATGGAATAAATAGCCTTATTTAGATTAAAAGCATCCAAGGGTGGTATATCCCATAAAAGCTGCGATTTCTGCCCAAATACCGCACCAATATGGGCCACATATTTCTTTCTGTCCTTCCACGGTGTATATCCCAATATATCAACTTTTCCACTGGTAGGAAAAAGAATTCCGGTCAAGACTTTCAGAGTTGTAGATTTTCCCGCACCATTAGGACCTAAAAATCCCACCAGTTCCCCCTTGTCTATACTGAAAGAAATTCCTTTCACTGCTTCAACCAATTTGGTTTTTCTGATGAAAAGGCTCTTTACTGCCTCCCCAAGGGTGTTTCCCCTTTCGTAAGATTTGTAAGTTTTCTTTAAATCTTCAACCTTAATTATCATAATCAACCACCTGCACTGTTATATCGTCTAAACATTGCTTTCCAGAACAATAAGCTGGCAAATAAAAATATAATACTCACGACCACCGCAATTAAAGTCCCTTCTGCCGGTCTTCCCAATAACTGAGATGCCGGAATGTAACCTAACATTGCAATCGGTATTACAGAGGTTATAAAAGTTACGACAGCTTTTGAAAAAATATTTGCAGGATACATTCCAAAATTGGCTATAGAGTAAAAAATCTCATACACTCTGTAATTGCCAATCCACACTATTCCCAATCCCGAAAGGATGAGACCAAATCCAAACATTACCACTAAAGACACAAAGAACAGTGCAGCAAATTTCAGCCAGAGTAGCAAACCTGGAAAAGGAATATTAGCCAGCGAAACAGAAAATAATACTATTCCTCCTAACAGCTTTCCAAGGTCTTCAGAATCGAATCCCGTTACAATAATCATTTGGAGTACCGACCTTGGCTTAATAAGAAGCAGGTCAAAGGTACCTTCCTGCACCCTTTGGATTGTATTCCATACCATACCGAAAAAAAACGGAAAAGAAATCCCCCTAGACAGCATAAATACTCCCTGAATAAGCAGTGCTTCATACATACTCCATCCCGGCAGTGATGCACCGTTTTTATAAACGAGATAAGTCACTAAAGGACCAAATGCTTCCACAATAAGCATAATTAGAATACTGATAAAAAAATCTGCACGGTATGCCATTCTCACTGCAAGAGCAGACTTAATACCTTGAAGGTGTAATCGAACTGCATCTATCATGCACCCACCCCCGTAAACCTTTTTGTTCCCAAATGCCATAACAGTTTGTATATCAAAAACATTATTACAACATATATTGCCTGCAATCCTACTACTTCAGGAATGGACATACTTATTCCGGCAAGCTCGTAAGAACCCATAAAAACTCTTATAGGAACATAAGCTATAAACTGAAAGGGCATATAAAACAATATTTTTTGAATAAATCCCGGAAAAAGTGTCAGCGGCAGCAGACTCCCTGCACATACATCCCTCAATACCAGAAAGGCTCTTCTTAAGCCTTCTGTTTTAGTAAGCCAGAATCCAGTTATCCCAATACAGAAATTTGTAAGGAAAACAAGTAAGAAACTTAACATTACCGACAGCGAAGTCCAAAAAAAACTAGCAGGCACAAGGTTAATTTTAAAAACAAATAAAAACAAAGCATATACCGGTATAAACTCAACCCATAATGCCAACAGCCTGTGGCCTATTTTCTGACAAATCGCATAATAAAAATAAGAAATAGGTCTTAACATAAACGTTATAAATCCACCTGTTCTAATATGCCATTGAAGATCCATATCACTCGAATCATAGGTAAGATAGTTTATAACATTTACGATACCGTAGTAGGTAAGCATTTGGGTTAAAGTCAATCCTGTGACAGTTTCCCGAGTTGAATATATGGCATTCCAGATAAATACCTGTACAATGAAAAATACAGGTCCCACGAAAACCGATACAGCCATATGGCTCCTATAAGCCACCCACTCTTTGTATGTAGTAAAAACCGTTGCCCTAAATATATCCAGCTGCCTTTTACATATATTCTTCATCACAACACAACCACCTAATATGTTGATAAGCAATTATACTAATTTATAATTCCAATGTCAACGTTAAATTCAACCTGTTATTTTCAACATCCTTGTACTTCTTTCTGTCAATGAAAACAAACACTGAAAATCTCTTCATTTAGTAATACAGTTTATAGATCGATCAAGCATTGAAAAACCAAAAAAAGAGGGATACTACAAACGCTTGTTGCAGCACCCCTTTTCTTCATAAAAGCTATAAATATTATTCGAGCTCTATTTCAGAAATCTCTTTCATATCACTGTATCGTGTTGCCTTAACCTTATCCCCTGAAAAGGTATACAGTGAATCGTTGGCATAAATAATACGGTTAATAAACGATTTATTCTCGTTTATGTATCCACCGTAATACTCATTTTCTTCAAAGTAATCTAAATGAGTAATTCTCCCTCTCAGTTTGAAACCGTCGTTACTATTTACATTATAAACATAGGCACCTTGATATGAGAATGTTCCATAAGCTCCAGCTGAACTTTTTTCATTTTTTTCGTAAAGAGTTACCGGGAATGCCATCAATTCAAGGTTCTTCATATACATCAATGCCTTGTGATTTCTTAATAGTTCCGATTCGGTTCCCCTGTCTCCAATTATCTCAACAAATTTCTCCTTTGGATTATTGACATCCGACACATCAAATATAGCCATTTTTATACCTTGATAAAAGGAAAAATTCTCATTCCCACCGGCAGTATCCTTGCCAAACCCTATAATATGATTTTCATCCAGTGGATGCAAATACTCACTGTAACCTGGAATCTTCAGCTCTCCTAAAACCTTAGGCTTTTTCGGATCCTTCAGACTTATGACAAACAGTGGATCTACAGTCTTGAAGGTCACAAGATAAAGCCGATCTCCCATAAACCTCGATGCATAAATACTTTCCCCCGGCGCAAGCCCTTCCAATGAACCGCACACATTCATATGAGCATCAAGAACATAAACATTACTGGAAGCATATTGCCACTTGCCTTTTTGTGTGGTTATTCTAAAGTACCCATCATACTCATCCATTGAAAACTGATTATGCACCATTCCCGGAACAAAGGCACTGTCAAAGTCACCAATATTTCCATTTTCTATCTTTATACGGTAAATGCTTGTTCCATAGTTTAAGAAATTAAAACCGTCAAAATCATCATCGACAAGGCAATGGAAAAAATCTTCCATCGGTGCTTGGATAAATGTACTTAAATTTGTCTCCACAATATAAATATGTTCCGTAGATACATACACTGTTTCTCCGCCTCCACCTATATAGGCTTTAACCTGAGCTTCACCGTTTGGATTATCAATAGGTAAAGCTGCCACAACATTAATTTTCCTGAAGTTATCACTAAATTTTCCCCGCATAAGGAATAAGTCTTTATAGTTAATTTCCCTTCTTGATTCGCCTAAGGTAGAGTCCGTATAACCGGGTTTGGATTGTCCATAATCGATATATGCCGTTGTAATAATATATAAATGGTTTTCAATAAGTCGGGACGTCAAATACGGGTAATCAAACTTAAGGCTTCTCTCCAAAATAGGATTTGTAGGATCACTTATATTGTAAATTCTCACAAATGTACTGCTAGTATTTTCTTTATACCATTTTTCTAACTGATAATCTATGTAATCATCGGTTAAGACAACAGCAACATGGTCTTTATACAGAAACAATTCCAAAGGATATAAATTTTCCTGTAAAAAATCATATTTATAAACTGTTTTCATCTGTTCCGGTGGATAAGCTCTCAAAATAAACAACTTACTGTCATTCAGATAATACACATAATCCCCGTCAGTCTTTATTACATCAGCTTCATCCACCATTTCAACCTGAGTATTGGTAGTTGAATAATCATCACTCGATTTTGTTAATGTCCCAGCAGCAACATCCTCGATACCTCCATATAAATTACCATCCATGGAATTAACGGCTTGAGCAATATAGTTTCTTGTAAGATCTGCAAATAAGAAATCCAAATCAAGTTTATTGATTATAGCCCCAACAGCCAATTTGTTAAACATAAACAAAGACTCTGTTACATTACTTACATCTGAATATAATCTTTCTGGTATAAAAGGAAGCTTGCGACGTTCAAAAAAATCATCAACTTCATTATTATTTGAAAAAGTCTCCAAAAAAGGTTTCTGATGTATCAATCTCGGGTAAACAACATAAGGAACAAGCAAACAAAGCAGATATATTGAGGCTGCTGCCGATAATCCCAATATAAAAGCACGACGTTTTAATAACATTCTTTTATTTACAGTTTCTACTTCTGATTTCTCTATTTTATTTTCGGATAAAGCTGTTTCAGCCTTTAAATCTACTTGAAGGCAGCATCTTTTCTCCAACTGTACAATAACAGTCATAAAAATATTAAAAGCAAAAAACAGTACAAATCCGTTTAGAATCGAAACAAACCCATTACCGTAAACTCTTTCAACACTAAAACCAATTATCAAAATTAAATAACCGATTATTCCAATGTATTTCAATATTTCTATCCAAAAAGCTTTCATGCTTAGTTTCCATTTATACTTAAATTTATAATTATCGTCAAACCTCAATATTAGCAAGTTTTTCAACTTAACAATAATCATATCCACCACAGAGAAAACTGCTATCAGTAGTATAAGTACGAGCAATATTGAGGATATTTCAAACCTATAGAAAAATGAATGGTTTATTATTTTCTCAAATAATCTACAAAATAATACAAAGATAAAAATTTTACTTGCCCAAGACAATACAAAATAAGCCGCATAACTTAAAGTTGTTTTATTTGTAGGCACAATCTTTGCAATGTTAATTTTTTCACTGTCTGCATAAAACATAACTTTATATACACAAAGGGATAAAACACTCAACATAAAAATATAAAATACGGTTGGAACTATGCCGCCAAAACTTAAGTTGATTCCCGAATCTCCGAGGAATCCGTCCATCCATGCAACAAAAGCCGCTGAAGTAAAAAAGAGTATCTCAATAATACTTAATATCAAAGCAATCAATAAAATCCTCGATTTTTTTGGTATTAATGCTTTTTTGCATTTTGCTTCCGATATTCCTGCTTTATGTAATACCGATGATTTAATCCTGTTGGCGGTATCCTTATCAATTTCTACGTTAAACTCAGAAGCATTAATTGAGCTTAAAAGTTGTTCGGTTTCACTTACATCCAGATTATCCAATTCATTAATTATTCTGTCATCCATCCAATAACACACCTCCTAATGATTCCCTTAATTTCACAAGACCTCTTGATATCTTTTTGTCAACGGTATTGGCTTTTATACCGTAGGCTTGAGCAATTGCCTTTGTACTCTGCCCAAGATAATACTTGCGGATAAATATCTCACTGTCCGGATTACCCAAATTCTTTATAGCTTCAATCAGTACATGTTTTGTTTCTAAATCCGGTAATTCTTCGCCTTCAACAAGTTCAATTGAACTTTCGTTCCCTTGTACAATATTTTTAATAAGTTTCGTATTTTCTCTATATAAGTCAATAGCCTTCCTTTTAGCTATAACACAAAGAAATGACTTTATAGAGCCTTTACTTAAGTCAATATTTTCACGCTGTTTATAAAACTCATAAAACACAGTACTGACGCATTCTTCAATATCTTCTTTACAGCAAACGTCTCCAAGCTTATTCTTAACTATGGTATATATAAGTCCCATATATGTATCCATAAGCTGCATTAATCCTTTCTCAGCGTCAGATTTTAAATCATCCAGTAATATCGAATCCAATGAATCACCTTCTTTCAAGTTTCAATTCATTTCAATTATTATATTCGGTATAATTGGAAGAAATCTGACAGGAAATTTTAAATTTTTAACAAGAAGGGCAAAATTTTAATAGGAGCTCAAAGCTCCTATTAACAGTGTATTTAAAATATTTCTTTTATATTGCAGTAAGAAGTTTTAATTACTTTATTTATAAATTTGAGCTTAATTTCTAAGGCTGTGCAAAGGTGCAGGAATACGTCCTCCCCTGTCTATAAATTCTTTGCTGCTGAATTGGTTTACTCTCATAACAGGTCCGGAACCTAAAAGCCCTCCAAATTCAACCATATCACCGACTTTCTTTCCCGGTGCCGGAATAATTCTGACTGCGGTGGTTTTATTATTTACAACTCCAATGGCAGCTTCGTCGGCAATAATAGCTGAAATGGTTTCACTGCTTGTATCTCCCGGAATCACAATCATATCCAGTCCCACAGAACATACACAAGTCATTGCTTCAAGTTTTTCAATTGAAAGAGCACCGTCAACAACCGCATTAACCATTCCTGCATCTTCACTGACAGGAATAAACGCTCCGCTCAATCCTCCTACAAAGGATGATGCCATTACACCACCTTTTTTAACTGCATCATTCAATAGAGCCAATGCGGCAGTAGTTCCATGCGTTCCGCATTTCTCCAAACCCATTTCTTCAAGAATATGGGCTACACTATCTCCGATGGCTGGAGTGGGCGCCAATGACAGGTCTACAATCCCAAAGGAAACTCCCAAACGTTTTGACGCTTCCATTGCTACCAATTGTCCCATTCTGGTTATTTTAAAAGCCGTTTTCTTGATTGTTTCGGAAACCGTTTCAAAATCTGCACCTTTAACTTTTGCCAAAGCACTTTTTACGACACCCGGTCCGCTTACACCTACGTTAATGACACATTCCGGTTCACCTACTCCATGAAAGGCACCCGCCATAAAAGGATTGTCCTCCGGTGCATTGGCAAATACAACCAGTTTGGCACATCCCAGTCCACCTCTGTCAGCTGTGAGCTCTGCACACTTTTTAATTATCTGCCCCATTTCCTTTACTGCATCCATGTTTATTCCCGTCTTGGTTGTAGCAAGATTAACCGAAGAACATACCTTATTTGTTATACTCAAAGCTTCCGGAATAGACTGTATAAGTTTTCTGTCGCCATTGGTATATCCCTTGTGCACTAAAGCGGAAAAACCACCAATAAAGTTTACTCCCACTTCATCGGCAGCCTTGTCCATAATCTGTGCAAATTTCACATAATCGTCATCATCACAGCTTTCGGCAATTAATGATATCGGGGTTACAGAAATCCTTTTATTAATGATGGGAATACCGTATTCTTTTTCAATATCCTCTCCAACCTTTACAAGATTGGCGGCAAGACGCGTTATTTTATCGTATATTTTTCTTCTTGCAACATTTCCGTCATGACTTGCACAATCTCTAAGAGAGATGCCCATTGTAATGGTTCTTATATCAAGATTATCTTCCTGAATCATTTTTATTGTTTCAATTATCTCAAAAGGTTTTATCACAAAATTCCCCCCTATATCTGGTGCATGGAATTAAAAATATCTTCGTGTTGGATTTTAACCGATAATCCCAATTCAACACCCTTTTTCTCCAGTTGCTCGGATAATTCCGAAAAAGGAACACACATCGCAGAAATATCCACCAGCATTATCATTGTAAATACATCCTGCATGGTTGTCTGAGAAATATCTAAAATATTTACATTGCAATTTGCCAGTATGTTACTTATTGCAGCAATAATCCCAACTTTGTCCTTCCCAATAACTGTAACAATCGCTCTCATCAGCGATTCCCCCTTTGACAAAAAATTATCATAGTAGTAATTATACTCGTACATATTGATATTAGCAACAATAATTTCTCCATCTTATATCAACCAGTGATTTGTAATTTTGTAAATACTTTTCACAATTATTCAAATTCAATTAATAGCACTCTGCAAAACTATGCAATATTTACACTCCCCTTGTAATTTGCATCGATTGCAGAAATACAAACATAAAAAATTTCGTGGTATTAAAAATTACCACGAAATTCTTCCAACTCGCTCTTTGCTTTCCTTAACAGTTTTTCAGCTTCATTCGGTGGTACGGGTTTGCTGAGCAAATACCCCTGAACTTTGTCGCACATATGATTTTTCAACAACTCCAGTTGAGCCTTTGTTTCAACTCCTTCAGCCACTACCAAAAGGTTCAGCTTATGTGCAAGACTGATGACGGATTTTGCAATAGTTTCTTCACTCGGACTGTTGGTTAAATCATGTACAAAACTTTTGTCAATTTTCAAAGAATCTATCGGTAACATCTTTAAATAATTCAAAGAAGAATATCCTGTGCCAAAATCATCCAAAGAAATCCGTATTCCTTTTTCTTTTAATTTTTTTAATACTTTAATGGTAAAGTCAATATCCTGCATAGCTGTACTTTCAGTAATTTCAAGTTCCAGAAGTGTGGGGTCCATGCCTGTCTCATCTAATATTCTCTCAATCATTTCAACCAGATTACGCTGCTGAAATTGCTTGGAAGACAGGTTGACAGCCATTAAAACAGGTTTGATACCTGATTTTATCCATTTTACATTCTGCTTACATGCAGTTTTAAGAACCCATTCACCCAAAGGAATTATCAGACTTGATTCCTCAGCTGCCGGTATAAATTCCATTGGCTGAACCAAACCAACACCTTCTCGTTCCCATCTTATCAAAGCCTCTACACCAATAATTTCTCCTGTGGCAAGTGCAATCTGCGGTTGATAAAACAGTACGAATTCTTCTTTTTCTATTGCATGTCTTAAATCACTTTCTAAATCCAATTTGTCTATTATCTTTCTTTTCATTGATTCCATAAACAGCTCATAATTGTTTTTCCCTGTCTCTTTCACTTTAGACATGGCTATATCGGCATTTCTCACTAAAACCTTTTCATCCTGTCCGTCAGTTGGATAAAGGGATATTCCAAGACTTGCCGTTATGTAATACTCCCTTCCTTCCAAAAACCAAGGATTTCTAAAGTTTTCAAGAATGCGTTCCGCAACCTTTGTAACATCAGTTATATCCTTTATCCCCGGTTGCAGAATAACAAACTCATCTCCTCCTAAACGTGCTACAGTATCCGATTCCCGCAAAAGTCCTTTAATTTTTTCTGCCACTTGCAAAAGTACCTTATCTCCGAAATCATGACCTAATGTATCATTAATAGTTTTAAAATTATCAAGATCGATAACAATAACCGCAAGCTTAGTATCACTGCTCTCAGCAGCAGCCAAAGCCGTTTTCAGCTTATCGAAAAACAACATTTTATTAGGCAGTCCGGTAATTCTGTCAAAATATTTCATGTCATATATCTTCTTTTCATTCTTCTTCAATTCTGTAACATCTTTTAAAATTGTTAATGCACCGATTATCTCATTCGATTCATTCATTAACGGTAAAATGCTTCCTGAAACAATTCGTTCCTTATCGTTTTCCATTGATAAAACAGAGACATTTTTTATATCCAGCTTAATTCCATTCGTAACCACTTTTTCCAATAAAATATTACAACTAAAACCATCCTGGTCCTTCAACATACTCAGCAGGTCACTAAAATTTTTATTCACAAACTGGTCTTTAGAAATGGAAAAAAGTTTATGCGCCTCACAATTGGCAAAGGTAACAATTCCCTTTTTGTCTGTTGCAATTATCGCTTCTCCTATACTTCTCATTGCAACTTTTAACAGCTCATCGTTTTTTTTAAGCTCTGTATATGCTTTTGAAAGCTTATCTTTGAAATACTTATTGCAAACTAAAAAAGCAATAATACCTATAATAAGTATAACAATCAAAATAACTATCGGTACAATAAAATTTTTTTCTATCCATAAAAGCATAGCATGCCTCCGATTTTTATATCACTGCGTTTTAAACCATAAGTTATTTAGAAACATTTTTAAGCCAATTTATATGAATTCATTTGTAACAAATCTCTTGATATCATTAACCCTCTTACTATTATTATCGATATTCCACATACAAAACTTAACAGCAGATACTACAAATTTTGCTATTTCGAACATATGTTTGATTTTTGCTATAATATGTGATAAAATTCTATTAAGACATAGAAAACCAACGACTTCAAACTCACAATATAATTTTGTTTGAATTACAAGAATGGAAATTACTTTAAACGGCATAATAAAGGTTTTCCTGGAGGTAAAAAAATGGAACTTCAAAAGAAACTTGAAATTCTCGCAGCAGCTGCAAAATATGATGTTTCATGTTCCTCAAGCGGCAGCAACAGGAAAAATTCCAAAGGGGGACTAGGTAACAGCAATCCCTTTGGAATTTGCCATAGCTGGTCCGATGACGGAAGATGTATATCTCTGTTAAAAATCCTTTTCACCAATTACTGCGTATATGATTGTGCATACTGTGTTAACAGATTGTCTAATGATATACCCAGAGCAATTTTCACTCCCCATGAAGCAGCTGCACTAACTATAAATTTTTATAGACGCAACTACATAGAAGGTTTGTTTTTAAGCTCATCCATAATTAAAAATCCGAATTATACAATGGAACAGCTTTATGAAACGGTACGGATACTTAGAAAAGAATACAACTTCAATGGTTATATTCACCTTAAAGCAATCCCGGGTGCAGATCTTAGCCTTATTGAAGCCTCCGGCAAGCTGGTGGACCGTATGAGCCTTAATATTGAATTACCTTCCACTCAAGGACTTAAGCTGCTGGCCCCTCAGAAAAAACGTGAAAACATTTTAAAACCCATGAAATTTGTAAACTCAAAAATAGCTGAAGCAAAAGATAACAGAAAATTTTTCAAGTCGGCCTCAAATTTTGTTCCTGCCGGCCAAAGCACTCAACTGATAGTAGGTGCCACTCCCGACCATGACCTCAAAATTCTGCGTCTGTCGGAAGGACTCTATAAAAACTATGGACTTAAAAGGGTTTATTATTCTGCATATGTCCCTGTTTCAACCAATCCCAATCTTCCTGCTATCAGCAAACCTCCTCTTTTAAGAGAGCATCGCTTGTATCAAGCCGACTGGCTTTTAAGATTCTATGGTTTTAAAAGCAGCGAACTTCTGGATGAAGAAAATCCAAATTTCGACACCTCCCTTGATCCGAAATGCTGTTGGGCTTTAAGAAATATGCATCTGTTTCCGGTGGAAATAAATAAAGCCGATTATGAAATGCTCCTTCGCATACCGGGCGTTGGTGTTCGCTCTGTAAAAAAAATTATGGCTGCAAGAAAAGTAAAGCAATTGGATTTCGATGACCTGAAGAAACTGGGCATTGTACTAAAAAGAGCAAGATTTTTTATAACTTGCAAGGGCAAGTACTTCAACAAAATAGGCTTAAACGAAACCCACATCCGCCAGGCACTTGTAGACAAAAGCCATATATCCCAGGATAATTGGGAGCAAATATCCCTATTCTCCGGCATAGGTGAAATACCCACCTTGGAAGACAAATTTATGAGTCTGGCAGGTGAAATATAATGATTAATTATTTGTACGACGGTTCCTTTGAAGGTCTTCTAACCTCTATATATGAAGCTTATTACAGGCATGAGCAACCTGACCACATATATTACTCCGATTACATACAAGTAAATCTTTTAGATACAAATATACAAATAACAACCGACTCTGAAAAAGCCGCCAAAGTATATGACAGCATTGGTCAAAAAATATCGCATCAGGCATTAAAAAATGTATATCATGCCTATTTATCCGAACTTAACGATATTGAAATAAAAATTTTGAATTATGTCAGGTTGGGATTTAAAAAAGGTAAAGAAGTAGACTTGTATCTTTCGGACGATAGAGTTTTGGCAATTCACACTGCTGCCAAAAAAGTTACCCGTGAATGTCATTTAATGGTTGGACTTTTGAGATTTAAACAATTAGAAAATGATATATATTATGCCCAGTATAAACCCGACCATAATATAACACCATTAATATCCGGCCATTTTGTAGATCGTTTTTCAGACCAGAAATGGGTAATTCACGATGTCAAAAGAAAATATGCCGCAGTATATGACCAAAAAAGCTGTATTTTTACGGATATTTCAGACGAAATGGTACCGTTAATTTCATACACCAGTGACAATTATGAAAAACTCTGGAAAAACTATTTCACCAATATTTGCATAAAAGAAAGAATTAATCCCAAACTGCAAAAACATAATATGCCGGTAAGGTATTGGGAATTCTTAACTGAAAAAAATTGTCTGATATAGTTTTTTAATCAAATATGGGCAAAGCTCAAATTTATTTGCAGTAATCATTCAAATTTATAAAAAAGTGCCGCTCACTACTTAAAAAAGTAGTTTGCGACACTTTTATTACTTATAAGTACTATTCGTCATCATCCTCATCGTGGTCACAACAATCATCACAATCACAGTCCCACTCAACTACTACATCTTTGCCGCAGTGTGGGCACTCAAAAGATTCTGCATCTTCATCGAGCATATCTTCTTCAAGCTCGATTATCTCTCCGCAATGCGGGCACTCTACTTCTGCAAGTATATCATCATCTTCGTCATCATCTTCACAATCAAAAACAATCTTTTCAACTTCTGCAAGATCTTCATCCAGATCGTCAATCTGTTCGCCAAGCTGCTCTTGAACTTCTTCAATATCATCGATGGCAAGTGCCATGTCATCCAAAACATCAATTATTGAACTCAGCAGTTTGCCCTCGTTGGTTTCAGTATTTATTTTCATACCTTCAGCTAACCCTTTCAGGTAAGCAACTCTTTCTTTAATAAAGCCCATAGATTTCTCTCCTTTACTTTGAATTTAGCAAGTAATAATATTTCAGTATTTCCCAATATTTTTTACATTAATTCTCACTGTTGACATTGATCAAGTGCACTCCTGAGTTATGATTCTTAAATTCTATCAATTCAATTGAAAGATTCACATATAAACACGGTAATACGGATTATCAGAAGAGCTTTGAAACAACGTCACATACTTCCATTTTACTGATATATTATACCCACTAAACCCTTTCTATATACTCACCTGTACGGGTATCTATCTTTATAACATCCCCATTGTCAATAAACAAGGGCACTTTAATTACTGCTCCGGTTTCAACAGTAGCAGGTTTTGTAGCACCGGTAGCTGTATCACCTTTGAAACCAGGTTCCGTTGCAGTTATCTTTAATTCAACAAAAGTAGGTGGCTCAATACCAAATACATTTCCTTTATGAGATAATATTTTTACTACATCATTTTCTTTCACAAACTTAAGAGCATCTCCAACTTTATCTTTTCCTAAGGGTAATTGCTCATAAGTTTCCAAGTCCATAAAATAATACAGGTCGCCATCGTTGTAAAGATACTGCATGTCCTTTCTTTCAATATGAGCTTTAGGCATTTTATCTGTCGGGTTAAATGTTTTTTCAATTGTAGCACCAGTTACAATATTCTTAAGCTTTGTTCTAACAAAAGCTGCTCCTTTTCCTGGTTTAACATGCTGAAATTCAACTATTTGAAAAATTTGTCCGTCAAGCTCAAAAGTTACGCCGTTTCTAAAATCACCAGCAGTTATCATTAAAATATCCCTCCAAAATTAATATATTGAAATCATAAAAGCTATGGGAAATTCCCTTTGCCTTTGTCTCTCAAATTCCATTACCAAGAGACCGATAATTCAATACTTTAATATATATTTTCATCAGGTCGCAATCAAAATAAACCATTCCACTTATATTCTCTGCTATGCCAATCTTCCTAACAGAAATGGCAATGGAAGAGCTTTTTTGAAAGACCTCATTAAATATATATTAAATCCCTAGTTTATATTAAAATAAAATCAAGCCAATTTCAAGAAAAAGTTTCTTTCTGAGAAAAATAATGCTAACCCACTGCATATAAAAAGCTTTTTTTACCTATATTTCATAAATCTTCAGTTCTCATAAAAATTTATGAACTACAATATTATCATATCCTTTGGGGAACTTGTCAATACCATGGGTTTATCATCATTAATTACTATCATGTCTTCAATTCTTACTCCTCCCAAACCGCTTACATATATTCCAGGTTCTACTGTCACCACCATACCGTTTCTCATTTTTATGGTGCCTTGCTGAGATAGTCTTGGATCCTCATGAATTTCAATCCCCACTCCATGTCCAAGACTATGACCGAAATTTTCCCCATATCCTGCATCAGATATTATATCTCTTGCAATCTTATCAATTTCTCTCCCGGTAAGACCGCTTACAGCACCATTGACTCCGGCCTTCTGAGCTTCCAAAACAATGCCGTATATTTTCTTTAGTTCTTCCTTCGGCTGTCCCACAAAAACTGTTCTTGTCATATCGGAACAATACTCATTACAAATTGCTCCAAAATCCATAGTAACTGCGTCCCCATGCTCAATAACCCTGTTTGACGCCACTCCATGGGGAAGACTTGACCGCCATCCCGATGCAACAATAGTATCAAAGGATGGGCCTCTTGCACCGTGTTTCTTCAGATAGTACTCAATCTCTGCAGCAATTTCCGTTTCCGTTACACCGGGTCTTATAAATTTCAACACATGGGAAAAAGCTTCATCTGCCACTCTTACTGCTTCTTTAATCAATTCAATTTCTTCAGAATCCTTGATAAGTCTCAGTAGCTCAATGGTTCTTTCCAAAGGTACAAGTTTATCTATGCTAAGGTTTTTGGAAAGATCATCATAAGCTTTATAAGTTATATATCCATCCTCAAACCCAAGAATTTTAACGTTATTTGCTGTCAGCAAATCGTTCAGAGTGACATTCAAATTACCCTGGTATTGAACAACTTCATATAATTGAGCCTGCTCCTTTGCCTGTTCGGTATATCTGAAGTCAGTAACAAGTATGGCCTTATCATGTGTAATAAGTAAATTGGCAAAAGTTCCTGTAAAGTTGGACATATAGATGTAGTTTTCTCTTTTGGTAATTAAAGCGGCATCTATGCCCTTTTGAGAAAGTATACTGCGAAGTTCCCTAATTCTTCTCTCTATTTGTTTTTTACTTACCATATTTACCACCTTAACTTAAATTAATTACAACTCTTAATGTTGAATAAACAAGAAAAATATACTATAACAGCGCTGCTGCATTCAATCCTAAAATATAGCTGTTACTTCCAAAACCGCATATTTGCCCTACACAAACCGGTGCAATGACAGAGTGACTTCTAAACTCCTCTCTTGCATGTATATTTGACAGATGAATCTCAATTGTGGGTATCTCAACAGCCTTTATGGCATCTCTTATAGCTATGCTGTAATGGGTATAAGCGCCGGGATTTATAATTATAGCGTCAGTATTTCCCCTTGCGGCATGAATCTTATCGATAATATCTCCCTCGTGGTTGGATTGGAAAAATTCTATATTCACATTAAGTTTTGCCGCTTCTTCAGCTACCTTTTTAGCTATATCATCCAAAGTTTCGGTTCCGTATACTTCTTTTTCTCTTGTCCCTAAAAGATTTAAATTCGGACCGTTGATTATTAATATTTTTTTCAACCTTTATCCCCCTCCGCTAAAGATTCATATATTTCTTTCATTTTAAGAGCATCCTCTGCCATATTAGCATTCGACTCACATATTATAACCGGTTCCATTCGTTTAATATGTAAAGCCTTTGCTAAATGCTCGAACTCAGGCCCGAACTGCAAATCGTCCAATGTCCAGTGCTTTTTCTCCCCGCCTTTCGTAAACTCAATTCTGCTAAAATGACAGTGCAAGTATTTTAATCTGAAATACCCCAATTCCTTCTCAATCTTTTCAAATATAGCCTGAAAATCCTCCGTTGAATTCAACGAACCTAAGTTCCTGGCATGAATATGGCCAAAATCCACTGTAGGTAATAGTCTTTCATCAATTTTGCATATTTCGATTATTTCCTCTAAAGATCCCAGTTGATTCTGCTTCCCTAACACTTCAGGGCATATGATTATATCATCAAGGCCTTTTTCCCTTGCCTCTTCCAATACTTCTTTCATAACTTTTTTTGCCATATCGAGTGCCCACTTTTTGTCCACTTTTCTGTAAGAACCGGTATGTACAACCACTCTTTTTGCACCCATCCATTTTGCACAAGTTAAAGTTTGTATAATATACTGTTTGGAATTAATCCTTTTCTCTTCCTGCTCACTTGCCAAATTTATATAGTAAGGCGCATGAATACTTAGGTATATATCGTTTTTCGCTGCCTCTTCACCTATACTTCTGGCAGTAGCTTCACCTACATTTACCCCTTTGCTGCATTGATACTCATAAGCGTTAAGTCCCATACTTTTGAGCCATGCAGGCATCTGAACCGATGATTTGTAACCCTGATTGTAAAAACTTTCTGAGTTCCCTGATGGTCCAAATCTTATCATTTACATCCACCTTTTGAAATAATAACGAAAAATACCTTGTCTTTTTCACATTTACCTCTGTATTTCCTCAAAAAAGACAATAAAAAATATATAAGCTTATTATATCTAAACTTATATATTTTTAAAACACAATATTTATATTTTTGTAATTTTACATTTCAAAAGGTCATACCTGATCATGTCTTGGATTACGTTTAACAAGTACAGCTGCCTTTGCTATGGCTGAAATGACGTCAACTTCAAACTGCTGCCTTAACGAATCAACTTTGGAATACAGTTCCCCCTTTTCTGTCACAATATATTTAGGAGGCAATTCATTTAAAGCTATAGCAGCAATATCCAAAATACACTTGTCGCAGGAACAAACATTTATATCGTCCAATACTTCTCTAATTGAAGAAAATACTATTTCCTCCATATAGTTTTTTATTTGCGCCATATTTTTCCCTCCCGACAATACAACAATATACAATTCCTAATACTTAATATCGAAATAACGGTAATTTAAATTAAATATTTTTTACCAAACCTCTTCAACTACATTCTTGAAAGCAATGTGTCAATATACATACCTAAAATATCCCAACCGAACAGATATGTTATAAATGTACCTACAACTATAAACGGACCAAAAGGAATAGTACTTCTTCGGTCTTTTATTTTTAAAATAATGAGAATAAAGCTTGTTACGCCAGCAACAATTATAGATATAAAAAGTGCCAAAAAAGTCATCTTCCATCCGAGAAAAATTCCTATCGGCGCAAATATTTTTATATCTCCTCCACCCATTACCTCATCGGTTTTGTAAATCTTTGCCGCTATCAATCCGATAGCCAATAGTGTACCTGAACCTGCTATCATTCCAAGTATGGGTTCCCACCATTGTCCTCCTCTGTAAATATCCAACGGAAAAAAAACATTGCAGACTATAATAACTATACCGGCCACAAGTCCTGTTACAACTATTTCATCTGGTATTATCCTGTGGTCCAGATCAATAAAAAATACCGGTATCAAAATAGACATCAGAAAAGCAGAAGCAAAAAAATCCAAAGAAATCCCAAAAGCCTTAAATAATATTGCAAAAACAATTCCTGTCATCAACTCAACCATTGCGTACCTGGGTGATATTTTGCTTCCACAGTACCTGCACTTTCCCTTCAAAAACAACCAACTAAAAACAGGAACAAGGTCAAAGGCATGAAGTCTATGACCGCAGCTGCCGCAATGGGATGGAGGATATGCAATATTCTCCCCTTTTGGTATACGGTAAATACACACGTTTAAAAAAGAACCTATAATCAATCCGATAACAGCAAAATAAACAGTCAAAACTATTTCCATTTTCTTTTCCTCTTTTGTATATAATATTTTATTTATATATTATATAGGATAAATGCTTTTATGTAAAAGATTTAATATGTAAATAAATTATAGAAGCGAGGATTGTCAATCGAGCCTTATCCAGCCTTCTCTGGTCATCCCTGTTTCTAATGCTCTAACATTTCCTGTCTTCTCATAATAATAAAAACCAAATCCATTCTGTTGCGGTTTAGGTATAGATCCAAGTTCTTTTTCAACTAATTCCAAAATGGACTCCGGTCCATTATCCAATGAAATAAATCCCTTTTCAATATTTCTCAGTATTATATTTTCAATTTCTTTAGCGTTAAAATTGTCGGTATTTACTTTTTCTTCTTCGAAATAATTAATAATGGAAGGTGCTGCAGCAGCAGCTAAAATACTAAAAATTACCGATATAACCATAAATTCCACAACAGAAAATCCTTTTTGATTTTTTCTCAGACTGTTCTTTCCGATAAACATACAACTTCCTCCTCGTATTTAATTGTATAAAAGTATTTATGCTTCTAAAAAACATAAAAAATAATATAAATTTCATCACCTTAAGGAAATGAAATTTTTACCGCATTATATATTATCGACATCTATCAATTTTTACTTTATATTCATTCATTTACAATATGTACTTAGAATTATAATTTAATGTTTTAATTACTTATAATATGGAAAATAGAAAAGGAATCTAAAAAAAGCAAAAAAAAAAGATTAAAATCAATAATCTTTTTGACCTTTATCTATTAAACAACATTTCCAATGAAATGTTAATTATTTAGAATTGTTATAAAAGAATTGTATAAATCTCTTAATATTTCTTCTGAAATTTTGACGCCTGTCCAAATTTCATAGGCATTTATTCCTTGATAAAAAAGCATTCCCAAACCGTTAATTATCTTACATCCTCTACTTTCCGCATCAGCTAAAAACTTTGTTTTAACGGGGTTGTAAATGATATCGTACACAATCTGTCCATTAAAATAACTGGTATCGCTTATAAGCGAATTGTCAATATCCGGACTCATTCCCACCGATGTTGTATTAATTATTATGTCACTTTCCTCAAAGGCCAATTTTAGGGTCTTATCCTCAAAATTATATACTTGGACAATTTCGGCGATATTTTCGTTAACAACTTCGGCCAATTCCACCGATTTTTGAGTTGTCCGGTTGACCAGGCTGATTTTTTCTGCCCCCTCCAGTGCAATTTTTACTGCAATGGGTCTGGCAGCACCTCCGGCACCTAGCATTACAACCTTTTTACCTTTAAAATCTGTCCCCGCAGCTTCCTTAAAAGCTCTCAAGAACCCTTCACCGTCAGTATTATAGCCATATAATCGTCCGTCAATTTTTTTTACCGTATTCACAGAACCCATCAATATAGCTTCCTTTGTATTGCCATCAAGAAATTTCATAATTTCCCGTTTATACGGTACAGTCACATTGAAACCCACAAATTCGGTAGCTTTAAGAGCCTTAACCAAAGTCTCAAGATCTTCTTTGTCCACTCTTAACGGTACATATATTAAATCCAACCCTAAAATTTTACTTAGCGAATTGTGAAGCTGCGGTGAAATAGAATGTTCTACGGGATTTCCGATTAATCCTAACAGTTTGGTTTTTCCGGTAACACTATAATCAATAACCATAATACCTCCTTTTGTTAAGCATAATAATATAAATATAATGAAGTTAAGCAAAAACTTAAATTTTATTTTTCTGTTCCATTAAATATTTCTCGTACTTTGAAAGTACGTACTTTTCTGCAATCCTTTTGATTTTGACATAAAAAACTTCTTTCTTATCAATTGGAGTAACAAGAATTGTAAACATATTTAATCTGTTGCCACCAAATATATCGGTAAAAATTTGATCACCAATAACTGCTGTTTCTTCTGCTTCTATACCCATAAGCTCTGCTGCCTTTAAAAAAGCTTTTTTGCTGGGCTTTGAAGCTTTGTGGATAGCATGAACCTTTAACTTTTCATTAAATTTTATTACTCTTTTTTGGGAAGCATTAGAAACAATACATACTTTAAATCCTGCTTCATTAACCCTCTCAATCCATTTTATCACATTTTCGTCAGGTTCTGCTACATGTTCCGGTACAAGAGTATTATCAATGTCCAGAATAAGCCCTTTTATTCCTTTATTTTTAAGCATGCTAAGCTCAATATCCTGAACCTTGTCAACTTTATGCTTTGGATAAAATATTTCTATCATAAATTCCTCCCAATTTTTCAAGACATAACATTTCTGTACCAAGTGTCTCTATTTTGAAATACAGAAAACTTCATTATATAAAATTATTACATCTATAATAGCAAATAATGTAACTCCATAGCAATACAACTAAAGCGTATTTATACCAATAATAATATATGAATTTTAAATTTTCTTTGCCTATTTTTATAAAAGTCTGGATTTTTAAAATAAAAAGTAGCATAATAATATATAAGATTTTCCTAGCCCTCATCGGCTTGGCAATAAAGGAGTTCAAATTCTATACTATATTTTTCGTTTATTTTTTGAAAGGGGTTAATCGATATGTCTTATCAAATCACAATTGAAAAAACAAAAAATCCAAAGCAAAAGCCTGATGAACACAACCTGGGCTTTGGTATTCACTTTACTGACCACATGTTCACAATGGATTATACAGAAGGCAAAGGATGGCATGATCCAAAAATTATACCTTATTCTCCATTAAGCCTTGATCCTTCATGTATGGTATTTCACTACGGACAAGCAATTTTTGAAGGGCTGAAGGCATATAAAAGCGTTAATGGAGATATACTTCTTTTCAGACCCAGAAAAAATATGGAAAGAGTAAACATCTCCAACGAGAGATTATGTATTCCTCCAATTGACGTTGACTTCGCTGTTGAAGCAATAAAAACCATAGTAAGGGTTGACCAGGACTGGATACCCAAATCGGAAGGTACTTCTCTCTACATACGCCCGTTTATTATATCAACTGATCCTTACCTTGGAGTCAGACCTTCCAATACATACAAATTTTTGATAATCCTCTCCCCTGTTGGAGCTTATTATAAAGAAGGTATCAATCCTGTAAAAATATACGTAGAGAATAAATACGTTCGAACAGTAAAAGGCGGAATCGGTTACGCCAAAACACCGGGCAACTACGCTGCAAGTTTGAAAGCTCAGATGGAAGCTAAAGAAAAGGGCTATACTCAAGTTCTTTGGCTTGACGGAATCGAAAGGAAATATGTTGAAGAAGTAGGTACGATGAATGTATTTTTCAAAATAAACGGAGAAGTTATTACCCCGTCATTAGAAGGTACCATTTTAGCCGGAATCACAAGAGACTCCACTATTGAACTCCTTAAATCCATGGGCGTTAAAGTTACCGAACGCAGAATTTCCATAGAAGAAATATATGAAGCCCACGAAAAAGGCACTCTTGAAGAAGCCTTCGGAACAGGTACAGCAGCAGTTATATCTCCTATTGGGGAACTCAATTGGAACGGTAAAATAATTCAGATAAATGACGGCAAGATCGGTGAAATATCTTCAAAAGTTTACGATACCATTACCGGTATTCAAAGCGGTAAAATTGAAGATCCCTTTGGTTGGATTGTTAAAGTTTAATTTTCATTTCTTTTCATATCGCAGTGTCAAAAAACGAAGGATTACTCCCCTTCGTTTTTTATTCCTTCCCTACCCCGCTTTAATTTTACTTTTTTATAGTATATAATGATAAAAGATTTTATATATAACTTTTGTAATATTTGCATAAATACACTATAATATGAAATACAAAATATTTGAATTTTATCAACCAAAGATGACGGAGAACTAAAAATATGGAAAAAAAACTCAATATAAACAAAACAATAATTTCAATAATTGTTTTAAATATAATACATTTAGCCGTACTTATAGGTGCATTGATATACAACGCCATATATAATAAATTGAACAAAATAGGGTCTAATTCCCTAACTTATTTATTTTTTTTCGCAATGGTATTTATTACCCTGTTTATAAATAGTTTTATCACCATAAAGAATGCCGTCACGCTGTCCGACTCCGAATCACAGTATGAAGTACTTAAAAGCACTTTGGACCAACTGGAAAACCTGAATAAGACTCTTAGAGCCCAAAGACATGATTTCATGAATCACTTGCAAGTAGTTTACAGCTTGATAGAAATGCATGAATACAAAGATGCTGAGGATTATATTGAGCAGGTATATAATGATATACAAAAGGTCAGCAAAGTTCTAAAAACCAGTAATGCGGCAATTAATGCCCTTCTTCAGGCCAAAATATTGGACTGCGAAAAAAAGGACATAAAAACAGAATTGAAAGTAACATCAAGATTGGATAATTTTCATGTACCATCTTGGGAAATGTGTCGAATTTTAGGCAATATTATCGATAACTCAATTTATGCTCTAGAGGAAATTGAAGGAAGTAAGCTTCTGACAATTAGTATTTTTGAAAATTTAAAAGTCTTCGGCTTTTCCATCACAAACAATGGCCCCAAAATACCGGAAAATATTATAGATAAAATATTTGAAGCCGGCTTTACAACAAAGGGCAGCAAAGGTGAAGGAATGGGACTCTTTACCGTAAAAAATACAGTGGAAAGATACAGCGGCAAAATAAAAGTATCCAGCGAAGATTACACTACCTTTGAAATTACTTTTCCCAAAAACATTGATGCTTGATTTATATTTATCAAAAATGACAGTTTGGACTTAAAGATGTATAATATAGAGATTTGCTATTCAATTTATTTTTCTTCTTGTATATACTTAATTCCGTAAGTTGATAAATATATAAATTAAAAATCTGAATAAACATATAAATCCAGATAAGAAGAGCGTTAATATTTTAATCTTCATAAAAAGGAGGTGTTTATATGCCGGATTTGGTAGGTCTTTTCAGCAATATTGATTTCCTTTCGGCAGTATTTTTTATACTTGGTTTTATTATGATAATTATCGAAATGTTTCACCCAGGTTTCGGTGCCCCGGGTATAAGTGGAATAATTCTGCTCATATTAGGAATAGTATCGGTGGCACGAAATCTAACCGATGTAATTATCCTAATAATCATTATATTGATTGTTTTAGGTATTGCTCTTACCTTCGTACTCTATTCAGCAACAAAGGGTAAACTGCCAAAAACACTGGTGCTGACCGATTCGTTGAACAAAGAGGAAGGATTTGAAGGAACAGAGGACTTAAAGTTTTTCATTGGAAAAGAAGGTAAAGCATTAACTGTTCTTCGACCCTCGGGAACTGCAGATTTTGATGGCGTAAAGCTGGATGTCGTCTCGGAAGCCGAATTTATTCAGAAAGACGCTAAAATAAAAATAATAAAAGTGGAAGGAAGAAGAATAGTAGTCAGAGAAATTAAATAAATGTAATTTTTTGATGTAAAAATAATAAATAAGAAAGGGGTATTAAACATGGAAAATGCATTATTATTTATCATTGGTCTGGGTGTTATAATTCTTTTCATTGCATTCTTTTTCTCCTTTATTCCTGTAGGACTATGGATATCTGCTTTTGCAGCTAATGTACGTATAGGCATCTTCACCCTTATAGGTATGAGGCTTAGAAGAGTAGTTCCTTCAAGAATTGTAAACCCGTTGATCAAGGCTACTAAAGCTGGTATCAACGTATCAATAAACAAACTGGAAGCTCACTACCTGGCGGGTGGTAATGTTGACAGAGTTGTAAATGCATTGATAGCTGCTCAAAGAGCAAATATTCCGCTGGAATTTGAAAGGGCCGCTGCCATAGATCTGGCCGGTAGAGATGTTTTAGAAGCCGTACAGATGAGTGTTAACCCAAAAGTAATCGAAACACCGGTTATCTCCGCCATTGCTAAAGACGGTATTGAACTTATGGCAAAAGCAAGGGTTACAGTTAGAGCAAATATAGACCGTTTGGTGGGCGGTGCCGGAGAACAGACCATCATTGCCCGTGTCGGTGAAGGTGTAGTTACAACCGTTGGTTCAGCTGAGGAACATAAACAAGTTTTGGAGAATCCTGACGCTATATCAAAAACCGTTTTAAGTAAAGGTCTTGATGCCGGAACAGCCTTTGAAATACTGTCCATTGATATCGCCGATATAGATGTGGGCAGAAATATAGGTGCCCAACTTCAAACAGACCAAGCTGAGGCTGATAAGAAAATAGCACAGGCAAAAGCTGAAGAAAGAAGAGCTATGGCTATTGCAAGGGAACAAGAAATGAAAGCTATGGTTCAGGAAATGAGAGCAAAAGTTGTTGAAGCTGAATCTGAAATTCCTAAAGCTATAGCAGCAGCATTACGCGAAGGTAAAATCGGAGTTATGGACTATTATAATATGCAAAACATAATTGCCGATACACAAATGAGGGATTCCATTGCCAATGCCAGCAAATCGGACGGTGCAGCCAAAGAAATTAAACCTTAAGGAGTTGTAAATTATGGCTAATTATAAATATGAAAATGCAAAGAAAATGTCTGATAATCTTCAAAAGGAACAAAGACTGGAGTCTCTTTTATATCAACCCCTTCTGGATCAGCTTTTTCCTTTTGGAGTTCCGGGAAATACAGCAACTCCAAACCGGCCTTCTTCCAATCGAACTATACAAAATAGATCTCCTGTAAACAGGCCTAATCAAAATTCAAACAGACCGGTTCAGAATAATTCTAGACCAAACAGACCTAACAAAAATCAAAATAAGACTTTGGAACGCACCAAAAATTTAAAAAGCACCGGTAAGGAAGGTGCCTTAAGCCCTTCTAAAATTCAAGGCAACGAAAACACCATTAAATCTAAGGATAAAAAAGATATGCATAATACTAATTACCAAGAAGGGCAAGATATCACAATAAATAAAAATAACTTAAAAAAATCATTGAATTTTTCAAATATGAGCAGCGAGGATATACTAAAAGGTTTTATTTTCTCTGAAATTATAGGTAAGCCCAAAGCTCTTAGAAGGGGGCGCTGGTAAACTTGAATTTCAAAGTACTGATTGCTGACGATGATCATGGTATGAGACTGGTTTTAAAAAAAGCTTTGTCAAAAGTTGAAGGTTTTGAGATTATAGGAGAAGCAGAAGACGGCAATGCCGCCCTCTGCTTTTCCGAGTCTTTAAAACCGGATGTCATTTTTATGGATGTGGAAATGCCCCTTTTAAACGGTGTTGAATGTGCAAAGAAAATATTGGATATAAATCCAAAAACTATTATTATATTTGCAACAGCCCATGAAGAGTATATGCCAGCTGCCTTTGAATTGTATGCCTTTGATTATTTGGTAAAACCCTTTAAGCTTGATAGAATTTATCAAACTTTAGAAAGAATAAAAAGTCTGGCAGCTTATCTCAATCAACCCACGGCAAAACAAGTCGGCGAACCTAATAAAGTTTTAGACAAGCTGATTGTTAAAACCAAAGAGAGCATCAATTTCATTAACATGGATGAAATTATCCTTATTCAGCGTGAGAACCGAAGTACAGCTATATATACAGCTGATGAAAAGTATATAACCTCCGACAGCTTAAGTGATTTGGAAGAACGGTTGGATAAATCAATCTTTTTCAGAAGTCATAAATCGTATATTATAAATCTTCATATGATCCATAAAATATACCCCTACGGTCGCTGGACCTATGTGGTGAAACTGAAAAATACCGATCAAGATGCTCTGCTTACCTACGAACGTTATGAAGAAATGCAGAAATTATTTAACAGGTAAAAAATTTCTCCATTTCTATAAAAGTTAAATGACATTTCACATAAGTCAATATGTTTTTTTTATAAAACAGCCTGAAATTACCATTATATTTCTTTAAACAACATGTCGAAATATAAGTGTAATGTATTTTTGATCATAGCATGAAGATTAAATTTTTCTTAAATTTTGTTTTTTTTGCCCGAAATGCATAGAACATATGTTAGAATATAATTAACATACTTTAAGCTTTAAGGAATGTAAAGGGAGAAAAAAATGAGGAAAAAAAGAAATTCCAAAAATAAAATTAAAAAAAGTATTATATTATGGTTAAGCTCCTTTGTCATAATAGCTATATCTGTTTTTGTTCTTGGAAAATTAGGACTTCTGGGAAATGATAAATCTGCTGCAATAGAGCCCACTCCCGAAGTTCAACCTACCATTGACCCTATTGATATTACCAAAAAAAATGTTGATAAATACATACCTACTCCAACCGCTTTACCCACTCCCAGCGAAATAGACTACGACTCAATCCCCGGACTTACAAACGAAAAAACTTATTCAAAGGAGCTTGTTTCAAAGAATAGCAAAAACATCTTATTTCTCGGTTCTGATAAAGTAAGCGGGCTTTACGATACCATCGGCATTTTAAGTATTGACAAGGAAAATGAGAAGCTTAAACTGATTATGATACCAAGAGACCTCTATATTAACTACAATGAAAAAGTAAGGCATTACCTTTCAATCTACGGAAAAGCAAACAATCCTGGATTTTATAAAATCAACGCTGCCCATAATATCGGGCCATATTTGAAATACGAAGGTAAATTTGAATCATATTCAATGAACTTTCTGGCCGATGTAATAAAGGAAAAATTCGGAATAGAAATAGACGACTATGTCAGAGTAAATACTACAGGTTTTGTGGAACTTGTCGATCTGTTTGGCGGAGTTGAAATTGATGTCCCTTATGATATGCATTATGAAGACCCGTTTCAGGATCTTTTCATTCATATAGACAAAGGAAGGCAAAGGCTTAACGGCAAACAAGCGGAAGGTTTTGTACGTTTCAGGCAGGGATATAACGAAAAAGGTGAGCTTTTTCAGATAGGCGATATTGAAAGAAAAAATAATCAAATCAAATTTATCAAAGCATTTATCAACCAGCATGGAACAATTTCCAACATAGACAAAATTCCTGAACTTACAAAAACCCTTAGCAAAAATTTGAAACATAGTGTTGGTGTCGGAGATATTTTCACTTCCTATTTGGGATTGGCAAAAGAAGTAGTAACAAAAAAATACGAAATTGAAAGTATAACCTTGACAGGTCAAAGCAAAATGCTAAATGGAACTTATTACATATTCATAGAATAGCTTAAAACCTGAAACTGGATTAGCTGCTGCTGTTGCAGCTTTTTTTTGTTTATGTTAAAATAATAATACAATAATTGGATAAATAAAAAAAACCTTTTTGTGCAGATTAATAAATATCTTGCATAACTTTACTTATTAGAGGAGGTTTTTTATGCATTCGCATATTCATAAATATAAATTTGAATGCAATACTTCCAACGGGCATATTCACAGAATGTATGGAATTTCGGATAATATGATAGGTATTGAAAGTTTTCATATTCATACTTTTTTTGGTGTATCCTCTTATAATGGGCATTCCCATTACTATACAGGCTATACGGGATTACCGATAAAGACAGAAAACGGACATATTCATAAAATAGAAGGTGAACTTGAAATTAGTTCTGACCATACCCATACCTATAAAAATTATACCGATGAAGAAATTGAGTATATTGGTACTAAAAGACTCTATAAACTGCATGTATAAATCGGTAAATACGAGACAAACTCATTATATTGCTCGTTGCAAGCACTGGCTGTGGCAATAAAATATTATAACCTAATTTATTGATAAAAATTTTGTATTTTATAAAATTGTATCTTGCTTTTTTTTATAAAACCCATTATTATATTATAAGAAATACGCTAACAACTTTATAAACTTTTCAATAACGATATTTATAAAGTTTATAAGCATTATTCGACAAGTAAGGGCGTTTCAGATTTTATGACACGCTCTTTTATTTCGTTCTTTTTAGGATAAACAAAATTAATAAACTTTATAAAGTGCATACTATTGAAATAATTTTTACTGGATTATGTATATAAAACATAAAGCTATAAACGACAAATAAGACTGTACCGATTTATTATACATTTTTTAGTAAACTATTCGAAATTTATATTTTTGAAAGGGGATTTCAAAATGTCGAAGGTGGAATCACGACCGTATTCTCTCACAGAAGAATTCGGCTCTAGCGTTTTTAACGATGCAACCATGCGGGAACGTCTGCCTAAAGAAACTTACAAGGCTTTAAAGAAAACTATAGATGAAGGTACTCCACTCCTTCCTCATATCGCAGAAATTGTTGCAAATGCCATGAAAGATTGGGCTATAGAAAAAGGTGCAACACACTACACTCACTGGTTTCAGCCAATGACAGGCATCACTGCCGAAAAACACGATTCATTCATCTCACCCACAGTGGATGGAAAAGTTATAATGGAGTTTTCAGGTAAAGAACTTATAAAAGGCGAACCTGACGCTTCATCCTTTCCATCGGGAGGCCTTAGGGCAACCTTTGAGGCAAGAGGTTATACCACTTGGGATTGTACTTCTCCAGCTTTTATAAGAGACACCACATTATACATTCCTACCGCTTTCTGTTCCTATACAGGAGAAGTATTGGATAAAAAGACACCTCTCTTACGATCCATGGAAGCGCTAAACAAACAAGCACTCCGTATTTTACGGCTTTTTGGAAATACTACTACTACAAGAGTTATTACAACCGTTGGTGCCGAGCAGGAATACTTTCTTATTGACAAAGAACTTTTCGATCAGCGCAAAGACTTGATTTTTACAGGAAGGACCTTATTCGGTGCAAAACCGCCTAAAGGACAGGAAATGGAAGATCATTATTATGGTACACTTAAAGAGAGAATTTCAGCCTTCATGAAAGAACTGGATCAGGAACTGTGGAGGTTGGGGGTTTATTCCAAAACAAAACATAATGAAGTTGCTCCTGCTCAGCATGAAATAGCCCCAATTTTCGGAACAACAAATGTTGCAACCGATCATAACCAGTTAATTATGGATACGCTAAAAAAGGTTGCATTAAGACATGGACTCGTATGTCTTTTGCATGAAAAACCTTTTGCAGGAGTTAACGGTTCGGGAAAACACAACAACTGGTCAATGAGCACAAATGATGGACAAAACCTTCTCGATCCCGGAAATACTCCCCATGAAAATGCACAGTTCTTAGTATTCCTGTGTGCTGTAATAAAGGCAGTGGATGAATATGCCGACCTGCTTAGAGCTTCTGCTGCCAACGCTGGTAATGACCTAAGACTGGGTGCAAATGAGGCACCACCAGCTATTATCTCAATATTCCTTGGCGACCAGCTCACAGATATCCTCGAGCAAATAGAAAACGGCGGTGCAAGAACATCAATAAATAATGGCGAACTTAAAATAGGAGTCAGTACACTGCCGGCATTACCGAAAGATGCGACGGACAGGAACAGAACTTCCCCCTTTGCCTTCACCGGAAACAAATTTGAATTCAGAATGGTTCCGTCTTCAGCCTCAATTTCAGGTCCAAACTTCGTGCTAAATACAATAGTTGCCGAAGTTTTAAGTAAGATGGCAGATCGCCTTGAAAAAGCAACAGATTTCAATGCAGAACTGCAGTCATTGCTTAAAGAAATTGTAACCAATCACAAGAGAATTATATTTAACGGAAACAATTACTGTGAAGAATGGATTAAAGAAGCCGAAAGAAGAGGTCTTCACAATATAGACAATACAGTCGATGCGATTATGGCATTGACTGATGAAAAAAATATAAGAGTATTTGAAAAACATGGAGTTCTGAATAAAACAGAATTACTCTCACGATGTGAAATACTCCTTGAAACATATATTAAAACAATAAATATTGAAGCGCTTACAATGCTTGATATGGCAAAACGCCAAATATTACCTGCTGTCATTCGCTTTACAGGGGATATTGCTTCCACCATAACATCTATAAAAGCTACAGGCCTTAATGTGGATATAAGCGCCCAATCCGAGCTTTTAGAAGAAACTTCAACGCTTTTAGCCCAATTAAAAAAGAGAATAGCTGACCTTGAAAAGGCCGCTTCCGATGCAGCCAACTTCAACGGTGACACTTATGAACATGCTGTAATATACAGGGATGTTGTATTGGCTAAGATGTCCGAATTAAGAGCTGTGGCTGACAAACTTGAAACAATAGTAGATGAAAAACTATGGCCATTCCCGACTTACGGCCAGTTATTATTTAATATTTAACAGCGGTAGAAAAGCATAAATATTCGTTTATATTTTCAAAAAGCTGCAAAAAAGGTTGTAACATATAGTTGCAACCTTTTTTCAATAATAATTAATAATTATCTGGATTTATCAAATATTAAAACTCCATTCCATATTCTAAAGCTTTTATTTCATCGGGAATCATGTAATGTTTCTTCTCCGGAAGAGTCTTTTTCAAAGCCTCTATAAACGATTCTTTAGAAACAATATTTGTGGCAGCAATTAGCTTGCCCAGCAGAATTATAGTAGCAAAAGTACCGCTGCCCATATCCAAAGCAGTCTTTGTTGCAGGTATTCTATAAACACTTACATCATCTCTTTCAGGTGCTCTTTCAACCAACGAACTGTCTGCAATAATTATTCCACCGCTGGCAACCATCTTTTCAAATTTGTCAAGGGAAGGTCCGTTCATGACTATAAGTGAAGTAGCAACATTTATAATCGGTGATCCTACTGCTTCTTCCGATATAATTACATTGCAGCTTGCAGTACCGCCTCTCATCTCTGGGCCATAGGATGGGAACCATGATACGTTTTTGTTCTCCAGCATACCTGCCTGGGCAAGAATCCTTCCTGCTGAAAGTATTCCCTGGCCGCCAAACCCAGCTATAATAACATCTTGATGCTTCATTATTACATTACACCTCCAAATCCTTGCCTTTAAAATTACCTAAAGGATAAAAAGGTACCATTTTATCCTTTATCCATCCTAAAGCATCTACCGGGGTCATTCCCCAGTTAGTCGGACAGGAGGACAATACTTCAACTATAGAAAAGCCCAGGTTGGCCATCTGCACTTGAAATGCTTTCTTAATAGCTTTTTTTGCATTCATTATGTTTTTAACATCATGCACCGACACTCTTTCAAGATATACGGCTCCTTCCAAGGTAGACAGCATCTCACAAACCTTTATAGGGAAACCATGAGTTTCAGGCTTTCTTCCAAAAGGTGAAGTTGTAGTAACCTGACCGATAAGAGTTGTAGGAGCCATCTGGCCCGAAGTCATTCCATAAATAGCATTGTTTACAAAGATAGTAGTTATCTTTTCACCTCTTGCAGCCGCATGAACTATTTCAGCAGTACCGATAGCTGCCAAATCACCGTCACCCTGATAAGTAAAAACAATGTTATCAGGAAGAGCTCGCTTGATACCGGTAGCAACTGCCGGTGCTCTACCATGGGCTGCTTGTACCATGTCACAATTGAAATATTCATAATTGTTATAGGTGCATCCTACCGATGACACACCTACTGTCTTTCCCTCTATTTCCAATTCATCCAATACCTCTGCAATAAGCCTGTGAATAATGCCGTGGGTACATCCCGGGCAATAGTGCATTGATTTATCAATCAAAGCATGTGGTCTCTTAAAAACAGTAGCCATTTTAATTCCCCTCTTACTTATTTATTTAATATTTGCTTTATCTGATCCAAAATTTCCTTTTGAGTCGGAATCATTCCACCCATTCTACCATAGAAATAAACCGGTCTTTTACCGTTTACAGCAAGCTTTACATCTTCAACCATCTGACCGGCATTCAATTCCACCGACAGAAATGCTTTAGGCACCTCTGCATACTTTTCAAATTCCTTTACAGGGAACGGCCAAAGTGTAATAGGTCTTATCAAACCAACCTTTATTCCTTCCTTCTCAGCCATTTTTATAACATTATTGACTATTCTTGCAGTTGTACCAAACGCTGCAACAATAATTTCCGCATCTTCACAATTATAAGTTTCAACTCTTACTTCATTTTCTTCAATAAGCCTGTACTTCTTTTGGAGCTTTCTATTGTGTTCTTCCAGTACTTCAGGCTGAATATATATGGACTGTATTGTATTGTGTTCCCTCTTTAAACCTGTTCCTGTAGTAGCCCACGGCTTGTCAACTTTAACAATGTTCTCCTCATCTCTGAATTCAACGGCTTCCATCATTTGGCCCAGTATACCGTCGCCCATAATCATAGTTAATTGTCTGTATTTATCGGCAATATTAAAGGCTTCAACCGTTAACTCATACAGTTCCTGGACACTGGAAGGCGCCAAAACCACCATTTTGTAATCTCCGTGACCTCCGCCTTTTACAGCCTGGAAATAATCACATTGTGCCGGTAAAATACCTCCAAGACCCGGACCGCATCTTACAATATTGACAATAACAGCCGGCAGCTCTGCCCCTGCGGCATAGGAAATTCCTTCCTGCTTCAAACTAATACCGGGACTCGAAGAAGAAGTCATAACCCTAACTCCGGCACTTGCCGCACCGTAAACCATGTTTATTGCTGCTATTTCACTTTCTGCCTGCACAAAGGTACCTCCAACCTCAGGCATTTTCTTTGCCATGTAATGCGCAATTTCGGTCTGCGGTGTAATAGGATATCCGAAATAATGCCTACAACCGGCTCTAATAGCAGCTTCTGCAATTGCTTCATTACCTTTCATTAACAACTTTTCACCCATTTTAAATACGTCACCCTACCTTATCCGTTTCATATAAATGAATTTATTTTTCAACTTCAATTACGCAATCAGGACATATAGTGGCACAAAATGCACATCCGATACATTTGTCCATATCAGATACACCAGCCGGATGGAAGCCTTTTTGATTTATCTTATCTTCCAGCATAATAACAATTTTTTTCGGACATACAGTCGTACATAACTTACATCCCTTGCAGCGTTCTTCATGAAATGTTACTTTAGCCATTTCTATCCCCCATTACTTAGTGGTCAAAAATAAAATTATTTATTTTCGCCACCTAATTTGTACTTACTATTTTTCGACCAAAAACCACTTCGTTTATTATAGAACTCTTTATCTTTATTTGCAAGTTTTTCAAGAAATTCTACCAAGACTTTTTCATTTTCAATATCAATATCGGTGATTCTCACACCGTATTCCTTCCCCTTTTCGTTATCACATTTTCTCTTTAATGTGCCTTCAAAGGTTATTTGCTTCTCAGGTGATATATATATCACAAAAATGAAGGTACGTTCATTGTCTTCCAAAAAAGTTATACCCAATTCTTTTTCCAAATCCTCTTTCACAGTAAAAGCCGCACCGGTATGACTAATATTAGTTAATATAGCAAAAATGCCTTTTTCATCACTATTTTTTAATTTTATAACGGAGGCAAGATAAACATCAAATCTATAGCTGTCACGCTTATTCACAAATCTTTCAATATCATGTATTTTAATTGTGATACTCTGCGGTATATCAAGGTTTATTCTTGTTACCCAACCTCTCAATGTAAATTCATAATCGTCGGAAGTATATTTACATTTTATTGTGTCCCCAATCATGATTATATTCTGTATATAGTCCCTTTCCAGACCTATATCAATTTCAATATAATCGTCATTGATTGAATAGACAACGTTTGTTACCCATGATGAACTGTTGCAGTGCTTTGTTCTGATTATTGCTCCTTCGTGAAGAAATTCCCTTAGCTTAATCCCTTCCATAAATATTACCTCCATTAATTCCAAGGCAGTTTTATCAACTTTTTCAACGGAAACAATTCAACGTCAATTTCCTTTTCAATACCTCCCATCAAATCAGTAAAACCACTGACAAATCCAATCGGTATACCGAGTTTGTCAGATACTCTTTCTATAATCCTATGTCCCTCAACTACAACATCTACATCGGTATTGTCCAATAGATTTGTATTATTGATAAGTTTTGTAACTTTCAGTCCACATGAGCTTTCTATTTCATAAATCATTTGCTCTATTTTAGCCTCGGTATCAGTCATAGGGCGTTTTGTATTGACAACAAAATACAAGCAGTATCCTTCATTTAAGAACTCGTCCTTAAATCTTGCAAGTACTTTAGCCCCAAGGTCATCTCCGCCCACGTCGATAATAACATCATACTCTTTTTTTTCAAATAAAGAGTTCATTTCCGGTGGAAGAGCCGGAACATCCACATTGGTGTTGGCATATACCGGCGTAATTACCCAAATGCCCATTTTCTCCAATTCAATCTTTGCATCTGCAGTACGGAAATATGGATTTACTATATCCAAATCAACAATTGCAACCTTTTTCGATTTACTTGCAGCATTTAATGCAAAGTTCACAGCCACTTCAGTTTTTCCGCTTCCAAAGTGCCCTGCAAATATACTTATTCTTTCCTTTGACATTTGCTTCTCCTTCTTATTCATTATATATAAACCAAATTAATCCTTGTAAATACGAGCTTAACCGACAGAAATAACTTTATCTTTTGATTTATCCAATCATTCTGCAAAAATGTTAAATCCTGCAATTTAAATTCTTATAATGTTGAAAAGCACATTACATTGTAAGTATTAATTTTAATTATATCACTTTCAAAATAAAAAAATATAGTTACAGTAATTTTTTTATTTTTCCAGCCGGCTATATAATATACAGTCACATAAAAAAACTGCCCAAAAAAATTTAATTTTATGGCCGGTAAACCATAAAATTAAATTTCTAATTTTTGATTTAATTGTTGAAATAATCATTTGGAATTAACCTTACAGGCATCAAAAATTCGCTTAGCCAAAATTAAAGCACGTTTCTGTGCAAACTCATCATTTTCAGCCGGCCTTTCAGCAGATACACCATGATGACCGCAATCGTCTTCAATATATCCGTCACCAACAATGGTCATTCCATGAACCAGCATAATATCGTGAAGAGCTTTCAGAGTAGTTTCTTGTCCTCCATACTTTGATGCACCCACAGTAACACCAGCTGCAATTTTGTTGTAAAAAGCTTTTTCTCCTCTAAGTTTTCTGGTTTTATCAAAGAAAGCTTTCATTTGACCCGTTATTGTTCCAAAATAGGATGGACTGCCAAATATCAATCCGTCAGCTTTCCTCATAAGTTCATAAGCTTCTTCAAGAGCTGTGTCCTTATAGCATACACCGGAACATGGATTGCTGCAAACAACACAAAAACTGTGCTTTGCTGATTTTAAAACTTCCGGTATTTCAATTACAGCCGTTTCGGCTCCCATATCTTTAAGTTTATCGAGAACAAGGTTTAGTAAAAATTTTGTATTTCCATTTTTATTTGGACTGCCGTTTAAGGCTACTATTAACATTTTAATCACCCCAGAATATAATATTATCACATAAGCTAAAAGTAAACAATTGATCCGAATTATTTTAACTAAACTATAATCCGATGCAATCGGCACTCACCGGTTTTTGACTTAAAACTTACATGTTAATTCTTTACCAGTTCCATTCCCTTTTAAATATATACTTTGCAACACCGTCGGAATTATTGTCATCAATTACGCCATTAGCCTTTTCCTTAAGTTCATCCACGGCATTTGCTACGGCATAAAACTCATCACATGCTCTAAGCAGCGGCAAATCGTTCAAGTTATCGCCAAAACCGATAACCTTATCGTAACCCAATTGCTCACGTAGAAATTTTACTGAATTATACTTTGAAGCATATTTGCTGTGTATCTCCAAAAACCATACGTTCTCATTATAAACATCTTTATACAAAACCACTTCTATTTCGGGATTCTTTTTCAGTTCTTCAAACATCAAATATAATTTTTCATGTAGATCCATAAAGGAAAAATATATAATATTGTTGTCGCAGGCTTTATCATGAAAGCTTGATACTTTTTCAAAAGGCTTTCCATATTTTAATACACGTTCGTCATGAAAATTTTTTAAGTATTTTGTACATAAATCTTCATAATAGGTTATCTGTTCATTATTGCAAATGGCATACATAAAACCGGTAATATTATGTTTTTTCGTTATATCTATTATCTCTTTGACTGCTTCGGTAGGAATAGTCTCTAATTTTACATATTTTCTTTCGGCAATATCATATATTACAACACCATTCATCAATACTACAGGAACCTTAATGTTAAGATCTTCTATAATTTTTACAGCGGTAGCCAAAGACCTTGCCGTGGCAACGGAAAAATTCACACCTTTGTCCATTAATTTATTTAGAGTTTCTTTTGAATAATTGCTTAATTCCCTGTTGCTCATAAGCAATGTACCATCAAGGTCTGAAATATATAAAACTTTATTTTTCAATGTTAATCCTCCTAGAGTATATTTCTCTTTTTGTGTTATATCAAAAGCTTAGCATATTTTGTGCTTTTATAGAACTATTTTTTATAGAAGTATTTTTACAATTAAACTTGGTTTAAAAGGAGTAGATTTTGAAGTGGATTTGGAGGATGGGGATCTGCCGTTTTAGTTGTCAAAGGACTTCATTACAAGATCTGAACATTTCCGCCCTTTGACACTAAAACAGATGTTGTGAGTATAGAGTGTAATTATGTTAAATTTTTATTATTTGGATTTGATACAATCGCTTAGTATCAACTTAATCAACAGGAATACTTATTGTTTCATCAGTATATATATAATTGACCATACCTTTAAATTGCAACTTAATCTCTTTTGGTTTGCCGGCAAAGCGAAACGTTCTTTCAACAGTTTTTTCATTTTCAACATCATTTTTGTATTGATCGTAGTTCAATATTCCTGTATCATCACCGACATTCACTTGCATAATAGGTATATCTCTGCTGGAAACAACAATACAAGTCTCATCACCTTCATAGTAAATTTCCTTTACAATAACCTCATCATCTACTTTGAGATTTTTTGTTTCAACCGATACATCAAAAGATTTATCTATAATCTTATAATTCTCAAATCTTATATTCTTAATCTCCAATGTATTGAATTCCTTTGGTAAAGCGTCTCCGCTTTTGACAAATCTTATTTCATTTCCTGAATTTTCAGTACTTCTATTGTTAAGATTAACTTTTTCTCCCTTGTCGGTTACAATATCAAAATCAATAAATTGTAAACCGCGTTCATACTCAGATATAATATCTCTTTCAAGAGCACCCTTTGCATTATCGGCCGAAACTTTTACTTTTCCTTTTATATAAGTACTCAATGAAGATGCTGTTAATTTGTCAAAATAAACCTCATAATCGCCTAGCTTAACCTTAGCGTCAAGCTTTTTCTCAACTGTCTTTTTCATAGCTTTATTTCTGTCCAAAGTAAATTTAATCGTTCTCTCTTCCACTGTGTCATCTATACGCAGCGAAATATTCAGCTTCATCCATTTTTCATAAAAAGCAGGTGCCTCAAACCAAGCAACACATATATTATTGTAATCATCCCTAAATTCCCTCTGTCCGCTTTTTGCGTGATATCCCATAAGATTGATTCCATATAGGTGCATGGAAATATCATATTTTAAAGGATCTAACTTTTCTTTTGTACTTTTTATTTTGTAAAACGCTACCAATTCATTATCGTCAAATATTATCCCATCTAATGTTACCTCAATCCCATTACTAAAAACACATGATTTGTTAATTTCCTGTCCTTTTCCTTCCTCATTTAGCTCTTTTAAACTTCCATAAGTAACATTGTCATACCCAATAAATTTTCTGCCATAATAGGCAAGACTATCAAAACTATAGGCAAATAGTAAAACTGCAATAAGAGCTGCTGCAATAGCACTTTTAGGTATATGTTTTTTTCTTTTATTAAGGGCATTTCTCAAGCAATCTTCCATCTCTTCCGGGACTTCGATATTAAGTAGTTCTTCTCTCTTATAAGTTAATAATTTTTCCAAATCATTCATCAGTATTCACCTCCAATTAATCCTTTCAATTTAGCCAAGCCATTAAAAATCCTGGATTTTACTGTCCCTTCAGAAGCACCGGTCATTTTTGCTATAGTGGCATAGTCCATATCCAAAAAATATCTGAGTTTAATTGCTTCCTGCTGATAGCTATTGAGCTTTTTCAGACATGCAGATATATCATAGCTAATTTCTTTCCCATGATAGTTTTCGATATAACTATCTTCTCCTTTTTCCTCCACAGGTACTTCCCTTTTCCTTTTCCTAAGGATTCTTTTGCACTCATTAACCAAAATCGTCTTGCTCCAACTGTAAAAGGCATCAGCATCTCTTAGCTTCTTTATATTATCGAACAGAATGACTATCATCTCTTGCAAAGCATCGAGAGAATCTTCCTTATTTCCGGTATATACATAAGCTAATCGGTAATATTCTTCTTTCTTTTGCATAATAAGCTGTATTAGCGCTTCTTTATCACCTTTTTTAGCTCTTTCCACTAAGTCGACAATATCCATCCTCTTTCCTCCTTGTACAATTAATATTGTATTAAATCAGTGACCGAAGCCACTGTTCGACCCATTAAAATTCATAGTTAACATAACACTTCAAACTTCATACTTTTCTAAACATCAAGCACATCATCCGGCTGCACATCCTAGCCATTTAGCCAGCACCTGTTGGCCTGAACCTTGACAATCATGTATAATATCCTTCGGACTTGGAAGGTGTGTGTATCACCTCCTGGGACGGACCTTAGCGGGCCGATTACCCGTGTGAAAGAGTATTTATCCATTCCGGTAAGTCTACATGATTTGGCTGGTTGAGGCCAGCTTAAAGCTGGTTCCTCGTGTCACATGCAAGGTTGTTTGCTTACATGGGAAGGAATGGAGGCTTTTAAGTCCATTTATCTTGAAAAGGAGGCATTTTTAATGAATTTCAGACCCATTGCAGGCATTGATGTGGGTAAATTCTTCAGTGAGATGGCGATTCTTTCTCCATCTAATGAAGTAGTTGCCCGCATGAAGATTCGCCATGATTCCAGTACTGACGTTGAAAGAGCCGTTGAATTGCTGAAAAAAACGGAAAAGGACTTTGATTCAAGGCCTTTCATCGTCATGGAATCCACCGGGCACTATCACAAAATCCTTTTCCATTCACTTTGTAAAGCTGGATTTGAGGTTTCCGTTACAAACCCCATCCAGACTGATTCTATCAAAAATATTGGAATCAGAAAAGTGAAAAATGATAAAGTGGATGCCCGGAAAATTGCCCTGCTATATAGATTTCAGGAACTTAAGTCAACCAACATCCCCAATGAGAATATTGAGTGCCTCAGAAGCTTATGCCGCCAGTACTACAAACTGAATGATGAGCTTACTGCTTACAAAAATAGGCTTACCGGTATTGTTGACCAACTCATGCTTAACTTCAAGGATGTCTTCTCCAATATATTCTCAAAGGCTGCTATAGCTGTCCTGGAGGAGTATCCTACTCCTGCTCATATTCTTAAGGCTAACAGGAACAAGCTGATTTCACTGATTCAGAAGAAATCCCGCAAAAGCCTTAAATGGTCAACTGCCAAGTATGAGCTTCTGGTCTCCAAGGCCAGAGATTTTGCACCTCTGAGCATTCATAATGCCTCAAATGTTGCCATGCTGGGCGTATATATCTCCATGATCAAAACCTTGGAAGAAAACCTGGAGAAAGTCCTTAAGTCCATTCGTCTACTGATTGCTGAAGATATGGCGAAGGATATGCCCATGCTGGCATTGACGCTTGAGCTTTTGCAGAGCCTGCCAGGTATAGGCCTTCTCTCTGCTGCCACTATTCTTGCGGAGATTGGAGACTTTTCTGCCTTCTCAAAGCCAAGCAAATTAGTTGCCTATTTCGGCGTTGACCCCTCTGTCATGCAGTCCGGAGAATTTATCGGCACACGTAACAAGATGTCCAAGCGAGGATCAAGGCTGCTTCGTAGGGTGCTTTTTACAATTGCTCTTGCCAATATCCGCTCCAAGCGGGATAAGACAGCTTGCAATCATGTGTTGCTGGAGTTTTATCAACAGAAGTGCCGGAGCAAACCTAAAAAGGTAGCTTTGGGAGCTGTCATGCGTAAGCTTGTTTGTATCATCTTTGCTGTTCTAAGGGATAGGAAACCTTACCAGTTACGCAGTCCCCAGGAACACGCTCAAATGCTTGCAGCAAAGCATACAGCAGCTTGATAGTACTGTACTTGATGTTCAGTTTTCAAAGAGCAACTTGCTATTTCAGACCAGCTATTTTATGTCTACTTCACTTAGGTGGTCTTGTTGTCATGCGTTTCATTAACGTCAGGAACCTAAAAAAATTTCTCAAAATTTTTCTTAAAAACTCTTGACTTTAATTAGCTGGTCTTCCACAACTACATTTTATATCCTAATCAGGACATATCGTTGCACATATACAATTTTTTCATTTCCTTTATTTCATTTTTTACTTCTTCTATAATTTCACTAGGTTCTAAAACAATCACATTAGATCCCATACCTAAAATCCAGGTTTTTATCTCCTCAAGACCTCTCATCTTTGCCTTAAAAATTATAGAGTTATCCTCACATTCGGTTATGACTTGGTTTTTAACCCAAATCTTTTCCTTAATAATATGCGACATTGGGTACATTATTTTAAGCTTAATATTATATTCCTTTCCTTTATAAATACCAAAACAGTTCTCCATAAACTTTTCAGGATCAAAGCTTTCATCTTTAGGAAATTTCTCATCTAGTATTTCATAATCCTCAATTCTGGAAATCTTAAAATCACGAATCTCTTTCTTCAATTCGCAAAAACCAACCACATATAAATCCTGTTTATACTGCAATGTATGATAAGGGCGAACTATTCTTTTATATTTACCGGAATTTAAAGAATTGTAATCCATTTTGATCTTGTTTCTTGAAAGTACTGCAGCATGTATATCCAAAAACTTTTTTCTCTCTACATCTAAATTAATATTTGAAATAGTCTCCTTTGACATGTAATTGCAAAAATCAATTTGCTCTTTTTCTTTTTTGCAGCTTATTAAATTGATCTTAGCTAAAAGGCTTGAAATGTCTTTTGCTGCAATATGATTTGAATCAGTAAGATATTTTTCAACAAGTTGAAGTGAATATTGCTCTTGTTTAGAAATGTTAAGACCTAACATTAAATTATCGTTCTGTAATTTATATCCCCCATACTTTCCTCTATCAGCTTCAATATATATTCCTGCTTGTTCTAAGCAATCGCGATATCTTCGTACTTGTCTTTCGTCAACTTCAAGAGCTTTTGCAATTTCACTCAACTTCATTTTGCCTCTGGCCTGTAATAAGATATACATTTTAATTGCATTTCCAACCTGGCTCATGAAGATTCCCCCAAGAAAATAACACTTTATGTTATCTAATTACATTTTAGGTTATATTTACTATAACCTTCTGTGTATAATATACCATAACTCTCTTTTTTTGTAAAGCCTAGTGGTGAAATGTATAGAAATTTTTTTATTTTGTAATAATTAGAATATTAAAAGGGACTATTTTATCACTTCAGTATCATCAATGATATTTATCATATCTATATATTACTACTTTTGTATTAAATTATTTGTTTTTTAGCTTATCTTATCAAAATGGAATAGACATTATCGATTCAATATTTCATAGACAAGCTATTAATATAAATACACCTTTTAAGATAATCTTTTGCTTTATTATCTGAAATGATATCCTTAAAAATTGATATTAGCTATGATGTAGTTAGAAAAAATTTTATATTTTTAGTTTTTTATATATACAATTATAGCGGAATTGATCTAGCAAGATAGTCCAACTCATAAATAGATTAAAGAACAATTAAATTTCTAATTAATTGTAGAATACTTACTTGTTTTACTTCACTAAAAAATAAAATCCCACATAGTTAATGAATAACGTAACAACAATATAAGGAATATAAATTTCACCACTATTTACATCCCACATAGTTAAGATTAACCTGTTTATTTAAAATTCAATAATTGTTTCGATCACTTGATTTTAAATATTTCAATAAAAATTAGTTTCCTGCAAAGTTATAATATTGCTTTATCCAAAGATTTCAGATTTCTTTTTAACTTTTATCTTAGGAATACTTCTTAGTTCTCTATTTTATAGATATATATTGAATCTTCATTTTTGTCAATAATTCCCACTACACTAACAAGTAGTTGATAAATAATTATTTTACTCCCCTATTAAGGCATAGAACTTCATAAAATAAAAAAAACAAGTACATCATGAAATAAAAATTGCTCTTCAAAGACCAAGGTCATGAAGAGCTCGATAAAAACGAAATCTCAAAAACTATAACATTTATTTAACAAGTTTAACTTTACTATATTTGCAAAAATAATTATATCTTTTTATTTCTCATAAATTTTGTATAGCTTTACTTCAACAAATCCTCCCTCTTTCTAAAAGGAGCCGTTATAAATTTCCTCATTGCCTTAAAATTTGTGAGCCATACTATATGCGCATCCTGTTTTGTATTACTAAGTATTCTTGGAACAAGGAACTTTGCAACTGTTTCAGGCCTTTCCCCAAGAATATTAAAAATCTTTTTAAATTGAGCATCCTGATTAACTGACGAAGGTTCCCCAGTAGATGTTTTTACCATTAGATCTGTAAGCATCATACCGGGTGACAACCTGCCAATCTTTACAGGAGAGTTCTTCAGTTCTTTTGCAAGTCCTTTAGTGAAATAAGTAATAGCTGCTTTTGAAGATGCATATAAAAGAGTTTTCTCAACAATCCTGCCATCCGAGCCTAAACCTTCCATATTCCAAATCTGTCCATACCCCTGTTTCAGCATATTCTCAGCAGCAACCTTAGATCCGTAAATAACACCCTTTATATTTGTGTCGATAACAGTATCAACATACTCATCCGATGTATCATAAAAAAATTCATAAGGACAATTCTGTCCTGCATTATTTATCCATATATCTACTTTTCCCCACTTTTCAACCGACTTTTGCCATAGATTTTTTATTTCATCCATATTTCTTACGTTACATGTTACATAAATAAAGCGGTCTTCAAAATCCTTTAGCTCATCTTTCGCTTTATTAAAGGATTCAGGTTTTGAACCGGAAATAGTTACATTGCAACCTTCCTTCAAAAACTCTTTAGCCATCTCTAAGCCTAATCCACGAGTGCTTCCCGTTATCACTACATTTTTCATTTTTCCAACTCCTTGTAAGTCGTATTAATTTACGAGCTTTTATTTATTTTTGTCTTAAAACAAATCCGATAAAACATATTCTTTTGTAGTAGTTAAAAAAAATTGTTGAATGGGCAGATAAAATATTTTTTGCAAAATAAACTTTAATTACCATAATCCGTTAATATTTTTACCATATGAAGCAGTACAAAACTACTAAAAAAGTATAAATACATATAATAACTCATTGATTATATAAATTTTTAAAACAACTAAAAAAGAAATGAGTTCGGTTAAATTCGAACTCATTTCCTCATTTCTCAAAAAGCCAACATTCTTATATTTTAAACTTTTCCTACTCAGTCTAAGAAACTAATGTTGAAGCCACTGTTACACTGGCTGCTGTCTCATCTTCCCTGGACAACAGTCTAACGCCTTCAGGCAGGGCAATATCACGCATTGTAATTATGCTTCCGTCATCTAACGAGGAAACATCCACCTCGATAAATTCCGGCAAGTCTTTCAATTTTCCCTGAAGCTCAATCTCATCTTTTAATATATTTAAAACAAGATTTCTGTTTGAAAGATTTTCATTGCCTTTAAACTTAATAGGCACCTTTGACCTTACCAAACGATCCTCAGAAGAAGCATAAAACTCAATATGGATAGGTTTATTACTTACAGCATCATACTGAATATCCTTAACAACACACAATTGTTCAGTTCCATTGACCTTTATTTTTGTCTTTGCCCCGATAGAATGGCTCTTTAAAAATTTGTTTATTTCATTCTCTTTAATCTGAATTTCAATATTTTTTTCTAACCCTGGGCCATACATACTACCGGGAACATAACCTGAGCATCTTACCTTTTTCGCCTTTTCTTTTCTTTCTGTTGCATTCAGTAATACAGTCATAAGTAAATCCCTCCATTTTTCATTATTGATTTTTATGCTTAAAGGAACCTTTAAGCCGTTGTCTTAAGTGAAGCATAAAGGTTCTCGGCTCCTGCAACGCCGTTTATTATGTCATTATGCGAAAAGCCCATTTCCGATAAATAGTTATATTCCTCATAAACCGAATCGGGTATGAAAATCTGGAGAGCGGTAAAGTTCCCATCAAGTATAAAACTTCCCATAAAAGCAGGAATAAATACGGTTTCAAGAGCACCGACATGCACTTTTTCACCGTTTGATATAATTTCCGCCTCTCCTTCTATAAACATGAAAGCTGTAAAGGATTCGTCAGTAGTATTCATCTCAATGGGCATACCTTTACTCTCAATGTGCCTGACACAGAAATAATCACTGATAGCCAAATACTTTACCTTTGCTTTCTCGCCAGGTATAGAAATTCCATTGAATAAAGCTTTACGGCTGTTATAGTCAAGTACATCCAGAGCTTTATTTATGTGAAGAGGTCTTTTCTTTCCTGCAGCATCAGTTCTGTTATAGTCAAACAGCCTATACGTAAGATCCGAATGCTGCTGGATTTCTGCTATAACTACTCCTCCGTTTAAAGCATGTACTGTACCTGCCGGAATAAAGACTACATCACCTTTTTTTACTTTGAACTCTCTATATAAACCTTCATGTTTCTCATCCAAAATAGCCTGACGAATCTTTTCCTTGTCATAGTTTTCAAGAAAGCCGTGAATAACTGTTGCGTCAGGTTCCGCATCAATAATATACCACATTTCGGTCTTCCCCATTTTACCTTGCTCATGCTTTAAAGCATACTCATCATCGGGGTGAACCTGTATGGAAATCCTGTCGCCGGCATCTATGAATTTCAAGAGCACCGGCAGTGTTGAATTAGTCTTATCCGATGCAAATTTTTCTCCAAGCACCGACTTGCCATACTTTTTTATCACTTCTGTCAAAGTTTTTCCCTGTAACGGGCCATTGGCTATAATACTTTCACTTCCCGATATAGCCGACAGTTCCCAGCTTTCTGCCACCTTTCCCTCCGGCGCAGGTTTTCCAAGTTTCCTTAAATTATGTCCTCCCCAAATGTAGTCCTTATATATAGGCATCATTTTATACGGATACAGCATATAATCACCTCTTTTACTGTTTGATAATCAATTGACTTCATAAATGTTTACAAGCAATATCTTTCAAATCATGTCCCATAAATAGTGCATTTTTAGTGCATATCTTTCGATTGCTCCAGTATAGAAGGTGACAATAGCGTTTACTTTTTCAGGTATTATTTTACATTAATAAGTTTACTGAAAGTACCCTTTATGGTACGGCGGCCTAATTAAGCAAACATAAGCTAATTGACAATAACCGGTACTATAAAGGTATCTTGCTAAAAAACAGTGCTTGAAGAAAGGCAATTCTTTTTGACAGCCGGAGGCATCCTAAACCGTAAGCCTTCACCGGTAAAATTGACTTTCACTTTCCTAAAAGATAAATAATTAACTTAATCTGTTTTGATAAGAAATAAGAATTTAAAATAAGATAAGAATTTAGAAATATTTATAAAAGCTTTCTTTTTTATTCTTCACTTTCCAACGGCAAACTTGTGCAATGAAACTGACATTTAGTCCAAATCTGCCGCCTTTCGAAATGTTTATAATATGATAGGATTTTTTGACATGTGGCTTTCACCACATCATTGACTTATTCATGCTTTAAGCCCATCAGCAGCCTTTCAAGGAATGGCTTTTCCATAATTGGCGGCTTGGACTTTTTAATGCTGTCCCATGCCAAGGTTTGCCCCTGTCGTTTTTGACAGCTTTTATTACATTACTCTATTTTTAAAATTTTCTTCAAATGTTCTTTAGTCTTTTTTATTTTACCGGCTTATTTTCCGGCTTTAATGTATTTATAACAGCTTTATTGTTTACTTTTTTTAATACTATTTTTTCTTTACTGCTTATGTTGCATCACTCCTTTTTTCATATATCAATATCCGATATTTTTAAATATGATATTATATATGAAACAAGGCTTTCTGCTCCCATGTTTAAATTTACTCCGTCATGGGTCAGGCCATCGTAACATCCTCCAGTTTCACTATCAATCAGCCTGATTCCCTTTGAATTGGCACATTCATACCATGCATGGCTTCTCTTTGCCTTTTGCAGGTATCTCTTATCCCCTGTCGCCTCATAGGCTTCACAGTAAGTCAAAACCGCTTCACAAGCTTCCACTGTCTGTTCGTCATATTCCGCCGGGGATTCTCCCTTTAAAAACCATCCTTTACATCCCACCGGTTTGAAGTATCCATTCTTAAAAGTCACTCTCTCAAGAAATTCCAAGCTTTCCTCGGCTACATCAAGGAATTTTCTTTCTTTAGTAATCCTGTAAGCCGATATAAGGGACCATGGAAGAACGTTATTGCAGTAGGCCACAATATCCTCAAACCATTTCCAGTCCCCATCCCTGTGTTCCTCATATTTGCAACAAAGAGAGCGGGCAGTTTCATAAATGAGACTTTTTGGCTCTTCTCCATCAAGATGGGCAAGGCCAATAATTGAATATGCCTTTGCTCTCACTGCATAAAGATTTGATATATGAGGCATGGCTTTTTCCAATATATACGAAAAACCATGTTTTATTCCCAAAGGTGTATACTCGTTGGAAATGGCAAAGCACAGTGCCCAAATACATCTGCCGAAACAGTCCTCTGAGCCCTCGTCCTCAAGCCATTTCCTGTCGTAACTCATGAAATTTTTAAACTTGCCCTTTTCATTCTGTGCATTTAGCAAAAAGGAAGAATAACGGTAAACAAGGTCAAGATATTTTTTATCTTTGTATCTTTCATAGAGCATCAGTGCCATAATTAATGCTCTGGCATTGTCATCAGTAGTATATCCGAAGTTTGGATCCGGAATAGAACATTTTGAGTGCTGCAGCATTCCGGTATCGTCAGTCATCCGGAAGATGTGGTCATCCTTCAAAGCTCCTTTGAAACAAGAGCTTACCATTATACCACCTGGCTGCCGGCAAGTTTCTGTTCTTCCAGTGTATCTATAAAGAGCTTTGTATAATGGTTAGCAACATTTCCCCACATCATTGTCCTGCCAACACTCAAGGTCTTCCTTTCCATTTCTTCTTTTGCATCGGGATTCTCCAAAACATATTCTATCTGCTCAGCCAGCGAACGGGCATCATTAAATTCGGCTAAAAGTCCTCTTCCTTCTGCCAGCATTTCCTTTGCATAGCTGTATGGAGTAGATACTATAACCCTTCCATATCCCACTGCATATGCTAAAGTACCGCTGACCGCCTGATCTTTTCCAAGATAAGGTGTCATGTAAATATCCGATAGCTGGAGATAGTGTATAATTTCATCCTTTGTAAGGTATTTATCCACAAACCTTACATGTTCGCTGATTCCCAAGTCGTTTACCAATGCCATCAGTTTTTCTCTGTACACTTCACCCGACTCTTTCTTTACACACGGGTGAGTTTGGCCTAAAATCAGGTAAACAATGTCCTTATGTTTTTTCGCCACCATTGCAATGGCTTCAATTCCATATTCCAAACCTTTTCCCGGACTTAAAAGACCAAAAGTACTAACTACGCTCTTCCCCGAAAGACCATGCTTTTCTTTCAGTTTTTCTCTTGACTCTAAAATCCTGTAGGGTACACCATGATGTATAACTTCTATCTTTGAAGGATCTATATTGTAAACCTTCTCAAGTATGGGTTTTGTATTTTTTGCCATGGTAACAACCTTTGCGCTTTTCTGTCCAAGCACCTCCAATATTTCCTTTTGCTTTTCCAGAGGACTTGGAAGCACTGTATGAAGTGTGACTATAAAAGGTATTTGCAGATTTTCTACAAGATCAAGTATATATTCGCCCGAATCTCCTCCAAATATACCGTATTCATGCTCTATCACAAGAAGCTCTATATCAGAGCTATTAATGGTATTTGCAGTTTCAATATAGCTTTCCCTTTCGTGCTGCTTAAGTTCCATTATAACTCTGTCGCTGTAACTGTAATTGTCATTGCTAACAGCTATAACCTTCGGTTTATTCAGAACTCCCACATTATCAAGTTCCCTGACAAGGTCCTGGGTAAAGGTTGCCAGTCCGCATTCCCTTGGAGGGTACGTACTTAAAAACGCAATATTTCGCGGTCTATTTGAAACCATGTTATAACCTCCTTTATTCCTTTTTATACCGCAATCGGATGACTTAAGCTGCCTGTCAAAACACAGTTTAATTCTTTTTTGTTTTTGTCGATCCTGCAATTGGACATAACCACTGAATTTACAACCGATGCTCCGTCTCCAACATGAACATTGTCCCAAACTACGCTTCCTATTACCTTAGCATTCACACCCACCGAGGAATTATCACACAATACAGTACCAGGACCTATAACGGCAAAGGAACTGATTTCCACGTTTTCACCTATATATACAGATCCTAATATTTTTACACTGTGGTGTATCCTTGCCGACTTGCTGATGTATTGCTTACTCCTGTTAAAGTCATGCTCACCCACATGTATATTTCCTTCAAGGATATCCCTGTGAGCCTTGAGATACTTTTCCGGTGTACCCAAGTCGAGCCAGTAAGAGCATTTGTTATAAACTGCTATTTTAAATCCCTTTTGAAGAAGCAGCGGATAGGTTTCTCTTTCTATAGAAACTGCCCTTCCGGTAGGTATATAGTCCAATAACTGAGGTTCAAAAATATAAACACCCGCATTAATCAAATTGGAATTGCTTTCATGTGGCTTTGGCTTTTCCTTAAATGCGGTAATAAATCCGTTTTCATCATGCTCAATTACCCCATAGGCTGAAGGATTATCAACTTTAGTTACCGCAATTGTCGCCAACGCTTGCTTTTCTTTATGGAAACGTATCATATCGGAAATATCAATATCACTCAATATATCTGCATTAAACACCAGGAAGGTGTCGTCAAAAAAGCTTTCCGCATTTTTAATTGCTCCTGCCGTGCCCAACGGCATATCTTCAGTAATATAATTTATTTTTACGCCAAATTTTTTCCCGTCTTTAAAATGATTTTCAATTTTATAGGGTTTATAGCATGTACTCAATACAATTTCATCAATACCGTGCTTTTTTAGATTTTCAATATTTCTTTCAAGCAGAGGCTTGCCCATAATCGGCACCATTGGCTTAGGCAAGTCGTTTGTAATCGGTTTTAATCGTGTTCCAAAACCACCTGCTAAAAATAATGCCTTCATATGTATACCTCCAAGCTTATTTTGTTTGTAATATATTTATTTCAACAATTGAAAACTTTTTAGAGTTCTTCGTCCATTACAGGTTCCGGACACTTTTTGATGTATTCCAGCAAGTCCTTGATATTAGTAGTTGCCATAGCAATACAGGTATCCGCAGCGCCATAATACATTTTGATTTCCCCTGTTTTTTCATCATGAACCCAACCGCAGGGGAATACCACATCGTCCACGTCGCCTTCTCTTTCATAAACCTCGCGGGGACCAAATACCCATTCATCACTCCTGCGAGTTACTCTCCAAGGACATTCCAGGTCCAAAAGAGCAAGGCCAAGCCTGTATATTGCACCGGCAGCTGTCTGCCTGACACCATGATATAATATTAGCCAACCTTCGGGAGTTTCAAGCGGTGGAGTACACAATCCCACTTTATTGGCATCCCACCAACCGCCCTGGCGGGCATCGATCAGTATTTGGTGTTCTCCCCAATATTTAAGGTCATCGGATCTCGATATCCATATATGCGCTCTCGGACCATGATGCGCTGTAATAGGTCTGTGTATAAGCAGCCATTTACCGTTAATCTTTCTTGGGAATAACGCCGCATCCTTGTCCTCCGGCGGCATTATTGATCCGAGTTTTTCAAATTTTTCAAAGTCTTCAGTCAATGCCATTGAAACCAGAGGTCCGCCTTTTGAATAGGCAGTATATACCACCGCATATTTACCGAGCTCTTCCACCCAGGTAATTCTCGGATCTTCAATTCCCCATTTCTCTTCAGGAAAGTTTTCCGGATCAGCCTCAAGAGTAGGCTTTTCATCTATTATCCAATTAGTTATACCATCCTCGCTGACGGCTTTTGTAAGATGTGAAAAACCTCTTCTATCCTCAACCCTTGCCAAAAGCAATACCTTGCCCTTGTACATGGTTGCAGCAGGATTGAATACGGTATTTGCCGCATAGGGCCAATTTTTTGATGAAAGAATCGGATTGTTAGGATTCCTGTGAAAAAGCTCCCTGTAGGAATGTTTGTCGGAACCAGTGAGCTTTGTTACAAATTTTGCAGCCATAACATCCACTCCTTTGTCCAACATCCTCAATATTCTTTTGAGCATTCCTCAAATAAAAAAGCTTTCCAAGACCTCATCCGCATTAAGAGAAAAATATTATTATATACACTATATAAATATATCTATAAAGCAATCATAATATTAATTTTTTATTAGCACTCAATTGTAGTGAGTGCTAATAATATTTTATAAATCTTTTTCTTTTTTTGTCAAGTCTTTTAGGAAATTTTATTGATAAATTTTGAGAATAAGAGATAATCTAAAGCCCTATATCAAGCCTTATATCGCGTTCCAAACAAATAAAAATGCAAAAATACATCCCCAGGCATTTCCTGTAACCTTCTTAACAATTAACATTCCATATATGGCAAATAAGGTAACTAATATCTCCATTAAACCCAAGAAGGAAATGTTGATTGGATGAACCAGAATGCAAACCACTGCGCATACAACAGCGCCCCAATCAAGCAATTTATGCTTTGAAGGATACCTTTGACTTATCTTCTCACTTACAACCACATAATTAAATCCCTCAAAAAAACCCCATACTGCTATGACAATAAGCATTCCAACTATTTTCAAAAAGATTCCGCTTTCCATTAGTTTATCTGTAAGTATAATCGAAGAAAACGGCATATACCCGTCAAACTGCCCTGAAGCAAAAACATAAACAATAAGTGGTACAAAACACCCCAATGTCCCCAAAATGGATATAAAAAAGTTATCCTTTTTTAGACCGAAGTTAAAGAAACTTTCTCTGCGAATCAAACATACCGCACTAATTCCAAGACCTGCAACGCCAAACTGCAGTGCTGCAATTACTGTCAATCTTAAGAGTACTGGTATGTTGTCATTCTTAACAAAAGACATGAATTGATCTGAAAATACTGAATACAATGCAAAAACTGCAAAAGTAGTCAGTCCAATTATCCATAAGTCAATATCAAGTTTTCTCTGCTGGGGTGTAATATTCGCTTTCGACATGTTTTACCTCCATAAACTTCAATTTCTCTATCTTATCCGAAATAAACCGCATTTTTATATGTAACAGAATTGCACATCATCCTTCAACAAACGACTTTTGCACGTAGAAAAAACTGGTTTTCAAAAAATCAAACCATTGAAAAACAGTACATAATAGCTCTAAAATATTTGTATTTCATTTACAAATCGTATAAATTACCGCAGCCTGTAAGCTGTATTCATTGTTCCAACTGCTTGGGAATTAATATTTAACAGACTGTTTATCGGTAATTTCCCAATTCAGTTAGTCACATTACATATTATACCATACATTATTGTTCCTTCATGGAAAAACACGACAATTTAAAGGACATATTTTTAGAATATAATATAGATTTGCAATTAATGCCAAAAAGAATTAAATAACTTGAAATACATAATCAAAAAAGGATTACAAAGTTTATACCTTTGCAATCCTTCTTTTTCAATTGGTGCGGATGAAGGGACTTGAACCCCCACGTCGTCGACACTAGATCCTAAGTCTAGCGCGTCTGCCAATTCCGCCACATCCGCATACTTGCTAACTTGACGACAAACAATATTATACTTGTGGGAAACTCTTTTGTCAACAGCCAATTTTTTTATTTTTATAAGATTTTTTATACTTTATATTTGCGAAGTTTGCTGTCAAGTTCTTTAACCAAATCACTAAGCTTTACAGCTGATTCATTCATATCATTTATATGCTCAAGCTGATGTTCAGAAGAAACTGCAAGTTCTTTGCTGAAAGCTACCGTTTCTCCCGATATTGCCGATATGCTTTCAATTACATTTATAACTTCTGTCTTGTCATTTTGCATCTTTGTTATCGATTGATTAACATCGTTAATTTTCAATATTATTGAATTTATAGCATTGGCAATGTCATTAAAGGAACTGTCTGTCTTGTTTACTGCCGCATTCTGATCAGCCGATACCTTTTTCATAATCTCCATTGCCTCAATAGCCATTAGAGACTCTTCCTGTATACTTTTCATCAGCATATTAATTTCCTCAGTCGACTTTCTGCTTTGGTCTGCAAGCTTTCTTACCTCTTCCGCAACAACAGCAAATCCTTTTCCTGCTTCACCGGCTCTTGCCGCTTCTATAGCTGCATTCAAAGCCAGAAGGTTTGTCTGTTCTGCTATACTTTCAATAGATTCAACAAGGCTTCCGATATCTTTCGTGCTATTAGTCAGTTTTTCTATTACAGAAAAAATTTTCTCGGCAGTATCATAATTTTCTTTTGATTTGGCTCTCAAAACTTTAACCGACTGAAGGCCAATATTATTCAAATCCTTTATTTTTTTTGTATCATCGGTAATACTGTTATAGCTGTTATAAACCAGGCTGATTTGCTCTGATAATTTTTCTACTGCCGACACTCCTTGCTGCGCATCGTTTGCCTGGATTCCCACGCCTTTCTCTATTTGTTCCACCGTTTGCTTTATTTCACCCATAGCAGTTGAGGCTAACTCCGATGCTGTATGAACTTTGGTTGTAGACTCTACAATAAGGTTTGATATTGAAAAGAAATTATTTAATATTGAGCGCATTTCGCTGATTATAGAATTGATGCAAACAGATATTTCTTTTACAATACCTGCATTTTCAGTATCCACCATGTAAGAAAAATCGCCCTTGCATACTTTCTCAATATCCCTATTTAAAGATTCCAGTATGTTTTTAAAAGTTTTATCGGTTCCTACTTTTATAGTAATTGTAATTAAGACACTGCACAAAATGACAATTGCTACCGACTGTATTATTCTTCCCGACCTAAAATATATATACGTCGAAGTCAGAATTATAATTACAAATACAATGATATATGCAAATGATAGTGGAGTAAAGCGGCCGATACCTTTTTTCATATAAATACCTCCTGCGAAATCCAGTGTTTTATACTGTAAAGTTTCCGGCGAGCAGTCCAAAACTTAAGTCGGAATTATGAATTCAATAGAAATTTAATCTGTAAATTGTATTAACTCAAGGTGTGAAAAAACATAAGCTTAAATTGTTCTTAGAATAGACATATTAAAAATTACTAAATAATTTCCAAATTTTCTTTTGACATTTATATATTACCATTTATATAATTATTCTATTTTTATTGGTAAAATCCTTCTTTTTTATCTAAAAAAATACTTTTATTTACAGTTTTCAATTTAGTAATCCTCAATTGCTAAACATAAATTTTTATCCCGCAATTAATTTAGTTGTACTAAAATGCTTTTACTGATATATTAATTAATAAGAAAAATTATAGTTTGGAGTAATAGGATGATTTTATTATATATTGCTTTTGTATTAATTTTTATTGCTCTTGCTTATATGCGTTTTGAAGCTTCAACTGTTAAAGTAAAAAAAGTGTTTTTTACTGAAAATATCAATCACCTGAAAGTTGTTCAGCTATCCGATGTTCATATTAGTTTGCTTAGGGTTGATATAAAGAAAATCAAAAAAGTTCTAAAAAAAGAAAATCCCGATTTAGTTGTTTTAACAGGAGATTATATAGACAGTACCAGGCATATACCTGCCTTTTTAAACTTCCTTGAGGAGATAAAAGGTAACTATGAAATATTCCTGTGCTATGGAAATCATGATTATAAAACATTTCGCAAAGACGAAGCAGGATTAAAAAAATTTACGAAAGATCTTGAAAGGATGGGAGTAAAAGTTCTTCTTAACGATTCTGCAGTATATAAAAAAGGCGACCGCTCTTACAATTTTATAGGCATAGAGGACTTTAGGTCAAAACGCCATGATGTAAAAAAAGCTTTAGCAAAATGTAAAAGCAATGTAACTGCAAATATTGCCTTTTCTCATAATCCCGACATAGCTCTTGAGATTCCGGAAGATGCAGTAGACTTTTTATTATGCGGCCACTTTCACGGAGGGCAAATCTGGATGCCTTTCGATATTGAGTTTAGACTTTTAAGGCATGAAAGAGTGTGTAAAATAGGAATAAAAAAAGGGCTGAACAAATTGAACAACCTGATAATATACATAAACGGCGGCATCGGTAATGTATTATTCCCTTTAAGGTTTTTATCACCTCCTGAAATAACAGTTTTATATTTTCCATAATCCCCTTATTATTACCTTTTCAATTTAGTAAAAGAGGCAGAACTTTTTAAGTTCTGCCTCTTTATATTACTTGGAAAGACGCTCTTCAAGCTTCTTCTTTTGCTCCTCAAATCCGGGTTTACCCAACAGTGCAAACATATTCTTCTTATATGCCTCAACACCAGGCTGGTCAAAAGGATTTACCCCAAGTAAATAACCGCTTATTCCGCAGGCTTTTTCAAAGAAATAAACCATGCTTCCGAAATAATATTCATTCAATTCCGGCACAGATACCACAAGATTCGGAACTCCTCCGTCGTTATGGGCAAGCAGAGTTCCTTCCATAGCCTTTTTGTTTACAAAGTCCACATCTTTTCCTGCAATAAAGTTCAAACCGTCAAGATTGTCCTTGTCTTCCTTGATTATAATATTCTTTCTTGGCTTTTCAACCTTGATTACAGTTTCAAAAATGTTTCTTAAACCATCTTGAATGTACTGACCCATGGAATGTAAATCTGTTGTAAAATCAACACCTGCAGGGAATATACCTTTTTGGTCCTTTCCTTCACTTTCTCCGTACAACTGTTTCCACCATTCAGTAAAGTAATGAAGGGAAGGTTCATAGTTTACCATAATTTCAATAGTCTTTCCTTTTCTGTATAAAGCGTTTCTTACGGCAGCATACTTGTAACAATCGTTCTCGTCCAGGTTTTTATTGTTATACAGATTATAGGCATCATAGGCGCCCTTCATCATGCTGTCAATATCGGCACCGGACACAGCAATTGGAAGTAAACCTACAGCAGTCAATACCGAGAATCTTCCTCCAATATCATCGGGTACAACAAAAGTTTCATAGCCTTCTTCTGTTGCAAGCTTTTTCAACGCACCCTTTTCCTTATCTGTAGTTGCATATATTCTCTTTCTTGCCCCTTCTTTACCGTACTTGTTTTCCATGTATTCCTTGAAAATTCTGAAAGCTATAGCCGGCTCGGTTGTAGTTCCGGATTTGGATATTACGTTAACCGAGATTTCTTTTCCTTCTATAACCTCCAACAGGTCTGCAATATATGTAGAACTGATGTTGTTTCCTACAAAATAGATTTCAGGTGCATTTCTCTTTGACTTGGGCAAAAGGTTGTGGAAGGAATGGGAAAGCATGTCAATGGCAGCTTTCGCTCCAAGGTAGGAACCGCCGATACCTATAACTATCAAAGCATCGGAGTCGGATTTTATTTTTTCCGCAGCTTTTTTTATCCTGTCAAACTCCTCTTTATCATAGTTTAACGGGTGTTCAACCCATCCTAAAAAATCATTGCCTGCCCCTGTTTTGTTGTGGAGCATATCGTGAGCCGATTTTATAAAGCTATCAAGACAGCGTATTTCGCTTTCTTGTATAAACTCACTGGCTTTTGAATAATCAAATATGATTCTTTCCATACGCAAACCTCCTATTTATAAAAATATATATTTAGCTGTTTTTAACAATTGTCACATAATGTTTATATATTAACAAATGATTAATTTCAAAGCAATAGAATATTCTAATTTTTCCAGCCGCAATCTTTTTCAATTCCATTATAATTTTTCATCCCAACTAAGTATCTGTCAAACTCTGCTTTATTATCCTTTTTTATTTTACATAAATTCAAGCCGCAATATATATATTTTTTTCTGTAAAAATATCAAGTTATAAGAATATATACCATATTATAATCCTTAAATTTCTATGTAACATATTTTAATTTATGCAAAAAATATATTCTGTAAACTGCATGAACCGTGAAAAATAAATTTTCACAATAGATTTTGCTTATCACGTTCATCATGTACATTTATCAAAAGCATTAGCTTATGTAGACTTATTAATGTATTCAACATATAAAAGGCAGGTGAATAATATGTCAAGACCAAGAACACCATTAGTACCCGAAAGCAGAGAAGCTTTGACAAAATTCAAAATGGAATGTGCACAGGAAATAGGTCGCTTGCAATTTGTTAAGGAAAACAACGACCATTACAAAGGCGACGTTCCTGCCAGGGTAAATGGTTTAGAAGGCGGTCCAATAGGCGGCCAAATGGTAAAACGTATGATTGAGATGGCTAAAAATCAGTTAGTATAATATTCCAATCCCCCCTCTTAAAAACGAATTTAATATATTAATTGCAAAAAGCTGAGCATCAGTGGCTATTTACCTGCCAATGCTCAGCTTTTGCCAATTATTCTCTAAGCTGTGCTCCAAGATTGTTTTTCAAGCCATCCAGTATTTTTGCCATTGCCTTGCCTACCTCTTCGTCGGTAAGAGTTCTGTCGGATGCCCTGAAAGTTATGGAATAGGCAACACTTTTCATACCTTCAGGAACCTGTTTTCCCTTATAGACGTCGAATAATTTAACATCTTCAAGTATTTTACCAGCTCTCTGCTTAATAATGTCTTCAATTTGCTTTACCAATATTTCGTCTTTAACAAGCATTGCAATATCCCTTGAAACTGCCGGGAATTTAGGCAATGGTTTGTATTGAGATTCCAAAGATGCATGCTTGACAAATTTTTCAATTTCCATTTCTGCCACATAAGTTCTTTCCGGGCACTCGAAATTCTCTGACACAACAGGGTGTATCTCACCTATAATACCGACATACTCGCCATTAATTGTAAGACTGGCCGTTCTTCCCGGATGGAATGTCGGATTGTCCTTAACCGGTACAAACTCATATTCCTTTATACCGAGTCTTGAAAGCAACTCTTCAACAATTCCCTTCAACTCATAAAAATCGGTTTTACCGTACATTCCTATAGTAAGTACAGGTTTTTCCTTTGGAAGCTCTTTTACCGGCAAACTCTCAGGCAAATATACGAAAGACATTTCAAAGAGCCTTGCTTCCTCTATTCTCCTGTTATAGTTGGTGCTAATAACCCTTAGCATATCTGCAATGGTAGTTGTCCTCATTATGCTGTAATCTTCCCCTAAAGGATTTGATATAACCACTGCCTTTCTCAAATCACTGTCCTGTGGTATATTGAGCTTTTCAAAATCCTTAGGACTGGTAAAAGAATAAGTAAAGGTTTCATACAATCCGCAGGAAATCATTGTATCCTTGATTAAATCCTCTATACGCTGTTTATAAGTTTTTTTGCCAAGGGTAGCTTCCTTACCGGATAATAGAGTTGGCTGAATATTATTGTAGTCATAAAATCTGGCTATCTCCTCAGCCAAATCGGCCTCCCTCTCAACATCGGGTCTGAAGCTTGGAACTTTTACAGTATTAGTGCTTTCATCAATCTCAAACTCGAGAGCCTTTAAAATATTAATCATTTCCTCTTTAGATATATCAGTTCCCAATAAAGCATTGATTTTATCCGGCCTTAAAGTTAATGTCACCTGCTCTGGCTTCTTCACATAACAGTCAACAATACCTTTGCAAACCGTTCCGGCACCCAGTTCTTCCACAAGCTGTACAGCTCTTTCAAGAGCCGGAACAACATTTTCCACATCAAGACCTTTTTCAAAACGGCTTGATGCTTCAGTTCTAAGCCCAAGTTTCTTGGAAGTAAGTCTTACCGATGTACCGTTAAAGTTAGCCGATTCAAACAAAATAGTCTTTGCATTGTCAGTAATTTCAGAATTGGCTCCTCCCATAACTCCTGCTACAGCTACAGCCCTGTTTTCATCGGCTATAACAAGCATGGAAGGGTCAAGTTTTCTATCCTGGTCATCAAGGGTCTTAATGGTTTCTCCCTCTAATGCTCTTCTGACAATTATCTTGTTGCCCTGTATATCCTTAAGATCAAAAGCATGCATTGGCTGACCATACTCAAGCATAACATAGTTTGTTATATCTACAATGTTGTTTATAGGTCTAACTCCTGCAGCTCTTAACCTGTCTCTCATCCACTTGGGTGAAGGACCTATTTTAACATCTTTTACAACTCTGGCTGCATATCTAGGACATAGATCAGGATCCTTTATTTCTACAGAAATATAATTTTTGGCCTCATCGCCCTCTTCCAATACTTTAATTTGAGGTTTCTTAAATTCTTTCTTTAAGGTTACTGCCGCCTCTCTTGCAAGACCTATTATGCTCAAGCAATCGGGCCTGTTGGAGGTTATTTCAAATTCAAAAGAAGTCTCATTAATTCCCAAAACCTCTTTAATGTCCTTGCCCAGTTCAACTCCCGGTTCAAGTATATATATGCCATCCTCAGGTGCGTCAGGATAGTCTTCTCTGGTAAGACCAAGTTCTTCAATGGAACACATCATACCGTTTGATTCAATACCTCTGAGCTTACCTTTTGATATTTTCTTGCCTCCCGGAAGAGTCGCTCCAGCCAAAGCTACCGGTACATAGTCATTGAGCTTAATATTTTGAGCTCCGGTAACAACCTGTATCACTTCACTGCCTATATCAACCTGGGTCACTTGCAATTTGTCAGCGTTAGGATGCTTTTCAACAGATATGATTTTACCAACTACTACATTACTTATTTCCTCACCCTGCACTTCAATGCCTTCAACCTTTGAACCCGACATAGTCATGGCATCTGCAAATTCTTTGGGTGAAACATCTATATCAACATAATCTTTAAGCCAATTTAGCGGTGCCTTCATAACTCTTATTCTCCTTTCACAATATGATCTTACTGTTTTAAAATTCAAAAGCTAAACCGTTAATTTAACACAATCCGTTTATTGATATTTAAAGCCTTCCGATTTTCCGATAATTCTTTCCGGCAACAGGTTTTATCCCTGTACATTAAAACTGTTTCAAGAATCTTATGTCATTTTCATACAACAGTCTCATATCATCTATATTGAATCTTCCCATGGCAGTTCTCTCCACTCCAAGACCAAAGGCAAATCCACTGTATACTTCCGGATCTATACCGCACACCTCAAGAACTTTCGGGTGCACCATTCCTGCTCCAAGTATTTCAATCCAGCCTTCATTTTTACAAATTCTGCATCCCTTACCTCCGCAGGTCCAGCAAGATACATCCACCTCAGCACTAGGCTCGGTAAACGGGAAGTGATGAGGTCTGAGCCTTATATCGGTCTTTTCTCCAAACAGGCTCTTTGCAAAAATCTTCAAAGTTCCAATAAGGTCGCCCATTGTCACACCTTTATCCACCACAAGTCCTTCCACCTGATGGAATATAGGCGAATGGGTTGCATCAACAGCATCGGATCTATATACACGGCCGGGACAAATAATCTTTATAGGGGGTTTTTTGTTCTCCATAACCCTTATTTGAACCGGTGAAGTCTGCGTTCTCAAAAGTATGTTTTCATTTATATAGAAAGTATCCTGGACATCTCTTGCCGGGTGATTCTTAGGTATATTTAATGCTTCGAAATTATAATAATCCATTTCAACTTCCGGACCTTCGGCAATCTCATATCCCATTCCGATGAACACTTCTTTAATCTCGTCCAATACAACGGTAAGAGGATGTTTCTTGCCTAAAACCTTTCTATTACCTGGAATAGTAACATCGATAACTTCCTGTGCAAGTTTAAGCTCTCTTTCCTTATCCAAAAGTTTCTTCTTCAATTCTTCAATCCTATTCTCCAGCACCTGTCTCACTTCGTTGGCAATCTGACCGATAATAGGCCTTTCTTCTGCTGACAGAGCTCCCATACCTCTTAATACTGAGGTAAGCTCACCTTTTTTCCCAAGATACTTGACCCTTATATTTTCCAACTCCTGTATCGATTCAGCAGCGGACAGTTCTTTTTCGGCTTGTTCCCTGATATTGTTCAACTGCTCTCTCATATTTTCGACTCCTCCTTAAATCCCTAATTATATTGAAATATAATATTTTTCTTCACTCTCATTATTAACAACGGGTACATTAAAATAAACGCTCTTTTCCAGCTAATAAAAAAGCTTTCGAACCCAAAAGGGACGAAAGCATATTCCGCGTTACCACCCGTATTCTTATATACTTAAAGTATATAAGCTCTCTTAAGCTTTTAACGGTCGCCAACCGGCATCTCCTACTGATAAATTACCGCTGTACCGGTAATACGTTCAGGATGCTGCTCAAGAGGGAACTTCAACAGTTTGCTTGATGAAGATACTCTCAGCCGGTGATATCTTCTCTCTTTTATCAGCTTCAACTGCCTACTTTTCTCTTTCATCGCATTTGATTTATTTTTAATGGATTATAACACAATTTAGCTAAAGCTGCAATAATTGTTTATGTAATTTAGAAATTGCAAGTTTTTATATCATTATTGCAAAAAAATTTATGTTTTAATTATAGCAAAAAACACTTTCAATTACACCATAAATTTATACCCGGATAACTTTATCATATCTTTATAAACCGAGCTTTCTGATTCTTTCAAAGGCTTCTTTCAGCCTTTCGTCACTAATTGTCAGAGATATTCTTATATATCCTTCGCCATATTCACCGTAACCGCTTCCGGGAGCCACTACAACACCCGTCTTTTCCAGAAGCATGTCGGTAAAGCTTTTAGAAGTAAATCCTTCAGGGACTTTTATCCAAAAATAGAATGTACCCTTAGGAATTTCAAATTCAAAACCTAATTTCTGAAGTTCATTAATGGCAATTTCCCTTCTCCTTGCATATATCTTCCGCATTCCTTCAACAAATTTCTCGCAACCTCTTAATGCTTCTATTCCTGCAATCTGTATTGCCGTAAATACTCCCGAGTCAATATTGTTTTTCATTTTTTTCAATTTCGAAATTGCCTCTCTGTTTCCCACAGCAAATCCCAAGCGCCAGCCGGTCATATTATAGGATTTTGAAAAAGAGTGAAATTCCACAGCAATATCTTTTGCATTAACGGCATTCAAAATACTGGGTGCTTTTATACCGTCAAAGGTAAACTCCGAATAGGCATTATCATTACACACCACAATGTCATGTTCCAGACCGAAATCCACTAATTTTTGGTACTGTTCCAGATTTGCAACCGCTCCGGTTGGGTTATTTGGGTAGTTTACAAACAATATCTTTGCCCTCTTAATTACTTCTTTAGGTATTGCTGAAAGATCGGGGAAAAAACCGTTTTCCTTTGTAAGGGGCATGTGATATGGCACACCGCCTGTAAGAGCAGTAGCCAGTTCGTATACCGGATATTCCGGGTCGGGTACAAGGGTAAAATCGCCTTCATTTACAAGGGCAAAGAAAATATGTGCAATTCCCTCCTTTGACCCAAGCAGCGCAACCACTTCCGTCTCAGGATCCAAATCCACTCCGAATCTCTTTTTATAATGCTCTGCTACCGCACACCTAAACTCCAAACATCCGTCATACTCCGGATAGATATGATAATTTGGATTTTTTATTGCCTCTGCCATTTTCCTTACCACGAAATATGGAGTGGGAAGATCCGGATCTCCGATCCCTAAGTTTATTACATCTACGCCCCTGGCCAACGCCTTTTTTATATTTTCCTCAATTTCCACAAACAGATAGGGAGGGGCATTATCCAGCCGCCTAGCTTGTTTCATAAAGCCTCCGAAATAAAAAAGCCTCCTGTTATTTAAAATATGAAGTTCTCTTGTACTTTTTTCTATTTTTTTATTAACAAAAAAACATTTAGGAGACTCTGTCGGCTAAATAAAATAACTATGCCGCTTTCTGAACTCTCCCGGCGCAACACCGGTCCTGCTTTTGAAGACATAACTGAAATACGGGATATTGTCATATCCACATTCAATGGCAATTTCGTAAACCGGAAGATTTGTCTTTACCAAAAGCTCTTTTGCCTTATCCATTCTGGCATTTGTGATATACTCCGTCGGAGTAATTCCTAAAGTTTCGGTAAAAATCCTGTGAAAATAGGTAGGGCTAAGATTCGCAACTGAAGCCAGATTTTCAAGGGTAATTCTCTGCTTAAGATTGGTATCTATGTATTCTTTTACCCTTTTCACCGCCATGTAATGGGACAGGTTTTTATTTTCATTATTGATAAACGGGTTTTTTACATCGGAACATATCTCATATATAATCTTCAGTATAGTTGATTTGAGAAGTATTCCGGAAAATTCCCTTTTGTTGATGTACTCTTTTAAAACCAAATCAAAGAGTTCCTGGTATTTGTGATAATTTGAAGGCTTGAATACCGAAGGTATTCCATCAAGAAGGGGATTGCGGTAATTAATCTGAAAATCCTGTTCTTTAATGAAATCATAAGTCTGAGGGTCTTTACCCGTATTCCCCAGCAAATCTATGCAAATCATATAGCATGAGTAGGGCATAATTCCCTGCGTATATTGTCCGGGTCTTCTGAATACCACATCCCCCTTGCTTATGCTATACTCCTTATCATCAATCACCATTCCACCTTTACTGTAAACAAAAAACTCCAGTTCATAGTCATACACATATCGCCCTTTAAGTCTGTATCCTTCTCGGAAATTCAAACCCTGGGTAAATAAAAAACTCTTCAAAACTATAGGTGAAAGCTGGTCTATTGATATGTCTGCTGACGTTTTCTCATATTTCACCAAAACGCACCTCTATGCCATCACTTCTTTTTCAGTTTTCTTTTTAGTTTTCGCTTTTTGGTAACAGAGTAGCCAAAATAGCCCAAGGATTTATCCAAAGTCCAATATTCGCCGTGGGAGTAACATATAAGGTCAGCTCTCTCCATGCAAAGTTTACCGTCTTTATCTAATAGCCTTTCATCCACATTAACCGCAACTATCTCAGCAATAAACATGTCATGGGAACCTAATTCTATGATGTCCTTGACCACGCATTCAATATTTACAGGACTTTCCTTTATTAAAGGCACATCAATCTTTGATGCTTTTTCGGGTGTAAGGTTTAATTTCTCGAATTTGTTTACGTCTTTTCCCGATTTAACCCCGCAGAAATCTGTGGCATAGGCTAACTTTCTCGTAGTAAGATTAATAGCAAACTGTCCTTTTTCCTTTATGAGATTATAGGAATACCGTTCCTTTCTGACAGATATTGAAACCATTGGCGGCTTTGAATTAATTGTACCTGCCCATGCTATTGTTATAATATTGGGTCTGCCTTCACTGTCTGCACAAGTCACCATAACTGCCGGAACCGGATTCAGTGCAGTTGTAGGTTTCCACTGTTGTTTTGCCATTTCCATACCTCATTTTCTGTTATTGAATTTCATGTATTTGCTAAATTTTAAGCAATCTAATTTTGTGTTTTTTCCCATTGATTATAATAAACGACTTCATCCAATTTTTTTCTTTTACGGGGCTTTCTGCTTTCATCGGCATACCCTAACGGAGTAAAGGCAACTATTGCCACCTCCTGGGGAACATTCAGCAGCCCCCTTATAGCCCCTTCATTAAACCATCCCACTATACATGTGGCCAATCCCTCGGCTTCAGCTGCCAGCATCAGATTACTCATTGCCAGGCCGCAGTCAAACATGAAATACTCAAGGCCGTTCTTTACTCCGGATTCTCTGATATACGCACAAAGAACAATAACATAAGGTGCATCCTTGCATGCCTTAATTATTTTCGGCTGTCCCGACGCCTGACCTATTATATTCTTGCCAACTTGAGTATCGACAACAACAAACCGCCAGCACTGCCTGTTTGCCCACGAAGGTGCCATGGAGGCCGTCTCAAGTATTCTTTGCACAGTTTCCAACGGAACAGGATCTTTCCTATATGCTCTTATACTAGTTTTGCTTTTTATTAAGCTGTGTATATCCATATCCGTTCACCTACACGAATTTTTTTAATAATTGTTCACATGCCGGCAAATCAGCCTCAGCCCAATCCAATTTCATTATATCCTCAATATCAATCCACATAATCCGGGCATGTTCCCTTGCTTGAGGTACGCCCTTCAATATTTTAGCACTATATACGTATAAATTTATCAATCTGTCTTCAATAACCGATGACCCTTTCGCAATAAAATCACCGACACTGACTTCAATACCCAATTCTTCCCGCAGTTCCCTCACTAAAGCTTTCTCGTGAGTCTCACCTTTCTGGACCTTTCCTCCGGCAAATTCCCATTTTAACGGAAGTTTCATTATTTCGGAACGCTGAGCGGCAAGTACTTTATTGTCCTCAATAATTGCCGCACCTACCACTTCAATTTCATGCATAATAAACCTCTCAATAAAGGAAAAATAGAAGATTACAATCCGGCAATTTCAGTATTTTACAAAGGAAGTATTATTAAAATAAGGTCAGGCTTTTTAACCTGACCTTATTATTATATATTAAATTTATATAAATTACACTATTCTACCGGATAATTTTCTCTCTTAACATAATGAGTATGCAAGAGTTTGTGTGCTTTATGGCTTCCGGGTTGTTCGAGATATTCTTCATAAAGTGCCTTGATTCTTGGATTTTCATGGGATTTTCTTATCGGAAGCTCCTTATCTTCTTCATAAATTGCTTTTGCCCTTTCAGTTCTCAAATCGGTCCAGCTTCTTACCTTAGAAGGCTGTATAGGCTGACCTCCTCCGTTAACGCATCCGCCCGGGCAAGCCATTATTTCAACAAAGTGATATTCTGCTTCACCGGCTTTTATTCTGTCCAGAAGCTTTCTTGCATTTCCAAGGCCATGGGCAACAGCAGCTTTAAGTGTCAAGTCACCGACTTTAACCGATGCCTCTTTAATACCTTCAACACCTCTAACCTGCTCATAATCAACATTGTCAATGGGTTGACCGCTGAGAATCTCTGCAACAGTTCTCAATGCAGCTTCCATAACTCCACCGGTAGCACCGAAGATAACACCGGCACCGGAAGCATCACCCATCGGGTCATCAAAATGTTCTTCGTACACATTTTTAAAATCAATACCTGCTTCTTTAATCATTCTGGCAAGCTCTCTTGTAGTAAGAACAACATCAACATCAGGATATCCATTTGCCGCCAGTTCCGGTCTCGCAGCTTCAAATTTCTTCGCTGTACAAGGCATTATGGATACAACAAATACCTTTGAAGGATCAATACCTTCTTTTTCAGCATAGTAAGACTTTAAGATTGCCCCGAACATTTCATGGGGTGACTTACATGTTGACAAATTATCCAAAAATTCAGGGTAATAGTGCTCACAGAATTTTATCCATCCTGGGCTGCAGGAAGTTATAACCGGAAGTTTACCGCCGTTCTTAATTCTGTTTATTACCTCTGTTCCTTCTTCCATAATGGTAAGGTCTGCTGCTGTGTCAGTATCAAACACTCTGTCAAAGCCCAAAAGCTTGAGTGCTGCAATCATGTTGCCCGTTACTCTTGAGCCTATCGGCATACCAAACTCTTCACCCAATGCTACTCTGACAGCAGGAGCTGTTTGTACAATAACATGGAGTTCGGGATTTGCCAAGGCTTCCCATACTTTATCGGTATCATCCTTTTCTCTCAATGCACCTACAGGACAGACATTAATACACTGTCCGCACATTGTACATGGCACTTCGTTCAATGACTTGTTAAATGCAGAAGATATTATTGTCTTAAATCCTCTTTCAGTTGTATCTATTACCGATACCTGCTGAACATTTTTACACATGCTTACGCATCTTCTACATAGTATACACTTGTTAGGATCTCTAACTACTGAAGGTGAAAAATCGTCTAACGGCAACTTGTAAGTTTCGCCTTCAAATCTTATATCCTTAACATTCAATTCTTCAGCTAATGTTTGCAGTTCACAGTTTTTGCTTCTAACACAAGTAAGACACTTTTTCTCGTGATTTGACAATATAAGCTCAAGGGTAACTTTTCTTGCTTCCCTTACAGCAGGAGATTGTGTATATATTTCAAGTCCTTCCGAAACAGGATATACACAAGCAGCCTGAAGGCTTCTTGCACCCTTAACTTCAACAACACACATACGGCAGGCACCAATTTCATTTATATCCTTCAAAAAGCAAAGTGTAGGTATATAAATATTGGCTGCTTTAGCTGCTTCCAGGATGGTATAATCTTTAGGAACCTGAATCTTTCGGTTATCTATAGTAATATTAACCATTTCCATTGTCTTATGCACTCCCTTCCAAAACATTAATTCTTAAATATGGCCTTGAATGGACATTTTTCCATACATACGCCACATTTAATACATTTATCCTGATCAATAACATATGGTACTTTCTTTTCACCGCTAATAGCTTTAACAGGACATTGTCTAGCACAAATACCACAGCTCTTACAGAGTTCTGCATTTATAATATACCTCATCATTGCTTTACATACTCCCGCAGGACATTTTTTATCCTTAACGTGAGCTATATATTCATCCTTAAAGTATCTCAAGGTACTTAAAATTGGGTTTGGTGCAGTCTGACCCAATCCGCACAGAGCTGAAGCTTTAATATTCTTTGCAAGAAGCTCAAGCTTTTCAATATCCCCTTCTTCACCTTTTCCTTCAGTTATTCTCTCTAAAATTTCCAACATTCTCTTTGTACCTATACGACATGGAGGACATTTACCGCAGGACTCATCAACTGTAAATTCAAGGAAGAACTTAGCTATGTCAACCATACAGTTGTCTTCGTCCATGATTATAAGTCCACCGGAACCCATCATTGATCCCAGCTGAATCAATGAATCGTAATCTATAGGTGTATCCAAATGACTTGCAGGTATACAACCGCCGGAAGGTCCACCGGTTTGAGCAGCTTTAAATTTCTTTCCGTTCGGTATTCCTCCGCCTATGTCATATATAACTTCTCTCAAAGTAGTACCCATAGGTATTTCAACAAGCCCTGTGTTGTTTATCTTACCACCTACCGCAAAAACTTTTGTTCCCTTACTCTTTTCAGTTCCTATGCTGGCAAACCATTCGGGTCCTTTAAGAATAATTTGAGGAATATTTGCATAGGTTTCAACGTTATTGAGTATGGTTGGTTTTCCCCATAATCCTTTAACTGCAGGGAATGGAGGTCTCGGTCTCGGCTCACCTCTATGACCTTCTATGGAAGTCATAAGAGCTGTTTCCTCACCACAAACGAAAGCTCCGGCACCAAGTCTTATTTCCAAATCAAAACTGAAATCTGTTCCGAATATGTTTTTACCCAAAAGACCATATTCTTTAGCCTGTTCTATAGCTATTTGAAGCCTTTTTACAGCTATCGGGTATTCTGCCCTTATATATACATAACCCTGATCGGCTCCAATAGCATATCCTGCAATAGCCATTGCTTCAATTACAGAGTGGGGGTCTCCTTCAAGAACACTTCTGTCCATGAACGCACCCGGGTCTCCTTCGTCGGCATTACAACATACATACTTTTGTCCTCCGGGTTGCTTTGCAGCAAATTCCCATTTCAAACCTGTAGGGAATCCTCCGCCTCCTCTTCCACGGAGTCCTGATCTCTTAATTATATCTATAACTTCCTCAGGCTTTAACTCAGTCAATACTTTTCCAAGAGCTTTGTATCCGTCATAAGCTATATACTCTGTAATATCTTCCGGATTTATAACACCGCAGTTTCTTAAGGCAATTCTCATTTGCCTTGAGAAAAAGTCGACATTTTCCAAAGATTTTGAAGTACCGTCTTCATGAGTATCATTGTGAAGCAATCTTTTGACAATTCTACCCTTTAACAGGTGCTCTTCGGTAATTTCTTTAACATCCTCAACTGTAACCATAGTATACATGGCACCTTCAGGGTATACAACAATTATAGGACCCTTGGCACAAAGACCGAAGCATCCTGTTTTAACTACCTTCACTTCATTCTGAAGATTGTTTTTTGCAAGATGAGTTTCAAACTCAGCGATTATCTTTTCTGAATTTGAAGAAGTACAGCCTGTACCGCCACAAACCAGAACATGCGATCTATATAATTGCATTTATAACCCTCCTTATACAAGTAAATAAAACTTTAAGAACATCTTTAGCAAAATACTTTTGCCCTATCACACCATATAAACGGGCAAAATCAAGATTTAAATTACAACTTATTTATCTGCTTCTCCAATTGTAAGATCAAGACATACTCTTCCGTTAACTATATGCTCAGCCACTACACGTGCAACCTTTTCAGGGGTCATTTTGACATAAGTGGTCTTGTTTCCATCCTTATCAATAACCTCAACTATAGGTTCAAGTCTGCAAACACCTATACAACCGGTCATAGTCACAGTTACATCTCTCAGATTTCTTTTGTTTAATTCTTCTATAAACGCTGTCATAACAGGTCTTGCACCGGCTGCTATACCGCAGGTAGCCATACCTACAACTACCCTCATACCGTTGTTGCTTGTTCTAAGGCTTATTTGCTCAAGGGTTTTCTTTCTGATTTCTTCCAATTCAGCTAATGATTTCATTTAGCACCCCTCCAAAAATAATCTTTATTCCACTGTTTATATATTCACGTATCCAGTTTAATACTTCAAACTGTGTTATAGGAATGTCTTTAAGCTGTTCCTTTACCTCTACGGTTCTAAAACTGAAACAATCCTTTTTATTGCTTAAATCCAGCTCAAACTCAATGTCAGGATTTGCCATAATTAAGGTTACCATTGTTTCAGCCAAATCCCCAAGAGGCAGCCTGTCAATGTGAGATATTTTAAAAGTTGCCTCCACTGTAGTCCCTTCAAACTTTTTCGAGTAAATTTCAATGTCTCCTTCTGCCATGTTTGACGAAGCCTTTAAGAGAGATATGCCCATACCTACTTTTCTTGTCTTCCTGGTAGTAGCAAATGGACTGGCAATATTTTTCAGCAAACTTTCCTCAATACCCTCTCCATTGTCAGCAATTCTCATTGTCAATATATCTGCTTGTGTGTCAGCAGTCAATGAAACACAGATTTTGCTTGCTTTTGCAGAAATAGAGTTCTGCACTATATCCATCAAATGCAAAGATAAATCCTTCATTATCCTCTAAACTACTGTTCCTTATATTTTTTAATTATTCCCTCTACATCGTCAGGAACAAGTTTACCATACACATCTTCATTAATTGTTATAACCGGTGCCAAACCGCATGCACCCAAACATCTACATGGCTCTAACGAGAACAAACCGTCCTCTGAACATTCTCCAACTTCCAATCCAAGTATTTCTTTAAATTTATCCAGGATTTGGCCAGCTCCTTTAACATAACAAGCTGTACCCATACAAACGGAAATTTTGTACTTTCCTTTGGGATTTAAAGAGAACTGGGTATAGAAAGTGACAACTCCATAGATCTCAGATAATGGCACATTCAATCCTTCGGATATTTTTTTCTGAACTTCAATAGGCAAATATCCGTATACTTCCTGTGCCTCGTGCAATACTTGAATTAATGCACCTTTTGTATCCTTATACTTCTCAATGATTTCCTGCAGTTTTTGATCTCTGGGATCAACCTTGTTACAGCAGCAGCAATTGTTTTCGCTCATTTGTCTAAAAACCCCCTAACATTTAACTTTTTTGCACTGTTTTTCAAAGCAGTCTATGTTAACAAATTAACAATTTTCTCGATAATTATAGCAAATATCAGCATAACATTCAATAAAATTTGCAAATATTTATTTGCCAATGTTTAAATAAAAAATTTATTAAAACCTGCTTATTTTAAGGTCATTATGCAATTTACCACAGTTAAAACTGCATAAATACATTGTATACAGTATTCCATACCCACTATACTATTGTATAAAATAAATGTTGAAAAGGGAATACCCTTTTCAACATTAGCAGGAAAATACTTAAATGTAGATTTTCACAAATCATTGAATTCGGTTGGATTCGTTCAGTTTCATTCTATTTCTTTTTAAGAGATTGCATAAAGCATTCCAAACTTTTTTCCTCAATATCAAATGCGCTTTCCCTCTCCATAATTTGACCGAGACTGTGGGCATCGGAGGACTTTAAAAAACTATAGTCTGACAGATACGGATTATTGACGAGAAATTCCTTCAGAACACAATCTCTTGAAACTTCGAGATATATTATATCCAAATAGTCAGGAACCATTCCGAGATTTGAAATTATACTGTAGGAATCTCTGTCCACATGGGCAGGAACAACAATTCCCGACAGGTTATTTACAATTTCAAAAGCTTCATCAATACTTAAGTCAGCTGCTGTAAGAAGCATCTGCTTATAACTTTCAATTACATTGTCATCTTCATCCATTATAAGCTGCTGACCGAAGATATCCTCCCGGTTCTCTATTTTAGGAAGTGCATCAGTAACTATTTCATGCATTTTCATTACTTCCTCAAGGCCCGGAAAAAGACAAACCAAATGTACTTCTTCCCTGGTCTCCAGCTCCATTCCCGGAATTGCAACAATTCCCCGGTTTTTTGCACATTTTAAAACAGCCTCGCAGTTTAAGGCAGAATTGTGATCGGTAACTGCAATTATATCAAGACCTTTAATATATGCCATATTAACTATATTGTTCGGTGTCATGTCATCTTCTGCACAGGGTGAAAGTGCCGAATGTATATGAAGATCATAAAAGGCTTTCATTTTTCCTCCATGAGTTTTTTAAGCATTATTCAAAACTTAAAACCACAATTCCACAAAAAAGCAAAAAAATTATTATCTGTACCTTATAAGAGTTTACCGATTTCTAAAGCTATCTGATAGGCTGTCTTATCGGAACTCAATATAACAATTCCTTCTTCATTTGCTTTTAGAATTGTTGACTCTTCCACTTTAATTCCTTCGGGAACAATTATACAGGGAATCTCAACCAATACCGCGACAGCTACAATGTTTATATGGGTATGCACCGTAATCCAAACATCCCCTTTATTGGCATGGGACATAACCCAGCTAAGCAAGTCGCAAATATATACCCCCGATATTTCCCTATCTATACTCTTATCGTCGGTCAACACCTTAAATTGCAATAAATCCGCCAATTCATTAACCTTCATATTCATCCCTCTAATCATTTTTTTCTTTTTTATTGGTATCGCTTTTATCCATAACAGGAGGCATCACTGACTCAATTTCCATCATTTGTACAGTAAGGTCTCTCACTTTTTCCCTCAACTTAAATATACAATCGGTCTCATTGGCATTACCTCTTACAATATCTTCAGCCAGTGCCCTGCAATTAGGTGCTCCACAAGCTCCACAGTCCAATCCCGGCAATTCCTCACTGATTGACTGCAGTGCTTCCAATTTTTTCATTGCAATTTCAAAATCTTCATCCAGTTTCAAAATAGGCTTGTATTCCACATTTCTCTTCCATAGCAAATCATAGTCATAAATATTGTCCGGGTTTTCCTGTACAACATTTTTCTTAGCCATATCTATAAATTTTTTAATCCGGGTTTTGGCTACATATAAATTTTCGACAGTTAAAGGTCCTCCAAGACATCCTCCCTGACAAGCTAAAGTTTCAATAAAATCCACATCCTCCAGCTTGTCATTTTCCAATTCCTCCAAAATGGAAATTACATTGTGAATTCCATCTACAGCAAGAAAGTTCTCGGTACCTAATGCCAAACTCTCTCCACCGGAATTTGCCCACCGGATTCCTGTAAATCCGGCCATCACCAAGTTTTCCTCCTGTTTTACCTCACCCAGACCATTAAACAATTTCAAATATATATCTTTTATGGATATAGCACCGTCAACACAAGACTTTTCACTCTCATAAGGAGCTTTAATGCTGGTAACTTTAGCTGCACAGGGCGTAATAAAAAACACGCCGATATCCTCTCTGGGAATATTTTTATTTTTTTCAATCTCATCTTTTACAATTTTTGCAGCCAGTTCCATGGGCGACTCAAGCTTTAATATATTGTCAATCAAGTTTGGAAAACGAACCTGAATCAATCTTACAACAGCAGGACACGCAGATGATATCAAAGGCTTAGGCAAATCATTCTTCTTCATCAATTCCTTTGTGGCACTGCTTATAATTTCAGCAGCCCTTGCCACCTCATAGACATGATCGAAACCAATCAGTTTAAAAGCGTTAAGCAAATGATTTATGGACTTCATATATTTAAACTGCCCATATAGGGTAGGCGCAGGTATAGCCACCTTGAATTTGAAATTATAGATATTCTCAAAGGGATCGGTAATAGCTTTCTTGGCACGATATGGGCAGACTCTTATACATTCACCGCAATCAATGCACCTTTCAGCTATAATTCTGGCCTTTCCCTTCCTCACTCTAATAGCCTCTGTAGGGCACCTTTTTATGCAATTGGTACATCCTTTACACTTTTCCTCATCTAAAGTTACCGAATGAAAGTAGCCCTTCATTCTAATCCCCCCAAACAGGCTTCTACAGAATCATGGCTTAAATAATATTATTTCGCCTACATCCTTGTTGAGGCCACTATTCTATAAAAACACGGTTATTTCAACACTTGTTCCTTTACCTACTTCAGTTTTTATATCAAGTTTGTCAGCATACCGTTTAATGTTCGGCAAACCCATACCGGCACCGAATCCCATCTCCCTGATGCTGTCAGGCGCAGTAGAATATCCCTCCTGCATTGCCAGCTCAAGGTCAGGAATACCCGGTCCTTCATCACTAATAGTTACTATTATCTTTCCGCCGCCTATTTCAACATCAGCAGTTCCTCCTCCTGCATGAATGACAGCATTTATCTCAGCCTCATACATAGCAATGGCTACCTTTTTAACAGTCTGAGGGGGAACACCCAATTGATTGAGCATCTTTTTTACACAACTCGATGCTTCTCCGGCTAACGAGAAATCATCGGCAGGAATAACATAACTCTGCCTTATAATGCTATTGCTCAATCCCATACACCTCTTCCCGTGATACCGGCACAATAGAGTTTACCGCATGCAATAAACATCGGATGTTTTGTAATTAATATAGTTATTCCCTTTTCCTTTGCAAATTGAACCAACTTTTCATCGGGCACCTTACCTCTTACAAAAACAATAACTTTTATATCCATCATTTCAGCCGTTCTTACAACCTGAGGATTGACAAGCCCCGTCAGCAACACAACATTTTCCTTCACAAAGGCCATAACATCACTCATAAGATCCGAACCACAAGCGTGCTCGATATCCATATCAAGATTTTCTTCTCCTGTCAAAAGTTCCGCGTCAAGAATGCCAATGATTTCGCTTACTTTCATAAAACCCCTGCCTTTGTCTCTTAAATTTACGTTTAGAATTTACAATCCAATGTCCTTAAATTTTATTGATTCCTTGTAAATCTTACCCCTGAGTCAATACAGTTGTCATTCTATTCATAAAAGCAGCTGCCGCCAATAAATTCTCTTATAATAGAATTTGCAGGAATCTCTTTAGAGTCTATCGGAACAAAATTGGTTAAAAACTCTATAAGCCTTTTTGCTTCAGAATATTCAGGCTGTGATCTGTCAATATCATTCAAAAGCGGTTCGGCATACACTTTCAAAACTCCAAGTTCAAAAGGAAGCGCTGAATTAAACATAACATCTGCTTCTTCCTGGAACGGGAAAATATTTCTTTCCTCTCCGCGTCTTACCGAAGGCCATCTTTTAATTGTGTTTATGGCACTGCAGCCCCTAAACTGAAAATCTCTTACAATTCTTCTCAGCATCCTTGCATCGGTTGTAGGTATTCTATTGTGATCATCAATACTCATTGAAGTAATTGCACTTACATAAATCTTAAACTTGCTATCCTTATGAATCGAGGAAGTCAATTTTTCATTCAATCCGTGAATTCCTTCGATTATAAGCAGTTGATCGTCATCAATTCTTAATTTTCTGCAAAAGTTTTCCCTGCATCCTTTTGAAAAATTAAAAATGGGTACTCCTACCTCTTCTCCCTTAATCAAGCTGGACAAATGCTGATTGAAGAGAACAAGGTCGATTGCTTCTAAAGCCTCAAAATCATAATCTCCACTTTCATCCTTAGGTGTTTTGTCTCTATCCACAAAATAGTCATCCAGCGAAATTGTAACCGGTCTTAAACCGTTAACTTTCAATTGTATAGCCAATCTTTGAGCAAAAGTTGTTTTACCTGAGGATGATGGTCCCGCAATAAGCACTATACGTTTTTTATGCTTGTTAAAAGCAATCATGTCGGCAATCTGTGCTATTTTTTTCTCATGCAGAGCCTCTCCGACTCTTATAAGTTCATTGGCCCTGCCTTCTTTTACAAGGGCATTAAGGGATCCGACATCCTGGACACCAAGTATCCGGCCCCATCTCTTGTATTCTGTAAAAATGGCAAACAGCTTTTTCTGCTCTTTAAACTTAGGAATAATGTCGGGATTTGATTTATCAGGGAACATCATTATCAATCCCGTTTCATAAAATTTAAGTGCAAATTTTTGCAAATATCCCGTGTCCGGGACCATATATCCGTAAAAGTAATCTTCATAGCCGTCACAATTGTAAATTGTTACATAGGGTTTCTTTCTATGCTCTATGGCACGAAATCTGTCCAATCTGCCGGTTTTGCTGAATATTTCCCTGGCCTCTTCTATAGACAAAATTTTCTTTATAAAAGGTATCTTCCGCTTTACCAGTTCTCTCATTCTTTCTTCAATTTTAGTTACTTCTTCAGCTGTAAGGGGTGTCTCCCCGTTAATCTCACAGAATATGCCTTTGCTTATTGAATGGCTTATTATTACCTTTCTGTCAGGAAAAAGATCGTTAACCGCCTTTATCAAAAGAAAACTAAGGCTTCTGTTATAAATCCTCATTCCGTCATCATTAGTCAAATCTATAAATTCAATATTGGCGCTATTATATATACGAAAAGTTAATTCTTTAATATCATTATCCACCTTTGCTGCAACAATGGCAGATTTGTAGTCGCCGCCAAACTCATAACTCAATTCAAGCAGCGATGTTCCTTCAATAACTTCTTTTTCGGTTCCGTCGGGAAAAGTTATTTTAATTAAATTCATATTATTCTCATTCATCTTATATTCCCCTTGCATTTTAGTTTTTTAATAAAAAATTGTACGATATTTATACAATATTCTATCTATAAATAAACAATGTCTATTTATAATTATAATTACAACTATTCTATATGTTAAATAAAATTCCTCTTTCCTTTTTAAAATAATAATAAATGTTTTATATATAATACATATCTAAACAGAAGTTGTCAACAAAATTCGTTCAACTCGCTGCATTGTAAAATGTGGCATTGTTTTTTATGAATTGACATTACATGTGGGTATAATATACAATAAAATTTGCTAAAAAACTGATGTTATAAGAGGTATGACAAATGTCGAATATAAAAGAGATTATAACTAAAGAAGTTGACAGAAGAAGAACTTTTGCCATTATATCGCACCCCGACGCGGGAAAGACCACATTAACAGAAAAGCTTCTATTATATGGTGGAGCTATAAGACTTGCCGGTTCGGTTAAAGCAAGGAAAGCTAACCGGCACGCAATATCCGACTGGATGGAAATTGAAAAGCAGAGAGGTATATCGGTTACTTCAAGCGTTATGCAATTTGAATATAACGGCTATTGTATAAACATCCTGGACACCCCCGGTCACCAGGATTTCAGCGAAGATACATACCGTACACTTATGGCAGCCGACAGTGCCGTAATGCTGATTGACGGTGCAAAGGGTGTTGAAGCACAAACCATAAAGCTTTTCCATGTATGTAAGATGAGGGGTATCCCCATCTTCACTTTTGTAAACAAGATGGACAGGGCTTCAAAAGATCCTTTTGAGCTTATGGAAGAAATTGAAAAAGTCCTCGGTATCCAATCATATCCAATGAACTGGCCTATAGGTACCGATGGTGACTTTAAAGGTGTATATAACAGAAAGCTCAAACAAATCGAACTGTTTGAAGGCGGAAATCACGGTCAGACGGTTGTTTCATCTCAAAAAGGAAGTATTGACGACCAAGTTTTTGCCGATCTTTTGGGAGACCATTATTACAATAAGCTGCGTGAAGATATAGAGCTTCTGGATATGGCAGGAGAAGAATTTGACAAAAAAAGAGTACTTAAAGGTGAATTAACTCCAATTTTCTTCGGAAGTGCCATGACCAATTTCGGGGTCCAGCCCTTCTTAGAGGAGTTTCTTTCCCTTGCTCCATGTCCGGGTATAAAAAACTCATCAGCCGGTGAAGTTGATCCCACCTGGGATAAATTCACTGCTTTTGTGTTTAAGATTCAGGCAAATATGAATCCTGCCCATAGAGACAGAATAGCCTTTATGCGCATATGTTCCGGACGTTTCTACAAAGGTATGGAAGTTAACCATGTACAACAGAAAAAAACTGTCAAACTCTCACAACCTCAACAATTCATGGCACAAGAGCGCACAATAGTTGAAGAAGCCTTTGCCGGTGATATAATAGGTGTTTTTGACCCGGGTATTTTTAAAATAGGAGACACTCTTTGCGAAGCCAACAGTGACCTCAAGTTTGAAGGGATACCCATTTTCCCGGCAGAACATTTTGCCAGGGTAATGTCGGCAGATACAATGAAGCGTAAGCAATTTATAAAAGGAATCAACCAATTGTCTGAAGAAGGTGCCATACAGGTATTCAAACAAATTGATATAGGTATAGAAGCTTTAATTATAGGTACAGTCGGAGTACTTCAGTTTGAAGTTCTTGAATACAGACTTAAAAATGAATATGGTGTCGATATAAAAATGCAGCACTTGCCTTACAAACACGCACGGTGGATAGAAAATTCCGATATCGACCCAAGGAAACTTACCCTTACCAGTTCTACCATGATTGTACAGGATGAAAATGACCGATATGTGCTTCTGTTTGAAAACGAATGGTCAATACGTTGGGCTGAAGAAAAAAACAAAGATCTGGTTCTATATGACATAGCAAAAAAAGTAGAATAATGATATTGCATTTTCCCAAAAAGGACTCTTAATGAGTCCTTTTTTCATACCTTTATGTTTTTTTATATATTTCGATAAAAAAGTCAATTATATTTCCCGGGAAATTCTTTTTTTCAACAAAAACCTATCTGTTAAGGATTATGAGTCTTTCAGGACTTAAACATATTTTCCACGGCAAAGGTTCCCTTCCAATCTCCATCCACTTTTCCTTTGGAATTTCCCATTGAAGGTGATAATCTTGCTTACTTTCAGGCCTGTTTCCAATAAAAAGATATACTGTAACTCTAAAAGGTGATTCATTAACAAAACTTGGCCAGCAACAAAAAACATTATCCCTGTCATTTTCCAATGCCAATCTGACATAATGGGCTCTCATACCCACATACTTCAGCTCTTTTGTAATCAAACGATCGGTCTTAAGCCTGATGCCCCAATCAACAGCCTCTAATTCATTATTTGATAGATATTTGGCAGCAGAAAAATTTTTACATCCTGTTATCCGGGCAACAGACAGACTATCAGGATTTCTGAATATATCTTCTTTTTTTCCAGCTGATTCTACAGCTCCATTATTTAGAACTGTCAATTCACTGCAAATACGAAATGCCTCTTCTATATTGTGTGTAACAAAAAGTGTAATTCCGTGATAATTGGAAAGGGTGTCTATTAACTGTTTTGTCAATAGATATCTCAGGTGGTCATCCAGTGCAGAAAAGGGTTCATCCAAAAGTAACATCTCCGGTTCTATTGCCAAGGCTCTGGCTAAAGCCACCCTTTGCTGCTGCCCTCCCGAGAGTTGGAAAGGAAATCTCTTTTCCAAACCATTAAGTTTCATCATTTCTATTTTTTCCTGTATTACAGCCTTTCTCTTCTCTTTTGAAAGTTTTTGAAGACCGAATCCAATGTTGTCTTCCACAGTCATATTAGGAAAGAGAGCATAGTTTTGAAAAAGATACCCCACTTTCCGCAGTCTGCTCGGAATATTAATTCCTTTTTCTGAGTCAAACAGCACTCGGTCATTTAGTACTATTTTCCCTTCATCGGGCTTTTCTATTCCCGCTATACATCTTAAGGTCATACTTTTGCCCGAACCGGATGCCCCAAGTAACCCCATGACTTGCTCTGATGCCTTGAAGTTTACCTTTAAAGTGAATCCGGGAAGCCTCTTTTTTATATTCACCAGCAGTTCCATATTTTCTCCTTCCAATCCTTTGAGTATTTATTCTTTGATACTCATTCCAATAGTTCATCAATATCATAACAGCAAGGGATACAACAAATATCAATACTACCCATATAAATGCTTTATTCATCTCTCCACTTTCAACGGAAAAGAATATTGCTAAAGGAATTGTCTGGGTTCTGCCGGGTATATTCCCCGCTACCATCAGTGTTGCACCAAATTCACCAAGGGCTCTGGTAAAAGCCAGAACAGCTCCAGCTACTATTCCAGGCCAGGCAAGCGGAACAATCACTTTCCAAAAAATCATCCATTCAGAGACTCCTAAAGTCCTCGCCGCATAAACAATATTTATATCAACCTGTTCAAAAGCGCCTCTTGCTGTTTTATACATAAGCGGAAATGCAACAACTGAAGCTGCCAAAACTGCAGACCACCAGGTAAAAATTATTTTAATTCCGACTAAATATAACAATTTGCCTATTGGTCCATTTTTTCCAAGCAAAATGAGCAGGAAATACCCAACTACTGTAGGAGGCAATACCATCGGTAATGTAAGCAACCCATCCAAAAAACCCTTTAATTTACCTCTATACCTTGTAACAAACCAAGCTGCTATGATTCCAAAAAAGAAGGTCAGCAGCGTTGCTAAAATTGTAGTCTTTAACGATATCCACAAGGGTGAAAAATCCATATTCATTGTCATCACTCCAAACCGATTCCAACTACTCAATAAATATAAAACCATACTTTTCAAATATGGGTTTGGCTTTACTGCTGTAAAGATAATTTACGAAATCCTTGGCCGCTTCCTGATTTTTGTTTTCCTTAATTACCGCTGCAGGATAATAAATCGGCCTGTGCGATCCTTCCGGTGCCCTGGCAACTACTTTTACTTTATTTGATGCTTTGGCATCGGTTTCATATACCAGGCCTGCGTCGATATTACCGGTTTCTGCCCACATTAAAACTTCTTTAACGTCTTTTGCGTACACAAACTTTGAGTTAAGTGAATCGATTATATTAAGATTCGTCAGTGCTTCCTCTCCATACTGTCCTGCAGGAACACTTTTCGGTTCGCCAATTCCTATTTTCTTAACATTGTCCTCCAATAAATCCTTAAAATCGGTAATTTCTGATGATTCTAAAGGTACAATAAGAACTATTTTATTTTCCAAAAACCCTTTTCTGGTATCTTCAATAATTAAACCTTTATCCTCCAATTCATCCATCTGTTTGGTTGCAGCAGATATAAACACATCTACCTCAGCCCCTTGTTCAATCTGCTTTTGCAAAGATCCGGAAGAACCGAAATTGTATGTAAGGGTAATGTTTAAATTTTCTTTTTCATATATCTCTTTAATTTCTTCCATAACATCCTTAAGGCTTGCTGCCGCAGATACGGTAAGATTTACGGTTTTTTGACCTCTTGAATAATCTTTTGCATTTATGCTGTCCATGTTTAATATCTTGTATAAAATCAAAATAGCTGTCAATAATATTACTGCAGTTAATAGAAGATTTTTGCTTGATTTCCCTTTACTCGGCATTTTAACCCTCCTCCCGCAAAAAGAAATATAAAAAAATGACAAGACTACAACCCGTTTTGAGATAGTTATAATCTCATCATTGAGAACTCTTTATTCAAAAATGTCCAATATACAGCTTGGGATATTAAGACATGATATTTATTATTTTTTATTCAAATATGTTTTCGGTTTAACTTTATCTTCTTTTATTATACATTCTTGCCAATAAAAAATCAACAAAAATGAATAATTTATTTTGGCAAATTTCATTATTACACCTCAGTATTCAATAGCACAATATCGCATCCCTTATATTCAGCCGTTTTGACATCTTATTATTTATCAACTTTTATCCATTTTGCAATTTTGCACATTTTAACCTTGCATTTTTCTCACAAAACTTTCTTGACTTTTTAAATCTCCACGAAATTCTTACTAATATAATTCAATTTATTGTAATTTTTACTGCAATAGACTATAATATAAGTACATTTTGTAAAGTTTAATAAACGCAAGGAACGGCAAAAACAGGTATTATATCATTTTCCTATTCCATGCAATACTTTTTTTCCAGTATTCTGTGATCATCTATATAGCTCCTTATTTGGTACAAAACAGCAGTATATTCTTACTTGTCTATGGACTCTCTTTATAAGTTTTAATTATATTGTCGATAAATTATTGTTTAAGAGAATATGTATAAATGTTTGTTTGGGGAGGATTTAATATGAATTTTAAAAAAATCAGGCTTTTCACTGCCATTTTAATTATAGCTGCTCAAGTTTTATCCTATAATTTTATCTCTTCCGCCCAACTTCAAGTTGGAGATGTCAATGGAGACAATAATGTGGATAGTATTGACTTTGCATTGATGAAAAGCTTTATATTGAAAATTATCAATACTCTTCCTGCCGAAGATTCCCTTTTGGCAGGTGACTTGGACGGAGACGGTTCTATAAACAGCATTGACTGTGCTTTAATGAAACAATATCTTCTCGGAATGATCAAAGTTTTTCCCAAAACTCAATCTCCAGCACCTACACCGACAAATACACCATTGCCTGAATACAGCGAGCCATATCCCGGATGGGATAAAATACGCTCAGGGTATGCCACTTATACCGGTTCAGGATATGTAGGCGGAATTGCCCTTTTAGATCCAATTCCTGAAGATATGGAAATTGTGGCCGTTAACAAACCCGATTTTAATTGTTACGGTGTACAGGCCGCTCTAGCCGGTGCATATTTGGAGGTAACAGGGCCTAAAGGTACCACAGTTGTCTATGTAACCGATTGCTATACGGAAGCCCCGGAAGGTGCTTTGGACCTTTGCGGAATTTCCTGTGATAAAATAGGCGATACAAATGTTCCCGGAGGTAAAATTGATGTAACATGGCGTATTATACCTGCTCCCATCACCGGAAATTTTATATACCGAATCTTGCCGGCCAGTTCAAAATGGTGGTTTGCCATACAAGTAAGAAATCACAAATATCCTGTAATGAAAATGGAATACTTTAAAGACGGCGAATGGGTCGACATTCCCAAGGACCGCTGCAACTATTTTGTGATAAATAATTTGGATACTTCCAACCTTAAAATCAGAATTACCGATATCCGCGGCAAGGTTGTAACCGATATTATAGACCCTATTCCCGACAATCTCATGAATGGCTGTTTTATCCAGGGCAATGTTCAATTTCCGGATTAATCAAAAAGAATCATTGCTGAACGCATAAAATTTACGTTTAAAGTATTATGTTTTAAAAAAGAAGAAAGACCATGCTTTTCAAAATTTACATGGTCTTTCTTCTTTTTTGGTGAGCCATCCGCGACTCGAACGCGGGACACCTTGATTAAAAGTCAAGTGCTCTGCCAACTGAGCTAATGGCCCCTATGGCAGGGATAGCAGGACTCGAACCTACGAAATGCCAGAGTCAAAGTCTGGTGCCTTACCGACTTGGCTATATCCCTACGTGGGGTGGATGATGGGAGTCGAACCCACGACCTCCAGAGCCACAATCTGGCACTCTAACCAACTGAGCTACATCCACCACATTTGTACCCATCACTAAAGGCACAAAGCTATTTTAAGACAGATATCGATAAATGTCAAGCATATTTTTTAAAAATTTTTTATAAGTTTAAATTATAGTTATTTATATGTTTCTACATATATTATTCAATTATTCAAATTATAGTGCAACTATTTCTGCCATTTCATATCCTTCATTTCAAAAATCCTTTTCCATATTTCATATTTGATTTAAACTTTTTTTAGTGTAAAACAGAAGTTAGGCTCAATAAAGTAAATTTTTCAACTTAACATAATAAAAAATCAATTTATTTTTCATTATCAAATTATTGCAAAAACAAGAAAAGTTTTTTAAGTAAAAAACAATCTTGCAACAATATGCAAAATCTTGTAAAATAAACTTGAGAAATGCCGATATAAATAATGATATACTAATACTAACGATAAATGGTGATTGGAATATGTTAAATGTTGTTCTAGCGTTAATACTCGGAACTCTGATTGGGTTAATAATCGGATTGCTGGTTGGAATCATCGGAACAATGTTAAGTTTGCGTTCACTGAATCTTCTTAAGAAAAAAGAGCTAAAGCTAAATAAGAAAAAGAACAACTCTAAAACTGTAGAAACCTCTGATATTAATTTCTTATATTCAAAATTTAAGGATGTAGGTTAATGAAAAATTTCAGACAATTGATTTAATAAGGCTAAAAAGCCTTTTTTTATTGTTTAATAAAAATATATATTTTTTAATCTTCCTGCTCAAAATTCAGTTGATTGCTTTAATTTTAGAATATACAATCAAAATCCGGCATTCATACTGCGATAAAGGTAAACTACAATATGGGCCCGAGGTGACTCTTTTTTCGGATCAAAGTCAGTTCTGGCAGCGTTAAATAACCCATGGGTGTCTGCCCAGGCCACCGCATCGGTGTAATAATGTTCCCCCAGATTCGATGCCACTACACTTTTCCCTGCTGCATCAGGGCGATTCTTCGCTCGCCATAAAAAGGTAATAATCTCCGCCTCACTGCAAGGAATATATGGACTAAAGGTTGTATCCGATGTTCCGGAAGTAATTCCCCTTTCTGAAGCCCAAAGTACAGCTTTATAAAAATAGTCGTTTTCAGTCACATCACCGAAGGAATTCCTTGTAATTCTCGGTTCCGGGCATCCTGCAGCCCTCCAAAGGAAAGTAACCGTCTGGGCACGGGTGCAGGTCATATCCGGAGAAAAGGTGGTTGAGGTTGTGCCACCGGTTATACCATTCTTCAACGCCCATTCCACTGCATCCCGGTAATAGGCATCCTGTGCCACATCATGAAAGGGCAGAGTTTTTTCTTTTTCAGCCTGTAATTTTGCCATTGCCGCATTTAGATCCACAATCCCCCAGCCCGATTCCTCATCATAACCTTCAGAGCAAATGTCCCGGGCAGTACTGCACAAAAGCTGACGAAGCCGATAGGGAGTTAAAGAAGGGTCGTGTGTAAGCATTAAAGCTGCTGCACCGGTCACCCAGGCTGTAGAGTAGGTGGTGCCGTTTACCGTCACTGATTCTCCTTTGATATTGGTCGTTTTTAGCCTTATACCGGGTGCCAGTAAATCCACACCGCTGTGACAGTTGGAAAAGAGGGCAGGACCATCCTCGGCAATGTTAACGGTTCCGGCACAAAGGACAGTGGAAAAAGCACCGGGGAAATAGACCGTACTGTTGCCGTCATTCCCGGCACAGGAAACTACCAGTACTCCGCGTTGTTCCGCCCAGGCCACCGCATCCCAAAGGGCCGGTGTATCTACTTTTGCTCCCGAACTGATATTAATAATGCGGCAGTTGTAAATCTCAACCGCATCCCGGATAATCTGTGCCAGCATGGGCAGATCGCCCTTGACCGCCATATCATTCCTGTTCTTGCTGTAATAAACCAGGGGAACCAGCACAGCTTCGGGACAAAGGCCGGTAACTCCTGCCGTTTCGCTGCCGGCGATGATAGCCGCAACGGCAGTGCCATGGCCTACGGTATCTTCGGTGGCAGCGTTGGGTATGATATAGTTATGTCCCCTGTCCAGATTCCTTTCGCTAATTGCTGCGGTGGAAATTCCGGTGTCAATGACGGCAATCCGCACCGGTTGATACTCGTCAGCATAAGAAGGTACGGTAAAAAGTATGGCTGTCAATATTGCTGCAAAAAATAGAAGTCGCTTCATGTGATCATCCTTTCTGCAAAAATCATGCTTAAGAACACCGAATCCTTTCATTTTAGCCTCTTCCATGCCAAAAGGTTTAAAAGGCGGGGTCTCCCCCGCCTCAATTTTAACCTTTACTGAACTGTAGCCAATATATACTTGTAGTTCCGATACTGATATTCTTCGGTCTGTGTTACAGATTCTGCGTCAGAACCATCATAGTCCATACCGCCAATATAGGTATTAACCACTGTAGTGAAGTCTCTATAAGGAAAATCCGGATCACCGCAATATACCGCGCTATCATATCCATGAGCCTCCAAAGTACCTGGGTTTAGAAACACCTTATATTCCATTTCTAGAATACCGACACAAACACCATAGCTCCTGCCATTATTTCCGGCAGTACCTGCAAAGGCTTCTACTTTGACTCCGTAAATTTTTAAGTGAGCTCCCGAAACTCCAACTCGAATACCGCAGTTATATTGGGCTCCACCTTGTCCGCTGGTTGCGGTCAGAGTACCTGAACCTTCAATGTTCAAATAACCGGATATATAGATACCGTAAACGTCGGTATCTGTAGAAAGATCGTCAAATGGGTTTATCACAGTACTGCTACCTGTGTTAACAATGGTCATGCTGTGTGGAGCGTAAATGGTTGCATTGATATTTAGGTAAAAGGTTTTAACAGTACTTATTCCCGATATCGTTGCATTGTTAAGATACAGCTTACCGGCATTAGAAATATATCCGCTTCCGGTAAATTCTGTTGAATTGGGATCAAATTGCACACTTCCGGAACCATCGCCAAGAATATCGTTCATATTCTCTGTCGTTACTTTTATTCCGGCAACATAGATTGTCACATCCGGATGAACACTTCCGGTAAAGCCTGTGGCTGACCAGCGGGCATACAGGGTGTGGTCGGTGTCAAGCTCTACAACCGTTGTGTCGGTAACTTTAGTTCCGCCGCTTTCTGCCGTAAACCAACCAAGGAAGAATTGACTCCCATATTCAGGAATCGGAAGTTCACCGTATGAGCTGCCGGCAAAAACAGTTTTAGAGGTTGTTTCAACAGTACCGCCGTTAGCATCAAAACTTACTGTATAAATAGGTATATTGGACCATACAGCCACTAGCGTGATGTTTTCTGCAGGCATGGTAGTAAAGGTATAATTCTCTCCGTTTAGCTGCCATCCTACAAATCTATAACCTGATTTGGTCGGCGCTGTCGGTGCTTTTACTTCTGTACCGTAATCCTGTGTGATGGCTTCAACAGGACTGCCTCCGTTACTGTCAAAGGTTATGGTATACCGGTTGACTGTCCAATCAGCTCTAAAAGTAATATCTTTTGCCGGCATGGTCATATTTTCGGTATAACCTAACCATCCGTTAAAGGTATGTCCTGTCTTGGTAGGATTATTCGAAGGTCGGGTAATATCCGCACCATACTTCACACTGCCTGTAGTTGCACCGCTGGTGTCCAAATTGCCACCGTCTGCGTCCCATGTTACATTATAACTGTTTCGTTTATAGTATAGTTTTAGCACTAAACTGCCATCCGGCAAAATTACTCCGGAGGAAATTGTACCGTTAGCGTCGGAATCGAAGGTAAAGCCGGCAGTTCCCTTTGGAACAGCATTAATCATAGCTCCGGTGCTGCCCGTCAAATCCTCTTTCTCACTTGGTGTTAATGGATAACTTCCGTCCAGTTCCTCCCTATAATGTTCCACGGTGTACGGTATATTGGTGTGAGCTGTCCACTCTGCCACGAGGGTAATATTTTTACCGGACATTACAGTAATTGTATAATTTTCTCCCTCCAATTTCCAACCGGCAAAGGTATAGCCTTCTCTGGTTGGGTTGGCAGGCGCTTCCACTTCGGTACCGTAATCCTGTGTAATTGGTGCCACATAACTTCCTCCGTTACTGTCAAAGGTTATGGTATACTGATTAATTTCCCATTCAGCAATCAGAGTGATGTCTCTTGCAGGCATGATGGTTGGTACTGAAACTATCTCATTGTCCTCCATCCAGCCAACAAAGGTATAGCCTTCTCTGGTTGGGTCAGCTGGTGCTTCCACCTCATTACCGTAATCCTGTGTAATTGGTGCCACATAACTTCCGCCGTTGCTGTTAAAGGTTATGGTATATTTTTTCGCTTCCCATTTGGCAATAAGAGTGATATCTCCTGCCGGCATGACGGTTGGTACCAAAACTATCTCATTGTCCTTCATCCAGCCGACAAAGGTATAGCCTTCTTTGGTTGGGTTAGCGGGTGCTTCCACTTCGGTACCGCAATCCTGTGTAATAGCCGCTACATAACTTCCGCCGTTGCTGTCAAAGGTTATGGTGTACTGATTCGGCTTCCACTTGGCATAGAGAGTAAGCGTCACATCGGGCATTGTAGCATTGTCCTCGAGTAGCTTATTCAGTTCCGCATCCTTATACCATCCCTGGAAGGTATAGCCGTCACGGGTAGGTGTATCAGGCAATTCAATAGAAGTGCCGTACATCACATCACCGTTGGTATACGTTCCCGACAAAGGATTTCCGCCATTTAAGTTCCATGACAGTTCATTGATATTACGGTCATAATATAACTCTACAACAGTACTTCCGTCAGGCTGAACAATTTTTTGGTCAAATTTCTTTGCTGTAAAGCCGGTATAAGTTTTGGCTTGGGCATTAGTTAGCTGTCCTGCAGTACCGCTCATTCTATCGGCCTTTTCCAGCATATAATCTGCATTCAAGCTTTGTTTATAATGCTTCACCGTATAAGGTATATCCGTCCTTGCCGTCCATTGAGCAGTAAAGATCAAGGCATTCGCCGGCATAGTTTCAGGGATATCCGCATTCCACCCGGCAAAAGTATAGCCTTCTTTGGTAGGATTGGATGGCCATACAATGTCTGAGCCAAAAGGCACCTTTAATATAACATCATTACTGCCGTTGTCAAACAAGAATTTCAAATCGTACAAGTTCCGGTCATAGTATATTGAAACGCGGGTTGTACCGTCGGGAACAATAGTTTGCTGCTTCACAGGCTGCGCTGTAAAGCCGGTATAGGACTTAGCTAAAGCTGCTGTCTGTTCGCCCACCTTGCCTGTCATAGCCTTGTCGGTCTCTGTCAACACATACTGACCGTTCAAGGCCTTCTGATAATGCTCCACAATATAGCCCACAGTGTCCGGTGTCCACTTGGCGTACAGTGTAGTATTACCTTTAGGCATGGCAGCTGCTGTAAAGGAATTGTTTAACTCTTTATCGGTATACCATCCGGCAAAAGTATAACCGTAACGGGTAGGTGCTGCTGGCATTTTGCCGCTAAGTGCTGTTCCTGCAAGTAATCGGATCATTGGAGCTGCTGAGCCTCCATTGGAGTCAAAGGCAATGGTTCCGGCATTCGCCTCATTATTCCAGTTAAGCTTGATGGTTCTTGTAAGCACCTCGGAGGACCTGGACAGAGGCGCACCTTTCCATGTAATCTTCATTTCACAGCTCTGAACCAATTCACCTGACGAAGTGTTTACTTTAATCTGATTGTTGACAGGGTTATAGCTGAAGGCCGAATTTGTCAGATCTACGGCAAAGTAAGCTTCATCATCTCCGCTTGGCGAAGTATTGCTGTCGAAGTTTTTGACATTGTCCTCTGTCTCTCCGGTCTTGAGATCCATCCAATACATATCGAAGACAGTTTTGGGGACGGTATAGGTATCGACATTCAAAATATTGAAGGTCAGACCGTCTTCATAGGCAAAGTCATAGACATTTTCCCGTTGTCCTGCCGACCATAAAGGCCATTCTTTTGTATAGATGGATGGAGTGTAGGAGTATTTGCCGTTCAGGGCTTCAGCAATGAACTTCACATCCAGATAAGCACCGATTTCAATAAGAAGTGCACCGGAATAGCTGCTATTCTTCTGCCATACCCCATTTTCCTTCCAGTTCTCCAGATGATAATAGAAGTAACCCCACATCCGGGCATAGGCTCCTGTTTCAAACTGCAATCCGATGGCAGCCAGTTTTGTACTGAAGAGCCCTGCTGTGACCTTTACCCGCACACCGGCTCTGATACCGATGGTTCCCATAACATAGAAATCAAACTGATAACCGTTGGTGGACAAATCGATACTTTCATTTTCCCCACTCTTGCTTAATACAAGCAATGTAAAAGAATGCCGCTTGAAGTTCTCGTATTGGAAGGTCATTCCGATAGCCACATTCAGGTTTGCAGAGACTACGAAATCAACCTGAAGTCCAAAAGCAAGGACATGCAGAGGATCCACTGCACTGCGCAGGTCTAAAATGCTGACAGAAACCAGATCCACCCACTCCTCATTGGCATCCTCCATAAACCGTGCATACTTCTCTGCCAGTCCGCCACTGGCGGTAGCTTCCTCTTCAGGAAGAACAGTCTCAATATCTTCCATCAGTTCCTTAATAGACTTACTTAAGCTAAAGATTTTTTTGGTTGCAGCAGCTTCCCTGGCACTATTGGGCCACGGCATGCCCCAAGGCTCTTTGTCCTCTTTCAGCTTGGCAGTGGCTGTTATACCAAGACCGGTATATGTGCCGATGTCCAGGTTACCGGTCAGACGATAATCGGCAATATAAGGGATAATTTTCCACTTCCATTTCCAAACTGCACCACCACTTACATTGAAACCGAAAGTGAACTCCTGCTCGAAGAAAGCAGTCAGTTCAACCTCCATAATATTATTGTTGCCTTTTTTCTGAATCTTGAATTTATAGTTCACAGCAACTTCAACACGTACACCGGAACCGACAATTTTCGGATCAAAATGGGATGTTTTGGTTGATATACTGACTGAAACCTTCGGCTTTTTGCCGTCCTGTTCCTTGTCAATGATATTGCCCATCAGTTTCAGTTCATCTGCGCCTAAAGGCGTACCGTCTACATAGGTAAGAGTACAGTCGACTAAAGTCAAATTATCTCCAAAGATCTCCCTAACCTCGTCGGTTTTAAGTGCTATTTCTGCCAGATATTTACCGGCATCATCAAAGAAGTCGCTCTCCATAAGCTGAGCTTCAATAATTTCTTGTATTTCATCCTTGTTTTTATTAAGCGCTTCCTTAAGTTCAGTTTCGCTAAGTTGTGTTTCGTCATACAAATCCATGGCAGACATTAGCTGATCTTCTTTTATCTCTTTATAAGTAATAGTAGTAGTACCGTCTTTATTGACAGTGATTGCCGTAATTTCACCGTATGCCAGATCCTGTGCGTTATCATCTCCAAAATCACCGGTAAAAAACGCTAAAAAGTCGCCCACATCTACAGTAGTCTCGGCACTAAGTCCCAAGCTCCCATATTTTGTGTCTGAAAAGTCCAACATATTGTTATTGATGACCACCGATGTGCCATTCTCTTTCCAGCCGGTGGTTCAGTCACCGTTATCCACATCAATGGGCAGCACATCCGGTGTGAAAAGAACATCTTCAGCTTCAGCAGCTTCATAATAATAGGTACTGCTATCAATACTAACAATTTTCACATAAGCAACATCACCGTTATCGGTTTTGTCTTTAGTACCCTTTTCAGGCTTACGTTCTGTAGGTTTAGTACCGGAATAAACGGCAACAGTGTCACCCACCTGTATATCTTCGGATCCGTTGTATGTAAAACTGCCGCTGCCATTGCTTTCGGTATAGGTGGTGTTACCCTGCTTATCGGTGCTGGCCAGATACAGACCGGCATATTCCATCAGTCCCAAACCATCGGCTTCACTCAACTCACCCACAGGAATATACTTGATGCCTCCACTAAGTTTCAGATTCATGGTTCCGTCCTTTTCGATGCTGAAGTTAAAGAAACGTACCATGGAAATATCATATTTGCTGTTGATTTCTTTCAAATCATTAAAAGCCTCTGCGCTGTCATAATAAATTACATCATCCTTCAGAAGCTCAATCTGATAAGTATGTCCCGGAGTAAATCCTCCTTTTGCTGCCGAGACAACCCATACTCCTTTATCCCCTTCAACCTTGACGCTCTCGATATTGGCCATGTCTTCCTCTGAAACCGACCCTTCAGGCGTTTTTTCGGGAGCAGTAATGTTGCGGAATTTGAAATCTATCCCTGGAACCGGTGCACCATTGCTCTTTTTCAATGATACGGTAAAACCGGGTTCCTGATCCAATGCACTGACAAAGTTAGGTATACCGCCTTCATCCAAAGCAACAGCATCAGTGAAATTTGCGTAAAGTGTTATATTATTGCTCAGCTTATCGCTGCCGGTTACCGGTTTGGTTTTTTCTGCATCATAATACCAGCCCAGAAAAACCTTACCGGGAAGCTGAACTGGAACAGGCATGGTGCTAAGCAAAGTTCCCTTTTTATATACCTTATTTTCTCTAGTTGAATCAGTCACAAAAGTTACTTTGTAATAATTGTCCTTGCTTATACTGCCGGAACCGCCGCCTGTATTGCTTTCACGGTCGGAACCGCCAGTGTTTGTTTGGCTTCCGGAATTTCCGCTATTGCCTTCACTGCCGGAATCATCGTTGGAAGCATCAGGTGCCTCGGAATTCTGTTCTTTTTTCGGATCGATACTAATTCTTCCGGATGGAATTCCTGGCTCACTGTACCAAGTCTTCACTGCCTTATCGGTAGTCATACAAAGTGTGGCGGCCTGCGCACGGCTTGCATTGGCTTTAGGATTAAAGTTTGTACCGTCTCCTGCCAAAAGTCCGGTGTTCCAGAGCTTTAAAACCATTTCCCGTGCCCAGGGCGAAACAGTGTCTAAATCAGCCGGGACAGTTGTGATATTGGCTCCGGTATCAAAATCCACTCCAAACTTTTCAAAGTAACATACAAAAAAAACAGCCATTTGTTCCCGAGTGACCAGACCATCGGGGTCAAATTTGCCGTTTCCGACACCGGCAGCGATGCCGTGCTTCGATGCCCATGCTACAAAAGTGGCATAGTAAGCATCTGCAGTTACATCACTGAAAGCAGACTGCCCCTTGTATGCATCCTGATCCACACCGGCCATTTGTCCCAGTACAGTGACAAACATACCTCGAGTCATCGTCCCGTCGGGGTCAAAGGTGTTTGCTCCGGTACCGCTAAAGAACCCGTTGATGCGTGAATACTGCACCGCATCATAGTACCAGCTGCCTTCCTTAACATCCGCAAAGGGATTTTCAAAGTTTATTTTCTCCTGAACTGTATTGACGCTTGTTTTCATACTTTCGTTCAATACAGCAAATACCTCCATAGGAAGCATTGTGAACAACATTGCCACCAGAAGGAAAACAGATATAAATCGTTTTTTCATTTTAACCTTCCTTTCCAGTTTTTTTAACGCATAGCAAATTCTCATTTCATCTGTTTTATTACAAGTGCCTAAAGCAATGCAGTAAATACGCTGTACTTGTTTCAGGCAACAAGGATATAACAAAGACATAGATTTAAAAAAATGCGAAAATATCATGTTCTTTTTGGTTTAAAGAAGTATTGAACAGCTCTGCATTATCATGTGACAAGCTGAAGTGAAACTGAAAATAACCATACTATAAATTTCCATACAGGATGTGCAAGCTGGAATTCATAAATATGTAATTGCAATAAGCAAAAAATACTTTTAATGACAAATACCAGTTTTATTTTTTTAACATACAGACAAAACCTCTTTTAGCCTGTCTGCGCATTTTATACCCTGTACATTCGGAAGACTACAGTAATATTTTTATTTAAAGTTCTCCTTTCTTTTAGTATAATTTCATACATCAAGTTACAAATTTAATACAGTATTTTATTGTCAATTAACCCAAAAAGAACCTCAAAAATTTATAACAGAAGAACCAAATAAAAACAGTTAACCCTAAGCCTCAAGATTTGATATACTAAATTATTAATAATTTTTTATAGCAACCTGGCCAATTATCTAAATACTATATATGTTAATTTGCAGGAAATAAAATTCTTGACGGATTAAGTTTATCAATTATTAACGAAAGTGAATTTTTTTCTGCACGAATCATTGTTTTTTCGACACGAAATAATGTATAGCCTCCAATTTATGCATTCAATTGTATATAAAGGAATAAGCTTATACTTGAAAATACAAGTGACGGAGGAATGTTCATGCTTCAAATTGCACTTTGCGACGACAATATTACCGATTTATTCAATATGCTCGAACTCTTAAACGAATATAAATCATCAAAGCATATGAACTTTGAATACGCAGTTTTTACCAACGGATTTGAGCTGATTTCTTCTTTAAATAAAGGAAAGCAGTATGACATATATTGCTTAGATATTGTGATGCCGGGTTTTACAGGTATTGATGCAGCAAATGAAATTCGTAGTTTTGATAAAACTGCTCCCATATTATTTTTCACCTCATCCACTGAATTTGCTTTGGAAAGTTATTCGGTGAAAGCCATCAACTATGTACTGAAACCCATCTCAAAGGAAAAGCTGTTCTCTACCTTTGATCAGCTTTTTGAACAGATAGAGGCACAAAAAAAAGAGGATGCAATTATTGTAAAGAGCAATGACGGCATTCAAAAAGTATTTATTTCAAATATTGTATATGTAGAGGTTATCGGAAGAAATGTTTTGTATCATTTAATTTCCGGAAAGGTAATCGAATGCACCGAGTCTTTTTCCACTGCTTGCAATAAACTGCAGAAATATGGGTGCTTTCTGAAAACTCATCGCTCCTATCTTGTCAATATGCAATATATAAATACTATAGAAAACCATCAGGTTATTTTACAGACCCTTGCCTCTGTTCCCATTGCCCAGGGAAAAGCAAAGGATGTTAAGCAACAGTATCTAAACTACCAAATGGAGGAAGAATAAATAAATGCCTGAAACTATCATTGCATTAGCCCGTTATTATATTACATTATTGTTCGGCACAGCAATAGCAGTAAGCTTCGCAGGAATGCCACGCACACGGAAAAACTATGTCGCTGTCGGATGCCTGACTGCTTTGTTATTTGCTTTGCAGTTAATCTGCTTAAAAACATGGGGTATGACCATAGCCTATAAATTGTATCCCCTGCTTTCTCATTTACCTATTGCTGTTTTTATTGCGGTATACCTGAAACGTCCATGGCTTATTTCACTAACTGCGGTATTTACATCCTTGTACAATTAATATTGTATTAAATCAGTGACCGAAGCCACTGTTCGACCCATTAAAATTCATTGTTAACATAACACTTCAAACTTCATTCTTTTCTAAACATCAAGCACATCATCCGGCTTCACATCTTAGCCATTTTGCCAGCAACTGTTGGCCTGAACCTTGACAATCATGTATAATATCTTCCGGACTTGGAAGGTGAGTGTTTCACCTCCTGGGACGGACCTTAGCGGGCCGATTACCCGTAAGAAAGAGTATTTATCCATTCCGGTAAGTCTACATGATTTGGCTGGTTGAGGCCAGCTCTTTGGCTGGTTCCTCGTGTCACATGCAAGGTTGTTTGCTTACATGGGAAGGAATGGAGGCTTTTAAGTCCATTAATCTTAAAAAGGAGGCATTTTAATGAATTTCAGACCCATTGCAGGAATTGATGTGGGTAAGTTCTTCAGTGAAATGGCGATTCTTTCTCCTACCAATGAAGTGGTTGCCCGCATGAAGATTCACCATGATTCCAATACCGACGTTGAAAGAGCCGTTGAATTGCTTAATAAAACGGAAAAAGATTTTGCTTCAAGGCCTTTCATAGTCATGGAATCCACCGGGCACTATCACAAAATCCTTTTCCATTCACTTTGTAAAGCTGGATTTGAGGTTTCGGTAACAAACCCCATCCAAACTGATTCTATCAAAAATATTGGAATCAGAAAAGTGAAAAATGATAAAGTGGATGCCCGGAAAATTGCCCTACTCTATAGATTTCAGGAACTTAAGTCAACCAACATCCCCAATGAGGATATTGAGTGCCTAAGGAGCCTATGTCGCCAGTACTACAAACTGAGTGATGAGCTTACCGCCTACAAAAACAGGCTTACCGGTATTGTTGACCAACTCATGCTTAACTTCAAGGATGTCTTCTCCAATATATTTTCAAAGGCTGCTATGGCTGTCCTGGAGGAGTATCCTACTCCTGCCCATATTCTTAAGGCTGACAGGAACAAGCTGATTTCACTGATTCAGAAGAAATCCCGCAAAAGTCTCAAATGGTCAACTGCCAAGTATGAGCTTCTGGTCTCCAAGGCCAGAGATTTTGCACCTCTGAGCATTCATAATGCCTCAAATGTTATTATGCTGGGCGTATATATCTCCATGATCAAAACCTTGGAAGAAAGCCTGGAGAAAGTCCTTAAGTCCATTCGTCTACTGATTGCTGAAGATATGGCGAAGGATATGCCCATGCTGGCATTGACGCTTGAACTTTTGCAGAGCCTGCCAGGTATAGGCCTTCTCTCTGCTGCTACTATTCTTGCGGAGATTGGAGACTTTTCAGCCTTTAAAAAGCCAGGCAAGCTGGTTGCTTATTTCGGCGTTGACCCCTCTGTCATGCAGTCCGGAGAGTTTACCGGCACACGGAACAAGATGTCTAAGAGAGGTTCAAGGCTGCTTCGCAGGGTGCTTTTCACAATTGCTCTTGCTAATATCCGTACCAAGCGGGATAAGACAGCTTGCAACCCTGTGCTGCTGGAGTTCTACCAACAAAAATGCCAGAGTAAGCCTAAGAAAGTAGCTTTGGGAGCTGTTATGCGCAAGCTTGTTTGTATCATCTTTGCTGTCCTAAGGGATAGGAAACCTTACCAGTTACGCAGCCCCCAGGAACACGCTCAAATGCTTGCAGCAAAGCATACAGCAGCTTGATAGTACTGTACTTGATGTTCAGTTTTCAAAGAGCAACTTGCTATTTTAGACCAGCTATTTTATGTCTACCTCACCTAGGTGGTCTTGTTGTCATGCGTTTCATTAACGTCAGGAGCCTAAAAAAATTTCTCAAAATTTTTATTATAAACTCTTGACTTTAATTAGCTGGTCTTTCTGTGTTATCAGCTTCCCCGCTGGTTCGGTACAGCCTTAGGTACAGTTTTTGGGAGTGTTTCCATGGACCATATAGGCTATATTGCTGCTGCATTTTTGATATACTGTTTCTTGCAGAAATATGCGGCAAAATCGGTCCAGCACATGATAGAACGCTCTGTTAATTCCTGTCTGCTTTTTGGTGTCATGCCGGCTTTTTATTATATTTTCGAGTATACCTCCACTGTTTACACTGACTTTATGTACAGCGGTACACGGGTAGCCGTACAGTTCATGCCTTTTATAACATCTGCCTTTTATTTTGTTTTTGTCCTCCTTTACTATTCCGAAACTCAAAAGCAGGCTAGCATACAAAGAGAAAAAGATATGCTGGATACCCAATTTAACCGGGCACAAAAAGAATTTGAATCTTTACGCCAAATGCAGCAAAATGCCGCATCTTATCGGCATGATATGCGCCATCATTTAGCTCTCTTGCAAAGAATGGCAGTAAACGGAAATATAGAAGAGATCAAAGAATATCTGCAAACTGTACAGACTGACTTAGATGCCATCACCCCTGTACGCTTTTGCGAAAACGAAACCGCCAATCTCGTTTTGTCATCTTTTGCTACTAAGGCAAAAAAGTCAAAAATCCGGTTGACTCTGGATGTAAAGCTGCCCGATTCATACCCTTTGAGCGACACTGAGCTTTGCTCCCTACTATCAAACGTGCTGGAAAATGCCATTCATGCCTCGGAAAAAATAGATGATGTCAATAAACGCATCATACAGCTTCGAATCTTTTCGAAAAATAACAAACTATGCCTTGATATTCGAAATTGCTATCAGACAGAGCCGATTTTTCATCACGGTATGCCAGTATCAAAAGAGCCTGGACATGGCTTTGGAACAAAAAGCATGGCTCATATAGTTGAAAAATACGGCGGTGTGTTTCGGTTTTCGATTAATGACGGCTGGTTTATATTCCAAGCCACTATATAATACACCCATTGCCAAATCTTTTATAATTTCTTATAAAAGAAATGTTTCGAATCTCTCCCAAAAATTTTTAGCCACAGAAAATTAACTGAAATCATTTGATAAAAATGGGTAAGTGCTCAATGTTAAGTATGAACCGGGCTTGTTTTTTCAGCAGCTCGCTTTTAGAATCTACTGTAGCCGCAGAATATTTAAAATAATTAATCATTTCCAAATCAGTAATACTGTTTCCCATGACAAAAATTTTATCCTCGTCAAAATTATTCAGCTGGCAAAGCTTAAGTATTCCCTTCAGCTTACTTGCTTCATTGGAGGTTATATTGGCAATATCCCTCTCAATAGTTACTTTCAGCTTAGAATTTGATTGTATGACTGATGTTATATATTTCTTAAAAGCAATCACTTTATATACCGAATCTTTCTCTTTATACACTCCTATTTTCGGTATATCCGATAATACTTCCAGGGCTTCTTTCTTTATAGCCACTGCCTCTTTATAGTTCAAACCGAAATCAACTATCTGTCCGCCATTTGCAAATACCCCGCCACTTATATACTTCTTTACAGGATTGCACTTTTTCATCGCAATGTGTAAAGGCAGGGATGTGGCAAGATAAATCCTTAATTTGTCCTTTAGAAACCGTATGGTCTCTGCAGCTTTTTCACAAATTTCTCCCGATTCATCGGTTATTGTACCGTCAACATCCAAAAATACAGCTTCCATATCTTTTTTTTCGGGAAGTCTTATAGGGGTATACTCCCCAAAGTATTTTCCAACATCTAAATCAATTCTGTTGGAATAGGACAAATAACAGTCGCAAAACTTCCTGTCACATTTAAAGGATTCCACAGGATTTTGTTCCTTATATATATTTAACAGCCTGTTTTTATTCAAATGACAGGGAAAAACATCGCCATTGGCTCTGATAAAAACGCTGCTGACCCCTGCACTGCAGCAACTGTCCCTAACTCTGTGCCGTTGCAGCTCATTGCAAAAAAGGGGATCTACTTCCATCAAAGATATAACCTCGGATTTTGTATATCTTGTCTCCTCCCTCTCCTTCGCATTAATCCACAGATACACATCCTTGGGTAGTTTCCTTCTAAGTTCAAATACGTATCCCAAATCACCGGGGATTGCAACAATCCCTGCGCATAAATCAATACAGGTTTTTAGCTGCTTAACCTTGTATACAAATTCGTCAACAGACACCATTTCAGGATGAAAGCTGGCCCACAGCTTGACTTTCGACAAATCAGCCTTTAAAGCTTTCAGCTTCTCTAAAAACTTAAATACATCAAAACTTAAATTAGTTTGACAGGATATATATTTACATTTTGGATTTGCAGCAAGTCTTCCGACAGCTTCGACATAATAGTCATGTATAAGCCCCTCTCCATAGGGAGTAAAAAAAATTGAAACTTTATTCTTAAATTCCGTATTATCAATAAAGTCGCAAAACCTTTTCAGGCTTTCCTCGTCCTTTATAAGTTCGGTTTTACCGGGCTTTTTCCTGGCAAAACAGCAATAGGAACAGGAGTAGTTACAGGAAGACAATAAGCCTCTATAATATATGTTTTTTACCTTTTCAATCATCACAAAACCTCTCCATTTTCTCCAAAACCGCATCAGATATGAGCATAGGCCCAATATAGTCGGACAAAGAAAGACCAAGGGGTGTAAGTTTTATCCTTCCTTTGGCTTCTATAATCCATTCTTCGCTGCTGAATTTTTGAAATATGGGAAAATCCTCGTATAAATTTGTTCCAAACAGCCTCTTATACTCAGCTAAAGGCACTCCTCCATAATAAAAAAGATTTTTTATTATAAATCTCCTCTTCAGTTCATCACTGTTAAGCTTATAGAAGCTAAGTCGGCTGAAAAACTCTTTTCGCTTAATATATTTATCTATAAGCTCCATGCATTTGGATTGTTTTGAGGTATACCTTTCGCAAAAATGAAGGTTTCCTATGTAACTTCTGCCTCCGCAGCCGAGAGCAATCATATTTTCAAATCCGCAGCTTTCCTCTTTTGAAGGTTTATCCTTTACAAATCTTCTCATGGAAGTTTGAAAATATCCCTTATCTTTTAAAAATTCGCATATCATAAAATACATTCTGTACTGAAGCTCGGTATTTATATCGAAGTCCGTGAATATGCCCGTATTCGGTCTTTTATATAGAGGGTAAACGAATATCTCATCCGGCTCATAGGAGGCAGCCCTTTCCAATGAATATCTCAAACTTTCAAAGCTTTGTGATTCTATCCCATATATCAAGTCAATATTTAGCGTATCAAAACCCACATATTTTAAGTCTTTAAGGGCTTTTTCTACTTTGTCGGTATTGTGAAACCTTTTCAGTTTGTCCAATTCTTTCTGTACAAAGGACTGAACACCTATACTTACCCTGTTTACATTCCTGGATTTTAAGAACATCAATTTTTCAATGGTGGTCTGATTGGGGGAAGTTTCTATAGATATACTTACCTTTCTCAAATCTATTCCGAAATAGCCCTCAGCTATATCAAACAACTTCTCCAGCTGATTTATGGAAAGTATAAGAGGCGTTCCGCCGCCAAAAATCAAGGATTTAAATTGAACACCTTCAAAATCCAATACTTCTCTGTAGTTTTCGGCGTGGCGTTTAACCGCCTCAATATAACTGTCAATTTTTTCATCACTTTCCCACGGTATGGAAAACAAATTGCAATACCCGCATTTATTTTCACAAAAGGGTATATGAAAATACAGGACTATAGGATTTTTAGCCAACTCTGAGCTATACTCACTCAAATCCAAATTTTCAATATATTGATAAGCAGTCTTATGGGGATAACTGTACATATACTGCCTATAAGCATTATGTATCGCCATAGTTTCACCTTCTTACAATATAAAATGCTTATAGGGAACTGTATAAACTATTTCATGGGACAAGCAGTGAAAATGATAGCCGTCTTCTCCATAACAGCTTCCGTGGTCAGAGCAGGCTATGACAAAGGTTTTGCCCCTTGCTCTGAACAAATCAAACAGTCTCTCTATATGGCTATCCACATAGCGCAGTGCTGCAGCATGGGTCTCCACTGAGTCTCCTTTTGCACCTTCAACATAGAAATAATTGGGATAATGAATACTGTCTATGTTCAAATACATAAATATTCTCTTATCCGAATCAAATTCTTTAAGTTTTCTTTCGATAAAGTCCAACTGATTTTCAAAGCTGTTTTTTATGTGGCAGCTAAAGGACGGATGCCAATAACTGTACTTGAAAAGCTTTGGAAGAACTCTGTTTATTTCCGTTCTTTTGTTAAAGAAGCCAACCCCGCCGACACATATGGTTTCATAACCTACCTTTTCAAGCCCTTCTACAAAAGTGGCACCTTCGAACAAAAAAGCCCCCTTAGGCGCAGGCATATTTGCAACCATATCCTTAGGGATAAAAAGTCTTTCCATTTCAAACATCGGTATCGGCTCCGCAGGAGTCGGCAAAAATCCCGCAAACATTGCCAGATGGGACGGATATGTGAAATTTCCCGGTGCATGACGCTTTTCCCATTTACCGTATTTGTTGAGATTGGGAGTGCCGTTATTCTCCTGTTCATTAAAGGCCACATCATATCTTAATGTATCCAAACACACAAATAAAATATCGTGGGTACCTACAATCTCATTCATATCCACCGAGTATTTGGCTTTAGTAATATCTCCTAAGACTTTCATCGGTATTTCCTTGTTTAAACTCTCCATAGTTCACCATCCTGATCAGTTGATTCTTGTAGATTCTGTTTTCATTATATATATCCCGGTAGATCAAATCTCCCTGGGCATTCATTTCTATAATCAAAGGCTCTAAATTTCTCCCCTTAAGAAGTATATCTATTCCTGCACAATTTAAGCCTTTAAAACAAGCCAACGCATCCTTGCACAGCTCCTCTATCCTATAAATCACTGTTTGGGGAAGATTTAGCAAATTTATATCCAAAGCATTGTTGTTTAAATGCAGATTTGTTATGGGAAAACCTGAGCACCTTGCCACCATAAATTCTATTTTACCAAATTGCCAAACCACCCTTATATCATAGCAAAGGTTATTGTATTTGGGTTTCGGGATCCATTTTTCAACAATACAATGCTTCGAGAGGATAAAATTTACCATATCCTCTATTGTTTCAGTTCGGTCAATTTTTCGAATCTTTTTTGTATTGACAAACCTTCCTTCCGCCTTGTCAATTGATGTATAGACAATCTCGGCACCAGTCCTCAGGTTATATCTGTAAGCTATTATTCCGGCTGCACCCGAGCCATATCTTGGCTTTATGAATAAATTGCAAGTTTTATTTTCTCTTATGTATCGTCTTAAGGCATCTATATCGGGAAACACTTCATCTATCAAAGGAGTAACGGGAATACCGTTTTTTATAAGAACCTCTTTGCATTTTCTCTTATCGAGGGTAGCCATGATGCTTTCCGGAGAGTTCAGAAAAGTCAGTTTCTTGTTTGCGCCAATGTCTTCCAAATAATCGGTATACCCTCTTACCAGCATATTGAGATTGGATATATCGGAATCTTTGTATTGCGGCGGATCCAATTTTACTATGGTGTCTTTTTCAACGTTAGCCGGATATGAACCAATCTCGCAAAAACCGACTTCAATCCCCAACTCTTCGGCTGCCTTTAAAAAATAATCCTTTCGTTTTGTTCCCGACTGCCCTATTAAAATAATACTCATAGGCAAAAATCCTTACTCAGTCAGCATGGGATAATTTCCATACTCCTCATCGTTTTCCATCTGTTCATCCAAATTAATGTTTATGGGAAGCATTTTTAATTTCATCATGTATTCATCACTGATAAAATGATAATGCAAGTCCAATAATTCCAAGTGCTTTAGCTTATTCGCATTGTCCAAAATAATCTGTGCACCCCTGTCGGAAAGAGTTCCGTTGGAAAAATCCAAAACCTTAAGATTTGAAACAATGTCCGAGTTTAAAACCACTTCAACAATTTCATCCTGAATTTCACTGTCACCCAGGCCTAGATATTCCAAATTTTTAAAATTCTTATTTTCAATAAGTTTTTTAATATCTTCAATACTTCCATCAAAACCGTAATTTTCAACGCCAAGATACAAATTGAGCTTTTTGAGTTTAGGCAAATTTGAATTGGCAATTTCCAAAATTACTGACTTAGGGAGCCCGCCGCAGATAATTTCCAGAGATTCCAGCTCAGAATGATTCAACTCACCCAGGCTAAGACCGTTACTTCCTTTAATTATCAAATGTTTCAGATTCTTTAAGGATTTTATCAATTCGCTGTAATCTCCCTGCTCTATCCAAGAAACTTCACACTCTTCAGACTCCATATCTCCTATAAAAAGGGTTTCAATATGAGAGAATTTTTCGCTGTTTTGAGCAAACATGTCAATAATGGGCTGACAGCTGTTATCGTAGGTTTCTCCCCAGCATCCTACAATTATGTTCTTAATGGTACTTAAATCGGGATCGTTCATTATTTCTTCAGCCAGTGTTGCGGCATCCTTGCCTCCATCCTCATAATCCTCATACTCGTAGAAGTATTTTTTTACATCCTTCATATCATGCACCTCCTCGATTAGTATACCAGATTTAATCAAGGTTTGTAACTATTGGTTTTTTTCAGTGTTCAATCAATTTTAGATTTTTGATAAAATTAGATAATTTTATTAGTAACAATGTATCAGATAATATGATTAGGAGTTTTTTGTTATTAGCATTTAAAAGGTATATTTTTTTAGCAACACAAATTATTAATAAACCTATTGACAAAATAGGAATTTATATTTTAGAATAATATAAAAATAAAATTGCTATTTGGTGTTTACAGTACCGCTTAAAAATTTAATAATATGAAGGTTGACCAGAAAACTGGAGACTAAATTTTTCCTTTCTTTAGAGGATGAATTTAGTCTTTTTTATTCCCTTCAATCTAATAACTTTATACTTCCACACTGTTTTAAGCTTTAATTAATAAATTCAATTCTCATAAATGGAGGGCAAACAGCATGGGTACAAAAGCATTGCAGGCATTAAAAGACCTATCAATGAAATCCGCAGCAATAATATTGTTTATTTTGCTTTGGGAAACAGCACCGCGTATCGGCATGGTGGACAGAATGTATCTGCCGCCTTTCAGTGAAGTGATTACAGCATTGGTTAAACTCATTATATCCGGTGACCTGTTCATCCACATAGGTTCCAGCTTGAAAAGGTCCATGGGCGGGTTGTTTTTAGCCGTAGCCATAGGAATACCCCTGGGTATATTTATAGGATGGTTTAAATCGATTGAAAAATTTTTAGATCCTTTGCTTCAGATATTCAGGAACACATCAACCCTTGCCCTATTTCCCGTATTCATTTTGCTTTTCGGGCTCGGTGAACTGTCAAAAGTGGCAATTATATTCTGGGGCACCCTATGGGCAACACTTCTTAACACCATAAACGGTGTTAAAAACATAGATCCTCTGTTAATCAAAGCCGCACAGTCAATGAGTGCCTCCAATTTCTTTATTTTCCGAAAGATCGTGCTTCCCGCAGCCACCCCGTCAATTATAACAGGCTTCAGACTGAGTGCCTCCACATCAATACTTATACTGGTTGCGGCAGAAATGTTAGGCTCCAACTCGGGACTAGGCTTTCTTATATTCTATTCGGAGCAAAAATATGATATTGCAGAAATGTATTCCGGAATTTTGACCATTTCTGTTCTGGGGCTCCTTATCAATTACCTGATTGTTGCTTTTGAAAGACGTCTATTGGTATGGAAAAAAGCTGAATGATTAATTATTTTACAGACCGTCCGTTTAAATCAACCGTAAATGACATGAATTACAAACAAATAAACAGTATTTTTTTGGAGGTTAATAATTATGAAGATTTTCAACTTAAAATTCTTATTGATGATAACACTTATATTTGCTTTGCTGACAGCTTCTTCAGGATGCAGCAAATCCGGAAGCACGGGTACATCATCTAACAGGGGAAGCCTTAGCAACAATTCGGCAAGCTCCGGTGAACAATCGGATTTTGATGTTATAAGACTTCCAAGTTCCTCGAATCCTCTCAACGTGGATACAATAACCATAGCAGAAGAACTTGGCTTTTTCAGAGAGCAAAAAATTAAAATCGAAAGAGTCGGTATTGTTCCCTGGGCACAGCTTATTCCATCCCTTGTTTCGGGAAAACTGGATTTTGCCAGCGGTCATATAAATCGTGTCGCTGCCGCTGTTGCCGCCGGAGCAAAAGTTAAAGCAGTGGCTGCAAATACATTGACAACTAAAGAAAAGCCCCACATGACCTTTGTAGTCAAAGAAGAAAGTCCTATTAAAACTCCCGAGGATATTTTGGGTAAAAAGATTGCGATAATGGCCTATGGAGGCTGTAATGAATATACTCCCTATGAATACCTGAAAAAGAACGGTATCAGCGATCCAAAAGGCAAATTTGAGATTGTGGTTGTACCGGCCGGAAAAGAAGAGGAAACACTAAGAAAAGGTGAAGTAGAAATTGCCGGAACCCATGACGACCCTGCAAACTTATTGGACCGCGGCGGTGTAAGGATTCTTTTTACAGACTACGACATATGGCAAGATGTCGGAGGTCAGGCCCCATACTTTGCAGCAGAATCCTTTATAAATAAAAATCCCGATCTTGTCCGGCGTTTTGTAACGGTTATAGGAAAAGTAAACAAGTGGATCAACGAAAATCAGGAAAAGGCAATAGAAATTAACGCAAAAGTATATAATGTTGACGCTTCAAAAGTAAGAGTGGGATATTACGTCTCCGATGCCATAATAAAAGAAGATACCGTACAGCTGTGGATAGACATTTTGAACGGCTACAACGAGTTGAAAAGAGACTTAAAGGCAAGCGAAATATACACCAATGAATTTAATCCCAATTATAAAAAATAGTCATTACCTAAATTGAATTGAGAATAAAACCTATATCAAACCAAATTAATCTTATATGAAAAGGAGGAATTTTTATGGGTTTATTACATGATAAATCTGTCCCCGGAAGAGAAGAACGCCTGAAAGCCAGTATGGCTTATGGAGGTTCTGCTTGCAATTTGGCAAGAGCAGATAAAGTATGTCTAAGAAACCAGGAGAGATCTTTTTCTCAGGCAGGATTATGCCAATTGCTCCCCACATTGGGAATGCTGTCGACACTGCCCGACACGGCAATAATTGTCTACGGTGCCATCGGCTGCGCTTCCACCGGATTTGGTGCAAATATCAGCAGCAGGTTAAGGCATGTACAGATGGGCAGAACCGCCATCAAAGACACTGTCTGGATATCGACTAACTTAACGGAAAGTGAAGTTGTACATGGCGGAGAACAAAGGCTGGAAGAAACCATATACAAAACCTATGAAGAATTAAAGCCCAAATCAATAGTAGTTCTTCAAACTTGCGCACCATCGGTTATCGGTGATGACCTTTACAGTGTAATTGACCGTGCAAGGAAAAATCTCGATATACCAATCCTCGCTTCAACCTGTGAAGGCTTTAAGACCAAAATATGGGCAACAGGCTATGATGTAGCCTTCCACGCCATTGTTCACGGCTTTATCGAAAATGACAAGGAAGGCCGTCCTCCCCGCAAAGAAGGCCGCAAGGAAGGTGAAAAACCGATTGTAAACATTATAAATCTTGCTTCTGTAGGTCTTACCGATGAGAACGAAATCCGGAGAATGCTGAACAGTATAGGCATTGAAGTCAATATCGGTCCTAACTTTGCTTCAAGAGAAGAAATCAGAAGAATGACCCAGGCCGATCTTACTGTAAGTATATGCCCTACCCACGATGATTACTTTATTGATTACCTGCACAAGGAATACGGTATACCGTATGTATTAAGAGACATGCCCATCGGTCTGGAAAATACTAAAAACTGGCTTTTGGACATTGCCGAAAAGGTAGGCCTTAAAAAGGAAGCAGAAAAGTTTATAGAAGAGGAAACCAAAAAGACGCTTAAAGCCGTTGAAAAGTTTCTTCCCTATTTAAAGGGCAAAAAGGTATTTTTAAGTGCCGGAGAATTCAGGGCTTTAGTCACCGGAATGCTCGTTCAGGAACTCGGAATGGAAGTAATCGGTCTTAGAGCTTATCATCACGATCACTTCGGTGACGAGTTTTACGGCAAGCTTGTTGAAGCGCAAGGCGGTAAGGATTTTGTAGTGGATATCGCAAACTTCCAACCCTTTGAGCTTATGAACATTTTGAAAAAAGTCAAACCGGATCTTTTCATTGGCCATGTGTCCGATAATCTATCGGCTGCAAAGCTTGGTCTGCCTGCTGCTACCATTTTCAGAGTATTTGATTATTATGTGGGTTACAGAGGTTTTTACGAGTTTGCCAAGAAAATGACAAGAGTTCTAAAGAACCCTGCTTTCAACAAAAAGCTTTCTGAAAATGTAGTTCATCCTTATAAAAACAACTGGTATGAAGAAAATCCATTTAAATTTATTAAAGCTGTTAAAAACGAGGATACTGACGATGTTCAGGAAGTTTACAACTACTATGAATTTTCAGCCCGGAAAGGAGTAATATAGATGAGCGGATACATAGAAAGACCCCGTTACCAATGTGCCTTAGGCGGTGCATTGGCAACAATCAGTTCCATTGACAGAGCCGTTGCAATAGTTCATTCTGCACCAGGTTGCAGTTCAAGCGCCGACAGTGCTGCGAATGTAGGAAGCGGCTACTGGGGTGCCACATACTGCGGCGGCCGTTCCACACCAAGTACAAACATTCTGGAAAAGGAAATAATATTTGGCGGTGAAAACAGGCTCAGAGAACAAATTGAATCAACCCTGTCGATAATTGACGGAGATCTGTTTGCAGTTATAACAGGATGCATGACCGATATAATAGGCGATGACGTGGTATCTGTTACAGAAACCTTCAGGAATGATGGAAAAAATATTATTGTTGCCGAAACCGGAGGATTTAAAGGCAACTCCTCCACAGGTTATGACCTTATATTGGAAGCAATTTTTGCCCAATTTACAGAAAGAGGACTGGAAAAAGACCCTAAAGTTGTAAACATACTTGGCCTGGTTCCGTCCCAAGATGTTTTCTGGAGAGGAAATCTCACCGAATTAAAGAGAATTTTAAACGAGCTTGGAATTGAAGCCAATACATTCTTTACTCCGTTTGACAATGTGGATTCATTAAAAACCGCATCCAAGGCCTCTTTAAACATCGTACTATCAAAAGTTCACGGTATTAGAGCTGCAGAAGCCTTTGAGGCTATTCACGGAACTCCGTATATTTCTCTTCCTCTTCCTATAGGGCCTACCGCCACCGAAGAATTCCTCAGAGAGCTCGGAAAGAGCCTTGAAATTTGCAAAGACAAGGTGGATAAAGTAATAAACAAAGAAAAAGCATGGTATTACAATTACATACACAGCCTTACCGATTTATACAACGACCTTGACCTTCAAAGATATGCAATCGTCATAGGCGATTCAAACTACGGATATGCCATAACCAGATTTGTATGCGATGATTTGGGCTGGATTCCTTCATATACAGCCATCACAGACATACTTACCGACGAACAGAAAGAAACAGTAAAAAAACAGTTTGACTACTTACCTGAAGATTTACGGCCAAAACTGATATTCGAGGAAAGCACAAGCAAAATAGCAAAACTTATTCTTGAAGACTTAAAAAGCATCCCAAGCGAGTACAATCATGCCATAAACCCTGCTTTCGTTTTGGGAAGCACACTGGACAGAACTTTGGCAGCAGAGCTAAAAGCAGGCTTCTTCGGTATATCTTACCCAATCGTAAACAGAGTTATAACTGACCAGAGCTATATAGGATACCGCGGCGGCTTAAGGCTTGCAACCGATTTATTCAGTGTAATTTTAAGCAACAGGTAAAACCCAAGATTTTTATATCAACACTTTTTCAAAATATTTAAAGCTCATAGCATGATAAGCTATGAGCTTATATATCTTGTATATGCAGTAATTTGCAATTCCTACTCGGTTAGATTCTGTTTTCTTGCAAACTCACCTATTTTTTTGTCTGCGTTTGAAATGTGTTTTGTCAGCCAGTCAAGAATAAACTGGTTAGCTTTTAAGATTACTGTTATGTTTGCCCCTGCTACTTCGTAATCCTTTCTTAATTCAGCCAATTTTTTGATAAATTCTTCATGCATTTTTTTCTGTTGGTCCAATTCAGGATAATTGATTCTTGCCATGTATGCCTCTTCGTCTTTGAAATGAGTCTTTGTGTATTCATCCAGAAAATCAAACATTTGAATAATATATTCCTTTGACTTTCTGTTTTTGCCTGCTTCAAAAAGCTGATCGGCTTTCTCAAACCATTTCTTGTGCTGGGCATCGATTAAATCTACTCCAACTTCCAAGTTCTTTGACCATAACAGCGCCATAGTACGCCTCCTAACACTTTAATAAAATTCAATACATCACCTATTTATTCTTTAAACTGCTTATACCGTCTTATTGATAATATTTTACATTTCCAATATCATTATACCTTTAATTTTTATCCTTAGTCCGATTTTAATATCGGAAAAATTTTCAAACAACTTAACGCTTTTAATATAAATGCTGAGCTTTCTAAATCAATTTTTCACGAATTTTTTATCAATATATATTCTTTTATCAGCTTCTTATAAGTTTTAATACACCTTTATTTTTATTTAAAGATTTGAATTATTTGCATCAGTAAACAGCAGAATTTCCCGTCATGACAATAAAAACATTTGCTCATATCACTAACATAGAGAACTACTTATCAACAAACAGACCATATTTGTCAAATCAATTATCACAAAAAATTTCCATAATTATTATCTATTTATACAATTCTTTTCTCCATGCACCATCATTAAGCCATTCTCCCATATTAATCATGCATTCATCCGGTAATAGTTCTCTAAGTTCATTTTTTACACATACCGGAACACAAGTATTTAAGCTAACTTTAGTTTTTTCTCTCAAAATACGTATATCATCAAAATTTACACTCATATAACATCAACCATTCCTTTGCTCTGTTAAAGCTACAAAAAATTGTAATAAACAACTTTCAAATACTGAATTAACCATAAATAAAATTTTATATTATGTAATAAACCGTTTCAAATTTATTGAGATACTGCATTTTTGATTTAATACTCACCGGTATATTTGAAATGCTTAACTGCATCATTTTTTCGTCTTTCAAATTCATATTTGCCACTTTCATTGCTATCATTTATACTATTTACTGTAAAGTCTTCAGCTGGTGTCAATAAAATTTCACCATTATTTTCTTCAACTAAAATTGGGTAATATGTAATGGAACCATCTTGGTGATAAAACAAAACGACAACTACATTTTTATATTCAAAAAATCTGATATGTATACATCTACATTTTTCCATTTATTTTTATCATATTCAAAAAAGTTTTTGCAATTATCTTTTATAAAGGATTCTATTTGGGATATTATGTTATTTTTGTATCCCGATCACCCATAATTCGGCTTATGTGGTTGCGTAATTACTACAGAGTAACTTTCCAGAACATCATAATTTTCATCAACATGCTATGTATACTCTCCCCTAATTGGATCTTTAAAATATCGTTCAGAGCAATATGTAATACCATTCTTTCTTTTATTCTAACTACTTCACAAATATACATACTAAATTTAAATCGCATAAAATCTAATTTCTGTATTAATAGGGCTGCCAATGTAGTTATAAATTTTCCCGTGATTAAGGAAGTTATATTATTAATCCTCAATTCTAATTTGCGAAGATATAAATATTATATATAAAAAATTTTAAAGTTAAATATAATTTAACAAAATTTAGAATAAATAGTAAACCGAAAATTTTATTAACAAACTTTCCTTCTCTTATACATATAAATTTATGATAGAGTCAATTTCTTTATAATAAAACCCCATCTCTCATATAGACAATCCTATCTGCATACTTAGCTATTTGTTCATCATGTGTTACCATTATAATCGTAACCTTTTTTTGATTATTTAAATTTTTCAATAGGTCCATTATCTGAAATCCGGACTCTTCATCTAAATTTCCAGTTGGCTCATCAGCTAAAATTATCTTAGGATTATTAGCTAATGCCCTTGCTATTGCAACTCTTTGCTGTTGCCCTCCAGATAATTCCAACGGCTTGTTGAAGGCTTTATCTTTAAGTCCCACATCATCTAACAGTTTCATAGCATTTGTTCTTCTTTCCCTACTATTTAATCCGGCAAACCCCATTGGTAATTCAACATTTTCAACAGCAGTCATATCATTTATTAAGTTAAAAGCTTGGAATATAAAACCAATGTTTTTATTACGGAAATTTGCCAGCTCTTTTTCACGATATTTATGAATGTTTACATTATCAAATAAATACTCACCTTCATCAAATCTATCCATACAGCCTAATATATTCAATAATGTTGTTTTCCCTGATCCGGATCTTCCCATTATAGCAATAAAATCACCAGGCTCAACTCTCAAAGAAACATTAACCAAAGCTCTAGTAAACACTCCTTTTCCTTTATATGACTTTGATATGTTTTTTAGTTCAATCATACTAACCCCCATTTAATTATTTTTGTTGATGTTTCCTATGCAGATCTTAATATTTCAATTGGCATTAATTTTTTTATGCTAATCAAAACCGGTATGCTTGAAATAATTACAGAAAAAACAGACAATCCGAACAATGCTGCTATAACTATACTGTTTGGAAACACTACAACAGTTGCTATTTCAAATCCTCTTAAGAGCAAAATAAGACTTCCCAGAATTCCTAATAATGTACCTAGAAAAGCAATTATGCCCATTTCTAATATAATTTCATAATAAACAACATTTTTATTTGCCCCAAGTGCTAAACAAATTGCTATTTCTCTTTTTCTTTTATTTATTGTAAGAACAAACAACCCGGATAAGTGTTTAATGTAAAATATAAATGGGCAAAAGTGAAAAAAAATTCCCCACTTTTGCAATTAATAAATCCTCAGAAATGAAAAAAGCCATTGAAGGCACCACCATTTAAATTTATCCTTGTATTAGAGACCAATCTTTTTACAAGGAGGAACTGGAGGATGCTATCAATGACTCAAAAAAATCATATCAGAAAAATGTATTATGAACAAGGTATAAGCATTAGTCAAATTTCTAGGGAAACCAACTTTGATAGAAAAACTATCAGAAAGTATATTGATAAGACAGATTGGAATGAGGATCCCATTGATAAAATTGTAAAAAGAGGAAGGCCAGAAAAACTTAAACCTTTTAAGGATACCATAGACAAGTGGCTTATGGAAGATAAGACAGCAAGAAGAAAACAGAGACATACTGCAAAACGTATTTTTGAAAGATTAACTGAAATATATAAAGATGAATTTGATTGTTGTTACAAGACAGTATCAAATTATGTTAGAAGGAGGAAAAAAGAAATATATGCAAAATCAGATGGGTACCTGCCTTTGGAACATAAGCCAGGAGAAGCTCAGGTAGACTTTGGTGAAGCAGACTTTTATCTAAACGGTAGACTATACAATGGTTACTACATAAATATTTCATTCCCATACAGCAATCAAGGATATACTCAGCTTTTCAAGGGGCAAAATCAGGAATGTCTTTTTGAAGGACTTATCAATATATTTAAACATATTCATGGAGTACCCTATAGGATATGGTTTGATAATGCTAGCACTATAGTTGCAAAAGTATTAAAAGGGGGCGATAGAGATTTAACAGATGATTTTTTGAGGTTTAAAGAACACTACAACTTTGAAGCTGTGTTTTGCAATCCTAACTCTGGTCATGAGAAGGGATCAGTTGAGTCAAAAGTGGGATATCACAGAAGGAACATGTTTGTTCCTATACCTAAAATAACTAATCTGGAAGAATTCAATAAAGAGCTTTTAATAAAATGTGATAATGATGCAGATAGAGAACATTATCGAAAAGAAATGAAAATATCAGAATTGCATATTGAAGATAGAAAATCATTAATACCACTACCAACTGTAGAATTTGATACAGGAAAATATTTAACCGTAAAAACAAACGGGTATGGGAAATTTACACTAAATAATGGAATCCACGAATATTCTACATCTCCTAAATATGCAAATGAAAAAATTAATATCAGGATAACAGCTAATGAGGTGATTATCCTTGATGAAAACTACAGAGAAACAATTAAACATACTCGACTATATGGTGATACTAAGCAGGAGAGCATGCAATGGCTTCCCTACCTTAATACTCTAGCCAAAAGACCTGGAGCATTGAAATATAGTGGAATATATAATATGTTACCGCATCCTATGAAGGAGTATATGGAAACTTGTTCGAAATCTGAAAAGGGAAAAATTCTTCAAACCATAGCAACAATTTGTGAGAAGTCAAACTTTGAAACAGCAGTAAAAGCAGTAAGAGAAGCTCTTTTGTATGGAGCAGCGGATGCAGATAGTTTGACAGCTCTTTTTAGCAGGTTAAATACTCCTGAACTTGATCTAAAACCTGCTAGAGTACCAGAGGGTATACCAAAACTTAAAAAGGTTGTTACCGATGTTTCTGCATATGATGCTTTGATAAGGGAAGCAGGTGGTAGCTTATGCTAAGTCATGAAATAGCAGATTGCTGTAAAGCATTAAAAATTAGTCAAAACATGGTGGAAAACAGCCAAAAAGTAACTGCGGACAGTCATCAGGAATACTTACTCAAGTTATTGAAACTTGAGATAGAACACCGAGAAAAGACCAGACAAAATAGGCTAATAAAGAATGCAGGATTTTATACAATGAAATCCTTGGAAGTATTTAAATTTGACGAAGTAACTGTTCCTGCGAGCATAAATATTGATTATCTGAGAAAATGTGAATTTATAAAAGATAAGAGTAATCTAGTATTTTATGGAAATGTGGGAACTGGAAAAACTCATTTAGCGACAGCTATAGGTATAGAAGCATGTAAGTTAGGTAAATCAGTAAAGTTTTTCAGGACAGCTGCTTTAGTAAACAAGCTTTCAGAGGCAAAGAAAGCCAAAGAACTCTCTGGTTTTATCAAGCAAATTATGAAAAATGATCTTTTGATATTTGATGAATGGGGGTATATTCCTCTAGACAGAGATGGTTCACAGCTTTTATTTGAGATAATATCTGAATGCTATGAGAGAAAGAGCATAATCATCACAACCAACATAGAATTTTCAAGATGGACTAATGTACTCTATGATGAACAAATGACAGGAGCACTCATAGACAGGCTGCTACATCATTGTCACTTGCTAATTTTTAATGGTGAGAGTGAGAGAATGAAAAACTCATTAATCAGACAAGGTTAACATAAAAATTCCTCACCGGTGCCTGGGGAAAAATTTTTTCATAACTGAGGAAATAATGGGAATGTAAGTAATTTTGTGTATCATAATTTATGTAATCCTTCTTTAGCAAGTAAATTTTAGTTGACAAGGTTTACAGAATATTGTTTTTTATTGCCTTTTCATTATATATTATTGCCGGATTTGTTAAGTTTTATACATAAACTTGATTAAATCTGGCAATAATCATTTATAATGGTCAGTATTAGCCTTTTAAACCTATATTTTTAATTTTGTGAGGTCTAGCCCATCCGGCGATGAGGATGAGCCCTTGAGGGCGGTGGGGGTGAATGCTCTTAAATATACTCTTCCAGCCTACCTGGATATTGGATTACCAATTGGCTAAGTACTCTATCCCAGTTTTTGTAACGTTGTGTCCATTTTTTTACTACATTCATTGATGCTAAATATAAAATCTTTTCTAGTGAACTGTCTGTTGGAAATATTGTTTTTGTTTTTGTGACCTTACGAAACTGACGATGTAGTCCTTCAATTATATTTGTAGTATAAATTATTTTTCGTATTTCTTCTGGAAATTTGAAAAATGGACTTATAACATCCCAGTTATTTTCCCAACTACGTATTGCAAAAGGATATTCCTTTCCCCACTTTTCTTTAAGTTCATAAAGTTTTTCTAATGCTATTTCTTCATTAATAGCATGATATACTTCTTTGAAATCATTACTAAATGCTTTTAGGTCTTTGTATGGCACATACTTAAAAGAATTTCTCAGCTGATGTATTATGCAACGCTGCACTTCAGATTTTGGATATGCAGCATTTATGGCTTCCTTAAGTCCGGTAAGTCCATCAACACAAAAAATTAAAACATCCTGTACTCCTCTATTTTTAAGGTCATTCAGTACACCAAGCCAAAACTTTGAGGATTCATTGTCACCAATCCAGATCCCTAAAATATCCTTATATCCATCAATAGTAACACCTAGAACAACATAAGCTGCCCTGTTTATTATTCTTCCGTCGTCCTTAACTTTATAGTGTATTGCATCCATAAAAACAAAAGAGTATATAGGTTCAAGAGGTCTTTGTTGCCATTCCTTAATCTCTGGAGCAATTCTATCAGTAATCTTACTAACCATCTCTGCTGATAGGCTAAAACCATAAAGTTCTTCAATTTGTTGACTGATATCCCTTGTAGACATTCCTCTTGCATATAAAGCTATAACTTTTTCTTCAATTCCAGAAACATTACGTTGATATTTAGGAATAATTTTAGGTTGAAATTCGCCTTTACGATCTCTTGGTACTTGTATATCAATTTCTCCAAACTCACTTTTTATTTTTTTAGGCGTATAACCGTTACGACTATTATCAGTTTTTTTATTTTCTACATCATCTTTAGCATATCCTAATTTTGCTTCAAGTTCTGCTTCTAAAAGTTCTTGTATTATATCTTTAAAAATGTCTTTAAGATATTCATTAATATCAGATACACTTTGGAAATTATTTTCCCGAACTAATTGTTTGATTTGTTCTTTTGTTAACGTTGACATAAAGTTCTCCTCCTTAGCTTTTATTATTATTAATCCTTGCCAAGAAGGAGAACATTCAATCATCTATACACAAATTTTTTTACATCCTCATCTTCTTTTTAACAGTAGCGTTAATAGTTTTATATTAACCATTTTCCCTTTTATTTTAGTTATATTAATATGTTTTAATGTTCAAGATACTACTTTGATAATTTTATAGTTTCAGAAAGCAATCTCAATAATAAATCTCAATAAGTGTAACACATTGCTTATATATTTTTTCAAAAACTTACAACTTCCTTAATAGCATTATCAATTAATTATTTCCACATCTTCAGTCAACCATTTTGCTTCCAGTTCCCCTTAGCCCCTTAACGAATCTCTAAGACCATTTATCCTGGCTATCAATGGTGTGCACAACACGGTCTTTGCTTTCATCATTGACAACCAGGACAAAGGATCTTATCCTTTTAAAATAGCTAATTTCATCAGCAAGTGATAGAGCGATTTCCTCAATCTTATTATTTTCAACATTATTTACTTCATCATATATGCGTCTTGCATTATTTAAACTGATGTTTTTATCTGTAGCATATTTTTATTGAGATTTGTGTAAAAATTTGGATTCTTTAGATAATTATCTGTAAGTTATAACCCAAAAGAAAGCACTATATAAAAATCAAACAAATAATATCATATGTCTACATTTTATTATTTCTCCATCGTAACTAAGAATTTAAAAGTCAACTAATTATTCAACTTCCTCAAGCCACTCTTTAGAATCTGCATCACTGGGCATACGCCAGTCGCCCCTTGGGGACAGGCTTATGGTTCCGACTTTAGGTCCGTCCGGGAGGCAGGACCTCTTAAACTGCTGCGAGAAAAATCTCTTTATAAAAACCTTGAGCCATTTATTGATCTCATCTTTCGAATACTTGCCTTCAAAAGCTTTCTGAGCAAGGAAGGAAATCTTCTTTGGCGGCGCACCATATCTTATCATATGATACATAAAGAAATCATGCAGTTCATAGGGACCGACAATATCTTCGGTTTTTTGCTTAATTTCACCTTCAGCGCTGGGCGGAAGCAACTCCGGTGAAATGGGAGTATCCAGTATTCTAAACAATATATCCCTTACATTCTTGTCCACCATATTTTCAGCGACCCATCTGACAAGGTGTTTTACCAGTGTCTTTGGAATACTGCAGTTTACCGAATACATGGACATATGGTCTCCGTTATAGGTGCACCAACCCAATGCTAGTTCCGAAAGATCACCGGTACCTATAACCAGGCCGCCGAGTTTGTTGGCAAGGTCCATAAGAATCTGGGTACGCTCTCTTGCCTGAACATTCTCATAGGTAACATCATGGATATTGACATCGTGACCGATATCTTTAAAATGCTGAAGACATGCGTCTTTTATATTGATTTCCCTAATACTTACCTTCATTGCCTTCATGAGATCCATGGCATTGGTGTAGGTAGTGTCGGTAGTCCCGAATCCCGGCATTGTAACAGCTATAATATTCTCCGGCGAAATTCCCAAAAGTTCATAGGTTTTTGCAGTTACAAGCAATGCCAGTGTGGAATCCAATCCGCCTGAAATACCGATAACCGAATACTTTAACCCTGTGTGCTTTATCCTTTTTGCCAGGGCGCTGGTCTGAATGGAGAATATTTCTTTACATCTTAAATCCCTGTTTGCGGAATTGGAAGGCACAAAGGGATAGGCAGGAACATATCTTGTCAGTTCCATGCACTCACTTTCTTTTTGATTAAAGAAAATTCTTCTGTATTTTTTATCAACGACACCCTCCATAAAGCTGGTGTTCTTCCTTCTGTCGTTTATCAGCTTTTGAAGGTCAATTTCGGAATAAATAAGCTGATCATCGTCCAAAAATCTTTCCGACTCACAAAGAAGTGAGCCGTACTCAGCAACCATGGCATGTCCTCCGAAAACAACATCGGTGGTGGACTCGTTTACATTGGAGGAAGTATACACATAACCGCAAATACACCGTGCCGACTGCTGCCTTACAAGCTCTTTTCTATACTCATACTTGCCTATTATCTCGTTACTTGCAGAAGGATTAAAAATCAGAGTGGCACCGTTCATACACTGATAGGAACTTGGAGGTATGGGCACCCACAAATCCTCACATATCTCTATGCCGAAACACAAATCACTGTTTTGACTGTCTTCAAACAAAAGATCAATACCAAAAGGCACACTTTGTCCGCAAATGTTTATAGTATCAACCAAAGCCTTATTTCCCGAAGAAAACCATCTCTCTTCATAAAATTCACTGTAGTTGGGTATAAAAGTTTTGGGTACAACTCCTAAAATTTTGCCCGACTGAATTACAACAGAACAGTTGAACAATTGATTGTTCAAACTTACGGGCATCCCAAGAATTGCAATCAAATCGGTATCTTTAGTATCCTTCAGTACATTTTCCAGCTGTCTTAAAGCTTCTTTCAAAAGTATGTCCTGATGAAACAAATCACCGCAGCTGTAAGATGTTATGCAAAGTTCCGGAAATACCAAAAACTTTACCTTTTCCTTATCTGCTCTTTTAATTAAATCAACAATCCTGGAACAATTGTATTCGCAGTTGGCTACCTTCATTTTAGGAACTGCAGCTCCCACTCTTACGAAACCGTATTCCATATATAATCACCCGAATATATTAAAATCTAAATTTTAAGGTTATTATAAACCTATAATAACCTTAAAACAAGTTTAACATATTCGTTAATTTTAACAAAATTTATTTTGTACAAAAATAAATTTTCTAAACTTATGACGCTGCCGGCCTTATCATCCCCAAAATATTATTTTGCACTTTCAATGTTTTTTTCAAGTCTATTTCGTTCATAAGTCCGCAAAAAGCTTTAGCAGCAGTTATAAATTTAATATAGTCACAGTTTCCCGCTCTTTCACCAATTCCCCCTATTGTGCAGTCCACATAGGTTGCCCCTGCTTTAACAGCCGCTATTGAGTTTGAAACAGCCATTCCAAGGTCATTGTGAGTATGAATTTCCAAATCAATACGCTTAAACTGTCTCTTTATTTTCCTTATTCGTTCATATATATCTTGCCGGTAAAGTATACCAACGGTATCGGCATATCTTACCCTCTTCACGCCCATAGCGCTCGCAATACCGATAATTTTCGCAAGAAACTCCGGTTCGGCCCTTGAGGCATCTTCCAGACCTACAGTTACTTCATAGCCCTTGTCTTTTGCAAGGGCTATGCACCTTTTCATATTTTCTTCCACCCAAATTCTGTCCTTTTGCAGTTTCTTCCTTATCTGTATATCCGATGACGGAATGGAAATGTGTATTATGTGGGGCATGCAATCCATTGAATCTTTGATATCCTTTATATTCATCCTGTTCCAGGCAGAAATTCTACTTTTTAAACCCAGTTCCATCAATTTTGCCACATACTTCTTTTCCTCTCCGCCCATAGCAGGAATACCGGCTTCAATCTGGTATATTCCAAGATTGCTTAACATCTTTGCAATATCAATCTTTTCCGATGCCCTAAGGGCTATTCCGGGTCTTTGCTCTCCGTCCCTCAAAGTTGTATCCACAATTTTTACTTTCATAAGCTTGCCACTCCCCTACCGGATGAATTGTAAACTTTTGTATATATCCAGAATCTCCTCATCCAACAAATCTCTCTTACACTGAATACTCTTTTCCCTGACATAATTTAAAATTCTAGCCGCTTCTTCAAGTTTACAGATTATGCCCAGTTCCTCAAGCTTTCTTTGTAATGCTCTTTTCCCCGAATGTTTGCCGATGGTAAGTTCCCTCTTCAGTCCTACCATGGACGGGTCAAAGGGTTCATAAGTTTCCGGGTCTTTTTCTATTCCGTCGGCATGTATGCCGGCCTGATACTCAAATATTCTCTTGCCTACGACCGGCTTATTTTCCGGTATCTTAATCCCCGAAATTAATGTAAAGTATTGTGCCGCTTCAGGAAGTTTACTTAAATCCAATTTCATTTCTGTATTCAAAATTACCTTTGTTGCAGTTACTACTTCCTCCAATGCGGCCAAACCGGTACTTTTACCATATCCCAAAAAAGACACCGTAATGGAATTTATTCCGCTCATGATTGCCTCCAAAGCTAAGGCCGTAGCACTGTAATACGTATCCTGCGGGCATATGTTAATGGCTTTATTTAAGGTTTTAGATAGTTTTTTAACCTTATTAACCCACAGCGGGTCAAAAATTGAATCAAGACCTGCCAACCTTACTTCATCAACCAAATCCAAATTGCTGAGATTTTTCACCCTGTCAATATCGCTCAATTTTTCCGCCTTCACCTCAACAGTTGTTTTTATTCCGAAATTTTTAGCTTTTCTAACGGTCTCAGCATCCTGCAATGTTTTTTCAGGGAAAATACAGTACTTAACATTGCTTTTAAATGCTCTCATTACATCCTCTTTCGAATTGATTCTCAGCAAAAAGGCAACACCGCACGGAAGCTTTGGAATTGATTCCAAAAACTTTGTATCGATCTCAATCAAGTCAACACCGATTTCCTTTAAAATCCGGCAGAAATAAACGGTCTCAAGCCTCTTCCCGGCATATTTTTTCGATAGTAATTCCGAAAGGGTTCTGTCAACAACAGTTACTGCATTGTTTTTTCCCAAAGGTATTGCCATAAAACTCACCCCGTCTCTCAATAAAGCCTCGGACTCCAAGGCGCTTTAAATACTATATTTCGAGCCTTTCAACCTTTTTGCCGTTTATAAAATGCGACTCCACTATTTCCGGTACATCATCGGGGGTTACTTCCTTATACCACACCCCCTCCGGATACACCACCACAATGGGTCCGGAACTGCAAATACCGAAACAGCCCGTATTTGTAACCATAACATCGTCGGATAGATCATTTGCTTCAATCTCTTCTATAAAACTCTGAGTAATTGAAACAGCATCCTTCGAAAAGCAGTATCCCTTCTGCGTGCCGTTAATTCTTGAACTGGTACAGACAAAAACATGATATTTCGGCTTTTTCATACACGTTCCCCCTTTGTCTCTTCCTTTTGACTATTCAATTCGCTCACCGCAAATCTAATGCCCTCTTCAATAGTTCCGCAGGTCTGAAAAACCCTTATCCCCACTTCCTCAAGTTTCTTTTGTAGATTATATCCTATTCTTAGAGTCAGTACGCCGTCACAATCGGATAAAGCATTTATTATCCTGTCAATTTTGGATTCTTCATTGTCACAGTCGTCAAAACCGTTGCAATACTTGTTCACAGTTCTTTTTTCAAGAAAACTGACATTTCCTAACCAATAATTGAATATATAAAACTCCTCTACATGACCGAAATGTTTATCTATATATATACCGGACCCGGTTGCAACCGCAAAGGTATAATATTTAAACTTTTGCTTTTCCAAATCTGTATCATTCACTTTTGAGCAATTAATTGCTCCAAATTCCGGCGAAACATCCCGTTCCAATGTTCCGATAGCATCCGCCCGACACTGCCTGCAGTGATACATCTGCTTTATGTATACTTCACACCTCTTCCGTACTTCATTCAGCTCTTTATTGCTTACAAGCGGCATTTTTTCAAAAGCAGTTCCTTTAGCAGGAATTAAAGGCATTATATTGGTTATATAAGCTCCGCACTCTTTAACTTTCCTGACAACTTCCTCAACATGCCCATCATTAATTCCCTTAATCAGAACTATGTTCACCTTGCACACTACCCCTCTTTCAGAAAGGTATTTTAAACCGGACAGCTGATTTTTTATAATAACCTCTGCCCCTTCCCTTCCTGTAAGCCTTTTACCTCTAAAATTGACGTACTTATAAATTTTAGCTCCAATCTCCGGATCTATTGCATTTATAGTAACAGTCACATGGGATACACCGGCCTCAATTAGGTCATCGGCATAGAAGGGAAGCATCAAACCGTTTGTGGACAAGCATACAACAATTTCCGGATCAGCCTCTTTTATCAGTTCAATGGTCTTTTTCGTGTTTTCAAAGTTTGCCAAAGCGTCACCCGGCCCGGCTATCCCCACTACTTTCAAATTTTGAAGCTTCTCCTTCACCTTCAGGAACTTATTCAAAGCCTCCTGGGGCGATAACACTTCACTGGTAACTCCCGGCCGACTTTCATTCTGGCAATCGTATTTTCTGTTGCAATAATTGCATTGAATATTGCATTTTGGTGCTACAGGTATGTGCATTCTGGCAATTTTACAGTTACCTGCTGTAAAACACGGATGTTTTTCGGTCTTTTCCAAATTATATATTTTCCTGTCCACATCGGATTTTATGGTAGTAACCTGCCTTGTTTTGTCCTTATCGGTATTTATGCCGCTCTCTTTGTATTCTTTGAAATAAAGGTTATACGTCCTTTCTCTATAACCGGAATATTTCTTTTCCAAAAGGGTATTTGTAATTTCATCGAGGAGGTTAAGTGTACCATTGTATCCGGTTATAACTTTTCTCTGTCCCCCCACTCTGTCGTGAACCGGGAAACCAACCCTTACAAGAGGAATTCCCTCTTTTTCAGTAATTACCTTGCCGTCGGAATTTCCTATAAGTATATTTGCTTCAAGTTTTACTGCATAATCCCTGATTGTGTCAAAATCCGTGTCATCCAATACTGTAACCTCTTCATCGGTAAAATTGTTCTCCAGAAGACTTTTTAAGCTTTGGCTTTCGGCTCCGGTAGCAATCAATACCGGCTTTACACCGTTTTCCATACACAACATGCTAACAGCATAACACAGCTCCGGTTCTCCGAAAATTACAGCCCTTCCCTCACCGTTAAATTTGTGGGAATCAATCATTGCGTCAATCAGTCTTCCCCTGTCGTTCAGAAGTTCTTTCGGCATTTCCTTTCCCGATATTTTTCTTAATATATCAATAAAGGCATCGGTAGCATGAATTCCAACCGGCATTGCGCACCGATAGAGAGGTACGCCAAACTCCTTTTCAAGATACAGGCCGGGTGACAGTTTATCCGGTACGGTCAATCCTATCTCAACGGTGGCCTTAGCTCCTGCCATTTTTTCAATGTCCTCCAATTTCGTGCCTCCGTCGGGAATTCGCTTATATTCTCTTCTATAGGGAGCATCAAGGGTATCCGAAACATCCGGGAACATGGTATAGTCAATATTAAAACTTTCCAGTATCCTCTTTATATTTCTTACATCTCCCGGATTCATGCTGCCCATTATAATGTTGACTTTACCGGTGGATTCACACTTTTTCGCAAGTTCTTTTACAAGACTTGTAAGTGCCGCATAATAACCTTCAAAATGGGTACCTCCATATCCCGGGGTACATATGGGAAGAATCTTAACTCTGTTAATACTTAGTCCTTCTTCAAGGTTTTCGTCATAAAATTCCTGTATTATTCTCCTTATATCCTCGCCAATGGTTTCGGCAAGACATGTGGTGGCAACTCCAATAATATCCGGATTATATAATTTAATTACATTCATGAGACCTTTTTTCAAATTTGCAGAACCGCCGTATACAGTCCCCTCTTCATTCAGTGAAGAAGATGCTATGTCAATAGGTTCATTGTAGTGTCCCGCCATATGGCGTCTTATATACGTACTGCATCCCTGGGAACCGTGCAGCATCAGCATGCTGTTTTCAATACCTTTTAAAGCCAGTGCTGCACCCATGGGCATACACATTTTACATGGATTTATATTTAAATTCACAAAATTTCTGTTTTTCACGCATATCCCCCCTGACGTATTACGTTCCATACAGGACTGTTAATAGTGCTGTCAATCTCCTTTGCAAAGTTTACTGCTCCTTCAAAACCGCATAACGGATGTTTTCTCTCATGATTGTGATCGCAGAATGCAATGCCCAGTTTGTATGCCAGAGGTCTTTCCTTTACACCTCCCACCAGGATATCCGCACCTTTTTCCGTCATAAATTTCTCAAGTTCCACCGGATTTGTATCATCCAGAATAACCGTTCCTTCGTCAACAATATTTTTCAGCACCTCATATTCTTCTTTTTTCCCTGTCTGGGTTCCCACCATCACAGTTTTCATTCCAAGATCATTAAACTGTCTTATAAGAGAAATAGCCTTAAATCCTCCTCCAACATAAATTGCAGCTCTTTTGCCTTTAAGCCTTCTCCTATAGAAATCCAATTTAGGTTCAATTCTTATAAGTTCTCCTTCAATCAATTCCTTTGCCTTCTTCACCGACTGCTTATCTCCCATGGCATAGGCCACATTCATAATGGATGATACGGTATCTTCGATTCCGAAAAAACTAACTTTTATAAAAGGAATCCCAAATTTCTTTTCCATCTCCTTTGCAAGGTAGGTCATGGAACCTGCACATTGAACAATATTGAGGGAGGCATATGGTGCCTGGATTATTTCCTCATATCTGCTATCTCCGGTAAGTTTTGAAACCACATTTATGCCGATTTCCTTAAAGTACTGCGATATAATCCACATTTCACCGGCCAGGTTAAAGTCCCCCAGGATATTTATTCCTTTGATTTTTTTATCTCCTTTATTTTCTTCCATCAATTTAAGCAATGCTTTGCATGCAGCTTTATATCCCATTGATTTGTTCCCTGAAAAACCGCTTGACTTTACCGGAATAACACGAATCTTATATTCCTCCTCAGCTCTTTTGCACACTGCATCTATATCATCGCCAATAACTCCGACTATGCAAGTGGCATAAACGAAAATCAATTTCGGCGAATACTTTTCGCATATTTCATCAATTGCAGCTGTAAGTTTTTTTTCTCCTCCGAAAACCACATCCTTTTCTCTCAGGTCGGTCGAAAAACTGTTGCGATAAATCTCAGGACCACTGGATAAACTTCCTCTTATATCCCATGTATAACTGGCGCAGCCTATCGGACCGTGCACTATATGCCAAGCGTCGGTAATCGGATTTAAAACCACCCTTGCACCACAGTAGACACATGCTCTCTGACTGATACTGCCGGCAATGCTATGCTTTTCGCATTGAAGATTGTTATCACCTTTTGACTTAAGACATATAAAATCTTTTCTTTCCTCGAGAACTTCATATTTGACTGTGCTTGACATATCCATCATTCCTTTCCCTCTTTACGGTCTTCCTTAGGCACCAAAGCCTAAGGAAAACCAAAAGAGATTTATATAAATCCTCCTATCAGAAAAATTCTTTATTTCATAAATCGCTTAAAACAGCTTTAAGCTATCAATCGGTTCCTGTTCAATTGTATTGGGGTTTTTTGAAACAGCCTTGGCCACATAATGGGGGCGTATTCAATGTAAACAGCTTTAAGCGATTTATTCATTCCCTTAAGAATAGGATAAAGAATTTTTCCTTTACAGCCGTCATCGGAGTGTAAAATTTGATAGGAGGGAAAACCTGGTTATAACAACCTATACAGAACATTAATTTTACATGATAAGTTCCAAGTCTTCATCGGCAGCATCCCTGTCCTGCCTGTCTAATAAGGTATTGCTTATCATTTCAATTATTCTCATTGCTCCTCTGTAACCCACCAGAGGCATATATGAATGTACACTTCTGTCAAGTATCGGGAAACCTATGCGAACAAATGGAATATCCTCTGCTCTTGCAATATACTTTCCGTGAGTAGTACCCATCAATAGGTCTACCGGTTCTTCCTTTATCCATTGATGCAAAGTAAACAGGTCCCCGGCGGCTTTTACCTTGCCATCAACTCCTGCAGCCTTCAGCATTTCACCAACTTCTTTTTCAAAGCTGTCGCCTGGAGTTCCGGTTAACACATACTTCGGAATCATTCCAAGACTTATTGCAAACTCGGTAAGGGCAATTACCAGGTCGGGATCTCCGAATATGGCAACCTTTTTTCCATGATAGTGATAATGGCAATCCACCATCACGTCAACTACCTGGCCTCTTTCTTCTTCCAACTCATACGGTATTTCTTTTCCGGTAATCTTTGATATCTCCATTAAGAATCTGTCGGTTGCTTCGATGCCAATGGGTGTTTTAAGTACCGTGTAAGGCACTTTACACTTTTTATCCAATTCAAAAGCTCCATCCGCCGATGCAAAGCTTCCCAACGCAATAGTTGCCTTTGAATTGCCTGTATCTATAAGTTCCTCTACTTTTGTCCCCCCGGAAGGATACATTTCATATTTTCCTGTCATGGGAGCGTCCAACACTCCGCTGGTGTCCGGAAACATTATGAATTCTGCCCCGAAAGCCTTTAAGATTCTCTTCATTTCACGCATATCAGCAGGATTTACAAATCCCGGAATCACATTTATTTTTCCGTTGGGTACACCGCTATTCTTCGAAAGGTACTTAACCATCCCCTTAACCATATTGGAAAATCCGGTAATATGCGAACCTACATAACTCGGTGTGTTGGCATGAATTACTATCTTCCCCTCCGGAACCTGAGACTGTAGAATAATCGCCGGTATATCATCTCCTATTGTCTCTGAAAGGCATGTGGTGTGAATAGCAATTATATCAGGATTATATATTGAAAAAACATTTTTAATTGCAGTCTTCAAGTTTGTTCCGCCGCCAAAAACAGCTGCACCTTCGGTAAAAGAACTGGTGGATGCCATAACGGGATCTCTGAAATGCCTCGTCAGAAATTTTCTGTGATATGCACAGCATCCTTGCGAACCGTGGCTGTGGGGAAGGCATTTGTGAATCCCCAAAGCCGCGTACATTGCACCAACCGGCTGACAGGTTTTTGCAGGATTTATAACCAACCCTTTTCTATCGACATACTCTTTGGGTGTAAAATCTAACATATAGAATCCCTCCTTATTTCCATGAATTTTTAGCAGACATAGCTTCCTTCAATGATAGGTTGTGTCTTCCAGGGAGGTGTAACCAGTTTCCATGAAGGAGTTTTCAGTCCCATGGCTATATCCCTTGCAAATATAACCGCACCTCTGAAACCGGCATACGGACCGCTGTAATCGTAGGAATGAAGCTGTTTGGAGAAAATTCCTGCCTTATGGGCAACGTATTTATCCTTAATACCTGAACAGAAAATATCCGGTTTTAAAAGCTTCAAAATTTCTTCAGTCTCATAGTGGTTCAAATCGTCTATAACAAGACTTCCGTTTTTCATCTCCCGTATCATGCCGGTATAGTCGTTAAGCTGTATCTCATTTTTAAGCTGTTCGTACTTTTCTTTCGAAAGAAAGATCCTGTAATGTTTTGGATCCGGTTCCACTTCAAGGTTTTCTATGTTCTTACTGTCCCCGTCTTCCTTTATTGTCGGCAGTACCTCTCTTCCTTCATAATCGTCCCTGTGGGCAAATTCATATCCCGCAAGAACCGTTTCTACGCCAAGGTCTTTGAATAAGTGCTGATAATGATGAGCTCTTGAACCTCCGACAAAAAGTGCAGCTGTCTTGCCCTTGCATATCTTCCTGTACTCTTCAATTTGCGGGGTTATCTCTTCAAGCTCTTCAGCTATTACCGCTTCAGTCCTTGCGTAGAGATCCGGATCATCGAAATATCTCGCCAAATCCCTCAGGCTCTTTATGGTGCTGCTTATTCCGATAAAGTTTACTTTGAGCCAATCCTGGCCGTATTTTGTCCTCATCATGTCACCTATATAGTTGATGGAACGATGGCATTGAATTACGTTCAGAGTAGCTTTATGAGCATATTTCAAATCTTCAACCGTACCGTTTCCAGGAATTAATGCTACAATTTCATAGCCTATCTTTTTTAGAATCCTTTCAATTTCCCAGCCGTCACCGCCGATATTGTATTCACCGAGCAAATTTATTGAATACTTTCCAACGGCTTTTTCACCTGTACCTATTATGTGTTTTATCAAGCCGTTATTGGCAATATGGTGACCGCCGGACTGACTGACTCCTTTATATCCTTCACAACTAAAGGCAACAACCTTTATTCCGAATTCTTTTTGAGCCCTTAACGCCACTGCATGTATATCATCCCCTATAAGTCCCACAGGGCATGTGGCACAGATAAATATGGTTTTAGGTTTAAATATATCTACAGCCTCTCTTATGGCCTGATAAAGCTTTTTCTCCCCGCCGAATACTATGTCACTTTCCTGAAGATCAGTGGAAAAACAGTAGGCTAATAGGTTTAGCTCGTCGCCTTTCGTCCTTCCTTTGTTTCTTCTGGTGCCCCAGGTATAATAGCCACAGCCTATAGGTCCGTGGGTTAGTACAACTGCGTCCCTCAATGGGCCCAATACAACACCTTTACACCCGGCATAGCAGCATCCTCGGTTTGTAATTATCCCCGGAATGGTTCTGACGTTGGCAGCAATAGTCTGGGGCTGTTCAGCGCTATCGTCCTTTACAACAATGTGCTGTTTCCTGTTCTTAAACACTGCCGCAGGATATTTTTCCAAAATTTTATCCAGTTTCTGTTTCATTTTGAATCACCTCAAATCGTTGGAATTACTAATTTAAATTGCCACTTCTCCCGTTTCACCGGTTCTTATTCTGATCACATCGCTTATTGGCATTACAAATATCTTTCCGTCTCCGGGTCTTCCTTTACTGTTGGTTTCAATGATTATATCCACCACTTTTTTAACATCCTGATCTGCGACTACCAGGGACAATAATCGCTTGGGCACAAGCCTGTGCCCTTCGGACATTGCCTCAGCCACAGCCGGGGAAGAGATTTCGGTACCGTTAACCATGTTCTCAATTACCGAAAAATCCACCTTTTTCTTTCCTCTTCCCATGACTTTTCGGCAATTCAGTGCCGCAAAGCCTTCTTTTAGCAGTGCTTCCTTAGTCTTGCTTATCATTTCCATTCTGATAATGGCAAGAACTTCTTTCATATTGCCGCCTCCTTTACAGACCGTTTTCTCCGGAACTTATGGTATATGCCTCTTCCACCGGACTTACAAATATCTTTCCGTCTCCAAAAGCACCGTTGGTACCGGTCTTGGCATTTTTCATAATTATTTTAATCACGTCATCCTTATCCTCATCTTTTACAACTATCATCAACATCTCTTTAGGGATCTCATCATAGAACACTTCTCCTACTTTTACTCCTCTTTGTTTACCGCGTCCCATAACATCCACTTTAGTGACTGCGGGGAATCCGGCATCGCAAAGTTCCGAAAGTACAACTCCCACTTTTTCAGGTCTTATAATAGCTCTAATCATTAACATAATTATCAATTCCTCCTTTCATTACGCATCCAATATGCCGTGTTCCATAAGGATTTCTTCCAGTCTGTCCTGTACCATCGGTTTTGGAATGACAAACATATCATTGTTGTCAATTGCCCTTGCCAATCCTCTATAAACATCTGCCTGCGGATGATCAGGACTATAGTCAATTACTGTCTTTCTGTTTATTTCTGCCCTTTGAACCTGATTATCCCTGGGTACAAAGTATATCAGCTGACTTCCCAACTCTTTGGCAAAGGCCTCCAACAACTCTTTTTCTCCGTCAACTTTTCTGCTGTTGCATATTATTCCACCGAGTCGGGTTCCTCCGGCATTGGCATACTTCTGAATACCTTTGCAAATATTATTTGCCGCATACAGAGCCATCATCTCTCCACTGGCTACTATGTATATTTCCTGCGCCTTTCCTTCCCTTATGGGCATTGCAAAACCACCGCATACAACGTCACCCAATACATCGTAGAAAACATAATCCAAATCATCAGTATAAGCACCAAGGCTTTCAAGCATATTGATTGAAGTAATAATACCTCTTCCTGCACATCCTACTCCCGGCTCCGGGCCGCCCGATTCAACACATCGGATTCCAAACACACCGGTTTTCATTATGTTTTCCAGTTCTACTTCTTCACCCTCTTCCCTCAAAGTATCGAGAACACTTTTTTGTGCCAATCCGCCCAATATCAATCTTGTTGAATCGGCCTTAGGGTCACAGCCTACTATCATTACATTCTTGCCCATTTCGCCAAGACCGGCGGTTAAATTTTGAGTAGTTGTCGATTTTCCAATTCCACCTTTTCCATAAATCGCTACCTGTCTCATACAAATTACCTCCATCCTTTTTTGCATTGATTTCTTAATTTATATTCTTATTGATATAAGAACTCCGGGGCATTTACGCCCCTTTGTTTTTGGCTTAGAGATTTTATTAAAAAAGAATACAAAAAGGGTGCTGTATTTTCACAAATACCAGCACCCGCGGCTTGTGACTAAAAATTCGTATCAGGGAATTTTAAGTCAAGAAATAAGCAATAAAACTATACTGTCACAAAATTTAAAACTTTGCAATCGCCATTTTAAGATTGGTTTAAAATTATAAATTAAGCCACAAATTATATAAATAATCTGTGGCAACCTAGCCTTCAAATTGTAAAATCCGTTCCTGGGATTTTACATTTATTTCTATATTTAATTTATGAATTTATATTAGCATGCATCTTGCAAAAATGCAATAGTTTTTATTAAATATTTTTTATTTTTTATGCATTTTTGCAATTTCAATATTTTACTCTTGCATCTACTATTCTTTTCATTTACATTAACTTCGGGTAAGAATAATTGCATCAGCAATGTATTTCATCGGTATTCTGTTATCTCTGCTTGTTTTCTTTATAAGTTCATAGGCTTCGGCTTCAGACAGCCCCTTTTGCTGTACCAATATCCATTTTGCCTTTTCTATTACCTTTCTGCTCTCTAAAGTATCATTTAATTTTTTTACCTTTTGTTCGTATTCCCAAACCCTTTTAAAATTTAATATACTTAATTCGGCAATTTGATTTATAATTTCATCAAAAACAGGTTTTGTCACATAGGTCATAACTCTTGAATTTCGTAAAAAGTCGGAGATTTCATCACTCTTTATATCCAGGACCAAAGTGCATGCTGCCAGCATTTCCTCATCGATTATCTCCAATACATGCTTTAATTTTGCGAAGTTCTTTCCCACATCAATTACTATATATTCAGGTAAATGCGTTCTGACAAGTCTTAAAATATTGACGGGTTCTTTTGTATATCCGGTATATATCATTCCGTTCGAACACAGTGTATTTTTAAAATTCGCCAAAAGTTTATTATCTTCTCCCACTAATATAAATTTAATGCAGTCCATTTTGATCCCCTCACTTTCATTGTATACTAATTGTATACCAGAATTTCACATTAACTGGAAAGAGTATAAACAAAAATGCTTTCCTGTCAGGCTCATTCCTGAAGCAGGAAAGCATCAGCGCTTTTATCAATTCCAAAGCTTTTGTTCATCTTTTCAAAAACTATTTTATATTTTTCTTATGCAAAATTATGCCTCTCTGTTCAAAAACTTTATACTTCTCTTCATCGTTTCAGGGCATGCTTTCGAACAAATTATGGAATATTTAAACAAATATATTAGATTATATAGTAGCACAGAATATAATTACATTCAAGTACCCCATCCTATTTTTTGCTATTTTTTAAACCGTTAAGCCTTTCTATAACTTTATCATACATCTCTTGATATTTGGCTTTCTTTGCTTTTTCCTCTTCTACAACTTTTGCAGGTGCCTTTGCAATAAAGCCTTGATTTGCAAGCTTTGCATTTACCCTGTCCAATTCCTTCTCAAGGTTTTCCTTTTCCTTTTCAAGTCTTTCAAGCTCTTTTTCAATATCTATCAAATCCTCAAGGGGCAGATAGATTTCTATACCTGGAAGCACTGCAGCCACCGCATCTTTCGGAATATCAGTCTTGTCGGACTGTATTAAAATTTCTGAGCAGGATGCCAATCTTTCAAAGTACATTCTTCCCTCTTCGACAATCTCCCGATGCTCGGGTTTTGAGGCAACAAATATGGTTTTTGCCTTCTTTGAAGGAGGAACATTCATTTCTGCCCTTATATTCCTTATGTTCTTAATGGCACTCATAATGGTATTCATTTTCTCCTCTTCAGCGGAGAAATTATATTCTTCTTTATATTCAGGCCATTTTGAAATCATAATGCTTTCATCGCCATTAATCAAATGGGTGTATATTTCTTCTGTAATAAACGGCATAAACGGATGCAATAGCTTCATAGCCGTTCCCAGGACATAATTCAGCACATACTGAGCTTCAATCCTTGAACTGTCTTCCTTGTCATAAAGTCTGGGTTTTACAAGCTCAATATACCAGTCACAGAACTCATCCCAGATAAACTCATATATTTTCTGCAGGGCTATTCCCAACTCAAATTTATCCAAATTTTCGGTTACTTCCTTAGTAAGGTTGTTTACCCTGCTTAAAATCCATTTATCGGCAGAAGTGAATCTACTCTCATCTACTTTTGAAAAATCAAGATTTTCATCAAAGTTCATAAGTACAAATCTTGAAGCATTCCAAATTTTATTTGCAAAATTCCTGCTAAACTCTACCTTTTCAGTGGAAAATCTCAAATCATTTCCCGGTGAAGTACCTATAGTAAGGGCAAATCTTAAGGCATCGGTACCGTATTGGTCTATTACTTCTAAAGGATCAATACCGTTTCCTAAAGATTTACTCATCTTTCTTCCGAGCGCATCCCTTACAATTCCGTGAATGAATACATATTTGAACGGTTCTTTCCCCATATGTTCCATACCTGAAAAGATCATTCTTGCAACCCAGAAGAATATTATGTCATATCCGGTTACCAAAACATCGGTAGGATAGAAGTATTTCAAATCCTCGGTCTCATTCGGCCATCCGAGGGTTGAGAACGGCCACAGTGCCGAGCTGAACCAAGTATCCAGGGTATCCGGATCCTGTTCAATTCTTGAACTACCGCAATTAGGGCACGTATCGGGCATATCTCTATCCACCATCATGTTACCGCACTCCTGGCAGTAATATGCAGGAATTCTATGTCCCCACCACAACTGTCTTGAAATACACCAGTCCTGAATGTTCTCCATCCAGTTGAAATATATCTTTGCAAATCTTTCGGGTACAAACTTGATGGTTCCGTTTCTTACAACCTCAATAGCAGGTTCTGCCAAAGGTTTCATCTTTACAAACCACTGTTTTGAAATCATCGGCTCTATAACTGTGGAACATCTGTAGCAGGTACCCACGTTATGAGTATGATCCTGAATTTTTACCAATAAGTTTTGCTTTTCCAAGTCTTCAATAATCTTTTTCCTTGCTTCATATCTGTCCATTCCCTGATATTGTCCGGCATTTTCGTTCATTGTGGCATCGTCATTCATAACCTTTATCTGAGGGAGATTATGCCTTAATCCCACTTCAAAGTCATTAGGGTCATGGGCAGGGGTAATTTTAACTACTCCGGTTCCGAAATCCTTTTCAACATATTCATCAGCTATTACAGGTATCTCCCTGTTAACCAAAGGCAGAATTACCATCTTGCCTATTAAATGTTTATATCTCTCATCATCAGGGTGTACTGCCACTGCTGTATCTCCCAGCATGGTTTCCGGTCTTGTGGTAGCAACCACTACATATTCATTACTGTCCTTGATAGGATAGCGTATATGCCAGAAATGTCCCGCCTTTTCTTCATATTCAACTTCGGCATCGGAAATTGACGTATTACATTTAGGACACCAGTTGATAATTCTTTCTCCTCTGTATATAAGTCCTTTTTGATAAAGCCTTACAAATACCTCTTTAACAGCCTCCGATAGTCCCTCATCCATGGTAAAGCGTTCCCGCTGCCAGTCACAGGAGCTTCCCAGCTTCTTAAGCTGTTCAACAATTCTGCCACCATAGTGTCTCTTCCATTCCCATGCTCTTTCCAGAAACTTCTCTCTGCCTATATCCTCTTTGGTAATACCTTCTTTAGCCATGGCCTCTACTATTTTTGCTTCAGTAGCTATGCTGGCATGGTCAGTTCCCGGAAGCCACAGGGTACAAAAGCCCTGCATCCTTTTCCATCTGATAAGGATGTCCTGCAGAGTATTGTCCAAAGCATGTCCCATGTGCAGCTGGCCTGTGATATTCGGTGGCGGAATAACAATGGTAAAAGGTGTTTTGTTTTCATCTATCTCTGCATGAAAATACCCCTTATCCATCCACTTCTGATAAAGTCTATCCTCAACTTGTTTGGGGTCATAGGTTTTGGCAATATTTTTTTCTTCACTCATTTTACATAACCTCCATTTCATTAAAATCTTTTAATCGAAAGTCCTGTAATAATTAAAATTAATCCCTCAAAGCAGCAACATCATGTCCATGTTTTTGACCGTTAATTGCTTTTTATTTTTATACACTGCCATTTTTCCCAAAGTAAGTTCATCTTGAATATTACAAGTTATTTTTATAATGACTGTGTTTATTGACAACCATTTTTGACAAATATATTTACCGCGTCCGGAACCATTAAAATAGTTCCAGTATTTCAAGATAGGATATATCCCTTGCTCATGACAATAAGTTTAAATATAAACTAAAAAAACTTTCATCCGATATTGGACGAAAGTTTAAATTCCGCGGTACCACCAAAATTCCCTATACAGGGCAGCTCATCTCCTTCTCCAAAGCCGCATAGCAGCTTTTTCAAAGTACGGGCTGTAACGGACCTCCACCGCTGCAGCTTACTCACACGTTAAATTAACGGTATTCAGCTACAGAGCTCCCAAGCTACCTTCAACAGCATTAAACCTGAGGAAAACTTCCAGCCTGCGGTTTTCCATCTCTATCAAGTTACACTGCCTACTCCTCTTGTTCATCGCTTCTAAACATTATAATATTTAAAATTAATAATAATGTATTCTTTTTCAGTTGTCAAGGTACTATTATAATTGAATTTTTTATTATAAAATGCTTTTTATTTATTAATGTTTTTTAAAAAATATCCTAGTATAAAGCAAAAGGTATAAAAATCAAGTTTATTGAGATGTCAGCATATCAAGTCTTTAGCAACCTAATTCTTCTTGATTAAAAAGTTATAATACTAACCCTTCATTTATTTTTAAACAGCATAATTGAATAATTATGTATGCAATGGTATTATATTTTACATATATGAATTCGATAGGTTTAGTTTTAAATACTTTTTCAAATATTAAAAACACTGATGTAAGGAGTAATGCAAAACTATGAATACAAAGGATTGCAATGTTACATGGCAGGAAGAAGTCAGACGAGTTGCTTACGGTATAAGGCGCCGTGTATTGGAACATACAATAAAAAATGGCGGAGGATATTTGAGCCAGGCGTGCTCATCAGCGGAAATCATGGCAACACTGTATACAATAGTTATGAATTTAGGAAAGTTGGATTCCCCCCTGACCCCAGGACAATTTCCGGGAGTACCGGGGCCAAACAATCCCAATTATACCAGTGGTGCCATTTATAACGGTCCTAATGGTCCGGAATATGACCGTTTCTTTCTTTCACCCTCTCAGTATGCTCTTGTGGTTTATGCTGCGCTAATTGAAGTTGGGCGCATGGCTGAAAACGGACTGGATCACTTTAACAAAGACGGAAGCATTGTAGAGATGATAGGTGCAGAACATTCACCGGGAATGGAAGTTATGACCGGTTCTTTAGGCCAGGGAATCAGCCAGGCTGCCGGTATTGCAATGGCACGCAAACTTAAAGGCGAAACCGGCAGAGTTGTTCTGTTCTTATCGGACGGAGAATGTCAGTCGGGTCAATTTTGGGAAGCTGTACAGGCAATTTCCTATCACAAACTGGATAATATCCTTGCCTATGTAGATATTAACGGATACCAGTGTGATGGAAAAATGACCAGTGTCATGAATATTGAGCCCTTTGACAAACGTCTTGAAGCATTTGGGGCAAGAGTTTACAGAATTGACGGGCACAATATAGAAGCCATTGCTGCACTGGGCAGTTTAAACCCCGATGGAAGACCTACTTTTATACTTTGCGATACAAACCCCTGCAAAGGAATTGAAATATTGGAAAAAAGGATTCCAAAACTACACTATATTCGATTTGCAAATGCCGATGAAAAAAAGCAGTTTGAGGACGCACTAAAAGTACTGGAATCCCAAGGAGGTTATTAAGAAATGGAAATACTAAGTAAAGTACATGCTAAAAACCTGGTTGCCTGGGCCAAAGATAAACCTAATGTGTTTGTTCTTTCGGCCGACCTGACCAGTTCAACAGAAATAGATCTTTTCAGGGATACATATCCTGAACGTTTTATATCCATGGGTATAGCAGAGCAAAACATGCTGAGTTTTGCCGGAGGTCTTGCCCGGGAAGGCTTTATACCCTTTGTCCACACCTTTGCTGTGTTTATTTACCGAAGGGCCTTTGACCAGATTGCTATGTCGGTATCCTATCCCAATTTACCGGTAAAAATGTTCGGATTTCTGCCGGGGGTCACAACACCGGGAGGTGCAACCCACCAGGCCATTGAAGATATAGCCGTCATGCGTGCCCTTCCAAACATGACAATATTAGAATGCGGCGATGCTACCGATGTTGAATCGGTTTTGGATGTAGCCTATGAAGTAAACGGCCCTGTTTACATAAGGATGATACGCGGAGAGATACCCAGGCTTTTTGCTTCTTCAGACGTTATGCGACTTGGAAAAATCCGAACTATCAGCCACGGTAAAGACTTTGTTCTTCTTTCAACAGGAATTTGTACTGAGGAAGCCATGCGCGCAGTAAAAGTTCTTGAGTCCCATGGCGTATCCATTCATCATATGCATGTTACTACACTAAAGCCTTTTAATGCCCAGGAAGTTCTCGATAGCATAGCTTCTTCCAAATATGGTGTTATAACCATGGAAAACCATTCAATCATAGGAGGCTTAGGAAGCATTATAGCCGAAAACATGGCAGAAGCCGGGCTCGGTAAAAAGCTTTATCGCATAGGACTTAAGGATACTTATTTGCATGGGGCAAGCAGGCAGTATTTAATGCGTGAATACGGAATTGATGCTATGGCATTAATCTCTCAAATAGAATCAATTGTAGGAGAGAAATTCGGTATAGATGAAACCGAGCTTCCAAAAATCCATATAACTCCCGTTCATAGTGATTCAAAGGCAGAAGCTCTTTAAAGCCGGGAGTTTAAATGGTTTTAGAATAATTGCTTTCCGGCATGCGCTAAAACCGAGACGCTGCCGGGAGGCATCAAAATTTGAAACATTAAGATAAATAACAATGGAGGAAAATGAATACATGTTTTTTTCAGAATATAAAGAACCTAAACTTTCCGGAGAAAGATTTTCAGTGATTTATAAACTTTCCGGCAATGAAAAGGAAGCCTATGAAAAAGCAAAAGATTTATGTCTTGAACAAACTGTGGAATTTCCCGGTGAATTACTCCCGGACGGAGCCATCCGGGATTCGATTGTGGGTAGAATTGAATCTTTCAAAAAACATGACAGCATGCACTATATGGCAACCGTCAGCTATGCTGTTGAAACCTCTTCCAATGAATTGACCCAACTGCTGAATGTCGTGTTCGGAAATTCAAGCATAAAACCGGGAATACGGGTTGAAAAGCTTTTACTTTCCGATGTTATTTTAAAAAATTTCAAAGGTCCCCGTTTCGGAAGAGACGGATTGAGGGAATATCTAGGCATAAAAAACAGGCCACTGCTCTTTACGGCTTTAAAACCAATGGGTCTATCCTCGGAAGCTCTTGCCGATCTCGCTTATAAATTTGCTTTAGGCGGAATTGATTTAATTAAGGATGACCATGGACTTTCAAATCAAAGCTTTTCACCCTTTGAAGAAAGGGTTGAACTGTGTGTTAATGCCATTAACAAGGCCAATAGAGAAACGGGTGGAAAATCTGTTTATGTTCCTAATATAACGGCTCCATTCAGTGAAATGGTTGACAGAGCAAGAAAGGCCAAAGAATTGGGTGCAGGTGGGCTATTGATTTCTCCGGGTCTTGCAGGCTTTGATGCAATGAGGGAAATATCGGAAGATGAAAATATTAATTTACCTGTATTTAGCCATCCAGCCTTTTTAGGCACTTTTGTTATGAGTAATGAAACGGGTATTTCCCATGGTGCACTTTTAGGACAGATTATGAGACTTGCCGGTGCCGATGCTACCATATATCCAAACTTTGGCGGCCGTTTTTCCTTCAGTCGTGAAGAATGTGAAAGCATTGCTGTCTGCACATCGGAAAAAATGGGAAATCTAAAACCGATTTTCCCATGCCCTGCCGGCGGTATGAGTTTGGGCAGCATACCAGAGTCACTCAAAGTATATGGAAAGGATGTAATATTTTTAGTAGGAGGAGGTCTTTTCCGACACGGTCCAAATCTTATTGAAAACTGTGCTTATTTCAGAAAGCTTATAGAAAATATAGACCTTAAGGAAATTTTCTAATTTCCTTAAGGTCTTTTTTATCACATATTTGTTCTGTGTTCGTTCAAATAAAATCTTGGCTATTTTTCTTATTAAGATAGCCAAAAAGATTCAATATCTTCAGCTCTTCGTCAGTAACAGTTGTAATATTGTTCTCAACCAACTTTTCCATCATTTCAAGTACCAGTATATCTGCCCATCCTGCCAATAAAAGTTCGCTGCAGCATTCATATACTGACAGATCATAAAGCTCCACATTCCATGCCCAGTCAACATATTTCCACATCATACGCAAAGTCAGTTTTTTTCCTTGCTTTCTCATTGAATTGTATATGTTCTTTACTTTATACTTGTTTCTTCCCAATACAACTGCACCAAAGATGGTTTTTACATATTCGTCAGTACAATCCGGTTCAGGTATGCTTGTAAACTTAGAAGCTATATCCAAATCAAGATAGAGCTTCTCACCGCAATCAGCGATAGCCTTCAGCAAACTCCACCGCATGTTGTCGTCAACCGAGTCCATATATACACAAATCTTTAAGATATTCATAATGTCAAGGCTTTTTTCATTTATTGCCATATAATACATAGCAAGAATCAATATCAATACAACATTTCCCGGATCTTCTCCATATTTCGATAACAAAGGCTGTATTGTCATTTTATGAAACAGCGGACTAAACAGTTCTTTGCTTCTCTGACTAAAGAAATCGTCTCTGGAATAGAATTCTGTGACTCCCCGTACAAGCTTTCTGTTAAATATATTTTTCACACTTATATCCATTCTATATTGAGTATACAGATTTACAGCTTGAACAAACCTTTTTCTAAACACATTGGCAACAATCAATTCCACCTTAGCCCACGTAAAATTCGGGTTCAGTGAAATTGATTTTTCAAAACATTCCTGTGCTTCTTTATATTTGCCCAAATTCATTTTAATTTTTCCCAAATAATAATAAGCCCGTGATTCATTAGGGTTTTTCTTTATGTAGTTCTCGTATTTTGAAGCTAAATCATTTAGCTTTTCCGGATTTATTGCCATTCAACTCACCCTGTAAATAAATTCCCTCTACTTAATTATAAACCGCCTCTTAAAATCCTTTTAACCTCGTCAATCTGCATTCCGATTTTATTTGCAGCAGTTTCATTATATGTTATAACTTGATCCGGCAGCATTACAATAGTCTTTGCCAATAATTTTTCATTTTCTTTAAATTCATCCAACAAACTGTAAAGACCTTTGAATATTTCCTCAATATTCTCTGTCAATTTCTGTGATATCGATTGTCCGCTTTCATCCAAAGTCTTTCTAAATGCTTCAGCAGTATCCTGGCCTAAAATAGACATTTCACCGCTAATCTTAAGCATGAGCCTGTTTATATTATCGTGAAACTCACGGGCTTCAAGAATACGTGTATCCAAATCGGTTTTAAGTGCTTCATTTAAACTTTTCATAACTGAAATTGCATTTTCAATTTCTGTCGTCACTTCACCAAAGTCCTGCAAAATTTTCTCAGTAACAGTCTTTGCACTCTCCTCCAACCCTTGTGAAAAGGTAGTTGCTGTCCTTTCTCCTAAGGAAGCCATTTCCTCCTGTATCCTATCCATAAGCTTGCTTATATTTTCCTGATAACTTTTAGCTTCCTCGCTGCGTAAATTGAAATCATTTTTCATCACACTGCTGAATTCTTTTATTGACACAACAGCTCCTTTGATTTCATCAGCTACAGATATAATATCCTGCAATACTTTCTGAGAAGTTGATTTAGCTGTTTCCTCAATAGTTTTTGCAAATTCATTGGCAGTATTATATCCTAAAATTGAAATATCTCCACTTACCTTTTCTATCAACTGATTTATATTTTCCTGATATTCCTTTGCCTCTTCAATTCTCATACTCATATCTTTTTTCAGAACTTCGCCCAAATCTTTTATAGCCTCAACAGAACCTTTAACTTCTTCCGCAATGCTGCTCATGTCCCGTATAACCTGTTTATTGTATGATGTAATTTCCTCTGTTGCTTCTTTTATATCTCTTGCCAAACTTCCAACGGATGCAAAATTGCTCTCAATGACATTTGTATTAGTGTTCAAATTGTCTGTAAGCCTTTTGTAGCTTTCGCTCATCTTTTCTATATTTTCACCCAGGTTACGGTTAAAGTCAGTAATCTTGTTAACATTTTCAACTAAAACTTTTATAGAATTGTCGAATTTATTCACGGTATCATCCAATACCTGAGATGACAAATTAACTTCCATAACCATACCTTTTAACTTTGTTCCCAAATCATCTATAGAATCTTTAAAAGATTTTTCAATTTTATTTCCAAATTCCGTAAGAGCATTCTGCAGCATATCATTCATTAAAGCGTAATCATCTCTTTTTTTTGGCTGATTTTTAACAAGAATTAAAAGTATAGCTATAAAGGATATAGCAATAAAACCTAAAAGAAAAAATATTCCAGCTGAAGAAACTGTTCCAGTAATAACTCCCGCCAAGTACATACAATCACTCCTAGTTCTTAAGTATTAACAAAATACAAATTGCAATTCAAAAAGATAATGATGATGACAATTATATCTCCTGTAGCTATTCCAACTTCAGCAACAGCGAAGGAGACATAATAATATTCATCTAATTATAGAATACCATATTTTTTTTTTAGAATATATATAAGTTATTCAATTTCTTTAAAAAAGAGCAAATTTTTTATGAATTATAAGCATTTGTAATTATAATTCCCGCGTCTTACCATTTCTCGCTAATCTCTCCAATTCACTTTCTGGTAATTCTTTTTCTCCTCCTAGCAATTTTGTTAATAGAAGGGTTTTTGCCATACTCTCTGCCGCTTCCAGTTTGAAAAAGGCGTTATATATATCATTGCCAACGGTAATTATACCATGGTTGGCTAAAAGAATTATATCATAATTATCAATAAATTCCTCAATACCAACACTTATTTGTTCGGTAGAGGGTTGGCCGTATTTCGCCAAAGGTATTTTTCCAAAGAATGTTATCATTTCGGTATATCCTTTTGTTTCTATAGGCTTATTCGCAACAGCATATGCTGTTGAATAAGGCGGATGAGCATGTATAACAGCTTTTACATCACTTCTGAGTTTATATGCAGCAAGATGAAGTTTAATTTCCGACGAAGGTTTATACATACCTTCCAATACATTTCCGTTTATATCAGTAACAACTATCATATCTTCAGTCAAGAAACCTTTTCAAACTCCTGCCGGAGTTATATATATTTGTTCTCCATCCAGTATTGATATATTGCCTTCATAGGGATTTACGAAACCTTTATCATACATTAATTTTGAAATTTCCAGTATTTTCTTCACTAATTCAGCCAAAACAACACCTCCTAAAACCGTTACTGCTACTTATCTTTATAATCAAAATTCTAGCATACTATAAAAAACTTAGCAAACTCGTTTCTTTAGGAGCTTATAACACAATAGTAACTATAATATAATTTATTGAATCGTGCAAAAAAAGAATTTAATTTTCTGATTTTGAATTATAATTTATTTTATAACAGGTATTATAGTATGAAAAAAATAGTTTCATTGACAAGCAGGTTTTTGTAAACATTGCCATTACTTACCACTTGTAACAATTTACTGCTGCTTGATGATTTTCATTCATTATACAGTTTACTCACAACAGAAGAAGTAGACTAAGGAGATATAGAAACTACAGAAGGATATTTATTTATATCACCGGTATTGTTAACAAAGCTGTATACGATAAAATCATTCAGCTTTACAGGGAAAAACTTGAAGAAGAGCAAATTGAATTTGAGTAAACAGTAAAAGTTAGTCAAAAAATTTCACTTCAATATCTTGTACCTCATCAAATAAAAGACTATGGCAAACAGGTATGGTTTGATTGTTTTTCACTACGTAAACATGTAAACAATACAAAAGCTCATTCCTTGTCAGTACTACACAATAAGTCACGTTATCTTTTTCACGCGTCCAAAACTGGACAACTTTATCTCCTATAGGCAAAAGGTCATAGAGATTCCCACCGGAATGCAAACCAAAATAATCTTCCTAGGGCAAAAGATCCATTATTGGTTCAACCGTTTCAGAAAGTTTTGATTGGCTATCATATACTTGGAACAAATTATAATCATTATAATATTTTGATTGAGTTATAACATGAGCTTTTCTAATGAATTCTTTTTCACCATCATTATCAAAATCAACCCCAAAATAAACATCATGCGGTATAAAGCCTGATAATATATTCTCCGGTAAATCGGTCTTTTTTACCGGATTTGCAGTATTAGGATTATACATTCTATGACTTTTTGTTGCAGCTATCGCTTCATATGCCTGTGCCTTGATCTCTTTCAAAAAACTGCTGAACTCGTCGGTATTATAATTACCATATACTTTTGTAATGATTTCTTTAGGATTATACTTTGTACAGCTAATACTAACTTCGTGTCCTTTCCCATTCTTGTCAATAGAACGTGCTGTAATATTGTGAAGTTCATTATTAGTATCAGAAAAGGGATTAGTTATAAAATAAATTCTGTCATTATATTTAATCAATCGCATTGCATCACGCATCGAGCACTATGGACCAAAGGCATATTTTTCATAAAGTCCATTCTGGTTCTTCTTAAAAATGCCAAAGCCATCCACCATAAACTCACCGCCGGCACCGCTATGAAGCGGTATGCCTATTTCGTCCTCACCATCTCCATCAAAGTCCAACTCATTGAAGGTACATTCATCATATTCCAAATAATTTTTAGCCGTACTAACAGCATAGCTTTCGAATTCATCTCCCGATAAATCAAACCGAATACTCCTTCCATCTTCATAATTTCGGTTTGGTTTAATACCATGTTTTTCAACAAAGCCATTATATGAATTTCCCAACTATAGTCAAATAGCAAAAGGCGAAATCTACATAATTTTTATAAACTATATCTGTAAATTAGTTCTATCAACTGAGAAAAAATATGCTACTATAAGTAAACTAATCTTCAATGTTTTTTTAATGCTGCAAGATACAATATCCTTGCAGCAATTGTGGTAACTAAGACCTCTGAATCATATGGAATTTTACCTTACAGAATCAATTTGTTATTTACAAAGTTCCTGCCTAAGCATTATTCCAACTAATTTTAGCTTCATTCGCCCTTAGCTGTCTTTAACATTTTCGAAAAGGCTTCATACCGGTTTCTAAGTATCTTCTCGTGGTTTTCCTCTTCCATTTTCAATTGCTCGAAAAATTTCTTAACTTCCGGATCCTCTGCTCTCTCAGCCAGCATTGCATAATGCTTTTGAGCTCGAATTTCATCTTCAATAGCTTCCAAAATCCCCTCTAATATCTGATTCATATCAATTTCCTCCATGAACTCATTATAAAATAGTTAAATTACTTTCCTTAGCTTCAAATTCCATTACACCCTTTTATCTTGATTTTTCGGGTAATTTAACAACAACTAAGGTTATATCATCATTAATTTTCTCATGATTCAAAAAATCTGTAAAGTCTTTATGAACTTTTTGCACAATTTGAGCAGGCTTCAAACAAGAAACTTCAGTCAAAAGTTCTTTTAGTCTATTTTCATAAAATTCATTATTAACCCTTTGTTCCGGTAATCCGTCCGACATCATAAACAAAGTCATTCCTGGAGACAAAGGCAGGGAATGATCCTCATATTTTAGCAGACCAGTATCTATTGCTGTTGTTATTGGCAAGCCTACTTTATTCAGTCCAACTATTTTTTCATCATTCCTCACCAGTAAAGGATATTTATGAAATCCTGCATTACAATAAATCAATTCCTTTGTATTCAAATCAAAAACTACCAGAACAAGGCAGACCAGGTATTCCTCCGGATAGCCCTCCTTAATGTATTGTTCGACGAAAAAGTTTATTATTTCCTTAGGAGATAATAATTGTCCCGGTGTGTGCTTAAGTCTAAAATAACTTCTTATTGTATCCTTAACATATATAGCCAGCATGGCACTATCAAGACCATGTCCTGAAACATCGGCTATAAAACATACATATTGTTCGAAAAAATCATTCAACAATCCGTTATCCACCTTAAAAGCATCGAACAAATCTCCTCCAAGTTTTTGTGCAGGGATATACAAGGAGGCAAATGAAATATTTTCGTTGTCGGGAATACTTTCAGGAAGAGAACGTTTGTGAATCTTTATTGCATTCGCTATTTCAATATCCAGCTTATGCCGTATTTTCTCGTACTCTATGTATTTTTCATTACCGTAAATATATATAAGATCATCTTTCCGGAAAATTTTTATATGAAGTTTTACAACTTTATCTTTGCCAACAAATAAAAGCTTTTCCCATCCTGAAGGCCTTTCCGATGCAGTTTCAATAAAGGATTTAGCCTTGTTTATATAATTGTCCTCAACTATATCAAAAAGCGACTTATGCTTTAATTCCATATCAGTATAACTGAGGTATGTCTGCATAGCTTTATTTGAGAAAATGATTTCTCCATTCGTATTGCAAACCAGAATATGATCATCGATTATATCGGCTATTGTTTCATTTATTTTTGCAAAGTCAACACTTTTCAACACAAATCATTTCCCCCTAAATACCGTATTTGTTTGACATGATTATATCACAAATATACATGAGCATCTAAAAAAACTATAAATTATTCTTAATAACCGATAAAACTATTAAACCCGCCATATATGGCGGGTTACTGCAAAAAACCAATTATCAGGAGCTGTTTTGCCAATTTGAATATCAAACAGAGAACCGTCCCTTGTTTGATTCAGTCCCTTGTTTGATTCAAATAGAACAGGGTAGAACAGGGGACGGTTCGAAACCACTGAAAAACACCAAATAAATAATGTAAAACATTCAATATATTTCAACAAATATATAGTAAAAAACCTCCTTCAATGGTATAATGGAATCACGCAAAACCAACACCACAAAGGAGGTTTTTTAAATGCTAAAAGATAAAAATAATCAATTAAGCATCTATTCAATATTATACAATAAAATTCCAGAAAATCATATACTTAAATTAATAAATAATGCAATTGATTTTAGTTTTATTAATAAACTACTCGAAAAGTCCTATTGTAAATATTATGGCAGACCTGCAAAAGAACCTGAACTTATGTTAAGGCTTTTAATTCTTCAATATTTGTACAACTTATCCGATGAACGTGTAATCGAGGAAGCTTCATTAAATCTGGCTTACTTATGGTTTCTTGGAATTAATCCTGAAGAAGAACTTCCCCATCCGAGTTTACTGGCAAAATTCAGAGTTCACAGGCTACAGGAAGTTACAATGGATGAAATAATAACGGAAGTAGTAAAACAGTGTGTAGAAAAAAATATAATTAAGTCTGGTGGAATTAGTATTGATTGTACACACACTCATGCCAATACTGTAAAAAAAGTACCCGAGAGGATATTAAAACATATTGCCAAAAAGATATTTAAAAATTTAGAAAAAGAGGCAGGAGAGATACCGGAAGAAATCAATACAAATATTCCAAACTATAAGGAAATAGCAGATCATAGAGAAGCAAAAGCGACAATGAAGGCTTATGTGGAAGAAGTAATTGCGCAGGTTGAAGAAAAAATTGAAGGGGAAAAACATACGAAAACATGCAAAGTTATAGAAAAAGCCCGTGAGATATTAGAAGACCCAAAATTTATAGAACAAAAGAGTATAAGGTCATTAGTAGACCAGGATGCAAGAGTAGGATATAAATCGAAAACAGAAAGTTTTTTTGGATATAAAACAGAGTATGCAATGACGACAAAAGAAAGGATAATAACGGCAGTAAGGGTATATAACGGTGCATACGTTGACGGTACAGGATTTGAAGAATTAATTGATTTGACAAAGGATAGCGGAATAGAAATAAAAGAGGTATATGGGGATAAAGCATATTTCAGGAAGCCAATTTTAGATGTAATAAAAGAAAACGGTGCCGAAGCGTACATACCGATTAGTGAAATGGTATACAAAATAGATGAGAGTAAATATGCGTATAATAAGGATTCGGACCAATGGTTTTGTGATTATGGGAATTATACCGTAGAGAAGCAGAGAAAGATAAGAAAAAGAGACGGTCGAGAATCATGGAAATATAAGTTTGATGTAGAAGGATGTCAAAAATGTCCAAAGAAAGATCAATGCTTCAAAATAGGGAAATCAAATACTCTAGAAATAAGTGTAAATATACCTGAATATTATGAATACAGCCAAAGAGCAAAAACGAAGGAATTTATAGAAAAATATAAAGAACGAGCAAGTCAAGAGTGGAAAAATGGAGAGATGAAGAGATTTCATGGATTAAGCCGTGCCCGAGGGTACGGCTTAAGAAGCATGTCAATGCAATCAAAATTAACAGCATTGGCAGTAAATTTAAAGAGGATAGCCCAACTGGTATCCTCTTTAAGTAAAAATAATCATTATTTTTTGCTTTTGAAAATTAGAATTAAATGTTTTCGGCTGTATAAAACTGTAAAAGTGGCTTAAAAAACCCTACTTTTTCAGTGGTTTCGAACCGTCCCCTGTTCTCTGTTCTATGTTTGGTTTAGAAGAAGAATTTTGCCACTTTGAGAATGCCCTGCTTCCACGGCACTCTATGGGATATTCCCGTCTTTCCTTGAAATTTATCCAAATTTTCCAAATACCATTTATAGTTTCTGATCAAAGCATCCTTGTTTGAATATTTAGGCTTGAAGCCCAATATTTTTTCTGCCTTTTCTATGGATACGAAAGAGTCTTCACAGGCTGTCTCATAAACCCATTTATATAGAGGGGACAGCTTTAAGAACTCCAATATCCTCAAGGCAAGAATCACCGGTTTTGCAGGAAAACCTATAATTTTCTTGCCGAATCCTGCATAATCCAATACAGCCTGATAATCTTCCTTCATTGTAGTAAACTCTTTTGCGCCTATATTAAAAGTATCGTTTACCTTATCCTTAGGGCCTTCGGCAGCAAGATATATTGCCTCGCATAAATCCTCCACGTCCAAAAGCTGATACCTGTTGTTTCCGCTTCCTATCATTGGAAAATTCTTACCATCCTTTGCCCAATCATACAAAAGAGCGAAAACTCCCAGCCTTTCCGGTCCGATAAAAGACTTCGGACGAATTATCGGTATACACATACCTTTATTTCTATATTCCAAACATACTTCTTCAGCCTTTATCTTTGCCTGTCCATAAGGACCAACTCCATCAAGTTTGTCATCCTCCATTAAAGGATGATGATCCGGAATACCATAAACAGCCGTTGAAGATATGTGTATTACCCTCTCCACTCCATGTGTAAATGCCGAATCAACTACATTCCTGGTTCCGTCCACATCAGTTGAAAAAATATCCTCTTTTTTATACAAAGGCAAAGCTGCCGCAGCATGAACCACTATATCCACTTGTTCCATTGCCTGATCGACAATTTTTCTGTCTCTGATATCGCCTGTGATAATCCTAACTTTATCTTTAACATCCTCATAATCAAACTCGGCAATATCAAGGGAAGTTACTTCACAGCCTTTATTTAGCAAAAATCTTATAAGGTTGATACCTAAAAAACCTGCTCCTCCAGTTACTAAAAACCTTTTTCCCATGTTTATTATCTCCCGTTCATTTTTTATTGACCAAATAAGTATATATAATATATAATTAAAGTTTAATCCAAATTGCAACGTTTATTATACTTAATTGAATTTTTAAAATCAAGTATTTTAGGATAAATTCACCTATAGATTCAACCTTTATAGAGCTTCAACCAATATTTTAGCTGCCTCTTCCGAGCGTAAAGCAATTACAGCACCTCTTATATAGTAAGCTACAGGATCTCCCGACGGACTTTTTTGCAATGCTTCTATCACAGTATCAGATATCAGACCTAAATCCAGCATTCTTCTTCTGGTCGTTCCTTCGGAAGTAAGCAATTTTACCCGTGCTTTTTTGCCTATAGGCAAGTTATTTAATGATATATATTTATCTTTCATAAATTGATCCTCCAATTAGTTATGTGTACAAATTATATATACTCTTTTCAGCTTAGAGCAAAACTTTTTCCCTACACTAAAATATGTATGACTAAAATAATATGTTACATAAGTTGTTTTTACTATCATTCTCCTGACATTGCTCTTCCCTTTATAATTCCTTCATTAGTCAATATTTTAATTTTACATCTGTAAATTATACCTTTAAACAAAAACAAACATCCACGATTAAACTGTATATATACAATTCAATCTTGGATGCTTGCTTATCAAAATTTCTTAATCCAAAGCCAATAATTAGCTCATATTTTGCCGCAGCAATGTTTGTATTTTTTTCCACTCCCACAATAACATGGATCATTTCTTCCAATTTTCTTAACTGTTCTAGGTTGGGGCTTTTGAAGCTGCGGTCCGTCGACTGGGACTTTTGCCCTGCTTTTGCCCAATTCCGCCGGCATGTGTCCGCGCAGTCCCCACTTTCTTGTATTATCCGAAGCAACCCTTAACATCCTCATAAACTCTTCGGCTTCATCTTCATCATTAAGTTCTATTCCCATATCTTTCAGCATATCAATAATTACTTCCAGGGAAAGATCCAGTTGAAATACACCTAAAATATCGTAAAGCAAGTCTTCTACTTCATTTTCATCCAGAATGTTTTTGCTCCAAATAAATTCTTCAATTTTTTTAAAGTAGCTTGAGGACAATGAATGTTCAATATCTGAATAAAAGGCTATATCGCTCTTTGTTGGCAAAAAATAGGGGCCTCTGTACGAATTTTTTATAAGAGCGAGATACTGTTTCTCATCTTCCATAAGGTTTGAAACAACATATCCCTTGTCATACCAAAAATACCCCTGACGCTTATCCATTGCTCTAACATATTCTTTAGCATCATCAACGGTTATTTTTTCTTTATTGTACATATTCCAGACATCAACCAACTGTTCGATTCTGTACGCTCCATACAGATTTACCAAAGCCAACGTATATGTAAATAACTTTTGTTTACGTTCAACCCTGCGCTCAAATTCCTCGCTGTATGATTGGGGAAGCAAACTTAACAACTCTTTTGGAATAACAGGATATATATGCCCATTATGATTAAACAAATAGGCATACCCAAACCATTTTAATGTAGCATATTGCTTTTTTTCTATATCATTCATTTCTTCATTGGGGTTTTGCTTAACCCTGTTTAAAAACAACCATTCTGTCTCATTCAAATATTCCACATCGTTAGGAAAATTATCAAGCATTTTCGGAATTAATTGTTCGATAATATCGGCATCAGAAGTCCCTTCATCCACTTGCAAACCGTGAATTTGCGCAAGTTCAAGAAGCCTATAACCCCAATATAATTGCAAACACTCTTTCAAGCTTGTCTTAGGCTCACCTTCAAAGCAATCAAACATAGATACTCTGCCCATTTATATTCTCCTTTAACTAATATTAAGAATTTTCACAATTTTACAGCATACTCTGAAACAAATCATTATATGAATTTATCAACATTGCCTTTAAGGCCAATAATTACTGTATACTTGTTATTATACAAAAAAAATATTTAAAACAAAAGCCTTGTTTTAGTCCTAAATGTATAAGGTTATACCATTAATGCTTTCTAACATCGCCATTTTAAACTTCTTCCCAGCAAAAAAGCACACCCTATTGAGTAATTATTATAAATTTTCAATAGGGTGTGCTGATATATGTTATGGGAACAAAATATTTAATTTTCTACGATACTTTATTCAAATATCCACTGTTTACAATGTCATGAATTCGTTTATTTATTTTGTGATTTTATGAATTCATCCACTGATTTCTGGCAGTCATCGATAACTCTCTGAATTCCTGCTTTTTCAAGAGACTGCTTAACTTTCGGATAATAAGTATCGTAATCTACCAATCCCTGGCTAAGTGGCTGAACTTCGTTCTGACCTACTGTAGCAAGTGCTGCTATTTCGGATTTTACGTTAGATGAGTCATAAGTCCAACCAAGAATCTTCATTGGCTTCGCAATTTTATTGAACTCATCCATCTTCTGCCATTTATCTGGACTTTCGCTTATCCACAAGTAATCAAGGAACTGGTTACCGCCCATTGCCCACTGTGCAATTCCATAGTAACCGGAGTTATCGGCATTAACACCATCAGCAAAGTCTATCTGGTTTTCGCTTACTTTCTTATAGTGCTTACCTTCAATACCCCAGCTAAGAAGATTTTTAATCTCTTTGTCTTTAAAGAGCAAGTTGATGAACATCATTGCTCTTGCAGGGTCTTTAGAAGTTCTAGGAATTACTAACTGTGAGTTTGTCAAGTCAGGAGTAGTAGTATAATATTCAATACCCTTCCAAGCATCAGCCTGAACAAGTTCATATCCATACTGTGCTGTCAATTCCTCAGCTTTTCCAGGCTTCAACTGTTCTGTCCATGCAAATACTTTTCCGGCTTTTTTAATTGGAGTACCATCCTGCAATGTTGCAACGTCTTTGTTTATATAACCTTTCAGATACCAGCTGCGGCTTAATTTAAATATTCTTTGTGAAATATCTGTTTCCAAAAGATTTATAATCTTAACATCCCCATCTGTTTTCCTATAACCAACCGGAACATTTACGTCTCCTACATTAACATGCCAATCCTGTACCAAATATGCCTGTTGGTCACCTTTTGTAGATAAGAATGGAATTACATCCGGTTCTTTTTGTTTAATAATTTCTAACCATGGTTCGATATCCTCTGGCTTAGTAATAGAGTTAATATCAAAATTGTATTTTTCAACAAGTGCTTTATTAAATATGAATCCGCCCGTACCGTACATATCCTTTGCTGTAGGAATAGCATAAAGTTTTCCGTTTACAACCGGTGCTTTCAAATATGATGGATGTATGTTAGCAATAATATCCTGACCGTATTGCTGGAGCAAATCATCCAATGGCAGCCAAGCCTGTTTTGCCACATAGTCGTTAAATCCCCACCAGCTAGGTGAAAACATTATATCTATCTTTTCACCGGATGATACTGCCAGCTGTTGTTTTTCATAATAGCTATCCCACCAGAAATAGTTTAACTTGATTGTAGCGTTGATTTTTTCCTTAAGCAGTTTGTTTAATTCTTCTTGTACTAGAGGTAAGTCTTTACACTGTGGTGCAAGAAAATACGCATTGATTTCATAGGGTTCCAAATTCGATGTTGAACCATTATTACCTGCATTATTGGGATCATTTGTTGCGCCACTATTAGGCTGTGGATTAGTCTTGCCGCCGCATCCCGAGAGTAGCAAGCATGATGATAAAATAGCGGCAACAACGGCTCTTCCCAATTTTTTCTTTTTTAATAACATTTTTATACCTCCTCTAATTATGTGTCTATACATTGAATCAGCAAAGACAAAATCTCAAACCTTTGCCCATGCCGAAATCAGCCTTTGACCGCACCAATAGTAAGACCTTTGATAAAATACCTTTGGAAGAACGGATATGCAAAAACAATAGGTCCTATACCTAATATGGCCATAGCCATACGCAAGGTCTCACCCGGTACATTTGCCAATGAACTTGAAACATTACCCGAAGCAGATGCCAACGAAGATGTCAGGAATTGCAGAGAACGCAGTGCCTGATACATTGAATATTGAAGATTATAGTACTTAGGATCATTTATATACAGCAGGCAAAGATACCAGTCGTTCCAGTAATTCAAAGATGAAAACAATGCTATTGTAGCAATAACCGGTGTGGACATGGGAATAACAATCTGCCAGAATATTCTGAATTCACTGGCACCGTCGATTCTAGCTGCCTCTAATACCGAATCGGGTATATTGATTGAGAAAAATGTCTTGGTAACCAATACATAAAATGCATTCATTACCGCCGGCATAATCAATGCGATAAGATTATTCTGCAAACGCAGGTATTTGGTATAAAGTATATACCAAGGTACTAGACCTCCCTGGAACAGCATTGTAAAGAATATAAAGAAGGAAAAGAAATTTCTGTACTTAAAAGATTTTCTGGATATCGGATAAGCATACAGCATAGTGAAAAGAACGCAGAAGAACGTACCTACAACACATGTAAAAATTGTAATACCGTAAGACCTAAACAGTTTTCCTAAATCGCTAAACAAATATTTATAAGCATCAAAACTGATCTTACTCGGGAAGAACGAATATCCATTGATGGCAAGAGAAGTCTGATCAGTAATTGAAACCATGAATATCAAAATCAACGGCGCTATACACATTAGACAATAAACGGCAAAGAATATATTAAGCGCCAAATTCACAGAAGGTGAAACAGAATTAATTCTTAAAGTTGATGATTTCTTGCTTTCTAATTTCATACTTTCTCCCTCAATTCAAAATCAAATTTTTGTATATTTACAGAATAATTAATCATTCACCAAAATTAGAATATCCTGTTCTCAGGACTGATTTTACTTACTGCCCAGTTGGCAAACAAGACAGTAAAGAATCCAACAACAGATTGATATAATCCGGCAGCGGAAGACATACCCAAATCTCCGGTCATAATTAATGCTTTATAAATATAAGTATCCAAAACTTCCGTTGTCGGAGTCAAAAGTCCCTGCTGCATTGGAACCTGATAAAACAGTCCGAAATCTGATCTGAAGATATTACCGAGATTTATAATGGTAGTTACGATCATAAACGGTACAAGGAAAGGAATTGTAATATATCTAATCTGCTGCAGTTTACTAGCACCATCCAATACGGCAGCTTCATAATATTCCGGGTCAATTCCTGCAATACCGGATGTATATATTACAATACCGTAACCAACATTTTTCCAAAGATTTACAATTACCAGTATAAACGGCCAATACTGCGGTGAAGCATACCAATCCACCGTTGGTAAATGTAATACCTTAGTGAGAGTTTTATTATAGAAACCGTTTGGATCCAGAAATGCCAGGACTAAATACGCTACAACTACCCATGAAAGGAAGTAAGGTAAGAATATTACCGATTGATAAAACTTTGCTGCTAGCCTGTTTGTTAATTCGTTTAGTGCTAAAGCAAACAGAAGTGCGAAAATTAACCCTAGCGCAATGAAAGCTAAATTGTACAAAATTGTGTTTCGTGTAATTCTCCACGCTGCATCAGACATGAACAAGAACCTAAAATTCTGTAATCCTGCCCATGGACTTCGAAGAAAACCATCAACGTAGTTAAAATTCTTAAAAGCAATAATTACACCAAACATCGGTAAGTAATAGTTGACAAATATTAATATGAATGGTGGTAGCATCATTAGAAACAACGCCTTATTTGTAGACAGTTCTTTTAAAAATTTCGATCTTTTCCATAAGGGTTTCTTATTAGGCGCAGTTTCCATTACAGCATTGGTATCTGGCGCAATGTTAACACTTTCTGGCATTTCTCAATCACCTCATTAAAAATGTAGAATTTATATTATTAAATATACAATTGTGTATAAATATTACTTATTATTGCAATATAAGTTAAATTATTCTTAAAATATTTAATTTTTTATTTATTAATGAACAGGAAACCGATTAGTAAGAACTAATTACAAATAAGTTAAATTATATCGATAAGCTAAAACAATGTAATTACTGAGATTAAGAGTAACTGTTGCTTAGAAAAAAGTTATCCTCCCAACTTTGCAAATTTCAATGAACATATTTATCTGTGTTGTATTCATTAAAATCGCCTATCCATTACGTTTCCATAATATGTATATACCCACTACATGTAACCGGTTTACTAAACCGGTTACCCAAATATTATCATAATTTATTAATAAACGCAACAACTATTTTTTGTCATTACATAATATAATTATTTATTTAATCATAAATTTATAACCAACTGCTTTCTTATTTATTGCAAAAGACAAAAAATTGACTCAAATAAAGCTCATATGGTAAAATATATTTAGCACAAAATACATAATCATTTCTTTTATGAATGAGTTCTTATTTATATCATTAACTGCTGTTCTTTGAATTTGTTATCTTGTTTGTAACTTTACAGACCCTGTAATTGTAATTTATGTATCAAGCTTTATCTCATCTTAACATTCTTAGGAGGTATTTTTGTCAATGGATTATTTGAAGGAAGACCACGTCAAAAAGTACGAACCCTTTTGGGGCAGCTGGTACATAGAAAAATTCTTAGGTCAGGGCAGTTACGGTAAAGTCTTTAAACTTTCAAAAGAAGAATGGGGTTATAAATATGAATCTGCATTAAAAATTGTAAGCATTCCCACAAGAGAACAATATCATGAAGCCGTATCAACTTTAGGAAATAATGAAAAACTCTTGAAACGATATTTTGAAGATGCGGTAAAAAACATAATAAATGAGATTGTAATGCTTTACAACCTTAGAGGCAACAGCAACATAGTAAGCTATGAAGACCATATGGTAATAGAACACCAGGATGATATTTCATGGGATATCCTAATCCGCATGGAATATCTGACTCCACTCAACAAATATCTCGAAGAAAAAGATTTATGCATAGCCGACGCAATAAACATAGGACTTGATATATGTGCTGCTTTGGAGATTTGTTATAAAAAAGGCATTGTTCACAGAGATATAAAGGATGAAAACATATTTGTATCAAAAGACAATCGTTACAAATTAGGAGACTTTGGAATTGCACGGGAACTTTCGAAAAGCTTTTCGTCTTCAATCCGCGGTACACCGCTCTATATGGCACCGGAAGTATTTAAAGGTGAGCCCTATGACACAAGAGCCGATCTCTATTCATTGGGGATTTTGCTTTACAAACTCTTCAATAACGGCAGATTTCCTTTTATGCCGCCTTTCCCAACAGAACTTCGCATTAAAGACAGTGAAACTGCTGTGGAAAAGCGCCTGTCGGGCGAACCCATAACACCTCCGTGCAATGCTCCTGAAAAGCTTGGCAATATAATATTGAAGCTGTGCGAATATAAGCCTGAAAACCGATTTCCATCGCCTGAAAAATTAAAAGAGGCCCTAATCGAAGTAAACCGGGATATATCTCCAACAGAAAGACAAAAGATTCTTTCATCGGGAAAAAAAGCAAATTCTTCAATTCCTGCAAGCATTCCCGAAACAGTTTTATTAAATCCCGCCGAAATATTAGCCCTCTCAGTACCGTCAACCGGTTGTCGACAACCTCATTCAGACAGAAATGAAAACAAACTCCAAAACCCCTCTGTTTCAAGCTCAACTGCCAATTCCCCAGGTAACATAGTAAACGGAGGTCTTGTCTGCTCGAACGGAGAAGGGATTTTTATATCCTGTCCCGGCAATCGGTACGGTATTTATAAAATTAGTCCCGATGAAAGCAATGTACTTAAACTTACTTCCGACGAAGCATGGTTTATCAACATATCGGGAAACAAGATATACTATTGCAATTCCTCTGACAATGAGAGCATATACTGCATAAATGCTGACGGAAACGGCAGAATAAAAGTCATTGATGACAAGTGTTGGTATTTATATGTATATATGGAATGGATGTATTACTGCAGTGAAACTGACGGCTACAGTATCTATAAAGTCAAAACCGACGGATCCGAAAAGATAAAGCTGGTAAACGCCAAATGTTACAATCCCATACTGTACAAAGGTTTCCTTTATTACTGCAACCGAAGCGACAGAAACAGACTTTACAGAATAAATATTGACGGAAAAGAAATAATTAAAATAACAAATTTTGAAGCAAGCTGTTTCTGTATTTACAATGATTACATTTATTTCAGCAATAAAAGTGACAATATGAGTATTTACAAAATAGATATTTCGGTATTAAAAACCGAAAAAATTTGCAGTGATACGGCAACCAATATAAACGTACACAATAACTGGATTTACTACTGCAATAAAGGGGATATGAGCAAAATATACAGAATCCGTTGCGACGGTTCCGAAAGAGAAAAGCTCAATGACGATTATTCCGACTATATAAACATAGTCGGTGATTCTATCTACTACTGCAATAAAAGCGATCGGAACAATATTTATAAAATTCAGACAAACGGCTCTTGCAAAAGTAAAATATATATAAATGACGATAATGACGATGAATGGATTTACATCTAAAGGTGGTGTTTTATGGAAACAAAACTTAAAATTGACGCTTCGGTTTTAACAAGCAAAGGAAATGTTCGGGATAAAAATGAAGACAGCTTTTATTTTAACGGTACTTTTAAGGAAAAAAATTCTATTATCGATCCTCTGAGCTTATCTCTTAACAGCTCCGACAAAAAATATATTTTTGCTGTATGCGACGGTATGGGAGGCGAACAATTAGGTGAAGAAGCTTCCCATTTGGCAATTCTGTCGTTGCATGAGTTTTATATTTCCTATTTTCAACTTTTTAACACAATAGCAGATTTAAAGAAGTATATGGACAGTTATATCAGCCAAACCAATCAAAAAATATATGAGCATTCTTTGACATTGAGCAAAAAAATGGGTACAACTATAGCGGCAATTTTATTCTGCCGGGACAAAGCAATTGCTTTTAACGTCGGTGACAGCAGCGTATATCTGTTGCGGAATTCAAATCTGATAAAGCTTACCACCGAACACACCGAAGCCCAAAGGCTTGTACGCCTTGGCGTCTTAAACAGCTATACGGCAAAATTTCATAAGAGCAAAAACATCCTCACAAGATACCTCGGTGCAAATCCCGCCAATGGCACAATGGAAGCCGATTACTCCGATGAACTGACCGTTTTGAAAGGGGATACTTATCTTATCTGCAGCGATGGTCTTTCCGGTTCATTAACCGACGAGGAATTAAAATTTCACCTTTCTGTCGGCAACAGCAGTGCATCAATATGTAAAGACCTGGTGGATCTGGCATTAGGAAATGGAGGAAAGGACAATGTTACTGCTTTAGTGGTTAAAATTATTGATGTGGCATAGGTTTTGCTTTCTGTTCCAAACTTTGATGTTTTTCAAAAAATATCGATAACTATTTTAAATATTCCCTGAAATTTTCAGCTTCAGTTTTTAAAATAAACTGCTGGTAAGCATTCTTCTCCATAAGTGCGTTTCTCAACCGCTTTTCCGCCAAAAACATGCTGTTGTCGGTCATACCGCTGCCTTTAAACAAAAACACCATCATTTCATCTTCGCTTAATATATAGTCAATTTTTCCGGCAGCTTTCAAAAATTTCAACCCCGATTTTACAATACTTTCTTCCACACCAAGCTTTATAGCCATTGACTCAATATAAGCCATTCCCTTTTCCTTTGAAACTATGTACTTAATAAGGCCCAAAAGATTGGTAACAAAGCCTTTAAAAGAGTAATCCGGCAAAACACTGAAATTTAAAATAATATTCCGGGGATTGCTGAGTGCTATAATTTCCCTAAAAACCTCCGTATTGGAAGGAGTAGATAAAAACACCAAATTCTCTGTCTCTTTTACACCAAAGCGGTCAACGGCAGACGGCAAAGGGCATTTTGAAGTCAGCCCTTCATAAAAGAAGAGTGCCTGGCGGTATTTTTCCACCAATAGGTTTATGTCACGTCCTCTTTCATCAATAATTTTCCCGTTAAATACTTTCGGGACTTCCCCTTCGCTTTCTATCACATATGCTAAAGTCAGTTGAAGGTTTGATTTTCCTTTATAAGTATTTTTGCCAATCTTGTAGACAGCGTCAAACACTTTGCCCTGAAGGGATTTATCCTCGCCAAACCACCAGACGGCAGATATTCTTGTATTGCTTTTTCCCTCCAAAATCATTATATGATGATTCTTCTCGGTTTTTCTGTCACTCAAAACTTTCAGCCCGTAGCTCACAAACAATGGTGCCTCAAAGCCTTCGCCATAAGGTCCGGCTGTCATGAGCCTTTCGAAAAAATCCTCCGTTATGCTGTCAATCTCAAGTTCCATATCCACATTAACATTGACGGTATCACCTATAAAATGCTTCTTTTCTGCAGCAATTTCAATTTCAGCCATAAATTCCTGAAGATTCTCTTTCAAAAGAGAAAGTCCAGCTGCCTGGGAATGACCTCCGAATTTCAAAAGCTTTCCGCTGCATTCCCTGATTAATTCATAAATGTTTATCTCTTCAACCGATCTTGCCGACCCTACAACCGTTTTACCATCCTCTTTGAGGGATAAAAGAATCGCCGGTTTTTTGTAGGTTTCGCATATTTTCCCTGCTGCAATCCCAATAATACCATGATGCCAAAAATCGTTGTAAAGTACCAGAACAGTCTTGTTTTTCTTCTTTGTCTCCACCTGCTCTACTGCCTGGTCTATTATTTCCTGCTGAACCCTCTTTCTTTCCGAATTGAGAAAATCTATTCTTTGAGCCATTTCAGCAGCAATATACGGATCTTTACAAAGCATGAGTTCCACCGGAAGCCGTGCCGACTCCATCCTTCCGGCAGCATTAATTCTAGGTGCTATTTGAAAAGCAATATCCTCCTCTGTTCTAAGTTCACTGTTCTTCCCTGCAATCTCCAAAAGCTTGATAAGTCCCAGCCTCTTGGTATTGAACAATTTGGGCATTGCTTTTTTCAGAAGAAATCTGTTTTCACCGTTAAGGCTTACCACATCTGCAATAAGGGATAATGCAAGCATATCCAGATAATCTTCCGCTTTCTCTTCAAGTCCTTTACTTTTCAAAAGTGCATGGCATAGAAAATAAGCCATGGCACATCCCGATATATTTCTTGCTTTGTGCCCTTCTTCAAGGAGTTTCGGGTTTAGTATCACATCGGCATTGGGAAGCTCGGGTGGTATGGTGTGATGGTCGGTAAGTATTACATCCATTCCCAACTCTTTTGCACGTTTTATCTCATTGACATTGGAAATTCCACAATCACAGGTAACAATCAAGGTGACACCGTCGGCAGCAAGCTTTTCAATTACATCCAAATTCATGCCGTAACCTTCGGTAAAACGGTCGGGTACATGGTATATAACTTTGTCCAGAAACAAACTTAAGCATTCCACAAGAATAACCGTGCTGGTCACTCCGTCAACATCGTAATCCCCGTATACACATACTTTTTCACCTTTTTCTGCAGCCTTAAGTATCCTTTCCACAGCTTTTTCCATTCCCTTAAACTCATTAAAATGGGTGGGAGTATAACATTCTTCTTTCAGCATCTGACGCACAGTATCCGGATTTTTATAACCTCGGTTATAGAAAATCCTAGCAATAAGTTCATCCCCATCGGTAGCTTCAATAAGCTCGGTAGGTATATGTACGCCTCTATTCAATAAATTTACTTTTATCCTCACCTAAGTCAACTCCTCAATATCTTCCCACTCCAGCTCGTCCAGGAAATCATCATCCTTTTCAATCTCATTGAAATCAATCCTTTGGTTGTTGCAAAACCAGTTAAATTCACAGTATTTACAGTTTTTTTCATACAATGCTTTGTCAAAGGACGAAAAATCGTATTGAAGTATTCCTTTTATTTTATCCTTTAAAATCTCTCTATAGGCATCATGTAATTCATCGCTGTATCTTATATCCATCAGTACTTCCGGAGGATCCGGCTGCCAATAGCACATTCTTATGTCTTCACATTTAATCTCTCTTCCGGTTATTCTTTCGCTTTGCTCCTTAAGCACAAAAAGGTAGACCATGGTCTGAAGGCTTCTCTTATATTTCTCAGCCTTAGCCTTTCTTTGCGGCTGGCTGCTTTCTTTGCTTTGGGTTTTCCAATCCCAAATTTCAAGTTTGTCCCCGTCAACAATCAAAAGGTCAAAATTGGCCTCCAGCCTGAAAATTCCCTTGGTCATTCGCACTTTATATTCCGGAAGATATTTTAAGTTATCTTCCTTTTTAAACTTATTTTCAAGACTCTTCATCCAACGGTTTAATTGGTTAAAACCCTCTGTACTTTCACTAAGTCCCGTATCAATGCCTAAAAAATACCTATAAGCCAAAAGATGAAAATTATTGCCCAGTTCAAGCCTTTTCTTTATTTCTTCACTAGGGAAGTTTTCCCATTTCAGGTTTTCAAGGTATCTCTTTTTAAACTTCAGAGGACATTTTTCAAAAGTCGCCAATGACTGCTGAGTAAATAAAAAATATTCTGCAAACCTTAAATCATTCATTTTGATAACTCCTCAATATATTTCCTGAGTTCTAAAATATACTTAGATGGCAATATTTCATTTCTTTTTTCCCTATTTGCCTCAAAAGAACTTAAAAACAAATATTCCTTTGCTCTGGTTATTCCCACATATAAAAGTCTTGCCCTTTCGGATATGGTTTCGATTTTTGACTGCAATATGGAATCCTCATCGATCTTTTCCCCCAACACCTTTTTCAAATCCGACTTTATTATTGCCTGGGGATTTTTATACTCCTCTTTCAAATACCAGTACTCCCCAATAAATTTATCATCCAAATTAACCGGAAAGTCGGCATTGGTAATACTCGTTAAAAAAACAACGTCCCATTCAAGACCTTTCGACTTGTGGTATGTAGCCACTGTTACTACCCCCGGTTTAGGTTCATACCCTTTCAAGTCCCAAACAATGCCGGCAAAAAAATTAAACATATTTTTCGTTTTTAACAGTTCCAGGGCCAAATCGGCAAGTTTCCAATGGGGATCCTGACTCATAAGGTACCGGACATCCCCGGCCACCTTTTGAGCTATAGCCCTCTCTTCCTTTTCAAACCTCAACTTTTCGGAAATAAAGAGTATTAATTTTTCAACAATGGTACCGGGAAACTCTAACAGTTCCCTCACTACTTCCAGTTTATCGGTAAAATCCGTCCAAATGCTGCTATTTATTAAATCCTTAGGTATATCATCCCTCTCAATCTCGCCCCCGATAGGATAAAGTATTTTTTCTACAGGATATTTCTTTAAAAATTCATTTAAAATTATTTTCTGATTAACAGTTTTTCTTTCCTGATCGGGTTCATCCTCTGATACACCATCGTCATAGGAATCGGCAAGAAAGCATTCATTCATCATATCAAAGAACTTCTGTCCGTTCTCCGGCTGTGCAATAAAATCTATAACCCTTCCAAGTTTTTTCAAAGTTTTGTTCCTCTCACCGGAGGTATTGTCCAGCAATTCATAGGGTACATGCCTTGCTTCCAAAAAGTTTAATACAACATTCATTCGCCATGAGGTGGGCACAAGTATTGCAATGGTCTTGTCAGGATATTTTCTTGCCATTTCCTGAGCCTTAATTACCACTCCCCGGGCCTCATCCTCCCAACTCTTAAATATACCCACTCTTATGCCGTACTCGTCAATTTTGGGATTCGGCCTTGGGTCATCTTCCCCGACAGGTTCTATAAACTGGGGTAAAAGGCTCTCCCTGCACTCCGGCACCGGATGTTTCTCCCTTACAAACTTAACGAAATAATTGGCCAGATTGATTATATCAACAGTATTTCTACTGGACTGGGTTATTTTATATACAGTGGTTTTCGGGTTTTCACAAAAGCTTTTAAACAAGGAAAAATCGCTGTTGCTAAAGCTTCCGCATATAGCCTGGTTACTGTCTCCCACTCTCAGTAAATTACCGTTGGCTATCATTTCCAATATTTCACTCTGTATAAGGTTTGAATCCTGAGCCTCATCCTCGCATACAAAGGAATATTTGTTTTGATACTTTTTCAATAAAAGCTCATCTTCTTTAAGTATTTTTTTGGCATTATACAACATGTCGTCAAAATCCAAAAAACCGCCAATTTTAAGCCTTCTGTCATATATTTCGTATATTTCGCTTGCCCAGGATAGTATAGAGTCTTCACCGAGATTTTGGCAGAGTTCCATAGCCTGCTTTGGAGCAATTCCCCTGCATTTAAAATCTCCGATGGCAGAAAGCATTATATTGCACAGTTTTTCCTGCCATTTTTTATATGTATCACTCAGCTTGTTAGCGCTCAAATTTGACTCATCTATATAAAGCCTGAATTTATTCTCATTATGCCTTTTCCACTCATCAATACAACTGTAAATCAGGTTAATTTTTGAAACCTCATCTATAATGGTAAACTCTTCATTGGTAATAACATGATCCGGTTTTTCTTTAATTATTTGAAGGCATAATCCATGGATGGTGGAAACAAAATAATCCTTATTGCTTATAATTCCCCTGTTCTTAAGCTCCGCTGATATTCGCTGCTTAAAATTGTTTACTGCACTGTTCATGTAAGTAACAATAAGGATTTTACCCGGTTTGTGCAGTTTATTGGCGATCATCTCCGCTGTCCACAGGGAAAGGCAATGTGTCTTCCCCCCTCCGGGAATGGCAGGGATAGCACAATATCCGCCTCTATATTGTTCTACAAGTTCTTTTTGACCCTTTCTAAGTCCCATCCTTACCTCCGAATATTATCTGTTAACAGTATGAATCCATTAACAGCATAAGTATTTGAAACTTTTTACTGCGACATTATTTCATCAAAATATTCAGCCAGTATACCGTCATTCTCATATCCGTTAGCCGACAACATGGATTCAAAAGTAATAATCTTATCAGAACACCTCTTAAAAATAGCTCTCATCAGTGTGGCCAAATAGTGTTTCTGATTTTTTTCTTCAAGTTCTTCAGTATATATGTCGTTTTCATTCCAGGTCTTAGTAAGTACATGGAGGTTTGTTATCTCCTTGACACTGCGGGGAGTCCAGTTGTTACTGCTAAGGCTTGTAATTATAGTTATTTTGCTCTTTAATGAACAGGCCAGATACGATACCGGTGTAGACATAAGTACAAAATCACCGCTCAGCTTCTCCTCCAGTTCAAAAATGCTCTCCGCCGATTTAATTCCTCTTCTTACAACATCCAGAAAATCCCTACTGGCATTCCTGTTAAACCTTGACACCACTTCAACAAAAGTCTGGGCACTGTCAATCAGATTCTTGGCCTCTAAGATATCCTTCTGCGATACTTCCTTTGATATTAGTATTTCCAAAAATACCTTCTGGAAAAATTCATCTATTTTAAGAGGCTTCGGCCTCATTTTGTATTCTTTTATCCAAGTTCTTATATATTCATATTTTTCTATATTGTAATAACCTACCCTTTCCACCAGCCCCGGAAACTCAATATCGGGAAACTCTGCAAAAGGCCGTTGACTTACTATCTCGCCAGCCAAAATGGAACTTCTTACAGGATCAATTTTCAGTACCATCCTGAGAAGTGACTTTACATCATCTTTAGTGGGCATTGACCCATAACCGGGATGACACAACTGTGCCAGAGTTATAAGCGCTTGCGAAAACGGATTATCTATGATCCTGCTCTTCCTCGCAAGGTTTTTAACTTCATATCCGTATCTCTCAAGAATTCTGCCAATAACAAATTCGGTAACCGGGTCAGCATAACTGGATATCACAACTATATCCGATGGTTTGTAGCCTTCCCTGCTTATAAGCTGTACTATCCTTTCACCAACATTTTCCAACATCTCACTTCTCAGTTCAAAGGGCGGAACCCTTTCTATATACGGCCCGGGATTGCATTTGTTATTTTTCAGGTTTTTAATATTTTCAAACAGCATGTCTGAAAACTCTGCCAAAAATTCATGACAAGTATGGGATTTCTTTATTTCAATTTTTTCCATTTTATCTATCAATACCGATTTAACATACTCATGATTGCCACCAAAGGCTTCTCCGTATCCGCCTTCTTGATTATAAGCCAAAAGGCAGGTTTTAAGATTGGGAAGTAAAAAGTTTATAAAATCCACTTCCGTTGGAACACACTCTTCTATATTGTCCACAATGAGATGCTCAATCCTTGAAAACAAATTATTTCTATAAACTTCATCCTTTAACAGGTAATTATTGTATAGCTCAACCGCCATGCCAAAATCGAATATCCCAAGCTCCAGGCACTTTTTCCTGTAATCTGCAACAATATCGTCAGCTTCCCTGTATATCTGCCTTCTCAACTCATCCTTGTTCTCTAAAGCATTATACAGCCTATCCCCAATCCTGTTATACGGAATATCCGATATGGCAGCCCGTACAAGATTACCGGTAATGTCAATAGCAAGCCTGTCGGTGTAGGAAGTAACTCCGGCAAATACACCAAGATTTTTCCTTCTCCATTCAATTACAGTGCTGACAAGAAACTGCGCTGCCTCAAATGTAAGGAACACCGGCTTTATATCCCTATTAACAATTTCATTGCACTTCTTTGTGATAATAGGATAAAAAGTCTTGATCTCGTTTTGAATAAATCCGTAATAGGAAGTTCTCAAAACAGCACCGGAACCTTCAAGGACGGTTTTAGTCCTCCATTCCAGTGACTGGGTTCTGTTAAGAAGCAATATAAGAATCTTTTCACTGGGTATCTTGAGCTTGTCCACCATGTACTTGTATCTTTCCAGTAATATAGTGGATTTTCCGCTTCCAGTAGGGCCTTTCAGAATTATTTTGGAATCATGTGAAGGCATTTCAATTACCTTCCTGGCTTCATCGTCAAAAATAATGGTGTATCCCTCCAATATAGGTTCTTGACTATATTATAACATCTTGGGGATATTAATGAAGCTTTTTAATCAACTTTTAAAAATAAATAATGCAATTATTATTTCCGCTATCAAAATAGCCGGTACACCAATTACAAAATACCAGTGTTTGGTCTTATGCCGAAAAAAAAGCATCCCTGCGTACACACCAACCGCGCCTCCAAAAAGCGCAGTCAAAAGCAAAACCTTTTCGGGAATTCTCCAAAGTTTCTTTTTGGCTTTGTACTTATCTATGCCCATCAGCAAAAAACCCACAACATTCATAAACAATATAAAACCCATAGAAAGGTTATCCAATTTATCAAACATTATACTCTTTCTCCTTTAACCGAATAAGCAAAAGCAGGCTCAGAAATTATATATTTTTTAAATGTACTTCCATGCCCTTTGCTTATTTTCTTGCAATATAGCAACGTTTCACTTTATGATTCTTTTGTCAAAAGCCTTGTCTGTAAATTTTAAATCTATTTTTCAACGGCTCTTAATCTTTATATAATTATAAGCTTACAATCTTCAGATATCAATAATGACGGGAAAACATCAATGATTTTAGTTTTTTGAGAATTTAAAGTTTAAATTTTACAATCACATAAAATTTTCAAATTCCGATTTCTTGAAAAAATAAATACCCCGGCATAACTGCCGGAGCATTTATTAGGGGGTTAAAATGTATTTGTGAGGTCATTTAAATTATTGACCTTTTAAGAATAAAATATACACAAAAATTTATTTTTTCCTCCTGCTTTTAATTTTTAATTGTATTTATAATAAAATTTACCGAAAATAAATATTATTTTACATAGAATCTCTTTTCCGCGTTTGATTGAAAAATATAAATCATCAGGAATTGGATTTTTAAGCAGTATAAGCACAAATTGAACTTAAGGAATAAATAAAACCTCAAAGTCAGATATTATGAAACCGAATTCAGTCATAAATTTTTACTATTGTATAATATCTTTTATCACTTTTAATATTCATTCTTCTACAGCATCTATAAACAGCAGAACTAGCCTTACTCATTTTCTCCAAAAGATACAAAAAGCTTAGAACAATTACCATTCTAAGCTTTTTGACTGGCCTGCCTGAGACGACTCGAACGTCCGACCGACGGATTAGAAGTCCGTTGCTCTATCCAACTGAGCTACAGGCAGATATTTAATTTTGTTGGAGCGGGTGATGGGAATCGAACCCACGCAATCAGCTTGGAAGGCTGATGTTCTACCATTGAACTACACCCGCATCAGGCTTGCAGCGTGCTTTTGAGCACCGCTGACTTTTTATATTATACAAACAACCTTTTAGTTTGTCAACACCATTTTTAAACTTTTTTCAATTATTTTTTTTAAGTAAAATGCCAACTTTTTCCAACATCCAATCTCTTCTTAAGCTCTGCAACCATCAATTTAAGTGCCTTACCTCTGTGGCTGATTTCATGCTTTTTTGACGCTTCAAGCTGTGCAGCGGTTTTGTTATATTCCGGCAAAAAGAATAGCGGATCATAGCCAAAGCCGTTTGTTCCTACCGGCTCAAAGGCTATATATCCTTCAAAAGTTCCCCTCACGGTAAAGTATGTGCTATCAGGAAGAACTACCGCTATAACACAAACAAATCTTGCTTTCCTGTTTTCAAAAGGAACATCCTTCAACAGTTCCAGCAACTTGTTATTTCTGTCTTCATCACTGGCACCTTCACCAGCAAATCTTGAAGAGTATATTCCGGGAGCACCGTTTAAAAAGTCCACTTCCAGACCCGAATCATCTGCCATGACCAGTTCCCCTGTGCGTTTATGCACTTCCATAGCTTTTATAAGCGCATTTTCCTCAAAAGTACTTCCGTACTCTTCAATGTCGTCATTTACTCCGGCTTCTTCCATCGAAACTACTTCAAAATCCATACCTTTCAGAATTTCTTCAATTTCTTTCAACTTACCCTTGTTCTTCGTTGCAACTACAAATTTTTTCATCCTTCGTAACTCTCCCAATTTCATTCGCCACCTGTCCTAGAGCTTCTTTTTGTATTTCTATAAGCTCTTTTATTCCGCCTTGTGCCAAATCCAAAAGCTTATTCAGCTGTTCTCCGCGGAAGGGTGCCTGTTCCCCGGTGGCTTGCAGTTCGATAAACTCGCCGGCACCAGTCATGACAACATTCATATCTACAATTGCATTTGAATCCTCTTCATAGCATAAATCCAGCATTTCTTCATCGCCAACTATACCAACACTCACTGCTGCAACCATGTCGGTTATAGGTATTTTTTCAATTATTCCGTCATCAACAAGCTTCTTGCAGGCATCCACCAAAGCGACAAACCCTCCGGTTATCGAAGCGGTCCTTGTGCCTCCGTCGGCTTGTATAACATCGCAGTCAATGATTATAACCCTTTCTCCCAATATATTAAAATTCACTACAGATCTCAGTGCTCTTCCAATAAGTCTTTGTATTTCCTGACTTCTTCCGTTAAGTTTCAGCTTGCTTATGTCTCTTGGATTTCTAACTCCTGTAGACCTTGGCAGCATTGAGTATTCTGCAGTTACCCAACCTTCTCCGGTATTCTTCTTAAAACTTGGAACCTTATCATCCACCGTTGCAGTACAAATTACCTTTGTATCACCCATTTCAATCAATACAGAACCTTCTGCATGTTTAATATAATTCCTTGTAATTTTAACTTTTCTCAGATTTGAATTCTCTCTCCCATCAATTCTCAATATGTTCTCAACCTTTCTGTAAATAAATTTATACTATCTTTAAGATGTATTTAATATTATAGCGGACATCTTACGTAAATATACTACCTAAAACTTTTGACAATTTCAACCTATTCTTGTTAAAAATTTTTCTTCAAGAATTTATTGCAACAGTATTTCATGAATTAATTGATTACATTATTATTGTGGGAGAGATAAATCATATAATATCAGCTCTTAACTATATACCGCCTACTCACTTACTCTGTTTATTCCATCGGGTATTCTTAATGCCGATGAAATATCCGTTCCTTCAGGAAGGTCATCTTTTTCGCCTTCTATAAGTATTTCAACCTTTTCAACTCCCTTTATCTGTTTCATTGTATACAGGATTTGCTTTAGCAGTCCTTCTTCCCTTGAATTTCCGCCATAATTTTTAATTTCCTTGCTAAAGTCCAAAGTCAAAACTTTATCATCGACTTTTGATCCGATCAATTCAACATTTTCAGGCATTTGAGTATACAGTTTGGGGTCTTTAGGTTCTTTCGCCAGGGTTCTCACAATCTGTACCGGAAGCAAATCCTTAGTTACACCTATATATTCCATTGAAATGGGCAAAAGATACTCATGTTTATTCTCCAGATACTTATATAAATAGACATCAAATTTCATTGTTTTGCTATCGGCATTCAGCCTATCCGAATTTATAAGGGTATTGTCTCTTGTCATAATATTTGAAATATTGCCGGAATATTTCAGTTCCTTTTTCTCATAGCCGTTTATCAAAAACTGAACACCGTTTATTGTTTTAAACTCGGTTAATGTATATACAATAGCCGAAAAGATATTGCGTTCATCCTGTTCGGTCTTATAATCCAAAACTTTATTGTTTAAATCTATTATTGCTATACCATCCACTATATTTATACCCAGTACCTCCGTACCTTCAGGAAGTACAGGTACTAAACCTAAAGGTTTGAGTACTTCTCTGTTAACCTCATTGTCTATCATCGACCTAATGGCTGCTTTTGCTACGCCTTCTTCTTTCTTGATATTTCTTGTAACCGGTATTAATAAGCCGTCGGAATCTCTATAGTATGCTGTTACCGATATAACTTCCTTCACTTTATTGTCATCGTTTAGGTCAGTGCTACCGTTAACACTTGTTTTTTCCTTTGATTTATCTTTTTCAGCTTCGCCGGTATAACTATTTTTCGAATTATCTTTTGCTGCCGCATTATTGCTTTCTGAAGTTTCTTTATATTCTTCCGCCTTTAGAATATTTTCATCTTTCAGGGAATCAACATTTTCGATATGGGTTTGCACTTTGTCAATTCCGTTTAATGGATTCTGGCAACCTGTAATTATCGTTGTTCCAGCTATTAATAAAAAGCAAAAAAAATTCTTCATATATACTACCCCTCATTGTAAAAATTTGTTCTTACTGTAAGTATAGACATATATGAAGAATTTTATAATTTAACAGGCATAATTTTCTAATATTTTATTTTTATTAAATTTATCTTTCTCCTTATTTATCGTCATAACCGTTAGGATGCTTGCTGTGCCATTCCCATGCTGTTGCCACAATAGTCTCCAGATCATTCAATTTAGGCTGCCAGTTGAGCTCCTTTTTAATTTTTTCTGAAGATGCAACCAAAATTGCAGGATCACCGGGACGTCTCGGTGCATCCACAGCATTAATATTTTTCCCTGTAACCTTTCTTACCACATCAACAACTTCTCTAACGGAAAATCCTTTTCCGTTTCCTAAATTGTATATAGCGCTGTCTTCTCCCCTTCTTAGCTTCTGCAATGCAAGGTAATGGGCCTGAGCCAAATCGGATACATGTATATAATCCCTGACACAAGTACCATCGGGAGTATTATAATCGTTTCCGAAGATCTTGATTGAATCCCTTTTTCCCAAAGCGGCCTGTATGATTAATGGTATCAGATGAGATTCGGGGTTGTGATCCTCTCCTATCTTCCCGCTTATATGTGCCCCACTGGCGTTAAAATAGCGAAGTATAACATGCTTTATGCCATATGCCGTATCAGACCATTTTAATGCCTTTTCAACCGCCAGCTTTGTTTCGCCATAGGGATTGGTTGGCATAGTTCTGTCGGTTTCAAGTATGGGTATATTTTCTGGTTCACCGTAGGTGGCAGCAGTGGAAGAAAATACTATCTTGTTAACTTTAGCTTCCCTCATTGCATCAAGAAGATTCAAAGAAACTGCCACATTATTATTATAATATTTCAACGGATTTGAAACGCTTTCACCCACTTCAATATAGGCAGCAAAATGAATAACAGCTTCTATATCATTTTTATAAAAAACATTCTTTATAAATTCCTTATCGCGCAAATCCCCAACTATGAGTTTTCCGCCAAGAACCGCATCTTTATGTCCCTTTTCAAGGTTATCGACAACAATAACTTCTTCATTTTTTTCAAGAAGTTCTGCCACGGTATGACTTCCGATATAACCTGCACCGCCGGTTACAAGTACAGCCATTATAACACAACCTTTCATTGTATTTTAGGTACTTATTTTTATTCCTTTGCTTACCAAACAACAATATAATAACACAATTGATTAACCAATACCAGCATTTGCTTTTTACATCATGTCAACCTTTATAAAAAGGGTTGGAAATTTCACTTACAATTTAGGCATAAAAAAGAGTGGCATATAATAATATAGCCACTCTTTTAAAAATCTTACTCTACCTCATCCAGCGCTCTCAGTATAGCATCACATAATGCCTGTGCTGCCTTTTGGCGGAATTCCTCCGTTTTCAGCTTTGCCAGTTCCGCCTCATTGGTCATAAAACCAACTTCAGCCAGAACTGCCGGCATTTTTGTAGCCTTTAACACAACAAGGTTCGGTCTTTCAACAATTCCCCTGTTTTTAGTTCCAAGCGCCTTAACCAGTTCTTCCTGCACAATCTGTGCAAATCTCTTGCTATTGAAACCCGGACTGTTCGAAGGATAATACAAAGTCTCCGTACCGCTGTATTGAGAGTAATAGGCATTGTTATGGATACTCACAAACAGGGTAGCATTCATGTTATTGGCAATATACGCTCTTTCGTAAAGTCCCACATAGACATCGTCTTCTCTGGTCATATATGTTTTTATATTGTGACTTTTTAGCAGAGCATTTAATCTTTTGGCAATATCAAGGTTCAAGTCCTTCTCATAAACTCCACCATAGGTTGCCCCAGGCTCACTGCCTCCATGCCCTGGATCTATAACTACAAGACGGTCTTTTCTGGAAGCTTCTTTGTAAAGAGTTATCGTTGTATCATTTTCCGAAGCCCTTGTAATAATCTCATAATTAAACGGTTCCTTTGTGGTAAAGGTAATAGTTGTTTGGTTGCTTTCGTCATCCTTTGTTATTTTAACATCAATGACTTTGCTGTCATTTATGTTTATTGTACCAACTCCCAAATCGGCAAGCTCGCTGGGAAACGTTATCGAATATCTCCGTCCATCAAACTCATATTTATCAGTATAAAAGCGCGTTATGCTCTGGCCACCTTCAGTAAGTTTAGCTCCTTTTAAAGTAAAGTACACTCGGCTTCCGCTGTTACTGTATTGTATATTTTTATAAGTAGGTTGTCTTACAATAAGTGTTATATATTTATCCGTCTTTCTGGATTCAAACTGTGGTTGTCCAATTGTATCGACAACTACTCTTCCCACAGTTTCTTCAAACTGTGCAGACCTAATAGAACTGATATTACTGCTGTCTACACTTATCTTCTGTTCCCTGCCGGCATCAAAATTCGGTATATCTATAACAATTCTATCGGGTCCGGTAAGCCTCCACACGTTAAAATCATCTACATCCTCTGCCCAAATTGTAATACTATCAACGCCGTCAATAAAGGCATGATCTATTTTTATCGGTTCCTTGTCGCTATTTATACCGGTGCTTGTCGGTACAACGGTTGGATTGGGTGTTACAGTAACAGTCGGTACCACAGTTTTGGAAGGTTCAGGAGTCGCTGTTTTTACAGGCGTTGGTGTTGCTTTTCCCGCTGAATTTTCGCCTTCATCAGTTTGGGAGATATCTTCATCAACACTTGGAATTACATTTATTACAAGTGCTTTTTCTCCTTCCACTACAACATATTGACACTGGGCCTTTAGCTGAATAACAACTTTAGATGATGATCTGTTCACGGCAGAATACTTTATACTCTCTATATGACTGCTTTTTACATCTATGCTTTGCTCTTTTGAAGGCCCGAGAGCATTAGGTAAGTTTACCACAATCTTATTTTCACTCAACAGTTTCTCAATACTATAATCGGAGTAATCACTTGTGAACAATGCTACTATTTCATGGTCTTCCTGCGCTTTATAACTTACACTCAGACTTCCTCTTTCCAAAGCCTCATCTCTATCGGAAATACCCCTTGACGGAGTAAAGGAAATCAAATCAATACTCTTTGCCACATACGCCACAAGGATGCCGTCATTTTCAACCAACCTGTATTCAAGGTCTCCCTTTGTATCTATAACCAGTCTTGCACCCTTCGGTTCTTTTGCTGCATATCTTACCGATTTAATAAGTGTACTGTCAATATTAACTGTCTTCATCTCATTTGATGCAATTGCCTCCGGAATATCAATTACTATCCTGTAAGGATCCGGCAGCTTAAAAGTCTCATAACCTTTATAATCTTTAACATCGATTACAACTGCCTCATAAGTCGATTGGGCAATATGTTTAAAATCCAACTGATTGTCAACCGGTCTGGAAAATCCGTCTAACGGATTATTTACTCCAATTATATCAGCATCTGCATTAGTCGTTTTCTTTTCCAAATTTACCAACAACTGACCTTTTGTTTCAGTTACCCGGTATTGGGGCTGTCCTTCCAAGTCTAAAATCACCCGTGCAGTGTTGTTTTCAAACTGACTGCAGCGTATAGATTTCAAAAACTCCTCATTTACTTTTATATTATCTTGTTTAACCGACAGTTTTGTATTTGTGAAATCCACCACTATCCTGTCGGGTGAAGGCAGTCTCAAAATTTTATAGTCTTGAAACTTATCTACATTTATTGCAATACTCTGCCTGTCTTTTTCCTTAATATATTTAATATCATTAATCTTTGCATATTGCAAATATTCCTTGTTACTAATTGAGATCTCACCTTTTTCGGCATTCCAGCCCACTTCCATATTCAACTGTTCGCCTACAAAACGCAAAGGCACCATGGTACGGTCATTGATTATCTTTGCAGGAACTTCCATTTCAACCTTTTTACCGTTTACCAGGGCATTTTTATCATTTATTGTCAGAACAACTTCATCGCTTTCATAGGAAACGGAAACCTTTTTGTTTTTTGAATCCCACTCCACTTCTGCACCCAATTGCTCAAAAATTGCTCTGACGGGAACCAGTGAACGTCCATCGATTATAATTGGGGGCATATCCGAAATGACAAGTTCATCGTTTACATATAGCTTGTATATATTCCCTTTATACTCTTTTGTTGTGCCGTCATATGTAATCATTAATCCTTGCGCATATGTAGTAATACAAGTTATAGTGAATACAATCAGCGTTAAGCAGACGCAGAACAGTTTTTTCATAAACCTCACCTCTTACAAAATTTTTCTTTAGTAAAATATTTCTAGCCGTACATTTTTTAACTTTGAAACGTAAACTTTACAGCCAATCTATATGTCAATCTCTGTAAAATCAAGTCATATTTCAATCAAAAGATGAAAGTTTAAAAAATTGCCCACTACTCCTATTATATAATATTGTTCGACAAAACCTATACCTTTCCTGTTGAATTAATTAAAAAGTAATATTTCTGTAATATGATATTAACATACTGTTAGAATTACAAACTGTCCTTCGATTCCACCAATTTCATCAATCAATGTATATGTTGAGATTAAAATTTGAACTAAGACGAATAATGTTTTCTAATTATAAATATATCAGTAAAATTAAAACGAAAAAAGCAGTTTTTTATACCAGGAAATGAATACTAAAAAATCCCGGTAATTTTTAACTACCGAGATTATATAGCAAGCAAACACTAAATTTAGTTTTAAATATGTACAAAATTATAATGTAATTCCTACAGCATTAACTAAAAAATTCAACTTTTCACTGTTCAGATTTTTGTTTATACCGATTCCGTCAATGTCAAGCAATCCCACAGGATATACTGGAATCTGCAACGTCTGTTCCATATATTCACTCAAGCCCTTAAGCAAAGAGCCTCCGCCAATAATAAATATCTTTCCCACCTTGACACCATAACAGCGTGCTTCATAAAATGTCAAACACATATATATCTGGTTAATGAGTTTATCAACCATTTCCTTTAATGCTTTATACACTCTTAAATGTTCCTCATTAGATTCATAGGCAGGCGGCGGTATAATACCATACATCTTTTTCAGTCTTTCAGAATCAATTATGGACTTGTTAAGCACTTTTGCAACGGCTTCATCTAAATTTGAACTACCCGTCAATATAACTTTATTAAACTCCAGGATTCTATTACGCAATATATTTATTATTGTAGTTTCAGAACCAAAATCTATAACTGCAAAAGCGTCTTTATTTAAATTTTTATTGGGATTGACATATTTAACATTATCTATGTTGACTTTAATATCTCTGTTGAAAAACTTTGCTGTGCTATTAGCCGGTATATCAACGGAAATAGGCTTTAACCCCAGCTCAAAGAGTACATCTATGTAACTGTTGATTATGTTTTTTCTAACTGCTGTCACAAATACCTTTAGTTTATCTTCACCATTTTCCTTTAGTTCCTGTAAAACCTTATAGTCGATCTTGTGTTCTTCCAGGTTTATAGGCATGTTTTTCACAATTGCTTCTTTGACTACTGTATCAATGTCCTTTTCTTTGACCTTATCCACAATAAAAACTCTAGATATTATACTGGTTCCGGACATGACAATCTTGGACTTTTTCACCTTCATATTGTTCTCTCTAATGATTCGGCTTATTTCACTTGATACAGCGTCAACATTTTTTATAACACCATTTTTTATGCAATTTAACGGTGTTGAAGCAATACCAAAGTTTTTGATAAAAACTTCATTGCTTCGATTAACTGCGACTTCAACAACTTTAATGTTTCTGAAGCCAACATCAATGCTTAGAAAATTGTTCTTCAAAAATGGAAACAGCATACATTTTAACTCCCTTACCCATAATCAAAACAGCAAAAAAATATATAATCTCCCACATATAAAGTAACACACATCAGGAAAAAAATCAATGTTTTTCATTATAACTAGATAGATTTATAAAAAAGTTATTCAGTCTTAACAAAATAAGCTTACAGACCTTTATTCCCAAGTTTTTTAAGCCATAAATCCTCTAACGAAATAACAACCAAAATGCATATTATAAATTTATTAACATAAAATATATATTAGATACATTCCGAAAAAATTCCTTCTTTTTTATACACAAAATTTATAAATTTTTATTTTTATAATTAATTATATTCTTCATATCAATTTAAAATTAAACTCAAAGCCTCTACTCATACCTTAAACCGAAATGCTCATAGGCAAGCTTTGTAGCAACCCTTCCCCTTGGTGTCTTGTTAATAAACCCTAATTGAAGTAAATAAGGTTCATATACATCTTCAATGGTATTTGCCTCCTCGCCCGTAGTAGCAGCTAAGGTTTCTAAACCTACAGGTCCGCCTGCAAATTTGTCAATAATACTGAACAGCAAATTTCTGTCAACCCCATCCAAACCTATAGGGTCAATTTCAAGGGCATCAAGGCTCATAATGGCAATTTCTTTAGTTATCAATCCCTTCCCTTTTACTTCGGCAAAATCTCTCACTCTCTTAAGTATTCTATTTGCTATTCTTGGAGTACCTCTGGAACGTCTGGCTATTTCCTCAGCCGCTTCACTTTCAATTTTTATCCCCAATATTTGGGCCGATCTTTCAACAATTAACTTTAACTCCTCCGGAGTATACATTTCAAGCTTGTTTATCACTCCGAACCTGTCCCTTAAAGGCGAAGTTAAAAGTCCTGCCCTGGTAGTTGCCCCAATAAGGGTAAACTTGGGTAAATCCAGCCTAATAGATCTTGCACTAGGGCCTTTGCCGATTATAATATCCAAAGCATAATCTTCCATGGCTGGATATAGTATTTCTTCAACACTGCGATTGAGTCTATGAATTTCATCTATAAAAAGTACATCATAATTTCCAAGGTTAGTTAATATGGCCGCAAGATCTCCCGGTTTTTCAATGGCAGGTCCGGATGTAACTCTTATATTCACTCCCAGTTCCGATGCTATTATATTGGCAAGGGTAGTCTTTCCAAGACCCGGAGGTCCATACAGCAACACATGGTCAAGGGCTTCATTTCTTTTTTTGGCAGCCTCTATAAACACCGTGAGATTTTCCTTTACTTTATTCTGACCTATATATTCACTTAATTTTCTTGGCCTAAGGCTTGCCTCATCGATATCCTCTTCCTTCGCCCTACTGCCAACAATTCTGTCTTCCATATTGTTCCCTCCAAAATATTTATAAAAAGCAAATCGGCATCTGTTTTCAAGTCATTTTACAGTTTTCAAAAATATATTTCTATAGGTTATTATTCATAAAAACGAATTTATTATAAAAAATGAATCTGTTTGTCTCCTTAATTTCTTACAAGAGTTTTAAGAGCATTTTTTATAACCGATTCTATATCCATATCTTCTCTATATACAGATGCTACAGCCTTGTTTGCCTCAGATGCGGTATATCCCAAAACAATCAGTGCACTTACCGCCTCAGAGAATCTTGAATTGTCTTTAATTTCATCGGCAGCTTGATCTTTTTCACCGAAACTGCTTACCAGCTCTGTTTTATTTATCTTATCCTTAAGTTCCAGAACTATTCTCTGTGCCATTTTGCTGCCAATACCCTGAGCTTTGGTAAGCGACTTATAATCGTTGGTTATTACAGAAAGCCCGAATTTTGACGGTGACATGGATGAAATAACCGATATAGCCGCTTTAGGCCCTACTCCGGAGACCCCCAAAAGCAACTCAAACATTCCCAATTCTTCTTGTGTTAAAAAGCCGTACAGGTTCATTACATCTTCACGTACATAAAGATAGGTATATATCTTCACTTCATTTCCAACTGGTTGTATATTTTGAATGGTTGACAAAGATGTATATATTTTATATCCTACTCCATTAGCTTCAACCACAATATAATCGTTATGCTTGTACTCAAGCTTTCCTCGTATATAGGCAAACAAGACAATTCCCTCCGTCGTATTTATTTACTGTACCGAACGCTCAAAAAATCGCATAAGACCTTGTACGTTCTATATTAATATTCATTTCATAATAAATATTAACGTCATAATAAAACCAAAACTTAATTTAATTTTTTGATTTTTTCATCTATCATACAGCGCCAAGCTATGTCAGGTAGTTTTGAAGAGTCCTGACATTTTATAAGAATGACCGTGGCATATTGCAATAGCCAATGCATCTGCCACATCATCAGGCTTAGGTATTTCAGGAAGGTTTAAAATAATCTTTACCATTTGCTGCACCTGCACTTTTTCCGCCCTTCCGTAACCTACCACCGACTGCTTTACCTGAAGAGGAGTATATTCAAAAACCTCTACACCGCTTTTGGCTGCGGTTAAAACCGCTACTCCCCTGCCATGTCCTACAGTAAGGGCGGTTTTTATATTTTTGTTAAAAAACAGTTCCTCAATGGCTATTGCATCCGGTTTATATTCATGTATTAATTTTTCCAGTGAATCATGCAAGTGCAAAAGTCTTTTAGGAAGATCCATCGTACTGGCTGTAGTAATTGCCCCATAATCTATGGCGCTAAACTTGTTTCCCTCATATTTTACTATACCGTAACCCGTTATTGCAAACCCAGGGTCAATACCTAATATTATCATTTGTTCACGTCCTGTTTTTTAATATTGATTTATGAATAATTATATAATTTGTTGCATATTTATACATCTTATTGTATAATATATACCATTGTATTATTTGAAAAGATAATAATCATATGATTAATATTTTAACATATTTGAGGAGGTATTGACATGAGTCAAAAGGAAAAAGTAATCCTGGCATATTCAGGAGGATTGGATACATCGATAATCATACCTTGGCTTAAGGAAAACTATGATTATGAAGTTATTGCAATGGCAGCCGATGTGGGTCAGGGCGAAGAGCTTGCTCCATTAAACGAGAAAGCAATTAAAACCGGAGCAAGCAAAATTTATATCGAGGATTTAAAAGAAGAATTTGTTACAGACTTCATTTTCCCGACATTAAAGGCAGGTGCCGTATACGAAGGCAAGTATCTGTTGGGAACCTCTTTTGCAAGACCTCTGATTGCAAAAAGAATGGTTGAAATTGCTGAAAAAGAAGGTGCTGTTGCCATAGCTCACGGAGCGACCGGTAAAGGTAATGACCAGGTTAGGTTTGAACTTACAGTAAAAGCACTGGCACCGCATTTAAAGATAATTGCACCTTGGAGAATATGGGATATTAAATCAAGAGAAGATGCAATAGAATACGCTCAGGCAAGAAATATTCCAATTCCCGTTACCAAGAAAGACAACTACAGTATGGACAGAAACCTGTGGCATTTGAGCCATGAGGGATCGGACCTTGAAGACCCCTGGAACGAACCTCAATACGACAAACTCTTAAAGCTTATGGTTCCCCCCGAAAAAGCACCGGACAAACCTACATATGTAGAAATATACTTTGAAAAAGGTATTCCCAAAAAGGTAAACGGCGTTGAATACGGTCCTGTTGAACTTATCGAGGTATTGAACAAAATCGGGGGCGAAAACGGTATAGGCATCGTAGATATTGTAGAAAACAGGCTTGTAGGAATGAAATCAAGAGGGGTATATGAAACTCCAGGCGGAACAATTCTCTATGCTGCCCACAGAGAACTTGAACTGTTATGCCTTGACAGAGACACACTTCACTATAAAGATATCGTTTCACAAAGATTTGCAGAACTTGTATACTTCGGACAGTGGTATACACCTCTTCGTGAAGCAATATCTGCTTTTGTTGATGTTACACAGGAAAATGTAACCGGAACCGTTAGGCTAAAGCTTTACAAAGGTAATGTTATGCCGGCAGGCGCAAAATCCGATTATTCCCTTTACAATGAAGAACTTTCAACCTTTGGCAGAGATGAAGTTTACAATCAAAAGGACGCCGAAGGATTTATTAACTTGTTTGGCTTACCGATGAAAGTCAGTGCACTTATGAAAGAAAAGAATAAAAACAAATAAGGTGATGAAAATGAAGCTCTGGGGCGGTAGATTTGAAAAAAGTACCGACAAATCGGTGGATGATTTCAACTCATCCATCAGATTTGACAGCCGCATGTATAAACAGGATATACTCGGCAGCATTGCCCATGCCAAAATGCTTGGAAAATGCAAAATAATTCCGCAGGAAGATTCGGAACTTATTCAGGCAACTTTAAAAGAAATTTTAAAGGATATTGAAAACGGTAAGATTGATTTTGAAATTGATGCCGAAGATATACACATGAATATAGAAAAAATCCTTATCTCAAGGATAGGTGATGTGGGTAAAAGGCTTCATACCGGAAGAAGCCGTAATGACCAGGTGGCCCTTGATATCAGAATGTATCTTAAAGACGAAATATGTGAAATTAAAAAAATGCTTATTTCTCTGGAAAACACATTAATTGATATATCGGAGAAAAACCTGGATACAATTCTACCCGGATACACCCATTTGCAAAGGGCACAGCCCATTACCTTTGCCCATCATATGATGGCTTATTTCCAGATGTTTAAACGGGATATAAGCCGTCTTGATGACTGTTATAAAAGAATGAATATAATGCCTTTAGGTTCAGGCGCCCTTGCATCTACTACTTACCCTTTGGACAGATACATGGTAGCAGATGAACTTGGTTTTGACGAAATAACCGAGAACAGCCTTGACGGAGTGAGCGACAGGGATTTTATCATAGAGCTGGTGTCTTGTCTCTCTATTATTATGATGCACTTAAGCAGGTTCAGTGAAGAACTTATTATATGGTCTTCCCATGAATTCGGTTTCGTAGAGATGGATGATGCCTACAGCACAGGCAGCAGTATAATGCCTCAAAAGAAAAATCCCGATGTAGCCGAACTGGTAAGGGGTAAAACCGGCAGAGTATATGGAAGCCTTATAAGTATTCTAACTGTTATGAAAGCACTTCCGTTAGCTTATAACAAAGATATGCAGGAGGATAAAGAGTCCATATTTGATGCCGTTGACACCGTTAAACTCTGTTTGCCCGTTTTTACCCAAATGATTGCCACAATGAAAATCAATAAAGAAAATATGTATAGAGCTGCACAAGGCGGCTTTACCAATGCCACAGATATGGCAGACTATCTCGTTAAGAAAGGTATTCCATTTAGGGATGCCCATGAAATAATAGGCAAAATGGTACTTTACTGCATAGGAAATAACAAGGCTATAGATGAACTCACAATGGAAGAGTTTAAAAATTTCTCCCCTTTGATAACCGAAGATGTCTATAAAGAAATAAGCCTTGAAACTTGCGTCTCGGGAAGAAATCTTCCGGGAGGTCCTGCAAAAGAAAGAGTTTTGGAAGCCATACAAAAGGGAAAGGATTTTATAAAATCGCAAATAAATAAGTAATAAAATTCAGATTATAAAAATATAAAATAGCTATGGCCACAGCCATAGCTATTTTCAAATTCCATCGCAACTACTTTTCATTCATTGACAGCGTAAAACTTACATTTTCCTGTCTTAAATCTACATCAATGTCTGAAAAGCTAATTCCCTTATTTCTAAGACTTTGAATTATTTCTCTTCTTATTTTTACAATTACATCATTATATTCGGGGTCATAGTTTCTTTCCTTCTCTCTTCTTTTGAATAACATATCTCATTACCTCACTTACCCTTATATAATATTTAGTGGACCTATAGATATAATATACCATTTCCCTTTTTATGTATAATATTTCCTTTAATATTTAAGACATTCATAAGAAAAGCCCCCTTACTGGGGGCTTTGCAAACACTAAAATTATTTTGCTTACAACATAATTCCAAAACATTAAATTTTATTTAATGAAATACATTTTCTATTTATAATTTCACTTTTTTATCTAAAGCTCTTCCAAAACTATACCAAGAGTCTCTTAGCTTAAATCTCATATTTTCATCCAGGATTCTTTCTATTACATCATTCAAGTTTCTTCTCATATGAATATACTCAGCAATTTCAAATTCCGGTTTTGCCAAGAGTTTGTCCATTTCTTCAATCCACTCTTTAACAAGCTCCACACCGACAAAATCTTGAGAAATCTTCTTTTTCATATGAGAAATAACCAATTTAACCGCTTTTCTTTTTACTTCCGCATCGGTCATTACCTTTTTATTTTTATTGGTTTTACTTGAATTGGAACTAGTTTTATTCATTTTAAACACTCCCTATAAATATATTATCAAAGAAACTAAATGCATTTCATAGAAACAGAAATATGATGCAATAGAAACAATGTACAAATATAAAGACATAATTATTAATTATTATAATATAGTATAATTGTTTATGCAATCAAAGCAAACATTATCTCTCAAATATTGTAGATTTTGTATAACTCGTTTTCCATAAGAATCTCCCCTCTCGCTATTGTCTTATTTCAACTGGAACATATATAAAAAGCACCAACTTCACAAGGAGTCGGTGCTAATGCTTTATTTTATAAATTATTTTCTATATAAGGCATTAACTAATACAACACCAACCTTTTTCCTTGAAGTTTTTCCGGATCTATTTTATCTTCTTTTGACTTTGGTACTGTTACAGTATTCGGGTCACCGTCACTGATATACTGCTCTCCTCTTGAAAGGTTCTTCAGCCACCATGCCAAATCGGCATCGACAGGATTAATTCCTGATGCACGTACCCTGTGAACCGACAGAGGATTAAAAGATTTACTTACAGGTGATTGGTTCGGGTCCCAGCCAACTTCCATAATTGCAAGGTTTTCATATTTTACACCTTCATATTCACCTTTTACAACATATTCCTGTAGATCCTTTGAAGGTGCTCCGTAGGGTAGAGAGAAAGTAGTCATTTTGTAACCCGGTATAAGTTCATACATAGTCTTTTGATTTAGGCCTATTTCCTTTTGAATCTCATCGGCATTCTTCGCATTTTTAAGATTTATATGGGTATAAGTATGGTTTCCTATTTCAAATCCCTTATCCACAAGATACTGCAGTCTCTCCTTTAATGTTCCTTCTCCTTGAAAAGTACTGTTTCCAAGGTTAACATAGAATGTTCCCTTAAGTCCGAAATCGGGATGTGTTTTGTTAAATTCTTCAAGAATTCCCACTGCCGAGTTTTTGTTAGCCACCAGTTTTCCGCCTTCATTTACCAGGTTAAACTGCCCCGATGTACCGTCATCAAAAGTAAATATCATCGGTATGCAGCCTGCCGGTACTGAGATGTTATTATTCAAATAATCACTCATGCTAATAAGCCTGTAGCCTTTATCATAAAGAGTAAACAACAGTTTTCTGAATTCGTCAAAAGTAGTTGTATACTCACCGTTATCATATTTTGTAGGTTGAAAAGATTCAACAAAATTATGAAACATAACAACCATTATCTTACCTGACTCGTCCGGTTTAACAGCTTCTAGGTCAATTGTAGGTACAGGCGTAACTACAACCTCCTCAGGGGTTGGTGTAGGTGAAACATCGTCTGTTGTTCCAACAGATGGCTGCTTTGTAGCAACAGAGTTGTTGCCTCCCTCAAGTTTTGGACTTTTTGAGCAACCGGTTAAAATTAATGATAACACCAACATAGCTAACGCTGTATTTTTTGCAATGTTTAATTTAAATTTCAAATTCATCGACAACCGCTCCATTCATGTACATAATCATTAGTATTTTAGTTTTCCATAAGGCATTCAAAAAAATACATTTTACTCAAAACTATCCCATTAATGACAAAACGCTTATATTTTTCATTCATGGCTTTAATTAGAGGAAAATCAGTTTTTTACACAAAAACAACCTAGCCGAAAATTTCACGTTAATTTAAAAAGACCGCTCTATAACTTCGGTACAGAAGCTTACAAAATAAAATCTGGTAAGTTCTATACTTTAAGTATTTGTAAGTTTATATTTTAAAAAAGCTGAAGTTTACACGAAAAACTTTTTACCATATAAATAACATGAAATCAAATCCACTAATTTTTTGAACAAACAATGCCTTATGTAATTTTTTCTTATGTTAATGAAAATTATTTATATCCATCTAATATAATTATATTATTTTATCTGGAAATTTCAAATGAAAAAACTACAAAAAATCTGGAAATTGAAAAATTTTCAGATTTTTTGTAGTCTTACTTCTTTTTAATATCTTATCAACATGGTTACCGATCAAATTTCATTTTTGCAAAAGCATCCTTTTCCAATATCAAATCCGATATTCTCAAATCTTCAAGATACCGCTTTATTTCTTCATCATATGCAGCCCTGTCAAGTTCCTTGCCGCTCTTAAAATCATATACTTTATTTTCATCACTGAAATAATAGAACTCATCGGTTATTACCGAACCGTTTCTCAAAATTGCATAACCTTTGTCACAATTGAGTAAATCCTTTCCCAGTACAAAATAATCATCCAACCCCATTAAATTTATAATAGTCGGTCCTATATCCATCTGTCCCCCAATTGTTTCAACAACTTGACTTTCCAAACCCGGATAATGTATTATAAGAGGCACTTTTTGAAGCTTTGCCCATTCCAATTTGCTGTTACTCACATTAATCAAACTAAACAGGTCACCTGCCTGATCTTTAGGAAGTCCATGATGGTCTCCGTATATAACTATAAGACTATTTTCATAAAGTCCCTCTTTCTTTAGCTTCTCAATGAACCGACCTATAGCAGCATCAGCATAATTCTGTGCTTTTAAATAATTACCAAGGTAAGTCTTGTCATATTTCCCCACATCGAAATTATCCTTGTCATTAAAGTATGAATAGGGGTGATGACTTGACAGAGTTACCAGGAAAGCATAAAAGGGTTTGCTTTTATCAATAGCTTCCAAAGTCTGTCTGTAAAATGAGTCATCGCTTAAAGCCCATCCTCCCCAGCCAATAAATTCGTCCAGAACCATGTCACTTTGGCTTATAAAATCGTCAAACCCAAGAGCCTTGTACATTTCCGTCCTATTCCAAAAGCTAGGACTATAGGCATGGGCGGCATAAGTATTATATCCAGCCTCTTTCAGCATCATTGGCAGTGATTTGAATGTGTTGGTAGCAAATCTGAAATAGGCAGTTCCTTCTTTTGCCGGATACAATGAATTGTTTGTCATAAATTCTGCATCGGAAGTATTGCCTCCTGCCACCTGTACATAAATATTTTCAAAGTACACACTCTCATTAAGAAGTTTGTTTAAATTCGGTGTAACTTCCTTTCCATTCACCTTAAGGCCTATAACAAATTCTTGCAAAGCTTCAACCTGGATAACTATTAAATTCTTTCCTTTTGCTATACTGTTATACTTTCCCACCGAATTATTACTTTTCTTATCCAAATAATTTCTAATATCCTGTTCCTCTTCACTGCTTAACTTCTTGTCTCGTAACAAATTCTCGGCAATATATTTTTTTGCATCATAATAGTGAAAATAACCCAAACCGAAATTTTTTACAATATAATTATTATCATAAATTGAAAAATCGTTTTGGCTTTTGGCAACGGCAAAACTTCCTGCACCTAATGCAAATGCAAAAACCGATATTATCAAACGACTAAAAATCTGACTTTTAACTGCCTTTTTCCTAAAAATAATTGAGTACAGCAAAAATAGCGGAATATCAATAAAGTATAAAATATCACTTTTTCTTAGCAAGCTTACGATGCTGTCTCCCACAGAGCCTAAAAATCTTGCGTTGGATATTACAGGAACCGATATAATGGTATTGTAATATCTGAAATACATTGCATCCGAGAAAAAAAGCACCGATAAAACAATGTTAGCAATTAAAAATGCCACTTTATTCCTTGAATAAAAAATAAATAAAAATGCAAATAGTATTAATACAAAGCCCACACTGGAAATTGTCATAAATATATTGATTTTAGAAAAAAGTGGCCTAAAGCTAATATGCATTTGGAATTGCATAAACACGGCTTTGCAAAGTATGGCAGCCATAAAAAAAGCAATATAGATAAGGTCGTACCAATTAAACTGCTCAGTTATATCTATAAACGGTTTCACTTTTACTCGTTCAAGCTTAATATTCATACTATACCCCTCATATCCTATATATATTTTACATTCGAACAAATATAAGCCTAAATCAAATAAAAGAAAAAATCAAGTGAGTTTTTATGGCATAAAGTTATATTGTATGATATGCAGAATTAATAACGGATTATATCTAAATGTTAATTAATTCGTAAAAATAATGTTTATAAAGGCAGTATTCAATTTAATGCCTGCACGATTCAGGCGGTAAAAACAAAAAAATCTTTATCGCATTAAATATAATACGAAAAGATTTTAAAAACAGCACGTATTAATTTTATGATACTTTACAGAGTTAGGTGAAAGTTTTGAAAAGGTTAATCTCTTTTAAGGGAAACTCAATACAAAGATAAGGCAAACCGAAACATGCTTTATTGGAATTGCACGGTAAAACTTATATCTTATTTCCACAAAACGGGCAGAAAAAATAGGTACCAAAATTAAAATCCAATAACTTTCCGCACTTATTGCAATGCTTATTGGATTCGATAGCTTCAGAATCAACTTGCTTTGCTGCATTTTCATTTGAAACGTTTTCTAAAACTCTTTTTAATTCGTTCCTGTCTATAGGGGTTTTAATTACCGCATTTATCTTCTTTCGGTCAAAATTACCAATATCAATTGGATTGCTCGACGATATTATACATTTTACATTGGGATATTGTACTTTTATTACTGCTGCCAATTGATCTCCGTTAATTTCCTTCATAATATAATTTGTTATTATATAATCAGGGCAAAAATCCTGTACTGCTTTTATTGCATGATATTCGTCGGTTGTACTGACCTCATAATTGATAGAACTTAGCATATCTTTCATTATTGCATTTTCGAGCTTACTGTCATTAATCAAAAGAACTCTTTTCATAGTGCGATATCTCCTGTATATAGTAATATATTATTTATCGGAATAATTAGCTTAAGATACTATCAACAGAGAGTAAAAAGTTCGCCATAAAATATTCAAGCCATCTGTATTTTTTATCGTCCAAAGTTTATTTTTCTAAAGTGCCAATTTTGAGAAAATCTTCAAAAATAACAAATATCAATTATATTATATCTTATTTTTTGGATACATGCCATGGGCAAATCTTCATACATATACCGCATACCGAGCCTCTTCCTATATGCTTAAAATTCAAGTTCATATAGTCACTACAAGCCTTTGCATCAACGATATCACTCCTGTCACAGCCTTGTACCCAACTTTTGCCACTCAAAGCCATAGCAGGACAGCTTTCAACACATTTGCTGCAGTCACCGCATTGGCTAGGTATAACAGCATTATTGCAAGCAATCTCCATATCGGTAAGTATGGTACCCAATCGAACCCTTGGACCATATTGTGAACTTATAAAAAGTCCACTTTTCCCAATCCATCCCAAGCCTGCCTTTACTGCTGCAGTTTTGTGAGGAAATATCCCTGAATACTTATCTTTAACATCATTAACTGTCTGAGAAGCAGGCACTGCCAAAGCCTTATATCCTTTATCCTGAATTAAAAGCATTCCCCTAAGGGTAATTTGGTCAATAAGTGCATTTACAGCCCTATAGTGATGAAAGTAAGTATAAGTAGGTTTATCAGTTATCTCATCAATAATAAAATCGGAAAGTCTTACAACAATTGTTATAGCAAATTTTAATTCTTTTAAATTTTCAGGAAGATTTTCGTATACATTGGAGTAACCAACTAAAGTTGCACCATTTTGTTTTAAATTCATTTCCAGTTCCTTGACGAATTCCAAAATACCTATCTCCTTCTATATGAAATGAAATATATTAGACATCATCGCAATTTCTGCTGCAGTTATATATTAGCATATTACCGGTATGCTTATCAAATACTAATATTTACAATAATTTCCCCAAACCAACGCGGGCAATATAGCTTATACAAATTAACTGTGTTATAATTGTGCTATAATATAGAATAGTGTTTTCTATATAGACTATATGAATTCATAAAACACATACACAAAATAACTGATAGAAAATTTGCAATGCTAAAAGGCAACGGTAATTTTTTTGATATTGCGGAGGTATTTTAATGAGTGCATTAAAAAATAAAGAACTTGCTGAAAATAAGCTTATTCTCCTTTATATTATAGATATGGCAAAGATGCCTATAAGCAATTTGCAAATTACAAAGATAATTCTTGAAAATCAATTTATGAACTATTTTATTTTTCAACAATTTTTAAACGAATTGTGTGAGCTTGAGTATTTATCTGCCGAAGTCAAAGACAACAAAACCTTTTATACAATAACACCTGCCGGAAAACAAATCCTTGACTATTTTATAAATCATATTCCTATAGGCATTAAAAATAATATTGACAGAAGTATAACCGAAATAAGAAAAAGAATTAAAAACGAAACTTTAGTCAGGGCCGAATACAAACCCGAAAGCGAAAACGAATTTATCGTTAAATGCCAGGTGCATGAAGATAACTTTTCACTCATAGATTTAGAGATATCTGTAGGTACCAAAAGCGACTGCAATACTATCTGCGAAAACTGGAAAAAGTATTCTCATCAAATTTATGAGGAAATACTTGCAAGTCTTATGAAAAAAAGAGATTAAAAACAAATCAAAAAAGGGCTTATATAGCCCGAATTTTTATATTATTTAACATTTTAATGAACTTGTATTGGGTATTACGGCAACTCCAAAACCTTATTCTCCTTTGACTCCTTATACAACACAAATTTATTGCCAATAACCTGCACTATTTCCGAACCGGTTAATTCAGCTGCCTCATTACAAATTGTACGGATGTCATCGGCTGAATTTTTCAGCACTGAAACTTTGATAAGTTCTCTGGCTTCCAATGCCTCATTAAATTGCTTCACCATGTTTTCATTGATTCCGCCTTTACCCACCTGAAATATAGGTTCAATGTTATTTGCGAGACTTCTTAAATAACTGCGTTGTTTCCCTGTCAACATCTATTCCCTTCTCCTCCAATATAAAATTATTTACAGTTAATTAGTATTGACCGTTTCATTTAAATTATATAATAAAATCCTGCCATTCTCTATTTTCAGACGTAATAATAGGGATAGAAGATTCTATCCCTTCGATATTTTCGCACCTCAATCCATATTTACACTTCAACCTCTTTTCGACTTCGCCTTCTATGAACCTCGTAATTAGGCTGTCCTTTTTTCCATCCCGTCCTGCTTTTTTCAATAACTTGTGATGTTGCCTCCACATTCAGTACAAAGTCATTTTTCATCGGGCAGAAATATGCTGCACTGCCGGTTTTGCAATTTTCACATTTCAAGCATTCCATAACTCTTACTTTTACTCCTTCATTTTTTAATACAGTTTGTTATATATATATTTTACATTATCAAAAGTATGTTTGTCCAGTAGTTCTTTATTCCCATGCACGCTTAAAATGCAGCTACTCCGGCATTAAAAACTGCAGCATAAGAACGAACTCCGGTATAGTAAATTTAATTTCTAATTTAAACTATTATCTGAAGTATTCAAACTCCAAGTCATACATTCTCACAGTATCTCCCTCATTTATACCCAAATTTTCAAGGGCCTCCACAACTCCTTTTCTCCTGATTGCCCTCTGGAAATACTGAAGAGACTCATAATCGTCAAAATTCGTTGAGTTTACCAATTTTCGCACCCAATTGCCCTCAACGACATAAACATCATTTTCCCTGTATACTTTGAAAGGTTCCTCTTCCTCTGCTGTATATACCACTTCCTCCGCAGTATCATCGGTCAATACGGTGTTAGGCAATTCATCCAGTTTTTGCGAAACATAGTAAATCAGTTCTTTAAGACCTTGTCCTGTTGCAGCAGAAATGGGAAAAACCTCATATCCTCTGGCATTCATCTCTTTTGTAAAGATTTCAAGGTTTTCCTCAGCTCCGGTAATGTCTATTTTATTAGCGGCAATTACCTGCAACCTTTCGAAAAGCTTTTCACTGTACTTCTTCAATTCATCATTTATAATTTCAAAATCCCTTATAGGATCCCTTCCCTCAGAACCGGATATATCAACAACATGAATAAGCATTCTGGTTCTTTCCACATGCTTCAAAAATTTATGGCCCAGCCCCACTCCTTCATGAGCCCCTTCAATCAAACCAGGTATATCCGCCATAACAAAGCTTTTACCTTCATCAACTCTTACGACTCCAAGGTTAGGGTCTATAGTGGTAAAATGGTAATTTGCAATTTTAGGTCTTGCCGCAGATACCATTGAAAGGATTGTGGATTTTCCAACATTAGGATATCCAATAAGTCCGACATCAGCCAAAAGCTTTAACTCTAAAACAGCATAAAACTCTTCCCCCGGCTCGCCGCTTTTGGCAAAATTAGGTACTTGTCTGGTAGGAGTTGCAAAATGCTGGTTTCCCGCTCCGCCTTTTCCTCCTTTTGCCACCACAACTTTTTGTCCTGGAGTCACAAGATCGGCAATTATACGTCCCGTTGTCTCTTCTTTTATAATTGTGCCTACTGGCACTTTTATTATCAAGTCTTCACCGCTGCGTCCGGAACAGTTGGACGAACCTCCGTTTTCACCCGATTCGGCTATATACTTTCTTTTATAGCGGAAATCCTGCAAAGTTCTTAAACCTTCATCGGCAACAAATATAACATCTCCGCCTTTACCGCCGTCTCCACCGTCCGGGCCGCCTTTAGCTATGTATTTTTCCCTATGAAAAGATACCGCACCATTCCCGCCGTCTCCAGCTTTAATATAAATTCTTGCACTGTCAATAAACATTTATTTCAACTCCATTGCCAATGTTTTTCAATAGATGCTTTAAAAATTTCTCAAAATCAAAAAGCAGTTTCAAGAACATTCAGTTCTTCACTACATTATTATAGTATTTCTAATTAACAAATAAAAATTCTGAGACTTTAGTCCTCTAATTTTCCTCTATCTATTAACTCAAAAGCACAAGCAATAAAACTAAAATCCCGGCACTTGCCGGGATTTCCACTGGTCTTGTAATGTTTTATAAATAGAAGCTGCATTTTCCGTTAAACCGGAATAACGCTTACCTGTTTTCTGTCCTTACCTAATCTTGAGAACTTAACTTTACCGTCTACCAATGCAAACAAAGTATCATCGCTGCCTCTACCTACATTAAGACCTGGATGAATCTTTGTTCCTCTCTGTCTAACAATGATGTTCCCAGCTAAAACCGGCTGACCATCACCTTTTTTTACTCCAAGCCTTTTCGATTCGCTGTCACGTCCGTTCCTGGAGCTTCCAACTCCCTTTTTATGTGCAAAAAGCTGCAAATCAACTTTAATCATAGGTTACACCTCCTCATCCAAAACCGTTACATAATCTCCATAAGATAACTCCAACTGTTTGAAACCAACTGCTACGGTCTCAAGTATTATACTGACTTTTTCCTTCAATTCCGGTGAAATGTCAGTAGGTACGGAACAAATCATATATCCGTTCTCTAAGCCGTAGCTTTTAATTCCTGCCAATTCCATAAGTGCATTTATTCCCGTATAGGCTACTGCAGTAACCGCAGCACATATAATGTCTTTTCCCGCTTCGTCATATCCTGCATGCCCATCCACTATATACTGCCAAATAAATCCACTTTTATCTCTTACTATATTTACAGTAATCATATCAATAAATTACCTTAAGCATTTATCTTTTCGATTTGTACTTTTGTATAAGGTTGTCTGTGGCCTTGTTTTCTTCTATAGCCTTTCTTAGGCTTGTACTTGAAAACAATTATTTTTTTGTCTTTACCATGGTTAAGCACTTTAGCCTGAACTTTTGCCCCGGAAACATAAGGAGCACCAAACTCAACCTTATCTCCACTTGAAACAGCCACAACTTTGTCAAAAGTCACAGAAGAGCCTTCTTCCTGAGCTAATTTCTCAATGAAAAGAACCTCTCCTTCCTGAACTTTGTACTGCTTACCACCTGTCTCGATAATTGCGTACATGCTACACACCTCCCTAACCAGTCTCGCCAGCAAAGGCAGCAGTATAAAATATACTGCATTTTACAGCCTACACTGTGCGGCTACCACGCAATTTTATCACAATAATGAATCTATGTCAATCTCCTTTATCTTAATTTCCTGACTGTTAACTTCATCAGACTCCTTTATAACAATTTTTTTATTAAATGTACTCTCTATTCTCTTAATATTATCCCCGTTTTCACCCAATAATACTCTTGCAACCGTCGGATGTACTTCAACCTGAATTGCATTGGCTATTGTTTCTGTAAGATATCTGTTGATTTCTTTTTCAACATTTCTGGCTACCGATTCGGGAGAAAGTATCTTGCCTGAACCTTCACATACAGGGCAATCGCATAACATTATTGAGGCCAAACCTTCTCTTACTTTTTTTCTGGTCATTTCAATAAGTCCAAGTCCTGTCATTCCCACCACTGTTGTCTTTGTGCGATCTTTCTTAAGTGCCTGCTTCAGCGTCTCGATAATCAGCTTCTGATGTTCCGGTTCATGCATATCAATAAAATCAATTATTATTATTATTCCGCCAATATCCCTTAGCCTGAGCTGTTTGGCAATCTCTTTTGCAGCATCTAAATTTGTTCTCAGCACCGTTTCCTCAAGATTATTATTCCCTACATATTTCCCCGTATTTACATCTATAACTGTAAGTGCCTCCGTCCTCTCAATAATAATATATCCTCCGCATTTAAGCCACACTTTCTTGGCAAGGGCCTTTTCTATCATGGAATCTATCTGATAATACTGGTATAAATCAATATTCTTATTAAAATATTCTACTCTTAGCTTCAGAGCCGGTGAAGTCATCTCTACAAGTTCCAATACTTTATAGTATTCCTGCCGGTCATTTATAATAAATTTATCTATGTTCCAGGTAAACATATCTCTGACAGCTCTGTAAATAATATTTAAATCCCTGTGAATACACCGGGGTACAGGACCGCTCTGTTCGCTCTTCTTTATTTTTTCCCACAATTTAACCAAAAAATTAATATCATTTTTAAAGTCTTCCTCTCTTTTCCCCTCAGAAACAGTCCGGACAATCAACCCCATATTCTTGGGCTTTATCTTTTCGGCTATTTTTTTTAATTTTGCTCTTTCCTCTTCATCTTCTATTCTCCTTGATATACCTATGTAATCAGCGTTAGGCAAAAGAACAAGTTGCCTTCCCGGAAGGGTTATATGGGTAGTAACTCTTGGACCTTTGGTTCCTATCGGTTCTTTTATTACCTGCACAGTTATTTCTTGACCCGGTCTTAATATTTCTTCAATGTGATAGCTTTTCACATCGGTATACAAATCTTCCTCATCTTCCGAAAACTCCTTTTGCGATACCGCATCTCCCACGTATAAAAAAGCATTTTTATCATATCCTATATCTATAAATGCCGCCTGCATACCCGGCAAAACATCCCGTACTATGCCTCTGTAAATATTTCCGACCAGTCTTTCAGAATCGTTTCTTTCAATAAATATTTCCACCAATTCTTTGTCTTCCAGAAGTGCTACCCTTTTTTCGATAAGACCCACATCTACAATTATCTCACTAACCATATTACCACCTCATATAGCTAATAGTTCATTATCAAGAGGGGTCAGTGTCCTATCCCCTTTATCGATAAAAAGACCTGAACGATGTATCTTTATAACATCCAAATCAAAACCTGTCCATTCTCCAAAAGCTTGCAATGCCAATTCCGGTTTTAAATTTGCCATGCTTCCTGCAGCAACAAGCAAGGAAAATCCGTAATAGCCTTTTATTTTCTCTCTTTCCTGCAAGCTAAGAGAATGATTTATGTTATTTATATACTCTAAAAGAGCTATATTAGAAAATTGAGCATCTTTATTGTGCTCAACAATATTCCCGTTATCAATATAATACGCATTAAATTTATAAATCATCGGTTTTATATTAACCTTTTTTACTTTACCTTTACTTTCTTTCTGGATTAGTATCTCGCTATTATTCAAAAATTGCTCAATTTTTTCGTTAATTTCATCTATACAAGGATTTTGAGATATAGTTGCCAAAACCTCATAAGAAGCCTTTGAAATTGATGCCATAATATTGGATTTTGATTCCTTAATTCCAGCTTCTAAAATCTCCAATCCTTTGGGCATCTGCTTGTTCATTATCTCAATAAATTGTCTCGGTTCCACATAATCACTAAAGACAATATCTACATACTCTGCCTCACTGGTCACTCCCACGGATAAGGGCAGCCCAAACACAATCTGAGGGTGGGGGTTGAACCCTTGAGAATAGTAAACAGGTAACCCTGAACGCCTTAAAGCCCTCTCAAACATCTTCATCATATCTAAATGGGATATAAACTTTATTTCTTCTCCCCTTGTAAACCTAGCTCTAATACTAATCAAAGCAGATACCTCCACCAAAAACTGTTGCTCCGCATCCGGTACATTTTGCTCTGCAATTTGGAGTAACCTCTTCATTATATGCCTTTTTGTTTTCTTTAATAAAATGTTCCTTGGAAACACCTATATCAATATGATCCCATGGCAGTACTTCTTCAAACTCTCTCTTACGGTTAGCGTAAAAATGAGGGTCTATACCGCATTCGGCAAATGCCTCCATCCATTTGTCAAACTTAAAATGTTCACCCCAACTGTCAAACTTACAACCTTTTCTGAAAGCTTCATACAATACCTTTCCAACTCTTCTGTCCCCTCTTGCAAACACAGCTTCAAGAAAGCTCAATTCAGGATCATGCCAATTATATTTAATGTGCTTGCTTTTAATTTTGCTCTGCAAAAACTTTTGCTTTTCCTTAAGTGTTGCCATTTCATCCTGCGGCTCCCATTGAAAAGGTGTGAAAGGTTTTGGAACAAAAGAAGAAGTACTTATTACAACACTCAATCCCTTTCCTCTGTTTTCCTTAGGAGTTGACATATAGGCATCCACTACCTTATGGCCAAGGTCTGCAATACCACTAATATCGTCAAAGTTTTCTGTAGGAAGCCCAATCATAAAATACAGCTTAACACTGCTCCATCCGCCATTAAAAGCAGTCTTTACCGAGTTTATCAAATCCTGTTCTGTAACTCCTTTATTTATTACATTTCTCAAACGCTGGCTTCCTGCTTCAGGGGCAAAAGTCAAACCGCTTTTTCTGACCTTTTGAGCTTTCTCCATAAGTTCCAGCGAAAAAGAATCAATTCTTAACGACGGCAATGAAAGGTTTACCTTCTTAGGTTCCATATCCACAAGCAAACCTTCCGCCAACTCTTTAAAAGAGCTGTAATCGCTGGTACTTAATGAAGTAAGGGATATTTCTTCATAACCGGTACTGTTTTCCAAAGATTTGGCAAGTTCTAAAAGCCTTTCATGAGAGCGCTCTCTCACCGGCCTATATATATACCCTGCCTGACAAAACCTGCATCCTCGTATACAACCTCTAAAAAGCTCGAGCATAATTCTGTCATGTACTATGCCCATATAAGGGACAATTACTTTCTCAGGAAAATAGACTTTATCAAGATCTTTTATAATTCTTTTCTTTATTTTTTTCGGATATTTCTCCTTCACCGGTTCTATTTTTAAAATTGTATTGTCCTCTTTGTACTCCACTTTATAAAAAGCCGGTACATATATACCTTCAATTTGAGAAATTGCATCCAAAAATTTTTCTCTGGGCAAATTTTGCCTTTTCCAATCTATATATACATCCATTACTTCATTAATTATCTCTTCCCCCTCACCCATCATAAAAAAGTCTACAAAGTCAGCCAAAGGCTCGGGGTTATATGCGCAGGGACCCCCGGCACACACAAAGGGATGCTCTTTTGTTCTGTCCTGGCTAAAAATCGGTATTTGTGCCAAGTCCAACATATTAATAATATTAGTATAACTCATTTCATATTGCAGAGTAAATCCGACAATATCGAAATTTTTTACCAGCTCATGGGTTTCAAGAGAAAAAAGAGGTATATTGTTTTCTCTCATCTTAGCTTCCATATCCACCCACGGTGCAAACACTCTCTCACAGTAAGTATCCTTTCTCTCATTAAGAAGGTGGTATAAAATTTTCATCCCCAAATGAGACATACCTACTTCGTATACATCCGGAAAACAAAAGGCAAACCTTGCTTCGACACCGGAAGGATCTTTATGAATACTATTCCACTCATTACCAATATATCTTGCAGGTTTTTCAACGCTTTGCAATATTTTATCGCTTATTTTTATACTCAAATTATCCTCTCCAAAATAGCATAATGGTTTACTAAAATTCATTTCATAGAGTATATGTGTTCGACAATTTAACAAAATACAACATGTATCATTGACATAAGTTTAACATAATATGATTTTTTACCATATACTTATAATAACCAATTGATGAATTTTTAGCAATAAAAAACTTTGATGTTGAGCAGAACATATTCAATTTATTTAGTATATGAGTTTTTATTCCACTAAACCGGCTTATCAAAAAATTTTTTAAAAAAACTTTGAAATTTAATAATTTCAAAGTTTTTTTAATCTTAATTTAAAAATATTTTTTATTCAACAGTTACCTTTCCATAGGTCGGTGTAATTTGTATCCAAGTCTGTCCTGGATTGAGAACAATTTCATTTCCCTGGCTGTCAAAATATTTTGTCTGTTCGGTCCTCGACTTTTTAGACCATTTAATATCAATACACTTGCCGTTGGTAATAAAATAGCCTTCTCCGCTTCCCACTGTATTTACTTCCTGCCTTCCGGCGTCATCACCTTTAATGGTATAATTCGATACCTTTTGTATAATAATGTTTTTGGCAGTCAGCTGCTCATTAGTTATCCTTTCCATATGAGGCTTGCCTTTTCTGAATCTCAAATAAAGTTTTCTTGATTCATCATATTTAAAAGAGCAGTCGTAACTTGATGTATATACTATATTTACATTTATAGCACTCCTGCCATCGGTAAGATCATAATCCTCTTTGGAATACTTGAAGGCTAAACTCTTGTCAGTGGTAGTTCTGTATTTAACTTTTTCCACATATCCCTTTACCTTTTCCATTGAAGTGTAAGAATCCTGCCAATTCTTTTTATCGTTCGTCAAATCCCAGAACACTTCACCACCGTTTGCCACACCGTTTATATTATTTATTTTATAATTTTTTATATCCTGCATAGCCTTCGGACTATAGCCAAAATGAACATAAATGGCATCATGTTCCATAACATAATCTATAAAATAGTGCCTTGAACTTCTTACCGGGCCAATCATAGCGGGGTTTTTATCCCAGAATACAGGCATTAATCTGGTTGTACCGCCCTCTACTATTATTTCATAAATAATCTGTGCAAGGTACAATCCACCCTGGGGCAAAGGTCTTGTCCCCTCATTGTCAATCATAACTGCATAAGGCCTGATTCCTTCCGTCGGAAAAGTAAAATTCAAATCGCCTATTTCCTTTTCCGTTTTGTTTTCATCTTCTTTCTGTTCCGGGGCTATAGTTTCTTCAGGAGGGGTAACAGTCTCCACCGGTGTCGGTAAAGCAGGCGTATTTTCAGCATCCTTAACCGAGTCTTTCCTGTCGCTGCATCCCCCAAATATAAATAATGTAACTAAAGCCAAAAACAAAAAAGAAACCTTTTTACAATTTTTATTAATCATATAAACCCCCATTATCATAACTATTATGCAATGTATAATCTTTCCACAAAACATATGCAATTTATCGGTTTATATTTCTCTGTCAAAAAATAATGCTTTGCCTATTTATTTCTACATGGGTTATGAAAATCCTTTATCCGGGAAATAATTCATGAAAATAAAACTTTAAAGCCTTGATTTTTTTCTGTACAATCACTTTTTTATCAACCAAAAGCCGTGAATTGAAAAACTCCCTGTATCTTAATATCGGATCCAGGGAGTTTTTGCTCATTTTTCATAACTAATCTTCAAAATCAAATTCATCTTCCATTCTCAATTTGAACTCTTCAAAAACAGCCTCAAGCTCATCATCATCGTCAACGCTTACAAAACTATCTTCTTCCTCGCCGTGTTCGATTTTAAGTATTACAACTTCATCAATATCTTTTTCTTCCTCACTTTCCTCCACAGGAAGAAGAACCACATACTCATTTCCGTTAAGCTCGACAGTGTCTAGATGTTCAAATTCAACCTCTTCACCGTTCTCATCCACCAAAACAACTACATCATCTCTTTCTTCTGACATAATTTTTTACCTCCTGTTCAGCATTATAAATACTAATTATAACATAGACCTCAAGAAATTCCATTACTTATTTATGTTAAAATTTAGTTTTAATTAATATTTCATATAAACTTATTTTTTAAATCACTAATATTAGTCTTCTCTGATAATTTTATTCTATTCCATCAATTTTAAATTTTATATTCATTCTTTCAAAGCCATTGCGTCTAAATATCCCTGAAGAATGTAAACTGCCGCAATCTGGTCAACTACCTGTTTTTTCTTTGATTTTTTTACTCCCAGCTCATGCATAGTTTTGTTTGCAGCGACTGTACTTAATCGCTCATCCCACTTAATAATCGGAATTTCTTCAACTTTACTTTTCAACAACTCAATGAATTCATCAGTTTTTTCTCCTCTGGGACCGATGGTCCCGTTCATGTTCTTGGGAAATCCCACAATAATTTTCTTAGCATCATAATATTTTATAATCTGCAGTATTCTTTCAATAGGCTCTTCTATATTATTTTTCCAATTGATAGTTTCAACACCTTGCGCTGTCCATCCAAGAGGGTCACTTACTGCTATTCCTATTCTGCTATCCCCATAATCTATCCCAATTATCCTCATAAACCCTCCAAAATACCTTTGTGTTTTATTGTTTATCAACTGATAATAAAACCCATTTCAATACATTCAATCTTTGCCATATATGTAGCAATGCAATTCTTTTGAATCTTTTTCAATTATCATAAATGTTTAGCAAACTTTTATTGCAAAACAGGAACATGCACTTGCACAATATCCGCATAAAAGGCATTTCTCTTCTATTACCTTAGCTTTATTGTCCTGTATGTAAAGAGCATCCTGTCTGCACCTTTCTACGCACCTTCCGCATCCTTCACACCAATAGTCAATATGGAGATGTTTTTTTCTTCCGGCAACTGAAGACCTGATATCTTCCGGAACAGGTTCATTATTAAACACGCATATATTCATTATAACCTCTTCAACAGATTGCATTCCAACTGCAATGGAGTCAATATATGGTATATTCAGCACGAAATCCATACACTCACTGTAAGATTTCAAAAGGTTTCCCCCACCTAAAGGCTTCATACTGTATATACCCTTTCCGTTATCATGCGCTCTCTTTACAGCTGCAAGCATGTCTTCTATTGTTCCGTCGCCAATTCCTATTCCGGCCTTATTAACCAAAGGATGAATGACTTCTACTTCAGGCATATCGGCACAAGCCTCAACTACTTCCACATTATGAGTAGATACTCCAACAGCTCGAATAATTCCTTTTTCCTTCATTGAAATATAGTATTCAAGAGCCTCACGATGGCCTTTGAGAGTTAGACGGCTTTCTTGTTCATGAAGCAAAAAAATATCAATAACATCGATATCCAATTCTTTTCTGGCTTTCTCCAGGCTTGCTTTGGCACCTTCAGTAGAATAAGCATAGGATTTTGTAGCAATGATGGGTTTTGATTTTGATTTCTTAATGGCTTCCCTTATGTAGTCATATGTTCCATATAGCTCTGCTGTATCGATAAAGTTTACGCCGCGCTCTAAAGCAGCTAATATCACATTTACTCCTTCATCCAAAGGCAAGTTCGCTTGAAGCGGCCCGATAATCAATCCTCCAAAACACATTCTCGACACTTCAAGTCCGGTATTCCCGAGTTTAACATATTTCAATTTTCTGCACCAACCATTCCGTTTTTACCGTTCCTAAATTTTATCCATTCCTACTTATAAATGTTTTTTATCATCACAGAAATCAAGATCCCTCTATAAAAGGAGAAATTTTTACTATAAAAAAATAAATTTTTATTTTAATAATTTTCTTTACAAAAGGTTATAAAAAATTTTAATTCATCTTATTGGAAATGCTACTAAAAAACCCCGTATTTTATACGGAGTCTTCCTTGCTATTCTCTTCCAAGTAAAATCTAAGAATTTCTTCAAGCAGTTCATCCCGCTCTAATTTTCTAATTATGCTTCTTGCATCCTGATGATTAGTTATATAAGTAGGATCGCCGGATAATATATAGCCTACAATTTGGTTAATCGGATTATAGCCTTTTTCTTTGAGAGCTTTAAATACAGAGAAGATTACCTCCCTCGCCTCATTCACCTTTTCATTTTCAACATTAAACATCATGGTCTCGCCGTTTGCCATAACCAATCACTCTCCTGCATAAAGGATGGGACCTGAAAATCTAAATGCTTAGAATTTTTATGTAATTAGCCCACACATATATAGTAATACAAGAGTTTAATTTATGCAATACATTTCGAATTTGATTACTCTTTATTATCTGGGTAAAATTTCGTTTGGCGTACTCGAATATGGCATTATCTCAACTTGTTAATATCATTCCCTTGACATAATCCTCAACAGCTTCAAGCAACTTAACTTTGAGTATCTGACCGTTTAGATAGGACTCGCCTTCACACAATACTTTTATATAGTTTGACGTTAATCCCTCTATTATCCCATCTCTATCCTTTACATCCTGTTCAAATAAAACATCCATAATTCTACCTTCAAATCTCTTATTAAACTCTCTGGTCATTCGGGCAGACAGTTCAAGTAAAATATTGCTCCTTTCTTCTTTCTTTTGCGGCGATACTTGATTTTCAAAATTAGCTGCAGGAGTTCCTTTCCTCTGCGAATACTTGAAAACATGCATTGCTGCAAAATTTATCTCTTCAAGGAATTTGACGGTTTCATTAAACTCCATATCGGTTTCTCCCGGAAAACCTACCATAACATCGGTTGTTACAGCAACATCTTCTATAGAGCTTCTTAAGAGACTGACTGCCGAGCGATACTCCTCAGTGGTGTATTTTCTATTCATACGCTTAAGTGTGCTGTCACATCCGCTTTGCAGGGATATGTGAAAATGCGGGCAAAGCTTTCTTAACCTACTTATCTCATCCACAAATTCGCGGTTTACGGTTGTGGGCTCAATAGAGCCGAGTCTGATTCGTTCCACCCCGTCAATTTCATGTACCTTCTTGATAATGTCAAGAAGAGAAGTATTTTTTAAATCCTTTCCATAGGATGCTATATGGATACCCGTCAGAACTATTTCCTTATATCCGTTCGAAACCAATCTGTTTACCTCATCGAGAATATATTCAACGGAACGACTTCTTATTGGTCCCCTTGCATAAGGTATTATGCAATAGGAACAAAACTGGTTGCATCCCTCCTGGATTTTAATATACGCCCTTGTACGCTCCTTATATACTTCCACTCCCAGTTCTTCAAATTCTCTGGTTTTCATAATATCTTCAACCAGATTTACTTTGTTCATACCTTTTTCAATCAGATTTATCTTCTCTATAATTTTACCCTTATCTTTAGTCCCAATAACAAGATTTACTTCAGGTATACCCAAAACTTCATCGGGAGATACCTGGGCATAACATCCCACTGCCACAATTATTGAGTCTTTATTGCTCTTCTTGGCCCTTCTGATCATCTGCCTTGACTTTCTGTCACTTAAGTTTGTAACAGTACACGTATTTATTATGTAAACATCCGCAACATCTTCAAAGTCAACCACTTCATATCCGTTTTTTCTAAATATCTCCGAAATAGCCTCAGTCTCATATTGATTAACTTTGCATCCCAATGTATAAAACGCAACTTTTTTCATAACTTCCCCCAAACTTTTATGTAAACTCCATTTCAAACAACCATCCACTTTACTATACAACAAATTCAAGCTTATTAACTTATTCAGCAGCTTAATGACTTATGACAATTCGACGGACCAATCCTATATAACCAAACAGCCGGCAATTTCAATCAATTTACTTTTATAGGAACAGTCTAAAATATAGTATACAAAAATATTTTTAAAATATGTTTTAACATATCGCATAAAATCATAAGAAAATTTTAGCAATATCACAATTGACTTGCAACTATAAACAGGATAATATATATAATAATAGGTGGTAAAACATTCGAAAAAAGGAGGAACTCTCATGAAATCATTCAATATTTCATTAAAATCAATTACCGATGTTAAGGATTTTGTGAATATAGTAAATAAATATGACTTTGACATCGATTTGACTTCAGGCCGTTATGTTGTTGATGCAAAATCCATCATGGGTATTTTCAGTTTGGATTTAAGTAAACCAATTAAAGTTGACGTGCATTCAGATGATTGTGACGAATTCTACAATGAAATCAAGAATTTTATAGTATAAAACATTTTTATAGTATTGAACACTTTTAACTGAAAAAGGCGCACAAAAGGCCTCGGAATGTTCAGTTCCAAGGCCTTTATTTTATTAATCCCGCCTTAAAAATAACTCTATTTTGTCGATATCTTTTTCCGACAACACTGTAATTCCATTTTCTTCAAGAACATCGGCAGTAACACCGTTACCGTCTATCAAATTTCCTGAAAAAGTTCCGTCATAAATCTTTCCTTTTCCGCAGGAAGGACTTTTTGATTTCAATATTGCCAGCTTAATATTAGTCTGCTTTGCAATATTAAGGACTTCCTTTGCTCCTTTTACAAAATTTTCTGAAACATCAACGCCGTCTTTCCGCATTACTTTTGCTTTCCCGCAAAGTACATCCCTTCCGCTTCCTTTTTGTATTTCAGCAGGCAGTCTGGGAGTTGGACATCCTCCGAGCTGCTCGGGACAAACGGGTATAAGATTATACTTTGAAGCTAAAGCTTTAATTTCACTGTTATAGTTGTTTCCCCCGTTATATTTGCAATTTACACCTAGTAAACAAGCACTTACAAGTATATTTTCTTTTTCCATATAACTTCCTTCTTATAAATATTGTTTTCAAATGCAGAACCTATAATCTTTTAATTCTTATTCTTTCTTATTCTTCCTGATTCTTCTTTCCTTTCTTTTTACTCTTTTTTTCAGACTTCTTTTCAGACTTCTCCTTTTTTTTACTGGACTTTTCTGCCCGTTTCTTTGCCTTGTCTTTTTTCTTGCCCTGTATATGGTCCAATATCTCTTTATCGGCAGCTTTAGCTTTGCGTTTTCGCTTAGGAGTTTCTTCCTCAAGTATTTCTATATCGCTATCCATCGCTTCTTCAGCATCTTCGTCCTTATAAAGGGTAAATTCGATCCTTCTGGCACCAATATCGGCTTTTACAAGCACTACTTTAACCACATCGCCTATGCGGTACACTTTACGTGTTCTCTCTCCTATAAGGCAATAATGTTTGTCATCGAAGGTATAATAATCGTCATCCATATCACTCATTCTAACCAAACCTTCAACGGTATTGTCCAGTTCCACAAACATACCGAAGGATGTAACGTTGGATATAATACCTTCAAACACATTGCCTTCAAATTGCTTCATATATTCAACCTTTTTAAGGTCCTCCGTGTCTCTTTCCGCTTCCTCGGCCACCCTTTCCCTCTCGGAACATATCCTGGCTATTTCCGGCAGTGCATCTACAAGATACTCTTCCCTTTTTTCATTCAACTGACCTTTTAAATACTCCTTCATTATCCTGTGAATAATCAAGTCAGGATATCTTCTTATCGGAGATGTAAAGTGGCAATAGTATCTTGCTGCCAATCCAAAATGTCCCACGCTCAAATGTGAATATCTTGCCTTTTGAAGAGACCGCAGCATAACAGTACTTATAATTCTTTCTTCCTTAGTGCCTTTTATCTTTTCAAGCAAATCCTGAAGCGCTCTGGGATGAATTTTGTTTATACCTTTCAAGGTATAGCCGAGATTGTGAACAAACTCACTAAAACTTTCTATTTTATCGGTATCCGGGTCTTCATGAACCCTGTAAACAAAAGGAACATTTGCCCAGAAAAAGTGCTCAGCTACTGTTTCGTTACACACCAGCATAAATTCTTCAATAATCTTATTTGCTATGGTTATTTCATACCTCTTTATATCAATCGGCTTTCCGTTCTCATCAAGCAAAATCTTTGCCTCATCAAAATCAAAGTCAATGGAACCTCTCTGCATTCGCTTATTTCTAAGTATCAGAGCCAGTTCTTCCATTGTCTTGAAATCTTCTACCAGATAATCGTATCTCTTGGAAAGTTCCTTATCCTTTTCAACAAGGATCTTATATACATCGGTATAAGTCATTCTTTCATTGGTTCTGATTACACTTTCAAAAATCTCATGGTCAACAACTTTTCCGTTTGAATCTATTTCCATCATCACAGTGAAACTGAGCCTGTCCACTTGTGGGTTAAGGCTGCAAATCCCGTTTGAAAGCTCCTTTGGAAGCATGGGAATAACCCTGTCCACAAGGTAAACACTTGTTCCCCTCTTCAGAGCTTCCTTGTCCAAAGGCGAACCCTCGGTAACATAATAGCTTACGTCAGCAATATGAACACCAAGTTTATAGTTGCCGTTGGGAAGTCTTTCTATCGATACCGCATCATCAAGGTCTTTGGCATCCTCTCCGTCAATAGTAACCATACGAAGATCTCTTAGGTCCCTTCTTCCTTTTATCATTTCTTCGGTAACGGCTTGCGGTATAGATTTAGCTTGTTTAATAACACTTTCAGGGAATTCTTCCGGGAGATTATGCTGCTTTATAATCGACAGTATATCTGTTCCCGGTTCATCTTTATCTCCTAATATTTCAATTATCCTTCCCTCTGCATTTCTCCTTTTTTTCGGCCACAAAACTATTTCGGCAATGACCTTCTGACCGGACTTTGCACCGTTTATTTCATCCTTGGGTATAAAAATATCTCCCGATATTCTTCTATCGTCAGGTACCACAAAACCAAAATATTTACTGCTTTCAAAAGTTCCGACAACTGTTTTGTTGGCCCTCTCAAGTATTTTGATTATTTCTCCCTCTGCACTCTTATCTCCAATGACCTTCTTATTAATTCTTGCAATTACCCTGTCATTATGCATTGCACCATTCAATGAATCGGCAGAGATAAATATATCTTTTATATTCTCGTCATCAGGAATAACAAACCCGTATCCCCGTTCATTTCCCTGAAGTCTTCCGACTATCAGGTTCATTCTTTCCGGTACTCCATATCTGTCTTTTTGGGTCTTAAATATCTTACCTTCTGCTTCCAATTCATCCAAAACATTTTGAAATAACGGAATATCCTCTTTAGGCACATCCAAAACCGTTACAAGCTCACCAAACAATAAAGGCTTATAGGCATCTTCCCTCATAAATGCCAAAATACGTTCTTTTCTTTCAAGCATCGTGTCAATCATCTATCCACAATCTGCTGCAGACCTTCCGCAGCATTTCCTCCTTTTATTTTTTTTATTGTTTATACAGAACATTTATAAATGATATAAAAAAACCAAGATTAATAGATAAATCTATCTAAACTTGGTTTATAAAATTCGACATATATATTATTAACACAAAAGATAAACATTATCACTAATTTTTTCATCTATATGGACTGTACAGCTTTTATAGAAAGCTTAACGAATTCTTCAAGTGCTATACCTAAATTTTCACAAGATTTAATCTGTTTTAACTCTGTATCGTTTATAAAACCTTCCTCGTTAATTTTTTCCATAACAAATTCCACAGTCAAATCTTCCACTTTTTTCGACGGAAGTGCTGCTGTACAAGCACTCATAACCACAGCCATAGGACTTGCGCAATAAAGAGCTTTGTCAATCTTTCTTTTCCTTTCAATTTTATGATAATCATTATGAGCCTTTATAGCATAAACAATAGAGCTTTCAACATCAAGGGTCTCTAATATTTCTGCACCAACCAAACCATGTTTTGCAGGGTCTCCAGCTGTTTTATCATAATCGATATCATGAAGCAATCCAGCTATTCCCCATTTATCAATATCTTCTTTAAAATAAAAAGCCAACTCTCTCATAATAGCTTCAACTGCAAGAGAATGTCTAATTAGATTCTCACTCTTCAAACGACCTTTCAATTCTTCAAGTGCTTGTTCTCTTTCCATGGAAACCATTACCTCCAATTTGTATGCTTTTTAGACACGGAAACAAAACTATTGTAATAAAACAGCTCAGACTTCAAACTAAAGTCCGAACAACTAACATAAAGTTGTCCCACATATATATTACTAAAATAAACCTATAATTACAAGAAAAAATAAAGTTATTGAAAAAATTTAGAAAAAATAGATATAAGAATAAAATTCCAATTTCAAAAAAGCCGGCAAAATGAACGTTTAAAACCCGTCAAAGTGATTTATTGAACTGTTTAAAGAAAATAAAAGGTGCTAACTAAATTTTGTCACATTTAGTATGTAAATCATGACCACCCGTAAAACGGGTGGTTTGCTCAGCCCTATAAGGGCGTGTTACCGGCCAGCGCCTAAAGACGCTGGCTTTCACTTCGTTCAAGCCACTTTGCCTTTGTCACTTTTGCAGTCCCTAAAGGGACGAACTTATTACCAACTACCCCTTAAAGGGGTCTTCATACTCTTTCACACTTAACTTATCTATCATTATGTCATGTTTATATTGCTCTTGTATGTATTTCTTAATTGTTGCTTCATTTAGTCCTACTGTACTTACATAGTATCCTTCCGCCCAAAAGTGTCTGTTCCCAAACTTATATTTTAAGTTTGCATGTCTATCAAATATCATAAGTGCACTTTTCCCTTTCAAGTATCCCATAAAGCTTGATACACTCATTTTGGGTGGTATGCTTACTAACATATGTATATGGTCTGGCATCAAATGTCCTTCTATTATCTCGACTCCTTTATATTTGCATAGTTGTTTTATTATTTCCCTTATACTTTGTTTGTATTGATTATAAATTATTTTTCGTCTATACTTAGGTGTAAATACTATATGATATTTACACATCCATTTAGTTCGTGCTAAACTGTGTTCTTTGTTTGCCATTAAAATCACCTTTCCTTTTGTTATTATAGTAGCTTGAACAACTCTATTATAACGGAAAGGTGATTTTTTTGTATAACTCCTGTCTCGCACCCGCATAGCGGGTGGTTTTTTGATTCACACGCTTTGCGTGTGAATCAGGCTAAAGCCAATAATAAAATAAAACTGTGGAATTCCACAGTTTTATTTACTATCATCAAGCATTCATCATAATCTGTAAAACAATTGACGTTATAAGAAAACCTATAGCTGCTACTGCAGTCCATTTGCTTAACATAGCATCTATTGTTCTACCTTTATTCTTTCCAAAGAAAGTTTCTGCACCACCGGCTATTGAACCTGACAAACCTGCCTGTTTAGCTGATTGTAAAAGCACTATGACTATCAACGATATGCAAAATATTATGTGCAATATGTTAACAGCTATCTGCATGCCAAAAACACCTCCCATGAAATCAACAAATTAATTTTAGCATACAGATTATGAAAATACAAGCAAAACATAAATATTTTTAGCACAAAGGTTACTTTCCATTTTTTAACATTTACAGCTATTTATTTTTCAAATTGAACCAGGCATTAATTCCCAAATAACGGCTTGATCCACCTAATTCTTCTTCAATTCTTAAGAGCTGATTGTACTTTGCAACACGGTCGGTTCTTGACGGTGCTCCGGTCTTTATTTGACCTGCATTGGTTGCAACAGCTATATCGGCAATAGTGGCATCCTCCGTTTCACCGGATCTGTGGGATACAACTGCGGTATAACCGGCCCTGTTAGCCATTTCAATTGCATCTAATGTTTCAGTCAAAGTACCTATTTGGTTTACTTTAATAAGTATGGAATTTGCGACGCCCAAATCAATACCTTTTTTTAGCCTTGTGGTATTGGTAACAAAGAGGTCGTCACCTACCAGCTGTACTTTCTTTCCTATTTTTTCAGTCAAAAGTTTCCATCCATCCCAATCCTCTTCCGAAACACCATCCTCCAATGAAATTATCGGATACTTGTTGACAAGTTCAGCCCAATATTCAACCATTTCTTCGCGGGTCTTTTTTAATCCGGTCTTCCAGAAGAAATAAGTACCGTCTTCCTGATACATTTCAGTTGCAGCTGCATCTATGGCAAGTCTGAAATCATCTCCCGGCTTGTATCCGGCTTTCTCAACCGCTTCCAAAATAACCTGTATAGCTTCTTCATCGGTTTTAAGATTAGGAGCAAATCCGCCTTCGTCACCCACTGCAGTACTATAACCTTTGTTCTTTAATACCGCCTTTAGATTATGGAACACTTCAGCACACATTTGAAGAGCGTTTCTGAAACTGCCTGCCCCAACAGGCATAATCATAAACTCCTGTATGTTTACACTGTTGTCCGCATGTTTTCCACCATTAATAATATTCATCATAGGTACGGGAAGAGTTTTGGCATTAACACCGCCAATATACTGATAAAGAGCCAAACCGATAGCTTCAGCAGCTGCTTTTGCCACAGCAAGTGAAACACCTAAAATTGCATTTGCACCAAGTTTTGATTTATTGGGTGTGCCATCTAAACTAATCATCAACGTATCAATAGCCACCTGATCAAATACATTCATTCCTTCAACTTCAGGAGCTATTATCTTATTTACGTTTTCAACGGCATTTAATACACCTTTCCCGAGATATCTCTTTTTGTCTCCATCTCTAAGCTCTACTGCTTCAAAGGCACCTGTAGAAGCTCCTGAAGGAACGGCAGCTCTACCCAAAAAGCCTCCCTCTGTAACAACTTCCACCTCAACTGTTGGATTTCCTCTAGAATCAAGTATTTCTCTGGCAAATACGTTTTCAATTCCCAAATATTCCTTCATACCACATTCTCCCTTTCCATTTATTGTTATGCAAAATGTGCTTAGTATATTTTATCCAAAAAAACTTACATTCAAACATAATATTTTGTCCTGGCTTTAAGTCAAATTTTAAGGTTCTTTTCCGAACACAAGCTTTCCGGATACATAGAGAGTTACTTTATTCCAGGAAAAATATGTAGTTGACGACGAATATGAATAATCATTTTTTTGATTATACTGACTCCAGTCATTTTTTGCAAAACCAACCGACAGTTCCACACTTTCGCCTGCTCCAATTTCACCGGCTGCATCGCTGAAACTTATCTCTAAGTAGCTGTTTGCATTGTTCTTATCGTTGTTTAATTTAGCAAAACTTCCAATCACATTACTGGAACCTTTTGTAAAATAATCGCACCAGAATGTCTCAGAGGCATTTCCCTCTTTTGTGTAGTAATATCTTATTTTTATATTAGATAATTTTACTTTTTGATTTCCTTTATTAACAATCGTAAACATCGGATAAATTGTGTCAGTATTGACATTTGTTCTGCCATTCTTGTATTTAAGTTCTATCTTTGTTTCAGCCTTTGGCGGCTCAACAACAGGCTTTGGCGAAGGCTTTACCGGTTCAGCTGTTTTTACCTGCACCGTCTTTTTAGGTGTTGGCGTTGGATTTTGCTTTGTGGGTGAAGGTTTGGGAGTAGCTGTGGGGGAAATTGTTGTTGGTATAGATGTTGGCGTTGGTATTGGTGTTAGCGTAGGTGTTGCTGTTTCCGTCGGTGTAGGTTCAGGTGTCAACGTTGGAACTACTGTCGGTGTTGGAGTCTGTAATTGCGTCGGTGTAACCTCAGGTTCCTTTGTTGTCACTATAATTTTTGTCGGTGTGGCTTCTATTATAGAAGCATCCGTACTTGTTTCAGTCTTTTTATTTTTACTGCTAAAATTGGCAAACACTAATATTATTACAACAAATAAAGAAAATAAAAATAATCCTATTATTCTTCTCCTTTTTCTTACATTATAAAACCATTTCATAAAGTCCCCTCACCACTGTATAAATTTTTATTTAAAGTATAATTATACTATTTCACTTAATCATTATCAATAAATAGGCATTTTCAAAAAACTATGCAATCATTATAAAAAATATGTTTTCTTTACGGTTAATTTTCAAAATTCAGTTATTTACTTAATTTAATTACATCACATACGATTAAAAACCTTCCTTGTAGTACAGAGAATGCCCTTATCAAAAAAGATCTGCATAAATATACAGTAAGCATTTCCCGGTAAATTTTCAATTTTACAATTCTCTGCCACAATAGGGACAATAATTAAATTCTGCAGGCACATCGGCTTTACAATTTGAACAATACTTGAAAGGCCAAAAATTGTTAACACGTTGAAGATTTTCTTCCTTTATTTCAATATCGGAATTTTTCTCAAATTCCTCACCAACTTTAGGATCCAATTCATAAAGGCTGCCACAGCATGAAGTTTTTACCATATATTTGATATCCCATCGAAAAATCGGTATGAAAAATATATGAAAATATCTGTACAACTTATGAATTTCATATCTGCCCAATTTTTCACAGGATGGACATATGATATTATTACAAGTCCCTATATATTTATCTTTATCTTGTATTCCAAAAAACGCTATAAAGAACATATGTCTCACTTCCCACCTTATTGTCCGCTTATATATGTCCTTCCAAAAATTCCACAATATCCTTAGCTTTTGGTGGGCAGCCCTTTACATATTTTTCAAATTCTGAAGTACATGTACCGATACCCAAACCGTCACACTTTTTATTTTTAAAGTTTTGGCCAATGTATAGTTTTTCATTCAATTTATTCAAAAGACCTTTCTCATATAGCCTTTCCAACGCATAAATAAGACTTCCGCAGCATGCCGAACATGCACTGTCCTCTATAATATATTTCGAAAACTGCTGAACTTTTTTGGACGGTTTTATTTTTTTTGTTCCACTGTCCTTGTTCAATTCAGCAATATCGGCATTTTCCAAGTCGGCAGTACCTACACCGATACTTTCAGCCATAGCAATATACTGTACATCCTCAATACTAAAGCCCATCAACTGTGCTGCATATGCATCTATCAGCACAGGATCTTTTCCTGCAATTATCCTGTTCATCTGAACCGGATTGCCGCCCTCTTCAAAGTTGAGGTCACCATTCATGCTATCAACAATTATGAGATCCTGTTTTATAAGTTTGTTCAAATATGCTATAGGTTTATGCAAACCCATGGTATGAAATTTTCTTTTCTCAAAATCGGGTATACAACCCTTTATATTCTTTAAAGCGCAGGTTATATTAGTCTGGCAGTGGCCTTTCAGTACCGGTACATTTATTAAATAATCAACCTTTGTAATATAGTCGCAAAGGTTTATCTTTATGCCATCTATTTCATATGCCTTATACCCATCATTTTGAAGGTCAATTAGAGGAACATTATATTTCTTCGACAAATCCTCATATCCGCATACTTTAAATGCTTTTGATGTCCTGTCCCCTACCCATGAACCTTCCATAATTACTATATTATCATGCCCTTTTGTTTTTAAATATTCAATAATTCCTTCCACTATTTCAGGCGAAGTTGTCGCACCTGAACTCGAAGGTTTCGCTACAACGAGATTCGGTTTAATCCCGACAAGCATGTTTTTATCTATTTCAGCTTCAGGTTTTATGACTTCAAGTAGCTCTTTAATCATTTGCCTGGGATTATCTCCGTAAATAATTCGTATTCCGTTTTTACCTTTCACGGTATATCATTCCCCCATATTCTGCACAGAAAATCCAAATTTGTATTATTCCTGTCATTCACAATATTCTGTACTAAAAACTATTATTGGGCCAAGGACTAATACTTATTTTGCACGATAGTCCATACCCATATATTTGTTACCGCTGCGCAATTCTTCAATCATTTGATTTATACGTTTTTCTCTTGTCTCCGGTCTTTTAGCTTTTAATATCCAACCCAAATAATCATTTTGCTGATATGGTGGTCTCTTTCGATATAACTCCATTAAGTTCTCCTTGATAAGCCGTTCTTCCACATCTTCAGGCATTGGATTAATCGCTCGTTTTAATTTGGAATAATCCACCATACTATGCACATCTCCTTTTCTTCCACAAAAACTTAAATGTCCAATTCTTAAAAAAATTAGTCTAAAGTTTGCGGATATAATTTTTATGCTTAAGACTGTTGAAAAAATTTAATTCTTAATGCTTATAAACATTTCAATTATTAACTTTCGCTTAAACTTAGTATGTTTATCATGCAAAAGTAAAACTCAATTTGCTTTCTTTATTGACAAACACCTGTTATCATCCTAAAATCATATTAAAAACAGCATACTTTGACTATTTTAGATATAAAAAAGATTGGCGGGATTAAATTGTTGAATCTTACTTTAAAATATGCACTATTTGCAATTATATCAATAATAGGAAATTTTTCAACACAGCAGTTGTGCCTTTCGCTCTTTGACTCCTTTGCTTTTCTGGACAGCTTTAAAAATTTAAATATCTTTGGCCTTTTAAAATTTAATCTTGTTCTGATGGCCGCAATCTTTATGGGTACATTGGTAGGGTTGATAATTAAGTATATTCTGGATAAAAAATATATCTTTAATTACACAACAGAAAGCAAATCGGAAGATGCAGGAAAATTCATTATGTATTCTTTTATGGGCATATTTACCACAGCAATATTCTGGACTTTCGAATTGGCATTTGACAGCATTTTTGACCATCAATATGCTAAGTACTTAGGTGGCTTAATTGGCCTCACCATAGGGTATATTATAAAATATAATCTCGATAAACGTTTCGTTTTTAACAAGGCTAATTCCCGATAATATTGTTTTTAGGTTAATTTCTCAATGTATATCTATCAGTTGTACAATTATGCTATGATTTAAATATAATGAAAAGTCTGATATATAAAGCGAGGTGCTTTATAATTCAATGCGTGATATGGCAAAAATACAACAATTAGTAGGCAATATCACAGAGCAGGATTTGGAGTGTGTAGAGTGCTATGTTTCAGAAAATATGGGGATATTTATTCCCAGTGTTGGATTTTGCAAATACGCTATAACTCCTTCCCATACCCATCCATCCTATTCATTTGTGATATTCCATGAAAAAGAACAAAGCTTTCTTGACTGTAACATTGACATACCCGATGATCATTACCTCGCTTATATGATCAAACCCGGAATACCTCATGAAGAAAAAGTATCAGACAACTTTGTAAGATACATAGCCCTTTGCATTGATAAAGATTATTTTGAAAACATTTATCAAAAATATATTTCCGGAACTACCGACTTTATCAATGACTGGATACAATTTACCATTAACCACGAAGTTATGGTATATATAAAAAAATCAACTTTCGTACGTGAATAATGTGCACTGAACATTGAAAAATCAATAGATTTGGGCAATAAAAAAGTACAAGAACCCCCTTCTATGTGATATAATAGAAGTACCCAAACCCTATTAAATCGACAATTTGGAGGTTCTTGAACATGTCTATTGTATCACAGAAGGTTAAGGAAGAAAATAGATTTTCTTTGACAGTTGATAACTTTTTCAAAATGTTTTCTGTAGGCTATCTGTTAAAAAAGTCAAACGCATATAAAGATAAAGGTATTCCTTGTCTTACGGTATTCAAAGTACTGTTTGAACTTGTTTTTACAGGCAAAAATCTGTTTATGAACTATAAAGCAGAAAGCTTTGATATACCATTTGCAAGGGATGTGGTCTACAGATTCTTAAATTCCATACATATCAACTGGCAAAGATTTTTATATTTGCTTTCTGCAAAGGTCATAAATCATCATATCGATAGATTAACGTCAGATGAACGGGTTGATGCCTTTGTAATTGACGATTCCTTCTACAGTAGGACAAGAAGCAAGTCAGTTGAGCTTTTAAGTTGGGTCAAAGATCATGCTGACGGCAATAAGAATAAAAAAGGCTTTCGTATGCTTACACTTGGTTGGACAGACGGTAATTCATTTATTCCTGTGGCCTTCAACCTTTTAAGTTCAACAAATCCAAGGGTTTGCATTAATCCAGCGAAAAATACTATAGATAAAAGAACCGTTGGTTTTAAACGCCGACAGAATGCCTTAGCCACTTCACCGGAATCTGCTCTGTCTATGCTGGAACAAGCAGTTGCTACCGGTATTAAAGCAAAATATGTTTTATTTGACAGTTGGTTCTCCTTTCCGGCTACTATTATCAAAATTTGTAAGATGAATCTTAATGTGATAGCTATGGTAAAGGATACTCCCAAGATTTACTATAACTTCAATGGTGAAAAAAAATCATTGAGAGAGATATACCGAACTGTCAGGAAACGTAGAGGAAGATCAAAATACCTTGCTTCAGTTATGGTAGAATTACACGATAAAGAAGGAAACCACATTCCGGCAAAAATTGTCTTTGTCCGTGACCGAAGAAACAAGAGTAAATGGCTAGCTCTCATATCTACAGATACTAGTCTTCCCGAGACAGAGATAATCAGGATATACGGAAAACGCTGGGACATAGAGGTATTCTTCAAGATGTGTAAGTCATACCTTAAGCTGGCTAAGGAATTTCAAGGTCGTTCTTATGATATGATGGTTGCCCATACAACTATTGTTTTTTCAAGGTACATTATGTTAGCGGTTGAGAACCGCAATAATACTGATTTACGCACTATTGGTACTTTGTTCTACTATTGCTGCGATGAACTTGAGGACATTAAATTCCATGAGGCACTGCAGCTTATAATAGAGGCTTTAAAAACTACTTTACAGGAAAAACTGCTTTTGACAAAGGAAACAGTCAACGAGTTTCTCAACTACTTTGTCACTTGTTTGCCTGTTCATATCAAGGCAAAGCTATCAGTTGTTTCCTGCGAAAGTTGATTAAATAACAAAATTATACCGAATACACTAAGCAGTATTGCCGGTATTATGTATAACAAAGCCTTAAAAATACCTTTCAAGTTTTAAACCTCCCATATTCATTGGACCAAGATAATTTACATTTCAAACTTCTAATCAAGTAACCTGTCCATTGGAATAAGTTTTTTTACATATTATTTATAGCCTTGCAGAATAAAAAATTTTGTTTTATTACTAATAATATAGCAATTAAGTCCTTCTATCTCAATATTGGTTTATATTCGGAAATTCTGCTTTATTTTTTATTAATCCCATATGATGTACAATTACCGTTGTCATTGTAATAATATTTCGCAATACTTTGCCCACTTTCAAAACCGGGTTTGTATTAATTCCGCCAATTTAGATGAAACTTTCAAGTTTGATCATAGGACGCGTCCGGCAAAAACCGAATATATTTACGACAAAAGTAAATGGTTGATTTCGACAATGGAGCCACTTAATAATACAGAGCCTCAGACCTATGATAATTTTGAGAAAGATAAAAAAAAATGGATAGAAGAAGCAACAAAATTGTATATAAATATAATATAATGAGAAGGGTTGTAGAAGTCTACGATTCAACGGAGCTAAAATCCAAGCATGTATATTAGTTAAAACAAACTAAGTAATTACCTACCCTGTCTATTACTAAAAATTTTGCCTCCGTTTAATCCATTTGTAAAATATAAAACACCAGAAGAAAAATTTATTGGCTCTTTCTTAAGTGGTGAATGGAGAGATAATGCAGGTGATAAAATGAACAAGTCATTTGTTGAAGGTTATAAAAATATAGAAAATGATTTTGGATATTGACCATCATTTCATAATGATATTATTGAAAAGATAGAAATAACCAAGGAAGGAATTATATTCTACATTAGAATGCAGACTTGTCCAAAAGGTATGAATTCGTATCCTAGAATTAAACTAAAGTCTTGTAATGTTGAGAGATTTTATTTGGAAGGCGAATTATATGGATGTGCAAGTATTATTTTTGACATGGAATCGAAAAAAACAGATAACTATATTGAAACAAAAATATCGTCCTCTCTAGGAGCTAACGGGACAATATGTTCTAAAAAAATACAAATTGAACTTGAGTAAAAGAGGATAATAATATTTTGGTGATAGATGACTGAAAATTGGTCTGTATAAAAAAGTTTAATACCTTTAAATGCAGTTTATGGCTTGGTGTTATGATGCAATTTGTAAAGGTTAATGACTAATAATTGATAATAAGTTACCGGAAGATAATATTGATATGCCATATTTCTGGCATCAAGAAGCTTGGAACAAAAATTATTATATCAGAAAAGGTACAAATGACAGATGAACATTTCATTGTAAGAATTATAGGGCAACATTTTATTTTAAGGGCGCTAATCATGAGAAAAAGGTTCATAGTATTTTAATTATTGTAAGTATTTCTATATTAACTTCCTGCTCATCGATAGGAGGTAGGATGTTGATTTTTGATGATAGTGATAAAAAAGCAGATGCCCGAATGGAACAATTATTGGAAATTATTAAAAATAAAGATAAGGATACATTAAAAGCAATGTTTTCTAAAAAGGCAGTGAATGAAGCTAATGATATCGACAGTGATATAGAGTATTTGTTTGAATTTTTTCAAGGTAATGTAGATTCCTGGGAACAAGATAGATTTACTTCTGGAACATCAAGTGAATATGGAAAAAAATCTATAAAGCTTGTTTCTTGGTATACAGTTGCAACAGACAAGGGAAAATACATATTTTTTGTTATAGACTATTCCAAAGACACGATAAATCCCGACAATAAAGGGTTATACATTTTGCGGGTAAATCAAGGATGTGTGAAACTTTGAGGATGTAAAAAATCTTGTGTATAAGAGATTGAATGTTCTCCTTCTTGGCAAGAATTAGTAATAAGAAAAGCTAAGGAGGAGAATTTTATGTCAACACTATCAAAAGAACATATAAAGCAATTAGTTCGGGAAAATAATTTCCAAAGCGTATCAGATGTAAATGCATATCTAAAAGACATTTTTAAAGATATTATTCAAGAACTGCTTGAGGCAGAACTTGAAGCAGAATTGGGTTATGCAAAAGATGATGTGGCAAATAAAAATACCGATAATAGCCGTAATGGTTATACACCAAAAAAAATAAAAAGTGAGTTTGGTGAAATTGATATACAAGTGCCTAGAGATCGTAAAGGAGAATTTCAACCTAAAATTATCCCAAAATATCAGCGTAATGTTTCCGGAATTGAGGAAAAAGTTATAGCTCTATATGCAAGGGGAATGTCTACAAGAGATATTAGTCAACAAATTGAAGAACTTTATGGATTCAGCCTGTCTCCGGAGATGGTTAGCAAGATTACTGACAGAATTGCTCCAGAAATAAAAGAATGGCAGCAAAGACCTCTTGAACCTATATATTCTTTTATATTTATGGACGCAATTCATTATAAGGTAAAGGATGAAGGAAGAATAACAAACCGGGCAGCTTACATTGTTCTAGGAGTTACTATTGATGGATATAAAGATATCTTAGGGATATGGATTGGTGATAATGAATCGTCAAAATTTTGGCTAGGTGTGTTAAATGACCTAAAAAACAGAGGAGTAGAAGATGTTTTAATCTTTTGTGTAGATGGACTTACCGGACTTAAGGAAGCAATAAATGCAGCATATCCAAAATCAGAAGTACAGAGATGTATAATACACCAGTTGAGGAATTCCTTTAAATATGTATCCTATAAAGATCTAAAAGCGTTTAGCAATGATTTTAAAGAAGTATATCATGCAATTAATGAAGAAGTAGCATTGGAAAAACTGTATGAACTAAAAGAAAAATGGGGAAAAGAGTATCCTTATGCAATACGAAGTTGGGAAAATAACTGGGAAGTAATAAGTCCGTTTTTCAAATTTCCGGAAGAGATACGGAAAATAATATATACAGCGAACATAATAGAAGGGCTGCATAGACAGTTTTGTAAGGTCACAAAAACGAAAACGATATTTCCAACCGATAGTTCACTGGAAAAGATGCTATATTTAGCATCAATGAATGTAGTGAAGAAATGGACACAGAGGTATAAGAACTGGGATAGGGTGTTAAGCCAATTGATGATACAATATCCAGGTAGACTGGAAGAGTATATTTAAAAGCATTCATCCCCACCGCCCTAAAGGGCTCGTCCTCATCGCCGGACGGGCTAGACCTCACAAAATTAAAAATATAGGTTTAAAAGGCTAATACTGACCATTATAAATAATTATTGCCAGATTTAATCAAGTTTATGTATAAAACTTAACAAATCCGGCAATAATATATAATGAAAAGGCAATAAAAAACAATATTCTGTAAACCTTGTCAACTAAAATTTACTTGCTAAAGAAGGATTACATAAATTATGATACACAAAATTACTTACATTCCCATCCTGAATATTATGTTAAATACATTATACTCGTATGCCATTCTTCTACTTCAAAATTGTATACCTTTACCGGTCTGTCAAGGTACTCTTCATAGGCTTCTTTTACCTCAAGAACTTCTCCTGAGTATATTACGAGCCTGTCACCGGGTATCAACTCTCCGGCATCCACCCAGCCTTTTCCTTCTACCCAGAAGAGATGGGTTGATGTTGTCTTTATCTTTTGTTCTCCTTCCTTTATGTGTACCAGTTCTTTTATTTCATTTTCAAATATGTTCAGTATCTCTTTAATCCTTTTTCTCCTGTTTCGGGATTTTCAAAGCATACTTCATCTCCAACCTTGATGTCGTTTATATCTTTATATCTGCCTTTTATATATAACTAGTGCAGGCTTGTCTGGTCATAAATATTTCCGCTGTAAGAATCTATGTTTATGAAATTGCCCTCTTCAGGGTTCATGTATCTTGTCCATAAGTAGCAGAATCCGCTGTTTGTATCGTACTACTCTCCTGCAAACATGTAGCTGTTCACTGTCGTTCCGGTTCTGTTCAGTATATTGCCGAAGGCAGTCGAGTAAATGGAACGTTGCCTCTCTGCACTACTCATAGAACCGGATAACAGCTTATTCTTGTGCTTCGTTTCCTTAAGGCTTTGCACAGCGTTCTTACTATGTACTTTCTTATCTTTTGTATTTATTTTTCGTTGTTTTGACAAACAGCTTGAAAAAAGAAACCTGGCTTGCAGTTATATTATTTGCCAGGTATTACTTTTACACACTATTTTATTTTAATATTGTAAAACTTAAATCTCATCAAATAAAAATCAGTCCTTTGAATTTATACTATTCATTAATTACTACTTCAAATATTATGTCGTCAAAATTTTCATCCGGATGTGAGTCATTACATTTATATCTTCTGGATCTCCCGTTGATTTCCAGAATCATTGCAGCTCCATTTAACCATGAATCAACTCGTCCTCCACCTGTATCCCAAGCATTCCAAACCACTAATGTTTTACCTGATATTACTTTAAAAGAAACATCCCCATCAACATCATCTGCCCATATAATGAAATCATTGCCTTCACATGAGTTAATACTCATTAATCCATCAATTTTTATACGTATTCCTTGTTTCCATTCCGAATTAGTTGAAATAACTTTCAAACAACCAGTTGTACCTTTTTTTACAGGTATACGATCAATTCTTATAAGTTCCAAATTCTTATATTTAACTGGATTTCCTTTAGCATTCTGAAAATCTCTATCAAAACTTGGCATAAATCTACCTCCCTGTTTTTCTAAATGGATCAATCAATTGATGTTCATCTGGCCAAACCGGTTTTAAGTTATCATAACTATTAATGCCTGGCAAGTTAGATCTCTGTGGGATTATATGATGTAATTCCATTGATTCCATTTTTCCAGTCAATTCATTATATCTCTTCGGTGCTAATCCTTTTTTCATTCTTGCAATATTCTCAGGAGAATAATTCTGAGAATTATAATACGCTTCATTTTTCCAATACCTTTATATTACGGTACTCCATGAAGGCTCCTTTCCTGCTTTCGTCAGGTTATCAATAGGGTCGCCGACTTTCCATCCTTTTGTAGTATTGTTCTTTACCCTGCTGCCAGCTCCTGAGTCGCCGCATACTGTATTGTGTACAAATACATTATACTCCGACAAAAAGTAGGTATGCCAGTCTTCTACTTCAAAATTGTACACCTTTACAGACCTATCCAGATACTCTACATAGGCTTCATCTACCTCAAGTACCTCTCCTGAGTACATTACAAGTCTGTCGCCGGGTTTCAACTCTCCGGCATCTACCCAGCCTTTTCCTTCCACCCAGAAGGGATGGGTTGATGTTGCCTTTATCTCTTACATACATTAAGATATTTTTATTGCACTAATGCTTTATATTCCGGTTACAGCGTTCATAAGATCGCTAATCAGGTCGGACTTTCATGCTACCTTTATGTATACTGTTCCAAATCGGTAGAAAATGAAGAAACAAGAATAAAGGCCACATCAGTCGAAACTGTGTGACCTATAATTTATTGTCTGTAAAAATGTTATTTTTTATTGTGTGTTATACATAATACGATTTTCATTTCTAAATATCTTTCTTAATTCTTGTCTGTCCTTTTCAAATTTATCATTTTCCGAAATAAAAGAATCAATATCATTACATAATGATATTATGTAGAAACCATTTTCTTCGAACAAAATGTTATTGCTAATTTTATTGATATTTTCTATCATTTCACTCGAAACTATATCCTTTTTTATAATATTGTACGCAAATACATCCCATATTTTAGTTTTGTACTCTCTTATATTTAACGCTAATGCATCTACAATATTTCTTTCTTCTTCATTTAGATTAGGAGTTTTTAGCCCAGTAAGAAATAAATCAGGCATTTTCTCTTCATCTAAAATCATTCCCATTCCATATTCAAGTTCTAATCCCAACGTTTTAATGAAATTTATAAAATCACGTAGTTTACTAAATGAAAAGTCTTTCTGGAAATTGGGGTCTACCAATAAAATCATACGTGTTGGATAATCATCTTTATCTGATAATAGAATTGCTAATGTAATATCTGTATCCAAAAAATAATTCTTCCTTTTCAATTTCTCGAAAGATACAGCAGTAATATCGGAATATTTGTACTTACGCATTTTCTCTAATGCTTTAGCAGAATGTACATATGAATATGTTTTACTTTTATTCCCTTCATTAACACAATAACTAGTGTTTGTATATGCTACTTGTAAATAATTTGATACAAAATTTGATACCTTAATTATTTTTTCAATAATTGTACTATCATGAAACGTCGGATTAAAGAATAATTGTATTGCATACTTATTATTATCCATCTTTTCACCTCTATATAACAAATTGCTTAAATTATTAATATTTAGGAGATATCACCCTACCAGTCATTCCAGGGTTATTTCGTAACATAGTAATTAATTTATTATTTAGTAAAGTCCAAGGTTTACCTGATAACTGACTAGGACTGGCAATCTCAACAATATGTTCATTTCCGTTTTTCCCTACTGCAATTATATCAGGTTTTTGTGTTCCATTAAAACCTGCAGTTTTTAAAGAAGTATTTATGTATATTTTTGGGAATTCACCTGTTGAAGATAACTTATTTACTTCGTTCATAGTATAATTTTGATGTTGAGTTGAAGCATGTGGCTTACCAATTATCTCAGGCTTACTACTTCCCCCGCTACCAACTCCTGAGTCGCCGCATACTGCATTGTGTACAAATACATTATACTCCGACAAAAAGTAGGTATGCCAGTCTTCTACTTCAAAATTGTATACCTTTACAGGCCTATCCAGATACTCTACATAGGCTTCATCCACCTCAAGCACTTCGCCTGAGTACATTACAAGCCTGTCGCAGGGTTTCAACTCTCCGGCATCTACCCAGCCTTTTCCTTCCACCCAGAAGGGATGGGTTGATGTTGCCTTTATCTCTTGTCCTCTTGGTTCCTGCAAGGCTTGTCAGGGTACTGTTTCGACTGCCTTCCATAATCTCGGCTGTAATACTGCTACCTTCAAAGGGTGTAAGCAATACTTCCACCCTTTCCATAAGCTTTAATAACCACTCCGGAGCTTCTGCCAGGGTTCTGTCAAAGGGAGATTGATCCTTTATCCATTCATACCGATTACCGCTTACATGAATGCTTGGAGGTACGACTATCAAGCCTCCGTTTGAACGGGTATCAAGACCCGGTGCAAACTTGGTCTTATTTGGAATACTTCGACCTCTAGGGTATTTAAAGACATAGTGCCGACCTCCTCTGCCGGTAACAGCAGTAACCGTATCCGGAAGTTTTCCATGTGTTGATTCAAGAGCCTATAGAGTTTCATCACCACCATCGTCCACATCAAGCACCAGCCAGCCGGACTTCTCACCTGTAGGAATGCCTATATTGGCATTGGTTGTTTTCGTCCACCATTTCCTTATTTGCTCAATATCAGAAGTAGAATTCTTGTACCAGCCGGTATATAACGGATGCTTTCCCTTGCTGTCACAATTTCTCCCTGCCTTGCAGGAGCAGGAGCCATCCTCACAAATCCAGTGCAAAGGCATAACTGGGATATTGGCTTCTGCATATTTTAATGCTGCGTCCATCATTGTCACTTTCAAATTCTTACCTCCTCCGAGAACATAAATAGAGCCTGACAAATAGTTTTTAAGACTATCCGCCAGGCTCTATAGGTGAGTCATTCGCTCCCTTTGTGGCTCTGTGCCAGATTTATTCACTTTTTACCCCGCCTTTTTCTCCAGCTTTACTTCAAAGACTTTCCTGCATTCAGGGCATTTGATTTCAACATCAGCGTAATCGGCATCAAATACCCTATGATTGCAATGAGGACAGCGTACAATGTACTTTTTCTTACTCACTTGCCTTCACATCCGGCTTCTTTAGCTTCATGAGTCTTGCCATCTTCATCATCACAGGCTCTAAAATCTCTCCAACCATATAGTGAACCATTGGTGAGTAATTCTCCTTTGTTTCGTCAAACAACCTGGAAAGAAGGTCGTAGAGATTCTTTATGTCCTCGTCTGTAGCGTGTGCTGTGCTGACTTCAATGAAAATCTTGGTACCGTCACGCTTGGCAATATGGTCACTCACATATTTCTCCAGAGCGTATCTTGCTATGCTTGATGTGGTAACACTTGCCTCCGGCATTTGTGCTTGAAGCTCACCAATAATCGCATCCAATTCATCCGACTGCCTTTGTGTAAGCCTTACCCGTAGCATACAATCCTTTTCTTTAGACATTATTGCACCTCCTGTGTTTCTTGCTGGTTTTGTTGCATCACATTGTATTACATTTTGTCAAGCATTAATAAGAAAAAAGGCCACACCAGCCGAAACTGTGTGACCTTGCTCGTTATACCATACTTTCTTTTTACTTCTGATAGACTCTTAAATACCCTTGCTCACGCCAAACTTTTAGTGTCATTTCAGCCTCGAAAGAAAAAACTCTCAGATTAAGCTCGGATATCTTTTCTAAAATATCAACTGCTTGTTCTTCAAATATTTCTAATGCCAAACAATGAGCAGCCACGCAGATTTTTACCTTTACAGATTCATGTTCAAAAAGTGATGGTAATACTTCTTTGGCTAAATCAGTGTCTTCCTCTAATAGTTTAAAAAGTTTTATTATTTTCTTTCCCTCTTTATTCCCTATTTTGTATTCTCCTTCTAAATTTGATTTTTCAATTATTAATAGGCTTTTAATATACTGACTTCTAATCTCTTCAGCAGATAGTTTTTTCTTCATTAAATAATCACCCCAAAATCTCTAAGGACTTTTAATCCAAATTCATATTGTGCTTCAAAACTTTGACCAGCTAACCAGTCACGTACTTTTAAGCAATTTGTAAATTGGAATGTTGACGTATTATAATATCCGCTAATCTTCGCATGTGTGGCTTTATCAACTGCAATAAGATTGTTGGTATTATGGATCTGAGTTGGGGCAAAGCCGGATTTTTTTATTTGAGATTGTTCAACAATATGATGCCACGCATTACCTTCTCCTGGTGAACCCAATGCTTTCTTAGCCTCATTAAATGTCTAAAATCCTTGTCCAGTACTACTTGTTCCCTTATTACCAACTCCTGAGTCGCCGCATACTGTATTGTGTACAAATACATTATACTCCGACACAAAGTATGTATGCCAGTCTTCTACTTCAAAATTGTACACCTTTACTGGTCTGTCAAGGTACTCTACATAGGCTTCTTTTACCTCAAGCACTTCTCCCGAGTACATTACAAGTCTGTCACCGGGTTTTAACTCCCCGGCATCTACCCAGCCTTTTCCTTCCACCCAGAAGGGATGGGTTGATGTTGTCTTTATCTCCTGGTCTCCTACTTTTAAGTGTACCAGTTCTTTGGCTCTTTCCAGAACTAGTTGAAAATTAAATATGACTATTAAAAATAGATAATTTGTATTGCAAAATTATTGTGTTTCAACTAACTTTGAAAAGAACCAAATTTTTATTGACTTTTACAGTCGCAATCACTCCTTGCCTTGCAGGAGCAGGAGCCATCCTCACAAATCCAGTGCAGTGGTATAGCCGGGATATTGGCTTCTGTATATTTTAATGCTGCGTTCATCATTGTCACTTTCAAATTCTCACCTCCTCCGAGAACATAAATAGAGCCTGACAAATAGTTTTTAAGACTATCCGCCAGGCTCTATAGGTGAGTCATTCGCTCCCTTTGTGGCTCTGTGCCAGATTTATTCACTTTTTATCCCGCCTTTTTCTCCAGCTTCACTTCAAAAACCTTTCTGCACACCGGGCATTTGATTTCAACATCAGCGTAATCGGCATCAAATACTCTGTGATTGCAATAGGGACAGCGTACAGTGTACTTTTTCTTACTCACTTGTCTTTACCTCCGGCTTCTTTGGCTTCATGAGGCTTGCCATCTTCATCATCACAGGCTCTAATATCTCTCCAACCATGTAATGAACCGTTGGTGAGTAATTCTCCTTTGTTTCGTCAAACAGCTTGGAAAGAAGGCCATATAGATTCTTTATGTCCTCTTCTGTGGCATCTGCGGTAGACACTTCAATGAAAATCTTTGTTCCGTCACGCTTGGCAATATGGTCGCTCACATACTTCTCCAGAGCGTATCGTGCTATGCTTGATGTGGTAACGCTTGCCTCCGGCATTTGTGCTTGAAGTTCATCGATGATAGCATCCAATTCATCCGACTGCCTTTGTGTAAGCCTTACCCGAAGCATACTATCCTTTTCTGTAGACATTATTGCACCTCCTATATTTCTTGTTAGTTTTATTGTATCACAATGTATTACATATTGTCAAGCACGGATAAAAAGAAACCCGACTTGCCATTGTATTGGCTCGCCGGGTAAAAACATATGCTTAAGAAGCTCCCTGATGTAGCATACAAAGAAACCGCTAATTGGTTAATTTCTTTTAAATTTCAATATTATTCTCTAATGCATGAATGTATTTACTTATTTTTTCATGAGTTAACTCTTTTCCATCCTCATCAATTTCTTCTAGTTCATTCATCACACTGGCAATACAATCACAATTTTCATCACAATATTCAAATAAGCCAGAAAACCACACAGTATTTACCCAATCTAGAAGCCATTGTTTAGAAATAACACCTTTTTGATAACTCTCTAGCAGCAACAATACATGTCTATTACATACTTCTACAGGTTTATCAGTTTTTATTTTTTTAGTTCCAGCGGTAGCAACTGAATCAGTGTATTTTTATCTATCACTAAATCTCTGAACTGTTCAAGTATTTGAAGCAACATTATAAGTTCTCCTTCCTACAGCTTACTTTGGTTTTGTATGGACAAGATTACCGGCAGAGTCAAATGTATCTTTATAGACTTTAATAGTAGTTCCGTCTGGCGAAATTTCTTTATAGTAAATAGCTTTTGAACCTGGAACATCACCTGGCTTAGTCATCTTTGCCATATAATTACCATTCGGCATCTTCTCAACTGTAAAGTCATTGTATTTATTTGAGCCACCTTTAAAGAAGCTCTTTACATTGCTTTGAATATTTGAAGGTAAATCATCTACAGCTTTCAAATCATCTGCTTTAGAACCTGCATTTAATACCGATTGAGTACTACACGTTCCTGTAGACATAGCTTGTAATATATGTATTGTCGGCGGAATTCACAGTTTTTTAGTAAGATTTCCATAGCCGTCATATTCGTAATCAGTAATTATAGGGTTGATTACGCCGTTCTTGATATACCTTCTTGTTTCCTTTGTTATGCTTCCGTTATTGTCTATTTCATAGTAAAGCATCAAACTGCGCCCACCTACATCAGTTTGACGATTTACTGTACACTATCTCATTAATTCTGCAAAAGTCCAGAATATTTTTAGACCATTGCAATAAGGAGCAGGGTCATAAACGCCCTGCTCCAGCTCACACAGCCCAGCAATGGGGGGCGGGTTGATTTCAATCGTGGTGGGATTTCACGCTTTGGAGTCGTAACGATGTTTATGGTTTACGAAAATCCGCATTTGCCAAAGAGCAAATAGGGAGCATGGGCGACCCCTATAGTGTATCCTCTGATAGAATTAAACCTGCTATTTCTACACATTTATTTACATTAAACTTAAAAACGTCATCCCCAAATTCATCAACAAACACCTTATATATGAGTCTACCAAGGGCTTCTTTATCGCATACTTTGTCGCACGAATTGTAAATTTTTTCTATCTCTGTCCTGTATTCATCTGGTGGAGAATATGGAAACAAATTTATTGGATCCCAGTCATTTATAATTTTTTCGATTTTATTATATTTCACTGTCGCAGCCTCCTAATTCCCAAATAACTTGTTAACAACATTTTCCATCACTTCATCAAAGTCATACTTTGACATAACTGTTATAAGCTTTCCATTTGGATTAACAACAGCAGCACCCTCTCTTGTCACGAACAGGTATTGTCCTCCGCTTTGTTGAAGAACCTTACCATTTCTTACCCAGTCATTAACCATATCTGTTGTTACATTTCGTTCCATCATCCTTCCTAATCCATGTTTGGAATATTGACCCCAGTCAACTTTTAACCCAGGGTTTTCAACAACCTTTCCTAATTTACCAAAATCATCTCCTATCTTTACTGCAGTCTTACTCGTTCCCTTATTTCCAACTCCTGAGTCGCCGCATACTGTATTGTGTACAAATACATTATACTCCGACACAAAGTATGTATGCCAGTCTTCTACTTCAAAATTATACACCTTTACTGGTCTATCCAGATATTCTACATAGGCTTCTTTTACCTCAAGCACTTCTCCCGAGTACATTACAAGTCTGCCACCGGGTTTTAACTCCCCGGCATCTACCCAGCCTATTCCTTCCACCCAGAAAGGATGGGTTGATGTTGTCTTTATCTTCTGGTCTCCTACTTTTAAGTGTACCAGTTCTTTTATTTCATTTGCAAATACGTTCAGTACCCTCTTTAATCCCTTTTCTCCTGTTTCGGGATTTTCAGAATACACCTCATCTCCAACCTGGATTTCCTTTATCTCTTTGTACCCGTCTTTTGTATATATCAGTGTCTCTTCTGTAAAGCATGCTGTTCTATTAAACAATTCACTACTCAATGATATTAGGGCAACTATTGTTGTTGCTGCTCTCCATGCTGCCAGGTCGTAATCCTTATTTTCTATTGCTTCAAAAACTCCTGCTACTCCGCTTTCTAAGAAAAAACCACCAATACATTATTTATTTTTGAAATAGCAATAAGTCTTTTAGCATCAACAACATTTCACTTAAGTTTCTCTTGTATCAAAGTTAATACTGTATACAATATCTGTCGCTTTCGATAGTTCCTTTGATTTATTTGGACTTATATATGTAACTAACAACATTTTATTTTCATTAACAATAGTCCAAACTTTTATAAATTCTCCTTCATATGAACCGCTTGCTGTAGCTACAATATGATATGGAGATTCAATTATTTTGTAAGTATTTACATCTACTAGCACATCATATTGATCTAAAAACTTATTTAGATGTTTATCGGCAGTATCTCTTATACTTTCTTCTATCTCTTTTCTATGAAAGAATGATATTTGAAGTACACCTTGTGCGTTCGTCTTTGAATGAATTGTAAGTAAATCTTCATCAACAGAATACTCCCATGTTTCTGGAATATAAATTGAAAACCAACCTTCAAATAAATATTTTTTTTCGTTTTGTCTCATTGCATTATCTCCTCACAAAATTCTCTTAAAATAAAACTTAAAGATTAATTATTAATCATATGTATGCAGTTTACCTGAGTGACCTGGTCCATACTCTCTATTTGCCTCATCTATATATAGGTCAAGCTGCTTCATACCTCTTTTTATTGCTTTAGGATTGTTGGGCTTAAGCTCATGTATTAGTTTACTATCAGCATCATATCCATCCATTCTTTTTCCTGAGGGAAGTCTTTTTTCTTTTACAACTCCATCTCCATAATCATAGTCTCTGTGCATCTTTCTTCCTCTTGCTGCCGCATCTTTAACTTTAGGATTAGCACTTCCTTTTCCCACACCACATTCTGCATTGTGTACAAATACATTATACTCCGATACAAAGTAGGTATGCCAGTCTTCTACTTCAAAATTGTACACCTTTACTGGTCTATCCAGATATTCTACATAGGCTTCATCTACCTCAAGTACCTCTCCTGAGTACATTACAAGTCTGTCACCGGGTTTTAACTCCCCGGCATCTACCCAGCCTTTTCTTTCCACCCAGAAGGGATGGGTTGATGTTGTCTTTATCTCCTGGTCTCCTACTTTTAAGTGTACCAGTTCTTTTATTTCATTTACAAATACGTTCAGTACCCTCTTTAATCCCTTTTCTCCTGTCTCGGGATTCTCAGAGTATACCTCATCTCCAACCTGGATGTCCTTTATCTCTTTGTATCCGTCTTTTGTATATATCAGTGTCTCTTCTGTAAAGCATGCTGATCTGTTAAACAGTTCACTGCCCAATGATATTAATGCAGCTATTGTTGTTACTGCTCTCCATGCAGCAAGGTCATAATCGCCTTCTTCTATTGCCTCAAATACTCCTTCTACTCCGTTCTCTAAACCGAATACTCCCAATATCAGCCTTAACTCTGCAAACGTAGCCAATGCCCCAAAAGCGGCACCGCTTATCGTTCCCTGCATTACTCCTTCCACTATGTCTCTTCCGCCTAAGGCTGCATCTATTCCTCCGAATACCGCACCTGCAATTCCACCTTTTGCTGCATTTAGCAATGATGATAGGGCTACACACCTTAGTGTGTTCATAACTCCATGTATCTGGAAGGATGCCAGAATTTCCGGTATGGTGAAATATCCCGTCGGGTCGGTGAAGTTCACAGGACTTGCATTGGCATACAGATACTTGTGCAGGCTTGTCGGGTCATAAATACTTCCGCTGTACGGGTCCATGCTTATGAAATTGCCCAATGCAGGGTTCATATACCTTGCCCTTAAGTAGTAGAATCCGGTGTTTGCGTCGTATTGCTCACCCGCAAACATGTAGCTGTTCACTGTCGTTCCGGTTCTGTTAAGTATATTACCGAAGGCATCATATACATATGTATCGGTTACATTGCCCTCTTCATCTTTAATTCTCTAAAACATAATTCACTGTAAATACAAAAATAAAGGTCACATCATCAAAAACGATGTGGCCCTTTATCTGAAATATTCATTATTTTAACAGATGTGTCTAAAGAATTTAAAGAAACTTGTTTTTAAAAGTTCTCTTTCTTGATTTTTAAGAAACTGTTTATCCCACTTTTCTCTATAAGGTCTAATGTATATTTTCCAGTATGTCTTTGGATCCCATTGTTTTTTGCTTATTAATGCTTCTGGCAAACAGTGTATAGCATCAACCAAATCATATGCCCTATCAAAATTTTTTTGTCTTAGTTGCGAACATACTTCTAAAGCTGTATCACTTATAACTGATAAATAACGGTATATTTCATCTAAATTATCAGTAATAGGATTAACCTCATAAATCTTTAGTGCATTTTCAATTAATTCATTAATTTCATCATGTTCGTTTATAATGCTATCAATTTCTGATTTAAAGGTCTCAAATTTAGTTGATTGATCCTCCTTTAATAATAAACAGTACTTACTTATTATCTTAAGCAAATCTACATTATAAGGGTTCTTAATATCTGATCGAATTATTACGAAAACACGTTGAAATCCTACCATAAAACATGTAATGTTTTTGTTCTTTTCGCTCATTTTAACCTCCTTAATAACCAATTTGCACATCAACAGCACGACCATTTTGAATAGCATCGTTAAGGCGATGATGGCCATCAAGCACATTGCCCTTTCTATCTACAATAATAGGTTTATCCCCTGCATGCTTAACTGCATTTTTTTGCCTAATTGGGTCCAGTGTATCCAAATTCTTCGTAGGTTTTAATGTTTTTGGGTCAACACCCACTTGTACTACTTTCCCTTTAGGATCAAATGGTTTTCCAATAGAATTATGAGTATTACTTGTTCCTTTATTTCCAACAGATGTTGTTTTATTAAACATCTCACTTCTCAATGCCAGTATAGCAGCTATTGTTGTTACTGCTCTCCATGCAGCAAGGTCATAATCGCCTTCTTCTATTGCCTCAAACACTACTTTTATATCACTTTCGCTCAAATACACTTAATTTTTCTGTGTTTAGATTAAGCCTACTTTTCTGCAAAAAATAAAAACCCATAATAAATTTTTATCTTTCCAGTATATAACTGAGATTAAATATATCATTATGGTTTGATAATTAAAATTAAATTGTTAATTTATACCCTTGTTTAACTAACTCCACAATTTCATCATTTGCATATTCTTTTTCAACATAATCCTCTTGGATTATCTCTCTAAATGGTACATTCTTTTTTATCCATCTCACTAACCTATTATAATCTTTCACTAACTCAGCATTCTTTTCTACCAGTTCACCAGATGAGTTGTAATACTTTGTTTCAATCCATATCCTACCCCTTATAACAATCTTTTCGTCGTGGTCTATATTTGTCCTTGTAAAGTCTATTACCGGGCTTGCTATTTGATCGATACGAACTAAGGGTTCATCTTTCATAAAAAGTTCCTCATACTCCGGTTTATATAAATACGCATACTTTTCATTAAACTCATTATATTTTTCTTTATTCAATCTAATTAATGCATTATTCTTAAAATCATAAAATAAAAATTCATAATTCTGCTCTTTGATAAATTCAATAAATTTATTATCTACTTCTTCACTCATATAGTAATTTATTTGTCTTCCCATAATATATCCTCCTTCCTAATATGTATAAATTATCGGACCTATATTTGCGTTATAGGGTAGAAAATATATAGGTGCTCTATTGTATTTCGGAGAAGTTACTTTTTAGCAAAATTATCGCAGAGTTACTGCCAAGCAAACTACACCAGGTATTGAGCCTTATAGCATACACTATTCCTGCAATTCTGAGTACATGAAAAGTTATATTACCCTTGTCACCTTATAATGCTTAACCATAACTTATAGGATTACTCTAATATTTTAAAATTATTTCTGTGCTCTTGCACAATTATTGCCACGTACCAGAATATCAAAAATAGTAAAAAAGCCATAATGAATATTGCTATCATTATGGCTTAATAACCAAGATTAAATTAATCTATACCCTTGATTAACTAACTCTACAATTTCATCATTTGCATATTCTTTTTCAACATAATCCTCTTGGATTATCTCTCTAAATGGTACATTCTTTTTTATCCATCTCACTAACCTATTATAATCTTTTATAAACTCAGCATTCTTTTCTACCAGTTCACCAGATGAGTCATAATATTTTGTTTCAATCCATATTCTACCTCTCGTAATAGTCTTTTCATCATTATTTATGTATGTCCTTATAAACTCTATTACCGGACTTGTTATTGGTTCGATATCAACGAAAGGCTCTTCTTCTATAAAGTACTCTCCATACTCCGGTTTATATAAATACGCATAATTTTGATTAAACTCACTATATTTAATTTCATACAATCTAGTTAAAACATTATTTTTATTATCTCTAATTAAAAATTCAAAATTTTCCTTTTTAAGGAACTTAAAAAATTCATTTTCTACTTCTTTACTCATATAGAAGTTTATTTGTCTTCCCAAATTATAACCTCCTTCCTAATATGTATAAATTATAGGACCTATATTTGCGTTATAGGGTAGAAAATATATAGGTGCTCCATTGTATTTCGGAGAATTCATTATATCATAAATAGCAAGAGACTCTCTTAGCACCGGTAATCCATTTTTATTAACTTTCCCAACCTGATATATTCTTTTAATATTTCCATTAACCATCTCTACTGCATCTGCAAATCTATAATTTTTTGTCCCTCCTGGCGTTCTAAAATAATGTTCACGTACAATTTTTCCCGATGCATTAGAAGCTTTTATATTATTTACTACCGACTGATGAGCTTCACCACCTTTTCTTCCATTTCGATTAGTTATGCGCTTAGAACTTCCCTGAGTATTTCCAACTCTTGAGTCGCCGCATACTGTATTGTGTACAAATACATTATACTCCGACACAAAGTAGGTATGCCAGTCTTCTACTTCAAAATTATACACCTTTACAGACCTATCCAGATACTCTACATAGGCTTCATCCACCTCAAGCACTTCGCCTGAGTACATTACAAGCCTGTCACCGGGTTTTAACTCTCCGGCATCTACCCAGCCTTTTCCTTCCACCCAGAAGGGATGGGTTGATGTTGTCTTTATCTCCTGGTCTCCTACTTTTAAGTGTACCAGTTCTTTTATTTCATTTACAAATACGTTCAGTACCCTCTTTAATCCCTTTTCTCCTGTCTCGGGATTCTCAGAGTATACCTCATCTCCAACCTGGATGTCCTTTATCTCTTTGTATCCGTCTTTTGTATATATCAGTGTCTCTTCTGTAAAGCATGCTGATCTGTTAAACAGTTCACTGCCCAATGATATTAATGCAGCTATTGTTGTTACTGCTCTCCATGCAGCAAGGTCATAATCGCCTTCTTCTATTGCCTCAAATACTCCTTCTACTCCGTTCTCTAAACCGAATACTCCCAATATCAGCCTTAACTCTGCAAACGTAGCCAATGCCCCAAAAGCGGCACCGCTTATCGTTCCCTGCATTACTCCTTCCACTATGTCTCTTCCGCCTAAGGCTGCATCTATTCCTCCGAATACCGCACCTGCAATTCCACCTTTTGCTGCATTTAGCAATGATGATAGGGCTACACACCTTAGTGTGTTCATAACTCCATGTATCTGGAAGGATGCCAGAATTTCCGGTATGGTGAAATATCCCGTCGGGTCGGTGAAGTTCACAGGACTTGCATTGGCATACAGATACTTGTGCAGGCTTGTCGGGTCATAAATACTTCCGCTGTACGGGTCCATGCTTATGAAATTGCCCAATGCAGGGTTCATGTACCTTGCCCTTAAGTAGTAGAATCCGGTGTTTGCGTCGTATTGCTCACCCGCAAACATGTAGCTGTTCACTGTCGTTCCGGTTCTGTTAAGTATATTACCGAAGGCATCATATACATATGTATCGGTTACATTGCCCTCTTCATCGGTGAGTCTTCTTACATTTCCAAGGCCGTCGTACTGGAAGTAGCTTGTTACACCATTTCTTGTCTGGCTTATCAGCTCATTTCCATAGGTGTAGTATGCCAGCAGATTGCCATTTCCGTCTCGCTCTTCAATCACGCGGGAAAGACCAAGGCTGTCTACCAGGTATTTTGTAACCACTCCGTTGGTAGTTTTGCTTATCCGGTTGCCTTCCCAGTCATATTCATAGGTTTCAACATTTGTTAACACCCCGGATTCGGTTTCGGTCACCGATATCAACCGGTTCTCGGCATCATATTGGTAAGTGGTTACAATATTTCCGTCTACTTTGGATTTTAAGTTTCCGTTGTCATCATAATCGTATTTAACGCTGCCCGCACTTCTAATCCTGTTATTGTCATCAGGCTCATAAACGGTTATTATTCCATTGTCGTTCTTTTCAATCCTGTTGCCCGCCTTGTCATATTCATAGCTTATTACTCTATTTCCAAGCAATGGATCGGTTATTTTTTCTTCCTTTAGCCTGTAGCAATCATCATAAGTATATACCACTATACGCCCGCTACTTTCCGTTACCTTTTTCCGTTCTCCGGCATAGCCTAATTCATAGTGGTATGAGTATTCTACCGTTTCTCCATCCGGTTTTATCCTATATATATCGGTTAGCCTGTTTTGATCGTCATAAACGTATTGGATCTTATACCCGTCAGGATACAATACATACTCAAGGTTCCCAACGGCATCATACATGTATCGGGTTGTTTTATTGTCCCTTGAAATTACTTTGCTCAGGCGGTTGTATACATCGTATACATAGCTAGTTGCTCCGCCTTTTGTCTTTATTCCGGTACAATTGCCTGCCCAGTCGTAGAAATACTCCACGGTACTGTTGTCCGGGTTTGTTTTCTTTATCAGTCGGTGCAGGTCATCATATTCATAACTTGTTGTGCCGTTTTTATCGATGACTTTCTTTACATACCCCTCATTGGTATATTCGAAGTAAACGGTATTTCCGTCCCCTGTTTCTTTTATGCAAAGCCTTAAGTTATCGTCGTATTTATATACAATTGAATTTTTATTGTAATCGGTTACGGTTACTTCCCTCTCGTCGTCATTGTAATCAGCCTCTAAGTTCATCTTCATAGGAAGGATCTGTTTTTTCAGCCTTCCCACGTTGTCATACTCCATTTTTGTCACTTTGCCCCTAGGGTCGGTTATGCTTGTTAAATTTCCAGCTTCATCGTAATCATAACTCCAAACTTCTTCCTTACCTTCTATGCCATAGGCCAAAGTAACCTTTTCAAGATTTCCTGCTGCATCATAATCATATTTTGTAACTTTCTCATTCTGGTCTTTTACTGTTGAAATTCTTCCTGCCGCGTCGTACTCAATCTCAAAAGTGGTGTTATCGGAGTATTTTATTTTTTCCAACTGTCCGTTGGCATTATAACTGTATACAAATCGATTGCCCTTCCCATCCACCATTTCATCGGGATAGGGTTTGTTGCTGTAGATGTATTGAATCTTATCCTCAGGTTTTGCCGAATTAAAGACATATTCTAGTCTACCCAGGCTGTCATATTGATACTCGGTAACATTTCCCCTCTGGTCGGTCACCTTTTTTATGTCTCCGGCACCATTGTACTCATATTTTACTGTGGAACCGTCCTGGTATACAATGCTTTCCAAGCGGTTCATGGCATCGTAGGTGTAGTATGTAGTTTTGGAATTCCTGTCGGTATAGGAAGTTACATTACCTTCTTCGTCATAGGTGTATTTTTCACTGCTTCCGTCCTGGTAAATCACTTCTGCCAGATTTCCAAGGCAGTCATATTTATATTCCACCGTGTTATTATATTTGTCGGTAAAAGTATCTATTTTTCCTATTCCATTGTAGGATACACTTGAAACCCTTCCTGCACCGTCAATATTCTCAACTATGCGTCCCATGTTGTCATAAACGTTTATTGTAGTCACTACCTCAGTAATTCCTTCACTTACTGTCCTGGTAAACTCTGCCCTTCTCCATCTTCCATTGGCATCATAGTCGCCAAAAGTTGTCACAGTATTGTTTGCATCGGTATATGAAGCCAAGTTTCCGGTTACATTGTCATAATATAGTTTAAGTATCTCTTTGTTCATCTGATCGGTAACCGATTCAACCCGGCCGGATGAATCATATTTCAAGCTTATGGTGCCGCCGTTTCCGTCCTTTGTCTTCACCAATCTCCCGTAGTTATCGTAGTCATTGTCCAATAAATTCAGCGCCGTATTGGAATAGTCGGATATTGTATCTATCTTACCTTTGGCATCATAGTTACACTCCATATAGTTTTCAGCTTCATCGGTAATCCTGACTTTCTTTATTGTGCCGTTGGAATTCATTTCATAATCGTATTTAAAGCTTCCCTTAGGGCCTGTAATGGTATCCACCAGCCCATTGTCCTTGTATGTATAAGTTGTGGTGTAACCGGCCGCATCCATGACACTTTCCAGATTACCATCGGCATTAAAGGTATAAACAGTGGGATTATTTCTTCTATCGGTAAAGGTTATGACCTCTTTTGAATCCACCGTCTGCTGCGTAAACTCACTCCTTCTGCCGGCAGCATCGTAGATATAGACAAGTCTTCCCGCCTCATCGTATACATTTCGGGTTATAACTTCATTATTGGAATTAATCACTTTTATTATCCTGTGCTCACTGTCATAAACAAATTTTGTCTTATGATTTTCCAAATCGGTAATTGAAACCAGATCTCCATACTTGTCATATTCGTATATTACACTGTTATTTTCCAAATCCGATGCACTTTTAATAACTCCGTCAGCCTTTGTATAACTTAGCTTCTTTGTAACAGAACCCCTTGTATACAAGAGTCCATCTGTTTGAGGAGTGATTTTGACACCATAGGAATCGGTAATGCTTTCTACTTTTCCTGAAGAATTGAATTTTATTACCTTTCCGTCCTGGGTTGTCAAGGTGTATTTACCTGGACTGTAGACTTCATCAGAAAATTCGTCTATGAAGTACTTCCATAAACCGAATTTGTTGCCAAACAAGCTGTTGTATATATGCACTTCCATATTCTCAGCCACAAGCTTTGAATAAGTTCCGGCAACGGGCTCGAATATCACTTCAAAAGTACCCATTCCTTCGGTACCTAAGCTATAATAGCCCAAAGGATCGGTTGCATAGATATTCTTGAGCTTGACTGCAAATTTATCAGTCTTTCCATCAGGATAGGAAATTACAATATAATGCGGCTTATCTTCCTTGACAAAATAAACACCCATTGCATAATTTTTAGACCAGCCTTCTGACAGCTTACAGCTCTCCACAAGTTTTATGCCGTCTATTTCGGAAGTCCAGCCATAGCCAAAATCACCCTTGCTTCTGTTGGTACTGTCATAATACCTTTTCATTTCCAAAGGCATTCCATTTACAACAGGTATCGAAATGTCCGTATATGCAATACTAAAGTTTCTCAATGTCATTTTACCGTCTGCAAAAACAGTAGTAACAGTCTGGTTTGATAGACCTCCCTTATCATATACAGTAAGTCTTATATCATACAAACCGCTTTTTACGGTATTGGGATCAAAGGTCCCCAGAACTCCGGATTCAACATTGGTTGTACCTTCAGCGAAGCGTATATAGTTGTTTTGACCTTTTTCACTATATTCCAATATATAATTGCATATATTTGCGTCCATTGCTGTTCCCATTATGTTTATTGGCATAGTTACATAAGTTCCGAACTCCGGTGTTGTTATTGATGCCTGAGGTTTAGTACCATCAGAAGCCGTCACACATCGAAACTCTTTTGAAGCATATCCTTCATTGCCGGCAGCATCCTGTGCAAAAAACTCAACTTTATATACTCCGGCTGTATCCGGTATATACTCTGCTGTTCCATCATCATTCAATGCAATTTCAGTTCCGTTTACTTTTAAAGTCCTGTTTTCGACTCCCACATCATCGGTTGCTGCAGTTTTTATTTGAATTTTCTCGTTCACAGATACTTTCTCAGTCTGGAGTTCTAGTGTTACATAGGGCCTTATGTAGTCTGTCACAATTATTGGAGATGGCATAGGTAATACTGAAGGGAATGGCTCCTGCTGTGTTCTGAATGCTCTAAACTCCTTTATTCCAATAGTTTCATCAAGACTTCCTTCAACACCTGTTATTGTAAGCTTCACAAACCTTGCCTTTGTCTCCTGGAAACCGTCGGTGTATGTATCAGATTCAGAAGTATTGGATGTCTTATCAACTATAACAGTGTAATTGTCATCATCCATTGAAACTTCAATTTTGTACTTATAAGCTTTGTTTCCATCAACTACAAACTCGGTTTTATTCAGTGTATATTCATTTCCCAAATCAATTCTGATCCACTGTTCAAAACCTTCTGCTTTCCACATGGAATTCAGTATTCCGTCAATAGCTTTGTCAGCATCATAGCCTTCCCCTATAAAAGATGAACATATCGCAATTTTATTTCTTGCCACATCATTGGGTATTGGCTCGATTGTTTGTACAGGAGCTGTCGGTGTTGGTGTTATAGTTGGTGTGGCAGTTATTGTTGGTGTTGAAGTAGGTGTTACTACAATATTTTTCTTTGGAAATTCCTTAATTCTGCCAAGCAAATACATTTTCATGTATGCACAATCAATACTGTTAAAATTGCCATCACCGTTAACGTCTGCTGCCCATAAACCGTCTTCTATCGGAAAATCTTTTCTTATTCCAAGAAGTACCATTTTCATATAGGCATAGTCAATACTATTAATTTCCCCATTTCCGTCAACGTCACCCACCAGCCCTTTATTGGTTTCCGACATTTCTTCAGCATAAGTTGATTCAGCAAAACCAAATATAGTAGTGGATGTTATTATTTGTAGCAATAACACACAGGAAATGATCAAAGAAAATAGTCTTTTACTCTTCTTCATAAATTATACCCCCTTATAAATTCTATATTGTATTATCCCCTGAAAAGTATTTTCTCCATTTCTCTTTTCAAGAGATTTATAGTATTCCTTCGAACTAATTTCATAAAAACAATCCAAAGAGCCAGGATATGATGCCGTTTTTTGCTATTTCCAACTGTCTTCAAAGTTCCTGGTTCGCAGTATATAGTCTGTAATTAAGAAAACAATACTTCCAAACAATATTGAAAACAATCTAAAATATAAAACTGCAGAGTTTGGTGTGCCCTTTGCAAGAGAAGCCAAACCCATCACAAAAAATATAGCTCCCATTAGATTAAATGTTTTAATCCACTCTTTTTTCTTGTTTTTAACCCTATGTTGAGTATCAAACATCGATTTGTCTTTTCCTTTTGTGAAGGAGAAGGCAATCATCTTACAAATTGACTGCACAGCTCCATATAGGGTAAAGCTATAGGTTCCATTTGCAGCATCAAATTTTAATATACCGTATTCCATCTGCCTCTCCAATTCTTTTTTGGTTGAGTTAATAATACTTTCAACTACAGGTGCACTCATTTTATCAAATGCAACCGTCTTTTTTTCCAATTCCTCTTTCAACTTTTGCCTGTGAAACTTAAGCAACTCTTTATAATCATCAATAGGAAGACTGTAAACCCTTTTATTATCATAAATAAACACAGGAGGCTCCTTATTTGTAGTTGTTTCTATCGACGAGCCGTCCTCAAACCCAGTTGTAAAGGAAAGAGTCATTTTTCGGATGTTTTTGTCCTCTTGCTGACACAACGTAACTTCTATTCCTTCATTAATGTTTCTGTAAATTCTTGTCTCAACTGCTTTTCCCGATATATTGGCTACAGAATAATCACCGATAAATTCAAAGCCCTCTGATGTCAAAAACTGGTCAAAATTGGAGTAAAAATTCTCTCCTATTCCTGACATTGGAGACAACTCAATTTGATTTATCTCCGGTTCTGCCTTCATTTTTAATCCCAAGACAGCGACAAGAATAAACAGCCCTAAAGCCACCATTGCTACCCCAATAATTATCAAAATTGCTATAAATATCTTGAACGCCATATTTTACCCCCTACATAAACATCTCCTTTAACAACCTCCGAAGGACAAATTGTACATACTACCAATTATTCTAACATTATATTTTACTACTGTAAATATTCGTATAAATAAGATGTATTTTGCTTCGGTCAAAAGTCCAAAATAAAAAAGAACTCCGGTTATACACCAAAGTTCTTTCTTTTATAAAATTGAATTAATAGATTTATCCTTTAACTATTAAAGATTCACCGGTCATTTCCTTAGGCTTTTCCAAATTCATTATGTCGAGCATGGTAGGTGCCAAATCAGCAAGTCTTCCTTCTCTGAGTTTGACATCGCCAAGACCTACTACTATTAGCGGAACAGGATTAGTTGTGTGAGCAGTGAAAGGTCCTCCCGTTTCATAATCTACCATTTGCTCTGAGTTACCGTGGTCTGCAGTTATAAGGACTACTCCGTTTTGAGCCTGTACAGCCGATACAACTCTACCTATACATTCATCAACAGCCTCAACAGCAGCTTTAGCTGCTTCAAAGACACCAGTGTGTCCAACCATATCAGAGTTGGCATAATTCAGAATTATAACATCATATTCTTTTGAATTGATTCTTTTTACCACTTCATCGGTAACTTCATAAGCACTCATTTCAGGCTTAAGGTCGTAAGTTGCAACCTTCGGTGAAGGGATAAGAACTCTGTCTTCTCCTTCGTATACCGCTTCAACCCCACCGTTAAAGAAGAAAGTAACATGGGCATATTTTTCCGTTTCGGCAATACGCAACTGTCTGTAACCCTTCTTGCTTATGTATTCGCCGAAAGTATTTTCAAGACTTTCCGGTTTAAACGCCACTTCAACGTTCTTAAAGGTCTTGTCATACTGGGTCATGCAGACAAATTTAACCGGAAAATATCCCTTTTCTCTTTTAAATCCGCTAAAATCTTCTTCAATAAAGGTTCTTGTAATTTCTCTTGCCCTATCAGGTCTGAAGTTAAAGAAAATTATTGAATCGTTTTCACCGATAGTGGCAACAGGCTTACCGTTTTCTTTGATAACTGTAGGTTTAACAAATTCATCGTATTCCTCTCTTGCATATGAAGCTGCAACAGCTTCTCCAGCATTGGATGCTTCAAGTCCTTTGCCAAGCACCATTGCATCATAAGCAAGCTGAACTCTTTCCCATCTGTTGTCTCTGTCCATTGCGTAATATCTTCCCATAACCGAAGCTATTTTACCCACTCCGATTTCCTTAAGCTTAGCTTCAAGCTCTTCAACATAACCTTTGGCACTGTCTGGCGGAACATCCCTTCCGTCAAAGAAGCAGTGTATATATACATCTTTTAAACCTTGTCTTTTAGCCAATTCAACCAAAGCATAAAGATGAGTATTGTGGCTGTGTACACCTCCATCGGATACAAGGCCGAATAAATGAAGTTTGGAGTTGTTCTTTTTACAATTGTCTATTGCATCCAAAAACTCTTTCTTTTCGAAGAAATCGCCATCCTCTATGGACTTAGTTATGCGGGTTAACTCCTGATAAACAATCCTTCCGGCACCAATATTGGTATGTCCCACTTCGGAGTTACCCATCTGTCCATGGGGAAGACCTACATCCATTCCGCTTGTTCTTACAATTGTATTTGGAAATTCCTTCATCAATCTGTCCATGTTAGGTTTGTTTGCTGCTGCTATGGCATTACCTTCTGTCTTTGGATTAATGCCATATCCGTCTAATATTACCAATACTACTAATCTGTCTTTCATAATGCACTCTCCAATCAACTTTATTACTAAACTTTATCCTCTTTATATCTACCACCGGATTTGAACTGTTAACAACCAAATCCTTTATACTACAACAAATTATTCTTTAAACTTTACATAATAACCCTCCAGCGTATATAACCGGAGGGTTACAATAAAATAATAAAACCGAAAACTTATTATTTGTTATATTTTGCTATTTTTTCAAAATCGTCAAGTTTAAGGCTTGCTCCTCCAACAAGACCACCGTCAATATTTGGCATAGCAAAAAGTTCTGCCGCATTAGCAGCATTAACACTGCCACCATACTGAATTCTTATAGCCTGTGCAACATCATCGCCATACAATTCTTTTACTACATTTCTGATAATTGCACAAACTTCCTCTGCCTGCTCAGTTGTAGCAGTCTTCCCTGTCCCTATTGCCCAAATGGGTTCATAGGCAATAACAGTTTCCTTAACCTGTTCTGCAGTTAAACCAAGCAATGCAATTTTAACCTGATATCTAACCAACTCAGCAGTAACCCCTTGTTCTCTTTGAGTAAGGGATTCACCAACACAAATAATAGGTTTCATACCGTATTTAAACACTGCATGAGCTTTTTTATTGACGGTTTCATCGGTTTCAGCAAAATATTGTCTTCTTTCAGAGTGTCCGATTATTACGTAATCAACACCAAGGTCAGCAAGCATTGGTCCGGAAACTTCTCCGGTAAATGCCCCTTTTTCCTCCCAGTGAATATTCTGGGCAGCAACTTTTATGTTTGAACCTTCAACTGCTTTCTTAACTCCAGGGATGCAAACAAAAGGTACACCAACAACAACTTCAGCGTCAGCATCCGCTACTCTTGGTTTTAAAGCTTCTACAAATTCAACAGCCTCTTTTGCTGTCTTGTTCATTTTCCAGTTTCCTGCTGCTATTTTTACTCTACTCATGATTACTTACCTCTTCCCCTTATTTATCCAAAAGTACATCTATTCCCGGAAGCACTTTTCCTTCAAGGAATTCCAAAGATGCTCCACCACCTGTGGAAATATGTGTTATTTTATCTGCAAAGCCAAGCTGTTCTATAGCGGCTGCAGAGTCTCCTCCACCGATTATGGATGTGGAACCGGATTCAGCAACAGCTCTTGCAACTTCCTTTGTGCCTTTTTCAAAGTTGGGGAACTCAAATACTCCCATAGGTCCGTTCCAAACAACAGTTTTTGCATTCTTTATTTCAGCTGCATAAGCTTCAATTGTCTTAGGACCTATATCCAATCCCATCCAACCGTCAGGAATGCTGTCTGAAGCAACAACTTTAAATTCAGTATCGTTCTTGAACTCCAAACCTACAACATTGTCTACCGGAAGCAGTAATTTAACCCCTTTGCTCTGTGCCTTTTCCAAAAGGCTCTTTGCAAGCTCAACTTTATCGTCTTCGCAAATGGAAGTACCTATATTGTATCCTTTTGCTTTAAAGAAGGTATAAGCCATACCGCCGCCGATTATTAACGTATCAACTTTATCAATAAGATTTTCTATAACTGCAATCTTATCGGAAACTTTAGCACCACCCAAAATTGCAACAAAAGGTCTTTCGGGATTTGAAAGAGCTTTACCCATTATTTCAATTTCTTTTTGAATCAAATAACCGCAAACTGCAGGTAAATAGTCTGCAAGACCTGCTGTTGAAGCATGAGCTCTGTGAGCTGTACCGAAAGCATCATTTACATATATTTCAGCCATGCTTGCCAATTCTTTGGCAAAAGCAGGGTCATTTTTAGTTTCTTCCTTATGGAATCTAACGTTTTCAAGCATTAAGACTTCGCCGTCTTTTAATGCAGCAGCCTTAGCCTTTGCATCTTCGCCAATAACGTCTTTTGCCATAATGACTTCTTTGCCAAGCAACTCGCTAAGTCTTTCTGCAGTAGGCTTCATGCTGTATTTTTCCTCAAAACCATCTTTTGGTCTTCCAAGGTGAGATACCAATATGGTCTTAGCACCATTATCAACCAAATACTTAATTGTAGGAAGCGCACCTACTATTCTTTTATCGTCGGTTATTTTTCTATTTTCATCCAAAGGTACATTAAAGTCAACTCTTACTATTACTTTTTTGCCTTTTACATCAATATCTTCAATAGTCTTCTTATTCATCATTGCCATTACAGAACCACGCTCCTTTTATTTTTCACAAAAAGGTCCGGTTACCATATAACCGAACCTTTTCTAAAAATAGAAATCAATTATTTAGAGTCAACACTTGCCATGTGTGCTATCAAGTCAACAACTTTGTTGGAGTAACCCCATTCGTTGTCATACCATGAAACTAATTTAACAAAGTTGCTGTTCAAGGATATACCTGCTTTAGCATCAAATATTGATGTACGTGCATCACCAATGAAGTCGGATGATACAACTTCATCTTCAGTGTATCCTAAGATACCCTTCAATTCGTTTTCGGATGCTTTCTTAACAGCTTCTTTTATTTCATCATAAGTAGCAGCTTTTTCCAAACGGCAAGTCAAGTCAACAACAGATACGTCAAGAGTAGGTACTCTGAATGCCATACCAGTGAGTTTTCCGTTCAATTCAGGAATAACTTTTCCAACTGCTTTAGCTGCACCGGTTGATGAAGGAATTATGTTACCAGCAGCTGCACGTCCGCCTCTCCAGTCTTTCTTTGAAGGACCGTCAACAGTCTTCTGAGTAGCTGTAGTAGCATGAACTGTAGTCATTAAACCTTCAACTATACCAAAGTTTTCGTGGATAACCTTTGCCAATGGTGCCAAGCAGTTTGTTGTACAAGAAGCGTTAGAAACAACAACCATATCTTTAGTGTATTTATCATGGTTAACACCCATTACGAACATTGGAGCATCAGCTGAAGGTGCACTGATAACAACTTTTTTAGCACCGCCTTTCAAGTGAGCGGAAGCTTTTTCAGTAGTAGTGAATACACCTGTAGATTCTACGATATATTCAGCACCGCAATCTTTCCATGGAATTTCTTCAGGATTCATGCAAGCAAATACACTGATTTCTTTACCGTTTACAACCAATTTACCGTCTTTATCGCCTATTGTTCCCTTAAATTGACCATGTACAGTATCATATTTAAGCATGTATTTCATGTATTCAAGGTCAATAAATGGGTCGTTAATACCTACTACCTCAACATTAGGATTGTTCAATGATGCTCTAAAAACAAGACGTCCGATACGTCCAAAACCATTAATACCAACTTTAACTGCCATAAAAAACTCCCTCCTATGTATTTATATTGAATTTATATATTGGCTTTTCGAAGCATGATGCTTGATAATTTGTCTAAGTCCAACACCCTCATGCAACATTTATCATTTTATATTATTTCATTTTTATTTTCAATACTAAAGTATAAAATAAATTAATTTTTTAACAAACTATATTTTTCTCTAATAAAGTTTTTTTATACTGCACATATAAAAAATGATAAAATAAAATGTGCGAAAGAATTTATATCGATTATCGCACATTCAGCAAAACAACTCTTATTTTTCGTGAAATTTTATATTTTAGCTGCAAAATTTTTTCACGAAATAATTATCAATACTTTTAATAAAAGTATTATGAAAATATTATTTACAAGTTATAGTATATTTATTTACAAGCTTAACAGGATTATATGACAATTTTGCTTTTCTAAGACCTTCAATGCCAAGATCCTGTTCTCTGTTTATATAAACAGTGTTTTTCCATGTATTTTCGCAGAACTGCTGATTAATGGCATTATATAACCCTCTGATATCATCATTGGCCTTTTCAATATGAATAACAGCCGTATCGGAATTTAGCAGCTCGCCCACAGTAAAAGCCTCATATTTCCCGTTTACTTTAATTAAAGCTCCCTCATATTTAAGTTTTTTAAAATTAGTGAGAGCTTCCAGGTTGGCAAGCCTTTCACAATAAAGATTTCTATGCTGTTCACAACTTCTTTTTTTACACCATTCTTCGTTTATTCTTATGCATTCATCTATTAAGTCATCGGTTAATTTTACATATTCAAACTCATAGTTTTTCGTAAAACTATTCAGATGGTTTTTCTTTTTGTGATACTTCTTGCCTTTCAGATTGATGAGATCCTCCGAAAGATACAAGTAATCGCTGTTATTTCTGTCGTCAGTTATATCAATGCCATTCTTAAAGTACTCCTTAAAATAGTCGAGCTTATCCTCTTCCACTCTCTTAAAAACAAGTTTCCAGTTTTTTTCTTTAAAGTAATTGGATATTTCATCAATTGCCTGTATAAAAGCTTCTTTAGTATAAGCACCGATAGGTTCAAAGGCAAAAGGCTCATCATTGTCAGGAACTGATATAAGGCATAACATTTCACCGACTTCTCCAAACCTGAATTTATAGGAATTGCGCCACATAAAGATATTTGTGAAATTAAGCTCTGAAATCTGGGGATTGTGCTTCGTTATGTATTTGTCGAATGTTTGTTTATCATCAATATTTACTTCCCTAAGTTGCAGCATTAAAAACCTCCTCTTTTTATAGGCACTTAATCGCCAAAACCCACCCCAAGGCTTTTCGCTATTTTTACCAGTTCTCCATCGGGATCCACTGTCTTCAAAGTGCCAACAGCCTCCTCTATCGGTACCTCTGTAATTCTGTTTCCCTTTAGACTTACCATCATACCGAATTTTCCCTGATTAATCAGTTCCACAGCGTGAACGCCATACCTGGTCGATAGTATTCTGTCGTAAGGCACCGGTGTCCCGCCTCTTTGCAGGTGTCCCAATACTGTGACTCTAGATTCAATTCCGGTAATTCTTTCTATTTCTGCAGCAATTTTATTACCTACTCCCCCAAGTCTAATTGGATCGGGACTGTCTTCGACAACCTTATTGACCACCATATCGCCTTCAACATCTTTTGCACCTTCTGCAACAACAATAATACTGAAACTTTTGCCGCGATTCTTTCTTTCCATAACTTTTTGAGCCACTTTATTTATATCATAGGGTATTTCGGGAATCAAAATAACGTCTGCCCCACCGGAAATACCTGCTTCTAACGCTATCCAACCGGCATATCTTCCCATAACCTCAAGAATCATTACTCTATGGTGGGATTCAGCCGTGGAGTGGAGCTTGTCTATAGCTTCAGTAGCTGTATATACTGCCGTCATAAATCCGAAAGTTGTGTCAGTCCCGGACAAGTCATTGTCAATTGTTTTCGGTACACCTATTCCTTTAATTCCCATTTTCATCAGATCCCTTGCTGTAGTCAGCGTACCGTCTCCTCCAATAAACACCATACAATCAATTCCAAACATGTCCAGGTTTTCCAGCACCCTTTTGGACATATCTTTATATTCTGTATTTCCATCTACATTTACCGGAAATTTAAAAGGATTATGTTTGTTGGATGTACCCAAAATTGTACCGCCCCGGTCAAGAAGTCCGGAAACGTCATCCAATTCAAGCTTGACAAATTTATTATCAACCAACCCTTTAAATCCGTCTTTAAATCCTATAACCTCATAACCGTATTTGACTATTGCAGTTTTAACCACAGCTCTCAAAACAGCATTTAATCCCGGGCAATCTCCACCACCCGTAAGTACACCTATTCTCTTTATCATATTTCTACCTCCGTATTTCAGTTTTTATTCATATGTCCACTTAGCAGTTCTTGCATAAACAGCACATAAAATTTATTTAATCGATGTTATTATCGCAATCAAAAATTCTGCCGCTTTTACCAAGTCATCAATGCAAATCTGCTCTTCAACACTATGTACTTTGTCCATACCTACACTTACATCCACAGCTTTTATTCCCTTGCTGTTTATAATGTTTGTGTCGCTTCCTCCACCGGTAGCTTCCAGTACAAGTTCAACTCCGGCTTTTTTTGAAGCCTCTTTCAGTATTTTTATTATATCATCCTGCTCACTTATGCTGAAGGAAGGATATAACAGTTCCGATTTAAAATCAATACTGCCTCCATATTTTTGTGCTGCATTATAAAAACACTCTTTCATATGCTCTGTCTGACTTTGGAGTTTTATCATATCACGGCTTCTTGCTTCTGCTTTTATCTCTACTTTGTCGCATATTATATTGGTTGCCTGCCCCCCGTTTATTACTCCAACATTGGCAGTAGTTTCATCGTCAATTCTGCCGAGCTTCATATTTGATATAGCTTCTGCAGCAATCTGTATTGCACTGACTCCCTTCTCCGGCTCCATTCCCGCATGAGCCGCCTTACCGGTCACTATTACATCAATTTTATTCTGTGCCGGCGCATTAACTGCCACATGTCCTATATTTCCTCCATCGTCCATTACAAAGGCATATTTGGCATTAATCCTGCTTATATCGAGATTTTTGGCTCCCCACAGCCCGCCTTCCTCGGCAACGGTAAATACTACAAATATATCTCCGTGGGGCAAATTGTTCTCCTTTAAAACTCTTATTGCTTCAAGGATACATTCTATGCCAGCAGCATCATCGCCGCCCAATACCGTGGTACCATCGGTTCTTATGATATTTCCGTCTATTACAGGCTTTTTCCCTATTCCCGGAGTTACAGTGTCCATATGTGCCATCAGCAACACAGCAGGAACACTTTTATTTCCATCAATCTTACATATCAAATTTCCGGAATTTCCGCCAATTTTAATTCCTGCATCGTCCTCCTCGACAGAAAGCCCCATATTGCTAAGTTTAGCTTTCAAACATTCTGCCATTTCCTTTTCTTTATAAGTTAAGCTGTCAATCCTGACCAACTCAAGAAATTCATCCACCATTCTCTGCCTGTTTACCATAGCTAATTACCTCACATATATAATAATTAATAATATAATATATATTTACCACTCGTATTTTGTCAGCTTCCCTTGCACTGTCATACCTTTAAAATTGCTCTGCCTTAAAACTTCATAAACAATAATTGCAACCGAATTGGACAAATTGAGGGATCGAATATCTCCCTTCATCGGAATCCTTATACAATAATCCTTGTTCTTTAATAACAGTTCTTCCGGCAGACCCTTACTTTCCTTTCCAAACACTAAGAAGCAATCTTCCGGGTACTTAATATCAGCATAGGTTTTTAAAGCTTTTGTTGTGGCATAGTAAAATAAAGAATCGGGATACTTTTCCCTTAATTCCTGAAAGCTGTCATAGTAAAATATATCAACTTCATTCCAATAATCAAGACCTGCACGCTTCAAATATTTATCTTCAACAGAAAAACCCAAAGGCTTTATCAAATGCAGTTTTGCACCGACTGCAGCACATGTCCTGACTATATTTCCTGTATTCTGAGGTATTTCAGGTTCAACCAACACTATATTAACAGCCAATTCAATTCCTCCCGAAACAATTATATACCAATTATAACTAACATGTTTAATAAACTATTATAAACATTTTGATTATATATTAAAATTAAACTACTTAAAAGTGCAAAAAAAGATGGCTTTATCAAACCATCTTTCACTTACCGGATCACTTCTGCTGTTCCTTTTCAAAAGATAATCCTTATATTTTTTTATAATCATACCCGGAATAAAATTGTGGCACTATCATCGACTGTATTAATTGATACTATTCAACTACAGAAATATCTATTTCCATCTGCTGTTCATCGTTAAATATCAGCGGTATGCAAATGGTTTTCATTTTATTTGTGGAAATCTGCAAATTATCACCCATTAAAAGCGAAGGTGGTGTAATCTCTACTCCTATTCCCTTTTTATATAAAATGGTGGCAGCATTTCCTAAAATCATATTACTAAGCTCTGATATAGCACTTTTAGCCATTTCATCCAGTTCATTAATAGGCACACCACCCATCATGGCAGATGCTATATACATAGCAATATTTCTAGTCATGGAAAATACAGCCTGACCTCTCATCTTGCCAGTTAAGCCAACAATAATTACAACACAGTCACTTTTATAGGGAGAAGTTTTCAAAAAAACCTTTCCGAGCTTTGCATCAATATTTGCCGTCTGTTTCAATACTGTTTGGCTAGCTTCTATGAAAGGGTTTATATATTCCACATTCATAAGTTTATACCACCTTCTATACATAATTCTAAAAATAAAAAAATCTTAAGATACATGTATTTCTAAAAATACAATTGGTGTTTCCAGTTAATACAGGCTTTAACTTTTCAAAACCAAACGGGCCATAATCTTACCCGTCTCTTGGTACTAGTCATTGGAAATCAAGCTTATTTAGGAATAAGTATGAAAAGATGTTATAATTATCAATAAACTTTTCAACTTACATAAAAACTAAGACAATAGCTTTTTTAATATTCTATAAATATCCCTTAAAATCCTTCTTTTTTCATATTAATTTTTAAAAATAATATTATTATGTCAATTAACAATCCATGATGAAATAAGCTTATTTGATTATTATTATATTATCATACAGTATAACTTATATAATAACGCCAAATATAACTATCCGCCCCAATTCTTTATTGTTCAAAACCTAATAAAATCGTTATTTTATAATTTCAAACAGTAAGTAAACTTACTTTCCAAATAATATTTTATGTAAATTTTCTTAAGTAAAATCTTTTACCATTTATGGAAACTTAATAATTTTACTTGCAAAGCTTTGAATAAAAAAAGGCCAACAATACAATACTACAATTATAAACGTCAATCGGAAGGATGTTTAAAATGGAACTTTTTTTCCCTGAAAGAGTTTTCTTTGAACCTGTATCTTTGAATTATCCTTTAGGACAAAAACTTTTTCACTTTTTTGAATCTAAAAACGTAGAAATAATAAAAGCCCCAATTCAAAAGGTACTCAATTCCATTCCGGGTGAAACAGAAAACCAAAAATATTCGCATGCTAAGAAGACATTGGTAATTACAATAAAGAAGGCTCTTAATCTTGATATTTGCAAACCTTCTGCAGATTATCGTTTTTCTCTTGTAACTAATTGTCCCGGAAATTGTGAATACTGCTACCTTCACACTACGCAATCTTTTAAACCTTATATAAAGATTTATGTTAACATTGAAGATATATTCAATACAATAATAAAATACATATATAAAAACAACAATAATATAACTTCTTTTGAAGTTGCCAGTTCCGGAGACCCTCTTGCAGTCGAGCACTTCACAGGAAGCCTTGCAAAAACAATAGAATTTTTCGGAAAACTCGAAAACGGCAGACTGAGAGTATCTACAAAATTCAATAACGTAGATTCTCTGCTAAATATTGAACACAACGGTCACACCCGTTTTAGATTCAGTATAAACTCAAAATATGTCATCGATACTTTTGAACATAATACCGCAAATTTTTACGAAAGAATTGAAGCAGCAGTAAAAGTTTTAAATGCCGGTTACCCCTTGGGATTTATTATAGCACCCATAATGGTCTACGATAACTGGAAAGAGCAATACAAGGAATTGTTTGAAAAGCTTGCCCAAAAATTGAACCTTGGAAATATAAAAGATAGCAAAGATGCTGTTACTTTTGAATTAATCCAGCATCGATTTACTACTGTGGCTTAAAATGTTATAAATAAAAGATTTCCCAACAACAGACTTGATATGGATGAATCAAAAAGAGCTCAAAAATGGGGAATGTACGGAAGATATAAATACATTTACCCTCCTGAAATTTCCAACGAGATCAAAGAATATATCTCCATGCTGATAAAAAACTATTTTCCCGATTCGATAATTGAGTATTATACATAGAAAAGTCATACCCTAAGAACTATTCAAATAAAATAGGCACTTTCGCCGCCCTCCTTTTTAGCTTTTAAACCAATTTCAGCTATTGCTCCAAACCATGTTTTACTTAAAATCAATTTTATTGATCCAAAATTAATAAGTTACAGCTAAAATGTCCTATTTTTTCACAATATATACAAACGGCAGAAAGTGCATATTCAGTTTTATTATTAATCGTTGGCTTTAATCATGTAATGGGCTTACTGAGCCAAACCATTTCTTTTCAATATTTCTTTCAATGCCATTGTTGTTATGGGTGAGCCTTTTGTAATTTCATCCATGGTATCCATTTTCCCCGGATCTCCGATACCAACTATAACAACATCCTTCATATCCTTTAATATACTCAAAGTATCTCCACAAATTTTTTTATTGGGAATTTCATTTCCATACTTATCCACACCATTTTTTACGATTTTGCCGTCTTTCGTTATGGAACAAGTTAAGGGTAATCCTTTGCAATCTCTTCCGTTTGACGATACAGCTACAACTCCTAAAACCTCAATACTGTCATCTTTCATAATTGTTTCCATAACAAGTTCACCTTTTCCCTTACCCTTCATTCCTTTATCATCCACCATAACAACTACAGGGTCATGCGGTGCGGATTTAATAAGTTCTATAATTTCCGAACCCGATAATGGTGTGGGGTTGCCCGCAGAAGCTGAAATACACCTGCCTCCAATGTTGTATGTTGCCAGTTCAACTGCACTTCTGGCCACATCATCACCATCCGTAACCAGTATAACTTTTCGCTTTTCCATATTATTCATTCCCCTACCTTTTTGCTTTTGGCGTAAAAGCAACTGAAGTCAGATAGCCAAAAAAGATTGCTGCAGTTATACCGGCTGCCGCTGCTTTCACTCCTCCTGTGAACGCACCTAAAAGTCCTGTATTTTCCACATCTTTAAACGCACCTTTCACAAGGTTGTATCCAAAACCAGTCAGAGGAACAGTAGCACCTGCTCCGCCAATTTCAACCAATTTTTGATACACTCCAAGGGCCCCCAAAATGGCTCCTGTAGTTACAAATATTACAAGAATCCTGGCTGTAGTAAGTTTTGTTTTATCAATAAGTATTTGACCGGCGGCACAAATAATGCCTCCAACAATAAAAGCATTTATATAGCTAAAAATGTTTCCGCCCATTTTCATCCCCTACTTTTTCTTTATTTTCCTCAAATCGTTTTTTAATTGACAGTTATATAATTCCAATAGATTAAGTCGGCAGTTCTTCAAGTGTTATCGGCCACTTATTAAGGAAGCACAGTTTTTATGATTATATACACCCTTTTTTAATTTAAGATATTGTATTTGAGATACTTACAGCATGCGCAATGCAAGGTATAGATTCTCCCTGCTGTGAGCTTGTCGTACTGAGCAGTGCTCCGGTAGCAATAAACAGGACTTTATTTATAACACGTTCCATAAGCTTTTTATAAATAAAGCCGGCAAATACCGTTGCCGAGCAGCCGCAGCCGCTTCCTCCGGCATGAGTGTCCTGTTTTTGTCGATCATATATCATCAGGCCACAGTCATTATATACTTTGCTAATGTTGTATCCCTGTTCTCTTGTAAGCTCATCGCATATTTCTTTTCCTACAGCACCAAGGTCTCCTGTAACAATTAAATCATAGTCTTCCGGTGTAAATCCGGTATCCATAAAATGACTTACAATTGTATCCATTGCAGCGGGAGCCATGGCAGCACCCATATTATTTACATCCTTTATACCCATATCAACAATTTTTCCCGTTGTTATATGGGTAATATAGGGACCGTTTCCTTTATTGGAAATGACCACCCCACCGGAACCTGTAACCGTCCATTGAGCAGTTGGCGGTCTTTGGGTTCCAAGCTCCAAAGGAAATCTGAATTGTTTTTCTGCTGAGCAGAAATGGCTTGAAGTAAGACAGACAACATTATCGGCAAAATTTCCATCCACTAACATTGAACCAATACTCATAGATTCAGCCATCGTGGAGCAGGCACCATAGACACCCAAAAACGGCACCTCCGATTCCCTAAGGCCGAAATTCGCAGCCAAACATTGGTTTAGCAAGTCTCCAGCAATTATATAGTCTATATCCTCTGCGGTCTTATTGGCTTTCTTCAGTACCTTCGCAAAAGTTTCCCTCATTAGTTTGCTCTCAGCTTTTTCCCAGGTCTTTTCACCAAAAAGCTCATCATCTATGATTTCATCAAAATACAAACGCAATGGTCCTTCTCCTTCTTTTGGACCTACGATGCATGCAGTTGCAATAATGTTTGGAGGATTTTGCAATTTTACCGTCTGTTTACCTATCCTTTTAGTAGCCATTTAAACACCTCACTTTAATAAAAAATGAATTATTCCTGCAATTACCGATGCAGAAATTCCATATACAAGTACGGGTCCTGCAATAACAAACATTTTCGCTCCGACCCCCATAACATATCCCTCGCTTTTAAACTCCATCGCAGGCGATACTATGGAGTTTGCAAAACCTGTTATAGGTACAATAGAACCTGCTCCTGCAAAACGTCCTATATCGTCATAAACATTTAATCCTGTCAATAATGCGCCAATCAATATCATAAGTATAGAGGTAAGACTTGCAGTTTCATCCTGACCTAAACCTTTCATTTTCAGTAAATTGCTAATAAACTGACCGACTATACATATAGTTCCGCCCACTACAAAAGCCCTGGCCACATTTCTCAAAACTTTTGAGTTGGGCGATTTTTCGTCAACATATTTCTGATATTCTTTTTTTGTTAATGTCTTCTGCATTTTTACCTCCATTTGCCAATAATATTTGTGAGAAAATATCAATACATTTACCACAGCAATACAGCTATTTTATTTGAAAATCTAAGCTGTGGTATGTATTCTGTAAATCGCAGCCATTTCCAAAGACAAAAACTCCTTTTGAAGGAATTTTTGTGGAATGAGGCATCAAATAAACAATAAGCAAAAATAGAAAAATTATAATCAAACTAATAAAAAAGATTAGAGTTTTATGCTTCAGTAAAAGGTCATTCATGGTATGTTACTCACTCCTAAAGCTATTTTGTTATAGTCTTCACTTAAATTGCATTTAATAAACCATTATATTGATTAGTATTGTAAAAATAAAAAAACAATATGCAAAAACATATTGTTTAATATTTCTTACAATTGATTTATTTACTCATATTCCATTTTGTTATGTATTTTAGTATTTTATTTCTCTACATATTTTATTTTTCTCTTTATCTCATCCAATATTTTCTTTTCAATTCTCGAAACCTGTACCTGTGATATTCCGAGCATTTTTGCGATTTGAACCTGGGTTTTCTCTTTAAAATATCTAAGTACTATTATCTGTTTTTCTCTTGGATTTAGTGTATTAAGAACCATTCTCAAGTCTATTTTGTCAACAAGGTCAACTTCTTCATCGTTGCTTTCATTGTTAAGTTTATCGATTAAAAGGACATTTGAGCTATCGCTATCCCCAACTGTATTATATAGCGATTCCGGTGAACAATTGGCCTCCATTGCCATAACCAGTTCCTCCATTGGAACATCCAGACGTTTGGAAATTTCACTTACCGAGGGTTCTCTTCCCAGTTCTTTGGTCATAATCTCCTTTGTAACCCTAATTTTATTGGCCAACTCCTTTAGAGAACGGCTTACCTTAATAATGCCATCATCCCGGATAAACCTTTTTATCTCCCCAATAATCATTGGCACAGCATAAGTTGAAAATTTTACATCATAAGAATCATCAAACTTATTTATGGCTTTAATAAGGCCAATACAACCTATCTGGTATATATCCTCGGTATCATACCCACGGTTCTGAAATCTCTTGACAATGCTCCACACAAGGCCCACATTTCTTTCTACCAAAATAGATTGAGCCTGTTTATCACCTGATTTTGCTTTTCTTACCAATTCCAGAGTTTCCATATCAAGTAATTCGTCCATAGCAACTCCCATACACGCACAATTTTTTAGATTATAAAAACATTTATTCTAATTTAATTTAATTATGTTTTTATTTTCCATACACATCACAAAGGATGGTATTGTTGCAAAGACTATTAATACTAGTCAATAAAAGTCATATATTTTACTTAACATATTCTAATTATTTCCATACTGAAACTATCTATTCACATAAAATAATATTTCCCAATATTTTTTATAAACTTTATTAACCATTTTTTGTTAACTCATTTATAATTTTTGCCAATCTGCATTAAAATTATCCTATTCTTTTTCCAATGATTTGAATTTTTTGTACATGGTAACCTTAGTCCCTTTTCCCACTTCCGATATAACCTCTACTCTATCCATAAAGCTTTCCATAACTGTAAAACCCATGCCTGACCTTTCCATATCCGGCTTGGATGTATACATGGGCTGTCTTGCCAAATTGACATCGGGAATACCCTGTCCGTCATCCTCTACAGTTATCTCCACACCATCACTATATAAAATACATTCCATCCTTACCAATCCGCTTGTTTTTTCATATCCATGTATAATAGCATTAGTTACTGCTTCCGATACCGCCGTTTTTACATCGGCCATTTCTTCTATAGTCGGGTCTACCTGTGACACAAAAGCTGCTGCCACTACTCTGGCGAACCCTTCGTTGCTTGATTTACTTGAAAATTCCAGTTTCATATAATTTATAGGCTGCATTACAATTCCCCTTTACATATTTTTAATAGCTGTATCTATATTATCATAGACGGGTATAACTTTTAGTAACCCCGACATTTCAAAAATTCGCATTAAATGAGAATTAACATTGGCAACTGACAACTTTCCGCTTAATTTACTGACGTTTTTGAACCTACCCATTATTACACCAATTCCCGAACTATCCATAAAGGTTACTTTTGAAAAGTCAAATATAACATTTTTGGTTGTAGCCTTAATCAGTTCAGAATCAATTTTTTCCCTTACATATTCCGCGGTATGATGGTCAAGTTCGCCAATGATTCCTGCAATTAATGTATTTCCCTTATAAGAAATTTTTACTTTCAATTTATATCCCCCTTTTGTCCGTCCGTTTCGAAAAAAGCCTGCTGATGTATTAAATCAAAATCCTGTATATCAATTCTATAAATCCAATATTCACAAAGCAAATTATTTCAGCAGACCTATAATTTTAACAAATATCATAACATATGCAATTATTTTCATTCTTTATTTCCCAAATTTCTCCTTCTAAATTTAAACATTTAAAAAATTTTTAGCATTCTTTTATCTGCTTTGTTAAAAAAAATAAAGGACCGCCAAATTAAACGGTCCTGCTACTTTATGCATTGAAATATTTTTGATATTAGCTTTTATATATTTATTCTCCAAAACCGGATGTAACCAGGTCAATTATTTCATTCACTGCCAGTTCTTCATCTTCTCCATCTGCTATAATAGTAATTGATGTTCCTTTTGAAACTGCCAAAGATATAAGCCCCATTATGCTTTTGGCATTTACTTTTTTGTCGCCCACCTTAATCCAGATATTTGAGGTAAATTTCCCTGCCGTCTGAACAAACAAAGCAGCAGGTCTTGCATGCAAACCTGATGGATTAGTTATTTCAATAGTCTTTTCAACCATTCATAACTCTCCTTTCATCAACCTAGTATTTTCCGCAATTTCATCCAGTTTTCTAAGTCTGTGGTTAACTCCCGATTTACCCAAACGAGGGGTTAACATTTCTCCCAGCTCCTTAAGGCTTGCATCACTGTATTCAAGCCTTAGCTCAGCTATCTGCCTAAGATTTTCCGGCAATTTGTCAAAACCAAGATTATCCCTTATGTACTTTATATTGTCAACCTGCCTTATGGATGCATCCACCGTTTTCTGCAAATTAGCCGTCTCACAGTTGACTATACGGTTAACGTTATTACGCATTTCTTTGATTATTCGAACATTTTCAAGTTCCATAAGTGCACTATGGGCGCCTATTATATTCAAAAAGTCTACAATGTTTTCTCCTTCTTTCAAATACACCACATAGTAACCTTTACGCTTTATTATTTTAGAGTTCAGGCCGAAAGAAACAATCAAAGAATTTACTTCGTCAGCAATTGCCCTCTGATGGCTAATAATCTCCAAATGGTATGTTTTCTCAGGGTCACTCATTGAACCTGCTGCAAGAAAAGCACTTTTAAGATACGCTTTTTTGCAGCATTTCCTCTTCTTGTCCAAATCATAGGCTGTGTAATTAACTTCAGAAGCATTTATAAGCTCAATATTAACATCTTTCAGTATCTTATTTAATCCCATTGAAGAAGTCAAAACCAATATATACAAAACATGCTTTTTCAGTTTCTTGCTTCTTCTTACACTTATTTCAGCATTTATACCATACAAAGATTTAAATAATGAAAATATGCGTCTGGCAAAAGCAGCATTTTCAGTAGATATTTTTAAATAAACCTCGGATTGATTTACAACTTTTATGGAACCGCTTAATCTTATGGCAGCTGCCAACTCGCTATGTTTACAACATCTGCTCTTTGCATCAGACCTGCATAGTTCGTTTTTAACAGAAGATGAAAACGACAATTTGCACACCTCAATCAAAACAAATTGTAATGAAATTATATCTTATTTCTGTAAAAAACTCCAGTACAACTCATTTAAGTGTTTTTATATGCCTTTATTCAAATCTTCCTCTATATACGCTCTAAGTATCTCTGCAACACTCCACGCCTGTGCATAGCATCCTCTTGGAATCAACGGCTCATCACCGTCAAATATTTCCGAAATTGAACCGATACATGCATCTTTCAAATGATCCTTAATTGCTTCAATAAAACTCATTGCGTCTTTTTTGGATTTATCGGAATAATTGTTTACCCTCAGATATGCTGTTATAAAATGCCCTAAAGGCCAAGTCCAAACTGTCCCCTGATGGTATGCTCCATCTCTTCTGTATTGGTCACCGATATATATTCCCACATATTCTCTGCACTTGGGCGAAAGGCTTCTAAGTCCGTTGGCGGTATACAATTCCTTGTATACCTTGTTAACCACTTTCTTTGCCATTTCACCTTCAATAACGGGATAGGAAAGGCTTACAGCCAAAATCTGGTTTGGACGCACTTTATCATCTTTATAGTTTGGAGTCAGACAGTCATATAAACATTCCTTTTCACTGTTCCAAAATTTATTCTCAAAGGACTCCTTAACTTTTTGCGCCAGTTCAATGTAACTTTTGCTGCTGTCTCCATAACGTTCCGAAAGTTCAGCCATTATCCTTAAAGCATTGTACCAAAGTGCATTGATTTCTACCGCCTTACCATGCCTTGGAGTTACAACCCAGTCTCCAACCTTCGCATCCATCCAGGTTAATTGAGTATGCTCATTTCCCGCCGTAATTAAAAAGTCATCATCCATTCTGATATCAAACTTTGTACCTTTTTTATAGTAGTCTATTATTTGCTTTAATCCGTCATATATATTATCTTTAACAAAGTCATAATCTTTTGTATAAGATATATATTTATTTACTGCTTCAAAATACCATAAAGGGGCATCCACTGTATTGTAGCTCGGTTCATTTCCCTCATCGGGGAACATATTGGGTATCAGACCGTCCTTGACATATCTTGAAAAGGTGTAGAGAATATCCTTTGCATCGTCAAACCTCTTAGTTACAAGAGTGATACCGGGCAGTGCTATCATGGTATCCCTTCCCCAATCGGTAAACCATGGATATCCTGCAATTATGGTTTTAGCATTTGTTGACTCCCTGTGAACAATAAAACTATCAGCGCTCCTGACAAGAATTTTAGACAGTTCATCATCATATCCTGCCTTTTTCACTAATGCCTCAAGTCTTTCAATCTCATTGCCAATAATTTTTAGGCCATCTTTCAATTTCAGCTCTTTTTCCACTGTTGCAATTACAGTTATATACTTTTCCTCGTTAGGTTCAATATTTATATCGAAATATCCCGGGATATAATGGTCTTCCGTTGAAGCCATACCCCTTTCCCTTTCAATAGAATAATCCATATTATAGAACCAGCAGTAGTCCATTGGCTTAAATTCGCCTTCACTGCAAAATAGGGTAATGTCAATATCATAATTCTGCGGTCGGAGTATTACCGAATCTTTCCCTGCCACACTTTTGTAAAAGTTTAAGTTTTCCTTTCTGGAACAGTGATGGTAATCTCTGAAATTTACCAGCGGTGTCAGACGTAAATTTATACTTTCCTCTCCATTTCTAACATAATACACCACCGCCACAGTGTTTTCGCCATATACCATGCTTACCGTTTTTTCGATATATACATCTCCCACTCTGAATATAAACTTAGGAAGCGGCTCTCTTTCAAAGCCTTCCATATAATGATAACCCTTCATTATAAAACCCGGAACTTCATAGGAAAACAAGTCAAAGGATTCATCCCCAATAGTTATACTTTCATCTATTTTAGACAAAATCAAATGTCTGCTAACCGGTGGTTTCAATGATGCAATTAAAAGACCGTGATACCTTCTTGTATTAACTCCTACAATGGTAGAATTCGCGAATCCTCCAATTCCGTTTGTAAGCAGCCACTCTTTCTGAATCCCTTGCTCAAAAGTCCTCCAACTCGATTTGCCGAATCTCATGTGCTATCCTCCTTTTTATTTTGATGAAAATATAACTTTGACTATATTTTCACTTTGAAGCTTTGTCTATCCCAGGAGTTATCAGGACTTATGCTCATATCAAACCACTTTTTCCATATTTCTTCCGCAATAGCACTTGTTCTCCCAAAGATCCATAATTACTTTTGCAAGTTTTTTAGTATCATGCCTAATATAATTGTTATTTATACAAACAAAATCGTCATACAAAACTTTTATTCCATGTCTTTCAAGCACATCTGCATCTATGGCCACAGCAGCTGCACCTTCTTCCTGATACTTTTTCTTCAAATCATCGGGAATCGGTGCCGAATTTACAATGCAATATTCAACAAGCCCTTTATAAGAATGTTTTTCAATGGCTCTTATATGTTCCCATACCGTATAATCTTCCGTTTCTCCCGGTTGTGTCATAACATTGCATACATAGACCTTTATGGCTTTGGATTTTTTTATAGCATCTACAATTCCGGGTACAAGAAGATTAGGTATTATACTGGTATAGAGGCTTCCAGGCCCCAAAACAATCATATCTGCGTCAAGTATCGCATCAATGGCTTCCTGGCAAGGCTTTATAAGCAAAGGTTCAAGATATACGCTTTTTATTTTTCCCTTGTGAAAACTGTTGTGCTCACCAATCTTCGACTCTCCCTTTACTATATAGCCGTCTTCAAGCTCTGCACATAGTTTTATATCCTGCAATGTAACAGGTAAAACCCTTCCGGTCACTGCCAAAACATCACTCATCTTTTTTACTGCTTCCTCAAAACTTTCAGAAATTCCGTTCATGGCAGCAAGAAAAAGATTCCCAAAGGACTGTCCTTTAAGCATGCCGTCAGTAAACCTGTATTGCAGGAGCTTCTCCATAACCGGCTCGGTATCCGCTAATGCCAAAATACAGTTACGTATATCACCGGGAGGTAGCATTCCCAAATCCTGTCGTAAAATTCCCGAGCCACCTCCATCATCAGCTACCGTTACAATGGCTGTCAAATTTGAGCTATATTCTTTCAGCCCTCTCAGCATTGTAGAAAGGCCGGTTCCTCCTCCGATTACAACAATTTTTGCGTCTTTTAAAAACCCATCACCGTCACTCTCTGCAGTCTTCGAAGAAACTTTTGAAGCATAGATTTTGCTTATTTTTCTTAAATACCGGAAGAAAAGATATATTAAAATAAAACCTATCAATATTGAAATAAAAGGCAATACCGCTTCAAAAATACCGCTGCATTTAAAAATAAAAAAACTTCCCAATAGTATGTTAAATATTCCAGTGACTCCCAGTAATAAATATATACGACTTTTGCTGCAACATCTTACCAGATTGAGAAGTTTCATCATTTCCCCCCCTTGCCGTCCTTATCAATATCTCTGTGCTCAATAACCACTCTATGTCCTTTTCCTGAAAGATAAGCAAATAAAGCTTCAGAAATTGCAACCGATCTGTGCCTTCCTCCAGTACAGCCTATTCCTACAACAAGCTGTGATTTTCCTTCCTTTATATAACCGGGAATCAAAAACTCCAGCATATCATAAAGTTTTGATAAAAATCCTTTCGTTTCGTTAAATCCTAACACATACTCTCTAACGGTATCATTTTTTCCGGTCAGTTTTTTCATACTGTCAATGTAATAAGGGTTCGGTATAAATCTTACGTCGAACACCAAATCGCAATCTATGGGAATTCCATATTTAAATCCAAAGGATATTATATTTATAATCATACCGTCAAATTTTTTTCCTTCGACGAATATGTTGCATATTTCTTCTTTCAGCTGTCTTGGAGTTAAATTTGAAGTATCCACCACATAAGTTGCAATCCGCTTTATTTCTTTTAGAAGTTCCCTCTCCTGATTTATACCTTTCATCAGCCTTCCCTCAGGCGCAAGAGGATGAATTCTTCTGCTCTCTTTAAACCTTTTTATCAATACTTTGTCCGATGCCTCAAGGAATAATATCTCATAGGACAAACCCGATTCTTTTAAGGCATTAAGCTCAGGGAATAATGCGTTAAAAAGCTCACCACCCCTGATGTCGATAACCAACGCTATTTTATTTAACTTTCCCCTGCTCTGCATACATATTTCAGCAATTTTTGGTATTAATACCGGAGGTAAATTGTCAATACAAAAAAAGCCTAAATCTTCCAAGTATTTTACCACTAAACTTTTCCCTGCGCCAGAAACCCCTGTAATAATTAAAAACTTCATTTGTACCTCCTATCAATTAACAAAAAAATTTACAGTTGAGGCATTAAAAACTCTAATAATCTCCCACTATTTTTATTTCTGTCTGCAGCTCAACGCCAAATTTTTCCCTTACAGTTTTCTGTATATGTCTAATTAAATCCAATATATCTTTTGAGGTCGCATTTCCCTTATTTACAATAAATCCGCAATGCTTCTCCGACACCTGGGCACCGCCAATGCTGAATCCTCTAAGCCCGCAATCTTCAATTAATTTTCCTGCAAAGTAACCCTCCGGCCTTTTAAATACACTGCCGGCACTGGGCATCTCCAAAGGTTGCTTATCCTGACGCCTTGCTGTAAGATCATCAATTAATGCCTTAATAGCCGCCCTTTCTCCCTTTTTCAGCTTGATAACCGATTTAACCGCAACAGCTGATTGCTTTTGGATAAAGCTTGTTCTATAGCCAAATTGATGTTCTTCTCCTTTAATTTTTTTTAAATTTCCATCCTTGTCAATAAACTCGGTTTCAACAACAACATCCTTCATTTCACCGCCATAGGCTCCTGCATTCATAGCCACAGCACCGCCCAGCGTTCCCGGTATACCCGAAGCAAATTCCAAGCCTGTCAATTCATTTTCAAGAGCAATGTCCGAAAGTTTTGAAAGTAATATACCTCCATAGGCTTCTATGCAATTCTCTTTTACGACATACCAGTTCAGATTATCGTATATTTTAACAACAACCCCTCTTATTCCCTTGTCGGACACAAGAAGATTTGTTCCATTTCCCATAATAAAAATCGGCAAATTTTCTTTTTTACATAACTTAATAACTTCACATAAACTCTGTACAGAACAAGGCGTAACCAGGAAATCTGCAGGACCTCCGATTTTAAAAGATGTATGATTTCTCATAGGTTCATCCACTTTAACATTTTCTTCTCCTGCAATATTCCCCAAAAGCTTTATATATCTTCCCTTTTCCAATTACTCCAGCTCCTTATTTTTGCTGCAACATACCTATTATATATTCTACTTTTGTTTGTTGTTTAATAGAATAAAATCAGCCTTTTCTTATTCTTTTCCTTTTATTCTCAATAAATTCATCAAAATTGGATACCTTTGTATTCATAATAAGTTCTTCCGGCATATCAATCTTTTCAAGCAAATTATACACCTTTTCAAATTTCCCCACATCAAAACTTATATGTGCATCACTTCCACACACTATTTTTACTCCCTGTTTTTTGCATTCAAGGGCAAATTCCATGCAATTTTCCTCACAACCGGCTCTTACTCTGAAAGAAGTGTTGTTAATTTCAATAAATTTGCCATATTCCTTCGCAGCCGATACAACCTTTTCAACATCCACTTCAAATTTGGGCGTACCGGGATGCCCAATAGCATCTACATAGGGATTTTTCATAAGGTTCAGGTAAGCATTGGTATGTTCTTTTTTTGAAGCCGGTTCAATACATACATCATGTAAGCTTGCAATTACAAAGTCAAGTCTTCTCAAATACTCATCAGGCATATCCAAATTTCCGTTATAATCTATTATGTTAGCTTCCACACCTTTCAAGATCCTGACTCCGTAAATCTCAGGCGGGATAACCTTCAAATTGCTGAAGTGAAATAGTTGCGGTCCACCTTTCATAGCCGGACCGTGGTCAGTTATGGCAAACATCTCAATTCCATTAACTGAAGCTTCCTTAGCCATTTCCTGAACAGTGCTGTAAGCATGACCGCTGGCTACTGTATGTGTATGTGTATCAACTACAAATTTCAACTTTTTCCCTCCATTTTATTCCTGCGCAGTTTTATTAATTTCTCCCAATACTCTTTCATTCAGTACCTTAGCTGCATTATATCCCATTTTCTTCTGACGGTTGTTCATTGCTGCCACTTCCACAATAATGGCCAAATTTCTTCCGGGTCTTACAGGAATTATAAGGCAAGGTACATCTATTCCAAGGATATTTGTATAGTCATCTACTAGTCCCAAACGATCGTAGTTTTTCCTTTCATCCCAAAACTCCAACTGTATAACCAAATTTATATTCTCGGTAACTTTTACCGAACCGACACCGTAAAGGTTTTTAACATCCAAAATTCCTATACCCCTTATTTCAATAAAATGCCTTATTATATCAGGCGCCGTTCCAACAAGGGATTTATCGGACACTCTTCTTATCTCCACAACGTCATCAGCTACAAGCCTGTGTCCTCTTTTCACAAGTTCAAGAGCCGTTTCGCTCTTACCTACTCCACTTTCTCCCAGAATCAAAATACCTTCACCGTATACTTCGACAAATACACCATGTTTGGTTATTCTCGGTGCCAACTGCACATTAAGGTATCTGATCAGTCCGCTTAAAAATCTGGAAGTAACATCTTTTGTCCTAAGAATTGGAATCTGATATTTTTGCGATACTTCTATCATTTCGGGGAAAACATCTAAACCTCGGGCAACTACCATACATGGAAAACCGCATTTAAAAAACTCGTCCAATCTCTTATAGCGTTCTTCTTTAGACATAGTTGCCAAATAAGTTGTCTCAACTTTACCTATTATCTGAATTCTGTCGTTACCGAAATATTCAAGATAACCGACAAGCTGAAGACCGGGACGATTTATATCCGATGAGGTAATAAGAATATCATCAATCCTTTTGCAATTTGATATATCTTCAAGCTGAAATTCATCCATAACTTCTCTTAATGTAACAGAAAACATTAAAATCCCCCCCATCTTTATACACAATTTATTATAACATAATAATTTTTTATTCCAACTAAAATTTCAAGACCTTCAAACATCAATTTTTGGCTGTATGCCTTCTAAAGGGAAGGATTTTAAAAAGGCAGGAAATATGCACCAATGTATCTCCAGGTTTTAATGGAAAATTTATTATTCCAGCATTGGATAAACTTAGATAAAATAAAAAAGCCTTTTTTAAAGGCTTTTCGTTTGGAGCGGGTGATGGGAATCGAACCCACGCAATCAGCTTGGAAGGCTGAGGTTCTACCATTGAACTACACCCGCAAATTAAGTAGGATATTTCTCTAAAAATATCCTACCATACTGGAGCGGGTTACGAGATTTGAACTCGCGACTTTCACCTTGGCAAGGTGACACTCTACCGCTGAGTTAAACCCGCACATAAGCATTTTCAATTGCAAAAATGATTATACAGTTTAATAAATACTTTGTCAATACTTCTTTTAATATTATTTATTTCCTTTTTATACCAAACATGCACTTATCTACAGATTTTGCACTTCTGTCATTGTTCAGAGCTTGTTTTTCTTTTTCGCTTGCAGATAGCTTTACAATATGTTATTATTTTTATACAATAGTTTACGTAGTTTTAATTTTGTCTTGTTATTCACGTTTTTATGATATATTATAAAATTATAGGCTGTCTCTTTTTTCTAGCTTCTTATTAGTACCAACAGAGCTTTTCATGTATTTACTTCAATAACTGTAATGGAGTGATATTAATGGAAATTAAGGCAGGAGATATTGTATCCGTTCGTCATTTCTCCGGGACAAAGCTGTTTAAGAGTCTGGTACTGGAATATCAGAATGAAATTGTAAAAGTCCGGCTTCTTGAAGACATAGCTCTTCTCAACTGCTCGCAAGGCGATCCTTTAGTACTAGGCTCTGAATCGGAAAATGAAATTTACATTTCAAGCTGTACAATTCTCAATTTGAATAAAGATCAGAATACAATTGAAATGAAAATTGACAGTTATGAAACCACCACCAATAAAAGACTTTTTGTCAGATTTCCCGTATCACTGTACGCTGAAGCAAGAATTGGCGAATCTCAAAAAAAGCACCTCGCTATTGTAAAAAATATTAGCTATTCAGGAATGATGATATTTTCAAAGGCTGATTTTCCCTTATACCAGGAACTTAAATTCGAAATACATGCCGGTTCGGGAATTAAAATCAATCTTAAAGCTACTGTAATAAGAAAGGTAAAAGAGGCTTACAATTTCGAATACGGCTTAAAAATTATATATACTGATGTACATACTCCAAATCTCCTGAAAAAGTATCTGATGTTACTCAAAAAAGAGCAGGAGGAATCCATTAAAAAGTTTAAAGAATTAAAATAATTGTTTTAATATATTATAAAAGCGATGGACCATTATGCCCATCGCTTTATTACATTTTACAATTTTCAATACTGCTGTTTAATATTAATAGCTATAGACTTTTTAAAAGGTTAGCCATTTCAATTGCAGTTACTGCCGCATCATAACCTTTGTTTCCTGCTTTTGTTCCGGCTCTTTCAATAGCTTGCTCTATTGTATCGGTGGTCAGCACTCCAAAAATAACCGGTATTCCAGTATCTAAAGATACTTTTGCAATTCCCTTCGATACTTCGTTGGAAACATAATCAAAATGCGGTGTTGAGCCCCTTATTACAGCACCGACACATATTATAGCATCAAACTTTTTTGAAGCTGCCATTTTGGATGCAGTCAAAGGTATTTCAAAAGCACCCGGTACCCATGTAACCTCTATGTTTGATTCTTCCGCTCCGTGTCTTATAAGAGCATCAATTGCTCCTCCCAACAGTTTATTGCTTATAAATTCATTAAAACGCCCCACCACTATTCCAAATTTCAATCCTGTGGCAATAAGTTTGCCTTCGTTTGTCTTTATACCCATATTATCTTCCTCCTGATAATATTATAAATTTAGATGATTTTTATATTATAAATCATTTAGCATATGGCCCATTTTATCTTTTTTTGTTTTTAAATAAAACCTGTTAACATCGTTCTCCTTTATCTGAAGCGGTACTCTTTCAACAACTTCAAGTCCATGGCCGGAAAGTCCCACCAGTTTTTTCGGGTTATTGGTAAGGAGTCTGATCTTTCTTATACCCAATTCATATAATATCTGAGCGCCTATTCCATAGTCCCGCATATCCGCCGGGAATCCTAAAAGTATATTCGCCTCAACAGTATCTTTCCCCTTATCCTGCAGCTCATAGGCACGAATTTTGTTTACCAGACCTATTCCTCTTCCTTCCTGGCGCATGTACAGCAGAACTCCTCTTCCTTCCTTTGCAATTTCTCTCATTGCCGCATCCAGCTGTTCACCGCAATCGCATCGCAATGAATGAAAAGCATCTCCCGTAAGGCATTCGGAATGTACCCTCACCAAAACAGGTTTGCTGCCGTCACTCACATCTCCCATAACCAATGCCACATGGTGCTCACCGCTTATTATATTTTCAAAGGCAATTATTCTAAAATCACCGTATTCTGTGGGAAGCTTAGCTTCTGCTGCCTTATTTATAAGCTTTTCTGCATTTTTCCGATAGCTTATCAAATCGGCTATGGTAATAATTTTTAAATTGTGAATTTTGACAAATTCCATCAACTGCGGTACCCTTGCCATGGTTCCGTCTTCATTCATAATTTCGCAAATAACGCCGGCCGGGAAAAGACCTGCAAGTCTCGCCAGATCAACAGCGGCTTCAGTGTGGCCTGCTCGTTTTAAAACTCCTCCGTCTTTTGCAACCAACGGAAATACATGGCCCGGCTGAACAAAATCAGACGGCTTTGCATCCGGATTTGTAAGCTCTTTTATTGTTTTTGCCCTTTCAAAGGCTGAAATTCCTGTTTTTGAGCTTTTATGGTCTACCGATACCGTAAAAGCAGTCTTCATCTGCTCTGTATTTTCTTTTACCATTATATCAATGCCCAACTCTTTCGTCCGTGCTTCAGTAAGAGGAGCACAAATCAGTCCTCTTCCGTATTTTGCCATAAAATTAACGCTTTCCGGAGTTACCAGCTGGGCAGCCATTACAAGGTCTCCCTCATTTTCCCTATCCTCATCGTCGACAACAACTATCATTTTGCCCTGCCTTATATCTTCTATAGCATCCTCAATCTTGTCAAATTTCATTGAATATACCTCCATTCAAAAGTGAACTTATTCTTTCTGCCTTTAGGTTCAAAAACTCCTTAGTTTTTTCACTCATGCTGAAAGAGGAACTTATGCAAATCCGTTTTTTATCAAAAAGTCCAGGGAAATATCCTTCGACTTGCTGTTTTGTTCTGAGACATTGACAAGAAGCAGTTTTTCAACATACTTTCCGAGCATGTCACACTCAATATTTACCCTGCTTCCAACTTCCTTCGAACCTAAAGTTGTAATGCTTGCAGTATGCGGTATCAGGGAAACTTTAAAACACTTATCATCTACATATGCAACAGTAAGACTGGTTCCGTCCAATGCCACCGAGCCTTTCATAACAATATATTTTAAAATATCCCTGCCTGCTTCTATTGTAAGCCAAATAGCATTATCCTCACGTACTCTGTCCATTATCACACCTGTGCCGTCAATATGACCGGATACTATGTGTCCGCCAAGCCGGTCAGACAATCTTAAAGCCCGTTCAAGATTCACTACAAATCCTACCTTAAGCTCTCCCAATCCTGTTTTTCTCATTGTCTCAGGCATAACATCGGCTGTAAATTCATCACTTTTTCTGTCCACCACAGTAAGACAAATCCCATTTACAGCAATACTATCCCCCAGTTTAACATCATCCATTATTTTGCTACATTGTATTGAAAGCTTAATTGATTTACTACCGAAAACAATTCTCCTTACAATTCCTATTTCCTCAACTATACCAGTAAACATAAACCGCACCTCTGAATAACATATAAGGAATTTATCCTTTTGTAAAAATAATAAAAGGCATATTCACTCTACAAATAACCTTCCACAAGTATATCTTCCCCAAATTTTGAGAATGAAACATTTTTTAGCTTCAATGCTTCACTCATCGATTGTATGCCTTTACCTTCAACCGGTGTAATTGCATCCTTTCCTCCTAATATTTTTGGGGCAATAAAGAACATGGCCTTATCCACAATACCCGATTCAAAAGCTGCTGCATTTAAAGTTCCGCCACCTTCTAAAAGCACACTGTCAATTTCGAGCTTATACAATTCCTGCATCAGCTTTTTAAGATCTACACAGCCGTTTTCGCCTTCCGCTTTAATTACCGTTACACCATTATCAATAAGCTGCTTTTCCTTCTCTTCGTGTATCCGGGATGTGGTAGCCAATATAACTCCTGCTTTTGAATCATTGCACAAAACCTTGCTATCCATAGGAATAATCCCTTTACTGTCCACAATTATTCTTACGGGGTCGCTTCCAACCTTTTGCTCAAGTCTTGTGGTAAGCATGGGATTATCTTTTATAACTGTATTTATTCCTACCATTATAGCCGAAACCCTGTCTCTTAATATATGCACATAAGCCCTTGATTCTTCGGATGTTATCCATTTTGAATCCCCGGTGGACGACGCAATTTTTCCGTCTAAAGTCATAGCTGTCTTTAAAATTACAAAAGGTCTTTTCTTTGTAACATAATTGATAAATATTTCATTCAGCTTTCTGGCTTCATCCTCCAAAATCCCTACTTCCACCTCTATACCTGCATCTTTAAGCATTTGTACTCCTTTTCCCGATACTTTCGGGTTGGGGTCAATCATAGCAATTACGACTTTTTTTATTTTCTTTTCAACTATAGCTTTTGCACAGGGGGGAGTTCTTCCGTAATGGGAACAAGGTTCCAAATTGACATACAGAGTTGAGCCTGCCACATCTTCAACTGCATTTTTGAAGGCAGACACTTCAGCATGGTCACAGCCGATAGCTTCATGAAATCCCTCGGCAATTACTCTATCATCTTTGACAATTACCGCTCCAACCAACGGATTCGGATTAGTCCTTCCCCATCCGTTTTTGGCCAGTTCAATAGCTCTTTCCATATAGTACTCATTCTTATTCAAAGAAATCACCGTTACCTTTATATTATTTTCATCAGCCTTACATCTTTATATTATATATAAATCCTTTTACTTAACTTAGTTTTTATACTTTGCACTGCACACAAAAAAATCCCGGGTTATTTATTCCAGGGATACTTTACCATTCACATAATGAATAGCAAATTATCTTCTCCCATCCAGACTCATTGTGTTTATAAAATACAAACACAATACACTGTCGGCTCCGGATTTTGACCGGATCTGCCATAAGGCTCGCGGGCTCGCAATTTAATTGCCTACCGCCGGTAAGGATTCTCACCTATCCCTGAAGATAATATACTACTATTATTTATTTAATTATCATTGAATATAACACACTATATGTTCAGTGTCAACAAAGCCATTAAACTATTTTTACATACACTTCCCTGTTCCGAGGACCGTCAAACTCGCAAAAATATATTCCCTGCCATCTTCCCAGAACCAATTGGGTATTTTCAATCATAACCTGCAGTGAAAAACCAAACAAGCTTGCTTTTATGTGGGCAGCCGAGTTCCCCTCACAATGTCTGTATCCGTCTTCGAAGGGAACTATTTTATTTATTTCTTTTAAAATGTCGTCTACAACATCGGGGTCTGCATTTTCGTTTATAGTCAGCCCTGCTGTAGTATGGGGAACAAATATATGGCATATCCCCGATTCCTTGCCCTCTTTTCTTACAATTTCCTGTATTTTCGAAGTTATATCAACCATCGCCGTCCTTGACGGAGTTCTAACACTTATTTTGTGCATATACATCACCTCAGACATAGTATATTACTTCTGAAAAGTGATGTAAAGCTTATATTGTATTATATGGCTTCTCACGGTTGCACTCAGTTCTCAACAGGAAATTTTTTAATAATACCAAGCAAACGCTGTTTCATCAAAGCATAGTCTATAGAATCTATATGACCGTTTCCATCAACATCTGCCGCTTTCTCATTTATTTCTGTCCGAGATTTTAACCCCAGCAGGACCAATTTCAACAATCCAAAATCAATGGAATTGAAGTCGTCATCGCCATTTAAATCTCCATAAACCAAAGTTACGGGTGAAGAAACGGTAGGTGTGGGAACATCAGCCCTGGTTGGAGTCGGTATTGCATCACCATAAACATCGCTTAACGAAATTCCGTTAGACCCTAAAGGCACTTTATGGTCCAAACTTACAAATTTTCCGTTATGCTGCCATAGTGCCGGTTTTAACAGCTCATATTTGTCTTCCTCCCAAGTTATAAAATCGTGGGTTACAAGTCCTCCGGTATCTCCCGAGTTTGCATTATAACACCAGAAGGTATGGTGAATTCTGTTCTCAACAATATAATCCCTTAAAGCTATCATCCATTTTTCATTAGGACCTCCGTCCATGTATCCTCCCCATTCTCCAATTAAAAGGGGTGCAATTCCCTCTTCATAAATGTATGCCCAGTTATCCTTCCAGCAGTCATTGTAAAGTGTTTCCTTTGTAAAACCGTCATAAAACCATGGCTGTTTATGTACCAAAGGACCGTAGTCATGGGGTGAATAAACCACCTGTTTTTGATATTGGCCTAAATCTATGGGATAATCCTTTACTCCTCTTAAGTTTCCACCCCACCAGTTGTAATAATAACGGCTTTCCTTGCCCCATTCATCCACCGCAGTGTAATCATAGCCTTCTTTTGGATAGACTTCAACCCCTTCTATAACTATCAACAGATTGGGATTGATTTTTAAGATTCTTTTAGCACAAGTTTCTGCGGCATACTTCCAGTTGTTGATGTCAGTGGAATTGTCCCATTTTGCCATAAGCTTCTCATAAGGCTTTCCGTGAGGTTCGTTCTTAAGATCAATGGCAAGAATGGTATCATCGTTTTTATATCTTTCAGTAAGCCATTCCAATGCCGATATCCATGCCTCAGTGTCATAAGTCTCATCATACCATACAGGATAATTGTGTCCCATGGCTTCCGATTTTGGGCTATGTACATCGACCATCACTTTAATACCTACTTCTTTGCACACATCAAGGGCAAAATCAAAAAGTTCAAGACTGTTAAGACCTTTAAGTTCCGGATTCACGTAATCATTCAAACTTCTGGGCATAGCCGGTTTTCCGTTCTTCCATCCGGTCAGAATCTCTGTCGATACTGGAATCCTGAGAAAATTAATACCTCTGTCTGCCATTTTTGTCAGGGCTTCACGCATATTACAGCTCCATACCCCGTCAAAAACATTGGTTCCGGTATTAAAGCCAAACCAGTTTGTACCTGTCAGCCAAACAGGATTTCCGTTCATATCGACAATCTGATTTCCTTCCACGTGGAGCCAGTCATCATTATTGTCCGGTTCCTGTGCCTTTACTGTCAGTGAAAAACCACTGAATATACCTGATGACATAAAAAATGAAGATAGCATACCTAATGCCAAAATTATGCTTAATGCCTTTTTCATACATCTACTTTTCATTATTACTAATCCTCCCCCTAAAAACCATTGCATTTTAATAATATAGTTTTTATAATAATTCGCATTTTTCAGGCATTTTAAGGGGCAGCAAAAACAGACAGGATTGAAGTGAGTTTTAGAAAAGCATCAGGTATCTGCTATTTCGTTAAATTGATAAGCTCCTCAAAACTTATTTCTCCATTGAATTTTTCCATGCTATCAATAATCTCCTGTTCGGTAAAAACTTTTACAAGCCGCATATTCTCGTCCAGAACATATATTATATGAATTCTGTCAAAGTCCATATTCTTAACAACATCGCCTAAACGCATACTTTTAATTACCACCAGTTCCCTTCCCGGATATACCCCTTTTTTTAGGAACCTTGAACGCTTATAGACAAGGTTTTTGATATTCATAAAATACACCTCCGATTCATCATATTTTAAGCAATAAAAAATGTAACCTCCCAAAAAGAGCAAACTAAAGTTATACATACTGTCATGCAATTGGATTATACCAGTGAGAATAATCAAAAGCCCCAGTCCCCTGGACATACTTCTCGAATACTTATGAGCTTTAAACAAACCTACTTTTGAAATTAAGATGTCTCTAAATATCCTTCCTCCGTCAAGGGGTAAAACCGGAAGCAAATTAAATAATGCCAGGAATACGTTAGTTAAGATAAAAAAACGCATATTATCCGATTTGGGCAAATAATATGTGCTTAGCAAAACACAAATCAAAGATATAAGTATATTTGAAATGGGACCGGCTATGTTGATAAGAAAAAAATTGGTATCTTTATAATAATCCTTATAAAAAATCGCATTTATCCCGATAATAAATATCCTTATACAGTATAGTTTTCGACCTTGAGCTATCGAAACCAGTATATGGGAAATCTCATGTATTACAATAGCAGCAAAAGTCGACAGATATTTGTTATGATAATCGATAAAATACATTAAAGCTACCACAACAAAAAGTACTGGATCAACCTCTATTTTAAACGGTTTTTTGGCAACTTGAACAAAAATATTCTAACCTCACCTCATCTTAAAACTCATTTTTAAATAACTTATTCAGTTTTGACGCTTATTACTTAAAGATAGTATTGTATTTGGCAGTTAGACCGCTAATTACTGTCCGAAAGCTCAATATAGTCAAGAGGATTTACAGCCTCATTGTCCTTCCTTACCTCAAAATGTAAATGCGGGCCGTCAGCAGCTCCTGTAGCCCCAACTTCTGCAATTATATCGCCCTTACTGACTTTTTGACCCTTATTCACAAGCAGCTTGGAACAATGGGCATACAGAGTTGACAATCCATCAACATGTTTTATTTTTATATAATTGCCATAAGTCGCCTCCGAACCTGCTTCCACTACCTCTCCATCATAAGCAGCTTTTATAGGTGTTCCGCTCTGTGCTTCAATGTCAATTCCCTTGTGAAATATAATTGTTTTTTTAATAGGATGGACTCTCTCTCCAAAAAACGATCCTATTATTCCTCCTACAGGAATGATAAAGGAATAACCGGCATTCCCAAAAATTTTTTCATTTTCATTCAATCCCATAATATGTTCATCTTCAACCGACTCAAACTCATCTTTTATAAACTCCGCACTTTCAACCAGCGATCCTTCTTCGGTATATACCGCGCTTACAGGCTCCAGCTCTTCATCTGAAACTTGCTTATTTTCGCTTTCTGCCGATGTAGTTGCATTCAAAACCCTTTTTTCAGAATCCTCACTTTCATCCAATGATGAATCGGTACTTTCATTTTCTTTTTTATCCTCTGGAAGGCTGTTAAGCAAATACTGTATATCGCTAAAGGTCTTTTTTAAATCAATATTATAGGACATAGCCCCTTTTAACTTGGTTTGCAAAAAAACTGTTTGAGGGGTCTTTATTTTTACCAGCAATATTACAACCAAAAAAATTACCATACATATCAAAGTCTGCAGAACTGTTCTGATAACAAACTTCTGTGCAAAACTTCCCCTGTCTCTTTTATTTCTTCTAGGCTTTCTTTTTGCTTGATAGGTCACTTGTCTTGAGTATCTCGGTCTATAAACTATATCATCCACAAATAATTCACCTCTTTTTCTTTAATCTGTATCTTATATGGCATTTCACGAATTAAGTACTAAAGTCAAATGAAATAATGTCAAATGAAAATATACAGCAAATTTACAATACGATTTAGTAGATTATATTTAAAAGCAAATAAAAATATTACAATAGGATGTAAATACAAAATAATGATGCAAAAAAACAAAAAAACCTCAAATATGAGGTTTTTATTTCCTTAATGCTTTTGCAAATTATAAAAATATTGACTTAATTATCAAATAATATCAAAAGGTCATTTTCCTATTATTTCTCTCCATCCCAAATCTCCTCTTTCGAGGCCTCGGATTAACATTTCAGCAGTACCTAAATTTGTAGCAAAGGGAATATTGTTTATATCACATGCTCTTAAAAGAGAATTTATATCCGGTTCATGAGACTGGGCAGTAACAGGGTCTCTAAAGAAAAGCACAAGATCAAGCTCATTATAAGCTGCTCTGGCACTAATTTGCTGTTCTCCCATTAACCCCGGTGAAAATCTATGCACGTTCAAGCCTGTTGCCTCAATGATAATTGCCCCGGTTGTACCAGTAGCAAACAAATTATGATTTTTCAGTATACTCCTGTAAGCAATACAAAATGAAGCCATTAACTCTTTCTTTTTGTCATGTGCTATTAATGCAATATTCATAACAAACCCATCCAGTACTCCAATATAATATTAGTCAATTTAATGCAACACAATACAAAACACTTGAAAATATTCTCAAAGTCTTTTACTTCCCGCTGCTTTTTACATTCTTTATGGGAATATTGGCAACCAAAGCGGGAACTACCCGATCTCCATCTTCACTTTTCGTTCTGGTCATCTGTATATCAAGTGAATCTTCATCTATGTCCATATAATTTGATATTACCTTGATGATTTCTCCTTTAACCATCTCCAAAAACTGAGGAGAGACATTTGCTCTGTCGTGGATTAATACTAGCTTCAGTCGTTCCTTTGCGAAGTCTTTCGATGATTTAGACCTGCCAAATATCTTAGATAAATCTAGCAACATAATTCTCCTCCTTATTAGTTTGCCCTTAATCCAAACAATTTCTTAATTTTAAACATAAACCCTTCGTCGCTTTCAAGGTTAAGAACAGGAACATTTTCACCTAATATTCTCCGTGTTATATTTCTATATGCTTCACCTGCAAGGGACTTATTGTCGGTAACAGCAGGCTCACCCTTGTTTGTGGAAACAATTATCTTTTCATCATCGGGCACAACTCCAATTAAGTCAATAGCTAGTATATCAATAATGTCATCAATTGACATCATATCTCCACGCTTTACCATATCAGGACGAACCCTGTTAATAAGCAATTTGGGATTTCTTAACTCATTAGCTTCCAACAAGCCTATAATTCTATCGGCATCTCTTACTGCCGACACTTCAGGTGTTGTAACAACTATTGCCCTGTCCGCACCGGCAATAGCATTCTTAAACCCCTGTTCAATACCGGCAGGACAATCCACCAATATAAAGTCAAATTCCTCTTTCAAATCATCGGTCAATTTTACCATCTGTTCGGGAGATACCGCCGATTTGTCCCTTGTTTGAGCAGCCGGCAATAAATGCAGACTTTCAAATCTTTTGTCCTTTATCAAAGCCTGTTTTATTCTGCAAGTACCTTCAACTACATCAACAAGATCATATACAATTCTGTTTTCCAGCCCCATAACTACATCTAAATTTCTAAGTCCTATATCCGTATCAATCAAAACAACTTTTTTGCCTTGAAGCGCCAATCCTGCACCAATATTAGCCGTCGTTGTAGTTTTTCCCACGCCGCCTTTGCCTGAAGTTATTACAATAACCTCTCCCATATTTGTGTATACCTCCTGCCATATATTAGGAATTTTGCCTTTCCGCAAGAAACGTTAACTACCTGTTATTTCCGATTTTGCATCCGTTGTTCATAACATACCAACGATATATTCCAAATATTTTTAGATAGTTCACTATAAATTCATATCGTTAATAAACCAATAATTATTATTATCATTAATAACACTATATATTTCTTTTAGCCATTTGTCAATTATTCATTATAGAGTAAACTAGAACACTTGTAAATTTCTAGTTCCACTGTAGATTAATACTAGCGAGCAGGCAAATATCTCTCAATATACACCATATCGTCCTTAACATATGCTATTTCAGGTATAAATTGCCCGCTATTGTCCTTCTCATCGGGAGAGCGTGTTATAATATCGGCAATTCTTAATTGAGTAGGCTGAAGATTAAGGGCCACTACAATTGCCTGCTTATTTCCATTAGCCCCGGCATGTACTATACCTCTCAATGACCCCATTACTACTACATTCCCTGTGGCAATCAATTCCGCACCCGGGTTTACATCACCAATAACTACCAAATTTCCGTCAAAATTAATAAGCTGTCCCGATCTTACGGTACCTCTGTAAAATTTTGTGATTCCTTCTTCCAGTCCTTTAAAATAAAAATTACTCATCCGTATTTTTGCATGGGGCTGAGGTATGGGCTCCACTTCAGCTTTAGGCGGCTCTTCCATATCCATTTCAATACCGGTTATTTGCGCACCGCTTTTTGATTGTAGAAGCTGAAAAACTTTTTCCTCTTCTTCAAAGGATAATTTCTTGCCGCGGTACTTTACCTTAAGCTTTGCACCTTTAAAAAACTTCCCGGCAGAAATTATTTTCTCCTCTATCTGATTTAATATTTCATCAAATTCTATTTCTTCTTTCATAATTATCGTCAGACAGTTTAGCGAGCCTTTAAAAATTACACTGCCTTCATTCATTTGTTTAACCCCCAGTGTCTATTTGATTTAACGTGTAAATTTAACCTCTTCCACTGCTATTTGATCATCATTGGTTTTGTCACCGTTTAATCCAAAGTACTCTCTGAGCACGTCCTTTGCAATGGGTACAGCATATGAACCCCAAACGCCGTGTTCTACAACTACAGCTATTGCTATTTCAGGCTTTTCAGCAGGTGCATAGGCAATAAACAGTCCGTTTGATGATTTTCCCTGAGATTCCAATCCCGTTTCCGGCGTTCCGGTTTTTGAAGCAACAGTAAAAGGAAAATCTCTAAAGTATGCAGCCGCAGTACCTTCCATAGAGCTGGAAACCTGAATCATTCCCGCTTTTATAGCCTCTATCGTTTTCTGGCTTACAGGGACAGTTTCATATTCCGGCTTGGTTTCCATCACTATTGAGCCGTCGTATTTTTTTACACTTTTAATTATATACGGTTTATATCTCTTTCCCCCGTTGGCAAGGGTACTTACATAGTTGGCTATCTGAATAGGAGTAAACATATTGTCAAATTGTCCTATTGACACTTGGGCAGTATCTGCCGGTCTCCATACATCATTCCTGTATTCCATCTTTGTTTCCCTGTTAGCTCTCATTCCTTTTGCTTCTTCCGCTGGAATTTCAATTCCGGTCAATTCCCCAAGGCCGAATGATTTAACCCATTTGTCAATTTTATCAATACCGGTTTTAACACCAATTTCCTGGAAATATACATTACAGGAAACTTCCAATCCCTTATTCAAATTTACTCTACCATGAACTCCCATACAACGGAATCTCATTCCACCCTGCTCTGTATAACCTTTGCAATAGAAAGCTGTATCGGGCGTTATTGCATTTTCCTCCAGGGCAGCTATAGCAGTTAAAGGTTTATAAATTGATCCTGGTGTGTATACTCCTCCAATAGCCCTATTAAGCATAGGTTTATTTTTACTGTCATTAAGGTACTCGTTCTGTTTCTTAGCAGCATCAGGAACATCGGTTCTAGGAAGAAAAACACTCGGGTCATAAGTAGGATAACTTGCCATAGCCAAAATTGCACCGCTATTTACATCTATGGCAACAACCGCACCAGCATTGGCATCCCCAAAGTTCTTTCTATAGTCAGCTCTTGACCGAATATCGGCAATATTTCTTTCCAAAGATTCCATTGCAACCTTTTGAAGCCTTGAGTCAATAGTAAGATAAACGTTATTGCCCGGTATTGCAGGCTCACTGCTAAGTTCAGAAGTAAGCCTTCCGCTGGTGTCAACCTCTACCCTTTTCTTTCCGTTTATCCCTCTTAAATAATTTTCTGCAGCCCTTTCTATACCGGCCTTACCTATTATGTCATTTAACTTGTATCCTGCATCTTTTTTTGATTCGTATTGCTCTTCGCTCAATAAACCGATAAATCCCAAAACATGGGCAAAATCCTGTGCATCTACGTATTTTCTAACCGGTTCAACATCAATCTGGACTCCCGGGAATTCATGGCTTCTCTCCTCAATTTGAGCTACCGTCTTTATCCCTACATCTTTGGCAATGAGAAGAGGATTGGTTGCCGTATAACCTTTTATGAGCATATCATATCTTATGCACATTATTTTATAAGCTTCTTCATCGGTATATTTTGCATCAATATCAAACTTTTTTTCCCTAAAATATTTAAACACATCTTCCGGTGTATTGAGCAGCTCTATCTCCTTTTCTTTTAAAACCATTTCAGATTTCCACTTCTGCAATGCTTTTTCGGAATCTTTTATATTTTTTCCAAAATCAATCGGATTAAAAGTCAAATAGTTGGGAAGCCCCGACTCGAAAGTGTCTCCATTACTTTCAATAATTCGAATAAGTTTAATAATCATTTCATTTAGCTGGGGGCCTTTAAGATTGGTCTTTGCCACATGAATTGTATACCCCACCCTGTTTGTAGCTATAGGTATGCCGTTGGTATCGGCTATTATACCCCTTGGGGCAACAATTTCCCTTTCCTGAAGAAGCCTTTGCTGAGATTTTTCATCATTCTCTTTTCCGTTTATTATCTGAAGGTTTATCAGTTGAACTACAATTATAGTAAAAACAAGCAAATACATTATTGCCAATAATACAAATCTCTCGTTTGATTTTTTTTCATTCGTTCTTTTTTCCATAACCTCACCACCAGCATAAGTTAAAAAAGCACAATTTTCTCAGTCAGACCCCTTTATTTCGTTCTGTCGTTTTTTCTCGACAGAATAAAACTTATGGATATCCAACCATTAATATCTTCTGGAATTTTTCTCAAACTCCTCAAATCTTTTATGTATCCTATTTACTATTATAAAAGCTATTATGGAAATTACACTGTTATAAATTGCTTCGGTTAGAATTATATTCTTAAAGGGATATATAAAATCCAGTGGTGCCCTGAAAACCGTAGTAAAAAAATAAACAATGTACTCATATACAATTGTTGATACAAAAGTTAAAAAAATAGCAATAAGAGCATTCTCTTTGTTGAGCTTTTTATTACTTCTGCCTATTATTAAGCCCAAGTAAAGACCCAGAAGAGCATAAAAGCCAATAACTCTTCCAGAAACAGCATCCTGCATAAGACCGCAAAAGAAACCTACTATAGCCCCTTCTATAGCATTTCTTCTAAAGGCAACGCAAACTATTACCGTAATGGTAAGATTGGGCTTGACATCATAAATCTTTATAAAATCAGCAATTGTTGACTGAATCAGCACAGTCAAAAAAATAAGGATAGAATAAGCAATTACTTTTAATCTCATTTGCTACCTTCGCTCGTTTCATTATTATTGATTGTTTTCGGCTTTAAAATAAATACCTCTTCAAGACGCTTAAAATCTACCACAGGTTCAATAATAGCATATCTATCCAATTCATTTGTCCTTTGTCTTACTTCCCTTACTGTTCCGATAAGAATACCTTTTGGATAAATTCCTCCAACACCCGACGTTTCCACCCGGTCACCGGCCGATACATCAGCATCGGCAGGAATATAATTCATAATGCAAAGCCCCTGATCCTTGAGCTTTCTATCACCTTTTACTACAACTAAATCACTGGTCTTAGACAGTCTGGCACTGATAGAACTATCCTCATCTATTATGGAAATAACCTTTGATGTAAATAAATCGGTTTGCATTACCCTTCCCACCAGGCCATTGCTTGTCACTACAGGATAATCAATTTCAATTCCATCCTTTGTCCCTCTGTCTATTGTAAAAATATCAAACCAATTTCCCATGTCCTTTGCTATTATATTGGCACCGACCATGTCCATAGTGCTGTATTGGTCCTTAATATCCAAAGCCCTTCTCAGCTCTTCATTTTTTATTTTTAAATCAATTAGCTTTTCATTTTCATATACCAACTCATAAACCTTTTGTTTTAAAACTTCATTTTCTTTCCTCAACTTATCAATATCCTCAAAATGTGCAAAAAAATCATTTATCTTCTTGTCAGAATAATTTATGAACCTCTGAAAAGGAGATAAAATAGTGCTGAAAATATCGCCCACATAATTAATCTTGCCGTTTTGTATTGACGACAATCCCATTACAATTAAAAGTATAATTGTAATAGAAACAAGTATAAATATTTTGTTTTTAAAAAGACGCAGCAAAATACATTATCTCCCTTCTACTTGAGTCTTTTAGGAGAAATAAGCACCTTCTTCAATGTTTCAATTTCTTCCAATACCTTTCCCGATCCCATTGCCACACAATCTAACGGATTATCGGCTATATTAACAGGCATTCCAGTCTCATCTCTGATCAATTTATCCAAACCGCTAAGAAGCGCTCCCCCTCCGGTAAGCATTATTCCCCTGTCCATGATATCTGCTGCAAGTTCGGGTGGAGTTTTCTCCAAAGTGTACTTAATTGAATCAACTATTGCATTTATAGGCTCTCTTAATGCATCAGCGACTTCCGTTGAGGTTATAGTTATATTTTTAGGAAGTCCGGAGATAAGATCTCTTCCCCTAATTTCCATAGACTCTTCTTTAGGTTTAGGATAAGCTGCTCCAATAGTCATCTTTATTTCTTCTGCCGTTCTTTCACCTATCATCAAATTATACTCTTTTTTTACATAATGCACAATAGCCTCATCCAATTCATCCCCGGCTATTCGCAGGGATTTACTGGTAACAATTCCTCCAAGAGATATAACAGCCACTTCACTGGTTCCGCCACCGATATCGACAACCATGCTTCCCGACGGTTCATCCACCGGGAGATTGGCACCAATTGCAGCTGCCATAGGTTCTTCAATCAAATACGCCTCCTTCGCACCGGCCGCCAGTGATGCTTCTTCTACAGCTCTTTTTTCCACTTCGGTAACTCCGGAAGGTACACAAATTACCACTCTTGGTTTTCCAACTATTCCCTTTGATAAAGCTTTTTTTATAAAATATTTTAACATTGCCTGTGTAATATCGAAATCAGCAATAACACCATCTTTCATCGGTCTTATTGCAACTATATTCCCCGGAGTCCTTCCTATCATTTCTTTCGCAGCATCGCCAACTGCAAGAATATCGCCTGATTTTTTATTTATTGCAACAACTGAAGGTTCTCTCACTACAATACCTTTACCTTTTACATGCACCAATGTATTGGCAGTTCCTAAATCTATACCGATATCCCTAGTAAATATGCCCATTCAATAATTCTCCTTCCAAACTGTTTTACGAATTTTTAACCAATCATTAATCTATGACACACCATACATAAGTTATTTAATGTTTCGCAAAAAAATTTCTTTTATTTTAAAACATACACTCCATAGTTCTTTAAAATATCACTCAGTTTTGAAATAGGTAAACCTACAACATTGAAATAGCAACCTTCAATTCTATCGACAAGTACAGCCCCCAAGCCCTGTATACCGTAAGCGCCTGCTTTATCTAAGGGCTCACCCGAATTAATGTAGGCATTGATTGTCTCATCTTTCAATTCCTTCATCTTAACTCTGGTTATTTCAACACATTTATCATATTTAAAGCTGTTAGCATCAATAACAGCTATACCAGTCATTACTTCATGCCAGCTTCCGTTAAGACTTTTCAGCATATTAAAAGCCTCCTGCTTGTCCCGCGGCTTTCCCAAAATTGCTCCGTCTTTAACTACAACTGTATCGGCCCCTATTACTATGGAATCTCTGTCCAAACTTGAATCTTCAGCTACAGCTTTAGCCTTTTCAAAGGCAAGATACTGAACAAGCTCCGATGCCTTAAGCCCCATGGAATTACTCTCATCTATGTCTGCTATTCTAATTTGAAAATTCAGTCCTAGCTGCTTGAGTAATTCAGACCTTCTAGGCGATTGGGATGCAAGTATAATTTGCATCGTTTCCACCTCATAAAACAAACTTTTTTGTCATAACTATTATAATCATACCTAATATTCTTTTTCAACAAAATATAAAATTTTTACCGAACTTTTTACAATATTCAATTATATTTTTTTACCAGTCCCAAATTTTTTCTCTCCTTTTCAAAATCCAAATTTTCAATAATATTTCATATCCATTCGACCTAAATATAGTATGCAATATTTTTCCTGCCCTAATACATTTATTGCCTGTAACTGCTCTGAATCTCTTTAGTGCTGTCTGTGTTCTTGTTTGCTGCCAATACTGAATCCGGCAAGTTTTCTTTTATTTTTTGCGCAATGGAATTTAAGTTCTCAATAATTTTGCTCATCTCCCCAACTGTCAGTTCATTTATATCCTTTGCCTCAAATCCCATTTCTCTTAAAATAGTCTGCATTACCTCACTGTTATCGGGATCAATGTCCATATTCTTTAGCTTTTGCTTAAGATAGTTGATTTGCCTGACCGTTGCCATTTTCCTTACGGCAACACTTTCCTTCTTTTCCTTTTCTTTTTGAATTTTGCTCTCTATCACACTAAATTCTTCATCTAACATTCTTGCCTCCTCAGGATACAGCCAATCGTTTTCACCCATCAGCTTTCTTATGATTCTGTCACAGGCTCCCGTTATAGTCTTTTCAAGGCCGAATTCCTTGTCATCAAGCAGCTCTTTTCCTATTTCAAACAACTCCCAATCAGTCAGTGAAAAATCAGGTTTGTCGCTAATCTTAGGTCTTTTGTTCCGATAAACTGTTTTTCCACTTTCGTCTCTTACTATGTTTTTACTTTCAATCTTTTGTGCAAGATATTTCTGAAACCTGTTAAAATAGTCGATTTGTTTTCCGTCAGCAATAACTTGTCCGGTCGACAAATCTTTTCCTTTAACCTTAACTACAAAAGCCGGAAGACTAATTTCTCCTATCCCCGGAAATTGAGCACTCCTCTCATATAACTTCACTATATCTATATCTTCAACAGAAATCCCCTTCTCTTTTGCCTTCTTGAAAAGGCCTTCAGCTTTCATTCTCAACTCTCCGCTAGCTCCCTTGTAATAATCCTTTTCCTTTTTATATACAATATCCTGAGCCATATCTTGTACATCGTCCAAATTGCTTTTATCTGAAGCCATTCGATCACCTCCTATATTTTGTTTACTCTTGCAGTAATAAACATTAAAAATCAGAATTTTTTAAAATATAATTGCCATATTAACTTTTATTTTTCTAAAAATATGAGTTTCGATATCAGGTTTTATAGCTTATAATAATAATATTTCCCTAATATAAAACAGTTTATATTACTTTATTCAGGAAATAAAAAAGTCTTTATAAAACGTAAAAACTTACCGATTAATATAATATACATATCACTAGATATTCTTATTATTTACGCAATATTTATATTTAATTGACTTTAGTTAATTTTTTCATACTTCTCATTTTGTATTATTGGAAGTATAATATAAAATAGGTATACAATTATGTAAATGGTTGATGGTGATAAGAGATGAAAATAGAAAAAATTAACGAGAATAAAATTAAAGTTACAATTACATTAAGTGATCTGCAGGAAAGAAATATTGACTTAGAGAATCTCAACTATAATTCACTTGCTACCCAGGAATTGTTTTGGGATATGATGGAGCAAGCAGAAATTCAGTTTGGCTTTAATACTTCCGAATCACAATTGGCAATCGAAGCATCACCGGATGAAAATGACGGTTTTGTTATATTTATAACCAAGCTCGATGATGATGAAGATTTTGAATCAATTCAGAAATATATAAAGAATAGATTCAGGAAGTCCGATTTAAGAGTAAAAAAGAAATGTCACAAGCTGTGCTCATCAATAGTTATTTACTCTTTTGAAAACTTTGACCACCTTGTCAGTTTGTGCAGCATACTTAATAACATTTATTCGGGTAACAGTACGTTGTATAAGCTAAAAAATACCTATTACATGATATTTACCAAAAATGCCTATACCGTTAGCAATTTGAGATATTTCGAATCTTTGCTCAATGAATATGGAAAAAAAGTCTCCAATAATGCCTATTACGAAGGTTACTTGGAGGAATACGGTCAAAAAATAATTGAAGCCAATGCAGTAGAAATTATTTCCTGTTATTTCTAATTTGCTTTTAACATGGTTATTAAAAAAATCTCGAGAAATTGCAAGTTATTTCGAGATTTTTTTATTTTGCCTGTTATTATCTTTTAGGTCCAACCTGAACAATTGATTCAACCGCTTCATAACTATCGATATATAAAAGATCTGAATTGATTTTGCCGTTTTCTTCTGAAACTCTATATACCTCTACCTCAATTCCCGGCTTACCACTAATGACAACTTTTTCTTCAAGAGGCTTTAAATCATAATTTACAGTCCTTAAAACAGGCGGCTCAATTTTTTGTACAACCCTTGTCTCTATTTCCTTTTTAGAATAGCCATTCCCCTTACTTCCCAATATGTACACTGTTATGTTCCTATCATCATATTCGGTAAAGACTGCAATCGGGAAATCAAAAGGGTTTTTAAATGTAAAATCTCCTTCTTTTTCGGATATTTCCACATCCAGACCAGGTTCGATATATTCCACAATTGCATTATGCTTCTTTCTGTAAATATAATCGACATCAATACCAGTTTTAAGCAATGCAGCATAAAGAGTTGACGCCACCTGGCTTAAACCCTCATTTGTTTTTTCAAAGGAAATGCCCTTTTCCTTCATTCGATTAACAAAGGAAAACTCCTTATACTTTCGGTTATTAAAATCTGATCCCATCACCAAAAAACCGTTTAGTGCCTTTGCAGCCTGCACTATACTTTTATTGTCTTTAAAGTCTGTAATGGGAGTTGAATAGCTGGAAATAACAGAATCAATACCATTAAAATCTGAAAGGGTAAGTTCAGGCCAAATCCAATTAATCTCATAGTTGTTTTCCGGATTAAATTCAATAGTACTGTTAAGATTATTTCCGATTTCACTCTTAATTTTCTCTATTGAATTTGGGATATTAAGTTTCATCCCCAATTGATGCGGAATTTTACTTATCTCACCATTTTGAAAATTAATCCGAGCATTTACAGGCGCTTTATCTACCAATAAAGCAAACTCCTCCAAATGTTTTTTAAGTTTTTCTTCATTTATCTTTACCACTGGATATATCGTTATCTTTTTATTTGCAAAAAATCCTTTTATTAGTCTTGCAAGTCTGTTGTCTTCCTTTATGTAATATGCTTCATCAGCAGTAGCTTCACAATCTATCGAAAATTCGATATCCGAAAGTTTAATCCTATACTCTTTGTCATCATCGCATTTTATCAAAATACCCGAATCCTCCGATATTTTGTCATAATGCTCTTTAATTGCGGATACCGCTTTGCTTTTTGTGTAATTTCCCACATATAACGTGCTTACATATACATTAGGTAAAATATGACCTTTTGATGAAAAGTGAAGGAAAAACAATCCCAAAGTTATCGACAATACTGACTGGAAAAACAAAATCATCAATATAATATAAACTTTGTTATGTTTTAGCATCAAAACTACCTCTCACTATGCTTCATTATTCATTATTAGTTCAATCAGTTTTCCGTTTTGTCTTGAAAGTTCGATAACCTCATCGGTTATAATTTCTCCCTGTCTGATTATAACTGTTCCTGAGCTGGAAATAATAGTTTTTGTAGCTTTTCTCCCATTAAGATATTCTTTCTGCCGCTGTTCAAACAGATGGGCAGCACTACTTTTATCCAACGAACTGCCGGAGGTTTTTTCCTTGTCAAAATTAACGAAAGAAGGCTTCCAAACTTCCTTTTTATCGTCTGAATTCTTTTCAGTATTTACTTTGTCAGTACTTTCTTTTTCAATATTTTCTTTTTCATTAATTTCTTTTTCGATATTTTCAGTTAACAGTTGTATATTAATAGACTTCTCATCTTTTTTTAAATCTTCCTCCAAATAACCTCCTTCCAAATCCTCAAAACCTTCAAAAAATGTTTCATCCAGTCCATTATCATTAAAACCGCTTTCAAGATAGTTATCATCAATATCGGCAAAAAAATCTTCGTAGTTTAATTTATCATTTTCAGGCAAGGATAAATCCAATACCTCTTCCACAGATATATTCGTTTCAAAGGGGAAATCAGGATAAGATACATCAATTTCTTCATACGATGAATCGGTTTCTTCTATAATCAATTCCTCTATTTCGTCGCCAGAATTCTCCACAAAATCACTGTTTTGGTCAATATGAGGATTATACCTATCTTTTTCATCATCTTGCAAACAAACTACGTTCTCTAACTCTTCCTTTTTGTCAATCAAGCTCTCTTCTACTTCTTCAATTACAACAACAAAATCCTTGCTTATAGAAATAATACTTGTTCTGGGTATGATTTTAACCTTACCGTCATATATATATTCAAGTCCAACAATACTGCAATTATCATCCTCATCAACATAAATATCGCCAACTTCACCAATAAGCCTTCCTTTTTTAGTAAGCAGCTTAGTTCCGGTAACTTGTATATTTTTCTGCAATAATTCTATGGCAGCAGGTATCTCACTTACATAACTTATTACCGATTCATTCTCGATTGTTACCGCATATTCTCCAATACCCAATACATTAACTGTAGGCACTATCTTAGCACTAAGGAATTGAATTCCGCTGTCAATTATCAAGTATTCTATTGCTCTCTTTGTAGCATTAATAATTATATTTTTTACCCTGCCCACTTCAATGCCGTCATAAATACTTATAATTGGCAATCCAATTATATCCTGAGCCTTTTTCATTATATTGCGTGCCCCCTCAATACTCAATCCTGTAATCAGGTCTGAGTATTATTACCAAATCCGTCAAAAAGCATAACTCGTACATTTCTATCAGCAAAAACCCAATCTATCGTAAATTCAACTCAATTTCATACTTTAACCCTTCATCCATTATAATTCCATATTCTTTTACATAATTATCAAGTACCTCTTTTGCAAGCTCAACCTGTCCCAATTGCTTGTACATTACACAAATATCCAGGAGTATCCAATGTGCTACGTCGTCGGGAGGATGACTGTCTAAAGCATAAAGGAAATTTATTATTGCACCTTCATAATCTCCCTGCTCTTTGAGCTTAAATCCTTCATCAATTATTTCAGCAAGAGACTTTTTAAGCTCGTTTCCACCTTTTTTGCCAATCATCCGCTGATCGCCTTCAAAATCTTCTTCCCTCTGGCCCAAAATCAGCTCATCCCAATTATTGCTTATATCATTACCACCGCTATCGGAATTTATACATATTTCATCCCGGATGCTTGCAACAATTTCATTGATTTCTGAACTTATACTATCTTCTATAGATCCGAAATCAGACTGATTAATTAACTCTTCCAGTTCCAAGATAATAGAATCGTTCTGACAATCCGAATCCAAATAACTTTCCGTTGATTTTTCATCTATATTGACATTTCCATATTCGTTTTCAAACCGCAGAAATTCCATTAGATTTTCATCATCAAGACAATCTTCATTGCAGACAAAGCTATCCAACTCCTTTATAGTGTCATCTTCATTAATGCAACCATCGGCAATTGGATTATCCGTATTCCATAAAAAATTTTCGCTGGCTTTCTTAGACTTCTGAATTGATATGTCACTATCAGAAATTAAAACATCATCAAAACTTTCTACTCCTATTGTATCAATATTCTTTCCAGTGTCAACATTTTTTCCCGTTTCATGCCTGTTTTCTTTAGAGAAGACGTTCTTCTTACTAAAAACAAGCTTATAATACTTACTGTTCTTCACCTTATTAATGAGTACGCTTTTTCTCAGCCATTTTGTAAAAATATCAATATTGAAACCCAATAATTTATTACCCTTTTCTTTTATATATTCCCAATAGGCTATTATGCCGGAAAAAACTACTATAAGTGCAATGGAAGTGATAACACTTGTAACTAATGCCAAGTGAAAACCAGCAGAGGTGGCTGCAGCAGCAAAACCATTAAGAATCATGGGAAATAAAACAGATATAGCAATAGATGCTAAAGATATAATAAAAATGCTGTCTTTACGCAAAATTTTGTATTTACTAAATATTGCTACGTTTATACAGAACATAACAACTGCTATAGACAGGGAAATTATTAAATATAAAGCCATACGGCCCTCCTAAATAGTAAAAACTCGAACTTGACGACAAAATCAATTCCAGGGTGAAACAATCTTCTTTATGTACCTGTTACAAGACCGTAAGCACTTACTTAGCAGATTACATTAGACATTCACTGAATTTACTTATTAATAAAGAAAACTTCAATAACCTTTTGAATCTCATATAAAATTGAAAAGAACAGCTTTACTTTTTGTCTTATATATTTTAATATAAATTAAGACCATTGGTCAATACTTTAATTACTCCCTTATTTCCATATATCGCTTATTGCTATTAAAAACAATACAAAACTGGAATAGGTAGGTAAAAATGTCGCCAAAAAGAATTGTACCCAACAAATTTGAAGAATTTTTGCTCAATAGAAACAGCTTAATAGAGCAGTATTCAAAAGGTGATCTGTCAAAAGATGAGTTTATCGAAGCAAATTTCAGGTGCATTAACGCTTTAAATATTAAGCCGTTTAAAAAGATAGACAATGTAAAAAAGGCATTGTACAATTACCAATATTACAATGTGCTGGCAAAATATTATCAGAAAAGAGCCCATGACCTTAGCAAAAATAACGAAGCGAGGGAAGATTTTCTTGAACAATCAAATTATTATTATTCAAAAAAAGATGATGTAACCATGAAACTCTTGACTCTAATAGATTTCAAAGGTGTTGAAGCCTATTTTGTAAAAGTTAAATCTCCAAAACTAAAGAAAAAATTGTTTGAAATTGTATTGACAGACTATGACAATATAATTCTCCATTCTATCAACGAATCCATACTAAACAGGCTCAAACAGGAGAATGTTTTTATAAACGAGGAAAGAGAATCTTTGGTAGACAGCTATATCAATCAAAAATATTAGACATAACCTATTAAAAACCGCAGTTGTACTCAACGGTACAACTGCGGTTTAGTGTTTATCCAATATAATTAATAAAGTTATATATTACTGCTCAACTATCTGCTGAGACTCATCATGAATTTGGGAAGGATTCTTGGCAATATCTACTTTATCATCACTTTTTGTACTCTTTATATTTCTCCACTTAGTCTTTACCAGAGCTGTATTCAGTACAGTATCCATATTCTCGGCAACTACAAACTTAATTTTTTTCCTTACAGCTTCCGGTATATCGTCAAGATCCTTTTTATTATCAACAGGAATTATAACAGTATCAATACCAGCCCTGTTGGCCGCAAGGACTTTTTCCTTAAGTCCTCCTATCGGAAGGACTCGACCTCTTAACGTAATTTCTCCTGTCATTGCAACATTTCTCTTTACAGGAATTCCTGTCAAAGCAGATACCATCGCAGTTGCAAGGGTTATACCAGCCGAAGGACCATCCTTTGGAATAGCACCTTCCGGTACATGTATATGAATGTCATATTTATTGTAAAAATCTTTTTCAATCATATACTGTTCGGCTCTTGAACGAATAAAACTCATAGCAGCCCTTGCCGATTCCTTCATTACATCTCCAAGCTGACCGGTAAGTTCCAATTTACCGCTTCCGTCCATGAGGTTTACTTCAATGGACAATGTGTCTCCTCCTACAGGGGTCCATGCAAGACCCGTAGCAATACCTATTTCATCTTTATCGTTTGCCTTATCATATCTGTACTTTTTAGTTCCCAAATATTTTTCCAAAGTATTGGAAGTAATTTTAACCGATTGCTGTTTCGAAGAAACAAGCTTTTTGGCCACTTTTCTGCATATTGTGGCAATCTGTCTTTCCAAATCCCTTACTCCTGCTTCCCTTGTATAGCAGTTTATAATGTCTCTAACAGCTTGTTCATCTATTTTTACGCTTCCCTTTTTAATTCCGTGTTCTGCCACCTGTTTCGGGAAAAGGTATTTTATTGCAATATTAACCTTTTCCTCTTCGGTATAGCTTGTAAGATGTATAACTTCCATCCTGTCCAAAAGCGGCCTTGGAATAGTATCAAGATTGTTAGCTGTTGTAAGGAAAAGTACATCCGACAAGTCAAAGGGAAGTTCCAGATAGTGATCTCTGAAAGCAAAGTTCTGTTCACTGTCAAGTACTTCAAGCATAGCTGATGCCGGATCACCTCTGAAATCACTGCTCATTTTATCTATTTCATCCAACAGAATAAGCGGATTTTTGGAACCGGCCTGTTTCAATGCCGAAATTATCCTTCCAGGCATAGCTCCGACATAAGTTCTGCGATGACCTCTTATCTCCGCTTCATCTCTTACACCACCCAAAGACATCCTGACATAATTTCTGTTTAATGCACGGGCAATCGATTTGGCTATTGATGTCTTACCTACTCCCGGAGGTCCTACAAGACAAAGTATTGGGCCTCTCAAATCGTTTTTCAGCATCCTGACAGCAAGATGTTCCAAAATTCTTTCCTTTACCTTCTCCAGCCCATAGTGGTCTTCATTCAGAATTGCCTCCGCTCTTTCCAAATCAATTATTTCTTCAGTTCTCTTATTCCACGGAAGGTCAAATATCCAGTCCAGATAGGTTCTGATTACGGCCCCTTCAGCAGAACCGGAAGGCATCTTCAAAAGCCTGTCCAGCTCTTTAAGAACCTTTTTCTCTACCTCTTCACCAAAATTACCTTCCTTAAGCTTTCTTTTATATTCTTCAACTTCGCCGGTAATGCCTTCCTTATCTCCCAGCTCACTTTGTATTACTTTCAATTGTTCCCTCAGATAGTATTCCTTCTGCATCTTGTCCATCTGTTTTCTAACTTTGATGTTTATATCTTTTTCAATCTGCATAATTTCAATTTCTTTAACTATTATTTCCAGCAGTTTTTCAAGACGCAGTTTAGGCTGAAATTCATTGAGTATCTCCTGTTTCTGCTCAACCTTCAATACCAAATTTGAAGTTATTATATCCGCAAGCTGATCCGGGTCTTCAATACTCATTACTGATAAAACAATTTCCGGTGAAATTTTGTTGTTATATTTGGAATACTCTTCAAAAGTGGATACTACCCTTCTTTTGAGAGCTTCTATTTCCAATTTGCTATCTTCATCTTCAACATATATTTTTTCAACAACTTCTGCCATAAAGAACGGTTCTGTCTGAGTAAACTCAGCAATTTCAGCCCTGCTGATTCCTTCAACCAAAACCCTTATGGTATCGCCGGGAAGTTTTAAAAGCTGTTTAACTTTCGATATTGTACCAATCTTGTATATATCGTCAACAGTAGGTGAGTCATTTTTTGCATCTTTTTGAGTAACCAGAAAAATAAGCTGGTTGTTTATCATAGCCTCTTCCAAAGCTTTTATAGACTTTACTCTTCCCACATCAAAATGAAGTATCATATATGGAAAGACTGTAAGACCTCTAAGAGGCAGCAAAGGTAATTCCTGTTTCTTTACAACCTTTCTTGCTTCAGACATTTAACCATCCCCTTACTCTAAAAAAATTTATAAAAACTCTTATTCCAATCAAACATTAACCGCGTATTTTTACAAGTTACCGATAAATAAAATCGTTGTAGTCAAATTAAGGTATTATTAATTCCTCCATCCTTAGATTAGAAATTTTAAAACATTAGGCCTCCTGCAAAAATGTATAGTCGTTTCCATCCTAAGAGAAGTCATTAAAACTTTACCAAGTATCTGAAAGCATAAGAGATGAATCTTCACTATTATAACCTCTAAGCATTTATATTTCAATGATTTTATATGGAATTAAAGGGAACTACTGCTTGACATCCATAAAAAATTTGGAATAAAAACGAATTGCTAAATATTTCATAAAATTTATTTTTTTGAAATCCTAAACTTCTTATTAACCAAACCTACTGGCCAAACATATGTGCATTTTTTGACAGAAACTCCCGGTAAATTGATTAGTTAAAATTATTATATTATATATCCTTCAAATCATAAATAGGTCTTATTTCCTCTTTTTTACCTATTTTCATCAACTGACTGCATACTAGCAAACTTGGAAAAACTACGTAAATCCCGTTGAATGAACATAATTAATTATGTATAATACATCTTGACTATACTAAATAAAAATGGAGTGAAAAGTATGATAAATGTAATAGATGGCGGAGTTACCGCTCCGAAAGGTTTTAAAGCAGCAGGTGTTGCCTGCGGTTTAAAAAATAATGGCAAAAAGGATTTGGCAGTTGTATGTTCCGATGATATAGCCGTAGCAACCGGAGTCTTTACCACCAATTTGGTAAAAGGTCACTCCCTTCAACTAACCATGAATCATATAAAAAAAGGATACGCCCAATCAATTGTAATAAACAGCGGCAATGCTAATGCCTGCATAGGTGGACAGGGCAATAAGGACGCCTTGGAAATAGCCGAACTCACTGCTCAGCTTCTTCAATGCAATGCAGAAAATGTACTTGTAGGTTCAACCGGAGTTATTGGTATTCCTTTGGATATGTCAAAGATCCGCTCGGGTATAAAAACTTCCATAGCCAACTTATCAGCAGAAGGAGGCCATGAAGCCTGTGAGGCTATTATGACCACTGACCTCGTACCTAAAGAGATTGCCGTAGAAATTGAAATTCAAGGCAAAAAAATAAGAATCGGAGGCATGGCAAAAGGTTCGGGAATGATCCATCCCAATATGGCTACAATGATCGGGGTAATTACCACCGATGCAAACATTTCCCATAACCTTTTGGATAAAGCTCTCAAGGAAGTTGTGGGTTATACCTTTAACAGAGTATCCGTTGACGGAGACACAAGCGTTTGCGACATGGTACTGATATTGGCCAACGGAAAGGCTGGCAATGAAGGAATTTCGGAAGAAGACATGGAATACCGTAATTTTAAATCCGCTTTGGAACACGTTTGTACTTATCTGGCAAGAATGATTGCCAAAGACGGAGAAGGCGCCACAAAACTTATCGAAGTTAAAGCTGATGGTGCTGCAACTCCCGATGATGCTTATAAGGTTGTGAGTGCAGTTGCAAAATCGCCGCTGGTAAAAACAGCAATCTTCGGTGAAGATGCCAACTGGGGACGTATTATAACAGCTGCCGGTTATTCCGGTGCCGATTTTGATCCGACTCTTGTAGATATTTACATCGGAGATTTAATGGTATGTCAAAACGGTTGTGCACTTAAATTTGATGAAGATAAAGCTAAAGAGATATTGAAAGAAAAAGAAGTAACAATATTGATAAACCTGAAAAAAGGAAATTACAGCGATAGAATATGGACCTGTGACTTTTCCTATGATTATGTAAAAATAAACGGAAGTTATAGATCTTAATTTAAATATTATTGTACTTCTCACAAAATTCGCCTTATTTTAGCCAAATGAAATAACAGTAAAAACTTTTCATTGCCCGTTAACAGATTAATTGATATAATATTGTTAAGGGCAATTTTTTATTTTATTCTTGTATTTTTCCATTTTTACAGCAATTGGTATTCAAGGTTTCATATTTACTTTTTCAATTTATTATACATTTTTTACAAAGCAATTCTGCAATTTCATGTTTAAAAAAGTTTTATTTTACCGCTTTAAAATAAAGAATAGAAAAAGGGGAGAAGGAACACTTCAGTTGCAATATTTAATCAACAATTATATGGAGGTATTTTTATGACATCACAATATGTAGTTTTCAAGTTAAACAACGATCGATTTGCGGTAGAAATTGAACGAGTATTGGAAATAATTCATGCTCAGGCAGTATTTAAAGTTCCCAATTCTCCTCCGTACATAGATGGGTTAATTAACTTAAGAGGAAAAGTATACTCACAGTTTAATCTGCGCAAAAAATTCAATCTCCCCAATACAGATGATAACTTGCAAAATTCCAAAGTCTTAATTGTGAATTTGGGTTCTTCTCATATCGGTATATCAGTGGATAGTGTGGACGGAATTGTCCAGATAGAAGACGAGTCTATAGAAAAAACACCGTCTACTGTTGCTGCCAATGCTAAGAATTATATAAAAGCTGTAGCAAAAGTAAACGACAACCTTATTCTACTGCTGGATTTGGAAGCGCTGGTTGAACCCTCCTCCGGCTTGATACCGCCTGTGGGAGTAAAATAAAGGATTAGAAATAAAAATACTATAAATTTTTCCTTATTCCGCAAATATGCAAATATCTTATATCTGACCAGCTGTAATTGGTCAGAGGATAATCAAATCTATCCTCTGTGTGTGCAGCAATATATATATTTTCCGCGCTGGATTTCAAACCGACTTTTACAACAACAAGTGAGTGGTTGTAGTTCGGTGCACCTCCGAAAGAAAGCTGTATTATATCACCGGGCTTTATATCTTTTGCATCTACTTGCTCTGCAAAAGGTCCACTTCCCTTGTTGCTTGTTAAGAAGTTGTAAAGATAATTTACACCAGTCCAGGATGCTGTTCTTTTCTGTGCACTTAAATAGTACCATCCGTATACAGGAGTATAGTTCATTACTCCTCCTCCGGCAAAAATAACTTGTGATACAAAATTAGTGCAATCTCCACCAAGTTTATCAAAGTTATAATACTGCGGATTTCTGCTAAAGGCCCACTTAGCAGCATACTCAACAGCTTTTTCCCTATTGTATTCCATTATATAAAATCCGCTATTTTTCATAATTTTTTATCTCCCATGGATTACCCATTTAACTCTTACGACGCAACAAATTTCCGAAAAATATAAAAGATAAAAAAGAACATAAATAAAAAATTAATTGATATCTTCCTTCCCAATTTATACTATGCATGAAGCTTATAAAAAGGTAACCCATCAGAAATTATATATTAATTGCTGTATCTTTTTCCCACTTCTTACTTTTTGTTGATTTTTCGAAAATTATTGATTTATTAATTATATATATGATATAATAACAAAGTGAAGATTTAATATTTTTAGACCCATATTCTCCTTAATAATTGGAGAAAGAAGTCTAGAATACGTTAAATCCAAATTATTAAGGAGGATTGTAAATATGCCTGACAAGACTATTATATGTAAAGACTGTAATTCTGAATTTATCTTTACGGAAGGAGAACAAGCTTTTTACCAGGAAAAAGGATTCCAAAATGAACCTCAGAGATGTCCATCATGCAGACAGGCCAGAAAACAGCAAAGAAGAAATTTCAATGGCAGAGGAAACAGATCTTTTGGAGACAATCGTGAATTTAATAATAAATGGTAACTAATAAAAGGGGCATTTAGCCCCTTTTTTAATAATTTATTTCTTTTTACCGCCTTGAAAAAAAGAAATAATCACTTTCATTACTTCTCCTGCTATACTTAAGAAATCAAAAAGTCCTTCAGTACTTTCAGAAACGGTTGTGACTGTCTCACATATATAATCTTCAACAGCCTCGATTGTCTTTTCAGCTTTGCCTATTCCGTCTTTCAAGCTTGATGAAACATCATTGATGTTATTTACCACTTCAGGTAATGCAGCAACAGTCTTATTTATGTTATCAGTATTTTCCGATATAATTTTGTCCACACGCTTAACAATCTTTATAATTTTTATAAGCGCAATAATCAGGATAATTAAGACAATTGATCCTAGCAAATAAATAATAAAATCAGCCAAATCTCTTATACTAAAACTTAATGTAAACAGTTTATCCATATTTCACCTCATGCCTGCGACCCGTTGCACTAAACGCAAGTAAATTTTATTTGTGCAAAAAAAGAAAAAAGTGATTATTTTACTTATGACAATCATGTATTATAAGTGGTTAGTTTTCCAAAACCTCATTTTCTGCTTCTTCCTGATCATTATCTTTATTATCCTGTGATATTTCAACCTCTTCGTTAACTTTCCTGTTCTTTAATTCAGTTATTTTTTCTTTTAACAAACCAGCAGCCTTTTTTGTACCTACAGATACTCTCCTGGCTGTTTTTTTTGTGCTGTCGGCCACCTTTTCAGCTACATCTTTAACATTTTCGGCAAGTTCTTCTCTAGTTTCTTTGCCGGATTTAGGTGCTAATAGTACTCCTGCTGTTAACCCTACTGCTGCTCCAACGCCTGCGCCCACTGCAATGTTCTTTGCGGCTTTTTTCCTGGCAGCTTTTCTTCTTGCTCGTTTCCTGTTCTCAAGCAAGTCCCTTATCTTCATAGTCCAGCACCTCCTAAATTACTTTTTAAACCGAATATTGTAAATATTATAAGTATCTATACTTATTATTATAAGACATTTCTCAATAAATTCCAAGCTTGTTTTATCAAATTGTCAGTATCATTTTTATAGGACTAATTTACTATAACAATAGTCCTATCTTTCTGGTATAATATATATTACATATATTTGTTTATTCCATATAACTTATTTAATCCATTGCCATTAGCTTTTCTAAAAGCAGCATAGAGTAAAGTTCCTTATGATGTTTTGCTCTTTTAAATTATTCCTTAGCAAGGTGCTTAATATGAAACCACACCATGTTAATAAGTTCTCAATAAATAAATATAAAGCAGTTATCCTGTTGATAGCTATTGCACTATCATATATATTATCTGTAATTGTTATACCATTTTTTATTTTGCATAAATTATTCAATCTTACTATGCCTTGGTATTATATTACAGTATCTCTTTTACATGCAGCCTTTGTCGGCATCCTTGGTTTTTATCTTAACCGCCGCTATTTAAATATTTGTAAGGAACTGAAAAAGTATTCCAGTGAAATTGAATATAAAAACTTGGCTCTTACTCACATGTATAATGAATTGGAGAAAACGAAAAAGAATTTGGATAAGTTCTCGGAGGAGCTCGAAAAGAAAGTTTTTGAGAGAACCGAATCAATTCAAAACCTTTTAAACAACGCCGGGCAAGGCTTTTTATCTTTTGGAATCGATCTTCTGGTGGATAAAGAATACAGTCTCGAATGCACCAGAATTTTCAACCGGGAAATAAATGGCGAAAATATAGGCCAGCTACTTTTTCCGGATGATTTTGAAATGCAGGAGCTAATTAGTAAGTTAACTTACCAGGTTTTAAACGAAAAAGATGAATCCAAAAGGGAAATATACCTTAGTTTGCTGCCTAATGAAGTATGTATTGACCAAAAGCAAATTTATATACAGTACAAGGTTATCAGGAAAAGTTTATATGCCGAAACTTATGCAATTATGCTGATACTAACCGATATAACCGATAAATATAGACTGCAGCAACAGATGGAAAACGAAAAAAACATACTAAAAACAGCGGTTAACATAGTTAAAAATTACTCGGACTTTGTATATTGTATTAAAGATTATGAAAACTTTTGCCATAAGCGCATTTTTGATATAATCAGTTCATCTTGCAGTACAGAAGATGCTATTATAAAAATTTACAGGGCAATTCATACGTTCAAAGGTACTTTCGGTCAACTTGGTCTGAGTAATATTACCTCCAAACTTCATCAATTTGAGAACGAGCTTTCGGAATTGATAAAAGGAATAATTGATATAAGCTTAAATGATTTAGAGGTCAATTTGTCAAAACTCAACCTATATGAATGGATTAACGAAGATATTGACATTCTGAAAAATATACTGGGAGAATCCTTTTTCCAAAATAACGAGATTATAGAAATAGACAAGAAAAAAATCTTAGAATTGGAAAATAAGATGCTCAAAATACTTTCTCCCAAAGACTTCAAATTAATTATACCCGAGGTAAAAAAAATCAGATACAAACCCTTCAAAGAACTGCTTAACTCCTATCCGAATTATACTTTGTCACTGGCAGACCGTTTTGGCAAACAAATAAATCCTTTTGAAATTGAGGGTGGTGATTTTCTGGTAGACCCCCATATATATAATTCCTTTGCAAAATCTTTAGGACACGTTTTTCGTGATATAGCGGAACATGGGATTGAATCTTGGGAAGAACGTATTGATGCTGGTAAAAGTGAATCCGGAAATATAAAATGTTTAATAGATCTTGCCGATAATAATAATACAATTATATTAACAATTACCGATGACGGACGCGGAATAGATATTGATCTAATTAAAAAGGCAGCAGTAAAAAAAGGGTTTTATACTGCCGATGAAATTAATGGTAAGGATGACAGCGAAGTTATTTCCCTTATCTTTTGTGACGGTTTTTCAACAAACTGCGAAATCTCAGATTTATCAGGCAGAGGTGTAGGATTAAGTGCAGTTAAAGAAGAGGTGGAAAATTTAGGCGGCTCTGTAAAAGTCACCACTGTACCTGGGCTTGGAACCGCATTTACTTTTCTTATTCCTTATTATGAAAACACTGATTTGCCATCTATCTCCGAAGCCGAACTCATTGAAAAACTTCTTGACATTACAAAAAATTTATTTACCGGACAAGTGTTTTTATCTTATGCTAACGCAGATCATAAAGTCAGTAAAGTTGAAAGTATTACATTAAAGGAATTTTCGGCATTAATTAAAGTAAAAGGTGTTATAAACGGTATATTTATTTTCTCTGCTGATAAAAATTTATTGGAAACCATACTTTCATATTTTAATTTAGAATCATTAAGCTCTGACGAAGAATCAGCAAATGCTGCAGATGTTCTGGCTGAATGTGCCAACATGATTATGGGCGAATTTACCAAATTAATACCTCATCCGGAAAACTGCATTAATTTTGGAACACCTATTACTTTATTTTCACATCAGGCAAAAATTAAGCGTGCTGGTACAGGTATATGGACATCCCTTTTAGAATCTGACAAAGGCAATATTGAAATAAATTTTATTAACTTTATCGAATAAAATTCCAGTGGATCAATTTCACTCATATTTTGACACTTTTTTGTTTTTTTAACTATAGATTTTTTAATAGATATTTAGGAGGTAATTTAATGGCTACCATTCTTATTGTAGATGACTCATCCATGGCAAGAAGAAATTTAAAAAACATACTTATCTCTGAAGGTCATACTGTTGTAGCAGAGGCAACTAATGGCGTACAAGCCTTTGTAGAATATGAAAAGCATAAACCTGACCTTGTAACTATGGACATAAGCATGCCAATTCTAAACGGGATTGACGGTACAAAAAAAATACTCCTTTCCTATCCCGATGCAAGAATCATCATGGTCAGTGCACTTAATCAAAAATTGATGTTTTTAGCTGCACTGCAAAATGGTGCAAAACACTATATAATCAAACCTTTTGCTCCTGAAAAAGTAACAGAAGTGGTTAATGAAGTTCTTCATTTATCATGTAAAATGCCCCAAAATAACTACAATCCCACCTCTGTTCAAAAGCAATCGGCAGGCAATTTATCTTCATTGCATCAGCAGCAAAAAGACAATACTGTCAACTAATATCCAGCTCTTGGTTTACCGGCAAATATATGTCCGAAAATTCTATTAAAGCTCTTTCTACTCCCTCATTTTTCATATTATTTACACAGTTATAGTATTCTTCATCCAATTCCTCATTATTTAGTATTTTAACCGGAAAAGACAGTATAAATTCTGTTCCCTTGCCAATTTCACTGTCAACTTTAATTTGTCCATTGTGCATTTCAACCAGAGACTTAACAATTGACAATCCTATCCCGCTTCCTTGCGTATCTTTGACAAGGGACGAATTGACCTGTCTGAAACGCTCAAAAATAATGGAGCATTTATTCTTTTCAATTCCTATACCGGTATCTTTTACCGAAATATTCACTTTATCTCCAAAATCATGTATTTTAATAGTTATTTTACCACCGGGTTTTGTAAATTTAATGGCATTAGAAATTAAATTGAGCATTATTCTTTCAAATTTGTCAACATCAATTGCCATAATCTTTTTTTGTGTATTCGATTCAAATTTCAAATCCAACTGTTTTATTTTAATAAATTCATTAACTGAACCTATTATTTGTTTAACTACCTCAACAATATCCACATTCCTCATCTGCAGCTTAAGAAAACCGGAATCTATTCTATTCACATCTATTAGGTTGTTTATCAGCTTTAGAAGCCGATAGCAATTCTGTCTGATGTTTCTCATATATTTGTTTACCTTTTCAAGGCTTATAGTTTCCTTTCCCATCTTTTCATAGGCAGACAGCACCTGTACTACCGAAAGAATTACATTAAGCGGAGTACGAAACTCATGGGAAATGTTCGTAAAAAACTCAGTCTTGAGCTTATTATACTCAAGAGCTTCATTCAGCAGTTTTTCATTCATTTCCATGGTATTCTTTAAAGCAACTTCGGTTAACTTTCGTTCGTTGATATTCGTTACAGTGCCCAGCATTCTCAATGGACTGCCGTCATTGTCCCAAATAGCTTGCCCTCTGATTTGAATCCATATTACCACTCCAGTTTTTGTTACCGCTCTGACCTCCTGCTTATATTTAGTTTGCATCCCTTCAAGATATTGCTTTATAGAATTCTTTAACTCAGGAATATCATCGGGATGCAAAAAACGCTCCACATCGCTAATTTGGTCTGAAATTTCTTCTCTATCATAACCAAGCTGTATCTTCCATTCTTCGGGGTAAATAATTTTATTGCTCAATATATCCCAATCCCAAAATCCGTCTGTAGTATTGTTTATAACTAATCTATATCTTTCCTCGCTAATTTTTAGTTCATTTTTGGATTTATTTATTTCCTTCATACCGCTGTTAATCAATAAATAAAGGAGGGCAGCCGTGCATAAAACATAAAACCATCCTTTATATATGGATACTTGCACCAGCATAGTATTTTCCCTTACAAGCAGTCCTGCAATTTTATCAGATAATAAAATCCATGCTGAGCCCAAAATTATGTAAATTATAACTATATTTAGCGCATTGAGTTTTTTGGCAGCCTTTCCATAGAGTTCTTTACATATACAAAATACTTTATTCAATACCATTTTTGGTTTCATTAACACTATTCCTCTCCATTGCTAATAATTATCAAATACCATAATACACTTTATCATATTTTATGCCATTTTTAAACTATTTTTTTACATATTAAATATTCACTGAAGTTTCGATAATAAGTATTTCGGCCTATATTTAAAACATATAAGCTCATTTTTATTTTTTATAAAAATCAAAAAAGAGGACTAAACATCCTCTTCTTGCAAATTTATGTTTACTGTCAATTTAACCTTTCTTATGAAATTTTAATATATTTCACATTCGACTTTTAAAATTGTCAGCTGATAAATTCTTGTCCGTACAATAACGTTCACCATTATTTAATACCGGTTATTTTCAAGCTTCCTGCATCAATATCGGCATTTAAATCAATTTTATTTACGGCATCATTGTAATTTTTCGAAATATAATATTTCCCTTCCTTTTCCATTTCAATATCTTTAAAATTAATTGAGTTTGCAGCACCGTCAATTTTAACTTTCAAACCGGAATTTGCAGGAACAAACACTTCAACTTTTGAAGCATCAGCATCAATTTTAACCTTCGTTTCTTTATACTCTTGTCCCAAAGTAAGTTTATATGAACCTGCATCACCGTCAATATCCAGTTCTTTAATCTTTAAATCGGTAAAATCCATATCAGAATCCACAGCATCTATCTTCAAATTAAGATCCCAAACAACATCGGAATTTAAATTCAGAATCAACTTCCTGTCAATAAATAATTCCCCTTTTGACAAAAGATTTTGAAAAACGTTTGCGATTATTTTTTTATCATTCGTTTCCAACTTTACATTTACACTTTTCTTATCATTTTTATATTCTATATTTTGTTGAATATTTATATCTTTTACCGTTCCGTCTATCAGATTGGATTCGGTAGAGCCCACAGTTAAACTCAGTGCCGAAGCTTTTAGTTTAAGTTCTCCCTTCTCAGTTGTATCAAAATGTTCAATTACATAAGTTTGATTATTATTTACATTTACCGATATATTTTTTTCTGTGCTGCTTTTTGGCACATTCCTTTCAGTGTAATATCCATACCCAATCATTACTGAAAAAAATGCCAACCATGTTAATGCTTTTACAAAAGGATACTTTTTAAACAAAAGGTTTATACCCACCACTATCAGGATAAGAGAAACAGTTAATTCTATATTGTCTATAAATACTGTAAAAATAGACCAACTAAAAATTCCTTTTTGTATCAAAAAAATCAATAATCCTGCTACTATAAGAAATATCCCAAATCCGATCCCCTTTTTTCTCATTTTCATTTCCTCCCATTTTTAAAAACAATAATCAAACCAAGCAGCACAAGCAATACTGGTAATATCTCTATAAAATTGATTCTCGGTATAAACTGCTTGAGCAATAGCATACCCCCAAGCAATATGAAACTTATCCCCAAAAAAGTACTGCTCTTTTTGGCATTTGAGCTACCAAATTTCATATCGTCTCCCATAACATGGGTAAAATCCTTGTCACTGTCGAAATCTCCCATTTTATAGTCGGAATAATCATCAGTATCCTCGTCAAAAAAGTTACTGGGCTTATAATCACTATTTTCAGGCAAAATAAATAACAAAATAAAATATAAAAGAGGACCTATTCCCCCGAAAAAAGTTGCAAACACAAAAACAAGCCTTATTATGGTCGGGTCTATTTCGAAAAACTCTCCTATTCCTCCACATACTCCAGCTATAACTTTGTCGTATTTGGAACGCTTTATTTTTCTTGTCATGTCTTTTCCTCCTTAAATACTGTTTATAACAGAATATACCTCCGACATCCATTAACATCACAATAAATAAAAACTGTAAATATTTTAATACTGCGATTTTAACTTATAATACGAACCTGTTTAAAAAAAGTCTTATAAATTTTAATAAAATTTTTATATAATTTCCCATTACTATATAAATTGCGTATCCCCAAATATTTCTTCAAAAGATTTATCTTTCGGTTGATAAATTTCGATTTCTCTATGGTATTTTTCGGCTAGTTTCTCATAAACAGATTCGCCATCACTATAAGTATTAATTATATATTCCCTGATTGTGCTATATGGAAAGTCTATATTATACTCTTTTACCAGGTCAAAGAAAAATTCCATTCCTTTAAACAGAGTTACAACAGAAACTTCTTCATTCTCATCCTCAATTGCTTTTTCAAGATCATCACAAAAAAATTGTGAAAAAAAGAATTTCAATAATGTATAAAACTTTTCTTCGTTTATCTGTATCATCTTATTTACCTCCTAATTCCAATAACCTGTTTTTGAATTTTACCGATTTATTTTGATGACTAAATGAAAAGTGAAGAACATGAATATCTGCTCTTCACTTTTCCATCAAAATACTATTATATTATATTTTTCAAAACTTATCATCTATTCAATAATAATCCCCACAGGGCAGTGGTCCGATCCCATAACTTCAGAATATATAAGGGCATCTTTTAGCCTTTCTTTTATACAATCGGACAAAAGGAAATAATCTATACGCCATCCGGCGTTATTTTGCCTTGCATTAAACATATAAGACCACCATGTATATGCCCCGGTTTTATCAGGATAAAGATAACGGAAAGAGTCTATAAAACCATTATTAATATAATTATCAAACTTGCTTCTTTCCTCATCGGTAAATCCGGCATTTTTCCTGTTGGATTGAGGGTTCTTTAAATCAATTTCTTTATGGGCCACATTAAAGTCTCCGCAAACTATAACAGGTTTATTCCTTTCGAGCGCCTTCAAATATGCCAAAAAATCATCTTCCCATTTCATACGGTAATCAAGCCTTGTAAGCCCTTTTTGCGAATTGGGTGTATACACTGTTATAACATAGTAATCATCAAATTCCAAAGTAATAACTCTACCCTCATTGTCGTGTTCCTCAATTCCTATTCCGTAAGAAACACTTACCGGTTCGACCTTCGTAAAAACAGCAACACCTGAATAACCTTTTTTCTTAGCATAGTTCCAATACTGACAATAACCTTCTAACGGCAGTGTAATTTGACCCTCCTGCACTTTTGTCTCCTGTATGCAAAATATATCGGCATCTTCCTGTTTGAAAAACTCGAGAAATCCTTTGCCCATTGCCGCCCTTATACCGTTTACATTCCATGAAATCATCTTTGTCATTATCTTTAATACTCCTTTTCAGAGCTCTATTGATTTATATTAGACCCATAGCAAACAATTCCCCTGTCGGAGTCAACAGTCACTACCGATCCGTTCTTAAGTATTTTTGTGGCATTATCCGCTCCAATTATAACAGGTATTTCCAATGCCATACCCACTGTGGCTGCATGGGAATTCTGCCCGCCTTCTTCTATTACCAAAGCCGATGCTCTTTTAATTATCGGAAGCATTTCATTAGTTGTATAGTGGGCGACCAATATATTTCCGTCGGAAAAATTCTCATTGGCCTCTTCAACCGACCTTACAACTCTTATTTCTCCCGTAACGGTTCCTGTCCCAATTCCGGTTCCCTGTACCAGCACCTTACCGACCAGATGAACCTTTAATATGTTGGTGGTACCGCTCATTCCAATAGGTAAACCTGCAGTTATTACAACCAGGTCACCATTTCTGACCAGATCAGATTCCAGTGCCTTTTCAACTCCATCATCAAACATTTCATCGGTAGATGAAGCTTCCTTAACAAGGAAAGGCTTAACTCCCCAGGTTAATGACAACTGACGCTGCACCTTCGGTGATACCGTTGTTGCAATTATCGGACATTGAGGTCTGAATCTTGATATCATTCTTGCAGTATGTCCAGAGTGGGTTACCGTTATTATGGCAGAAGCTTTTAAGTCCTGAGCTGTTGTACATGTGGCATGACTTATGGCATTGGTTACATTAGGCGAAAAGTCATGCTGCATTTTTTGGAACCTGTCCCAATAATCAATTGAAGCCTCTGCTTTCCTTGCAATCTTTGCCATTGTTTCAAGGGTTTCTATAGGATATTTGCCTACTGCCGTTTCACCCGACAACATTATAGCACTGGTACCGTCATAAATGGCATTGGCTATGTCACTGGCTTCAGCCCTTGTAGGTCTGGGATTTCTAATCATGGAATCAAGCATTTGAGTAGCAGTTATAACCGGCTTACCCGTCTTGTAGCACTTTTCTATAAGCATTTTCTGTACAACAGGAACCTCTTCTACGGGTATTTCAACCCCCAAATCTCCCCTGGCTACCATGATTCCATCAGCTACTTTTATAATTTCATCAACGTTTTCTATAGCTTCCCTGTTCTCAATTTTTGCAATTACATTTATGTCTTCGCCGGAAAACTCCTCCAAAACCTTCTTTATATCCTTTACATCAGAGGCTTTGCGAATGAAAGAAGCAGCAATAAAATCAAAATCGTTTTCCACGCCAAACCTTATATCCTCTATATCCTTTTCAGTCAATGAAGGCAAATTAACTTTAACTCCAGGAACGTTAACCCCTTTATGATTACCAATAGTTCCTCCGTTTAGGACTTCACATATAATATCCTTGTCTTTTATATTGATTACCTCAAGTTCCACCAACCCGTCATTGATAAGAATTCTGTTTCCCTTTTTCACATCCTTATATAATTCCTTATAGGAAACCGAACATTTAGTTTCATCTCCGAGAATGTCATCATTGACCAAAACAAATCTTTCGCCTTCTTTTAGTACTACTTCCCCCTTCTCAAAATTGCCCAGTCTGATTTCAGGTCCCCTTGTATCTAAAAGCAGTGCAACAGGTAAATTCAATTCTTCCCTGATCTTTTTCAAACGGTCAACACGTATTTTGTGTTCCTCATGTGTTCCATGGGAAAAATTTAACCGGGCAATATCCATGCCTTTTAACATCAATTTTCTTAAAATATCTTCATTGTCAACCGCTGGTCCTAATGTACAAATTATCTTGGTTTTTCTCATTTAATATACTACCTCCAAAGCAAATATATTTCTGATACGGCAAATCTTTAAAATTTTGCCTCATTCGTTTTAACTTAGAACAATCGTATAATAAAAGCGCAAGAATATGTACACCCTTACGCCTTTGTAATACTTGTACACGCATAATATAATAATGTCTTTTTAAACAACCTGCAGGCTCTAAAAATTGCCTGTCAATGTTTCCATCAATTTTCTACTAAAAGTCTGCATTATTAACGGTTCTTGGGAAAGGAATAACATCCCTTATATTGGTCATACCTGTAATATACATTATAGCTCTTTCAAAGCCCAATCCAAAACCTGCATGCTTTGTTCCTCCATATTTTCTCAAATCCAGATACCACCAATAATCCTCTTTTTTAAGGCTCAGTTCTTCCATTCTCTTTTCAAGATAGTCAAGTCTTTCCTCTCTCTGACTTCCTCCGATTAATTCTCCTACTCCAGGAACCAAAAGGTCCATAGCTGCAACAGTTTTGTTATCGTCATTCAATCTCATATAGAAAGCCTTGATATCCTTTGGATAGTCTGTAACAAACACAGGTTTTTTGAAAATCTTCTCGGTAATATATCTTTCATGTTCTGTCTGCAGGTCTAATCCCCATTCAACGGGATATTCAAATTTTTCATCTGCCTTCTTAAGAAGTTCAATGGCCTCAGTATATGTTATATGACCAAATTCCGAATTTACAATGTTATTTAGTCTATCGAACAAAGTCTTGTCAATAAAATTATTAAAGAATTCCATCTCTTCCGGTGCATTTTCCATACAATAATTTATTATATATTTAAGCATATCCTCTGCAAGTTCCATATCGTCCTTAAGGTCTGCAAAAGCTATTTCCGGCTCTACCATCCAAAACTCTGCTGCATGTCTTGCAGTATTTGAATTTTCTGCACGGAAAGTCGGACCAAAGGTATAGATATTCCTGAAAGCCATGCAATAGGTCTCACCTTCAAGCTGCCCGCTAACTGTAAGATTTGTACTCTTCCCGAAGAAATCCTCGCTATAATTTATTGAACCGTCTTTATTTTTCGGCAGGTTATCCATATCAAGAGTAGTAACCCTAAACATTTGTCCCGCACCTTCTGCGTCACTTCCTGTTATAATAGGAGTATGAACATACACAAATCCTCTTTCCTGAAAGAACTTATGTATGGCATAAGCTGCTAAAGACCTAACTCTAAATACTGCAGAAAATGTATTTGTCCTTGGCCTTAAATGAGCTATAGTTCTCAAATACTCGAATGTATGTCTTTTTTTCTGCAAAGGATAATCCGATGTAGACATACCTTCAATTTCAATTTTGCTTGCTTTAAGCTCAAAAGGCTGCTTTGCATTTGGCGTTTCAACCAATGTTCCCTGCACAATTATAGCTGTTCCGACAGGAATCTTTGTTATTTCTTTAAAGTTAGATATATTCTGCTCTTCAAAAACAACCTGAAGGTTTTTGAAAAATGTTCCGTCATTAACTTCAATAAAACCGAAGGCTTTTGAATCCCTAATAGTTCTTACCCAGCCTGCAACAGTTATTTCTTTATCGACAAACTCCTTTGTTTGTCTATATAAGCTTTTAATGGTTATTGTTCTCATACCTATTAACCCCTTTGTTAATTGATATTTTTCTTTTGCCGATTCCAAAAAAAAATGGCATTTTATAATATTCCATGTTTCGTGATATTGCATTCAAAACCTTATCACGAATTTTCGCTCTATAAGAATGCTGAAAATACACCTTGGCTTTACTTTCAAGTTCCGGATCTGGAGATTCAAAAAAGTCCGTTGTAAGCCGTAGTAGCACTTCAGCTTTTTCTTACCTATAATAGTACCACAATTTAAGTACTAATCAATATTGTACACGAAATTTTACAAAATGCCACTATTATTATTCTATTTTAAATTTTTTCTATAAAAAATCTTTAGCGAAAACTTCGAATTGCTCTTTTAAATTTAAAGGTCCTTATTGAGACATGGTTATATCCACAATTACTTAAATTATTTACAACAATTTTATATTTGCTTTTTCACAAGCCTCTATCATTTCGTCGGGCCATATGGAAGCCTGCACTTCCCCAATATGTGCTTTCTTTAAGAAAAACATGCAAATTCTCGATTGTCCGATTCCGCCTCCTATTGTATAAGGGAGTCTTTTCTCCAAAAGATCCTTATGGAACTTAAGCTGTTTTCTGTCCTCACATCCTGCCTCTTTAAGCTGTTTTTCAAGGGAAGCCTCATCAACTCTTATTCCCATTGAAGATATTTCAAAGGCTCTGTTCAGTATGGGATACCATAGAATAATGTCACCGTTAAGTTCCCAGTCATCATAGTCGGGCGCTCTTCCATCATGCTTGATGCCTGACTTTAAAACCCCGCCTATCTGCATTACAAACACAGCCTTTTTATCCTTAGCTATCATGTTTTCCCTTTCTTTTGGCGAAAGTGAAGGATACAAATCCTCCAGTTCCTGAGTAGTAATAAAAAATATATCTTCCGGCAAAATTTCCGGAATTTCCGGATATGTACTGCAAACAAACTTCTCTGTTTTCCTCAGTACCCCGTAAATTTTTCTTACTATATCTTTTAATGTATCTACATTTCTTTCTTCCTTATTGATTACACGCTCCCAGTCCCATTGGTCAACATATACCGAATGAAGGTTATCAAGATCCTCATCCCTTCTTATAGCGTTCATATCGGTATATAAACCTTCTCCTACTTTGAAATCGTATTTTCCAAGAGCCATACGCTTCCATTTCGCTAAAGAATGCACAACTTCTACCGTCTTCCCGCCAATTCCCTTTACATCAAAGGATACAGGTCTTTCAACACCATTGAGATTATCATTCATGCCTGTTTCCGGTCTTACAAAAAGCGGTGCCGAAACTCGGCTTAAATTTAATGCTTTTGCCAGTTCATTCTCAAAATAGTCCTTTATCTTTTTTATAGCTTCTTCAGTCTGCCTCACAGACAATATAGGGTCATAATTTGAAGGTATTATCAGCCCATCTTTCATTTATTTATCCTCCTAATATATAAAAAATTGTCACATTACTCATTATATCACCGTTTTCACTTAATTACCACAAAAAGCTATAGAATAATAAAAGAATTTTCCAACATACAATCTTGCAAATTTAATTGAGAAAAATTTAAAAACTCAAGGGCACAAGCCTTGAGTTTTGTGTGGAAATTCTACCAGTTAAGGAACTGTTGTAATTTCAATTCCCAATATCCTCACGTCTTTAACCGGTTTATCATTAGCACCAACTTCAACCGCTGCTATTTTATCCACTATATCCATTCCTTCATATACCTGTCCAAATACCGTATGTTTATTATCAAGCCAAGGGGTTCCTCCAACCTCCTTATACTTAGCAACAACATCATCGGGGAATTTATTGCTCTTCATTTGATCTATCCAATCCTGCGTTATTGTATCAGAAGGTGCCTGAACAATAAAGAACTGGCTTCCGTTTGTATTAGGCCCTCTGTTTGCCATTGAAAGAGCACCTCTATAGTTTCTAAGCTTTTCACTGAATTCATCCTCAAAAGGTTCGTTCCAAATACTTTCTCCTCCCATACCAGTTCCTGTAGGGTCCCCACCTTGTATCATAAAATCATTTATAACCCTGTGGAAAATTACATTGTCATAATACCCGTTTTTGGCATGCGTAATGAAATTTTCCACCGCCTTAGGTGCCACACTGGGAAAAAACTTAATTTTTATATCCCCCATAGATGTCTTCATAATGGCAATAGTCTCTCCTTTTGCTGGCGGGGCAAATTGATCGATTTCAGCATCAGAACTGCTTCCTGATCCTTTATTGTTTTTGCATCCTGCAAAAGACAGCGGAATTACCAGACACATCAATAGAATTAATACTTTTTTCAGCATATTAATCCTCCATCTTCAATCTTTTTTGAAAATAGTATAACATATGGCAGCTGAAACTGTAAACAAATCTGAAAATGCATAATTATATTATATTATGAGAAAAAGTTCTATCAGGCTTTGTTTAAGTTTTTTCTTTTTAAAGATACAAAAACATACTCTGTAAGCCATACAACCATATAAATAAACATAATATCAAAACACACATTAAACAAAAACAAATGTTTGCTCAAATCGGCCTCTCCATCGCATATTACAGGTATAATGAATTGAATAATACCAATAATCATTACAAGTAAAAAAGTCGCAAAATACAACTTTTCCGATGCTCCATCAGCCTTCCTGTATTGGAAAATTAATATTGCCGTATAGGCCGCAAAGAAAAGAAAGAGGAACCATAGGGAGTGGGGCAGGACATTATCTTTGAAATCACTCCAAACTCTAAAATTACTTACCTCTTTTTTTGGAGTAGGATCATGGGACTTTTCATAATTTCCAAATCCCAGTATCAGCTTAAAAGCTTTATTAGCAGTAATCTCCAGCTTTTGAATGTATCTTATCGGATGCCTTAAATAAAACATAGCTACTTTAAACGGACTTACTTTGCTGTTTATTTCTTCTCTAAAACCCTGTTCCTTAATATCTATGGGGTATTTACCCATAAAATAATGAGTACCCGCAAGCATTGCATATTCCTTATTTAATCCTAATTTCTCAAGATCTGCCTCAGGAGTGTCCGAGTCCTTAAGCACTCCGTAAAAAACCGATTGATACTTGTTGCACACCCTAAAAACATCAGGAATTGAAACATAGGCTGCTACAGATATAGCTAAAATTGCAGCTATACATGTTGATATTGCTATTCGCCATTTTTTATCCTTCCTTAATCTTAAAAACAGCAAACTGAACATAGCTATAACTATACCTATGGGAATATACTGAAATTTTGCACAGGTTAGAAAAATTGCTGCAACATAAAAAGCAATCAGAGCTAAAACCCGTGGATTTTGGCTTCTTGACAAATATACCGCCATAGCTATCACAAGAAGCAGAGATGTAAATGCCAGTGCTTCCCCGTATAAAGAATTAAAATATGATATGTAACCCGCATCGGTAAATATTAATACAGTAAGTATTATATAAATAAAGTTAACAATAGGTACAGATTTTTTGTCATGCTTAGCCATAAGATATATAAACAAAAGAAGCATACAGCAATACAAAACAGCAAGAAATCTTATATCAAAAATTCCTTTATTAAACAGCACTATTGAATTGATAAACTTTGCAGCAAGAACAAATATTAACGTTGATGAAAAATACCTTATACCATTTACAAAAGGCGAAGTGGAAAGATATTCTCTGTTCACATAATTAAAGTATTTTTCATTGTAATCGGAAGTTTTGTATTCCAAACCTGTAGTTATCATAATTCTTTCAAAATCACCATTGTCAGCGACACCTATGATAGGTTTTATCATTAAAATCCCAACTAAAAAAACAGCAACAATTATTACAGCTATTGTTTCCAATTTAAATAATCTGTCTCTCAGCATATATCTACCAACCTTTCACCTATTCTTTCGTTTTTTATAAAAATTCCTCATTCATATAAAATACACAAATTCCTATACCAAATACATATATATAATTACTTTTTTAGATTCTTGTTAATATTTTTAAGTTTTGTAATTAAGTTTATTAATTATAAATTTTGTATAAATTATCCTTATAATTTTGTGATTTATTTTTTATTTTGCAAGCGTAATAATTAAAAATTCTCAGTTATTTAGACATAACTTTGCAATTGTCACTATAGAACTTTCCCATAAGGCACAAAAAAAATGTATAGGTCTTTTAATTTACCTATACAAACAGCATAATAACGATATGATGGGGATGATTGTTATCCTTCTATTGGAACAATAGTTATCCACAGCTTTAAAATATCGGAAAGGAGAATTTTATCAACTTTAAGCTGATATTCTTTTCCGTCTATTTTTAATATTCTTTTATCAATTACTTCTGCCACCAGGTCTATATCGATACTTTTAACTTCCTTGCCGAGCAGTTCCTTATATTTTTCCTTTATACTTTTTTCCACTAAAATCAAGTCAAACTCTTCTTCATTTATTTTAGAAAGCTTGATATTAAGCTCAATACTTCTAAGTATAAACTTTCTGTTATTAATGGATTCCTGATACTTTTCAAGCTTTATATTTTTTTCCTCAATATCACTCTCCAGATATTTAATTTTTTCAATGTATGCATCAACTCTATAACTGATCAGGGCATTTATAGCCGAGCTTCCAAAGACAAACCCACATATAAATCCTGTAACAAATATAATCAAAAATTTAAAACTCTTTATTTTCTTCATCCAAAAATTGACTCCCCGCATTTTTGAATGAGCCTGATAAAACCATATCCCACATTTGCCCCCACAACAGCTATAACAACGTGTACTGCCTGCCTGATTATAGACTTGATTTCCCCTTTGAATATACCTTTTTCAATTATTTCAAAAGAAGAGAAAGTTCCACCTAAAGCCACAGCTATTGCCCATATCTTTATAGAACCTGCTATGGTAAACATTGTTTTCAAAGGAGGATGGCCGTTTATAATCGCACCAAGCCCAGCCATCAAACTTGCACCTAAAATTACTCCGAAAGAGATAAAAAAATTATAAATTATATTGTTTATAAATGAAGACAAAAAACCACCGCCTTCTAAGAAATCCTACTCCAATAAAATATTACGATTAATACCTTATTCTCCTATTATAATTATGGTTAAAATATAAAAAATATGTTTGCATGAATCACAGGTACTTTCACATTCATATACTATTTAAATTTATCATAAAGTGCTGTAAAATTAATAAGGAGCTGTCTAAATATAATAATATTGGGATGATAAGAATATGCAGAACTTTATTGAAATAGGGAATAAAAAAATTAATTACACCATTGTAAAAAGCAGCAGAAAAACCATTGGTATATCAGTTTCTCTTAAAGACGGTGTTAAAGTATCTGCCCCTAAAAAAATCGGCAATAAACAAATATCCGAAATAGTTAATGCAAAAGCTGCCTGGATATTGAAAAAATTATCCTATTTTGAAAGTATCAAAGCAGAAATACCTGAATTGAAATTTACCGAAGGAGAAAAATTTTTGGTACTTGGCAAAGAATATCGCCTTAAAATAAATAAGTCATCGTCAGTGAATTCTGCGTCGGTTATACTTTCCGACAACTATTTAATTGTTAACCTTCCCGAAAACATTACCGGCAGCTTGTCGGATTCGGTCAGAAAATATATAACTGATTGGTTCAAAAATTACGCAAAGGAAATTGTTTCAGAAAGAATAAACTTTTACGCTAAAAAAATGGATGTAATACCGACAGGTATAATAATAAAGGACTTAAAATCAATTTGGGGAAGCTGCACGCCTAAAAACACCATCAATATTAACTGGAAAATAATAATGGCTCCTTTGGATATTGTGGATTACCTGGTCGTTCATGAACTTACCCACATAAAAATAAAAAATCATTCAAAACAGTTTTGGAATATGGCAGAGTCCATATATCCAAACTATAAAGCCTGTTCCAAATGGCTGAAACAAAACGGTCACAAACTTACTTTCTAAGCAATAAATTATGGTGTCTTTAAGGAAGGAATTAAAATTCCCTTAGACACCATAATTCTTTTAACGCAATTGATACTTTTCGATAAGGCAGTTTTACATTACCACTTGCCCTTCTTCATATGAGTTTCCATTTCTGCCTTTGATCTCTGTTTTATAACCCATATTTCATTTTTTGCCCTTTTAAACAATTCTACACATGCAGGGTCAAGGTCAAGTTTTATTCCTTCTTCACACAAACGTGCAATTCTGCCTGAAAGTTCAACAATTTCCATATGGATATCATTGGTTCTGTCCGACTTGTAAATTTTCTCTGCATCTTCACCGCTCAATTGGACAAATTTATCCTTTGATGCATCACATTTTGGACATTTATCCGGTGCATCATCTCCCTCATGCACAAATCCGCAAACACTGCATTTCCATAAACTCTTCATTGTAATTCCCTCCACTTTATTATTGTGTCTTTTTAGTTATATTATTTTATTTTATAGTTATTTATCTTCAAAACAAAGACTATTCAATTAGTCTATACGAATAATACCACTTTTATAAGTTTTAAAACATTTTTATTTAATTTTTTGCAAATTTTTTATTATATCCTTAACTTTTATTCAGTCGGAGTCCCGCTTCAATCCCTTTCATAAAACCGGAAATCGCTTTTTGTCACACTCCTTACACATTCTATAAAAACATTGCAGAGTGCATGGGTAAAGGGGAGAAATATTTTTTCTCATTAAAACGTATAAATATTTTTAATAAATTGTTTATATAATTTTAATTATTTAATTATATAATAAAATAATGTATAATATAAAAGTGTATAAGACAATATATGGTATTAGCTTATAAATTTTCTTCTAATTGCTTTATTTGTTATATTTCTTCCATACAGAAAGTTGAAATATAAACTTTTTTATTTATAATATTTATAACAAAATAAATAGTATGTATTAAATGCATAAGTATGCCTAAAATATTATAATAATTACACTAAAATTTTACTGGAGAGGTTAGCACCAATGCGGATTAGAATCAAAAATTTTTTAAGTAAATACATAAAAATTACAGAGTTCCTTTTTATAAACCTTTTTATTGTGTTTACACTATTAAAATGTCTTTATTTTCAATTTACCACAAAATTGAATAAGGCACCTTATTTTTCCCTGGATAATATATTTATGATAATTTCTACCATTGCCGTAATAGCAATTATTGTATCCCTTATTTTCTTCGTTTTTGACAGGAAAAGGCTTGTTGCACTTTTCATAATTAATTTATTGTTGACAATTTTATTAATCGCAGATACAAACTTTTTCAGATATTATTACAACCTGATAACAATACCTGTATTTTTTCAACTGAACCCCAGAATGATTAATTCAGTGGATCAGAGTATTGTTAGCCTTTTCCAGCTTAAAGACCTGATATATATTATTGACTTCCCTATAATGCTTTTCGCATTCTTAAAGTTAAACAAAAGAGGAGTGGAAAGCATACGTTTTTCCAAAAGATTTTCAAAATCTATCAGTATCCTTGCTGTATCTTCAATCATAATAGTTTGTATTTCTTCATCTTCAAATTTAACTTCCTTTGCTTATAGCAACAACTATTCAGCAAAAAGCCTCGGTGTTTTATTTTCGCATTTCTATAACACCAAGCTTTTTATAAAAGAAAACTTACTGCAGGATAAAGTTTTGAAAGAAGAAGAAAAAAAATTGGTTGAAGAACATCTTCAAAACAAAAATAAGGAAGATTCTGCCGCAAATTTTAGCCAATATAAAGGCATAGCTGAAGGTAAAAATCTTATTATTGTTCAAATGGAAGCCATGCAGCAATTTGTTATCGGAAAAACCATTAACGGTAAGGAAATAACTCCAAATCTCAATAGGCTTATAAAAGAAAGTTTTTATTTTGACAATATTTATTACCAAGTTTCGGGCGGGAATACATCCGATGCAGAATTTTTGGCAAACAACTCTCTGTACCCGTTAAGCGAAGGTTCGGTATATCATAGATATTCGGAAAATACATATCATTCTTTGGCTTCCATATTAAAAGACAAGGGTTACACTACTTATGCACTCCATGCTTTCGATAAAACCTTCTGGAACAGAGAAGAAATGTATAAGGCATTAAAGTTTGATACATTCTTTAACTCTGAAGATTATATAATGGACGATTTTGCGGGATGGAGCGGAAATGCCTTAAGTGACAAATCCTTTTTCCGCCAGTCATTAAATATGATAGACACTTCAAAGCCTTTTTACAGCTTTTTTGTAACATTGTCCAACCATCATCCTTTTAATTATTTTGAAAGTTTCGACTTTGATGTGGGCGAATTTGAAGGAGAATATATCGGTAACTTCATAAAAGGAGCCAACTATGCCGACAGTTGTATTGGAGAATTTATCAAAGATTTGAAATCCAGAGGCTTATATGACAACAGTTTGCTTGTTTTTTACGGTGACCATTCAGCTGTTCCGAAAATTGAAAGTGAAGGCCTTATGAAGTTCTTAGGTATTGAATATAATGACTGTGATTGGGCCAAACTCCAGCGTGTCCCACTTATTATACACTTACCCGGACAGCAAAAGGGAGAAGTAATCTCCACTACCGGAGGTCAAATTGATATAATGCCTACAATAGCCAACTTAATGGGATTCGATGTTCCATATGCCTTAGGAAAAGACCTTATAAATACTCAAAAAAGTTATGCAGTTTTAAGAAATGGCTCGATTATTACCGATAAGTACATATATTTCAACGATACAAGGGAATTATACGATTATAAAACTGGTGAACCGTTAGATATCAGTCTTTATGAAAACGAAATGCAAAGCTTAATCAATGAATTAAATATATCGGATATAATCATCTCAAATGATTTGCTTTCTGACAAAACACCTTGAGAAATGCTTTTTAAGCCGCTAAAACAGCGGCTTTTTTATTGTACAGGAACATTATTCACTTTCAAAATTTTATAATAATATTTCTCTGCATTAGTAAAGCCTCTTTCAAATTCATTGAAAGAGGCTTACGTAATTATATAATCCATAGTTTTATCAAAGCAAAGTAAAAACAGCTATTTTGAATTGAGATAGCATTCTACGCAGTAAACGTCTCCATCCGCTTCATCTTCATACATTTGCTGAAGTTCCATGCCACAGCCTTTACAATATACTTTTTTTAAAGTTCCATCATTTTTATCCTCTACATAATGAGCACATTCAGTAACATTACATTGTTCCTCTTCACAGGACATACATTCATCCGAAGGATATCCGAATTCACACACATATTCAATTTCATTGGATTCTTCATCGATACGCTGCTTTAAATTCTTACAATTATTGCAGATACAATCATTCATAATAAACTCCTTTTTTAACTTTCCTTATTGGCACCGCAGCACTTTTTATATTTTTTACCGCTTCCGCATGGACATGGTTCATTTCTTCCTACTTTATTGCTAACTGCGATATGAGCTCTGTTGAAATCTTTTGTAATTTTTTCTCTTAAATCCCTTGGCAGTACTTTATCCCATTGCGGAAGAGATGACAGCCAAATGGCCTTTGCATCCAACATATTGTAGAAAAGTTTTTCAAAATCAACTTCCAACGAAACAATGGAGTCTTCACTCAACTTATTTAAATCATATTCTTTTACAAGGCTTGAATTTATTCCATCCAAAAAACCTATAAAAGTCAGATTGTCCATATCAAATCTTTTTGCCAAATCTGAAAGCTTGCCGGTAATAACCTCAGTGTGGTTATCAAGTATATCTTCATAAGCTGCTTTCTCTTTTTCAAGATAGTTATTCCAAAATTTATTGTATTCTTCCTCCGGTCTTTCCATATCGGCAAGCTCTTGCCATTGATCGAACAAACTCATATTTTTCCTCTCCTTCATATGCTCACAATTTTAATTTAATTATGCTTTCAACTATAGAATTTTTGCTCCAAAATCAATTTTACATAAATTTAAGCAAAAGTCAAATCATCTGTGTTTACAACAAATACTAATATTCCACATCGTAGAGAATTAATCCTGAACAAGGGGCTTTGGGCCCGGCCAAACTTCTATCCTTTCTGGCAAGTATCTCCGGTATGCTGTCAGCATCCATTCTTCCAGCACCGACTTCAATTAACGTTCCTGCCATAATTCTTGCCATGTTATATAAAAATCCATCCCCATGAAACATAATTTCAACAAGTTCATTATCATTTTTAATTTCTATTGAAAATATCTCTCTTACCTTGGATTTATTTTTGCTCTTTAAAGATGTAAAACTTGAAAAATCGTGCTCTCCCACCAAATACTCTGCAGCTTTTCTCATCAAATCTATATCCAGAGGCTCAGGTACATGAGTGCAGTATTTTCTCAAGAACGGGTTATGTCTCTTTGCGTTCCAAATTCTATATAAATATTTTTTCCCTTTAACATGGTACCTTGAATGAAATCTCTCATCCACCTCCACAACCTCTGTGACAACAATATCTTGGGGAAGGTATCTGTACAAATAATCCAGCATATCTTCCTCCGACATTTTACTTTCGGTATGAAAGTTTGCCACTTGCTTAAACGCATGAACTCCTGCATCTGTCCTTCCCGAACCTATTAATTCAATCTTTTCGTTTGTCATTTTACTTAAAACATCTTCCAGCTTCCCCTGTATAGTTTTGTCCGAATCGCCAAGCTTCTGCCATCCTCTATACTTGGTTCCGTCATACTGTATGATCAATTTTATATTTCTCATTTCTATTCTCCAATCTACAGTTGTAATTATAGCCCAGTATGATATTATATCCACTGGGCTAATAAATTACATAATTCATTTATCTTTTGAATCTTTAAAATGTATTTATAAGGAGGTTGTCTAAAAAGTCCTAAGTCAAGTTATTTCATAGCATCAAAAGTCAGTTTTATTTCTCTCAGGAATTGCTCGGTATTAACTATTTTCTTATTCTCAACCTGTGAAAGCTGAGCCAAATCCTTAGTCATTACTCCATTTTCTATTGTATCAATGGAAGCTTTCTCGAGCTTATTTGCAAAATCCACAAGTTCTTTGTTGCCATCAAGCTCGCCGCGTTTTCTCAACGCACCTGTCCATGCAAACAATGTAGCCATTGAGTTGGTTGAAGTCTCTTCTCCTTTAAGGTGTCTGTAGTAATGTCTTGTAACAGTTCCGTGTGCAGCTTCGTATTCGTACTTACCGTCAGGAGATACCAATACGGAAGTCATCATTGCGAGGCTTCCGAAGGCTGAAGCCACCATATCGGACATAACGTCACCGTCATAATTCTTACATGCCCAAACCATTCCGCCTTCAGATCTTATAATTCTGGCAACAACGTCATCAATCAAGGTATAGAAGTATTCTATTCCTGCTGCTTCAAATTTATCCTTATATTCGTTATCGTAGATTTCCTGGAAAATATCCTTGAATCTGTGGTCATAGGTTTTAGAAATGGTATCTTTGGTTGAGAACCACAAATCCTGTTTCTGGTCTAAAGCATAATTAAAGCATGATCTTGCAAAGCTTCTAATGGATTCATCGGTATTGTGCATTCCCATGATAACTCCAGGACCATCGAATTCATGTATTGTTTCTCTTACAACTTCTCCTGTGGAAGAAGTAAATACAAGCTCTGCTTTTCCAGCACCCTTTACCTGATATTCAACATTCTTATATACATCCCCATAAGCATGTCTTGCAATAGTTATAGGTTTCTTCCACCCAATAACAAAGGGTTTTATGCTGTTCACAATTATGGGCGCACGGAAAACTGTACCGTCTAAAATTGCTCTTATGGTACCGTTAGGGCTCTTCCACATTTTCTTTAATTTGTATTCTTCCACTCTCTGAGCATTTGGAGTAATAGTAGCACATTTAACACCTACTCCGTACTTCTTTATAGCCATTGCTGCGTCGATAGTAACCTGATCGTCGGTTTTATCTCTGTTCTCCAAGCCTAAGTCGTAGTATTCAGTGTTAAGCTCAATATATGGCTCAAGCAATATTTCTTTTATTAATTTCCAGATGATCCTGGTCATTTCATCTCCGTCCATCTCAACTAACGGAACTTGCATTTTGATTTTACTCATATCAATTACTCCTTTTTATATTATTTATAATTAGTATCTATAGTTCTTCTTGCCAACAGGCTAATTTTATCAAACAAGCCATTTACTATTTTAAATTAAAACAGTAATATAATCAAGAAAGATTGATAAAAAAAACACAAAGATTAAAATTGCTTTTCAACATTAGCAATTTCACTCATTGTGTTCTGAAACATTAGCCAATCATCTTTCAGAAATAAACATACATTATCTTTGTTAAAATAGCAAATAAAATCACTCCCCTTTAATCTTCAATATATGGACTATTTATAAATCTATTTACATTTTTTGTGTTTACGTTTTCTGTTCGGGTTCCCCAAAAGTTCGTTTTATATATGAGTTTTAAAGATAGACTTTTCAAAAGTTCTTCTCTCTCATTCTCACTTAATCCGGCAACATATATGTAAAGGTCGCAGTATATCATCGAATTACTGAATCTATCAACGGAATTACTTAGCGTATGCGAACTCGATACAGAATATAAAAACCTGTCCTTATACTTGTATATTTCATCAACCAAAGATTCTATTCCTACAACATCAAATAAACTCTTGTTTTTTACCTTAATGTTATAAAACACTTTCATATAATCATTAGGATTTTCTGACGGTAATTCAGCAAACTCATTAATATATTGTATATCCGGATCAGGAAAATTCTCAGTATACATATACTTTATACTGTCAAACTCCATTTGGTCTGTAATATACCAATTCACAGATTCAATTGAAAAACTAATGGGTGCTATATACTGTGTGTAAGTTAATATAATTATTGCTAATACTACTAAAAAAATAACAATTACTTTCTTGTTTTTTAAAACCCCCATATGCCCATTCCTTTCCGAAATTTGATAAAACCCACCATAACAGGCTTCTGCTATAATGAGCCCTGTTTCCTTCTAAAGTTATTTTTAAATAACAATAAACAACTACATAAAAATAGTACTTTTCTTAGCTATTGTATGATATACCATATATTCTCAATTAATTCAATAGCTTATGTTAAATATTGTCATTCTTTACTTCCCAATAGATTTTATGTAATCATATTGGTTTTAGGTTTTTGTAACTATTAACATACTTTCAAATATATTTAATTGCAAACCACACTTTTATTGGCTTCAAGCCAGTCAACAAACTGCCTTGCAGTCCTGGGAGAACGTCCGTTGTACCACATCTCCCATTTAAGAGCCTCTCTTTCAAGCTTCTCCTTATCATAAGAAATGCCCCTCTTTTCTGCCAATCCCTCTACTATTTTTATAAAGTCCTGTTTATCAGGAGAAGAAAATACAATTATAATTCCAAACCGATCCGCCAATGAGAGCTTTTCCTGTATTGTATCCTGGGACCGGATTTCATCGTCAGCATTACCCGAATGGAGCCCTAACCTATCGCTAAACTTCTCTTTTATCAAATGCCTTCTGTTGGAAGTGGCATAAATAACTACATTATCGGGTCTCGCCTGAATACCTCCCTCAAGCACTGCTTTAAGGCAGGTGTAATTCTCTTCCGCATCTTCAAAGGCAAGGTCATCAATAAATATAATAAATTTCTGTTTCCTGTCCTTAAGCTGTGTCAGTATTTTAGGAAAATCAATTAGGTAGTTCTTGGGAACCTCCACAATTCTAAGCCCTCTTTTATAGTATTCATTGACCAGGGCTTTTACAGTGGAGGACTTACCTGTGCCCCTGTCACCATATAAAAGTATATTATTGGCCGAATAGCCGTCTAAAAACTGCTCGGTATTTCGGATAATCTCTGCCCGCTGTTCCTCATAGCCGATAAAATCCGAAAGCAATACAGGATCCGGGGAATCAACCCCTTTCAATCTTCCTCCGTTGTCATCCCTTTCCCACACAAAGGCCCGGAATTTTGAAAAAATGCCTGTGCCGTTAGCTCTGTAAAACTCCCACAATTCTCTTGTGAGATTCCCCCAATCGTCCTTTCGATACAATACTTCTTTTATCGGCTCATTCAATTGTTCCTCTTTTATTTCATTGCAAGTGTCAAAATCCCAATCGGGAAAATCTTTTACAGTTTCAATTTCAAAATCCAGATTGCAAATATTTTTTAATGCGTATTCCTTAAAAATTTCAGACGATATGCAGGTCAATTGTTTTATAGTCCTTAAGTCATTAGAAGCAGCTTTTAATAACATACTGTCGATTCTATCATATTCCGTACTCTCACAAGCCAAAGAAAACGGGTTTTCATCGGTAATTATCAAATTCTCTATATATTCCCGCAATGTTCTCTTACCGATTAATGTACTTATATCATAATAAATGGAATTATAGTACCTTGCAAAGGTATTTAAATCAACATTATCGGTAAACAATCTTTCTATAAAAACATAGATTCCGTTCAACAGCTTATCGTCCAATACTTTTTTATATATTGATAAAGAGTTTAATTTCAGCCTCAGTTCTTCCAATTTCATAAAGAATTCCTCCACCCTATTCATAAAATCATTCACGACATCATGAGCTGCATTAATTTTATCTTTTTTCCCATAAAATAAAAAAATACTGTCAAATAACTCTAAACAAAAATTATATCACTGACGGCAAACAATCTCCATATGTGTTTATTATTTATTTATATTGGTATAAGATAATTATTGATATAAATATATTCGGAATTCAAAGGAGGAATATAATGAATTACAGGAGATTAGGACGAACGGGCCTTAAGGTAAGTGAAATCAGCCTTGGAAGCTGGCTTACTTACGGAAATTCCACCGAAAAATCAACTGCCGTTGAAATAATCGATACTGCTTATGATTTAGGCATTAATTTTTTCGATACTGCAAACGTTTACGCACTTGGAGAAGCTGAAATTATTGTCGGTGAAGCCCTTAAAAAATACCCGAGAGAATCCTATGTTTTGGCGACCAAAGTATTCTGGCCCATGGGTGAAGGACCTAACGACAGAGGATTATCTAGAAAACATGTTTTTGAGCAGGCTCATGCCAGTTTGAAGCGTTTGGGCGTAGATTATATAGATATATACTATTGCCATCGATATGACCCGGAAACCCCTGTTGAGGAAACTTTGAGAACAATTGACGATCTCATTCGTCAGGGCAAAATATTGTATGCCGGAGTAAGCGAGTGGACTGCCGCTCAAATGGCTGAGGCATTGCAAACTGCTGACCGCTATCTTCTCGATCGTATTGTAGTAAATCAACCTCAATATAGTATGCTCAACCGTTATATTGAAAAGGAAATTATCCCCTTTGGAATCAAAAACGGAATTGCACAGGTTGTATTCTCTCCCCTTGCCCAGGGAATACTGACAGGCAAGTACAAGCCCGGTTCGGAAATACCGAAAGACAGCCGTGCTGCCGATCCCAACTCAAATATGTATATCCTCAACAATCTCAAAGACGAAATACTTGTAAAGGTTCAAAAACTCGACAATTTGGCTAAGGAAATGGGAATTACTCTCTCTCAGCTGGCACTGGCATGGACTCTTAGAATTGACAATGTGGCCAGTGCAATAATAGGCGCAAGTAAAGTCAGTCAGGTGAAAGAAAACGTCAAAGCTTCCGGAATAAAGCTTTCCGAAGAAATTCTGCAAAAAATTGAAGAAATACTGGCATAGACATAAAAAAATAACTTCCGCTTTTAGCCGGCATTCTTTTGAAACGGGAATTGGGCAGTGAAATGGAGCGGAAGTTATTTTTTATTTTCATCTTTGAAATAAATAACTTTGAATCAAAAATACTATAGCATCAATTTTTAGAAATAGCCTTTTTGTATATTTCAATATATTCTTTCGCGGATTTTTTCCAGCTAAAATCGGTTTCCATTCCCTTTTTCATAAGGTATCTCCAAGTTGATCTGTGATAGTAGAAGTTAACTGCTTCTTTTATTGCATAAAGCATATCATGGGCATTGTATCTTGTAAATGTAAATCCATTGCCTTCATGGGTTATTTCATCATACTGCTGAATTGTGTCCTTCAGTCCGCCTGTTTCTCTTACAATAGGAATGGTACCGTATCTTAAACTGAACATCTGGCTTAAACCGCAGGGCTCAAACAGAGAAGGCATGAGGAACATATCTGAGCCGGCATAAATCCTTTGGGAAAGCACTGTATCATATTTAAGATTTACAGACAATTTTCCGGGATATATTTTCTGAAAGTGTCTTAATGCCTCTTCATATCGGTATTCTCCCGCACCTAGGATTACAAGCTGTATGTCCATTCTCAAAATGTCTTCCATAACATAGTTTATGAGGTCAAATCCTTTCTGATCCACCAGTCGTGATATTATACCTATTAGCGGTATATCTATTCTCTCCTGCAAACCAAGGCTCTTTTGAAGCATCTGTTTGTTTGTCAGTTTGCCTTCAAGATTGTGTACACTGTAATTTGCAAAAATTCTGTCATCAGTTTCAGGATTATTTTTTTCCATATCGATACCGTTCAGTATTCCATACAAATCCTCAGACCTTTTGTACAAAACATTGTTGAGCTTCTCTCCGTAAAAGTCAGTCTTTATTTCTTCTGCATAAGTCTTGCTGACTGTGGTTATTATGTCTGAATACACAATACCTGCCTTTAAGTAATTTATATCGTCAAAAAATTCTATGCCATCAGGAGTAAAATATTCCCAACCAAGTCCTAAAACTTCTCCCAAAACCTCTTTTGGGAAAACTCCCTGATATTTTAAATTGTGAATTGTAAATACGGTCTTTATATCTTTATAAAAATCGTTACTCTTATAATGTGCTTTGAGAAGCAAACTTACCACACCGGTCTGCCAGTCATTGCAGTGTATTACATCCGGTTTGAAATTAATAAAAGGAAGCATTGACAATACGGCTTTTGAGAAAAAAGCAAAACGTTCTGCCTCATCGAAATAGCCATAATAACCTTCTCTGCCAAAATAATATTCATTATCGATAAAATAATAAATAACCCCATCACTCTCATACTGCATTATTGCACAGAATTGATGCCTCCATGAAATATCCACATATATATAACCCAAATATTTCATTTGATCCACGTACTTTTTAGGAATGCTCTTATACTTGGGCATAACCACCCTTGTATCAATATCCAAACCGTTCAACGCTTTAGGCAGTGAAGCTGCCACATCGGCAAGCCCTCCGGATTTTGCAAAGGGATCCACTTCAGATGAAACAAAAAGCACTTTTGTCTTCTTCATAATATCCTCCTGTGTAAAATATTTGTGTTTTTTGATTGTAAGTTGACGGGTTATTTTAACAGCCTGAATTTTTACTGGCTGTTTAACGTCATTATAATAAATATTCCCAAAATATAAAAATATTTTTATTTTACATATATATATCGAACTTTTTTTAAAGTTCATTAGTCTAATAACAGAAATCAAAAAAATTTAAACATGATTTGCAAAGTTTTAGAAATATAAAGGTGGTGACCGCTAATTTGACCGAACTTGTTGAAAAAGCCAAAGCCGGTGATAAAAATGCTTTCATGGTCCTGGTAGATACCATGAAGCTTCAATTATATAGAACTGCACTAATTAAGCTTGGAAATGAACATGATGCATTAGATGCCGTACAGGAAGCACTATATAAAGCTTTTTCAAACATAAAAAATTTACGGCAAACCTGTTTTTTTAAAACATGGCTAATTAGGATCCTAATTAATGAATGTTATAACATTCAACAATATAACCGAAAAGTTGTTCCCCTTGATGATTCCTTTTATAACCCGGAACATCGGCAAGAGAACAAATCGGTAGAATCCATTGATATTCAGAATCTAACCGGCAAACTCGACGAGATATACAAGGAAGTCATTGACCTCAGGTATAACCACGATTTAAAGTTTGATGACATAGCAGTGATACTGGATATACCTGTAGGTACAGTCAAGTCGAGACTGAATCGGGCGCATAAATTGCTGAGGGAACAACTATTGGACCAAAACAAAAATAATTACTAAATAAGACGGACAACCCGTTTCAAGAACATTATATAATGTAAATCCCCTATTTGAACCCCAGATTCTTTTTTAAGAAAATCACCTTATTTGAAAAGGAGGTATATGCATGAACTGCCAAGATATAATAGACAATCTTGAAGCTTACATACAAAATGAACTCGGAGAAAAGGAAGCTAAAGAGATTGAAAAGCACCTTGCCGAATGTTCCGACTGTTTTAATGAGTATACACAAATAAAAAATACCATAAACCTAATCAAAAAAGCCTATGACAAAATTGAAATGCCGCAAGAGTTACGCAATTTGTCACTGGCTCCAAAGCGCAATAAAGGCAAAAAGCATTATTTTTCAATCAAGAAGGCTGCCATAGCAATAGCTTGTGTTTTTGCTCTTCTTTTAGGAGCAATTTTAATACCGAATACCATCTTCACTCAAAAGGTCAGTGCCGGAGATTACAGGGATGGCTTTACCCTTACTCCATTGAGTTACGATTCTACAGGTGTTAAGCCGGACAGTGAGTTTGTGCTTGATTCCAAAAAGGACATTACGCTTTCCTATCTTGAGGAAAACTTGTCCATCGATGGTGAACCTAATCCCATTATATCCGAGAACGGTAAGAATTCCTTTAAAATCAAACCCTCAAAGAAGTTTGAGGAAAACCGTCTTTACACTTTTCGCATCAAGTCTTCGGACAGAAGCGATATAACCTGGACTTTTCAAACCAGTGCAACCTTTAAAATTTTAGGCTCCTTCCCCGGCAATAAAACAACCGATGTACCGGTCAACTCCGGCATAGAGATTTATTTCAGCCATGAAGAGTTTGAAAACGTGGATAAGTATTTCGAGATTTCTCCAAAAGTGGAAGGACGTTTTGAAAGGCATAAGAAAGCAGTGGTATTTGTACCTAAGGGCCTTAAAGAAGGTACCGTATATACAGTTAAAATAAAGAAAGGTCTTAAACTAAATGGAACCGACTATACTTTAGCTGACGATTTCGAATTTCAATTTGAAACCACTTCGACCTCAAATAAAGAAGACCCTATGTTCATATACTACGACCGGACTGTTTTCGAATATACTCCGAAAGAAAATCCCACTCTCTCTATTGAATACTACAGTCCTAAAAAGATAAAGGAGCCTGTAAATGTTAAGACAACTATTTACGCCTATAAGGACGTTGATTCGTTTATTCAAGCTTTAGAAAACAAGTTTGCTGCCGAAGAAATGTCATGGGCCTATAGAAGCTATTCCAAAACTCCTGTTTCGGTGGAGGGCCTTGAAAAGATTATCGAGTTCGAGCAGGAAATAGACTTAAACTCCGGCCCACTGCACGTTAAGCTTCCCGATCCGCTGCCTCAAGGATTCTATATTGCGGACAGCAAGTGGAAGGAATCGAATTTCCAAACCTTTATCCAGGTAACGGACATCGGCATGTATATTACAAAGAGCAGCAAAAAAACCCTTATGTGGTTGCATGACTTAGACAGCAAAGCTTCCATAAACAATGCAAAGATATCCGTTGTAGGCACTAATATCGTCTATAATACAGACAAAGAAGGAATAGCTTATTTCGACACTCCTATTGGCAATAATGAGAAAGACAACATATACTACAAAATTGAAACGCAAGACAATAAACATTCTGTACTTTTAGTTCCTTCAAAATCCTACAACATATATGCCGAAGAAAACGCCAATATGTATTGGCACTTCATACAGCTGGACAGAAGTCTATACAAACCCGATGACACTGTAAATTTTTGGGGCATGATAAAAAACAGATATTCCAGTGAGAAAATAGATTCGTTGGTTATTGAAGTTGATGAAGGTTATAGCTATATTCAGCGATATTACGACTACAGGCTTGAGGGAAAAGGTATAATCGGTTACTATCCCGCTAATGTGTCTCCCCTTGTAAGTCATGAAATATCTGCCAAAGACGGAATTTTCAGCGGAAGTTTCCGACTCCCCAATTTAGACCCTGGGGGATATCAATTGACAGTAAAAAAAGGGGAAGAAATAGTTGCAAGTTCATATATTCAAATACAAAACTACACAAAACCGGCCTTTGAGTTAAATATATCAAAGGACAAGGAAGCTGTTTTCCCCGGTAAGGAAGTAAATTTCACTATCAAGGGTTCCTTCTTTGAAGGAACGGCAGTTCCAGATCTGGAAATAATGTACAGTATTGATAACTACATCAGCGATGCCGGATATATCGAAAAGACTGTTACCACCGATTCCTCAGGAAGTGTTGTTGTAAAATATGTTCCTGAGCCTGGCCAAAACGTCCAGGGTGAACAATATATCAATATCCGTGCCCATGCTGCCAAACCCGAAATTGGGGAGATTTCAGGCAGTACCGATGTGCGGGTTTTTGTAAACGACATCGATGTCAAACTGGAATCGGAATTAAAAAATCAAAAAGGTGTTGTAACAGCCAATGTAAACAAAATTGTTTTAGACAGAATAAACAATGGAACTGCCAAAGACAGTAACGATTACCTGGGTGACCCTGTAGGCGGCAAAACCCTTACGGGAACCGTATACAAACATACATGGCTGAAAATTGAAGATGGAGAGTACTATGACTATATAAATAAAATTACACAAAAAAGATACCGTTATGAGGAAAAAAAGGAAGTTTTCACTCGAATAACCATGACCACTGATGCTAACGGAAAAGCCACCGCTTCCTTTGATGCCCCTTCCCTCAAGGATGGATTCTATACTGCCGAATTTACATGCACCGACAATTCCGGCAGGAATATGAGATTCAGCTGCAATTTTGGGGATTATTCGGACCAATACTTCTACGAATATGACAGTTATTATCTCGACGGCGGTAAAGAAAGATATAAACTGAATGAAAAAGTTGACCTCACCTTCAAAAAAGGCAAAGATATACTGCCGGACGGAAATTATCTCTTCATAAAGTCACAGAACGGTATAATGGATTTTGAAGTATCAAACAGCCCTAATTACAGCTTTGTTTTGGAAGACAAATATCTGCCCAATGTCTGTGTGACGGGTGTATATTTTAACGGGTTGACCTATGTGCAGTCGGAGGAGTATAATGCGGTTCTCGATCCTGAGGAAAAGAGCCTTGCAATTGAAGCCGAATTGGACAAAACTTCCTATAGACCCGGTGATGAAGTTACCGTTAAGATAAGTGCAAAAGACAAGTCCGGAAAACCTACAAAAGCGTTTGTAAACATAAGTGTTGTGGATGAAGCAATGTTCAAGCTGAACGAGCAGTATATAGAAACTCTTCATACATTATACTCCATTGTGCCTTCGGGAATTGACTACAGCTATAAGTCCCATATAAATTCCGATTTTGTCGAAAACGGTGTTGTGAAAGTAAGATTTTCAGACAGGGCCGGTGGAGGCAGTGCAAAGTTTAAAACAGAAAAGAACTTGGTAATTCGGTTCAATGAACCCATATTTGCTTCTTATGACTTAGAATCGGCAGAAACCAGAAGCGACTTTAAAGATACGGCATACTTCAATACCATAACGCTAAACGACGAGGGGTACGGTGAACTGACCTTCAAAATACCCGACAACATAACCCAATGGAGAGTAACCCTTTCCGGTGTTACAACCGACCTACTTGCAGGAAGCAATACCGTAAGCTTGGATGTTACCCTGCCCTTCTTCATAAACTATACCCTAAACTCCACCTACCTGGCAGGGGACAAACCGGTTTTAGGTGTTACAGCATACGGCAATGACCTAAACAAGGATGAAAAGGTATTCTTTGAAGTCTATGACGCACAAAATAAGAAGCTTATAGCCAAAGGTGACGGCAAAGCTTTTGAAAGGGTCAATATTTCTCTACCTGAGCTTTCAGAGGGTAAGAAAGAAATCATTATAAGTGCTTCAACATCCAATGGACTTAAAGACTCGTTGAAACACTCCTTTGATGTTGTAAAAACCTATCACGAAATTGAAGAAGCTTTATACTATGACCTTAAACCCGGGCTTAAGGTTAAAGGAGGAAATAAAGGCATCACCAAACTTATATTCGCCGATAAAGGCAAAGGTATGTACTTAAGCGAACTATATAACCTTATGTATACATCCGGCAACAGGATAGACCAAAAATTCACTGTACAAAAAGCATCAGAATTGATAAACAAATACTTTGATCTATCCGATATAGAAAATTCCGCACAGTTCAATGCCTCCGACTATCAGAGGGAAGACGGCGGATTAGCCATACTCCCTTACAGTAACAGTGACTTAGATATAAGTGCAAAGCTTTCATCGCTGTTAAAAGACAAGGTCAATGTCTTCAAATTGAGAGAATATTTTTACACCAAACTGTACGACGATTCACCGGGACTTAAGGGAAATGCCCTATATGGTCTTGCTGTATTAAAGGAACCGGTACTTCTGGATCTCGACAAAGCAGCCGAAGTTGAGAATGCTTCTGTTAAAGATCTGCTGTACATTGCCCTTGCCTACTGCGAACTTGGTGAATTACCCAAGGCTGACAGAATATTTGTAGAAAGAATCGCTCCGCATATTAAGGGATTCAAACCTTACTACAGAATAAACACCGGAAAGGACAATGATGATATCTTAGAATGTACCGCACTGGCCGCAGTATTGTCATCTAAGCTTGACAAACCCCATAAATCAAGTTTTTACAAGTACTGTGTTGAACACAGTTCAAAACATATAACCACATATATTGAAAAGATTATGTACATTGAAGAGGAAATAAAAAAAGCAAACAGCGGCCCGGTATCTTTCAGCTACACTTTAAACGGCAAGCAGTATACGGAGTCTTTGGATAACGGTAGAATATTCACTTTGACCGTTCCATCGGAGAATGTAAAAAATCTTGCAATAGACAGTGTAATGGGTGAAATTTCCGTGGTATCCATTTTCAAGAAGTCCCTTACTTCCACAGTAAAAACCTATGCGAATTTGACTGTCAATAAATCCTATTGCAATACAAAGGGAAATGGAGCAACTACCCACTTCAGCCAGTCGGATATTGTAAAGGTAACTATTACGTGGAATGCAGATACAAAAGCTCTTGACGGAACTTATCAGATAACGGACTATCTGCCTTCGGGATTGAGACCGATTGACAACCCCATAAGTATGGGTGTGGATATAAATATCAATGAAATAAGTTATATGGAGTCCGACGGACAAAAGGTAACCTTCTACGTGAATAAGGAACAGAAGGACAAAACTCTTACCTATTATGCCAGAGTTATAAGTCCAGGGACTTACAAAGCAGAAAGTACGATTATACAAAGTGTATCTTCAAAGGAAAGTATGAACATGAGTGAAACATACACCATTGAAATAAAATAGTTTACAAAAGCAAAACTCAAGTATTATATATGAAATCTTAATAGTCATGGGGCTGTTGCACTAAGAAAATTAGTGTAACAGTCCTTTTGTGTCTAAAAAGCAAATTCCGGACTTCGAAAAGTCCGGAATTTGGTGTAAAATGTATTTATGCCACTAAATAATTTAACACATAAAGATTATACCATTCGCGGTGATTTCTATCAATTAAAATTACCGTTAAATATTGAGTACATGATACCTAATGATGATTCTGTCAGGTTGCTGGGTCAGATAGTGGAGGAGATGGATTTAACAGAATTATATAAGACCTATTCCCGTATAAGGAAAAAACAAGCAACCCCAACACAGATGCTGAAGGTCATGCTCTACGGATATATGAATAATTGTTATACTACTCGAAAAATTGAAAGTGCTTGTAAGAGAGATATCAACTTTATGTACCTTCTTGAAGGGTCTCCTGCTCCAGATTATACAACAATAGCGAGATTTCGGAGCCTTCATTTTGCACCTGTTTCAGAAAATCTTATGGCACAATTTACTGAAATACTTGCTGAATGTGGAGAACTTTCAATGAAGAATCTTTTTGTTGATGGGACAAAAATTGAAGCTTCTTCAAACAAATATACTTTTGTCTGGAAAGGTTCTGTTACTAAAAATCAGCGAAAACTTATGGATAAGATTCCTGCATTTTTTAAGAAAGCAGAAGAAGATTACGGATTTAAAATTGTATATGGAGATAAAATCAAAATGTATCATCTAAAAAAGCTTAGGCGTAAACTATGCAAAATAAAAAAGGATGAAAATATCGAATTTGTCTATGGAATAGGAAAAAGAAAATCTCCTCTCCAAAAAACATTGGAACAGCTGGATGAATACATATCAAGACTTAAGAAATATAATAAGCATTTACATACCATGGGAGAAAGAAATAGTTTTTCAAAAACAGACCCTGATGCAACCTTCATGAGAATGAAAGAAGATGCTATGAAGAATGGGCAATTAAAACCTGGTTACAATATTCAGTTTGGAGTAGATGCTGAATACATAGTATGGATAAGTGCTGGTCCTCAGCCTACAGATACAACCACTCTAATACCATTCTTAAACAGTATCAAAAGTCATTTGAGGTATACTTACAAAAATATAGTTGCTGATTCAGGGTATGAAAGTGAGGAAAATTACGTTTATCTTGATGAAAACAACCAACGTGCCTTTATTAAACCATCCAATTATGAAATTAGTAGGACACGTAAGTATAAAGCAGATATTAGCATAAAGGAAAATATGATATATGACAAAGAAAAGGATATTTACATATGTAGTAACGGAAAAAGGCTTGTAGTAACAGGAATAAAGTTCAGTAAAAGCAAAACAGGATATATAAGTAAGAAAACCTGCTACACATGTGAAGATTGTAGTGAATGTACTTTCAAATCAAAATGCATTAAGGGAAACAGCAAAAAACCGCTGGAAGAACGGACTAAACGTCTTGAGGTATCTAAATTATTCCAGCAAAAACGTGAGGAAGCCTTAGAAAGAATCCTCAGTGAAGAAGGAATCGAACTCAGAATAAATCGGAGTATTCAGGTCGAAGGGGTTATTGGAGAAATAAAACAAGATATGGGATTCAGACGTTTCTTGTGTAGAGGCAAAAAGAACATCTTAGCAGAATGCATTCTTCTTGCTTTAGCACATAATGTAAACAAACTGCATAACAAAATTCAATCACAACGATGTGCCACGTATTTACATCCAATAAAGACAGCATAAACATAAAAAATATTTATTGTATAATTAGCGAAGTGTGTGTCGTTTATTTAGTATACCCTTTTTTCAGGATCAACAAATAAAAGACAACGTTTTAAGGATAAAATATATTAATTTTAAATAAAAAGGGGCTATTGCATTACGATTACTAATCTGTAATGCAACAGCCCCATAAAATTATCAAGCAGATATCTAATATTTTTGAAGGTCATGTAATGCAACCAGTGTTACTTATTTTATCCGAAACTTCTCCAAACCAGTTCCAAGGCTCTAAATCAGGCGGTTTACACAGAAATTCCAGTTCCTCCCCCGTAGTAGGGTGCTTAAATCCTATTCCATAAGACCATAGTGCTATTTGCTGACCTACCTTATTAACCTTGTTTCCGTAACGCTGATCTCCATACAAAGGATGGCCGATATGAGAAAATTGTACTCTTATTTGATGGGAACGACCCGTATGCAAATCAATCTTGACCAGGGTAAAGCCCTTAGCCTCCCCTATAACATAGAAGTCCAAGATTGCCTGTTTGGCACCCTTTACCTCAGGTGATACAATACTTACCCTATTGGCTTTTTCGTCCTTTAAAAGATAATTCTCAAGCCTTCCTTTCCTGCTGTCCAACTTACCGTGAACCACTGCGACATAAGTTTTGCCAAGTCCTCTCGTACGCACCTGGTCTGATAATCTTGATGCTGCTTTTGAAGTCTTGGCAAAAACCATTACACCGCCAACAGGCCTGTCCAAACGATGAACAAGTCCCAAATAAACATTGCCCGGCTTGTTATACCTAACCTTCAAATCCTCTTTTAGAAGTGTAAGCATATCAATATCATTGCTGCTGTCCTTCTGGACAGGAACATTAACGGGTTTTTCCACCACCAGCAAATGATTGTCTTCGTACAAAATATTAATTTTAATACTTTTATGGAGGCTCATCAACTTTTTGCCTCCCAACGGCCAAAAATACCACAAGGAAGAACCAACCCCGTTGAAGATACCGGAATTCCAACTTCGCCCGAGGAAATAACCCCTTTATGTTTCTTTCCTAATGTCATCTTTAGTATATTTTCCACCACTATCGGTGAAAATCCGGTAGTATAGGAATTTATAAGAAAGAAGAGGGGTTCTTTTGACAACACATCCATGCACAGCTCAACCAAAGGATACAACTCATTCTCAATTTTCCAAACTTCTCCCTTAGGTCCCCGACCATAAGACGGAGGGTCCATTATTACAGCATCATAGAGGTTTCCTCTTCTCTTTTCCCTTTGAACAAACTTAATTACATCATCTACGATGAATCGGACTGGTCTGTCCGCAAGCCCGGAGAGACTAATGTTCTCTTTTGCCCATTGTACCATACCTTTTGCAGCATCCACATGACATACCGAGGCACCCGCAAACGCAGCGGCAACTGTTGCCCCTCCAGTATATGCAAAAAGGTTTAGTACCTTTATAGGCCTTTTGGCAGAACGTATTTTGTCTATTATCCAATCCCAGTTAACGGCCTGTTCAGGAAAAAGACCGGTATGTTTGAAACCTGTAGGCTCAATATGAAAGGACATTCCTTTATAAGATATCTGCCATCTTTCCGGAAGTTTTCTTTTAAATTCCCACTTTCCTCCCCCGCTTGAACTTCTGTGGTAATGGGCATCAGCTTTAGTCCATAATTTGCTGTTACCGTTTACAGGCCAAATTATTTGAGGATCGGGCCTTCTTAATATGTATTTCCCCCACCTCTCAAGTTTTTCGCCATTTCCGGTATCTATCAATTCATAATCCTTCCAGCCGTCAGCAAGCAACATTATATAAAAAACCTCCATTCTTCACGTGCAAACTTGTCTTATCCCTTAATCCATAAAATTAACTGTGGTAAGGTAAAACTTTATTCAAAGCGCAAATATAACACTTGCAATATTATATCACAAAAAGCTGTTTTTTAAAGATTACCGCATTAATCTTATACTCCTTTTACATAATATGTAAAATTCATAATTCCATCACTTAGTACTCTTTTTTTGTAACAAACTCCAACAATATTGAATAGTATGTAGTATCAAAGAAAAGGAGTTGATGTTTAATGTCATGCAATAAGGGTATCTTTGGAGACAACTGTGAAATACTCTTCTTCATCCTGGTATTTCTTTTGTTGTTCTTCAACGGCAGCGGTTATAGGGAATAACATTGCCAACAGCCCAAATTATCAAAGCTGCTAGATGAAAAGTAAAGTCCTTTTTAACATTACTATGTCTAAAGCAGTGGTAATGTTAAAAAATCACCGCTTCTACTTAAAATTAGTAATTAATCTCCGCTCTACCCTGACTTATTTTATCTTTCGTAGAAATTGCAGAAGCGGAAAGCATCATTTCCACTTAAGCTTATTGTAAAAAAATTGATGGAGCGTCTTATACATGATGCTCCATCAATTTTTTACTCTATCCTTCAATTCACTCTATTTCTGTATTCATTGTTCAGAAAAGCCTTAATATTCAGTTCCAGCTCATTGATAAGCCTTTTTCTGGCCTGAACACTTGCCCAGGCTATATGAGGTGTAATAAGCAATTTATCCGGATTTTTCAGATTCAATAGAGGATTATCCGGATTAACGGGTTCGATTTCAAGGACATCGAGAGCTGCCCCTCTTATCCAATCATCATCCAAAGCCTTTGCAAGATCTAATTCATTAACTATTCCGCCTCTACCTAAGTTCAAAAGAATGGCGCTTTTCTTCATTGTCTGAAGTCTCTTATAATCTATAAGATTTCTGGTTTTATCGTTCAGCGGTGCGTGTATGGACACTATATCCGATTGCTTAAGCAGCTCGTCCAACTCAACCCTCTCATATTGTAAATTATTATTTTTCCCTGTAGTTGAATAATAAACAACCCTGCATCCGAATGTTTTTGCCAGAGATGCCACTGAACTTCCTATGGCTCCAAGCCCAATAATCCCCCATGTTTTGCCGCCAAGTTCTTCGAAAGGTTTGTCAAGATGAGTAAATATATCACTCTTTGAATAACTCATTGATTTTACATATTCATCATAATACCTGAGATCTTCCATAAGATAAAACAACATGGCAAAAGTATGCTGCAATACACTACTGGTAGAATATCCTGCCACATTTGAAACTGCTATAGATCTTGTCTTTGCATATTCCAAATCAATATTATTTGTTCCCGTTGCAGCAACACAAATAAGCTTTAAATTTGAAGCATCTTTCATATTACTTTCATTGAGAACCACTTTATTTGTTATGACTATTTCCTGTTCCCTAATTCTATCCGCAACCTCATCAGGCTTTGTAATATCATATACTGTCACTTCTCCCAATTTCGACAACCCTGACAAATCTGCATCGTTTCCAAGGGTTTTAGCATCCAAAATACATATTTTAGCCACTATGCTGTTCCTCCTTCGGCAAAGTCTCATTTCAAATTATCATGCAAAATTTAATAAGTTTAATGTTCTCAAGCCGCAAAAATCCCGAAGCATTTATTGTGTTGAACAACAAAAATTTAAGTTGTTGCGCTGTCTTTTGATATATAATTATATCACTTTTTTATTGTTCAGTGTTTTTTAAACTTAGCGAAAATTATATTTAATATATATATATTTTATTATGCTTTCTGACGCATTTATATTTTTTACGGAATTATATATATTTCTTACGAACCATTTACAAAATACTATTATGAACTTATAATTATCATGGACTATCATTATAGGAATGAGGGAATCATTATGGAAATTAAATCTTTAAAAAAGTTAAAACTTTATGGTTTCAATAATTTAACCAAAACTTTAAGCTTTAATATTTACGATATTTGTTATGCCAAAACCCCTGAGGACAGAAAAGGCTATATTGAATATATTGATGAGCAGTATAATGCCGAAAGATTGACTAAAATACTCACAAATGTTTCAAATATTATCGGTGCCAATATTTTGAATATTTCAAGTCAGGATTACGAACCACAGGGTGCTAGTGTTACCATGCTCATTTGCGAAGAGGAAATTAATAACCCTCATAACCAAGAGCAAAGCCATAGTGATGACCCAAACCAAGTAGAATCTCCAGGTCCTGTTCCTGAGACTGTACTTGCGCATCTAGATAAGAGTCACATAACAGTGCATACTTATCCTGAAAGTCATCCTGATGACGGTATAAGCACTTTTAGAGCTGATATTGATGTATCTACATGTGGCCGTATATCACCACTGAAAGCTCTCAATTATCTCATACACAGTTTTGAGTCGGATATTATAACCATAGATTACAGAGTTAGAGGCTTTACCCGTGATGTAGAAGGCAAAAAACTGTTTATTGACCATAAGATAAATTCCATACAAAACTATATTGACACCGATACAAAAGATCAATACCACATTGTGGATGTTAACGTGTACCAGGAGAATATATTCCATACCAAAATGCTAATCAAAAATTTGGATTTGGACAATTACTTGTTCGGTGTATCAAAGAAGGATTTACATCCAAGTGAAAGGAGAAAAATCAAACAGAAATTAAAAAAAGAAATGACCGAAATCTTTTATGGAAGAAATATACCTAAAGTTTAAATAAATCATTATTCAATTTTCACTATATTTTGATAATTTTAAGCCTTGTATTGAATGGGAATGTAAGTAATTTTGTGTATCATAATTTATGTAATCCTTCTTTAGCAAGTAAATTTTAGTTGACAAGGTTTACAGAATATTGTTTTTTATTGCCTTTCCATTGTATATTATTGCCGGATTTATTAAGTTTTATACATAAACTTGATTAAATCTGGCAATAATCATTTATAATGGTCAGTATTAGCCTTTTAAACCTATATTTTTAATTTTGTGAGGTCTAGCCCATCCGGCGATGAGGATGAGCCCTTGAGGGCGGTGGGGGTGAATGCTTTTAAATATACTCTTCCAGCCTACCTGGATATTGGATTACCAATTGGCTAAGTACTCTATCCCAGTTTTTGTAACGTTGTGTCCATTTTTTTACTACATTCATTGATGCTAAATATAAAATCTTTTCTAGTGAACTGTCTGTTGGAAATATTGTTTTTGTTTTTGTGACCTTACGAAACTGACGATGTAGTCCTTCAATTATATTTGTAGTATAAATTATTTTTCGTATTTCTTCTGGAAATTTGAAAAATGGACTTATAACATCCCAGTTATTTTCCCAACTACGTATTGCAAAAGGATATTCCTTTCCCCACTTTTCTTTAAGTTCATAAAGTTTTTCTAATGCTATTTCTTCATTAATAGCATGATATACTTCTTTGAAATCATTACTAAATGCTTTTAGGTCTTTGTATGGCACATACTTAAAAGAATTTCTCAGCTGATGTATTATGCAACGCTGCACTTCAGATTTTGGATATGCAGCATTTATGGCTTCCTTAAGTCCGGTAAGTCCATCAACACAAAAATTAAAACATCCTGTACTCCTCTATTTTTAAGGTTATTCAGTACACCAAGCCAAAATTTTGACGATTCATTATCACCAATCCATATCCCTAAGATATCTTTATATCCATCAATAGTAACTCCTAGAACAACGTAAGCTGCCCGGTTTGTTATTCTTCCTTCATCCTTTACCTTATAATGAATTGCGTCCATAAATATAAAAGAATATATAGGTTCAAGAGGTCTTTGCTGCCATTCTTTTATTTCTGGAGCAATTCTGTCAGTAATCTTGCTAACCATCTCCGGAGACAGGCTGAATCCATAAAGTTCTTCAATTTGCTGACTAATATCTCTTGTAGACATTCCCCTTGCATATAGAGCTATAACTTTTTCCTCAATTCCGGAAACATTACGCTGATATTTTGGGATAATTTTAGGTTGAAATTCTCCTTTACAATCTCTAGGCACTTGTATATCAATTTCACCAAACTCACTTTTTATTTTTTTGGTGTATAACCATTACGGCTATTATCGGTATTTTTATTTGCCACATCATCTTTTGCATAACCCAATTCTGCTTCAAGTTCTGCCTCAAGCAGTTCTTGAATAATATCTTTAAAAATGTCTTTTAGATATGCATTTACATCTGATACGCTTTGGAAATTATTTTCCCGAACTAATTGCTTTATATGTTCTTTTGATAGTGTTGACATAAAATTCTCCTCCTTAGCTTTTCTTATTAGAAATTCTTGCCAAGAAGGAGAACATTCAATCTCTTATATACAAGATTTTTTACATCCTCTATTGAATTTTTCTGCAAGGCTTTTTATTCTTTTATTTATAAAAAATAATAGTTTAATAAAAAATTTATGTATTTTTCTTATTTATTTTTGATAAAGTATCAAAAGAAAGAATCCATTTCAATAACTTATTTTAAAATTCAACTGCTATTTTACAACTATCATTATCAATTTGTTATATTTTTCACCACATACACATTTTTCTTATTTTGTACTGTTATTTCCAACTTATTGGTGATAAAATAATTATGTAAATATAATTTTATTAGTTAAAACAAATTAATATTTTTATGAAAACTTTGCATTTTCGAAATTCGACTCAGCTATTTACACCAACTTATCTCCTCTTATCTATATTCAACTGTTTATCCAAGCAGTTTTCATAATTATTATTCCTGTGTTTATAAATTAAATATTTTTTATATTTTTGTATTTATAAATCTAAATATTTTTTATGTTTTGGGGAGGAAAAGTATTATATGGTAAGATTTCCTAAGAATAATAAAGGTTTTTCGCTTATTGAATTGCTTATCGTAATCGCAATTTTAGGTGTTATTGCAGTAATTACCATTACTATGTTTACTAATGTAATTAGTAATTCCAGAAAGAAATCTGACGAACAGCAGGCATTATTAATTGAAAAAGCAGTTATCTCTTACATGATGCAAAGTAGTGATTATAAGCTTGAACACTTAAAATATGACGGTGCTGTTCACTCAATGGACGGCAAACCTTCCGAAGAATTGATATATGCCCTGCAGAATACTATAATATGTACTTTAGACGGAAGCGAAAAGGAAATATATCCGATACTGAATCCCAAATCATCTTCCATTCCTTCAACCTCAGATTATACTCCTTTTTGGAACACCTCTAACGGAGGTAAATATATCGGATATAAAATCGAAGTTTATTCGGAAAATTTAAGCTGCAATGTAACACCTGTAACTGCAGACGCAAATATCCATGTATACTAGCTATAAAAAATTTAAAAATCAGCTATATGTAAAAAAAGGGGGGCAAAAAAGCCCCTCTTTTTTTATATGAATTTTATTATTATTCTGCTGGATCTGCATTCATTGATAATGTAATATTCAAATTACCGTTTCGGCATCTCAACTCATCTATAAAATCTTTTTCCTTCATATTCGACTTCATACTAACTATATATACAAGTTCATACAATGTTCCAAGATCTGTCGTTTTAACTCTCTTTAATTCATGTCGATATGTATAAGTTTCGAATATATCATCAAAAGCACCTTGATAATCCAAATCCTCTGGTATAATTATTTTTAGTATTTTATCTGTACTATTCCTTGCACCGAAATTGGTTTTGCATAAAATCACCATAATAACACAAAGGCACACAGTAAAGAACAATGCATATGCGTATACACCTACACCGCAAGCCAAACCTGCTCCCATACAGAATAGCACATAGGAAATATCTTTAGGATCTCCCGGTGCACTTCTGAAACGAATTATTGAAAAAGCTCCCGAAAGACCGAACGCACTTGCAATGTTGGTACCAATCAAAAGAATAATAACAGCCACAACACAAGGCATCATAATCAGAGTCAGTACAAAACTCTGGGAATAATACCCTTTTGAACATGTTTTAATATAAGTAAAACTTATAATCAATCCTAATATGAAAGAAGTTAAAATGGTTAATGTTGCACTGCTCAGCGATAGCTGTAATTCGTTTGCTGCTGAGTTGAATAATAAATCCACTTTCTGTCTCCCCCTCTTTCCAAGTTTTCTCTAATCATCATTTTATACTCTGTTCCGTATTTGGAAAAACTAGTTTTAAATACTTTGAATTCACTTAATAGTCTTGAAAGCCATACAGGAATAGTCTTTTCTGCTTTAACTTCCATAAGCCATAACTCATCGCTAGGCAGCAGCTTTCGACCGTGATCCCCTGCTTCAAGCCTTAAATCCTCTCTCCTGGAACGAATATTGGTATCAAAGGTTACTCTTAAGTCCCTGTTATTTATCCCGAAGAAAGCTTTTCTATCATAAGCCAAATACAACTTAGGTACCGGCTTATATAATTTCAATATGTAATCGATCTCGTTTAAAACTTGGCGATTCATATAGCTTTTGTACTCCGGTTTAACTCTTGTTTCAGCAAACTCATATGCTTCACTTAAAACCAGTTTTGTCCTTCTTTTATTTACAAGTCCATTAACCTTTTTCTTTATTTCCAGGTAAACTTTATCCTCCGGCTTGGGTACACCATATCCTCGCAGTCTTAACTTTTCTTTGTATTTAGGTTTTGATAACGAATGCCGTATGAGATGATTATCTTCCGTGTCATAATATATATTGCATATTGTATAAAACGGATGATTTTTGTTATACTCATCTAGCTCCATGTACTCGATAATCCTTTGCTGAATTTTATAACATGTGTCATAATCCAGCAAATATTTAATCTCATACCTGTTAAAAACCTCTATAGCCACTGGCTAACCCCCTCCCTACAAAATAATTTTATATTGAAAACCTTAAATTAAGCTTAAATTACAATTACTCTGCAGGAAATTTATCAATCATTCCAAGCATCTTTTGTTTCATAAAAGCAAAATCTATTGAATTAACTTCCCCATCTGCATTAACATCACAAGCTTTTACATTTATTCCGTTTTCGTTTATCATTCCCAACAGATACATTTTAACCAAACCAATATCAATTGAGTTAAAGTCACCATCCCAATTGGCATCTCCAATAATCCCTTTACCAGGTAAACCAGTATTAGTCGGTGTTACTACAGGAGTTGGTGTTGCACCGGTATCTTTTCTGAAAACAGCTGTTATATTTATATCTCCTGTGTGAGTAAAGGTTACTGTGTCAGAATATCCTGCAATGCCTTCCCAGTGGTCGAACACATATCCTTCCTGCGGTACTGCAGTTATAGTCACCGGTATGCCGGTAAAGTACAGACCCGTCCATCTACTCGGATCTTTAACCCCCGGAGTTGAAGACTTAATATCAATGGTATTTATTTTGATATATCCCTTTGAAGGATCGGTGTTCAACGTTATATTTGCAGTCCCTGTAACACCATTGCTGCTAAACTTGTTTCTTATAAATTGGATCATATATGATGGACGATTTCTTGCATAATCCTTAAGTACCTGAACATTCTGACTCCACGTTGTCTCTCCACCCCATGTTGGGATTCCTCCTATTGGATTTCCCCATCCTGGGTTTTCTCCTATCGGATTTCCCCATCCTGGGTTTCCTCCCGTTGGATCACCCCATCCTGGATTTCCTCCTATTGGATTTCCCCATCCTGGGTTTCCTCCTCCTGGATTTCCGGGATTCGAAGCAGTCATTTTAATATTAGTCCAACGATTAGCATGTTCTGTCATTTCGGGTGAAAGAATCGACTCAAAATTATTTATAACTTCAATCACACGTTCCGGAACAAAAGTAGTATTTAAATGGTCTGCAAAAGTGTTTATAAACTGATTTCTAAATTCTGTGTTCTGTAGCAAGGTTCTAAATAGGAAAGTAGACCACTCAGGATTACCTGTACCTTCCACTCTATCTCCCGCTGCATAACTTAAAGTGTCATGGTTCACAGGTTTATTGTACAAACCGAAACCAAAATCTACGTCTTTTAACATCCACCTCCATCTGCCGTCCTGACCGTAAGGTGCTTCCGGATGGTACTGCCCGTCATCGGTTTTATATCTCCAGATTGTTACGTTGTTTCCCGGCCAATCTGTATTGCCAAAGAAAATTTCTGCTATATTATAAACAATATAGTTATCAATGTCAATTTTTGTTTTTATGTATTCATAGGTACTAGTCTGAGTAATTGAATTTGACTTGAGATAGTTAATCACTTCGTTAGTATATGCATCAGCATCTTCCTGAGTACCATACTCTACACTAATTGTTTGGGTAGGTTCTAATATTGCAACTTTTTTATCATCCAAATTGTAGTGTTCCTTTAAGTATTCTTTATCATAGCGTTCGCGAACATAATATATGCCCCAATACTCTCCATTAAGGAATAATATTGCAGGTCTTGCAGCCTGGGTATCAAGTGTTTTTATATGAGATAACAGGCTCTGCAGCACTTCGTCCCTCATATATGCAGAAGACCAGTCATTACCTGCTTGTCTCAGTATCAATCTTTCGAAGTTTTTCATTTTTTTATCGTTAACTCGCTTAGTCAGCCCCGGAAAGATTTCGTATTTAAACTCGCCCAAATCCCCATATTTTCCATCAGCATAAATCCTGAAAGATTTCTGTGGAAATTTTCTGGTATATCCGCCATGTATTCTTAATCCGATATTTTGTGAAAAACCAAGTTTTCCTCCCGGTTCAAAAAATTCTATATGTGCTGGCCTTTCCCATTCTTCTCCGCTTTTTTCAGCATTTGAAGCATGGTAAATTCCTATCTGTGGGTCAAATAAATTATTGTAATCGGTAACAACAGAAATTACCGGTAAAGTATATCTTGTTTTAATTCCCGGATCTACAAAATAAGAGTGGGTCACAACCTTACTCCTTGATCCGTCTCTCCTTACTGCCACAGCTTTTAATGTAGTACATTTAAACACCTCACCGTTTGGAGCCCTCCAAGGATTCGCAAAATCGGTAGATACGTCTCTAAACATAGACAGTACATTAGCTTCTCCAGCCCTACTTGCAATTCTGATTTTTCCTGTGTATTGCTTAGTTCCCGAATTGCCCGGTACAGGATCAGAACCATCAGTAGTATAATAGATTTCCACTTCAGAGTCATCGGAAGTTATTTCCAAGTCAAAGGCGTCTGTGTAAAAACCTCCTACTTTTGAAAAGACAGGTTCTTTTACCTGTATTGAACCCATTGCATTACTATATCCGGGAGTAGACTTAGTAAATATAACAAATTGAGAACTCCCATCGGTCTTTCGTCCATATGACTGATCATCGGAAAGGCTTTCAAATTTAACATAATCCACAACATTCCCGTTAGGATCCTTTAATATAACTTCTTCTCCTGAAGCACTCAATTTAAAATTTGTATGTAACTGGCCGTTCTTTGCCACTTTATCTTTGTCAGAAGCCCAAACAATCAAATATCCCCTTGCCTGAATAACACAGTTTGGAAAAGTCCAGGTCGCCTCGGAATCAGACAAGGTATAACCTGTCAGGTTAACAGGCTGGTCACCTGAGTTGTAAATCTCAATCCAGTCGGAATACGCTCCTCCATTGCTGCCTTCTTTCTTATCGTCTATATCTCCGTCCCTGATAGTTTGAGAATTTGAAGCCATCACTTCATTGATGAATAATACTTGGTTTTGCGCAGAAACTATAACAGCCTCAGTTGGTATTATTGCAAGCAGTAGCAAAACAACAACAAAAAAAATCGATATACCTTTGTTCATTTCTTATCCTCCCTTTAAATTTTTCCATTGCATTTTTTATTTTTGTTTTATTGATTGACAATTTGATGCTTAACAAATGTAAGCTTTGATCGTTTAGGCGTATTAACTGCTAAAAGCCATAATCAAAACAATTTAATGTATATTTAGTAAATATAAATGGAAATTATTGAATGCTGCGTATTTATATATTGAAGATTTGCTGTATATTGAAGAGATTTAATAGGTAGCATAAATCTTAATAATATTAAATTATTTTACAAACGCTCAGAAAACCCGATCAATTATAAATTTATTTTAATCAACTTTCGCACGTGAATAATGTGCACTGAACATTGAAAAATCAATAGATTTGGGCAATAAAAAAATACAAGAACCCCCTTCTATGTGATATAATAGAAGTATCCAAACCCTATTAAATCGACAATTTGGAGGTTCTTGAACATGTCTATTGTATCACAGAAGGTTAAGGAAGAAAATAGATTTTCTTTGACAGTTGATAACTTTTTCAAAATGTTTTCTGTAGGCTATCTGTTAAAAAAGTCAAACGCATATAAAGATAAAGGTATTCCTTGTCTTACGGTATTCAAAGTACTGTTTGAACTTGTTTTTACAGGCAAAAATCTGTTTATGAACTATAAAGCAGAAAGCTTTGATATACCATTTGCAAGGGATGTGGTCTACAGATTCTTAAATTCCATACATATCAACTGGCAAAGATTTTTATATTTGCTTTCTGCAAAGGTCATAAATCATCATATCGATAGATTAACGTCAGATGAACGGGTTGATGCCTTTGTAATTGACGATTCCTTCTACAGTAGGACAAGAAGCAAGTCAGTTGAGCTTTTAAGTTGGGTCAAAGATCATGCTGACGGCAATAAGAATAAAAAAGGCTTTCGTATGCTTACACTTGGTTGGACAGACGGTAATTCATTTATTCCTGTGGCCTTCAACCTTTTAAGTTCAACAAATCCAAGGGTTTGCATTAATCCAGCGAAAAATACTATAGATAAAAGAACCGTTGGTTTTAAACGCCGACAGAATGCCTTAGCCACTTCACCGGAATCTGCTCTGTCTATGCTGGAACAAGCAGTTGCTACCGGTATTAAAGCAAAATATGTTTTATTTGTACAGTTGGTTCTCCTTTCCGGCTACTATTATCAAAATTTGTAAGATGAATCTTAATGTGATAGCTATGGTAAAGGATACTCCCAAGATTTACTATAACTTCAATGGTGAAAAAAAATCATTGAGAGAGATATACCGAACTGTCAGGAAACGTAGAGGAAGATCAAAATACCTTGCTTCAGTTATGGTAGAATTACACGATAAAGAAGGAAACCACATTCCAGCAAAAATTGTCTTTGTCCGTGACCGAAGAAACAAGAGTAAATGGCTAGCTCTCATATCTACAGATACTAGTCTTCCCGAAACAGAGATAATCAGGATATACGGAAAACGCTGGGACATAGAGGTATTCTTCAAGATGTGTAAGTCATACCTTAAGCTGGCTAAGGAATTTCAAGGTCGTTCTTATGATATGATGGTTGCCCATACAACTATTGTTTTTTCAAGGTACATTATGTTAGCGGTTGAGAACCGCAATAATACTGATTTACGCACTATTGGTACTTTGTTCTACTATTGCTGCGATGAACTTGAGGACATTAAATTCCATGAGGCACTGCAGCTTATAATAGAGGCTTTAAAAACTACTTTACAGGAAAAACTGCTTTTGACAAAGGAAACAGTCAACGAGTTTCTCAACTACTTTGTCACTTGTTTGCCTGTTCATATCAAGGCAAAGCTATCAGTTGTTTCCTGCGAAAGTTGATTTTATTTTATAATAAAATCCTTAAAACAAACTTAAAAATTCAAATATTGCTGTCAATTAAATTACCTTTTCTACTTTTGTTAGTAAATACTTCTTTATTATAATACTTCTTTTAAATTAATTTCACAAGTTTATATGTGTTATTTTTTGATTTTTTGGTATTTACCGAAGAAAAAAATTTTTAACCTTCGAAATCCTGTAATGTAGGTCAAGATGCTTATGCGATTATACAATTACATTATAGATTCCAGAATTCAATTGGAGGATAAGATTATGCGTATATTAGTAGCAGAGAACGATTTTTACTTATCAAAAGTTTTATATAAAGTTTTAAAGAAAAACGGCCATTCCGTTACATGTGTACAAAATGGTGATGACGGCTTGGAATTTGGACAGACAGGCATATATGATATAATTTTATTGAATGATACTCTCCCAATTATTGACGGTATTTCCGTCCTGAAAAAGCTTAGGAAAATGAGAATTACAACTCCAATTATTCTCTTAAGCATTCGCGGTGATACAGCTTCAAAAGTTACAGGACTTGATAGCGGTGCAGATGATTATATTGTAAAACCTTTTTCCTTTGATGAATTATTGGCACGCATTCGTGCATTAGGCCGTCGTCGGGGAGATTTGGCACCGAATAATATATTAACTTATGGAGATATTGAAATGAATATAGACAGCCTTAAATTATCCACAGAACTTGGAGAAGTTTCTCTGACTTGCCGTGAATGTGAACTTTTAGATTATCTTATACGAAGAAAAGGCATTATATCTCCTAAAGAAAAAATTATAGAAAAACTTTGGGGATATGACTCAAGTGCAGGGTCAAACCATGTGGAAGTATATATATCTTTTTTGAGAAAAAAACTGGAATCCATCGGTTCAAATGTTGTCATCATCACTCATCGGGGTGCCGGTTATGAAATAAGCACTCTAGACAGAAGTTATGCCCCAAAATCGTTACTCAAAAAGTCAATCTAAAAGTTTTTGTCAGAAAGTTGTAAGTTCTTTAATAATAACAATAATAACTATAATTTTTTAACAGCAAATATATCCTATCAATACTTTTATTGAAATTTTTTATAACACAAATACCAGTCCATACATTGCAGACCTGCTGGACATTTTATTCTTTCCATCAATTCATCATATGTTTTTGGAGGTGCCACCACTACCGGTTGGCCAGGAAGCCAATTTGCAGGTGTTGCAACTTTTTCTCTGTCAGTTGTCTGCAATGCATCCACAAGCCTCAAAATTTCAGGAATATTACGGCCGGTTGTAAGCGGATAATAAAGTATTGCCCTAATTATTTGCTTGTCATCAATAACAAAAACAGTTCTTACAGTTTCTGTTTCACTGACTTCTTTTGCTATCATACCGTAAAGTCTGGCAATTGAACCGTCTCTGTCCGCAATAATGGGAAAAGGAATGGTTATACCGGTATTTTTATAGATATTGTATACCCATGCAAGATGAGATGAATTACTGTCTATACTTAAACCCAAAAGTTCTACATTCCTCTGAGCAAAATAGGGTGCCATCTTGGCAAACATAATAAATTCTGTTGTACAAACCGGAGTAAAATCACCGGGATGTGAGAAAAAAACAATCCATTTTCCGGCCAGATCTGAAAGTTTCATATTTCCGAAGGTGGTTTGTGCCGAAAACTCCGGAGCCTTCATGCCTAACTGAAGATTTTGAGTTCTGAATAGTTGATATTGTTCCATAATACATCACCCGCCTACAAAATATTTTTGCACTACAGTATATGAATAGCACTAATAATTTGCGACACATCACACACCAATTGCTCCATCTCTCTAAGTAAGCTTTTGCAGCTTAAAAAGCTTTTAATGTAAACAATATTCTACAAGCATATTTTCTTTTATCAAACATTTCCCGGGAAATTTCTGCAGTTATCGAATTAATTTCCTATTACTCGTAAAATATTCGTTGACATATTCTTATTTATTCGACAAGTAGTTACAAGTTAAAATTTTCATTTGTCTTACAAACACCGTAATGATAACATAATTTATGAAGTCCTAGAAAGTCCGTTGAATCCATTGTAAAGGAGTGTCGTATTGTGAAGTCAGGAAAAAATAGATTTATTTCACTGTTATTTTTAGTTGTCCTTTTTGCATCCATGCTCCCAGTGAATATATATGCCCAATTTGAGTCATCAGCCAGTTCAGCCATATTGGTTGAAGCCTCAACCAGCCAAGTTCTATATGAGAAAAATTCGGATGTACCAATGCCGCCTGCCAGTATAACCAAAATAATGACTCTGCTGTTAGGATTTGAAGCTATTAGCAAAGGCGATGCCAATTGGGACGACCTTGTAAATGTATCGGAAAATGCCTGGAGAATGGAAGGTTCGAAAATGTTCCTTGAACTCGGAAGCAAAGTCCCCTACAGGGAGATTATCAAAGGTATTTCCATAGTTTCTGCCAATGACGGTTGTGTAGCATTAGCAGAGCACCTTTCAGGAAGTGAAAAAGCCTTTGTCGCACTTATGAACCAGCGGGCCAAAGAACTTGGAATGACAAACAGTACGTTTAAAAACTGTACGGGATTGCCTGAAGAAGGCCATGTTCTGTCGGCAAAGGATATAGCAACTTTATCCCTCTATCTTGTACAGAATTATCCGGAAATACTGGAAATCGAGTCTACAAAAGAATTTACATTCAATAATATCCGTCAATTCAACAGAAATCCGCTCCTGGGAGTCTATGAAGGTGCCGACGGACTTAAAACAGGTTGGACTGAAGAAGCAGGATATTGCTTAGTTGCTACAGCAAAGCAAAACGACATCAGGCTGATAGCTGTGATATTAAACACCAAGAGTGAAAACGAAAGAAAAACTGCTGCCCAAGAGATGCTAACCTATGGCTTTAAGAACTTCAAATTACTCGAATACAAAAAAGCTGGAGAAATTGTTGACAGTGTGGAAGTCAATAACGGAAAAAAACCTTCAGTACAACTTAAACTGGATAATGACATTAAAATAATAGTTCCGGTAACCAGAGTGAATGACCTTCAGACAGTTATATCCAAAGACTCTGAATCAATAAAAGCGCCGGTAAGTGCTGATGTTTCGATGGGGAAATTTGAGGTTAAACTTGACGGACAAACACTGGCAAGCAGCAGCATTTCCACAACCGAAAGTATTGATAAAGCAGGCTTCTTTAAACGGTTGCTGAACGGAATACTTAACATATTCAAATCCTTTAAAAAATAATGAGACAAATAAACAGCCGTATGGGACACAATCCATACGGCTGTTAAAATATTTACATCCAGTTGTTTTTACAAAACTTTAAAAATCCTTCCTAATTCCAAGCAATACCTGCTTCATTATTGCATAGTCTATTGAATCGACTTGTCCGTTATTGTCAACATCGGCAGCTAAAAGCTGTGCTTCGTTTAATTTATTCATGCCCAGCAAGTGCATTTTCAAATAGGCATAATCTATGGAATTAAAAGTTTTGTCACCGTTAAGATCACCTTTTACAAAATCCACTGGAGTTGCAGTTGGAGTTTCTTTAGGAGTCGGTGTTGGAGTCACTGTCTTAGTTGGAGTAGCAGCAGGTTCTCCGGGCTCCATACCGTAAATCTTCACGCCATTGTCATAGATAGGAATATATTCTGTTTTTGCACCAGTTTGCGGTGAAGCTTTATCCAAGCCTTTAAATGAGAAGTCGTTTGTGTTGTCCAATCCTGAAAATCCATTAGGCGCATTTATTGAAAAGTAGACATCTCTCTTATATTCATTAATTCCGCCGGGATAAATATAAGTTCCGGTAAAATCAACCTCTACATAATAAATATTCTTTGAAGCATCCCATTCAATAAGTTTTGGCGATACTTTTGCACCATTCGATGCAGACGCCGAAACAGTAATATCACTTGCTTTGTATCCGGCATTTACAACTTCGGATATATCCACAAAATACCTGAAGGACAAAGTATCGCTTCCCCTTGGAGGCCATCCTGTCATATTTGCCAAAGTAACTTTCATATTTGTAAAGGTAGGTCCGGAAGCATTAAGCGCTCCATAAATCACAAATTCTTCTCCAACCGGTTCAATGGCATTGAAATTAGGTATTGGATCTCCACCATATTTATCGTACATTCTCGCAAGTATTCCGACAAATCCTGCATTATAGTCACAGGCAACTTCATTTGACTGATAATCGTTGATTGAATCGGTATAGGCATCATTTGCACCAGGTCCTCCAACCAATGCCCCATAAAGTATATGCCTATGTTCCGAAGGTGTAGTCATCATCGCTTCCCAGCTACCGTGAGCAGCTCTGTGATGCGGATATTTCGGAGGATTAACCCCAAATCCTACCACAAAACTCCTTCCAGTACTTCCCAGAGCATAATCTATCTGATTTTTTGCAAATTCTCTATAAATCTTAGCTTTAGCAGAATCGCATCCCGACCAGTCAGCGTAAACATCTGCCAAAAATGCAGCGGTAGTTGCGTATCTTAAAGAACCCCACATATCAAGTACAGCAAGTCCCTTAGGTGAGTATTGAACACGACCGCCGTTAAATCCGACTGTCCACCAGTCCAAATTATTTTCAATAACTTGTTTATATACTGAATCGCCAGTCTCTCGTGCGAGAAGCAGGCAAGCTCCAAATAACTTATTGTCCCAGCAATGTCCCCATGAATACTTGATTATATTAGTCCCAAGTTCCTTTTCCCAATAGGATTGATAGGAACGGGCCTTGTCAAGGTATGATGAATCCTTAGTTGCCAGATACAGCCAGGCAGAAGCCCAGGTAAGTTCGTCATAGAATCCGCTATGAGAAGTGTAAAAACCATTCGCAGCTTTATACCCTTCATCACTTCTGGTTGTATCCGCAAAAGTGAACAACTCCTGTGCATGTTTAAGACATGTTGCAGAATAGCTTGGGTCTGTTTCTTTAAATATAATCGAGGCTGCTGCCAGTGCTGCTGCTGTTTCTGCAACAACTGTAGAACCGGGACTGTCTGAAGTTACTTTGAAGGAAGGTCTTTGCATCTGCATAACTTCCGGAGGTCCCCACCAGGCATGATCAAGGTGTCCGTCTCCCACCTGGTAATAATATACATTAGGACTGGGATGGCATTTAATAAAGTAATCGGTTGCCCACTTAATGTTTTCAAGTATGTATCCCAGCTGCCCACTTCTCTTATAGGCATCACGGTTTTCATAAACACTCCAGGCAAGCATTGTAGCTGTATACGCCATCGGAAGATTAAATTTTACGTTATCTCCTGCATCATACCAGCCGCCTGTTAAATCCAAGCCGGCATCGGCACCATCATTCAAACCTGAATCTCCGCGCCAGTTAACTCTGTTGTTTTCAGGCAGACGCCCGGATCTTTGCATTTCATAAAAAATTATGGATTTCTGAAGAGCTTCGCCATAATTAAAGGATCCTGCTGCAGTCACTGAATGCGGCACAAGAAGCGTTGACATAAGTGATAACACTGTAATAAATGTTATCAGTTTTTTCATCGGTATACCCCTCCCTTAAAATAATTTATAAAAATCAAAGATAAATTTATCATTATTTTCACTAAAGATTTCATATATATAATAATTCGAGTTTGAACAACTTTTTTAAGTCCCTATAATTGATACAACTTAATGTCTGTTTAGAAATAAAATAAAAAATTTATTCCCATTTTAAGTTATTATTTACTTCCCAGTCTTAAACTCTCTCTATTTAAAAATAGTTAGAAGAAATAACCAGCCATATACGCTACTTATTCCTTCTAACTATTATACCGGAATTCAGAATTATGTTAGCATCATCGTTAAAAAATATATTGTCTGAACATTAAATTGATGTCAAACCTAACAGTTTCATTTTCAGCAATGCATAATCTAAAGAGTTAAAATCTCCATCATCATTCATATCAGCAGCCAAATCACCATATATGTATGGGAAATTGTAGATCAGTCCAAGTATTTTAGATTTCATCAAAGCATAATCTATTGAGTTTACTTCGCCATCTCCATTTACATCCCCTTTAATAACCGTACCTCCATTTGATGGAGTAGGAGTCGGTGTAGGAACAGTAGGAGTAGGTGTCCTTGATATTACTTCTTCATAAAGGTTCGGGAAATTTCCTGTAGTATATAACATGGTAATCAACCTCAAAGTTCCACCATAATAGCAATACTCTGGCGGTTCGGTAACTTTTACATTTTCCTCATGCATCGCTTTTGCAAAATTCAGATCATATCCGGTAAGGGCTGAAGCAGCAATAGGTGCTACAAAGGAACTGTTATGGGCAGAACCTATTTGATTACCTGTTATAGAATATTCTCCCCTGATATTTTCCGGCCCAATCTTTATAAAAAATTTGTTAATAAGGTCACAATTGTTTTTCGCCCTTTGATCACCAAACCACAAATAATCCAATACTGTTCTCCAGGGATATCTTGTGGCATCATAGCTATAATTATATCCCATTCCCGATGCTGGTGCTCCATCACCTTGACACCAGTCAGGTACAAGGCCTGTTCCATTATTCCTTCTATGTACATTATCTATAATTTCATAGCATTTATCTGCCACGCTATACCATTTTGAATTACCTGTAAACTGTGCAAATATCTTATACCATGCCGGTGCAAAATAAGACGGATTTACAGTACTCCAGCCTCCCCATACATCACCGGGTTTGAGTATGTCTCCATCTAAACAATATCTCTCCAAATTGCTTATTAAATTTCTGGCTTCATTGGCATAATTAATGGAACCATTGGATCCCCATTGTTTATGGGCAAAAATTAAAGCTACTGCTATATCTTCGTCAGCGTCGGTAGCACAGTTATACGAGCCTGAATCCGGTAAGCTTCCGTCAGGATTTATATGCCATGACATAAGTCCTCTGGAATTAAAGTGAAGTTTTACGTAACGGTAAAGATCATCAAACAGTGATTGCTCATTGAAGTAAACCGCGAGAAGCATACCATATCCCATACCCTCAGATACGGTATCGAAATTTGTGGAACTGTCCCTTTGAACCCTTTTATATCCACCTGCACCATTAGAAGTAATGTGTCTGCTTTTCCAAGCTTCCCACTCTCTCAGAAGTAAAGCATTTGCTTCATCCTGATTGTCAACTACAGAGCTTAAACCATACTTGTATACTGCATTGTACGGGAACTTTGCTGCCGACACACTGCCAGTATTAATAAATACTGTTGATACCATCAACGAAACTAAAGTTAATAAAATGATGCCCCTCCTCAATAGTTTTATCTTGTACTTTTTCCTCATTATACTTTCCCCTTTCATAAAATAAATATATTTACATTTATTTAAATAAAATACCATGAGCATTATATCTTTAGACTAATTTAGATTAAATAATAACAGTTATATACAATAGCATATCATATGGTAAACAAAATTAACAAGATATGTTTTTACACTTTTGTTTATTGCTTATGTGGAAGGTTTAATTTTATAGATTCTTCGGATTTTACTATAACCCCCTAAAAAATCAACTTACTTACGAATTTCTGTCATGATTGATAGGGAATTTTGCTTATATGAAAATATTGTTTTACGTTATATAAAAATATAAGTTTTTTTGATGAACATAAAAGCGTTGTATAAAAACAAACCGTTTACAAAAAAACTTTAAAATTTTTACAATAAAATATACCAAATAAAACAAAATTACTTATGAACCCTTTTTTAGTGTTGCTTTATATGCTATAATCATCAATGTACACTTCTATTAACAACACGACACTGTTTCTTTGCAACACTTCAAATTTAAGGGGTGAAATTTTTGACAGATATATTTTTCCCAAAGAAGAGAAAAAAAGGTAGTCTTAAGGATGATGATTATACAGACGATGTTGTCCTTACAATTAATAAAATAAAAGCAGGAGATAATTTATTAAGAAACGATTTTATTGAAAAATACAAGCCTTTTATCCTTAAAACTATCTCCAGCGTAACAGGTAATTATATTGACACTGAGAACAGTGATGAGTATAGTATCGGTCTTGCTGCTTTCAATGAGGCTATAGATTGCTTTGATGAAAGTAAAGGAGTTATGTTTTTTAAATTCAGCTCATTGGTAATTAAACGCAGAGTGGCTGATTATATTCGTCACAACAAGAAGCACAATAAAGTTCTCCCCTTTACATATTTTGAAGATGCCAACGACAATAACTTTGAGCAAACTCATTTAAAAGCCTTAAATGATGATTTGACAACTTTTGAATTCAGCGAAGAGGCAAAAAACTTTGAAAAGAAACTTAATGAACTTGGAATTAGACTTGAGGATCTTGTTCGTTCTGCACCTAAGCATAAAGATTCAAAAGCTCTATGCCTTAAAATTGCAAAAGCTATTGCTGACAACAAAGAAAGTTTCAGCAAGCTTGAAAAAACTGGGATAATTCAAAAATCAAAACTGGTCAGAGCGTTGAACATAAATAAAAAAACTATAGAACGAAATCGAATATTTATTATAGCTGCTGCACTCATTATAGGCAATGGTTTTTATCTACTGAGAGATTTCCTGGATATCCCGGAAGTTGGAGGGAAACACATTGAACAAAGTAAAAAATGACGGTTTAGAAAGCTTTGGAGTAATACTAAAAGTGAAAAAAAATAGTGTTATTGTTATGACAGACAAACTTGATTTTGTAGAACTAAATCGCAAGCCTGATATGCTGCGCGGTCAGAAAATATATTTTACCTCATTGGACCTGTGCAACTCCAGTCTGTGGTTATTAAACAGTAAAAAATTCCTGAAATTTGCTTCTGCTGCCGCATCAGTTGCTGCAGTTTTTGCAATATTGTTTTTTGGATTTAGATTTTTATTTTTATCAAACGAGTATGCATATATTGATTTAGACATTAATCCCAGTATAGAAATAACAATAAACAGGAACGAAAATGTTTTAAAAGCGGAAGCTCTAAATAATGACGGACAAATTCTTTTAGATGCTGTAAAAATAAAAAATATGGATTTAAAAGATGCCGTTTCTTTATTGCTGAATAAATCCAGGGAAATCGGTTTTATTGATTCTTTCAATAACAAAGTCATACTCGCTGCTGCTTTAAATTCCAGCAAAGTATCCGAAAGCCAAAACAAAAATATTAACTCTATGATTTCTTCTTTAAAACAAATAGCAGAAAAATCCGGAGTTGAATCTCAAGTTATTCAGTTATCATATAAAGATAGGAAGGAAGCAATGGAAAACGGGCTTTCAATGGGTAAATACTATATATACACTAAAGCTAAAGATGAAGGTATTCAGATTACCGTAGAAGAGGTTAAAAATTCAAATATATCAACCTTACTCAGCAAAATTGACCTCTCAGAAAATACCAATGATCCTCAAAATCCAAGTGCTGATATAGAACCCACTCCAGAACCTATAGTCCAACCTTCATCGTCACAAATGGTTGCAAGTATCCCTTCTGTAGCCGCACCAACTGCTACTGATAAAACTTCTCATACTTTCAAACCCGTTGCTACGCCTGAACCTTCGTTTATATCCGAACACACACCATCACCTGCTGCAACTATGGTAACAGAAGTAGTTGAACCATCTATTACACCTGACAGAGCAATTATTACTCCACATAGAACTTATTACATAACTTCTACACCTAAACCAGTATTCTCAACTACACCAACACCTTCACCCAGACCTACTGTCAATGTTACAGTTACATATAGGCCTTCCCCTGTAGTTACGCCTACTAAAACTCCGACACCACGGGTTATAATTACCAATTCACCTACATTCAAGCCAATATCTACCAAATTTTCTACTCCTACAACCAAAAAAACACCAACACCTTCTGTGTACACGGCTACACCTAAAATAACCGTTATTCCGTCTTCAAAGCCTTCTACGCCAACAAGCAATCCAACACCTATTATTTCAAGTAAACCTACACCGATATCTACACTGACTTTCACTCCCACACCGAAAATTACATCAACACCAATTATTACTACTGCGCCAACACCGATAATTACTCCTTCACCTACACCAAAACCAACAACTGCACCAACATCTACTCCAATTGAACAAACATCTGTTAAGCTCGGTATGTACAATGAAGTCAGAACAGACAAAGCAAAAGAGATCCACCCCAGATTTAAGCTTATAAATACCGGTAATACCCCGATTAAGCTATCTACTGTTAAGATAAGGTATTACTATACTATAGATATTGAGGACAAGCAGCAAGTATTTTATTGCGACTGGTCGAATATAGGTAGAAATTCCATAACCGGAAAACTGGTTAAAATGAATACAGGACGAAATGATGCAGACCATTATCTTGAAATCGGTTTTGATACTGATGAATCTCTTGAACCGGGAAGCAATATTGAAATTATATGCAGAATAGGTCCGGACAACACTATTGGAGACGGAAACATATTTTACAATCAATTGAATGATTACTCATTTAACAATAGTGCCGGAAACTTTGTAAACTGGGATAAAGTTACAGTTTATATATCAGGTAATTTGGTATGGGGTACTGAACCCTAATACTTATAATTACAACTTGCAACTTTTATTATAATATAATGCCCTTTAAGAAGTTGAACTTCCCCTTTAAAGGGCATTCTAAAGAGCATTTTTACAACATATTATCATTTATTTCTTACTAATGCTCTTATCAATAAATGTTTTTTACAATAACACAACAATTAAAAAACTGCACAGCTAAATATAATTTAAAACTTAAATAATTTTTGTTTTAAAGCTTTTGATATTCATTCCCCTTAACTTCCTTAAATCCAAATTTATCTTAAAAAACAAAGCAAAAACTGCTCCAATTAATATCGGAGCAGTTTTTGCGTATCTATACATAATACTTTCAGTTACTTTTGGCGTGCAATTCAAAATCTTACCATCCCCAACCTGGGAAGCCACCGCCTCCACCTGGGAATCCACCACCCGGGAAGCCGCCTCCTGGGAAGCCACCACCTGGGAAGAAGCCGCTATTCCAGTTAACTGCGGTTGTCGGTGAATTTGTTACAGTAATTGTTGCCAGTTCTGTTCCACCGTTGTAAGTACCTCCTACTATCAGTCCGTTTTGTTCAGTACCGCCCGATACATTACCTCCCGAATAAATTGTATATGTAGAACCTTGTCTCAATTCCGGTGAAGAGAATACAACATATATGTAATTACGTTTCGGTCTTGTTATAGCAAGTACCTTTCCGGTTGAATCCTTTATACAAAGAGCTGAATTTGCAGGTTGCGTGGAATTAAACATTGCAGCTATTGAATATTGTGAAGACGCTCCGGTCGGATACTGAGCCATCAACGGACTAGGTCCTACAGCTATTAGTGTTCCGCCTTTTACTGTAAAATTACCGTTAACATCAATGGCCACCTCAGGCTGTGATTGAGGCCCATGCACAACAAGGGTACCGCCGTTCATCGTAAAATCGCCATTGCTGTCAACAGCATCTCCGATTGTTGCACTTGCATATATTGTTCCTCCGTTAATTATTAACTGACTTCCATCACTGTTAAACATTGCATCTACGCTCATAGATGCATTTATACAGTCATCTTCGGATTCAATGTTTATGGTTCCTCCATTTATTGTAATATTAGGAGCCTCTATACCTTCTTTAGCTTTTACAACATTAACTGTGCCACCGCTGATTACTACTCCAATATCCGATTTTAGAGCCTGGCTTCCGGCAGAAAGAGTCAATTTTCCGTCTTCAATTCTAAGTTCCTCTTCTTCAGTTTGGAGGCAATCACCTGTTGCAGTAATGTTCAAAGTTCCACCGGTAATATCAATTGAACCATTTGCATGAATTCCATCGTTTGCTGCAGATATGATATTGATTGTACCGTTCTCTATATTGATGTCGTCATCACTGGCAATTGCGTGATTGTAGTTGGCAGTTATATTAAGAGTTCCTTTTCCTTTTATCTCCAGGTCATCATTACTGAATAATGTTGCCTTGGCATCTACATTATAATTTCTTCCATCAGTTAAATAATTTACCGTACCTTCAACTATAGTAATAAATCCTTTGTCAACATCTTCAAAGAAGATGGCTGGTCCCGAAGAATTGGTTATATTGACACCGCTAAGACGAAGTTTGACTCTCTCCTTAGTGTTAATATATATCATACCGTTTGTTAATGTTCCGGTAACCGTATGGTCGCCACCGGAAGTAATCATTACTGTAGAACCGTTTACCGAAATTCCTTCACCGGTATAAGTAATTGTGCTTCCAAGGTTAATAGTACCTTTATTGTTCTCCCAATCCTTTTTAGGATCTGAACTCGGTGTAGGTGTTGGATTTGCATCAGCCGGGAATTCTTTTATCATACCCAGCAGGTACTGCTTTAAGATAGCATAGTCGATTGAGTTGGTATCACCATCACCGTTTAAGTCAGCAACTGAAATGTCACTGAGATGATAACTTCCTAGCAGGTACATTTTGTAAAATGCATAATCCAATGAGTCTACTCTGTTATCGTTGTTTAAATCACCGCGTACAGCTGCATAGGAAGTGATAAAACTGTTTGCTACAAAAGTTAGCAGAACTGCCATGCTCAAAAACCATTTTTTTACCATACTTATCCCCCCAATTGTATAAAATTTATATTTATATTGCATAAAATTATGCAAATATACAGTTTATATAATCTCTATAAGGGAAAATTTAGTATACCACTTCCATTATATAATAAATATCTTAAATAAATCTTAAATTTTTGACCGAAAAATAAAAAAGTATAAATTTATTATCATTTAACCCCAATTTTCATCATTTCAAATCATATATTGAGTAAAATATACATTATTGTCCTTCAAAAAGCATTTTACTTTCAATTCTTCTTCAATTAGAATAATAATGTTGCGTTTATCAACAAAGTGCAGCATACATGAAGTAAATATCTGACAAAATATTAAAATACAATAAAAGGTGCCATTTATCCTTTGAACAAAAAATAAAATCCAAAAGATTCAATTATAATGCAAATTAATATTTAATGGAGGATTTTATGGGAAAAGAAGTAGAAAGAAAATTTCTTGTAAAAGACAGTTCATATAAAAATCTATGCAGCGGTAAATTATTCAAACAGGGCTATCTTTTAAGTAATCTCGATAAAACTGTCAGAGTTCGATTAATAGATAACAAAGGTTTTATTACAATAAAAAGCAAAATCAGCGACCTTGCACGGGATGAGTTTGAATATGAAATTCCTTTCACAGATGCTGAAGAAATACTCCAAAAAATATGTGAAAAGCCGATTATCGAAAAAACCAGATACACATACAATTATAAAGGACACACCTGGGAAATTGATGAATTTCATGGTGAAAACGAAGGGCTGATTGTAGCAGAAATTGAACTGGAAGATGAAAATGAAAGCTTTGAAATGCCGGAATGGATTGGTGAAGAAGTTACATTCGACAGTAGGTACATCAATTCCTACTTAGTGAAAAATCCATATAAAAACTGGAATAAATAAAGGTATATTTAAAAGAAGCTGCTATAGGTGCAGCTTCTTCCTATAATTTGTTCACGATTAATAAATTATTCTTCACGAGCGTAACCATTATTCCAGAAAAGTAACAAGAACAGAATTATAAACCATAACAATGTGTCATTATCAAAGAAACCGCCAAAAAACTTTTCTCCCACAAAGAACACATCCTTTCAATTTATTATGATTACGCTTCATACTATGCATAAAACTGTTTTAGTGTTACTTCTCCGGAATTCTATCTATAAACAAAAGGACGTACATCTTTCAATGATGTACATCCGTCTTAATTGCTTAATACTGTCACAATATATAAAAACCAACTTTCTTCTGTTCATTCTAAATCTTGAAAAATATAATAGAAGGTGTTCTTAATTTTATTTCTTAATATGCCTTAGCCCAATAAACCATATGCTTAGCTTCTTTTCCACAGCATACGCACTTATCGGATATTTTTTCCTGTTCAAAGGGTATACAGCGGGCAGTAGCTGCTGTCTTCTCCTTTATAAGGTCTTCACATCCCCGTTCTCCACACCACATGGCTTTGATAAACCCTGGTGTTTCTTTAATTATTTTTTCAAACTCTTCTAAATTTACAGCAGTATAAGTCTTTTTATTTCTCATCTCAAGTGCTTTATTATAGAGGTCCTTCTGCACCTTGTCCAAAGTTTCGGAAACCTTTGCTTCCAATTCATCTAATGATATAAACAGCTTTTCTCTTGACACTCTGGTTACAAGCACGGCCTGGTTCTTTTCGATATCTTTAGGGCCTATTTCAAGTCTTACAGGCACACCTTTCATTTCATATTCACTATACTTCCAGCCCGGCATCTTATCTGAATCATCAATTTTTACCCTTATACCGGATGCTGCCAGCCTATCCCTTATAGCATAGGCTTTTTCCAACACTCCTTCCTTGTGCTGGGAAACAGGTATTACAATTACCTGAATAGGAGCCACTTTCGGCGGAAGTACCAATCCATTGTCATCTCCGTGTACCATTATAATTCCACCGATAAGCCTTGTAGACACTCCCCAGGAAGTCTGATGGACATATTGCAGTTGGTTGTTCTTGTCGGTATACTGTATGCCGAAAGCTCTGGCAAAACCGTCTCCAAAGTTGTGGGAAGTTCCCGATTGAAGTGCCTTTCCGTCATGCATCAAGCTTTCGATAGTGTATGTTGCCTTTGCACCTGCAAACTTCTCTTTTTCAGTCTTTTGTCCTTTTATAACCGGAATAGCAAGCACGTTTTCGCAAAAATCAGCATATACATTCAACATTCGTATGGTTTCTTCCTGTGCTTCCTCTGCAGTAGCATGAGCTGTATGACCTTCCTGCCATAAAAATTCAACCGTTCTTAAAAACGGACGAGTTGTCTTTTCCCATCTGACAACAGAACACCATTGGTTATAAAGTTTCGGCAAGTCTCTGTATGATTGTACTATATTTGCGTAGTGGTCGCAAAAAAGTGTTTCGGATGTAGGTCTGACACATAACCTTTCGGTTAATTCTTCCTGTCCCCCATGGGTGACCCATGCCACTTCGGGCGCAAACCCTTCTACATGATCCTTTTCTTTTTGCAGCAAACTTTCCGGAATAAACATAGGCATATATACATTTTCATGCCCTGTTTCTTTAAACTTTTCATCCAATGTCTTCTGTATGTTTTCCCATATAGCATATCCGTACGGTCTTATTATCATGCAGCCTCTTACGCTTGAATAGTCAACCAAGTCCGCTTTTTTTACAATGTCCGTATACCATTGAGCGAAGTCAACATCCATTGAGGTTATAGCCTCAACCATCTTCTTATCCTTATTGTTTGACATATCTTCAACTCCTTACAATTTTTAACTCAATATAAAATAAAATTTTGTCATAAATAACTTCTTGGCATCTGCAGCATAAATATGATTAAATAATTTCAATTGTCTCACAAAGTAACAATTGATTATACCAATAAATTCGAGTTCAATTATTTATTCTTACTTCTTTATATCAAATATCTTGTCAATTAAATGCAATCTAACATTATTATCTTAAAAAATAAATTCTTCTATTAAATGTTAATATAATAAAGTATACTATGTCAATGAAGAACTTCTCGGGTTTACAAGTTTTTAATTAAAATGCAGTGTATTCCTCAGTTTTTCCTTCATTCTGCCATAATAATTTTAAACGCATAAAATTGAGCAACGGTTCATTGACCGTTGCTCAAAATTCTACAATGCTAAACTATAAATTGCAAACTGTATAAAAGATTATGAGGGTGTAATGATAAATCTAAAAATCGTTCATTGACTTATACATATAATCTGTAACGTACTATATTTCAAAATTATTGCAATAAAAACACGAAGCTTTCCAAAAATAGTCTATGTTGTTTAAAAGTACTAGCAAGATGCATTTCTGGTATTTACACATGGCCTGCAAGATTTTATCCCATGATACAATTAAAAATATTATTAAGCGTTTACATATATCAGGTTCATAAACTGCAAACAATATATTAAAAGTGCTGCCGGAAACCATTATAAAAAGATTACGTCATAACAAAATCATCTATACTATATTTAAAACTAACTGTATATTCGACCTTTATTATATCGTAATCCAAAAATAATGCATATAGATTACTGCGTTTTGCTAATTTGACTACTGTAAATTATTCACCACACCCCTCAAATTCTTCCACCTAATTTATATTAATATTTTTACAAAAAATTATAATATATTCAATGTACAAAATTCACAAAATAACCAAAATTATAAAAATAGTTTTGTATATATCTCACATAACCTTATTTCAACTTGCCAAATATCAAAAACAACAATAAAGAAGTCCGACTGATAAATATATCGGACTTCTTCAACAAATACTTTAGCTTTTTTTAAATTTTTTCTACACCTAAATTAACTTTCTCTCCATTAATGTTCCATTCCTTATTATAACTACCGTTATTACCTTCAGAAATTTCATCGGCAAGAGTTTCTTCCCCAATTACAGCTTTGTTTCTTTCAATTATCTCTGCAATTCTTGCGTTATTGGCAAAGTAAATCTTAATATGATCCTGAACTTCAAATCCTGCTTCCTTTCTCATTGTCTGAATTTTGCTTATTATCTCACGTACAAAACCTTCCTCAATAAGCTCCGGTGTAAGGTTGGTATCCAATACAACAACAGTATCTCTTTCTGCCTCTGATACAAAGCCTTCCTTCTGAGAAGTTTCTATTAAAACATCAGATTCTGCAAGTTCAACAGTGGTACCCTCAATTTCAAAGGTCACCATCTCACCTTTTGAAAATTTATCCATTACCATAGCGTCGTCTATTTCAGTAAGAACTTTAGTTATATGCGGAATTAACTTACCGTATTTCGCTCCCAAAGTTCTTAACTGCGGTTTAAACTTATATTTTGTAAATTGTCTTGCATCATCGGTAAAGACTACTTCCTTCACATTCAACTCATCTTTTATCAGTTCTACGAACATTTCCGGAAGCTCAAAATCCGATTTAACATATATTTTTGCCACCGGCTGACGGTTCTTGATATTGGCTGCATTTCTGCATGCCCTTCCCAATACAACCAATTTTAAAACGAGGTCCATATTTTTTTCCAGTTCTTTATCAATAAACTTCTCATCGGCAACAGGGAAGTCACACAGATGAACACTTTCCGGTGCCTCACTGTCTATATTTCTAACGAGATTACCGTAAATCTCTTCAGTTACAAACGGTACAAAGGGTGCCGATACGGTAATCAACTGCACCAGAACTGTGTAAAGTGTCATGTAAGCATTTATCTTATCCTGGGTCATATCCTTCTGCCAGAAGCGTTCTCTGCTTCTTCTTACATACCAGTTACTCAAATCATCAACAAATTCCTGGATAGCTCTTGCCGATTCGGTTATCCTGTAGTTGGACAAATTCTTGTCAACGGTTGCAATTAATGAGTGCATTTTTGACAATATCCATTTATCCATTACCGAAAGCTTTTCGTACTCAAGCTTGTATTCTTTCGGATTAAATTGATCCAACTCAGCATATAATACGTAGAAAGCATAGGTATTCCACAGAGTACCCATAAACTTTCTCTGGCTTTCACTTACTGCTTCTTCGTAGAAACGATTCGGAAGCCATGGAGCACTGTTTATATAGAAGTACCAACGCACAGCATCGGCTCCTTGCTTGTCAAGCACTGTCCACGGATCAACTACATTTCCTTTGTGCTTACTCATCTTTATACCGTCTTTATCGTTTACATGCCCCAAAACGATAACATTTTTAAATGCCGGTTCGTCAAACAGAAGCGTGGATATTGCCAGCAATGTGTAGAACCATCCTCTTGTCTGGTCAATAGCTTCACTTATAAAGTCTGCCGGGAAATTGTCTTTGAATATTTCTTCGTTTTCAAAAGGATAATGCCACTGGGCAAAGGGCATAGAACCGGAATCAAACCAGCAGTCTATAACCTCCGATACTCTCTTCATTTTTCCTGTGCCGCACTTTGGACATTTAAGCAAAACATTATCTATAAACGGTTTATGCAGCTCTATATCGTCAGGAACGTTTTCTCCCATTTCTTTAAGCTCTGCAATACTTCCTATTACATGGCGGTGTCCGCATTCACATTCCCAAATTGGCAGCGGAGTCCCCCAATATCTGGAACGGCTAAGTCCCCAGTCCACAACATTCTCTAAGAAGTTACCCATACGTCCTTCTCTTATATTGTCCGGAAGCCAGTTAATCTTGTTGTTATTTTTAAGGAGTTTATCCTTAACAGCTGTCATTTTTATAAACCAAGTATCCATTGCATAGTACAGAAGGTGTGTATCACATCTCCAGCAGAATGGATAGGAGTGTTCGTAATCCATCTTTTTGTATATTAAATTTCTTCCTTCCAAATGTTTAATGATAAGCGGGTCGGCATCCTTTACAAACATGCCCTTCCACTCGGTAACTGATTCAACAAAGTTACCCTGTTCATTGACCAGTTGCACAAAAGGCAAATCATATTCTCTACCCACTTTAGCATCGTCTTCACCAAACGCAGGAGCTGTATGAACAATACCGGTACCGTCGGTCAGTGTAACAAAATCCCCGCCAACAACATAAAAGGCTTTCTTGTCAACCTTGGCAAAGTTAAACAGCGGTTCATACTCCATGCCGACCAAGCTTTGGCCATCCATTTTTTCAAGAACTTCGTACTCCTCATTCAGTACAGTAGGTGCCAAAGCTTCTGCCAATATATATATTTCATCGGAACATTTAACCTTTACATAGGTTTCACGTGGATTAACTGTAAGAGCCACGTTGGACGGAAGCGTCCAGGGTGTAGTAGTCCATGCCATGAGATATACATTCTTTTCGCCTTTAACCTGGAACTTCACATAGATTGAAGGATCCTTTACCTCTTTATACCCCTGAGCAACTTCATGGCTTGAAAGGGAAGTTCCACAGCGAGGACAGTAAGGAACTATTTTGTGACCTTTATACAAAAGTCCCTGTTCCCAAATTTTCTTCAAAGCCCACCAAACCGATTCAATGTAGTTGTTATCATAGGTTATATAAGGATTTTCCATATCGGCCCAATAGCCAATTCGTTCACTCATTTGCTCCCATTCGGCCTTGTATTTCCATACACTCTTTTTACAGTTCTCAATAAACGGCTCCACACCAAACTTTTCAATTTCAGGTTTGCCGTCTATACCAAGCATCTTCTCCACTTCCAGTTCAACAGGAAGCCCATGGGTATCCCAACCCGCTTTTCTTAAAACTTTGTACCCCTTCATTGTCTTATATCTGGGAATAATATCTTTTATAACACGGGTCAATACATGCCCGATGTGCGGTTTACCATTTGCAGTTGGAGGACCGTCATAAAAGGTAAAGGTCTCTCCGCCTTCCCTCATGTCAATACTCTTTTCAAATACCTTATTTTCTTTCCAATATTTCAAAACCTCTTTTTCCCTATCAACAAAATTCAGATTTGTCGATACTTTTTTATACATTCCAATTACCTCCGGTCATTTATTATTAAAAAATTGTTCTCAATATCAAAAACCTCTCATCCCAAAAGGGACGAGAGGAATATATTCTCACGCGGTACCACCCAAATTAATGCAGAAAGCAAGCTTTCTACAATCACTCGATATGTTTTAACGGTCAACACCGGTAGTCCTTACACATTATACAACTTCAGGACACGACTCATGGATGATTTTCAATGGTTAGACTTACAGGTATTCCACCGCCACCTGCTCTCTGTAAAGCTTACCCATCTACTCTTTCCAATCATTGTCTTTACTATATTTAGATTTAATATGATTTTAATCACTAAATTTGCTTATGTCAAGCCCCACATTTTCGTTTACTCTTCAAGGCTTTTCCATATGGGTGTTGTATTGAATATGTATCCTGTATCTATAGGTTTTGTAAGCTTCAAGATATTGAAGGAAGATGTTCCCGGATATTCAAAGGTTATTGTTTGTAAAGTGTCACCCGACAATATGGTTCTGTGAGTGCCTGATGCAGCAAAGTTCGACGGACCGTTTGACTGAGTAAAGTCCCCTTTTACTTCAAGATTTCCGGCAGTAAGGTACTCACTATGGTCTACATTACTTGCCATGGTAAAGTTGCCTCCTACACCTACGTAGTCTCCCTCATTCATCATTTCCAGTATAGCGCTCGGTCCCATGCTATAGTCACCGTCTACCTCTATACTTCCTCCATTTATTCTTACATGCACTATTGGTCCTTCATATCCTTGTATTATATTTCCTAATACTACCATTCTGTTCCCACATAAATCCAACATCGGACACTCTAGTCTTAAGTCTCCTTCTACTATTACATCTCCCTCTACTATTCCTACATAATTCAGATTCATTCCTCCTATAACCCTGTAGTTCCCTTTCATCTTATTTATCCCTATCGGCGTTTCTATTTTTACTCCATATTCATTCCTTATCTCCAATTCATTAAATCCTAATCCATTATTACTCTTTACTGCCTGCTCTTTATCTCCGGACAATACTACTTTATGATTTCCCCCTGCACTAAAATATCCAAGCATATTTTCGAAAACTAAGTCTCCTTTTATCTCCAATACTCCTTCAGAAAGACATCCTTCACTATGTTTTATATCATAATTGCTTATTATAAAGTCTCCTCCTACACCTACGTAGTCTCCTTCATTCATCATTTCCAGTATAGCGTTCGGTCCCATGCTATAGTCACCGTCTACCTCTATACTTCCTCCATTTATTCTTACATGCACTATTGGTCCTTCATATCCTTGTATTATATTTCCTAATACTACCATTCTGTTCCCACATAAATCCAACATCGGACACTCTAGTCTTAAGTCTCCTTCTACTATTACATCTCCCTCTACTATTCCTACATAATTCAGATTCATTCCTCCTATAACCCTGTAGTTCCCTTTCATCTTATTTATCCCTATCGGCGTTTCTATTTTTACTCCATATTCATTCCTTATCTCCAATTCATTAAATCCTAATCCATTATTACTCTTTACTGCCTGCTCTTTATCTCCGGACAATACTACTTTATGATTTCCCCCTGCACTAAAATACCCAAGCATACTTTCGAAAACAAAGTCTCCTTTTATCTCCAATACTCCTTCAGAAAGACATCCTTCACTATGTTTTATATCATAATTGCTTATTATAAAGTCTCCTCCTACACCTACGTAGTCTCCTTCATTCGTCATTTCCAGTATAGCGCTCGGTCCCATGCTATAGTCACCGTCTACCTCTATACTTCCTCCATTTATTCTTACATGCACCATCGGGCCTTCATATCCTTGTATTATACTTCCTAATACGACCATTCTGTTCCCACATAAATCCAACATCGGACACTCTAGTCTCAAGTCTCCTTCTACTATTACATCTCCCTCTACTATTCCTACATAATTCAGATTCATTCCTCCTATAACCCTGTAGTTCCCTTTCATCTTATTTATCCCTATCGGCGTTTCTATTTTTACTCCATATTCATTCCTTATCTCCAATTCATTAAATCCTAATCCATTATTACTCTTTACTGTCTGCTCTTTATCTCCGGACAATACTACTTTATGATTTCCCCCTGCACTAAAATATCCAAGCATACTTTCGAAAACAAAGTCTCCTTTTATCTCCAATACTCCTTCAGAAAGACATCCTTCACTATGTTTTATATCATAATTGCTTATTATAAAGTCTCCTCCTACACCTACGTAGTCTCCTTCATTCATCATCACAAGCTGCCCGTCTTCATAAATAGTATAATCCCCATTTACCTTAAGATCACCTGAATTTACATTTACATTGCCTCTATTCTGTATAAAATCTCCCTTCACATTAAGGGCATATCCGTTAAGATCAAGAGTTGCTCCACCCTCCAAACTTAAATTTATGTAATATCTGTCCTCTGACAAAACTGTATTTGAATCAATAACTTCATCCATGGTATTTACCAATATATTTGAGCTGTCCTGTGAACTTTCGCCCAAATCATTTACAGCCCTGATTTTATATATATGATTCATTCCCTCACTTACATTTAAGTCGGCAAAATAAGTATCCGATGTTGTACCAATGGAAACATCGTCTCTAAGCACCTCATAAAGGACAGCTCCTTCCACCTGGTCCCACAATAACTCTATACTATTTCTATTCAATTCACTCATTCTTACATCGGTAATTGACGGCTTAAGTTTGGCAAATTCACTTGGAGTTGAATTTGTTGGTGTGGGTGTTGCTGTAATTAATGGTGTAGGTGTTGACTTTTCATATGCAGGAAAAACTTTAATAAGCCCTAAAAGGTATTTTTTCATAAAAGCAAAATCTATCGAATTAATTTCTTCATTACCATCCACATCAGCAGCCTTTATTGCATTAGGTTTATCAAATTCCTTAATTTTCCCCAACAAATATTTCTTCAAAATGGCATAATCAATTGAATTAACCTCTCCATCTCCATTTATATCTCCGTAGATAATACTCTCAGCAAAAACACTATTGTTTATTGAAATTACACTAAAAATTTGAAACAAGAAAAAAACAAATAAAAACAACAAGAACACTTTTTTTATTTTCGACATTATAAACTACCCCCTAATACAAAAAATAAGTTTTGTTGCTTTTAACCCAAAAAAGTACAAAGTGACAAAAATATTATACCATATATTTGTAATAATACTACATATAATTTTAGTTTTAATTATATTTCGACCCTTTTTCATTAGTAGACTTGACTATATATAAATCTGAATAAACCACAATGTTATTGACGACTAATAAAACCTATACTTATTACCGAACAACAAAAAATAACTTCCGTTTTTGCAAGCTAACGTAAAATATATTATCTCTGACAGAATTGCAACGGAAGTTATTTATACCAAACATTTTTAGACTATATATACGGATCGCAATAAATTATAATTTGAAATCCTTATTAATCTTTTTATGGGTAAAACTCCTTGTCTTATTTGCATAGTCGGCAACAATATGTCCATTTCCCACAAGCTTATATTTATAAATCACCAACCCGTCCAAACCTACCGGTCCTCTTGCATGAATCTTATTGGTACTTATTCCGACTTCTGCACCAAAACCGTATCGGAAACCGTCACTAAAACGTGTGGAACAGTTCCAGAATACATTTCCCGAATCAACAAGATTCATAAACAGTTCAACATTCTCTTTATTATTGGATATTATTGAATCAGTATGACCTGAACCATAAGTATTTATATGGTCTATTGCTTCTTCCACGCTGTCTACAATCTTTATCGACAACTTGTAATCGAGGTATTCGGTTTTCCAGTCTTCCTCGGAAGCTGGTGTAACCTCAATAATTTCTCTGGTTCTTTCGCATCCTACTATTTCAACATTTTTCTTATCCATTTCTTCCTTGAGCATGGGCAAGAATTCTTTTGCTACATCCTTATGCACCAGCAAAGTCTCAGTAGCATTGCATACTGCAACATATTGAGTTTTTGAGTCCACAACTATTTTAACAGCCATATTTAAGTCAGCACCGGAATCCACGTAACAATGACAAATACCATCAGCATGGCCTAAAACTGCGATATTGGAATTCTCCATAATGTATCTGACAAATTCATTGGAGCCTCTGGGTATTATAAGGTCTATGTATTCATCCATTTTAAGCATTTCGTTTACATCATCTCTTGTTTCAAGAAGCTGTATCCACCCTGACGGAATTCCGGTATTCTCAGTAGCAGTCTTTATTATATCTGTTAAAATTCTGTTGGTATTTATTGCTTCCTTTCCACCCTTCAAGAGCACTGAGTTTCCGCTCTTTAGGCATAAAGTGGATATCTGAACCAAAGCATCCGGTCTCGATTCAAATATAACTCCAATTACACCAATAGGACAGCTAACTTTATACAATTCCAGGCCTTCATCCAATTCTGTTGAAGCCAATGTTTTGCCAACGGGATCAGGAAGGTTGATCAAGCTGTTTATTCCGCTAATTACCTCAGACAATTTGTTTTCGTCAAATTTCAATCTCTTTATCAAAGGAGCCGCAAGATTCTCCTCTTCACTTCTCTTAAGGTCTTCCCTGTTTGCTTTAAAAATTTCTTCCTTTCTCAACTCAAGAAGCCTTGCTATTTCCATCAATGCTTTATTTTTTAGCTCTGTACCGGTTGCGGCAAGTTTTATCGACGCCTTTTTGGCAAGATATGCAACTTCTTTAATATCCATATTTACCACCTTAAATTAAATAGTTTATATAAATGATACAATAGTATCCAATCTTTCGCAATATTTAAATCAGTTATTATATAAACTTTGCAATTTCCACTAAAGCAAAATACCAATTCAAGCTTTCATCGATTTTTCAGAGGAAAAAAATTGAGTTTTTATCATCTATATAATCTATATATTCCAACTCATATTTTATTTTATCTGCCTGTACCCATTTCTCTCCCTCTCCTGCCTTTAGCCCGCAAAGTATCCAGTTATCTTTTCTTTCCAGGATTTTTACTACTCCATTTGACGTGGAATAGACATCATTAATATCCGGTGAGTTGTACAAAGTGGTCTTAACATCTGCCAGAACGCCGTAATTTGCAGCTGTAAACAACTTTGTATCAAAAGAAACGGCATCAATAGGTATAAACCCTTCTGTGGGAGGAATATTCATAACGGGCATTTGCACATAATATCCCTTTGAATTTTTTGAAATAACAAACACCAAATCGTTTTGATAAACGTAAGCTATACTATCTTTTAATCCTGGATCCGAATACAACCGGGTCTCCTCTGTGACAATTCCTGTTTTATTGATCTTTCCTTGCGCTTCTCCTTCAGAACAGGCAAATAAAGAAATAATGACAAGCAGCAATAGAGATAATATACATATTTGCTTTTTCATTTTTGCATTTCCTTCTTCCATATAAATCTTTTAAATTTAATATACAATGGAGCAATTTTAATTGCAAAATACCACACTGGTTATTCAAAGTAATATTTTACATTATATATTTTATAATTTATAATTACCTTATAAAATATAAAATGTAAATTATTATAAGCTCAAACAATAAAATTTCTTTTCATAAAAATACCCGCAATTTAATAAATACAAAATAGCATAGCTGCCAAAAACAACTATGCTATTTTTAAATTACTAATCCTGAATTTCTTTAAAAATCCTTTTCCGTTCAAAAGTAAACAGCTTTTACTCTTTCGCTATTGCAATTTCAGAATTATCTTCGTCCCTTCTGAAATGATGATCCACCGAACTTTCAAGTATGTGACCGTAAGCCCAGTGATTTTGGCCAACATCCTTAAACGGCATTTCTATTCCGGCAAGAGGCCCTCTAAATAACATCTTATTCACGATAGTAACAGCTTCACTTCTCGAGATATAGCTGTCCGGCTTAAACAATCTTTCGCCATTTTCGATATATCCTTCAATAAGCTTAACTCTATATATCTCTTCAATAAAGTTCCTGGCCCAATGCTTGCTTATATCCGAAAAGTTTATTTTATCATGTTCAACATTCTTAAATCCCAAATAATTAGCCAGGACCGTAGCAAATTCAGCCCTTGTGATATAGTTGTCCGGGCGGAATGAACCGTCATTATAACCTACAAACATCCCTGCATTTGTAACAGCATTTATGCATTTGTATGCCCAATGGGTGCTCTTTACATCGGTATAATTTTTATTTGCAGTTTCTACCTTCTCAATATCAAGCACGTTATATATTATTGCGGCCATTTCAGCCCTGGTAATATTGTTTGAAGGTCTAAAGGTATTATCGGCATAACCTGTTATATATTTTGCGTGGAAGTTGTCTACATTTGAATATAACAGAAATATAGTTTTAGAGGAATCATCTTCGGTATTGGTTAGTTTCGGACTGCTGATTGTAGCAGTATTTGAAGAACTAACCTCAGCTTTATCAAGTTTATTTACACTTACTCTATATTCAATTTTGCCTGAAGTATTTGCAGTCAGTTCAGCAATTTTCCATTCAATTTCTGTTCCATTAACAGTTCCGCCAGATGTATCAACAGCAGACGTATATTCAGGAATTTCAGCCTTAATAGTTATGTCAGTTGCCAAAACATTTGACTTGTTTTTATAATCGATAGTAAAGGTAATTATATCCCCTTCTGCATATTTGGATTTGTCTGAAGAAATAAACACTGACAAATCTACAGCTGTAACTGACGGTACATTTTCCTTAGGCTCTGTAACTTTCGAACCACCGCTGCCGTTTCCTCCATTGCTGCTTCCACTATTTCCCGAGTTGCTTCCTCCAGTGTTTCCGTTGTTTCCTCCGCTATTATTTCCGCCACTGCTTCCGACGCTGTTACCTCCGCTGCTTCCTCCATTGTTTCCTCCACTGCTTCCGCCGTTGTTACCTCCGCTGTTTCCTCCACTATTTCCGCCGCCATTATTGTCTCTGTCAATAACAACTGATTTGCTGGTAACTGGAGAAACATTGCCCGCTTTGTCAATGGTTCTAGCATAAATAGTTGTTGTTCCAATGTTTTTTATCTCAATAATTTTTCCATCCAAATACTCCTGCCAATCACTGGTTGTTGCACCTTCCAGGCAAAACTCCGTTCTGTCAACTCCCGATTCATTATCTGTTCCCGGTGTAATAACGGCAGTTATCGGTTCTGCTTTGGTCTTTTCAGCACTGACTGTTATTACAGGTGCCGTAGGTAAAATAGCATCAATATTTTCTATTATTAGTCGGCCTATAGGTGATATATTCCCTGCTTCATCCATGGATCTTGCTTCAATTTTTGCATTCCGGTCCACTGTAACAGAGCCCTCATAAAGGCTCCAATCACTTTCTCCGATTCTAATCTCTTTCACTACAGAATCTTCAGCATAATAAACTGTTACAGTAACCGTTTTATTAGTAGGTTCTGTTATATCGGGAACCAATATAGGAGTATCCGGTCCAGTTCTGTCTATATTGCTTACTACCAAACGGCTTACATCCGATACATTCCCCGCAGCATCGCTGCATCTTGCTTCCACCGTTCCATTCTCGTACATAATTATTTTTTCATCATTTGCAACACTGTCAAAAGGTACCCAGCTTCCGCCGTCAATTCTCACTTCCTTTATCTCTGCATCATCAGGATAAGTTACTGTCACTTCTACACTTTTATTGGTAGGTGTTGTAGGTTCCTGTGCAAGAACTGGTGCTTGTGGCGGAACTGTATCAACCATGACTTTAGTTACTGCCGGATACGATTTTTCTCCTCTTCTGTCAACAGCCCACATATATAGAGTATGCACTCCATCTTCAAGTTTTAAAGCCGAAATGCTAATAGTACCGTCTATTCTCTGTTCTGTTCCGTCAGCCGTAAGTTTAGTTTTATAAGTTACCCCTTTGGTGCTGTCGGAATAATTGTCAAAAGAATAATATATATTTAATTGGTCTCCTATATTTTCATCTTTTACAATTCCCTTTATATCAACTTTATCCCTTATGTATATTATGTCACTTGGAGAAGTTAAGGATAATTGAGGTGCAGCATTTAATGTATATGTAAAATCGACTTTATATTTATAAAATTTACACTCAGGGTTTGTAACAATTCCATAATAAGTTGCCCAGTATATGTCATTTTCCGAATCGTAACCCGACCCTGTTTTCGCCAATTCACCGCTATAACCATCCGAATTATACGGAACTGATTCGGGAAAAATATTAAAAGTATTTTTTTCTGTTACAGTTACATCTTTTGTATGAGGCCCTATTCTTGAATGTTCTCCATCGGATACGGTTATTTTTATTTTATCTCCGGTTATTTCATAAGTCACTTTCCCTGTATTTACCGAAATATCCGAGATATCGAAAATTCCTTTTATTTCAGTAGTATAAGTATTGCTTTGATAGATACTTTCCGGAAAATTTACTGTTTCCGTCAATGGTTGAACTTCTGCAAATACTGGAGCTGCATTTTGATAAATCGACAAAATAAGTATACATAAACCTGTGATAATGGAAAAATACTTACTGCATCTGATTCTTGGCATTTTGGATCCCCCCGACTTGAGTGAATTTTGTGGATATTACTGGATATGTTGTACTATTCTATTCTATATTACACAATTATTTTCAGGTTTACAACTATATACAATAAATAAATGCAAAAAATCTTCAAATAGTTTATATGTCACGTTAATTTATTACTGTATTTCCAATTCCTAATTTATTTTTATTACATTAGTTTCCAGAAAATTATTGTTGCACTTCTTGGAATTTTATGTATATCAATTAATTTGCTTTAAATTTGCTTAATTAAATAAAACCTTGTATTTCATTTTATGTTATGCTATCATTAATTCAATTGAATAATGCTTGACAGGGGTGCTGGTTCTGCCGGCTGAGAGCGGGGGTTTCTCCGCAACCCATAACCTGATCTGGGTAATGCCAGCGTAGGGAAAGAATAAACTGTATACTGCCGCCTATGCTGGGCGGTTTTTTAATTGAGACAATTATGTTATATAGCCGTTTTATAGATTAATGCAGATATTTTTGAAAGGAGTTATTTATCAATGCCAAGAGTTAATGTATCACTGCAGGTTATTCCCAATGTGCCGGAAGATAAAATTTATCCCGTTGTAGACAAAGTCATTGAAATGATAGACAAAAGCGGTGTCAAATACGAAGTAGGTCCAATGGAAACCACCATGGAAGGTGAATTGGATATCCTATTGGGAATAGTTAAAAAAGCGCAAACAATATGTGTCTCGGAAGGTGCCAGTCGAGTTATATCTGTAGTCAAAATTGATTACAAAGAGGAAGGCGTGACAATGGATGAAAAAATTTCGAAATACCGGTAATCCCATTTACTCGTCTGTTGCCTTTTTTGTTTTTGTTATTGCATGGGAATTGGCTGTAAAAGCAAAAGATATAAAAGAATACATACTTCCAGCTCCTTCAGCCATAATCAATGAATTTATAAAATCCGGGGACCTATTGCTTTTTCACTCGGTAACCACAATCACCGAAACCGTTATAGGTTTTATACTGGGTGTAATATTGGCAGTTGTGCTTTCTGTCATAATGAGTAATTTTGAATTCATTCGCAATGCCCTTTATCCCTTTATGATTCTTTCCCAGACAGTACCCATAATTGTCTTAGCGCCACTGATTACCATTTGGTTCGGAATAGGAATTGTCTCAAAATTGGTAGTATGCGTTTTGGTAGTTTTCTTTCCGGTAGCACTGAGCCTCACAGAAGGTTTAAATTCGTATGACAGAGGGCTTGAAGAACTGCTCAGATGCATGAACGCAAATAAAATGCAGATATTCTTTAAAGTAAAACTGCCTTCAGCATCAGTTCACTTTTTTTCGGGCCTTAAGCTGGCAGCAGCTTACGCTGTTATGGGTGCTGTAATGTCCGAGTGGACCGGTGCGCAAAACGGATTAGGTATTTTTCTTACCCGTTCAATGAAATCCTTTAAAACTGCTGCAATGTTTGCAGACATTGCGGTAATTTCTCTTTTCAGCATCTTGTTATTTGCATTTATAAGCATAATTGAAAAGAAAACAATTAAATGGAATTTGAAAGGATGAATAAAATGAAAAGAAAAATTCTTATATTGTTTTGTATAACGATTACTTTCACTTTGATTTTTTCAGCTTGTATGACACAAAAGTATATTGAAAATCCAAAGGAAAAATATCCGTCCAATAAAGGTAAATCTAATCTTGAAAAGGTAACTTTTGTGCTGGACTGGACACCGAATACAAATCACACCGGAATTTATGTTGCAAAGGTAAAAGGATTTTTTGAGGAGGAAGGCTTGGATGTATCTATAATTCAACCAGGTGAGTCTTCCGCCGATCAGCTTGTAGCAACAAATACCGCTCAGTTCGGAATAAGTTATCAGGAAGGTGTCACTTTCGCACGTTCCACAGGTATGCCTCTGGTCTCAATTGCTGCAATAATACAGCACAATACTTCCGGCTTTGGCGCATTAAAATCAAAGGGAATAACTTCCCCAAAGGATTTTGAAGGTAAAAAATACGGCAGCTGGGGCTCTGATGTGGAAGTGGCAATGGTTAAGCAAGTTGTAAAAGATGCCGGCGGAAATCCTGATAAAGTTGAAATCCATACAATAGGTACCCTGGACTTTATAACTGCCAGTGAGACAAACCAAATTGATTTCGCCTGGATCTTCGAAGGATGGGACTATATCAATGCAAGCAACAAAGGCATAGAAATCAACTATATTCCACTTAAAGATCTTTCCGATGTTTTTGACTATTATACTCCGGTAATAGTGACAAATGAAGACAATATTGCAAAAAACCCTGAACTTGTCAAGAAATTTATGAGAGCTGTGAAAAAAGGTTATAAATTTGCTATGGAAAATGCCGATGAAGCTGCAGAATGTCTTCTGCAACTGGCACCAGAGCTGGACAGGGATTTGGTTATAAAAAGCCAGAAGTACTTAGTCTCAAAATATCAGGATGATGCACCTTACTGGGGAATGCAGAAAAGAGAAGTATGGGAAAGATATATGAACTGGCTTTATGAAAACGGATTTATAGAATCCCCTATCGATGTTGATAAGGCATTTACCAATGAATTTTTGCAAGGAGAGTAAAATTTATTAATGAATACTGCAATTGAAATAAAACATTTGAGTAAAACCTTTATACACAATAAGGAACAACTTAAAGTGATAAAGGATATAAGTCTGGTTTTATACGAAAATCAGTTTATATCCCTAATTGGTCCCAGTGGCTGCGGTAAAAGCACTTTGCTGAGGATTTTGGCAGGCCTTGAGGACAATTATTCAGGAGAAATTCTGGTCCGGGACCAAAAGTTTGCACCGAATTCGGCCAAATTTTGCTATATGCCCCAAAAAGACCTGCTAATGCCATGGCGCACCGTGTTTAAGAATATAATTCTGCCCCTTGAGATAGACGGAAGACTCAATGACAATAAAGTCCCGGAAATTACAAAACTTATTAAAGAATTCGGTCTGGAAGGTTTTGAAAATTATTATCCTTCGGAAATTTCAGGAGGAATGAAGCAAAGGGCAGCTATTCTCAGAACATTTTTAATGAACAGTGATATCATGCTTTTAGACGAACCCTTCGGTGCATTAGATGCAATAACCAGGATGAACATGCAGGAATGGCTGCTCACAGTACTTAACGAACATAAAAAAAGTGTGATATTTGTCACTCATGACATTGACGAAGCAGTTTTTCTATCGGACAGAGTCTACGTACTGTCCGACAGGCCAGCTTCTGTTGTAACCACAGTGGATATAAATTTTGGAAGGCCAAGAACACGAGAAATGCTTTCAACATATGAATTTCTTGAGTATAGAGAACGCATATTAAAAGCGCTTAGATAATTATCCGTAACTTTTTAAATCCAGTACAATAAAAGAAACTTCATTTCACCTTGTTTCTATATAAATAAAGATGATAATGAAGTTTCTCATTCAATAACAGACTCTACATCTCAACAGCATCAGCAGTACATATTTTGGCATACTTCCACTTTCCGGAACGATATCTGAAATATACAACGGCAGCCCTCGTATATTGATCGAACACTAAAGCCACCCATGCTCCTATAAGCCCCCAGTGAAATACACTTACAAACACATAGGCAACAAACACTCTGAAAATCCATATCCCAAATATGGACGCATATAAAGGATACAAAGTATCTCCCGCTCCCCTCAAAACCCCTGCAACCGAAAGCTGTGTCGACTGTCCCGGTTGTGCCAGTGCCATTATCTTAAGTATAATAGATGCTGCAGCAGCTACAGTAGCATCATCAGTATACAAACAGGCAAGCTGGTAGGAAAACAGAATAAATACTGCCCCCATTATACAGGCAACCAGTACAGCCATATGGTGTATCATATCGGCATATTTTTTTGCTTTTTCCTCATCTTTAGCCCCAAGGCTCTGTCCGACCAAAGTCGTGGCAGCAACTCCAAAAGCCATGCTTGGCGAAAAAGTCAAGCCACAAATATTTAAGCCTATCTGGTGTGCAGCAAACTTAATTGTACCCAAACTAGAAACGGTACGTGCAAATAACATTAATCCGCTCTGCAGAACAAACTGTTCCAATGCAGAAGGCAAGCCAATAGAAAACACTTTTTTCATTATATCGGTGTCAAATCTAAATCGGTCTTTAAGATCAATTGAAATAACCGAAAGATTCGAAAAGTATATTATTCCCAACCCAAAAAAGCACGCAACCCATCTGGATATTGTCGTTGAAAGTGCAGCACCGGCAACCCCCATTTTGGGCATCCCTAATTTTCCGTAAATAAGCATATAATTGCCAAGTACATTTAGAAGGTTACTTCCGATATTGTAGAACATAGGAATTTTAGTTTCTCCGGCACCTCTCAATGCTGCCGTAATTCCCAAATTAATCGCTTGAAATACCAATCCTGCAGAAACAATCTGGAAATATATTGTTGCATCTCTTATAGTATCTGCCTCAGCTCCCATAAACACAACTATCTGATGTGAAAAAACTATACCTATGGTACTCATGATTATACCAAGAATAGCATTCATTACAACAATCTGCCTGGTAATAAATTTGGCCTTCTCCTTATTTCCAGCACCTATATTCCAGGCAACAAGCGTACTTGTGCCGACATTCACAGCCGAAAAAATTGCCAGCAAAAGCATAAAGGGCTGATTTGTAAGTCCAACAGCTGCTATTGCAGCTGAACTGAGCTTTCCAACCATAATCATGTCCACCATGCCAAACAAGGTAGACATTACCAATTCTACAAAAGCAGGCCATGTAATAGATATGGCCTCACGCCTCATAGCATTCAATTCTTTGGACACCAACTATACCTTCTTTCATATGCAATAGCAATTTAATTTATTATACTATTGTTAATTAATTGCTTCAAATAGTTTATTGCAGAAGATAAAGCAAAAACTAGGTAAATAATACCTTACAATTTACAATATTGCATATAAACAGCATCTTAACACAAACATAAATATCCCGCAACATATATCGGCTTTAAAAATTTAATGAATCTTGCTTTTTTCTCCGCTGTCTCAAAAGATTTAATACATTAATGCACATCAAATATACAGTCAGATTTTGGACTCTACGAAGCGTTTATTGATATATTTCCGCAATAGGATATACTAAATTTATGGAGGAGATACTATGGACCTGAGCAAAGTAGGAAATTTGATATACAATCTGCGTAAAGAAAAAGGTATGACACAAAAACAAATGGCTAACATAATGAACATCAGTGATAAAACTATAAGCAAATGGGAACGCGGACTTGGCTGCCCTGACGTATCGCTATTACCGGAATTGTCATCCCTTTTGGGTGTAAATATTGAAAAAATACTTTTGGGTGAATTAAACCCCAATGAGCAATTTGGAGGTAACATGAAAAATCTAAAATTTTATGTATGTCCCGAATGCATTAACATTATTACCAGCACAGGTACTGCTTCTATCTCATGCTGCGGAAGAAAACTTGAAGAATTAGAACCTGTAAAAGTTGACGAAAATCATGCCCTTAGTGTGGAAAACAGTGAATATGAATGGTTTATCACAACCAATCACCCTATGACAAAGGATCACTATATTTCCTTTGTAGCATATGTAACCGGTGATAAATTGCTAATGGCAAAACAGTATCCTGAATGGCCAGTTCAATTATATTTCCAGAAGTTTGGCCATGGTATTCTTTATATCTATTGCACCAAGCACGGCTTATCCTATCAACTTATATAGGAAATGTTTAATTTTATCCATGAATACATTTTATAAAAATACCTTATTTTTATATTTTTAAGACAAACAGCACTATGTGATAAGGTAGGCACTCTGCCTACCTTTTACTTCTGTTTTTATCGAACCAGAATTTGCCTAATCATCGTCCCTTTTAATAAGCAGCCTTTCTATCCAACCCTTTTTATACTTGATTGAAATATAACCAATGATTGAAATTATCAGTGCACCTATTGTATCTACAAATAAATCCTTAATTGTATCGGACAATGCTTCACGGCCAACAAGCAGCGTCCCGTCTTCCAGTGCGAATTTTTGCATGTTAAGTCCCAACAGACCATCAAAAGTAAATTCGTAGAACTCCCACATAACGCCAAGCATAATAGAAAAGCAAAATGCAAACAATGATACAAACACAGGACTTAGATTTACAGGAACCTTTTCGGTATCATTCAACAGCACAACAAAGGAAAATCCCAATGCCCCAAGCATAAAACCGCTAACAGCATGAAGTATTGTGTCCCAATGCCTGAACTGATAGTAAAAGCTCCGTACTTCTCCAAGATATATGGCACAGTATAAAAAGATAACAAAAGTAATGTACATTTGACTTGGAATTTGTATGCTGAGCTTTTTAGAAATAAATCCCGGTAATAGCATCATAATAATACCTAATGTGCATTGCAGAAGCATCAAAACATATTCACTTTCTGGCCGGTCTCCTTTATCTTTTATACCGGTAGATACCATTATTATCCTCACAATGATATATATAACGGACAAAACCAGAGAAATAAAAACAATCCCCGATACAATTTTGGAAGCTTTTGACTCTCTCATAATTCATTTTCACCTTAACCAAACAACTATCTTATATTTTTATAAAGGTATTCATTTAAAATTATCACACTCAAGCAAAAATAAGCAAGTTATATTTCACTATAATATGTATATATTTGTTCACCTAAACACTATGCCAAATTATTAAATTTTTCAAATTTTTACATCGAATTTCAAATATAAAAGGCTATGCATAGCAATTGGCACACCCTTCAAAACTTAAAATTCATCATTTTATAGATATATTTACTTGATTACTCCAACCATTTTTTATAGATATAAAACGCACATCCCGAAAACATAGCCATACCCAAAGTCGCAGTAATAACAGCTATTGTAAACGAACCCTCTAAATTCAGCAAAACAAATCCGGTAACTGCAGCAATAATTGCAGCAGAATAAATTCCGACAAGAAAAGCTAAATATACTTTCAAGCTATTGATTGTGATAAGCTTAACATCCTCCTCATCAGCACCGTCCGAAATCATGGACAAGTACTCTCCTTCTGCCTTTTTTAGCTTTCCCGCCAGCAAAAGCATTGAAATTATCGTCAAAAAAAGTACTGCGGTAACGAGAGAATCAAATTTATTAGTAACATTAATGTCAAATATTGCCTTTCCCAATTTTGAATAGGCCATAACAGACGGAGCACAGAAAAACATGCACGCAAAAAAGATTGGTGCAAGTACGGTTTTGTAAATGACATAGCCCATTCCTATAAATATAAAAGCTATAACATTAACTGTAATAAGAGATGTTTTAAAATCTTCATAAGTAAACACCGAAGTATTGATAAACATTATAAAAGATAAAACATAGGCTAAGGAAGAGAGTACAATTCTTCCTGACAAAGTCCATTCTCTCATCTTGCTGTCACCACCTGTTTTAAAAGCGCACTTGTGAGACTTTCCCTTGCGGGATTCCAGTCAATCCATATACAGCGGTTTCTCAGTTCTTTGGACATAATATTCATAAAGGATTCAATTAAGTTTGCAGCCTGTTTTTCGATATCTTTTTTTATTCTCATCTCATAACCTATAATATTAACCATCATTATACTCGGTAAATTACCATTCCTGACAGTATACTTGGACATATCTTCAACTGCCTTTTTCAAGGCTTCGCTGTTGCTTCCGCAAAACCTGGTTATTACAATAAACAACGGTCTTACACCTACAAAATGCTCACGGTTTGAGTATATAATTTCCGCTAAAGAAGTTACTTTCTTTTTTACAGTTTTTCTATCATCGGTATTATCTCTAATTCTCATCAATTCCCTCAATATTCTATGGTATTGCATTTTTCCCGAACCCGCAGGCACGACAATTTTCTTGCTTCCAAAGGAAATAAGGGATACTATGCAATTTTGAGCTAAATAATAGTCAGCAAAAGCATTTACTGCTTCGATGGAATACTCAATTACATTTCTGGATTTAGTACCGAAATTCATTGTTGGAGAAGTGTCAAGAAAAATATAAACCGATTTTTTACCTTCTCTCTCAAACTCATTCACAACAGGATAAACTTTTCCCCTGAAAAGGTTTCTCGAAGTAACCTTCCAATTAATAGATTTAAAAGGGTCTCCGGGGTAATACAGTCTCACCTCTTTAAATTCGTGAGTTGTCATACCCAGTGTGGATAAAGCTCCCTGCGGCATTGGTACTCTGCTTTTTGCCGCCAAACCTCTTATTTTATGAAGTTCTAAAAGCCTTGGAACTATTTGCACCGATATATTATTATGACATACTCCATTTTCCGAATAATTACATACCGGATGTTTAGTCCTCCACTTGGTTTCCTCTAATGAATAGGTCCCCGAAGCATTGCACCTTACTTTATAGTTTATTTTAAATGTTTTTGGAGAAAAACCTTTCCATACTACATGAAAATTACTGCCTTCGACCAGTTCAAAGCTTCCGTTTATAACATCACAGATAATTACCGGACCAATCCCTGATTCAACCGAAACATCGAGACTTATGCTTAAAAGTTCTCCAACCCTTGCCCTATTTTTAGATATAGTTTTTTTAACCCTAATTTCTTTTGGTACCTCAACAAAATAACCAGCAGCCATAAGGCACAAAGGTATTATGGAAACAGCTATAAGTATATTATTTGCCAATAAAAATGCTGCAAGTATCAATCCCAAAAAGATTGCACCCAATTTAAAAATATAGCCGGGCATTTATATTAATCCTCCTGAATTTTCCCTGGTATAACTTTTAGGAACATCAATTTTACTGATAATACTTTTTATAACAGCAGTAGGAAGTCGGCCTTCCATAATATGTTCCACATGAAGAATTATACGGTGGGCCAATGCCTCTACAGCTATAAACTTGACATCATCCGGAACAACATAATCTCTCCCCGATATTAGAGCACTGGCTCGGGATAGTTTTAAAAGTGCCAAAGCTCCCCTAGGGCTTGCCCCAAGCCGGACATTAGGATTAGTTCTTGTATTCCTCACAATTTCTGTTATATACATCAATATATTGTCGTCTACAAATACCTTTTCCGCTTCTTGCTGAAGCATTATAAGTTCATCCATAGTAATCACGGGATGAATGTCATTGGTCGGGTCATCCTTTTTCCACTCAATACGTCGCTTCAGTACTTCACATTCCTTTTCTAAGCTGTCAAGATAGCCTAATGAAAGTTTCATAATAAACCTGTCCATTTGAGCTTCGGGCAAAGGATAAGTACCCTCCATTTCAATCGGGTTCTGGGTAGCCATTACAATAAAAGGCGGTTTTAGAGGATAAGTTGTACCCTCTATTGAAACCTGTCTTTCCTCCATTGCTTCCAACAGTGCTGATTGTGTTTTGGGCATCGCCCTGTTTATTTCATCAGCCAGTAAAAAGTTTGTAAATATTGGTCCCTTTTCAAGTTCAAAGGTAGAAGAATTGCTCTTCCATATCTTTGTCCCCAATATATCTGAAGGCATTAAATCGGGTGTGAACTGTATTCTTTTCCATTCACATCCCGTAACCTTGGCCAGGACTTTTACAAGCAAAGTCTTGCCTAGCCCCGGGTTGTCTTCAAACAATATATGTCCTCCCGACAAAAATCCGCAAAGAACTTTATTGAGCAGCATTCGATCGCTGGTAACAAATACTTTTTCAACCTCATCAATTATAGTCCTGCAAATTTTTTGCACCTGTATAATATCCATTGTACACATATACCCCTTTTCCGAAAAGTTTCAAATTTGACGTAATTTTTTCAATTACTCTTAATCTGTTCTGCCTGTTTCTCTCCTCAATAGCCTTATATTGTTCGACTGTCAACATGCCCGGAATTTCCGGGTCACAATACTCCACAAGGGGAGCAATTATATTGCTTACGGCACCAAACGGTATCCCCGATTTATATCCCAAGTACGTAAGGTAGGATACCAGTCTGCTCTTTTTACCCAAATTTACGTAATCCTCTATATATCTTGTTATGTTCTCAAGGTCTTTGCTTTTGTCAAAATTCATATCCTGTACATGTTTTGCCAGCTTTTCTTCCGGAAAGTATTTGACGCTTCCCCACATCCTAACCGCAAACAATACAAATATTACCAGCAAGACCATAAATATTAAGATCCAACCTGCCAATCCCGAACTCAAAATATCCCTCCTCAACAACCCAATTATAAATACTGATGCAAATATTCCGATATATTTTTTAAAATGATTGCTCTTAAGCCACATGGCTAATCTTCTGGACTTTTCATTGTAAAAAAGTTCTATAAGAGTTGCCATCTGCAGCAATGCCAGTATAACAAAAGATATCATAACAAGATTTGAAAAATATCTTAATAGTATGTCACCTAATATTCCTCTTATGCTAAATCCCATAAGAATGTAAGAAAATGCCTTTATCAAGCATCCGGAATATATCCCTGTATAAAAAAATTTAGAAGCTTTATAAATTACTATAGAAATTGCCAACAGTACCACCCAGGCTATTGCTGTAAGATAGCCCATATCCTTTGATGAAAAGGCTATAAAAAGTACTGCCGATGTACCGTTTGTCAAATAAAGAATAAAGCTGGCTGCAAGTTCTGTCCATTTACCGACAAAACAGGACTTTACAATAGACTTGACAAAATTCCCGGCAAGTATAGCTGCACCAGGAAATATCAAAAAATAAAAATCGTCTCTTATATCATATAAAAATTTTCCCGGCCAAAAAAATATAACATATGCAAAGATTACAAATGCCGCAAGTATTATTGCATATACACTTAACTTCTTTGAAGAAGCGTTTAAAACTTCTGTACTGTTAGGATGCATTCTATCCTCCCTTATAAAAATAGTTCCTATGTTAATGATTTATATTTCTGAATGCACATATAAAACAACTCATAATCCTCTCTGCTAATATCGTTCAAACTATAAACCGCCTTTTCCATAATATCAAAAACCTGTTCCAAAATCATATATTTCATTGTTGAAAGCTGTGATTTCATTAAAAACAATATTTCTCTAAGAGTCATCTTGTCATTAATATCAATAGTTTTCGAAAACTCTTTTAATAGCATCTTGCCGTTTGTTATTACTTCCTCCCTATAATTCACTATCCTTATATCTCTCTGAGTTATTTTATCTGGCCCTTTTAATACTTTGATACTATAGGTCCCTTTTTTATCAAAATTAATTTTTTTCTCATCCCGATTTTGCCAACTATCCTCAAAACTTATAATCAATTCTTCATTAACTCCCCATACATCGGGATAACCATTCTTTATCTGAGGGAACTTAATATTTATCTGCTGCACCAGTTCCTTATCATTCGCTAAGTTCTGATTATCTCCGGCAACCAGAACTGACATCTTTGAAAAACCGCCATTCAGTGCAAGCAACATATCCCTTGTTTCATCTTTACGTGTCCTGACAATGCGGATAACTATCGGAAAAGATATAATTGATACTATAAGCAATAAAGCCAATGCAATTCTTGCCCAAAGTATGTGCCAAATAAAAGTACTCCCGGAAGTGCTTGAAGGGTAAAAAATGTCTGTACCCGCAAACTCAAGCTGATAGCTTATATTATATCCCTTTACAAAGAAGAAGTTTCTTTCCGGTGTCAATTTCCCAAATTCCTTTAGATCAACCAGCATGGAAAACTTTCCCTCTGTTTGGGATAAAACACTATCTTCAATATTTGTACCCGGAAATTTTATATTTATTTTTAGAGCCGAGACACCTTCATTGGAGTAACTGTCTATTAGACTTCCCTCAATCGTAAAACTTTTGCCCACTACAGTGCCATTATCAATAAGTTCTATTCGAGTATCGGTAGTAATTCTCATCTCAGGGTCGCTGGTAGAAGTCCTATACAAATCATTTTCCAGTAAATCTGCAACAACTTGATACTTCCCCGCAGGAATATTGTGTTTTACATCGCATGTAATCTCAAACTTTCCGTCATGAACTTCAGCCCTGGCGTAGGAAAGAGTATTCTCGGTTTTTGACGATTTTACATAAATAAGCACAGACATATCATCCAGCAATTTGCCGTTCAAATCTGTAACTGTTCCTTTTACAGTAAAGTTGGTACCTCTTTTTGCTTCGGCACTGACCGACGTAATTTGTGTTACCGTCTCAATAGGAGGTGTAAAGGACGGGTCATATCCAAATACATCCATAGGAATCCATCCATACTCTTCAAACTTTATTTCCGGATATATGTATGCCTGGTCCCTATAAACAACCTGATACGGCTTTCCCTGATTTATTCTATACCCAATTACCAATCGGCAAGGTATACCTGCCGCCCTTAATAGATAGGTATAAGCAGACATAAAATCCAAGGTATTCCCAATTCCGCCTTTATTCATCAGGAAAGATATTATACCGTCGTTTTGGCCGTAATTGTTTATAACTTTGTTATCCAGGTAATAATTGCTAAGAAGGTAATTTTCTACGCCTTTTATAATATCGAAATCACTGTTACAGCCCTCAATAATATCATCAACAATTTTCTCAACAAATTCCGGTACAGAAATAGAATAAGAATATAAGTCATCGGTATTTGCGTACATAAGCTGATGGTAATCAACAGAATTCACATAATCCATAATGTAAAAATCGTCTATAACATTTTCCGAATAATATGTTTCCGATAACTTATACCAGTTTACATTGGTACGATATTTAAAACTAAATTTACCTGATAAAACCGGCAGATATCCGCTTGAAGGAAAAATAGGTTTAATTTTAACCGAATTGGCACTATATTTTTCATCCAAATTTGCATCAAAATTTATTACCACTTCCGGTTCTTCTTTTACTGCAATCCATCGATTTTTATAATAGTTCTCCAATACCACTACTTTCAGAAAAGGATAATTGGGATATCCAAGCACTTCAAATACAGGCGTATGAGGCTGCTTTTCGTTACTTAAAACAATTGTTTGAATACTTTCTCCACTGCCAAACGGAATATCCGGCAATATATTCTCTCCGGAAATATCGACATTGGGTAAATTTTCAGGTATAGTGAATTCTCCTTTTCCGTACCCTCCACTATCCTGTCCTTCCCCATAGGAAAATTCCCCGTCGAAAATTTCGGAATCCTTTCGTTCAGCACGTCTCCTCTCTACCCTGTTCTTCCAATCATCGTTTCTTTCAGAATTTTTATCTTTTAAGCCTGGACTTGCCTTAGACTGCTTGTTACTTCCCCCCGCAGAACCGCTCTTACTGATGTCACCTCCACCTGCTCCGGCGTCATTAAAATTTAACATATTAATAGCAGCCATAAGCAAAAAAGCTGACAACAACACCACTGAAAGAAACATGGTCAATTTTATTAAGTTATTTTTTAAATTTGAATTATTCTTATTCATAATAGATATATATTATATATGATTTTTTGGATTTTGTACATGCTTACATTATCCATATTTTGTTAAATTAAATTTACTTTAGCCTATTAACAATCTTTACTATCCAATTACTCAAAATTTTCTATAAATCTGCTTTATTTATAGGCAGCATAATAAAGAATGTTGTGCCTTCATTCTCCTTAGATTCAAACCAAATATCTCCTCCAAATTTCCCCTTTATGGTGGAGTAGGACAGCATAAGACTTAACCCTGTTCCACTTTTCCCCTTAGTAGTCAGCATATACTTAAATAAACGAGGTTTAATTTTTTCAGGTATTCCACATCCATAATCTTTCACTATGAATATTACATTATCATCATTTCTACGTATATGAAGCTCAACTCTGCAATGGTTGGATTCTTTACCCTCATACGATTGAATAGCATTCTTTATTAGATTATCCAGTATCTGTACTATATTGGATATATCACCTTGTATAACAATATTTGTATCGACATCTACAAATATGCTTAAATCTGACTTCTCAATAAGAAGGTCATAATTATTGAAAAACTTAATTCTATTCACAAGCTCTTCTATCGTAAAATCTTTGTTACACTGTGAATTTAACTGAACTGCCTGGGATTTAACGGTTGATATAACATTAGACATGTACGAATTATATTCTTTTAACCTATTAACCCATTCTGACATTTCAGAACTGATTTCATAATGGTCTTCATCAGTCACCGAACTGTCTCCAATTGACTCCCTGTATTCATAAATTAAGTCTTCCAAAGCAGCAGCTACACCTGAAATGGACATAATCGGTGTCATAAGATTATGAGATATGCCTCCTATCATCTGCCCCAGTGAAGCTAATCTTTCACTTTCCCTAAGGCTTTCTCCCATAGTTTCCCTTTCCAGCAGCATGAGTGCCCCTTTTAAGGTATTGCTAATCTGTCCTCTCAACATTTCAAAGGTAATTACATCATTATTGTTTACTTCAAAACATACATAACCGAAATGCTCATTTTTGAAAAACAAAGGCATGACAATATACGTAAATCTGCTATCCTCAGGCATAAAGCGCTCAGGAAGAATCTGAGCAGTATTTATTACCCTGTCACTCTGCTCTATAATCATTCTCTGCCCTTTATAATAAGCATAAACCATTTCCGATCTTTGCGGTACTTTAAAATTTTCATCAAATGCCATTTCTTCATTATAGAAAATCGGGCCTTCAAGATATTTAAAAATAAAACAGCTCTCAATAAAGCTCTTTTTTAAAGCAGAACACAATTTATCAAACAGTTCATCAATCTGGTATGTTTGCAAATTTTCATGGACTCTGTAATCCAATACCATTTTCACTGAATTAATATTTTTTAATTCCTCATCTTCCTTTTTGTAATCGCATCCGCAGGATGCTCTCTTTACAAGAACCGAAGGCAATATAACGGTCTGTTCCTTAATTTCATCGCCTAATAACACTTCCACCGATTTATAACATACTTCCTTCAAAGGCAGTCTTACTGTAGTCAGAGGAGGATTTACTTTGCTCGCGTTTAGAGAGTCGTCAAATCCGCAGAGGATTATCTTTTTATCCAACGAATAATTCCCGGAATTTTTCATATGATCTATAAATTTCATTGCACCTAAAGCCATATCATCATTGGAAAAAACAATTGCATCATACTCCATATTTGAGTTTGCAACCTCTTCCATTATCCGGTATCCTGTATTTGAAACAAAATCCCCTTGGATTACCAAATTCTCATCAAATTCTAAGTTTTTCTCCCTTAAAACCTCTTTATATGCTTCAAGGCGTTCTGTTGCTTCCTGGTTTCCTTCCGGTCCTGTCACAAACAGTATTTTTTCATAACCGTGATCATCAATTAAATGCCTGATAAGCTCTTTCATTCCCGCTTTTGTATCACAAATTACATTTAATGCGCCGGGTATTACAACTCCCATAGAAACTAAGGGAATACCTTCGTATTTTTTCATAAATTGCAGAAACTCTTCATACTTTATATAGGTAGATATGGAAGCACTGGTTATTATTAATCCGTCAAACCTGCCTTTCTCAATAAAACTGTAGATTATATGGTGTTGCTTTTCGGCAAAATCATCGTGTTTTAAGGATCTTCCTTCAAAGACCATCAAATTGCAATCCATTTCTTCAGCTGCTTGTTTCAGCATCAACCAAATATAAGTTTGAAAGCTCCCATCTATATCATTGATAAGAAGTCCTATAGTCTTTCGTCTTTTCATCAAATCACCTCAATAAAGTGCTGAATGTTTTGGAAAGGCAGCTAAATTTGAAAATTAGGATTACTGATAGCAACAATGAATTGTCAATGACGCCTTAGAATATATATTCAACTTTCAGGAATAGAATCCTGCAGTCATATACATTAAAACAGCATAATAAAATTCCCGGAAAATAAAAAATAAATACAGAAATGAAATCATTGGAGATATAAAACTATACACTTCTTCCTCTCTGGCGAGTAAAACCGAAAATGCATCCAAAAATGCCCCCGGCTATGTGGGTAAGCTGCGAAACATTGTCCTGCTTTAATAAAGCATCAGCCACTTCATTTCCAAGGTAAACGATAATAACCAGAACAAGTGTTATAGGAATTTTTCCTTTTCTAATGTTGGCAAAGGAACCTAATAAAATAAACATAAATACAATACCGCTTGCCCCAAGCAATGCTGAAGAAAACAGCAGAATATTCAATAATCCTGTCATAACTGCAGTAATCGCCATCATTACAAGCAAATTTTTTGAACCATACTTTTCTTCAAGCATTGGTCCGATTATCAGTATAATGAGAAAATTATTCAAATAATGGTTCCAATCAGCATGCCCCAGCACATGTCCAAACAATCTGAAATAGAAAAAAACATCGCTAAGGCTGCTTCTATAAACCGAAAACAGAAGACGGGTTGAATAGAAATTCGTAAATTCGCCAAGCAGCAAAACAATAAAAGATAATATAGTATAAGTCAGTATAACCGGCGAGTTATAGTGAAAACGCTTAATCATGGCAATATCCTCACTTTCAATATGTTAAAAACGCTTTTATGGATTCATACTCAACACTGATAATTCCTGCATTGAATACAAGCTGGTATATTCAGAAAACTTTGCTTCAATGTTGGTTTACAAAGCCTCATTCTTTTCTTAATCTCTAAATCTCATAAGCTGGTCTTTGTAAAAAGTCCACTCTGGAGTATTGAGCACATCTCCAAAATTTAAACTGTACCACGGGCTTATTTCAGTATTATTGAAATTTTTCAGCACATGAATATCCTGAGCAGGCATGTAACTCTGTGCTATCATAAATATTTTTTCCCCGGTGGCCTTATTTTCCGCCATATCCATAACAATAACACAATGGCCGGGAAGCTCACCTTTCATAAAGACATCCCCTATTTGCATATCTTCAATATTCACCCTGTCCAGTTCTTGAGATAGAGACAAGGTCCCTGCATAGGCAAAAACCATATCCATATACTGTCTGAAAACCGAATACTCCTTCGAGTAACCGGCTCGCTTTACCCAGTAAGCATTATTGCCTTCAACTGCGATTCTGTATCCTTCTCTCCATTTTGAATACTCAGCCTTAAACCCATTTGTAAAATTGAAATGTATCTTATCATAAAGCCCCTTATGATACAAATACTCCGCTCTAAATCGCATTACGGCATCGGCACATTGCTGTAAGTCTCTATCCCCCACATCCATATCTATTACAGCGTCATATACATCTCTGCCTTTTTTTCTCCCATCAAAGTAATAAACTTCAGAACCGTGGCGTTTTAACGGCATATTCCGTAAGTATTCAGCAAAGGAGCCTTCCGCAACGGGAATTCTCTCAAAGCCGTCCGGAACATCAAATCTTTCCTGTATTGTTTTGCCTTCAGGTTTTATAATACTTTTCACAATTTGCTGTTTAGGAGTTTCCTCCGGTAATACCTCCAGGTCATTTTCAATTTCACCGGTGTTGACATAATTATTTTCTTCTGAATTGAGTGATACTTTCGGTATCCTCAACTCAACATAGATTGGTCGGTGATCCGATCCCAAATTCGGTCCCGTCTCACGTTTCAATACCTCTATATCTTTTGATACAAGGCAATGATCTATGGGAACCGACAGCAAGGGCATTGACACAGGCCATGAAAATCCTATGCCGTAACCCCTTCTGGAATCATATAAATCCATACCCTTTAATAAATTCTGAAATCCATAGGACCATGAGGTGGTATTCAAATCTCCTAGCAAAATCATGCTCGATTTAAAACTATTCCTGTTTTGAACAATTGCTGAAAGCTGATTGTTTCTAAGTTCAAAACCAATTCTGCTGGCAGGAGGAAGCGGATGTGTTGTTATGACAGACACTTCTCTGTCTCCCGCATAGAACTCTGCTACAGCACTGGGCAGTTTCGCGTCGCCAAAGTACTCAATTCTTGGATTTTTCAATTCAATTCTGCTAAAAAGGGCTATTCCAAAATTATCTTCCCTAATTTCCTCAACACTGTATTTATATTTCCGGGACAAATTCAAATTGTCAATCCAGCTTTGATTAACCTCGTTTAATGAAATAATGTCAGGATCCTTTTCCTCTATATATTTTATTACACTTTGATAATCCCGGTTACCGGTCAGTACATTAAAATGGAGAATTTTTATTCCCTGCCAATTACCGATGTTTTTATCAAAACCGCTATGAGGTATGTACAGTGGGATAATGGTAATTAAATTTATCAAACAAAAAATTATTGAAAAAAATAATAGCTTTCGCCTTTTGAACAGGAGACACAAAACAGACATAATTAAAAAGAAAACAAAGTATTGAAAACGAAAATGGGAAAACAAATCAAAGATCCATTCATATTTGCTGAAAAAACCTCCGACAGTAAATATCCCCCCGAATAGCACCAATACACTTAAAATACCTGAAATGAATATTTTTTTTATAGGTTTATTTTTTCTTTTTGAAACAAAGGATTGTTCTTTCTCCATAATATTTCCGTACCTCTTTAACATATTCCATACTCATAATCACTAAAGTAATAATAAAAATGTCAATCGGTATACAAAAAGTTTTATTTTAATTATTTTTTAGTATATTATGTACTATTTAGTTACAATTATCAATAGGTTGCAATAATTAATCCACTTTATAAATTTACAATTTATATAAAATCAAAATCTTACAACCTATACCAAAAAATTAAAAGGAGACAGTCGCTTTACAAGCCTACTATCTCCCTTTATGACATTATAAATTATTTTTACTTAACAACTATATTGACAATCTTATTAGGAACATAAATTTCTTTCACAATAGTTTTACCCTCCAGGAAAGGCACAATGTCCGGAACTTGTTTTGCTGCAGCCAGTGCTTCTTCCTGAGGACAGTTAAGCGGAATTGTAACAACCCCACGAACTTTTCCGTTTATTTGAACCGCAATTTCCACTGCCTTATCAATAGTCTTTGCTTCATCGTACTTCGGCCAGGAGGATTGAGCTAAAAATCCTTCGCCTCCGAGTTTCTCCCAAATCTCTTCACACACATGGGGCGCAACGGGATAAAGCAGTTTGATAAATATTACAAGTTCATCCTTTGTCAGTGAACCGTGGTCATAAATCTCGTTAATAAGAGCCATCAAAGCTGCAATTGCAGTATTGTACTTCATTTCCTCATAATCATTGGAAACTTTTTTGATGGTCTTGTGGAAAGATGTCTCCAATTCCGGGGTAGTTCCTTCTCCTTTGACAATATCACATAAGCTGCATACACGTTCGAGGAATCTCTTACAACCCCTTACAGCGCTGTCATTCCATGGTGCAGCTGAAGCATAGTCACCCATAAACAGTACATAGGTACGTAAAACATCAGCTCCATAAACCTCAACCACATCCAACGGGTCAACAACGTTACCCTTTGATTTACTCATTTTTTCACCGTCGGGACCCAAAATCAAACCTTGTGCAGTACGCTTTGCATAAGGCTCCGGTGTATTTACCACTCCTATGTCATACAAGAAGCGGTGCCAGAAACGGGAGTATATCATATGACGGGTAACATGTTCCATACCGCCGTTATACCAATCTACCGGCATCCAATATTTTATCTTTTCCTTGTCAGCCAAAGCTTCATTATTATTAGGGTCTATATAACGCAGGAAATACCATGAAGAACCTGCCCATTGTGGCATTGTATCCGTTTCACGTTTTGCAGCGCCCTTGCATTTCGGGCAAGTACAGTTTACAAAGGAATCTATCTTAGCTAGAGGTGATTCGCCATCCACACCCGGTTCAAAATTCTCTATATCAGGCAATCTCAATGGCAATTCCTCATATGGAACCGGAATAACCCCACATTTTGGACAGTGAATAATCGGAATGGGTTCACCCCAATATCTCTGACGGTTAAACGCCCAATCCTTCATTTTATACTGCACACCGGCTTCGCCAATGCCACGCTTCTCCAATTCTTCAATAGCCCTGGCTATGGCTTCTTTCTTGTTGGTATATCCGTTGAGGAAGTCAGAGTTAACCATCTCACCGTCACCGGTATAGGCAGCTTCAGCAATATTTCCGCCTTTGATAACCTCAATAATTTCTATTCCGAACTTCTTTGCAAACTCATAATCTCGTTCATCATGAGCAGGAACAGCCATTATTGCACCGGTACCGTAACCCATCATTACATAGTCTGCAATGTAGATAGGAATACGCTTTCCGTTCAACGGATTGATTGCCTCAATACCATTAAGACGTACTCCTGTCTTTTCCTTTACAAGCTGTGTGCGCTCAAATTCTGTCTTTTTTGCACATACGTTACGGTATTCTTCAACCTCATTCATGTTGGAGATATCTTTGGCATACTTATCAATAAGCGGATGTTCCGGAGCCATTACCATGAAAGTTACGCCAAACAAAGTATCGGGACGGGTTGTATACACACGAAGCTTTTCTTCTTTATCGGCTATCAGAAAATCAACGAAAGCACCGGTAGATTTACCTATCCAGTTTACCTGCTGCTGCTTTATGTTCGGCAGATAGTCAACTTCTTCAAGGCCTTGCAAAAGCTTTTCAGCATATTCGGTAATACGCAGATACCAAACATCCTTTGCCTTCTGTATAACATCGCTCTTACAAATATCGCACTTACCGCCCTGACTGTCCTCATTGGACAATACAACTTTACAAGACGGACAATAGTTAACCAATGCCTTGCTTCTGAAAACCAGGCCCTTTTCGAACATTTTGAGGAAAATCCATTGGGTCCATTTGTAATAATCCTCCTGTGTCGTATCAATCACGCGGGACCAGTCGAAGGAAAAACCTACTTTCTTTAACTGCTCGGTGAATTTCACAATATTATCGTCGGTTATTTTCCTGGGATGAGTTTTGGTTTTGATAGCATAGTTTTCAGTGGGCAATCCGAATGCGTCAAACCCAATAGGGAAAAGAACATTGTAACCTTCCATGCGACGTTTCCTGGAAATTACCTCAAGACCGGAATACGCTTTAATGTGCCCTACATGCATTCCGGCTCCGCTAGGATAAGGAAATTCCACCAAAGCATAAAACTTTGGCTTATCGCTGTTATCCTCAGCACGGAAGACACCTGCTTCTTCCCATTTTTTCTGCCATTTGGCTTCTATAACTTTAAAATCATGTTTCATTTATTATACCTCCAACGCAACTCTATATTAAAAACTTTTTGATTCGGATATGTACTTTTCTATATAATAAACTTATTAGTGAGCTATAAAATTACTTATAAATATTCGATGTTCATCCTATTATCATAATTCAAAAATTATAACTTAACAGCGCGATTTTGTCAATCTTTAACACATATCAAAATCAGGTTCATCATTAAATTCCTCAACAATCTCAATAGCATTATAAATGTATAACAAAATTCTTGCCCATATAAACAAATCTTAAAATAAATACATGTTAGTTTATTTATCATATCGTATTATGTGCTTTTTTGTATAATTTTGTTGTTTTTTGTTGTATAGAAAATAAAACTTAACTATAATAGTATTAGCAATTCCTATTAACATCATTTCTTTTGTTCAACATTTGGTGCATTAGAAAAAACAAAGACAATATACGAAGAGGAGTGATGGCATACACAAGTTGAAATTTCTAAAAGAAAGTACTTTGATTCAATAAACAAGTCTGTATGTCTTTATTTAGAAATCCCAAATTAAAAGGAGTGTGACAATAATGGAAAAAAATCTTGAAAACCAAGTTGCATTAGTTACAGGCGGCGGAACCGGTATAGGAAGAGGTATTTGTATTGATCTTGCCCAAAAAGGCGCAAAAGTAATAGTTACCGGCAGAAGAATGTCCTTGCTGCAGGAGACACAGTCAATAATTGAAAAATCCGGCGGTTATGCAGAGTGCCTTGAATTGGACGTTTCCAAAAAAGAAGATGTTAATCAGGTTATTGATAAGATTTATGATAAGTATGGAAGAATTGACATATTGGTAAGCAATGCCGGAAATTTAAGCAACCCGGCTTTTATATATAACATGAAGGATGAAGACTGGGACTCTGTTTTGAAAACCCACTTATACGGTACATTCTATTGTACAAAAGCTGTATCTAAAAAAATGAAACTTAATAAGTACGGTAGAATTGTAATAATCTCCTCAGTAGCTGCTATACACGGATTTAACGGTGCAGTAAATTATGCTGCTTCCAAAGCTGCTTTAGAAGGAATGACAATGACCCTAGCAAAAGAGTTGGGAGTTGACGGAATTACAGTAAACTGTATTCAACCCGGAATTATACAGACACCAATGGCCGATGGTTTTATAGCTGCAATGGGAGAAACTTTTATCAAAGATACCCCAGTAAAAAGAATCGGTGAACCAAAGGATGTAGCTTGTGCCGTTTCCTTCTACTGTTCACCGGAAGCCGGCTTCATCACAGGCACAATTTTAAAAGTAGACGGTGGCTACATGCTCCAGTCCAGTATGGACCAGTTTGTAAACAGTATTTGCAACAGCAATATAGAAGAATAATAAAATATACATACCCAAAAGAAAGAACTTCCTGCAAAGAGGAAGTTCTTTCTTTGAGTGAGGGGGAAAATTTATAATATATTAAGATAATTGTAAATTATAAGTATTGCATCAGCTCTTGTCAGCTTATTCTTAGGTCTGAAATATTCTCCATCTCCACTTACTAACTTAAGTCCCTTAGCCAATACCACATAACCTATAAGATCAGAACTTATATCATCTTTATCTTTGAAAGTACAGTTAAAAATATCTGTAAGTTCTGCTATTTTATCATATCTTAATACTCTTATGATGAATTTTACACTCTCTTCTCTTGTCAACGGTGCTTCGGGATCCTTTTCATTCTGTTTTACAATTCCCTCTCTAATCAGCAGGGTATATAAATCTTCAATTTCTTTATTTTCCTTCAAAGCTGTCTTTCCAAAGAACCGGTAACCGCCGTCTATAATTTGAGAAATCAGCAAGAGGAAATCTTTCTGTTTTATCTCCTCATTAGGTTTAAATTCAGGTCCCTCAAGGGCTATTCCCATTTCTGCCAGAAGTTTTATAATATCTTCTGCGTAATGTCCCGAAATATCATTATATTCTTGTATTTTATTTTCTTTGTATGGCTTTCCTTCATAGTCAAGTATTTCACCGGAAAAAGCATCGAACCTTATCGGTTTGCCCTCATCAAAAGCATATATAAGCCTTAATTTTATATTTTTATTATAAGCCTGGATTATATCTATTTTTTCATAAGCAAGTTCTTCGGAATTATTTTGCGCATTGGTATCTATGCGGTATTGAAGTTTTAATCCTATTTCACTGAATAATTTTTCATAAATCTCACTTAAGGGTATTACCTTTTCCACCGACGGAAAATCCACTTCAGACCAGCGGGTATAGAAATTTACAATCTTTCCGTTAACCGCATCAAAGGTAACCGATATATTGTTTTCAGGGAACAGGACTCCGTTAACCTTTCTTACATAACTGAAACCATAAGTCTTCGGTTTCTCGTTTGTATTATTATATATCCTGTCATTATACAGTTCCTGATATTCGGTTTGTGCAAACTTCTCCGGCTGCAATTCTTTTATTACTTTTTCAACTTCAGCTTTTGATGCTTCCTTGTCAAATTTAGGTTCTATATCTTCTATATTGCTGAAAGGTCTGCTAAAGCTCCTTATTTCTCCGGTTTTAGCATCAACAGCGATATACAGAAAATCGTATTCCTTGTTGGTTCCTGAAACTTCTTTTTCAAAATATAAATTCCATGCAAAATCATTTTTAGAAGTCCAGCTGGTACTTAAACTGGCACTATTTACAATATAATTTTCATCGAGTTCAAATAATTTTATCTCCCTTACTTTCTTTTCTGCCTCTTCCTGGGTAAGAAGCTTTGATACTTCATTAATGGCATCAATTTCTTGCGGAGAAAGTGCTACTGTCTCTCCCCTACCTACAGCAACATTCTTTAAAGCTCCATCATAGCTCCATTCCTCTGCACCGTTATAACTATATCCTAGATAAACCTTTTCGCCGGTAATAGCATCTATATAATAGTCAGATTCAAATATCGGCGTATAGGCTGCATATACTTCAGTTTTATCCCCATTATTTCTGGAGTAATATGTAAGCCTCAATCCAAGGTTCTCAATATATGCCTTTTGAGCTTCTTCAATACTTAAAGCCTTTTCCGAAGAAGGGAAAACGGTATCATTATTCCATTGCTTGGTGTATTGTCGAACTTCACCGGTATTGCGGTTAATTCCAACACAAATGTTATTTTCAGGTAAAGGTATGCCATTGTGAGTTCTTATGTAAGTAAAATAATAAGCATCATCATTAAGCATTCCCTGATAAGCAAAGCTGTCTACAAACTTCAAATTTTCAAAAATCCCAGGGTTAATCTTTTTTATAATTTCCTCCGCTTTAGCCTGCGCTTCCTGTCTGCTTATTTTCGGAATCTTTTTGGAACTATTGTAGTCAGTGTTATCGTAGAAAATGTAGCTGATAATATCGCCATTGCTGTCCACACTGGCTCCAACCAAACCGTCTCCGTCTTTAGATGTCCAATTGAGCTGCCATATCTTCCTGTCTCCTGCGCTGTTTATCCCGTAGTCGAATTCCGTGAAATTATCCGGAATTGAGAAATACTGTTTTACAGTTTTTATTGCCTTTTCAAGTCCTTCATCGGCTGCAAAGGTATAAGCCGGCATGCATGCAATTGTAAGAACGGCAACTGCCAAAATAAATGCAATCTTCTTATACAAATTTTGTCACTCCTTTTCTTTTTATCATATGTTATTAGATTGGTTATACGAAAAAAAAGTTCCATATTATTTAGATTTTTATATTAAAAATTTTATATATCTTAGTTATGCGATAATACTCTTATAAAAAATATAATCAGTTATTCCATTAATGACCATAACAAACAAAAACTACTTCTTTATCTACAAAGTATTAAACCACCGCAAAACTCTGACTTTCTTATAAATCACCATAATAATATCCGGTACATACAAATAAAGTAATAGTAATAGCGTAAGCGATCCCGATAGAATTGCAAGTATTATTGAAAAAACAGAGCTTAGCTTTAAACTCATATTTATTAAAAACGATATCCCCGCCATTAAGAGAGCAATTAAAGCCGGAATAATATTATACTTGAATATCCATGCCGGAATATTTTTATCAATAAAATTAAAATATATATAATTATTATAAAACACTGTGCCTATTAAAGTAATAACAAAATAAGAAAATGCAGCTCCTATAAGCTCAAATTTTATTATCAGCAGCGGCATAACGATAAACATCAAAGGGGTTGTAAGAAGGTTTCTTAAATTAATTATTTTTGTATTCTTGCAAGCAAGCAAATAATTATCGGGTATAACCTGCAAAGACAGTATCGTGTTTCCCAACACCAATATAATTGCTGCAATATAAGCCTGTTCAACAACAGATGAGTTCCTAATCCAAACCGTCAACAGATCCTTCATGTAAAAAGCCATAAAAAATCCGATACTAATGCTGAAAATCAAAAATATATTGTAATAATTTTTAAAACTTGTTTTTAGTTTCTCAACTTCATTAACGGAATAATAATATGTGAAAGTAGGAAAAATTGCATTTACTATTGACGTGGTAATCAATGTAGGTATTTGAGAAATTGAGAAAGCAACGCTGTAAATTCCCAACTGTGCCAACGTCAAAAACTTGCTTACCAAAACTTTATCCAGTTGGGAATTTATTGTTGCAAATATAGCAATAAAAAAAACACCTACTGTATAACTCAAAATTGACTTAATATTGCCGATCAGTTTTATATTCCAATACAAACCAACGTCAGATTTCAAAGCACTTATAACAACGCTTCGAATTACAGCCAAATTTATAGCATCAACAAGGATATTCCACAATAAAAACAATCTAATATCAGGCATTACTAACCATAATACCATTACGGCACCAAAACCTTTGAAAAGCTTAAATATTGACTGAATGATATTAAAAGTCACGTGTTTCTCCAGCCCCAGGAGACCTCCGGTATACAAATTCGAGCAAATATGCATACCGATTGATATCCCCATCATCCTAATGGATGTCTTAATAACATCGGGACTTATGCTATTGCCTTTCAGCCATTGATAAACAATAAAATCAGTTCCCAACCAGACCAGTAAAATTATAAACATGCCAATTAAAAAGAACAATGCCTCCACCGATCTTAACAGTTGATACTTTCTCAGCCTGTTTTCGTTGTTATCTTCACCCGATGCAAATTCCCTTCTGATAGAATTGGAAAATCCTCCTCCCAATAAAGCCAATGCTGCCTGCAAAGTGGCAAAAAAGCCCACCAGACCATAGGACTCTTCACCAAGAAATTTTATATACAAAGGAATAAATATATATATAGAAAATACTGTTATTGCTTTTCCCACAATATTTGCACAGGCATTTATGGTTATTTTTGCTTTGTCCTTTTCCACAAATTACTACCCCTTTTTAAATTAATCATCCAGCAGTATAACTTGGGATTTAAGTTAAAAATCCTGATTAGAATTCTGAACTTAAACGTCCCGCATTTTTTAGCTTCACTCTTCTTATAAAGCGGATAGTTCTTTTTAAATAATTCTTTCAGCTTTTGAAGCTCTTCTTTTCTGTCGGTAAAATCACTATGGTATATCTTTTCATAACAGAAAACTGCAACTTTAACATTGCGAAAATAATTGTAAAATTTGAGAGCAGGACAATTCTTGCTTATAAAGTTTTCAAAGTATTTTGTTGCATATTTTATATCATCGTACTTTTGTGCGGTAAATTTGCCTCTTGAAACGCTGTATGGAGTCCGCAAATTATAATAATAACAGTTTTCGGTAAAGACATATCTGTCACACTTATTAAGCAACTCTGTTATTGCAATTACATCAACAATTTGCCGTCCTTCTTCCAGCCTCAGGTTTTCAAAAAAGCTGGCTTTTATAAGTTTTGTAGCTAAATTGCGACCTATTTCATTCTTCGCTAAATACGTACGAAGGATATTTTCTCTGCCTTCTATTATTTTGTTTGGGACAGTTATTTTTCTTATAATTCTGTAATCAAAATCCACCCAATATATACCGCACTGAACAATATCGGCATTTTCCTTTTGTAAAATTAAAAGCATATCTTCCAGCATATTTTTTTCAATATAATCATCACTATCTACAAAAACAACATAATCGCCGGTCATATTATCCAAGCCCACATTTGTTGCTGCCCCCACTCCGCCGTTTGCTTTATGGAATACCTTTATCCGTTCATCCATATTTTTATAATCATCGCAAATCAATCCGCTGTTATCTGTTGAACCGTCATTAACCAGTACTATTTCAAGATTTCTGTAAGACTGGTTAATTATACTGTCTACACATTTTCTCAGATATTTTTCGGCATTATAAACCGGAACTATTACCGATATTTTGGGGTCGGACATTTTCAAAACTCCCTTTCTATAGATATCTTTGGAGTATTTAAATATTCGGTAAACATTACTGCTCCATCATATTTTTTATCTTTTAAAAAAACTTCTCCTTCGTATTTCATCCAACCGCACTTTTCATAGAAATTAATCAAAGGCTGTTTACACAACAATATACCTCTTTTGCCGAAAGAGTTTATGTAGTAATTGCTTATCCCCATCAGCAGCCGCCCGATTCCTTGTCCCGAATAACTCTTTTTTACACAGACATTACCTACTCCCATTACTTCCTCACCTGAATTATTTAAGGTTAAGGATACGTTGACAATGTTCAAATATGCAATCACCTCATCCATAGAATCGGTAATAATCAAGTGATACTCGTCCTCTCGGATATTCTCCTCCATCCACTTTAAATGCGATTCATAGGGATAATCCCAATATTCCTGCTTAAGATGAATAATTTTGTCTCTTACTTTATCACTGATTCTTGAGTTTTCGAGAAGTTGAATTTTAAACTCTTTTAAATACATATACCATCCACCCACCATCCACTCGGCAAAGCAACAAACGAATTATTGAATTTATCCACACCCGGCAATTTACAACTATCCCCAAAAACACTATACCTATTGTTGTTTATATGAACTCCTGAAGCATAAAAGCCTTTTTCTCTGAGTAAAATTATTGCTTCTCTTTTATTCTCAGCAAGCGTTCCATAGACCCAATAATTAGGTTTTGCATCAGCATTAACGATTGGTCTTAACCCAAACTGTTCTAAATTACTTCTATTCCAAGCTTCAGCATTTTCTCTTTGTTTTTTTAAAATCCATTCTATGTTTTTCATTTGCTGTATTCCGATATAACTTTTAACTTCATCCATTGTGGCATTGTATCCTACCGTTGTTATATCACATTCCGGATTGATTTCTCCCAATTCATCTCTGAACTTTGATCTGTCAATTCCCAAATCCCGGACAAGTAAACTTTTTTTATACAGTTTTTCATCTTTAAATATTACAGCTCCGCCATCTATGGTATTGGGTAATCTCACCGGTCCAAAGGAAAAAACAGTTACATCGGTGCCTAAATTTCCGGTCTTTTTTCCTTTATACTCGCTTCCAAAAGCCTCAATACAATCGTCTATAACCGGGATTTCAAACTCTTTTCCAATGGCATTTATTTCATCGACAAATCCGATAAACCCACAAAAATGGTTATTAATAATTGCCTTAGGTTTATGTTTAATCAATTTCCTGACACTTTCAGGAGATAATGTTCCTGTTGACGGTTCAACGTCTCCCCATATAACCTTAATCCCCATTGACAGCAAGGGCTGTGTTGACGCCAAGCAAGCCATTGGGGAAGCAATCACTTTATCGCCCGCTTTTATTCCCAGTGTGGACAAAGCCACCGATAAAGCCATGCCAAAAGTATTTACGGTAATTAAGTTTTTCACCCCTAAAAAATCTTTCAGGCTTTTTTCAAACTCCACCCCGTATTTCCCGTACGATAATTTTCCGGATCTCAGAATTTCATCCAATTCAGGCAGTTCCGGCATGAAAGGCTTATATAAAGGTATCAAACTATCACCATCCCTTTTTTATGGAAGCCACTACCCATTCCCGGTCTTCTTCGGTAACCCACCACCCGCACGGTATATGAACAAAGCTCTCGTAAAACTCATCCAATGCCGGCAGTTCTCTTTTGGATTCGGCAAAAACGGTATGTCTGTCGTTTCGCAGATGTAATTGGGATGCCATAATTCCATCCGAGGCAAGCCTTTCAATGAATTGATTTCGTTTTTCCACTTTCATGGTATAAAGCCAATAAGATGGCTCAGTATTATTGTAATACTTTAATAATGTGACTCCCGGTATATTCGAAAGTTCTTTGTCGTAATATTTTCCGTTACTTATGTGAGTTTTTATGATATCCTCAGCATGTCTTAATTGAACCAATCCTATGGTGGCATTGACATTATTCATATGATACTTATAACCGGGAAAAGATATATCATTTTCCAATCTGGGTACTTTTTTATCCAATCCAAACCAACGCAATTTTCTGGCCTTAACACAAGCTTCATCACTTTTCAGCGATAAAATGCCGCCATCAACTGTTGTCATATGCTTAATTGCCTGAAAAGAGAAGCAAGTATACTCGGAAACAGAACCTATAGGTTTCCCCGAATAAGAACTTCCCAGTGCATGAGCAGCATCCTCTATAATCGGGATATTGAACTCCTCGGATATTTTATTGAACTCTTCCATATTACAGACCATACCCGCATAATGAACCAGGATTATCGCCTTTGTTTTCTCGGTAATAACACTTCGTACCGACTGCGGGTCTATAAGGCCAGTATCGGGATCAATATCAGCCCACACAACTTTTCCGCCTGCCAATTTAATTGCCACATTGGTAGGCTCAGCAGTTAAGGGAGTACTGATAACTTCATCTCCGGGTCCGACCCCGCATAAAATAAGAGCAATATGCAATGCCGCAGTACCCGAGTTAAGGCTTATAACGTACGGATTATTTACAAATGTACCGAACTGCCTTTCAAACTCATATACTGCCTCACCTTCAGCTATATATCCGCTGTATAATATAGATTCAATTTCAGGAATCAATTCATTTCGAGGTGCAATATAGGGCTTAACAAGAGGTAACATAAACTTTCCGCCTTTCGATTATATTTTCGAAAATTCCCCCTTTTCCACATGTACCTCTGAAACTTTTTTATCGGCCTCTGCAATTAACGATTGAATTGTTGGAATGTCTCTGATTATGTTGTTTCCGGAAGAATATTCATAGGTTATATCACTAAACTTAACCTTTTTCCACCAGGGATGAATTATAAAATAATCCCCTTTATCTTCACACCTTTGGAGTTCTTCATCGGTAATCAGTATTTCATCCAGTTTTTCTCCGGGAAGCTTTCCGATGACTTTATATTCAAAGGGTTTATTGGCTTCCATACATAAAACCTTTGCCAGATCAACAATATAAGCACTGGGGGCTTTTTTCACAAATATTTCCCCACCGGTTGCATTTTCAGTTGCAAACATGACCAAATCGACAGCATCTTCAAGAGTCAATAAAAATCTGGTCATTTTTTCATCGGTTATTGTGATGGTCTCACCTTCTTTAAGCAGCTTTCTGAAATAGGGAACAACCGAGCCCCTTGAAAGCAAAACATTACCGTATCTGACCACCGCAAAAATTGTTCCTTTGTTCTCCGGTGCCAGGTTTGCACTGAGCATCAGCCTTTCCTGCAAAGCTTTAGTCATTCCCATTACATTGACAGGCTTTACGGCTTTATCGGTACTTACACAAATTACTTTTTTCACTTTATGCTTTATAGAAGCGGAAATAATGTTCTGCACACCTATTACATTTGTCTTAACTGCTTCAAAGGGAGACTTCTCACATTCAGAGACATGTTTCAGTGCAGCTGCCTGATAAACAATATCAACATCTTCCATAACCTCGTCTACACGCGAATAGTCTCTTATATCACCTATGAAAAACCTTAATTTAGGACTATTTTTATAGTGAATTCTCATATCGTATTGTTTCTTTTCATCGCGACTCAGTATTCTTATTTCTCTTACCGATTTTTTAAGCAGCCTGTGTACTATATAATTTCCAAAGGAACCGGTTCCGCCGGTTACCAGAACAATTTTGTCGTCATACATATATCTACGCCTCCTAAAACTATTTGCGCCGGTAAATTCCAACTCAAGAATGAACCGTTTACCTTAATAAAAACAGTTCTCTCCTATTCTCCACGTTCTTTATTTTCTTTTAAATCTTCTCGGTAATTTGATAAGGTTTTCCGATATGTTTTCCTCAGCTCTAATATAATCTTCCAGGCAATCAATCTCACACCAAAATCTACCTTTAGTCTGTATAAACGTTACCTTATGCAGCTGCCTGTCTATTATCTCCTGTATAGCCGCCGGAAAGAAACAAGAGAACTTTTTTTCTTTCATCATGTTGTTTGTAATATTTTTCAGATTAAAGAGACATCTTTTTGACACTTTCAATATGCCGATAGATTCACCGTCGGCAGTATCCGGCTTCATAGTCTTGTTGATTTCAACAATTTCTCTGTCTTTTATACGAACCTTCATTGCTTCTTCATCACATTCCTTGAAATCAACCGCTAAAACTATATCGCCTTCTGCCGCAAGCAGCTCTTCAAATATGGACGGATCGCATATTGTATCAGCATTAATATATATAAAATCATCTTTTAATTTTTGCTGACCGAACCAAAACGACGGTATAACATTTGTAGTTTCATAAAACGGATTGAAAACCAGTTTAATTCCTCTTTTTTTATCTATCAATTTCTCAAACATGTCGCACATGTATCCTATAACTATAACAATATCATTAATTCCATATTGTTTGAGCATATCGATATTATATTCAATTAACTTTCTGCCGCGGACCTCCAAAAAACTCTTAGGCAGTCCATTTGTAACCTCCCCCAGACGACTACCCATACCGGCAGCCATAATTATTGCCTGCATGTCTTGCTCCTTTCGAATTCAACAAAATGATGCTTAAAAAACAAAAGACTTATTTTTTGAATTTACAGAGTATGTTGAGGTATTGCTCATATTTCTTCTCTGTTTCTTTAAGCAATTTCTGCATAGTTTTTCTGAAAACTTGTTCTGTCATCTGCTGCTTTAATTTTTATCAGGAGCAAATTTTATCGATTGGCCTCATTTTACTTATACATTATATGAAAGGACTTGTAGATTGGGTGATATAAAATCTCATTAAATCTATTCTTCCAAAAAATCTATTCTTCCAAACACTTTGAAATGCTATATACCAAAAAAACATAAAATATCCTGCATTATTTTTTTGAAGTATCTAAATTTATTTCTATAATACCGTGGTGCGGATATCGTTGGTCTTCGGGAGGCAGCTTCATATAGTCTCCATAATGTCGTGTCAATACGTCATGGTAATTGCTCGGAACAGGAAACATATAACCTTCAAATTCAGCAAGTTCAGTATTATAAAAAGTTTCCCTTTCACGAATAAATTTTGCCAGTCTTTCCTTACTGGCCCCATTGGTCAGATGGTTAACATATTTTGTATCCTCTTTTGCATACATGCACAAAATTTTCTGCATCATCATATCCAAAACCGACTTGGGAACAATTTTCAGAATATAGTAAAAAATAAGTCTAATACATCTATTTGGAAAAAATTTTGCATGGAGCGCCCTTTTTTTTATTCTGGAGCAGCTGATAATGTAAAGCAGATTAAACAATTTAGGCTGTAATTTTCCCATAAGTGTATCCGGTTTTACATTATCCATCGGAAATATATCTATATATATACCATTGTGCATTCCCGAATCCTGATATGTGGCATTAGTAAATATTGTATTGTTCTTGCGAAGCTTTGCAAATTGCAATATAGATTTTTTATCTGATTTGTAGTACTGCAAAAAATAATCACTCTTTAAATCTGTTTTGCAGCATTCAATAAATTTTTCATAATCCTTTCTCAACATACATACGTCTATATCGTCATCCCAAGGTATAAAACCTTTATGTCTGATCGCACCCAACAGAGTTCCAGAAAACAGCTGATACTTAATATCATTTTTTCTGCATATTCTGTCAAGTTCAAGCAACATTTCCAACTGAACTTTTTGAACATCCTCAATATTTACCTCGGAATTTTTATATTTCATAATAAAACCACCTTACTATTATGTAATTTTACATTCCTGTCAGTATATCCGGAATATATTAGCGACAGATAGAATACAATCAATACACTAAAGGAAATGTTTGCTACAAAGGACATAATAATGAAGGTCATTCCAATCAATCTGAATGCTCCTTTGGTGTTCCGTACAAGGCTGATATACATAGCTATCAAAAACAAGAATCCGATAATTCCGTAGGACACCAGTACTGTTGACAATCCGCTTGAATAATCTGCATAATCCAAAGTAGTCTTGGCTGAATCATATTTTGTAATTATATCATTGGCCAATACAAAGTTTCCCATATTTCCATGTCCGACACCAACTATTTTATATATTACAGGAAGTTGGGCAAATACCGCGAATCCCCTATATACCCTTAATGCAAATGAACTTCCGGCTCGGACTTCGCCTGTTACTTTATTAATTGCCAACTGAATATAATCAAGGCTAAAAAAAGCCACAAGCAAAATCAGTATTAAAGCAATTAACAATAATTTCTCATAAACTCCGGTGAACTTTTCATTTTTTCTGATTTTATACATCAGAAATACACCTAATACAAACATCCCCAAAAATATTCCCTGTGCCGATGTAGTCAGTATCATAGCTGTAAAAATCAAAACAACACATTTATAATCTACTTTTTCTTCATTTCGCCACCCAAACAATGAAAACGCAAGACTCGGCAGCAAGAACTGTGCTGCATAACCGGGCTCGACAAAAACTCCTGACGGTCTAAAGTAGTATTTACTTGCAAAATTCAACATATATCCGGTATCGATATCATTCCACAGCGGGAAAAGTAGTATCTTAAACGGAAGTATTACTCCCAGAATATTATAAACTATAGTCTGGCCTATAATATATATTGATACGGCTATAGATAATATCTTTAGGATCTTTAAGGCATAACTCAGTTGAAAACAATTGGTAGCAATAACCACCAGAAACACATAAAATGAAAATCTGATCAATCTTGATACCGATTCAAAGTAGATACATTGTTGAAAAAAATAAGAATTCAACGATAAAAATACACCTATAAACCAAAGATATATCAATGGCAGCGCTTTATTAAAGGATATTTTAAATTCCTTTCCGAAAACCAATAAACCGGTTATGCCTAAAGTCAATTCTGCCAATGTAACTCCCGGTATTCCCGATTTATACTGGCGTAATATGGGTGACAGTACAAGAATCAACGTATACAGTTTGTATGTGCTATATCCACTTTTTTGCTTTAAGCCAATAGTTGCAGACATTTTATTTTCCCCTTTTTTGTCTTGATATTACCTTATATCTTCAGTTAAAAGAACTATAAGCAAACTCCAAAATTTTTTGAACATATATCTCATCTTCTTTTAAAATATCATTTAAGTTATTGTTACAACTATCGTTAAATTGTTTTTCATCTATACTGAAATAGTACTCATACAGCTTATCGGCAAAATTTTTATCGTTGGGGTCCAAACCGATACCTATCTTTGCTGCTTCAACCCTTTTATGTTTGTAAGTATCTGTTTCCACAAGCTGGGGAATTTTATAGATCAAGCCGTCGTAATACTTATTTGAGACAGCATACTTTATCTTCTCATCTTTATTGCTTTTATAACTGTTATTTAAAATATCTGCATTTTTAAGCAGCATTGGTTTTTCAAGATTGTTATATTCTCCCGTAAATGTTACACCTTTTATATTATTGCTTTCACAATATTTCTTAAATTTCTCCAAGTCAGGCCCCGAACCGTGATAAATCAAATTGAACCTCGGATCTTCCTTTAATTTGTCAATTATTTGTCTCTGATGTTCAAAATATCTTACAGTCCCAATCCAAACCAAATTTAAGGTGTCACCGTATTCTTTTTTTACAAAGGAATATTCCCCGGATATTTCCTTTGGGTTAAAATTATGCACCGTTTTATAATTATAATTTTTAGGTAAAAACTCTCTGAAAGCTTCCGAGGATATACATGTAAAGTAAGAATTAAAAATCAGCTTTTTTTCCAGCCAGTAAAAAATCTTGTTGTGTTCATAGCTATAATCTCTAATATCATAAATATATTTATTTTTATATTTACGTGTTAACAAATTAAATATAATAATACCCGACAATGTAGAGAGCACAATAATTTTATCATAGGCACGCTCTTTTATTTTTCTATTGAGCCATCTTGCATACCTCATAAAATCCAGAATTTTTCTTATGGGTGATTTATTTAGCTTTGATTTCAGGTTAAAAGACAAATAATTGTCGGCATATCTGCTGCTGTTTGCTTCCCTGTTCCAAAAAAGTACCTCATATTCTTGCTTTTCCCTGTCTAATATGTTTGTGTACTTTGCCAAATACGGACAATATTTCAAGTCTCCAATAAAAACTATGCCTATCATAAAACTACCCCCATTATACAGCTTGTTTTTCTGCTGTAACAGCCATTCAAACAATCAATTAAAATTAGTCTCTTCCAAATAAATCTCTGGTGTAAACCTTGTTCATTACATCTTTAATCTCGTCGGAAAGTCTGTTGGCAACAATAACATCCGATATTCCCTTGAATTCATCCAAGTCTTTTATAACCTTTGAGCGTAAGAATTTATCCTCCTTTAATGCAGGTTCATAAACAACGACTTCCACTCCTTTGCGTTTAATTCTTTCCATAATACCTTGAACTGCCGATTCTCTGAAGTTATCCGAATCGGTTTTCATGGTCAGCCTGTAAATTCCTACTACTTTAGGCTCTCTCTTTAAGATCATCTCAGCAATATGATCTTTTCTGGTTCTATTTGCCTCAACAATTGCAGACATTATATTCTGAGGAATGTTTTCATAGTTTGCCAACAGTTGCTTTGTATCTTTCGGCAGACAATATCCGCCGTAGCCGAAAGATGGGTTGTTGTAGTGCAGGCCTATTCGCGGATCTAATCCTACGCCTTCTATAATCTGCTTTGTATCAAGACCTCTGATTTCCGCAAAGGAGTCCAATTCATTAAAAAACGCAATTCTCATTGCCAGATAAGTATTTGCAAAGAGTTTGATAGCTTCCGCTTCCGATGAATCGGTAAGTAAAATCGGAACATCCTTTTTTATTGCCCCTTGCACCAGTAATTCTGCAAAAAGTTTTGCTCTTTCAGACTTCTCACCTATTACTATTCTTGAAGGATAAAGATTGTCATAAAGTGCTTTTCCTTCTCTGAGAAACTCAGGGCAGAAAATTATATTATCCGTTTCAAACTCTTCCCTGATTCTATTGGTATATCCCACCGGTACAGTGGACCTTATTACCATTACTGCCCGAGAGTTAACTGCAAGTACATTTTTTATTACAGCTTCCACTGTACTTGTATTAAATCTATTTATTTTAGGATCATAATTGGTTGGGGTTGAAATAATTACATAATCGGCATCACTATAAACCATAAAATTATCTGTTGTCGCAACAAGATTTAAATCTTTAGTTGCTAAGTACTCTTCAATTAAATTATCAATAATAGGTGACTTTTTACTGTTTACCAAATCCACTTTCTTCCTATCAATATCTATAGCTATTACTTCATTGTTTTGAGCCAACAAAACTGCATTCGATAATCCTACATATCCTATTCCAGCTATTGCTATCTTCATATATCATGCCCTCACTTACATATCAAAACAAAACATAAACATACACAAAAGATAAATCCATATATCCCTGAGCGTTATCCAATTTATAATATCGCATGTGAACAATCACATATAATGTTTTTTAAAAGCATTTATCGCATAACAAATTGAGTTGTATCCTGCAATAATGGGATTGATTTTCTCGAATTCCGTCTGTACTCTCCATACTTTTTTTATATTTTTAACTTTATTTGAAGACAGGGAATTCTTCAGTTTTCTGTACTTTACCAAAGGTTCATTTATACCGTAGGCCTTTGTACCGCTACGCATAAGCAAAAGCCATGTAGCATAATCCTGTCCGGAACGAATCAGCGGCATCTTAAAATCACCCGTTATCCTTCGGTCTATTACAACGGTGGAAGTAGCTATCATTGTATTCCTTAGCAGAAACTTATAGTCAATGGTCTCTTTAACTTCCCTTTTCCCTTTAATCAGGTTACCCTCTTCATCAATCATTTCTATTGCTGTATAACAAATTGCCGCACTCTTTTCTTTCATCAATTCCAACTGTTTTTCCAATTTATTCGGATACCATATATCATCACTGTCCAAAAATGCTACAAACCTTCCTTTCGACAGCTCCAAAGCTTTATTTCTGGCAACGGCAGCTCCGTAATTTTGATTGAATTTATGGTACAAGATATTGCTATGGTATTTGGCGTAATTTCTTATTATCTGTTCTGAGGAATCTTTTGAACAATCATCCACCACAATAATTTCAAGTAGTCTGTAAGTTTGATTTAAAACTGAATCCAGTGTTTTGGAAATATATTTTTCAGAATTGTAGACCGGAATTATTACCGAAACCGTCTCATTGTCAAAAACAGGATTCATCATCACAACACATCCTTTTGGCATTCAAATACTTTTGCTGCAATCTTTTCGGCACTCATTCCGTAAATATCCCTTAAATACTTTTGAGATCCTACAATACTGGAGTACTTGTCATTTAACCCTATTCTTAAAACTTTGGCCTTCATTCCGGTCAATTCTGCAACAACCTCCGATACGGCACTGCCGAATCCGCCTAAAATGTTATGCTCTTCAACGGTTACAATAAGCTTAAATTTTCTGGAACATTCTTCAATGGTTTGCATGTCAATGGGTTTCACTGTCGGAAATGTATATAAAGCAGGATCTATTTCTTCTTTTCTCAGTATTTCGAAAGCTCTTGAAACTTCATCGAAAATAGCCCCGGTTGAAAAAATTACTATCCTCTCTCCGTCCTTTATTTTGACTGCCTTCCCAATCTGAAAATTGCCTGTCTTATCGTGAATACGTTTTTCTCCGCCTCTTCCAAGTCTCAAATAGCAAGTACCTTTGCACTCATAAATAGCTTTAGTTGCCCATTCGGCTTCAATGGAATCCCCCGGGGCCAAAACCGTAACATCCGGCAAAGCCCGCATTATGGATAAATCCTCTGTGGCATGATGGCTCATTCCCAAAGCTCCGTAAGCAAATCCGCCGCCTACACAGACAACCTTTACATCGGCATTATGGTACGCACAGTCATTTCTTATCTGTTCCAAGGCACGAAGGGTAGAAAAGTTTCCTATAGAATAAGCGAATACCGTCTTTCCTTCCATTGCCATTCCTGCTGCAAAGCCAATCATATTTTGTTCCGCTATTCCGGCATTTGTAAACTGGTCGGGCAACTGTTCCCAGAATGGCTTTAATACACCGAATCCCAAATCACCGGTAACAAGATGAACATTTCTATCCTTTTTTGCAATATCTATTAAAGTTTTTACAAAGGTATCTCTCATAGTTTGCCAGCCTCCGACTCATACATATCAAAAATGCCTTCCGGGATTTGATCTTTCAACTCTGCAACAGCTCTGTCATATTCCTCTCCTTCGTGGGGATAGCGATAATGCCAAAGTATGTTGTTTTCCATAAAGGATATTCCTTTTCCCTTAACTGTGTTTGCAATGATAACCGTAGGCTTATCTTCCGACTGCTTTGCTTTGTTGAATGCAGCCCGCAAAGCATCATGATCATGACCGTCTATATCTATAACATTCCAGCCAAAAGCCTTCCATTTGTCAGCAAAAGGTGAAAGGGAAATGGTGTTTTCGCAAAAGTCGAGGCTTTGCATTTTGTTGTGGTCAATGACAGTAATAAGATTATTGAGTTTATAATGGTTAGCTACCAAAGCAGCTTCCCATACTGCCCCTTCATCACATTCCCCATCACCGCAGATTACAAACACTCTATGTTGTCTATTGTCCTTTTTGGCCGCATAAGCCATGCCGGCTGCCACCGACAAACCATGTCCAAGGGAACCGGTTGAAAACTCCACTCCGGGAACTCCTTTGTGGGACACATGCCCCGATAGTCTGCTGCCGTCAGCATAGTGGGTTTTTAATTCCTCCACATCAAAAAAGCCTTTTTCGGCAAGAGCAATATATATAGCTGCACCGGCATGCCCTTTGCTGAGGATGATTCTGTCCCTGTCGTACATTTTTGGATCTTTTGGGTTTACATAAGCTATATCGTTGTACAGAACAGCGACAATATCTGCTACGGATAAAATCGAACCTATATGAGAACCTTTTGATATATGTGTCATTTCAATTGCATGACGTCTTATTTTCCATGCAAGCTGCTCACTTGTCATAATTTACTTCCTCCCTTTATGACATTTATCCGGGAAACAGGAGTTTGCTCTACTCTGAAACTTCAACTTTCTCTCTATATTCCGCAACAATAGCTTCGATTTCTTTCGGCAGCCTTTTGCTTCGAAAAATAACCTTGTATATTGTCCAAAGGATAATTTTCAAATCAATAAGCATTGAATTATTATATCTATAGTACAGCTGAAGTTTCAGCTTTAACGGTCGGATGTATTTCAGATAGGCTTCATCGGGGTCCTTTGCCCTTGTAAATATGCGATACTGATCGAAATTTGCCAAAGAGGCCCAATCGGTAATCCCCGGTTTTAAATCAAGAATTTTTTTCTCTTCTTCGGTGTACATATCAACATAAATTTGCAATTCAGGTCTGGGTCCTACCAGTGACATATCCCCTTTAAGTACATTAATCAATTGAGGCAGTTCATCAATTTTTGTAATTCTCAAAAATCTTCCGATGGGAGTTATCCTCTCATCATTGTTTCCCACATTCCATTTTCCATTTCCCTCAGCATCTTTTACCATTGATCGGAATTTATAAATTTTAAACGGTTTGCCGTATTGTCCGACCCGTACACCTCTGAAGAAGATTCCACCGGGTGATGTCAGCATTACAAGGACAGCGATAACTACAAATAACGGAAACAGAATAACAAGGCTAAGAAAACTTATGACAATATCCAACAGTCTCTTCACCTGTGCCACCCCTACATATTTGCTCCGTCTACCGGTACCAGAGCAGCCTGCATAAACGAAGCCTGATCACTGGCCAAAAAAAGTACCGCATCGGCAATTTCCTCCGGGGTACCGAATCTTCCCACTGCCTGATGATGTCTTAGAAAATCCTCGCAGCGAGCAGGATCGGTTTCCATATATTTATCCCAATAACTTCCCGGGAAGGCAACTGCACCCGGCATTACTGCAGATACCACAACACCGGTATTGGCAACTGCACGTCCTACTGTAGTAACATAGGCATTCAAAAAGGCTTTTGCAGAGGCATATAAGGGATTACCCCGGAGCATCACGGCGGAAATTGAAGATATGTGTATTACTCGCCCCCATCCTTTATCAACCATCGCCGGAATCAGAACACTGTTCATATCTATTGCAACACCGGCATTGAACTTTATTGCGTACTCCCACTCTTCAAACTTCCCTAAAGCATTTCTGCCAATCAGAGAGCCGCCGACATTGTGAACAGCTATGTCAAAAACTCCTCTTTCTTCAATTAATTTACGAGCGAATTCATCGCCCTTTATCTCCATGACATCAACGGCATAGTATGCGTGATCGGAATCTTTTAGTTGCATTAATTCATTTTTAAGTTTTATCAGCAAATCTTCACTTCGGGCAATGATTGTAAGTTTAGCTCCTTCCCGGGCAAAACCCAAAGCGATGCTTTTGCCTATTCCTTTACTTGCACCCACTACCAATACATTTTTACCCTCAATTTTTAAATCCATTTTTACCTCCAAATTCTTAAATTAAATCTTTTTCACTAAACGCCGACTTCAAAGGAATATCCGAGTTCCTCCAAGGACTTTTTTGTTTTTTCATTGGAATCTAATGAATTGGAATCTTTATTTTCAAGACTTGTTTCAATATCTTGATTTTTCTCTCCACATTGTTCTTTTAAAAAAGCTGTCCTTTTCCAGGAATTATTCTCCTTCACTATCATCCCGCCTTGCAACACCAATGCCTTATAAATCAGGTCTTCGGTATCAAAGTTTATCATATTGTTATCTTATGTATCTTTTTCTATTTGGTTACAAAACCTTTGATAATTTGGTACTATTCGCCTGACAAAAGCTTCTATTTTCTCACCGTCCTCAAAATTTTCCGATTGAAAAGCTTTTATGCACTGCATGCAGTTCTCGAAATCAATATCCCTTACCTTTTCAATGAAAATCTTGTCATGCTTCGTTATTCTAACTTCCTCTTCAGACATCAGCAGTTCCTCATAGAGCTTTTCTCCCGGTCTCAGTCCGATGTATTCAAAATCAATATCAACATAGGGAGTAAGTCCCGAAAGTGAAATTAATGTTTTGGCAAGGTCAATAATTTTAACAGGCTTGCCCATATCCAATACAAATATTTCTCCTCCCTCCATCATCGCTCCTGATTGAATAACGAGACTCACCGCTTCCGGGATAGTCATAAAATACCGGGTTACATCTGGATGAGTAATAGTTATAGGTCCTCCGTTTTCGATTTGCTTTTTGAAAAGGGGAATAACACTGCCATTGCTGCCCAATACATTGCCAAACCTTACGGCAGAGAATTTTGTTTTGCTGATGCTGTTCATATATTGTATTATCAACTCGGCAATTCTTTTTGTTGCCCCCATTATGCTTGTTGGATTAACGGCTTTATCTGTGGATATGAGTACGAATTTTTTGCAATTGTATTGATGGGCACATTCGGCCAGATTCAATGTACCGTAAACATTATTCTTAACCGCTTCCTGCGGGTTGAATTCCATAAGGGGAACATGCTTGTGGGCCGCTGCATGAAATACAATGCCGGGTCTATGCCGAGAAAATACATAATCCAATCTTTTTTTATCCCGAATAGAACCTATTATCACTTTAATATCCAGACTGCCTTTATATTTTTGTTCAAGTTCGTTTTGCAGTTCATAGGCATTGTTTTCGTATATATCGAAAATAAGAAGACTTTCAGGTTCATAGGCCGCTATTTGTCTGCAAAGTTCCGAGCCTATAGATCCACCTCCCCCGGTAACCAAAATGGTCTCACCTTTTAAATATCCGGATATCTCCTCAACAGAAAGTGAAATCTCATCCCTTTGCAGAAGATCTTCAATGGTAACATCTCTGATTTTTTTAATGCTTACTTCTCCGTTTACAAGACTGTATACACTTGGCAGCACTTTTAGTTTACAACCAGTCTTTTGACATATATTTATAAGTTCAAAGGTTTCCTTTCTTGTAATTGACGGTATGGCTAAAACTATTTCTTCTACCGCCATATCCATCGCAGTTTTTACAATTTTTTCCCTTCCCCCGGCGATTGGAACACCGTTTATTTGAGTATTGTGCTTTTTATGGTCGTCATCTATTGCAACCACCGGTTCATAAATACTGTGCTTATTGTTTTTCATTTCCTTAATAAGCAGTGAAGCAGCTTCACCGGCACCAACAATCATCACCCTTTTTCTGTGAATGCCTTTTCTCTTTTTTATTCTTAAACTCCTGACAATTCTTCTTAAAAATTTTACTCCCCCCACAAAAAAAAATGTAATCATCCATGCAATAATATATACCGAAGGAGGAAATAACACATTAAAATACGCAGCTAAAAAAATTTGCGTAATTGATGATGTTATTGTTGCCAAAAATATTCTTATAAGCTCTTCAACGCTTGCATAGTTCCACAGCATTGAGTAAATACCGAATATATAAAAAATAGGTAAACTTAATGCGGTTATAATGATGAAATTAAATGGAAGCATTCCCAATAAGCCTGAGGGAACGTTTCCGTCAAACCGGACTAAAAGTCCAATATATAAAGCCATGTTTATAAAAAAACAATCTATAAGCAGGTATATTTTGTTGTTTAAATTCCTCACGGTAAAACCCTCCTAGAATTTACAAAAGCTACATAAAAACGGCCTGTTAAGTTGATTAACCCTGCACATTAAGTCCTTAGTGGATTTTTTGATAAGCAGTACAATTCATATTATGAAAAACTTACAACAGATGTTAATTAAACTTCCCATTAAACTCAAATTCCCTGCCTATAAAGCCTTCGAATGTGCATGAATTGAGTTTTTAATTGATTTATTGATAAGGGTGGAACCATAATCTTAAGTCCCGAGTATTATAAATTAGAGTATTTTATGGAAAGGAGAAAAAACATGGACTTTTTATTTGCTGTTGTTGCATTTTTTATGCTTATTGTTCCGGGACTTGTTTCCGAATGGTTCTATAACTGGTTATCAAGAGTAAGACAAAGAACAATTGTTGCTACTACTTTAATATTTAATTTGCTGATTTTTATAATCAACATGATCGGACTTCAAATTTTTAATGATGTATTTGACGTACAAGATTTATACGAACATTTCCTATGCTTACATTTTGATGTGAAATATGGAATTCTCAGCATTATAGTAGCAATAATACTTGGAGTTTTATTCGGAATTCTGGCAAGAATCTTCTGGATAAGAAACAGCAGAACTGAAAATTAGCGTTTTATGCTTTTATTTAGCTCAAGCCGCATCTTGTGCCGTAGAATAGCTTGTAACTGCGGCTTGAGTATTTGTTTTTAATCAGCACATAGAAATAGTAATTTTTTTATCACGATTTAACAGTATTTAATAGCATTAAAATAAAATTTATTTGAAAAGGTGATTCATAGTGGAACTTAAACAATTTTTGATAATGATAAGAAAAAAGTTAATATTAATTATTACGATACCAATTCTTGTGTCCATTATTGTCGCCATTGGAAGTGTATTACTTATACCTCCCGTATATGAAGCTTCCTCAACGCTATATATAATCACTCAAAATGCAGTTTCGGAAGATGAATTAACCTATAACGAACTGTTAAAGAATCAACAGCTGGTTAAGGATTATAGGGAACTTATAAAAAGCAAAACCATTGCCAAAACCGTATTGGATGAACTGAAAATAACCGATATCACCCCCGATGAATTGTCAAAAAAAATTACTGCAAACTCGAAAAACGATACCAGAGTTTTGGATATCAGAGTAAAAGATACAGACCCTGTAAGAAGTATGCAACTGGCAAACAAAATTTGTGAAGTTTTCGTAAAAAAGGCTATAAATATCACTAAAATAGACAATATAAGTGTTGTCGATTCGGCAGAAATCCCTAAAACTCCGGTAGAACCTCAGCCTTTGCTTAATACTTTATTGGCATTTCTAATAAGCTTTTTTGCAACGGTGGGGTCATTCTACCTATATGAAATATTAAACGAAACCATTAAAACCTCTGAAGATATAGGAACTTATTTGGAACTCAATGTACTTGGAACTATACCTACATTTGATATTAAGTAGGAGGTGCTTAAAATTGCCTGAAATCAGCTATGTGATTAAATATAATTTGAATCAAACAGTAGAAGAAGCATATAAGGCTTTAAGAGCAAATATTCAATTTTGCGAATCCAGCAAAAAAATCAAAACTATAGCCATTACAAGCTACAGCCCCGGTGAGGGAAAATCGACAACATCAATAAACTTAGGAATCTCCATGGCCAAGGCAGGAATGAACGTTTTATACGTCGATGCCGACATACGCAAACCTATGCCCTTTAAATACTTTATGAGCAGTAATTTGAAAGGTCTCACCAATTATATACTGGGGCAGGCCACCCTTGAAGACGTAATAAATAAAACCGACATTGACGGCTTCAGCTTTATAACCTGCGGTATTAAAGTCAACAACCCCGGAGAACTTATTACCTCCAACCGATTCAGCAATTTTATCCGCGAAGTAAGGGAACTTTATGATACAGTTATTATTGACACTCCGCCTTTAGGAAGTGTCATAGACGCAGCTGTCGTTGCTGCCCAGGTAGACGGCACAATAATTGTCATTGAGGCCAATGCAGTTAAATGCCAGAACGCCATAAGGATGAAAGAACAGCTTATAAGAGCCAATGCCAATATACTGGGTGTCGTTTTAAACAAAATAAACAAATCGGAATACAAAAGTTATTATGGCAGTTATGACTATTACAATTCTCAAAGAAAATACCTCAAAAAATGGTCAGAATTAATTAAAGATTTAAAGAGGGAACAATATGATTGATATACACTGTCATATAATTTTCGGAGTGGATGATGGGCCTTCAACAGTTAAAGACTCGATAAGGATGATATTGGAAGCTGAAAAACTGGGAGTGAACAAAATTATTGTTACCCCCCATTACAATAAAAACATATATAAACCAGATAAGATCCTGGAAAATTTCTATAATGTAAAATCCAGGATTAGAGATTTTGGAATTGAACTATTTTTGGGCTATGAGGTGTTTCTGGTTTCTTCAATCAATGATGTGTTCCTACAAAAATACAAATATACGCTGAACAAGTCAAAGTATTTACTGTTTGAACTTCCTTTTGACATAATGCCTGTTAACATCAATGAAACTCTTTTAAAATTGCATGCTGAAGGAATAGTTCCCATTATAGCCCATCCTGAAAGGAACATTTATTTTGCAAGGAATACGCAAAAGTTCATTGATTTAATAGAAACAGGCTGCCTTGTTCAGTTAGATGCTGCAAGTATAGTTGGAATTCACGGTTCCAACGTCAAAAAATTTGCCAAGAAGCTTATTGATCTGAACTTGGTTCAATTTGTAGCTTCCGATGCCCATAAGCCGGAGGACTATGAAGTGTATAAGAAATCCTATGACATTGTTAAGAACTGGGCCGGAAAGGAATACAGCGACAAAATATTTGCCCATAATCAGGAAGTAATTATTAATCCTCCTGTCACTCAACCAGACACCAAAGAATAATCTTATACCTCTATATCGCCAAATAACTTTACCCCCATTGTAGATATAACTTTGTACAACACTAAATCAGCAATTCCAAAAACAAGGAAAATTATACCACAAGTTGAAACAGCATTAAAACTATATGTTATGGAGGCCCAAATTAATGCTCCTCCGAAAATTAATGCCAGAAACATGTTAAAAACAGGATTGAGATTCTGTTTTACAGCCCTTTGCTCATTATCCCAATTGAGTTTAGGATGGAACAAATCAATCAATACTCCTGTAAAAGAAGTAAACACTATGCCAAACAGACTTATAACGGCTATCATAAATATCAGGTGCACAGGTATGCTTAAAAATACTGCTGCACTTATAAGAGCAATAACTACTCCAATAAAAGATATTATCACTCCGGAAAGTACTTTGGCCATTATCTGAGTTTTATAGGAAACCGGTAAAAATTTATTTACATAGAAATTTTGTCCTTCTCTTGAGATAGAAGTTGGAGTTATGGAATTAAAAGTTGAAATTATAATTGCTGCAGCAAATCCTATTGTCACAATAATGCCTTCGAAAGCACCGCTACGCATTAGCACTCTGATGCTATCCAATTCAGCACCATTCTGCGGTTGAGTAATAAACGGTAAAACCATAAGTACGGGCAAAATAAAATTTATAAGAACACAGTTCATAAAATAAATGGGTGTTCGAAAAAGAAGTTTCAACTCCTTTATTGTATAAGCTTTTAATACCGACTGACGTATGCTGACCCTGCTTAAATCATCACTGGTGACCTTCTTTCTTTTTGCAGCATTTTCAGAAATACCGATTACACCTCTAAAATACCACATCTCACCTATATACAAAAATATAATAAAACTCACCGCATTAATTAAAATAAAAATCAGAAGATTTATAAGTCCTGAAATATCTGAGTTGTTAACAATACTAAGTGCTGCAAATTTTGCACCGGGGAAGATTCTTGATACAAGCTCAACCAAGGAATTTTGCCCCCTGATGAACATCTCCTGGACCTCTGAAGGATCCACCGTTTTCGATGCGAGACGCTGTATTGCAATATTAAAACTAACAGCAGTGAACATCGCTATTATACCGCTAACCATTTTGAAACGATCTCGGTTTTTAGCTATTGAGGTAAATCTCATTATAGCCATAACAATAATCGAGGCCATGGACAATGGTACAACAGGCACAAGGATAAAAATCAATAAAGCATATATATAGTACATAAATGTTGCTCCGCTTTTATAGCTATATACAATGAGCAACGGCAGCAATATAAAAATTTCTGTAATATATTCATATATTACCGTAACAATAAATTTTGATCCGATAATTGCTGAAGGTTTCAGAGGAAGCGGCAAAAGGTTTTCCACGTCATCAGCAAAGTAAAATACATTAATTACATAAAATATTCCAAAGAAAAGTATAGTAAAAGAAGTAAAGGCAATTCCCAAACTTAGAATTACACCTTCCTGGTTTATGGCTTTTAAAGAATCATACATGCTTGAAACAAAGTAAAATATGCCTGTGAAATAAGGTACAATGCACAAAGCTATCAATAAGGCAAAAATAATCTGCCTAACTTTCTTTTTTCCGGTTGCTTTAAAGCCAAAGCCATTCTTTAACAGAGTTTTTGTAAGAATAAAAAGCTTATTGTCCATTTTCCGTCAACTCCAAAAACATTTTTTCAAGGGACTGATTAGTCTTAAAGTGTTCTCTCATTTCATCAAGCCTTCCTGCAAAAAGAATTTTACCCTTATTTATAATGGCTACTTTGTCACACAATTTTTCAGCCACTTCAAGTATATGGGTTGAAAAAAACACTGTATTCCCTTTGGATGCATGTTCTCTCATCATTTCTTTCAAAACAAAGGAGGATTTAGGGTCAAGCCCCGTCATAGGCTCATCTAAAATCCAAACAGGAGGATTGTGTATCAGTACACCCATAATGACAATTTTCTGTCTCATACCATGGGAATAACTCTTTATATAATCACCTAAAGCACCGGACATTTCAAATCTTTCAGCAAGACTTTCAATCCTCTGCTTTCTGTCGCTGTCGCTAACTTCATACACATCTGCCATGAAATTTAAGTATTCAATTCCCTTCAGCCTTAAAAATATATTCGGATCATCGGGAACAAAACCGAATTGTTTTTTCGCATCTGTCGGATTTTCATTTATATCTATCCCATTAATTTTGATACTTCCACTGTCAGGCTTCAAAATACCTGTTATCATTTTTATTGTCGTAGTTTTACCGGCACCATTAGGTCCTAAAAAACCGAATATTTCACCGTCCTGTATTGTAATGCTGATATCGTCAACAGCCTTCAAAGTTCCGCTATAGGTCTTGGTTATATTTTTAAGTTCAATCATACAGCCTAACTCCTCTTGTCAGTATTTTTAATAAAATAATAATCCATTTATTGTATAATGTAAACATTATTAGGTATTACTGTGTATCATTGGCACTCATTACACTTGATGTACTTGCCAAAATCACCCATCGTATGTTTTTTTTCAAAATCATCAGCCAACTATATTATTTTCAGTTCCGTCAATTCTTACCCTGTAAACTTTGGATTGGTCACTGTTATTGTGATAGTACATCCAATCGCCGTAAATTTCTATTATAGTACTGTCGGAATTGTTTAATCTGGTTCTGCCTGTTCCGTCCGTTCTTATCTTGAACAAACTATTTCTTTCATTTTCATTGATATAATAAATCCAATCATCAACCACTCTTTCAAAAGGAGTATAATAATAGGTCAAATATCCGGAATCCAAGGAAAAGGAAAAACCTGACGGGGTGTCAAAACCGATTCTATCACTTTCTCCTGTAGCTTTATTCACCCTGTAAAGTTTGCCTCCTGAATCCCAATTATAAGCTTTATATATTATATAATCTTGCGTCAAATATAATGCTGATACTATACTGTTATTTGTAATAATTTCGGATCCGGATTGGGTCAATCGGTTTATACGGTCATCCTCATCAATAAAGTATACATATCTCCCATCGGATTTAAGATATTTCGCCCATCCGTCATATACTTTCTTTTCTTCGGTACCGTCGGTTTTTATCCTATAAATAGCTTTTGCATCACCGTTTAAAATATGAATGTAATAAATAAAACCATCGCATAAAACTATCCTTTCAGCCTTATTGGATGTAAGATTTGAAGTGGTAAAGTTTTCGGTATCCAGATTTATAATGTTATTTTCTTCATCTATATAATATGCCGTATTTCCGTCAATAATCCGATCACCAGTCAGTTCACATACCCTTGTAAAATGCTCACTATCATTATTGCATGCAGGATAAATACTTCTGTCCCATCTATGGTCAAAGGAAATTTGTCTATCGGATATGTTGAAATATTTGTGCGTTATTGAATCCTTTTCGACTTTTCGTCCATCTTTGTCTATATTGTCAAAAGTAACATCCAGGTGATAGTATTTTCCGTCAATCTTTACAATATTCCATGCGTGTCCATACCATCCGTTTTCACCATAGGATTCTCCATAAACAAGCTCACTTTCTATACCAACCATGTCCAACAGAATTTGCATTGTTCTGGCAAAACCGTCACACACGGCAACCCTGTTAACCAAAACTCCATAAGGTAGATGGGCTTCTTCAGGTACTGTGTTTGAAATATAGTTTTCATAATCATAATTGGTATGTACCACCAAATAGTCATGGAGTGCCAGTTCCTTTTCCAAATCGGACATTCCGGGTTTTACAACCTTTTCGACTATTTCTTGCGCTTTTTTCATCATATCCTCATACTTTTTATAAAGTTCCTCATTAAGTGCTGATTGCTTATTATAATACTCTATATACACTTCTTCCAAATGGTTCAGCGCCTTGAGAGGGGTTATATCCAACACAGGATTAGCGTAAATATCTAAATGCTTCAGATTTTTCAAGTTCTTCAACACAGTCAGATCGGTAATTTGATTATCGCCAAGAAATAAGGTTTTAAGATTTAAAAGTGACGACAGAGGTGTTATATCTTTTATGTAATTTCCGCCTAAATACAATTCCTCCAAATCAGTCAAATTAGCTAAAGGTGTCAAATCCTTTAAAAGATTGGTATGTATATAAATTACCCGAAGATTTTTCAATGAAGAAAGGGGAGTAATATCGGTTATTCTATTTTCGTTAAGGCTTAATACTTTCAGTTCCTTTAGGCTACCCAATAAACTTATATCGCTTATATTATTTTTTTCCAGATAAATATGTGTAACATTTTTCATATATTGTATACCTTCAATATTGGATATACCCGCTTCTCTTCCTTCCAACACTTTTATGCCTTTTAAATCGCTGGTAAACAGTTCTCCTGTATACTTTTTTATATTTCTCCTGATTACCTTTTCAAAGTTACTGTCGGGAATTTGTATTACATCCTGGGTCAATATTTCCACTTTGCGCAGTCTCGCATCCCAAGTTACCTTTGCACCCAAACTCTCAGAAATAAACCTTACAGGAACCAGAGTTCTCCCGGACACTATAATTGCAGGAACGTCCAGTTCAACTTTTTTTCCATTCAAAGTGGCAATTTTACTGTCAACCGCAAGGCTCACAACAGTATTTTTCCGGTAGCCGGTTACTGTCCTGGTTACTCCATCCCATTCCACTTGCGCATCCAGAGCCTCAAAAATAGCTCTCAAAGGAACCATTGTCCTTCCTTCTATTATTTGCGGCGGAACATCAAATTTTAATTCATCCCAATCAACTGTAACCGTAATACTGTTAGGTGTTTGTGCTGCAGCCTGGACTTCCATACAGCTTTGAGAATATCCAAACACCAGCATTGCTAAAACAAATATCCTAAAAAACAAAAGCTTCGAGCAATATCGCAATTTCACAATAATCACCCTCGACGAAAAATTGGAATATAAACACACCTTTAAATTAAATATTATCCGACTTTATTCTTAAGCGCAAGCGTTAGGAAATATATACCTGCTGAAATAAGTACTATAGTTGCTCCTGTAGTAGAATTCCAATAATAAGACAGGATAAGACCGGATATACCTGAAAAAAGAGCAAAGAGCACTGATAACAAATGGTACTGTCTTACATTAAAGCTAACATTTCTTGCAGCTGCTGCAGGAAGTACCAATAAAGAATTTATCAAAAGCAGCCCAACCCATTGGATTCCCACAGTAACAATTACAGCAATAGCTGATGTAAAAATGGTTTCAACAACAACGGTATTAATTCCCCTACTTCTTGCTAAGGACTGATTTACGCTGATTAGAAGCATTTTATTAAACAACAGCAACCACAATAAAAGTACTCCAACAAAGGCAATCAGCAGCAGATTCAAATCCGAGGGTGTTATGCTCAGTAAATCGCCATAAAGATAGTTGGAATACTTGTTTATATTTTTTCCTCCAACCGATAAAAGAAGCAGTCCTGTGGATATGGCTATGGAGGAAAATACGCCTATTATGGTATCCGTCGAGGTTTTGCTCTTATTCTTAACAACAGTTATTAAAATAGAAAAGGCAATGGAAAAAGCTATCGCACCATGAATGGGACTAAAAATTCCCATTATGCTTCCTACAGCCACTCCGGTAAATGCACCATGTCCTAAAGCATCAGAAAAGAATGCCATTTTGTTATTCACTATCATTGTACCCAGTATTCCAAAAACAGCTGAAACCAAGAGTACTGCAAGCAGTGCATTTTTCATAAACTCAAGTTCTGCCCATTGAAAAGGCAAGATAGCATCTATAAGAGAGTACAAAAAATTTATCATTGATTGCTATCCCCCCTGTTTTTATCGGAATAATCTTTAAACCATGACATTCCGAAAGTCTCTAACAGCATTTCATTTTTTGACATTTCTAAAGGTGAGCCGCTGGCCAATACCGTACCTTTTATCAATACTACCCTGTCGGCATATCTTAGAACAAAATCAAGATCATGGGAAACCAAAATTATGGAAAGGTCATAGTTTTCCTTAAGTTCTATCAAAGTATTGTAAAACATCTCCAGACCGTTTTGGTCAATCCCGGATACCGGCTCATCCAAAAGCAAAAGATGCGGAACAGGTTCTAATGCAAGGGCAAGCAGCACTCTCTGAAGTTCGCCTCCCGACAGAGCACCTAAGCGACGGTCTATCAAGTGTTCCGCTTTAACTTTAGCCAGGCTTTCCTCCACTTTCTTTCTTATTCCCTTTGGCTTATACAACCATGAAGGTGTTTTTACAAGACACGACATAAACAAATCAAATACACTTATAGGAGAGCCGGTATCAAAGCTCAAATGCTGTGGAACATAACCTATCAAAGGTTTATCGTGTTTTTCTCCTTTTGCATCCATAAATTTAAGCTCTCCGGTATGTTTTACCTCTCCCAGAATAGACTTTAGGAGAGTACTCTTCCCTGCACCATTTGGTCCAATTAGAGCCGTAAGCTCTCCGCAGTGTATATGGAGATTAACATCTTTCAAAACCTGCGTTTTCCCGAAAGTTACTCCAAAATTCTCAATCTTTGTACAGCATAAACCGTGGCAACTATTCTGACAGCATGCAGTATGTTTTTCTCTCATCATTTCAACGCCTCTAACAATACATCCAAATTTTTATCCATTGCTTTTATATATGCATCCAAATCCGGTTCCTCAGGACCGGTTACTACCGGATCCAATTCATATACTTTAATTCCTGTTTCCTTCGAAACAGTCTGTACTATATTTGTTACATTCTGCGGGTCTGTAAAAAGAGCCTTTACATTGGATTCTTTTATCTTTTTTATCTTACCGGCCAATTCCCCAGCACTAGGTGAACTTCCCTCCTCGGTCTCAATTATCTCAATTACATTTAGATCAAACTCTTTTGCAAAGTATGGAAAGGCTTCATGAAAGGTAACAATATTTCTGTTCTCAATACCTTTTAGAGCATTGAGCATTTTTTCCCTTTGAGCCTCCAGCTTTTTAACGTACTCTTCGGTATTTTTTCGATACTTTTCGGCATTATCAGGATCCGCAGCTGCTAACTGTTCACCTATATTTTTGACTTCAGCTATTGCTCCTGTTATACTTACCCATACATGGGCGTTTACACTGTGCTCATGGTCTTTTTGTTCACTATCCTCCTCATGTTCGTCCTCTTCAATGTCCCCGCTTTCATGGGAACTTTCGCCATTCAGAAGTTCAAGGCCTTTGCTTGCTTCAATTATTTTTAACTGAGGCCTTTCTTTTATAATTTTTTCAATAAAACTCTCCAGTCCGGCTCCATTAATAACCATAATATCTGCCTGTTCAACCTTTTTCATATCGGATGGGGTCATCTGGTAATCATGAAGACATCCTGTTTTCGGTTCAGCCATATTTATTACTTTTACCCCATTAACATCCTTCGTAATATTTTTTGTAAAAATATACATAGGATAAAAGGATGTTACTATGGTAATTCCGTTTTCTTCTGTGTCAACATTTGAATTCTTTGAGTAAGTCTTCCCACAGGAAGTCAAAATCAGTATTGCTGCCAATAATATCGGTAAAATCCTAATTAATTTCATAATATATCCTCCACTTAAATTATGCAAATGCAAATCATTCGCATTTATATATTATACACAAAATCAGATAAATTTACACCCCTTAAGTCTGCAGTTTGTTTCCTGGTAAATCCTCTGAATCATAACTTTTTTAAATTATTTCAAATTAGAATAAAACATTAAAACAAAGATATAAAATGGAAGTTTTGAAAAAACGAAAAAAGCCTGTCTTAAAATTAATTTTGCAATTAATTGTTAAGACAGGCTTTTTTTTGAAGTTTGTCGTATTATTAATATACTTTATTTTTGTGTCTTTTTTGTGAAGATTTTGTGTATTTTTTCTGAAGTTTTATGTATTCTTATTTTGCTTCTTATTTCACTTTATTTTATATCTTATATCTTTACTTTTTGCAATAGAAGTATTCTCCGTCTATTCTTTTATAGAGAACTACATTATTACTTTTAAATGGAACATTATTAAAATACAAACATTCCCCAACATTGTTTATTCCGTGCAAAGCCATCTTAGCAGCAATAATACAATCCCTCGAAGGTACCAGTTCCTTAAACCCAGGCTTATGAGCCGGCGGAAATTGTCCTTTAGCAAAAATTACATCATATATTGTATTTGGAAAACCCGGACTCTTTACTCTATTTAATACAACATTGGCAACAGCAACCTTGCCGTTAATGGATAATCCTTTTACTTCTACATGTACTATACGGGCAAGCCATATCAAATCTTCATCGGTATACCATCTATCCTCAATTAATTCCTTCGGAACAGCAATGTCATCTTTATATATAAGCACCGAATAGGTAAGATCGCTCCATATTACATTGCAATCAAGATTTTCAGAAACAAACCTTATCGGTATCATTGTACGTCCATTTACTATTTCCGGCGCAGCATCCATTTGCTTTTCTTCACCGTAAGCAATTAACTCATTACTTCCAATCGTCAACTGTATTGATTTCTTTTCATCTGCATAAACAGCTTCAGTAACTGTTTCATTCAATTCTTCAGCTTCAATATCTTCCTTTTTACTAATTATAACTTTGTTTTGCTCAGCGTTCCAATCCACTTTTGCCCCTAAAGCTTCAGCAACAAAACGTATTGGAACATATACCCTTCCGCTCTTTATATAGGGTTGGGTATCCATTTTGATGCACTGGTCATTTACTTTAACAGTCACAAATATCTGTTCTTTCAAATCACTAGCCTCACAATAAAATACCGAACCAAGACATGCTGTAAGCACCAAAACACAAAAAACAATCTTTCCAATTAACCTACTCATCAAAACCTCCTTATAATCTTTTTTATTAATTTTAATGCCTGCTCAATATTGTCCATGTGACAGCAACATAAAATATTTTATCATAAAATAATAAATTTTGGGAGCAGTATTTCCCAAACTAAAATCCGACATTAATTCCATAAATTCCTTTCACAAAAAAGTAGAAATAATCACTTTACTGTTCAACTTATATCTTTAATAAAATTAAAATTTAGAGTATAATTATTTTAAAGAGTTTTTTGGCCTATATGTTCTCGGAAAAAATTTCTAAATATATTATTCTTCTAAGTTTTTTTCGGGAAAAGGATATGCTATTTGGGCCTATATAGGCTTTATATTTTAGATGAGAGGAGAAGAGTGGGATGAGTTTACCAGATAGCAAAGGTTTTTTTGGTGATTACGGAGGACGGTTTGTACCCGAAAAACTGGAAAAGGTTTTGGACGAAGTAAAAGAAGCATTCTATCAGTATAAGGATGACCCTGAATTTATAAAGGAACTTGATTACTATTTCAAATACTTTGTCGGCAGACCGAATCCCCTATATTTTGCCAAAAGACTTACAGAAGAAATCGGCGGTGCAAAAATCTATTTAAAGCGAGAAGACTTAAACCACATGGGTGCGCATAAAATTAACAATACCCTTGGACAAGCTCTCCTTGCAAAACGTCTTGGCAAAAAGAGAATAATTGCTGAGACCGGTGCCGGACAGCACGGTGTAGCTACCGCAACCGCTTGTGCTTTATTCAATATGGAATGTATCATATACATGGGTGAAGAGGACACCAGAAGACAGGCATTGAACGTGTTCAGAATGGAACTTTTAGGTGCAAAAGTTGTTCCTGTCAAAACAGGTACTCGTACACTTAAAGATGCAGTTGATGAGGCTTTGAATGATTTGGTCGAGAACTATGAAAATACCTTCTATATGTTAGGTTCTGCAGTAGGTCCGGATCCATATCCTGAAATAGTCAAGCATTTCCAATCGGTCATAGGTCGGGAAACCAAACAGCAAATCTTAGAGCTTGAAGGCAGATTGCCCGATTACCTCATTGCCTGTGTAGGCGGAGGAAGTAATGCTATTGGAATGTTTGCACCATTTTATGATGATAAGGACGTTAAAATGATTGGTGTGGAACCTGCCGGTAAAGGTCTTGACACACCCGATCATGCAGCGACATTAACTGCGGGAACTCCCGGTATCATTCACGGATTTAAATGTTACTTATTGCAAGATGACAAGGGAGAACCGCTTCCGGTTTACTCAATAGCCGCTGGACTCGACTACCCCGGTGTAGGTCCTGAACATTCATTCTACAAAGACAGTGGAAGAGCTCAATATGTCACTGTTACAGATAAGGAAGCAATTGATGCCTTTTTAAAACTTTCAAAAGTAGAAGCTATCATCCCTGCAATTGAAAGCTCCCATGCCGTATCTTATGGTATAAAGCTTGCAGGTACTCTTGATAAGGATAAAATTGTAGTTATCTGTCTTTCAGGTCGCGGAGATAAAGACGTTGCAGAAATTGCAAGAATATTAGGTGAAAATAAATAGAATGTAAATGGAATTAAAAAAATCATGCCTTGTAATAGATATGTATCTATTGCAAGGCATTTTCTCTTTTCTTTTTTATGCAAAAAGCTTTCCCATGGATTTTTCCTTTCTTTGAAGCCGTACCTTTTCAAAAAGCTTCACTCATCATAATAAAATTCCAAATCATGTTCCGTTTAAACCTTAAAGTGCATATTAATATTAATAGTATAACTTTAAGATTTGAGGTTAAATATGGTCGATATATCCACATTAAGCACTTTAGACAAGATGCGACTTGACAGAGGAAACAGAAATCTGTCTTACTATTTTCATAAACTGCTTGTCAGAAACCCATCAAAAGCTTTAAATTTAATAAATGAAGACAACCTTAGTTTTCCGACATTGTACATACTTTCGCCTCAAATTAGCAAACCATCCTTATCCAGATACTTAAACTCAAGAAACAAAAAAGTTCTAGACGTAGTAAAAAGTATTCGTTCCAAAAGTTTTTCCCGTTTCAGTGAGTTAACTAAAAACATCGATGTCGCCGAAACACTCAAATGGATACTTCAAACCGGTAAAGATGATACCATGTCAAGAGGAGAGTATACGGATATACTGGATTCCTGCGCAATAATACTTGTCAGAGAATACAAGGACTATTCAATACTCCCGGTAATAAAAGAAATTATTTACAATCGTTATAAACAAGGCTTATTTATCCATGACATGGTCTGGGCATTTTTCGAATGCCGTGATCCCAACTGTATATTAATGTTGGCAGAAAGTTTCAATTCAGAAGACGAGAAAGAAGTTGAGTTGACTAAAGAACTTCTCAAATTTATTCCTGTAATTAAAAACAGCAGTCTGCCAAAAGAATTGCTATACAGAAATGTACGCTATTGGCTAAAAGAAAATCTTCCGTTTATATATTATACCGGTGAAAGTTTTCAGCAGATGCCCGACCCATCGCCATTTGAAGTCTCCTTAGGTGCCAAGTACCTTTTTAAAAATGTTTCCAGAGATGGTACAATTGAAGGTAATTTGTCCGAAGATGAAAAACGTCAACTGAATATATTCAATACTTTAGATATAAACAGCCAAATACTGCTTTCCAATTACTCCTTTATATTACACAACCAAAATGTTTATTCGTGGAACAGCTGGATTCGCTATCCCATAACTGAACAACTTAAAATATCAGCTGCCAAGTTAGGAGGTTCAATATGCTGACTATATCCGGCAATGTTGTTGATGTTGATACCGTCATACCCGACATCGGCAATGATGAAATCAAATTGAAGATTATAAACATAATGAATAAAAGCAGTTATAATTACAGATTTTCCTCAGCCCAGGAACTATATTTTATTCTTGATATGAGGAAAAATATTATAAACGCTTCCAAGAAGCTGTTTAGAAGTCGATTACGTTTCAAAACCTTTAAAAACTCGGAATGCAATGAGTATTATTGGAGGCGAACCCCAGAAGGCGGTTTTTTATTAAAAAGCAATGTGCAGCCATCCAAAGCCATTAACGACATTTATAACAATGGTTGGTTATATGGTACTGAATGTGCTACTGCAATTGTCATAGTCTATTATAAAGCTGTGTTGGATACTTTCGGTACCGAACTGTTCAACCGCATATTCAATGATATCTACCTGATGGATTGGCAAAATCTCAGTGGAAAACTTAGAGTGAGTACCAACCGAAAACCACCGGATATTTTTCCTGGCGATTGCAGATATTTTAAAAATCCCGATGTAGATCCGTTAACTCCTGAATGGCAGGGTGAGAATGCTATTGATTTGGGAAATAATTATTACTATGGCCATGGAGTGGGAATAACTTCAGCCGAAAACATAATATATGCATTAAACAATCACAGAAAGCCTGGTTCAAATGTATCGGCTTACTTGCTGGAGTCATCTACCAATCCCGACTATAGAAGCTTATATAAGCTATATAACAATAATTAATTACATAATAAACTTTCAATTTTTCAACAATAGAATTCAATTTATAACAAATATAACTTTTTATCAATTATTATAGATATTCATATATACACCCAACAAAAATTATGGTAAAATATAAGATGTTTACCAAACTTTGTGAGGTAATGCATACAATGAAAAAGATGGTCATCGGTGGTACTTATGTATATAGTGGAAAAGGCTTTTCTTATTCCACTGTAAAAAAAATAAGAGATGGTGGAATAATTGATCTTGGATATTCATCTTGGGAAAACGATCAGCAGTGGATCGAAGTCCTTGAAGATAATTTTTTTATTGGTTTCATCAACAGCAAGACCAAACTTATAGACCTTGATAACTACTGCTTCGTAATGGAGGACAACTTATTATGCTATGAGAAACCCGATTTCAGTTCCGAAATCAAAATATGTCTAAAAAGGTATGACAAGGTCTATTTGGTTTCCAAAATATACAATAAAGGCCGCTTATGGCTGAAAATATACGATAAGCATGGATTCCGCTGTTACATTGACGCAAATTCATATATTTGTCCGAACAAATTCACTCCCTATACAGCAACACTGGGCGAGAATACTTTTATGTACATTGCACCTCCTGGAAAAGGTGTAATTAAAACTATTCACTTAAAAAAAAGAAATCGCATATACGTTAGAGGATTAGTTCCGAGCTTAAGTTCAAACTCTTTAATTAACAACAATAGAATTAGATATATCGCACAAAGCGATTCTTTAGACAATCCTGCTCTCTCCAAAGATGTATGGATGGAAATCTATGCTCGCGGGCTAATCGGTTACATACCTGCTTTTACAAAAACAAAGGACTTGCTGTACATAAAGCAATTACCCTATGAGCATTTCAGACAACACTCCATTTTCAATGCTTATAGCCATCAAAACAAGCTTTCATTATCGGGGCTGATATCCATAGTCTTAGGAGTAATTTTGTTTTTTATATTTCCCTATTTTTCTATTTTCGCCTTTTATCTTTGGACTTTAGGAATATGTCTTTTTATACTTAAATATTTCTGTTCATAACTATTTTTTCTTTTGCCTGTATAAATAAACAAACCGGATGACAAATCAAAACTGTCATCCGGTTTATATTGTAAAATCTTAGTTGCTTTCTTTCAAACGTTGTTCTAATGCATCCAACTGAGCTATCAATGCTTTAGGAACTTTTTCTCCATAGCTAGCATAATGTTCTCTTATGGATTGAACTTCCTTCAACCATTCGTCTTTGTTGACTTTGAGAAGTTCAGCCATAGTTTCTTCACTAATATCAAGTCCTGTTGTATCAATAGCATCAGGTGTAGGCATATAACCGATAGGAGTCTTAACAGCTTTTCCTTCTCCTGATACTCTTTCGAATATCCACTTGAGAACACGGCTGTTTTCACCGTAACCTGGCCATAAGAATTTACCGTCTTTGTCTTTACGGAACCAGTTTACATAGAAGATCTTCGGCAACTTGCCTTCTTCGGACTTAGCACCTACATCCAACCAGTGCTGCAAGTAGTCACCAACATTGTATCCGATGAATGGCAACATAGCAAATGGGTCACGACGTACTTTACCAATATTGTCGGATATAGCAGCAGCTGTTATTTCTGAACCCATGATGGATCCCATGAATACACCATGCTCCCAGCTGAAGCTTTCATGTACCAAAGGAATAGTAGTTGGACGACGTCCTCCTACAAGGATTGCTGAAATTGGCACACCATTTGGATCTTCCCATTCAGGTGCAATTGAAGGACACTGACTTGCAGGAGCTGTAAAACGAGCATTTGGATGTGCTGCAGGAGCTTCAGCACCCGGTGCCCAATCATTACCTTTCCAGTCAATGAGATGTGAAGGAGCATCGTATCCGATACCTTCCCACCAAACATCGCCATCATCAGTTAATGCAACGTTAGTGAATATTGTATTCTTTTCTATAGTCTTCATAGCATTCGGGTTTGAACTCATGGATGTACCAGGAGCAACACCGAAGAATCCTGCTTCAGGATTTATAGCATACAAACGGCCGTCTTTACCGTATTTCATCCATGCTATATCATCACCTATAGTTTCAACTTTCCATCCCGGAATAGTTGGTACAAGCATAGCAAGATTTGTCTTACCGCATGCACTTGGGAATGCACCGGCGATATATTTTACCTCGCCTTTTGGATTTGTGATACGAAGGATGAGCATATGTTCAGCAAGCCAACCTTCTTCACGAGCTATAACAGAAGCTATACGAAGTGCAAAACACTTTTTACCCAAAAGAGCATTTCCACCGTAACCGGAACCATAAGACCAAATTGTCTTTTCTTCTGGGAAGTGGCTTATATATTTCTTTTCTATTGGTGCACAAGGCCATTTTTTATCTTTTTCTCCTTCAGCTAAAGGTGCACCTACTGAGTGTAAGCATGGAACGAATTCTCCATCATCACCTAATGCTTCAAGAACTTTACTGCCTATACGAGTCATTATACGCATGTTAACTACAACGTATGGGCTGTCTGTCAATTCAACACCAATCTTTGAAATAGGTGAACCTATCGGTCCCATTGAGAAAGGTATAACATACATTGTTCTACCCTTCATGCAACCTTTGTAGAGCTCCTTCATTGTAGCTTTCAATTCAACAGGGTCAATCCAGTTGTTTGTTGGACCTGCATCTTCCTGTTTTTTGGAAGCTATGAATGTTCTGTCTTCAACACGTGCAACGTCAGTAGCGTCACTGCGGAAAAGATAACAACCAGGACGTTTTTCAGGATTAAGCGGAGTAGCCATTCCTGCGTCCACCATTTCTTTCAGAAGACGCTGATTTTCTTCTTCTGAACCGTCGCACCAGTAAATGTTGTCAGGCTGACACATTTCAGCCATTTCTTTTACCCAAGCCAATAATTTTTGATTGTTCGTGTTCATTTGAATTCTCCCTTCAAATAGTTGTTAATATGCTATTTATTAATGTAAATATACTATTGCTAAGTTGCAATATCCAAGTTGCAATATTAGAAATAGAATAACCGAAATTCTAAACTCCGGCAGCATATAGGAAAAGATTGTGAACTAGTTAATTTTTTCACTATCCAAAATACTACCATAAAAATATTTAAATTTCAACAAGTGTTTTGTGTTTTTCCTGCATATTTTTATTACCACAGAAATAATCCCCTATACTTCTAATTAACTGTCAAGTCCTAGTATTAGCAGATATATAGCTTTGATATAAATATAAATTTAATATAACTGGCATGAAAGTCATAACTCTGTAATATTCATTTTTTCATTACGCTGAATTTTTAAAACAATTTCATTTCGTGCTATTTTAATGAAGTTATTCCAAATCAAACAAGTTTAATTCAACTTTTTCAGTTCATCTTTAAGACCTTGTATTCTATTTAACCGAATACCGCTTCAGCAGCTGCTGTTTCATTTCCCACAAATCCGTTGACAAATCGACATAGTATACGTGTGGATTTTCAAACCTTTTAACCTCGTCCCACAGGTTATCTATCTGTTCACTGCAATAGTCTCTGATTTCCTTAAGTTTTGGACTTTTATAAACACATGCACCTTTATCGAAAATTTTCACCTGAAGCCTTTTGGCATAGAAATCAGTTACCGTCTTTCTCTTCCAGGTATGCTCAGGGTCAAATATTTCATAGGGCTTGCTATCGTCAATAACCTCATCTCGGATAGTCAAAACATCGGCAATAGCCTTTCCTGTCTTTCTGTCAAAAAGTCTCCAAAGCTCCTTGAAGCCAGGATTGGTTATTTTCGCCACATTTTCACTGATCTTTATTTTGGGAATAATCTTTCCGTCTTCTTCAATAGCCACAAGCTTGTATACTCCGCCAAAAACAGGCTCGGACTTCGAAGTTATAAGTCTCTCACCTACGCCGAACAAATCGACTTTTGCACCCTGAATAAGAATATCACGTATAATATATTCATCCAGAGAGTTGGATGCCACAATTTTACAATCAGGAAATCCTGCTTCATCCAGCATTTTCCTTGCTTCCTTCGACAGATATGTAATATCACCGCTGTCTATCCTTATTCCCTTTGGTCTGAAACCTTTGGGTACTATTACCTCATTGAACACTTTTATGGCATTTGGGACTCCCGATTTAAGCACATTGTAAGTATCCACAAGCAGTGTACAATTGTCGGGATAAGCTTCGGCATATGCTCTGAAGGCATCCAGTTCTGAAGGAAACATTTGAATCCAGCTGTGAGCCATAGTACCCAATGCCGGAATTTCAAAATCTCTATCGGCAATGGCACAAGCAGTACCGATACATCCTCCAATATATGCTGCTCTTGCTCCATAAATCGCACCTTCATAGCCTTGGGCTCTTCTTGTTCCGAACTCCATAACACCTCTGCCTTGAGCAGCTCTTACAATCCTGTTGGCTTTTGTCGCAATAAGACTTTGGTGATTAATAGTCAAAAGAACCATAGTTTCAATAAACTGAGCCTGTATAACAGGACCCCTGACAGTTACCACCGGCTCATTCGGAAATATAGGCGTTCCTTCGGGTACAGCCCAGACATCACAGCTAAACTTAAAGTCTCTTAAATACTCTAAAAATTCCTCACAGAATATATTTTTACTTCTCAAATACTCTATATCTTTATCATCAAACTTAAGGTTTTCCAAATATTCAATGAGCTGTTCAACACCTGCCATTATGGCAAAACCGCCGCCATCGGGCACCTTCCTGAAGAACATGTCAAAATAGGCAATTTTGTCTTTAAATCCATTTTTTAAATACCCATTTGCCATGGTCAATTCATAAAAGTCAGTTAACATAGTGAAGTTTATTTTTTCCATTCTAATACATCTCCTATATTTTTTAATTGCAGTCAAACTTCAAAAATAAATCCTTATACTTCAATCTCTCTAACTACTTCCACTCCATTAATTATCATATTGTATAATGCCATAACATTCACCAGGTCTCCGTTATGAACTCCCAAATCATAGGTATCAACAGCATTCATAGGAACTATTACCCTATAGTTTTTGTTTTGCATATTGAACCAGGTCTTTAATGTTATTGCAAACTGCTGAACACATATATCTGTGCAATCCCCCGTAACAATAAAGTTGGTTATCTGCGGATTATCGGCAAGCCATTTTTTAAACTCTTCTTCATGAAAACCATTGGTTGAATTTTTTTCAATCAGTTTATAGCCTCCAACCTCTTTGATTTCATCCACCACATCGGCTTCGCTTGTTCCTGACATGCAGTGTTTAGGATATGCACCAAATTCCGGTGATGCTTCAGTGTGACAATCGGCAAAGGCAATTTTTTGAATTCCCAGCTCATCACACTTTTTCGACAATTTAACTATTTCAGGAATCAGTTCTTCGACTCTGTCGCTTTTCAGTGCTCCTTCGCGGGCAAAACCGTTTATCATATCCACTATAACCAGAGCTGTTCTATCTCCTTTCAAATCTGCCAGCTTAATACCTTTAAGCCCTTCCAGCATATCCAGCATTTCTTTTATAGTTTCCATGCTTCTTTTCATGAATTGTTCCCTGTTGACAATTTTCATACTTATCTTCCCCTTTCATAATTGTTATGCCTCAATCAAATTCTGCCAGTTCGGATTAAACCTGAATAACTTTGAGGGCCTGTGTCCTGAATCTTTTGTATATTCATTGGTCTCTATAACCATGCCGGAAATCTTTCTTCGGAAATTTGCCTTTAAAAGCTCAGTATCAAGAATAATCTCATACACCTGCTGAAGTTCGGTCAGCGTAAACAGCTCAGGCATTAAGTTAAAAGCTATGTCAGTGTACTCAATCTTGTTTCGAAGCCTTTCAATTCCATATTGAATTATCTTGGCATGGTCAAAAGCTATTCCGTGGGATTCAACAATTTCCCTTTCTACTGTGGTTATCCTGTTTTCCACCGTCTTCACCACTTTTACAATGGCCGAAAGGTTATCTTCCTCATTGCTAAGCTTCAACTCAAAAAGCCTTTGTAAAATATATCCACCCTGAGTAACGGTTTTTTGCTCCTGATACAATTTGCAGGATACAGTAAACCATTTTGCATCATCAGCATCGTCATTGGCTTTAATGTTTAAGGTTTCACTATCCACCAAGGACATATAAGAAGTACTTATTACCCTTGTTCTTGGGTCTCTCCCAACATCTCCCCATGTATAAAGCTGTTCCATATATATATTGTCAATGTTGGTTTCCTCTTTCAATTCTCTGCGTGCAGCTTCCTCCAGACTTTCGTTTATATTCACAAATCCACCGGGAAGAGCCCATTGCCCTATATACGGATGATCTCCCCTTTTGATCATAAGCAGCTTTAGTGCTTTTTCAGGAAGCTTTCTGTAACTTTTCCTCTCTTCGTTGGTTACCGTAAAAATCAGCATATCTACAGTAACCGATGGTCTCTCGTATTTGCCGGCATCATAGTTTTTTAAAAATTCCTCTTCGGTAAGTCCCTGTTTATTCCTAAGTTTGTTGTCAGCCATATTCTACCTCGCATTTTTATTATCATTTTGTTATTATCATTATAATACTATGTAATATTTTGTCAATAATTTTTTGAATATTAATTAGCAAATTCTTGGAAGCCCCTCTCCCTGAAGAACATTTAAAATTCTTTTTCCTCCAATTCTTGTTGTAACAGTAACCGCTACATTTTCACGTTCTGAAACTTCAGCAATAATAGCAGCTTTTTCACCGAATCTGCTGTTTTTTATAATACTTAAAGCCTTCTCTGCATCTTCCCGGGAAACAAAGCAAACAATTTTTCCCTCATTGGCCATATAAAGAGGATCAAGTCCTAAAATATCGCAAAAACTTTTCACTTCAGGATCCACAGGAATACTGCCTTCCTTCAAATTTATTGTGGTATTGGAACTTTCCGCTATTTCATTCAGCACAGTGGCTAAACCACCCCTTGTAACGTCCCTCATGGCTTTTATCTCTATATTTGCTTTTATCAGGTTCTGCACCATTTCACCCAGATAAGCACAGTCGCTTGATATTGTATTTTTTATATTCATTCGATGGGATAAAATGCAGGCATGGTGATTGCCTAAAGAACCGCTTACAATTACTGCATCGCCGGGCTTTACGTTTGATGTGTGGAAAGGTTTATGATTAATTAAACCTATACCTGAAGTATTAATATATATTCCACCGCTTCCTTCAATAACTTTTGTATCTCCGGCTACAATCTTTACACCGCTTTCTTCTGCCGTTAAAGCCATTGACTTTATAATCTCTTCCAAATCTCTTATATCCATACCCTCTTCAAGGATAAATCCCACCGAAAGATATTTAGGCTCTGCCCCCATGACAAGCAAATCGTTAAGAGTGCCGCATACCGCCAGTTTACCTATATCACCGCCTTGAAAAAAAATTGGAGTGACAACAAAGGAATCGGTAGTATAAGCAATTTTGCCGGAAGGAATGTCCAATACGGCAGCATCCTCCATTTTGTCCAAAACGTCATTTTGAAAATATTTATGAAACAAATCCTGTATAAGCTTTCTGGTAGCACTTCCACCGCTGCCATGTGCCATAGTAATCTTTTGACTGTTTCCCAAAATTCTCACCCTATCTTTTTTAGTTTATCCATACATACTGTAGTAAATACCGCAGGTTCCTTCCTGGGATACCATACACGGTCCCACCGGGTTTGCCGGAGTACATCCTTTCCCAAACAGTGTACACTCATAAGGTTCTATTTTTCCTGTAATAACTTCTCCACACCGGCATCCTTTAGACTTATTGGAAATTTCCTCTTCTCTTACAGGAATTTCAATTCTGTAATGTCTATAATTTTCACGGACAGTATAACCCGAACAGTCAATAATTCCTATTCCCCTCCAATAGGAAGAAGAAAGCTCAAAATACTTCCCTATAATTTCCATAGCCTTTTCATTTCCCTTATCGGATACAATACTTTTATACAGGTTATGAACTTCATACCTGCCATTAGCAATCTGCATAACCAGGTCATATATGGCCACCAAAATGTGCTCTGCTTCAAAGCCGGCTACAGTAAAAGGTTTACGGTATTTTTCAGCCAGATGACGATAAACTGAAGCCCCCGTAACTGAGGTCACATGGCCCGGTGCAATAAACCCGTCAATATCCGATTCATTCTCGCACAGCCAGTCCAAGGCAGGACCGATGGATTTCAGACTGGTCAAAAGCTTAACATTTGAAATTTTAAGCTCAATCAAATTATCCAACAAAAGGGCATAGGCCGGAATAGTGGTTTCAAAGCCCACAGCTGCCAGTACGAAATTTTTCTCCGGATTATTTATAGCCTTTTCCGCTGCCTCCATCGGAGAATAGATAATTTCCACACTGCCGCCTAGAGCTTTGGCTTCCGATAGGGACATTTCATTTCCCGGAACTCTTAACAGGTCGCCAAAAGATAAAACTGTGTAATCTTTGCTAAGTGCAAAATTCACAGCTTCATCAATATAACGGGATCCCGTTACGCATACCGGACATCCCGGTCCCGATACAAGTTTTATGTTTTTTGACAGCAATGACCTTATGCCGCTCTTTACAATAGTTGAGGTATGAGTGCCGCACACTTCCATAAGCTTTATTTCAGGTCCCGAATAATCCAATAAAAAGCTTTTTATCTCTTCCAGATTTATCATTACAGAACGTCCTCCAAATCAGCAAAAAGATTGGAAAGTTCCTCTGCCAATTCCCTTTTGACTACTTCCACTGCATATCCGGCATGCACAAGTACATAACTTCCAACTTCCACATCAACCAGACTTACATTTACCTCTACAATATTACCGTTAAAATCCACCTTACCCATTTTGCCATTCAGTTCTATTACTTTTCCCGGAACAGCAACACACATATTTTTTCACATCCTCCAATTTTATTCTTCCAGCATTGCTGCAAATACCTGTCCTAACGATATACCTCCATCATTTACAGGCACTTTAACATTAAAAAACACATTGAATCCATTATGCTTTAATACGTTCACGGCACCTTCAAAAACTATTGAGTTCTGAAAAACCCCTCCGGATAATGCCACATCGTTTATATTATATAATTCCCTTAATTTTGTGCACATTGTCAATATATAATCAATTACAGTTAAATGAAACCTCCATGCTATTTTACGCTTATCCTCACCCTTTAAGCTGTCGGCAAATATTTCTTCAATGCATCTTTTCATATCTCCAACAAGTTTGTCGTCCATTTCAATTATATCGTAACTATATGGCATGCACCCATTTACCGACTTTCCCATTGGGTAATGAGAAAACAAATCCATCAGGTTAAAAGCCTCCATATAATCCGATGCACAGTTTTCCAGCAGTATTGCACATTCCCCTTCAAAACTCGAATAACTTTTTATTCCTGCAATAAAAGATACTGCATCAAACAATCTTCCCATACTCGATGACATTACTGTATTTATATTATTTGCAAGGGCCGCTTTCATAAGAGGCCACCTCTCATCCCGTATGTGTATGTCCAAGCCTGAATCATACAGATAAGAGTATCCTGTCTTAAAGACCTCTTTTACTCCGGAATCTCCCCCCAGCATGGGAACATACTTTAAATGCCCTGCCCTTTTGAAACCTTCCGGCGATACTACAAGAAACTCTCCTCCCCACATAGCACCGTCAGTTCCATAACCTGTTCCATCAAAGGCAACACCTATAACAGGCTTATACAAACAATTTTCAGCCATAACAGATAAAATATGAGCATGATGGTGTTGAACCTCCAAAACTTCAATACCATATTCTTTTGCGTACTTTGAAGAATAATACCCAGGGTGTAAATCGCAGCAGATTTTTTCCGGCTTGATTCTAAAAATTCTTTTGAATCGGTCAATATTCTCCCTAAACATTCTAAACGCTTCCTCTTCTTCAAGGTCCCCGCCGTATTGGCTCAAATAGGCATAACCGTTTTGAGCAATACAAAAGGTATTTTTCAAATCGCTTCCGCATGCAAGTATAGGCCTTACATTTTTAAACCTGTCTCCCAAATACAACGGTAACGGTACAAACCCTCTTGCTCTTCTTATAAATTGAATTCCGGTACTTGAGTTAACCTTGATTACTGAGTCATCTATTCCGGTAAGAATTCTTCTGGCATTATATAAAACCCCCGACAATCCTTTATCCATTAGGGACATTATCTTCTCATTGTCGATTATTATGGGCCGGTCGGAAATATTGGCACTGGTCATAACCAAAGGCCCAACTGAATTTATCAGCATCTTATGGAGAGGTGTGTAGACCATAAAGCATCCGAGATATTTACTGGATTTGAAAACAGATTTGCAAATATCCGATTTTTTTCTCTTTAACAGAACAATGGGCCTTTCCCGTGACAATAACTGTTTTTTCTCTTCAGAAGATACAATACAGTATTTTTCTATTTCAGCTATATTATCAAACATAACAGCAAAGGGCTTTTCTTCACGCCCTTTTAGCTTTCTAAGCTTATTTACGGAATTTTCATTAAATGGGCTGCAGCACAAATGGAAACCGCCAATTCCCTTAACAGCCAAAATACCGCCTTGCTTTAAAATTTCAACAACCCGCAAAAAAGCTTCAAATCCTGTCAGTTTCCCATCCTTTCCCGCCTCCACAAATTCCAACTGCGGTCCGCAATCATGGCAGGAAACAGTTTGAGCGTGATAACGTATATTATCAATATCCCTGTATTCTTTCAAGCATGAATCACACATAGGAAAGTCGGACATAGTCGTATTTTCCCGGTCATAGGGGACCCTGTCTATTATAGTGAAACGAGGTCCGCACTCCATACAGCTGATAAACGGGTGCAGATATCTCCGGTCAGTTTCCCGGTACAGTTCTTTCAGGCAATTATCGCACACAGCAATATCCGGCGAGATAAAAACCGGACCTTCCGAGTTATCAGTACTGGGTTTTATTATAAAATCGTCAGATAAAGAATTTATGTTCTGCAATTCTTCCTTAGAAGCAATAACGCCGCAAGTATTTTCAGTCACCTGTAAATTTACGATGTCTGAAGACTGCGGCTTATTTTGCTTTAAGTCTCGTATAAACTCTTCCAGTTTTTTGTTGTCAGCTTTTATGACAATAAGAACGCAAGACCCGTCATTAGCAACAAAACCGGTCAATCCATGTTTCTTTGCCAAACGATGGACAAAGGGCCTAAAACCAACCCCCTGAACAGTTCCCCAAATTTTTATTTCAAAAGTTTTCATTATAATCTTACCTTGTTTATCCATTCTACCAATTTATCAAAACCTTCTCCCGTCTTTGCACATACTTCAAAAACCGGCGCCTTTTTATTTAAAGCATTTATCCCGTCATAGAAGAACTTATCGTCAAAATCCACATACTCTTTTAAATCGCACTTGTTCAATACAATGACATCGGCATTTTCAAAAATTATCGGATATTTGTACGGTTTATCGCTTCCCTCAGGTACCGAGCAAATCAACATTTTTATGTTTTCTCCCACAACAAACTCTGCTGTACACACCAAGTTCCCAATGTTCTCAATAAACAGGATGCCTTTTTCACTAAGGCTAAGCTTTTCCAGTGCCCTTTCCACAGTAGGAGCATCCAAATGACAAGCTCCACCGGTATTTATTTGATAGGTCTCCACACCCATTGCCCTCATTTTTTGAGTATCAATGTCCGACTCCAAATCCCCTTCAATAACATAAGACTTAACATCGGGAAGTAATTTGATAATTTCTTTTATGGCAGAAGTTTTCCCCGACCCCGGCGAACCTAAAACATTAATAACAAAAATCCCATTATCATTTAGTTTTTGCTTGACTGACAATGCAATTTTTTCATTTTCGTTATATATATCCTGTATTATTTCAACTTTTTGAAGTTCCATTTCACCGGTCCTCCATAAATAAAAATTTCCCGCCGATGTTCTTACCTTTGCCTCGTACAGACAGCTTTTGCAAAATAAATCTACCCGACATAAATATCAATATCCTTGACATAAAACTCCTTGCCAATCTCGGTTGGCATACCCATACCCCCACATTGAGGGCACTCAAAAGAAAACCTCTTGCGATAAAAATAGGTATTGCATTTTGAACATTTCAGCTGAGGCTTTATATAAGTTATGTCCAAAATTGCACCTTCTGCCAGGGTTCCTTTTGACAGAATATCAAAATACATTTGAATGGATTCCCCGATAAAGCCGGACAATTCACCCACTACAAGGGAAATCCGTTCAATTTTAACAGCGCCATGGCTTTTTGCTTTCTCTTCAGCTATCTTAACTATTTGTTGCGTTATCGAGTACTCGTGCATTTTCAAATACTTCCTTATCCTTCGATAAAGCAGGTCCTGAATACTCATTACCCATCGAAAGGCATTTCTTAGGACATGCTTCCACACAATAACCGCAGGTTATACACTTAAGCCTCTCAATCTCCCATTTCTTGTCCGTTCTATTTACCGATATGGCACCGGTCGGACACTTTTTCTGGCAAATACCGCAAAATACACAAGACTCAATATTTATATCAATTTTGCCTCTTGTATTTCGTTTAAATTCCTTTTTAGCAAGAGAAGCTCTTGCTGCCGGAGATTTTGTAAATAAATTTTTAAATATTGATTTAGTCATATTAAATGCAAACATTTTATCACCTCTCGGTACAACTGATACATGGATCTATAGTTAATATTAAAATAGGAACATCAGCATAATCACATCCCTTTAGCATCTTAAGCAATGCCGGGATGTTGGCAAAAGTAGGTGTGCGTACTCTCAAACGGTCCAAAAATTTAGTTCCGTTGGCTTTAACATAGTACACAACCTCACCTCTTGGCTGTTCCAGTCGAACAAAAGCCTCCCCGTCGGGATTTCCTGTAACCTTAGTATCAACAGGACCTTCCGGTATCTTCCCGATGGCCTGCCTTATCAGGTCTATTGATTGAAACAATTCCTCAATCCTTACAGCACATCTATCATAACTGTCTCCACTTGCTCGGGTAATAGGTTCAAAATCCAACTGGGAATAAGCCCCATAACCTAATTTTCTCATATCCTGAGCAATACCGCTTGCACGCATCATTGGCCCAACGGCACCCAAATTATAGGCATCTTCTTTGGAAAGTACCCCTACCCCAACCAGTCTGCTTTTAACAGTATACTCATTCAAAAACACATTGCTAATCTCCCGGATTTCCTTTTCAAGGTCCACAAGAACCTTCTCTATTCTCTTCAGAGTTACAGTGTCTATATCCTTACGAACACCGCCTATTTTGCAAGAGCCGAATATTACCCGTCCACCGGTAGTTTCCTCCATTATGTCCAAAACCTTTTCTCGCACTCTCCAGGACTGCATAAATAAACTCTCAAATCCGAAAGCATCGGCCAAAAGCCCCAACCAGAGCAAATGACTGTGAATCCTTGAAAACTCTGCCCATATTGTACGCAAAAACAATGCTCGTTCCGGGACTTCTATATTCATAATTTGCTCAATTGCTTGAGAATACCCCATTCCATGCATAAAACTGCAAATTCCGCATATTCTTTCTGCTACATAGATATATTCAATAAAATCCTTCTTCTCTACCAGCTTTTCCAACCCTCTGTGCACAAATCCTATGGATGGAATTGCTTCCACCACCTTTTCATCTTCCATTACAAGGTCCAGATGAATAGGCTCGGGCAATACGGGATGTTGTGGTCCAAAAGGTATAATCGTTCTTCTTGACATATATATCCTCCCGCTTTTTTAAGGCAAAATATCAACAACTTCCGAAAGGTATCTTTACTGAGGTCCTATACAAATTACCTTTGAAGTCAATTGCCATTCCATTAAATTTCAATCCAAAGAGGTCGTGTATTTCATTTTCGTACATGACAGCACTCCAGTATATATTGCTTATACTCTGTACTTGAGTATCCGATGGAATATCCAACCTCAAATTAATAAACTCATAATCCTTATCAAAGGAGTAGTTCAGCTGCACATTTTCCCCAAAATTTGTACAGCTCATCTGCACCAATCTGTAACCTTTGGAAGCCAAATCCCTGACACTGCTTACCAGTTCATTCAAAGTAATATTTCTTATCTCCTGTTTATTAGTCATATTAACTCTTCCTCTTCCATAAAAAGATTTACTTGTCTTCTTTCATATGCCGGTATTTTTCCTCGAGTATTTCAGCAGCCTTTGCAATACCCTCCATTATTGCCTCAGGCCTTGCAGCGCAACCCGGCACATAAACATCAACAGGTAAAATCTGATCAACGCCGCCCATGACATTATAACAGTCCTTAAAAATTCCTCCGGTCGCCGCACATATGCCTACAGCCACTACTACCTTAGGATCCGGCATCTGGTTATAGAGATTTTTTATAACATCTTTATTCTGCTCGTTAACAGAACCTGTTATTACAAAAATATCTGCATGTTTTGGATTTCCAGTATTTATAACTCCAAGTTGTTCAGCATCATACATAGGTGTCAAACATGCAAGTACTTCTATATCACAGCCATTACAGCTGGAAGCGTCATAATGAAGAACCCAGGGTGATCTTGACAGCGAAGACATATCATCCCCTCCTATCCAATAAAGTACAAAACAGCTATATTAACCATTCCAAGACTTATTGCCACAACCCAGGAAGATACCATTGCAAATTCCCATTTTACTCTGGCACTGCTGTTATCGATAAATATCTCCAGAAAAAAAGCCGCTAATGTGGCAATTATCCCTATCACCGGATTATTCGCAAAAAACAGGTATATAAATCCTAATAAAAATACATTTTCATACCAATGCGCTATTTCAATCATAGCCAGTTTCTTACCGGTGAACTCTGTTGTAATCCCCCTTACTATTTCCTGATGAGCATGGTGTGACATCGACAAGTCAAAGGGAGATTTTCTGAACTTGATAGTCAACACATACAAAAATCCCAAAAATACTCCCGGTAAATACATTATCAAAGGTTTGTCAAAAGCCACAATTTTTGAAATATAAAAGTTCTTTGTAATCATATATACCCCCACAGTCATAATAATAACCATGGGTTCATAGGACATCATTTGGATTAATTCCCTTTCAGCACCCATATGGCTGTAGGGAGATGATGTAGAAAAAGCTGCTAACACCAGCAATACACTGGCAAGGGTCAGTGCAAAAACCACCAAAAGCAAATCTTCCCCTGCGAAGAACAAACATCCTGTAAAAATTATCAGCACCAAAAAGGCAAACACATAAAAGTCCTGTGTTTTATTAACAAGAAGCGTTTCCTTTTTTAACAGCTTTGAAACATCATAAAAGGGCTGTAACAATGGAGGACCTACTCTTCCCTGCATTTTTGCAGTGATAACTCTGTCCAGGCCCGATAACAGTCCACCTATCAAAGGCCCAAGTATTATAAACAATATTACAGAAATTGCAATTCTCAAAATTTTGCCTCCTTACCAAAGTCATAATTAAAATATCTGAGGCCGGAGCGCCTTAGTAAATAAAAGCCATAACCAGCATCAATAAGGTAGCTGCCGAGCAAATTGCCAAACCTATTTTAAACAATCGTCCTTCCCCAAAATACCTGTCCATATAGTAATTTTCTATATACAGCTTTTGAACCGTTCCCATTGAGCCATAAAATCTTTTGGGTTCATCGGCATTTGCTCCGCCCAAGTATATGGAAACCTCTTTCAACTCTTTCCTGGATACCAGCAATCTTATAGGAAGCAATAGTATCAAGCCCATCATAATCAACATAATAATTACATTTCCTGTATCCATGGAAGCGCCATGATTAAATACCTCTACTACGTAGGGATTAACCAGTTTCGATGAAATAAACGGGAACATCAGACAGACCATAATTGTAGCAACAGACAACACAGCCATAGGTAATATCTCAGTCTTCTTAACAATAATCTCCATTTGCTCTTCCTTTTGAGGAATTGCAATAATCTTGCCCATCCACTTTGTCCAGAAAAAAAGTGTTGCAGCACTGCCAAAGGCAATGAATATTACAAGCAAGGGATTGGTATCAACAATTGCCTTAAGTGCGGCCCACTTACTAATGAGCATTCCGAACGGTGCAAGGAACATGCCTGCAATTCCAACAATAAGCATGATCGCAAGTATTGGCATCTTTTTTATCAGTCCATGCATAACTTCAATATTTCTGCTGCCAAGTTCGTGTTCCACTGTACCTACACAAAGGAATAAAAGAGATTTGGCAACAGCATGGAATATAATCAGCAAAACTGCAGCCCATACCGATTCATAGGTTCCAATTCCGCCGCATGTTACAATAAGTCCCAAATTCGCAATAGTGGAATAAGCCAGAACTTTTTTTGCATCCGTCTGAGCTATGGCAATAAGAGAAGCAATCAAAAATGTAAAGCCCCCTACAAGAGCCACCAAAAAGCCTGCTGCAGTATCGTTTAATATAGGTGCAAGCCTTATAATCACATACACACCGGCTTTTACCATGGTACTTGAATGGAGAAGGGCGGATGTCGGAGTAGGTGCCACCATTGCCCCCAACAACCATGATGAAAACGGCATTTGCGCTGACTTTGTAAGACCGGCAAAACATATCAATACTGCCGGAATCAATACACTTACTTTTTCGCCGGATATCAGTTTATTAAGTTCCAATATTCCTGCCTTACTTGCCAGAAGTGCAAGAGCAACGGCAAAAGCAAGTCCTCCCAAAACATTAAACATCAAAGCCCTATAGGCATTGTTCCTGGATTCCTCCGTACCAGTATATCCAATCAGAAGGAAAGAACATAAAGTAGTAATCTCCCAGAAGAAATACAACCACATTAAGTTATTGGAAAATATCATTCCAAACATGGCAGACAAGAATATGAATAAAATAAAAAAGAACTTTCTCCTCTGATCCTTTATTTCTTTGTGATTCTTGTGATAGTCATGCATATATCCCACTGAATACAGGCATATAAAGCTACCAATAATCCCTACCAATATAGCCATAATCAGTGAAAACTTATCTATAAACATGTTATATTCTATCTCTACGGAACCGATCAGTTTAAACTCTATCCAGCAGAGAACTATTGCCTGAGCTGCCATTAACAATGAAATTAAATATTTTTTATCCTTTATACCGAGATAAACAACATATGCTCCAATTAGCAGTTCCAAACATAACATTACCTTGTTTATGGCCTCAAAATTAATTTCATAGTAATTCAAATCAAATTTTAAAAACAAAAAAGTCAATATACAAGTTGCCGCTGAAATAATTCCGGCAGATACTTTTACAATCCAATTCCTGACTTGGTGGTTAGGTGCCAATGCAGTTAATAATGCCACACCTATAGGAAATAACACTAAAAAAAATAACACAGCCATCTGAATCCTTCTTTCGCATATTGTACATTGTATACAACCTTACAAGTCACAGCACTTTAATTATTTATGCAAATCGGTAAAATCCTTACTTATACATATCCCATCGATATTATTGCACAGCCGTATACGTTCAACAAGCAATTCTGTTTTTATATTTTAGTTTATTCCAAAAGTCAAAATATTTTTTTCCTTACAAAGCAAATGACCTATACTTTACTAGTAATTACGGCAATCAAAAAAGCCTTGTTTACCAGAAGTATACGCCATTGTAACCTTACACTGCTTATTTTGCTTTTTATAAATCGAAAGAATATGCAACTTAACTAATTATAATACTTATTTCAAACATTTAAAATTGCAGATATGTCTTATAATAACTCTTTTAATTGCTTTATTGCTCAAAATCGAATTAATTTCATTCTTTTCTCATTTAATCGCAAATTATCTCAATTATTAATAGACATATGTATCATACATTTTACTTAAGTATTCAAAAACCCGAACTATTCTAGCTTCTGAATGAAATCAGCATATCTTATTTTAAACTGAGCGGCTATATCAGCTGCAAAACTCGATTTGGAAGGAACACCCGGAATTATTTTGTACGTTCTTTTTCTGACTTCAACGTCCGAATCTTCCTCTCTGACATCTTTACTTTTTTCATATTGAGCCACCATATTTATTAAACGGCTGCATTTTACCCCTAAATTTCCCAAATCATTGTTTATGCTGCTAACCCTATGAGCCAATTCGTAAAGATGGGTAACAAAAGAACATCTGGAGCCGATAATTGCAATTGCCGCCAGTATATCCTGCGCAATCATGCTCCCCTCTTTTGAATTGGTAGATGCAAAGGCTTCATTTATTAATACAAGACTATGCTCTGTGGCATCTTCGATTATAGTCCTCATTCTGAGCAGTTCCTCGCCCAATCTGCCTTCATTGCTTTCGGGTTTTTCATCTGCCGGGAAATGAGTAAATATCATATCTACAGGACTAATTACTGCTTTCATTGCCGGGACCGGAATCCCTGCTTGCGCAAGAATCTGCAGAATACCCATTGCCCTTATATAGGTAGTTTTTCCTCCCTGGTTGGGTCCGGTAATAATTTGGATCCTTTCATCTCCTTTTATATAAACATCATTAGTAACTATTTTTTCGAGAGGATTCATGTAACCTTTTTCAGAAAGGTAAAAAGCAAAACTTAAATCATATAAATCTTCTGCAATAAAAGTCCTTTCATCAATTGGTGCCATATCTGCCCTTGAAGTTACCAATCCTAGTTTTTTCATTGTTTGCACAAGTTTTAGCGCACCTTCATAAAACAACATTTCGTCGGAAAGATTTCTCAGAAAGGATGAGATATTGGCAATCATAGTTTCCAATATCTGAACAATTCCGTTAAGAGTCTTATCCTTAATCTCATTAGCATTCTCTTCAAGAATATAATCTATGTTCTTTAAAACATAATTGCCTTGAATTTTTCGCCCAATATTTTTCAGGCTCTTAAATCCTTTTGACAGGCGTGCTTTTATATATTCATCCCTCTCCAGTATTTTGCTTACATATCCATTATTATCAATATCCAGAATAACAGCATCCTTGAGTTTGAAGCAGCTATCCAGCTTTGCGTTCAGCTTTATTCTGATATATCCCTGGGTACACTTTTTAAGATCCAACAAGATCTTTTCAAGTTTATAAAAATTATCGTTATCGACATAACTAAGAACAGCCTCGTATAAAAGATTCAATCCCCGGGATGAATATTTGTTCCTGTATCCTTTTAATACCTCCCCTACCTTTTTACATACACTGCTGTATCCAAGCAACGTATTGACTCCATATCCGAGTCTATATTCTGCTGTAACGTCAGCTCTTCTCCTGTTTGATAACTGCCTTTCTCTTTCAATCGGCATCATCATGTCAAAAGCAGCTTTTAAATCAAAAAGCATTTGAGGCTGTTCAATGAAATCCTGAAGTACTTCATACCTATATGAAATATCCTCCGCGTCCTGACAAAGTTCAGAAAAAACCGAAACAATAACACGTTCTGCGTTTATACTTGTGCTTCCCGATGTCATAATTTTGAGAATCTCATCCAACTGCAAATCTTTAATAAAATCAGGATTTTCACCTTCAATTTTCAGCTTTTTGCATGCATTCCTATATAAAAGGCTGACTTTGCTAACCATAAATATCCTCCTAATTGGGAATATATCCTCTAATCTTAAGAAGTTCAATAATCTGTTCCAAAGAAAGTCCGTGTTTTAAAACTATATCCCTTGAATAACCAAGTCCTGAGGACTTCATTCTTTTTATCTTGTAAGTCCTGTTCCCCATTATTCCTTTATTATCGGTATCCTCAATTCCTGCCACAAGACATGCAAGCTTGCTTCCATCGGGAACCACCTCATTTAATGCGTCAATATCATCAGCAAGCTCGCCAAAGTGAGTAACATAAATGCCTTTACATCTGAGTTTCATTAAAATTTTGAGCACGTCTCTTCCAAGGTAATATCCATCAACTTCTCTTGTACTTGAAAAAGTTTCATTTAAAAGAACCAAACTTTTTGAAGTGGAATTATTTATAATTACAGATATTCTCTCTGCCTCTTTACCAAGTCTTCCTTTATCAATTCCCAAAGCTTCTTCTTCAGGAAAATGAGTGTGAATGGCATCTACAATGCTCATCTGTGCCCTTGATGCCGGAACAAAGCAGCCTGCCTGAAAAAGAACCTGAGCAATTCCCACCGAACGAATATATGTTGTCTTTCCTCCTTTGTTAGGTCCAGTCAAAACAAAAATCTGTCCCTCTTCATCAAACCTCAAATCATTACAAACAACCTCTTTTGCGAGCTCATATTTTCCGTCTTTTATCCTTTGCAGCGCCAAGGTCAAATCATAAAGCCCGTCAATTTTTGTGTTCATCTCTGTGTCCTTTTCTATCAAGGGTTTGCAAAACTTAAGTCCTAGCCTCTCTATGCGCTTTATAAGTTCGGTAAGCTTTATATAGAATTCCGCCTCGGTTTTTATGCCGCAGATATCTTCAAAATCCTGCTCGGAATACCTATTATAAAAAGTCTGCAAACTTTCCAGAACCTCGGGGTTTTTCATCTGCAATCTCTCAAATATAATTTCTTCCAGTCTTGAAAATCGAGCTTCATAATATATGTTAATGTAACTTTTCTCATTATTGTCCAGAAACGCTGCCCCGCTGCTAAGTAATTGGGATATTAAAGGTTCCTTGAAGGATTTATGCATCTTTACCTTTTCAATATTAAATGTAATTTCTTTTAAACCCTGATAGTAATCAAGTTCGAGATACACATCGGGTATTTTTTCATATTCCTCAGTGACTCTCTTTATTTCCTCAGCCATTGTTCTAAATTCATCTTCTTCACTGATTCTCTCAACATATTTAAGTAGCCGCTTAAGACCTTCAGACTTTATATTTGCACTTTTTTCTTTCAGGCAACTTTTTATCCCCGAAATTAAAGCTGTATAAGCAGAAGCTTTTTCAAAAAAATATGTTTGAACATGAATTCCCTTTATATTTGCAAATCTTTCCTTTGAACAGCTTAGTACAAAATCCATTGTTTTAGCAAACTCTTTAAAGTTGTTTAAAATCCAATCATTATCCAGAAAATCCTGCATTATATCCAATCTGTATTGCAATACCTCTTCGTCGGTACATGGGTTTGCAAACAATAACTTGATTTTTTCACGTTCAGTCCTGTCAAACCTGATCTCATCCAATATTGCATCAATGCTTAGATCCTCGACAAATCTTCTGGTATATACTGCATTTTTCATCCATGACTTATAGTATTCATCGTTTGGCCACAATAAGCTGATTGTTGGCTTTTCAAGTACTTTCAAATGTAAATCTTCCATATTATCCCCCTTACCGAACGAATCGATCCATAAAACCGAACTTTATTTTCCAGCCTTCATAAAGATATTTTGATATTGAATTCTTAATTACCTTCAAAATTAATTAAAAATTATTAAAAACTTTATCCAAAACAATCAACAATTAAAATTTTTTACCACTAACTAAAGGGGGCATACAGCCCCCTTTAATCGTACTCATAGGATATAAATTTTTAATGTAAAAGGTACATTTTAATAATTAGAATTTTTTAACATTTATCAGTACTTCCCGAAATTGTCATCCTCCAGAGATATCTCGTGTTTATGTTCACTTCCCACTGAAACCAAATCTTCATTGTTACTGTCAAATGTTTTCCTGCTTGGTTTATGTAGTTTCTTCCTGCCAACCATCTCTTCAATTGACTTTATTGTTTCGACATCTAACCCTTCCAGCCCAAAATTTCCTTTAGACTTTTTTAATTTAAATCGGCTGACCGATTCTTTCAGCAATTCTGCCTGCGAGGATAATTCCTCACTAGCCGAAGCACCTTCTTCTGCTGTAGCAGAGTTGGTCTGTACTACCTGGGCCACTTGGGAAATAGCCTGATTTATTTGTGCAATGCCCGATGCCTGTTCATTTGACGCTGTGGCTATTTCTCCCACCAGTTCAGCCGCCTTGCTGATACCGTCCACTATCTCATTCAATGCCTCTGCTGTATTATTGGCTATTTGATTCCCTATTTCCACCTTTTTAATTGAATTTTCAATTAGTTCGGTAGTCTCTTTTGCTGCATTTGCACTTCTTGCGGCAAGATTTCTTACTTCATCGGCCACCACTGCAAAGCCTTTTCCGTGCTGTCCCGCTCGCGCAGCTTCAACAGCAGCATTCAAAGCCAGAATATTTGTCTGGAACGCTATATCATCTATTACTTTTATAATTTTTGATATATTTGCCGATGAATCGTTTATTTCCGCCATAGCTTTTATCATTTCCTGCATCTGTCTGTTGCCGGCCATCGCATTTTCCTTGGCTTTTAAGCTAATTTCGTTCGCCTGTTGCGCATTCATAGCATTCCTCTTGGTATGTTCCGCGATTTGCGACATTGATACCGTTATTTCTTCAATTGAAGTTGCCTGCTCTGTTGAACTTTGAGATAGTATCTGACTGGAATCCGATACCTGTTTCGCACCGGAAGCCACTTGATCGGCAGCAGAACGTATATTCCCCAATACTTCATTATTTATCCTTATCATTTCTGTGAGCTTTTTACCCATGAGGTCATTCTCCGATTTAACTTTCACCTGAATGGTCATATCCCCTTCTGCAATTTTTTCAACAGCATGTGCCTGTTCACGTATATTATCCACCACTTTTGAAAATGCCGCCATTAAACTTCCGATTTCATCTTTTGTAGTAGCTTCAACTTTTACATTTATATCCCCCAGAGCAAGTTTCTCCGCAGCTCCTTCCAACATTTTCACTGGTTTGCTTATGATCCTTGAGATAAATATACCCAGAAAGACAGCCATAATGACACCAATTACTATAACCATGATCATCATACTAACAGCTGAATTAGCAGCTCTGGTATTACTGTCTGCTCTTTCTTTAGCTGCGGTTGCATTATATTCAGAAATTTTTAAAAACAATTCATTTAATGAGTCTATAGTTGTATCGGAATCTTCCAATAAAAGTTTTTTGGCTTCCTCTATCTTACCTGACTGTATAAGTCCTATATAGTTTTGAACTATAGATTTATATTCTTCCCATAGCGGCTTGAGTTCATCGAATATTTCTCTGTCCTTTTCATTTATAATTCCATCTTCATAAGCTTTCAATTCTTTTTCAGCATTAGAAAGATGTTCTGTTATTTTTCCCATATATTCTGAACGAGCATCACTATTATCCCCCAAAAACAATACTTTTAAAGTATTTACTCTCGTCCTCTGAAATCGTCCGTTTGCTTCTCCGGCATATTGCAAGCCAAGTGCATTTTCCTCATACAATAAAGTATTCTGGTAGTCAATATTTCTTAAATTAACAACTCCTACAATTCCTATAACTGCGGCTATTGTTGCTACTATCATAAAACTAATTAACAACTTAACAGAAATTTTTAAATTGTAAAACCAACTCATTGATATCATCCTCCTATCATCGTATATGTTTTGTATTGCGCTTAATGGTTTATTATGTTTTTAACTTTTGTAGGTAAGTGCATAAAAACTATATAGTCAAGTTTATTTACCAGCAGAAGAGAAAACATAATTTATATAATATTACTCAAACTCTCCATTTCATCATCACTAAACAATTTATCACAATCCAGAATCAGTTTGACATTATTTCCTACTTTTCCTATACCTTGTATGTATTTATGATGTGTATAACCGTTTAATCGCGGAAGCGGTACAACGTTTTCTTCATCAATAGATAAAACTTCTGCTACGGCATCTACTATCAGTCCTATAGTTACATTTTTAACCTCAATAACTATTGTACAGTTTCTGTCAGTGTATTCTTTTTCTTCTTTACCGAATCTCAGCCTTGCATCAATGACGGGAATTATTTTTCCTCGCAAATTGATAATACCTTTTACATAGTGAGGAAGCTCAGGAACTTCTGTAATTTCTTGAATCCCTACTATTTCAGTAACATAACCTATTCCTATACCATATTCTTCCTTTCCCAAAGTAAAAGTCAGATATTTGTCTTTGTGAGTATCTTCCAGCAGCTCCATATCTTCCAGCATTTGCTCCATTTAAAGCTCTCCTTTCATTTTTTATTTTGCTTACTTCTGCTTGTGTTCAGTAATGCTCTGCATTGTTTTTTAAACACCAAGTAATTAAATTTTGATATATTGACATATTTTAATTTTTATAAATATTCATAACTAAAATTGTTAAATTTAAACAACAACTATGCGCAATAACTCCAGTTACTCTTCCTTTAAAATATTTACACATTAGAAAAGGAGATTACAAAGAATTAAAAATTTGGAAAGGAAAATGCGCTAAGACAGCATAGTTTTATGATAATATTGCTTTACATAGTTGTTTATCTGCAATTTTACAATCACCTCTTATTAAATTTTTGTAAAGCAACCTTTATTTATACTGCTTTAATATAAATCGGAAATTCTTAAGACATATATTAGCATTTTTTATTAATTTTTTTATAAATGAAAATTTTTTTTATCAAAACATTAACAGAATTATCTTCACGAAACAGCCGCAGTATTAAGAAGTTTTATTTTATCTTCTGTTTTTATTTATATTTGTCAATTATGAATTGCTTATAGTTTAACTATTTAGCAAAAATAATAAGAGCCGTCGTAAAGGTATTAACCTTTTTGACAGCTCCTTTCATCGTACTTATAGTACATAGAGTTTTTTCACGAAAGAGGTACTCTTTATATAAAAGAATTTTTTCGCATTTATCAGGACTTACCGAATTTCTCCAGAGATATCTTGTGTCTATGCTTACTTCGCACCTAGACCAATTCTTCATTGTTACTGACAGATATTTCCTGCCTGGTTTATATAGCTTCTTTTTATCAATCTATTTACTATTTGATTCCTATTTCCACCTTTTTACAACTATTCACAGTCACTTTCTATATTATCCAGTTCTGCTTTAGAACCTTTATAGTTATCGCCGTAATAACATTCTACAACTTTGATTTTACCGATAATATGCTTGTTAAACTCATCAAGTTCCTCTGCCGGAACCCATAATTCTTTATGTATAAACGCTCCCACAGTCTTAACTTCAAATTTTGATATGTACTCATCATCTATTTCAAACTCTGTCACAAAACCGGCATAATAGGGTGCACTTCTTGCATTCCACTCCCTTGCTATTTGACAAGCATACTCTTTGTTCAGTACAGGATAAAATATAGGTTGTTCCGGGAGTCTTGGCGGAAATTGGGTCATCCCTGACTGTTTAATCAATTCAAGCTCACGTACTCCAACGGGTCTGTATAACTTCATTGACGAAACTCCTCTCCATTTATAAGCACAAATTATTGATTTAACTTTTTTCTTATTCTTCTATTTTAATTGAACTTGCACCTACATTCAACATTTTACGCATGTTATTTACTTCTATTCTTTACTGCTTAGATTTGAACTAATATTATATTTCCTTTTTCAAATACGCCATAGTAATTAAGTCCAATTCCTATACAAATTATCGTAAATTATAAAAGAAGGAAGTGTCACTCATTGCTTCGTATTAATTTGCCAACACTTCCTATGTTTTATAAATATAATATACATATATAACAATGTACCCCAATATATAACATGGACATGACCGAAAATGCATACAAAATGTAATTTATTTTCCTTTAATTCTTTAGGAATTCAGAGATAAGGCAATTTTTATGCTGCTTCAAAAACTTTATAGATTATATGAAATGGTCACAGCAATTAAGCCTTACAAACTTTCACCTTTGCTACCCTTTTTTCGTCTACCTTATCAATTTTAAATACCAGACCGTTAAATTCAATGCTTGGTTTATCGTTTTCTTCCGGTATTCTTCCCAATTGACCAATAAGGAATCCGCTTAATGTATCATAATCGTCGGTAGGAAGATCCACCTCTAAATAATCCCTAACAGTATCCAAACTGGTGGTACCGTTTATGATAAATGTGTTTTCGTCTATTTTTTCTATTTCTTTCTCAACTTCATCATCTTCGTCAAATATATTTCCAACTATTTCTTCAAGTAAATCTTCCAGAGTAACAATTCCCGCTGTTCCTCCGTACTCATCAATAATAACAGCCATATGAATCCTTTGTCTCTGAAGTTCCTTAAAAAGTTCATCTGTTCTTTTTGATGTAGGAACATAATAGGGTTTTCTTATAAGATTTCTCAAATCAAAATTATCTCTGTCGCCACCTTCAGCTATATATTTAATCAAATACTTTGAATGCATAATACCTATTATATTGTCAATAGTATCTTCATAAACCGGAATTCTTGAATATTTCTCCGTATTTATAAGTTCTATTACTTCATCTAAAGTTGCATCGACCGGTAAAGCTGAAATTTCAGTCCTATGCGTCATTATTTCTGAAACCACTTTATTGTTAAATTCAAATATATTATTAATCATTTCTTTTTCTGTTTCATCGATGGCACCTTTTTCTTCTCCGACATCTACCATCATTCGAATTTCTTCTTCAGTAACATTATCTTCTTCCTTGTTCGGATCGATACCAAATATTCTTACAATAGTGTTGGTGGAAAATGTTAGAAACTTTACAAAAGGCGATGTTACTGATGACAAAAAGTTTAATGGAGATGCAACCAGCATAGCAATAGACTCTGCTTTCTTCATTGCCACTCTCTTAGGTACCAATTCACCAAATACGAGAGAAAAATACGATAGCACTATTGTAATTAATATCACAGAAACATTTTTAAGTATTGAGTCAGGAATAGGAACTCCTGTAAGTTTTATTAAATCTACTAATCTTTCGGAAAAATTATCCGCTGCAAAAGCACTGGCAAAAAAACCTGCAAGAGTTATTCCTATCTGTATTGTTGCCAGAAATTTGCTGGGTTCATCCACAAGTTTCTTAAGTAAAACCGCTCTTTTGTTACCTTCCTCGGCCATCAATTTTAGTTTGGTATCATTCATTGAAATTAGCGCAATCTCAGAAGCAGCAAAAAAAGCATTCAGCACTATGAGTATTATTAAAACAAGCAGTTCGGTAAACAATATTTTCATCCTCCAGATAATTAGTTAAAAATAAATAAAAAAAGGCACAATATAACCATATCCCATGATTCACGGCCTTCTGTAAAAAGGAGTTTTTATCCGACTTTTTGTTTTTAATAAACCGCATAGTGCCTTACTACTTCGTATATGCCCCGGAATATCATCCATTCCTCGATCACCCCTACATTAACTTAATATTATGTTATTATATCATAATATATTACATATCATCAGGCCTTGTCAAGAATCCCAAACAAGTTATAAAATCCTTTATTATCCTTTATGTCATTTTTTCTTTTATTACCTTAATTAAACAGTTTATATTTTTATATCCTATTTCCCTTATCAAGAATACTTTATTTTATCCAAAATTAAATTAATAAATTATTATATTGATGTTGTAAATCACAAAGCATTAGCTCCTAATTCTTTAGACTTTTCAATATGAACATTGTCCATGAATTGCATTAAATCTATTACAGTTCTGCATATTTTCTTCAGCTCTTTCTCTGATATTGGATTAAATGTTATTTCTTGATTAGCTGGACTTCCATGACTAAACGAATCAGAAATCTTTGATATTACAATACTTAAATGATCTTTCCAGTTCTCCTTTGTTATGTCACCAACGTTCTGCAGATTTTTAAAATAATTTTTATTTTCATTCTTGACCCACTCAATCAAATCAGGGAGACCCGGTGTATACCCTATAGACTTGCTACTACTCAAATAACAGAATTTGAAACTTAGGAAGCTCTCCAAAACTACCCTTATATTATTTGGTATATAGCAAATAGCTGTATTATAATCCACTTTCCCATCAAGGTAATCTAAAATTTGCTGTAATCTATAATAGTAGGACGTATTAAAATTCCAAAGGGTCTTTGGCAAATTTCGTATCTGAGAAAATTTATCATACTTTATCTCATATAAATTGATTTGTTTGTCAGTAAACTTGTAGTTTATCAATATCTTTAAGAATTTCAGATTGTGGCTGCTGACAAATAATTGTTCTGCCATATGAAACTCGTTATATAACAAGTTTGCAGTATAAAACAATCTGTTTTCATCTAAGCTAGAGACGGGATCATCTATGTAGAAAGTGCATTTTTCATATTCTTTATTGTAATCTTTTTTTGGTCCTGCAACTTCGACTCTGACTTTACTCAAAAAATACGCAAGTGCAAGTGTCGTTTTCTCCCCTTCAGACAGAGAATGTTTTATTGACTTTTTTACTTTATTACTTTCTTTATATATAACCTCCAACGTGTCATCGATGTTCACTGAAAACCTAGTTACATTCAATTTCAGAAGATACTCATTAACATATTTTGACTCAAATTTCATTTTCCCTAACTCTTCTCTTAGCTTAATCTCCTTATTTTGTATCGCAGTTTTCAAATCATTAACTTTAGCCTCAAGTTCATTAATATATTTACCAGGCTCTTTCATTTTACTCATTTCAATAAATTCTATATAATACTTTTCTAGAAATAGATTTTTGATTTTAGATATTAACTGATTCTGGTTATTTTCATTATTTTCTATATAAGTCATTATAATATTTTTTATTGAATTATACTCATCAACTTTCTTATTATATTCATCGATAAGCAGTTCAATTTTTTCAAAATTATAATCTTTAACAATATTAGTCTTGGATTTCTTTTCCTCTAACAATCTCACTATGTTTTTTAGTTCATCTAATATAGAAGTTATAAGCTTTTCCTCAATCTCTAATTCATCTCTCTCACGTTTAATTAAAAATGTATATTTTCCAAAAATGTTATTAAGCCGATTTTCTCTTTTCTCCAATAAGTATTCAATTATCGATTTGATATAAGATATTTGTTCCTGAAGTTCATTTTGGAAAGATTCGAATTCTCTATTAAAGAAACTTTCATATTCCATTATCAAGGATTTGAATACAGTGGTAATATCTGTATTACAAAGAGGACATATTACAGGTTCCTTTGAATCTGAAAGAAGTTTGTATCCGTTCATCAACCATTGCTGGGATTCTTTGCCACCAATAATCTGCGATATTCTCTCTATTTTCTTTAAGACACTTTCATTAGATGTTGCTATTATATTCTTTTTTAGTATTACTTGCAAATTATTCTTGTTAATAAAAATAGGTTTTAACATAATTTTGGATAATAAAAATATATCCTCTTTATTGTTATTAAACTTTGAAATATTAAGTTTTATTACATTTTCTTTTATATCTTCATCTATATGCTTTAATTGACGAACTTCTGAAAAATTAATTTTCCTATAATCAATAGTTAATCTTGTCCCTTCAAGCTCTTTTACTTCATTATATTTATGCTTGATCTTAGTAGATACTGTCTTTTCAATATCCGTAATCTTTTTTAGTTCTTTTTCCTTTTCTTCAAGATCTTTTTTTAATTCCTCAATTTCGCTGTTAATCTTTTTTATTTCTTTATTCTCCAGCCTAATGTTGCTAGGAACATTAAAATTTTTTACTTTAACACTTGAACCTTCATCTCTCAAATTGTTAGTAACAAAATTAGCATTAAAGACATAAATTTTATGTTTAGGAAATACTCCTTTTTTACACTGTTCATTTTTATTATCGATATTAAACTCTATAACTGTGTCATTATCGAATAGTTCATCGGCAATTTCCTGTTTATATTCCTCATCTTCCACTTCCGAATATAAACAAAACAACTTTGACAACATTGTTTTACCAGAACCATTTTCCCCGTATATAAAATTGAACTTTTTGAAATCTGATAGATAAATTATTTAAATCTAAAGACTTATAGGAACCAGCATTATTAAGTTTGCAAATTTTTGTAATCATTCCTATCACCTACTTACATTAAAATACCATATTATATAATGGTATATTTCTTAACATTTTCCAAAAATCCTTCTCAAAAATTACATTATATTAAATTTCTAGCCATATCAATCTAGCTTTTAAATATAGTATGTTAATCATTGATTAATTCAATGACCGCTTTTCACCTTCAAAAAAATTAGGTACTGAAACCTCAGTACCTAATTAATCACTCCTACTAAAATTAAAATAAATTCTATATTCATCATTTCAATATCACTTGTATTTCCTTTCCAAGGCAATGAGCAACTTTAATCAAGAAATCTAATGATGGGTTATATGTTCCACTCTCCAATCGACTAATATTGGATTTTTGAGTACCAACCCGTAGTGCCAACTCTTCTTGAGTTATATTTTGGCTTATTCGTGCTTCAATAATTTGATAAATTATTTCATAGCGCGGTTTTAACTTTTCGTATTCCTTTTTGAATTCTTCATCTTTCATTAAAAGTTCTTTTACTTCTGAAAATTTCACTCCAGCTTTACTCATTATTACACCTTCTTTCATAATCTTCTTTATAACGCAGTGCTCTATCCAGTTTTCTTTGTGGTGTTTTTTCTGTTTTTTTCGTAAATCCATGAAGCATTACAAAAGTATTATTATGGTATGTAAAGTAAAAAATTCTTCCAATATCTGATGCAAACTTTACTCTCAGTTCAAAAAGTCCCTTGTACTTTGCACCCTTTATAGGTTTTACATAAGGTTCCTTTAAATTCAATCCATGTTTTTCAAGCAGTTCTATTTCACTATATGCTTTTGCGCGCATTTTCGGGTCCAATGAAAGTAAATAATCAAGTACAGGTATATTTCCGTTTTCCTTTTTGTAAAATTCCACTTGCCATTCCATAATACATCTCCAATATTTATTCAATATTAGTGTATATCATGATTCATAATTATGTTATCATATATGATAACCAACTTCAAGAGGTATATCATATTAAAATAAAACACTAGTCCTTCCATAATAAGCCAAAAACCTATTCATTAAAATAGTAATTGTTAAGTTTTTGGAATAAACAAATAGAATTATTATGTTTTCATAACCTATCTGCTTTATTCTCAATTTTTTAATTTGCTCTTTTCGTAATTCTATTTAATAAATCAACAAAAAGCATACATTTTATGTAGCACACTAATATAAAAGTTAGCGGAATTTTATGATTTAATTTCCAGTCTATCTTATGGCTTTTATCATACTTTTTACATACTCCTCAACATGGGGTACACACTCAAAACCATACTGGGCAATAATTTTTACAATTGCACTTCCAACAATTACACCATCGGAAATTTTGCTCATGGCTGCCGCCTGCTCCGGTGTCGATATTCCAAAGCCAATTGCACACGGAATATCTTTAACTTCTTTTGCAATTTTTATCATTTCTTCGATATTGTCTCCCAGTTTTTCTCTTACTCCCGTTACACCCATTGAGGAAACACAATATATAAAACCTTCTGCTTCTGCTGCTATTTTGCGAATGCGTTCATTAGACGTCGGTGCAATCATGGATATGAAAGTAACATTATATTTTGAGCAATAGGGCAAAAGTTCCCCTTTTTCCTCATAAGGAATATCAGGAACAATTACTGCATCCACCCCTACTTCCTGACATTTCTTCATAAATTCATCAGTACCGTAAGTAAAAATCGGATTTGCATAGGTCATAAATGCTATTGGAACATTACATGACCTGCGAATACTTTTTACCATATCAAACACTTTATCGGTAGTAGTTCCAGCCTCCAATGCTCTATTATCCGCTTCCTGTATAACCGGACCTTCTGCAATGGGGTCAGAAAAGGGTATACCCAACTCAATCAAATCGGATCCTGCCTCAGCCATTTTAAGCACTAACTTTTCCGTTATATCCAGTGACGGGTCTCCTGCAGTAATGAACGGAATAAATGCCTTTCTGTTTTTAAAAACCTGTTCTATTCTATTCATATATATTAACCCCCCTGTAACGTGCTATAGCAGCAACATCCTTATCTCCTCTTCCGGATAGGCAAATTACAATAATTTGATCTTTATTCATGCCTGGTGCAATTTTTTTAGCATAGGCAACGGCATGCGCACTCTCTATAGCCGGTATAACTCCCTCAACCCGTGACAGGTATTCAAAAGCTTCTACAGCTTCAGCATCTGTAACAGGAACATATTCCGCCCTGCCCATATCGTGTAAATTTGCATGTTCCGGACCGATACCGGGATAGTCAAGACCTGCTGAAATTGAATATACGGGTGCAATCTGACCATACTCATCCTGGCAGAAATATGACTTCATTCCGTGGAATATTCCCAACTTACCGGTGGCTATTGTTGCTGCTGTCTTACCGCTGTCAACACCATGTCCTGCTGCCTCGCATCCAATTAATCGCACACTTTTATCTTCTATAAAGTTATAGAATATTCCCATTGCATTACTGCCGCCTCCAACACATGCCAAAACCACATCGGGAAGCCGTCCTTCCTTTTGCATTATCTGCTGCTTGACTTCACGGCCTATTACACTTTGAAAATCACGCACAATTGTGGGGAAGGGATGAGGTCCCATTACAGATCCCAATACATAATGAGTATCACTGACACGTTTTGTCCATTCACGCATGGTTTCATTTACTGCATCCTTTAGTGTTTGAGTTCCGCTAGTCACTGCATGAACCTTTGCACCCAGAAGTTCCATACGGTAAACATTTAGCGCCTGTCGTTCCGTATCCTCCTTACCCATGAATATCTCGCATTCAAGGCCCATAAGAGCTGCTGCAGTGGCTGTAGCAACACCGTGCTGTCCGGCACCCGTTTCTGCAATAACACGGGTTTTCCCCATCTTTTTTGCCAAAAGCACCTGTCCCAGTACATTGTTAATTTTATGCGAACCGGTATGATTGAGATCCTCTCTTTTTAGATAAATCTTGGCACCACCCAAATCTTTAGTCATTTTTTCCGCATAATACAAAAGCGACGGACGGCCTGCATAATTATTGAACAAATTGATCAGTTCCCTATTAAATTCCGGATCATCCTTAAAATGATTATAAGCTTCCTCAAGTTCAATCAATGCATTCATCAATGTTTCCGGAACATACTGACCACCATGTTTTCCGAATCTTCCTTTAGACATGTTCATCCTCCTAACTTTTATGATAAAAGCCTTTATAAACATTACCATTCTTACACATATCAAAAAAAGCTTTTATCCCTCTATAAGGGACAAAAGCCTTAAGCTTCTGCGGTACCACCCAAATTGACGATAAAACGTCCTCTCATTCTGTATACTAACATATACACCCTGCTGGTAACGGATCGGGCCTCCGTAAGCGCCTACTTTTTTTCAATTTCGGGCTTCCCTCACAAGTCCATTCAGAATAAACTTTGTAACCGCATTCTCAGCAGCTAGCGGCTCTCTTATACAAATATTTATTCCTACTCCTCTTGATCATAGGTTTAAATATTATTCTGATTACATATTATATTAGCATCATCAAAATATTTTGTCAATAATGCAAAAATGTAGAACAATACATAATACGCAGTATTGTAAAATGCAAAAAAATTTTTATAGTTATCAATTAATTTATGGTTGAATAAAATAAGCATATATCCGATAAATTACTATGATAAAACTTAAAGCAAAATATTAGCCTAATGTACAAAATTTAATACAATTTTTTACTCCTTTATAAATTAAGTGTATTAAGTTTTTTAACTATATTTATAAAAGGGACATAATTACATATAAATACATAAATGTAAAGTTTCTGTAATTATTTAAAAATAAATGGCTGATATTGAATTTGAACAATATATACCGTTGTAGTAAAATATTGAAATTAAAGGAGTTTATAATTATTAAGGAGGTCAGCGCATATGTTTGAAATCTCTACTCAAACGGTTCAAATGGCATCTCTGTTAATCTCTATTCTAGCTCTCGCTTTTGCAGTCTGGCTGTATACGTGGGTTAAATCACAACCTTCATCAAATGCCAGAATTGCTGAAATAGGCGAGTATATACGTCAGGGTGCCAATACCTTTTTGAAACGCGAATACCTTATTCTAGCACGTTTTACAGCAGTAGCAGGTGTTCTGATAGTATTACTGCTGCCAAAACCTATTTGGAACACCAATAATATTTCCGAAAACATCTTTATGGCTGTTTCGTATGTTTTCGGTACAGTTTTATCAGCTCTTGCAGGAAAAATAGGTATACAAATTGCTACAATAGCAAATATAAAAGCTGCAGAAGCTGCAACTAAAGGTGTTAAACCTTCCTTTATGACAGGATTCCGCGGTGGCGCTGTAATGGGAATGGCTGTTGTCGGCACCAGTCTTCTCGGCGTAACTTTGGTTATATGGCTTGTAGGTGATGCTAGTGCAGTTCTTGGCTTTAGCTTTGGAGCAAGTTCACTGGCTCTTTTTGCAAAAGCAGGTGGCGGAATTTTCACGAAGACAGCCGATATCAGCGCTGACCTTGTAGGTAAGGTCGAACTGGGTATTGAAGAAGATGACCCTAGAAATCCCGCTGTTATAGCCGATAACGTAGGAGATAATGTCGGCGATGTTGCAGGAATGGGAGCAGACCTCTTTGACTCCAATGTTGCTTCTATGTCAGCCGCCCTTGTTATGGCCACCTCATTAGGAGGAATAGCCGGCAAAAACGTGGCAATGGTATTTATCTATGCAGCTATCGGACTTCTGTCTTCAATAATTGGTGTAGCCACTGCCCGTATCGGTGAAAAAGGTGACCCTAGCAAAGCCCTTAACACTTCTACTTATGTGACAACAGGAATTTACGCTGTATTAACAGCTTTATCCACATATATTTTCGGTCTGGAATGGCGTATCTGGGGTGCTACAGCTATCGGGCTTATAGTAGGTACTATAATCGGTATTACCTCCGACTATTTTACAAACGATGCAAAGCCAATCGTTCAGGCTGTTGCAAACGCTTCAAAGTCCGGACCTGCCTTTACTATTCTTTCCGGATTTTCTTACGGTTTGATCAGTGCTCTCCCGGCATTAATAGGTATAGCAGTTACTTCTTTAGCAGCATACTATATTTGCGATCCTTTAGGTCCCGGTTACGGTATGTTTGGAATCTCTATGTCAGCCGTAGGAATGCTTTCCATAGTGGGTATGATTATTTCAAATGATGCTTACGGACCTATAGTTGACAATGCCCGCGGTCTTGCAGAAATGGGAGGCTTAGGTGAAAAAGTTATTGCCATAGCCGATGAACTTGATTCAGCCGGAAATACTGTTAAAGCTGTTACAAAAGGTTTCTCTATCGGTGCAGCCGGGCTTACTGTTATTGCACTTCTGGGTGCTTTCATGAGCGAAGTGAATACTGCAGCAGCAGAACTCGGTTTAGAAACTATCAGCCACTTTGATATAATGAATCCTGCTGTATTTTTCGGACTTATTGTTGGAATTGCAATTCCTGCAGTTTTTTCAGCCATGCTTATGCTAGGTGTTGATAAAAATGCACAAAGAATGGTGGAAGAAATCCACCGTCAATGGGAATCAATTCCGGGACTGAAAGAAGGCAAGGAAGGCGTAAAGCCAGACTATGACAAATGTATAGACATTGCAACTACCGGTTCCCTTAAAGAGTTAATACCGGCAGGACTGACAGCTATTATTGCAACTATTGTGGTAGGCTTTATAGGCGGTGTTTCGGCTATCGGTGGATTCCTTACCGGTAATATAGCTTCCGGACTATTACTTGCACTGCTCATGTCCAATGCCGGTGGACTTTGGGATAATTCCAAAAAGTACGTTGAAGCCGGAAACTGTGGCGGAAAAGGTTCACCCGCCCACAAAGCTGCCGTTGTTGGTGATACTGTAGGCGATCCTTTTAAAGATACTGCAGGCCCATCCATAAATACACAAATAACAGTTGTGTCACTGGTGGCATCCTTGTTATCGACATTATTCCTGCTTTACTCATTATTCTAAAAATCGCTTAAAAAATAATTATAAAGAGCAGCTATTTCTTATAAAAGAAATAGCTGTTTTTATTTATGCAGGTATGTACAAAAAAATAGTTATCTTATTAATAAAATAAGATACTGCCAATCATAATAGCAAAAAGCACTAGATAATTTTATCAAATGGTATTATAATATTCTACATGTTTGGAACCGAATATTTGCCATATCTGCAAGTTTACACAGATATAGGAGTTACCGGAAATAATTATGGGAGGAGTTCTTTAATATATGAATACCTATTTACCTTGCAAAAAGGAATTTGTCTACGGGTTTAAAAAAGGCTTTCCTATTGCATTGGGATATGTGCCCGTTTCTTTTACCTTTGGCTTAATGGCCGTTAATGGAGGTATTTCTCCCCTAATGGCAGTATTTATTTCTTTGACAAACCTAACCAGCGCAGGGCAATTCGCAGGTACAAACCTCATTATAAACAATGCCGGGCTTTTTGAAATAACCATGACTACTTTTGTTATAAATATACGATACATACTTATGTCTCTTTCATTATCTCAAAAAATAAAACCTGATACTTCTCTAACCCAAAGACTTATTTTCGGATTTGGCATAACAGACGAAACTTTTTCAATAGCATCTATGGAAGAGGGAAAACTGTCCTATTCCTATATGATAGGATTAATTCTGGGACCTATAATTGGCTGGAGTTTGGGTACAGCTTTAGGTGCATTTACCTGTTCAGCACTGCCCGATTCCATTAGCAGAGCAATGGGTATCGCTTTGTATGCCATGTTTATCGCAATTATCGTGCCGCCGGCAAAAAAATCCCGGCCCATTTTGATGATTATAGTTATTTCAATAGCAATAAATATTCTGCTTAAATATATTCCTCTATTCAGTTTTATTTCCAGTGGATTCAGAACTATTATATCTACAATTATGGCTGCCGGAATAGGTGCTTTCCTATGGCCGCTTGAAGAAAACAAAGAGGAGTAGAAATATGTCATATATTTTAATTGCAGTATTATTAATGGCTCTGGTTACATATATACCGAGGGTATTACCAATATCCATTTTCAGAAAAGAAATAAAATCAAAATATATAAAATCCTTCTTGCAGTACGTTCCTTATGCCGTTTTAGGGGCACTTACTTTTCCGGACATTTTTAATTCTACCGGCAACTACAAAACAGCCCTTTTCGGTACTGCAGTAGCTTTAATTCTTGCCAATATGGGAAAAAGTCTTGTAATCGTAGCACTAGGATCAATATTAACTGTTTTAATTACCGGAGTTTTCTTCTAAATGCTATCCCCAGGACTTTTTGCTTTTTAGTCTATAGACTCATCAGTTGCCTTGATATGAGAACATATACAAATATCGCCTCCGGTTCACCGGCAAAGTTCAATAGAATAGCTCGGCTAAGTTCTTCCCTGCTCATTTTTTGTTTACATTTCCTTGAAACACATTGGCAAAGCCGAGCGTATCATATTATCCTTTGCTAATATTTATTATCTTTACATATACCAAAAACATTAGTTGCTATCATTAATCCCGAAAAATTTTTACAGGCACTTAAAAAAGTATAAAATTAATGCTGATACTGAACGCAAAGAATTTAAACATTATTATATTTTTTATTCTCTAAATACTTAAAATAATTAATCAATTTTTCCGGACCTGCAATTATTTCTCTGTCCACAAACAACGTCCCATCTTTCTTGGTCTTTATGCTCCACCGGACAAGCGAAATATTTCCATCAGCAATCTCAATGCTTGTAATACCATAGGGATGAATACAGCTTCCATCGTTAAAGTAAGGCCAATCCCCCAACTCCGGAAACATAGGTCTGTGGGTATGCCCCGCAATAAGTATGTGTTTCTCTTTTTTCACCCAATCAATTAATTTGGACTCTACTGATGCTTTCTTCTTATAATTTTTTGCTGCACTGATGGGGTCATTTACTCCCAGCAATTCAAGCGGTCTCCATACATACCTTACCAGGAACCTGCTTAATCTCCATAATCTATCATTCATAAGGCTTACCTGATGTCCATGCACTAAAAATATTCTTTTTCCAAAAAGGGTATGTTCCAAAATCAATCCTTCATGAAACTTTACCTTATCAAACAATGAAATATTTGCCTTTTCTCTTTTATCCATAAATCTATACTTACTGCACTTGGCAAAACCACTAAATTTCTTTACAATGTCGTGATTCCCATAAATAAAATAAGCTCTGCCGGAATCAATAAATTTGGACAGCAAAAAAAAGACATCACTGTGTTGATTTACTATCTCAGACAGTTCATAGTTCTCCCACAGTTCGTCCCCGTCTCCCAATTCAATGTAAGTATAATTCATATCATAATAATAGTTTAATGCTGCATAGTAAATATTTTTATTTTTCGAAAAGCTATCTGCCCAGCTTCCATCTCCTCTGTGACAATCACTCATAATAGCTATTTTAGATAAGTCATCAAAAGGAATACATTCTGCTTCTCTAAAAATTCTCGATAGTTTCTGATGCTCATACATAGTTAACATTTCATAAAAGCCTGCCTCAGCTTTAAATATGGAAAATAATCAATACCACATTTAAGTTAACTTCCTTTTATAATACTATTCAGAAGCAAGCCATCATGTTAATTGCAGAAACTTTTGAAGCATCAGCCTATTGAGCATCGAACCGGTTATGACCTTCCGAGAGAAGGTTCTAATTTTCTCTCCCAGAAAATTAAAATAATTGAGCCAATAAAATAACACAAAATATCTTTTACATCAAAGGATGTTCCCAAAACGGTGGCCATAAACTTATTGTCCTTCAATCCCAGCTTGTCTACAAGATGAAAATACTGAGTTATCTCTACAAAGACGGCAAGCAAAAATAAATACACCGGGAGAAATTTTATAGTTTTTTGTACAATACTGCGTATAAACGAATACATTAAAACAATTACTAATATATCTCCAATAAAAGGTCTTATAATTTTATCCCTGACAAAAAGAGCAATGAATACTTCAATAGCTAATAGAATTGAAAAGACAATAATATACTTTAAATTTACTTTCATTAATGAAATCCTCCAATATTTATTCTAAAAACAACCAAAGTCCAATATGGATTCTCTAAAATTATACAATACTATATAAAATAATTCATCCGAATAGCTTTTTCGTTTCAGTAATATGAATTCATTACTAACAAATAATGTTTTAAGCAAAAAATAGTTGCATTTTTAATTAAACCAGTCTAAAATTAACACGGTAAGCCCATTTCAAAAAATAAGCCTTTAAATATAAAAAAACTTAACCAAATATAAATTTTTGAAAGGGCAATTGCGTAAGTTTTTTTCAATAATCCAAACGACATATAATTGATCAAGCGAGGTATGATATGCGTTTAAGAAAGAAACCTTGGGCAAGACCTGAATTGGAAGCATGCGAATTTTTTGTTAAAAATCCGAAAGAATACAAAGGCAAATGGCAATCAGTATTTGGTAATTCCAATGAAATATGGCTGGAGTTAGGATGCGGAAAAGGAGGATTTATATCAAAACTTGCATCTTCTAACCCTGATAAAAACTTTATTGCCATAGATATAAAAGATGAAGTGCTTGTTTTGGCAAAACGTAAAATTGAGGACGAATACGCTCGGGCCAATCTAAACCCAAGCAATATCCGCCTTATGGCTCATGAAATAATGTTAATACATCAAATCCTTGATCATAATGATGTTATAAATAGAATATTTATTAATTTTTGCAATCCGTGGCCTAAGAACTCCCACGTTGCCAGAAGGCTTACGCATCCCAATCAGCTTAACCAGTATAAAGTATTTTTAGCGCCTCACGGCCAGATTTGGTTTAAGACCGATAATGATATTTTATTCAACGCTTCAGTAAAATATTTTCAACAGTGTGATTTTAAAATAACCTTTATAACTGAAGACCTGCATGCCAGCAATTTTGAACAGAACATTGTAACCGAACACGAGCAAATGTTTACTGAACAAGGCCTCAAAATAAAATTTCTCATTGCTGAAAAAACTGTTTCAGCAGTAACATAATATAAAATTACAAATCCCTTTTGATTGCAACTTGTGCTGTTGTGCCGTTAATTAATTTCATAAGGTCGGAAGGTGCCAATTCTATTTGCTGCCCTATCTTCCCGGCACTGATAATAATCGTATCCAACTTTTCACAGGAATTATCCAATACTGTCTTATAACTTTTTTTCATTCCGATTGGAGAACATCCGCCACGGATATACCCCGTAACTTTATTGATATCAGCCACCTTTATCATTTCCACGGATTTTTCACCTACCGCCCTTGCAGCCGCCTTTAAGTCCAGTTCTTCTGCCACAGGAATAACAAAAACATAATATTCCCTGCTTGCTCCTTGCGTTACAAGAGTTTTATATACACACTCAACCGGCAATCCTATTTTATTCGCCACTGAAACACCATCAATCAATCCATCACTATGATCATAGGAATATGTATTATATTTTATTTTTGCTTTATCAAGAATTCTCATAGCGTTAGTCTTTGTCTTATCCACAGTCATTCCCGCTTTCTGTATATTATTTTAATTGAAATTAAAATGCAATTATCAAATCAAAAAAGGAGTTTATCGACTCCTTTTTTCTTAAAATATCTATTATAAAAATCTATTATATTCATCACCTATTTTTTATGCCGTCGCAAAAGAACTGATTCGTTTTGCCCTTTGCGGCTCCAGCTGCTTTTTATAAAGTACATACTTAATAGAATTAGCAGTAATTTCAGCCATCTTATATACCATTCCGAGGCTTGTGTTTTGAAGCATAATTTGAGGCATTATTCCTGCAATTGTGACAACACCGGAAAACGATATATCTCCTACCTCCGGTAAATCCTTACCAACTCCGCTTCCAGGCTTAATTGACCCGTTACTTAAACCAATATGTCCAATATGGTCAACTCTTCCGATAGATGCATCAACTGCAATGACAAGAGTATTATCAATATCGATTTTTTCCAAGGTCTCTTTAAGATTCATAGCATGTACAGGCTCTTCAATAGTACCGTAAACATCAAAATCATATATTCTGCACCTGGATAGCATAAAACCCACCAGCGGCCCGAAACTGTCTCCGGTAGAACGATCTGTGCCAATACATACAACAGCAATTCTATTGTACTTTTTGTCTATTTGATTGACTAAATTATAGGCTTCCTGATTCAACCTATATTGGCACATTTTATCACTGGTGTTAACATAAACCTTTTTTACTTTTAACATACATTTCTCCCCTAAACCAATACAATTCATAAAATTATTGAGATACTGTTTCTCTTTATTATTTATATTTTTTATAGTTTCATTATATAACAAAAACAAATAATTAAAAAGGTGCTATTATTATTTTTTTATAGTTATAATTTAAGGAGAGCTTTCGCTCTCCCTATTATTTCTGTCTATGCCGTTAACAAAGCTGCCCAAGTTACCACTGTCAACCTCCAGCTTTTCCACAATAAGTTATTTCTGTTTTATTGTCAATAAGCTTATATCAGCAGTAATCATACTTACACTAAAGGTAAACTCCAAGCTGCAATCCATATAAGACATTTTTTACTCAATCTTAATATATTAAATCAAGTACAGTTATTCACAAATTTTTTATGCTCTCTCCAAGGTCAAATCTGACAGTCCCGGTATTTATTATTGTGAAACACGCACATTTGCCGCTTGTGGTCCACGCTGTCCGTTTTCCAGGTCAAACTCAACTATCTGTCCCTCAACAAGAGACTTATATCCCTCTGCTTGTATTGCGCTAAAATGCACAAATACGTCATCTCCACCTTCTCTTTCGATAAATCCATATCCCTTTTCTGGACTGAACCATTTTACTTTCCCAACCATTTATTGCTATTCCTCCTTAACTTACCTATGTTTTATTCATATAAATAAAGTTTTTCTTACAACTTATTATGTCAATTCAACTATGAACTTATTCAATGGAGTTAAAAAAATAGAATAGCAATATTATTTTATAAAGTAATTTATATCCCTTTTTAAGAAAGAATTGCATCAGTCCATACAGAATCGGTGCCAAGTAACTGATTAACCAATTCCAGGTAATGCGATATATTGCGGCATTTTTTTAATTTCTTCATAAATTTGCCATCTTTGTTCAAATTAACACTCATGTAAGACCAAAATTCCATCATCTTGTCGCACAAATGTTTATCTCCTGAAACTCTGTTTCTATAATAATCAAAAATTTCATTATGAAAAGCCCGTATTATGTCTATTTTATTTTCCGGTGCTGCTATATTACCTTTAATTTCCGATGGAAGAAAAGGATTTATTAAAGCACCCCTTCCCAGCATAAAGTTTTCTACAAAAGGTATTCTCATGCTTATACGCTGGTAGTCTTCATACGTAAATATATCACCGTTATAAGTTATTTCATGTTTGCACAAAGATGCCATTTTTATAAAAGCTTCAAGATCCACATTTCCGTCATATTTCTGTACACCAGTTCTGGCATGTATTATCACTCCGCCTAAAGGATAGTCATTTAGCACTTCAATAACTCGCATGCCTTCTTCCGGACTTTCCATTCCTAACCTCATTTTAACCGTCACCACGTAGGAATTTCCGGAACAAGCTTTATCAAGGAAGCTTTTTATCATATCCGGGTACGGTAACATGCCTGCTCCCTTTTTTTTGCTTGTCACAGTAGGATAGGGGCATCCAATATTCCAATTTATTTCATAATATCCCAAATTTGAAATTGCCTCGGCAAAAACCTTAAATTGCATGCCATTATTTCCAAGAATTTGAGGAATAAGTTTAACGGCCGGATCATTGTTTTCCGGCAAAATGTCTTTCAGCAGTAATTTATTCACTTTATTTACTTCTGAAGTCGCAATAAACGGAGAATAATAGGCATCTATTCCTCCAAAATGCCTTGCAAAAGCATTTCTGTATCCGGCTACTGTCATACCCTGTAAAGGTGCTAAAAAAATCTTCATGCAAAACACTCTTTCATTTAATTATTTGAAGTGTGCTGGCTTTAACTTTTTATTTTGGAATTTTTATATAAAAGTCAGCTCTTCTTTAACTCTAAGAAGCACAATAAAATATACATAATTGAAGTATCAGCCACATGCAGCGATATTATACAATAATCATTCCCTTATAGCAAGCAAATTTGAAATCATCCCAGGCCATGTTATTCTAGCTCATCTATTCTTAATCAATTATGTTTTTTACTCCATCGAAAGCATATATCCTTTAAATCCGTCAATATGGATTTACAAAAACAGCATATATAGTATTTAGTTTAGATTGCATGATAAATTAAAAAGGTCTGATTCCGATACTATGTCGAAACCAGACCTTAATCTTTTTCAAATAAATTTATGCATTATTAATTTACTTTTTCTTTAGGTGCTTTAAGAGTCAAAACTATAACAAAGGAAATGGCTGCAGCAACTGCCGCAATTGCAAACGCTGTCGAGAAAGCCTTTATTTTACTCAACTCACCTACAATAAAGGCTGATGCAACAGCACCTATTCCAAAGCCGGAGAGTACTATTCCATATATGGTAGCAACATATTTAGTTCCATAAAAGTCTGCTGTAAGCGATGGAAATACACCAAGGAATCCACCGTAAGTAAATCCAACCACTGCGAACATAAAGAGAATTAAGGCTTTTGGAACAAAAGACAAAGCTATTATTGAAACCGCTGTTATAATCAAAAGAACTATAAGAGTATTCTTTCTGCCAAATTTATCTGATACCAATCCCCATATAAACCTTCCTAAAGAATTACAAGCTCCAATAATCAGAACTCCAGCTGCAGCAACCGATTCTGCCAACCCATTTGACAAACCGAATACTTTTGCCATAGGAATTACCATTGAACCTGCAGTGGTTGCAAACAATAATGCAGCAGCTGTTAGATAAAGCTGGGGTGTTTTTAATGCTTCAATAGGTAAGAAATTCTTGCTGTTCTGCCCATCTTTAGGAGTTGGAGGATTCCAACCGGCAGGTTTAAAGTCTTCCGGCGGATTCTTTATAAAAAAGGAACCTAATGTACAAATCACTATAAATACTACACCCAGAAGTCCAAAAGTCTTTAAAACTCCAAGGCTAGGAATTACTATTTCCGATAATTGAGTAAATATTACAGTACCTGCACCAAGGGCTGAAACAATAATCCCTGTTACCATACCCCTATGATCAGGATACCATTTTTGACAAACTGCAATGGTAGTTGTATAAACCATTCCCATACCTATTCCGCCCATGATACCATACGACAGCCAGAGAAGCCAAGGTGTAGAATTGGTTGTAAATTGGGCAAGTAAAAATCCGACTCCCATTACCAATCCACCAATAACAATAATTGTTTTTGGCTGAACTTTTCCTGATTGCTGACTTTTTCCTCCGGTAACACTTCCTACGGTAAGCATGCTCAATAACAGTGCATAAGCCAGTGTTCCATAAGTTGGCGACCAATTGAAAAGTGCATTGGGAGTACTATTTGTAATAATCAGATAAGATTGAAATACTCCCCAGATATAAGCTGTGCCGCAGCACATCTGAATCAAGATACCTGCAATCAAAGGTAAGACACGATTTTGTGTTTTAATTGGTGTGGAATTTTGGCCCATTTAATCACTCCTAAAAAAATTATTATGTTAAGAAGTATCATACTTCCAAACACTCAAATGCACTAAAAAATATACATAATTAATATATAACAGTATAATATATTTTGTACAGAAAAATTTGCAATTAAATAGATAAAAAGCAAAGAACAATAAATTTATCGAATTCAATTGATAATTTTCGTGAATAAATTTACATAATCTCTTTTTTAAATTTTATTTTATTTATGTAAATGTTTTTCCATAGCAGTTCAAATACAGTTATCGTTGTAATTAACATTATATATTGAACAAATAAAAATATTCAAAAAATACCAAGTAAAAAACAGCCCATTTATGCTGTTTTATCACTGCTTCCTGATTCATAAAATATCAACAATGTATGTAATAATAAAATTAATTAACCTATCAATACCTTACCAAGTTCTTCAACCGTTCCCACAATGGTTACTGCTCCTGCATTTTTAAGTTCCTCAAAACTTCCATATCCATAAAGTACACCAATTGAATCAATACCTGCTTCTTTTGCACCAAGTATATCTTCTTTTCTGTCTCCAACCATTACTGCACTATCCAAATCAACTATACCGGCTTTGTTTAGAGCATATCGAATAACATCACCTTTTCTGATACGGCTTCCATCCAATTCGCTCCCCCCTACAACATCAAAATAGTTTATGATATTAAAATACTCCAAAATCCTTACAGCAAATACTTCTGCTTTTGATGTGGCAAGCACAATTTTCCTTCCGCTATCCGAAATGCTTTTAAGCAATGATTCGATACCATCATATAATTTATTTTCATAAATTCCTATCTCTCTGAAATATTCTCTGAATTTTTCTACAGCTTCAAGGGCTTTCAAATCATCAAATCCAAATTCATTTTTAAAAATTTCTATTATTGGAGGTCCAAGATGTCTAAACAAGTCTGCTCTATTGTAATCGGTTATTCCAAATGCTTTTAAAGCATACTCTATGGAATTTACTATTCCTTCACCCGACTCGGTTATTGTTCCGTCAAGATCGAATAAAATTATCTTTTTATTTTTAAAATTCATATCAATTTACCTCCGAAGACATTTCACTCTTTTTAATACATCACACATATTATATCATTACTGAGCTTAAAGCTATCGTTATTTTAAACCTCTCTTTTCTCTAACAATTAAAACGGCTATAAATCAGCTAAAAAAATATTCTTACATACTAAAAAGCCATGCAGAATATTCTGTACGGCTTTTATCTATTGAAATAACATCTCTAAATTTCTACAATTACAGGAATTATCATAGGGGTGCGATTGTTTTTTTGATAAATATACTCTCTCAGCGCCTCTTTTATTTTGGTCTTTTTTGAATGCACATTCTTGCTACTGCTTTTTTGTATCGCTTCCAGGCATATCTGTTTCAACTCACTCATAAACTCTTCCGATTCTTTTATACTTGCAAATCCTCTTGTTAAAATATCCGGTTCGTTGATAACGGCACCGGTTTCTCTTTGAATTGTTGCAACAGCTATTATCATGCCGTCTTCAGAAAGATGTTTTCTGTCTCTCAATACCACATTACCCACATCTCCAATACTAAGTCCGTCAACAAGCACTTTACCTGAAGGAACTCTTTCGCCAAATTTAAACCCGGAACTATCAATCTCTAGTACCTGCCCGATTTCCATAATTAAAATATTATTCTCATCCATTCCAATACCTTTTGCGAGATCGGCATGTTTTTTCAAATGACGGTATTCTCCATGGACAGGCATGAAATACTTTGGATTTACCAGTTTATGTATCAGTTTAAGCTCTTCCTGACAGGCATGGCCGGAAACATGGACCTCTGCAAGGGATTCATATATAACCTCTGCCCCTTTTTTAAACAGTTCATTTACAACATAGGATACAGATTTTTCATTTCCGGGAATAGGAGTTGAAGAAATTATAACCAAATCACCGGGAACAATATCAACTAATTTGTATTCTCCTGCTGCCATTCTCGATAATGCTGACATAGGTTCTCCCTGACTTCCGGTGGTAATAATTACCAACTTGTCACCCGTGTAATTTTTAGTTGACTCTATATTTATAAGAGTTTCATTAGGTATAGTTAAATAACCAAGTTCCATTGCCTTGTTGCATACATTAATCATGCTTCTGCCGCAAAAAGCAATCTTTCGGTCATATTTTACTGCTGCATTTACAATTTGCTGAATTCTATCGATATTAGAGGCAAAAGTTGCTATGATAATTCTGCTAGCTGCAGACCGAAACAACTCATCGAAAGTTCTGCCTATAGTCCTTTCGGACATGGTATAGCCCGGTCGCTCAACATTCGTACTGTCACACAGCAAAAGCAAAACACCTTCTCTCCCAATTTCCGCCAAACGCAACAAATCAATCGGACGACCAGAAATTGGCGTATAATCGACCTTAAAATCCGAAGTATGTATAATAGTACCAACAGGAGTATATATAGCTAAAGCCATGGCATCGACTATACTGTGTGTCGAATTTATAAATTCTATTTTGAATGCACCCAATTCAATAGTCTGTCCTGCTTTTACAGGTATCAGCTCGCATTCCGACAATATACCGTGTTCTTCCAGTTTATTCTCTATAAGTCCCAAAGCCAGTTTACTTCCGAAGACAGGTACATTTATTTCTTTAAGTATATAGGGCAGACCGCCTATATGGTCTTCATGACCGTGAGTAATTACAATTCCCCTTAAGCGTTCCCTGTTTTTTGTAAGATAAGTTATATCCGGCAATACAAGGTCTATTCCCAACATGTCGTCATCGGGAAAGGTCGAACCGCAGTCCACTACAAAAATATCATCTTCGTATTCAAATACAGTTATATTTTTCCCTATCTCGCCCAATCCGCCAAGAGGAATTACTCTTAATTTACCACTGCTTTTAGCCACAATAAACCTCCATATTCTGAATAACAGTAAAATCTCTCCCAATATGAATTATCTCCAGTATTTCAACATAAATTCATTTAAATTAAAACAATTTAGGGTTTACTGGGCCATTAAATATTGACATTATTTCCTGTCATCACTGCTTCAGAAAGTTTTATTTCCGACAGTAAAAACTTTCAATCGAAAATAATAAATCTATAATCACCTCCTGTGAAATTAAGGATTAGTCCGACAAAGATACATTACAGAAAAACAAAGATAATCTATGGTATTACCCTTATAGTTTTTACATATTCTCCTTGTGAATACACGTCAGTTGCACACGACACACAAGGATCAAAGGAACGTATAATTCTACCCAGCTCAACAGGATTATCAATATTTTGTATTGAAGTTCCAACCAATGCCTGTTCTGCAGTTCCCATTATACCATTATTAATATGTGTCGAAAGATTCCATGCTGAAGGAGTTATAATACGGTAACAGTTGATAATTCCGTTGTCTATCTTAAGCCAGTGACACAAAGCTCCCTTAGCTGTATCAATGTATCCTGCACCTTCCGAATGAATGGGAATGACATATTCTTTTTTATAAGGTTTGCTAATGTGCAAATTCTCAAAAAGCACATCAACAATATCAACTATCTTTTTAGCTTCTAAAACCCTGGCAATGATTCTATCCATTGTGGAGGTCCCATTTCTATAATCCCCACTCAGCCATTGCCTTGCCAGAGGTCCCACTTCACAGGGTAACCCATTATACCTTGGTGTTTTAATCCATAAGTATTCATCACTGTTTCCTATCTCTTCATCGGTAATCATATCCATTGCTCCGTAGATTCCCTTTTTATCAATATAGCAGGAATAATCGGCTTCCTCCGTTATTTTACTTGCATCAAAAGCGCTTTCTTTTCCTTTTATATATACTCCGGGTTTTACATAGAGGGTCCCAAATTCTTTATATCCGTAAAAGCAGCCATAAGTAAGAAAGTTACAGCAACCGCTGCCAATTTTATAATAATCGCTATAGTAATGTGAAATGACAAAGGCATCGGGTATCATCTTTTCAGTTATAAATTGTCTAATTCTATGCAAAAAAGACTTTATTGCTGTTATCTTATCCTTTGTAACGCCTCCAACAAAAGTTCGATTGTTATGAGATATCTTTTCACCTAACAGAGCCAGTATTTCCTGTATACTTCGGGTAATATTCAGCGACTCGGAATAGTGTTCAGCAATTTCAAAGTTTTTATTTCTCGGAAGTCTGAAATCTTCACACTCGGCTTCCCATAAAGACATATTTTCAGTCAGTTTTACAAAATCAGTCAAAGTATATTGATAAAAATGCCTTATATGGTTTTGAAGAAAATCACAACCTTGAATAATATCTCTGAGGTATCTTTCCTGCTGGGATGGATAAATTCCAATTGCATTTTCCAATGCAAGAGATGATGCTACAGAGTGCGCAGTTGAACAAATTCCACATATTCCCTGTCTAGAGTAAATTGCATCAAGTAAGTTTCTGCCGCTTAGTACCTTTTTAGCTCCTTGAAAAAGCAATCCCTTTGATTTGGCCTTTACCACTCTATTATTGTCAATCGCAGCTTCAACCTGTATAAATCCGCTAACTCTCTCAACAGGGTTTAAAGCAATCCTTTGTGCCATTCCATTACCTCTCTTGTCATGTTGTATTTGATAAATAGATTTAAGTTTTTCAAACACCCTGTAAGACTAACCCAATTGGAATTTCCCCTTTTTAAAGTACCCTTACGGATTCTTTTTCCCACTTTAATTGCAAAGATAAATATCCCCATAAATTTTGCTGTGAACATAGTACATGCCCGTACGGTAATTGTACTCAAAAAGGCTGCTCCCTCCTTGTTTATAATGATTTATAAAATTAGTAAACACTTTATAAGTCTATTAAACTTATGCAATAAATATACATATTTCCTACTTTTATTTTGATTGCCAAATTCGTTGAAATCCTCTTCAAGAAAGGCCGAAAGAAAAATATTGAGATATGTTACTGAATTTAAAACTGGAGAAAAAGAACTTAATTCTAGACATGTAAAAATATAGAAAAATACAAAGTAACCGGCAAAATACATAATAGGACTATTACCGCAAATAGCTTTCCAATTTTATATCAGCAAATCAGTTACCAAAACCAAAAATGCACTGCCAAATAATATTATTTCACAGTGCATAATGTTAAATAATTATAAATCTTTATTGGAAGATTTCCGGCAATACCCGAATATTCCTGCTAATCTTTTTACCATTTAAAAAAATACAAATTGAGTTTAATCTTCACTTATTAACATCATTAATCTTCTTTCATATTCCTTGTTACTTCTACATAAAATTTTTTCAAATCAGTTTTTGATTCATCGGACAAATCATGCCATCTTTTCCCCTGAATAGCCCCTTCCAAGGCACAAAGAGTATTAAAGCAAGTATCGCCTTCCAAAAAATATAGTTTGATAAACGCTTCCCTGCTTCCGATCCTTTTCAGCTCTTCAGCACTTTTTATTCCAACCCGGGTCAGCCTTTTCTCGCATTTTGCTCCAATGTTCGGCAACTTGGACAGGTCCCCCATTGCTATTCCTCCTCTAAAATCAATCGGTTATCTTTGGAAAGAACAAAACTTAATTGGTAATAGAAGGCGTCCAAAACTTATTGTTATATATATCCGTTATACGATAAGTCATCTGGTATTTTCTGTTTCCCAATGATAAATTCTCTATTTTCCAACTTCCTGTAGCGGTGTACTGCTTTCCAAGGTAATAAGTATCTTTATACTGTCCGTCATAAGTGTAGTAATCGCATAAGAAATCAATTTTATCACCGGCTTTAATATCAATAAGACCCTTTGCCAATGTTTCGGTCTGTGTCAAAGTATCATATTTTATCTGGGCTCCCAAAACCGTTCCATAAGGATTTTCATTGTCAAACACAAGTATAATATCTACCAGCTGACCGTTTAATAAAGCAGGTACACGTCCTTTTATAGTATAATTGTCTCCATAGCGATCCTCACTTATCATGTAGTAGCTCACTATGTTACCGTTCAGTGCAAGCCATGTTCCGTCATATTCCATTATAAGGTCGCCATCATCATTAAACTCATATACATTATCAAGCCCAAGGTCTATAAAACCTTCACCATCATCTATAAAAACATTCTGCTCTATATTCTGTACAAGCCCCCACTGTTCTTCCGAAAGTTCAAGAACTCTTTGTACGTTCTTTTTAGTTATTTTCAAATCCTTTGCTTCAATTCTGTTCTTTTTATAGTAGTCTACAGAAGCTTTCATACGGTCAACATCAAGCCATCCAAATGAATCTCCAATAAGACCTGTGATACTGCTGTAATCTCCACCGGACAAAAACTCATTTAATAAGCTCTCTATTGAAATAGTAGAAGACTGATTTGAATTTTGATTTTGTGTTCCTCCTGTAAGACTGTCTAATAAGATTTCAAGCATGTTGTTGCTTCCGGAAGAAACAATTTGTCCTCCGGCAGCTACACTGGCAAAGCTCTTAATACACTTGCTGTATTCGTCATCAATTCCTATTTGTTCATAGGTATCAAGCATCGAGTTAAGCTTTTTGAGATTATTATACGGAAAATAAATTGATATTCCGTTTGCATTTGTTATATTTGAGGATGTGCGGTTATACTTAACACATCCACGAAGTGCCTTAGCAAAGGCTTTTCCTTCTCTGGTTCCCAAATTTTCGGCAAAATGAATAAGATCAATCTGGTTTATTTTCGAAGATTTTGCAAATTCCTTAGTATCGGAACGAGCATCAGAAACAACTTTATAATTGCCCGAATCAATAAGTTGTCTTGTTGATTTTGCAAAAGCTTCAAAAGCTGACGGTACAGTACCTTTTAACTCCGCAAGGTCAATCAGTGAGAGAGTTGCCTGACTGCGAGGCGTTCTCAGTTTAACTTCCCTTACATAATCGTCTATTAGCTTTTTACCCAGTTCAACAGTAGGTATGGATGGATTTTCAGAAAGCAAAGTTATCCAACCTGTATAGTACCAGCCAATACCGGGTTCAACTTCTTCCGAAGCAATCATGTAGTCCGCATAGGGTTCCAAAACTATTGCCGTTTCAAGGGTTGCCATCAAACATGCATCAAAGCCTATAAAATCAAAGGTACAACCACTTTTTTTCAATGCCACAGCCAACTCATCCAGAGTCATTCCATCGTTAGGAAAGTGCTGGTCATATCCAAATCCACCAAGGGAACCTCCGCCATGGTCCCACAAAATAAGCGAGTATCTGTCTGCCGGGTAGTTTTCCTTGCAATACTTGATAAAGTCTGCTAAAGTATTGGGATCAACCATAGACTTCTTCCCAAGATTTTTTTCTATCAACTTGAAGCCATCTTTAGTCACTTTAAATCTCTGATTGGTCTTACTATCTACAAAATTATTCTGCCACTTCAATGTTCCGCCCGTCTCAACAATAATATTGACATTATCGGATATTTTAGCCTTTGCAATCTCCTGAAGATCATAAGTAGCCATACTGCTTCTTGACTCAAGATCCGTTCCGCACATATATATCATTATGGTTGCTGTATCCTTTCCATTGCCCTTCAACACTGTACGCTTTGCCCGGGCAAGGTTTGAAACGGAAGTATCAACCGGATATTCCCCTTTGTCATATGTATTGGAATAGTTGGATGCTTGGGACTGTAAATTATTATTTGACGTAGTATCAGAATTGTCTCCGAATAAATCGGTAAAAAAACTATATCCCAGATAGACAATAACCAACAGAATTATCAAATAAGTCAACCCACCAGAGGATTTCCTTTTCCCTCCTGATTGGTATCCTCCCGAGTTATAGCCCGACCTTCTTATGCCTCCTGACGTGCTTCTTCTATCGGAATAACCGCCTGGATTGCCTACAGGTCCGCTTCCAAGTCCGCTGCCGCGTTTATAAACATCTCCTCTGCCGGAGCCAATACGCTTTTGTCTTCCAACTGGTCTATTGTTTTTATCCATTCAGAAATCCCCCTCTCAAAACAAGGCAATTAATTATTATATCGTTTTTTCCCGACTTCCGTTTTATATTCTCTTCTGTCCCTCATTCACGACTGCCTTGGCAATTCTAAAATGTTGTAACAACAGGAACTCCAAAAAAGTTATTTTTACCATTTCGTCTGTATTGTATCATTTTCATATATCTTTGACTCCTCACCCCAGGGGTGAAAGCCTTTGCCTATGCATGACCAGCCATATTTTTCATAATAACCCACATGGTCAGTACAAAGATATATTTTTTTATATCCCAATTTTGCCGCTTCAATCCTTCCATGCTCCAAAAGTTTTGCCCCTAATTCATTGCCTCTGTATTTCTCCTCAATATATAGAGCACACAGCCAAGGGAATAAATCCTGACGGCTTATAAAATCATTGGTTATCAAGCCATAACCTCCTATTATTTCGCCGTTATGCAGCATTAAAAACCATCTTGGCAAAGGACTTTGTGTAGTAATACTATTGCTAAGACAGTCTTCATAAATTCTTCTTTCAATGCCCCATTTTTCAGTAAAAAAATCAATAGCTTTAATAAGATATTCTTTGTTTTCCCGAATTCCAACAATATCATATTTCATCCAATATCACCCTTTATGAGCTAACAATTTTTATATTACGTTTTAAATACTTTGACCTTCAGATATTCACACTCCAAATTTATATTCATTCTCATGTAAAAAACAATATACTTGGAATACTTTTCATAAATATTATCGGTCATTTTTTGCAAATAAATCAAGATCCACAATTTCAGCCATCTTTTTATAAGCTTCAGCATTTGGATGCAAATGGTCACCACTGTCATAGATTTCCTTAAGTCTTGTAAAATCCTTCGTATCTCTTAAAGCTGCATCGAAATCTATCACAGCATCAAATTCCCCTGAAGTTCTGATCCAGTCGTTTACCGTCTGCCTAGCTTGCTCATTAATGGCACTATCATATTGCGATCCCCCAAAGGGTAAAATTGTTGCACCATAAACCAGAATATTATTGGCATGGGCTTTATCTATGAAGCTCTTATAGGTATTTATCAAATCTGTTGTTACTTTCAAATTATTGTTTATTCCTATATCATTGACCCCTTCAAATATTATCAAATAACGGACACCACTTTGTGAAAGTACGTCCCTTTCAAACCGCTCAACGGCACTTGGCCCCAATCCTCCTTGCAAAACAGTATTTCCGCCTATTCCCATATTAAGTACTCCAATACCCGCTGTAGCAGTATTTGCCTGCAGACGTTTAGCAAGATTATCAGTCCATCGGTTTTGCATATCCGTTGTAGAGCCTCTTCCATCGGTAATTGAGTCCCCCAATGCAACAACTGCATTGCATAAAGCACATGTAATAACGTCTATTCCAGCTATTACATACCAATGTTCTGTAGGCACAGCTGTCGATATATTCAAACTGTCAATCCCATTTCCGGGCAGTATATAGGATGTTGTCCTTGAACCGGGATGGCCTGTCAGGACAGTAGGCGCATTTCCAAAATAAATTGTAATAGCTATATCCGTAAGTTTAGGTAAACAATAATCAACAGTATCGGATGTAACGGTTCCGCCTGCCGGAATTGTAACAGATTTTTTCCCTTCAAAGGTCAATAATTTCTCAGTTCCCGATTTTACTTTTCCTTTGCCCGATGATACAGCTATTTGTACTAAATTCAAAGTAAGTTCCGAATTCCCATATTCATTGGAAAACTTTACTCTTATTCGATTTCCACCTAATGAGACACGAACTACCTGGCGCAGGGTATTGTTTGAAAGCCCGGGTTCCGGAGGCATATTAGACTCTTCAACCTGCTGCAGTGCAGTCGCCCAGGTCCCTACCCATTTATCCTCTTCTGAATCAGGTTTTGATTTATCCATCAGTACACCGGACATTTTTCAATAACCTCCACTGTTTATACTAAATCATAAATAATAAAAAAAGCAAAGTCAGTGCTTTGCAGTATTTTATCCGTTTTAAAATATAGTACTAAGCCTTATAAATACTTATTCTTTCTTAATCATATACTTTTCCAGTGTCGGGAAAGCATAAAAGTTTGTAATAAATCCAACAGTACTCAATGTAATAATCGGAAACAACAATATTGCCGCAGGAAGATATATCAAAAAAGGCAATGCCGAGATTGCAAAGCACAACAGCAGAATCCCGAGATTCGGTATAAATTTTGCTATTGCAAAAATCAAGGCATTTTTATAAATATGCTTTATCGAAAGTTCAAAAGTCACAAGCATGGGATAAATATATAAATGCATCATTAAAAACAGAATCAAAACAAATATGATAATGTATATCATTAAATATGCCAGTAATCTGTCCATACCCGAATTTATGCAAATATAAATGTCAACTAACAGGAAAAGAACTACAAAAAAATCAATCATGCATATTGCAAGGGCTTGTTTAAAGTTTTTTCCAATATTCTCTTTAAAATCCGACATAAGAAAGACATGCTCACGCCTTGAAAAATTCCGCAAAACAAATGTAAAACCGGCCTGAGAAGGTCCTGTTGTAATAACCGGAACACTTAGAAATACTGAGCTGATGGAAGTAAATAAAACAAGACTGAAGAAAGTCCCATCTTCTGTTAAAGAACTTTTCACAGAACTAAAAAATAACGAAAACAAAAAATATACTAGTATTAAAGCCGGTATATTAAAAAATGAAAACATAAGATTAAGTTTCATGAGATCCCAAAACTTGTCGAAATAAATTTGAAAAAACACTACAATCCTCGGTTTTGGCGGCTCATCTTTAGGTACGCCTGGACCGGGTTTGTTATAATTGAAAAAGTCAAAAATATTCCCCATTACATATTCCCTTCCTAATTTTCAACCCTTATTCTCCATGATATATGTAAGATAAAAAATTCTTTGATTAAATACACTAAAATTCAATATACTATATTTTATAGTTAAGTTCAATAAATTCAGTCAATTTTTATAAACTGCCCATATATCTAAATATTACATATAATAAAATGCAATTAACTCTGAATTACACTTCATACCTATTAAATTTCCACTTATAATATTTTTCTAATTTGTAAAGAATTAATATATATCCTTATTATGCGTTTTTATCACCTGTATTATTTTTTTAGTACAAACTTTACAATTCATGCAGCAAATGATAATATTTTGTAACTAACAAAATACAATGACATAAAAGGGAGATCCTGAAATGAGAAAAAAAGCAGTACGCTATATAATTTTGTTTATTTTTACAGCAAGTTTATTGCTTAGCGCCAACATTAACAGAATAGCAAGTTATACAAATATACAAGCTTTAAAATATAGTTCTTCAAAAAACAACAATACTGCACCCTTTACCAGCATATATTCTCTTCCCCAATCTGCCGCCGTCGTAAAATCCGCAGTACACGCCAAACCATCTATCGCTGTCCAACCATCCACTCCTACTCCATCAACTGCTGCCAAACCCAACAATGGACTTACAGTACTGAGGAAAGACCAGAAAAACATTGATATCTATTTTTCTATGAGTAACGGCAAAAAAAGTTTTATACGAATTGAAAATAAAAGCAACGGAACATGGAATCTGCGCAGCTGGTATCTTTCAAAAGACAATCAGATTCCGTCAAAAGATGCTATTCTTTTAGCCGGAAGCTCATCGGACTGGGAATATGTCCTGAGAGTAACCGACAATGTAAATACCCCCTATCAATTCTCCGGAGGAAGTCATTACAATGAAATACTGCAAAGTTTCAAGTTGTATGACAATATAAAAAATAAGGAGTTTTCCTTGAGTACAGGTCAAAAAGAGACAGTTGAGGAACTTAAAATAATTGAAGATACATATCTTACACTGAACGACCAAACTAAATATGCCTCTGTCAGGAGAACATATATTATAAAACCGTCAAGAATTGACCTCTACACCGATTTTGACTTTATAAAAGATGTTTTTGTGGGAACGTCTTATGTCTGCATGCTTCCGACAAGCAAAACCTATGGCAGAAATATTAAGTTTAACGATACCGGTAATATATACCGGACACCTTCTTCCGGTACCACACTTACAACCGATGAATTTGAAAATTATATCGGCAAAGAAAAAACTCTGTCTGTGGAAATATGGGGAGACAGCCTTCCATCCTATAGATGCTTAGTGGGAATCGGAAATGAAGAGATGGTGGATAATTTTCAAAACCAGCTCAAGGTTTTCTATTGGGACCTTAACAAATATGGCAACAAATTATATTTTTCAAAATATAACAATGAAGATTACACATTTGTAACTAAAGGAACAAAATGGTCAAACCATGCTTATTGGGAATATAGGATTGTTGAGTAATAATACTATTATTATTGATAAATTTACATTTTCGTTGTATAATATTCAATTGTAAATAAGAACCATTGTTTTGATATAAAATAAGGTAAGCCAATATAATTGTATTTAATATTCTTAATTGATAAAGATACAAAACAGGCGGTTTTTTGTTAAGTTGACAAATAGGCCGTCTTTAATTTTAATTACAATGAAACGCGAGGTAAAAATATGGACTGTAAAAAGTTAGCTGATTTACTTTTTCCAAACATTACTAAGTCAATATCTTATTATGAAGAGACTGTATTTCCAAATAGGAATTTAAGTGAAGGTGCCAAAGTTACAAGACTTGCACCAAGCCCGACTGGTTTTATACACCTTGGCAATCTTTACGGTGCGTTTGTAGATGAACGTTTAGCCCGTCAAAGCAACGGAATTTTTATGCTTCGTATAGAGGATACTGACGACAAACGTAAAGTGGAAGGTGCAGTAGAACTTATAATTTCTTCCCTGGAGTACTTCGGTTTAAAATTTGATGAAGGAGCAAGTGTTGATGGTGAAATAGGCAACTACGGTCCCTATTATCAAAGTAAACGTGCAGAAATTTACCAGACTGTTGCCAAATATTTGGTTGAAATAGGCAGAGCCTATCCCTGCTTCTGTTCCGAGGAAGAATTGGAGCAAATAAGGAATGAACAGATATCCCAAAATGTAACTACCGGTTATTACGGTAAATGGGCAAAATGCAGAGATATGTCTTTGGAAGATATACAAAAACATTTAGATAACAATGAGAGCTTTGTACTTCGTTTTAAATCACTGGGAAATCCGGAAGTTAATTTCGAAATTGACGATGCTATAAGAGGCCGTCTTTCAATGCCTGAAAACAATCAGGACATTGTAATCCTCAAAGCAAACGGTATTCCCACTTATCATTTTGCCCATGTGGTGGATGACCATTTGATGAGAGTTACCCATGTGGTAAGAGGAGAGGAATGGCTTTCAACCCTGCCTATACACTATGAACTTTTTAAAACATTAGGCTGGGAACATCCCGTTTACTGCCACACAGCTCATTTGATGAAGATAGATGAAGGGGTAAAGAGAAAGCTTTCCAAAAGAAAAGACCCCGAATTGGGATTGGAGTATTATATGAAATTGGGGTATCACCCTGCAACAGTAAGGGAATATCTCATGACAATTTTAAATTCCAATTTCGAAGAATGGCGTATTGCAAACCCTGATGCCAGCATATTCGATTTTCCCTTTAGTTTGGAAAAAATGAGCAATTCCGGTGCTCTGTTCGACTTAAACAAATTGAATGATATAAGCAAAAACGTCATGGCTAAGATTCCTGCAGAAGAAATATATGATTTTCTTCTAAATTGGGCTAAGCAATATAAGCAGGAAATAGTAACTCTTTTAACTGAGCATAAAGATGCTGTAACAAAACTGCTGGCAGTAGGAAGAAATTCCGACAAACCGCGTAAAGATCTGATATACTGCGAACAAATTTTTGAGTTTATCAGTTATTTCTTTGACGAATATTTTAAAATAGAAGACCCATACCCTGAAAATATAACTGAAGAAGAAGCTAAAAATATATTGAAGGCTTATTTGGAAACTTATAACCATAATGACGACCAGACCCAATGGTTTGACAAAGTAAGGGATATAGCCGTTGCCAACGGATATGCTGCAAAGCCGAAAGACTATAAGAAAAACCCCGAAATGTATAAGGGCCATGTAGGTGATGTGAGCACCGTTATCAGAATAGCTCTTGTTGGCCGCAGCACTTCACCGGACCTATGGGAGATTCAACAGATTATGGGAGAAACAAAGGTAAGGGAAAGAATTCAAAGACTAATATAATTAGGTAAATTGTCAAAATGAAATCAAACGCCGGTTAACAAATGATTTAACCGGTGTTTTTTATTTAATCCTTTCTGAAGGTCGTGAAAGACGGAAATACTCAAGAATTCGATTCTCCTGAGATTTTATAAAAAAAATTAAAAGATTAATATCCGTTTTAGTGCAACCGCCAAAACATATATCAAAAGAATTAAAGACAGTCTCTTTTTTAAATTTGAATCTATTATATCACCTTCAAACCCTAATATACCTGCAGTACAAAAACCCGGAATTATTCCTGCAATTGGCTCCATAACAAAGACAGCACCAATATATACTCCATACACTATTAAAAAAAATACATAGATAACAATGATAATATGTATATATTTTGCCTTACTGAATATATCCCCTGCCCTATATCTCATATATAACAAAACCCCAATAATAGGTACAATACACATATATACATTAAATATGCCAATTAGAATTGCATTAAGTATTCCGCAGGTTAACATTATGATAAACAGCTTCATACTTCTAAAATTATTCTCTGCCACAAGACCTGCAGTCAACATAAATATTATGTTTATTACAAAAAACAGTGGATTTAAATCAAAAAACGGAAGAGCTCCAACCAACATATTAATAATACCAGTCATCAAAAAAAAACAGAAAGTAAACAACTGAAAACCGAAAGCAAAAAGTATCAAAAATATACTTGTTCTGGGAATGTAAGTAATTTTGTGTATCATAATTTATGTAATCCTTCTTTAGCAAGTAAATTTTAGTTGACAAGGTTTACAGAATATTGTTTTTTATTGCCTTTTCATTATATATTATTGCCGGATTTATTAAGTTTTATACATAAACTTGATTAAATCTGGCAATAATCATTTATAATGGTCAGTATTAGCCTTTTAAACCTATATTTTTAATTTTGTGAGGTCTAGCCCATCCGGCGATGAGGATGAGCCCTTGAGGGCGGTGGGGGTGAATGCTCTTAAATATACTCTTCCAGCCTACCTGGATATTGGATTACCAATTGGCTAAGTACTCTATCCCAGTTTTTGTAACGTTGTGTCCATTTTTTTACTACATTCATTGATGCTAAATATAAAATCTTTTCTAGTGAACTGTCTGTTGGAAATATTGTTTTTGTTTTTGTGACCTTACGAAACTGACGATGTAGTCCTTCAATTATATTTGTAGTATAAATTATTTTTCGTATTTCTTCTGGAAATTTGAAAAATGGACTTATAACATCCCAGTTATTTTCCCAACTACGTATTGCAAAAGGATATTCCTTTCCCCACTTTTCTTTAAGTTCATAAAGTTTTTCTAATGCTATTTCTTCATTAATAGCATGATATACTTCTTTGAAATCATTACTAAATGCTTTTAGGTCTTTGTATGGCACATACTTAAAAGAATTTCTCAGCTGATGTATTATGCAACGCTGCACTTCAGATTTTGGATATGCAGCATTTATGGCTTCCTTAAGTCCGGTAAGTCCATCAACACAAAAAATTAAAACATCCTGTACTCCTCTATTTTTAAGGTCATTCAGTACACCAAGCCAAAACTTTGAGGATTCATTGTCACCAATCCATATCCCTAAGATATCTTTATATCCATCAATAGTAACTCCTAGAACAACGTAAGCTGCCCGGTTTGTTATTCTTCCTTCATCCTTTACCTTATAATGAATTGCGTCCATAAATATAAAAGAATATATAGGTTCAAGAGGTCTTTGCTGCCATTCTTTTATTTCTGGAGCAATTCTGTCAGTAATCTTGCTAACCATCTCCGGAGACAGGCTGAATCCATAAAGTTCTTCAATTTGTTGACTAATATCTCTTGTAGACATTCCCCTTGCATATAGAGCTATAACTTTTTCCTCAATTCCGGAAACATTACGCTGATATTTTGGGATAATTTTAGGTTGAAATTCTCCTTTACGATCTCTAGGCACTTGTATATCAATTTCACCAAACTCACTTTTTATTTTTTTGGTGTATAACCATTACGGCTATTATCGGTATTTTTATTTGCCACATCATCTTTTGCATAACCCAATTCTGCTTCAAGTTCTGCCTCAAGCAGTTCTTGAATAATATCTTTAAAAATGTCTTTTAGATATGCATTTACATCTGATACGCTTTGGAAATTATTTTCCCGAACTAATTGCTTTATATGTTCTTTTGATAGTGTTGACATAAAATTCTCCTCCTTAGCTTTTCTTATTACTAATTCTTGCCAAGAAGGAGAACATTCAATCTCTTATACACAAGATTTTTTACATCCTCACTGTTCTTGGTTTTCAACAATAATTTCCGGTTTATTTTCTGCCTTCTTCTCCTCCAGCACTTTTACAATATCCACTTCGTAATTCTCATCAGCTTCTTCGAACGCTTTAGTAAAGGCATCATATATTATATGGTAAGGATAAACAATTCCTTTTGCGATGAATACTTCCCTATCTTTAAGAGAAATAGCCATGCAGACCGTATCATTCTTTTCTTCTATTCTCTCCCTATAAGCATTATTAATATCCTTGATTAAGGAATCGGAAGGTTTTTCTGAAAAAATGAGAACCTTTATATATGAAATACCGATATCTCCACCCATTGATTCTTCGGTTTTGTGCTTATAAGAAAATATATCCGAGGTTATTTCCTTCGCATTTAGTAAATCACAATTATAAATCTCAAGTACCCTTTCTTTTTTACCTACAACCTTTTTTAATACAATATTATTTTGTCCGGTTGAAAATGCACCTTTGACATCTTTGGTTACAGGAATAAATTCAACTTCCCTTATTAGCTTTTCAACAACTCTACTTATGTAACCTGCTGTCATTGGCATGAAACAATCTCTTTCAAAGTATATTATAAAATAGCCACTAAAAACTTACTTACCTTGTAAATCAAACATATAAATTCAAAAGCATCATAACTTTTAAAATACAACTATTATAGTAAAATTCTATCTCACAATGATACTTAAATCAATATAATAATTGTTCAAGTTTTGTAAACTGGCAGCAAACAAAAAAGTTTGCAACCTTTTTTGGATGCAAACTTTTAATTATTATAAACTCGATAACCTTATCCGAATATCTTTATACGGTTTTCCAATGGTTGAATTTCCTTTTCACCGGGATTTGCCGTTGGCTTGCCAAAAGGCATTTGAGCAATAAGCTTCCAATTTTCCGGTATGCCCCATTCTTTTTTTACTTCATTCTCGATAAGCTCATTGTAATGCTGCAATGAAACACCAAATCCTTCAATTTCCAATGCTGTCCAAAGAATAAACTGGTGCATGCCGTTGGATTGCTGTGCCCATATCGGGAAGTTGTCCTTGTACAATTCAAACTGCTTCTGTAAGGACTGAATTACTGTATTGTCTTCAAAGAACAAAATGGTTCCGTATCCATTTCTGAAAGAATTTATCTTATCCTCGGTAGAGCTGAATTGTTCCGGAGGAACGATTTTCCTCAAAGCCTCTTTAGTTATATCCCACAATTTATCATGGTGATTTCTCAACAGCAAAACAATTCTTGTACTTTGGGAGTTGAAAGCTGAGGGGGTATGCTTTACTGTATGCTCAATTATTTCCTTTATTCTTTCATCGGAAACTACCGACTCTTTACTTATTCCGTAATATGTTCTCCTATCGGCCACTGCTGTATAAAAATCCTTTGACATGGTTATTCCTCCTTGTCTATATATCAACAAAAACGTATTTTTTTATATTAGGTGTTTACTAATTTATACCCACTATTGTTTGCAATAAACTTTAATTTTATTATTTTACAGTCTAAAGATTTTCTAAGCAGCGACATTGAGTTACTTTTTACATCTAATCATATATTATCAATTTGCTTTATTTTCAAGTTTTCTTATCTATAAAATCTTCCTTTTGCATAAAAAGTGCAGAGATTCATAATCTCCGCACTTTTATACTAATGTGTTATTACTTAAATTCCACAGCAACATATTTTATATTATTTCAACATCTCTATGCCGTTTCAATCTTGCTGGCTGCTTGGAGACCAAGCTTTTCAATAGCCTGTTCTCTCATTTTATATTTCAAAATCTTTCCTGCTGCATTCATCGGGAACTCAGTTACAAATTCTATGTATTTAGGAGTTTTGTGTTTTGCCAGGTTGGCACGGATGTAATCCCTGAGTTCCTCCTCAGTAAGTGTTTCACCATCTTTAAGAATAACACATGCCATTATCTCTTCGCCATATTGCACATCCGGCACACCTATAACCTGAACATCCCTTACTTTGGGGTGAGTATATATAAAGTCTTCAATCTCTTTAGGATAAATATTCTCTCCACCGCGTATAATCATATCTTTTATACGTCCGGTAATTTTGAAATTACCGTTTTCATCGCGTCTTGCCATATCTCCGGTATGAAGCCAGCCGTCTTTATCAATAGCAGCCGCTGTTGCTTCCGGCATTTTGTAATAGCCTTTCATAATATTGTAACCTCTGGCAACAAATTCCCCATCTACATTGTCAGGTAAATCTTCTCCTGTCACAGGATCGACAATTTTACATTCAATACCTGGAAGCGGACGTCCCACTGTGTTGACACGTACCTCAATAGGATCGTCTACACGGCTTTGAGTACATCCTGGAGAAGCTTCTGTCTGGCCATAAACAATAGTAATCTCAGACATATTCATCTTATTTACTACATCCTGCATAACTTTTACAGGACATGGACTTCCTGCCATAATTCCCGTCCTCATATGTGAGAAATCTGTCTTGTCAAAATCTTCGTGCTCCAGCATTGCTATAAACATGGTCGGAACACCATGACAGACAGTTATCTTCTCTTTAGTAATGCACTCAAGCGACTGTTTAGGTGAAAAATAAGGAATAGGTGACATAGTACTACCGTGTGTCACTGCAGCCGTCATTGCTAAAACCATACCGAAGCAATGGAACATAGGAACATGTATCAACATACGGTCGGCAGTTGACAAATCCATGCAATCGCCTATAGTTTTTCCATTATTTATAACATTGTAATGAGTTAACATAACACCTTTCGGAAAACCGGTTGTTCCTGATGTGTATTGCATATTGCAGACATCGTGTTTATCCAATGAACGTGCACGGCGATAGACTTCCTCAACCGGTACTTTTTCAGAAAGTGCAATAGCCTCTTCCCAAGTCAGACATCCTTTTACCTTACAACCTATGGTAATAATATTGCGTAAGAAAGGTAATCTCTTTATATACAGCGGTTTTCCCGGCTCGGAATTTTCCAGTTCAGGACATAGTTCTTTAATAATATTTACATAATTTGAATCTTTAAATCCATCTATCATTATCAGTGTATGAGTATCTGATTGACGTAAGAGATACTCTGCTTCATAAATCTTATATGCAGTATTTACAGTTACTAAAACTGCTCCAATTTTTGTAACTGCCCAAAAGGCAATAAACCATTGCGGAACATTAGTTGTCCAAACAGCAACATGATCTCCCGGTTTAACACCTAATGCAATAAGTGAACGTGCAAAAGTATCTACATCGTCACGGAATTCTGCATAAGTTCTGGTATAATCCAAAGTTGTATATCTAAAGGCATATTGATTGGGAAACTCTTCTACTATTCTGTCAAGCACCTCAGGGAATGTCAAATCTATCAGTTTATCTTTTTCCCACAAATATTTACCTGTTTTAGCTCTATTATCATATAAACGTCCTTTTTGAACTCTCTTTTTCATATAGCGTTCCATATAGTTTGCAAAGTTAGGGAAAACCACACCGGCATCATCAAGGTCAGATGCCCAGCGTTTAACCCATTCAAGGGAAATGTAACCTTCGTAGTTGATGGAATCCAATGCCAACATAATTTCGTCAATAGGAAGATCCCCTTCTCCTAACATTTTGTATTTAGGCACACCATTTTCCATTACCGAATCTTTTATATGTACGTATTTTATATATGCCCCAAGATTCTTAACTGTTTTTTCCGGTTTCTCTCCAAAAAATCTGTAAGGATGATGTACATCCCACAAAGCTGCTACTGCGTCGCTCGGTATATTATTAAGAAGTGAACATAAACGGGCTGTATCGGCATATACACCGTTTGTTTCTACAAGAAGTGTCACTCCCTTTTCTTCCGCTGCCGGCACTAAACGCTGCAGCGCAGCAAGAACAACGTTATCATCCACTTCACCATTCGGACTTGGTTCCTGATCTGCCAAAACACGTACATAAGGGGTACCAATCTTGGAAGCCAGATCGATATACTGTATAATCTCTTCATAGTTCTTGTCGGCGTTCTCAGCTATCTTCAGGCAACAACCGGAAGAGAGGCAAGGAATTTCAAGATGCAGCTCTGAAAGTTTTTTTAGCGTATGCGGCAGCTGGTCCTCCTTAAAAGGTTGTGCATTAACTGCAAATATTTCATTGCCAAGCCCTCGGATTTCGATTCCGTCAAACCCGAAATCCTTTGCCATAGAATAAATGTCGTTCCAGCTGAAGTCAGGACAACCTAGAGTTGAAAACGCTAGTTTCATAATAATTTCCTCCTATATATTTCTCTGGTCGGTTTTTATACCGCCTTTTATATATTTATTAATATGCATAAATATATATCAAAATCTATATATACCGATCAAATTAAAGACTAAAAAAGCTTTCGCCTCTTAGCCAGAGACGAAAGCACAACACTTCCGTGGTACCACTCTTCTTGGTACTTAACATACCCACTTACTGCATCCATAATTTCATGAATGCCTCTCTATTTAACGGTGAGAAACCGGTCTCCGCCTACTGATTTCCAGAAAAAACATCCTGTAAACTTTCAGCTGACTGCTCCAGGGCGAGTTCACATTCTGACCTGTGCACTGTTTTTCAGCAACCAACAGCTCTCTAAAGCACTATAAGTCAGCGCTTTCTCCCTATCAACGCATTTAAGCATTTTTTGTTATGTTACCAAATTTCTCACCAATTGTCAAGATGATTACAGCCTCTATAATTTATAACTAAACTCGCTATTTTAGATATTTTCATTCAGCAAACTCTTCCCATTATTTCCCAACAAGTCAATCAGTCTTCTTTGAAAATTTCTTAAATTTCAGTTAGTATATGTATAAAATATTATGCAGAATAGGTCTGGCAGCATTTTGCCATTCTACTTTCATTTAATTCGACTAAAAACTCTGCCATATTGTTTCTGGCTTTATCATACGCATTAAAAAGCAATTCAGCACGCTTAGGATTGCAATATACTTTCCAATACTTGCACAGCAAACAATTCTTCCCCTTATGTTCAATAAAACCTTCCACATCTTCAACGGGCATACCGAGAAAAATCCCTATTTCGTGCGGGCAAAAACTCTCAAAGCGCTGTTTTAAAATGTTCAGTTTCTGTTCCAGAGTAGCTTCAGTATCATATCCCATCTTTTTTAAGAATGATTGGTTTCTGGGGTGATTTACATACCATTCCAGCAATTTTTTGCGATATAAAAGTATTAATTTACTGTCGCCATCACTCTTTAGCTCAAAAAATTCCAATTTAAACGACTCACATATCTCTTTTCCGTATTTTTCCCAAAGCGCTGCTGTATTCTTTCCACACCAATTAAAATTCATTAGGGAGGAAGGCTTTTTTCCTTGTATTGTCGGTGCTGATGCAAATGCGATCACCGCTTCTATGTATTCTCTTCCGTCTAATGTCCTCAATATTTCTGCAAACTTCAGTCTTAATAATTTATCCATGCCAAAACACCTACTTCCTCCTGCTTTCCCTCAAATTCCAAGCGTTCTTTATAAAACCTACCCCATATTTCAAACTCTTATATAGCTCTGCAAGCGGCATGTCATTTTTTTATAATTCAGCATCCAATTTTTAAAGGATTAAAATTTAATAAACAGTTAATTTAAAAATTCCATTAATGCCATTTCAAAAATTAAAAATCACAATTTTTGAAATGGCATTAATGAAAAGTGAAATCACTGTCACCTTCTGATTGGGGACTTTCCAGCACAAACTCTATATACCACTTAACTTTTTCCCTAATTCTTTACACCTTTTTAATCCATCATCATCGGGAGTATTTTGTATTGTCAGCCCCTCAGCAATTAAGTTAACCCCTGAAGCTTTCATCCTGTCTTCCCAATCACGCATCCACTGACCGTCTCCCCAGTCATAGGACCCAAACAATGCAACGGGTTTGCCGCTTATATTCTCTTTTTCTATCTCACAGATAAAAGGCTCCATTTCTATCTCTTCAAGCTGCTCACATCCCATGGAAGGGCAGCCAAAAGCAACTGCATCCGAATTTAAAACATCTTCCTTGCTTGCACTGTCTACACTAAGCAATTTGACTTCATTCCCTCCTTCTCTTGCCCCCTCTGCTACTGCTTCAGCCATTTTTTGCGTATTTCCCGTTCCGCTCCAGTAGATAATTGAAATTTTCTTCATACTTATTTCCTCCTGTTCGTTTTTTTAAAATATACTTATTACTAACCCTTATATCTACGGATTAACTTATCGGAAATTTGCTTTAAAGTTTCTTCCAGTGAATTACCGCTGCTAGTATGGCAACGAATGAGTGGTATATTTTTTCTCTTTGCCTCCTTAACAGCAGTATGTACCATTTTATGAGACACAGTGCTTGTAAATAAAACAATAGCATCCGGTTGGCCTATAGTTTTTTCAAACCTTGCCGGTAAACGCGTAAATACTTTTATTTTGCATCCATGCTTGCTTCCGATAGTTTTATACTCATCATGCATTCTCTCATGTCCGCCTACCAATACAATACTCATATATTATTTCCCCTCTCAATAATATATTTACCACCAATTGATAATAATTATCATTATCATTTAAAAATTAAAAAATTTTTAACCTTTATAACATTTACTGCATAATCCATAAAGCTTTACTTTATGGTTGTAAACATGAAACCCATTTTCAGCAAGTACCTTTTTTTCCAAGACCTCTAACTGATCATCCTTTATGTCCTGTATACAACCGCAAGATTCACATATAAGGTGGTGGTGTTCATGCTCTGCCTGAAAATCAGACACTTGATATCTTATACATCCATCATCCAAATTTATTTTTGTAATAAATTTTAACTTCTCAAGCATGGACAAAGTCCTATATACTGTAGCAATACCTATCCCTGTATTTCTTTGGGACAAAATTTTATATATTTCATCTGCGCTAAGGTGTTTGTTGCTGTTCTCTATAAGTACATCCATGATAGCCTGTCTCTGTCCTGTAAATTTATAATTGCTGTTTTTCAATTGTTCCTTTAAATCTATAGACTTTTTTGACATTTTATCATCCTTATAAAAACTTTATTTGGGTTAATTGATAATCATTATCATTATGCTCTCAAAAAAATATTTGATTTTGTATAAATAAACTATGAACCTTTTATCAATTCTTTCATTACATTTTAACAAAAATTTGTATACATAGTCAATATCGATTCCAAAGGAATAAGAAATTACTGAATATCTTTTACTTCATATTTATTTTTAATTTTGTGTATTTTATCAATATTCCCTTAAGAATTCATACTGCTTAAAATATCCATAACCGAATCGTACGGCACTGGTTTACTATAATAGAATCCCTGACCCCAATTACAGCCTTTTTCAGTCAGTATCCTAACCTGCTCTTCATCTTCAATTCCCTCAGCAATAATTGAATAACTGCGTTGACAGGCAAAATCAATTATTAATTTAACCAAATCCACTGAACTGTTATCTTTTTTCAAATCAGCGGTAAAAGAAGGATCAATTTTAAGAATATCAAACTTAAGGTTCTTCAAAAGACCAATTGTCGAATATCCTGTCCCGAAATCATCAATTGCTACTTTAACATTAAAAGACTTAAGTTCATTAATTATAGCATCGGTTTTTTCTATATCCTGCATAATGCTTTCGGTTATTTCTACAATCAGCCATTTGGGATCAAGTTTTGTTCTGTCAAGAGCTTCGCGTATTATGGCCGAAAGGTCGGAATGCAGTATTTGATAAGCCGATACATTTACTGAAACCGGTATATATCCATAATCCATATTCTGCCATGATTTGTTCTGCTTGCATGCAGTCTCTATTACCCATTTTCCAATAGGCACTATAAGACCTGTCTCCTCTGCAAGAGGTATAAACTCAGCCGGATACACCAAGCCGTATTCCGGATGATTCCATCTTATCAGAGCTTCAAAACCTACTATTTTACCTGTTCTCAAATCGATTTGCGGCTGATAGTAAAGAACAAATTCATCATTGTCCAATGCCTTCCTAAGATCATTTTCCAACTCCATTTTTCTTAGCAATTCCTTGTTAAAGTTTTCATGATAAAATTGATAATTATTCCTTCCCACATCCTTTACCACATACATAGCTACATCCGCATTCTTTATAAGAGTTTCCGCACTGTCACCATCTTCAGGAAACATACTTATCCCTATGCTGGTAGTAGAAAAGGTCTTTTTCCCGTTTACGCAAAAAGGTTGACGAAACGCATCGGTAATATTTTTTGCAATATTTGCACATCCGCTAGCATCGGTATTCGGCAAAAGAATTACGAATTCGTCCCCGCCATACCTGAATACCAAATTATTATCCCCTACACAGCTTTTTAATTTTTGTGCTGCTTCCTTTAAAACAGCATCACCAAAACTATGTCCTAAAGAGTCGTTAATTATTTTGAATCTGTCAAGATCCACCAGCATTACGCCCATTTCTTTAACCTGTGAATCATTTGCTCTGCTTTCCGAAATTACTTTATCAATATAATCATTTAACATATATCGGTTAGGAAGGCCTGTTAAAGAATCATGATATGCTATATATTTGATTTTCTCTTCAGTCTTCTTGATATGGGAAATATCAAGCAAAGTAACAATTGTTGTCGGATTGCCATAGTAAGTTGTAGCCGCTGCATGAGCTTCAACAAAAATTATTTTCTTGTCTCTTCTGACTATTCTAAACTGACTGATTACGTCACTTTTCATCTTTTTGGGTTCGTATTGCTCAACTAATGGTCTGTCCTCAAAATAAACAATATCGAAAAAACTCATATTATATAATTCCTCTTTTGAATAATCCAAAAGCTTTTCAAGATAAGAATTGGCATAGATAAAATTGTCCTGGCACAAGCACACTCCTACTAATGTACTTTCCAGCAGCCCACGGTACCTTGATTCCGCTTCAATAAGCATCCTTTCCGTTTTCTTTCTGTCAGTAATATCCTTAAACACACAAATAACTACCGATTGTCCCATATGCTTCTCTTCAATGGAATCTGCTTCAACCTCAATTATTGTCTCATCAGGCAAAATAAGCTTTTGTTCAACAAAATCAAGCCTTTCATTAACAAATCTTTTTTCAATATCAAATTTCACTTTATTTCTGTAATCAGGATGAATCAATTCACTAACTTGTCTTCCTATAATATTTTCACTTTCGGATAGTTTCATCATTTGTATAAAAGTCGAGTTAACATAAAGTATTTCTCCGTTTTTATGTATAACAACTCCAAGCGGTGACAAGTCAAATAGCTTTTTATACTGTTCTATTTTATTCTGGAGTTTTTTAGTCATATCTACTTTGAATTTCAAATTTGCACAAGAAACAACCAAAAAGAGAAGCATAATTAACACTGTACTACCTTTATCCACAGCAGGATTTTTAGCAAAGATCAATGCTCCAATTGTCAAAAATCCCATTGCAATCATATAAACTAACAGATGAGTAAATTTTTCAAAAATCAGTGTTGTCGCAAAAAATACAAACAGAAAAACAACAATACTGTTATCTTTAAAATTCTTCAAATATGCCAGGTATAATATTATAAGATTGGCAACACAACAGACAATACTGACTAGTCCGTAAATATTTTTCGATATTATTTTATTTTTATAGGATAAGGCATATATACCTATAAAGGATGCAAAAAAAATAACAGTAAACGTAATAAAAATATACTTATTCAGCGGAATACCCGAATTGGAATTTAACATTCTCCAAATTATTGCTACAATTGGAGAAAATAATGCTCCCAACAGGCATATAGTCCTAGGTAAAAGACTTTCTCTTTTGTTATCAAATTCAAAACCAAATTTATTCATATCCATCCGAAAAATCCCCAATAAAATTATAATACAGGTGCAAAAGAATTTTTATTTACTTGATTTCTCTAAATCAATAAGAATCTACTTAACATTTATCTTTCTATAAACAGAATTATCCGATATCTTCAATCGATATAATAAATAAAAGTTTTAGCTTCTCGAGAAAAATTTAACGTGTTTATTATAACATATTCCCTAACCTCTATCCACTGTTTTTATTACATATTTTTAACAACATAAAATACTCTTAAATGTTAATTTTATTCCGATTTAAACCGATATATAAATTAAGTAGGGATATGCATATATTATGTTAATTTTAATTATTAATACTTTTTACTGTATTATTGGTTTTGTAATCAGATAAAAAATTGTTAACACAGATAGTATGAAAGAATATATACATTTGACGTTCTCTCATATGTCTGGAATATTTCGTCAAACGGAGGAGTTTTTATGAATAACCAAAAACAACATATGTCCAGCAAAAATTTTACCAAAACGCTTATTTACTCGCTATCAACTCTTTTGCTGATATTTCTCATTTTTTCAATATTTACCTTGTATACAGGATTATTTTCATCTTCTGCAACCAAGCCCATTCTTATGGTTATTATAGCTATTGAACTCATATTAACCATCGCATTGTTTGCTACTTTGCACAACTTTTTCAAATCAGTAAATACAGTAAACAAGCAAGCAGAACTTTTGGCTCATGGTAAATTAAATATAAGTGATATACTTCCGGACGAAGTTCGCGGACTCGAAATTTTAGCCAGAGCCTTCAATGACATGAAATCAAATCTGTTAAGTTTTATAGAATTAACCAAAACCAATATAATAACCATTTCCGATGCAATAGATAATGTATCAAAAAGTATGAACAACAGCTATTTGGGTAATGAGCAAATAGCAGTAAGTATGGGAAATGTTGCCGAAAAAGCCCAAGAGCAATCTAAGCTCATGGGAGAGGCTATGGCAAAAATTGATGAAGTGGGAAAAAGAATTGAGAGTATCACTCGCAGTGTTGAAGAAGTAGAAAAATCTGTTGAAAAAACAGTACAAGCAACATCAATCGGCGTGCAAAATTTAGATGAATACTATGAGCAGTTAAATATTATATCCGATAATCTCAATACCACTTCGGATTATATTAAAAAGCTGAATGAGGATGTTACCCAAATAGATCAGATAGGTAAATTTATTATACAGATCAGTGAGCAATTAAAGCTTTTAGGGCTTAATGCTTCTGTTGAAGCAGCGAAAGCCGGGGAATCAGGAAAAGGTTTTGCTGTAGTTGCCCATGAAATGAATCTATTATCATCGGCAACAAAAGATAGTATCGGTAAAATAAATTCAATTTTGAAAAATATAGAGCGCAGCAGTTCTTATGTTAGCAGCAGTATCGACAGTTGTGTTGAAAGTTATGGTGCCAGTAAAGAAATATTTAACTCAATCAGGGAATCCTTCGAAATTATCAGCAATAGTGCCAATTCATTAGAAACTGATATAAAGAAGGTTTACAGTGAAGTCACTTTGATCAACAACAGCACGCATGAAATAAGAGAAAGCAGTCTCCGGCTTCATCAGGCTTCTGAGGATATATCCACAAAAACTCAAGAAGTTGCTGCTGTTACAGAGGAAGAGCTTGCAGAGCTTGAAGAAATCAACAATTATACTTCATCCCTGCAAAACATGCTTACAGGTATAGAACATTTGGTAAAAAAATTCCAAACATCGGTTGTCCCGGTTGAAGAAGTCAGTGCGAAACAACTTCATATAACCTTTATATCCCCATTGGACCATGAATTTTGGTACGGTGTTCGTCAAGGTGTTTTATATGCAAAAAAAGTACTGTCCGATAAAAATGTTGTTATAGATTATCACGGTATTCAAAAAGATGTAGGTCCGCAAATAATAAAAGCTACGGAAGAAGCCATCAAAAACGGTTCTGACGGAATAATTGTACCGGGTTTTGTTCCGGAGCTTATTCCTTTGTTAGAAACAGCACATAATAAAGGTATTCCTTTTATGGTATACAACTGTGATTTCCCTGAAAAAACCAAGCGAGTGGCTTATTTTGGTCCTAATGTAAATTCGGCGGGAACTCTCGCGGCACGCCTTATGTCAAAAGCCCTCGACGGAAAAGGCGAGGTGGTATTGCTAACGGGAGGACTTGATGCTTTCGTTCATAAAACCAGAAGGGATACTATTCTTGCTGAGCTAAAAAAACATAAGGGTATAAAAGTTTTTGATGAAGCTCGATGTGCTGATAATCCTGAGCAAACTTACAATACAGTTAAAGAATTTCTCAGAAAAAACAGCAACATTCGTGGTATATTTAATACCGGAGGAACAATGGCTGCTTCGGCAAAAGCTGTAGAAGATATGGGTTTTACCGGAAAAACTTTCATTGTATGCTTTGATTATAACAAAGAAATATATGAATATATCAGAAAAGGTATAATTGCTGCAGCCATTGGCCAGGATCCTTTCGGCCAGGGTCATGACCCTATCGTATACCTATATAATATGCTTGTCACAGGCAAAAAACCTGAGGAAGAAATTATTTGGACACGACTTGAAGTGGTAGATAAAAACAATGTTGATGATCTATTGTAATAATTCAACATTCAGAAACAAAAAAGGAAGAGCCCTACATCCCTTAGCTCTTCCTATTAATCTAGTCCATCATTCACAGCATCTATGGCTAATTTCTCCAATATTTCTATTTTTATCACTATAATTTTAATCATAAATTTTTCTTCCAAGTTCATCGCCTATTCCGGTTTTCCTGTAAAAATACGTATTTATAACATCCCTCCACTCCTTTGCATGTTCAATCTGACCTTCAAGTCTATGGAGTACATGCTCGTATATTTCGTTTTTAACTTTACCCTTGATACTTTGCCATTGTTCTTTAAGTTTTATTGCCTGTTCCACACCATCAAAATGAGTATTGTAAATATACTGAATGAGAGTCTCTCCCGATTTAAGCTTATAGGTATAAGGAATTCTGTGGAAAAAGAGTAAAAGTTCCTGGGGACAAGTATCAATGTTTTCATACATATCCCGCACTTCCTTATGATACTGACCGGTATAACCGGTACCGGATTTTACTGTACGGTCAACGCCTATAGCTTTATAGTCGGCACGATGGTATGTCCCCCACTTGTCATATTCATATCCGTCTACGTTAGGACCATAGTGATGATGAGGATTTACCATCCAGCCTATACCTAAAGGAGACGTGTAACTCTCATAAATATGCCAGGATTTCAGCAGCATATCTGAAACAGTATCCACAACTTCCTTATCGTTGGAAAAGGTCAGCCTTACCCATTCCTCAGCTATTTCCTCCGAAGTTAAATCCGGATTCCATACAAGTCGCCCATACCCATACAGGTTGGACTGTGCCAACTGTAAACCTGTCCAATTGTCATCATCGCCCACATTGGCAACTCCTGCTACCCCTCCATACTTGTTATTGAAAACAGAGCCTCTGACAATCTTTTTAACAGTGGTGCCTTTTCCTCTGGCATAGGTGTCAAAATCCAAAACTTCCTTCCACATAGGAATAAGATAACACAAATGCTTTTGCTGTCCTGTATATTCCTGAGTTATTTGAACTTCAAGATTGACATTTGTCTTTTTAAGTCCTCCAAAAAGCGGCGATACCGGTTCGCGCACCTGAAAATCCATTGGTCCGTTCTTAATCTGCAATATTACATTATCGTCAAACATCCCGTCCAAAGGCTTAAAATTGTCATAGGCTGCCTTAGCTCTGTCAGTCTTGTAATCTCGCCAATCTTGCATACAGTTATAAACAAAGCATCTCCATATCACCACTCCTCCGAAAGGTTTTAATGCAGCTGCCAACATATTTGCGCCATCGGCATGATTGCGATTATATGTAAAAGGCCCGGGTCTGAACTCTGAATCGGCTTTTACGAGGAATCCTCCAAAGTCAGGTATATAGCTATAGATTTCTCCTGCTTTATCACACCACCATTTTTTTACCTTTTCATCAAGAGGATCTGCTGTATCAAGACCTCCTATCTCTATGGGACTTGCAAAATTGATACTGAAATATATCCTAATTCCGTACTCTCTGAATATTTCCGCCAATTTTTTAGCATCAGGAAGATATTCTTTTGTAATAAGTCTTGTTTCGTATTTATGTACATTTACATTGTTAATAACAATACCGTTTATTCCTATTGAACCTAAAAGCCTGGCATAATCTCTGACTCTGGCGGTATCATCTGTAAATTTGTTGTCTTTATAGAAAATGGAGTTTCCTGCATACCCCCTTTCTATACTTCCATCCATATTATCCCAATGATTCAGCATCCTCATTTGAAAATAGGGGTTTTCAATTTTTCGAATATCTCTTATATCCTTTTGCATGCGTAAAAGTCGCAAAAGGACAAACACACCGTATAGCACACCTTTATCGTTTATACCGGTCACAACTATATAATCTTTATCTTCTGTTTTAATATTTTTTATAAGAAAACCATCTTCCATAATATCTTTTCGTTCATTTTCACCAACAGCTTTATCTATAATCGGGTTTTGTCCCAGTGTGCCAACTGTAATAAAAGACGGTTCTATAGGAATACTTACAATCTCCGGACTAATTCCAAGCATATTCTCTATACCTATAATCAGTTCTTTCACTGCGCATTTAATTAATGGGGTATCCCCAAACTTCACTATATTCGCACACCATTTACGGTAGATATTTTTCAGCTCCACATCTTCCAGCTTTCCATACTCCAGCCAACAGTAATAACCGTTGTCCTTCCTTCTCTCCATTATTGCATCAGTATTGTTCATACTTGCCTCCTCATCTTATAAGATAAAAAACTAAAAGTGATTTTTATGTCAAAACTCATCCAAATACTTTTCCAATGTTTTTCTAACGGCATGTCGTTCTGATATCATTTCTTTTACAAGGCCCTCAACTTTTTCACCCAATCCTGCTGCATAAAGGTTAATGCCAAAAAGCTTTTCATTAGACAAGAACGGTCTCAATTTGTCGCCTACCGAATCTGCATTTCCAAATTCAATTCCTAAGACATAGCTTTTAAGCTCATCCATCATCGGATCAGGACTTAGCTCCATATACTCACCGCAATCATCCAAGCCCATTAAATACCTGCACCATCCTGCTATTACAAGAGGAATATATAAGAGATTTTTAACATCCAGGTCCGGCCTCTGAGCGTATGTCTTTATTGTTTCACCGAATCTTACGGGTATTTTCTGTGATGTGTCGGTAGCAATTCTTTTGGGCGTATCGGGAATAAAGGGATTGGGAAGTCTTACATTTATTACTTCATCAAGAAAATCCTCAGGATTTATTATTCCGGGATCAGCAGCAACAGGTAGACCTTCCGCACACCCTATTTTTTCTATCAATTTTCGCAAATGCTTATCCTTCATTTCCTCAGCTATAGTTTGATAACCCAGAAGACAGCCGAATATTGCAAGTGCAGTATGAAGCGGGTTAAGACATGTTCCCACCTTCATTTTTTCAGCCAAATTTACCGTATTCCTGTCGGTAAAAATTACTCCTGCTTCCTCTAAAGGCATTCTTCCGTTTGGAAAACTATCTTCAATGACAAGGTACTGTGATGGTTCGGTATTTACAAAAGGCGCAATAAAAGTCTTTTTATCGGTACAAATTATTTCAGTGCTCTCGAAGCCAATACTATTCAGGGCGTTTTTCACTTTTTCCGAAGGTCTTGGAGTTATTTTATCAATCATAGACCAGGGAAAAGATACTTTCAATGGATTATTCAAATATTCCAGAAATTTCGGGTCTACAAAGCCTCTATCAACCCACTCATTAACAATAGTAACAATCGATTTTTTAAGAATTTCCCCATTTTGAGAACAGTTGTCCATACTGACAAGAGCAATGGGAAGCTCTCCCCTTATGTATCTTACATATAGCAGTGAGGCAACTTTTGATATTATGTGCTTTGGACAAGCCGGTCCGTTTTCTATATCCAATCTTACATCAGGATAAAAATTGCCGGATATATCGTATAGAGCATATCCCTTTTCAGTAATGGTAAAGCTAACCATTTGCAGTGAAGGTTCACTAAATATTAGTTGCAGTCTATCCCAATCATTTTTTTCTTTTGCGTCACCTTTTAAACATTCCGCAACGCTGCCTATCACCCTTTTTTTAAGGCTCCCGTCAGAATTCATAACAACCAGCAGCCCTAAATTATCATAGGCCCTGTATATCTTGTCCACAACCTCCAAATTATAAGTTACAACGGCTATAATTCCGGTATCGCTCTTTCCTTTTTCCAATAATGTATCCTGTAATACGGCGATAAAGCCTTTAAATAGATTTCCACCTCCAAAGTGTACCCATGTGGGATTCTCTTTCGTCTTACAAACCATTTCATCAATATTGTACTTGGGCAGTTCAATATCTGCCTTCTCCCACAATGTATAATCCTTTAAAGCATGCTTGCTTAATTTCATGCTCCATCTCACCATCCTTACAGGAATAATTATATAATAAAATTTGCCATTTTCATTGTATTTATTTCTTATAATATTTTAAATATTGCTGCGCAACCTTATCCGAATTATCCGTTGAATCACCTTCATTTAAGCATAAAAAACTTCCACTTAAGTTTTGCTGCAACACCCATAAGTGTCCTCCGCAAAAAAGTGGAAGTATTTTTCATCTCTAGATGCTACATTTTACAAATCCATTTTTTATTCTGCTGCTGCCAATTCATAAATAGCTGTAATTGCCTTTTTGTCCAAGGGTAAGAAACCTCCGGTTTTACCGTCTCCTATGCCTAATTTTTCTACAAGGAGAGGTATATCCTCTTTCTTTGCACCTAACTCTTTAAAATTAATAGGCATTCCTATGGAAGAAAAGAATCGCTTTAATGCACTTATTCCTTCTAATGCCGTTGCTTTTGGATTTTCAAAATCCATCTGGCATCCGAATACTCTCACAGCCATCTGAGCAAACTTCATACAGTCATGGTGTTCTACCACATAGGACATCCATGCAGGAACTATAACTGCCAGACCTGCACCATGGGCACAGTCATATAAGGCTGACAGTTCATGTTCTATCATGTGACTGTTCCAATCCTGCTCTCTTCCTACACCCACAAGGTTATTGTGTGCCACCATGCCTGCCCACATGATATTTGCCCGGGCTCCGTAATCATTAGGATTTTTTATTGCCTTTGGAGTCTCATTTACCATTGTCAATAATACCGCTTCACACAACCGGTCGGTAAACTCTACTTCTTTTGTATTGGTAAAATAGCGTTCAAATACATGGGCCATGATATCCACTGCACCGCACGCTGTCTGATATGCCGGAAGTGTCATTGTAAGTTCCGGATTCAAAATTGAAAACTTGGGACGAAGACATTCTCCACCGGCACCTCTTTTGAGCATTCCCTCTTCTTTAGTAATAACAGTATGCGGAGACCCTTCACTGCCAGCAGCTGCTATGGTCAAAACAGTACCTATCGGCAGAGCTTCCTCTGGCAATTTGCCGCTGAAAAAGTCCCAAAAATCTCCGTCATATAATACCCCCATGGCAATAGCCTTTGCAGAATCGATAACACTTCCTCCTCCGACTGCCAGGATAAAGTCCACCTGTTCTTTCCTGCATAGGGATATACCTTCATATACCAGCCCGCTTCTTGGATTGGGCTTTACTCCTCCCAGTTCCACATAGGATATATTTTCCTGTTCCAAAGACCTTTTAACTCTGTCCAAGAGTCCCGATTTTTTTGCCGATTCACTGCCGTAATGAAGCAAAACCTTCTTTCCTCCGAATTTTGCAACATATTTTCCCGTCTCGTTTTCCCTCTGTTTACCGAATACAAAATAGGTCGGACTGCAAAAATCAAAATTATTCATAACCCACTTCTCCTTTTTTTATAAAGTTGTATAACATTATAAAAATTTGATTAGTTTCAAAATCAATTCCTTTACATTCCGGTTTGCCGATACAGTTTTATTTTATCTTCTATTCAGATGTTTATACCGCAAATAACAGTTCTTTTCTTAAAATCGGCATACAGTTTTAAAGATTTTGCAGAACTAAACTCATAAACTTTAATGATGTCTGAATAGGTTTCAGCATTAGGAACAATATCTTTTAAAACTGAAATTTCATCCCTGAAAAACTCTTTCCTGAATATTTCGGTGCCGTTTTGTTCTGTGCCCATAACTGCCACATAAAACATCTCTGTCTCCACAATATCCTGAAACATATGACTGCCATAGGATAATTCGGGAATAAATCCTATTTCCGTATCTGCATATTCGCATAAAATTTTAAAATTGGATATATCCGAAAACACAACCGGAACACCCAAATCCGGGGATGAAGTTCCGATACGTCCGGGACTTACAAGCATAAGTTTTTTATCGGTTCCTGCATAATATTTGTTAATTTTAGATATCACACTGCAAATTGAACTTTTCTGATTATAAGGATAGCAGTGATACTTTTTGGAGTCAATCCACACAACAACATCAATATCTATTTTTGACGAATTCCCCATAAAGGTTTGATTGACTTTAAGCAGGGTTTTGTCTTTCTCAATCTCCGGGATTTCCTGATTTGTACCACTCTGCCATACAGACATGGGTCTGCACTGGAGAATATTTACGGTAAAGGCTCCATCTTTTCTAAAATTAATTGTATATTCAATATCTACCGGATTTCCGTAATGCTCTTCAAGGGTGGACAAGATATCTTTCATCATTTTCATAAGCTCTTTTTTCTTAACTATTTCATCACAGGATACAAAAAGAATGCTTCTTGGCCTTCCGCTTTCATAAAACATTCTCTCGGTTTCATAATCATGCTCACAAATAAGCTTCAAATACCAGTCGGGAAGTTCAGGAATCAAATCGCTTACCGAAATCTCTCTAACCTCATTTTTTTGCAGATCGATAACATCCATTCTTCGCTGTGAAAAACGGTGTTTGTCACTGGATCTTATTAAGGTAGTACTTTGGGGAGAATCCAAATTTACCAGTCTGGGATAATCAACACCCGTCCTGTCAACCGCCTTTGTACCCAAGCCTGCAACTAAACGCAACAGCCCTGCCTCAGCACTGAGTTCATCACTCCATCGGTATACGCTATAAGAAAATCCAACCCCTGCAGCACAAGGCATATAATACTTGTCAAATTTCGTTCCGCTGACACGCTGAACCAGAATTGCCATTTGCTCATCCATTTTATCCAATCCCCGCTGTTTGCGGTATTCCAAAGCCGACCTGTCCATTGTGCTGGCATATACCCTTCGCACTGCATCTTCAAATTGCAAAAGCCTGTCTTCCGGACTGCACGCGTTAACACAGAATACTGACTCATATTTTCCTGCAAAAGCGTTTCCAAATCCGTCTTCAAGGAAACTGCTCGAACGCACAATAATGGGAATTTGTCCGAAATAGTCCAGCATTCTTCTGAATTGAGCCCGAACCGACTCGGGAAATTTACCGTTTAGAATGACATTTCTCAATTCCTCTGCCTTGTCAAAATAGTGTTCCTCACTGCGCTGTAAAATACGCAGTTTCCAAAGTTTATTTTCCACAATATAGGAATAGAAAATGTCTGTTCCAATATAATAAGAATCTTGAGGTTCTAAATATTTACCATACTCAGGCAGGTAGTTTGCAACCATTTTCCTTGCCAAAAGCATCCCGCAGGCTTTTCCTCCAATTGTTCCGGTACCTATCATTCTTTCCTTGATATAAAAGTAATCCTCGGGGCTAAATTCTTCTTTTATCAGAGAAGCCATCTTGTTATCCCGTGTCATCATGCTGCGGATTATTTTATTTACTGTCAACTCTGTAATTTCTCCTCTATAGTAAGATTCCTTAGCCTCTCTGAAAAACCGGTCATAGCTGTCAATATTCTGTTCCGACTGTATTCTTTGCTCATTGTGAATGAGGTTATAGTAATCAGCCAAATCCACACTATTAGTTAAGGCTTCCAACTGGTTGTCGTCATTTAACCTGTAAGGTAAATACATGTCCGGCAAATATCGGTTCCATACTTTTATAGGATGTATAAAGGTATCTTTTTCATTGGAGTGTACATCGATAAACAATTGAGTAGTTTCCTGAATACGGGCAATTGTCGTAAAGTCGTGATGTCCTCTTAATACCGGAAACAACGCCACAGTATCAAGTTCAAACAAATAAGGACAGGTTACGCAAAAGAAATTACCCATCATCAGGTCTGTAGACCAGGCAACCTGTAAATCCGAAAGAGAGTCAAACACATAAAAGGCCTCGGTTCCTTCCTTCTTGATTATATTGTGAACCTCAACCGTAAATACTTCAAAGCCTTGATTGGCATTTAGCTGGTAAATCTTAAGACCTTCCCGATGTTCCAATAAAGGTTCATGACTGGAAAAACGAATATAAATGATATTTCTTTTATCCTCTATAGATTGATTTACAAAGGGATCCACTATTCTTTTAAAATCATTCAAACAAGTTACCTGAATGACTACATTATCTCCAAGTCTGATATTGTCCAGAACCTTGTCCAAACTTGGTATACCCGATTTAATCCTTTCAAAAGCAGACATATATCCCTCTCATTATATTTATTTTTTTAATAATATTATCAAACCGGCAAAAGATTATAGCAAATGATAATATTTCTTTTTCATTTATATATTTAATTATACATATCATTATAACATAATATAAATCAATATATTAAAATACTTTAGCCCAAAAATATCCAAAAAAATTATAAAGTCAGCCAATAATTTACTTCCCCGGTTTTATAATTAAGAATTTTCTTATCCTTTTTCTTTATAAATCAAATGTTAACAGTAATTCTACTCTTTAGCTTAAACATCAGAAAAAGTAACACTTCATACATAGTTTACATAATATATACCGAGGTGATTATTATGCCAAATGGAATGCACAGCCATAGATTCATGGGAAGAACCACTTTCAATGACGGCCATGTTCACGGATATTCCGGCATGACCAGCCTAAATCCCAATATTCCCGGTCATATGCATTATATAACCGGGGAAACCACCTTTGAAGACGGCCATATACATCGTTACAGTTTGCAAACAGGCCCCAGCATACCCGTTTATGGGGGCATATACACTATTATCAGGCTGCAACATCTTTTAATGACGGTCATGTTCACTATTTGTACGGATATACAAGTATATACAATCAATAACCTGGCTTAAATTTCACTGGTGCTCATATTAACCCAACACACTATGTTAACGGAAAGCATAAGATAAATATTATAATGATTTGAAAGGAATGAGATATATGCTGAATGGAAGCACTCCCAATCCATATTATCATTACATTAATTTTCCTATGAACTACGTTTTTCAGCCTTTTTTATATCCATACCCAAACAATTGCCCAATTCCATATATGAATTATATTAACCAAAATCCTTATTTTGATGAAAATATTAAAAAGCACTCCATTAATTTAAAGGATTACGGCCCGAACCCCTTTGCCGTTAATATCGAAGAAGCTGCTAAGCAAAACAATAACTTCCGTTTGGCTTTGTGGACCGGAAAGCATTTGCAGATAACTTTAATGAGTATCAATCCCGGAGAAGATATAGGTTTGGAAATCCATCCTAATTTAGACCAGTTTATACGCATTGAACAGGGTCAGGGAATAGTCAAAATGGGGGACACAAAAGAAAACCTGGATTTCCAGGCTAAGGTATATGAGGATTACGCTTTTGTTATCCCGGCTGGAAAATGGCACAATTTAATCAATACCGGTAATGTCCCTATAAAGTTATACTCCATTTATGCACCACCTCAACACCCTAAAGGTACAATTCACAAGACAAAGGCAGATGCAGAAGCTGCAGAGAAAAATCATAATCAAAACTCATAACTGTACTAAGCATAAGCAATAAAACAGCTTTCAAAAAACTTGAAGGCTGTTTTATTCATCTAATTTTCATATTTATAAAAGTACTTAATGTTACCTTTAGTCCAAACAAAGTTACATTGTCGCTTTGTTCTCTTCTTGAAGCCTTTTTGCCAGCATTGTATTGCGCTGTTGTATTTTACTGTTGGACACGGCAATTCCTATTGCTTTTTTTGAGCCCACCAGTACGAATACACTTTTGGCTCTGGTCACACATGTATATAACAAATTTCTTTGCAGCATCATGTAATGCTGCATTGTAAAGGGGGCTACTACTATTCTGTATTCACTGCCCTGGCTTTTATGTACAGTAGTGGCATAGGCCAGCACAATCTCATCCAGTTCGGTGGCATCGTACTCTACTTCATTTCCGTCAAAACTTATTGTTACCGTTTTGTCCTCCATATCAATTCTGCTTATTATACCTATATCACCATTAAAGACATTTTTGTCGTAATTATTTTTAACCTGCATAACTTTGTCCTTTAAGCGGTATATCGTACCGCCGTACTTTATTGTCACATCACCGGGATTTAAAGCTTCCTGCAAGATATTGTTGAGGTTTTGTGCCCCCACTTCCCCTCTCTGCATTGGACACAGCACCTGTATGTCATTTATGGGATCAACCTTATAATAATCGGGTAAACGTTTGGAACACAGGCTTTTTATTGTCTCAGCAATTTTAGTCGGTTCTTCTTCCTGAATGTAGAAAAAATCACTGTTTCGCCCACCTTTTAATATGGGCATCTCTCCCTTGTTAATTCTATGGGCATTTGTTATAATGGCACTTCCCAAAGCCTGGCGGAAAATCCTCGTTAGTTTGATAACCTTTACAATACCGGAATCGATTATATCCTTGAGTACATTTCCCGCTCCCACTGACGGCAGTTGATCCACATCCCCCACCAAAATCACAATTGTTTCATTGGCCACAGCTTTTAAAAGGTTGTACATTAGAACAATATCCACCATAGAAGTTTCATCAATAATCAATACATCGCAATCTAAAGGATTTTCAGAATTTTTTTGGTATCCTTCAGCCGGTTTGAATTCAAGAAGACGATGGATGGTCTTAGCTTCCATGCCTGTAGTTTCAGACATTCTTTTAGCTGCACGGCCTGTAGGTGCTGCCAGCAAAACCTTCAATCCCATCTTTTGATATACTTTAATAATAGCCAAGGTAGTTGTAGTTTTCCCTGTACCGGGTCCTCCGGTTAATACCATGAACTTTGAAGCAGCTGCAGTTCTAATAGCCTCCAACTGAACTTCATCATAGGATATATTGTATTCCTCCTGGATCCGGGTAACTATCCGATCAATATTAATTGCTGATATTTTGCTTTTCTCAGAGAGAATTTCCCTAATTCTTTTGGCAACACCGGTCTCACAGTAATAAAGGGTGGGAAGATAAACGGCATTATCTTCATCGAATATTACAATTTTCTCCTCAATCATCCTGTCAAGGGTGGCATTTACTAAACTCTCTTCTGCTTCGAGCATCTTCACTGCTTCAGCCACAAGCTGTTCCCTTTTTAAATAACAATGTCCGTCATTCGAAAGCTCGTTCAGCACATAAATAATCCCCGACTTGCAACGTTCAAAGGAGTTTTTCTCAAAACCAAGCTGTTGAGCTATCTTATCAGCGGTTTTAAAACCGATTCCCCATATATCGTCAGCAAGCCGGAAAGGGTTGCTTTTAACGATGTTTATACTCTCATTTCCATAAGTCTTATATATTTTTACAGCATAGGCCGTCGATACCCCATTGCTTTGGAGAAAGAGCATAACGTTTTTTATTTCTTTCTGTTCCGCCCAGGCTTTTTTAATCATATCCACCCGTTTTTGCCCAATGCCTTCCACTTCAAGCAGAGCATCGGGATTTTCTTCTATTACTCGGAGGGTATCTTCCTTAAAATGTTTGACAATGCGACGGGCATAAACAGGACCTATGCCTTTTATCAGGCCGCTGCCCAGGTATTTCTCTATCCCTGCTATGGTAGCCGGAACTGTCTCCTGATAGTCAATGGCATTAAACTGCCTGCCGTATTTGCTGTCAAACTTCCAGTTTCCTTTTAACTTAAGTGTTGAACCGACATTAACGGCCGCAAGATTCCCCACAACGGTTACAAGGTCAGAAAAACCATGGGATTTTATTTTTATGACACAAAACCCGTTTTCCTCATTTACATATGTAATTCGTTCAACAACTCCACTTAAATATTCCATAGCTACCTACAACTCTTTTACATGACTTTGAAATCTTTTTGAAGTTTTTCATACTGTATCGGAAGACTTTATATTAATAATGTAAAACAATTCCTGATAGTATATTCTAATTATACTATCTCCCATCCAGATTGTCTATAATGCTATGGTTTAAGGATTTTTCCAAGTTTATTTGAAAAGTATTTTCTCTCAAATATCCTATAAATTTTCAGTATCCAGCAATTTAACAGCATATAAAAAACGCCGTACACTAACTACGGCGTTTTTGACGATAAATATAATCGTTTTTCGGATATTTTCTAAAAACTCGGATTCCAACCGCCCAATACATTAATCTTTGTATAATTTGCTGCCTGGGCCGCAGTCAACTGAGGCCTTGAACTATTTTTAGCAGCACCGCTTCCCCAGCTGTTATATTCATAGAAACGTCCATGGGACGGGTCAACTCCCGACATTGATGTCCATCCTTCTGTCTTGATATGTGCATCCATGTAGCAATTGATATAAGCCACTGCAGGTTTATTTACATCAGTACCGTTCGGGCACCATGGTCTGCCAAGCCATACGCTGTTTGCTGCTGTGCCCCATTCACAGGTTAATCTGCAATTGATAAATACAAAACCATAGGGTGCTGAAGCGTCTGTTCTTGCTGCTGTGATATATCCGTTATTGGTTTTACTGCCTCTGTTTAACGAACGGATTTCGCATTCTTCAAATACCGCCTGGCTGCGTCCGAATATAAAGTCAACATCTCCTTCAATCAGGCATTTATAGAAATATTGTGTACCACCATCACACAATAATGTATCCTGGTTACCGCGGAAAATACAATTGTTAAATTTAATCCTGTTACCGGTTGCACTGAGGGCAACTGCCTGTTCATTGCTGTTTCCCTTTTCTTCAAAGGAATTCATAAAGGTAATATTGTGAACAGTAATATCACTGCCCTTTATAAATACCGAAGCACTTCCGCTGGTGCCATAAGTCCCTCCACTGCCATTGCTTTTTCCGTTGTAATTATCATAGTGAATAATAACATTTTCTTTAGATTCTCCTATAATGGTAAGGTTTGAAATTCCATTAGGTATTGTAACAACCTCTTTATAATTTCCGTTCTTTATGTAAATAGTTTTGGCATCGGAACTTTTTGATCCTAAGCTATTTACGGCAGCCTGAACCGTTGTATAATTACCTCTGCCGCTTTTATCTACAATAATTGCTCCAGCTGGAATAGTTGTAGAAGAACTTGGAACAGGAGTTTCGTTTTTCGGTGTTGGTGCAGGTGTCTGAGCTGTTGTCGGGTCAGGTGTCATAACAGGTTCATTGGTTGACATTACTTTTAAATAATCAACATTCGGTCCTCCGTCGGCAGTAATAGCTGTGGCCCTGATTAAGTTGTCTCCTTGGTCAAGTTTAACTACAATATAGCTTTCGCTCCAGCCTGTCCATGAACCTGTCGGATTAAAATCCAAACTGTTCCGTGCAATCTTTTTATTAACACTTATTGACATAGCCCGGTTGGTATTTGCTCCATTTGCATATCTGAAAATAAGTTTATAAGCCCCGTTTTTAGCAACATTAACCTTCCACTCCACATAACTTCCGTATTCATTATTGTAATTTACATAACCGCTGCCGGAAAAACCGGAATGGATAGTCTCCAAAAAAGAATTGTAAAGTGCAGCATCCTCTGCCTCATATATTGCTTCTTCTTGAGGTGCAGGCGTTGTCAAAGGTCTAGTTTTTTCGGCCGGAAATTCGGAGATTAATCCCAAAAGATAACTTTTAATGAAAGCATAATCTATTGAATTCACTGAATTATCTGCGTTAACATCGCCAACCACTTCCCCGTTTAAAACAGGAAAGTTGGATCTAATTCCTATAAGATAAGACTTCATTATTGCATAATCTATTGAATTTACACTGCCATCTCCATTAAGGTCCCCGTACATTGCAGAAACATCATCGGCTGCCAATCCGCTGTTCGGATATATGCTAAAAGCCATTCCCAATACAATTAAAAGCACCAGTAACCTTTTCATCATTATATCCCCCTTGTAAACTATAATCACACATTAGTCAAGTTAAACAAATAAAAATATAGCCTTGCTATATAAAAAATTCATTAAAAAGCATAATCAATTTTAATTTATAATTTTATGCAGTATTTTTCACTCATACTTTAATTATACTTGTACCTAGATAATTTAACCAGATGGAAATTAAAATGAATTGTAAGCGAATTTTTCAATTGAGTTAATGCTATAGACAAAAAAGAATTTTCTAAATATCTGATGTTACATTTTAGAATTTTCTCAAACGTGCTGTACTTTTGAAACTTTATAGTTTATCCATAAAAATAAAATTTATATCCTAGTCATACAATTACGTTTTTTCTAAAAAATCTCTTAAAGACTACTTATTACTTATTCATCTCCATAATAAAGTAAGGTTCTGCAATATAGTCAAAATTAACTTTTGTAACAATATCTCTTCTACCAAGCGATCCATGAGCATCAAATGCTTCCTTGATCAATTCTATTAACTCATCCTTTTGGTTGAAAAAAAACATTGGTGCTTCTATTTTTGTTATTCTCCAGTACATCTCAGTACCAGTAAAAAAGTCACCTATGCTTTTTCTATAAGCTTCTATTTTAATTACTCTTTTCTGCCAGACAAGTGCATAAAATAAAGGTATTTCTGAATCATAGTACCCTCGACCTTCCAAGGCTACCAAAAAGATATCGCGTTCTCTGTCTATTGTCCATTCCCAAGGCTCAATAGGATCATTGGTAAATACACTTTTAAAGCCATATGAATTAAATATCTCCTTATCTGCTTCAGATATCTTTTCATTTATAAATGCCATTACTTTTACCCCCGACCTCTTCTCTGTTACTTTTTTCCTTTCGAATATTTTATATTAATTGTTCAAACTTGTAAACTGTTCCTATTACATACTAAATATTCTTATGTTACAATTAACAATAAAATATCATATTAGTTATTTCGTATATTTTACTTATTTTTAATTGCAAAAACTGTTAAATATAATACATTTGCACTTGCAAACAGATAATAAATCTTTTCATCCTATATTATATGAAGTTCTATATAGTTTTGTATAACGAAATAAATAAAAACCGGGGGTAATTAACTTGAAAAGATGTTTTTCAGTTTTACACTCACTTTGGATTTTTACTTCTTTAATAGTTCTAGGAATTTTAGTACATAAATTTTTTCCAAACTATAATGATAATGAATTTCCACTTTTTACTGACTTTATGCTTATTATTTTCCTACCGTGTTATTTTTCCTTGACATGGTTAATTGTTCATATAACCAATTTGATCCTAAAAAATACTATAACAAAGTTAGTTATAGGTTTTGCAGCTTTATCAGCAGCCTTTGCTTTTTCCATATTCATTATGGAATTTAGTATGATTTTCAGAATAATAGCTTCTTCATTAGGTTTTATTGTATCTATAGTCTACTACGCCTTAACTGTATTAATATATAAAATGAGCAAAACCAAAGCATCCATGCAAAATACATAGGAATTAAATTTTTGCATGATGCATTTTTTCTATCAGATAAAAAGCCGGGATCAATTGAACTTCCCGGCATATTATCATTTATTATATTCCCTTTGTATAACCAATAATTTTTTTAAAGCATTAATATTCTACTCTGTTTTTACCCCGGCCAATTTAGCCTGTTCCCGTACATAAGAAGCAGCCTTTTTATAGGTTTCAAAATCCGGCAGATGCTCTACAAAGAGGGTAGTATCCGGACCTAATTCCTCACATAATTTTGCAACCTTTTGATAATTCACAATCCCTTTTCCGGGCATTGTTTCACGAATTATTGTTGTGTAGGCATTTTCCATTATTACATCTTTTCCGTGTATACTTTTTATGTAAGGCCCCAACTTTTTAAAGCATTCTTCTATAAAGTCATCACAGAATAGGTATCTTTTAGGACAATTTATCATATTGACATAATCCAAATGTACACCAAAGGCCTCTCTGTCCACATCACGAATCAATTGTAAATATTCGTCCGGTGAATCGGGCACCATCCACGGCATTGTCTCAATGGTATAAAAGGTCCTTTTGGGCTTTACTGCATCTATTACTTCCCGGATGGAATCCACTATCAAAGCATAAGTATCTTTCGAATAGTTCTCGGCATAGAAACCATCCCAAATTTCACCCCTGCTGCCTGTGACGTTTACGCAGCAGTTAGCACCAAGTTCTTCTGCCAGTTCCAACTGTTTCTTACAGTATTCCATTGCCTCTTTACGTTCTTTATCGTCTATAGCAATAATATTTCTCCATACACCAACTTCACCAATTACAATATCATGCTGTTTTGCACATTCAAGATATGCTTGCTTTTCCTCTTTGCTTGCAGTATAATCCACAGGCGCCAATACTGCCCTGTAGCCCAGTTCTTTCACCAGTTGATACCATTCCTCAGGATTGTTATATGGTCTTTCAATAGCTCCGCCAATTCTCATACCTATTTCTCCTTTTACCCAATTTATGAATTAAAATTACATTATTTTATTCTTGTGCCATATTACTGACGGGTCAATGTGCGCAAGATCCGGTGAACAGGTCTTTGCCATAACTCCTGCCAATTCTTCTGTCATTTTCAGAATCTTATCTTTTACACCTTCTGCTCCTTTTTCAGAAAGAGGTTTCATAATGGCTCTGCCTACTGAAACTGCTGTTGCACCTAAAGCCAATGCTTTAAAGGCATCCATACCGCTTACAATTCCGCAATCCACAAAAACAGGAATTTTACCGTCAACTAATTTTGCTATCTTAGACAATATCATTAAAGGAGGAACAGCGTATTTCATAATTCCATGGTGATGGGACACAACAATACCCTTTGCATCAGCCTCTAAAGCTTTATACGCATCCTGTTCACTCAAAACCCCTTTTATTATAAAGGGCAATTTTGTGGCTTTTATAAACTCTCTTATTTCGCTAAGAGATTTAGAGGACATTTTTAACCCGAAAACATTGTCATATTGCCCGTTTTCCGCAAAAGAATGGTCCACATCCATACCAACTGCCATTACTCCGCATTTTTCTGCATGCTCAATTCTGCGGAAGATATAATCATTGTCGGCATAAGGTTTAATAATTTTTATTGTCTTAGCTCCGGTTGCGACTATACTTTCAAGTTCCGCTTCATCCCCCATGCCAACCCAGGTAACCGCATTTGCAGCCAATGCTCCTCTTGCCATTTCCGCCATTCCGTTTTCACATACATTGTGCAAATGGGATAGTGCAGCTGTCATAATAGGCGTATCAAAGGTTTCTCCATATAATTCAAGCTTTGTAGAAGGTATTACCGAATCTATATGTCTCATTTCAACCAAAAGTGAATCAAAATATTCCCTGGTTATCTCATCAGAGTTTCCCATATTCTTAATTTGTTCCTTGTTCTCCATTTATATAGCTCCTTCCGATAATAATTTAAATCTTTCTTCTACATCCTCTTTAAAAATCCTGCAAATAATTCGTTCTTATTTTGTGGCAGAGTCAGTTTAGGTTATTAGTCCTTATTTATTATTAGCAATAACATTCCAATAATACTCAAATCAAAAACTTAGTTTTTAAGGATGCCATCTGCCATTTTAATGATTTACATATAATATTGTTCAGTTTTTATCTGTAATAGTAAAAGCAAAGAAAACCTTCTTACAATCTCAGTTTTGCCATTTCACTTTTTATCAATAATATTTATATATAATTCTTTTGAGTACCTATATCCACCGTTTTCAATACTACTTAGTTATCTGCCAAGCTAAACTTCACCCGACAAGGTTTTGGAATTTATTGAACTATTTAAAAAATCACTTAGATACATCTTATTTAAGAAATCTATTCCGCTTTTTGTTTTAAAGTAGTTGTCACGGATTTTATAAATTGTATCTTTATCCATATTTTCTTCGTGTATATTTATCAAAAAATCGGCTTCAACAAGAATTTGAAAATCCACATCGTCAATGGCTGTATAAGTATGATGATGTCCAACAAGATGACACACCCTCAATATAACCTTTTCACTATATCCCAGCTTTTGCAAAAATTCCTTCGCAATGGAAGGCCCTTCAATTTCTTGGTATTTTCCCGCGCTTGAATTGTATTTTTGCTCACTGACCTTTATTCCAATATCATGGACAATTGCTGCCAATTCCAATACTTCCTGTTTTTCAATCTCAAGCTTTTCCATCTCACCGATTGTTTTTGCAAAGCTGTATACTTTCATAAAATGATTGATTCTTTTTACGTCTCCTGCGTAATATCTTATCATTTCATTTATTAATTCACTCTTTTTACACATTATCCTTTCCTCCTCATCTTTTCACAAAAAATATTTTTAATATAGTTTTTATCAATTGCTCAACAAAGATAAAACAAAAAAGCAAAGGGCTTTTTTTAGCTCCTTCGCTTTCTCAACCTTCATCCATAAGGTGGAACACTCCCCTGACAATCATCTTTAGATTGTCAGGAAAATTAACACCACTATATTTATTATGCCATAAACATTGCTATGTCGTCATCCACATTTCCTATGCCGGCTATACCGAAAGTATCCACAAGAACTTTTGCCACGTTTGGTGACAGGAATCCGGGTAATGTCGGTCCAAGGTGGATATTTTTAACACCTAAATACAACAGTGCCAAAAGTACAATTACAGCTTTCTGCTCGTACCAGGCAATGTTATATGCAATTGGAAGCTCGTTTATATCATCTAACCCAAATACCTCTTTAAGCTTTAAGGCAATAACTGCAAGGGAATAGGAATCATTACACTGTCCGGCATCCAAAACTCTTGGAATACCGTCTATATCTCCCAATGGAAGTTTGTTGTATCTGTATTTGGCACATCCTGCAGTAAGAATAACCGTGTCCTTAGGAAGTTTTTCTGCAAATTCCCTGTAGTAGTCCCTTGATTTCATTCTGCCGTCACAGCCGGCCATAACAAAGAATTTCTTAATTGCACCGGATTTAACCGCATCAACAACCTTGTCTGCCAAAGCAAGAACCTGCGCGTGAGCAAAACCGCCTACAATACTTCCGGTTTCAATTTCTGTCGGTGCTTTGCATTTCTTAGCCATTTCAATAATCGGAGTAAAGTCCTTTCTGCCGTTTTCATCGGCTTCAATATGTGTGCATCCCGGATAACCCGCAGCACCGGTGGTGAATATTCTCTTTCTCACTTCTTCATTCTTTGGCGGTACAAGACAGTTTGTTGTAAATAAAATCGGTCCGTTAAAGGTTTCAAACTCTTCAATCTGCTTCCACCATGAACTGCCGTAGTTCCCGACAAAATTCTCATACTTTTTGAAGAAAGGATAATAATGTGCCGGAAGCATTTCACTGTGTGTATACACATCAACACCCGTTCCTTTTGTCTGTTCCAGTAGTTGCTCAAGATCGCTAAGATCGTGCCCGGAAACCAATATACCCGGATTCTTCCCAACGCCAATATTAACGCTTGTAATTTCGGGGTTCCCATACTTTGATGTATTGGCTTCATCAAGAAGTGCCATTGCAGTTACACCAAATTGACCCGTTTTCATAGTCAGAGCCACCAGGTCATCGGCAGATAAAGTGTTGTCCAATGTAGCTGCCAAAGATTCATATATAAAGTCATATATCTCAGCCTTTTCTTTACCCAAGTTAAGTGCATGATATGTGTAAGCTGCCATACCTTTTATCCCGTATGTTATTAATTCCCTCAAAGAGCGGATGTCTTCATTCTCAGTAGCCAATACACCTACTTTCGAGGCTTTTTCAAGCATAGATACCCTGCCGGTCACTTCAAAGTTTGCCGCATCTCCAAGTTGAATGCCGGAAACTTTATTTTTCAAATCGTCTCTTATGGAAAGCATTTTTCTTATCTGTTTTTCTATAGATGCCTCATCGAAATTGGCATTGGTAATGGTTATAAATAGGCTTTTCAATACTTCATGATTTACAGTTCCAAGGTCTACTGCAGCCAGTTTACCTTTGACAACTATCTCAGAAATTCCTTTTACCGTATAAATCAATAAATCCTGCAGCTTTGCAACTTCCTCGCTTTTGCCGCAAACACCTCTGATTTCACATCCTGTACCCTTTGCACATTCTTGACATTGATAACAAAACATACTCATAATAACAGACCCTCCTTTAATAGTTTTTCGATACGGGAGCTTATCAATAATGTCGCCATAAAAAGTCACATAAACCGTTAAGTTTAAGTACTGTTCTACAAGTAATCCATCAAATATACAAAAAATTTTGTAGACGTAATGTATATCATCCACAATAGTCCTCTGTAGTTTTTCATTGCCTAAAGTGATGTTAAGTATTTGTTTAACACCATTTCGCTCACCGTTAGTTATAGTATAATACTTTTAAATAACATATTCTGTTGCAAAAACAACAAAATGAAATTTTTTATAATAATCCTATTGAAATACTCATATTGATAGAATTCACACTGTAATAATTTAATAATGCTTCACAACATTTTATCTTTTAAATTATCAACCAAAACCAAATATAAGTAATTAAATCAACTTTCGCAGGAAACAACTGATAGCTTTGCCTTGATATGAACAGGCAAACAAGTGACAAAGTAGTTGAGAAACTCGTTGACTGTTTCCTTTGTCAAAAGCAGTTTTTCCTGTAAAGTAGTTTTTAAAGCCTCTATTATAAGCTGCAGTGCCTCATGGAATTTAATGTCCTCAAGTTCATCGCAGCAATAGTAGAACAAAGTACCAATAGTGCGTAAATCAGTATTATTGCGGTTCTCAACCGCTAACATAATGTACCTTGAAAAAACAATAGTTGTATGGGCAACCATCATATCATAAGAACGACCTTGAAATTCCTTAGCCAGCTTAAGGTATGACTTACACATCTTGAAGAATACCTCTATGTCCCAGCGTTTTCCGTATATCCTGATTATCTCTGTCTCGGGAAGACTAGTATCTGTAGATATGAGAGCTAGCCATTTACTCTTGTTTCTTCGGTCACGGACAAAGACAATTTTTGCTGGAATGTGGTTTCCTTCTTTATCGTGTAATTCTACCATAACTGAAGCAAGGTATTTTGATCTTCCTCTACGTTTCCTGACAGTTCGGTATATCTCTCTCAATGATTTTTTTCACCATTGAAGTTATAGTAAATCTTGGGAGTATCCTTTACCATAGCTATCACATTAAGATTCATCTTACAAATTTTGATAATAGTAGCCGGAAAGGAGAACCAACTGTCAAATAAAACATATTTTGCTTTAATACCGGTAGCAACTGCTTGTTCCAGCATAGACAGAGCAGATTCCGGTGAAGTGGCTAAGGCATTCTGTCGGCGTTTAAAACCAACGGTTCTTTTATCTATAGTATTTTTCGCTGGATTAATGCAAACCCTTGGATTTGTTGAACTTAAAAGGTTGAAGGCCACAGGAATAAATGAATTACCGTCTGTCCAACCAAGTGTAAGCATACGAAAGCCTTTTTTATTCTTATTGCCGTCAGCATGATCTTTGACCCAACTTAAAAGCTCAACTGACTTGCTTCTTGTCCTACTGTAGAAGGAATCGTCAATTACAAAGGCATCAACCCGTTCATCTGACGTTAATCTATCGATATGATGATTTATGACCTTTGCAGAAAGCAAATATAAAAATCTTTGCCAGTTGATATGTATGGAATTTAAGAATCTGTAGACCACATCCCTTGCAAATGGTATATCAAAGCTTTCTGCTTTATAGTTCATAAACAGATTTTTGCCTGTAAAAACAAGTTCAAACAGTACTTTGAATACCGTAAGACAAGGAATACCTTTATCTTTATATGCGTTTGACTTTTTTAACAGATAGCCTACAGAAAACATTTTGAAAAAGTTATCAACTGTCAAAGAAAATCTATTTTCTTCCTTAACCTTCTGTGATACAATAGACATGTTCAAGAACCTCCAAATTGTCGATTTAATAGGGTTTGGGCACTTCTATTATATCACATAGAAGGGGGTTCTTGTACTTTTTTATTGCCCAAATCTATTGATTTTTCAATGTTCAGTGCACATTATTCACGCGCGAAAGTTGATTAATTAATCTCTATATTTTTCCGATATTCTTTAAAAGTAAAAAAAATTAAATTTACAGGTGAGTAAATTGAATTTGGAAAACTTATCAAACTATATATTTCAATTCTGTTCAGCTATTTCAGAAGAAATTGCTTATCTAAAAAATGAAGGAGGAAAAAAATATCAAATATATAATGGTAAGCTTATATATAGTAATTCTCTTATTTTTGCATATACCTTTGAAACGGACGTTGAACTATATATGCCCGATAGTTCCCCAGTTCGCCTGAAATTCAACGGGAGAGATTATACAGGAGAAATTCTCTCATGTATTGAATTTGAAATAACCATTATCATAAAAGAACATCTTGGAAAAAATATACAAAAAGCAGAGTTTATTTGTGAACCATGGAAGCTATTAGAGGAATTGATGAAAAGACTTCAAGAACTAAAGTATCATCCGCAATTTAACCGTAATATGGTATATAAATTAATGTGTGAAGGTAATAGAACAGCTGAAAATAATAATAAAATGAAAAAAGGCCAAGAAGTAGCTATAATTTCTTCGTTATATAATCCAATCACAATTGTTTGGGGACCCCCGGGAACTGGTAAAACACATACCCTTGCCAATATAGCTATTAAGCATTTTATTAAAGGTAATAGGATTTTAATTATTTCACATAGTAACGCAGCCGTTGATGAAGCAGTCCTTAAAATATATGAATTGCTAAATGAAAATGAATTAGCAATATATAAGGGCGAACTATTGCGATATGGCTATCCTAGAAAAAAAGAACTAGCTAACAAACCAGAATTGATTTCTAATATGCTAATCATGGAAAAATATCCCGATTTACACCAAAGAAAAAAAGAATTAGAAGCAGAAAAAGAAACACTAAAATCAAAAGAAATAAATAACAACAGAATTTTCAATATAGAAATTGAATTGCAAAAAATACGCAAACAAATTCATAGCCATGAAAATGAATTAATTCAAAATTCAAAAATTCTAGCTACTACAATCTCAAAAGCAACTATAGATACAGAAATATATAAAAATTCAAACTTTGATGCGGTTTTGTTGGATGAAGCAAGCATGGCATATATACCTCAAATCTGCTTTGCTGCAGCATTAGCTCGAAAACACTTTATTTTCTTTGGAGATTTTCGCCAGTTATCTCCAATTGTTCAATGCAACACTTCCTTTGTTGAAAAATGGCTACTTAGAGATATATACGAATACTTAGATATTCCTGACAACTTAGATAAGGGAATATCTCATCCATGGATGGTACTATTGGAGGAACAAAGAAGAATGCATCCAATGATTTCAGGCTTTGTAAACAGCAGAATTTACAGTATGAATCTATGTGATCATCCCAATGTAAAATTAGAACGTAAAAGTATTATACAAAAGCCTCCCTTTCAAGACTATGCTCTTGCATTGATAGACTTAACCAGAACTTGCAATATTTGTGCTAAAAGCAGTGATAACTCAAGGTATAACTTGCTAAGTGCCTTGGTCTCTTTTCAAACAGGTTTAATTGCATTACATAACGGTCAAGCCAATGTTGGTATAATAACTCCTTATTCAACTCAATCGCAACTTATACGCTCCATGATTAAAGATTTAGACATTAACCAAGACGAGATTTCCTGCTCAACAGTCCATCAATTTCAGGGTAGCCAAAAAGATGTAATAATTTTTGATTGTGTAGAGAGTTATCGGCAGAAAAGTCCCGGAATACTTCTTACTACAAATAAAAACAGTGCCTCTTTACGTTTGATAAATGTTGCAGTTACACGCGCTCGTGGAAAGTTTATTGTAGTTTCCAATCTTAGTTATTGGAATAATAAACTAGCTTTAGACAACTCTTTACTAAGGAATTTGTTTTATTACATAAAGGAAAAGGGCAAGTCATGTTCAGGAAACGAATTTCTGGATATGTGCTCAAATAATCTTATATCGGAAAATATGAAATGGTATAATGGTTCACAATGCTTTTCACAATTCTTAGAAGATATTAAAAGCTCTAAAAAGGAAATTCTTATGGATATCCCTCAAGGTAATGTAATAAACGAAAAAGAAATTGCCGATATCCTTTATGCAGCAAGAAGTCGTGGAGTAAAGGTATTGGTAAGGTCTGAAAATCCATACAAATTAACACCACAGTTATCAAAATTGTGTCATAAAAATCCCTTTGCCTGGGCACCTATTACTATTATTGATAACTGTATAATCTGGTACGGAGTTCCGGTAATGAACACTTCATTTATCTCGGACAATACAGCTCTTCCTATAACCATTTGGCCTGTTATCCGTTTCACAGGCAAAAAAACTGCCGACACAATAGCATCTTTGCTGGAAATGCATAAATACCGGAACTCTATTTCAGAAAGTTTCACTTCTGACCATATCGGTTTTACTTCATTTATTGAAAATTGCAATATAAAATGTAAACTGTGCGGTGGTAAAATGGTACTAAGAAAAGGCAAATCCCACTTTTTGGGCTGTTCAAATTATCCCTCTTGCAGACATACACACCTTTTAGACAAAAGCTTTGTGGAAGCATACATACTTCAAAACAGTCTCAAATGTAAAAAAGATGGTTATCCATTAATTGCAGCTTTAAGTAAGTATGGAGTATTTGCAAGGTGCAAAAATCCTGTCAAATCACACTGTTATGATTTGGATAGTATTTAATTAAAAATTCCCCTGATTTGTGGCTATTAGTCTTATACCATATAACTAAACCTTTAAAAACTATATCTAACAATAGTCCAATGTGTTAAAAACCTAGGAAACTAATAGCATAAAGATTATAAGCAAAAATATTGGAGAGACAGTGGAAAGCATCTCTCCAACATCATAATTAGGTATGTAAGCGTGTTAATCGATTTATTAGAACTTAATAAATTTTTCGCCGGGAACACCGCAAATACTGCATTTTTCAGGAACAAACTTTTCTATATTTCCACATACAGGACAGACATAGTAGAAAACTTCTTCTGTACTATTTATATTATCCAATGCCTCCTTGTACAATTTGGCATGAACTTCTTCTGCCTTTAGAGCCAATGTGAAAGCTCCTACTGCAGCTTTTTCTCCTTCTTGTTTTGCCACTTCAATGAATTCAGGATACATTTTTTCATATTCATAGGTTTCTCCGGCAATTGCAGCTTTTAAATTCTCTTCAGTAGAATTAATCTTTCCTGCCAACTCCAGTTCCTTCATTGCATGAATTGTCTCTGCCTCAGCTGCAGCTCTGAATAATTTGGCAACGTTTAATTTTCCTTCCTCCTCAGCCTTTTTTGCAAACGCCAGATATTTTCTGTTTGCTTGAGATTCTCCGGCAAATGCCGCCATTAAATTTTCCAAAGTCTTTTTTTCGCTCATTTCCATTACCTCCATACTATTATAAATTATTAATTGAATTTTTATGGCAATAAATCTTCTCCAAATCCAATTGCCCCTTTTTTATGTACCCCGAATTAATTTGAGTAAACAAAAAGTTTACATATGAAAAAAAGATTTATTTTATTATGGATTCTTTTTTTCATCCAAAGGGTTCTTCAATCAAACTCTGTACAGATTTGCAAAAATCTTTCCACTGTCTCGGATATTTATTACTGCCGGTATAAGCATAAACCGCATCCATGCATGTTATCTTTACCCTCCAATTTGGTCCGCCGACTTTTTCAACTTCAGGTTTATTACTTTTCTCCCATGAAAAGACCCTATTCTCATAAAGTCGATGAATAAACTGTATTAAAGCCTTTTCGGAAAAAGCTAAATTCCTTTTCCCGATTAGATTATTTTCAGTGTCCTCAGTTACATAAAATCCATTCATTTTTTTAATATTTATTTTCAATTCACAAGAGTAATCTAAAAATACTTCAATACTTTCTATATCACAGGATTGAATTCCTTTTAGCATAAGCAATATAGGCTTCCAGTACTTTAATTTCTCCTCAAACTTTACTGCATTGGAAGGACTTGTCGACGGAAGCCTGTGAAAGAAAATATCAGAATTCTTCACACCAACTAATCTTCTATAAAACTTCTCAGCCGGCTCTCCATTAAAGTACACTGTCTCTATGTTTGGATACTGTTTAAAAAAACTTGCAAAATTATTGGGTATCGGATCTTTAATATCATTATCCAAACTTCCCTCTCTATTACATGCTTTAAGAACATCCCATAAAGCTATTCTATTTTTAAGCAAAAACTCCTTCTTTTGCTCATAATCGTTGCTTAATTTTTGTTGAAACAAGGAAAATATTATTTTCCAAAAAGCATTTCTATCATTTCCATAATACTCATGCCTTTTAAGGGATTGGACCCCCGGCATTGTTCCTAAAATCAGTATTTTGCAGTTTTTATTTACAATAGGTTCAAAAGAGTTAATCATTCAACCTCCAAATTACAATCAAGACTTTTCCATATTATTTTATAGTCTGAATTATAGTATAAAAATTATACAATTTTATAAATACTTCCATTTTTACTTTCCGTCAAAGCAGATACAAATATAATATACAAGGTTTGATGTATATGTTAATAACATGATAAAAAACAGTCAACTTTAAATTCTGAAACAGTTGACTGTTAAAATATATAATAGGTTTTGTCAATAATACAAATCTAAAAAATTTTAGATAAACAGCAGTAAACTTACTGCCATAACCATCATTCCTGCCACCAATCCATATATTGAAAGGTGAGGTTCTCCATACTCCCTTGCTGTAGGCAAAAGCTCGTCAACTGAGATAAATACCATGATTCCCGCCACTGCCGCAAATAATACTCCAAAGACTATGTCGTTAAAAATTCTGAATAAAATTAAATACCCAATAACAGCGCCTAACGGTTCCGACAATCCTGATAAAAAGGAAAGCCTGAAAGCCTTTCTCCTGTCACCTGTAGCATAGAAAACCGGCATGGAAACCGCAATTCCTTCCGGAATGTTATGGATAGCTATCGCAACAGTAATAGCTATTCCAAGGGAAGGATCCTTAATTGCCGATGTAAAAGTTGCCAATCCTTCAGGAAAGTTGTGAATCGCTATTGCAAGGGCAGTAAGCGTACCCATCCGCATAAGCTTGCTTCTGTTATTGTCATCATTTTTACTATATATATCTTCAACTTTCCTCATCTCGTGAGGATTTTCAGTTGACGGAACAAAATTATCAATAGCTGCAATCAGGAATATCCCTGCAAAAAAGGCTCCTACAGTAGCCCAGGAACCTCCAGTCTCGCCTAATGCTGCAACAAGGGATTCCTTAGCCTTTTGAAATATATCAATCATGGATACATAAATCATTACTCCAGCAGAAAAACCTAATGCAACAGACAAGAATTTTGTGTTAGTCTTTTTTGTAAAAAACGCAAGAGCACTACCTACTCCGGTTGACAATCCTGCAATAAGTGTAAGTCCCAATGCCAATAAAACATTCTGCATATCCATAGCGCCTTACTCCCTTCCATATTTCTAGAGTATTTTTACCCCAATTAATTGCAATCTAATCATACCAGATTTGAACTTTTTTATATATACATTCATACATTAGTCTTAGGAAAATCTTTACCTCAGCTAAAACTGTTTAAATAAAAAATTATAATATCTCAAATAAGTTGCAAATCAAATCATTAGGATACAACAGGAACTTTCTATTTTTGAGATGCAATATAAAACTTATTCTTTAGAATCACCAGCTTTATTTTTTCAGGAGCAAACCTTTTACTAAAAATATATAGCAAATTTGCATATTAAATTCAAGTAATGTATTAAATACACATAAAATAATGTTTCAAACCCAATGGAGCAAGTTATATAGTAAGGAGGATTTATAGTATGGGACTTACCAACCAATCGACGGGAATAAGTATACTAGATAGTGAACTCCGTATTGAACTCACAACAGCTAATGATAGAATTATTGCCCTGGCAGGAAATCCAAATGTAGGAAAAAGCACAGTCTTTAACAACCTGACCGGCTTAAATCAACATACAGGAAACTGGCCGGGAAAGACAGTAACCAGTGCACAGGGAAAATATCGGTATAAGGGCAATAATTTTATATTAATAGATTTACCCGGTACTTATTCACTTATGGCTAACTCTGCCGAAGAAGAAGTAGCACGGAATTTCGTATGCTTCGGCAAACCTCATGCTACCATAGTAGTAGTGGATGCCACATGCCTTGAAAGAAACCTGAATCTTGTACTTCAGACATTGGAAATTACCAATAATGTTGTTGTATGTGTCAATCTCATTGATGAAGCAGAAAGGAAAAAGATACATATAGACTATACCGAATTATCCAAACGATTGGGAGTGCTTGTAGTTCCCACCAATGCCCGAAGCAATAAAGGCCTGAAAGAATTAATGGATACAGTACATGATGTTGCCAACAAACAAATTGCAACAAAATCCATCGATATTACATATGATGACGTAATTGAACAGGCAATAAAAATAATTCAACCAAAAATTTGGAAACTGGTGGACGGAAAAATCAATAACCGCTGGGTAGCTCTTAAGCTCTTAGACGGGGATACCGCTCTATTGGAATCCTTGGAGAAATACTTGGGATTTAACCTTATGGACAATACAGATCTGCATGAACTTCTTGATAAAGCAAAAACTTTCCTTGCCGATAACGGAATTTATCCCGAACAACTGCGTGACAAAATAGTATCAAGACTTATAAGCATAGCGGAGGATATCAGTAAGAGCGTAGTATCTTTCGAAAACAAGCATTATAATTCCATGGACAGAAAAATCGACAGCATACTTACTTCCAAGCTTTTTGGCATACCCATTATGGTAGCCCTTTTAGCCCTTGTCTTCTGGATCACCATTGAGGGTGCAAATATACCTTCAAGTTTGATAGCCAATTTGCTCTTTGGAATTGAAACCAAACTTACAGAGCTATTTATGGCTTTGGGTTCACCCGAATGGCTCCATGGTATATTGGTTCTCGGCATTTACCGCACTCTGGCATGGGTAGTTTCAGTTATGCTGCCGCCAATGGCTATATTCTTTCCCCTATTTACATTGCTTGAAGACTTGGGTTATTTGCCGAGAGTCGCCTTCAACCTTGATAATTTCTTTAAAAAAGCATGTGCCCATGGAAAGCAAGCTTTGACCATGTGCATGGGATTTGGGTGCAATGCGGCAGGAGTTATCGGCTGCAGAATCATTGATTCTCCAAGGGAAAGGTTAATTGCTACCATTACCAATGTCTTTGTTCCCTGCAACGGCCGTTTCCCTACCCTAATTGCCATAAGTGCCATATTTATCGGAGGAACTGCAGGAGGTACTTTCAAGTCATTGACCTCCACCCTTGCCCTCACCGGAATAGTTTTGTTTGGAATTTTGATGACTTTACTTGTATCCTTTATACTTTCAAAGACAATATTAAAAGGGATACCCTCTTCTTTTACATTGGAATTGCCTCCTTATCGCAAACCGCAAGTGGGCAAAATTATTGTACGCTCGGTATTTGACAGAACACTTTTTGTTTTAGGTCGTGCTGTTGCTATTGCAGCACCAGCCGGACTTGTAATTTGGCTCATGGCCAATATAACCATCAGCGATATAAGTTTATTGACCTATGCAGCCAATTTTCTGGATCCCTTCGGCCGACTATTGGGAATGGACGGTTACATTTTGATGGCTTTTATACTTGGCTTACCGGCCAACGAAATTGTTATCCCAATTATTCTCATGAGCTATATGGCTTCAGGCACAATGATTGAAATAGAAGAATTGGAAGATCTGAGGCAAATATTAGTTTCCAATGGCTGGACCTGGCTTACCGGCATATGCGTAATGTTATTTTCACTTATGCACTTTCCGTGCGGCACAACCTTGTGGACAATTCGCAAGGAAACTCAAAGCATCAAATGGACTTTTGCTTCCTTTGCCATACCTACTGCAGCCGGAATTATAATATGTTTTATTGTTGCCAACACCGTACGCCTACTAGGATTGGTATAAGTATATATAAATCAAGCTGGGGTATTCAACATACTCCCAGCTTATTTTTTCAGCTCGTAGGAAAATAAATTTCAGCTTATTTTCCTTATCATCTCTTAACAATCAATACTATATCGGTTCCGTTTCTCTATATTTCCGTTTCGGTAGTTCTTTCATTCTCCACATTTGAACAAGTTTTCTGTCCCAATAACGGTAAGGCAAAATTATTGATGCTTTTGTTTTTGACGGACAAACCAATAGTGGAAACCAACCGGATTTTAAATAATTGGAAGGAAGATGTTTTCTATGAACCATAATTGTCGTAAAGTATACTTTTCTTCCATTACAAATACTGAATGGTAATAAAATATTAAAATGCGCTGACATCTCTTCATTTAAAATTCTTGTCAGATTTCTAAACTCCGAGTCAGCGCTATATCCATCAGCAATGTCAATTAAATAGTCAACTATTTTATCCAGTTCAAAATAATTTTCTTCAAAATAGGGATCCTCACTAAATATTACTGCAGCGGGGCAATCTTTTTCCCCATGCTTAAACAAAAGGCTATTGGCTTTAAAAATAGAGGCTAATACGATTTTACCTTCAGAGTATAATAAACCCTGATCCCTGTATACTACATCAAATCTTCTATCGCCTCTACTTCTCGCCCATAATGGCTTTTTAAGCTTATTAAAATACGTCCGTTCAAAGAAGTTAAATTTATTCCTCTTCTTTTCGTATTTTTCTCTAGTTTTGTCCATTAATTCTTTCATTACCCTATGCATCCCTTTCTCTGCTTCAAAAACATACCATATAAATATAATATATTATTTAACAGCTGCATTCAATAACATATTATCGTAGTTGTATATAGACAAAGAAAGGCATCATAGGATACCTAAAACCATTATTCCCAGCACCAATACCTATGCACTTATTTTAATCCTGCTAACCAATTCACCCACATTGCTCTTGGATTTGTATATATTAGCATACGTACAGCCTACCACCAGACCTCCGACAAGGTTTCCCAAAGTTACAGGTATAAAATTGCGAACAATCCCAGCCAGTGTAAGACTGGAAAGAATTTCTGATGAAACCGCTGACAAAGAAGTATAATTACCGCTCATAGCCGCAATTACCCCCGCAGGAATATAGTACATGTTGGCAACTATGTGCTCATACCCGCCTATGATAAACAGCAGTATGGGAAACATACATACAAGCACTTTTCCTCCGGTATCCTTTGAAGAGTACGTCATCCAGACAGCCAATGAAACAAGCAAATTGCATAATATACCTAATATAAATGCCTGATAAAAAGGATATTCAATCTTATGTGCAGCTTTCAAAACTAACTTTTGAACCAAAATTCCGTTTGCATTGCTTAAAATCCCCGATCCCTGGACAAGAAACACAATAAATAACGCACCGGCCAGATTGCCCAAAAAAGTGATAGCAAGGTTTTTCGCCATTTTCAAAGCAGTAATTCTTTTTTGAAGTACCGCTAATACAATCAATACATTTCCTGTAAACAGATCGGCTCCTGCAACTACTACCATTATCAATCCGGCTGTAAATACAATCCCTGCAACAAGGCTTGATAAGCTGTAATTATCTATTGTACACGAAGCAATCAAACTTCCGATAACTGCAAGGGAAATAAACATACCTCCCATAAACGACAGTAAAAAACTTTTCTTTAATCCGTTTTCAGCCTTCTTTACTCCTGTTTCCACAGTATATTCCTTTATTTGTTCTGGGCTCAAATAACAGTCCATATCCTTAAATCTCCCTCTTAATAATTTATCATACAACATTTATAAGGATGTTTCTAAAAGGCATTCAATATAATTCCGCATAATACGGTTATACCAAACCATATCTTGCAAAAATACCTTTTGCTTCATTTATCGAATCTTTTGCAGGTTCAAAAGTATCTTTAAGCGTATATTCCAAACCCAATTGTTTCCATTTAAACTCCCCCATCTTATGAAAAGGGAGTATTTCTGTCTTCTTAATAACTGAAAAACCGCTTAAGTATTGGGCCGTCCTCTCCAAAGATTCCTTGTCATCGGTCAAGCCTGGAACCAGTACATACCTTATCCAGACATCTTTTCCCTGTTGCTGGCAGTAGTCAAGCAACTTTAAAGCATTTTCATTGCCTTGACCGGTTAACTCTTTACACTTTTCAGTGTCTATATGCTTTATATCCAGCAGCAGCAAATCTGCTTCATCCACAGCATTTTTACATTTCTCAACCGGGATAATTCCCGAGGTGTCGATGCAAGTGTGTATACCGTTATTATGGCAAAGCTTTAAAATTTCTGCTACAAAATCAGGCTGCAAGAGAGGTTCACCACCCGAAACGGTTACCCCTCCTGTCTTGATGTAATTCTTGTACCTCAGGACATCTGATACCACATCTGTTGAATACATTTTTCTGCCCTCCTGAAAAGCCCAGGTATCAGGATTATGGCAATATTTACATCTTAGCGGACACCCCTGAAGAAAAATCACATAACGTATACCCGGTCCATCAAGAGTTCCAAAGGTTTCAACAGAATGTACATATCCCAGTGCATTCATAACTATCACCTAAATTCGCTCATGAAATGTTCTGTTAATAACATCCATTTGTTGTTCTCTGGTCAGTTTTATAAAGTTCACAGCATAGCCCGAAACACGAATGGTTAGCTGCGGATATTTTTCGGGATGATCCATTGCATCTAAAAGCACTTCCTTGTTAATTACATTTACATTGATATGGTGTCCCCCGTCACTAAAGTATCCATCCAATAAACTGTAGAGATTTCGTACACGCTCTTCTTCCGTCTTGCCCAAAGCACCGGGAACAATTGAAAAGGTATAAGAAATTCCATCTTCGCTGTAATCATAGGGAAGTTTCGCCACTGAAGCCATTGACGCAATACATCCCTTTGTATCCCTTTTATGCATCGGATTTGCTCCCGGCGCGAAAGGTTCGCCATATTTTCTGCCGTCGGGAGTATTTCCTGTCTTCTTCCCATATACCACATTCGAAGTAATTGTCAATATCGACAAAGTAGGTTTGCTGTTTCTATAAGTTTTATGTTTGCTCAGCTTGTTCATAAAACTCTTCACAAGATTTACAGCTATATCATCAACCAATGGATCGTTATTGCCATATTTCGGGAAATCTCCTTCAATTTCAAAATCGGTAATAAGGCCATTTTCATTCCTTATTGCCTTAACTTTGGCATATTTTATGGCTGAAAGCGAGTCTACCACTACAGACAATCCTGCTATACCGCATGCTGACGTCCTAAAAATTTCTTCATCATGAAGGGCCATCTGTATCCTTTCATAACAGTACTTATCATGCATGTAGTGAATAATATTCAAAGTATTTATATAAAGTTTGGATAACCAATCCATTGTAAAGTCAAAGCGCTTCATTACCTCATCAAATTCAAGATACTCGGTGGTGATTGGCTCTGTCATAGGCCCTACCTGTTCTCCACTTATTTCGTCCTTTCCACCATTTATGGCATACAGCAAAGCCTTTGCCAGATTGGCTCTGGCACCAAAGAACTGCATCTGTTTTCCTATACGCATAGCAGAAACACAGCAGGCTATACCGTAATCGTCGCCAAACTTTTCACGCATGAGATCGTCATTTTCATACTGTATAGATGAAGTTTGCACCGAAACTTTTGCACAATATCTCTTAAAGTTTTCCGGCAAACGAATTGACCACAGTACTGTCATATTAGGTTCCGGTGCCGGTCCAAGGTTAGTTAGGGTATGAAGGAAACGGTAACTCATTTTAGTAACCATATGTCTTCCGTCCAAACCTATTCCTGCTATGGACTCGGTTACCCAGGTAGGATCCCCGGAGAAAAGCTCATCGTAGGCAGGAGTTCTCAAAAACCTTACCATTCTGAGCTTCATCACAAAATGATCCACCATCTCCTGAATTTCTTCTTCAGTATATTTTCCTTCTTCCAAATCCCTTTGGGCATAGATGTCCAGGAAAGTAGACACACGACCTAAGCTCATGGCAGCACCATTCTGCTCTTTAACAGCAGCAAGGTATCCAAAATACAGCCATTGGATAGCTTCTTTTGTGTCGGTAGCAGGTTTGCTGATATCAAAACCATAACTTGCAGCCATCTGCTTCAATTCTTCAAGAGCACGTATTTGCTCGCTTAATTCTTCCCTCTGTCTTATAACATCCGAGTCCATGACATCAAATACATAGTTCTTCTTGGCTTCTTTTTTCTTTTCGATTAAGAAGTCCACTCCATAGAGTGCAACCCTACGGTAATCTCCAATAATTCTGCCTCTTCCATAAGCATCGGGAAGCCCGGTTATAATTCCCGTATGGCGTGCTTTTTTCATTTCATCGGTATAGGCATCAAACACTCCGTCATTGTGAGTTTTTCTATATTTAAAAACATTGTCCACATCCGGGTCCATTTCGCGTCCATAAGCTTTCAACGAATTATGCACCATACGTATTCCGCCAAAAGGCATTATTGCTCTTTTCAACGGCTGATCCGTCTGAAGCCCTACAATTGTCTCCAGTTCCTTGTCTATATATCCAGGCTGATGTGAAGTTATCGTAGATATTGTTTTAGTGTCTATATCCAAAACTCCACCGCTTTTACGCTCTTTTTCCATAAGACAGCTTACCTTTTCCCATAACTTCAGCGTTCTATCTGTAGGCCCTTTAAGAAAACTTTCATCACCATCATAAGGTGTATAGTTTCTTTGTATAAAGTCTCTTACGTCGATCTCATTATTCCATTTTCCCTGATTAAAATTTCTACCCATTTACTTGCCTCCTTTTCACCCAGTTGCATTCCATAAAATAGCTATACATTTCAATATGCGATTAGCTCTTAAATTTTAATCAGCTTATAAAACCGCATTAATTTAGCTCTTCGTAAAATCCAGCAAATCCAAGATTGTATATTTTATACACATTATATTGTATACACTATACATTATACCACAAAAAAATCGGTTTTAACATATTCTTTTTTGCTATTTTTACACAAATTATATTTACTGCTGTAATAGCTTCAAAAACATAAAAAATAGAACAAAAAATATGAATAAATGAACACAAAATCAAAATCCCTTTCCGAATATCTATTCTAAGCAGATATTAAAGGTTATTTGCTTATAATTTGCTGCTTTTCTGCCCCGTTTGATTACTCTAAGAACTTTATAAGATTTTATCTATTTTATATATATTCTTGCATAAAGGAGGAATATAAAGGAAAATACATAAATTTTATTATGAATTATTTGAAGGGAGGAATTATGAATTTATTAAATTAATTTTTTCAAAGAATTTATAACGTTAATAAATAAAAATAGGGAGGATAGCTGGAATGAATATTAAAAAAATAAAAAATATAAAAATACTTTTTCTGATTGCAGCTTTTGCATGTGCTTCTTTGCTCACACCGAGCCAATCTGTAAATAGCGCTGCAAGTGTTCCTTATAAATGGGATAATGTTAAAATTGGCGGTGGCGGTGGATTTGTTACCGGCATCATTTACAATCCAACCGAAGAAGGCCTTGTCTATGCCCGTACCGATATGGGCGGTGCTTATATAAGAAACAAAAAAACCCTGGAATGGGAACCGCTTACCGACTGGGTAGCACCTGATGAATGGAATCTGCTCGGTTGCGAAAGTTTGGCTACCGACCCGGTGGAACCAAATAGAGTCTATATTGCAGCCGGTACATATACAAACAGCTGGACTTCAATGAATGGATACATCCTGCGTTCCGAAGACTACGGCAAGACCTGGGAAAGGACAGAACTTCCATTCAAATTCGGCGGAAATATGCCGGGACGTTCCATAGGAGAACGTTTAGCAATCGACCCCAACAGTAACAACATATTATATTTCGCTGCAAGAAGCGGCAATGGTTTGTGGAGAAGCACCGATTACGGCAAAACATGGGAAAAAGTCGAAAGCTTTCCCAACGTAGGAAACTATGTGGAAGACCCAAATTTTGAATATACTGCCGATAACTTGGGATTATGTTTTGTTGTGTTCGATTCGGACAAGGGTACTAAAGGAACACCCACAAAGGATATTTATGTTGGTGTAGCCGACAAAAAGAATCCTTTATATGTCAGCCATGATGCAGGTAAAACATGGAAACCCGTTGAAGGACAACCTACCGAGAGCACTTTCAAAAGACACAATGCCGATGCTTTGACTATCGGAATTCCTCATCATGCAGTTATAAGCAAAAAAGGTATTTTATATATTACTTACGGTGACCGCGGCGGTCCTTATCAATGCCAGGATGGTGCCGTTTACAAATATGACACAAACACAGGAGAATGGACAGATATTACTCCTCCTAGCGGATATGACTGGGACGGTTCACCCAAGTATGAAAACTATTATGGATTTGGCGGTTTAAGTGTAGATGCACAAAATCCGGATACAATTGTAGTTTCAACCCTTGAATCCTGGTGGCCGGATGATAATATTTTCCGTTCAACCGACGGCGGTAAAACCTGGGATGCTATATGGGAACATGGCAGTTGGCCATCAAGAAATTTAAAATATACAATGGATATATCAAAAGCGCCATGGCTTTCATGGGATAAGCCAATAAACGCTGCAAGCGGCGGTTTAATAACCGGAATGGAAATAATGGACTCACCTTCACCAAAACTCGGCTGGATGATTGGCGATATAGAGATCAATCCGTTTAATTCCGATGAAATGATGTATGTTACCGGTGCAACTATCTATGGAACAAAGAATTTAACCGATTGGGATAAAGGTAAGTACGTAAACATTGAAGTTATGGCAACCGGAATTGAGCAAACTGCAGTTTTAAGTTTAATCTGCCCACCCGTTGACGGAGTAGAGCTTATAAGCGGTGTTGGCGATATATGCGGCTTTGTACACAAAGATTTGAAAAAGGGACCCGAACTAATGATGAATAACCCTGTGTTTACCAATACTACAGGTCTGGACTATGCAGAGCTGAATCCAAATATCATTGTAAGAGTGGGTACCAGGGATAAAGAGCGATATGAAATGATAAAGAAGACTGTAGCAATGTCAAAAGACGGCGGTAAAACGTGGTCTGAAGTTCAGCCAAACGTTAGTTACACCTTCCCCGCAGCCTCGGAAGATGATATTGCCCAAGGCGGAACAGTAGCAGTGGCCGCTGACGGTTCAACTTTTGTATGGTCAACAAGTACCAGCCAGGGAGTTTTATGTTACGTAAACGGAGGATGGAAAGCTGTAGATACCCTTCCTGCCGGTGCAGACGTTTGCTCCGACAGAGTGAATCCTAAAGTATTCTACGCTTATGCAAAGAACACTTTCTATGTAAGTGAAGATGGCGGTTTAACATTCAAACCTGTACAGAAGGGTCTTGAATCTCCTACTTCCAAAATCAAAGCAGTACCCGGAAAAGAAGGTCATGTATGGATTCCCGGTCCTTCAACAGGCCTTTCATACACAACTGACGGGGGTAAAACAATAAATAAAGTTAAAGGTATTACTCGCTGTGATGTAATTGGCTTCGGTAAAGCTAAAGATGGAGAAGATTATCTTGCCATTTATATCTGCGGTGAAACTGACGGTTTATATGCAGTGTACCGTTCCGATGATATGGCTAAGAGCTGGGTTAGAATTAATGATGATCAACATCAATATGGTTCAATAAACTATTCAATTACAGGTGATTTAAGAGTTTATGGGCGTGTTTTTGTAGCAACTAACGGAAGAGGTATCGTATATGGTGAACCTACATCCGGTACTGTAACTACACCAACTCCTTCTACCCCAACTAAAACACCTGCACCCACACCTACACCTACGCCTAAGCCATCCATGAAGGGAGACATAACACTTGACGGAGAAATCAACTCTATTGATTATGCAACATTAAAAATGCATCTTTTAGGTATTACAACGCTTACTCCGGAACAGTTAGCAAACGCTGATATCAACGATGATAACGATGTAAATTCCATTGACTATGCATTGCTGAAAAGTTATCTTTTAGGAATTATAAAAGAGTTTTAGATAAAATATTGTTAAACTTTAAATGGCAAAAGCCAGCACTTTTAAGTGCTGGCTTTTACTGTCTGTAACTTTTTGCTGCCATAGCCAATTGATTTGCAGCAATCATACCGCTTTGAAGAGCACCCTGCATCCAGCGATGAACCGGCGAAATTTGATCCCCCGCCATGAATACCCTATTGTCATACTCGGGCAAAGTCATGACAAAGGAGAATAACCTTTTTTGCTCGGGAGTATAAAAGGGCAGTGCTCCCCTGGTCCATAAATTCTCATTCCAATTCATAGTTTTAAAGTCAATTGCTATTCTGTCCAGATAACCTCTTGGAAGTCCGTGAACTTCTTCCACTTCTCTTTTAATCTCTTCATTGCGCAATTCAGGACTGAGATTGGCAAGTCTTATGGTATCCAGGCCATAGTTGTATGAAGCTATCATAACTCCAGGCTTTCCAGCCAAAAACTTTTGATCTTTCGGCAATAAATTAAGTTTGCTGTAAGGAAAACTTCTCTGTTCACACTTAGTTTGTTCAACACAGCTTCTATAATGATCCGATGGATACCACAATGTAGTAATTGGAAGGTCAGTATATGATCCTCCTCCGATTATTTGTTCTTCCGGACCACCAGCCTCCCAAAAACGCCAGGTACATAACATAAGAGTTTTCTGCGAAGGTATATAATTAACTTCTTTTATAGCCTGCATTTTCGGTCCACTGAAAAGAGGATTTATGTCAATTGTACGAAGTGTGGAAAAAGGTATGGCACAAACAACAAAATCAAAGACTTCAAAAATCAGCTTGCTTGTCTTTTTATTCCTGTAGGCCAGTACTACCCTTCCATTCTCTTTATCCCTATATATTCCCGAAACCCAGTTTCCATTTTTAACAATTACTTTACCAAGCTTGTGTAGAGGTATACCCGGGTAATCTTCTTTTGGATTGGGATTGAGCAACGAATTATATATCGTATAGGGAAGTACTGAAGTTCCACCGGAAATCTCATAAAGGAATGACAGATTGGCAGGGTAATTTGCCTGAGCTATGTCTATGTAACTGTTGTAAAGATTCTGACCGGCCAACGGAGACAGGTTTGAAATTAAATTAATAGCACCTTCGCTTAAACCCAGGGACTCCATTATCTTTCTATTGCTTTGAAAATCCCAGTAAGTATTGAAGTTATTATAATACGGCTTTACCTGAAGCAGCTCGCTTCTTTCCTCAGGCGTTGCCGGAAGAAGCGGACTTTCCAGGCCATAATAAACCAATTGCTGCCAGGGAGTCCTTCTTTCCCATTCCGAAAGAGAATACTTTGGATATATGTATTTCATTACATTTCTGCCTTGCGCATCATTTCTCACCCGTATACCCTTAAGATATATAAAAGCATTCTCATTATTTTGTATAAAAGGTCTTGTGGGAATTTTAAACAGATTTATGTAATGCCATGTGGTCTCATGAATGACAGGTATTCTCATCGCTCCGAGTTCACCATACAACTGCTTGCTTTTATCAAAATAATATGTGTATACCCTTCCTCCGATACGATTCTCCTCCGCTTCAAAAATAGTTATGTCTGCACCCGTTTTTCTCAGCTCAAATGCTGAAGCAAGCCCTGCCAAACCGGCGCCAATTATCCCTATTTTTACTCCTCGAAGTTCTCCATAGCTGACAATGGTTGAAATATCTGCCGGAGGTGAAGTCAGTTTTTTAATATATTCAAAATCTTCAGGTCTGCCCTTCTGATATAGAGCAAACTTGGCAAGAATATATCTCTGCGTATCAGTAGGATTATCAGGCTGCTGCGGTGTACCCTGTAAATTTTCATACAAATTCATATTATCCACTCTCCTTAATTAATAATATGAATTTGCTTTCAATTTTGCCTATTTGCAGATTCTTTTGCATAAATATTTATCTACTTTATTCCTGCTTCTCATATCGGTCTATTATTTTTTTCAGTTCTTCAATTTCATCTTTATTCAGTTCTTCCTTTTGAAGAAAAGTTGTAAAGAAAAGTTTCAGCGATCCCTTATATACTTTATCTATATGCTCTTCCGTTTGCATACGCATTACCTGTTCCTGGTTTACTAACGGCTCAACAATAGCGTTTTCATTTTTTATAGCTCCACGGTCACACAGCCTCCGAATAACGGTATATGTCGTGGACTTCTTCCACCCCAGCTGTTCACTGGCAAGCTTGACAAGCTTTGTACTTGATATTGGTGAGTGTTCCCATATAATATTCATAAATCTGTATTCTGATTCGAATATCTTTATTCTTTCCATCAGCAACTCGCTCCTTAAGTCTAACCAATTAAACTATTTTCAGGTTAATGCCTCTGCCCCAAATTGTCAATTAGTAATAGTTCATAAATCAACCTAAAGCACTTTCATAAATTCTCCAAATTCCCTAACCAAATTTGTCAATGCAGCCTAAATTCAAGCCATTCTGGAATAGCAAATAATTGATAAAATGTCTCAAATATGATATAATTTTTTATAATGATACCATAAATTAAGACAGACAAAACGGTCAAAATAAGTTAGAATAGAAATATGAAAACGAGAAGAAAGTTTACACCAGAAGAAAAAGCAAAAATAGTGATTGAGGTCTTAAGGGAAGAAAAGACGCTGAATGAGATAGCTGCCGAATATGAAATTCATCCTAATCAGCTAAGTCGCTGGAAGGCAGAATTTATAAGCAATGCAGGCAGAGTTTTCAGTAAGGAAACTGATGAAGTAGAGAAGGTCAAACAGTCGTATGAGAAGGAGAAGGACGAACTGCTTAAGCAAATTGGCCAACTTTCATATGAAGTTGCCTGGCTTAAAAAAAAATCTGGCCGACTCTAAGTCCCGGGAAGACCGCATGAAGATGATTGAGAGAGAAGAAAAGAAATTAAGCATAAAAAGGCAAGCTGAACTGTTAGGTATTAATCGTACAAGCCTTTACTACAAGCCAGTACCGGTAACAGATGAGGAATATCTAATAAAACGTATTATTGATGAGGTATACACGGTTCATCCGGAATATGGCTATCGCAGGATGACAAATATCCTACACCGGGATTACCACATACAAATCAATAGGAAGCGTACACGGCGATATATGAGGGAAATGGGGATTCACGGTTTCTGTCCCGGGCCTAATCTTAGCAGACGTCTGCATAACAAATATTTGTACCCGTATTTGCTAAGAGACTTAAATATAGATCATCCCAACCAGGTATGGTCTATAGACATAACATATTGCCGTCTTAAACGTGGATTTATGTATATGGTAGCTATAATAGACTGGTATTCCCGGTATATTGTTGGATTTGAGTTATCAAATACTTTAGATAGGACATTTGTATTAGAAGCGATAAAAAAGGCAATCAAACGATATGGTAAACCTGAAATTATGAACAGCGATCAAGGTAAACAGTTTGCCAGTGAGGATTACATAAAATTACTAAAGAGTAATAATATAAAAATTTCAATGGATGGGAAAGGACGAGCCTTGGATAATCAAAGGATAGAGCGTTTTTTTCGAACTTACAAGTGGGAGATGCTTTATCATGAAGATTGTGAAACGGGTCAGCAACTTCGGCAAAAAACGAGGGAATATATTGAATATTATAACAACAAGAGACCACATCAGTCACTAGGCTATAAAACGCCGTCAGAATATTATTTTGGGATTAACAAAGAGATTAAGGCAGTAGTATAAAACCTTGGGGCTCTGCCCCAAACCCCGTCCTCGCCGGAAGGCAGCCGGTCTGTCATAACAGACCGGGAATCAAAAGGATATATAACCATTGGATGTCAAGGGGCAAGATGAACTCGCATATGCTCGCCCTTGACATCCATCCGACAGAGTACCTTAAGGTAGATATTATACAAAAACATAGAAAGGAGAATCTAACTTAGAAAAGCTAAAAATTTGTCTTGACAATGGGGGTCATTATATTTTATAATAAAACTGTGCAATTTACCCATAACATCAAATTACTTTCATTATAGTAATGTTCCATTCCACATCGCTTTCTCAACAACATAGCTTATTTTTGTCGAACGTATCCCAAAAATGCGATTGAACCTGAATTACAACACTTAACATACAATCCGGTTCTCCGTGACAATTATTTGCAAACAATATCTCAGATAAAATTATTTAGAAATTACTTAAATGATAATAAAAAAATATTTATTAAAGGAGTGCATTTTATGAAGATATTTTTCAGCAGAGGACTATCTCTGTTGGCAACAATCGCAATAGTTTTTTCAATTCTTTTATCAGTGCCAGCTTCGGTTAATGCTTCAAATTCCCTGCCTGTAAAAGTGGAAGCCGAAGATTGCATTCTCAGCAACGGTGCTACTATTACTACCAACGTTTACGGCACCGAGTATCCCGGCTATTCAGGTGAAGGTTTTGTATGGGTAGCCAACTCGGGAACAATAACTTTAAAGGTCACAGTTCCCGAAAATGCTATGTATGAGCTTTCTACAAGATGCTGGATGTATCTCGGAAAAGAGAATGAAACCAGACTTCAGGCCGTCAGTATTAACGGCAAACCCCTTGGTAATTTCTTTATTCCGAACAAAGGCAAATGGATTGACTACAGTTTTGGATTCTTTTACCTTGAAGCCGGTACAACAACCATTGAAATCGGAACATCCGGAAGCTGGGGTTTTATACTTTATGATACAATAACTTTTGACTACGCCGATATGCCTGAACTTAAAATTGACCCCATTTTGTCGGATAAAAATGCAACACCTGAAACTAAAAAACTTTTTGAATACCTTACCAGCGTATACGGTAAATACGTTATTTCCGGTCAGCAGGAAATTTACGGCAACGGAAACAACGGTAATATGGAACTTGAATTTGAATACATTTACGATAAGACAGGCAAATACCCTGCTATCAGAGGCTTCGATTTTATGAACTACAATCCTCTGTATGGATGGGAAGACGGTACAACAGAGCGTATAATCGATTGGGTAAAAAATCGTGGCGGTATTGCAACTGCCTGCTGGCATATTAATGTTCCCGTTGATTTTGCAAATTACAAACTTGGCGAATTCGTGGATTGGACAAAATGTACATACAAACCCACAGCAAGCTTTAATACGGCCAAATGCCTTGACAAGACTTCAAAGGAACATGCTTACCTTATGATGGCAATCGAAGACCTTGCAGAACAGCTTCTCATTCTTCAGGAAGCCAAAGTTCCCGTTCTGTTCCGTCCCTTCCACGAAGCGGAAGGTTACAATAATATAGACGGTTCAGGCGCATGGTTCTGGTGGGGTTCTGCCGGTGCAGAAGTTTACAAGGAGCTATGGAAGCTTCTGTATAAAACTTTAACTGAAGACTATGGCATTCACAATCTTATATGGGAAGTAAATCTTTATACCTATGCAAATTCCTATGAATGGTATCCTGGCGATGAATATGTAGATATAATTGGCTATGATAAATATGAAGGCTCACCCACTAATTGGGGAACAAGTGCTGCATCATCTCTATTCCTTACTCTTGTAAATTATACCAATGACACAAAGATGGTTGCATTGACTGAAAATGACGTAATTCCCGATATTCAAAACATAGTCAATGAAAGTGCATGGTGGTTATATTTCTGCCCATGGTATGGCGAGTACCTTATGAACCGTAATGATCCTGTTCTTTTAAATACTATATATAACAGTGAGTACGTAATTACTTTGGACGAACTGCCAAAAGACCTCTATGATACCGGAAACTATACGCCGACGCCTACACCTCAAAAGCGCATAGTGGGTGATCTGAATTCCGACGGTAAATTTGATTCTATCGATATTGCTCTTTTAAAATCACATATCCTCGGCATAGAAACTTTCAATATCGACTTAACCTATGCCGATGTAAACGCTGACGGCGATATAAACTCTATCGATTATGCCTATATGAAGCAAAGAATTCTCGGTATGATTAGCAAATTCCCAATAGAATAATATATTAACCATACTGTCGCACCAGTTATACCACTTTCTGGTGCGACAGTTTTTATTGGTAAATATTTTTTAATCATATCGGCATTTACTATAACCATTTTATAAAAGCTGTCTTATCTTTTCTGTTAAATCCGCAACTTTCATAAAAATATAATGTTTTTTCATCTTTTGAACCTGTAAGAAGCATAATTTTGTAGCATCCGCTATTTTGAGCAATCTCAACAGCCTTTCGTATCAAAGCTTTGGCATATCCTCTGTTTCTATATTCCCTGTGTGTTACAACATTTTCAATCAAGGCATAAGGTTTCATACCCCGTGTAAGATTTTTTATTACCACTAGCGTCACACTGGAAACAATTTTACCTTCCATATCCGCTACCAAAATATGATAGTTCTTATCCTTTATAATTTCACTCCAAAGTAAATTAAGTTCTTCACTTTCGGGAAGTTTCTCTGTCTCATGCAAATGCAAATATAGTTCCTGCAAGCTGTCAAGGTCATTTATTTCTGCCTCTCGAAAAAACATTCTTCAATCCTCCAAATTTATATTCAGTGAATTTTCCTCACATTGAATCTCAGTACAGTTTTCAATTTATCAGCTTCAGTCTTACGCGGGTCTGACAGGTATATTTCACGATGTTTTAAGCATATCCTTTCGTATCCGTTATCCCTGCAAAACTGTTCCATTTTTTCAAAACTTGCCGGTTCATCATCGTAACTTCCTATATGGAGTATCTGACAACACAACCCCTCAGTTATTGTGGCATATCTTATTTTATCAAGATAGGCATTAGTTTTTTTATTTTTTGCTTCATTGACAAACCGCTTAAATAACTCTTCCGTTAAAAAATCCGGTTGGCGAATCATAATTGAGTATGCAAAATTGCTTTTGTCGGTTATCGGTTTACTTTTATCCACTAAATCCCACACTCCCTCAAGGGGAAAAACAGTATAATCATAATACCCTTCGGGAACATCCTTGCTTTTATAAGACATCTTCACTTTATAGCTAAAGCTATAAAGTGCTTCAGTAGCCAACGCAAAATCTTCTCCATTAGGATCGCCCTGACCGTCTATTATTGCAAAAGTCATAGCAGGCACATCAACAATCGAAGGAGTGGTTTTGGGAAGATACAATTCTTTAAAATCCTTTTTATAATCCAATTTGCTCATATTGATACACCTCTAAAAATTATTATTTATCTCTAAGCAGTTATTGACCGTACGGTTTTCGCGATATTTTTTCGCCTTCAGTGTTTCCATATTTCCACTATTAATGTACCATTTTAAAACTGACAACAGCATGTCATATTAAGTATATTTTTTCAGACAATTCTCAAGTTTATTTTTTAAATTGCTGCGAACATGTTCAGGCTCTATAACTTCAGCATCTTCACCGAATGAAAGAATATATCCGTACAACCAATCTTCATCCGGCAAATCCACTGTAACATAAAAATATCCATCCTCATTTTCTTTGACAGAATCATGGCCAAATTCGTCAAATACACGAAATGCCATTCTTTTATGTATTTTTAATACTACTCTGACCGTCTTTATATCAACTTCCTTTGACATTATCGGAATGTTTTCAGGGCAATCTCGAGTATATGAGTTTTCTATCATTTTCAGGTTTTTTATCCGGCTGATTCTGAATATCCTAAAATCATTTTTTACACGACAAAAAGCATAAACATACCAGGCATAGCCTTTGAACAAAAGCTTTAACGGTTCAACAACTCTTTCCGTATTTCTTTCGTTAGAGCCATAATAGCTAAAGGATACCATTTTTTTATTAAAAATTGCTGTTTTAACTCCCTTTCATCAGTGCCACTTCCCCAACGTGAGAAATCGACATCAATCCAACCGGTACTGCTTTTCCCAAATATACCTGCCAATTTGTTTAATATAGGTTCTACTTCTTTCACGTTAATGGCTTTAAGACTGTGAAGAGATGAAATAATCTCCATCTGTTCATTTTCCGAAAGCATTGACTTATTAAGCACAAAGTTCTCAAGAAGACTGATACCTCCACCTTTGCCTTTACTGGTGTAGACAGGAATACCGGCACTGCTCAAAATATCAATATCCCGGTAAACAGTCCGACGAGAAACATTAAAGTTGTCAGATAATTCCTTTGCTGTGACGGTCTTTTTGCTAAGCAAGATATAAACCATTTCAATCAGCCGATTAATTTGCATATTTTATCACCTGAATTCATTATATCATACACAAAAATATACCCATCCGGTTTATTCCTTTATTCGTCCACCATAAAATCCCCAGTTTTCCATGTAAATTACAGCAGATTCAAAAACCTATTTCTTTTTGCCTCAATTTCTGCTTCTCAATGAGCCTATGAATGGATTGGACCATGATGGTGTTGAAAATTTTCAAACTGCTTCAACTTTCTTTATTAATTTAAGTCGATGTTTAATCTTTCCTAAAATTGCTTTAAGAAAAATCAGAGTTATACAAAAGAGTTATCTAATTTTAATTTTACTGTAATTGTATTCGCAAACAATAATTGATAAAATTAACTTAAATATAGTTATTATAAAGGGGGGGGTTATCATGAAAACCTCGGTAAAGAGTATTGTTACAGCATTAGTCTTGGCATTAAGTATTTTCAATTTCGGCTTTGTGACGGCAAAAGATTCGGAAGACAAAAAAGTCAATGGGTTTGCAAAAATTGAAGGTGACTATGCTTTAAAAGATGACGGCTCATTATGGAAAATCAACCTGTTTTATAGTGAGGAAAATGAAAAGATAGCCGATGGATTTGTAGATATCGACTCCGACAAATATACATATACTTACACAGCTCTTAAATCTGACGGTTCATTATGGGCCTGGGGAATAAACTCCCACGGACAGTTTGCTGAAGTAGACCTTCCGGCAAGTGATATTCCGGTAAAAATAATGGAAAACGTTAAAGAAGTTTCCGGTTTGATGGCTATCAAAAATGACGGCACTGTTTGGACTTGGGGAGGTCAAAAGTTTTTCGATGCCACTTCAAAAGTAAATAAACCTGTGATGATTTATAAAGGTGCAAAATCTATCTCTTTTTCCGATTATTTCATAAAGATAGTAGATAACGACGGAAAGCTTTACCTTGTCGAAAATACCAATACCCTTTCCTACGATGAAGTTCAAAAGAAAAAAATAAAAATTAGCGATAATGTTAAATACGTTAAAGGTGACCTGTTCATTAAAGAGGACAAGACACTGTGGCAGATTGAATATTCCCATGAAGACACAAGTACATACAAAACAAGACTGGTACTTAAAAATGTTATATATGCTGATTCTGCCGACTGTTCAAATTGTGCGATTCAAGAAGACGGTACTTTATGGGTATGGGGATTTAGCGATGACAATATACCGGAATATATAAAGGGATATCCTGTAGAACCTCAAAAAATTATGAGTAACGTAAAGTATGCTTCCTGTTCACTGCAAAGTGTCTTAATTGTAAAGCAAGACGGCTCACTGTGCGGATTAGGAACGGTATCTCCGAAAACCGAATACAGCATTCCAAGGATTTTAATGAAAGATGTAAAAGAGATGTTCAAAAATGGCCTGGCACTTGCATATGATAATACTTTATGGCGTATTGTTCACAATTTTGCCGGCAAATTTGATGTAATAAAGATTTCCGATAATGTTAAGACCATCACGGAAGATGGAATTATAGAGAAAATTGACGGTACTAAGTGGAAACTTATGAATAATACTGACCAACATATTTTAGAGCCTATAGAAGCCTCAAGTGTTACTGTTGGCTACAACTTTAAATTAAATTATGACGGAAGCCTCTGGAAGCAAAAAACAAGCTATGAAAGTGGCACTTATAAAGTCGAGTATGAAAAGTTTGATGATGATGTAAAAAAAGCTTATGTAAGCGATCACCTTATATACTATATTAAAGATGACAATTCTCTATGGGTGGGTCTAAATAATAACGATATCGTTTATGCTCCGGAAAAGGTTCAGGCATTGTCAAGACCCCTAAAATTATCCGATGGAATAAAGGAAGTAAAATGTACCGATCCTTATGTTTTTGCTGTATCTACTTCCGGCGAACTGCTCGTATGGAGAATAAATCTAACAGAACCTACTCCGGTTTCCACTGAACCGAAAAAAATTACTGAAGACGTCGAATCTTTTGATAACGGAATACTTGGACTTTTAGGCATAATAAAAAAGGATAGGTCTTTGTGGAGCGGATTTTCAATTGATGAATATCTTCAACCTGATAATGTAAAAGAAAATTACGCAGATATTATGGCGGAAAATCTGGTTAAGGATTTTGACAACATCGAAGAAATTAAAGTTTATAATGAAAACTTCATAATTAAAAAGAACGGTGAATTATGGCTTAAAACCGATTACAATTCTTCCGGCATGAGTTCCTACAGCAAATTCATGGACAATGTTATATATGCCGAAGCTTATACATCCAACGGCATAAGAGAGGGAATAGCTTTATGTGCTGACAGCAGTTTGTGGGATATTTCTGCACAAGAACCGAAAAAGCTCCTCGATAAAGTCAAGGAAGCCCATTATGATCCTGCCTTCAAAGTTTATGCTGCACTGCAAGAGGACAACAGCTTCTATGTTTGGGGACACAATGCTTTTGGAGAATGCGGTATTGATTCACCGGAGGATATTATCACAGAACCTCAAAAGCTGTTTGACGACGTAACATGGTTTGAAATTGGATATGCAAGCATGAAAGCATTGCGAAAGGATGGAACATTAATGAAATGGGGTTTGGGCTTCCCAATAGCCCATAGTGTGCCCTACGTTATCAATCCTTTGAACTCCGGAAACTTTGACAAAGATACAATAATACAGCATAGGAATTTTGCATCCATCGGTGTAAAAGAACAGTTGCCTATGATTGTTAAAATAAACGATCCTGCATACAACAAGGATGTTAAGGTGATTTTCAACACAGGAAACCAGTTGATACTGGATAAAAGTACCGAAAATTATTATATCGGAACGTTCCCGGGATTTGATAAATCCGGCAAGATAAGTTACCGTATCACTGCCTCCGATAGCAGCGGTAACCTAATTACTTCCGAGGAATATGAGGTTGAAGTTCTGAAAAACGATATAGTAATGTTCGATTACACGAATGAAGAAGTTTTTGTTTCGGATGCACAAATATTTGTAGACGGAAAGGAACTGTATTCTGATGTAAAACCTGTTATCAAGGACGGCAGAACTTTACTTCCTGTTCGTGCTTTGTGTGAAGCCATAAATGCCGATGTTGAATGGGACGACAAATCCAAAACCGTTAAAATATCGGCAAAAGACAAAGAAGTCAGTATGAAGATCGGAGAAAAAGATATTTTGGTAAACAATAAAAAACAAAGTATTGACGTTCCTGCCATCATTGTATCGGGAAGAACTATGCTGCCCTTAAGAGCAGTTGGAGAAATAATCGGAGCTGAAGTTGAGTGGAATGAAAAAGACAGAAGAATTGATGTTTCCTTAAAATAAAACTTATATATTGGTAAACAAAAAAATTCATTTTAAAATGCTTATTAAATAACACAGATCACAAACCCGAAAATAGAAAAAGCCAATAAGTCTTTATAAAAGACACATTGGCTTTTTCTGTACGTAACCGTCAAATAGATCATCACATAGTAAAATGGTTGCATAGTTGATACAATCACTGTAAAAAAGAATAAACGGAGTGATTGTATGGACATGGAAAAAGTAACAACTGAACAACAATTATCTAGGTGGGCACAATTAATACAAAACCGGCTTGAAAGTGGGCAAAGTATCAAAGAGTTTTGCCGAACGAATGGAGTAAGCAAAGCTACATACTACTATTGGCAAAAGAAAGTCAGTGAAGCAAAGTGTACAGTAGTTGAAGAAGTAAAAGAACCCAAAATCGAAGTACCAAGTGGATGGATGCAGCTTGCATCGAAACCGGTGTACCCTGCAAAAGCTACACTGGAAATTAAAATTAATGGCTGTAATGTCACTGTAAATACGGAAACAGACTTAGAATTATTGAAAAAAGTTTGCCAGGTGTTGATGTCGTTATGATAAGATGGAATGAAAAACCAGTGTATCTTTGCGGAAGATTAACGGATATGAGGAAATCTATCAACGGATTAATAACACTGGTACAAGAAAGTTTCTCACTTGATCCGTTTATGAATGCACTGTTTGTGTTCTGTAACAGAAATAGAAACAGGATAAAAATCCTTGAATGGGATGGAGATGGGTTTTGGCTGTACTTTAAGAGGCTAGAACGAGGGCGATTTCGCTGGCCAACAGAAGAAGATTCAACCACAATGCTTCTTGATGTAAACGAATTAGCTTGTCTTATTGATAGTGCCAGATTAGAGAAAAAGCTCAGGAGAAAGGAAGTTTTAGAGCGTCAAATTTCGTAAGAAGAAATTCAAAAAAAGGATCAAAAAGCTGGATTTAATGTAATTTTTATGGTAATATTATCCCATGAAGAGACAAGAAATTTCAGTAGAAAAATTACTTGGTATAATTGAAGAAAAGGATCGCAGGATTGCCGAGTTGGAACAGCAAGTCCAATGGTTCATGGAACAAATGCGCCTTTCAAAGCGTAAACAATTCGGTGTTATCTTGGCGAACAAACAAAGATTGAGCAAATCAATCTTTTTAATAATGAAGAGGAAGAGACTCATAATTTAGCTATTACCGAGCAAGAAAGGATAGAAGTAAAAGCTCATTACCGTAAGAGAACACGTCTAACAACAGATAAACTTCCTGAAGATTTACCGGTGGAGGTAATAGAGCACAAGTTACCCGAAAAGGGATGTATTTGCCAGGAATGCGGTAGTGAATTGCATACAATGGGAAAGGAAACTCGTGATGAGTTGAAGATTATTCCGGCAAAAGCGGTAATAGTGCGTCATATTAGGCATGTTTATTCATGCCGGAACTGTGAAAAACATCCGACCATACTTCCATTGTAAAGGCAGATATACCGGAACCGGTCATAAAGGGAAGTTTTGCATCTCCTGAGACAATTGCCCATATAGCTACACAAAAATTCATGATGGGGTCTCCCTTATATCGTCAGGAGCAGGAATGGAAACAAAATGGCATTGAGATATCAAGGCAGACAATGTCAAATTGGTTGATAAAAGCCTGTGAGAATTGGCTGGAACCGATATATGAGGAGATGAAGAAACGGCTGTGTGAGCATGAGGTACTGCATGCAGATGAAACAGTGGTACAGGTGCTAAAAGAACCAGGGAAGGCGGCACAGTCGAAGAGTTACATGTGGCTGTACCGAACGAGCGGGGAGGCAAAACATCAGATAATACTTTATGACTACCAGCCGGACAGAAAACATATACATCCGGAGGAATTTCTAAAAGAATTTAGTGGATATTTACATGCAGACGGATATAACGGGTATTACAAGCTGCCCGAAAAAATTACTGTAATAGGTTGTTGGGCCCATGTACGGCGAAAGTTTTTTGAAGCGATGGAAGCCCTGCCCAAAGAAAAGCAAGCAACATCTAATGCAGCAAAGGGAGTAACATATTGTGATAAACTGTTTCATTTAGAGAAACAGTTTGCATTGCTATGCCCGGAAACCCGGTTAGAAGGAAGAAAGAAGCAATCAAAGCCTATCATAGATGAATTTTATGATTGGATAAGAAAATTAAATGTACTACCCAAAACCCATCTGGGTAAAGCAGTACAATATGCGCAGTCCCAGCGAAAATATCTTGAGAGGTATATACTGGATGGACGATTGGAGATATCAAATAACCGAGCAGAGCGAAGTATAAAGCCTTTCGTAATCGGACGGAAGAATTGGCTTTTCAGTAATACGCCAGGTGGTGCGAGAACGAGCGCGGTGTATTACAGTCTTGTTGAAACAGCAAAAGAGAATGGATTGAATCCTTTTGAATATTTGTCATGGATATTTAGTCAAGCCCCTAATCTAGGGAAGCCTGGTTATGTGAGCACATTTGCTGATTTTCTGCCTGGTAGCATGAAAATACCTGCTAAGGTGTTTATACCGCAATCCAAAAGAACAGAGCCTGAGAAATATGCGTGGGAGGAAGATGAATGAAAGTTGGAAAACATACGATATTTATGATCAAATTTATCACGTATTTTATTAATGGGGGAATAGAGAGGTATTTATTTGATATAGATTATTCTGGTTATGTAATAGAGCATTTTCCATATATGGAGAATGAGAACAGCGAATTAGCAGAAAGATTTGCTTATACTGTGGATCAGGCATATGAACTCGGAACATCTCTTGGTTTGTCAGATGAAGAGTTCAGAATGGAAATTGCCAATGCTTTCAATGAATGGTTGGGTGAAAAAAGACCCAACTTAATTTAGATGCACATAGGTTGTAAAAATTAAAGATTAAGTTTTGGTTGAAAAAGTTTTATCGATTTACAAAACTTTTCCAACCATTTTTATTAATGATTGTGTCATTCATGTGCGGGCCTGGTCGAGTAAACCCGGGGAATTTCACCCCGAGTTTCTCACGGAACCGTACGTGATAGTCTCCCATCATACGGCTCTTGTTATCCAATCGTCGGACGTATCCCTATTTTCCAGTGGTAGAATAAATCAGATTTAGATTTTGCTAGACGTGCCAGATATCTATATGCTTTTCCTTTACTTCCTCTAATTCTTTTATACTTTTTCCTACACCACTTGATTAATGAGAGATTCACATAATTTAATATTTTTATTGCTTCCCTTGAACAAAATTTTGAAAAGTAGTTAGCCCAACCCCGTATTACTGGATTCATTTCTTCCGCAAGCTTTTCTATGGATACTATTTTGTTGTTCCTTCTTATTTCTCTTATCCTATCCCTAAACTTTTGACTTGCTTCTTTGCTGACTGCCGGAGTAAATGCATTGAAGAAGTTGCCATACTTGCTCTTGACTAACCTTCTCCTGAAGGTATACCCAAGAAAATCAAAGGATTCGTGCTCGTGTCTTTCTGTATTTTTGTCACTTCTACAATATACAATGCGAGTCTTTTCCGGGTGTATCTCAAGTTTACATTTAAGCATTCGTTCTTTTAGTTTTCCTAAAATATATTCCGCTTCTTCCTTTGTTTTGCAGTGAATTATTCCATCGTCTGCATATCTTACCCATTGATTCCCCGGAAATTCCCTCTTCATCCACATGTCAAATGCATAGTGCATAAAGAGATTTGCTAAAACCGGACTTATTACTCCGCCTTGTGGTGTTCCGCATTTCCTTTGCTGTATCGTCCCGTCCGGCATTTTTATTGCTGCTTTTAGAAACCTCTCAATATACAGGATAATCCATTTGCTATCTGTATGCTTTCTTACCGCCCTATTTAATAATTCGTGGTCTATATTGTCAAATAGTCCTTTGATGTCAAATTCCAATACCCATGGCGTTTTCCAGCACCTTTCCCTAGTTACTGCTACCGCTTCAATTGCTGAACGGTTTGGCCTATATCCATATGAATTACTACTAAATATAGGCTCAACTAACTGCTCAAAGCTCATGCGGACGGTCATTTGTGCCACTCTGTCTTCTATTGTCGGTATCCCCAGTAACCTTTTCTTCCCGTTTTTCTTTGGTATTTCCACTCCCCTAACTGCTTTCGGAAAGTAGCTCCCTGATGACATCCTGTTCCATAGCTTGTATAGGTTGTTCTTCAAGTCCTTTTCAAATTCTTCAAAGTTAACACCATCAACTCCACTTGCACCATGATTCGCTTTTACACGTTTGTATGCTTCCAGGACTTGATGTCGTGAAATCTCAAACGACTTTCCTTCTTCCATTAAATCCTCCCATTTCTGGTTGTTTAAATTCTGAAGTATAGATAACAGAATCCCTTCGCTCCATTACCATTACAGTAACTTCTACACTACTACGAATTCTTCCGCATCTATGCTCTACATCGCTACTTTCATCCTTGTCATTCCTTCGCTTGGATTTTTCACTTTACATTAGAGCACAGACTTCTCCTGTTCCTTGTAAGAGCCTGTACCAAGCTCCTGCAATCTCTACGCCGACAGCCATCTGAACAGTAATCAGGTTCCCTTCAGATTTATCCCGCGTGGTCAAAAACACCCGGTTTCGACTGTATTTACGTATTAACGACGCTTCCTCGATTGTTCATTTTCATTCAGCTTCCTGGTACGCACTTGATTGATTCATCAACCTTTTCCTGTAACGCTCAATACCACAGCTTTTGACTGCAGCACCTACAGGCAGTTTGAAACCTGCACCTGAATACCGATTTCGAGAGGCCTACTCTCATCTCCTACAAAGCATGATTCATTGCGTTTATTCCCCCTCCTTTTGTCGCAATTTCATCTTCAGGACACACTTTGACGCTTACATTTATTATTATATTAACTTCCAATAAATTCACCGGTGTCAGATCCAACTATAACCTTATAGTTCTCGCCTTGTGCAATATCTGGGCTGATGATAATTACCACCTCAAATTCAAGTTCCGGTGTATAAGAGGAAATTAGTTCATTTAACACGTAGTCCACTTACCCTTGGAACTAAAATAAAAAGGCCCTGGCAGCTTAAAAAGCACCAAGACCTTTATTTAATCTCACAAACTACTTATTGGGGAAAGTAATGGAACACTTTTCTCCCTTTTCATTTGTATAGTTAACAACAAAGCCTTCCTCGGTAACTTTAATAGTACCATCATACCTATAAACTCCTTGGTTAGCCAGTTCATAACCAAAGTACGCTGTATCATCCTTGAAACCCTTAATCTCTCCACTCAGTACATCTTCACTGTATTCTGATGATTGAACAGCTAACTCTACATTATAATTAAGTCCACCCAATCCAATCTTCATAAAAAATTTCTCAGGCTGTTTAGATTTCATATATCCACGATCATCTTCTACTGATTTATCCGCTTCAATATATGGTGTTGCAACCATCTTTAGTGCAGCTTCAATAAGTTCAGGAACATATTCTTCTCCTTTGGACGAAATTGTTATTTTTTGAGTTTTACCGTCCCATTCCACATTTAAACCCATTTGTTCTGAAACAAACCTTACAGGAAGCATTGTCCTTCCGTCTTTAATTACCGGTGCTTGTTCTATAGATATATTATCTATGGGAACATATTCACCAACTATATAATTATCGCTTGTCTCGGCAACATTACTACCTATTGTCAATTTGATATATTTATATGTACTCAATGATCTGAAATATTCTACTGAACCTTCTGAGCTATCTATTGTATACATACCAATCTTATTAAAAATTCTAACAGCTTTCTCTTCGTTATCCCACCAAACCGTATACCCCAAGGCTTCCGATATAAATCTCAAGGGTACCAATGTTCTGCCACTGCTTGCATCAATATACGGGGCAACATCCAATGTTACACTTTTGCCATTAATTATAGCATTAGTACTATTCACCTGCAGTACAACTGTCGTTCCTGAAGCTTCCGCCAACACTTTACTTGGCATGATTACACCTGCAAACACTGCTATCAACAGACCTGCCGCCAAAATACCAAAAAAGCTTTTTGAGTTCATAAAATACCTCCTATAGTGTTTGTATAATGTACTGCCAATTAAAATCATTAGTAAGACAGATTGTACATATATTGTCTTTTATACTTCAGCGTCCTATTATGGAATTTTGGTCATCATAAAGCGTACCCTTTACAGTTACCTCAATGGTATCAAAATTGTATACTCCTTTTAATGTGCCAAGTTTTTTAAATTCACTGTTTGCTTCAGACAGTGCAATATCCCCAATCCACGCTGCTACCGTATATTTTCCGTCCGGCATGTTTATATACGTATATACCTTTCTATTATCGGGATTAATTTTGATGATAACTGTTGTTTTCTCAGTAACTTTGTACATTTTCTGTCCGTCTTTTATATATTCTCTGTATTTGTAGTTTTCCTTGCTTCCAAGAGTACCGGACTCCTCATAGCCCTCAAGTATCGCCTTGAAAAATTCGTGGGTGTATTCGCCACTTTTTTCACTGTGTTTTAATTCTTCAAAATCACTGGTGTAGTTCGTTTTCTCCACATAGAGCATCTTCACACCGTCACCCCCGGTCGGATCTTTTGCTGTTAATGCAGCAGGTCGTCTTACATAAGTGTTTCCACTTTTGCTCAGTAATTCGTTTTGCAAATTTACCGGTTGATTATTGCTGTTTATATACATTAAATCCGATTCATAGCGGAAGGAATTGATGACTGCTTCGACTATTTCTTTGTGGTCTTTTGTTTCAGTTTTTGTCGGCTTGTATGTAACTGTTTCAACAGTAAATGTATACGTTCCTGTAGGGTTAAAATAATATCCTGCCTTAATGGGATAATCCACATTTTTTAGACCTATATCCGATGAAAAAACAGCCTTGTCATATTCGGATTTTCTGTAATCCATATTTCTCGCGGCTTCACGGCTTCTTTTGTAGTCCTCTTTCATAGTTCTTAATGTATTCCACTTAACTACAGCACTATTCTGTTGTGTAAAAGTCCTTTTATAACGGCCCGGTACTGCCGTCCATCCATATAGTGAGCCATCTACATCTTGGTGGCACATCCAGCGTACCACATCCAACTTATAAGGCTCGCTTGTCCACCACAAGTTCTTCTGTAAATAATTTGGTGTATTGTTCTCTATTTTATTTTCAAAAGTCTTTGCCGGTATTGTAGGTTTGCCGTTGTATATTTTAGTCGTTATGTTTTTTGTATCGGTACCGGAATCAAAATCTGCACTGGTAATACCCGTTCTCGTTTCTGTGTATGTACTCCCATCCTCATTAGTTTTGGTAATGGTGTATATGTAATTGGCATAAGCCCTGCCCTCAAAAGTAATCTTTCCTGTGGCTGTTTTTGCAGCCGGTCCGTCCAGCCATTTTCCTTCCATAGGATTGTCATAAGTATTGCTATTTGAATCATATGTGGCATCTTTCCTATGTATTGTTGTGCTAATTTCCGGATATTTTATTATAGTACCTGCCGATTCATTCACTCTTATTGTTTGATCTTCAAAGCCTCTGAACAAGTTAATGGAATTATTGTAGATATTTAATGCTCCCCAGGCATTTCCTGTCAACCTTCCCGTAGGTGCTGAAAGTTTTGCAGTTATAGCCTTGCCGTTAGCTAAAGGAAAACTGACTTTCCTGCTCAATATATTGTAGTCAAGTTCTATATCTCCAAAGGTGTTAATTTTTAACGCCGGTGTTATCACCGCATCCAAAACATTGTTATCAAGATAAGTTTCCGGGGGATTTGATCCTTCTTTGTTTATCTCAAATTTAACATTAACCTCATGTTCCGGCATCTCAAATTCCGCCAAAAGCGCTGTTTCACCATCCGACGATATTTCAATCTTTCCGGTATCCCTATCCTCATAGCCATAATACTTTACTGAAGGTACCGGCTTATTGGTAACCTTATCTACAATCTCCCATTTAAAAACCGGTGCATTTCCATCGGCTTCAGTCAAGTCTCTTTTAAAAGTAGATTTAATTTGTACAAGTACTTGTACTTTATCACCAGCTACAACACTTGACGGTATTTCTTCAAATTGTACACTAAGGTCACCCCTAAGTCCTTCCGGCGACAGTGGTACTGTCAGATAATTTCTACCGTTGTTATGAAACATAATGCCACATCCCCAGCTTACGCTTGTGGGCGGCTGGTATATGTGGACATATTTGTGCCATTGTCTTTCTGCAATTTTGTCATCAGGGAAATCCAGCAGTGAACCGTCAGGATTCTTTCTTGATATTAGTTTTAACCCCAACCTTATGCTCTCCTCATATAGTGGGTTGTTATCAAAGGCATTCTCTCCCTTAACTTCTGGTCTCATTTTAGTATTTGGATCTCTTTTAGGATCTTCAATCCAATCTCTATCCCAAAGTCCTGTTGTTGAAGTCACATCATTTGGGAATAGATAATTGGTAAAAATTGCATCCGACATGGTATAACCTAAATACCTATATCTACCTTCTTTAAAATCGCCATGAGGATTCCCATAAACAATATAATTCCTATACCCTGATAAATATGGGTTAGTAGAAAGAGGTTTTCCATTTTTATTTGATAATTTAAAATACTCTTCATTATAAATTCCTGATGAAATGAGTTCCTTATTTGCTAACTCAACTAGTTGTGGCCTTGTTATTTCTTCTGTAGCGTTTATGTTAGCAATTACAGTAGCAGTTATGAAAAAAATAGCCAAGACAATAGCTATAACCTTTCTCACTGCAAAACTACACCTTCTTTCCATACATCTAACATAAACGATATACCTGCAGCTTCAGCAGTTACAATTTTGTTACCCATTTTATACTGTTTCAAAGGTAAATCATCCTCTCTTTTCTTCTTTTGTCTTAAATATTGAAAGACCTCTTTAGCAATAGATTCACCGTACTTTTCGGCAAACATTTTCTCAGCTGCATCTAACCTTGCTTTCATCAATTCCTGATCTGATGAAAAAGTAATAGACATACTATATTCAACATATGTTAGGTTTGTTTCAACCTTAATCCATCCATACACAGGATCTTTCGTAGCCTGTGGTGTAGGTACTACTCTTCCTTCCGTATCAATATACACTGTTTTTATTACACTATCCCATCTTACAGTAGCCCCAAAAGCTTCTGCCACATATCGAGCTGGCACAAAAGTTCTGTCTTCATGTAACAATGCTGCTGTATCCATTTGTAGTGTTTTCCCGTCCAGTTCATATTCCTTCTTTCCTATATAAAGAACCAATTTCTTATTCCCTTTTACAAAAACTGCTTTCTGTGCTGCACTATCCCAAGTTACTGTTGCTCCCAGCCTCTCTCCTATAAACCTTGCAGGTACCTGTGTTCTTCCATTGGAATCTATAAAGGGCTGTGCATCAGGGAAAAATAATCTATCTCCGTCTACCACTATGCGAAGTGGCATCTCTCCAAATACATTTAATACTGAAAATATTGATATCATTAATAGTGCTACTGCTATAACTAATGCAAACTTCTTCATAGCAAATATCCTCCTCTAAAACATCTAGTAATATGAATTATCTTCTGTACCGCTGTACTTTTTCGTTATTCCTTGAATATATGCTATTTTTTATATCGTCAACTTTAATACCATAATTTATGTTATTATTATATATTTATACAAATACATTAAACAAGCAGACTTTATCACATCAACATATCTTGCAGATAATGTATATACTTTCTTTTAATAGTAATGCTTTTTATTTAGTATTAAAAGGAATAAAATTTAGCTCATTTTCTGAGATTACTACTTGATATTTTACAAAACGGCTATTTTTAGCTTCTAACAATAATATAAAAATCGATAAAAAATTAAGATGGCATACCATAATTCTAAAATTTAGCGAAAACAAGCTAATTTATGAAAAGAATTTATTGACATCTAATTAGGTTTAAACACAAATGTTAAATATCTTTACTTTTTTGCAATGTGGAAAAATTATTTCACTTTAGCAATAATTCCTAATGTGACTAATGATAAAACAATACTCTATAACATAGTTTTTATAACAGTAACTATCCACGTTAAAATGCTATACCAACTCTTAACTATAGCACCACAAGACAGCACCTATAACCTGTCTCACTGCAAAACCACGCCTTCTTTCCATACATCTAACATAAATGGTGTCTTTTTTGGGTAATACTTTTAAAACAAATGAATTTTCCTTATTTCCTGCTTTTGCAGTTATTACAGTTTCTCCTTCCGAAAGAGCAATAATTTTGCCAAGTCCATTGACAGTAGCTACTTTTTCATTGCTTGACGCATATCTTACGTTTTTGTCAGTTGCATCATAAGGAAAAACAGTTACTGACATCAGTTGATTATCTCCAACCCTCATTTCTTTTTTATAATCACCGAAATCCAATTCTGAGACCTCTACATATGTATCTTTTGGATAATCTGCCGTCAGTTTGAATTCCTCACTTACTCCATCAGCAGCTTCAATAGTAATTCAGGTTGTACCAGGAGATACCACAGTAATCCTTCCCAACTCATTTACTTTTGCGACCGACTCCTTACTTGAGTAATATCTTACTTTTTTTATCAGTAGCGTCAAGCGGCAATACTGTAACTACAAGAAGTTGTTTCTCACCAACTTCCATGTTTGTTTTGTAGTCTGCTATATCCAAATCGGTAACTTTTATATAGCTTGTTTCTTCATTTTCTTTTTCATTTTCTTCAATTTTTTCTTCCAGAAGCTCTCCGAGTTTATCATTATCATTTTCCACTGTTATCTCAGTATTCTCTTCAGCAAATATATAATAATTATTAGGTTGTAAAAACATTATAAAAACTTTTAAAAATAATATTATTAATATTAAGCATTTTTTTGACATCTCTTAACTCCTAACTTGTTAATATGTCCAGTGATTCCACCACATAATCAAATAAGACACTTGATCATATTGAATACGTGCCTCTACCGGCATACCATTTGAAAAATTAACCTTTTAACCTTTTTTTACTTATTATGTATGTATTGTCCGGTATTATATCAACTTTAAAATAACTTGTTCCTTTCTCACTGTCCGTTGTTATATCATTATCCTTTCTAACTACTTGTCCCGTTATTGTTCCATACACAGTCTCTGCCAGTCCTGAGACTGCAATCTTGACTTTATCTCCAATAGAAATTCGTGCTATGCTATTAGCATCAACATACGCTTGTATCTTATATTCATCCTGTTCAGAAGCAATATTGGCAATAGCGCTTCCCGCCTGAACCACCATTCCTTCCTTATATTCAGCTAACATATGTATTTTTCCAGTAGCATTAGCCTCCACCTGATATTCCTCTTGTCCACTTCCAACCGCTTCAAGTTGGAGCTCTATTTTTCTCAATTCGTTTTCGTATTGTTGGATAGAATCTTCAATTGATTTTAAAGTGGAATAATAAATCTCAGTTATTTTATTCTGATTTTTCTCTATTTCGTTTTCTATTTGAGCATCAGTATAACCATATGACTTATACATTTCCGCATCGAATTTCTGTTGTGCAATCTGACTTTTGTAGTTTTCAAATTGATAATAATATAGATTATCTTTTTCATCACCTTCATTAAAATAGTTTATATCATCCTTTATAGAAGCTGCTAGCTTCTTAAGCTGCCTTATTTTTTCCATACAAAGCTCTTTTTTCCCATCCAACTGTTTAGCCTGTAAATCAAACTCTGTACTTTTTATTGTCAAAAGCACGTTTCCTTTTTCAACATAAGTCCCTTCTTCAATATTAATATCCACTATTTTTCCGCTATATGGTACCATTACATAGTTTTTGTTAATACTTTGAACCATTCCGGGAGCTTTAATTATATCTATTTTAGGGGTTAATATACTCCAAATTATAATAGTAATTATTAATGCCATAACAATTATTATTATCATGTAAGCAAATCCAGGTACATTTTTATCATAAAGTATTCTACTATCCTTTAATTCATTTAAAGTTTTAACTTGATTACTCACCGTCAGCACGCTCCATAAACACATCCGCGACTATATTGTCATCATTTTTTGCTACAAATACGGTGTAACTGTCACCTTTTAGCGGTATATCTTCTTCAAAAGCTATGAGGTTGATTTTATCATACGCATACTTTAGTTTGCTTTCTTCTCCTATATATCTTGCATACATACAGTTCTTAACTCTTATAACCGACTCCATTTTATATGGTACTTCAACATTATGTATAAACGTATTTACTTGTTTTAACAATTTAACAACGAATTTTCCTACCTCATTACCATTCAAGTCAACTCTTGTATATTGAATAAAGGGTCCTACTGGTTGAGCACCTTTGTTCCTAATATAATTTTCCATTTGCAAAATCTCTTTATTTATATCAGAGTTTTCAATCAAATCAATCTCCTTAATTAAAACATTTGTCAGCTTTAAAATTTTATTATAGCTTACTTTTATTTTTTCATTATTCATTTCTAATCCTCCCTCTAATATTCATATCTTTTTCTCCAATAAAAACTATCAAACAATTTATTATTTAGATTGACCTGATAAAATCGGTTTTTTAAAGCTACATATCCTTGCTCCACTTTAGTCCAAAATGACGTTTCAAACAACTGATGCACCCTTCTGTCTCTAAAACTAAACTACTCTCAAACTCAATTCTCTCTTTGGACATCCTGCTTAGCTCTGAAATTCAGACATGCTTAACTCCTGCTTCATACGATAGTCTCTCATTATTAGAATCATAATACCCTCTAGTCAAGAGTTATCTCCCATAGAGCTTTGCAGAATATCTCTGTGTGTTTTCTCAATATTCATGGTATCTAATAAGTCTTCTCATAGTTTTCTATATTTTTATCTCTGAGATAAACATCTTTGTTAAATGTCATGCTCCGCTCACTATCTTCCGTTCTTCCACAGTTATTTTACCGATGATTCCCCGAACTAAAGTCTTTCAATAAACTTGCTTCGATTAATTTCATCGATGACTTCTTTTTCGTACTTAGCAGTAATTTTATTAAGGCAGTAGGATTAGCTACTTTCTGTACAAGCTGTATCCGACAGAAAAAATCGATACGTAAAGTTATGTGTAACTTCAGGAACAAGAACGTCATAGCTTAGTTTCTTATAGTGTTTTGAAAAACAACATTCTTATACATTAACCGGTACAGTCGTACATATGCGATAGATATTAAATCGTCCACCTATAGGATTTTCAAAAGATTTATTCTCCATGAACTCATCGTTCTTTTCTTGTTCAGTAATAAGTTTATACACAGTCTCTGATATAAGAACATGTAATACAGCTAGTTGATTCCAAATTGTAAAATCCTATATTAAGATACTTGGAACCTTTTTTGTACATTTGCATTACATTGGACAATTTAAACCAGCTCGCGTCTTACAAGTTTTTCAAAGTTCTTTTATCTGTTTAGCTATTTACTATTTCTTAGCCCATTAATATAAACTTCATCACTAATATATCCATCAAATAATCTATAAAAAGTATAAAATGTATCAGGTTTAATATTCTTTCTGTCGCTCAAAATTGCGTAATTATCTTTGTGTAAAATTATTTGTTCCGCTTGCAATTTATAATAATTATCAACTTCTCCCTTTGGAAAATTTATAATTAAATCATTATAAAGTTTTTCAGCTATTTCATGTTTACCAATAAACTCATAATAACAAGCAACTCTAGTAATAAACTTTTTGTATATCTCAATGTTTTTCACTTTGGAAAATTTATCAGTATTTCTATAAAAATCTTTTAAATATATTTTTATTGACTCCGGCAAATCAATTTTTGCCGCCAAAAAGTCAGATATAAAACCTGTTGCAATTGAAATAGCATCAATATTTGTTATATCTTCTTCTACCTTCCTTTCAAAAATTTTTATCAGCATTTTCCTTAAATATGTATTATTCCTTCGAATCTCATTGTAATTCGATGACAGCTTTATGTAATTAAAAATAAACTGTGCAGAAATTTCATTATTTTTAAACATATATTTATATGCAAAATAATCTCCTCCCACATTTCCCGATCTAGCAAAACAATTGATCACTAAAACAAAATTTATAGCAAATAATAAACCTCCTACATCTACTAAACTTTTATTTTCACCTGCCACATATCCTATAATTATCAAAACCAATCCTAAAATTGTCATAATAATACCGGATATTGTTGCACATAACATCGAATTCGCAAATGCCTCAGTCACTCTCTTGAAATCATCATCATTATTTATTTCAAATAGATCTACAACAGATGCCCCCATGAGACCTACACAATTAAAATTTATTAGCGTTTTCCAATTATTTTTATTCTTTATAAAACAAAAAGGATAAATATATATTGCTCTTATTCTCATTCGGTGAAAAATATAAGCTAAAGAATGAGCAACTTCATGAACGGTAATAGATATATAGCAAATAACAATAAAAAGCAAAATATAATCTATCATCGAAAAACTTTCACTTTTTAATATACAATTAAACAGATAGTATATGCTTAAAATATACAGGCAAACAATTAAAATATTTAAAATTAAACTTCTTATGTCTACTTTCTTCACATATATCTCCTGCCAATTTACGCACTTCTCAATATGATTATTTCTTTTCAAAGTAATTAGTCCATATAATTTCAAATGTAAAAACTGGTATAAAAATGATTAAAAATCCTAAAATTCCGGATAGCTTAAACCACGATAAAATAGAGCTGGATATAAAAAGCACTAATACTAACAATAAAAAATACTTTTTTCCTCTTTTTTTTGAATATGTATTATTCATTATTGTTCCTCCATTTAAAATATACTAATTGTATTATTAAATAATCCTAGTCAAGACTGCAATATTGCAGCCTTGACTATTTAAAAATAAATTACTCTTATATCTTAAGTGTAAAGTCCGGCAAGAATGGGACATCACATATTTTGAATTTCTTTCCTTTTAAACTGTTAATTCCATATGTAACCGCAGCTGAAGCTATTATTGGCACAACACTTCCCCAAGCTATAAGAAATGCACCTACATATAATGTTCCTGTTCCTGCTGTACCTAATTCTATTGCTGTAGCAATAGCTGCCCCTGCAGCAGCTAAAGCGGCTTCTGCTGTTGATTTCGTTAAAGCTCCTCCAAGTGCCGACAATATGCTGATTATTAAACTGTTATTACTAATTTGTATCCACAGTTCGCCTCCTCCATCAACATAAGTCATCTCTTCTTTATCCATTACAACATAGTTACTAGGCATTAACAATGTTCCGTCATAATTCATTTTCATTCCATAATCCTCCTTTAAGCTAGAATTTTTCCTTGATTGCAACCAAGTGTAAAATATTATGTTAACATTAATGTAACATTAATGTTACATCCTAATAACACATTTCTTCTTCCCCGGCGATTGCTATTTCTTCTTTCAATTCCTCCACATCATTCTTCGTAACAAAATTCCCCTGTTGCATCTCCCAAAGTTCATAATACTTTCCCTTAAGTGCTATTAACTCTTCATGAGTACCTTTCTCAATAATTTCACCTTTATCAATTACAATAATTTCATCACAATTCTTTATAGTTGCCAATCTATGTGCAATAATCAACATCGATTTATTCTCGAATTTATTGTAAATCATGTCGAAAATTATACTCTCTGTTGCAAAATCAAGATTACTTGTGGGCTCATCCAATATATAAAATTCACTCTTTTTAAGAAATGCCCTTGCCAAAGCAATCCTCTGCTTTTCTCCACCGCTCAGTCCGTTTCCCGATTCCTCAAGATAAGTATAATATTGCAATGGAAGTCTTTTTATAAATTCATGAGCACCTGCTTGTTTCGCTGCTTCTTTAACTTCTTCCAAAGTCGAATTCATTTTTGTAATCCTTATATTGTCATAAATACTTTTGGAAAAAAGCTCTACATTCTGAGGAACATATGATATCGCTTTTCTAAGTGAACTGTTACTAAATTCGCTGATATCAACTCCATCAATAAGTATTTCTCCATTTTCCGGCTCATAATATTTGAGCAACAATTTAGCAATCGTAGATTTGCCACTTCCGCTGCTTCCAATCAATGCTACTTTTTTTCCTTTCGGAATTCTGAAAGAAATATTTTTAAGAACCGGTTTCCTATTTCCATATCTAAAAGTAACATTTATAAACTCAATATCCCCCTCTATTTTCTCAACATTTTGATAACTGCCATCTTCCTGCTCTATCTCACTGTCTAAAATCTCCGCTATTCTTTTCATTGATATATTCGCTTCCTGTATCTGTAACTGTAATTGGACAAGCCTCCCTACAGGTTCCATAAAATACCCGGATAATGTAATAAACGCCATCAGACTTCCTAATGATATTTCATTATTAATAACTTGCATAACCCCTATATACATCAATGCTAAATTACCAACAGTCTGTACAAGGCTGGATATGGAACCCTGAATATTAGACAGCATTCCTCCCCTTAATCCTATTCTTAACAACCTTATATATTCTCTTTCAATGTTCTCTAATTCCGTTTCTTCATTCGCATTCCCCTTAATTGTTTCAACTGCTCTCAGTCCTTCAATTATTTGTGAATTTAGCACTGAAGATTGTTGCATCTGTTCTTCATTAAGTTTTTTATACGGCTCTTTAAAGACAAATACTAAACCGATACTTATTACTGTAAGGAAAAGAATCACCACAAATAGAGCAGCATTCATCTTAAACAAAATCACACCGGTTATCAGTGTCATTAAAATATCAATAATCAACGTCAAAGCAATATTTGTAAATATACCTTTAATGGTAAATGCATCAGAAAATCTTGTAATAATATCTCCAGTTTTCCTTGAAGCAAAAAACTTCATCGGAAGTTTATAAACGTGTTCAAAATAGCCCAGCAACAAAGGTATATCTATTTTCTGGGACAAATATATCATCATCCACTGTCTTATAAAACCAATTACCACTTGCGTAACCGCAATAACTGAAAATATTATCAGCACTGAGACCAGCATACCTTTTAATTGGTATGGCAATATTTCATCCATAATTACTTTATTGAAAAGTGAAGACACTATTCCCAATATCGTCAATATAATTGAAGCCAAAATTGAATAAATGAAAAGTTTTTTTGCGGTAATAAAAGCTTCAAGAATCTATAAAATACTTTTTCTCCCTTTATCTTATCGCTTACAAAATTCTGATTGGGTTTCAATATGAGTAATACACCTGTAAAATCCTTGTAAAACTCGTCTATCTTAACCTTCAATAAATTCTTTGCAGGATCACCTATTATAACATGTTTTTTAGTTTTCTTAAATATTACAACAAAGTGACTAAGTCCCTCTTTAGTAATAACATTCGCAATACACGGCAGAGTAAAGTCACTCAAAAAACCTTCCTTATCAACTCGAACCGCCTGAGAAGTAAATCCCAACTCATCACAGCATTTTTTTAACCCAATTATATTTGTACCTTTTATATCGGTACCCATTAAATCTCTAAGTTTTGTTATCGTAGTTTCTTTTTTATAATGCAAACATATCATCGCAAGACATGCTGCTGCACAATCAGTGGCATCATGTTGTCTAACAAAAGTATATTTCATTTTTTCACCCAATAATTAACTAAAATTAATGTAATACTTATCTGTAATAAATATAATTAATAGATTAATTATACAATATTTGTTATTATTCACTAGTTATATTAACAATTTTTCTATTTTTTATCAATTTGTTTTTTGTTTGTTTTTATATGCATTTTTATGTATTTTTTCTATTTATTTACATTATTTTATTCAATTTAATTTTTTTGAGTGGTCCTAGCCGATATTCTTGAATCAAATAAAGAGCATTTTTTGAATCTTTAGTATAAACATTAATAGGGCATTATACGGTAAATATTGCACCGAAAAACTTCCTTCTTTATTTGAAATTTCATCAAGTCTTGCCTTTAATTCATCAATATCATCATCGTATGTAAAAATCCACTTGTAATCGAATCCGATGGTATTTTTAACGGAATACAACACACAATTCCGCTAAAAAAATCTGTTGCCTTGATTTCATTAAGCTTCTTATATCCAGTACATGATGTAATTAAGGTAAATATGCATAATATTAATGCTAAACATACAGTTTTTTCAATGTTCTCTACTACCTTTAACATTACAAACAACTAGTCTGCAAATTAAAAATAAAACCGATATTTACACTAATTCCTCCTATCCAAATATCTTCGGCTCGATAAATATCCTGACTGATAAATATAAAAAAATATTATATACTATAAATAATTTTTCAGAATTAAATTATTTTAGTTTATAGATATTTTGTATCTTAATAAACTCAAAGTATAAATTATACAAAAAAATTTGTAGAATTTACCGATTACAAAAGAATGGACCAATATAACTAATGAATTTAATTATCAAACATTCATAATTTTAAGGTTAGTTATGGTAAAGGTTTTAGAACAAAAACAACTTGTCTTAATATTTTTTCCATATTTGTTAACATATTAAAACCTTATCTATCCTAAAATAAGTGTTTCTGTTTATATCGCCTCTCAGCGTCTCTTATCAAAAAATCACCCTACCTTTAGTTAACAATAGCGGTTGGGTGATATCAAACAGAGAACCGTCCGAAACCACTGAAAAACGCCAAATAAAAAATGTAAAACATTCGATATATTTCAACAAATATATAGTAAAAAACCTCCTTCAATGGTATAATGGAATCACGACAAACCAACACCACAAAGGAGGTTTTTTAATGCTAAAAGATAAAAATAATCAATTAAGCATCTATTCAATATTATACAATAAAATTCCAGAAAATCATATACTTAAATTAATAAATAATGCAATTGATTTTAGTTTTATTAATAAACTACTCGAAAAATCCTATTGTAAAAATCCTATTGTAAATATTATGGCCGACCTGCAAAAGAGCCTGAACTTATGTTAAGGCTTTTAATTCTTCAGTATTTGTACAACTTATCCGATGAACGTGTAATCGAGGAAGCTTCATTAAATCTGGCATACCTATGGTTTCTTGGAATTAATCCTGAAGAAGAACTTCCCCATCCGAGTTTACTGGCAAAATTCAGAGTTCATAGGCTACAGGAAGTTACAATGGATGAAATAATAACTGAAGTAGTAAAACAGTGTGTAGAAAAAAATATAATTAAGTCCGGTGGAATTAGTATTGATTGTACACACACTCATGCCAATACTGTAAAAAAAGTACCCGAGAGGGTACTAAAGCATATTACCAAAAAGATATTTAAAAATCTAGAAAAAGAGGCAGGAGAGATACCGGAAGAAATCAATACAAATATTCCAAACTATAAGGAAATAGCAGATCATAAAGAAGCAAAAGCGACAATGAAGGCTTATGTGGAAGAAGTCATTGCGCAGGTTGAAGAAAAAATTGAACGGGAAAAACATACGAAAACATGCAAAGTTATAGAAAAAGCCCGTGAGATATTAGAAGACCCAAAATTTATAGAACAAAAGAGTATAAGGTCATTAGTAGACCAGGATGCAAGAGTAGGATATAAATCGAAAACAGAAAGTTTTTTGGATATAAAACAGAGTATGCAATGACGACAAAAGAAAGGATAATAACGGCAGTAAGGGTATATAACGGTGCATACGTTGACGGTACAGGATTTGAAGAATTAATTGATTTGACAAAGGATAGCGGAATAGAAATAAAAGAGGTATATGGGGATAAAGCATATTTCAGGAAGCCAATTTTAGATGTAATAAAAGAAAACGGTGCCGAAGCGTACATACCGATTAGTGAAATGGTATACAAAATAGATGAGAGTAAATATGCGTATAATAAGGATTCGGACCAATGGTTTTGTGATTATGGGAATTATACCGTAGAGAAGCAGAGAAAGATAAGAAAAAGAGACGGTCGAGAATCATGGAAATATAAGTTTGATGTAGAAGGATGTCAAAAATGTCCAAAGAAAGATCAATGCTTCAAAATAGGGAAATCAAATACTCTAGAAATAAGTGTAAATATACCTGAATATTATGAATACAGCCAAAGAGCAAAAACGAAGGAATTTATAGAAAAATATAAAGAACGAGCAAGTCAAGAGTGGAAAAATGGAGAGATGAAGAGATTTCATGGATTAAGCCGTGCCCGAGGGTACGGCTTAAGAAGCATGTCAATGCAATCAAAATTAACAGCATTGGCAGTAAATTTAAAGAGGATAGCCCAACTGGTATTCTCTTTAAGTAAAAATAATCATTATTTTTTGCTTCTGAAGGGAATGTAAGTAATTTTGTGTATCATAATTTATGTAATCCTTCTTTAGCAAGTAAATTTTAGTTGACAAGGTTTACAGAATATTGTTTTTTATTGCCTTTTCATTATATATTATTGCCGGATTTGTTAAGTTTTATACATAAACTTGATTAAATCTGGCAATAATCATTTATAATGGTCAGTATTAGCCTTTTAAACCTATATTTTTAATTTTGTGAGGTCTAGCCCATCCGGCGATGAGGATGAGCCCTTGAGGGCGGTGGGGGTGAATGCTCTTAAATATACTCTTCCAGCCTACCTGGATATTGGATTACCAATTGGCTAAGTACTCTATCCCAGTTTTTGTAACGTTGTGTCCATTTTTTTACTACATTCATTGATGCTAAATATAAAATCTTTTCTAGTGAACTGTCTGTTGGAAATATTGTTTTTGTTTTTGTGACCTTACGAAACTGACGATGTAGTCCTTCAATTATATTTGTAGTATAAATTATTTTTCGTATTTCTTCTGGAAATTTGAAAAATGGACTTATAACATCCCAGTTATTTTCCCAACTACGTATTGCAAAAGGATATTCCTTTCCCCACTTTTCTTTAAGTTCATAAAGTTTTTCTAATGCTATTTCTTCATTAATAGCATGATATACTTCTTTGAAATCATTACTAAATGCTTTTAGGTCTTTGTATGGCACATACTTAAAAGAATTTCTCAGCTGATGTATTATGCAACGCTGCACTTCAGATTTTGGATATGCTGCATTTATTGCTTCCTTAAGTCCGGTAAGTCCATCTACACAAAAGATTAAAACATCTTCTACTCCTCTGTTTTTTAGGTCATTTAACACACCTAGCCAAAATTTTGACGATTCATTATCACCAATCCATATCCCTAAGATATCTTTATATCCATCAATAGTAACTCCTAGAACAACGTAAGCTGCCCGGTTTGTTATTCTTCCTTCATCCTTTACCTTATAATGAATTGCGTCCATAAATATAAAAGAATATATAGGTTCAAGAGGTCTTTGCTGCCATTCTTTTATTTCTGGAGCAATTCTGTCAGTAATCTTGCTAACCATCTCCGGAGACAGGCTGAATCCATAAAGTTCTTCAATTTGCTGACTAATATCTCTTGTAGACATTCCCCTTGCATATAGAGCTATAACTTTTTCCTCAATTCCGGAAACATTACGCTGATATTTTGGGATAATTTTAGGTTGAAATTCTCCTTTACAATCTCTAGGCACTTGTATATCAATTTCACCAAACTCACTTTTTATTTTTTTGGTGTAGCAGGTAACCCATTCTAGCTTATCATCAATATGTCAAACAAGGGACGGTTCTCTGTTCTATTTTCAATAAATTTTATTAAAATTCAAACCCGCTAATCCAGTCAACAGCCATATTAGACTTATTTCTAGTTTCTTAATATCTCAAAACATCAATATGAATTGTAGAGATTATATTGTGCCAAGTTATTAATTCAAATCAATTTCATTCTATTACAAGGAACATAATTTCCATCAAATTACAGGTATATAATTTCTTCATTTAGATTTTTTATTTTAAAGCAAAAATCACCCTACCTCAAATATTACATTAGAGGTAGGGTGATTTCAAACAGAGAACCGTCCCCTGTTCTATATTTTTCCGACTAAATCGATGCTTGGTTTAAGCGTTTGGCCGCCTTCTTTCCATTTTGCCGGGCAAACTTCACCAGGATGATTTCTTACATATTGAGCAGCCTTTATCTTATCTATAAGAATATCTGCATTTCGTCCAATGTTTCCTGCCGATATTTCAACATATTGAATTACTCCGTCCGGATCTATTATAAACGTACCTCTATCTGCTAACCCTGTTTCTTCATTTAGAACATCAAAGTTTCTGGAAAGGGTATGTGAAGGATCTCCAATCATTATATAAGTAATTTTCTTTATAGCTTCCGATGTATCGTGCCATGCTTTATGGGTATAATGAGTATCAGTAGATACAGAATAAACTTCAGCACCTAACTCTTTTAATTTTTCATAATTGTTTTGAAGGTCTTCAAGTTCTGTTGGGCAAACAAAAGTAAAGTCAGCAGGATAAAAGCATACTACACTCCATTTTCCTTTAAAATCTTGTTCTGTTACTGTTATAAATTTTCCATTGTGATAAGCTTCAGCAGTAAATGGTTTAACTTCTGTTCCAATTAATGACATAATAAATTCCTCCTCACGTTCTTTTATTTTATTTGATTAATTAAAATTATCAACTTTCGCAGGAAACAACTGATAGCTTTGCCTTGATATGAACAGGCAAACAAGTGACAAAGTAGTTGAGAAACTCGTTGACTGTTTCCTTTGTCAAAAGCAGTTTTTCCTGTAAAGTAGTTTTTAAAGCCTCTATTATAAGCTGCAGTGCCTCATGGAATTTAATGTCCTCAAGTTCATCGCAGCAATAGTAGAACAAAGTACCAATAGTGCGTAAATCAGTATTATTGCGGTTCTCAACCGCTAACATAATGTACCTTGAAAAACAATAGTTGTATGGGCAACCATCATATCATAAGAACGACCTTGAAATTCCTTAGCCAGCTTAAGGTATGACTTACACATCTTGAAGAATACCTCTATGTCCCAGCGTTTTCCGTATATCCTGATTATCTCTGTTTCGGGAAGACTAGTATCTGTAGATATGAGAGCTAGCCATTTACTCTTGTTTCTTCGGTCACGGACAAAGACAATTTTTGCCGGAATGTGGTTTCCTTCTTTATCGTGTAATTCTACCATAACTGAAGCAAGGTATTTTGATCTTCCTCTACGTTTCCTGACAGTTCGGTATATCTCTCTCAATGATTTTTTTTCACCATTGAAGTTATAGTAAATCTTGGGAGTATCCTTTACCATAGCTATCACATTAAGATTCATCTTACAAATTTTGATAATAGTAGCCGGAAAGGAGAACCAACTGTCAAATAAAACATATTTTGCTTTAATACCGGTAGCAACTGCTTGTTCCAGCATAGACAGAGCAGATTCCGGTGAAGTGGCTAAGGCATTCTGTCGGCGTTTAAAACCAACGGTTCTTTTATCTATAGTATTTTTCGCTGGATTAATGCAAACCCTTGGATTTGTTGAACTTAAAAGGTTGAAGGCCACAGGAATAAATGAATTACCGTCTGTCCAACCAAGTGTAAGCATACGAAAGCCTTTTTTATTCTTATTGCCGTCAGCATGATCTTTGACCCAACTTAAAAGCTCAACTGACTTGCTTCTTGTCCTACTGTAGAAGGAATCGTCAATTACAAAGGCATCAACCCGTTCATCTGACGTTAATCTATCGATATGATGATTTATGACCTTTGCAGAAAGCAAATATAAAAATCTTTGCCAGTTGATATGTATGGAATTTAAGAATCTGTAGACCACATCCCTTGCAAATGGTATATCAAAGCTTTCTGCTTTATAGTTCATAAACAGATTTTTGCCTGTAAAAACAAGTTCAAACAGTACTTTGAATACCGTAAGACAAGGAATACCTTTATCTTTATATGCGTTTGACTTTTTTAACAGATAGCCTACAGAAAACATTTTGAAAAAGTTATCAACTGTCAAAGAAAATCTATTTTCTTCCTTAACCTTCTGTGATACAATAGACATGTTCAAGAACCTCCAAATTGTCGATTTAATAGGGTTTGGATACTTCTATTATATCACATAGAAGGGGGTTCTTGTATTTTTTTATTGCCCAAATCTATTGATTTTTCAATGTTCAGTGCACATTATTCACGTGCGAAAGTTGATTAAAATTTTTTATTCAATCAATTTTCTATAAAGTATATACCCACTTTTTTTTAGCTAAACCGATTTTTTTTATAAATTTTCATAATACGAAAAAAGCTTATCTGTTCTTCTTTATTTAATCTTTAGCATTATTGGAATATAAAGAGACTTTGTTCTTAATATATTTTAGCCATCAATAGGTAGTTTATGGTAATTTATTTGTCGATTTTCGTCACATTTTAACCGAACACTCCAAATATAGTCACGTACAGTTTTTGCCAACTTTTTAGCTATTATTAATCTGTTGCAAAAAATCGAATTTTGTAGTATAATGGCACATCATAATTATTTATACATTATTTTTCGACATTATTTTGCATTTACTTAATCAAAATTACTAGTAAATTGAGACAGATAATTAAAATACAAAAACGCTGTAATTTCACGGTTCACAGCCATGGAGGTTCTTATGTTTAAATATATTTTAAAAAGATTATTTGCATCAATTTTAACATTATGGATTATGTTTACATTAACTTTCTTCCTTATGCATTTGACACCTGGCAGCCCTTTTCTGGGAGATGGAAAGATTACGCCTGAAATATTGGCAAACTTGGAAGCAAAATATGGCTTGGATAAACCATTATTAGTTCAATACAAAATGTATGCAATTAACGTCCTTAAGGGTGACTTGGGAGAATCAATAAAACTAGCAGGACAGAGTGTTGGAGAAATAATTGCCAGAAAGTTCCCTTATTCTCTTAAGCTAGGACTGTTCTCAAGTGCTATAGCTATAATTTTCGGCACTATTCTGGGAACAATAAGTGCCCTAAAAAAGAATACCGCAGCCGATAGAGTAATTATGTTCATTGTAACAGTTGGAATTGCGGTTCCAAGCTTTGTTGTGGCTACTGTAAGTATGGTTTTATTCGGAGTAAAGCTTCGTCTCTTCCCTACGGTTATCCACCTTGACAGTCTTTCAAGTTATATATTACCTGGTTTTGCGTTATCCTTTTTCCCTCTCAGTTTTATAACAAGACTGATGCGTTCATCAATGCTTGATGTTATAAACCAGGATTATATAAGAACTGCACGAGCAAAGGGTTTGTCAGAAAGAATAGTAATTTTTAAACATGGTTTGAGAAATGGTATTCTTCCGGTTGTAACCTATGCAGGCCCTATGGTTGCCGGAGTTGTAACAGGTTCCTTTGTAATTGAATCGATTTTTTCAATACCTGGCTTGGGAAGTTCCTTTGTAACAAGCATAACAGCAAAGGATTATCCGACAGTAATGGGAGTAACAATATTCTATGGCGCTCTGCTTATTTTTATGAACTTCGTGGTTGATATATTATACAGATTTGTTGACCCGAGAATTAATATTACCAAATAGGAAAAAATAAAGTAGCGGGTTATTCAACTTGCTAATTTTTACGTATAACGAACCCTTCTGCAGGTTCATATTGAATATATATAGTTTCCAGACGACATTAAATTGTTTGAAAGAATGACAGAAATGGAAACTTAGGAAATGGAGAGACCAAAATGACAAATATAACTAAATCAGAAGTTTTGGATAGTAAGTTATTTATACCTGCATCGGACAGCGAAAAAGCAACAGTGGAAGTTATGCGTCCATCGGTAGGTTATTGGAAAGATGCCTGGAGAAGGCTGCGAGCAAATAAAGTCGCTATGGGCTCGCTCATAGTTATTCTGCTGGTTGTTCTAGCTGCAATAATTGGACCTATGCTTTCGCCCTATGCCTATGACCAGATAAATAAAGGCAGTGAGAATTTGCCGCCAAGCGCGCAACATCTCTTCGGTACAGATAGTTTGGGAAGAGATTTGTTTACAAGAACTATGATCGGTGCAAGGATTTCTCTGGCAGTTGGCGTTGTTGCAGCTATCATGATTTCAATAATCGGTATTTTATATGGCGCAATCTCCGGTTACTTTGGTGGTTGGGTTGACATTGTTATGATGAGAATTATCGATATTGTTTATTCGGTTCCAACCATACTAATAGTTATTTTGCTTCAGGTTGCTTTAAAGACACCAATAGACAATTTTTTAAACTCTGCCAATGCTCCAGGTTTCCTTAAAAACTTAGGTGTAGGACTTATAAGTATATTTTTTGTTCTTGCACTTCTTTACTGGGTAGATATGGCAAGAATAGTCCGCGGTCAAATCCTTGCATTAAAGGAACAGGAGTTTGTTTTAGCTGCCAGAGTTCTTGGTGCAAACAACAGAGAAATTATTTTCAAACATCTTGTACCAAACTGTATAGGTCAGATTATAGTTGTAGCTACTTTAAAAATTCCTGAAGCAATTTTCGTGGAATCTTTCCTCAGCTTCATTGGATTAGGTGTTTCAATACCTATGGCATCCCTTGGTTCTTTGTCTCAGACAGCTTTAAAAGGTATATACTCCTATCCATATATGCTGTTTTTCCCTGCTGCAACTATCAGTATTATCATATTGTCCATAAATCTATTTGGTGACGGTTTAAGAGATGCTCTTGACCCAAGGATGAAAAAATAGACTTATGAAATATTAAATATCACTTTAATATATAACGCTTTAACATAGATGGGAGATTTGAATTTGAATGAATAAAGAATTGCTTAAAATAAATGATCTAAAAGTTTCTTTTTTCACACCGGCAGGAGAGGTTAAAGCTGTAAATGGAATAAGCTACTCCCTTGAGCGCGGAAAAGTCTTAGGAATAGTCGGTGAATCAGGTTCCGGAAAAAGTGTATCTTCCTATTCCATTATGGGACTAATTGATAAACCCGGTAAAATTGTTGGAGGAAGTATCATATTTGACGGCAAGGATGTTTCCACAATGACTAAAGCAGAAAGACAGAATTTTGCAGGTAACGAGGTTGCAATGATATTTCAGGACCCAATGACCTGTCTCAATCCTGTTTTTACAATAGGAAATCAAATTGCGGAATCTTTGGTTCACAAGTACGGTAAAATTTCCAAAGAAGAAATAAAAAAGCGTTCAATCGAACTTTTGACATTGGTTGGTATAAATGAACCGGAGAAACGTTTAGCTCAATACCCTCATCAATTCTCAGGAGGTATGCGTCAGAGGGTAATGATTGCTATGGCCCTTGCCGGTTCACCTAAGCTATTGATAGCCGACGAGCCAACCACTGCCCTTGATGTTACCATACAGGCTCAAATTCTGGATCTTCTGAAGAATATTCAGAAAAAGACGGGTATGGCAATAATCCTTATAACCCACGATCTTGGCATTGTTGCCGATATGGCTGATGATGTTATTGTTATGTATGGCGGTAAAATTGTTGAGCAAGGCTCTGTTTACACCATATTTAACAATCCCCGCCATCCATATACAAAAGGTTTGCTTCGTTCCCTGCCTGACCTTAGCAAAAAAGGTGAAAAATTGATTCCAATTCAGGGAAATCCTATTGATCTGTTAAACTTACCCAAAGGATGTGCTTTTGCACCAAGATGTGAGAATTGCATGAAGGTCTGTCTGAACCATATGCCTAAGGAATATTCAATTGAGGATGGGCACAGAGTCAGCTGTTGGTTATACGATAGCAGGGCAAATAATAACACGGAGGTAAAGAGCAATGACTAATTATGAATCAAAAACTTCTCCATCCGGTTATAATTCAGCCCGGAAACAGGATGTTTTAATTGAAGTAAAAAATTTAAAACAGTATTTTAATATTAGAACCAGCCTTGGTAAAAAAGCTACAGTTAAGGCAGTAGATAATGTTACCTTTAGTATTTATAAAGGAGAAACCCTTGGACTGGTGGGCGAATCCGGTTCGGGCAAAACCACTTTGGGAAGATCTATTCTAAGGATTTATGAGCCTACTGACGGACAAGTTTTATTCTCCGGAGTAGATATCACCAAATTAAAAAGAAGGCAACTTCTTCCCTATAGGAAAAAGATGCAGTATATTTTTCAAGATCCCTATGCTTCTCTTGATCCCCGTATGACTGTTTCGGATATAGTTGGTGAAGCATTGGATATTCATAAACTTGCTACTTCCAAAAAAGATAGGGCTGAAAAAATAAGAGAACTGTTAAATCTGGTAGGACTCAACACTGAACACGCATCCCGCTATCCTCATGAATTTTCAGGAGGACAGCGTCAAAGAATCGGTATTGCCCGAGCTATTGCAGTGGAACCTGAGTTTATCGTGTGTGATGAGCCGGTATCAGCACTTGACGTCTCCATAAGGGCCCAGATAATAAATACACTGGAAGAAATGCAGGAAAAATTACATCTGACCTACCTTTTTATCTCTCACGATTTAGGTGTGGTTAGACATACCTGTGACAGGGTAGGTGTAATGTATTTGGGACATATAGTAGAATTGGTTGAAGCTGAGGAATTATACAAGAATCCTCTCCATCCATATACACAGGCACTTTTAACAGCTATTCCCGAGCCTGATCCTGAAGTTGCAAAGAAAAGGAATAGAATTATTTTAAGCGGTGAAATCCCATCACCGGTAAATCCGCCATCAGGCTGTAAGTTCAGAACCAGATGTCCTTATGCTAAGGATATCTGCGCCAAGGAAATCCCTGAATTTAAAGAGTTCAATGATGGTCATTACGTCGCTTGTCATTTTGCAGGCAAATTATAATACTCATATATATTTTTCCTACATTACAGTAAAATGGATCCTTTCTTAACCGGTGAGGTCGACACCGGTTAAGAGTCATGTGTCCATTTTAATGTGATAGGAATATAAATTATAGATATGGACAAATTAATATTAAAGTAAAATTCTGAAATAGTAAGGGGTATGAAATTATATGAAGAGAATCTTAGCATTTTTCATTACACTTGCAACCTTTGCAACAGTATTGACAGGTTGCGGAAAAACACCAAACACTTCAACTTCTGATCAAGTTATTCGCGCAACCATAGCATCAGAGCCAAAAACACTTGACCCGTCTCTTAACAATGCACTTGACGGCGGTAACTATATTTTATGTGCTTTTGAGGGACTGACCACAATAGGAAAGGACGGAACTATTGTTGCAGGAACAGCCGAAAGATGGGAAACCAGTGAAGACGGACTTGTTTGGACTTTTTATATCCGTAAGGATGCAAAATGGTCCGACGGTAAAGATGTAACTGCAAATGATTTTATTTATTCCTGGAAAAGAGCCGTTGATCCGGCAACAGCTTCCGACTATGCATACTACATCTACTTTATAAAAAATGGCGAAAAGATCAATGCTGGTGAAGCTGATGTTGATACATTGGGAGTAAGAGCTATTGACGACAAAACCCTTGAAGTAACTCTTGAAAGCCCATGCCAATTCTTTACTGAAATAGTTGCCTTCCCTACTCTCGTTCCATTGAGAGAAGACATTGTGTCGGCCAATAAAGACAAATGGGCACTTAACCCGGCTACTTACATAGGTAATGGTCCTTATAAATTGACCAGCTGGGAACATGATTCAAAAATTGTTTTTGAAAAGAATGAGTACTACTGGGATAAGAACTCTGTAGTTGCTCCAAAAATAGAATGGTACTTGATGAACGATCAAAATGCTATTCTAAGTGCATTCAAAAATGGACAGGTTGTATATGGAAAGAATATTCCTTCGGATGAACTAGCTGCCGAAAAAGAAGCTGGAAATCTTAAAATTCTTCCATTGCTTGGAACATACTATATCGACTTTGTAAACAATAAAGCTCCTTTTGATAATGCAAAAGTAAGAAAGGCATTTTCTTTGGCAATTGACCGTAACTACTTAGTTGAAAATGTTACAAAGGGTGGACAAACTCCTGCATCCGGCTTTGTACCTTATGGTATAGCCGATGTTAAACCGGAACCGGATTTCCGTACAACTGGCGGCGACTATATTTCTGTAAAACCCGAAGATTATGAAAAGAATGTAGCAGAGGCTAAAAAACTTCTTGCTGAAGCAGGTTATCCGGATGGAAAAGGTTTCCCTAAAGTAACTTTCGGTCTGAACTCCGGTGCAGGTCATGAGCCTGTAGCTGAAGCTTTACAACAGATGTGGAAACAAAACTTAGGAGTAGAAGTTGAAATTCTTGCTCAGGAATGGAACGTATTCCAGCAATCAAGAAAAGACGGTGTTTATAATATAAACAGAAACGGTTGGATTGGAGACTATATGGATCCATCAACCTTCATGGATATATTTACTTCCGGAAACGGTCAGAATAATGCAAAATACAGCAATCCTGAGTATGATAAGCTTATTTCTGCTGCCAGAAAAGAAACTGACCCTGAAAAACGTATTCAGATATTCCATGATGCTGAAAAATTACTTATGGACGATGCGGCAATAGCTCCTTTGTACTTCTATACAGAACCTATAGTTATTTCACCAAAACTTCAAGGAGTAGTTAACTCCAAACTCGGTTTCGTAATCTTCAAATGGGCATCATTTAAGCAATAATAAAACACGAATGACTGAAAAAGCTCCTGAATTTTACTTCAGGAGCTTTTGTTTACCTTTCAACCATCAAACAAGGGACGGTTCGAAACCACTGAAAAACACCAAATAAAAAATGTAAAACATTCAATATATTTCAACAAATATATAGTAAAAAACCTCCTTCAATGGTATAATGGAATCACGCAAAACCAACACCACAAAGGAGGTTTTTTAAATGCTAAAAGATAAAAATAATCAATTAAGCATCTATTCAATATTATACAATAAAATTCCAGAAAATCATATACTTAAATTAATAAATAATGCAATTGATTTTAGTTTTATTAATAAACTACTCGAAAAGTCCTATTGTAAATATTATGGCAGACCTGCAAAAGAACCTGAACTTATGTTAAGGCTTTTAATTCTTCAATATTTGTACAACTTATCCGATGAACGTGTAATCGAGGAAGCTTCATTAAATCTGGCTTACTTATGGTTTCTTGGAATTAATCCTGAAGAAGAACTTCCCCATCCGAGTTTACTGGCAAAATTCAGAGTTCACAGGCTACAGGAAGTTACAATGGATGAAATAATAACGGAAGTAGTAAAACAGTGTGTAGAAAAAAATATAATTAAGTCTGGTGGAATTAGTATTGATTGTACACACACTCATGCCAATACTGTAAAAAAAGTACCCGAGAGGATATTAAAACATATTGCCAAAAAGATATTTAAAAATTTAGAAAAAGAGGCAGGAGAGATACCGGAAGAAATCAATACAAATATTCCAAACTATAAGGAAATAGCAGATCATAGAGAAGCAAAAGCGACAATGAAGGCTTATGTGGAAGAAGTCATTGCGCAGGTTGAAGAAAAAATTGAAGGGGAAAAACATACGAAAACATACAAAGTTATAGAAAAAGCCCGTGAGATATTAGAAGACCCAAAATTTATAGAACAAAAGAGTATAAGGTCATTAGTAGACCAGGATGCAAGAGTAGGATATAAATCGAAAACAGAAAGTTTTTTTGGATATAAAACAGAGTATGCAATGACGACAAAAGAAAGGATAATAACGGCAGTAAGGGTATATAACGGTGCATACGTTGACGGTACAGGATTTGAAGAATTAATTGATTTGACAAAGGATAGCGGAATAGAAATAAAAGAGGTATATGGGGATAAAGCATATTTCAGGAAGCCAATTTTAGATGTAATAAAAGAAAACGGTGCCGAAGCGTACATACCGATTAGTGAAATGGTATACAAAATAGATGAGAGTAAATATGCGTATAATAAGGATTCGGACCAATGGTTTTGTGATTATGGGAATTATACCGTAGAGAAGCAGAGAAAGATAAGAAAAAGAGACGGTCGAGAATCATGGAAATATAAGTTTGATGTAGAAGGATGTCAAAAATGTCCAAAGAAAGATCAATGCTTCAAAATAGGGAAATCAAATACTCTAGAAATAAGTGTAAATATACCTGAATATTATGAATACAGCCAAAGAGCAAAAACGAAGGAATTTATAGAAAAATATAAAGAACGAGCAAGTCAAGAGTGGAAAAATGGAGAGATGAAGAGATTTCATGGATTAAGCCGTGCCCGAGGGTACGGCTTAAGAAGCATGTCAATGCAATCAAAATTAACAGCATTGGCAGTAAATTTAAAGAGGATAGCCCAACTGGTATCCTCTTTAAGTAAAAATAATCATTATTTTTTGCTTTTGAAAATTAGAATTAAATGTTTTCGGCTGTATAAAACTGTAAAAGTGGCTTAAAAAACCCTACTTTTTCAGTGGTTTCGGACGGTTCTTTGTTCTATGCCCTATAAATCTTATTAACAGTAAAACCGGTTAATCTGGCCAATTGTCTTAACGAACTTCCTTCTATTTTCTTTAAGTATTTTAAAATCTCTATTTGGGTTTTAGGTTCTTCATTATGCAAAGTAGCCAATTCTATATTATATTTTTCCAATACTAACTGCCTTATTTCCTTATCGGAAACAGTTTTTCTTTCAGGAGTTATTTCCAGACACTTATCATCATTTACAGCCATGTTAAACTCTTTAAACTTTTTAATTGCTGTCTCCCTATTTTCTGAAAACATTGCCAAAGCATAATCCGTATTAACAAACTTTGCTTTACCTATATATTCGTTAAAACTGCTCCACTTGTACTCGTCAATATTTTTGACCAATCCTGCTTTTAATGGATTTTGATGAATGTATCTTAACACTGTTAAAAAATAAGTTTCATCCTGCACCGGTTCGCTTTTATAACGATCCTGAAATAAGTGTCCTTTTCTGCCATATTGCCAGTTATACCAATACACGTAACTTGCACCAATACGCCTCATCGTATTTCCTAGCGGTTCATTTCCTTCTTTTATCAGCAGATGAACATGATTCCCCATCAAACAGTAAGCATATAATTCATGTGCACTTTCTTTTTGGTATTTTGCAAAAGTAACAATAAATTTTTCGTTATCCGCATCATCTACAAATATATTCTGCTGATTTATCCCTCTAATCATTACATGATATATGTTTGTTTTACTTTTTACTCTAGCAGATCTTGGCATAAAAAATCACCCCACCTTTAGTCTACAATAAAAGTAGGGTGATGTCAAACAGAGAACCGTCCCCTGTTTTATTAATGTTTAGTTACGAATTAAGTAATCAAAAGCACTGAGTGCTGCCGTTGCACCGGAACCCATGGATATAATAATCTGTTTATAGGGGCTATTAGTACAGTCACCGGCTGCAAATACTCCAGGCATTGAGGTTTCATTTTTATGGTTAACAATAATTTCACCGATAGCATTACGTTCAATACTGTCTCCGAGCCATTCGGTATTTGGTACAAGACCAATCTGAATGAAAACACCTTGAACCTCAATATGTTTTTCTTCATTGGTATCACGCTGGATATAAGTAATCCCCTCAAGCTTTTCTTTACCGGTAAACTCTTTTGTCTGAACATTTGTAAGTACAGTTACGTTGGGAAGTCTATATAAACGTTCCTGTAACACCTTATCGGCCTTTAATTGGGGCAAAAATTCCAGAACTGTAACATGCTTTACAATCCCCGCCAAATCAATAGCAGCTTCTATACCGGAATTACCTCCGCCAATTACAGCTACATCTTTCCCTGCAAACAATGGTCCGTCACAGTGAGGACAATAGGCCACTCCTTTGGTTTTAAACTCTTTTTCTCCCGGAACGTTTACATCACGCCATCTCGCTCCTGTTGCAATAATAACGGTCTTGCTCTTAAGCACAGCCCCTTTTTCCAATTCCACTTCCAAAAGTTCCTTACGCCTCAAACTTTTTGCTCTTTGAAGATTAATTACATCAATATTATATCTTTTCACATGCTCTTTAAGATTCTCGGCCAGCTTAGGTCCCTCGGTATATGGAACTGAAATAAAATTCTCAATTCCCAAAGTATCTAAAATCTGGCCTCCAAATCTTTCAACCAAAATACCGGTACGAAGTCCCTTTCGTGCAGCGTAAATAGCAGAACTCACGCCGGCAGGTCCTCCACCTATGACTAAAACATCAAAAGGCTCTTTTTCATTGATATAAGAATCATCGGACTCCTGTCCAAGTTTAGCAAGAATCTCCTCCAGTGTTAATCGGCCGCTTTCAAAGAAATTGCCATTTAAGTATATTGTAGGTACTGCCATTATGTCCTTACTTTCAACTTCTTCTTTAAAGACAGCTCCGTCAATCATGGTATGTTTAATATTGGGATTGAGAACACTCATTATATTAAGGGCTTGGACCACATCGGGACAATTATGGCAGCTTAGGCTAACGTAGGTTTCAAAACGATACTCTCCCTTTAGCTGCTTAATTTGATTAATATAAGTATCATCTACCTTAGGGGCTCTCCCCCCTACTTGGAGGAGAGCCAATACCAAGGAATTAAATTCATGACCTAGTGGAACACCAGCAAAAACGATACCTGTATCCTCATTCAATCGGTTAATGCTAAAGCTTGGAGTTCTTTCCAACTCTGCTTTTTCAACATGTATTTTAGACGAAAGTTTGGAAATTTCATCTATAAGTATAACCATATCAGTGGATGTCTTATCACTTCCAGCACTAACCTTAATGACTATATCGTTTTCAAGGAGTGCCAAATACTGTTCTAATTGCTGTTTGATTTCTATATCCAAAAGCATATCTAATACCTCTTATATTTTTCCGACTAAATCTATGCTTGTTTTTAGTGTTTGGCCGCCTTCTTTCCATTTTGCCGGGCACACTTCACCTGGATGATTTCTTACATATTGAGCAGCTTTTATCTTATCTATAAGGATATCAGCATCACGTCCAATGCCGCCAGCTGATATTTCAACGGATTGAATAACACCATCAGGGTCTATAATAAATGTACCTCTATCTGCTAATCCTGTTGTTTCATCAAGAACATCAAAATTTCTAGAAAGAGTATGAGATGGATCTCCAATCATTACATAAGTAATTTTCTTTATAGTTTCCGATGTATCGTGCCATGCTTTATGAGTATAATGAGTATCGGTAGAAACTGAATATACTTCTGCCCCTAATGCTTTTAATTTTTCATAATTATTTTGAAGATCTTCAAGTTCAGTAGGGCAAACAAAAGTGAAATCCGCAGGATAGAAGCATACTACACTCCATTTACCTTTAAAATCTTGTTCTGTTACTGTTATAAACTTTCCGTTATGATAAGCTTCAGCAGTAAATGGTTTAACCTCGGTTCCAATCAATGACATGATAAATTCCTCCTTACGTTCTATTATTCTATTTGCTATTTAGAGTTTTTAATTTAAATTCAATTGACTTTCTATAAATATACCCATTTTTTAATTAATAAAACCTAATTTTTAAAAATTTTATAATGAACGTAAAGAAGTAAAACATAATGAGGTTTTGACGAGTAAAAACCGGACCTTTCTTAATATAAATACCTTTGATCTAAAATCTACAATAAATTAACTGCAGGATGATGTCAAACATATAACCGTCACATATCATATGTATATCTACCGCTTACATCCAATTTTTCTCGTTTTTTAACAAAAAGTCGACACAAAATTAAATAATTTAATACAGAAACTATTTATTTTTTCAAAATTTTATGATATAATCGTAACATAAATGACTTTTGTGTTATTAAGTCTATGTTACAGGTAGTATCGCATCAGACAGTAAAAATCATTTATCCTATAAGTAAGTACTTAGCTGTAATGGACTTAAGTACTTTTATTTTGTCTATACTTTTAACATATAACTTAATTATTTAATTTTGATACCTTTAATGCAGCTAAAGGCCCACTTCATTGTTTACAAAACTTATCGACATAAATTAGTTCACAAAATTGAATATAATTTTTTAACAGAAACCAAAAGATATATCATTATTAATCATTTTAGCTATTTGCCGGTAAAATAGCTAAGGTGAGAAGCCAATGATTTGCTTAATGTCTAGAGATAATACTAATATTATGTAATTTATTATGATTTGGTAACTACAGTAGATAAAAAAATCTGCTGTTTGCTTACAATTATATTATTTTAAGGGGAGATTTAAAAAATGAGTGAGCAAGTATGTGAAATTTTATGGTCGAAAAAAATGCAGGAGTATTTTAATTCATTAACTCCTAATATGCCGGAAGGGCTACGAGACAGATATATTGGGTATGTTAATGAAAATGCTCGTGCAAGAGGTGCTTCAGAAGTAACTGAACTAGATATAATAACAGCACTTTTACGAAATACACCTGTATTTTTTAGGCAAAACATCAGCAATATCCCAAAAGACATAAAGGTGGATTTAAGTTCACTTACTAAAAGGGATCTAGCTTTAATGTCTGATGATATTGAAAAAGCAGCCAAAATTGCTGAAGTTGGTTGCAATAAAGAACTGGTCAACAAAATTCTAAATGTATATGAAGAACAATTTTCACATCCTCAAGTTGCAGTATCTTTTAGAACTACTACCAAACCTGTAGAAAAAAGAAGTTTGGATGTTCGCTATGTAGATGTCTGGACTTCCCATGATCCATATGCAATGGCAATTGAAAATGGCCTTTTAGTAAAAAGCGGTCATCCCGTGGACAATTTATTTTATGATATAAAATCCAATTTCCCCATAATGGGTTATGGCGTTGATTTTGGAGTATTGAATGGTTTTGCAAAAATATGGATGCGTATTCCTACCCATCTGCCTGTACCTTTAGAAAAATTGCAATTGATACCTTCATTTCCCGATAGTTTAAAAAATTATATTAGCCTCTTATCAAAATATTCAATGGATAGAATCATTATGGTAGGTATTGATTACATTCATAAATCTACAAACATATATTTTGTAAAAAGATATTACGGAGACCTTTCGACTGAAACTGTTACAAGTCTTATTAGTGAATTAGGTTTCCCTGTGCCATCGAATGAACTAATCGAGGAATGTGCTCATGCCTTATTCTTCTATTGCACTTTCACTTGGGATTCACCAAAAATTGAAAGACTGAGCTTCCATCGTGTTGCTCACGACCAGAGTCAAGTGCCTGTTCATTTACACCCATTCCTTGAGAAATACTCGTTGAATGCGCCTATTTTGGGAGATAAGAGAAAGTTTATGTATACTGTAGCATTATCACCAAAAGGAAATTATATAAAACTCGAAAGTGATTATTCTTCAGGAATAATGGCAGATGCCCTTGTAGAAACTTACTAACAGAGATAGATAACAGTAAATATTGTATTATTGTTGTGGGGAGTGATTATTATTAAAGAGTATATTTTACTTGTAAATGAAGATGATGAAGAAATCGGTATAGGTGAAAAAATGGAGGTACACAAAACAGGCCAACTCCATAGAGCATTTTCTATTTTCGTTTTCAATTCGGAAAATAAATTGCTTCTTCAAAAAAGGGCTATATCAAAATATCACTCAGGAGGATTACTTACAAATACATGCTGTAGCCATCAAAGAAAAGGAGAAGACCTATACGAGACAATACATACAAGATTAATGGAGGAAATGGGTTTCGATTGCGACTTAGAGGAAATATTTACATTAAAATACAGAGCCGAGTTGGATAACGGCTTGATCGAACATGAAATTGACCATGTTTTTATTGGCAGATACGATGGTGATCCCGTGCCAAACCCTGATGAGGTAGATGACTATGCATGGGTTGATCTTGAAGATGTACTACGTGATGTAAGCGAATCTCCGGAAAACTTCACTTGTTGGTTTAGGTTATTGATAGGTATAGTAGCAAAATATGTTACCACCTCTTCCTGATAAAAATCAAAGGGGCTGGTGCATTATGGATTAAGTAGCATAGTGCAATGCCCCTTTCTATCAAAAAAAAATAATATCTTTCATCTTAAAATAACCTTTCAATTTCTTAAGCCTAAAAATTTACACTAAATAGTAAAGTAGGGGCTGTTGAACCATCCCCCGCTTTATGTTTTACCATTTATTAAAATGCATTCTGTCTTCAACATTAATTTTATGTTGTTCAATGGGCTTTACATTTTCGCTCGGATACCCTAACGCAAGATAACACGGAAATTCATAATTCTCAGGTATGTTTAAAACTTCTCTGATATGTTTTATCTCAGCATCAAAAGGAATCCTTGTTACTCCATATATGCCTTCACTAGCAGCAGCAATTAATATGTTTTCAATGCAGCACCATATTGAGGCAAAAGGATTTAATGCTGACAAGTTTACCGGTTTCAAAAGTGGCCAATCCTGACGAAAACACGGTATTATAAGGCATCCTGCAGTTAATAACATTTTGTACTGTTTGGGAATCGCATCAATATACGCTTCCCGCTGTATTGGGTCAGTCAGTCCCCATTCATCAATTATTCTTACCGAGTCTTCCTTTGTTGCATTTTTTACTATTTTATCAATGACTTCAAGCCTTTTTTCTTTGTCATTTATTATAATAAATTCCCATTGACGCAAATGGTTATTTGTAGGAGCTTGTAATCCCGCATCCAGAATTTTTTTTAATATTTTCTCATCAATGTCTTTATCTTTAAAATCTCTAACTGATCTCCTTGAATAAATAGCCTCATAAACATCCATATCAATTCCTCCTTAGAACCAAAGTATCATGTGACATAAAATATGGAATAGTTAGGAACGCCCCTATTTTACTTGTTTAATTTCCTATCCCAACTTTGGCATACCTTCTATTAGTTGTAATACCTTACTTTCATGTTTCCTACTGCTTTCAAATTTAAATTCTTCGCCAAAGTCTAAGCTAAAAAAACGTGCAAATAGCAACCCTGCCTTTATTAGCTCTGCTGATTTGATATGACTTGAAGTAGCTAAAAAATCATCCCACCTTTACTTATAAGTGTAGTAGGATGATGTTAAGCATTACTGATACGAGAAATACCATTGATAAATTGCTTGATGTTATCATTCAATGTTTTAAGTACAGTGATTTTTCTATCTTGTGCATGAGAAGATGCTATTTATCTTGTTCGTCCATATTATCTGTCATCTTTCGTTTTTTCTTCCGAAACATCAGAAAAAATCAAATTATATATTGATTTTTCCGAGCCTTCTTCAAGCACAGTAAGTTCTTGGATTAACTGCTTTTTTTCTTTATTGGGCACAGGAATTTGAGCAGTTCCAATCGATGGTTTAGACATATGTTTCTACCTCCCTTTACTTAAAGGCACATTATCCGTTTTCACTGCCTTCACCAGACTGAGGATTCCTATTGAACTCACCAAGTTCTGCATCAAGCTGTAAATAACTATCTTTGATATCCTTAACAACTCCATTATTTATTGCATCAAGAACATCCTTAATCCCACCGATATTCTCAAGAATGTGGTCAGTTTCTTGTTTGTAGGCGTCGGCACCTTCTCCCTTCCATTTGCTAAGTAAAGTTGCATTAATTTCATTGAACTTTTCCTTGATAGCATCAAATTCAGCAATAGCCTCCTGGCTCTTTTGCTCAAACTGTGAAATTTTATCAATATCCGCTAAAACAAAACCTGAACTACTCATAAATAATCCCCTCTCAATATTTTATAAATTTTAGCTTTAATAAATTATCTGCCTCAACATCGTAATAGTATCCATCACCTATTTCACACCTTGCATAATCCTCTTTTAAGGATTTGATGTCCATATTTCCAAATATAGTTTTTTGCCCGCGTTCTCCTGCAAATTCCGCAATATTATCAAGCAAAAAGGCTGTAGTAATAGTGTTATTAAAAAAGGAATTCTGTTCTGCATCGCCAATCTTTTGCACATCGGAAAATATAAATAAATACCCTCGTTCTTCCGCAACAGACACTAACTGAGGCAAAATAGTGTTAATAAAACGTTTGTTTTCATTCGCATTCAAATAAACCAATTTACTTTGTATTACAAACACCGTAAACGGTGCACGTTCAACATAACAGTCAGGTATCGTAAGATATTCTTTAGACGATATCTTACTAACTCCGTAGATATCTGCCATATAATTCGGTTTATCCAAGCTAATATGCTTCTCATTCAAGTATACATAGAATTGCTGAAGCGGCGATAGTTTTCTAGTTTTTTTCGAGTCATCGGTAAAACGCAATTCTATTTCTTCAAACTTATTTATCAACTTACAATTCAGTTTATCCTTTAAGTTATTATAGATTGGTTCGAGTTGATTTCTACCGTCATCAAAAAAAACAATTTCAGCTTCCTGTTTTTGCTGGGCAAAGCCGCTAAGCAACAGATTAAGCAAATTCGTCTTACCGAATTCCTTTTTGCCGTAAATTGCAATAACACGGGATTGTTCCAAATCAACCGTTACCGGATAAAAATTAACATAATCTAAGCCAACACTTACAGGAAGCTTATATTCCTTCGATTCGTTCTTGGGAGTTTGTTTAAGTCTTTCGTATTCCTCTCTTGTTAGTTCTTTAGGAAAAGTCCAATATTTTTTTACGCATTTTAGGTATTTTCCTTCTGAAAAATTAAATTTCTCTTTAATCTTTTCAGCAAAGCTTTCTTCTGTATCCCCGGCCCCATCTGCATTTTTCGGTTTATAAGGAAAAAAGCATTGGACTTCATAGGGTAAATTCATACGGAATGTACCCGTAATACCTTCCGGTTTAACCGTTACATTTGCAAATCCATGACCGGGATTATTGCCAATTAAACTTACCTTTCCGTTAAAAATTTCCGAATACTTGTCCATCGGCATTTCAAAAGCAATTTTTTGCTTAAAACTTCCGAGATAAGGTATTACACCTTTTGTATCAAGTGCTGTTATAACAATCGTAATGCCCTTTGACAATCCTTCACGGCATAATTTTGCCAGTTTTTCTTGATATGCTGTATATCTTGGTTCGTCTATAAAAGCATTAATATTATCAATTATAAAAGTAGTATGGGGAGGCTGAACTTCAGAATCTCGATAGTTTTTCCCGTTCAGCTCTTTTATGTTATCCCTTAGAATATTATCCAAAATCTTAAAAACACGCTTTACATACTCCTCATTTGAATTATCAAAATAAGCAGAAACCAAAGGTAAATCTTTACATTCAAATAAAGCACCGCCAAAATCGAGAATAAATATCTGCTCTTGTTTTTCGTCATATTGCTTATGAAGAATATTGATCAATGTTCTGATAAAGGTTGTTTTTCCGCTCATGGCAGCTCCAAACAAAGCTATGTTGGAATCCAGCAAATCAACAACAAAAGGCGGCTGTAGTTGAATTATAGGAATATCAAATCTGCCTAAGGTACACAGCATTTTTTCAATACCCAATTTTAATACCTCCATTTAGTCTCATCAAAAATCTTTTCCGGAAGCGGCGGTAAAAATATCTGACGAGGTTTTTCCATGTCTCTGCTTATCTCAATTATTGTATTGGTTATATATCTAAGCTGGGTATCATGCTCATTAATATTTTCATTCTTTTTCTTTTCCTTCTCATTATCTTTTTTTGAAGAATAAAAATCGGTATTAAATCTTCCTGAATTCGGAACCTGTGTTACTAGCACAGGAGCCTCGATATCCAGGTTTTTGTTGGAACCGGTATAGGCTGACTGGAAATATTCAAACCTCGTTCCTGTACCAACAAGTAAATATGCACGTCCATTCAGAGGCATCGTTGGTGCAGCTGCAGCCGGACTGCCTATCATTTCTTTTGATGCTTGTTTTGTTGCAACCTTAAGACATATTCTTGCTTTAGAGTTTACCCTAATATCATCTGTAATAGCACCTTCAATATTTTGCGAAACAAGAATTATATGAAAACCCAGTGTTCGCCCTACACGTGCAATTGTAGTAATTTCAGCAATGAAATCCGTGTCGTTGCTTTCATTGGAAAAACGCTTAAGCTCGGTAAACTCATCAACAACCAAAACAAGGTGAGAAAGGTAAGAAAACTCTTTTAAATCCTTATTTAATGCCTTAATTTGCTTCTCATTAAGTTTCTTTTTCAACTTCTCAATTGCCTCACCGGTATTAGGCTGATTTTCTAACTCCTTTATTTGCCTAATAACACGGAGTGCTCGGATATAAGAGTCAATATTATCCACTCCCAGGCTTGAGAGCAACAGCTTTCGTCTCTTAATCTCTGCATTAAGAGACTCAAGGAAACGTTTTAACATATATGCTGCAGAAGTACCTTCTTCCTCACCAGCGGTGTCGGTTACAACTCCAACACAATGAGGTAAATTCCCCAAACGATCAGAAAAACCTCCGCCCTTCATATCAACGAGCATTAAATTTAAATCCATCGGAGAAAATTTCATACACAAGCCAATCAAGTAAGTTATTATTGTTTCGGATTTTCCTGATCCAGTCGTTCCGGCAACAAGCATATGCGGTCCGTCTGCTTTCTCATACAAATCAAGATATATCGGACCATGCTCATTTTTTCCAATCGCTACACTAAGATTTCGGGTAACATCATTTTTCTCTATGTTCTTCCAATTTTCCAATATGTTTTTCTTTAATTCGCCTTTTTTTATTTTTTCTGAGTTATAACCATAAAGTTCAAACAAAGTTACCATTGAAGGAACTTTACCATTTTCGGCAATTCTCGTATAATAGATGGCACTTAACTGTTTAAATGCCAGATTGAATTTTTCCTTATACTTTTCTGCGTCAAATATGTAGTCGTTTTGAAAATGTTTATATTCAATTATTTTATCCGTATCATTAGCTTTAGAGATATCATCTTCTCCACCACTTAAAACATTAAGGGTTTCTCTGCTTAAGATATTATATCGTAAGCTGCATCTCCTTCCCTTCGGATTGTCTTTGTGAATTTCGACAATATTCCCGCAATACTTAGGCAATTTATCTTTAACCGGCTGTATGAAAATGAAAGTAAGCCCGTTAGAATTTACATAAGGTTCACCTTCTTTCGGTACCTCCGGCAAAAACTTCGAAAAACCGGTTTCTTTGATATTGTAGTCATAAAAGACAATACAAACAATTTGAGTATGCTTTTGATTTAAATTTAGTGATTCATTTTTTTCGCCATCAGATTTGACACGCTCGTTCATTATGCTAAGTAGCTGACCAAAGACAATACCGGCACTATCCTTATCAAATACGAACTGTGAAATTCCGTCAAAGAGTTCATTGGCATGGGGTAAATATTTATAATTTTGCAGAATTTCATTTTGCTTCGCTGGGTCATCTTCTTGTTCGAAGAAAAACACAAATTGCAAATCTTCCGGTGAATGATAATAAGCAAGTTCAAATATTATATGTTGAATAAAATTCTTTGATGTCTGGATATCATTAGAAATTACCCCCAAAGCACCACAAGATTTTAAATCCAGTAGCAGTGGAGGTTTGCTTCCGTCATCGCTTCTTAAATATTTAAAACCAATATCACCATCCTTATTGGCAAAATTATATGCCAAATCTGTAAGCATAAACTTATTTTTATCTTCTTCAGCTCTTTCATCCGGTGATAATTTTTTGCGTCTCTTTTCATCCTTCTTTGAAGGAATCAGTATTTCTATTCTATCTCCGATTTTTTTGTAGTATATATCGTAAAATATGTGGTCTTTTTTCTCGCTTTTTATCTCAAACAAGGGCTTAACTTCATCTGACATTCCAAGAGATATTACCATAAAGTCATTATCATTCTGCGAGCGTGAAAAAATGCTGCTGTTAATTTCAGCAGTATTCTTAAACAGTGTATCCATGTTCGGATATACACTGTTTAGATATTTTATATCACTTTTTTGCCACTCTTTTATTCTATTTATTATTCTATGAATATAATTCTCATAATTTTCTTTCCAAACCTTTACATCCTTTTTATAATTGTTTCTTTGCCTCATAAAATTATACATAGTAGTTACAAGTGCAACTATACCCATAGCTGCAGACATTAAAATCATAGTATTCCCCAAACTTGATGCTCTTGGGGCTAACAACATAATAAGATAGCGAGCCACTAGCATTCCACCGGTAGACAAAGCAGTGGGAATAACTACATCCAAGAAGGAAGATTTATCTTTTTTAGGCATCTCACCGTGAGGAATAATTTCAATTACCGATGGCTCAATAACATTCAAACGTCTTGTACTTATATTGTATTCTAAGGAATTATCCGATTTCAGTATGTAGCTGTTTTCAGTTTTTTGGAATAATGGCATAGGTATTACTTTGGTTTCCGTTGTGAACAAAACACAACTTGATGTTACAAATCCAAGTTCATCCAACTTTTTATTAAATATTTTTGTCCCGTCAATCTCTTCGGTGAAATCAATTATATTGAAGTCACCTTTTGCATTGTATAATACTTGTAACTCTTTACGAGTTTTTAAATATTTTTCAACAAGATTAAAGTGCTTTTCATAACCATTTGCTTTTTTTAATCCGTAATATATCGCTTCAATAAGTGCTTTAAGAGTAATATCCTTTAGAACAAGAAAAGATAACTCATCAGAAAAACTATCACTTTTAAATTTAACTGAAATTATAATCTCATTGTTTTTCATAAATTTGATCCTTCCAAAGCTCCTTAATCTTCATTCGTTGTTGGAAACAGTTGTTTTAATTTCTCATAGGCATCAGGAATATTTATAACAACTCTGTCCGGTAATCCTGAAACTTTGCTATAAATTTTTTCAAAGGGTTTGATGTTAATTCTCGGTGGCTCAGTAGCAACAATATTCTCCTTTGCTATTTCCAATTGCTTAAAATTCTTAGCCACAATACCCACCTTTTCAACCCTCGGCAAATCAGACCTCTTTAATTCAGGTCTTTCAAAAGACTTTATTCCTCTATCTAATCTTTCGATAGAAGGTAAGTCAGGAACCTGAAATTCTTGTATTTCAAAAGACTTTATCTCGCTTTCTAATCTTGCAATTGAAGGTAAATCGGAAAATTGAATTTCCGGTCTTAAAAATTCTTTCGATTCAACCCTGATTTTTGGATTTTTAGGCAAATACGGTTCAGTAACTTCTGTTTTCTTAAATACACGGGTATTAATACTCGGTTTTACAACTACCGGTAATTCAGCATTGGACTTCTCAGGCCTTTTAAATACCGCTTCAACTTGCGATATATTGGGTAATTTAGGCAAATCAGCCTGAATTGTTTTTTCTTTTTCTAAATAATTAATATCAATATGGGGCTTGGCTACTTGAGGCAACAAAACATCATTCTTTTCCGGATTTTTATAATCTTTTATATCATCAAAACAAACAGCCACTTGAGGTAAATCATAGAAATTTTTTTCCGGCATATCAAAAGAATTTAACTCTATTCTTGGCATTAACACATCCGGCATACTTTCTTTTATATCAGAATAATCAAAACCTACCGATTTAAAAGAAAAATCTATTTGAGTTGTAGGTTTCATAACATTCGGCAAATTTGATTTAACCTCTCCTGCCCCTTTGTAGTCTTTAACTGAGATATTTAATTTTGCAACCTCAGGAAAATCAGGTTGCTTTCTTTCAGTGTTTTCAAAGTGCTTCTCGGGAATAACGGGTTTACTAACGGAAAATACTTCCGGTCGAATGTCCTCTACCTTTTTTATATGGTCAACATGAATATCAGGTCGCTTTGAAATTACAGGCAAAATAGGTTCAATCGGTTCAGCCATTTCCAACGTTTTAACTTGAAGCTCAGGCTTGACTATCGGATCACAAACAGACCTCTCATATTCCGGCCTAATAAAAGGTTTAATTTCAATTCCATTTATAACTGAAATTGGTTCCAATTTAGGTTCATAAGGCGGAATATCGGCTTTTTCATGTGCCTCAATCCTTTCAACAAAAGCAACCCTTTGTTGATATATATAAAGTTCTTTTTCATATTGTTTCCTCTGTTTGTCATCAAGCAAAGCTATTTCTTCATCGCTAAGTATTCTAAATGCCATAACAAAGCCACCCTTCACATAAAAAATCTCATATAGCCCTAACCATGTTATAATGGTTAAGGCTAATTTTAATCCCCTTCTCTACAATTAGCCGCCACTTATACTTTGTGCTATTTGCTCATCGACTTTCTCAAAATTCTCTCTGTTAGCTTCAAGTAATTGAGACATACCATCAATTGCAGCAGGCAAATCTTCAACTACAAATTTATACACATCAGTATCAACGAAATTTTTGAGTGCATCCTTTGTCGCACCTTCCATTTCGTTAATAGCATTATTAAAATCTCTAATAAAAGCTTCACCTGCGGCTTTATATTGCTTGGAAATATCAGCAATTGCTTGTACTGCAGAAAGCATACCTGCATTAACTATTCTACAACCTGCCATTATTAATCACTCCTTCTTATTGTTGTCTGTTTCCTTCACCAAGTTGGTCATCCAAACCGCCAACGTCCGGAATGGCCTTTAAAGTTTCTTCCACAATTTGCTTCAACGTGTCTAACAACTTGGTCAAACCCTCGCCAATAGCCGGTTCAATGCTGTTATCATAAAAATATTTGAAACCATCCGCTGCACTACCGCTGAAGCTAGTTGAAAGCAATGTACTTATTGTTTCACTTAATTGTGTGTGTAAATTGTTTGTGTTTGCTCGGTACTCCTCAATCACACTCAATGCATTTCTAAGCATCTCAGGTGTCATATTCACAGTACCTGTACTTCCCATTGCCATAGATAACCCTCCTTAAATTAATCAAATTTAATATCTTGGTTAAGTTGTTCAAACTTAATAAAGATGTCTTTATAATAGCCTGTTCCGATTATCTCGTTTAGAGTATCGGAAACATGCTCAATTACAAGTAAAAGGTCTTCAATTGGTTTAATCAGGACTTCCTCTGCAGTTATTTCAACTTGCCTTCCGGCAGGAGTATCCAGCGCTGTTGTCAATTCTCTGTACATTACTTTTAGCTTTGTTTTAAGAGCTTCTGTCCTAGTTTTTAACGCTTTCATTTCAGATGATGCGGTATTAAAAGCCGTATCATCAAGAAGTATATCTTGTGATAATCCCAACATTAATCACCCCCAGATTTGGCTTCATTAATTTTTTCAAGTAATGAATTTTTTACTTCTTTCGATAAAAGATTGCAAAGCTGTTCGGCTTCATCATAACGTCCAATATCTATATAACATTGAACACGGAAAGTAACAGCCATTAGATCGGTTGGATCTTTTATCATAGCATTTCTAAAGAATTTAATTACTTCTTCATATTTTTCTGTCCAATCCGGTAAACCGAGTTCCTTCATGGCATTAGCTTCAGTATATTTTCCTATGTAATTGCTATGAGTATTCTCACTAGCTTGTAATTTTCTAGCATACTCAATAACTTTGTCAAAATCCTTCTTTACTGTATACGCTCCAATATATAGTCTGTTTATTTGGTCTATATTTTCAGTTGAATATTCAACTTGCTCAAATTCGTTGAACTTATATGCTTCTGCATTATCCTGTTCATTATTCTGCGGTTCGTCTTCGATTTCTGTTAAGTATTCCCTATTGCCCTCTTCATCCGGTTCAATACTCTCAACCATTTCTTCCAAGCCATAATCGCCAAATTGATCTTCAATTTTTTGCCTATCGGCTTCAATCATGTCTTCGATATCATACTCGGTCAATGTAGCAGGTTCATAAGTTTTTATAATTATCTCAAAGCCGTTGTTATATGCCCCAATAGGGTTTTGTGCAGCATTAAGACACTCTATGGTCCTGTCGGGATCTTCAAGCTGTAGATATAACTCTGCTGCATTAATGTAACTTTCAATTACATCTTTCACAGTTGGTTTTACAAATTTTAATGCTTTTTCGATTATGGCAAGGGCATCTCTAAAATGCTCTTTATCATTATCCTCTTTGTATTTTTCTAGCTCAAAAGTCATACAATCAAAATAGAAATCCATTGTAGGTGCTGCATATTTTTTTGCCCTTTCAATTTCTTTCTGTGCAGCATCCAAGCGCTTTGCCTGAATCAATAGCTTTAATGCAATTTTATAACCGGTATATTCAGACGGAGCAATTAACTTAATCTGATTAGCTGTCAATAGCCCATTCCTAATGTCATTCTTTATACCGTATATAATAGCTTTTCGCTGAAGAATATCAATATCAGGGCCAATAAGCTGCTCCGCTTTACTTAAGTTTACAAGAGCATCATCGTATCTTCCTATATCAAAACAAAGAATACCGAGCAAATTATAAAGCTGGACAAGATTTTCCGGAACACAACCCAATTCTTCCGCTTTGGCAAGATTTTTTAAAGCATCGGCCAATTTTTCAGCAGCAGCTAAAGCAAAGCCAAGGTCAAAATACCTGTTGCCATTGTTTGGATCATATTTAACAGCTAAACTGTAGTTTTTTACAGCATCTTCATAGCGATTCAATGACATACAAGCGTTTCCGGCACATTTATATGCGTCCGGGTTAGTCTTGTCTAAAGATATTGCTTGATTTGCCAATCTCAAAGCTGTTTCGTTTTCTTGATTCAGAAATGCAAGATGCGAATCAGCTATTATCTCCTTAACGTTCATATGTTACCTCCATAAAGTTCTTTCTCAATAATGGAATTCTTGTGACCTAATATATAATCCAAGCAATTTCCAACATATTTATCAACTCAGTTTATAAAAACATCGCAAAGCCCGCTTTTCTCTCAATAAGTCTTTAATAATAGCATTTATCATTATTATAGTATAGTAAATTTTGTAAGCTTAAAATAAAATCAAATGTATTTTTTTAATCGCTCAATCTCCAAACGATTATAATCAGTCATAGCTAAAAAACTCTTTAAAATTGGGAAACTTCTCTACTTCTCCGCCAGCAAACCAAATAACAATTCCAGGATGAGATGATGTTTCTCGGGTTATTACAAATAAGTCTATATCTTCACGCGTAGCTGCAATCGGTAATAATTCCTCTTTTAAAAATCCTGAAGTTTCAGATAACTTAGCAGCATCATCCATTACATCAAGGTTTCTCAAAACATAATCCATCAAGCTCGAACCAATCAAATCTCCTGTGCCAAACAAATCAATTGTATGCAGAAAACCTTTCCAGCCATTTGCACACATCAAAAATTCCCTATAATCTTTATCAATACTGTGACCTAAATATTTTTCAGCTGAGGCCAACTGTTCTTCAGTTGCTGCAATTTCAGGAAGGTAGTGTGGCCAAATACCCATTTTATCAAGTCGTTGTATTTCCTGTTTCACCAACACCATAACAGATATTTTATCTTTCCAATCTTTTAAGTTTGATTCTTTTTCATCTTTCATCTTTTTCTCCTGTTATTTTTCGTTATTCCAACTTTTTTGTACATTTAAAGTATATACTTCCATCCAATTACAGCTCTACTCTTTAGCAAAACCGTTAACGACAGGTTCCGCCAAAACACCCCAGATAGATTGGAAAATATCATATAAAAATGGACTTTTATAAACAAGCTTCGTTGGTTGATAACCAATAGGATAATTAAGTGCCTGACGACCAAGACTAAGATTAACCGAAAGATCTAAATCTAACCAACTGTATGGTTGTGGAGTACCAGTCCATGTTGTATCAGGTACGTGACCGGCATGTCCTTGTATGGCCTCCCTGATGCTGCAGCAAGTGCTCTTTTTAACCTCGCAGCTGCGCTAACATCAAGACTAAGTTAAGCTTGAGTTGATACCCTTCCGGTTGAAGATAATACTCCAGCTTTTAAAGCTTTATTACAACCCTTAACATATGCTTTCGTTTGAGCAATCGTTCTAGCATTCATATTATCCTTAGGTGTAGCGAATTCAACAGGGCCTCTATTTGTGCTTATACCCTTACTGAAGTTTAAACTCAATGCTCTAAAGCTCTTAGCAAGGCCATGGAAAGCACCAGCGAACAAGGCACCTAATATAGCAGAAAATCCTATATTAAAAATCACTTGTCCAAACGAAATATTTTCGCCTTTAATTAAAATATCACCAAAATCACTAATTAGCGAAGCTCCACCAGCTGAAACTACTCCATCTTCAAATCCCTCCCAGAACGAAATGCCTCTTAATGCAGTAATCGTTCCTCCAAGAATTCCCCCATCAAAGTGCCTAATATTACACCCTTTGTCATAAATACCAAAATAGGTGCATCTATTGAAATACATGTTAAAACCACGATTGCTGCAAAAGCAATTATTATTGTAACAATAAGTTTCCAGTGTTCCCTACACCACTTTACAACTGATGCACAAGCATCGCAAAACCTTTCCCATCTGCTTTTCTCGCAATCAGTCTTCAAATAATATTCTTCATAGAAATCATATTTTCGTTCATAGATAACAGCGGCTGCTTCTCCATCGATACGGACAACATCTGACATGAACTCTTCACTGTTATTGCTGAATGTTTCAAGCGAAATGATTTTATTTTCCTGGGTCTGAGAAGAGGTCTGTATGGAACTTATAATATTGTCCAAATTACATACACTTTTATTAATAGATAGAGATTTTGTCTTAAGTGCGAATAATTCAGATTTATAATCAACTACTGAATTTTTAATATCACTTATCAATCCCGGCATTTGATTGATTCTATTGGCATAAAGCGCTATAGTCGCCATTTAACTCCCCCAAATATCGTACTAAACCGCCTCATTCATTTTACGTCTATAATACTCCATATCATATGAGGCATTTGTCTTAATTCTCTTCCACTCTTGCAAACTAGCCTCTGTCGCCGTTATTCTATTATTTATATCATCCAATTCAGCTTCAGCTTGCTGTAATTGCTTTTTCAAATCTATAATTTTTGCATTCAAGTTACTTTTTTTGTTTTAAGGTTTGAAAATATGTTGTTCAATATCCGTTTTGTATTTGTCATTTCATTGTTGTAGACTTCGTTTAGATTTTTGTTGATTACATTGCTAGAACTGACCATACTGCAATAATTAATAGATGCTTGGTTGGTTTTGTTGGAAATGTCGGCAATTTTTTTATTAAGATCTCCTTCACTCTTTATTATTTGAGTTACTCCATCAAGGGCTTCCTCATGGTTTTTGATATCGATTTTAAGTTGATTGATAAGATTGATTTTTTGCTGACGTTGTTTTTTTAATTCATTTATTCTATTCTGACAGTTGCTAATTTCTGAACAAGCTTCATAATATCTGCGTCTGGCATTGTTATAATAATAACTGTAATCCAAAGCAATCCCCCTTCCAAGACAAAACAACTTAATCTTTCCCCATCAAGCAAAACACAAAATCTTATAGCAATTATAAAATATTGCTTTATTTTCTCTTTTTATTTATCTACTAAATCAGAACATTCAAAAAAACTGTATCCCCTTATTCTACCTTGCTTGGTAATGTTATAATATAGGTTTAGCATAAAATCAATTAAAATCACATTCTTTGTGAATCAAAGTATTACTTAAAAGTTAGATTTCACAAAAACTGGACACAAATAAGTTAGATTTTCTTTCATATTTGCGTAATTGATAGTAATATCATTTACAGCATGCTTTTATATAGAATTAATTCAAAAGTAATATTAAATTCTTCAAATGAAATCTTACTTTCTTTAAGTCCGTCTAATCCACTACTTCTTACTCTTCATCTTCATAATCATACTCTTCTTACAAAATAAAGCATTTATTTAATTTAGCTTAGATAATAATTGGTAAAATATATGCCTGCTCAGCAATTAGCAAGCATAAAGTATTATTAATTGGAGTACCAACTGTATATATCACTGTTCTATGTAAATCAGCTAGTACACGCATCATAGAGTTTCATCCTTTTCATTAACAGCACTTTTAACAATAGATAAAAATTCTAAATAAGATTCTTCAATAAAATTATATCTTGATAATGCGTCTTTTAATCTATCAAATTTTAAACTGTTATCATATTCATAAACACACCAACTATTATTTTTTAACCACTTTACAAAACCATCAATCATTAAAGTTCCCTTCTATATCGTCTTTTTAATCTTATTTATTATTTTCCTCTGTAATGCTGTAACTTTACTGTGCATAGGATTTTTATTGAACAAAGTTTCTCCAGTTGGTGTTAGTTTTTGCCCTGTCGGACCACCAAGCGCCAAACCATGTGGATGATGTCCTGCACTCTCCCCTGATAATTTTCTAATCTGTGCTACTTCTTCTGGTGTTCGATAAAATACTTGTGTATTATCTAGATCAATTTTCCGCCACTCTGGGCTATCATCTAACCATTCAGATAATGTTTTGGATGGTCTTCCTCCATCAACATAATTATTTGCATTATGAACCAATACCCCATTATCACCAACATGGTAAGTATGAAAATCATCAACTTAAAAGTTGTAAACCTTAACAGGCTCATCGGTCATTTCAAGCTTCTTGTCTTCCACTATCAAAATATTGCCTTGAGAATCAAGCAGCTTATCACCTACTTGCAGCTTTCCGGCCTCAACAAAACCAACATCTTTAACATAAAACGGATGTTCAAAGGTTGTTTTAAATAACTCTCCGTTGATTGTCAAATGTAAAAGCTCTCTTGTCTCTCGTATGTAAGTTTCAAGCACTGTCTTCTCAGCTACTTCAAAAGTCTCCGGATTTGTTGAAATTACCTTGTCGCCTACCTTTATATTCTCTATTGCTACTAATCCAACCGAAGTCAATATCATTGTTCCTGCAACAAAACACTTCATTGTAGATGCTGCTCCAACTGTAAAAACTGCAAGTGCATTAACAAATATTTGGAACCCGTTATATAGCGCACTGGAATGCATCTGCTGATTAAATTTAACCAACGGATTAGTTGGATCAAATAAAGATATTCCCAAAGCTAATAAATCGAATCCATCCATTCCAAGGGAAATAGCTGCTGATACTTTTGATGTAAGGATCGCCTAAATTATCTTCAAACCTGACTCTGTCGCAAATATTCTATTATTTATATGCTGTAATTCATATTCTGCTTGTTATCATTAATTTTTTTCAATTATTTTCTCAGCTTTATTATCTCGGCATTTAAGCTGTTCTTTTGTTTTAGATATTAAATATTTAATTTAATGTTCATTTTTTATTCATCATTACATTGTTCTAAACTTCGTTTAGATTTTTCCTTAGTTACATTGTCCAAATCGCTATATTACTATAATTATAATTATGCAATTAATGGATACTTAGATGTCTTTTTCAAAAATGTAGAGAATTCCATTATTGATTTCTTCCTCGATGTTTATTATTTAACTTATTTTCTCAAGAGCTCCCTACTGCTTTTTATATTAAATTTTAAGATGTTAATTAGTATTTTTAGTTACTTATTTCCGTAATTGCTATTTTTACAGTTTCCAATTTCACAAAAATCATTTTAATATCACGTCTAGCATCACTATAATAATGACTATTTCTTACCAAAAACATAATATAAATAATCTCAGTTCTTTCTCTACATTAAACTGAATACAAAACCTTATAATATTCAAAAATCACCTGTTCCTTTTTTACTTTATCCGAACTGCAAACTCAGAGCATTTAAATAAGTATTTCTGTAACCTCCAATTCTATTTCTCTGTGAAATATTTACCATAAATTTATAGAGGAAAACCAAAGAATTCAACAAAATTATGAACTGTGTAAATTGGAGATTTTACAAAGATTTATTGTACTATAACATAGCCTTTCTAATACTAATTTCTTCAGAAATACTTTTTAAAACTTTCACAAGTTTGCTGAATTTGAATTTAAAAGTGTCTTTTTGAAAGTTACAGATAGCTATAGGTAGTAATAAAAAGTTTGTAAGGAAGATTTTATTTCCATTTTGACAGAGTAAGTTTCAAATTTTTTATCTTTGAAACTATACTCTGTCAAATATTCAAATTATATATGATTCTGTATTCAGAAATGAAAACTTTATACACAATGCTTACCCATCATTAATCTTATACACACTCTATTAAAACATGTCTTTTTTACAGAACTACTTCAAAAGTAATATTAATTTCTTCAAATGAAATCTTGCTTTCTTTAAGTCCCTCAGGTTCTCTACTTTCTATCATATCTATTTCATCTTTTGATAGTATTATCTTATCTTTAGGATTAGCGATTTTACGAACATATATCGATTTTAACAAGCTAACTTGAACATCTGACATATCATAATATTCTATCCACCCATTAACTGCAGAATTAAAGTCACTAATTTGTCTTTCTAATAGAAAACCACCATTTTGCCACATATCCTCAAATGAGTCTATTGTAAATAGTTTATTTTCATATCCCCAAAAAGCAGTCGTAATAACTGGTAATATCTTCTCATCAACCTTATCCAATAAGTATTGTAGGGTTTCAGCCTCTGCTAACTTAACAATTTCATCGGAAGCACTTTGGAAATATTTTATGTAATTAGTTGCATCTCCCAATATACGGCTACTATGCTCATTTCGAAAAGCCCCAATACAATATTGCGGATGGAAAGTAATTGTACCTCTAGTACCCGAACTATCCTGAACACTATAATTCATTCCATCCCAAGAATGTTCATTTGAAAGTTCAGGATAATGTGCAACCATAATTGCATGTGCAATTGAAGCTAAAATACACCCTTTCCATAGCTGATTTTTGGTCCATTTAATCTCGTTTATATTCATTATTTCGCCCCTCACTTATTCATTAGAGTTTATCTGATTTTAATCTATTCTGTTTGCGCGACAACACTTGAGCATTACTATAACTGTTAGTTCCGCCTTTGCTTTTAGGAATTATGTGATCTATTTGCCATTCATTATCTGGTGGAACAACTCCTTTCTGACTTTTACTTGGCCTAACTAGCTCCCCCTTGATCACATCATTCGGGTCGTCAGATAAAACAATACCACCATTTCTTTCTTTATTGGCTTTAATTATTTTTTCCTTTTGTGCAGGTGTAAAATCCTTCCCTTCTCCAACGTTTTTCGGATCCTCCAAATGAGAATACGGTCCCGTTGGCTTATAGTCCGCATTATGGACCAATACTCCATTATCTCCAACATGGTAAGTATGGAAATCATCAACTTAAAAGTTGTAAACCTTAACAGGCTCATCGGTCATTTCAAGCTTCTTGTCTTCCACTATCAAAATATTGCCTTGAGAATCAAGCAGCTTATCACCTACTTGCAGCTTTCCGGCCTCAACAAAACCAACATCTTTAACATAAAACGGATGTTCAAAGGTTGTTTTAAATAACTCTCCGTTGATTGTCAAATGTAAAAGCTCTCTTGTCTCTCGTATGTAAGTTTCAAGCACTGTCTTCTCAGCTACTTCAAAAGTCTCCGGATTTGTTGAAATTACCTTGTCGCCTACCTTTATATTCTCTATTGCTACTAATCCAACCGAAGTCAATATCATTGTTCCTGCAACAAAACACTTCATTGTAGATGCTGCTCCAGCTGTAAAAACTGCAAGTGCATTAACAAATATTTGGAACCCGTTATATAGTGCACTGGAATGCAGCTGTTGATTAAATTTAACCAGCGGATTATTTGGATCAAATAAAGATATTCCCAAAGCTAATAAATCGAATCCATTCCAAGGGAAATAGCTGCTGATACCTTTGATGTAACCGATATTGCCCTACCTAATTTACTTAAACATTGTATACTCTTCCCTACTGCAGCACCTAAAGCACCTAGTCCAGCACATGCAGCTCCGGTTAGCGCTCCTGTAAGCACTCCGGTAAACGCTCCATCCGCAAAACCTTCTAAAAACGAACCTCCATTCATCACAGACATGATTCCGCCCATGATGCCGCCTATCAAACCTCCAGACAAAGCACCCCAGAACGCACCTGCTAATATAACTCCTAATATTCCGCCTGTCAATGCTGCCGCAATTCCTAAACCTACCACAATTACAACAGCAATTAAAATTTTCCCAATTGATTGCCAGTTTTCTCTACACCAATCTACAACCGATTTGCAAGTATCGCGAAATTTCTCCCAACCACTTTTCTCGCAATCAGGTTTTAAATAATAGTATTCTTCATAGAAATCATCTTTACGTTCATTAATGACAGCAGCTGCTTCTCCATCAATACGTACCGCTTCTGATATGAATTCTTCGCTTTTATTGCTGAATGTTTCAAGCGAAGTAATTTTCTTTTCCTGAGTCTGAGAAGACGATTGTATGGAACTTATAACGTCATCTAAATTACATACACTTTTATTAATATTTAAAGCTTTTGATTTTAGCGACGATAATTCTGATTTATAATCGACTACAGAATTTTTAACATCTTTTATCAACCCAGGCATTTGATTGATTTTATTGGCATACAACGCTATAGTAGCCATTTTAATCCCCCTAATTTACATATCATACCGCCTCGTTCATTTTACGCCTATAGTATTCCATGTCATATGAGGCACTCGTTTTGGCCCTTTTCCAATATTGCAAATCAGACTCTGTCGCAGCTATTCTATTATTTATATTCTGTAATTCGGTTTCAGCATCCTGTAATTGCTTTTTCAAATCTATAATTTTTGTGTTTAAGTCGCTTTTTTTTCTTTTAAGGCTTGTAAATATGTTGTTCAATGTTCGTTTTGTATTTGTCATTTCATTGTTGTAAACTTCATTCAGATTTTTGTTGGTTACATTGCTAGAACGGACCATTCCACTATAATTAACTGATGCTTGGTTGGTTTTATTGGAAATGTCAGCAATTTTTTTGTTAAGCTCTTCTTCACTCTTGATTATTTGACCTACTCCCTCAAAGGCTTCCTCATGGTTTTTAATATCAATTTTAAGCTGATTGATAAGATTGATTTTTTGCTGACGTTGACTTTTCAATTCATTTATTCTGTTTTGACAGTTGCTAATTTCTGAACAAGCTTCGTAATATCTGCGTCTGGCATTATTATAATAATAACTGTAGTCCATGACTACTCCCCTCCAAAGCCATCAATATAAATAATCTTAATTCTTTCTATCTTTAGCAGAATACATATCTTGCAAAAACTTTCACATATCTTCACTTTACCTTTTCTTACCTATAAGTATATTACTCTTATAGCAAAAAATCAAGAATTTACCTTCAATCGTAGGCTGTAGCTTTAACTTCAAAAGTCTGTATTTCGCTGAAATTAATGTCATTATTATAGAAACATAACATTCATTGCATGTCAGTGGTAAAATTAAATTACCCGATTTCGGGAAAGAAAATTCCCCACCTATTCACAAACTTCTGCTTGTAGATTAACATAATGTTAATTATATAAGTGGGAGTCGATAATAATGTTGGGGGTAGCGATGCATACAACAATTCAAACTTTATCAAAAAAAGGATATAACAAGACACAAATTGCAAAAATACTTGAAATTGACAGAAAGACCGTAAGACGGGTTCTTAATGAACTTAATGAGAAAGGAATTGTTGAAAGAAAAGAAACTTGCTCAATACTTGATCCATATAAGGAATATATTCAGATACAAGTAACTAAAGACTTAAAAGCAATAAGAATATATCAGGATTTAGTGCGAGAATTTGGATTTCAGGGTAGTTATGACACTGTAAAAAAATATGTTGCTAAAATAAAAAATCTCCACCTAAAGCATATATGGTACTACACAGTTTTCCCGGTGAAGAGGCACAAGTGGACTTTGGATATATTGGCACTATTAAACTTCCGGACGGCAAGTACAAAAAGGCTTGGGTTTTTGTAATGGAACTCAGCTATTCCAGATATATGTATGTTCAAATTGTATTTGATCAGAGTATTTCAACATTCATAGATTGTCATAAAAAAGCTTTTAGATATTTTGGAGGAGTACCACAGAATGTAAAGATCGATAATCTTAAAGCAGCTGTATTGGAAGCTGATTTTTATGAGCCTGTTGTTCAAAGAAATTATGCAGCATTTGCTTCTCATTATGGATTTTCTCCCGAACCATGTAGGGTAGCAACACCTACTGATAAGGGAAAGGTAGAATCAAATATAAAATATGTGAAGGATAACTGCTTTAAAGCACGAGAATTTAAAGATATTGATGAGGCCAAAGCGTTTTTAATGGAGTGGCTTGAGACTATAGCTAATGTTAGAATACACGGTACAACAAAAAAAGTTCCATCTGAAGAATTCAATTCGTATGAAAAAGAAAAACTTCTCCCTCTTCCTACGGAAGAATACAACATATCTGAAATAACTTCGGCAACTGTGATGCCAAACTGTCACATCTCATATAGGGGGAACTACTATTCTGTACCGTATGCATACATTGGTGAGGAGGTTGATATTGTTATCATAGATAATCTACTTAAGGCAGTATATAAGGATAAAGAAATAGCCCTTCATCCCGTAGAAAAGAATGAAAAGGGCAAATTCTTCACAGATAAAAATCATTATCCTGATTATAAAAATATCACGGCTAATGAGATAAAGTCAAGATATCGAGAGAAAATGAGTGAAATTGGAAAACATGCAGCTATATTTTTTGAGAAATTCTTAGAGCAGGTAGAAACAAAATATAACTATCGAGCTATTGCAGGAATAATTTCCTTAAAGAAAAAGTATGACAATGCTACTATTGATAATGCCTGCCATAGGGCATATATGTACAATGCACTGAAATATAAAACGGTAAAACGAATTTGTGAACAGGGAATTGATTTGCTGCCTGTAGAAACAAACCAAACATATATTAACTCTGAAGAAACCTTTTTATCAAGGCCATTATCAGAGTATTCAAAACTTCTAAATTGAGATGAGGTAAAAAAAGATGAATGATTTAATGTTTTCAAGATTAAGGCAGTTAAAGCTATCGGGGTTCATAAAAACAGTGGAGGCAAGAAATGAGCAAGCTATCAAAGAGCAGATGTCTTACATGGAGTTCTTAGAACTGCTTTTAAGTGATGAATTTTCAAACCGCAAAGATAATGGTAATAAAAAGAGGATGCAAAAGGCAAAATTTCCTCAAATAAAGACACTAGAGGAATATCAGTTTAATCAACAGCCCTCTATTAATAAAAGATTTATATACAATTTGGCAACCTGTGAATTTGTCCGCAAGAAAGAAAATGTAGCCTTCATAGGACCGCCAGGTACTGGAAAAACTCATTTAGGTATAGCACTTGGAGTAAAAGCTATATCTCAAGGATACAATGTATTATTTACAACAATAAACCATATGCTTGAAGACTTATATTTATCGAGAGCCGACAATTCTTTTAGTCAAAGGCTGAAGTACTACACAAATCCAGATTTACTTATACTAGATGAACTAGGACTAAAAAAGCTTAATCAGAATAGCGTAGATGACTTTTATGAAATCGTATCGAGAAGATATGAGAAAGGCTCTATAATAATAACTTCAAACAAAGTTTTTGATGAGTGGGGTAGAATATTCTACGACCCAGTTTTAGCAACAGCAATATTAGATAGGTTTATTCATCATTGTCACTTTGTAGTTATAAAAGGCGAAAGCTATCGAATGAAGCAAAGCAAGGAAAGCCTTAAAGCTATATCCACAAAAGTGCAAGAGAATGAATAAAATTAGCAAGTTACTGTTCTTTGACAAAAACATATTTATTTTATCCAAACAATTAGGTATGTAGTATACTAAAAGCGTGAAAAAAGTTTTTTAAGTGCGGTTTATAATGAGATGGGTCCCATATGATAGCCTGTTAAGGCAGGCCAGTTTATCATACCCCTCAGCCCTACTTAAAAGAAATACCTACGGGGTATGGTGGGCTGGTCTCACTGGCATGTAATCATATGGGGGAGGCTCGTTGTAAACTGGATTCTTGAAAAAGTTTTTTCTCTGTTACATAGAGTTTTTTTATCTTTTTTAAAGTGGGGAAAATTCTTTCCCCTTTTTGGGGAATTTTTATTGACAATAACAATTGCATAAGCTGTTCCAGATATTTTTTTGAATGCAAGACTTTTTATATCAAAGTTCTTTATAAATCCCATTATATCTTATTATTCTATAATCTTTCAATTATCTTACTCATTTTCCACTTCCATTACTTTTACTTCATACAGTGAATTAATCATCGCACTTTTCGGCACATAAGCATAATACTGCTGATCATTGTCCAATTCAAAGCTTACTAACTTAATTTCCTGACTTGGCCAATAATTATGTATATTTTCTATATAATCCATCAAGTCTTCTTTATAATCCAGTTGAAAAATAAATTCTTTATCTACAAGCAAAAATACAATATTTCTATCTTTATTGTGTCGCTTATATTCTTCCAATTCAAACCAAATTTCTTTTAAATTGTATTTCTTCCAAAATTGTTCATCACTTAAGACGTTATAGTCCTTTATCACCTTATTCACAAAGCTATTGAATTTTGCAGGTATTACTTGATAAGCCTGTCATGTAGTCAAGCAAACTCCAACATTGGTCCAATGCTTCACTTGTATTTAAATATCCTTTATCATCTTTTGATAATTCTTCAAAGGATTTCTGTGCAATAGCTAAGTAGAAAGCTACCCTAGCTCTAATAGTAGCCTTACTCATAAAATCCGTCTATGTCACCTATTTATTATCAAATATACTTACCATTGTCTCTCGTATGTAAGTTTTGAGTACTGTATTCTCAGCTACTTCAGTTGAAAAAACTACAAGCGTATTAACAAATTTATCCTTTCTTATGTGTAACATATTACGCTTATAGCAAAAATACAGACTGAAAAATATAAAGTAATTTAAAAATTTTACATCCTATTATTTTACGATTTTATTCTTGTAGCCTCTGAATTTACCTAAAAATAGTCATATTTTACTTTCACATTAGCACGATGTTTTAACTGCTATTATGTCAAATAAATTATTTGATTCCAAATCCACAAAAATTATCAATTTCCAATATTATCTTGTTAATCTCACTAATATCAATAAAAGTTTCACTTACATTTATACCTTTCAGATCATGTCTAGAATCTTCTACTATATAATCCAACTTGGAAGCCATTATCCTTACTTGTTCACCATTACTTACCGCAAAAACAAAGCAATCATTATCAGCAAATGATTGTGGAGATATATCAAAGCGGTAGTCATTATCAATATTTATATCATAAGGAAATGTTATATTATAGATTTCAATAAATGCCTTATCTTTTTGCATATTGTATAATTCTTCATTAATAGTAAGATTTTTAAGCTTTTCCTTAAGATAATGAATCTCCGATTTTAGAGTTGATGTAATAGTCTCCTTTGGGAAAAAATCTTCATCTATACAAAATATTAAGATCCCATTATCGAACGCGTCATCTACATTCCATTCATTTACAGCATCTATAATGATTGAAAATTTGTATGGATCACCTAATATCATAATTATCACCCTTTCATTGGTAATAGCAGTTACCTCACCATTTATACAGACAACTTTTGATATGAGCGCATCATATCACCTTATTCATTTTCTGGCAATCTGGTAATAATATTTCATTTCTATATATGATAGCATTCATCTTGGCTATTTTTAATCTTGAAATAAAAATTATTCTTCGAGTTTATAAATTCTTGTTGCTTTATTATCTTCTTCAAAAAAGTAAAGTCTCTCACATTTTGGACAACGCCAAACATCAATCTTAGGTTCAGGTATATCTAATGAATCAATCTGTCCCATATTTATAATATCATCCCACTCTTTATCCGTATATACTCTTAGCTGAATATCATTAGGAGCAAGCGTATTTGATAGAATTTCTCCACACTTACATATTATTCGTGCCATAATAGCGCACCTATTTTTATTAAGAATATATATTATTCTATCTTTTCTCCAAATCTGGACATTATATAACATTTGCTATTAATATATCTCTTTGTAGCCTTACTCAATATTTCTTACGCTTTTGAAATCCCAAATTTCTTGTTTTAAAAACACCTTAAATCCTACTTACTTTTTTAATTTCCCAGCGCATAAAACTTTGCTATTCTAAATTTCAAATATATTTAGCATACTTTATATATGTGTAAATCCTGCGATGCAACACTGTAAATAAAATTTTCCATTCTTCTTACTTGTAATATAATAAAGGCCACAACAGCAAAAAGCTATGTAGCCTCCATTTATTACTTACCTACCATATCCTCCTTTTTGAGGGAGTTCTTCTTCAAAATCACATGCTGCAACAGATTTTAAGCCACTACTCCACAGCGACTTAAGCAACTCTCCAATATGAGATATATACTCCTGTTGTTCAATACCTTCTATTGGTTCAATATCTAAATAATATCTTGAATAAATAAAACCATCTGATTCTAAATTTCTCTTTTTCTCATCGAAATCTTCATTTATATTTACATCAATTTCTCCAAATGCTGTGGCAATTGTTCTAAAAAGTACCTTTTCTCCTGAAACTACCGAAGTAATTTTATCCTTTAGCTGTTCAATATCTAAGTCTGTATCTACATATATTTTACAATATAAATCATCATATTCCTTCATGTTTCTCACTCCTTGTTCTGGTGATTTTATAATCGAACTATTGTCAAATGTCTCACCAGTTTGCAATTCACCCGTTTAAATTGCATGAAGCATAGCTCTGAAAACTGCTCTTTAATTACTCTTTAGGCAAATTTTACTCGACACCTTACTGCAATACCTATATTTATTATATAAATCATGTTACCATCCCGCAATAAAAAATATAAATGCCTCTATCTATTACAGATATTCTATGCCATCTTCAATATACTGTCTTGTTTTTCTTATAGTAATATAGATGTCAATATAAAAAAATGAAATATGTCATTCAACTCTCCATTACCATTTATAAGTCTATCATACTTAACTTTATCCGCTGAACTAAACTATAAACATCTTTTATTAAAATTCGGCCTAGTAGGTAAACTATCAATAAACCAAGTAGCAAAAAATCTTTACTTTTTGATTCATAACTCTGTTCCTATATTAAATTTTCTAATGAGGTAAAAAAATTAAGATAGAAATAATAGAAATTCTAAAATATTAGTATAATTTAAAATATTTATAACATATATGTCTTTCTCAGTCTACGCTATCTACATTTTCAATTTATAATAACAAGGCCACAACAACCTAGTTGTGACCTTTGATCATAGAATCAATTTGATTTTAGCAGTAATACTTAAGTAAATCTGCCTTAAGTTTTTCGATAAATTTATTTTGGCCTAAATCTATTGAATATGTATATTCATCTTCAAATACATTGTTCTTAAGATATTAGCATATTCAATAATATAGGCTCTAAAATCTTCAATATAGGTAAGCTTGTATTAACTACCTTTGTAATGATATAACTTTTCCATCCATCTCTTTAATAGAGTATCATAGTTCTTTTGAACATTATCAATTTTATCACTGATCCCATTAATACTGACACCATCTCTTAATTAATAATATTTATTATTCAAATCAATAAGTATGTTTTCTGTTACACCTAATGTATAGTTCTCTGCATCTAATTGTACTATAAAATTTTTTCAAAATCGGAAAGAGAATTAATAATGTCTTCTACAACAGGATCATCTTTTGGTATTCTATCAATATATTTACTTACAAAATTACTACTTGCTTCAAAAATAATTTTTGCTAATGAATTCTTATCCATTTCACATAAAAATTCCTTATCAACCTCAATACTTACGGTATCACCTTTTTTCTTCTTAAAGGAAATACTAAATGAAGAATCTGCTCCAACACAAGTATATTCTTTAATTTTGTCGCTCTCATAAAACTTTCTATAACCATCAAGTAAATCTGTAACGGTTATAAACAACATCATTGATTGATCAGGAATTCTATTTCTTGATGATATTATTCTTGATTCAAATATAATATCAATATGTCCTAAATCAAATCCTGAAAGATTTTCTACATGCTCATCAAAAGAGAAAATTAACTTAATTATTTTAACCGCCTCCTCTTACTGGAAAAATAGTAATAACTCTATTAAAATCATCTGCATCAACAATGACTCTTACTAAATCTCTGCGTCCATTGACCTTAATTACTTTCTCAAAAGTCTGTATTCTTTTAGACGGGTCAGAAATTCGAGTTCCTTTTTTAACTACTATTTGTGCAGCATCTTCAATTTGCTTTCTTGTTGTGCCTGATGGAAATAAATCACCTGATCCCTTAGGATGATTTCCAGTTACATGTCTGGCATCTATATGTTTCCATCCTTCATTCAAATTTCCTTCCTCTATTCGGGGCTTAGTTCTATGAGGAACTCTACTTGTACTATAGTTTGATCCTGCATTATGAACCAATATGCTATTATCTCCAACATGATACGTATGGAAATCCTCTACTTGGAAGTTGTAAACCTTTACAGCTTCATCGGTAATTTCAAGTTTTTGTCTTCCACTACTAAAATGTTGCCTCTTGAATCAAGCAATTTATCCCCTACTTGTAGTTTTCCAGCTTCAACAAAACCAACATCTTTAACATAAAACGGATGTTCAAAGGTTGTTTTGATTATCTCTCCGTTGATTGTCAAATGCAAAAGCTCTGTTGTCTCTCGGATGTAAGTTTTAAGCACTGTCTTCTCAGCTACTTCAAAAGTCTCCGGATTTGTTGCAATTACCTTGTCGCCTACCTTTATATTCTCTATTGCTACTAACCCAGCCAAAGTTAATATCATTGTTCCTGCAACAAAACACTTCATCGTAGATGCTGCTCCAGCTGTAAAAACTGCAAGTGCATTAACAAATATTTGGAATCCGTTATATAGTGCACTGGAATGCAACTGTTGATTAAATTTAACCAGCGGATTAGTTGGATCAAATAAAGATATTCCCAAAGCTAATAAATCGAATCCATCCATTCCAAGGGAAATAGCTGCCGATACCTTTGATGTAACCGATATTGCCTTTCCTAATTTACTTAAACATTGTATACTCTTCCCTAATGTAGCACCTAAAGCACCTAGTCCAGCACATGCAGCTCCGGTTAGCGCTCCTGTAAGCACTCCGGTAGACGCTCCATCCGCAAAACCTTCTAAAAACGAACCTCCATTCATCACAGACATGATTCCGCCCATGATGCCGCCTATCAAACCTCCAGACAAAGCACCCCAGAACGCACCTGCTAATATAACTCCTAATATTCCGCCTGTCAATGCAGCCGCAATTCCCAAACCTACGACAATTACAACAGCAACTAAAATTTTCCCAATTGATTGCCAGTTTTCTCTACACCAATCTACAACCGATTTGCAAGTATCGCGAAATTTCTCCCAACCGCTTTTCTCGCAATCAGGTTTTAAATAATAATATTCTTCATAGAAATCATCTTTCCTTTCATTGATGACTGCAGCTGCTTCTCCATCAATACGTACCGCTTCTGATATGAATTCTTCGCTTTTACTACCAAATGTTTCGAGTGTAGTAATTTTCTTTTCCTGAGTCTGAGAAGACGATTGTATGGAACTTATGACGTCATCTAAATTACATACACTTTTATTAATATTTAAAGCTTTTCTTCTTAGCGATGATAATTCTGATTTATAATTGACTACAGAATTTTTAACATCTTTTATTAACCCAGGCATTTGATTGATTTTATTGGCATACAACGCTATAGTAGCCATTTAATCACCCCCCATTGTCATAATTATTAATTATAATTTCAAACAGAAATTTTTAACTTACAAATTAAGACAACGCCAAATCTTCTTCATCTCTGTATATTTTTCTTATATTGTAAATAACTACAAAAGCTATCACTGTGATTAATATCGCTGATATTGTCATGATAATCCAAAGCCAGAAAAATCCTACATGAATATTTCTTTTTTCTTGAACATTGTTTACGTTACCTGCCATATCTACAAGGCTAATCCCAACATTGTGCCAACCCTTTCCGATATTGAAAGATAAAGTATCATTGTCACTATTATATCTGAAATCCACTTTTTTGCCGTTATCGTATACCTTGCACTGACTCTCGTCGAGTAATTCGCTTATATTGGAAATAGTAATTGTACGTTCTTTTTCCCCATAATACCAGTGCCATGAATCGAATTCTTTAGGCAATTCACAGGTCGGAGCAATATTGTCAATATGCATTGTACCTAGGTCTATCCTATTACCATCATTTTTTACCGTTAAATGCAGTTCAATATCTGTATCATCTTGGAAATTTTCCTTAAAGAAACGTGATTCCAAGATAAGGTTATGAATTGTGAAACCATAAATACTATCATCTATTGTTCCATTAGCGTCTGTCTTTATTTCATCAGCATTATTGTCCCTTAAAACAACCTCAACATCCGAATCATTTTTCGCAAAGGCACATATTTTGATATCACTGAAGTTATCAGGTCTTTTACTGATAGGTTCTCCATTTTCGTATTGAAAAGAATAGAGCCCTGTTTTTGCTGCTAAATTACTTTCCATTATATATGCCAATACATCCTGCTCAACCATCCTTGCATAGGTATTCAGATTAAGAAGGCTTTCATTTCCAGCCATATCTACAGCAGTTAATTCTAAAGCATAAACACCATCTTTTGTGAAATTGGGCAAAGTGAATATGTTCCCTTTGATCCTACCGGATTTGTCTTTGTCTTCGTCCAGGTATACTTTAACCGGCCTAATAATTGTTGCAGCTTCTTCGCTTGTATGGTCAGGAATATAGACTGTTAAGTCATACCTTATATGATCAAGATTCAAATCACTAAACTCAACGGTAGGTGCAGGATCGTCTTTTCTTGAATAGGGGTATATATCTACAAATTCAGTATTATTTTCGCTAACAAAAATTCCATTTCTAGCTTTGACAATCGGTGGTGTTTTATCAATTTCAAACACTACTGTACTTATAGGTTCAATACTGTTTCCAGCTAAATCTTCCGGTCGAATTTCCATCTTATAAACAGCATCTTTACTAAATGTTAATGAAATTGTATGAACATCTCCGTTCGATATCCAACGAGATGAAGCCAATACTTCAGATGTTATGTCAGCAAACCCCTCACTATTGTGTTCTTCTCCTGCAGGCTTTCTAAAAATTTTTAAACCAACCAACTCAGGATCAAAATTATGCTCGGTTATTTTTATGGTAGCAGTTTTATCTGAGTTAAAACTATTCCTTGTCGCACTATTTATAAAAGTTTCAAAATTTTCTTCAATTCTGGGCTTGGTTTTATCCACATAAAACAGTTTTTCATTTCCCCCATTGAAGTTGACAACTGCAGCATGATTGCCTAAATCAACACCGCTAATATCAAATATATAATCACCCTCATCAAAATCAATTACAGCAACATGTTCAAAATTTGATTTCTTCGAAAAAGAAATGCTCGGTACTCTGCCAATTTTATTTTCAATAGTAGTTTTTATTAAACTGGAATCAAAATTTCTCTCGATAACCGTTATATAAGCAACCCTGTTATTGTTGTAGTAATAGTTGTTTTTGCTTTCATCAGACTTAAACTCTACATTGATTATCGGAGCTGTTTTATCAATTGTAATTTTCTCACTCTGAACATTCTCCTTTTTGTTATTTGAACGGTCTGTTGCATCAAAAATAAGGGTAATGTCATTATCGTCAGAATTAAATGTAAATACTTTAGTAACCTTTGTAACAAGGTTATGATCCATCTCCACAACTTTCCAGCCATTTTCTAAAACATCCCCAACTTTGTAGCCCGTGTTATCAATCAATGTGCCTTTTCTCTCAAAAGATTCCTTCTCTGCACTTTGAAAATATCCTATTTCTCTTATACCCGAGTCATAATCGGATATAGTAACAGTAAAGCTCATCTCCGAAACATATAACTTGTTTCCATCGGCGTCATTATAAGTTGTAGAAGTATTATTCGTAATATTAATCTCAGGAGGAATGTTATCACTTACAAAGCCTCTTGGTGTTTCTTCCTTGGACTTATTGCCGGCATTATCAAATGCCTCTACAAAAATTTGACCTTTAAAACCTTTCGGAATAGATATAACTGCCATACCCTCCGCAATAATTTGCGTTCCTTTCTTTTCGCCGGATTTTTTTCCGTTTTGATAAGATACAAGGCGATAGCTAACTTTGTCAAGCCCCCGAAGAAGGTTCATCATCCGATACATGCACAACAACGTTAAATTCTGTCTTAAAATAGAAACCATATTCTAAAAAGTCTATAAAGTCAGACGTTTTGCTGATACCATCAGAGGTCACTGGGTTAAAACTATACTCAGTAATGGTAGGGATACCCGTATCTTTATAAACAATATCTTTTGAAGAATAGCTGTTTCCGGCATTATCTACAGCAGCAACTTCAATCAAATACGAACCATCATCTGATCTAGTTCCTTGTTTTGTGCTTACTAGGAAGACCTCCTCATGAGTTTCTTTATTAAAGAAATCAGCATTTATCGATTTTCCTTCAGTATCTGTTGTAATAATAACACCATTTATTTTAATCTGAACAGAACGTATACCCGAATGTAAATCCTTAACATCAACTTTAAATAAGACATCATCGGAGTACCACTTCTTACCGTCCCTTTCAACAAAAGCAGGCTCAGAATAAGAAATACTTATAGATGGGTTAACTGTTTCAATGACCAATTTATTGCTTTTTAAATCAGAATTTACAGCATTAGGCACTACAGGGAGGCCATTCGGGTTATTTTTGTCTTTACCTGTTATATTACCAACATTGTCAGTAGCTATAGCCGATAAAACTGCATTTAAAGAAATATCGTTGGAAATTACACGTTCCGGTAAAATAAACTCTGCTTTATATGTTCCGTCACTAAGTCTCGTTGCAGCTTTTGATGTACCGCCTATTGCCTTTCCGTCCATATATAAAGTAATTGAATTAATTCCTGAAGAAGCACCAAAACGGTCATCTGCAATAACCGTAATTTTTACTTTTTCATTAAAGAAATTACCAAAGGTCAAGAAATTTAAAACCTTACTTAAGGCACCGTCATTTTCCGTTGTAATATTAAATCCCAGGATTTTAGGATTAGTACTATCGATAAATACCTTTATTCTGGCAATTTCCTTATTTCCATAATTATTGGTAACAATAGCCTCAATATTATTTTCTCCATCTAAACCATTAAGGTCTGTATTAACGGTAAACAATTCATACAGTGTCTGAGACTCAAAGAAATTGTTATCTATAAGTTTTCCGTTTTTATCAGTTGTAATAGTCTTTCCGTTAATCTTTATTTCAACAGAATATATTCCAGCACTTGCAGTGCTAGCATATACAGAAAACGAAACACTGTCATTATACCATTGCTTTTCACCTTCTATATATAAAGGTTTACTCATTGGAGTAATAAAGACAGTTGGCTTTTCAGTTTTTAGACCGACAAAATTGCTTAAAGCGTTCGTTTTTACATCTGTCGGTTTGGTAAGTCCATCACTTGCCGAATCATTACCTGCTACATCTTTTACAGATGCAGAAATTTCATTTCCACTAAAATTCTCAAGAGTCAACTTGAATATCGTAGAACCATCTATAACACTTTTAGTTTCAACAGGAATACCGTCTCTGTATAAAGTAATTTCTTTTAATCCTGATGAAATACCGGGATCTTGAGCAGTAATAACCACTTCAATTTCATCGTTAGAAAAAGTTCCGAAAGTCAAAAAGTTAATAACCTGTGATATATCAGCTCCATTCTTCTTTCGAAATGTAAACTCTGTAATTTCTGGTTTTGTCTTGTCGATTTTTACATCTATTGTTTTTGCATCAGATACATTATCGGCATTATCAATGGCGTAAAAATAGTACCTTTCATTATTTTGCTCCGTTGTAATTGTATACGAAAATGTACCACTTACAACTGGAATTATATTAGTTTCTTCTGCTAAAACTTGTTCTTTAGACAAAGCCTCTTTGCTCCAAACAACTCTAGACAATCCGGATGATGGTAAATCTCTAGTATCTCTATCAATTACTGTTCCACTAATCGTATAATCTTGATTTGTCCAATCCATTGGCGGAATATCACCTATAATCGGAGCTTCTTTGTCAATAATTACTTGAATCTTTTCCGGAATTTTTAGTGCCAACCACCTTGTATCATGACTGTACACTTCTATTTTTTCTATCAAAATCGAACTTGTAAATTCAGCCTGTATCGGGTACCTAATTCTATTTATTCTAATATGGCTATACTTATCATTAAGTTTAAAAATTATCGAAGCATTCTTATTTTTAAAGTTATAAACACGTATACCATCAGATACTACAGGATATCCACTTATAAGGTCTTTGGTAACAATGTCATAAAAATCACTTCCATCAGATTCTATAGTTTCTATTTCGCCAAAAGTAACCGATATATCATGATTGCCTACTATAGATGAAATAGTAAAAGAATAGGCATCTTCATTGTCCAATATGTAATAATCATTAACTGGTACTCCGTCTAATAGTACTTCTTTAACATCACAATGGATTCCAGGTTTTAAAGTGAGTGTAAGAGAATCTCCATAAGGTACATCTACTACTGAACCAGCCGGTGAATTACCGATATTGACACTACCATTTCCAAAAGTGGAGATATTTACAGAAAATGTATTAATAGAGAACGTTACTTTAACAAAATGGTCAGCATCTATATTCTCAAATTTATACGAATAAGTGGTTCGGTCATTGTTAAATCCTTCATCTATCTGTTCAATGGAATCAATCTCAACACTGCTTATATGATAATTTGGGTTTGCGATAGCTGTAAAACTTGGACTTTCTCCTATATTAGCAACAATTTTACCGCCATTGTTTATATTGTTAAAAAATTCATCCATTATTATTCCGTTAGAGTTGAACTCAAATTTCACTTCATATTTTTTTACAGTAAAGGTGACGGCTACACTATGATTATCAGTAATATAATAGAAATTATACGTATACCTTTCTTTACCTACAGCTTCCGGAATTTGAACTCCGTCAACAACAAATTTCTCAATTAAATGTCCCGGATTAGCCGTAGCAGATATGCTTTTGTTCGACCCATATGGAATAGAAAAATCGGAAGGGGAGATTGACCCATACTTATCTGATAGTGTTGTGATCGAAAACGTCTTAAGATAAAGTTTGACATCAAGATCAAAAATATCTACATCGCTATTTACAGTTCCTATAAAAACAGGATCATATTTAGGTTCATACGGTGTAAAATATAAATCATAAGATGTATTCTTATTTAATATCACATCAAAAATGCCGTCAGGTCCAACATTAACTGAGCCATTATTATATACAGAATAAGAAACTGTCCCGCCATTTCTATAAATATCGCCGTTTTCATCAATTATTTTACCTGAAACCCTAATGACACCCGATGGTGTAAAATCAGCAGCATTAAATGAAATGCTTGTACCGGTAAAAGAAACATCCGATTCATAATAATCTTCGTATCCAATCATTCCTGTTATTTTTATATTGTATGTTTTATTTAAATCAATAAAATTATTGAATCTTGCAACCCCATCTATTACGTACTTTGTTTGAGTCTCTGCCGAATTTTCGGAGTTTGTAAGTGTGATAGAAATGTCTCCTTTAATAGACTTATCCACATTAACAATAAATACGGATTCAACCGCTGCATTGGTAGTAAATAGAGTAGATATTAAAAATGTCCCTGCTACCATAACTACAACTACCAAGAAAGCAATGAACTGTTTAAGACTTTTCTGATTAGTTTTTAATCTTTTTACTTCACCTTTCATTTTCATTTAACCTCCCCATTTGTCTGATTACCCAGTATATCTCTGCAGACAAAAACACCAAAAATAAATTAACAGGAAGTAAAAACCTGTTGTTGTTAAAAAATGCAATAACAGGTATTACTGTAATCAACAATACCCAAAATATTATTCTAATTATTCTAAGGATTTTTTTATTCTTTTTTATAGTCGGTAATCCCTTACACGCATTAGCTAGTATTATCTGTAAAACCAAGCCGCATATTAATCCAAACCAAAATAGTCCCGCAAAAATATAAGCTACTGTGGTAAATCCTTCTTTTAAATCAAGAAAGGGTACACTCATCAAACACGCAGATGAGATAAAGAAGCAAATACCCGATAAAATATTTAACAACTTCAACTTCATATCTATAACACTACCCTCAATTAATTTACTTCTCATTTAATATTTCTGAAAAGGCCTTATAAAACGTACTTTTTGTCTTAGGTCTTTTATATTTATAAAAATACACCAGAAATCCAATGAAAAAGCTTAGCACTGCCAAAGTTGCAAACCCATATAACGGAACCAAAATAAAAGGCGAGTTATATTGTAAATTAAGGGCATTTTCAATATCAGCATACAAGTCTGTAAATTTAAGAATAGCAAATATCGCAGTAAAAACTACTAATGATATTATTAAAGTCTTCACATAGGAACTTAGTATGTATTTTGCTATCACATATTTCTCAAGTAGCTTTTTCATTCCTTCACCTCCTTATCAGATATCTCTTCAAATAGTGCCTTTATTTCAAGTCTGCTCAATCCAGTATCCTCCGCAATAATACTGATATTTTTATCGTTATCCAGTGAATTTTTCAGCTTAATAACAGCATTACGCAAATCAATATTATCTTTATATTTTTCCAAAATTTCATATGCAGCCGTAATATTTGATTTCCCTACTTCAACATTAAAAATTGCTTTTGCCAAATCATAACCAACACTCTCACCTATCACATCAAGCTTAACAATTTCTGTTGAAATCTCCTTAAATTTTTTTGTGTTAGCATTGCGCATAATTTCATCGACACGTTCAGGTAATAAATCATTATTGTCAATTTGCTGCAAAAGCCTTACTAACATTGCAGCTTCGTATTCCGATATATCATCATTCTTATATGTAAAACCGGCAATTTTCGCATATATATCATCTATTCTGTTTGCAGGAGCTGTAGTAATAAGACTTTCTGCTACTTCTTCGAGTTTGTAAAACTGGGTATCATTATAGTTGGAAGTTACAACCCCCCATTTACCCTCAGCAACATTAAACGCCATAATGCGAAAGATAAAATATATAGCTAAGAAAACGGAAAACAACGAAAGCATACTTCCACATAAATTAAAAGCATTCTTAACTTTCGGGTTTTCTTCTTTTACAATGGTTGGCGCAGAATCTCTCGCATTTTCTATATCCTTCCTTAACTCTTTATAAGAATGGTAATAATCTTTATTGTCCAAATCACAATAGCTGTTAGTACGCTTTCGGGTACACTTTTTTATAATAGCCTCCAACTTTTTATGGTAATAGGACGATGTACAGGATAAATCTCTATTGAAATAGGTATTATCATTTAGAAAATTATTCCTGTAAAACTCGTGAATATCATCAGAAAATTCCTTGTTTTTTGTTACCATCTCAAATATATTAAGACATTCCCAAAAAGTAGCTCCAAAAGAGAATATATCGCTTTCGATAGACATTTTCCCTTGCTCAAAACTTACAGTAAACGGGAATTTGGAATTATCTGTAGCTTTAGAGTAGCATTCCGGTGCTGCATAGCCTAATGTCCCATACTGATACATTCTATCTAATGTTTCGTTTTCATTATAGTTTACATTAGATAAATTACTTCTGACAAACCTATTGGCTTTAGTTATTTTTTCGACTTTCCAAAATCAATCAACACCAATTCTTTGCCGTATCGTGTTACCATGATATTTTCCGGTTTTATATCCAAATGTAGAATATTTTTCTGTTCAGTAACAAATTCCATAATCTCACATAGATTTATCATAAAAAGCATTATCTGATCTTGATATTTTAATATATTGTCATAGTTATAGCTAAGATTAATTGCTGATTTTTCATCATCACTAAAGTCATGATAATTTATGATATTACTTAACCCATTGCCAAGAGGTTCAATTCTTCTGAGTTTCCAGTATTCTTCCCTGCAAAATTCCTCAAGTGACCAACCATCAATAAACTCTTCAACAACACAAAAATAAGACTCGCTGTTTATAACGCCACTTGCAACTTTATTGCAGGGTAAGCTGAAATCTCCTAAATCGTCAACAACATCATCTATTCGAACAATTGATCTGCATTCTCTTAATTCCTCAAAAATTTTCCATTCTTCGTTTTTGAATATTTCTAAACGATTTACAATTTTTCCGTCGATTAATATATACTTCGGCTTAAACTTTAATACACACGAAAACTGTAGTCCTCCATCTATTCTGGTTTTTAAACCTTTATAAACAATACTTTCCGAACCAATGGCGATAAATCCATCTTTATTAATTCCATAGGATGTGTCAATGATGTATTCGTAGGTATTACCAATTATTTCATTCTTCATTGCTTTTGAATTCCCTCGCTTTATACTTCCTTGTTTTTTCTTAAGTTTCAGTTATTCAATTTTGATGCGGCAAATTCTATATAAACCGAGCTCTATAGGATGGTCTTCTGATAGTAGTATTTAAAATGATGATATGCTATGAATTATATTTCAAAGGATTGGTGGTTATTGCTAAATCATTAATTAATATAAAAGTATGTTTTCAGATATTCCATTCGCCTTAACATCTTTGTCTTATACTTATTAGTATATCATATTAATTCACTCATCTTGAGGATAAAATAATTCTTTCTCTAAGTTACACTTGTTTTCTAATGTTGATCGTTAAGGGGAGTTTTTATGGTATATTGTTTTCAATCACCTTTTGTAGGAATTATACCATTATCCCCTTGAACTTATCAAGTGAATATTTTTAAAGGTGCATTTTACATAACTTCTTTCCATTTTAATGTGCTACTCTTGACAGTCATTCGGAATCAGACTATAATACAAAAGTCCGATTTCGGATATTTTGAGGTGCTTTATGGGCAATATCAGCAAGCTTCAAGTCATTACAAATCAAATCCACAAGCAGAAAATCACCTATATCATAATTGCGCTTTACGTTGTGGATTGTCGGATTAGGCATTATAGATCCTATATACCGTGTATATATCTAAAGATTTCAGCTCGCAGAACAGTCTATGCGATGCCTGGATGTATTCCAAATAAATGGCGAATTCCACCGCCAACAACTTACTGTAAAAAGGATATAGCGTACTTGAAAAGTTTGACGAAATTCGCTGTCAGAAAGCTATTCGCTTAGCGTCAAACGCTAAAGCGATTTGCAATCAGCATATAAGAACCCTGTATGAGGCAGAAAAAAGAGATTTATATCTCTTATCCGATGAAGAACATTCTACTTATATTACTTTATTTGAAAAGCAATACTTATTATTAAAAAATGAAATTGAAGAAATAGAAAGCGTAGGTACCAAGCTATGAGTAATAGAGCGAAAATACTGATCAAAAATGTATGTCCTGCTATCATCAGTAATATTGCATTTTTCCTGTTTTCCATTATTGACGGCATTTTTGTTGGGAACGGTGTCGGAACCGATGCCCTCGGTGCTGTCAATATCGTCATCCCATTTGTTATGGTACTGGGTGCGTTGATTATGCTGACTGTGGTCGGGGGAATCACCATTACGGCCATCCGATTAGGACGAGGAGATACCGAAGGTGCTAACGAAGCGTTTATGCATTCTTTTATAGCAACCATTCTGATCTCAGGAATTATTGGACTATCCGGTATTGTTTTTACGGGTCAGATTGCAAGGTTCCTCGGTGCCACCGATGTATTTTATAATCATGTAACCGATTATTTATTTTGGTATTGTGTATTTGCTATTCCTAGTGCTTTGTTTTCCTTTGCAAATAACTTTGGCCGAAACGAAGGAGTTACAGTGCTTGTAAGTGCTTCCAGCGTTTTTGCATCGGCACTTAATATTTTCCTTGACTGGTTGTTTGTCTTCCCTTTAAGTATGGGAGTAAAAGGAGCAGCCATAGCTACGGGTATCTCTGAGACTGTTGGAATGTTGATTGTTATCTCTTATTTTCTTAGGGGAAAAAGCGTTTTGAAATTTAAGCGATTCAAATTTGATAAAGCCCTGCTGCTTAAAATGTTCGGCAGAGGTACACCGGAAGCTGTCAATCAGTTTGCAGCCCCTATTTCAATTCTATGTACAAACCTTATGCTTCTTGCATTACTCGGCGAAACTGCTGTAAATGCCTATTCCATCATTGGCTACGTGGGATCTTTTTCCGCTGCAATCTTCTTTGCAACAGCAGTTGGGCTTCAGCCTTTGTTCGGTCAATGCTACGGAAGTAAAGATGAAAACGGATTAAAGTATTATTTACGTGCAGGGATTATAATTAATCTGACAGGCAGTATTCTTATAACTATTTTACTGTTTTTTGTCGGTGGTCCCGTTTCTTCTCTGTTCGGAGCTAATGCGGAAACTCTGGAAAGTGTAATTAAATACATGCCGATGTACTCACCGGGATTTATATTTATGTCGGTCAATTCGATCATTTCCGCTTATCTATATTCTACTAAGAGAACCAAGCCTGCACTGGTACTTAATATTTGCAGAAGCCTGATTTTCAATACAGCAGTCATTCTTATAGTTCCTACTATTTTCGGTGGAAATTCTATCTGGTTTACAATGGCTATTTATGAGATTCTATCTATGATTTTGGCAATCTTTCTTTTTAAATATTCCGAAAGGAATGGAATTAACTTTCACTAATAAAGATTATATGAAGCACTGTAAAAAATTTTGATAATGAAATTAAGAAGATCTATTATAATATTAAGAAAGGAGAATAGGTTATGAGAAAAAATTTCGGAAAACAAACTTGGTTTTATCCCATGCCGGTATTGATCGTCGGTACTTATGATGAAAACGGTGTTCCCAACGCCATGAATGCTGCTTGGGGCGGAATTTACGATTTTAACCAGATTATGCTGTCTCTAAGCGAAGAACACAAAACAACAAAGAATATCAAGGCAAAGGGAGCCTTTACCGTTAGCTTTGCCGATGCAGCACATGTGGTTGAAGCAGATTATGTAGGAATTGTTTCTGGAAACGATGTGCCAAATAAGTTGGAGAAAGCAGGATTCCATACCGAAAAGAGCGAATTTGTGGATGCTCCTATCATTAAGGAACTGCCTATGACACTAGAATGTAAGCTTGTGAAGTTTAACGAGGACGGCATAGTTATCGGTGAAATCGTAAATGTTAGTGCTGATGAAAGCATTATCGGTGAAGACGGTCTGATCTCCCCCGAAAAGTTGAATCCTATAGCCTATGACGGAGTTCACAAAACCTATCTGAAACTTGGCGAAAAAGTAGGTAATGCTTTCAGTGATGGAAAGAAAATAAAATAGTAAAGGAGAATCAGTATGCCGTACATTGCAATTAAATGTTATCCGAAGGATGAGGAAACAAAAAAGAAAGTTGTGGAAAAGATCAACGAAGTATTTCTCGAGTTTTGGGGTTGTCCACAGGGAGCAATCACAATTTCCATTGAAGAGGTCGCCCCTGACGAATGGAATGAAAAAGTAGTCAAGACTGAAATTGAACCTAACAAAGATAAAATGATGATTCTTTCAGGAAAGCGCAATTTTTAACAAAACACAAAACAGGGAGAGACTGTGAAAAAAACTCTGTAAAATAAGCTTTCTATGATAAAATATAGAATCATAGGAGGCTTTTTTATGGCAAAAAGACGAGAGCCCATGAGTGAGGGCAAAAAGAACATTATTGCCGGTTTAATTCAGGAGTATGATTAAAACAGCAGAAGACATCCAGGATGCTTTAAAGAATCTACTGGGCAGTACTATGCAAGCTATATTAGAAGCAGAAATGGATGAACATTTAGGGTGTGAACCGTATGAACGTTCAGAAAATTCAAATTCCCGTAATTGAAAGAAGAGTAAAACTATTCGCAGTAAATATGGTGAGATGGAAATTGATGTTCCACAGGATCGTGAGAGCTCATTTGAGCCTAAAATAGTTCGTAAGCGACAAAAAGATATTTCAGGAATTGAGGACAAAATCATAGCATGTATGCAAAAGGACTTACAACACGGGAGATTTCTGAGCAAATTGAGGATATTTATGGATTTGAAGTCAGTGAAGGCATGGTTTCAAATATCACTAACAAGTTACTTCCTGAAATCGAGGAATGGCAAAAACGGCCTTTATCTAGTGTTTACCCAATAGTTTTTATAGACGCCGTGCACTTTTCAGTCAGGGATAATGGTATTATACGCAAGCTTGCGAGGATAAGTTGCCATTTTCTTTTCACTATATTATAACCAAGGGCTTGTAAGCCAGAATCTGACTTACAAGCCCCGTTGAAAATTATCATAGAAAGTCAATTTACAGAAAAAGTTTCACACAGCCAAAAAATCTAATAAATTAAGGGAATGTAAGTAATTTTGTGTATCATAATTTATGTAATCCTTCTTTAGCAAGTAAATTTTAGTTGACAAGGTTTACAGAATATTGTTTTTTATTGCCTTTCCATTGTATATTATTGCCGGATTTATTAAGTTTTATACATAAACTTGATTAAATCTGGCAATAATCATTTATAATGGTCAGTATTAGCCTTTTAAACCTATATTTTTAATTTTGTGAGGTCTAGCCCATCCGGCGATGAGGATGAGCCCTTGAGGGCGGTGGGGGTGAATGCTTTTAAATATACTCTTCCAGCCTACCTGGATATTGGATTACCAATTGGCTAAGTACTCTATCCCAGTTTTTGTAACGTTGTGTCCATTTTTTTACTACATTCATTGATGCTAAATATAAAATCTTTTCTAGTGAACTGTCTGTTGGAAATATTGTTTTTGTTTTTGTGACCTTACGAAACTGACGATGTAGTCCTTCAATTATATTTGTAGTATAAATTATTTTTCGTATTTCTTCTGGAAATTTGAAAAATGGACTTATAACATCCCAGTTATTTTCCCAACTACGTATTGCAAAAGGATATTCCTTTCCCCACTTTTCTTTAAGTTCATAAAGTTTTTCTAATGCTATTTCTTCATTAATAGCATGATATACTTCTTTGAAATCATTACTAAATGCTTTTAGGTCTTTGTATGGCACATACTTAAAAGAATTTCTCAGCTGATGTATTATGCAACGCTGCACTTCAGATTTTGGATATGCAGCATTTATGGCTTCCTTAAGTCCGGTAAGTCCATCAACACAAAAAATTAAAACATCCTGTACTCCTCTATTTTTAAGGTCATTCAGTACACCAAGCCAAAATTTTGACGATTCATTATCACCAATCCATATCCCTAAGATATCTTTATATCCATCAATAGTAACTCCTAGAACAACGTAAGCTGCCCGGTTTGTTATTCTTCCTTCATCCTTTACCTTATAATGAATTGCGTCCATAAATATAAAAGAATATATAGGTTCAAGAGGTCTTTGCTGCCATTCTTTTATTTCTGGAGCAATTCTGTCAGTAATCTTGCTAACCATCTCCGGAGACAGGCTGAATCCATAAAGTTCTTCAATTTGTTGACTAATATCTCTTGTAGACATTCCCCTTGCATATAGAGCTATAACTTTTTCCTCAATTCCGGAAACATTACGCTGATATTTTGGGATAATTTTAGGTTGAAATTCTCCTTTACGATCTCTAGGCACTTGTATATCAATTTCACCAAACTCACTTTTTATTTTTTTTGGTGTATAACCATTACGGCTATTATCGGTATTTTTATTTGCCACATCATCTTTTGCATAACCCAATTCTGCTTCAAGTTCTGCCTCAAGCAGTTCTTGAATAATATCTTTAAAAATGTCTTTTAGATATGCATTTACATCTGATACGCTTTGGAAATTATTTTCCCGAACTAATTGCTTTATATGTTCTTTTGATAGTGTTGACATAAAATTCTCCTCCTTAGCTTTTCTTATTAGAAATTCTTGCCAAGAAGGAGAACATTCAATCTCTTATACACAAGATTTTTTACATCCTCTAAATTAACCGTCCACAAACTGTACACCACAAGGGGGTGGGCACTCCAAACCGTCCCCTGTTCTACTTTTTATTTTCTACTTCTATCAATTTCACTTCATACAATGAATCTTTCATTACGTTTTTAGGTATATATGCATAATAGTACTGATCATTATCCAGTTCAAAACACACTAACTTAACTTCTTGCTCGGGCCAGTAATTATGTATATTTTCTATATGATCTATTAACTCCTCTTTATAATCCAATTGCAAAATAAAGCCCTTATCTACAAGCAGAGATACAACAATCGTTCCTAATAATTTTTTATCTTTATTATCTTTTTTAAACTCTTCTAACTTAAACCAAATTTTTTCCAAGTTATATTTCTTCCAAAACTCGTCATCAGTTAAAACGTTATAATCATTTATCACTTCATTCACGAAATTATTGAATTTGGGTGGTATTATTTGCTCTAATTCAGGATTATTAGGTATACCCAATACTGCCTTCTCTTCCTTAATCGTCTCTTTCTCTAAAGGCATACTATACCAACTTAAATCAAAAGACATTTCATTTTTGTAATGAGCTAAATCATACGGGTAATGATTATTATCCTTAATGGCACTATCATCTAGTTTTAGTATCTTAACCAATGCAGCTGTCTCAAAACTCCAAAGTCCATAATAACCAGGTTCTTTATGAGCATTTCTCCACTCATAGTCATAGTGTCCCTTAAACCATTCTTTATCCATATATTTTTGAAGCCTTTTCGAAGCTTCTTCTTTGTCTTTATTATGTAATGCTATTTCTATAATCTCTGCAGTTTTGGAATACGGATTTTCTTTTTGATATGTATTTATATAATGTTGCCATTCTATATTACAAGCCTTTAAAAGAAAATCTATAAGAGCATCTTCTATTTTTTTGTTCTCTATAATGCAAGCAAGTCTTTTTAGTTCTTCTTTGTTTACTTCCAAAAGAATCCCCAGTGCTACCATCCATAAAAAGAAAATATACCCGAGCCCTTCTTCGCCCATATTCTCTAAACATGTTATACAATCCAAATAATCATTTACCATTGTATCCGGCGTACTTCCCAAAGAATATTTAGCCATAATCATATCTATATTCTTCCTAAACATTCCCTTAAATTCAGCATAGATTATACTTTGATTATCTCTTGGATATCTTTGTATCCCCCTTTTCTATATCAGCTTTTAATTCAGCAATCTCTTGTTTCGTTTCACAGATATTCTTCTTTTTAGATTCTATTGTTTTTAACAAATAACTTTCATTACATAATGGATCTCTCATATATTTATCACCTTTTAATTTTTTTGATTTCTTACTTTATAAATAATTCACCTGATTTTTTAATCCTTCTATATATTCAAGCAATTCTCCAATTACCTCAACTTTTTCATTTAGTACAAATCTTCTATATTTCTACCTTCATCTAATGCCTTCTTGACTTCATTGTATAGTCTTTTATCATTATTCACTGCTTTAAAAATTTATTATAACCTATTTTATCACCTTTTGGAAGTACAAAACACAAAACAGGGGATGGTTCGAAACCACTGAAAAAGTAGGGTTTTTTTAAGCCACTTTTACAGTTTTATACAGCCGAAAACATTTATTTCTAATTTTCAGAAGCAAAAAATAATGATTATTTTTACTTAAAGAGGATACCAGTTGGGCTATCCTCTTTAAATTTACTACCAATGCTGTTAATTTTGATTGCATTGACATGCTTCTTAAGCCGTACCCTCGGGCACGGCTTAATCCATGAAATCTATCCATTTTTCCACTCTTGACTTGTTCGTTCTTTATATCTTTCTATAAATTCCTTCGTTTTTGCTCTTTGGCTGTATTCATAATATTCAGGTATATTTACACTTATTTCTAAAGTGTTTGATTTCCCTATTTTGAAGCATTGATCTTTTTTGGACACTTCTGACATCCTTCTACATCAAACTTATATTTCCATGATTCTCGACCGTCACTTTTTCTTATCTTTCTCTGCTTCTCTACGGTATAATTCCCATAATCACAAAACCATTGGTCCGAATCCTTATTATACGCATATTTACTCTCATCTATTTTGTATACCATTTCACTAATCGGTATGTATGCTTCGGCACCGTTTTCTTTTATTACATCTAAAATTGGCTTCCTGAAATATGCTTTATCCTCATATACCTCTTTTATTTCTATTCCGCTATCCTTTGTCAAATCAATTAATTCTTCAAATCCTGTACCGTCAACGTATGCACCGTTATATACCCTTACTGCCGTTATTATCCTTTCTTTTGTTGTCATTGCATACTCTGTTTTATATCCAAAAAAACTTTCTGTTTTCGATTTATATCCTACTCTTGCATTCTGGTCTACCAATGACCTTATACTCTTTTGTTCTATAAATTTTGGGTCTTCTAATATCTCACGGGCTTTTTCTATAACTTTGTATGTTTTCGTATGTTTTTCCCGTTCAATTTTTTCTTCAACCTGCGCAATGACTTCTTCCACATAAGCCTTCATTGTCGCTTTTGCTTCTTTATGATCTGCTATTTCCTTATAGTTTGGAATATTTGTATTGATTTCTTCCGGTATCTCTCCTGCCTCTTTTTCTAGATTTTTAAATATCTTTTTGGTAATATGCTTTAGTACCCTCTCGGGTACTTTTTTTACAGTATTGGCATGAGTGTGTGTACAATCAATACTAATTCCACCGGACTTAATTATATTTTTTTCTACACACTGTTTTACTACTTCAGTTATTATTTCATCCATTGTAACTTCCTGTAGCCTATGAACTCTGAATTTTGCCAGTAAACTCGGATGGGGAAGTTCTTCTTCAGGATTAATTCCAAGAAACCATAGGTATGCCAGATTTAATGAAGCTTCCTCGATTACACGTTCATCGGATAAGTTGTACAAATACTGAAGAATTAAAAGCCTTAACATAAGTTCAGGCTCTTTTGCAGGTCGGCCATAATATTTACAATAGGATTTTTCGAGTAGTTTATTAATAAAACTAAAATCAATTGCATTATTTATTAATTTAAGTATATGATTTTCTGGAATTTTATTGTATAATATTGAATAGATGCTTAATTAATTATTTTTATCTTTTAGCATTTAAAAAACCTCCTTTGTGGTTTTGGTTTTGCGCGATTCCATCATACCATTGAAGGAGGTTTTTTACTATATATTTGTTGAAATATATTGAATGTTTTACATTTTTTATTTGGTGTTTTTCAGTAGTTTCAAACCGTCCCCTGTTTTAATGTTTTACCAGAACCAATATCTTCTCCTTGATATTATATATATAGTGACCATAGTTAAAAATCCAATTCCTCCTATAATTGTCACAAATAAATTAACTCTTAATAATGATAATTTTTTATTTGTTAATAGATATTTACCGCCTATATCTATTGTAATTGTTCCGTTTTCTATAGCATTGCTAATAACTTCATATTTTTTCTTAGCTTCATTATATAAATATAGATACTTTGCTCTTTGAATTTGAATATTATCAAAGGAAATGCTTATTTTACCCGGAAGTTTTTGATTCTCGTTTATAATAATTTCAATTCCTTTGCTTATCTCGTTATATTTTATATTAGTAAATAGTTCATTTTCGTAATTAACAATATCATTTCCTTTTATCTCAATTATATATTCTCCTCCATCTACTATAAGAATTTTTTCCAAAAGATACAAATGTTTAAATGCTGACTTTGTCACTTTTGAAAACTCACTTTTGTTTATAACCACTTTCATTTTATCAGAATTTTTAATCATTTCAGCAAGTAGATCTACTTCATACTCAGAACTTGCTAACGGAATAACTTCTTCTCCTTCTTTAATAAATTCTTTATTAACAAGTACAGTAACCTCTGTCTGCCTATATCCGTTAGTAACAATAATAGTAGCCACACCAGTATCAACTGCAGTTATCAAACCGTTATCGTCAACTTTTGCAACTAAAGGCTCATTAGATTTGAATTCTATTTTTTGATTTGCTTCAGGTGGTGAAACCTTACAATTTAATTGAAACTGCTCACCTGTCTTCAGAACAACGTACGTTTTGTTTACTGCTATTCTTTCTGTTGCCGTCACTACATGAATTGTAATTTGCTTTGTTACATCCCCTGCTTTGATATTTATTACGGTACTTCCCTCTTTTATGGCTTTAATTTCTCCTGATGAATTTACTGTAGCAATTGTATAATCTTCTGAACTGTATTCCACTGTTGAATCCTTTGCATAATATGGCAATACTGTTACAGATAATCTCTGAGTTTTGCCAACTTCCATCTTTTCCTCATATTTCTCTATATAAATATCTTCCACAGGATAATCCTTGTTCTCTATAACCTTTAAGTCAAAAGATTTTTCAATTTCATCCACACTGACAATTATTTCCGTCTCACCAATAGCATGAGCTTCAATTCTTCCAAATACATTAACAGACGCAACATCTTCATTGGTGGATTTGTATGTAATCTTCCTGTCTGATGCCTCCCTTGGCAATACAGAAGGTGTTAGCAACTGCTTATCTCCCACCTTCATTACTTTTTGATAATCTCCTAAATCCATTTCCGCTGCCTTTATTTCGCCATAAACCGTTAACTCAAACTGCTTTTTTACTCCATCCGCCTCCACAATAATTACGGTAGTTCCTTCTTTATGCGCTCTGATCCTTCCAATTTCATTTATTGTAGCAACTTCAGTTTTCGTAGAAGTATATTTAAAACCGGGATTTACTGCATCCTGTGGTATAACTGCCGGCATTAACAGTTGTGTTTCTCCCACTTTCATTTTCTCTTGGTAATCTCCCAAATCAATATCCTTGACTCTCGTGTCTTTTTTGGGCAATACTTTCAAAACAAATGAATTTTCCTTATTACCTGCTTTTACAGTTATTACAGTCTCTCCTTCCGAAAGAGCGGTAATTCTGCCAAGTCCATTTACTGTAGCTACTTTCTCATTGCTTGACGCATATTTTACGTTTTTGTCAGTTACATCATAAGGAAGAACAGTTACTGATAACAGTTGATTATCTCCAACCCTCATTTCTTTTTTATAATCACCGAGATCCAATTCCGAAACCTCTATATATGTGTCTTTCGAAGAAACTACCTTCAGTTTGAATTCCTCACTTACTCCATCAGCAGCTTCAATAGTAATTCGGGTTGTACCAGGAGATAATGCAGTAATCCTTCCCAACTCATTTACTTTTGCGACTGACTCCTTACTTGAGTAATATCTTACTTTTTTATCAGTAGCATCAAGCGGCAATACTGTAACTACAAGAAGTTGTTTCTCACCAACTTTCATGGTTGTTTTATAATCAGCTATATCCAAATCGGTAACTTTTATATAGCTTGTTTCTTCATTTTCTTTTTCATTTTCTTCAATTTTTTCTTCCAGAAGCTCTCCGAGTTTATCATTATCATTTTCCACTGTTATCTCAGTATTCTCTTCAGCAAATATATAATAATTATTAGGTTGTAAAAACATTATAAAAACTATCAATAATACTATTATTAAACATTTCTTTGCCATTGCAAAACTCCTACCTTGTTAATATACCCAGTGATTCCAGCACATAATCAAAATAAGACACTTGATCATATTGAATACGTGCCTCTACCGGCATACCATTTGAAAAATTAACCTTATAACCTTTTTTACTTATTATGTATGTATTGTCTGGTATTATATCAACTTTAAAATAACTTGTTCCTTTCTCACTGTCCGTTGTTATATCATTATCCTTCCTAACTACTTGTCCCGTTACTGTTCCATACACAGTTTCCGCCAAACCCGAGACTGCAATATTTACTTTATCTCCAACAGAAATTCGTGCTATGCTATTGGCATCAACATACGCCTGTATCTTATATTCATCCTGTTCCGAAGCAATATTAGCAATAGCGCTTCCCGCCTGAACAACCATTCCTTCCTTATATTCGGCTAACATATGTATTTTGCCAGTAGCATTAGCCTCAACCTGATATTCCTCTTGTCCACTTCCAACTGCTTCAAGTTGGAGCTCTATGTTTATCAATTCGTTTTCGTATTGTTGGATAGAATCTTCAATTGATTTTAAAGTGGAATAATAAATCTCAGTTATTTTATTCTGATTTTTCTCTATTTCGTTTTCTATTTGAGCATCAGTATAACCATATGACTTATACATTTCCGCATCGAATTTCTGTTGTGCAATCTGACTTTTGTAGTTTTCAAATTGATAATAATATAGATTATCTTTTTCATCACCTTCATTAAAATAGTTTATATCATCCTTTATAGAAGCTGCTAGCTTCTTAAGCTGCCTTATTTTTTCCATACAAAGCTCTTTTTTCCCATCCAACTGTTTAGCCTGTAAATCAAACTCTGTACTTTTTATTGTCAAAAGCACGTTTCCTTTTTCAACATAAGTCCCTTCTTCAATATTAATATCCACTATTTTTCCGCTATATGGTACCATTACATAGTTTTTGTTAATACTTTGAACCATTCCGGGAGCTTTAATTATATCTATTTTAGGGGTTAATATACTCCAAATTATAATAGTAATTATTAATGCCATAACAATTATTATTATCATGTAAGCAAATCCAGGTACATTTTTATCATAAAGTATTCTACTATCCTTTAATTCATTTAAAGTTTTAACTTGATTACTCACCGTCAGCACGCTCCATAAACACATCCGCAATTATATTGTCATCATTTTTTGCTACAAATACGGTGTAACTGTCACCTTTTAATGGTATACCTTCTTCAAAAGCTATAAGGTTGATTTTATCATACGCAAATTTAAGTTTGCTTTCTTCTCCAATATACCTTGCATACATACAATTTTTTACTCTTATAATCGGTTCCATTTTATATGGTTCTTCAACTTTATGTATAAACGTATTTGATTGCCTCATAAGTTTTAGAGTCACCTTAACGTTTGTTCCACTTCCTTCTACATATGTATACTGTATAAGAGGCCCAATAGGCTGTGCGCCTTTATTTTTTATAAAATTTTCCATCAAAAAAACTTCTTTATTTAACGTATCTATTAAGTTAACTTCTTTTATTAGTACATTCCTCAACTTTAAAGTCTTATTGTAGCTTATTTGAATTTTATCGTTTCTCATTGCAACCTCCACAAAATATTATTTAAAATAAGAACTTTATCTTTTATTACCTCAGACTTTTTTTATTGTGTAATTTATAAATTTTATTATTTATTACAAATAAATCATCATTTATTCTATTTCTAAAATCTATCCTGTACATTTGAAAGCCTTCAAAACTTATTTGAAGACTTTCTTGAAATCATGCTAGAATTATTTTAATCTCTCTAAAACAAACTTTATATTATAATTGTACTTTCATATTTTTTGAATTATTTAATATATTTTTATTCTCTACTTTTTCCAGATATATAGGATTTTTTTTCTTCTTCTGTCAACATCCTTCCCTAATCTTAATAACGGTAAATAGAATAGCATTAACACCATCCATAATTCTTGTTCATCCCTATTTTTAAACATAGATAGTACAATTAGCTGATCATATATTAATTTCATTAAAACTATTCCTATACTTGAAATAAAACAAATACTAAAAAAATACGCCACATATTTGTAATATAGCTTTTTACATCCCTCCCAGAAAAGTTTCTTTAGAACAATTATATTGATAATCAAAAAAGCAAAAGTAGTTTCCCATCTCCATAGAGTATATCTATATACAAAGATTAGTAACATGCAATAAGCAAAAAAGTAAATGAACTTTTTGTAAATTGCCTCAACATCAATTTTTCTTTCATCTGAGCTAGTATAAATAGATATCATTTCTTCAATCGTTTCAGAACTCATATTTTTATATCTATTTATTATCATATTATGAAGTGTTATGATCACTCCACTTATAACAAAAATCAAAAAATTATATATCAAAATCTTTTCTTTTCCTTTGTTATCATTTACACTAAAATAATATGTAATTACTATTTCCACTACTCTAAGAAAAAAAATAACCCTGTATTTTGTAATATTTATTTTATTAATTGGATCTGATGTAGTAAATAGCGTGTCCATAGTCGCGCTTATTATAAATAGCATAAGTAAAAACGAAAAAACAATAACTATACCATAGATCAAATTTATATTTGTTTCCCCATAATAAAACATTAATAAATTTCCACATAATAATATACATATGTAAAATACAACATCAAAAATCCTTCTCAATTTTAACATTATATTTATATAAATAACTTTATTTTTCAGAGTAATACCCCCATAACTTTCAATTATTAAATTATATTCTTAGTAGATCTCTATGGGGCTATCCCATAGAGATCTTGTAATATATTTATTTGGCTGTACACTTTATGTAAGGAGTAAACCATCTGAATCCAACAGATACTTCCATCCCTGTACCATTCCATAATGCTGTCATTAATCCAGATGCAATTGACTCTGCACTGTTAATAATTGTAACAGCTCCATAAGCAGCTGCAATCCATCCTATTACCGGAACACTTGCTAATACTGCAGTTATAGATGTTCCACAAGCAATAATAAGACTTGCAACAGTTGCTATATTCATAGATACAGTTGCTCCAATGGCAAATGCTAAAGCTTTACAGTCATCATTTGTCATGTAATAACCACCTTCAACATATGCCATTTCTTCTTGCCCTACCAAAGAATAACTGCTAGGCATAGCCAATTCATTTTCATAGCAAATTTCCATTTTATTTACCTCCTTAAAATTAACATTTTTGTACCTGTCCGCGAACAAGTATTAAATGTATGTTAACATTAATTAATGTAACATCCTAATAACACATTTCCTCTTCATCAATACATGCTATTTCTTCTTTCATTTCCTCCTGATCGTTCTTCACTACATAGTTTCCTTGCTGCATCTCCCACAGTTCATAATACTTTCCCTTTATTGACATCAATTCTTCATGTGTTCCTTTTTCAATAATTTCACCTTTATCAATAACAATAATCTCATCACAATTCTTTATAGTTGCCAATCTATGTGCAATAATCAGCATCGATTTATTCTTGAATTTATTGTATATCATATCAAAAATTATACCTTCTGTTGCAAAATCAAGATTACTTGTAGGCTCATCCAATATATAAAATTCACTCTTCTTAAGAAATGCCCTTGCTAATGCAATTCTCTGTTTTTCTCCACCACTCAGTCCGTTTCCTGCTTCCTCAAGATAAGTATAATATTGCAATGGAAGTCTTTTTATAAATTCATGGGCATCTGCTTGTTTTGCAGCTTCTTTAACCTCCTCCAAAGTTGAATTCATCTTTGTTATCCTTATATTGTCATAAATACTTTTAGAAAAAAGCTCTGAATTCTGCGGAACATATGATATCGCTTTCCTAAGTGAGCTGTTACTAAATTCGTTGATATCTACTCCATCTATAAGTATTTCTCCATTTTCCGGCTCATAATATTTGAGCAACAACTTAGCAATCGTAGACTTGCCACTTCCGCTGCTTCCAACCAATGCTACTTTTTTGCCTTTTGAAATTTTAAACGAAATATTTTTCAGAACCGGTTTCCTATTTCCATATCTAAAAGTAACATTTTTAAACTCAATATCTCCCTCTATTTTCTCAATATTTTGATAATTGCCATCTTCTTGTTCTTTCTCACTGTCTAAAATTTCCGCTATTCTTTTCATTGATATATTCGCTTCCTGTATCTGTAACTGTAATTGAACAAGCCTCCCCAAAGGTTCCATAAAGTATCCCGATAATGTAATAAACGCCATCAGACTTCCTAATGATATTTCATTATTGATAACCTGCATAACACCTATATACATCAGTACTAAATTACCAATGGTCTGTACAAGGCTAGATATGGAACCCTGAATATTAGACAACATTCCTCCCCTTAATCCTATTCTTAACAACCTTATGTATTCTCTTTCAATGTTCTCTAATTCTCTTTCTTCATTCGCATTTCCCTTAATTGTTTCAAATGCTCTCAGTCCCTCAATTATTTGTGAATTTAGCACTGAAGATTGTTGCATTTGTTCCTCATTAAGTTTCTTATATGGTTCTTTAAATATAAACACTAATCCTATACTTACTGCTGTTAGAAAAAGAATTACTACAAATAGAGCAGCATTCATCTTAAATAAAATCACACCGGTTATCAGTGTCATTAAAATATCAATAATCAACGTCAAAGCAATATTTGTAAATATACCTTTAATGGTAAATGCATCAGAAAATCTTGTAATAATATCTCCAGTTTTCCTTGAAGCAAAAAACTTCATCGGAAGTTTATAAACGTGTTCAAAATAGCCCAGCAACAAAGGTATATCTATTTTCTGGGACAAATATATCATCATCCACTGTCTTATAAAACCAATTACCACTTGCGTAACCGCAATAACTGAAAATATTATCAGCACTGAGACCAGCATACCTTTTAATTGGTATGGCAATATTTCATCCATAATTACTTTATTGAAAAGTGAAGACACTATTCCCAATATCGTCAATATAATTGAAGCCAAAATTGAATAAATGAAAAGTTTTTTTGCGGTAATAAAAGCTTCAAGAATCTATAAAATACTTTTTCTCCCTTTATCTTATCGCTTACAAAATTCTGATTGGGTTTCAATATGAGTAATACACCTGTAAAATCCTTGTAAAACTCGTCTATCTTAACCTTCAATAAATTCTTTGCAGGATCACCTATTATAACATGTTTTTTAGTTTTCTTAAATATTACAACAAAGTGACTAAGTCCCTCTTTAGTAATAACATTCGCAATACACGGCAGAGTAAAGTCACTCAAAAAACCTTCCTTATCAACTCGAACCGCCTGAGAAGTAAATCCCAACTCATCACAGCATTTTTTAACCCAATTATATTTGTACCTTTTATATCGGTACCCATTAAATCTCTAAGTTTTGTTATCGTAGTTTCTTTTTTATAATGCAAACATATCATCGCAAGACATGCTGCTGCACAATCAGTGGCATCATGTTGTCTAACAAAAGTATATTTCATTTTTTCACCCAATAATTAACTAAAATTAATGTAATACTTATCTGTAATAAATATAATTAATAGATTAATTATACAATATTTGTTATTATTCACTAGTTATATTAACAATTTTTCTATTTTTTATCAATTTGTTTTTTGTTTGTTTTTATATGCATTTTTATGTATTTTTTCTATTTATTTACATTATTTTATTCAATTTAATTTTTTTGAGTGGTCCTAGCCGATATTCTTGAATCAAATAAAGAGCATTTTTTGAATCTTTAGTATAAACATTAATAGGGCATTATACGGTAAATATTGCACCGAAAAACTTCCTTCTTTATTTGAAATTTCATCAAGTCTTGCCTTTAATTCATCAATATCATCATCGTATGTAAAAATCCACTTGTAATCGAATCCGATGGTATTTTTAACGGAATACAACACACAATTCCGCTAAAGAAATCTGTTGCCTTGATTTCATTAAGCTTCTTATATCCAGTACATGATGTAATTAAGGTAAATATGCATAATATTAATGCTAAACATACAGTTTTTTCAATGTTCTCTACTACCTTTAACATTACAAACAACTAGTCTGCAAATTAAAAATAAAACCGATATTTACACTAATTCCTCCTATCCAAATATCTTCGGCTCGATAAATATCCTGACTGATAAATATAAAAAATATTATATACTATAAATAATTTTTCAGAATTAAATTATTTTAGTTTATAGATATTTTGTATCTTAATAAACTCAAAGTATAAATTATACAAAAAAATTTGTAGAATTTACCGATTACAAAAGAATGGACCAATATAACTAATGAATTTAATTATCAAACATTCATAATTTTAAGGTTAGTTATGGTAAAGGTTTTAGAACAAAAACAACTTGTCTTAATATTTTTTCCATATTTGTTAACATATTAAAACCTTATCTATCCTAAAATAAGTGTTTCTGTTTATATCGCCTCTCAGCGTCTCTTATCAAAAAATCACCCTACCTTTAGTTAACAATAGCGGTTGGGTGATATCAAACAGAGAACCGTCCGAAACCACTGAAAAACGCCAAATAAAAAATGTAAAACATTCGATATATTTCAACAAATATATAGTAAAAAACCTCCTTCAATGGTATAATGGAATCACGACAAACCAACACCACAAAGGAGGTTTTTTAATGCTAAAAGATAAAAATAATCAATTAAGCATCTATTCAATATTATACAATAAAATTCCAGAAAATCATATACTTAAATTAATAAATAATGCAATTGATTTTAGTTTTATTAATAAGCTACTCGAAAAATCCTATTGGAAAAATCCTATTGTAAATATTATGGCCGACCTGCAAAAGAACCTGAACTTATGTTAAGTCTTTTAATTCTTCAGTATTTGTACAACTTATCCGATGAACGTGTAATCGAGGAAGCTTCATTAAATCTGGCATACCTATGGTTTCTTGGAATTAATCCTGAAGAAGAACTTCCCCATCCGAGTTTACTGGCAAAATTCAGAGTTCATAGGCTACAGGAAGTTACAATGGATGAAATAATAACTGAAGTAGTAAAACAGTGTGTAGAAAAAAATATAATTAAGTCCGGTGGAATTAGTATTGATTGTACACACACTCATGCCAATACTGTAAAAAAAGTACCCGAGAGGATACTAAAGCATATTGCCAAAAAGATATTTAAAAATCTAGAAAAAGAGGTAGGAGCGATACCGGAAGAAATCAATACAAATATTCCAAACTATAAGGAAATAGCAGATCATAAAGAAGCAAAAGCGACAATGAAGGCTTATGTGGAAGAAGTCATTGCGCAGGTTGAAGAAAAAATTGAACGGGAAAAACATACGAAAACATACAAAGTTATAGAAAAAGCCCGTGAGATATTAGAAGACCCAAAATTTATAGAACAAAAGAGTATAAGGTCATTAGTAGACCAGGATGCAAGAGTAGGATATAAATCGAAAACAGAAAGTTTTTTGGATATAAAACAGAGTATGCAATGACAACAAAAGAAAGGATAATAACGGCAGTAAGGGTATATAACGGTGCATACGTTGACGGTACAGGATTTGAAGAATTAATTGATTTGACAAAGGATAGCGGAATAGAAATAAAAGAGGTATATGGGGATAAAGCATATTTCAGGAAGCCAATTTTAGATGTAATAAAAGAAAACGGTGCCGAAGCATACATACCGATTAGTGAAATGGTATACAAAATAGATGAGAGTAAATATGCGTATAATAAGGATTCGGACCAATGGTTTTGTGATTATGGGAATTATACCGTAGAGAAGCAGAGAAAGATAAGAAAAAGTGACGGTCGAGAATCATGGAAATATAAGTTTGATGTAGAAGGATGTCAGAAGTGTCCAAAAAAGATCAATGCTTCAAAATAGGGAAATCAAACACTTTAGAAATAAGTGTAAATATACCTGAATATTATGAATACAGCCAAAGAGCAAAAACGAAGGAATTTATAGAAAAATATAAAGAACGAACAAGTCAAGAGTGAAAAAATGGAGAGATGAAGAGATTTCATGGATTAAGCCGTGCCCGAGGGTACGGCTTAAGAAGCATGTCAATGCAATCAAAATTAACAGCATTGGCAGTAAATTTAAAGAGGATAGCCCAACTGGTATCCTCTTTAAGTAAAAATAATCATTATTTTTTGCTTCTGAAAATTAGAATTAAATGTTTTCGGCTGTATAAAACTGTAAAAGCGGCTTAAAAAATCCTACTTTTTCAGTGGTTTCGAACCGTCCCCTGTTCTAATGCTATTTTTCAATTGCTTCAATTAAAAATATCTTTGTTTCGCTGCCATCAATTTTGGTCTTATATATTTTATTATAATCCCTGTAATATATCCATTCATCCCAAACCGCTACAAAGTGCTTTTTCGCCGAAAGAAACTTTGATGGGTTTATAATATAAATCTTTTTTCTTTGTGTTCCATCTTCTTTAACCTTAAATAACCTGACTTCGTTAAAAATATGGTCAATATAATATATCCATCCGTCCTTTACAATTACATCATCTATTGTCCCTTCACTAATCTTGTTAAGATTTGTACCATCGGTTTTAATTCTATATAAGTTATTTCTTGTATTTAATTCCCTACTCGAAGAGAAGTATATCCATTCTCCATAAACTCCCAAAATCGAATTAATGTAAACGTCATATATGTTTTCAACCTCATTAGTAGAAATATTTTTTTTGATATATCCATCAGTGTACCAGTTTTCATCTATCTTTATAGGATAAGTTAGAGGGTATTCAATTTTAAAATCACTGCCCATAGCACCATCAAGATTCGTCCTCTCTCTTAAATGGTTAGCCCAATCCTCAATTACCTCATTATTTTGTATTTCCTCCTGTTTTAGTTCCCTCTTGTCGCTTCCGTCTAAGTTCTCTATGTTGAATTTATGACTATATGGAACTCCATTACTATAATGAGTACCGTTTAAAGTTGATTTTGAATAAATAAATCCATTATATACGTATATACTTGAGTAGTTATCATTATTGATTAATTCTACTTCATTGATTAATTCTACTTCCGAAAAGTCTGTATTCATTTTATACAATTTAGTATCATTGCCAATGAAATAGATTTTATCTTCATTAAGTGAAAACGAATTTAAGTTCTGCCTCTCATAATTTCTTACTGCTTAATAAGTGTTCCAGGCACTTTATTATCATATATTTGAACTTCCCTGTTAAAACTGTTCCATTCAACTCTTTTTCCAATACTTTCACATACAAAGCGAATAGGCATGTATATCCTGTCTTCTATTATTTCAGGAGTTACATCCATTATAACAAAGTCTGCATTTCTGATTGCCACATTGCTTCCAACAGTGAGCATAATATCAATGCCATCTTTTTATATATATGCCCTTTTTCTATCTGAAGCATCCCATTCCACATTACAGCCCAATTTTTCAAAAACGGAACTTAATGGTATCAAAACCCTATCATTTATAATAACCGGCGGGTTTTCTAAGCTTAAAAATACATTGTCGATGCTTACTTTTATTTCTTTCTCTTTTACTTCTACAGGTACTGAAAATTCGAATTCGTGAGTTATCACTTCTTTATCAGACTCCGGAAGCATTTCTTCCTCATATTTGATAACAAACTTATAATTTCCGTTTTCCAGATTACCAAGTTTTATAATAGAATCAACTTTTCAGTAGTTCCATAAAAGTATTCATAAGTTCCTAAACACATTTGGACACTAAAAGTATTCCCTTCTCTTATAGGGCTCTTAGTTATACTTATAGATTGAGCAATATTAGTAACAGTATCTGTTATTTTAACATACATTTCTCCTTCTTCTACAAAAGCTTCAAACTCTGCCGCCTTGCTCAATGGCATAGTGGTATAAGGTGTTCCTGCAAACACATTTATTGTAAATAGAGCATTCATGATAAAAATTAGTGTTAATAATTTTACGGCAAAGGATTTCATTATATAATCTCCCCCGGTTAATATTGTTGGATTGTTGTAATAATTTTTCACAATACTCAATGTTCTACAAAATTGGGACATCAAGCTCTTGACCAAAATCTTATCAGTCCACAAACCATGCACACTAACTCAGGGCTAATAAATCTAATTTTTTAATCCATTATACATAATTTCCATAAAAATAATTATATCACAGGTAAACTGAAACACTTATGTAATATCTTTTTGCTTTTCCAAATATTGAATTATCTATAATCATTATCATAATAATGAATCGAAATAACCCTATCTATTAAATGCTCAAGCTCTATGTTACTCTTTATAGCCTTCCATATAAAATATTTACCATCTTCACTTTTCTCTCCGTATAATTTATTGAATTTATTAGTGTATTTTTTATAATCATTGAATCTGTATAAGAACTGTTTTATTGTATAATGTTAAGCTGATTACGCAAAGTTTGTCATCTTCAAACAAATAGCTAACATATGCTTTAACACCTTTCATTCCGTCATAATCATCTATAATTGTTAAATCGCTTGAAAAAACTTCTCCTTTAATTAAATCATCTCCAAGCATTTTTCTAACTTTTTCCCTAGAAGTTCCCCAAGCAATATTATTATATAAACCGCTTTTTTTCTTTGTATAACTCGTAAAAAAGACAGAAATTCCAATTAAAATAATTAATGTAATCACTATTACTATTTTTTTCTTTCTTTTTACATAAGATAAATACGTATTATTTATATAATTCTTAGAAATTAATGAATCTTTTTCTGCTTCACATAGCGCACAGGATTCAGATCCATCCGGCAATTTCGAACCACAATTTTCACAAAACATGTTTTACTTCTCTTCCTTTACATCTTTTTGCTATTATAAACATATTCAATCATAGACCTGCCAATCCCACAAATACAGGTTTAAACATAAATCAACAGAGAGCTCGTCCAATCTTTAATAGAATCAACTAATCAGCTTTTTTCTCAAATTTTTCATCCTACCAGGTAGTATCAATCCTCTTTCTCCTATAAAGCGTTCATAAAACAAGTAATAATTTCCACTACTCCACCTTCTCACTATGCTGATAATATCCATATTTATTCTTATAGCCGCCTCCATCGGGTTTGCTGGCAAAATCAAAATTCCAAAAAATCTGAAACCTTCAGTCGTTGTAACATCAACGTTTCTTCAAGTTCTTCCTAAATACATGTCACTGTAACAGTATATTTGAATTTCAATGACATGAAATAATTCTATAATTGTTTGTTCCAAAACAATAATTTACCGAAAGTATTTTCTGCGTCGCTATCCTCAAATACCACAAAACAGGAAAACATAGTCAATATAGTTCTACTAAATAACATAAGAGAAAGTCACAACAGGTTCTGAATTGTCATTTTTAGAAAAATTAATTCTAAATTCCTTTAATATAATCGGTTGGATTTTGCTATCAAGATTGCCTTCCGGACTTATGTATTTAATATTTACAGGTAAATTTTTTAATATAAGTGCATTATCTTCTTTTACAATATTAAGTGTATATTCACCGTAATACTCCTGGAACATCTGATAAAATTTATAAAATTCTTCAATATTTCCGTTAACTACATATTCATCCTCAATGTAATTGTAATCATTGTAGCTGCCGGCATACATATCTCTCAGTAAATGATGGGGTATTGGTATCCCTTCTATGCGTTGACTTATAAGACCATCTTTTCTCATTTGTGATGACATATAAAGGCAGGCAGAAAAGTCCGAAAATCTGTATTGATGGCTGTATTTAGGTCGATAATGCTGTCCCAATTGATATTCTTGAATTAAATACAGGGCATTTTTTGAATCTTTAGTATAAACTATTAATAAAGCATCATAGGGTAAATCTTGTACTGAAAAATTACCCTCTTTACTTGAAATTTCATCAAGTTTTGCCTTTAATTCATAAATATCATCGTCTGTATGTAAAAATTCACTTGTTAATGCACCGTAAGGGATTCTTAACGGAATGGTACATTCAATTCCACTGAAGTAATCAATTGCTTTGATTTCATTAAGCCTTTTATATCCGCTGCACGATGTAATTAATAACATTATGCATAGTATGAATGAAAAACATACATTTTTTTTCATTATTATCTACCACCTAAAATATTAAAAAAACCGGGTTTTGATGAATATATCATAACAATGTTAGAAAAAACACCCTACCACAAATATACAATAAAGGTAGGGTAATGTCAAGCAGAGAACCGTCCCCTGTTCTAGAGGTAGTATTCGGTTTGGTCTCTGGCCTTTAGTTCGAATTCAGCAAAAACCTTGTCCCTGATTTTCAAGAAATCGCTTCCGGTTCTGTCCCTTTTCCTTGCCAAAGGCACCTCAATGACACTTTTTACTTTCCCGGGACTTGGAGTCATTATCACAATTCTATCGGCCAAAAAGACAGCTTCTTCTATATCATGAGTCACAAAAATTATTGTTTTTTTCTTTTCTTGCCACAGCCTCTCAATCTCATCCTGCATATTCATACGGGTCATTGCATCCAGTGCCCCAAAGGGTTCATCCATAAGCAGTATCTCAGGATCAACAGCCAATGCCCTTGCAAAAGCCACCCTCTGCTGCATTCCTCCCGAAAGCTGGGAAGGATGATGCTTTTTATATGCCGAAAGACCTACCAGTTCAATATATTCTTCGGCAATTCGTCTTCTTTCCTTTTTATCTATTTTCTTGCTTTCCAGGCCAAGTTCAACATTTCGAAGGACACTTCTCCAGGGAAGCAGTCCATAGTTCTGAAATATAGTAATTCTATTTGCAGAAGGTTTTGTAACAACTTCTCCATTAATTTTGACAACACCTGAAGTTGGCCTGTCAAAACCGGCAATCAAATTCAATAATGTTGTCTTCCCGCAGCCGCTTGGCCCTAAAAGGCAAATAAATTCACCTTTTTCTATTTCCAAATTCACCTTTTCAAGAGATACAGTTTTTCTGCCTTTAAAAAAGTATTCTCGGGACGCGCCCTCAATTGAAATATACATATCAGTTCATCCCCCTTCGGGATATTCCCCACTGCTTTTCAATACCGGTTTCAAGAAGCTTGATCAAACTATCCAGCAAAAGCCCCAAAGCTCCAATAAATATTATTCCTGCCAAAACCAGATCCGATCTCAAAGAATTTCTTGCATCTATGATTAAGTATCCCAGTCCCGACTGGGCACCCACCATTTCCCCGGCCACCAGGAACACCCAGGCCGACCCTAATGCTAAATGCAGGCCGTTTGCAATCAATGGGAAGGCTGCCGGAAGAATAATTTTAAAAAGCAACTGCGGCTGCCGGATTCCAAAGTTATTAGCCACTTTCAAATAAATCGCATCCACATTTCCAACCCCCGAAACAGTAGAAAGAAGGATTGGAAAAAAGCCTGCTATAAAGATAATAACAATGGCCGGAGTATCCCCGATTCCAAACCACAGAACAATAAAAGGGAACCATGCAATAGGCGAAACCGGCCTTAACACCTGCACAATCGGCTCAATAAAAGACCATACACTTTTGTTCCAGCCCAGCAAAAGTCCAAGAGTTATTCCGGCTATTATTGCTGCCAAATACCCAATAAAGAATCGGGTAAGGCTTACTTTAAAATGAGTTAATAAAGTTCCGTCCTCTATCAATTCTGTCATTCCCTCAATAACTTTGGCCGGTGAAGGAAGAAGTGACGATTCGTATCTTCCGGAAAGCACCGCCAATTGCCAAATACCTAAAAGTGCAGCTATGCTTACAACAATCTTCAATATCTTTTTTAACGCTTCCATTTTCATCACTTCACTTTTCCTATAAATGTATTATCTACAAACTCACTGTACAGCGGAGGATTTTCAGAAAGCCCCATTTCCACCATGTATTTTGAAAGCTCATTATAGTCTTTTTCCTCCAGCTTCAGGTTTTCATAGGAAATCCATTTAAGGGACAAATCCAGCACCTGTTCTTCCGCTTTCAAGTATTTTTCAGCAATATCACGAATTACCTCATCTTTTGATTCAGCTTTTTCTCCTGCTTTTATGTATTCCTTGATAAACTCTTCAGCAATAACCCCGTTATCCTTAATGAAGTCATTTCTGAGAACCAATCCGCAGCATACCGATCCCTCCCATAAATCCTGGGATTCAAATAAAGTCTTACCTTTATCTAATGCCACTGATTTTGCTCCAAAAGGTTCCGCCACACAATAACCGGATATTCTTCCCTCAGCCAAAGCAGCCGCCATCTCCGGAGGTGGTAATTCAACAACATTTACATCGCTATATTTTAGACCGCTTTTTTGAAGCATAATATGCAGCAAAACATTATGAGTGGAAAGCTTGCTGGGTATGGCAAAGTTCTTTCCCTTCAAGTCTTCAACTTTATTGATATTTTTAGATACCACCACCACATTCCCGTCTCTATGTCCTAAAGCAACTGCTTTTAAATCAATACCCTGCTCTTTTGCTTTCATTGCAAGTTCTATCAGTATGGATGCACCGTCTACATTGCCGGAGTTCAAAGCATCCACCAGTTCTGTCCATGACCCGAACTTTACAAGCTCCAGTTTAAAATTCTTAAAGTTTTCCTTGGACAATTCATTTTCTACATAAAGGGGAAGAGCATGGGTAATAGGCAAATAAGCAATCTTTATGGTTTTAACCCCTGCCTGGGACTTGCTATTCAATGCTCCAACTGCCCCGTCTTTACTGTTGCAGCCTGTAAGATTCAATATCATTAACAAAATCAGAGTAAAAATCACAGCTATTTTTGTCTTTCTTATCACATCCATAACCTCCCTCTATTTCCACATCAAAGCCTTTCTCTTTTCATTTATATCTGAAATTATCCTATCGGCAAGCTTCATCGGGTCTACCTCCACTACCATGACGGCTTCTATCGTATTCTGCGTATCTTCAAATAGATATTTCATTACATTCTTTGAACCTTGTACCGGTGGATAAACCGAATGATAGGAGTTTATTCCCAGAAGTCTAAATCCGAGAGCGGCGCCTACTCCCTTTTCATTGGACCATTCAGGACTGGCAAAGGCAAAAGGCATATCTTTTATATCTTTTCCAAGGCTATCGGCCAATGCTCTGAAAAAAGCAGATGCCCTCGCATTATCAAGGCACTCACCCATATGCCAGACCGGCGGCAAATCCGGCTCTAAAAATTCTTTAAGTTCCTTCCCCGCTTTTTCCAATGCTTTAACATTACAATAGCCCAGCTTTAAGAGAGGAAAGGACGCACATCCGTTAGTAAGCACCAGAATGTTGTTTTCAATCAGCTTTTGTGCCACATCCACTATTGCTTTTTCATACATCACCCTCGGATTATTGCAGCCCACCAAATTGACCACACCACGGATTTTACCTTCTTTTAAAGCCTTTGCAATTACCTCCATACTTCCAAAACGGCTGGTAGCATACTCTACTGAAAAACCAATCTCTGCATCCACCTCATAATCAGGAATAAACACCGGAACATTTCTTCTTCCCTCAAAACTTTCAATGGCTCTTTTAGCAATAGTCTTTGCCAATTTCTCGGTTTCGTCCAGATTTGAATGATGGTGATCATAGCCATAATGCTCAGCCCCGGGAAGTCTTCCAGAGTCACTGGTGGTAATAACCGTTGTTTTAAAACATTTTGCAACGTCCATTATTGACGGAAAAACATCCTGAACATCCGCCACCCATAAATCAATAGCCCCAGTACCGAGAACAAGCTCAGCACCGATAGCGTTAGATAGCGGAATAACGCCTCCATAACGATACATTGCCGACAGTCCCGAGCAGCATATTCCATAAAACTGTATACCAAGGGCACCTTTTTCTTTTGCCAGTTGTATAAATTCCTGACTTCTTCCCTGTTTTACAATTTCACTGACCAAAAGAGGAGAATGCCCGTGAACGGCAATGTTAACATAGCCTTCCCTAAGAGCACCCAAATTTGCTTTAACTGTACTTCTAACAGGCAACCCGAATAAACTGTCCATAGCTATCGAAGAACCCAAAACACTGCTCCAGGCAAAAGCCAGGCCACACCTTAAAAACTGTTTCATTATGTTTTCCCAATCTCCATCGGTCCCTGTACTGGTTCGATGGAGAGCTTCAAACACTTCATGATATGCTCCTATAGGAAGAAGATCCAGCTCCCGCCACTTTTCAATCCTTTCCTTAGTTGCAAAAGCACTTAAGGTTTTATGCTTTCCCGGAACCGTTCTTGACAAGTCTTCAAGAAGAATATCTGCAACTTCCACTGCCAACTCTTCCTTGGATTTGCCTTTAGTGGATATTCCCAACTGAGCAGCAGATTTTCTAAGTTTCTCTTCTCCGGAAATGGGGATGTTAAGTATGCCCTCCCCCGCTGCCTTCAGGGCCAGCATTATTTCGCGGCCTCTTGCTCCATGAGCTGCTACTCCAGCTGCCACCCATCTTAAAAGATTCCTTGCCACAATAAGGTCAGCATCGGCTCCACATACTCCTCTGGGGCTCTTTTTGGTCACCCTGCATGGCCCCATATTGCAATTTTTGCAGCAAACTCCCGCAAGGCCAAAATTACAGTGAGGCTTCTGACTGTCAAAGCGGTCAAAGCACGTTTCACAGCCTTGCTTCTCCATATGTACAAGCATCTCACTTACTGCAGGGTCAGGAGTATTCTCCACCACATTGACCTTTGACGGAAAGCTCTTCTTATACTCATTAACAGCATTGTTATAATCATCAAAGTCACAATTAGTATGGTGGTAATGCCCCTCTCCACTTTCAAAATGTCTATGATGAAATCTTATGTTTCTGTCCCAATTCACATTAATCCCCCATTTTAAACCACATCAATCCTATATATTAAGTCGTGTTTTTGATTATACCTTATACTTATTTTTTAAGTCAATAGTAATTTATTATTATTCCTATTAGTTTTATTAGTTTTATTATTTAATACAAAAATTTAAAAAATTACCAAATGAGTTGTAACACATTTAAATTAAAAAAATATATTTACAACTGAGTCAATTTATATTTTCAGGAGGAATTCTGCAATGGCAAAGAAAATTTTTAAGAAGATAAGTGTTTTTTTTAATTTCTCTGTGCCTACTTTTTTCCACTTCCTATGCTGAATCAGTTAAAAAAAACATCGATGTATATTACGATAATATAAAAATATTTATAAATGACTTGCCGATAGACCTTAAAGACGGAAATGGAAAAACTGTGGAACCCTTTATTTACGATGGAACTACATATCTCCCTGTAAGAACAGTTGCCGAAGCTCTTGGCAAGGAAGTAACCTGGGATGAGGCAACAAAGAGTGTACATATAACAGATAATGAAAATATGGTATGGCTTAATGATTTAGCATATTACAATCTGCTATCCGATACTACTGTAAATAAATGTTTTAGACTTGAAAATAACAACTTTAAGGATTCCTCAGGCAATATTTGTTCTAAAGCAATAAAATATGAGATATATTATGGCTGGATATATACAGACTATGTTATAAATAAAAAATATAGCAAAATCAACGGTAAATTCGCTCTTTCCTTTGACTCAAAAGACACTGCATATAAAGCCACTTTAAAATTGTATGGCGACGGTAAACTTTTATACACATCTCCCGAATTGACAGGAGGAGTTCCTCCCATTGATTTTGACGTAGACATTTCAGGAGTTGAGATACTTAGAATAGCAATAAGTAACAATAGCCCATTCGGTATATCAAACGTAACTTACGGTTTGATAGATGCGGCACTTCACAAATAAACTCATAAATTAAAACCGAAAAATAAAAAAGCAATTGAGTATCCGAATATACGTAATTTGCTCAATAACTTTGACAAGTATATTTTAATCCACCAGAATACCGTAATGTAATAGAGTGCAGCATTTTTTACTTACTGCTGCACTCTTTGAATACCGACATTATATTAAAACATAAAACATCCAATTTTATTCCAGTTCAAAAGCACCTGTGTATAATTGATAATATACACCTTTCTTGGCAATCAGCTCTTCATGATTGCCTCGTTCAATAATTCTTCCATGGTCTAAAACTATGATAACATCAGCATTTTTAACGGTAGACAGACGGTGAGCAATTACAAATACTGTCCTGCCCTCCATCAAAGCATCCATACCTCGCTGCACAATGGCTTCAGTTCTTGTATCAATTGAGGATGTTGCTTCATCCAAAATCATAACCGGAGGGTCAGCAACTGCCGCTCTGGCGATGGAAATCAACTGTCTCTGCCCTTGTGACAGGTTCGCCCCATTTTCGGTAATCATTGTATGATAGCCATCGGGCAAACGCCGAATGAAATCATCTGCTCCTGCAAGTTTCGCCGCAGCAATACACTCTTCATCAGTAGCATCCAGCTTACCGTAGCGGATATTATCCATTACAGTACCGGTAAAAAGATTGGTATCCTGAAGCACCATCCCAATGGCACGGCGAAGATCGGATTTTTTGATTTTGTTTATATTGATACCGTCATAACGGATTTTACCGTCGGCAATATCATAAAAGCGATTAAGCAAGTTTGTTATTGTAGTCTTACCGGCACCGGTTGCACCAACAAATGCCACTTTTTGTCCAGGTTTAGCATAAAGGCTTATGTCATGTAAAATTGTTTTGCCCGGTTCATATTCAAAATCCACCTCATGCAGTCTAACGTCACCGGTTAACTTTGTATAGGTTACAGTTCCATCACTGCTGTGAGGATGCTTCCAAGCCCAAATTCCTGTTCTCTCTTCGCATTCAATTAACTGACCGTTTTCTTCACGAACATTTACCAATGTAACATACCCGTTATCCTGTTCCGGTTCTTCATCAATTAAATCATAAATCCGCTGTGCGCCGGCAAGTCCCATAACAACAGAATTAACCTGTTGGGACACCTGGTTAATGTTGCCGACAAACTGTTTGGTCATGTTAAGGAATGGAACAACAATGCTAATTCCCATCCCCAATCCCGAAATACTTAAATTGGGAACATCGGCAACCAATAAAATACCACCGGTAATGGCAACGAAAACATACAGCACGTTTCCAATATTATTCAGGATAGGCCCTAAAATATTGGCATATCTGTTGGCCAATTTTGAATCGTTAAATAGCTCTTCGTTAAACTTGTCAAAATCCGCCTTACTTTCTTCTTCATGGCAGAATACTTTTATCACTTTTTGGCCAACCATCATTTCTTCAATAAATCCTTCCAGTCGGCCCAGGGACTTCTGCTGTCTAATAAAGTATTTGGCTGAACCTCCACCCACTTTTCTTGTAACAAAAAGCATTACAATTGTTCCAATTAAAATAGCAATGGTAAGCCATATACAAAAATAGTTCATTATTATAAATACAGTCAGAACTGAAACACCCGAAATCAGAAGTTGCGGAAAGCTCTGAGAAATCATCTGTCTTAATGTGTCTATATCATTAGTGTAATAACTCATGATATCTCCATGATTGTGAGTATCCACATACTTAATGGGAAGTGTTTGCATTCTTCCAAACATTTTACCGCGAAATTTTTTCAATGTGCCCTGGGTAATAATTGCCATCATCTGATTATATGCGATACCGCTTATAATTGACAATATATAGAAGGCTACCAATATAGAAACAAAATACAGTATTTTCCCTCCAACTGCATTCCAATCGCCGGATTGCCAGCTGTCTTCAATAAGTGCAATTACATTTTGCATAAATACAGCAGGAATGGAACTGATAGTTGCATTGAACAATATACATACAATGGAAACCGGAAACATTACCGGATAAAACTCATATATGTCTTTGAGCAGACGAAGTACGACTGATTTTCTATTCTTAAAACTTTTTGTTTTCACATTAAGCACCTGCCTTATTCTGAGAAATATATATTTCTCTGTAAATTGCATTTTCAGCTAATAATTGCTCATGGGTTCCTATTCCGTTAATAGTGCCACCATCCATTACTATAATCCTGTCGGCATCCTCAACAGAAGCTGTTCTCTGAGCAATAATTATCTTGGTTGTCTCCGGCATATACTCCTTAAGCGCTTTACGAATTTTAGCATCGGTCCTGGTATCCACTGCACTGGTGGAATCGTCCAGAATCAATATTTTAGGCTTTTTAAGCAATGCTCTTGCTATACAAAGCCTTTGCTTCTGTCCTCCGGAAACATTGGTTCCCCCCTGCTCAATATAGGTGTCATATCCTTTGGGAAATTGGTTTATGAACTCATCGGCACAAGCCAATTTACATGCTTCTATCAACTCTTCATCGGTAGCATCTTTATTTCCCCAACGCAGATTTTCTTTAATAGTTCCGGAAAATAAAATATTTTTCTGCAGCACTACAGCCACCTGATTACGCAAAGCCTTAAGATCATAATTTCGCACATCCACGCCACCTACTTTTACAACTCCGACGGTTGCATCATACAGACGCGGAATCAACTGGACAAGGGATGTTTTTGAAGAGCCAGTACCACCAATAATTCCAATGGTCTCGCCTGATTTAATTTCTAAATTTATATTTTCTAACGCCATTCTCTCTGCTTTTTTTGAATATTTAAAGCTTACGTTCTCAAAGGAAATTGAACCGTCCTTTACCGTGTAAACCGGATTTTCAGGATTTGACAATGTACTTTCCTCACTAATTACTTCAACAATACGTTTAGCCGATTCGCTGGCAATGGTAATCATTACAAATACAAAAGAAAGCATCATCAAACTCATGAGAATCATAAAATTATATGTCAATATGGCAGAAAACTGTCCAACGTCAAAATCCAACCCTCGACTGGTAATAATAGTATAGGAACCGAAAGACAGAACAAAAACCATAACCACATACATGCAAAATTGCATCAAAGGTCCATTAAGAGCCAAAATCCGTTCAGCTTTTGTAAAATCTGCGCATACATCTTCTGCTGCCTTGTCAAATTTCTTTTTTTCATATTCTTCACGAACAAAAGATTTTACCACACGCATACCTTTAATGTTTTCTTGAATGGATCTGTTCAATGCGTCATACTTTTTGAAAACTTTCCTGAACAACGGAAGTGTCTTGTAAATTACAAGCCCAAGACCAATTGCGAGAAACGGTGCAACCACCAGGAAAATCCACGCCATGCGTCCACCCATTACAAAGGCCATCACAAAGGCAAAAATCAGCATTAAAGGTGCACGAATTGCAATTCTTATTATCATCATATAGGCATTTTGCACATTGGATACATCGGTGGTCATTCGGGTAATTAACGATGAAGTCTGAAATTTATCAATGTTTTCAAAGGAATACTCCTGAATCTTATAAAACATATCCTTTCGTAAATTCTTTGCAAATCCGCTGGATGCCGTGGCACTGGTTGACCCTGCAACAGCACCGAACAGCAATGACAAAAATGCCATAATAATTAAGATAACACCATATTTTATTATGGTATTCAAGCCGCAACCGCCTTTAATTTCATTAACCAGAGTTGCAGTTATAAACGGAATTATACACTCAATTACTACCTCCAAAGTTATCAGTATAGGAGTTATAATTGAGAGTCTTTTATACTCACGAATACTTCGTGCCAACACTTTAATCATATTACACCAGCCCTTTCCATAAAAAAGGAGTATTGTTCATCTACTGTGCAAAAGAGATAAACTCTACTCATTTTCTGTTTTTGCATTTTATATCGAGTAAGTTTTATAAGAAATTTATCCGACCAATATACATTCTATGTAATATTGTTCAAACACAGTATTTTCATTCTTTTGCTTCCAATTGGTGTTGACGAATATAAAAATGTGTTGCCACTATGAACCCATAGTGGCAACAAACGCGATTAAAATATTTTATCAAAATTCATCCCTATTGTCAAATGATAATTTCCCCTAAAGTTCCAAGTTTAAATTGCAAGTTTAATTGCCTTACAAAATCTTACAGAACCCTGTTTTAAGCGACCACAATCTTTGCCATTTCATTCGCAGTTCGATAACCAAATATTCTCCTTGGGTAATTGTTCATCCAGTGCTCAATCCTTTTTATCTCTTTCTCCGTTAGTTTCCCTATATCCGTCCCTTTAGGAATAAATCGTCGAATCAGCTTATTAGCGTTTTCATTCGACCCTCGTTCCCATGAACTGTATGGATGTGCATAATATATCTTTAACCTCATCTTACCAGGAACAAGCACTGATGCCTCAAGCCCTTTGCTGTCCAGAAACTCTGTTCCATTATCTACTGTGACCGTTTTAAACAGTTTGGTAAACTTCTTCCCATACTTCCTTTCCAGTTTGTCTATCTCTTTCTTTACCGATGCCTGGCTTTTATCCGGCATCTTACGTATTATCTCCTGCCTCGTACTCCGTTCCGTCAGTACCAACAATGCTGCTCCCTTTTCTCCGCCTTTGCCAACTATACAATCCATCTCCCAATGCCCATATTCTCCTCTTTCTTCTATATGTGCCGGCCTTTCTTCTATGCTTGTCCCCCTCAAATTCTTTAATGCTATCCTTACTCTTCGGTATTTCCTCTTCTTCTTGTTCCGCTTTACCGGAAGGTCTTTGTTGCTTATATTAGCAAATATCCCTTTGTCTATGTAGTTGTATAGCGTCTTTGTGCAGATCATGGCTCTGAACCTTAACCCTTTGGCTTTTATCTCTCCTATCACCGCGTCCGGCGAATATTTGTCCTCTTTTATCCTCTTCTCTATGTAATTGGCTAGTTCATGGTCATGCCCGATCTTTAAACCCGCTCCTTTATTTGATGACGCCTCTTCATATCTTCGTTGTCCTACGTCTGCACAGTACTTCACTGAATAGGTCAGATCGCTGTTTAGCAACCTCACGCTGCCACGAGCTATTTCCCGTTCTATAGTCCGTCTGTCCCTTCCCATTACTTTGGCTATTTCCTTTGGTTTCTTACCTTCTTTCAATAATATTTCAATTTGATACCGTTCCCTCACATCCAGGTGTTTAAAACTTCTTCGTTTAGTGGTATTATTAAGGTGACTCATTTCGGACCCTCCAATATGTTTTGGTTTTGTCACTTAAAACATTATCAGAGGTTCTGATTTGAGTCACTTCTTTTTTATCATGTTTGGGCAATTAATTTTACAACTTACCCCCTAAAGTTCCAAGGTTTTGGGCTATTTTTATACTTTAAATACAGAACTTAAAACTTAAAAAAATCCTTTGGCAAATAAAACTTCTGATTATTAATGACAATTTCCTGAATTTCCTCCAAACTGCTGGAATCCTTAATCTCACTAATCTCTTTATTTATTTGTTCCATCTTCATATCCAATTGTCTAACCGTATTGGCCGCATCTCTTAGTTCTTCCCTTAATTTTTCAGGGACTTCCTTATTGCATTTATAGTATATTTTATGTTCCAGACTTGCCCAAAAGTCCATTCCAATGGTACGAATCTGAACTTCCACCTTTACATTCTCTATTCTGTCCGACATGAAAACAGGTACTTCCACAATAAGATGCAAACTTTGATAGCCGTTGGGTTTCGGATTCTTAATATAATCCTTGCATTGGATAACCTTGATATCTTTCTGATTTTGAAGCATTTCACTTATTTTATAAATATCTGAAATGAATGAGCAAACGATACGAATCCCTGCTATATCGTTAATATTCTCTCTTATTGAAGGCAGCGACAATTCAAAGCCTTTCTTACGGAGTTTTCTCAAAATGCTTTCAGGAGATTTTATTCTCGATTCCACATGTTCAATAGGATTATAATCATGAATGTATTCAAACTCCTGCTTAAGAATATCTATTTTTGTACTCATCTCATCCAACGCAAACTTATACATCATCAAAAACCTTGTCATCTCTGTCTTAAATCTTTTTATTGCCTCGGCAGCCATTATCTCCATCATATACCATTTTCCTTTCCGAATATATTTTGCCTTAAACATCCAATAACAACTGTCAAATTAATCGCAGTCGCTGCTTAAAACCTTCTTATACGGTGCAATCATACCTTCAAAAAGTTTATTCCCTATTTTAGCCTTTAATTTTGGCGAAGATATAAGAGCACCCACAAGATACATTTTTAATGCCGTTCCCTTTTTCTTCTGAGGAAAATCATATAAACCATGGGCTTTATAAAACCGATGATCGGCTTTCATCAATCCGCGCATAAGCCAGATAAGATCCCTGAAAATTTTCATTCCGCTAATACCATAGAAATTCCTTGGCTGAATATATTTATGAGTAATGGCATAATCAAGTCTTTCAGCAAGTCTGTCTATCTCTGCATCGGGATTTATTTCATCACAGGCAACTCCTGCTAAGAAATTTCCTCCAACCTCACTTCGACCTTCAATAATCATCTGTAAATTAGTCTCTGCAGGATAGTTCCCACTAATCAGGTACCCCGTAGGCTTTCCCATAGTTACAGTTCTGTGACCATTGCAAAACTGCCTGTCATCATACATTTTAAAGATTGAACCCATTGAATGATCTTTTATAGAAAACGCATACACTATTGCATCAGCAGTCTGAATATTGTTACGCAAGAAATCATCAAAACCATCTTTATAAACGCATTTTCCCGTAGCCGCACAATTAAAGCAGCCCAGGCAACCTCCATGAAAAGGGTAGTCGGAAATATTGACAACACGGCTTTTTATCTTTAGAACTGCTCTGAATCTTTCAATCATGTCATTGAGCTGCTTGTCGTTTTTAGCACAATCGGTAACTATCACCACATCTCCGCTCTTTTTATCCTGACTCGATGCAGCAGTCCCAACCGGGAGATGGGCTGAAACAACAGGATTCTTAGGAAGAGTTTCATATATATCATGTTCTACGCACCAACATACATATCGAAAAAATTCCCTTGCTTCTTTACGTCCATTTTCGGTCAGGAGGTCGTCCATGTCAGCAGACAAACCTTTTATAAATTTCATTCCAAGATCCTGACAATTCTCCTGAATATACTTATGTGCTGTAACATCGTAAAAATGCTTGGATGTAGTAATCTGTGTAACAAATTTATCGGACAGATTAATGCCGGATGCCTTTAATAGTTCCATAAAACGATGCAACTGATATGGTGCAATAAAGGTATAAACAGGGTAGGAAAAAATAATCAGGTCAGCATCGTTTATGGCATTAATAGCCGGCGAAAAATCTTTTTCAAAGGACTTAATATAATGGCCAACATGAAGGAAGTGAAATTTATGTTCTGGAAACTTTTTTTCCAAATATAGCGCAGTATGCAATGTAATACTATATTCACTTTTAGAACTTCCATTTAATACCAGAACATTCACGTTTCTCCCTCCCGCTTATTTCTTCGGCTCATTTTTCATGCTTTCCCCAAATAAAAATCTTTTAAAAAGCTCATTTTTTTTGCAATTTGAAAAATGCTAAATCCGTTATTCCATATGAATCTGCAACTTTATTAGTTAAATATCAACTTAATTTTAAAAACTTCTCTTTCCAAGTATTACGGGAAAATTTTACTTTGTGTTTCCTAGACTTGTAGAATTGCCAATAATCTGTGACATATCATAACCCATTTTAGCCTTTCTCCTTTAGCCGATAGCTAAATCCTTTTAAATGCATTTCCATTATATCATGAATAACTTTTACATCCCAATTAAATTTTTATTAACAATATTGCTTATATAGCGTGGAACGGTTAGAACAAAACATCAATATATAAAATTAACTATTTTTAAATTTTTCTCTATTCCTTATATTTTATTGTTTTAGCAAGTAAATCTCTTCCTCCGACAGTATTTTTGAAGATACTCCTCGCAACTTCCATATATTCTTCCGGATCGGTAAGAGACGGGCTGTAATGGGTAAGCCACAGTTCCTCCACATTTCCCTTTTTAGCAAGCAATGCAGCTTCAGAAAAAGTCATATGCTTCTTCTGCTCAGCTTTATGAGTGTCATTCTCATCACCATACATACCTTCACAAATAAAGAGATCCGAATCTTTAATAAACTCTGCCAATTCATCAGAGGGTCTTGTATCCGTACAGTAACATACCTTAATTCCTTTTCTAGGCTCACCTAAAACCATTTCAGGAGTAATCACCCTGTCATCTACTGTTACATTCTCACCTTTCTGCAGCTTATTCCAGTAGTTTACAGGAATCATAAGTTCCCTGGCACGGTCAACATCAAATTTGCCTTGCCTTTTAAGCTCAATACAATAGGACAGGCATGGAATGGTATGATCCACCGGCAAGCTTTTAATAAAAATGCCGCTAACACTTACTTCAGCACTTTCACTGTCAGGCAGTTCTATTAAATTCAACTCATAGGGCAGTTCCGGTGAAATTACCGTTAAACCTTCCACCACTTCTTTTATACCCGGAGGCCCCACCAACATCAAAGGCTCTTCCCTTCCCGAATTCCCCAGAGTAAGAAGAAATCCGGGCAATCCCGCCACATGATCTCCATGATAATGGGTAAACAACACGGCATCAATTGGTTTTATTCCCCATTCTGCCATTTTAAGCGGAATTTGTGTTCCTTCTCCACAATCTATCAGAATCATTCTTCCATTGTGTCTTACCAAAAGAGATGTAAGCCACCGGTTTGGCAGTGGCATCATACCTCCAGTTCCCAAGAGACAAACATCAAGCATAACCTTCTCCCTCACCTGATACCAAACAACATCTTGGCATTATTGGTAGTAATATTTGCAATTTCTTCAAAGCTTTTGCCTTTTATCTCAGCAATTTTTTCAGCAACCAATCTAACCAGGCTTGAATCATTTCTTTTTCCTCTAAAAGGCTCCGGCGTAAGATACGGACAATCGGTTTCAATAAGAAGCCTTTCCTCCGGAACAAATTTTACAACTTCAATCAAATTTCTTGCATTGGGATAGGTAACAGGTCCCCCAACAGAAATATAGAAGTTGTTATCAATGGCCTCCTTTGCCATTTTTACATCTCCGGAAAAACTATGAATAATTCCTCCTACTTCCCTGGCATTTTCAGCCTTCAGAACATTAAGTGCATCTTCATTTGCATCTCTGATATGGACTATAATGGGTAATTTCAATTCCTTAGCCAGATTTATCTGCTTTATAAACCATTTCTTCTGAACATCCCTTGGTGACAAATCTCTGTAATAATCAAGTCCTATTTCACCTATAGCTACAACCTTTTTATTTTCACACAAACTCCGAATTTTATCCAATATGTTGTCATTCATATCCTTTGAATAGTGCGGATGTATGCCCATTGATGCATATATGAAGCTATATCTTCCAGCTAAGGATAAGGAATGCTCCAGTGACGGAATATTATACGATACATTTAAAATGTAGGAAACTCCGCTTTCATGAGCATTCTTTATAGCTTCATCCCTGTCATGTTTAAATCTGTTATCATTAAAATGTGCATGTGTATCAAATAACATTATATCCTCCACTTTATTCCGCTGCTTTAAAATTATATATAGGTTTAATTATATTAATAATATCTACCGTATCCTGTATATTTGCAATTATTTCGTCCATGGGCTTATATGCCAAAGCGCATTCATCTAAGGTGGATCTGTTAACCGTTGTAGAATAGATACCTTCCATAGACTTCTCAAATTCTTCGAGGCTGATGACTTCCTTTGCCTTGCTCCTGCTCATAAGTCTTCCTGCTCCATGGGGTGCCGAGTAATTCCAATCCTTATTTCCCTTTCCAATGCAAATTAAACTTCCATCCCTCATATTCATCGGTATTAAAACAACTTCGCCACTGCGTGCTGAAATCGCTCCCTTTCTTAAAATCATACTGTCAAGATCTATATAGTTATGTATTGTGGTAAACTGTTCAATAACTTCAAATTCCATTCTGTTTACAATCTCATCAACAATGGCTTTTCGGTTTAACACTGCAAATTTCTGTACTATCTTCATATCATTCAGGTAGTCGTTATAGCTTTTGCCCTGAACATAAGCCAACTGTTTGCTTATTTTCACAGGTTTAACCTTCTTAATTTCCTGTTGAATCTCCTTTTCACGCCCCTGCGCCTTTAACTCCTTGATAAGCTCCGAAATATACTCATTATTCTTTACCAGTTCCCTATAGCCAAGTTCCTGGTAAAACTCCGCTACTTGTTTACCGAGATGCCTGCTTCCCGAATGTACAACAAGATACAATTGTCCGGTTTCGTGTTTGTTTACCTCAATAAAATGGTTACCGCCGCCTAAAGTACCAATGCTAAGCTCTGCTCTCTCCAAGTTTACACTTTCTTTACACACCAGATGGGCAAAATCTACTTTATCAGCATAGGGATGTTTCTTTTTCCTAATGTCAAAACCGGAAGGTATATATTCATGGATAACCCTGTCCAATTTCTCCAAGTCTATATCTTTGTTTTTCAATTTTATTGTCTCCATCCCACAGCCTATATCAACGCCAACCAAATTCGGCACTATCTTGTCGGAAATAGTCATAGTAGTTCCGATTGTACAGCCTGCACCGGCATGGGTATCAGGCATAATCCTTATAATACTGTCCTTCACAAACTCCTGATTGCAAAGCTCAATTATCTGCGCCATTGCAGCCTCTTCTACGTTATCGGTAAAAATTTTAGCCGTATTATACTTTCCTCTGACTTGTATCATAACCTCACCTACTTCCTTAAATAAGTATTTTGTACCTTTCACTTTTCTATAAATAAAGAGAGCAGTTAATTCTAAATATTAGACTTAACCGCTCTCTATAGTAAATGCTATTTTTAACACCTTATCCGGGCTAAAAAATTACGCATTTTTACATCACTGTCAATGCATCCTATTTAAAGGTTTATCGCATTTAATATATGGCAGAGGATTAAGCCAATGTATACCTATATCTATGCATATGCCTGTATATTGTTTCTCTGATTTAATTGCATTGCTTTTTTGCTCCAAATTATATTTTCGCAATATATACATTGTAATCCTCCTTTCTCACTTTCTTTATAAATGTTCTTTACCGTAATTGGTTTAACTCAATAACATTTTTCAAAGCATAGTGTTTTTATGGTAACACAGGAAAACTTGTCCCGTCAAGAAATATTATAAACTGTAATTATCTTGTAATATTCAGCAGATCCTTTATATATTCATCTTCCATACTGCAAACAGCTTTACTAATGTCAGATAACTTTATTTTATAAAAAATATAATACATAAATAGCTAAATAATATCAAAAAACAGACGATATATTAATAAATGGTATCTCTATAATACAAAATAAATAATAATGCAGATTACTTCCAATAAAATATACATCCCGAAAGTTAGGTGGTGAAAAAATGAATAAACTGTTTTACTTCTATTCTATACAATTTTTATTTAGTTTTATTTCAAAACGTCGCCAGCAATAAGTTTTCCCAGCTAAGAAAAAAGATTAATCCAATGCAATTTAATCTTTTGTATTAACGGGTTGATAGATAATATTTAAGGCAATATCATAATAGTAATCATAATTCCATAAAAAACCAAACCCTTCACCCAAAAAAAGAAATTAAGGTGCAAGATGAGCTTATATGCCCTTTGACAGTTTTTCTGTAATCCATATATCTTTTATTGCAATAAATGAAGAGGAATCCTGAAAATATTTTCAGGATTCCTCTTCATTTATTAATACTTATCTTGGGAGTTGAACACAACTTTTAAATAAACATTATCTTTCGCCATTGTATTCTTTAACTGCATTTATCATTGCAACTACATTTTCGACCGGTACTCCCGGCTGAATATTGTGTATTGTATTAAATACAAAACCTCCATTTTTACCGAAAACTTTGCAGCATTCCAACACTTCATCATGCACTTGCTTCGGTGTACCAAACGGCAATGTTTTCTGGGTGTCAACTCCGCCTCCCCAGAATACAATTCTATCGCCATAAGCTTCTTTTAATTTGGTTTTATCCATATTTTTTGCTGTCCATTGAACAGGATTTAAGATGTCAAATCCGGCATTAATCAGTTCGGGAATTAATGAAAAAATGCTGCCGCAACAATGTTTAAAGGTTTTCCACTTGGTATTTTCATGAATCCAGTCATTGACTTTCTTATAGTATGGAGCATACAAATCATTAAATATTTCATTTGAACAAAAGGGTCCGTTCTGTGTACCGAAGTCTGTTCCGCAAATATATGCAACCTGTATTGTATCACCTAACACAGCATACATTTTTTCCAGATTTTCAATGGCATACTTTAGCTGATAACTGAATATTTCATGTAAAATATCCTGTCTGGCTTTAATTGAAATATACCATTCAGTTATATCACGAAGTCCTTTAGGCTGCTTCAGCTGTGGTCCCGGAACCAATGCAATATCCCCAAAAGCAGTTCCTCCAAGGTTACCCATAATGACATCATCGGAGTTTTCCAATGCTTCTTTTTGTTTTTTCAGCCAGTCCAAATCTCCATCGGAAATAGGACCAAACTCTTCAAAATTGTCTCTTACATCATAATTATCTTCATCAAATTCCGGTACACGATTAATATTGTCAAAATACACCCCATTCTTTGGCATGCAACCGGCAGGTGGATAATTTGTATCTCCGCAGGAATAAATGTATGTTTTTCCATCCTCATCGGTAGTAGTAACAAAATCTTCTGCTACCAATACTACCTGTCCCCATGGAGTTCTCCATTCTTTAAACTTATCCTTCTGTTTGAAACCAAACATTGTGCCTGCACTCCATAGAGGTGTCGTTTGTATACCCATAGCATCTTTCAAGTCATCTTCTACCAATCCCAGCATTTGAACCGGTTCCAGTATTTTTACCGGTCTTTTTTCCAATCCATAGAATTCTCTTAAACTCTCAACTACCTTGCAATGAATTCCCGTTGTCGGCATTCCTCCGATATCTAAAAGAATAGGTCCTTCTTCATGGTTGAGTGCCAATTTCAATTTTTCTTTTCCCGTCATAGTTTTTCCTCCTTATTAACTTTTTGTTTTTTAAAAAGCAGGGACTTCTTTACGGATAAATCAGTGTTTAAAATTGAGATAATTCTAGACTTGAGAAGCACCGGTCAACTTATTGATACTAGTGCAAATATTATTGTAATCTTCCATACCGTCTAATATCTTAAACTCTATTCTTATTTCTTCACGTTCGAAGGGTGACAGTTTATGAATATCCAAACCCTCGCCCTTTCTTCCATATACGCCGGAATTTGTAGGTTCCAGTCCCATTACATAATCTCCGGAAGCAATGGATTTCCATTGCACAAACTTAGGCAAATATTTCTTATTAAACTTTATTTGAACACCGATGTTTGTCTTTTTATTGAACAAACAGGCAAAGGTATTTCCTTCCTCATCTGCAGCCAATTCATGCAGATACACCCTTTCAGGCTCATTATCGACAGGCGGTTCCATCTGGTTCCACTTATCAGCATCCTTTTGAGCTTCCTTATCTCTAGGTGTTACTTTTAAGGTGGGCAAAAGTACAACAGCATTCTCATCCAAAAAGGGATAGCCAAAATTAAAATGATACAAAATCATCAATTCTTCCTCTTTGAAAGCTTTATTTTCTATTATGTCGTTTATAATCACTGTCTTTTCTCCATAAGTTGTCTCTATTTTTCGTCTCAAGGTTAAATTTTTTCCAAAAATTTCCGCCTCCCTCATTTTTCCGCTTATTGAAAGTACATACTTATCATCAGCCCATTCAGCATCGGCACTTACATGCTCGGCCGGAGTAGAGCGTATCCTTCCGTGCATAGGATATGAAACATTATTTATTTCACAAGGAATACAAGTGTTTTCCAAACCACAGGTAAAGAGCAGTCCGCCCATTAAACTCCTAGGTCCCTCTTCTCCATGTGTATCATAGTCCATTCGCCCTATCAGCCCTTGTTTAGCCAAAAAATTAATATTCATGCCTTTGTATGAAAAATCTATGATGTCAAGACATTTATCAGCGGATACCTGAAAACGAAGATCTCCATTTTTGACATCGTATCCTCTCATCCTGCCTGCTCTTCCCTCGTCAAAAGAAATAGGCCGCACAAATGCCACTTGCTGCATACTTCCTGCATATTTATAAATCTCACGCTTATTCATGGAACCTCCTTTCCATTTCATGAAACGTTTCATAGAAATGCTAAAAAATTAATCCATAGATGTCATCAAGGTTTATTTAAAGCTTTTCCTCTAAATTAATGAAATCTATGGGTTTTACGTTGTGAACATTAAATTTTTTATGTTTATATATTTATTATACAATAAATAAATTTAAAATAAAACAACAAGTTTACAATAATCATATTTTTCCTGGTTTTTAAAAGACAGATTCTTTCATCCTAAAGCTGTATAATTGGACTTAAAACTCTCATGCTTAAAAACAAAACTAATACATCGGGCTCTTAGTTTAGCCCCTTTATTTTTTCTTGAAAGAGGCTAAACTAAATTATCTTATAAAACAATAGAATTGTTACTCTTCACAGGAAAAAGCAACACCCGAATGTAGAATAATATTTGCATAGGGCATACATTCTCCGGTTCTAACTACAGCTTTGCAGTTCTTTGTCATTTCTTTAAATTCCGAATGTGTAACCAAATTTATTTTTATGGAACTGAATAACTCATTGATTTTTTTAAATAATCCCGGATTATCTTCTATCATTTCAGAAGCTATAGTTACTTCTTCTACCTCCAATTCACAGAGTACGGTTTCAAGAACATCGAGGAAAGGAGGTAAATTTCTTTTAACTGCCAAATCAATTCTCTTTGAAGAGTCGGGAATAGGCAATCCGGCATCACCGATTGCTATTGTGTCAGTATGCCCCATCGATGCGATCACAGCAGATAATTCCGAATTCAATACCTTTGTTTTCTTCATCTTTGTCCCTACTTTTCTTATATTAAATTTTTAAACATTCCAATACGCAACTGTATTTAATAAGACTTATCTTCCAACAGCATTTTAGCCAACTGCAGCAGCAAGTCTCATAAATTTCTCTTCAGTTGCTTCTTCCCTCATCATTTGACCTGTAATACGCCCTTCATGCATAACCAGAATCCTGTCGCTTAAGGCAAGCAATTCAGGTAACTCTGAGGAAACAACAATTATTCCTATACCTTCTTTTGCAATGGAACGAAGTATTGAATAAACTTCAGCTTTAGCACCAACATCAATACCCCTTGTCGGCTCGTCACATAAAAGAATTTTAGGATTGTTGCTAATCCAACGGGCAATGATAACTTTTTGCTGGTTACCGCCGGATAGTGTCAAGATGGGCAAGTTGACATTGTTAGCCTTTATTTTATACTTATTAACCATTTCGTCCATTTTATCGTTAGAAAGTTTTTTATCTATAAGAACACCTTTGATTAAATCTTTAAGTATTACCATCTGAGCATTCTGCATAATGGTCATAGGCTCGATTAGCGCATCATCTCTCCTGTTTTCAGGAATGAGAGCAAGACCTTGTTTAATTGCATCAGCAGGAGATTTTATATTAACCGGCTTATCTTCAATAAAGATTTCCCCGGAATCCGGTTTGTTAAACCCGAATATGGACATTAACACTTCCGATCTGCCTGCACCCACAAAACCACCTAAGCCTAATATCTCACCTTTATTCAATTCAAAACTGACATTCTCAAACTCGCCTTTTCTTGTTAGATTATTGACCTTTAAAAGTCTTTCTCCTGTTTTATAGCTGACTGCATGTTCGTTGGAAAGTTCTCTCCCCACCATTAAGCTGACAAGTTCATCAACTGTTATATCAGCCACGCTTACTGTCTTAACAAACTGACCATCCCGAAGAACGGTTATGGTATCACCAATTTCCATAATTTCTTCCAATCGGTGACTTATATAAATTATTGTTGTGCCAATCTCCTTCTTCAATTTTTTTATAATGTCAAACATTACTTCTCTCTGGTCATTTGTCAATGCGGCAGTCGGTTCATCCAGTATTAGAATCTTGGGTTTAAAGTAAACCGCTTTTGCTATTTGAACAATTGACTGCTCGGCTATACTTAAATCTCCAACCAAATCTGACGGCCTGCGATTAAGCTTGAATTCTTTCAACAGAATTTCTGTTTCCTTCTCCATGAACTTTTCATCCAGAAAAATACCTTTTGTGCTTTTGGAAGAACCTAAGAATATATTATGAGCAATACTCATATTTAAGCATAGTGGAACTTCCTGGTGCACAATGGAAAAGCCTAATTTTTCAGAGTGAGAAACACCAGTTATCTTAGTTTCCTGGCCATTAATTCGAATTACACCGCTGGTAGGCTGGATAACACCTGCACAGATATTCATCAAAGTTGATTTTCCAGCTCCGTTTTCACCGCAAAGACAATGAACTTCGCCCCTTTTTATATTAAAGGAAACGCCTGACAAGGCAGTTGTTCCGCCGAATTTTTTAGTTATATTTTCAAAACTAATGATATAATCCAAAGTTTTTCCTCCTTGCGATTATCTTACGCTTTTTCTTTGTGTAATCCATGTATCCATCAATACTGCAACGATAATGATAATTCCGATAAATCCGGATTGCCAGAACGCCGGAACACTAAGAAGTACCATACCGTTTCTTACAACAGCCATAATTGTGGCACCTATAAATGTCCCTAATATTGAACCTCTACCGCCGTTCATACTTGTGCCGCCTAAAATAACTGCCGCAATAACATCCATTTCACGTCCGGATCCTGCTGTTGTAGGCACCGATTTGAGGTAAGCAATACTGATCATACCGGCAAATGCAGACAAAATGCCCATTGAAACAAAGCTGATTATTTTCATACGGTCAGTATCTATACCGGCTAAACTTGCTGCACGTTTATTGCCACCGGTAGCATAAATATTAAATCCAACTCTTGTCTTTTTCATAACCACATAAGTAACAATATAAAGAATTATCATAATTATTATCTGCAAAGGTATTGGTCCTATATTTCCACCAATACCGAAAACCCAACTGGCTTGTGATTCTTGAGAAAAGGCACCTATGCTTTTGCCTCCCGATACTGCATATGCAATACTTCTGAAAATCTGCATTGTTCCCAATGTCACAATAAATGCCGGCATTTTTGCTTTAGTCGATAAAAATCCATTGACAAAGCCTATCAAAGCACCGATACAAAGTGAAACAATAAAAGCAAGTGTTGGGGAAATTCCACTTTTGATCATTAATGCAGCTATCATCGCTGTAGCACCGTAAATCGACCCAACCGACAAGTCAATTTCCGCACATATTATAACCATAGTCATTCCGATAGCCATTACTCCTATTTCAGTCATTTGTCTGATAACATTGATTATATTCTGCGGTCTTAAAAAGGATGGCGTTACAATACTTAAAACTACTACTATTCCCAATAAAACCATTAAGACGCCAAACTCTTTAAAAGATTTGTTTCCTTTGGTGAAAGGTAAAGCAAATTTCTTCTCCATAGATATCTCCATTCCGTTAAAATGTAATTTATTATTGAATAATAAAAGCAAGGGGGGAGGGACTACCTTATCAGAGCTGCAGATAAGGTAGTCCCAAAGTATGTTAATCAACCATTTTTATTCTGGCTCAACACTGTTTACATTGTCCTTTGTTACTAAGAAAGCACCAGTATTTATATCCAACGGATCATATCCGTGTTTCTTAAGGGTATACAACTCAATAATTGGATAATAACCCTGCAAGAATGGGTTTTGTCCTATAGTTAATTGCATTGCATTATTTTTAACATGCTGCAATGTTCCTTCTGTCAAGTCAAATCCTGCACCATAAACCTTGCCATTCAAATTGTTTGATTGAATAAATGTTCCTATTGCTTCACTGAATACGTCAACACCTAAAAAGGCATTTACATCAGGATGTGCAAGATATGCATTTTCTATAACACCAACAGCGGTTGTCAGGTCAGTTGTTATGTCAACTAAGTCAATAAATTCAATACCGGGGAATTCCTTAGCTGCTCTTTTTATACCTTGTTCACGTGCTATTAATGCAACATCGGCCGGTGCACAGGAAGCTATGATATATTTTCCTTTACCTTTCATAACTTCTCCGAACATATATTTTCCTAACATATAACCGGATTCTTCAAGGTCTTGTCCAACGAATACTGTTCCATCATCCTTACCGGAGTTCTGATTCAAACTTATAACAGGAATACCAGCATCTTTTGCTTTTTTAAGCACATCGTTAAATCCGTCTGGGTCCCATATAACAGTTGCAATTCCGTCATAGCCGGACGATATACATGTTTCAATCATACTAACCTGTTCTGCCAGGTTACTTGCTGTATTCGGTGCCATTACATCTACTTTGACTCCCAAAGCCTTACCTGCCTCTATCGCACCTTCCTGTATTTTTGCATAGAATGAACTGTTTAAAGCATGAAGTACAACTGCAAATTTCAGATCACTGCCGCCACTATTACCAGTACCGCTATTACCAGTATCTTTTGACGTATTTTGAGTATCAGTGTTTACTGCTGCTCCGTCTCCTGTGGAAGCACAACCTGCAAATAACCCTGCCACCATAACCAGGCACAACAATAGTGAAACGATTTTCTTTTTCATAACTTTTCCTCCTATTTTGTTTGTTGCTGTTTAGCTTACTTTTATGCTTAGTCTATTTTTGAGCATATTCCCTTACTGCTTCAAACATTGCGACAACGTTTTCCGGCGGAACATTTGCAACAATGTTATGCACTTGCTGGAACACAAAGCCTCCATCACGGAACATTACATCAAGATTTCTGCGGACATGGTCTTTAATTTGCTCTGGTGTACCATTAGGTAAAATATCTCTGGTATCACAGCCGCCACCCCAGAAGGTAATATCTTTTCCAAAGTTTTTCTTAAGCTCAACAATATCCATGCCTTTACATGAAGTCTGAACCGGATTGATGGCATCCATTCCTGCATCAATGAGTTCCGGAATAAGAGGATATATACCTCCGCAGCAATGCAAGCAAAGTTTTATATCCGGTTTCAGTTTTTTAGCATAGCCCCACAATTCCTTGTGGAAAGGTTTAATAACATTTCTATAGGTTTCAGGTGATATTTGCGGACCGTTTTGCATGCCCATATCATCTCCGCCGAATCCCATTACATCAATATAATCTCCATATACATCCATAAATTTCTTCATGTCTTCACAATAGATTTCTACGGCTTTTTCCAGATATTTTTGTACTTTTTGCGGTTCAGCCACTATATCCATCAGGAAGTTGTCCTGACGATACAGGAAGCCGCCCATTTCAAACAAACTGCCTCCAAAAGGTGCATAAATAGCTCTGTCCGTTGATTTACGAAGTTTTTCTATGGATGCCTTTCTTTTAGCCAAATCTTCTTCAGAATAGCCCAATGGTGCCGGTGGTCCGCCAAATGCACACCACATTACATCAGCCATATCGTCCCGTAAATTTGTAAAGTCTTCAGATTCGGAACCATCGAGAGGAAAATAAGTTTGTTCACAGTATAGGACACCTTTCTTCCAAATAGCCAAAGCTTTGCCCTTACTGTTGTATAATACCGAATCCTCACCTTCCCTTCTTATGTCGATATATGCCGGAATTTTAATAGGAGTACCGTCCTGCAGTTCCCAATCCTTCCAATACTCTGCATGGTCTCTGAATTCTGCTCCATAGTTTACCGTGTCAATACCAAACATGTCCAGGACATCTTTATCCGGGAATACCAACTGCTGTATAACATCGCACACGTAAAGTTCTTTTTTCTCCAATCCCAGGTATTCACGCAGATTTCGGTAAGCCTGTATGGAAAAGTTACTTGACATGTGACCACCGCAATCAATCGGTACCCGGTCCGGTTGTTGGTGGTTTAGCGCTGCTTTGATTCTTTCTCTTGAGTTCATAGAATCTCCTTTCGTATTACAATATGAAAATATTATAGGTTGGATTTGTTGCCTGTCGGCTGTTGTTAGATGCTAGACAGGGTAAAACTGGTATTTAGTTAAACGTTTTACCTTATGTTTGCAGTGATGCCGAAGAAAAAATTATGTTAACTTATTATATACGATAGCATAACCAACATACCATGTCAACATGTTTTTTCTTCAATTTCGAAAAACTTTTTTATTTTTTATCAATTAAGCCTCTTGACATGTTTTTTGTAATTACATATACTAAAACCATATATTTTTTTACAAATTTATTAAAACGTTTTACCGGGGGTTAATTATGAAAATCTTATGTTTCGGTTCTTTAAATCTGGACAACGTTTATCAAGTTGACCATATTGTACAACCTGGAGAAACAACCACTTCCATATCCTATCAGCTCTTTGACGGCGGAAAAGGATTAAACCAGGCCCTGGCTTTAGGCAGAGCCAATGCAAAATGCAGCATGGCCGGCATGATAGGCCGTGACGGTATTCACTTGTTAAAAACTTTAGAACAAAGCAATGTAAACGCTGACTTTGTTGCAGTTAATGAAAACACCAATACGGGCAGTACAATCATACAGGTTGATAAAAACGGTCAAAACTCCATCATTGTTGTTGGGGGCGCCAACCAAATGATTGATGAAGCCTTTGTTAAACATGTTATATCTCATTTTGAATCAGGAGACTTTATTTTATTGCAAAATGAGATCAACAATATCCCCCTTATCATGAAAGAAGCAAAGCAGAAGGGATTGAAAATCGCTTTCAATCCGTCACCCATTACCGGGGAACTGTTTAATTACCCTTTAGACCTTGTTGATATCTTAATTTTAAATGAAATTGAAGGATATGAATTAACCAGGGAAAAAGATTATGCAAACATAATCAAACGACTTCATGAACTCTATCCTAAAACATCACTCCTTTTGACTTTGGGTAAAAAAGGTGCTCTGTTTAGCGATGGTGTAAATATTTACAGACATGGTATTTATGATGTAAAAGTTGTAGATACGACAGCTGCCGGTGATACCTTTACCGGTTATTTCCTCGCATCATATGCCAATAACGAGCCTATTGAAGAATGTTTGCGTAAAGCTTCTATCGCTTCATCTTTGGCTGTTTCAAGACCCGGTGCATCATCATCCATTCCTTTCTTGTCTGAAGTACTTAACAGTAATTTGATCTTAGTTAATTATGAGTAGTTGGTAATTGCAATTTACAGATTTTTTACACCTTATTATAATAAAAATAAAAGAAATTAAATCTAATATGGAGGTAAAGATACAATTGCGTGCAACTATTAAAGATGTAGCAGCTGCAGCCGGAGTATCAACAACAGCGGTCTCCCTTGTATTAAACGGAAAATCCGGTAAGATTTCCGAAAAAACAAGGAAACAAATACTTGATGCTGTTGAAAAACTGAATTACAGGCCTAATCATATTGCAACAAGTATGGTTACAAAAACTACACAGACCATTGGATTGGTTCTTCCGGATATAAGCAACATCTATTTTGCCGAACTTTCCAAGTTAATTGAACAGGCCTGTTATTCCTACGGTTATAATGTACTCTATGGCAGCACTCATGATATGGCACGCCGCGACATAGATTATATTAATATTTTTTTGGATCGAAATGTCGATGCGATTATAGTAATACTTTCCAACTCAATTGATGATCATGTAAATGATATTCAAAAAATCATTTCGACAACCGATACCCCATTTATTGTCGTGGATCGTATGCTGGATATCAATGTAGGAACAACAATTGTTGTAGATCACAAGTTAGGCGGATATTTAGCTACAAAACATCTAATCAATCTCGGTCATCGTTCTATTGGATGTATAACCGGTCCAAAAAACGTATACAGTTCCATAGAGCGTTTAAACGGATATATGGAAGCACTTACAGAAGCAAATATCCCAATACAGGAAAATCTCATTTATGAGGGTAACTTTCACAGAGAAAGCGGCATGGAAGCACTTCCCTATCTCCTTGGCAGAGGCGTGACTGCAATCTTTGCCTTTAACGATATGATGGCATTAGGAGTTTATAAGCAGGCCAGCTATTACAATCTCTCTATCCCGGATAATTTATCACTGGTTGGGTATGACGATATTTTTGTTTCAGACTTCATAACACCACCACTAACTTCTGTTGAGCAACCTGTAAAAAAACTGGCCGATGAAGCAGTAAAACAAGTTATGAAGGCCATAAAAAACAAACCCAAAAAACAAAATAAGGAACTACTGGTCTTTGACCCGGTGCTAAAAGTCCGAGGCAGTACAAAACCTTTAATTTCCAAATAGTATTATTTATAAATAATACTATTTGGAAATTATTATTGTACATATCAAGCAGTAATACTACATTTATTTGGCATTATTACTCAATACTACTCAAACATCATACAGTTCATGTAAAAGTCGTTAAAATCCTTTGAGCTTGACAATTCAATGTATTTAATCTTTTTACTTATTATTTCAGCATCGGATAAACGTTTTACCGACAAAAGACCTTCAATAGCTCCCTGTCCGGCGGCATTCCCTACCGGCTGTATTTTACCTCGCAGCTGGAAAGGAATTAAACCTATCTTAAGAGCACTGTCCACATTGATATATGTGCCAAATCCGCCGGCCAGATATACATTTTTTATATCCGAGAAATTTATGCCCGACTGTTTTACAAGAACATTAATGCCTGCTGCGATAGCACCTTTGGCATTTTGCAACTCACGAATATCCTTTTGTGTAATTGCAATATCTCCGCATATTAAAAATGCATTCATATTATCCACCACAGTAATATTTTTGGCCAAAGACGCCTGTTCAGGCGTAGCAGGTTCCCATTCATCGTCGAGTCTGCCTGTCTCATCAACTATTCCCATCTCAAGAAGTTGAGCAATACCGTCCACAATGCCTGTTCCACAAATTCCTACAGGCTCTGCACCGCCTATAGTTGTATAGCTAACACCCGATTTCAAAGAAATACTGTTAATTGCTCCTTTTATGCTGCCTATTCCGTTTCTTATATTGGCACCTTCAAAAGCCGGCCCGGCTGCTGAGGAGCAAGCATATAATACCTCCCTGTTTCCCAATACAATTTCGCCATTAGTTCCTATATCAATCAGCAGAGATATATCTTCCTGCTCATACATTCCGGTAGATAGTACTGCGCCCACTGTATCTGCTCCTATATATGCCGACACAGCCGGCAGTACAAAAGCAAGCCCGTAGGGATTTATGTCAACGCCAAGTTCTTTCGCGTTAATTTTAACCATTGAGGTTACAGCCGGGATAAATGGAGCTGCTGCAATATTCTTTGCCGGTACTTTCAGCAAAAAATGTGTCATGGTAGTATTGCCCACCAAGGTTATTGCATATATATCCGACCTGGAAATGTTCGCTTCTTCACACATTGCTCCAATGCAACTATTTATCTCATTAATTATTAAATTGTTAAGTTCCTCAAGCCCTGTTTCTGAATCTATGGTATGCTTAATTCTGGAAATAACGTCAGCCCCAAATTTCTTTTGCGGATTAAGGCCGGAATACACACAAAGCCTTTCTCCATCAGTCAAATCAATAAGGTATGCAGCTATCGTTGTTGTTCCTATGTCAACGGCCACACCATACAAAGACTCGGTAGTATCTCCTGCTTCAACCCCCAAAAGCCGAGTTCCTGTTTTTATCAATGATATATTATAATCTTTTTGCCTTATCAGCTCAGGTATATTCCTAATCAGCTGCAAACTCGGCGTATTTACCTCCAGCATAGAACAAGACCCTAATACTCTCTCAAAATCCGAAATCTGACTTGACAAACTGGGCTTTTCCAACACAATATTTTCCTTTGTAACAACTGGGTCTAACTCGAAAGACCTCTGTCTTCCTTCTGTTACAATTTGAGCTTGCAAACTGTCACTTTCAAGCAATATCTCCACATCCGACCGGACAGCATAGCAGCATGACAATCGGTAACCGGATTCAATTGCATTAAATCCAAGCACTTTAATCTCATTTTGTGAAGGATTAGGCAGATGTCCCGATAATATTCTGACTTTACATTTTCCGCAAGTACCATTTCCGTTGCACGGTGTGCTTATATCTATATCAGCTTTCCTAAGAAGTTCTAACAAATTTTGACCCTGTTGTGCATTAATTTCAAGTATTTTATTACCGGTTTTCACTATAACGTTTGGCATATTTATTCTCCTTTATACTTCATGACGGATTCATAGAATTACTGTAAAGCTTATTTCAAATGTTTCCCAAATGATAGCTTATACCCTTTCGTCAAGTAAACTGCAAAATTTTATGATTTACCTTAATCTTAAAATGACAGCTGTAAAATTTTCATATATTTTACCCTATTCCTGCGGTACATACTGCTCTATATTGGCATCATCAAAAGTCCCCATTTGAGTATAAGCAGCAATTGCTGCATCAATAAGCTGGAAACCCAGTGCAGCACCTGTTCCTTCTCCCAGTCTCATATTTAAGTTCAGCATAGGTTCCATATTAAGCGCCTTCATAACAGCTTTAGAACCCGGTTCGGCAGAACCATGGGAAGGCAGCATATAATCCCGCACTCCAGGATGTATACGTACTGCAAGCAGCGCTGCAACTGCAGAAATAAAGCCATCAATAACAATAGGTATCCTGTAAATGGCAGCACCCAAAAAGCAGCCTGTAAGCCCTGCAATATCAAAACCTCCAACTTTAGCCAGCACATCAATAGGGTCATCGGGATTGGGTTTGTTTACATCTATCGCCCTCTTAATTACCTCAATTTTATTTTGAAATGCCATCTTCGACAAACCCGAGCCTATTCCAACAACATCCTCAACAGGCGAACCGGTTAAAACAGCCGATATCGCGCTGCTTGTCGAAGTATTTCCAATTCCCATTTCACCGGTTCCCAAAAGATTTACTCCCTCAGCTTTTAAGTCCCTGATTATATCAATGCCTGTCTGAATACCGACAATTGCCTCATCCCTGGTCATGGCCGGACCTTTTGCCATATTCCATGTACCTTTTCTGATTTTTCTGTTTAATATTACCGAATACTCCAAATCAGCATCTACTCCAATATCCACTATTACTGTTCTTGCACCTGTAAGACGGGTAAATACATTTATTCCGGTTATTCCGCGGGTAAAGTTATTTGTTACTGAAGCAGTTACACTTTTAGGGCATGAACTTACTCCCTCTTCAACCACGCCATTGTCGGCACACATTATAACCACTGCCTTGTTATCTGCTCTTGGAGTTGAGCATCCATTAATCCCCGAAAGTTTAACCACTATTTCCTCCAATTTACCGAGACTCCCAAGAGGTTTTGTCAAACTGTCCAATCGAGTCTGGGCAGCCTCCATTGAAGCTTTGTCAAGCGGACCTATTTTGCCAAGCAAATCATCCAGCATTTTATCGCTCCTTCTTCATAAAATTATATATATGAAAATTCATTAGTCTTCCTTTTTAGTTTAAGTATACTTTATTATTTCATCATCATAGGAAGCACCTACCGTTGAACCCGGAGGAACTATCAGCACCTCATTGTCTTTAAATTCACCATTTAATATATTTTGCAACAGCGAACAGCTTCCTTTAATCTCAAGATAATCCCAGTTAAAAAATTCCGCAGATTTCTTCGTAAAATCCGCATAATATTCATTGTTTTTTAAGCAGTCCCAGGCAATAAATGCTGCATTTTTATACTCTTTCATCCAGCTTTGTTCCATTTCCATAAGGAACTCAGCATTTTCCTCTCCGTACTTCTGTGTATACTCTTCCAAAAGAACTTTATATTTAAGTTCGCTCGGTTGCCAGGCACGCTCTATCCAGCCGCTGGAAAACCAATAAGTTCCCGGATTTTTTTCAAAAATGGTCTTATATTTTTCCTTTGAACCTAAAAGCAGCGTTATACAGTCATGTGCCCTAGGTATTACCAAAGGAACATTTCTGCTTTTAATTCCCACAATACCATTGCTGCACAAACCATAGGCCAGAATAATATAATCATAGTCCGGGCAAGTATTATAATAATTATAAGGAAATTTAACTTTGTCTATTTCCGCCTGAAGGATCTCTCTAAGCTTGTCCGGCGTATTGTGCAAACCTTGGTTTAAATAGGTTACATCAATATAATTTTTTGATTGACTGGCCAGAAAAGATATCTCCCTATTTAGTACATCGCATGCTATTACCTTAAGCTTCAGCATATTTATCTCCATTTCTTATTATATATGTTTTTCATAGGAAATGTATAAAAATTAAAGTTTATATTTTATTTTGAATATATAAACAATAAATATTTATCCAAAATAATATCAAATTTTATAATATCAAATATTATTTGCTTAATATAGAAGTATTTTTTCTATTATATAAATATTTTTAGTGTTTAAAATTTCCAAATCAAAATAATCCAAATTAATTCTATAAGATTATTATTTTATTCTAAAAAACTAAAAATTGTTCAAGAATTCAAAATCCCACAACCTTATAATTAAATTAATTCAATCTAGACGAAGGAGTGTTGTAGGTATGAAATTCAACCAATTAGCTTACGATAATGTTAACGATTTTGTTTACGGTGTATCTAAGAAGCCTGTTGTATGTAAAAACGGATTGGTAATCGGCGGCGGAACTATTTATCCCGAATTGAACTTTACTCTTCCGACCATGATTATCACAAAAGACAGCATGCCTGATGTCATTAAAGAATATAAAGCTATTATTGAAGATGCTTTAAAGAGAGCTAAAGAATTGTATGTCCCGGGACTTGTAGTTGAAATTGAACTCCTTCCTCCAACCACCTACAATCCTGAATGGGGAGTTGAAATAACCAAAGCTGTCAGAGAAATCATGTACGATTATGAGGCAAAGCATGGATTAAAGAGTGTCATGAGAATTACACCAGTGGATATCAGAGAAGATAAAAAATCTCCACATATGTGGCACGGAAGCCATTGGGATGCCATAATGGAAACTTTTGAAGGCTGTGCCAAAGCAGGTGCAGACTTGCTTTCCATCGAATCTATCGGTGGCAAGGACATGCACGATGAGGCAATGATGTTCTGCGAAATAGATAAATCCTTATTCTCCCTTGGTGTTCTCGGCTCAATGGATATGTCCAGGCTTTGGAAAGAAATAAAAGCAATTGCCGACAGAACCGGAACGATCGCAGCCGGTGACTCCGCTTGCGGATTTGCAAACACTGTAATGGTACTTGCCGACAGAGGTTTTGTTCCAAAAATCTTCTCAGCTGTTGTTAGGGTAATTTCATCGGTAAGAAGCCTGGTTGCCATTGAAGAAGGTGCTTTTGGACCCCACAAAGACTGTGGATATGAAGGAGTGTATATAAAAGCCATAACAGGTACTCCAATATCCATGGAGGGTAAATCCAGTGCATGTGCACATCTAAGCCCAGTGGGAAATATAGCAGCCTGTGTTGCTGACCTTTGGAGTAACGAATCGGTCCAGAACATAAAACTCTTAGGCGGAATGGCTCCAACCGTATCCCTTGAACAATTGGCATACGACTGCAGACTAATGAATACAGCAGCAGCTTCCGGTAAAGAAAGCGCTTTATTGCTCAGAGACTGGTTGTGTGATTCTGACAGCAAGTTTGACCCACAGGCCTATGTTTTAAGACCCGATGTAGTAATCGAAATATCCAAAGAAATAATCAAAAAAGATACTCCTTTTGAACGTTCCAAAGTTGCGGCACTGAAAGCCATCGATGTTTTAGAGAAAGCTGTTGCAGATAACAAAGTGCAAGTCAGTGAGAGAGAACTCCAATACCTGCCTTCAATGAAGAGACAAATCGAAGCTATCCCGGAAGACGTGGAAGAATTTATATCAGAAATGATAGAAAGAGACGAATCCGGTAAACTGGACCCTCAAAAATATGACCTTAAAATCTAATGATTAAATAACTCTTCCATTTAACTTTTCAAGCTGTATCGGTTGATACAGCTTGAAAAGTTGAGTTAATAATACCTATAAAAGGATGAACATCTTATGATTAAAGTAAATGTAATTTCTGGATTCCTTGGTGCAGGAAAAACAACACTCATCAGACATTTAGCTGCTGCATTGGCGGAAAATAACGAAAGAGTAGTAATTTTAGAAAATGAATTCGGCAAAGTGGGTATAGACGGTAAATTACTCGGGCACGAAGGGTTATCTGTTATTGAAATATCCAGCGGTTGTATCTGCTGTACTCTAAAACACGACTTTATGACTGCGCTTTTAAGTATTGCGGAGGACTTTCGTCCTGACAGAATTCTTATAGAACCTTCAGGAATATTCGTGTTAAGTGAAATGTACGATATATTCAATAATCCGCAAATTAATTCCAAATTAAACTTATGCTCGGCCTTTACAGTTATTGATTGCATTAATTTTCTTAAGCAAAGAGAGCACTATGGCTATTTTTTCGAAAACCAGATAAGATATGCCGATAAACTCATACTAAGTAAAATAAAGGGCATTTCTAAAGATACATTGATTAAAATAATGGAAGAATTGCAAGGCATTAACCCTGGCGTTGAGATATTTTCCGGAGAATGGTCAAATATGGACAACAAAGACTTTTTAAGCCTTTTACATGTTCAAAAACATGCTTCTGCCCTGGAAAAAGTACAATTAAATAATGCGGGTTCTTCTCATCATACACATGGCGATCATAATTTTACGGCATTTGGTTTGGTTCCACAATTCAATTGTTCCAAGGCAAAACTAAGCGAAAAGTTAGCCACCCTTGCAAAAGGTACCTTTGGTACATTAATTAGGGCAAAAGGCCATGTAAACAGCGAAAAAGGTATACTGGAATTCAACTATGTTGACGGAATTTATGAAATAAAGGAAATTACCCACAATATTGAGCCTTCAGTATGTTTTATCGGTGAAGACCTGGATAAGGCGGGTATATCAATGTTGTTTGAGGAATAAATTTTTATCCCCTGCCTCTTGTCGCTCTAAATTTACCTGGCGTTATACCAACCTCCTTTTTGAACACCTTTGTAAAATAACTCTGATCATCAAATCCAACCAGGGCTATTATGTCTGACAGCGGAATATTGTTATTGAGTAAAAGGTTTTTACTTGCATTTATTCGAACTTTATTCACATAGGCAACAAAGGTGCATTTCATTTCGTTCTTAAAAATTTTGCTAAAGTACGATGGATTCAAAAAAACGTGATTTGCCACCTCTTCAAGAGTTATTGGATTGGCATAATTCCTTTTAATGTAATCCAAAGCTTTGTAAATAGTATCTTTGTGCCTAATATCAGCCAGATTGAAAACGCAGTCGGTAAATCTGGCCATTATTTTGGAAAGCCAAAAAGTTAGGTCTTCAACAGTTTTATATTGATAAATTTCCGAGAGATATTTGTAATTCAAACCGAATATCTCTTCTACATTTGCGCCGCCTTCCACAGCCGCCCTTGAAAGCAATACTATAAGTTCAAGAGTTCTTGCCCTTATTACCTCAAAATCATTGCCGGAAGAAAAGAACACATATCCAAGTATCTCATTCAATATTTTTTGGGATTCCTGCTTATCGCCCAGTGCAATTTTTGAGAGCAACAGCTTTTCTTTTTCCAGAGGATAGGTCGAATATTCGCTTTCCTGCTGTTCTATAGCTTTCATATAGTGTATCCACTCGGAGATATCCGACTGAATTTCCTGAGCCTCACCTTTTTGTTCATAGCTTAAACTATTGCCTTTAGAGATATTGCCTGCGACAATTGCCAAAAGCTCGGCTAAATTGTTTACCCTTTCAGGCTCTATTACCGGAACTTTGCCGATATACTCATTAAGTTCACGAACCTGCTCATCATTCAAACCGTTTTCCTTGATTATATCATTAAGCATAAATTCATCCGGATCAAGCATCAGAACGGGTCCACCGATGAAAGCACCAAACAAAGTGTCGTCAACTGTAATAGGAGCCGCCCAATGCACAAATCCCATCGGACAGAAAAATATATACTTCCCTCCAAACCTTTCTGCCTGATAACTTCCATAAAGGTGGACACTGGCACACTGGGAATCTTTATTTGTGTTATCGCGGAGTTTCTGACACAAATTGCACAATTCTGTGTTTTTACCGAAACTATGGATGCACTGACCTTTGGAGTCTATGATAAAACTTTCTATTCCAGTGGACTGACTGTATGCTTTTAAACTTTTTATTGCTTTATCCAAATCAAAAGTGATTTCATTGGTATCTCTCAATTGAATGTTCATAATAAAGTCCTGCCCCCTATACTACTTGTTTCATGAAAACCTTACCAATTAAAGTTTTCACGAAATCATGTCCATTAATTCATAGAAATCTGCGACGTTTAATATAATTTATCAGTCAAATTCAATACTAAAATAGTTGATCATTTAATTGTTCATATCCTAGGATGCAGTATATTGACCACATTTTAGTATACTATATAAATAAATGATAGTAAAAGTCAATTCATGTTAATCCAGCTAAAAACACGGAAAAGGAACTCTGAATAAAGCCTTGGCTTCTTCAGAGTTCCACCCATTTTGAAAATTTTTTGTACTATTTAAAAATGTCTTATTTATACTGATGAATATTATTATTTTGAAGCGCAAACTTTTGCAGCAGCATCAGCGGCTGATGCTGCATCAGGAGTGTAAATGTCTGCTCCAACTTTTTCACAGAAACTCTGTGTTACAGGCGCGCCACCAATCATAATGGTTACTTTGTCACGAACACCGGAGTCAACAGCTGCTTTTACTACATTTTCAATTTCGCCCATAGTAGTGGTTAAAAGAGCGGAACAAGCTATTATCTGTGCATTTTCCTGAACTGCTACATCAATAAATTTCTGTGCCGGAACATCAACACCTAAATCTATAACCTCTAAGCCTTTTCCTTCCATCATCATTCTTACAAGATTCTTCCCGATATCATGCAGGTCACCGGCAACTGTTCCGAGAACAACCTTGCCTGCTGCCTTAACACCGCTTGAAGCAAGCAATGGCTTAAGTATTTCAGTTCCTGCGTTCATTGCTCTGGCAGCGATAAGCACATCCGGTACGTAAACTTCATCTTTTTTGAACTTTTCACCGATTATGCCCATACCTAACAAAAGTCCGTCTTTTAAAATCGCTTCTGCGCTGTAACCTTCAGCTATAGCTTGATTAACCAGTTCTTTTACAACTTTTGCTTTACCCATTTGAAGATTTTCGGAAATTTCATTTAAAATACTCATTATGATTCCTCCAAATTTATATTACTTTTTGATAAATAACTTATTTATTTTTATTTTAGTCTATAGCTCATTTTCTGTATTGAAAATATTTGATTTTTTTTGTACATTTTAATGTTCATCGAAAAAAGTTAACATGCTTATTATGCACACGAATATCCATACTATACTAAAAAGAAAATCAATATTCATAATGTATTTCATTTCTTCTTTATATTTAACAACAAAAAAACTGTAAAAAGTACTATAAATGTTAAGCCAAATTCCAGCCGTCACTATAACTTGATAAAATACTTACCAATAATCACAAAAATGTCATACAATTTATTTTCTTTTTTTCTTAAAATGAATATATCAAATCCAGCAATGCTGTATTAAAAATATTTTTGAGCATTAGCAGCTCATGGAGGTATAATAATGAAACAAAACATGAAAAATTGGCTTAAGGAATTACATGATGCCGATGTAAAAAAAGCTATGCCAGTATTATCTTTCCCTTCGATTACTTTGATGGGAATAAGTGTTATCGACCTTATATCAGACAGTGAAAAACAGGCAATGGGTATGAAACTAATTGCAGACCGCTGTCCAACTTCAGCTTCATTGAGCATGATGGATCTATCAGTTGAAGCTGAAGCCTTTGGCTCTCAAATTAAAGTTTCCGAAGGAGAAGTGCCTACAGTTGTAGGAAAAATAATTTCAAGCATGGAAGATGCAATAGCTCTTAAAGTTCCTGAAGTTGGAGCAGGCCGCACCGGTTTGTATATCAAAGCTATTGAAAAAGCTTTAACTCTTATAACAGACCGTCCGGTATTTGCAGGTACAATTGGACCTTTCTCCCTTGCAGGAAGATTGATGGACATGACAGAAATTATGGTTAACTGTCAGGAAGAACCCGAAATGGTTCATGAAACTCTAAGAAAAACTACTGAATTTATTACTAAATATATTATGGCATATAAAGAAATCGGAGCCAACGGTGTTGTTATTGCTGAACCTGCTGCAGGACTTCTTTCACCAAGACTTATTGATGAGTTTTCATCAAAATATGTTAAGGAAATTGTAGATGCTGTTCAGGACGAAAACTTTATCGTGATCTATCACAACTGTGGTAATACCATTCCATTGATTAACTCAATTATGTCCATTGGAGCAGCTGGTTACCACTTTGGAAATGCTATAAAAATGGCTGAAATGCTGAAACTTGTTCCATCGGACACTATGGTCTTTGGAAATGTTGACCCGGCATGCCAGTTCAGAAACGGTACACCTGAATCTGTAAGAGAAGCCACCTTAAGTATCATGAAGGATTGCTGCCAGCATAAAAACTTTGTTATTTCATCCGGCTGCGATATCCCCCCTCTTTCCAGCTGGGATAACATAGATGCATTCTTCAATGCAATTGACGAATTCTATAACACTAAATAATTATCTGTTTTGATACAATTACCCCTCAAATATTCTTTGGAAGGTTTGAGGGGTAATTTGCCAATATCCTGTTATATTTATCAAGTTAACAACATTTTAAAAGTTATTTTAATTCTTCTTTATGTTATCCTCTGGATATATGCAAGATCTGGTATACATTATTTTTACTTAAACCTTCCGGTCTATCTAAATAGAAGTAGAACTGACTGTACTTCCATTTATCCGGGTTATAAATGCATACCCTTCCAACACACCCTGTATCTTCTTTCTGTGATTTTAAAATACTCTCCGGAAAAGCTGCTAAAGACATCTGTGGATTAATTTCATTGCTTAATTCTATAACAAATTTAGCATCTTTAAAATCATCTTTCAGGTCTATTAAAAGAGGTACCCCAATATTTATCTTCTGCCATCCGAAAGACTTTATGATATTATCATAAAAGCCTCCAAACAAAAATTGATTCATTCCATTACTATCATTCCAGATATAAAGCGGAGAATATATATTTTCAAAACTATCTACATTCTTTTCTTGAATTAAGTAACATTTAAAAAGTAATCCTTTAAAGCCATCGGTCTTATTCCCATTATTCTTTACTCTGTCTCTGATTATCTGCATATCATAATCGCTTGGTAAATTAATTCTGTACTGCATCCCAATCATAGCTTTATTCCCCATTTCTCAATATTATTATATTTTTTAATTTTACAATTAGTAGTATTTGTACAATTGTTAACGATGATGTATAATAATAAATTATATTTGGACCATATAATAGCTTATCCATTTCAGAAACTGCAGAGTAATAAAATTATTATGGAAGCTATTGCGAAATACTTTGTCTGTAACAATCACTCCGATTCTTGAAAGTGGCGTCGACTTGAATTATGCGGAAATATTGCAAACATATATAAATATATAGTATTACTGGGGGTTTTATTATGGCATGCTTAACCATTAGTGCAGAAGAGGAAAAAAGAGTTAAAGCTTTAGGATTTCTAAGTAATAAAGGTACCGACAACTTCTCTGCAAGGGTACTAACGGTAAATGGAAAAATAACGGCTGCTCAAATGAGATGTATTTCGGAAGCTGCTGAACTTTTCGGTAATGGTATTATAACCTTTACTACCAGACTATCCATAGAAGTTCAGGGAATTCCTTATGATAAGATTGAAGACTTTAGAGCCTATATAGCCAAAGAAGGTCTTGTAACAGGAGGTACCGGTCCTAAAGTACGTCCAGTGGTATCCTGTAAAGGTACCACATGTCAATATGGATTAATTGATACCTTTGCCATATCGGAAGAAATTCATAAAAGATTTTTTAACGGTTATTCTTCTGTTAGGCTTCCTCACAAATTTAAAATAGCTGTCGGAGGATGTCCAAATAACTGCGTTAAGCCTGATTTGAATGACGTAGGAATTATCGGTCAGAGAATACCCGAGTTTGATAAAGACAAATGCAAAGGGTGCAAAAAATGTTTTATAGAAAATACCTGCCCGGTAAAAGCATCAAAAGTAGTAGACGGCGTTCTCCAAACAAACAATGATGAGTGCAACAAATGCGGAAGATGCATCGGAAAATGTCCCTTTAATGCAGTAAAGGAAGGCAGCACCGGATATAAAATATATATCGGTGGCAGATGGGGAAAACGTATAGCCTTAGGAAAACCTATTAACAAGATTTTTACAGACAAACAGGAAGCTTTGGATGTAATTGAAAAGACCATACTTTTATATAAAGAGCAGGGCAAAGCCGGAGAGCGCCTAGCTGAAACCATCGAAAGACTCGGTTTTGAAAATGTACAAAATCAATTGCTATCTAATGACCTTTTAGAAAGAAAGCAAAAAATTTTAGATACGAATACAATATAGATCATGCAGGCTTCTAATCCGGGTTTATTTATTTTCGAATGCAACTCTTTTCCGATAAGAACAGAATAAAAAACTCTTATCGGAAAAGAATTTTTTATATTTCCTTAAATCTGTCATATCCCCACCAGTTGGGAACAAGTTCCTTTAAAGTTACGACTTTTTTACTTTCCAGATCAAGAAGAATTTCGATATCGCCGCTATTTTTGTCAAGCTGCATCATGAATTCTCTGCAGGCTCCACATGGTGCTCCTACTCTGCCATCCGGTATAACTGCCACTACCTTGTCAATCTGTCTTTCACCGTGTGTAATCATATTAGCCATTGCATTTCTCTCTGCACACATCCCTAATCCCGATGCAGTATCAATGCAAACTCCAACATATATATTTCCGGCTTTGGTCAGAATTGCCGCAGCCACACTTCCAGCATCAATAAAAGGCGAGACGGTTCTGCTCTTTTGAACTTTTAATGCTTCCCTGTACAATTTATCCCATATATCCATTCTGTTATTCTTCCTCACATTTTTTTACTTGATTCTATTTGAAACATGATAAGTTTTAAATCAACAGATATACTTTTCACAATACATATATCAATCAGTAAAATTGTAATATCTTAAAAACTCAGTCATTTCAGACTCATTACTTTCGTGAAATATTTCATTAAACGAGCTGTTATCAAATTCTCCAATTGGAGTAAGCTCTATGGTTAACTCACTACCTTCTCCTTCTGATGTTAATTTCAAGTTATGGTCAATTCTCGGATAATAGCCGTCAGCATATGTAATTGTGGTATATCTATAAGGATAATAACCGGCCTTTAGCACTTCTTTATAAGGTACTTCAGCTATTATGTTATTTCCTTCAGCTATATAAAACTCTTTATTAAGATCAATGATAATAAATCTTGCAGCATCAATACTTCTGCCATCTTTAATATTTACAGCATTTACTTTCAATCCGCTATTTCCTCTGTCCATCTCAGAAGCTCGAGTTGTTAAATCCGGCACATCCCGGGATTTTAGATAATCACCATATTGTACTAAATTATAATGGTTCAAAAATTCAACCATTTCAACATCACTGCTTATGTGAAATACTTCAGTAAAAGATTTATCATCCGCCTTATCAATTGGGGTAAGTTCTATAGTTAATTTTGAACCTCCCCTTGATGTAAATTTGAAGTTATGGTCAATTTTAGGATAATAGCCGTCAGCGTATGTAATTGTTGTATACCCATACGGATAATCACTGGCCTTTGACACGTCTTTATAAGGTATGTTTGTTATTGTATTGTTCTCTTTTGATATGCTAAACTCTTTATTAAGGTCCACAATAACAAACCTTGCTGTATCAATACTGCTGCCATCCCTAATGTCGACAACATTAACTTCCATTTCATCTTTTTCGCTTTTATTCTCTTCAGATGAAGTATCGAATTCAATGCTATCTTGAGCTGCTAAACGATTTATTAAATATTTATCTGAATTTGCACATCCAATTGTGAATGCCAAAATAAATGTTGTAAAGAATAAAACCAATATGTTTTTCATACCCCTATTTCCTCTCATAATTAGTTAAAATGTAATTTATATAAACATAATTTTTGACAACACCGGAAATATAATCGAATTTAAATTATTGGAGAACTATTTAAATTTTCGTACCGTATATAAACATTATCATTCTTTATTCCATCGCTTGTCAATATAAACTACTGAATATTAAAAAATACTAATCATTTCAATCTACTGATATAATTTGTATCAAATTAACTTCAGGGCAAAAATTTTATATAAACAATTTCTTACAAAGCCAATTTACAATAAATTTTCATTATTATTTAAATTATCGGTATGGTATAATTTAGCGTACAACCAATTTAGGAGAGATATATATGAGAGATTTTACATTTAACAATCTTAGTACAAAAACATTTCTTTTAACCAATGCTCTTAAGTATCTGTAAGGAGGACACATGGATATACAATACATAAAAGATAAATTGAATTCAAGTGATTATGATTTCTTAAGGACAGATCCGCATCTTGGAAGTAATATTTTAATACTTACCGCAGCCGGCTCAGTTGCCTACGGTACAAATGTCGGTACCAGCGATATTGATATCAGAGGTGTCACCATTGAAAGAAAGCAAGATATTATGGGATTATCAAGTTTTGAGCAGTTTGAAGATAGAGCTACAGACACTGTAATTTACGGACTCAAAAAGTTTATTTCTCTGTGCCTTAATTGCAACCCAAACGTTTTGGAAATCTTGGGTACAAAGCCTGAACACCTCTTTGTAATAACAAAAGAGGGAAAACTTCTAAGGGATAATGTCGATTTATTCTTATCCAAAAGAGTTATTCATAGTTTCGGCAATTATGCAACTGCACAGCTCAGGAGGCTGCAAAATGCCCTTGCAAGGGATAGTTATCCTCAAGCTGAAAAGGAAAAACACATTCTTAACAGTATTTTAGGACAAATGGAGCACTTGAAACGTACCTATAAGAGCTTTACCGGTAGTGAAATCCATCTTTATATTGATGAATCGGATAGAGAAGATATGGACACGGAGATATTTATCGATATTAACCTCAAGCATTATCCCTTAAGAGACTTTAAAAATATCTACGCAGAAATGAGTAACATTGTAAAGGATTACTCCAAACTGAATCACAGAAACAGTAAAAAGGATGAACTTCACCTTAACAAGCACGCAATGCATTTAATACGGCTTTTGATTACCGGCACAGAAGTCCTTGAGGGTAAAGGAATCAATACCTTTAGAGAAAAAGAACGTGAATTATTCCTTGATATACGTAACGGTAAATATAAGTACAGCGATATATTTGAAATGGTGGACGAGTATGAGCAAAGGTTCAAAACAGCCGCCGAAAATACCCCCCTTCCCGATGAACCGGATTACAAGCGTGTGGAAGAATTAATGATAGAAATATATAGCAAAGTATTATTATAGTGTTATAACGTATACAATTTACTGCTATAATCAGAAAAACAAAATTATATTAATAAAAAGAAAATATTCTCTGCTGATACCAATAGATCATTACTATATTAGTTTTAGCCAGACAAAAGCGCCATTGAGTTTCAAAAAACAAATAGCGTTTTTGTTATGGTCTAATTCTGCTTTTTTACTTTACTATCAGCCAAACACTTTATGCCAAAATTTCACACCGGCTCCTCCAGTAGCGGTATTATATACTTCTATGGAACCACCCAGTTGTTCAACCAATTGTTTTGCGACATACAAACCAAGACCGGAATGTCCGTCGGTGCTTCTGGCCCGGTCACCTCGATAAAACTTCCTGAAAACCTTCTCAATATCTGTTTTGCTAAAACCAATACCCGAATCGATAATTTCATAAAATACTCTTTCCGGTTCCATTTTTACAGATATTTGAATACTTCCTCCCCCCGGTGTATATTGCAGGCTGTTGGACACAACATTATCGAGTATCCGCTCCAACTTTTCTTCATCAATAGAAATCGGTTTGTGTGCTTCTCCCTGTATCTGTGTTGTGATTCTAATTTTCTTTTCTGACGCCAACAATTGGTAATGACTCACTTTTCTTTCTATAAATGATGGAATATCCACGACTGTAAGATTAAGCTGTGCAGCACTTCTCTCCACTTCCGATGTGTATTGCATTTGCTGCACAAGTTTCGTTCCTTTTTGGGCATTTTCCAAAATAGTTGCAAGGTATCTGTGTAATCGCTCATCTCCTTCAGTATAAGAATCAATAAGGGCCTCAGAATATCCTTGTATTATTGAAAGCGGCGTTTTAAGGTCATGAGCCAAGGCCTCAACCATTTCTATCCGCTCCTGTTCCAACTTCCACTGTGTAGACAGAGAGTTCTTTAATTCATCTTTCATTTCGGAAAAAGCATTACAGAGCTTGCCCAATTCATTTTCTGAAGAGTAATTGATTTCAAAATCAAGATCTTTCTCCCTAATCTTTCTTGACGCATCCATCAATAACTTTAGCGGCTTGTTAATATTGTCGGTAAAAATCTTTGAAAACACAAACGTAAAAATAACAATATATATAAAGGGCGAAAAAAGAGCAAGAATTATTAAAGGCATCAACCACCACTTGGCAGAACTGTCTGTATAAGTCGCTTTGACCTGATAAGAAAGCAATACAGCCCCGGATATTCTGCCTTCCTTTTCAATGATGGGCACTATCCGAACATAACTCCCTTGCCTCCCCACACTTGTATTAATCTTTTCATATAACTCATCACGGTTTTGTATAATTTTTTCCTTAATTGTTCCGTATAATATTTTACCTTCTGCATCCACAATTTGATAACCTATTCCGCTATCCGGAACAATTTTTTCCAAATTGCTTTGAAAAGACGGCATAAGCAATTTGGTATTATTCCGCCGGATATATTCCTCAATCCCGGGAATTTGCTTTTCATAATAATTGGCCGGATAAATAACTTTATACTCAGCATTGATATATAAAACGGCAGCAAGAATGTAGGTTATAACTGTTGCCGCTATGCTTGACAATACAATCAATGCAAAGGAAATCCTAAATTGAGTTATAAGCGGTCTATTTTTCATATTTAAAGTTTCCTCCCGTCCTAGATTTTGTTCCACTTATAACCGATGCCCCATACTGTAGAAATGTACTCGACGGAAGGATCGGCAGCTGTTAATTTCGCACGGATTTTTTTTACATGCTCAACCACAGTTGAGGAATCTCCCTCAGCATCATAGCCCCAAATTTTTTCATAGATATGTTCCCGCGAAAAGACCTGTCCTGAGTGTGTAGCAAGAAGCTCAATAATATCATATTCCCTTTTTGTCAGTGCAATAGGCTTACCATCTATTTTAACAGTACGCTCCTTTAAATCTAAATTGAGCTTTCCGAAATACAGCCTTGTTCTCTTATTTTCAGTACTAATATATTGAGCCCTCTTCTCACGCCTTAAATTGGCATCAATCCTTGCCATAAGCTCACGCAGTCCGAAAGGTTTGGTTATATAATCATCTCCTCCCAGATTTAAACCCTTAATTTTGTCAATTTCAGACTGCTTTGCACTCAAAAAGATAATGGGACATAATACTTCATCACGGATAGAACGGCAAACCTCAAAGCCATCCATACCGGGCATCATAATATCCAATAGGACAAGATCCGGTTGCTTTTTGGAAAGCTTGATTCCCTCCTCCCCATCATAAGCAACCATTACTTCATGACCTCTGGCTTTGAGTTCATCTTCAAGTAACATTACAAGCTCCTTTTCATCATCTATAATCAGAATTCTGCTCATCAAATAACCTCTTTTCGTACCTTTTATTCATATTCTTTTCTTCCTTCCCAACTTTTAAACCAATGCAGTCCTCCGAACAACACAACTGAAAAAAACATAAGGGATATCATAATGCCAATAATGGCTTGATTGATTATAAGACCGGTATTCGTTAGGATATCCTTGCCCGGCTCATATATTAAGTATACCCCCGGAAGCATTGATAATCTTATTGGCCATGCCCATGGCACAAACCGCCATACTTCATCTCCAAGACTTGTACCCATTAGTACAGCTATTAATAGCCCTGCTCCGCCAATTCCTATCGACGCCCCCATTCCCCAAGCAAAGCTTATCCACAAGTAAATTGCCAGTAATGGAATTGTTCCAATGGCCGCCATAATTGCACCTGCAATGAAAATGGGCCATGATATTGGTAGCTTTAGCAAAACATTAAATCCAAGCACAAGTAATATTGTAGCAGCCATAATACTTCCTGTAGCTGATAGAATAAGAATTGTAAGTTTTCCAAGATACAACTTTTGTCGTGGTGATTTACTTCCAAGAAGGCCATTAAAGCCGCCTGCCGATTCTTCCTGCTGTATCATAAGACCGGGTATTAATCCCGAGCCAAAAGGTATGATTATTGTTGTCCAAACTCCAAAAAATACTTGATAGATTGATGCTTGAATATCTGTCGATATTGTTCTCAATGAATAATATCCGATAACAAAAGCTGCAAAAATAAGCGGTGCTAAAAATACAATCCACCTTATGGGAGTTCGCCGGGTTTTAATCCATTCAGATGCCAATATTTTCACTATTTTACCTCCCTTCCGGTAAACCAGACGGAAGTAATCATTGTAAATAGTATAAATACTACAACGGACATCATAATCCCTTTTGGTATTACAGAAATATCTCTAAGCGGGTCTGATGCACTTAATAAAGTACCGTTAGGGTGCACACCTATAATTGGACACATAAGTCTTGTAGCCCAACTCCATGGCACATATAGCCAATAGGATTTTGGTGCTGCCAAAACACCGGCAATGAGTCCTATAAAACCTATTGCCATGCTAAAGAACGTTCCCTTCCAGGTTGCAGCACATAATTGTATCGGTATTAACGGAAGAGATACCAGCCATATAACAAATGCTCCGGCAAACAGCTCAAGCCATGGAATTGTTCCTCCGGCTGTTATAAAACCACAGAGCAATATTGCAATGATAAGAACTATTGTGGTAAGAAAGGTATGCCCTGCCATGACTATTATTTTAGATATCCATATGGAAGCCGGAGAAATATTATGTGCACGCAACCCCCGATAATTTCCGGCCTTTTTTTCCTGCGATTCAATCAATGCTGCAAATAATGCCATGCCAAGGGGAATAAAGATTACAGGCCACCAGTTATAGACCAAATCTATAAGAAGATACCATGGATGAATGAAATCAGCAGGTATATATAGCTTCTGAGGTATTGCATATAATACAAAAAACAAAGGGGCAAAAACAATTAATTTTCTCATAAAAGTTCTTTTATATTTTAGTAATTCTGATTTTACCATATCGATCATCTTAATTCTCCCCCTTTACAACTCTCATAAACAATTTCTCAAGATTTTCGTCAGGATTTATCCTACCTTGGTATTTGAGTATGCCTTCGCTTATAATGCCTATATTATCGACAATTTGAGAAACTTCAGATAATATATGGCTTGAAAGAAGCACTGTAATCCCTCTTTTTGGGAAAGAGCAAATTAAATCTCTTAACTCCTGAATTCCGACCGGATCAAGGCCATTGGTTGGTTCATCAAGAATCAACAACTCAGGGTCGCCAATAAGTGCTATCGCAATTCCCAACCTCTGCTTCATTCCCATTGAAAACTTAGAAGCAAGTTTTTTTCCGGTATTTTTTAAATCTACCAACTCAAGAACTTCATAAATCTTTTCTCTCTGTATTCCCATAAGCTTTGTATGCACCAATAGATTTTCTTCTGCTGTCAGATTACCGTACAATGCCGGTGTTTCGATAAGCGAACCTATCCGCAAAAGATGTTTTCGCTGCCATGGTTCGCCAAAGGCGATAATCTCGCCTTCACTCGGCTTCATCAAACCTGTTATCATCTTTAGTGTTGTAGACTTTCCGGCTCCATTAGGGCCAAGAAGTCCATATACGGTTCCTTTGGGAATCTTCAATGAAACGTCTTTTACAGCAAGCTGATTTCCGTAGTATTTTTTCAAATTCCTTGTTTCAAGTATCAACTCTGCCATTTTTTCCATCCTCTCATCAAATTATTATCTTTGATAAATAATTTAGATGAAAATTATAAAGAATCTATAAAGCTTTTAAAAAATCTTTTGGGATTTTTTTATGAAAGATGTTTACCGTATTAATTACGTGTAAGCTTATCTGGTATGCTAAAAATATCCGTTTTGCGTGCTTGAACATTTGACCTCTTTTGAACGAAGTAAAAGAGGTCAAAACGGAGTAGCTCGACACTCCGGAATTTTTATTTTATATAAGCAAATAGGATAATATCTATGCTTACAAGCTTAGCTATTATGATAATACTTGGATTACTGGCGAATGCCATCTTTACAAAGTTGAAACTTCCAGGATTAGTGGGTATACTGATTCTTAGCGTTTTTAGTGTTCGAATGCTGACTTTAAATAATCTTTCAAAGATTTTTTGTTACACTCATAAGCAATGCTTTTTTACACTTTAAGCTTCTGAATTCTTTACTGCTTAGGAAAAGTTTAAGAACGCTTCCTGGGTTATATTTTCTGCGTCAGCTTGATTCTTTAGATATTTCATTGATATACTCATAACCATATTACCAAACATCTGTAGATCTTCTTTTATTTTTTGCTCTTCAATATCATTACCGTCTTTCTGACGCTCAACGATTTGACCAAAATTATGAATGTATTTTTTATGATAGAAAAAGGTCTATCGGAAAATATCCGATAGACCCAAACTTCCCATAACATTAACCAATAAAAGGCTCAAAACCAGTGGTTTCTGACAAAATCTCAAAATTGCTTTTTTATTATCAATCAATTATCATGCTAGTTAATTTTCTTTTATTAAAGATTTCGGCATTTTCGGCTGATAGGCAACAAACGGGAAACTGGTAGAAGCCGATAAAGATGCAGCAGATACTGCCAACAGTGCAAGAATGGTACTAAGGAAATAAGGCACTTTTCTCTTAATCATAATGTCACCCCCCATATATAACCTTTACAAATTTAATCTCTAATCTAACTTCCTCTTTGGCATTTTGCAAATCTATAGCCTATAGGAGACAAGAGAAAGGTTACTGATAATGATGTAATTAAAGCAGCATTAAAGAGAATTTTGTCAGAATACCATAGGATAAATGAGCCTAAAGAAAGTACTGTAATCACAATCAGTGACAACACTTTTAGTTTAACCTTAAGTTTTTTCTTTAATATAGGCTTTTCCAATGAATCTCCGGGTGCATATTTATATGCTGCAAAAAAGTTTATCAAAAAGACTGGGATAGAATAGTATGGACTGGCAATATAAATATTTTTCGATAGAAATATAGATCCAAAGATTATAGCAGCATATGTTGCAATACATTTTATGCGTGAATTCATATGAGCCCCGCCCTCTACCATTCGCAAAATACTGTAGATTAAAAATACCGCCAAAAAATATTTAAAAACTCCGAAAAATAGTGCGGCAGAAAAAGCAGAAGCTATAACAATTGTCTCGTAAACAAGTATTTTAATGCCGTAATCTATAACTTCTTCTTTTTCAGGAGTGATATCATTTAGATTTTTCTTAATTAAACCGGTAACTTTTTTACTGAAAGCATCTATCATTTTTACCCCCCACAGTTTTTACTTATTTTATCTTTAATAATAAAAAAAGTATTTTATTAATAAGACAGACATTTTATTAAAAAATGAAATTTTATATTTATTCAATTCTACTTATTTTCAAAACATTTTTTATTTTGTTTATTGTTACTACTATTTTATGTATGTTTTTGCAAAATTAAAATACACAATATTAATATCTTTTATTGTATTTAATGTTTAAGACTCAAATTTAAATATATTCAAATCCATTAAACAAATGCATTGACTTATATAAATAGATAGAAATTAACAAAAATAAATCAACTTTCGCACGTGAATAATGTGCACTGAACATTGAAAAATCAATAGATTTGGGCAATAAAAAATACAAGAACCCCCTTCTATGTGATATAATAGAAGTATCCAAACCCTATTAAATCGACAATTTGGAGGTTCTTGAACATGTCTATTGTATCACAGAAGGTTAAGGAAGAAAATAGATTTTCTTTGACAGTTGATAACTTTTTCAAAATGTTTTCTGTAGGCTATCTGTTAAAAAAGTCAAACGCATATAAAGATAAAGGTATTCCTTGTCTTACGGTATTCAAAGTACTGTTTGAACTTGTTTTTACAGGCAAAAATCTGTTTATGAACTATAAAGCAGAAAGCTTTGATATACCATTTGCAAGGGATGTGGTCTACAGATTCTTAAATTCCATACATATCAACTGGCAAAGATTTTTATATTTGCTTTCTGCAAAGGTCATAAATCATCATATCGATAGATTAACGTCAGATGAACGGGTTGATGCCTTTGTAATTGACGATTCCTTCTACAGTAGGACAAGAAGCAAGTCAGTTGAGCTTTTAAGTTGGGTCAAAGATCATGCTGACGGCAATAAGAATAAAAAAGGCTTTCGTATGCTTACACTTGGTTGGACAGACGGTAATTCATTTATTCCTGTGGCCTTCAACCTTTTAAGTTCAACAAATCCAAGGGTTTGCATTAATCCAGCGAAAAATACTATAGATAAAAGAACCGTTGGTTTTAAACGCCGACAGAATGCCTTAGCCACTTCACCGGAATCTGCTCTGTCTATGCTGGAACAAGCAGTTGCTACCGGTATTAAAGCAAAATATGTTTTATTTGACAGTTGGTTCTCCTTTCCGGCTACTATTATCAAAATTTGTAAGATGAATCTTAATGTGATAGCTATGGTAAAGGATACTCCCAAGATTTACTATAACTTCAATGGTGAAAAAAAATCATTGAGAGAGATATACCGAACTGTCAGGAAACGTAGAGGAAGATCAAAATACCTTGCTTCAGTTATGGTAGAATTACACGATAAAGAAGGAAACCACATTCCAGCAAAAATTGTCTTTGTCCGTGACCGAAGAAACAAGAGTAAATGGCTAGCTCTCATATCTACAGATACTAGTCTTCCCGAAACAGAGATAATCAGGATATACGGAAAACGCTGGGACATAGAGGTATTCTTCAAGATGTGTAAGTCATACCTTAAGCTGGCTAAGGAATTTCAAGGTCGTTCTTATGATATGATGGTTGCCCATACAACTATTGTTTTTTCAAGGTACATTATGTTAGCGGTTGAGAACCGCAATAATACTGATTTACGCACTATTGGTACTTTGTTCTACTATTGCTGCGATGAACTTGAGGACATTAAATTCCATGAGGCACTGCAGCTTATAATAGAGGCTTTAAAAACTACTTTACAGGAAAAACTGCTTTTGACAAAGGAAACAGTCAACGAGTTTCTCAACTACTTTGTCACTTGTTTGCCTGTTCATATCAAGGCAAAGCTATCAGTTGTTTCCTGCGAAAGTTGATAAAAATAATAAATGGCCATAGAAATTCAAATATATTATGTAAACTTTGCACAAAAGTAAATACTATTACATCATTCCTTTTAAAATCCAATAAATGTTAAGTATAACATAAATAATTTGTTTACATAAAATTTTCTCCTTCCCGGCAATCAATAATTAAATTCTGCCAAGAAGGAGAATCTTTACCTGTCTGTAACTAAAACTTTTTCCATCCCCAAACTTACTAATTCCAATAAACTAAAGCAAATCGTAGATATTGTTTTTATTTATTATCTCGATGTTTGCCCAAATAACATCACTTTCAGGTCTTTGTCCGGTAACCAGCATATTATAAAGATGAATAACGGCATCATGAGCCTGACCAAAGGGATCATGGCTTATAGCTGCATATATTACCCCTTTCTTAATGTACTCAGCTATATCTTTGTTATAGAAACAACTTATAATTAGGGTTTTACCTACTAATCCCAGTTCTTCTACAGCCCTGACTGCACCATACAATCCGGCTCCGTAAACCGATATGGCACGTATATTACTGTTTCTCGTGAGCAGATCTTTTATTGTAGCATATGAAAGTTCTATATTGTCTGCACATGATGCCTGTGCTGCAACTTTTATACCTCTATATTTCTTGAGTTCAGCCAAAGTACTCTCTCTTCCGAAATCATCTCCCTCAGCTGTCAAGAATGCTACTTCTCCCTTTCCGTCTAATGCTTTTGCCATAATTCGAGCAACCACAGTTCCGGTTGATTTGATGTCAGGCCCAAAATAAGCAATACGCTTTGATTCTACCGGCAAATCAATATTAAAGGTCATAACGGGAATATTCTTTTGATAAGCCTGCTCAATCAACTCAGCAAGAAGAGGATCAAAACCCGGAACAATAATACCATTAACATTATTGTCTATTGCTTCTTTTACCAATCTCCTAAGCTGAGGCCCTACATCTTCCTCAATACCGTAAAAATCTATTGCTACATTCTTTTTAGCCAGTTCTTTCTTGGCATACAAGACACCTTTACGAATAACAAACCAAAATTCATTATCCAAAGGACAGATAAAGGCAATTCGCAATTGCCTGTCACTGTCAGCATCGACCGGAACTACCGATGTGTTGAATTTTTCAATTAGTATTTCAAATCCTTCAAGCATATGACTCAGCGATGAAGAACTTATATGAATCTTCTGCAATTCCTCCAATTCTTCTTGGGTTACTGCCGAAACCTCATTGGTCTTATTTGATATATCTTCTGAAATCTTATAAAGTTCCTGACTTTTTTCATTTATCTCATGAGCACTTGAATTGATTAAATTTGCTTCGTTGTGAACCTTCTTTATATCTGCTTCAAGTATATTTGCATTATTGTAGATAATATCAAAAGACTGTTTGATGGATTTAAATATATCCTTGCTGACATCATAACTCTCCACACACTCATCTATACTTTTGCTTACAAGCCCACTTCTATTTTGAATTTTTTTAAGTATTTCACTTATTTTGCTAACGCTTTCTTTGGTCGCTGCCGACAGCAAATTCATTTCATGGGCTACAACAGAAAATCCTTTACCCGATTCGCCTGCTTTGGCCGCTTCAACTGAAGCATTAAGCCCTAAAAGTTTCAGCTGTTCACTGGTTTTTGCAATAAGTTTACCAATATTATCTATCTGTGTTATATCAGCATTCAATTTCTTAATATACTCTGAAGTACTGTTCAAATTATCTGAAATAATATTAACCTGCTTATAGTACTCCTCCAGATTTTCCACTCCTGATGCTGTTGCACGTACCGATTCTTCAACCGACTTCTCAAATTTTTCAATACTCTCGGTAATAATTTCTATTCGATTTTTTACTTCATCAATACCAGCCATGGCATCACCCATAAGCTTTGCCTGATCATTGGCCCTTTCAGCAACATTTTCCATACTGGCTGCTATTCGTTTATTGCCCATGTAACTTCTATCCATACTTTTTGACAGATTATCAATGGCATCGGATATAGTTATTACATTAACTTTGGTCAATGAAATGAAATTGAGCAGATTTGACTTCATGTCATTAAAAGCCACCGTTAAAACCTCTAATCCAAAACTATCTTCCTTGAGAATATCATCTGCTTTCAGTTCTCCACTGGCAAGTAATTGAACTTTGTTATTAACCGCATCAATAGACCTAAAAAACTTAAACAAAACCGTCAATAATATTATGAATCCTAAAGCTTCAAAAATCAAAGCTGCAGTAAGAGTAATTCTTAAAGAAATTCCTGATAAAGTTCCTAGGAGTAAAGCTAAAATTGTAAGTGTTACAAATACAAATAAAAAAGCTACAATGGAAAACAGTATTGATTTTATGATGTTTTTGCTGCGTATACTTTGTCTAGCATTTTTCATAAACGTCCTCCTATTACAATATAGCTAACAATCAGCAGACTTTCATCTACTGCATTTATAGAATATATTTGTTAACATAAATATATGTAATTAAATTTTATGTCTACTTCTTGTTATTTTCAGTATAAAAAACCCGTTATTAAAACAAACTTTATAAAGTATTTCATAAACTCTATTGGAACAGTCAGTTGTACTAGTAAGAAATAGATTTGAAATACTATATAAAAAATACCAATCTGCTTTCTGACAAATCATTTCAGAACGTTTCAGTTATTCCTATCAAAACATATCATATTATTAATCGGCTATTTTAAAAAATTAATTACAATAAGTTTTATTAAATAACTGATAAATAAGTAAAATAAAAAATCTTTAAAAATATTTTTTATTTACTATTGCAATCTGCAATTTAAAATTATTTTAAAAAAAGAAATGGATATAAAAACAAACATAGTTTTGTTTATAGGCAAAAACAAAACTATATTTGTTATTCTCTGCTATATATAAAAGCTAAAAACCGCAATACAAACTAAAGTAAGTCATAAATGCTCTTTCTATCTATTATTTCCAGACGTGACCAAATATGTTCACCTTCAGGTTTTTGCCCTGTAACTAACATGTTGTACATATGAATAATCGCATCGTGAGCCTGTCCAAACGGATCATGACTTATAGCAGCACAAACTATTCCTTTTTTGATATATCTTGCTACTTCTTTGCCGTAGAAACAACTTACAATAAAGGTCTTGCCCACAAGGTCAAGCTCTTCAATAGCTCTGATAGCCCCAAACATTCCAACACCATGAACACTCATCGCACGTATTTTACTATTCTTTGTGAGCAGTTCTTTTGCTACAGTATAAGAAAGTTCAATATCATCTGCACAGCCTTCCTTTACTGTTACCTTTATACCCTTGTATTTCTTAAGTGCAGCCAAAGTCTCATTTTCCCAAAATACCCTTCCGCTACCTGTTAAAATAGCAACTTCACCTTTTCCGCCCAAAGTTTTTGATAAAGCACGGGCAGTAACAACTCCAGTTAAACTTATATCCGGCCCAAAATAAGCAATACGCTTTGATTTTACCGGCAAATCAACATTAAAGGTCATAACGGGAATATTCTTTTGATAAGCCTGCTCAATCAACTCAGCAAGAAGAGGATCAAAGCCCGTTACAATAATACCATCGACATTATTGTCCATTGCCTCTTTAAAGGATTCCCTAATTTTAGGTCCTACATCTTCCTCAATGCCGTAAAAATCTATTACTACATTCTTTTTAGCCAGTTCCTTCTTGGCATACAAGACACCTTTACGAATAACATACCAAAACTCATTATCCAAAGGACTCACAAAGGCAATTCGCAATTGCTTTTCACTATCAGCATCAACCGGAACTACCGATGTGTTGAATTTTTCAATTAGTGTTTCAAATCCTTCAAGCATATGATTCAACGATGAAGTGCTTATATTAATCTTCTGCAATTCTTCCAATTCTTCTAAGGTTACTGCTGAAACCTCATTGGTTTTATTTGATATATCTTCCGAAATCTTATAAAGTTCCTGACTTTTTTCATTAATCTCGTGTGCACTTGAATTGATTAAATTTGCTTCGTTGTGAACCTTCTTTATATCCGCTTCAAGTACATTTGCATTATTGTAGATAATATCAAAAGACTGTTTGATAGATTTAAATATATCTTTGCTGACATCATAACTCTCCACACACTCATCTATACTTTTGCTTACAAGTTCACTTCTATCCTGGATATTTTTCAGTATATCACTTATTTTGCCAACGCTCTCTTTGGTTGCTGCCGACAGCAAATTCATTTCATGAGCTACAACAGAAAAACCTTTACCCGATTCACCTGCTTTGGCCGCTTCAACTGAAGCATTAAGCCCTAAAAGTTTCAACTGCTCACTGGTCTTGGTAATAAGTTTACCAATATTATCTATCTGTGTTATATCAGCATTCAATTTTTTAATATATTCTGAAGTACTGTTCAAATTATCCGAAATAATATTAACCTGTTTATAGTACTCCTCCAGATTCTTTACCCCCGATGCCGTTGCACGTACCGATTCTTCAACCGACTTCTCAAACTTTTCAATACTCTCGGTAATAATTTCTATTCTGTTTTTTACTTCATCAATGCCAGCCATGGCATCGCCCATAAGCTTCGCCTGATCATTAGCCCTTTCGGCTACATTTTCCATACTGGCTGCTATTCGCTTATTGCCCATGTAACTTCTATCCATACTTTTTGACAAGCTCTCAATAGCATCGGATATAGTTATTATATTAACTTTGGTCAACGAAATAAAATTAATAAGATTGGATTTCATGTCATTAAAAGTTTCAGTCAGCAAACTGAGACCAAAACTCTCTTCCTTGAGAATATCATCCGCTTTCAAATCTCCATGAGCAAGCGACTGAACTTTTGAATTTACCGAATCAACGGAACGAAAAAACTTAAATAGAACTGTCAATATTGTTATAAATCCAATGACTTCAAAAATCAAAGCTGCAATAAGAATAATTGTTGCTGAAACACCGGATACTGATCCTATCAGTAAAGCTGAGAAGGTAAGTGTCAAAAATACAAGTAAAAAAATTATTATAGAAAATATAACTATCTTTATAATGTTCTTACTTTGTAAGTCTCGCTTTATTTTTTTCATAAATATCCTCCTGGATAAATTAAATATACCCAATAAGCATACATTTGCCTATTGTATTTATCAATTTATCATTGGCATAACATTGATATATAGCTTTTTATATTTACTTTTGTTATTTGAGCAGTAACGCTGTTAATTTCTCAGCTAGTCAGAGTTTACACTATTGACTGATAACAATCAGGTATTCCTCTCTATAGTCTGTAAATTTATTGATATGCAATTATTACGAAAATTTTTTAATAGCATCATAAATGAAACTAAAAATAATACATATTATTAATCGGCTTTTTTTTAAATTAATAATAGCAAATTAATTACAAATGCAAAAAGATTGATTTCTGAAACATTTTGTATCAAAATAAAAGTTATCAAACATATTGTTTTATAAAATTTCCTATGGTATAAAATTATAATTTGAAGAAAGGAAAAATGATATGGCCGAATTAAAAATTAGCTTTTATTCACACTCTTTAATACGTCCAGTTTCTTTTAAAATGTACATGCCAAACGATACGCTTGCTCAAGAAAATAATCCTCATTATAATCGAAAATGTAAAACAGTATTTGTTTTACACGGTTATTCAGGCCATGGAAGTGGATGGAACCGGATTTATGACCTGGGTGAAAAATACAACTTTGCTTTGATATTTCCAAACGGTGAAAATAGCTTTTATCTGGATTCACAGTCAACTGGCGGCAAATATTGCACATTTGTCGGGTCAGAATTGGTTCAGTATCTTCAAAAAACCTTCGGACTCTGCATGAGTAAAGAAGACACATTTATCAGCGGACTATCCATGGGCGGTTTCGGTGCCTTGCACACAGGTCTTGCATACCCTGAAACTTTTGGAAAAATTGTCGCCCTTTCCTCTGCACTAATTATACATCGAATAGCTGGAATGAAACCCGGTGAAGAAAATCAGTTCGCAAACTACTACTATTATCGGAATTGTTTTGGTGATTTAGACCGGCTTATTGAAAGTGACAACAACCCGGAAGTTCTCGTAAAGAAGTTAAAACAGCAGGGAAAAAACATCCCGGATATTTATATGGCCTGCGGAACCGAAGATTTTTTAATTGAAGACAATCGCCAGTTTTACCAGTTTTTGTCCAATCACGATGTAAAAGTTACTTATATCGAAGACACAGGCAGTCACAATATGGAATTCTGGAATAAATATTTTGCAAAAGGGTTTGCATGGCTGGCAGAAGGAAATTAAGCATAGTAATCTACTGGATATTCCGTAATTAAAAATTTTCCATAACTAATATATACAAAAGTGAAAAATTACTTCCGCTTTTGCGCGACATTATGCATAGCATAAATGTTATAGCAATATTTCAGCGGAAGTTTTTTCACTAAGTCATATAAATGTATTTACCCTTAACCAATTAAGTTTTTTATGATATTTTCGCTTCAATTTGCTTAATCAGTTTTGAAATACCTTCCTCAATTCTATTGAGATCCTCTGTTTTTGGAGAACCTTCAAATTCAATAGTGTCTACAAAGTCCCATTTCATTCTGTTTCTATCAACTATTTCATTCAATTCTTTTTCAGCACCGCCGGACCATCCAAAAGAACCAAAATACAAAGCAGATTTTCCGGCAACTTTCTTCCTTCCTATTTCTTCCATAGCTGCAGCTACCGGTGGAAACAACTTATATTCATAGGTAGGTGCAGCAACTATTATACCAGCTGATTGGAAAACAGTAGCAAGCATTTCACTTTCAGTCTCCAAAGGCATCTTGAGTTTATTTACCTTAATACCTTCTCTTTCCAGAATTTTTTCTGCATAATTGACTGCTTTTTCAGTCATTCCATACATTGACCCCCACAATATGGAGATTTCTTTTTTTCCGTATCCTTCTGCATATTTGCAAAATCTTAAATAGTCATCAATAATTTTCTGGGGATTTTTTCTATAAACCGGTCCATGTCCGGGAGCTATAATATTTATATCTAATTCTTTTGTCTTCTCTATTGCCTTTTTCACCATGGGTGTAAACGTTCCCATGACATTTGAAAAATATCTGATACCTTCCTTTTCAAAAAACTCAACTTCTTCAGGAGTCAATTCATCATCAAAATAATGTTCGCCTATTTTTCCAAAGGCTCCGTACATATCACACGAAAACAGGGTTTTTGTTCCTGATTCATAAGTAAGCATGGTATCAGGCCAATGTACATTTGGCGACGGATGGAAACTTAATTTTTTCCCTTTGCCTAAATCTAAAGTATCTCCTTCCTTGACAACTCTTATTTCGACTTCATTGCCATAAAATGAATTTATCAGTTTTGCCGCTTTATCTGTGCATATTATTGTTAAGTGATCATTGACCTTTTTAAAATTCTCAATCCATCCCGAATGGTCCGGCTCCATATGATTAACTATCAGATAATCTATTTCCTTAGGATTCAAATTCATTTCCTCGAAATTTTTATACAAAGTTTCCGGTATCCCGTCCCAACCTATAACACCGTCAATAACAGCAGTTTTATCGCCCTTAACTATATAAGAGTTCAACGTAACACCGTTAGCCAAATCCCACATACCTTCAAACAAAATATTTTCCACATTCATGGACAGCATATATACTCCGTCTGCAAGCTCTATTTTTTTCATAATCAACCCCTCCTGTTTATAAATTTTTTCTCAACTTTATTTAAGTTTATTTCAGAAAAAAATGCAACTGCCAATTCAAAATTTGATTCACATTATCTGTGATACATCTTAAAGCTCTTCTCTAACATTGAGATGCTTCTAACTACGTATCCGTCCTTACATCGTCCCATTCCTGGTCAAAATAGCAAATAAGCCAATTTAGAGCCTTATGCCTTTCAACCACAACTTCATCGTCGAGACCTCCGGGTGCGGGCAGGTTCTTAATTCTTGCATCTACGCAAGCCCAGTCATAACGGTAAATAAGATCAGCCTCATCAAGAATTTCATGTTTTTTCCTTAAATTTGAAGATACTAAAAATTCTTCAAAATTTTTTGCATCTTTTATATACCCAATTATTTCACTTAAATCACAAATTTTATTTGGAAAATCAAGTTCTTTAACATATCCCAATGCCCACAAAAGCACCAACAGGCATTCATATTCCCATGCAAATTGAATTGATTTCTCTTCATCAATGATATCTGAATTTATAAACTCCAATTCTCGTTCGGTAAAAAAAGTTTCTGCGTTGTATCGTTCAATAAGACTCTTCAAAAAAGACCTGCTCTCTTCTATTGATTTTCCACTTGCCAAATCAGCTGCATAGGTTGCAATTAAAGCCAAAGCTATTGCTCTCTTTGCTATTTCTTCTTTCTCTCTTATGCGTGCGTGCTCATCTCCAACAATAACAGGTAGATGTTCAATATATGGAATATTCCTGCTTTTTAGCAACTCAATAGATCTCTTTTTCCTTTCTTCTGCTGATTTTGTCGTCTCTACATGTTTATCCAGTATATCCGATGATGCTGTTACAATATAATCTTCAACCTGGCTCTCTCCATTTTGATCAAGGATAACTTTCCCGTACTTATCCAATATAGACCCTGACGGAACAAACAATAAAGCATTTAGCTTTGAGAGAATGTTCACAATTCTTTGATAAGAATCATTGTCAATTTCCCTGTCAGATACAATTCCCACACAGGCATTCAAGTATTGGATTTGTTTAAGTAATTTTTCTTTTATACTTTGATGTTTTGTAGGTATTTGATAAAAATACCCATACATACCGTTCATCATATCTTTATATCTTGTGGATTCACTTTCTGCTGTCATTAACGAAAAATTAATGCTATAACTTGAAAAGAGTTTTTTAAATGTTACCCGTATTTGATAACCGTTATTAAATACCTCAACCTTTTTGTCATTAAATTCATGTTTTATAGCTTCAACTATTTCTTGGACAGATTTGGTTGAAGTGTATATTGTACACTGCTTCATTTGCTATCACCCATTATCTTTCTCAAAATAACTTCTTAAAAATTAAGTTAACCGTCTTTCCAATATTGACACTCAAAGTTGCAATGTATACGCACGTCAACAGCTCAAAAACTTTTCATCACAAACCTTTTTTCTATATAAATCCATAAGCTATTCAATTTCAATATAAATGGGCTCAATAAAATCAGCCAGCCATACTCTTTCATTTCCCTTATAAAATTTAACCCCTTCATTCCATGCTTTTCTAGCGTTTATAACGAGTAAATCCGGCTCACTGTCTCTTCTTTTTCCCACTTGCAAAGCCATATCTTTATCAACTGCCAGGTGAACGTACTGCCTTCCCTTTGGAATTAACCCTTTTTCCATAATCATTGTCAGGAACCTTCTTGCTGTTCCATGATATAATATATCAGGCGGCTGCATAGATTCCTTTATTATCTTTTGGGGAATTGAATGTCCATAGAGAGCTCTTATCCTTTTGCCGTCGGTTTCAAATCTCTTTTTATCACAATTGTCCACTACATAGATAATATCTTTAATATCTAACTCGTACCATTTCTTTTCCTCCCGGAAGGCATACAGCAACTGCTCAATACTTACCCATCCATATTCATCCAGCTCCAGTTCATATTCCCACGGTGCATGCCTCAAAGCATAAGACATAGCCTTGCTTAATTTGATATAATCCATTTATTATCGCCCTTCCTCACAATATACCATTCAACGGTTACATTTGAGCAGTTCTTAAATTAAAGGGTATCTTTATCATCTCTAAAAACTATAGCTGATTTTAAAGCTTTCTCACAATTGTCTGATACCAAAACTACTTTTTCAGAGCATTTTTATTCCGATATGGTGCTTCAAATTTTATTTCATCAAAGCCAATTCAGCTTTTATAACCATATCTTACTTTAATTTGCCGAAATCTTCAAGAGTTATATATTTTTCCGGCTATCTTCAATGTCATTATTCAATATTTTTAAATAACTTTATTTTTGGATTACACTCTTTTACAACTCATTCTCATACGGAAAGCCCTAAACTTTGCAACATTTTTAAATCATCTGCAATTTTGTTTCCTATGGTTGTAAGGTAGTTCCCAACCATCATTGCATTGATACCAGCTTTAAATCCTTCGCTCTGATACTCTCCTAAGGATAACCTCCCACCGGCATATCTTATGGTAGCATAAGGCATTATCAGTCGGAAAAGGGCTATAGTTCGAAGTATCTCAAAAGGTTCCAGTCTTTTGACATTTTCCAGTGGTGTTCCTTTTACGGGATTTAAAATATTGATAGGAACAGATTTAATGCCAAGTTCACGGATTTCAAAGGCCATTTTTATTCTTTGCTCCATACTTTCCCCCATTCCAATTATGCCTCCGCAGCAAACCTCAAGACCTGCATCCTTCGCATTCTTTATCGTATTTATCCTGTCTTCATAGGTATGAGTGTCGCATATCTCTTTGTAATATTCCCGGCATGTTTCTATATTATGGTGATACATATAAAGACCTGCCTGTTTAAGGCTGAGTGCCTGTGAAAAAGATATGCTTCCCAATGATGCACACAGCTTAAGGCGTGTCTCTTTTTTCAATACTGAAATCATATCCAAAACCTTCTCAAAATCCTTTGATGAAAGACTTCCTCCGCTAGTTACAATTGCAAAAAGGTGAACTCCTTCCCTCTCATTTTCCCTTGCCCTTTTTAAAACTTCCTCAGTGCTTATTAAAGGGTAACTTTGAATGTCGGTATTATAATGCGCCGATTGCGCACAATATTTACAATTTTCAGAACATTTACCCGACTTTGCGTTAATAATGGAGCAAAGTTCAACGCTATTTCCCTTGTATCTTTTGCAAAGCCTGTCTGCCAATAAAAATATTTTTTCATTTTCTACATTGGCTTCAGCAAGTTCCATTGCTTGTTCGAAGCTTATCAGTTGACCTTTCTCCAATCTACTCTCTATCTGTTTCAAAATATTAGCCACAATTTACCACCCCCATGTTTTTTATCTATAATAGTCCTAAAAAAATTCATTGTCAACCATTTCTTTGCTTTTTGGTTGACAATACTTGATAAAGTCTTAAATTTCCAATTGCAGCAAAGCTTTTGATATTAACTTTCATACACTTCCAGTGCAATCTGGTGTTGCTTAAATTACATTAATTATATGATTAAGAAGTGTCATACTTTGAAATACTAATAGAAAACAATTTAATAAATAGCAGTGGAGGGCTTATGGCGAAAAACAAATATAAGGAAAAACACATGGATGTACCCATTGAAAATCACGATACTGCCGCATGGGCAAATACCAGTAAAATGAAACCAAAATCCAAAGTAAATATTCCTGACGAAGTTCAAGTCAGGAACGCCAAGGAATACGTGGATACAAATCAAAAGTAAAAAAGGGAAGGCTCAAATTTCAGCCTTCCCTTCTTCGTTCTAGAATAATCCGTGTTCCGCCAATTTTTTATATCGATTGAACCTTTCAGCTGCATTCTGCTCTGCAAGGTCAAATAAATTACCGGCAATATCCGGGAATACATTCATAAGCTGTGAATATCTTACCTCACCATTGATAAAATCTTTATAGTTTGCGGTAGGGTCTTTAGAATCGAGAATAAATGGATTCTTTCCTTCCTTGCGAAGTTCGGGATTGAACCTGTAAAGATGCCAATATCCAGCCTCAACAGCCTTTCGTTTCCTCAGCGATACTTGTTCCCATTCCTGTTTTTATTCCATGGCTTACACAAGGTGAATATGCAATAATCAATGACGGACCTTTGTATCTCTCTGCCTCGGTAATGGCTTTTATAGTCTGGTTCATATCGGCACCCATAGCAATCTGTGCAACATAAACATGTCCATAGGTCATAGCCATAAGGCCTAAGTCTTTCTTCTGAAGCTTTTTACCTGCAGCAGCCAACTTTGCAACACTAGCAGTAGGTGTAGCTTTTGAGCACTGCCCGCCGGTATTGGAATAAATTTCTGTATCCATTACAAACAGATTTACATCTTCTCCCATGGCCAGAACATGGTCCAATCCTCCAAAACCGATATCGTAAGACCATCCGTCACCACCGATAACCCAGAAGGATCTCTTTACAAGGAAATCTTTTCTTTTAGCGATCTCCTCCAGTAATTGATTGCCTTTATAATCATAGTCCTCAAGTACTTCTATTACTTGCTTTGAAGCAGTTTTTGATGCTTCCCCGTCATCAAATGCATCAAGCCAGCCTTGGAAGGCTTTTTTCAGACGTTCGTCAATGAGTAAATTCATTGCTTCTTTTATGAGCTCGGCAAGTTTAGCTCTTACCTGCTTTACTCCAAGGAACATGCCGTAGCCAAACTCAGCCGCATCTTCAAACAAAGGATTTATCCATGCCGGACCCTTTCCTTCTGCATTTGTTGTGTAGGCAATAGAAGGTGCAGAAGCTCCCCATATGGATGAACAGCCTGTAGCGTTGGATATCATCATTCTGTCGCCAAAAAGCTGTGTAAGAAGTCTTATATATGGTGTTTCTCCACACCCTGGGCATGCACCGTTGAACTCCAGCAACGGCCTTATGAATTGGCTTCCCTTCACTGTATTTTTGTCCATCAGCCCCGACTTCTCCGTGATAGTCATGGCGAACTCCCAATTTTCCGCCTGAGCTTCTATTTCCTGCTCAGCAGGCTGCATAATCAGTGCCTTTCCTTTAGCAGGACATACATCAGCACAACTGCCGCATCCGGTACAATCCAATGGTGCTACCTGAACACGGAATTGCAAATGTTCAAGGCCTTTTCCTGTAGCAGTTTTTGTTTGGAAAGTGTCGGGTTTTCGTGCAACTTCTTCATCATTAAGGAGGAAAAGCCGTATGGTTGCATGAGGACATACATAGGAACACCTACCGCATTGTATACACTTTTCAATTTGCCATTGGGGTATCATTGGAGCAATACCTCGTTTTTCATAAGCAGTAGTACCTAAAGGAAATGTTCCGTCTTCCATTCCTACAAAAGTACTTACCGGTAGTTCATCTCCTTCTTGCCTTGCCATCGGCCTTTGAATATTTTTCACAAAGTCCGGTTCTTCTTTTACAGGTAAGCCTTTATCCTGTGCATCTTTCCATGATGCAGGCACTTCAACTTTGACCAGAGCTTCTATAGCTCTATCTACAGCTTTTATGTTCATGTCAACAATATTTTGTCCCTTTTTTCCATACATCTTGCTTATGGAATCTTTCAAGTACTTCAAAGCATCCTCAACGGGAATTATATTTGACAAGTAGAAAAAGGCTGCCTGCATAACCATGTTAATTCTGTTCCCCAAGCCAAGTTCTGAAGCAATGGCCAAAGCATCGATGATATAGAACCGGATATTATTATCGGCGATATATCTTTTAATAGTGGCCGGAAGCTTTTCCTCCAATTCTTCAACTTTCCAGGGACAGTTAAGTACAAAAGTACCTCCCTTCTTCAGGCCTTTCAACAGATCATACTGGTACACAAAGGACTTATTATGACATGCCACGTAATTGGCATTATAAACCAGATAAGAAGATCTTATAGGCTTAGGTCCGAATCTGAGGTGAGAAACAGTAGTACCTCCGGATTTTTTACTGTCATAGGAAAAGTATGCCTGAACATACATATCGGTATTGTCTCCGATTATTTTTATCGCTGTCTTGTTTGCACCTACAGTACCGTCCGAGCCAAGCCCCCATATCCTGCAGCTGGTTGTAGCTTCCGGAGCAGTATCTACTATATCTCCTTCAGGAAGCGATGTATGAGTTACATCGTCTACAATTCCAATGGTAAACCTGTCTTTGGGTGTATTTTCTTTCAGATTATTGAAAACGGCAATAATCTGAGAAGGTCTGGTGTCCTTTGATGAAAGCCCATACCTTCCTCCTACAATTACAGGAGGTTTTTCATAATCCTTGAAGGCTTTTACAACATCAAGATATAATGGTTCCCCGGCAGCACCGGGTTCCTTTGTCCTATCCAGCACAGCTATTTTCTTTACCGTTTTCGGAATAACATTGAGCAAGTGCTTCTCCGAGAACGGTCTATAGAGATGAACTCTTACCGTACCGACCTTTTCACCTCTTGCATTTAAATAGTCTACTGTTTCATATATGGTATCACTGGCTGAACCCATGGCTATTATGATATATTCGGCATCATCTGCACCATAGTATTCAAACAGCTTGTATTTCCTTCCGGTTATATCTCCCAGTTTGTCCATATATTCTTGTACAATTTCAGGTATTGCATTATAAAAAGGGTTCGCACTTTCCCTTTGTTGAAAATAAATATCCGGATTTTGAGTAGTTCCTCTTGCAACAGGGTGTTCCGGATTTAAAGCCCTGTTTCTGAAATCTTCAATAGCTTTATAATCCACCAGTTTTTTGATGTCTTCATAGTCAACAACACCGATTTTTTGATATTCATGAGACGTTCTGAATCCATCAAAAAAGTGTATGAAGGGAACCCTTGACTTTATTGCCGATAAATGGGCAATAATACCAAGATCCATCGTTTCCTGCACATTCGTCGAAGCAAGCATGGCAACTCCAGTCTGCCGGCAGGCCATCACATCCTGATGGTCTCCAAAGATAGACAGCGCCTGCGCTGCCACTGATCTTGCGGCAACATGCAGAACACCTGGCAAGAGCTCTCCGGCCAATTTATATAAACTTGGAATCATCATAAGAAGTCCCTGCGCCGATGTAAAGGTAGATGCCAATGCACCGGACTGCAGAGCACCCCTCATGGCGGCAACCGCTCCAGCCTCTGACTGCATCTCAACAACTCTTACCTGCTGGTCGAATATGTTTTTCTTGCCATGGGCAGACCACTCATCAACAGCTTCTGCCATAGGCGTGGATGGTGTTATCGGATATATGGAAGCCACTTCTGTCAACGCATAGGCTGCATAAGCGGCAGCCTGGTTTCCGTCCATTGTCTGTTTTTTCTGCATATAGACTCTCCTTTGTTTCTCTATTATCTGATTTATAGAGTTATTATTTCACCAAGAAAAGATATAAATTCAAAGAGTATATACATTTAATTTTCTGTCCCTAATCTTTGTTAATAAAAAAGCTTGATTATGCAATAAGCTGTTTTTTGCAGGAAAGTTGCTCTCATACCGACTTAAACTCAATAATATAAAAAAAGTGCTAGATGATACTTTTTATATAAAAAATAGCCTGAAGTAAATATTCCAGGCTATTTATTCTCCTTTTAATGTTGCTGACTGCTATCTTGTACATTTGGATCGGGATTTTTAAAGCTCGGTGGCTGAGGATTGCTTACATCAAAGAATTTACCCGGTGTTGACAGGTCAAAGTAGAGCTTGGAGTCTTGAGTAACACCCCAATCTTTTTGCGAACCGCTGTCCTGTATTCTGTTAAAGGCTTCTCTAAACATAGTATTATGAGCTTCCTCTCTGTTCAAAAGAAAGTCAATTGTCTCTCTTACACCTTTGTCGTTTATTTGCCTGTAAAGGTATTCATACACTACTTTAGCCCTTTGTTCTGCAGCAATATTTGATAAAAGGTCTGCTGCAAGGTCACCGGTTACATTGACATAAGCAGCTGTCCAATATTGTCCCGATGCATTGGTAAGCACGGGTGAAAGTCCTGTAAGCACCTGCGCCTGGATATTCCCCACCGTAGTATTTTGCGCATCCAGGTTATGTCCATTTAATAGGTTTATTGTAGTAGCTATCATTTCCATATGGCTTAATTCCTCAGCCGCAATATCCAGGAACAAATCCTTAATGGCAGCATCTTTTATACGTAAACTTTGTGAGAGATACTGCATAGCTGCTTTTAGTTCACCCTGAGGTCCTCCCAATTGCTCCTGCAGCATGGCTGCATAGTTGGGATTTGGTGCATCTACTCTAACTTCATGCAATAATTGTTTTTCATGCTTAAACATCTACTTTTCTCCTCCTATAATCTCCAAAAAACTTGAAAGTTTATTGCATGAAGTTATTGTTTGATTTATTTTATAAACATATGCAATTCATTGATATGCCAATGCTTAGCATTTTTATAGGAAATACCGTCAAATCGGTGAAATTTTATTGATTTTATGTTACTTTTGATAATGTTGAGGTTCAATTCTTATAGATGGTATAAATGTTCTCAACTTCCGGCAAGTCAATATTCTTGGCATTCTTTAGCACTAAATTATATATATTTGCATACTATATTATGTAAACTATTTTTTATATTAAGGGGGTATACCCATATGCCATATAACCCTTGGTACAATCGCCAAATTACCCAACAACAAGCAGTACAAATAGCTTTGCAACGAGTTCCAGGACAGGTAATCAGAGTTGAACTGGATACTGAGAATGGTATGTTGGTTTATGAAGTAAAAATCAGGGTAGTCTATGGGGTTTACGAAGTAAAAGTAAACGCTGCTACCGGCGCAATAGTTGATATTGATTTTGATGATAATTAATCAATGCAGATTTCTGTATTGATATGTTTCTGCAACAAATAAAATAGGGTTTTCCAGCATTAGTGTCCCGGGTACAACACTCGAGAAGAAACTAATGCATTAAAAACCCTTTGTTTACATAAAATACTCTACCTGCTTAATCCATGAATTTCTTATCATTCTATCTAACAATACCAAGTAATTTATCCACTTCCGATGTGACACGCATAAAGCGTTCATGGTAACTTCCGCCAACGCTGATATACTTTATACCACGCTCATCAAATAATCTCTTTATCTGATTTCCATATTTTTCCCGATCGAAGGCTATTTGAGCATGCCTGTCTCCATCCTGTACAAATTCCACATCGGGCTCTAAATAAAATACCAAATCGTAATGGTTCAAATTGGAAATTGCATCCGCCAGTACTTTGTTTTTCTCCTTTTCATTTTGCGGATCATCCAGAAAATCAATATAAAATCTGGTAATCAAACAATCGGTGTCAATAAACAGTACTTTGTTGCTATGCTTAATTGCCTCTAGTTCTTTCATTTTATGGGCCAGCAGAATCTCAGTGAAATCACCTGGAAGCATAAATCTATCTGTTCCTGAACGCATAGAAATTTCTTTTCCGATTTCTTCAACGTAATTGGTATTGTAGTAATTGGCTAAGTTTATAGTGAGAGTTGATTTTCCTGTACTTTCCCCACCAATAAGCAGAACTTTTTTGACATAGTATTCTCTTACAACATTCGGTATACTATCCCAGTTAGCATAAGGATTCTTTCGTATCTCTGTGGAACTGATTCCATTCCTTTTGATAATATAAAGCTCGCTTTCTTGATAACACTGCTTCCAATAACTATTTTCATCATAATCACTTCCACAGAAAACCACATCAATAGGTTTTCCTATCATATCTTTTACTTTCTGTGCATCACTATGCCAATACTCTTTTGAATAAGCTGTCTTTTCCGGTGCATAGTCCTCAAGAAAGTGTATCTTTACATTGCCTATATGTTTTGTAACTTGATATATCCATCGATACCGTACTCTCGGCGGTATCTCCTTGCGATTTACTCCACAGCTTATAATAATGTGCAACTCCTTGCATTGATTTGCCGCTTCGATTATACATCGTATATGTCCTAAGTGCAGCGGATTAAAAACCCCACCATATATTCCAACATTATACACTTTTTCCACTCCTCTTGCTTTCTCTATACCACTTAATAAACATGAAAACAGCATTTAACAAATAAATGCACCACATAATCAATGTTGCAATATTCTCTCCACCATTCATAAAATCTACAGCCCACATGTATACCGAAACTGTGTCAATAATAATCCAAAGCACCCACTGTTCCATATATCTCTTTACGCATAGAATCTGGGCCACAACAGATAGTACTGTAGTTGAAGCATCTACAAAAGGAAGATTCCCCCCCATTTTCTTTAAAATCAAACCGTATAGGAAAATTCCCATCGCAGAGCTTATAAATAAACTTACAATACCAGTACCTTTCAACTTTTTCTTCTCAACTTCTTTTGTTTCTGCATTCATATGCTTATTCCACATTATCCAGCCAACTATATTCATAGGGGCATAGTATAAAACATTTAGCATTACATCGCCATAATACTTTGCACCATAGGCATCAAAGGCATAGAGCACAGTATTAACCATTCCAAAGGCATAGGATGAAACTTTACCTTTTCCTGTCAGTACAACACATATAACCCCAGTTATGGCCATAATAATTCCGGCCAAGTTTTCATTCAAGTATATAGAAATCAACAGAATTGCTATGGTAGATATGGTAATCCACAAAATCTCCCACAGCTTCCAGCCGGATAATTCATCCTTTATAAAAGTAACAATTTTCTCCATATTCATCTTCCATTCCGTATTTTTTATTTCAATAAATAGACTATCAGATTTTATAAAGGAAAAAAGGCAATAATACAAAATAGCATAATTCAAAAATCAGTCAACAATTTGTATTTTACCAATTAATATTATGCATTATAACGGAATTCAATCTAAGTGGACAATATTAAAAAAAGAGTTTATCAAAAATATAAGAAGGAGAATTCAGTTTTTTAACTCTTGTTAATCCCGATCTCATATCTATCATTAAAAGTGTTCAAAATCCTTTTTAACTCCGAATCGAGAATAAGTCTTACTCTATCGACAATAAAACCGGGTATCTCCCCATAGTATGCTTGTGCAATTCCTCCTGCAATACAAGCTATTGTATCACTGTCTCCTCCAATTGAAATAGCTTTCCTTATAGCATCTTCAAAATTTTCCGACTCAAGGAAAGCAATGATCGCTTGCGGCACAGAACCCTGGCACGATGAATCAAACTTGTAATTAGGTCTTATATCGTCCAAGTGCTGGTTAAGATTATAGCCAAACTTCTTTTCAATAAAATCTTTTATATCTTTTTTACTGTTGCCTGTTCTGGCTAAAAAAACTGCACCAGCAACAGCCTGAGCACCTTTTATTCCTTCCTTGTGATTATGAGTTACAACTGCACTTCTTTTAGCCTCTTCAAGTACATCTTCCAAAGTATCAAAGGCAAAACCTATGGGACTAACCCTCATTGCAGAGCCATTTCCATAGCTATTGTATGGTTTCAATTCCTCGCTTGACAGCCACTGCTCAAACATTCGACCATAGCCCACATTAGGATATTTTCTGCCATATTCTTTGAGCTTATAGGCATAGATTTTTTCTGCTTCAATTTCATTAACTATATAATTATTATGGCTCAGTCTATTTAGTATTGCATCAGCTATTGCTATTGTCATAACCGTATCATCGGTAAATCTGGACTGACTGTTGAAAAGTTCGAAATCAACTGTCTTCACGTTATTCCATTCAAATAACGAACCTATAATATCTCCTGCAATTGCACCCAGCATAAATATCTCCCAACCTTAAATTATCTTTTTTGCTGCTCTTTCTCATATATATTGAAATTATATCGTCAAACTTTCAATTAAAATATAATCAATCTCTTTTTTATCATAATTCAATTGTTAAAACCCTTATAATCCAAATAATTCAACTCAATTTGGATAAAAGAATTTTGTCCTCACCTGCTGAAATTACGGTAACGGTTTTACTCCATTTTATTTCCCTGAATATATTCATCAAGTAATTTTGCTGCCTGTTCAACAAGTTCTGCACAAGGACGCTTTTTATAATAACTCTCATTTCTGTCTTCAGGTACAGGACTATCATTCTTTATTGAGAGGCCCAGTAATTCCCTGCATACTATTGAACCGTTATCTTTTTCAAATTGCTTTGCCAAATTCTGAACCAACTCATAATGCTCTGTTTTGGCTTCTTTATTTTTCGGATCAGTGTATCCGTATTTCATACCGATAACCATAAGCATTCCCGTAACTGTTCCGCAAACTTCCCGTAATTTCCCAATACCGCCTCCAAAAGGAGATGATATTTTTACTGCCGTATCAAAATCCAGTCCCGTTTCATCGCAAAAAGCAGCCAAAACCGCTTGTGAACAGTTATAACCTCTTTGAAACAGCTCTTTTGCCAAATCAGAATGCGCACTCATTTTTTATACCCCCGTTTTTTGTATTTCCGGCATAGTAAATTATGTTTTCAAAGTAACTAACCTTCTGAAAAACAGCATTAATCTTTGATTGTGTAAAAGACTGAAGTCCATAATAACTCTTTAAGTCAAATTATTATAAAGGATACAGCTTTATCCTATCTATCTTATGGATGTTTTTCTCCAAGTCTTCTTTAAAGAATGCCCTTCCATGAGAAGGATATATTTTAGAAGGATTTATATTAAGTATTACTTCCCATGATTTCTTGTATTCTTTTAAATCCTCAATCCATATAGTCACTTTATTTAAACTGGGGAAACCATTCATTGCTGCATCACCGCAAAACAACGTTCCATCTCTTAGTAACAGTCCAATAGAATCTTTTGTATGGCCTGGAAGATTAATAATTGTACCTGACAACTCCATTTCAACGGCTGATCGTTGCTCATTGTCTAAGACAATATATCTGTCAGGTCTATCTACCGGTGGAAACCTATGTTCTCCTTTTCCAAACATTTTCATAACCCTACAAAAAGCTAAAGCCAAATAACCTGTACATCTGCCATCAAAAGAGTTAACTCCTTCTCTCAATCTGTTTACTGCTTGTGGATGCAATATCACCTTAGCGTCACAATTGTCCAGCAGTTCATTCAAAAAACCGGCATGGTCATCGTGTGCATGTGTAAGAAAAATATAAGCAATATCCTCTAATTTAATATTGTGTTTTCTCAGCCTCTTTTTAAAGCTTTTGAACTGCTCCGGATAACCGGTATCGATTAATAAATATCCTTTGGACAGCTTTAAAATATAGCTGTTGACTATTCTGTTTCCTACATTTATAATCTTCATGCTTCTATCCTCAATTTGTTTTTACTATTCCAATCTGTTTTTTATATTTTTATAAAAGAATTAATTTCCTCAGCCATTCAACACAATTTTTTCAACATATGAAGTTGGCATCCCTTATTATCTTCACTTACTTTTATATGCACGTTTCAATTTTTATTGCCTTTTCAGATTAATATTAAAAAAACATTTTATCATTATCCGGCTAGTTCACTAAACCGAGCTATCATATTCCTTAAACTTTTACCATATTTCGCCCTTTTAGCAAGCTCTGCTCTTAACAATTTTCACATAGTTCTTTCAATAATTTTTATCGAAATATATTTTATTTCATCTCTAAGCTCAGCTGTTATTATACCATTTTTTACACATTTTCTCGAATAACTCATGCAACAATTACACATACATAAATATAAAAGCCTTCATCATAGCCATATATTCAATATCATATAATAATTATCATTTTAGAACAGAGAACCGTCCGAAACCACTGAAAAAGTAGGGTTTTTTAAGCCACTTTTACAGTTTTATACAGCCGAAAACATTTAATTCTAATTTTCAAAAGCAAAAAATAATGATTATTTTTACTTAAAGAGGATACCAGTTGGGCTATCCTCTTTAAATTTACTGCCAATGCTGTTAATTTTGATTGCATTGACATGCTTCTTAAGCCGTACCCTCGGGCACGGCTTAATCCATGAAATCTCTTCATCTCTCCATTTTTCCACTCTTGACTTGCTCGTTCTTTATATTTTTCTATAAATTCCTTCGTTTTTGCTCTTTGGCTGTATTCATAATATTCAGGTATATTTACACTTATTTCTAAAGTGTTTGATTTCCCTATTTTGAAGCATTGATCTTTCTTTGGACATTTTTGACATCCTTCTACATCAAACTTATATTTCCATGATTCTCGACCGTCTCTTTTTCTTATCTTTCTCTGCTTCTCTACGGTATAATTCCCATAATCACAAAACCATTGGTCCGAATCCTTATTATACGCATATTTACTCTCATCTATTTTGTATACCATTTCACTAATCGGTATGTACGCTTCAGCACCGTTTTCTTTTATTACATCTAAAATTGGCTTCCTGAAATATGCTTTATCCCCATATACCTCTTTTATTTCTATTCCGCTATCCTTTGTCAAATCAATTAATTCTTCAAATCCTGTACCGTCAACGTATGCACCGTTATATACCCTTACTGCCGTTATTATCCTCTCTTTTGTCGTCATTGCATACTCTGTTTTATATCCAAAAAACTTTCTGTTTTCGATTTATATCCTACTCTTGCATCCTGGTCTACTAATGACCTTATACTCTTTTGTTCTATAAATTTTGGGTCTTCTAATATCTCACGGGCTTTTTCTATAACTTTGCATGTTTTCGTATGTTTTTCCCCTTCAATTTTTTCTTCAACCTGCGCAATGACTTCTTCCACATAAGCCTTCATTGTCGCTTTTGCTTCTCTATGTTCTGCTATTTCCTTATAGTTTGGAATATTTGTATTGATTTCTTCCGGTATCTCTCCTGCCTCTTTTTCTAAATTTTTAAATATCTTTTTGGCAATATGTTTTAATATCCTCTCGGGTACTTTTTTTACAGTATTGGCATGAGTGTGTGTACAATCAATACTAATTCCACCAGACTTAATTATATTTTTTTCTACACACTGTTTTACTACTTCCGTTATTATTTCATCCATTGTAACTTCCTGTAGCCTGTGAACTCTGAATTTTGCCAGTAAACTCGGATGGGGAAGTTCTTCTTCAGGATTAATTCCAAGAAACCATAAGTAAGCCAGATTTAATGAAGCTTCCTCGATTACACGTTCATCGGATAAGTTGTACAAATATTGAAGAATTAAAAGCCTTAACATAAGTTCAGGTTCTTTTGCAGGTCTGCCATAATATTTACAATAGGACTTTTCGAGTAGTTTATTAATAAAACTAAAATCAATTGCATTATTTATTAATTTAAGTATATGATTTTCTGGAATTTTATTGTATAATATTGAATAGATGCTTAATTGATTATTTTTATCTTTTAGCATTTAAAAAACCTCCTTTGTGGTGTTGGTTTTGCGTGATTCCATTATACCATTGAAGGAGGTTTTTTACTATATATTTGTTGAAATATATTGAATGTTTTACATTTTTTATTTGGTGTTTTTCAGTGGTTTCGAACCGTCCCCTGTTCTGTGTTCTGCTCACTTAATCAATATACAGAGCTTTCTTCGGGCACTTTTCAATACACACTTTACACTTTAGGCAGTCTGCATCCAATACTTTCCCTGTACTCTTATAATTCAAAACATCTATTTCCATCGGGCATGTCTTTGCGCAAATCTTACAATCCACGCATCTTTCCTTTCTAAAGGCAATATATTTAAATTTTTTCTTTACAAGCTTTAATTTCGCCACATAATGGGCAATAGTACCCATAGGACAAATGCTGCACCAAGCCCTATGATTGTACGAAAAGCCCAGAATTATAGTTATAACAGTAGTTATAATAATCATTCTTACAAAAACTACTGCCACATCATAAATATTGCCCCAGGCAAAAGCAATTTGTATTGCAAAAGCTGACATAAGCAATGCAAAAAAAGTCAATCTAAACCATGCTGCCTTTAATAGCGCCGGAACTTTATTTTTCATGCTGATTTTTGAAAGTATTTTATCACTAAAGCTTCCTCTCGGACAGAAATTACCACACCACATCCTCCCTTTGAACACTGCAACAACAGAAGGTGCCAGCATACATATCAAAGCGGTAATACCGATAATAGGATATAATGTACCGACAACACAATAAATAATAAGTATTAGCCATACCCAATCGTGAATAAACTTAATCACCTTTTCCATATCTATCCACCTCACATAAATTTATACCCCCTTAGGGTATCTATTTATCATTATATAAGATGGACGGGATTAATGTCAATTACTATATTTGAATATTGCGATATATTAATAAGTTTAGTATTTATTGAACTTCAATAGAAAATTTACACTTATTGAGGATAGCAAAATATAAAATATTTATTTTCAACAACTTAAAAACATATGAAATTAGCAAAACAAGAGATGAGGATGACAGATTGCTAGAATGGATTATATTAAATGTTCTCCTCCCTGGAATTGATCACCAATACTTAAACCCAAGGAGGAGAAGTTTTGCAAGTATCATTAAAAAATCAGTTATGTAATTAGTTTGGAAAGATTTATCTCCAGAAAATAAAATATGTAAAAGTCTATCTCCCGTAGACTCGCCAAATCTCAGCAAACTCCCTTGGAAGTGAAGTTCCCCTTATCCAATATAGCAAATACCCTTCTTTATAAAAAGAATCATCCTTAATTGCTAACCACTCGCTTTCAGGAAAATTTGCAATTTTATATACCTGAATAGCCTTACCGTCTTTTTTTATCTGAGAAATCTCTTTTTCAGGAAAAAAGTCCGCCGGAGTTTTTGAAAAGTAATAATATTTTTTTCCATTGAATTCAATATATTCATCTTCACTTACCATAACATTTCCATCTAAAAATTCCCAAGGTATGCTAGTAACTTTTTCATGGCAATAAATATCCAAAGCTAATCCTATTGTACGCTCTTCAACGATCAAAAAGTCCTTTTCGTTATAACCTTTAATCGTATAAACATATGAATTAGGTAAATTATTATCCGTCTTAACCTTTGCTACTTTTTTATCTCTTTCAATATTATTGGGTACAGGCCCAATCCAGAAATATTTCTCTCCCCCCAGAGTCATAAAACCTCCGCTATCCGGAGAATCATAAGTCATCTCAGGGAGGTTATCATCATTAGTACAAGAGGATAAAAAACACATACACAAAAAAAGTAAACATAAAATAATAAAATATCTCCTCTTCATAATTGTCCTCCAATTCTCTGATATGCCCCTGATTATTCTAGTTCTTTATATATCTGCTTTATCTGCGTTGCGTAAAGCACATACTTTGATTTTACCAGCAAGAAGTCTTTAACTCAATTTCTTTTATATTTATTTACCTTAAACTAAACGGCCTCGTACATTATGTATCTCTTACGGATAATTTTATTGAATACTGGCATATTATTCTTCCTTTTAGAACAGAGAACCGTCCGAAACCACTGAAAAACACCAAATAAAAAATGTAAAACATTCAATATATTTCAACAAATATATAGTAAAAAACCTCCTTCAATGGTATAATGGAATCACGCAAAACCAACACCACAAAGGAGGTTTTTTAAATGCTAAAAGATAAAAATAATCAATTAAGCATCTATTCAATATTATACAATAAAATTCCAGAAAATCATATACTTAAATTAATAAATAATGCAATTGATTTTAGTTTTATTAATAAACTACTCGAAAAGTCCTATTGTAAATATTATGGCAGACCTGCAAAAGAACCTGAACTTATGTTAAGGCTTTTAATTCTTCAATATTTGTACAACTTATCCGATGAACGTGTAATCGAGGAAGCTTCATTAAATCTGGCTTACTTATGGTTTCTTGGAATTAATCCTGAAGAAGAACTTCCCCATCCGAGTTTACTGGCAAAATTCAGAGTTCACAGGCTACAGGAAGTTACAATGGATGAAATAATAACGGAAGTAGTAAAACAGTGTGTAGAAAAAAATATAATTAAGTCTGGTGGAATTAGTATTGATTGTACACACACTCATGCCAATACTGTAAAAAAAGTACCCGAGAGGATATTAAAACATATTGCCAAAAAGATATTTAAAAATTTAGAAAAAGAGGCAGGAGAGATACCGGAAGAAATCAATACAAATATTCCAAACTATAAGGAAATAGCAGATCATAGAGAAGCAAAAGCGACAATGAAGGCTTATGTGGAAGAAGTAATTGCGCAGGTTGAAGAAAAAATTGAAGGGGAAAAACATACGAAAACATGCAAAGTTATAGAAAAAGCCCGTGAGATATTAGAAGACCCAAAATTTATAGAACAAAAGAGTATAAGGTCATTAGTAGACCAGGATGCAAGAGTAGGATATAAATCGAAAACAGAAAGTTTTTTGGATATAAAACAGAGTATGCAATGACGACAAAAGAAAGGATAATAACGGCAGTAAGGGTATATAACGGTGCATACGTTGACGGTACAGGATTTGAAGAATTAATTGATTTGACAAAGGATAGCGGAATAGAAATAAAAGAGGTATATGGGGATAAAGCATATTTCAGGAAGCCAATTTTAGATGTAATAAAAGAAAACGGTGCTGAAGCGTACATACCGATTAGTGAAATGGTATACAAAATAGATGAGAGTAAATATGCGTATAATAAGGATTCGGACCAATGGTTTTGTGATTATGGGAATTATACCGTAGAGAAGCAGAGAAAGATAAGAAAAAGAGACGGTCGAGAATCATGGAAATATAAGTTTGATGTAGAAGGATGTCAAAAATGTCCAAAGAAAGATCAATGCTTCAAAATAGGGAAATCAAATACTCTAGAAATAAGTGTAAATATACCTGAATATTATGAATACAGCCAAAGAGCAAAAACGAAGGAATTTATAGAAAAATATAAAGAACGAGCAAGTCAAGAGTGGAAAAATGGAGAGATGAAGAGATTTCATGGATTAAGCCGTGCCCGAGGGTACGGCTTAAGAAGCATGTCAATGCAATCAAAATTAACAGCATTGGCAGTAAATTTAAAGAGGATAGCCCAACTGGTATCCTCTTTAAGTAAAAATAATCATTATTTTTTGCTTTTGAAAATTAGAATTAAATGTTTTCGGCTGTATAAAACTGTAAAAGTGGCTTAAAAAACCCTACTTTTTCAGTGGTTTCGAACCGTCCCCTGTTTTATTTAGTTTTTCTGCCACTTCGTTAGCTGTTTTCAGCCTTTCATAATTATATTGAATCAGGCTGTGAGTATCCGAACCGACGGAAACAGGAATTTTTCTCTTTATTATACCTTTAAGCACAGCTATAGTTTTTTGTTCTATTTTAATGGGATCAAGAATATTTAAAAAGATATCGTGTGCCGAATCGGTGTTAATCTCCCAAAACAGATTGCTTTGTTTTATAAAATCCAGGACATAATCCAAGCCGCCCTTATCCTCATACTTATCGGCTAATTTCGCCAAATCGGTATGTGCCAAACCTTTGCCGCACTTGATGCTATTAAGCAATGCTGCAATAACCTCCAGATTTATCGTTGCAGGTATATAATCAAGGTCCTCAATCAGGATAAAATCCAGTTGATTTATTAGGTCATAAGGTAATATACTGTAATTTCTCAGCAAGGATATATATGATATTTCCACCCCGATGAAAACCTTAATTGAATTTTTATACTTCTGCTTTAACTTATCAATCTCGCTAAAATAAGTTTCCAGCATATTAATCCCTATTGAGTATTTATAATCATTGCAGAAGTGGTCGGTTATCCCGACCGCTTCCACCTGATGATTTATGGCATTTACTATTATATCCTCCGCTTTGTCAGCCCCATCGGACCATTTCGTGTGATTGTGCAAGTCCATAAAGCAATTGAAATCCAGCATGCCAATACCGTCCTTTCTATTGCGCTTATCTCCAAAAAACTATAGTCTGGGATCCACCGGCTCACTTTCTAAGGCCAGGACTCCAAACACACACTCATGAACTCTATAGAGCGGCTCATTCCTTACAAACCGTTCAAGGGCTTCCATCCCTAAGGCAAATTCACGAATAGCCAGGGAACGTTTCTTTCCGACAGCCCGGTTCCGAAGTCTCTCAATATTCTCAGCCATCGTGTATTCCGGTCCGTAAATGATTCTGAGGTATTCTTTCCCACGGCATTTTACTGCTGGCTGGAGCAGTTCTCTGCCCTTCTTCACAATAAAGTCAAAGGGTTTTACAACCATTCCCTCTCCTCCGGAGGCAGTAAGATCCTCCCACCATTTTATACCTTCAGTAACACTTTCCGTATCGGTAACATCAACAAGGATATGTTCTGTTGCAATAATTAAGCTATCCCCTTGAGCACAATATTTAGCAATGGTATCCATATGCCACAGATGGTCTTTGTCTGAATGCACTTTTCCCTCTGTAGCAAGGATATGGAAAGGTGCCAGCTTTAAGTCATCAATGGAATTAACAGGCCAGCAATATCTTCTGTACGCCTCTACATACTTGCGGATCATCTCTGAACGCTTTGTAAACCTTTGCAATAGCGCATTTATATCTGCATTCTGACCCGATACAGATTTGCCCACATCAAAGGAAACAGTTTTATTCATGGATGTCCGTGTAATCTGCATTACAGCCTCATCCAGTGCAACTCTGCCGGAAATGCCCACAGCAGAATATTGGTCTTTCAATAGCACTTGCGCTTTGGCCGACCAGGGCATCAACTCACAGTCAAGGCATACCCAGTCGGTATTAAAGTCATTCCAGAATCCGGATCTGTCTAAAGCCTTCCTTACTCTGTCAATTAATGCTGCCTCAAGATCCATATTATCAAAGAAATGCCTTCCGGTTCGAGTATAGCATATCCCTGATGTTCCATCAGTAACTCCAAATCTTTTTGCTGCTGCCTGACTGTCTTTACACACAATTACCACTGCACGGGAACCCATATGCTTCTGTTCGCATACCACTCTTGCCACTCCCCGTGTACGATAATATTCAAAGGCTTCGGCAGGATGCTCCAACATTCCTTCTTCCTTACTGGTTTCGCTCGGTGACATAGTAGGGGGTAAATATATAAGCCAATGTGGGTCAGCTGCAAACCTGCTCATTACCTCCAAAGCAGCAATGGAGTTTTCTTCATGCACCGTAATATTGCCCATCAGTCCGGTTCCGATAATTCTCTTACCGAGAACATCATTTATATCCAGAATATCGTTATCTTCCCTCACTTCAAAAACATCAGGCTTATCTTCTTCCGGCAGGAACGGCTTAGCCGGCTCATAATAGGTTTTCAGCGCCTTTACTTCCACAAATTCTCTTTCCGGATATCTGTAGGCAGTTAATTTCCCCCCAAAAACGCAGCCGGTATCAATATTGATTGTATTATTCATCTTCAAGACTTCAGCCTGTGGAGTATGCCCGTAAACGACCAGAGCCTTGCCGCGGTAATCGGAAGCCCAATCGTATCTTACCGGCAATCCGTATTCATCGGTTTCTCCCGTAGTCTCTCCATAAAGGGCAAACTCCCTTACTCTACCCGAACCTCTGCCCTGAAGTTCTTCCTTCATCCCTGCATGAGCCACAACGAGCTTTCCGTCATCCAATAAATAGTGGCTAACCAGTCCGTCAACAAAGGCTTTCACTTCTTCAATAAATTCGGGAGTTTCTCTCTCAAGCTGTGCCAAAGTCCTGTCCAATCCATGGGTTATATGTACATTGCTTCCTTTGAGCTTCTTTAAAAGCTTGATATCGTGGTTCCCCGGTACACAAAGGGCATTTCCGGATTTAACCATACTCATAACAAGCTTTAAAACTTCTGTAATTTTAGGACCACGGTCCACCAAATCACCAAGGAACACCGCTTTTCTTCCCTCCGGATGTGTTACCCTGTAACCGTAGCTTTCGGTATTGTCTGCAGTTTCCTCAATGATGTAACCCAATTTCTCAAGCAGCATTTTCAACTCATCATAGCAGCCGTGAATATCCCCTATAATATCGAAAGGCCCATGCTCATCTTTTTTGTTATTCCATAAAGGCTGTATTTCAAACTCAGCCTCCTCCACCTCTTCAGGAGAGTTGAGTACATACACATATCTGAAACCTTCCTTCTGAAGTCCTTTTAACGACTTTCTAAGCTGCTGGGTGTGTTTTCTTATTACATAATCTTCTACCTGCCTGTCAGTCCTATTCTTATTTCTTTCCCGGCATACTTTTTCCGGAAGGTTGAATACCACAGCCACAGGAAAGCAATGATAATCTTTCGCAATCTGTATAAGGGGCTTTCTTGCAGATTCTTGCACATTCGTGGCATCAACAACTGTAAGCTTCCCCAATTGAAGCCTTTTTGAGACTATATAATGCAAGACTTCAAAGGCTGTATCGGTAACTGTCTGATCATTTTCATCATCAGACACCAGCCCTCTGCAGAAATCGGAGGATATTACCTCTGTAGGCTTAAAATGTTTCTTGGCAAAAGTAGATTTACCGCTTCCTGAAGAACCAATCAATACTATTAACGATAACTCCGGTACAGTTAATTTCATAACGTAAACACTCCCATCTGTGTAGGACTTCCCAATTCATCATCGACTTCGCCTATTTGTAAAAACCTCACATTGTATCCGTAGTTTTGGGCAACCTTAACAGCCCATGTTTCAAACTCCTTACGGCTCCACTCAAAACGGTGATCCCTGTGGCGCATATCTCCTTCCAAGAGATTTGCATAATGGGAATTGTATTCCTTGTTCGGCGTAGACACAATGACTGTCTGAGGCCTTGCAAACTTAAACAATACCTTCTCGAAGGCTTTAAGCCTGTTTTCATCAAGATGCTCTATAACCTCAATAACAGTTGCAGCATCATATCCCGAAAACCGCTTATCCCTATACAATAAGGAACCCTGGAATAAGTTAATTCTTTTCCTTTGCATTTCGGGCAGCCGGTCAATTTTTAAATTTTCCTTAGCCCTTTCAAGAACACTGTATGAAACATCGACACCGGTAATTTGCTCAAAACTCTTATCTTTTAAGAGCAGCTGAAGAAGCTTTCCTTCTCCGCATCCTAAGTCTATAACTTTCCTGGCATTAACACTTTTTAATACGGCAATTACCGTTCCAAGCCTCTGCTGGTTTAAATTGAGCTTTTTTTCGTTTTCTTCTTGCTGTGAAGGTGCTTCTGGTTCATACTCATCGGCTGTTACACCGCTATTTTCCAAGAGTCTTTTCAAGGCCTGGCTAACAAGACTCTTTTTTCTCTTCAAGTACCTTCCGGTAATAAGCTCTTTTTCAGGATGGTTAATTAACCAACCCTCTCCATGATGAATCAGCTTGTCGATTTCATCTTCCCCAACCCAGTAGTGCTTTTCAGAGTCAAGCACGGGTATCAGCACATATATATGGTTTAATAAGTCCTGAAGTCTGACTTTCCCTTCAAGGCTAACGGTATAATACCTGCTTTGTCCCCATTCGGGAAATTTCTCATCCAGCATATATCCTTCAACGGCAACTTTATAACCTAAGGGTTCAAACAGACGGTAGATAATTTCTTCCCCTCCTTTGCAGGGAAGCATGATTATTTTGGCTTGAAGGGGCAATTCCATTGAAACAAGTTCAGGCCTGTCTTTGGATTTGCCAGACATTGCCGTTCCAAACACATTTGATATTGCCACACTCAAAAATGAAGATGCTACATAGGGCCTATCATTTACATAATCAAACAACCCGCCTTCATAAGAAGCCCCTTTCCTTCCCCTGACCAAATCAATAGGGTCAATATCCAGAAGCAGTGCAACAGTACATATTTCTTTTGTTGCCTCAGGATAGAATACATGAGCCTTCCCAAAGCTTAACTCAAAAGTTTGGGGTCTTGAAGGGTTCTTGTGCAACAGATAACCCAAGTCCGTTGCCGGCGGCTGAGTATATGTAATTGTAAGAATCATGTTTTCACCTCAAATTCTTTATATATTCCAAATCTCAATTCAATTTTCGATATCAATTAAAAAGGTGGTTAAATCCGGTCATTAGACTTAACCACCTATTATTTATTATATATTCAATGTCTTTATTCACTGAAAAAATCATTTTTTACGTTCAAATAATAGCGGATTAAGCCAATGTATATGTATCCTGTTTATGAATTAATTGCTTATATATGTAATTTTCTTTTTGTTCTCTGCATCCAGCCATATACATTGTGTATTCTCCTTTTAAAAGCAAATATATTTGTCATATCTTGTCAAAAGCTATAATTTAATTTTACTGTATACGCCATCATCTGTCAATTAAAGCAACTTCAGCACTTTTTCAATCATTACAACTGTCCGATGGCAAAGCTAGATTTTCTCAATAACAAAATTAACCGAACCTTCCTCCAGCATCATACCCGCTTCATAGTGAATATGATCACCACTCTCAAATTTATCGGAAGCCAGAATCAGTAAATGCTTGGCCAAAGAAATCAAACCTGAAGGATTGGCTTCGATAACAAATTCATCGCCTATATCTTTCACCCTTATTATAGCCCCATCTTCAAGCTCAAATTTATTATTCTTTATGTCAATATTCAATTTCATGTGCATCCGCTCCTACATCTTTGTTTCAATAAAGAAGCTTATTTCTCTTATTGTTCTGTCGGATATAACATTTTTTCTTCTGATATCGTCATATAGACCGATAATCTTATCTCTTGTAACTTTGTCAGGCTTTGTATAAATATTGGCAAGTCCGGTAAGACATCTACCCAATAAATTTTTCGCTTTTTCCAAAACTATTCCTTCGTCATTTGCAATTGCAAACAGGATACCTTCTAAGGCATGCCACCCTCCGTAATTACAAATTACCTCAAGAGCAAATAGCTTAATTTCAGCATTATCTCCTTCTAGTCTATTCCTCATTTCAAAGAGAATCCGCGGCATTTTGGATTTTTTTAAGAGCTTTTTCGCTGTTTTCCTGATTTTCGGTATGTCTGATTCAAGAGAATCTATAACATATTTTACCGCATCATCTTTTGACAAATACCACATTGCCATCATAGCCGCAGGTTTGGCTTTAAGGTCACCATGGGTAAAGAATTTGCAAGCAAGGTCATAATCGTTCCTGTCTCCGGTCTCACCCAAACCGACCAATGCCCCGGGCACAGGATTTATAAGGATTTGTTGCCTATAGAATTCAGGAAAGTCCTTTATAATTGAATGTTTTTTGCATATAAACCTTGCATCTTCACGGACCGACGCATTATCGTCCGACAGAAGGTTCAAAAGTCTTTCCCTGAATTTCAGCAGGACAATATCTTCATAATTTCTTAATACTGCAGTTTTCACTTTTGCAGATTTATCTTGAAGCAGTTTCTCAATTATATCATCCCGACTGTTCTCATCCAGATTTTTTATAGCATTAACAAGCCACATCCGAATTTCAAAGGATTTATCTTTCAGTGCAGAATTTATAATATCAATGTCTTCAGCAATTTTATCTTCCAGTAAACTATAGCAGAACAGCCGTTTCTTAACATTCTCATGCCTTAATCGAGTTTTTATTTTATCTATCACGTTATCATTCTTCAGGTACTCCACAATTCCATTTCTTACACCCTTAAGGTCAACTCTCGATACATTGTACAGTTTGTCAATAAGGCAAAAGTTTTCAATAAAGGCATCGATATTTTCAGAAACAAATGTATTTTTTAAAATATCTGCAGCCAAATTTCTCACCGGCAGCACCCAGTCATTCAGTCTTAACAGTATATAGGGAACCATCCTTGGATCCGACAAACCTGCAACAAGCTTTAATGCTTTTTCTCTTATATATCCACTGTAGTTAAGGGAAGCTATTCCTAAAAGGTGAACAGAAACTTTAGTATCGAAATTTAAGAGAGTATCCAGCCTATCAATATCTATGTCTGTGTATTTAATACGGTAATAAATAGTGTTCCATTGCTTTCCCTGAACCTTTTCCATTACTTCCGAGACTATTTGGGCAGCAGTTGAAGCAAGCTCAGCATTCTTTTCAAATACCAGAGGGTATATATATCTAATATCTCCCAAATCGGCACAATGTCTTAACAAATTTAACGCATCAACTTTGTCTTTAGTTTTTGGATACCCGAACAATTTTACAGGCTGCATTAAAACTTGATGTACTGAACATTTATCAAAGAACTTTGTCATAAAACCACCTGCTCTACTTGAAATAGTAGCTGCTTATTTTGTCAATCAAAGAATCCATGCCTTGTTCGACAGAAGATATAAAATCGAATACTCTTTCACTCCATCCGGCAATGATGTTTACATTTTTGCCTTTAAACTGCTGTGTACCGTAGCCCTGCATATCTATCGCATGAACCCAAACGTCGGGATTTATACGCTTCTTATACTCCTCAACCAAAGCCTGGCAGGTGCTCGATCTGTTATAGCCTGTATTATAGGAATATTCCCTGTTTATCTCATTATCGGACAAAATAATAATACGGTCAACAAATATCTTCCTATCCAATAAATATCGTAACGGTAAAGTAATATCCGTTCCTCCGCCGTTTACTTTTATGCTGTTGGCATTGGCAATAATACCGTTTTGCGTTGCCAAATTGCATGTATAAAGATAGTTGTCAAAAGTCTTTGTAATGGTTTCTTCGCATATATAGTTTGCAATTGACAGCATCAATACTGCAACTTCAGCACAGGTCAGATCGCTCTTTCTACTAATAGGAAAATTCATAGACCCGGAGACATCGGCAGCAATTAATGTTTTACCGGTCAGTCTATCAATATTTTTGGTTGAGATCTTTATGGCAGTTTCCAGAGCATCGTAAATCTTTGATGTGCCTATACCTTCATTTTTCAATGTCTTATAAGCACTGTAGTACCTGAAAGGCAATTGCTTGTTTTTCAGCACCCTTTCTTCATCGGTTAAATACTCGTATACTTTATTTAAATTTGATGCTCCGGACTTAATAATATTGCGAAGGTTTCTCAGCATGGCCATATATCCCAGCCTGTTTTCCTCAATTAATCTTTCCCAGGTTTCTTTTGTATTTCCTTTCGTCGATAATTCTGTCTCCCATGTAACATGAGTCTCTAACCTATCTTCCAACAGCCTTTTCCAAAGATCGCTCTGTCTTTCATCTTTGGCTTTTGGATGAGCCAGACATAAGATATCTTTTAATTTAATGGCGTTCTTTCTGTTGTATTTAGCCAGCTGGTACTCGTCAAATTTACCGAAACTGTCGGCCAAACCTTTCTTTACAGAGTTGGGTATGGGTTTGCCATAGGTATTCAGGTAATAGGCAAGCACCTCAGTCATGTCATCCGGGCGTTCAATTATCTTATTCAAAGTTTTCCTCACATACTCTTTGCCTTCGGTACTTTTTGCAAGTTCCGACACCAATACATGGGATATCGTTCTTAAATGCATTTCGTTTCTTGCATAAATACACAAATTGGCAACAAACTTTGCTTCAGTTTTTATAACATTTCTGACTGTGTTCAATATATCCTGGGAGTTATCCCCGTAAAATTTGTTCTCATTGAAAAAGCTTGTCAACACTTGTGTTACCAGCTTTTCTTTGTCGTTCATCGGGTAAGCTGTTGCTCCCTCATTATTTATCGTCTTAATAGCTCTTGAGAACCCTAAATTAAACTTAGACACAGTTACTCCCCCTTCAATAGGAAATTTTACTTGGAAGAAAATCGGAAGGAGACCGTTATCGGTTGCGATTTATATTTTCCGCCACCCTTTAACTCTTTAAGGCAGCAGAATTCGCACCTTAATTCGTTTCTCCAGACAGTACGAAGTAACTCCTTCCTGCACTGTCCAAGCATTTTGTTGGGAGAAAAGCGATTAGAGCTTACACAGTGCTCTATCCATCTGAGCTACATGGAAAATCCATGGACCGGACTCGAACCGGTGACCTCTCGCTTAAAAGGCGAAGTAGCTCTAATCTGCACTGCCCAACATTTATTTTCACAATGAGAGAAAATCGAAAAGAGTATTGTTCGTCCTGACTAGAAGTAACTCTTTTCTGCACTGCTCATTACATTTTCAGTATATGAGAATAATTTACCAATTAACAGACAAAAAGTTTGCAACTTTTAATTAAGTGCAAACTCTTTATATGTTATATAAGCTTATAGCCTTCTTAACCCTTGATATAACCTCATCTGCAATTCTTTGGGGAGAAATAACCTTCACATAGGGACCTAATGAAATGATATTTCGGATAAGGTTTTCTTCTTCAAAAAGGTAATAATTAAGTCGTATTTCATACTTATTATTGCCCAAGCTTCGTGCAGTTCTCTCCATACCTGAAAAGCACATAAAGCATCTTTCCATAGCTGCTTTTTTATCGGTTACCTCCAAAACTATCGGCTCTTCCGAGTATTTTTGCTCAAACAGCAATCTTTTTGCTGTTTCCCTGTCAATGCTAATCTCTTCTTCTACAATCCTTATATCCGATAGAGTAAAAATATTGGCCATTATGGGACGGTTTTCATCCAACAGGTACATGGAGACACGAAATCTATCATCCCTCATGGAATATTCAATACTGACAGGAAGTGCCAGCCTGTCGCTGTATTTATTGCCTTTTTTATCTATATTGTTGTACCTTATCGCTTTTTCCTGAATAATGGCATTTAATAAAATGCGGAAATTCTCTTCATAGGTTTCCCGATTTGGAATTGCCGGAAGTTTAATTGTATTAGTAAGTTCAAAATACTCATCTCTAATGGGAGTATCTATTTCTTGAAGCTCCTTTTGAAGTTTGTCAATGGTTTCTTTACTGAGAACCATTCTAATCCCTTCCTTATCCAAGAGAGATTTCAGCCATGCTTTTTCTATCATGGAAAAGCGTACCGGAAGAGGAAGCAAATCTTCTTTCTTTGCAGTATCTCTTGTAGAGCCTTCCGGGCAATAAGAGTTTCCAACGGAAGGATAATACACACCGTTCCTTTCAGTTAACAGGTTGAAATTCTCATCCGCCTCACACTTATTTAAAACAAGATCCGCAAAGGATTCCTGATTTTTTCCTATAACCTTCTGCTCGAATTCCCCTTCATCAATTATTTTCATTATTTCATTTTTTGTCTTTCCCCCGGCACATTCATTGATAATTCTAAACATCAACTGAAAGTATCTGTTTTTTATTTCACTGAACAACTCCATATGCTAAAAGCATCTCCTTCCAGTCGTTAAAAATTTTATCCGCCAGTTCTTTGCTCTCCAAAACCTTTACATATCCTGCATACCCTCTGATCCAGGGAATGAGCTCACCGCTGTCATTGACTTCAATTGTTATGTGATACCGCCCATCTTCAATTTTATCCAATACTCCGTTGGGTGACTCATTCAGAATCTTTTCAATAATATATCCTTCAGTTTCTTCATCAATAATAACCTCAAGCTTCACCTTTTCCGGTTCGCTTTTTCCTTCTAGAGGTACGCTGGACCAACTGTAACACATCTGCTTGCCATATAATTCATCATAATCTTCTCTTTTGAAAGTTTCCTCCAATATTTCCACACTCTCAATTCTATCTAGCCTTGATATCACGCAACTTTCATTTTTACTGAAGGACACCAGATAAAACCTTCCGTGCCGGACATCATATCTTATCTTATACGGTATTAAAGCCTTGCTGTTTTGCTGTTCACAGGCATTACTTGGATCTTGCTTAAGTAAATCCGAACCTTTAGGTAAACGATAAAAAATTTTTACTTTATGCCTCGTGTGTATAGCCTTCAGAATTTCCCACAACACCTGCTCTTCAATTGCCGGATGATAATGCACGTGCCTGTAGTTGAAATAATGGTTGTCAATACCATTGATATTTCTCTCAAAATACATATAATCTTTAAGAGTCTGCTCGCAGAAATAGCCAGCAACCACAGGAAAAACTATATTTTTAAACAGGCCGACGGCTGTAAACAATTCCCTTAGCTCTTTATTATCCAGTGATTTTAATATGTCGGGTGCAATGGAATAGTATTTCGTCCTTTTTACAACATTACACGATAAGATTCCGAAACTTTTGCACATTTCCGATAGTTTTCTTTCAATGGTCTTACTGCTGATTCTGTCAAAGGACAAATGTCCTCCCTCAGCCAGACCGTCTTCTATTTCGCTTAAACAACAAGGGCGATTTTGTGACTGGATATATAACAGAATAAAAAAATATGTAAGCAGGTCTGCACGAGTAAAGCTCTTGGTCATATAGGTACTTACGAGGAAATTGTCCGAATGCCTCATATAGTCATAAGTCAGATTTAAAAGTTTGAATCTTCCGTCCTTGTCAGTCCTGATATATTTATCTTCTACATACTGCTGAATGCGACGCATTTCATAGCTGACTTTTCTTGAACTTACATTTCTCTTGCTTTCCAGACCATCCCTTGAAAAACATCCGTAAAGGAAGCAATCCCTAAGGATATCCCTTATGATATTGTAATGTTTTATAAAATCGCTAAACATGAAACAACTCCCTATATATCCATATTATAATTCTATAATATACTATTAGGAAGCAAAATACAAAGACGGTTATTTGCCCTAACAATCTAATCCATACGTCTTAAACTTCCCAATCCTATACTGTCAAACTCATCCCTGCCTTTTTCTTTATATACACCAAGTTCTTTTAATACAATATTAATGGCCTTTTCACCTTCAGGCTTATGACAAAAACTATTTGTTTTTTCATCCCAAAAAGTTTCGGTCTTAAGCGGTTTGATTTTAATTTTTGAATTTTCAAACAATACGGCTGACTGAGTACCTACACCTCCAAAATAATCGGTTTCGATATAAGCAAGCTTTCCATTTCTTGATTCCTGAATTAGTACTTCATATATTGAAGGAGAAAGATAATAAAAAAATTCCTTGTAATCGACCTCAAGTTTGCTATCAATTAATTCTACTATACTATCATATAATTCATTCGTTAAAAAAATAATAGAAAATCCTTGAGCCAAGGTAACAGGCTTTGCTTCTATCCAATTATTCGCAAAATCTTTTATAATGCCTTCCTTTCCGATAAAACCTCTTATACAGTGCATAACTTTCTCCTCTCCAGTCTAGAACAGGGGACGTCTAGAACAGGGGACGGTTCTCTGTTCTATTCTTATTGTCCTTTTTTATCTTTTAAACTGCTAAAAATAACCGGTATCAATTAATAAGTATCCTTTAGGCAGCCTTATAATAATAGTTGTTAACTATTCTGTTTCCTGCAGCTATAATTTCCATGATTTCATACCCACTTTCAATTCTTTATTTTATCTCACTAGTCTTTTATATTTTTTATAAAAGCGTCAACCTCCTCAGCCCATTCATCATAATATCTTTTTTCAGTTGGAAAGTGAGGTGCATTTTTTATCTCCACATATTTTTTATTTGTGCACCCAATTTTTTAAATACCTTTTCAGAATAATATTTTGGAACCATTTTATCATTACCCGGATGAAAGACTAAAACAGGCTTATCATAATTCTCATGGCTTATGCTTGGTTTGCTTTGCAAGATAAGGCTCAAAGCTCCCTTAATGGTAATGTGTGTTCCAGCTTGAGGGTCGTTTTTCACCATATTATTAAATTCCTGTGAATCAGTCAGAGTATCATAGGAAATCAGACTATAGGTCTTTACTCTGAACTTTCCCATAAATGCTGATAAAAACCTAAATACCGGAATTAATAAATATGTAAATTTTTTGGTATTAGTCTCCTTCAGCATGAATTCCCTATCGCTGAAATCCCACAAACACCAACAAACCAAGGCGTCAATTCCGTCACTTTCACATGCGGCAGCATAAGCTAACGGTCCTCCCATGCTCGCCCCGCCCAAAATAATTTTCCCATGAAACCTGCTTTTTGCATATCGTACAGCATCTATAAGATTTTGCTTATGGACATTCCATTCAAAATCTCCCTTTAATCCGTTATTATAACCATAACCCTGCATATCCGGTATAACCAAATTATATCCCTTTTCAAAAAGCGGCATTGCAAAAGGGAGCAATACTCGAGCATAACCCGCTATACCATGGGCAAATATTATTGTTGGGGTATTTTTGTTTCCGGTATCATAAAGTTCTATATTAATTTTTTTACCATTAGACTGTATTTCTTCAATTACCACATTCTTTTCCCATTTTTCAATGAGCTCTTTTCCAAACCATTTTTCCATATAGTTCTTCCAATAGTCTTTACCGGAATGCATAATTCTCCTCCTTCTATGCATATTCCATTATACCATTTTTGCTGAACATTCTTAGGCAATAAAAAACACATTCATCAGTTGAATGTGTAAATTAACTACCAATTGTTATATTCGCTTAAATAAATTGTATAATTGTATTTCTAGAACAGAGAACCGTCCCCTGTTCTATGTTCTATGTTCTACATGCATATTAAAGCTGTAATTCCGACAATGGGATAAAATATCCCAACAGCACAATAAAAAATTAGTATTAGCTATGACCAGTTGTGAATAAACTTAATAACCTTTTCCATGCAAATCCACCTCATATTATATTATACCCTTATGGGGTATGTTTATATTATATGAGGTGGAGTACATTTCTGCCAATATTTAAATTCAAATATTACGATATAACAAAAGCATAGCCTTTACTATAAGCATAGACGAAACTAATTTTCTTTTTTCTTTACAGGAATCCAGATTTCACTTCGATACTTTTCATTCCCGGTATCCGGACCTTCATTCCATAAAATTTCAGGGCCTTCAACGGCCTCATATCCTGATGTCGGAAACCACTCCGAATAAATTCTTCCCCATATATTTTGAAGTGTTTCCGGGAATGGTCCGATAGCTTCGAATACTGCCCAGGTGTTGGCTTTTACTTCTAAAACATCATATCTTCCAGTCACTTTACATGTAGTTGCCACACCGATATAATGATCCATCTCACCCTTTTCTTCCATTCTTTCTTCCGAGAAATTGGTAGAAGCACTAATAATCCCTATTGGTTCTATATTTGAAAGTGCCTTTAATTCTTTAATAACCTCAGGAGTTAAAAGTGCAGTCATTTTTGCAATCTCAGGATTGACACCTTTAAAAATAATCGGAACTCTCTTCTTAAATCCTACAATCTTAAAAGGTCCTTTCTCAACAATACGATAGTTCATTTCGCTTCCTCCTTTAATAGATAATTGAAAGGTCATTCTAGGATAAGCTTTTAACTGGGTATTCTCATTCCTTGCTTCAGACGGGAGAATACCATGCAAAGAATAAAAAGCACGGGAAAATGCATCCGCTGAATCATAACCATATTTAACAGCGACATCGATTATTCTCAGATTTGCATCTTTCAAATCAAGTGCAGCCAGCGTTAATCTTCTTCTACGAATATACTCAGACAAGCCAATTCCTGCCAAAAATGAAAACATCCTCTTAAAATGATATTCCGAGCAGGAAGCAATTCTTGATACTTCGCTATAATCAATATCCTCTGTCAGATGTTCTTCAATATATTCCAATGCTTTATTCATTTTACTTAAAGAATCCATCAAACAACCTCCTTACATTATCGATAATATCAAAAGATGTGCTTTCCCATACGACAATCTGTGCACAATAAAGTCGAATTGCAAATAGCTGTTTCTTTTGAAATGGATTTATTCTTATATGAAATATTCCTTTATAGAAATTTTTATCTCAAAGGATACAACTTTATCCCGTTAAATTTTCTATAATCTTTACCGGAATATATTACCTTTTCGTACAGAATCTATTATAACATTTTTTATAGACCTTCTTTGAAAAATAAAAAAACATACTCACTCATTAAGTGAATATGTTAAACATTAAAATAATACCAAGGATTATACTAATTGTCACAAACATCAAATGAAGAGCAAAAAACATAGGCCAGATTTCGTAACACATATAGCAATAGCACAAATAGTACCTTAATATAAGAAATCGCCTATCATGACATAATACTAAGCACATGTAAAATTGAAAAATCACAATACTTCTTCAAACTTAAAAAGTATTCTTTTAGAACAAAGAACCGTCCCCTGTTTTACTGTTTTATTGCGGCGAGGTCTCTGCCCTACGAATCAGATTTGCGATCTTAGCTGCGAATACTGGCCATAAGGGCTTTGGCAGTTCATGCCCCATTCCTTCAAAGGTAACAAGTTCAGCACCTTCAATAGCAGCTGCAACAGCACGTCCTCCTCTTATATCAACCATTTTATCGCTTTCACCGTGTATAACAAGAGTCGGTATCTTAACAGAGCGAAGTTTTTCTGTTCTATCACCGGACTTTATAACTGCAACAGCCTGCCGCATCATCGCCAGTGGATCGTGGTCCCTGTCCCAGGCAAGACCGGCAATTTGAGCAACAGCTTCTTCATCTAAAGGATATTTGGGAGAACCAAGAGCTTTGCGTGATTTAATCTGCCAATCAATATAGGCTTGTCGGTCATCATAAGGAGGTGAACCTAAGTTTGCCAGCACTGAATAGTCAGGTTGTCCTACAGAAGGATTCCCGGTAGTTGACATTATAGAAGTCAAAGACCGAACTCTGTGGGGATACTCTATAGCTATTGTTTGAGCTATCATTCCTCCCATTGATGCGCCAACCAGGTGTACGCTATCATATCCAAGTGCATCCATTAGACCTACTGTGTCTGCTGCCATGTCAGAAAGAGTATATGCCACTGTAGAGAAATCACCGGATTGTATCGCTGCAAAGTCTGGAACAGGAGCATCTGAAAAGTGAGTTGAAAGTCCGGCATCCCTATTGTCGAACCTAATCGGATGCAGACCGTGACTAGCCAGTTCCAAGCAAAATCCTTCAGGCCAGTTAACCATTTGTGCACCGGCACCCATGATCAGGAAAACAGGTGATAATGCAGGATTGCCAAAACGCTGATAAGCTATCGTTATTTTCGATGGTCCAACATTTTGAACGCTTTCCTCACCATGAATTTGAACTTTATTTGTATCCATAATTATACCCTCCTAATATCGATAATTATGTCAGTAAATCAATAGGTATATTATATGAGTATGCTCAAAAAATAAATAGTCTAAAATATATAATTTTATTGTGTTATAATTAAAGTAGCAGAGATTGTTTTTATTCTATATGATTCTATATATTATCTATGTATTTTATTGGAATTCTATAGAAAAACCATGGGATTGCACCTGCCATGGCTCAAGATTTGTCTATGAAGACAATGTGATTTAGGAACCGGAGATCAAACCTCTAAATATACACAGTAACGCAAATACGATTGAGAAACTTATTAATGACAATTTTTAAAGTTTAACAGAAAAAAGCTTCGTTATTGTTTCCTTTTCTTTTTGGTTTATTCTATTATTTAGACAACCTGATACGTTCTGCAGAGCAGTACCTGGCATTTCACTCGTTTTTTAACAATTCTCATAGGGTTTGCCGTCCCCATTATACTGTTTTATAAAATATAATGAATGCCGATATCGCTGAAATTAAATATATTACCGCCGCAATTAATGAATATAATATAAAGTTGATACTTATTTTTCTAAAAATAATTCTGTTCACATAAAATAATATTATTGAATAAATCAATACTGCAATAACAGCCAATATTTTATGATAAGTAGGTGTAGTTGAAACAAAAAGCGATAAACCTTGAAACATAATTATTGTAAATATGAAAAGAGGAAGAGTGAGTAATCCCATAATTAAATTAAATAATACAAATAATAACTTCATTTCGATATGCTCCTTTTAGGAATAATTATTAATCCATTGGCAAGAAGCTAAAGCCGGTTTTAAAATATTATATTATATATAACAAATGATGTAACTAGTGTAAGTAAATAGCTATAATATTTAATATAAAATAGGTTTTAACACTCGAGCCTGAGTTTTTACCAAGTATAACTTTATTAACTATACAAACAGCTAAAGCAAACACAAGTAAAATCATAAATCCAATTATCTTTCCCTTGGCTGAAGACGAAAGCCAAATCCAGGAACCGGGCCACAATAATAATCTAGCTATAAAAAACCGAAACACTTAACATTCCAAAAATAATATTTATTATTGTTCCAATTGTGTAACCCTTTGCCATATTTTCTTTGCCCACTTTCATATATAAACTCAATATTTTAATATAAACTCCTCTCTTCCATTCCTTGCTATTTTAACAGGCTCTTCAACTTGCTCCACAATGTTTTTTGGTGTTTTCCTCATTTGTTACTAGTATCGGCACTTTTCATAATTTCCTGTATAATTGATGTTTTAGCATCTGCATAGTGCTGAATATGTCTCCATTTATTCTTTGCAAGGCTTCGTTTGACTTGTGCATACTTTTCCCGATCTGCTTCATTATTCCTCAAATGGTCTCGAAAAAGCAGCATCCTCTTTATCTCCGATGTTCCCTTACTGAACACATGAAGATTTATGTCGGTATCCGGTCCCTTAAACATCCGATGTTCAGACCACTCAGGTTCTCGAACCCTTAAAGTATAACCGGCTGATTCCAGCACCGGGACATAGGACAATTCGTCGGCAGAATTCTCCACAACCAGCAATATATCGATAATTGGTTTTGCACACAGTCCCGGCACTGAAGTGGAACCTACATGCTCAATTTGCAATGCCTTGCTGCCCAGTATGGAACGAATCCGGTGGGCTTCCCTTTCAAACAATTCTTCCCAGTTTGGATCATATTCCACAAGGGTGATGGGTGCATTATGCGGCTTCAATTCGCCGACTATGCTCTTTTGCAGCTCTTCATCACTTCTCGGTCTTGAATTCTTATCGGATGCCATCATTCCAGCTCCTTTTTTATACTATAAACCGTTTATTTCAGTAACAAAAACCGTTGACTTTTACATTCTATCAGAAAATCAGAATAAAAAAAATGTTAATGCTGCTAAAAATCTTTTCGCATTAACAAAAAATTATATGCTTAATCTATATTAATGTAGTATCTCATGGAAAGATATTTTGATTCATCAGGAGCAAAACCTAGTTTGCGATATAATGAAGAAGCAGCCTGTGTTGCCTTCAAATCAATGTAAGATAGTTTTTTACTTTTTGCATCCTGTATAGCCATCCTTATTAAATTTCCAGCAATTCCTCTTTTGCGATAGTGTGGCAGCGTATAAACATTCATTATTGTTCCTGTTAATCCAGTCAAAAAACTTGGATTTGCAGGTTTTTCACTGATTAAAAGAAATACAGTCGATACAATTACTGCATTATCTTCACAGACATATACAAATAAATCTCTGTTTAAATGTTTCCCGAAATAATCCAGCAGTTGTACTCTGATTGTGTCAGTCTGCTCCTCTGTTAATCCGTCATAATCTTCCGCTAAATACGCTAATCGCATATTTATCAGCTGAGAAACATCGGTTTTATTAGCTTGCCTTAACTGCATAGTAAAACTATCTCCTCAAAACATTATCAAATAGATATACCATTACCTAAACTTTCTCAACCGGAATCCAAATTTCACAATAATAATCCTCCGGATTCTCTGTGGGTGGGGTATACATTTCAACGTTATAGTTTCCTGCCAGCTTATATTCTTTGCAATTGGGCAGCCACTAACTCCATATTCTTGTATTAACATCCTGCAATGATTTCGGCAATGGCCCTCTACATGGAAATACTGCCCATGTTCCTGCAGGAATCACTCTAGTTACATAGCCTTCAGGAATCTCATTCCACGGCAAATAGTTGTCCGCAATCATATAGTCGAAATTCTTCCCATCGCTGTCTATACAGATCCCATACATTCCGCAAACAATATTATTCTCACCGCTTTGCATATGCTCTTGCCAAAACTTTGGAATTTCATCATAGGAAGTATCGGTATTAAAACTTCTTACTTTACCCATAACAGTAAACTGTTGCTTCTCAACAATCTTATACTCCAGCATTGTTCCGCCCTCCAATGTTAATTTTATTTTCAGCGGTGCAAAGGACTTTAGATTTGCACCTTTTAATTTAGCGGCTGAAGGAGAAATACCGTGAAACTTGGTGAATGCACGGGTAAAACTGTCGGGAGAATCATAACCGTACTTCATTGCAACATCAATTACTCTAGCATCCGCTTTGGAAAGTTCCTCTGCTGCAATACTGAGCCTGCGATTTCTGATATACTCTCCTACTGTGAAACCGCAAAGTACAGTAAATATTCTCTGAAAATGAAACGCCGAAACACATGCTTTTTCAGCAATTTCTTGAATATTCAGTTATTCTGTAAGATTCTCCTCAATGTACTCAATTGCATTTTGGATACCCTCTATCCACCCAATCACACTATTTGGCTCCTTTCTGCCTGTAATCCTATTGTACCACCCATCGGAGAGCCGTACCCGACTTTTTATGCCCTTCATTGTAAATATATTTAAGTATAGTTTCAGTAAGCAAAAATATTCGAATTAAACAATGTCGTTTTTAACCGCAAAAATCCCCAACTGAGTCCTATCTTTAAGATCAAGTTTTTTTAATATACCGGAAATGGCATTTCTTATACTTCCCTCGCTGAGATGCAAAATTTTAGCTATTTCATTTGTGCTCTTTCCGTCAACAATAAGTCTTATTATGCTTTTTTCTCTCTCAGATAAAAATACATTCAGTCCTTTATTTTCAATTATTGATATTTTAGAATAAGAATTTATTTTCTTTACAACATTGTTATATGTATCCTTATGCATAATTCCCAAGCCAGCTGCCACACCTTTAACGCTCAGTATCAATTCTTCTTCATCTATATCTTTTAATAAATATCCATCAGCCCCATAGTTTAATGCGTTTTGTATTCTTTCATCATCGTTGAAAACTGTAAGCATAACTACTTTTATATTGCTGAACATAGTTTTTATCAGTTTGGTTCCTTCAACCCCATCACATTTGGGCATCTCTATATCCATTAATACCACATGCGGCATAAATTGCTGACATAATTTTAAAGCCTCTTTACCGTTTTTAGCACATCCAACAACTTTAATATCTTTATCCTGTTCAAGGATTTTCTTGATGCCTTCCCTCAATATAGACTGATCATCTGCCAACACAACTTTTATCATAAATATTTTCGTCCCCCATTTCTGTCTTATTTAAAGGCAATTCAATATGAATATTGAAGCCCTCCCCATCACCTGAACCGTATTGGATTTCTCCATTGAGCTTTTCAATTCTTTGTCTCATCCCCTGCAATCCGAATCCTTTACCTTTGCGTTTTTTATCACACCCAATTCCATTGTCAAAAATAAAAAGCTTTATATGGGTATCTGTAAATTTAATCACTATATTAACTTCCGATGCTTTACCATGCTTCACTGAGTTTGTCAATGCTTCCTGACAAACCCTATATATCACTTCTTTATATTCCATACCGATATTCTCTTCTAACTTATTTACTGAAAGTTCGACCTTCACTCCCAAATGCTCAAAGTTATTGACCAACTTTTCCAGAGCATCAAACAAACTATTTTGCTCCAGTTCCTGCGGAATCAAGCCGTAAAGTGAACGCCTTACTTCTTTTAAACCGTCCTTTGTGGTTTTAAGCGCATTATTGAGCCTTTTTTCAGTTTCAACAACATCTACCCTACATAACGATATACTTTCGCTTATAAGTTTTATTAGTGCAATAAGCGTATATCCAAGGGTATCGTGGACATCTCTGGCCAAGCGGTTCCGTTCCTTTAAAACTGCGTTCTCTTCTACTGTAGAAGCATACTCCTTTAGCTTTTCATTGGCAATTTTGAGTTCCCTATTGGCAACTTCAGTGATTTTATTCTTTGAATACATGATGAACGCTATTATCAGACTAGCCATGCTAAATACGAAAAACAAAAGTGACGAACTTACAATACCGTGAGTTATTTCACTATTAGGAATTACACTGACAACTTTCCACGGAAGTTCTTCAAGCTGATATATTATACATTTACTTTTACAGCCGAATATATCCAGTGTAAAACTTTTAGCAGAGTTATAGTCCATGTTATCAAGGTTACTGTCGGATATCCTTTGTCCAAGATAATTATAATGCGGAGTTGCTATTACTTTATTCTTATCATCCAATATCATGAAATATCCATTATTGCCGATTTTCTTATCTTTAACTAACTCCGACAATTTAAACAATTCAATGTCCAAACCAACTACACCTATATAATTGCCATATTTATCCACTACTTTCCTTAAGCAGCTGATAACATCCTCATTGGAGAACTCGCTTTTATGGGATACCCAGTTATACTGAGTTTTCCTTTCTAAGGTTTCCGAAAACCAGTTTTTATCCGTTAAATTAATACCTGGTTCTATAAATTTATAAGAAATAGTCTCATTTTCCTTCGGAACAAAGTAGATATTGCTTATTCTGGAATCGGGAATAATAACTGATTCAAATAATGATAATATCTTAGAACGAAAAAATCTGTCCCCTTTTCCGTTCTCATACATTGACAAATCTTCATTTTGAGATAAAATATTTATTATGTTTTCAGGATATCTGAAAAAACCCTCTACAACTTCCAGTTGCTGATCCATACTTTGACTTAGCATAACTTCAAAATCTTTATTATTTGTCACATATGAAATAAAAAAGAAAACTGCATTCAACAAAACAAATAATATTAATATTGTATTTTTAATTAATAAACTGTTGTTAGCTTCTATAACTTTTTTCATTGTCCCTTTCATTCCCCAATTACAAGTAAATTGCTTTCTTATTTGTCTATATAAGCATTTCTAAAATAGATTTCAGCCAAAGGAGTTTTTATGTAGTTTTTTACATATGGCTGCACATAATAAGCATCTTTTCCATAAAACAAAGGAATTATAGTATAAGAGTCCATTAATATTTTTTCAGCTTCATGTAACATTCCTACTCTAAGATGATTGTCCGGAGTTTTTGTAGAATTATTAACAAGAGTATAATACTCCGATGGAAGTATACCTTTAAAAGCACTTTCACTGGCTAAAAATCCAAGGAAGTTTATAGGATCCAGAAAATCTGCTATCCAGCTATTAATTATTACGTCAAATTCCTGATTGTCCTTTTTTTGCGAATACAGCACATCTTTGCACACATCAAGTTCTACATTGATTCCTAGATTTTTTTCCCAGGATTCTTCAATATACTTAGCCTTTTCAGTATTTCTTGTAAGCAGTACAATAGTCGGAAATTTGCTTAAATCATCATACCCGGCTTCTTTAAGCAGTTCTTTTGCCCTATTTACATTTTCTTCTGAGAAATCTTTGCTCATATAGTGGCCGCCAACTATTCTGAAATCACTGCCCGGTTCTGCATCAGGTATACCATAGGGAACAAAACCGGTCGCTACCTGTTCATTCATTTTTCCTTCTTCAACAATGCGGTTTCTATCAATTGCAAGTTCTAAAGCTTGTCTAACTCTTACATCATCAAAAGGTTTATTTTTTGAATTAATACATAAGTAATAAGTTGTTGGCGAGTCATCGGCAAATACATTATTTCTTCCGGTGGCAATTTCGTCCGCTATATCAATATCATCCGGAAATACATATCCGAAATCTATCTTTTTTTCTTTATATCTTGTCCATATTTCTTCGTCATCTACTCTTTCTATAAGGTATCTTACAGAGTTAAGCTTTACATTCTCCTTATCCCAATAGTAAGGATTTTTTATTGTCCTAATCTGTTTATTCTCTTCCCAATCCTCTAAACAAAAAGGGCCATTGCTCACCATCAAATATGGCTTTCTGTACCATGAATCCGGATCTTTTTCGATAATATCCTGTCTTACGGGATAATAAGTATGGTAATTAAGTATTTCCAGAAAATATGAAATAGGTTTTTCGAGTGTAACTTTAAGTGTATATTCGTCTATTGCTTTAACCCCCACATCATCTTTTGTGCATTCATTTCTATTATAAGCTTCACCGTTTTTAAGATAATACATCATAAATACTACAGCCGATTGTTTATTAGGATCTAAAGCCCGTTTCCAGGCATACTCAAAATCATATGCGGTAACAGGTTTTCCATCACTCCAGAAAGCATTTTTTCTCAACTTAAATACATACTCCAAACCGTCTTCCGATATATCCCAGCTTTCTGCTATACCCGGTTCGATAGTGCCGTTAAGGTTCTTTCTGACAAGCCCCTCCCATAGATTACATGCTATATATTGCTCATTCAGCAATCTTAAAAATGCAGGGTCCAATGATATTACTCCATGCTGAACAGCTACCACCAAATTCTGTTCCGTTTTATTTTTTTGCATGCAGCCGGTAGTTAGAATTATGATAAATGTAATAAAAAATATAAAACTCTTTTTCAATATTATGCAGGTATTACAGTTTTTCACCAGTTCTCCCCCTAAAGTTTACCTTTTTTAATAATATAATACCATATCTTAAATTAATTGCAATTTCTCACAAACCATTTGTCTTTCATAAAGTGTCCAATTACTTTTATAATGTTTGACTTCAAAATATATGACAAATGTAATAATTTTAATGACAATCGACATATTGCCTATATTTGTAAATAGTATATACTATAATTAAACTTAACTGCTGCAGCATACTTATAGCATAAAGAGATAAAAAGCAATCTTTTTATTGAATTATAAGTTAAGTTGTTTGTTGTTTATATGATTTAGGTGGAGTTAACTTGTTGTAATATTTATTCCGATTTTTGTGTTAATCGCTTGGCGGGACGGAAATTATTAAGGCCTAAGAATTAATACAAAAATCGAAAGGGGTTACTGAAGGGTAAAGTAATATTACCGATAACTCCTCAAATCGTGCATACGTATGCAGAAATAATAAAACAATTCTATAAAATACATTTTAACTTAAAGTATTATTTTGAACTGAATCATATCTTTCAATATATTTTATAGACATTTTAAACAATATATTCTGTCCGTATATTTTGCCAAAACGTTGTGGTATTTGACTTAACAAAGGTTATAATAATTTACAGACTTATAAACTTGATAGAATTGGAAATTACAATACAAAAAATCAATGGATTTTATAAAACTGCTACAGCTGCAATAAACTATGCATAAAATTATACAGATATGCTTTCTATATAATAAAGCAGCATAAGTTTAATCTAATAAACCGTTATATTAACTAGAACATGCAAACTCATTGATTATAAAATTTTTAAAGTAACGTTTTTTCGGGGGACAACAATTTTGCTTGTAATGAATAGAGGATTCCTTCCTGGTATAGTTTTTAATTTCCAGGAAGGAAATTTTTTGCCAATATATCTTTTCACTTTCCTTTGTAAGGCTTCCATTTTATTTTCTTTGTCTCTTTCAACAAGTCATTCCATTATCATACTTAAAATAAAAATAATCGTTATATTAATAACTTTAGCAAGGTATTATATAACGATTCCCTTTTACTAATCCATAACAACAATTCTGTTTTCGGATTTTGTCCTTTTAACGTCAATTAACCTCTGGTTTTCCGAACCCCGGAATTTCAAAAGAAGATTTCTTTTATCTTCTTCATACCTGCCATCCACAAGTATATCAGTTTCATTAAGCAATGCTTCCCAACCACTAAAACCAGATAAGTTCTCCATGATGTATTCATAAGTGTAACCGGTATAAGTTACTATATTAAGGTTCAGCTTTTTTGCTTCTTTGGCAAGAACGGCAAAAGCCTCAGCCTGTTCAAAAGGTTCACCTCCGCTGAATGTGATACCATCCAGCATAGGATTCTTTTTTGCCTGATCAATTATTGAATCAACTGTTACCAATGTACCTCCATCAAAAGAGTGGGTTTCCGGGTTATGGCAGCCAGGGCATTTATGTTTGCAGCCCTGGGCAAAAACTACCATTCGTATTCCCGGTCCATCCACTATTGATTCTTTTATTATTCCTGCAATTCTTATATAAGTTTCCACTAAAATCACCATATCAACCAATCAAATAAAATTTATCAGTAAATTGAATTCAATCTATATGCAAAAGGACATATGCTTTATCCTGTCACGTTCCTCTGCTCTCTTTGCATCATTAAATCTTTCAACAGAACCCACCAGATACCCGGTAATACGCCTTATCCTTTCAAATTTTACATCTCCTTCTTTCCTGCCGCAGGAAGGGCATGTATCACCGATAATTCCGGTAAATCCGCACACTGGGTCTCTGTCCACCGGGTGATTGATAGATCCGTATCCTATACCGGCTTCTTTCATAGTTCTTATAATTTTCTCAAAAGCCTCAAGGTTCTGTGTCGGGTCTCCATCCACCTCAACATATGTGATGTGTCCGGCATTAGTCAGCTCGTGATAAGGCGCTTCAATCCTTATTTTGTCAAAGAAGCTGATTTCATAGTACACCGGAACATGGAAGCTGTTTGTATAATATTCTCTGTCGGTAATACCTTCAATTGAACCGAAAATTGCTCTGTCCATCTTGACAAATCTTCCGGCCAAACCTTCAGCAGGAGTTGCAATCAGGGTAAAATTCATATTGTATTTTTTACTGGCTTCATCCATACGCTTCCTCATATGTCTTATGATTTCCAAACCAAGCTTCTGAGATTCTTCAGATTCACCATGGTGCTTTCCTGTTAATGCCTTTAAACATTCTGCCAATCCAATAAAGCCCGTTGTGAGGGTCCCGTGCTTCAGAACCTCTCTAACTTCATCTTCCCATCCAAGTTTGTCAGAATCAATCCATATCCCCTGACCCATCAGGAAAGGATAATTTTTGACTTTCTTTCTTGCCTGTATTTCAAACCTCTCCAGAAGCTGATCAATTACCAAATCTATTTTCTTATCCAGTTCTTCATAGAATATACCGATATTTCCCTTACTTTTTAACGCAATCCTCGGCAAATTTATTGTGGTAAAGCTCAAATTTCCTCTTCCGTTTACTATTTCTCTGGAAGAATCATACACATTGCCTATAACCCTTGTTCTGCAGCCCATGTAGGCTATCTCTGTTTCCGGATGTCCAGGTTTGTAATACTTAAGGTTGAAGGGAGCATCCAGGAAGGAAAAGTTCGGGAACAATCTTTTGGCACTTACTCTGCAGGCAAGTTTGAACAAATCATAGTTAGGATCTCCCGGATTGTAGTTAACTCCTTCTTTAACCTTGAATATGTGCACAGGAAATATAGGTGTTTCTCCATTTCCCAGTCCCGCTTCAGTAGCCAGAAGTATATTCTTAATAACCATTCTCCCTTCGGGAGATATATCGGTACCGTAGTTTATTGAACTGAAAGGCACCTGGGCACCTGCTCTGCTGTGCATGGTATTCATATTGTGAATGAAAGCCTCCATGGCCTGATACGTACTTCTGTCGGTTTCCTCCCTTGCCTTTTCGGCAGCAAAAGCCTGAGCCCGTTGGATAATTGCAACATCCGATATATATTCTGCAAGACACTTTTGTTCCAATTCAAAATATTTTTCACTGTTCTCCAATGTTGGATAAACCTTTTCCTCATCGGCAAGCTTCCTGGAAATTTGGTTAACCAGGGCTGCGGCATCCTCTTTACCGGATAATAACTCCAATGCTCTGCCCAAGTTTAACCTGTAGAGTTTTAAATAAGTTTTTGCAACTCCCGATGCCATTCCGTAATCGAAATTAGGTATACTTTGCCCTCCGTGCTGATCGTTCTGATTGGACTGAATGGCTATACAAGCAAGGGCAGAATAACTGTGAATATCGTTTGGTTCCCTTAAATGACCATGACCTGTGCTGAAGCCATTTTTGAATAATTTAACCACATCAATTTGACAGCATGTAGTGGTAAGGGTAAGGAAATCCAAATCGTGTATATGGATATCTCCCTCTTTATGAGCTTTTGCGTGTTCAGGCTTCAATATGAACATCTCACAAAACTGTTTCGCACCCTCAGAACCGTATTTAAGCATGGTTCCCATTGCGGTATCACCGTCAATGTTGGCATTTTCCCTTTTCAAATCATTATCCTTGGATTCTTTGAAAGTTAACTCTTCATATATCTTCATCAACCGAGTATTCATTTCCCTTACACGGGTACGCTCAGCTCGGTATAATATATATTCCTTTGCGGTTTTAGCATATCCTTCCTCAATTAAAACCCTCTCAACAACATCCTGAATTTCCTCAACACCGGGAACTTTTTTACCCAAGTCCCTGTGCAGCTGTTCCACTACTCTTTCGGCAAGAGCCATAGCTGCTGAATAATCTTCCTCTCCTGCTGCTCTGGTTGCTTTAAAGATAGCATTAGTTATCTTCTCAATATTGAATGGTACTTCCCTTCCATCTCTCTTTCGGATCTTTGTAATCATTCTAACCTTTGTATTCATTTAATTCTGCACCCTCTTTTAAATTGAGTTTTGTGTTGTTTAGTGACATAAAAACCTCTCGACAAACGTCAAGAGGCTCCCCACATAAAATACCTATTCTGTATCTATGATCTCATATATGTATAATACACCCCTCTATCGCTCGTAGAGTCTATGGTGCAATATTACAGGCAGGTCTTCTGACTCTGGTTCAACGATACTCCATTCCTTCCCGGATTTTATCCAGTGGCTCTAATATGAAGTATCTCCCCATCACAGCGGCGGGACCGTTCAGGATTTTCACCTGATTCCCTTTTAAGCTGCAGTTAACAGCCACCTGTAATAACAATATTTAGTTATATTAATATTATCATACACAACATATTGTGTCAATAATCTTATTGACCTTATACGATTATAACATAGAATTTTAAAAAAAAACTATAGTAAAGTGATAATTTGAATATTAATAAAACTTCATATTAGTAAAAAGCATCATCATAAAAGCATAATCCCATTATCGGAATTTACGATATATAAATACTCGATGGGAAATATTCTACATGAATCAAACAAAAAGAGTTTCAAGGATATATAACACAATGAACGTTCTAAAGCGTCAGTTTCTTTTATATCCCTGAAACCATTTCGGTTAAATCTTGCCCCTCTTAAATGAGAGATAATACTTTTTTCAATAATTTTTAATTCTTTATTTGGCAAATATTTGTAAAATATTATTTACAAGAAGCCTCCCATTGATTTTACTTTCTTAATAGACATTTTATCAAAAGATATGATCTATTATTTATTCTTTCCTACAGTAATTTTACACTGGCTTGATAATTTGACAATTCATCAATTTTAAGATATTCAGTTGGCAAAATCAATTCAAATCCTGAATAATCATTTTATCCAACTGTTTTTTGCGGCGGTATTTTTCCCGGCAGACAAAATAAATAGCCAGTAAAATGATGGCAGGAATGTTCCCAAATAACCACAACATAGCCATCTGAACATAAAAACTTGCCGTCGCGCCATCATCAGGAATCATCATGTTAAGAGGTAAAAAGAAACTAAATAGAAACGCAATTATCGGTAATACGAGTCCCGGCCACCTGCTCTCTGTTTTAGATAAAAATATTTGTAACAAAACCACACCAACAATAAAAGCTAAAATTATTAACCCCCTCATGAATCATACCTTCCCTTTAATCTTTTTATATTCGCCAATTAGCATCTTTGCTGTATCAAAGTCTATCTTTTCGTTTATAGCAAGTCTTTTAATTAAAGCAATATATGGATCGCTTTCAAAATCGTCATTTACTTGGATTTTCTGAATAAGTCTGTCAAGCCTAAGTCTGACTGTCGGATAAGTCACGTTATATTGCTTTGCTATTTCTTTCAGAGAACCGGAAGCCAATATAAACTTTTTGATAAAGGATACATCTTCATCATCAAGATTGATTATCCATTCCGGAATCACTTCAAGTCCCATAATTTTCCTCCTTTAATATTATTAATTATAACATTTAATAATATTAAAATCAATATTATAGAAAAACTTTAATAAATATCAAAATCAATCTCAAACAATAATGCCTGGAACACTGTCCAGGCGTCTTATATTCATTTTAGGCTGAAATCAATTCAAATTCCCTTAATTTCCATCATATGTTTATTTTCTGTTTTTCACTATTGCCCATAATCTATAATCAACTGCAATGATTTTCTTGTTATACATAACTATTGTGATCTATTTATTTTGCTTGAAACAGTTATACAAAATTAGAATTTAATACTAATTAAGTATTTACTTTTCAAAAGCCTTATATATAATATATCAACTTTCGCAGGAAACAACTGATAGCTTTGCCTTGATATGAACAGGCAAACAAGTGACAAAGTAGTTGAGAAACTCGTTGACTGTTTCCTTTGTCAAAAGCAGTTTTTCCTGTAAAGTAGTTTTTAAAGCCTCTATTATAAGCTGCAGTGCCTCATGGAATTTAATGTCCTCAAGTTCATCGCAGCAATAGTAGAACAAAGTACCAATAGTGCGTAAATCAGTATTATTGCGGTTCTCAACCGCTAACATAATGTACCTTGAAAAAACAATAGTTGTATGGGCAACCATCATATCATAAGAACGACCTTGAAATTCCTTAGCCAGCTTAAGGTATGACTTACACATCTTGAAGAATACCTCTATGTCCCAGCGTTTTCCGTATATCCTGATTATCTCTGTCTCGGGAAGACTAGTATCTGTAGATATGAGAGCTAGCCATTTACTCTTGTTTCTTCGGTCACGGACAAAGACAATTTTTGCCGGAATGTGGTTTCCTTCTTTATCGTGTAATTCTACCATAACTGAAGCAAGGTATTTTGATCTTCCTCTACGTTTCCTGACAGTTCGGTATATCTCTCTCAATGATTTTTTTCACCATTGAAGTTATAGTAAATCTTGGGAGTATCCTTTACCATAGCTATCACATTAAGATTCATCTTACAAATTTTGATAATAGTAGCCGGAAAGGAGAACCAACTGTCAAATAAAACATATTTTGCTTTAATACCGGTAGCAACTGCTTGTTCCAGCATAGACAGAGCAGATTCCGGTGAAGTGGCTAAGGCATTCTGTCGGCGTTTAAAACCAACGGTTCTTTTATCTATAGTATTTTTCGCTGGATTAATGCAAACCCTTGGATTTGTTGAACTTAAAAGGTTGAAGGCCACAGGAATAAATGAATTACCGTCTGTCCAACCAAGTGTAAGCATACGAAAGCCTTTTTTATTCTTATTGCCGTCAGCATGATCTTTGACCCAACTTAAAAGCTCAACTGACTTGCTTCTTGTCCTACTGTAGAAGGAATCGTCAATTACAAAGGCATCAACCCGTTCATCTGACGTTAATCTATCGATATGATGATTTATGACCTTTGCAGAAAGCAAATATAAAAATCTTTGCCAGTTGATATGTATGGAATTTAAGAATCTGTAGACCACATCCCTTGCAAATGGTATATCAAAGCTTTCTGCTTTATAGTTCATAAACAGATTTTTGCCTGTAAAAACAAGTTCAAACAGTACTTTGAATACCGTAAGACAAGGAATACCTTTATCTTTATATGCGTTTGACTTTTTTAACAGATAGCCTACAGAAAACATTTTGAAAAAGTTATCAACTGTCAAAGAAAATCTATTTTCTTCCTTAACCTTCTGTGATACAATAGACATGTTCAAGAACCTCCAAATTGTCGATTTAATAGGGTTTGGGTACTTCTATTATATCACATAGAAGGGGGTTCTTGTACTTTTTTATTGCCCAAATCTATTGATTTTTCAATGTTCAGTGCACATTATTCACGTGCGAAAGTTGATTTATTTATGTAAATTTTTTGAACTAAATTGAAAGAGGTTGAATGAAAATGAAATTTTGGCAAAAATGTATCTTAATTTTTTGTATTTCAATTTGCTTAATTGTCCTTCAAGGTTGTTCGAATAAAGCTAGAACAACAGATATTAAATGTAAAGTAATTATTGATGATATTTCAGATTCAAATATTGTTGCTACCCTTTTGTATGATGATATAAAATTTAGAAATTCCAGAACTTATTTATGGGAAAACAAAAAAATTACTGCCAGTAACGATAAATACAAGAAAACGTTTGCCAATAAATATCCGGTGAGTTCGGAAATAAAACTAATAAAACAATTAAAACTAGATAAATTATTATCCGATACATATGGACAATTAATCTATTATGCAAATACAGTTGAATATGAATTATTTCTATATGAAGCATACGATTCTTTTGATTGGAAAATTTATTTTCTGTACGAAAATGACGTAAAGGAAATTACAATTAAAAACGACGAGGATCGCAACATATATACCTATCAAATCACAGAAGATGCAGTGTATGTGCATTCGAGCAAAATATATAAAATTAATAAAAAAGATTATACAATAGAAATTTTAGAAGTGCCCTTTGACGAGTTTGAAGTTGATTCAGCAGCTGCAGAATTAGGAGGCGTTTTTATTGATAATGATAATTATATTAAGGCAACTTCTGAATATAAAATTAAAAGCTCCGGAAATAATCAAATAACTCAGAATGAAAATGGTGGAGTAATTCTAAGATATAATTTTAAAACAAAGTCAGCAGAAACTTTTTTTGAGACCGATTATATTGAAAAGATATTTCCGCTAGACGATGGATATTTAGTGCTAGCTTGCGAAAAAGATACATATAAACCATGCTTAAAGTATTATGATAAAAATTTCAAACTTTCGGAATCTAAATATATAGAAATAGAATCGGAATACGGGAAAGTTTCTAACTTTTTTTGCGGGTCGTTTTTTTCCTTGTATGACGGTAAGCTATATGGAGTTATGAGAGTAGATGGAAAAAAAATAAATGAAATAGTGGTTATTGATATTCAAACAGCAAAAGTAGTTTATCAATTGGAATTCATTAATAGCATGGCATCAAAAGAGGGTTTTGGATTAATGGACGCAGCATTCCATTTGCGAAAAAACGGAAAACTTATTGATTTAAGCTTATACTAAATACTTACATCTTTGGAGCAGTATAAATAATTTCATAATTATGCAGATATCCATGATAATACCTGCTACTTCAATAACTAACCCTATGCAGCCTAACCAATCAGGTATCTGCAAAATTGGAATTTGACACTTAACTGTTTACTTTTTAAAAGCCGGTTATATATAATATAAATAGTTTTAATAATTCTAAAGTATATTAAAGCCAGTAAAAAAGGAGAAATATATGGATACATCCGATAAAGTTTTTGGAAAAAAAGATAAATATGAGTCCCCTGCAATTAAGAATTATACAGCAGCAAAAAAAGCCTTTGATGAAGGTGATTATAGTGAATCGCTAAGACTACAGACGTTTGCTTTTTGTATTGACCCTGATTTCACACCAACCTATGAATTGGCCGTTTTAACACTTGAAAAGCTGGGTGCACATGATGAAGCAAGTCTGTTCAAAAACGCTATTACAGATTTTAATAATTATAAACCTTTTTACGATTTAGGGCATCATTTCATAAATGCTGATAATTATCGAATGGCAATTCCCTTTCTCCAGCGTTCATTAATATTGTCAAGGAACTCCCTAGGTGTAGCTATGGAGTTGGCAATTGCATATACTGCACAATTTCAACCTGAAAAGGGAATGGAACTATTAAAGAGAATTGATTTAGGCGACAGTTTTTGGGCTTGGTGTCAGCTATATTGGTGCTCGCTGTTATCCAACAAGCCCGATGGCATCGAGGAATTTATCAGTCGAACAAGAATGCAATTTTTTAAAGATAATTCAGCTATACGCAATAAAAATACAGCAGCCATTTATGCCGCAATCAGTAAGCTGGAAGAATGTCTGTTAAGATATAAAACAGTAGAAAACCCTGAATATATAATTAGAATCTGGCACTATATCCAGTATGGCACAGCTATTCTCGATTATTTTGACAACAGTATAGCTGAAAATGCTTTAAAGGTGGCAGGAGGACGATATGTAGCCAAATTCGGTTCGAATAGCGATGTAAAAATGATTATATGCAAGCTTAAAGAATATCTGATAAAACTTGAAAGGTATCCGGAATCAATATATATTTTACCGGGTCGTAATTCTGAAATCCTGGGCAAAGCAATTTCAAAGATATTCGGTGTAGATTGTAAACAATACAATAGAAATGAATCGGTGCAAAACGGTTTAATAGTTGCAGGAGACACAAGTGAATTTAACGGTTATCCGGAGCTTGTTAACATTACAGGCAATACAGTGACCTTCGCATTAAATCACAACTGGCTGGAAAATTCATTGATAGCACCTGATGTTTGTGGCTTTATGACACAGATGTATATATTCCCTTGGGAAGGCGGTTCTCCAAAAATAAATCCTGAAACAAATAAAATTGACAAATCGGAACCTGATTTAAGGCCGGCTGAGGAAATTGCCGAATCTATTGCAAAAGAAGAAGTAGAAATCAATCCCGATTTTAAGGATATTCTGGAGTTCTATTATGAAAGAAAGGATTACTTGAAAGGTGGTTTAAAAGATAGTTTTAAAAGGTTACATTACAACACGGACAGTCCTGTAAAGGGTTCGTATTTTTGCTGATGCCAATTAATAAGTGCACAAAGCACATAAGGCACTATATATTTAGAATTCGGTAAATATCCTTTACCGAATTCTAAATATAACAATATAAAAACTTGATTTACAAATCTTAAGTTGTAGTATTTATAGGTGCAAAAGCACCTTAATTAAGATATTTTAAAATTTTATCGATGGAATAAAAGAGGATGTAAAAAATCTTGTGTATAAGAGATTGAATGTTCTCCTTCTTGGCAAGAATTTCTAATAAGAAAAGCTAAGGAGGAGAATTTTATGTCAACACTATCAAAAGAACATATAAAGCAATTAGTTCGGGAAAATAATTTCCAAAGCGTATCAGATGTAAATGCATATCTAAAAGACATTTTTAAAGATATTATTCAAGAACTGCTTGAGGCAGAACTTGAAGCAGAATTGGGTTATGCAAAAGATGATGTGGCAAATAAAAATACCGATAATAGCCGTAATGGTTATACACCAAAAAAAATAAAAAGTGAGTTTGGTGAAATTGATATACAAGTGCCTAGAGATCGTAAAGGAGAATTTCAACCTAAAATTATCCCAAAATATCAGCGTAATGTTTCCGGAATTGAGGAAAAAGTTATAGCTCTATATGCAAGGGGAATGTCTACAAGAGATATTAGTCAACAAATTGAAGAACTTTATGGATTCAGCCTGTCTCCGGAGATGGTTAGCAAGATTACTGACAGAATTGCTCCAGAAATAAAAGAATGGCAGCAAAGACCTCTTGAACCTATATATTCTTTTATATTTATGGACGCAATTCATTATAAGGTAAAGGATGAAGGAAGAATAACAAACCGGGCAGCTTACGTTGTTCTAGGAGTTACTATTGATGGATATAAAGATATCTTAGGGATATGGATTGGTGATAATGAATCGTCAAAATTTTGGCTTGGTGTACTGAATGACCTTAAAAATAGAGGAGTACAGGATGTTTTAATTTTTTGTGTTGATGGACTTACCGGACTTAAGGAAGCCATAAATGCTGCATATCCAAAATCTGAAGTGCAGCGTTGCATAATACATCAGCTGAGAAATTCTTTTAAGTATGTGCCATACAAAGACCTAAAAGCATTTAGTAATGATTTCAAAGAAGTATATCATGCTATTAATGAAGAAATAGCATTAGAAAAACTTTATGAACTTAAAGAAAAGTGGGGAAAGGAATATCCTTTTGCAATACGTAGTTGGGAAAATAACTGGGATGTTATAAGTCCATTTTTCAAATTTCCAGAAGAAATACGAAAAATAATTTATACTACAAATATAATTGAAGGACTACATCGTCAGTTTCGTAAGGTCACAAAAACAAAAACAATATTTCCAACAGACAGTTCACTAGAAAAGATTTTATATTTAGCATCAATGAATGTAGTAAAAAAATGGACACAACGTTACAAAAACTGGGATAGAGTACTTAGCCAATTGGTAATCCAATATCCAGGTAGGCTGGAAGAGTATATTTAAAAGCATTCACCCCCACCGCCCTCAAGGGCTCATCCTCATCGCCGGATGGGCTAGACCTCACAAAATTAAAAATATAGGTTTAAAAGGCTAATACTGACCATTATAAATGATTATTGCCAGATTTAATCAAGTTTATGTATAAAACTTAATAAATCCGGCAATAATATACAATGGAAAGGCAATAAAAAACAATATTCTGTAAACCTTGTCAACTAAAATTTACTTGCTAAAGAAGGATTACATAAATTATGATACACAAAATTACTTACATTCCCGAATAAAAATTAAAGATTCTTCAATCAGATTCACTTTCATCCCATCCAAATTTAAGTTCTGCACCTTCATCTTCATCTCCCATATCTATAGCTAGATTATTAGATACATCAATCCATGCTATTACAAAACCTTTATTATCGAATGTGACAGTTGATTCCTCATAGCCCCAGATTTCTCGGTTTTGTGTAGAACTTTTTAAAATACTGTCAGGTGTTCCCATCGCTCTTATTACATCCTTTTTACTTGATCCAAGTTTAAATACGGCACCTTCTACTTTATCTCCCATATACACAGCCAGATTATCTGATAGGTCATTCCATTCTGTTACCAAACCTCTACTATCAAATGTAACAGTTGAATTCTCATATTTCCAGATCTCTTTACTTGGTTCAGTTTCTCTTAAAATATCATCTGGTGTTCCCATCGCTCTTATTACATCTTGTTTACTTGATCCAATTTTAAATACGGCATCTTCAGTCTTGTCTCCCATATATACGGATAGATAATTAGATACATTATCCCATTCTATTACCAGACCTCTATAATCAAATGTAACAGTTGAATACTCATAGCCCCAGATCTCTTTGCCTGAACTTGATATTGTGTAAATATAATGTGGTGTTCCCATAGCTCTTACTACATCCTCTTTACTCGATCCAATTTTGAATACTGCGCCTTCAACCTTATCTCCCATATATACGGATAAATTATTAGACCTGTTATGCCATTCTTTAACTACACCTTCATTGTTAAAAGTTATCGTTGAATCGTCGTATTTCCAGATTTCTTCGTCAAGTGCAGGACGACTTTCAACACTATCAGGATCACCCATAATTTTTTTTACTGTTTCTTTATCCATTCCTATAGCTATGGAGTTATTACGTGCAATTTGATATGCTATACTACTCTTATAGTCTTTATTATATACATTGATGAAAAATATCATAATAATTATTGCTAAAACAATATTACTTGGAACAAACCATTCAGGGATACTGTATTTTCTTTCTCCATTTTTTATCTCATCTTCATACGCAATTTTAAAGATTAACCCTCTTACAAAGTTTATTATACCCCACAGTACTGTACTCCAAAAAATTATGCGAACTCCCTTACTGGCAGATTTTAAACTATATATAATACAAACTAAAATCAGACCAGCAATTATCCATAATATACCGGAAATAATATATTCTTTATAATAAAAGGGCATACTTTCGTCATTTTCAGTCTTCTTTGACGAATATGATGTTTCATTTCTATTTGTATAATATGGATTTGCTTCATCATTCCAATACCAGGTATAACTTGAATATGCTTTTTGATTTGTTCTATAATTCTTAAAACTTTCATTTGTTTTATAATTCTTAAAACTTTCTTTTCTTAATGATTCGTCATATTTTCGCCGCTTAATCGGATCTCCCAGAATATCAAACGCATAATTAATTTCCTTCATTTTCTCTTCAGCTTTTGATTTATCACTTCCAGTATATAAATCCGGATGATATTTTTTCGCCAATGTTCTGTAAGCATCTTTAATCATTTCTTGAGAAGCTTCTTGGCTAACTTCTAAAACATCATATAGATTCATAATTTTACCTCTTGTTTAAATTTTGTTGTACAATTATACGGAAATCCTCATTATAAGGGAATAGGTATTATATAATTCTGATAAATCCATCTCCTCAACTATTCGCCCCAGCAACCTGAAAGAATAATCATTAGGTTTCATGTACTCAATATTTTATGGTAATTTTAACTGATAGAACTCACCACTAATGGTATAATCTTTATGTATTAAATTATTTAGTGGCATAAATATATTTTACACCAAAATCCGGAATTTTCGAAGTCTAGATTTTGTTTTTAGATATAAAAGAGCTGCTACACTAAATTTCTTAGTGCAACAGCTCATTCATAACATAATAACCATTTTTTGAAATCTTAAGTTGCAGTATTTGTATCAGTATCCCATGCTTCCTACTATTATACCTATTTTCTGGTTATATTACTTTAAAAATTTTCTATGTCATCAAACTTTAACAGATTCTTCTTTTATGTAAAGTAGATATTGATCATAAAGTCATAAACCAATATGTTCAAAATTTTACCCAGCTTGTTATCAAAAAAAGTTCTGTTAATCTATAAGTGGACAATACAGAAAAAACAGTAATTTGTCAACATTGTCTGGTGCATAATTAACAGTTTATATTCTTGAGTTCTGCTTCTAAATATGATATCTTATTAATCTGGTATAACTTGTATGATATTCTATTAATAGGTACAATTTATTACTATTAAAAGAGGAGTTTTATATGTTAAGGATAAAAAAAGTTTAAAAAGTCTTTTATTTATTACTCTTATATCATTATTTGTTAATTCAATTAGTGCAATAAACGTTTTTGCCAATGATACAATGAAGTATTCACCATTGGTTAATAAGATTTCTGCAGGAGGAAGTTTTTCTCTTGTACTCGATAAGGATGGAGAAATTATAGCTTGGGGTAGTAACAATTTGAATCAATGTTATCCTCCTGTAGGCAAATTTATAGACATATCTGCCGGATTGACCCATTCCCTTGCATTAAGTGCTGACGGTTCCGTTGTATCCTGGGGATCTAAGAATACATATAATATGCCCTCAGAGTTTAAAAGCAAAGTTAAAGCTATTTCTGCAGGCGGACATTCTTTGGCATTAAAAACGGACGGCTCAGTAGTAAGTTGGGATAGTTCCTACGAAGTTCCTTCAGAAGCAAAAAGTGATGTAATCGCTATTTCCGCTGGTATAAATCATTCTCTGGCATTAAAAAATGATGGTTCAGTAATAGCATGGGGAACTAATACATATGGTGAGTGCAATGTTCCTCTTGAAGCAAAAAGTCATGTAATAGCAATCAGTGCGGGTGCAAAACATTCACTGGCACTAAAGGATGATGGCACCGTTGTTGCTTGGGGAGATGACAGCGACAATCAGTGCAAAATACCACAAAATGTTAACGATATCGTTGCAATCAGTGCCGTATCATATCATTCTCTTGCTCTAAAGAAAGATGGTACAATAATAGCATGGGGACGGAATTATGAGCGTCAGTGCTCTATCCCTGATAATGCTGAAAATATAAAGTTAATTGATGCAGGAGATATGCATTCATTAGCTGAAAACAAGATGGTACAGTTCTGATTTGGGGTAATATTGACTGGCTTAATCAAAAATTAGAAAGAGAAAACTCAATAATTTCCGTAATTAATGCACTAGATAAACTTCCTGAAAATGCGGAAGCCGCCTCATTGATTTCAGATTTAGAATTGCTAAAAGTTTTATTGGATAACACTAATAATGCAATAAAATCTGCTTATTTATTGTTTGCTCCGAAAGATCAAATTCAATCTCTTGATAATTATTATAGAATAGCTGTTACCGAGAACAGAATTCAAGAATTATCTACGCCCAAGCATACAGTGTTTTTGATAGATCCATCGGCAGAAACAATCTGCGAGGCAGAGGATTCCTACATATATAATACAGTTATCAAAAGCGCAAATGCTAATTATTCGGGCATAGGTTATGTAGACTTTTATAATGAAAGCGGAAGTTACATTGAGTGGACTGTAAGTGCTCCTTACGAAGGTACTGCTATACTTAATTTCAGATATGTAAATGGAAGTACAGATAATAGACCTATGGAAATTGAAGTTAACGGAAATGTGTTAGGAATCTTGGACTTCAATACCACAGGAGATTGGACAACTTTGAAAAGCCAAACTATTACGGCCGACCTTAATAAAGGGACTAATACTATCAGAGTTACATCAAAAGCAACTGATGGTAGTCCTAATATTGATTATTTAGGAATAACCATGGTTCGGAGTACTCCCTATATTTACGGAGATTTGAATGGTGATAAACTTGTCAATTCAATAGACTTTGCTTTACTAAAAATCTATTTACTTGGGTATAGCAAAGAGTTTCCCTATGAATACGGTATAAAGTCAGCTGATTTAAATCGTAATGGCGAAGTTGATTCTATTGACTTTGCCATTCTGAGGAGTTTTTTGCTGGGTATTATTAAAGCTATACCTGTTGGTGCAACTTAATTGTTAGAATTCCAGGCAGTACAATCGTAACCAATTTCTTAAAAAAAGTATATCCAAGACTTTCAATATTCTTCAGAATTGTAGCAACTTCCCTTGTGTTTGGAGTGGACGCCAGTCCGGTATTGATTATTATTTTATTCTTTCTTCTTAAATAAATTTTGTTCATATATTCCTCCATTTTAAAGGGTAGCGGGGTTTCTAAGCTCACCCAATGATTATAGATGGAAGAACCCCCTTAGCCTTTTGTAAAAGGTAATCGCATTTTCTAGTAGCCTCACCAAATATTTTTTAGAAAGGAGAAAATGCTGTAGCCTTGTTACATTTATAATTATATGGGAGGAATAAAATATGTTACAGATAAAAAGTTTGCAATCTTAGATTTTATTACCTGGTTATCATATATCTGTGAAAAACATCACCCATCGTCAAAATAAAAAAAGATGCTGAAGAAGAGCATAGTCACTAATACCAAAAGTGCCAGTAGAAAATATTAAGTTCAGCTTTCTATATATAAATCAAAAATACATAGAATGCTAGTTTTAATAATATTCCATCTTACATATAATCTTTAGGAGTTCCCCAGTTCTCGAACCAGTTGTACTCCAGGTTTGCTGAGCCAAAATGTATCCATATCGGGGCTTTGTCCAACTCAGGGTGAGCTGCAAATAATCTTCTATCCCCATACCGGATAGCTTCCAAAGCTAAGGGCAGCTCACGCTTAAAAATTTCAATACGCTTAGCAGCTACTGCCGGATCAAACTGACCATCTACATATACATACACATACAAGAACGGAAATCCATTATTAGTTCTCCATTCTGCAAGCACTTCATCTCTCATGGCATTTACCTTATCATATGCAAACTGCAGACCTATGGCGAGAAAGAGGTCTGCAGTTATATCTGAGTGCGTTAATGTATATTTACGCCCTATTATAGGCTGAGTCATTGTAACACCAGCTCTGAAATCTACATACAACTTATCTGTATCGAGTCTTTTCATAATATCACTTCCCTATATTTAAATGCACATTTCATCTGATTCAATGTCTTCATAATATTATATGTACAGTACAAAGAAAGGTGCGGTAAAAAACTAACCTGTATGGCATCAATGTGCTTTCCCCTAATATAAATATAGATTGCACACACCCCACCTAATTATTGCTTCAATAAATGTATGCCGATGCTAGTATAAAATTTTGAAAAGCTTCAAAAAATAACTAAACCAGAAATTCAATAAAGGATGTGTTAATATGGCACTTTTAGGAAATCCCTTTATAGCAAATGTACCACGGCAAATGTCTAATGAAGAATTAGCTCAGGCTCTGCGAATCAATATTGCTGATGAGCTAGAAGCCATTATCGGATATGAGGCTCACGCAATGGCAACAAATGATGAACGCGTGAAAAAAGTTCTTTATCATATAGCTGATGAAGAAAGACAGCATGTTGGCGAACTACAACAGCTACTTTATATGATTTGTCCAAAAGAGGCTGAGCATACTGAGAAAGGCAGACAGAAGATCCAACAACAGCAGGCACAAAATTTTCAGGCTCCATTACAGTAATATCTGAATTCGAATCATTCTGACAAGAAATAATTCAGATTTGCTTTATATCAGAATTAGCCATCAACTTCAAAAAGCCGACCTAAAACTAAGTCCCAGGTCGGCTAGTTATTTGTACTTATTCAATACAACACTTATTTTGACTTTGTTATTCCGAATCTCATAGGACATTTGGTACGGCATTTGTTGCAATTAACAGTATCAAAGCCTCTGGCTGTTTTCCCAAAAATATTCTGGCGGCAAAGCTTTTGATTGACTCTCTTATCTGCAATCGCCTGCACAGGGCAATTATCGATACATTTACTGCATCCATCAATACACAAATCCGGCTGTAAATCATCCGATTCCAATTCCAGATCAGTAAGTACAGTTCCTATTGTAAGACGGTTTCCATATTCAGGATTGATGAGCAATGAACTTTTTCCGATAGAACCAAGTCCGCATAGGACAGCTGTGTGACTCATCGAAATCAGTCCTTTTGCAGTCATGTTTTCCGCATCCCAATACTCATAAGGTGTATCACAAGGAACCGGAACAGCAAGACAGTTATATCTCTTTTCTAATTCTTTAGCAAACTTCAATTCAATGTCATCAAGAATAGAGCATATTTTACTATTAAAGTGACCATACAGCAATCTGGGCGAAACTTCATATAATGCTTTAGGTAAAGCTACTCCCAGTGCTATAACAGACTTGCACTTATCAAATAAATCAAGAGGTGAAAAACCCGTAGGTGCATTTTCAAACCTGTCTATGCTTCCAACACCGCAAACATCAGCCCCAAGCTGATATGCCAATTCTTTTATCGCTCTTTTCACTAAAATCACCTCCATTTCGCTACATTACATATCATATCGATATAATTTCATTAAAAGCTTTCCACGTTATTTAAATAAATCCTCTAAACTCTTCCATTCAAAATTGCAATATCTACTCGTAAACAAAACTAGCGCATCAATCTGAATCAATTAGTTTTCTTTATCATATGGCAAAATAAGCCATAACCCTGTTTCTGTAACTCTATAATATTTGTCAGTTTCAGTATCAACCATAAGAACCGGTATGAAACCATTATAATGACCCCCATTGTCAAGACAAATTTTTAGCTTTTCTAAGTTAGATTCTCCTTTCTATGTTTTTGTATAATATCTACCTTAAGGTACTCTGTCGGATGGATGTCAAGGGCGAGCATATGCGAGTTCATCTTGCCCCTTGACATCCAATGGTTATATATCCTTTTGATTCCCGGTCTGTTATGACAGACCGGCTGCCTTCCGGCGAGGACGGGGTTTGGGGCAGAGCCCCAAGGTTTTATACTACTGCCTTAATCTCTTTGTTAATCCCAAAATAATATTCTGACGGCGTTTTATAGCCTAGTGACTGATGTGGTCTCTTGTTGTTATAATATTCAATATATTCCCTCGTTTTTTGCCGAAGTTGCTGACCCGTTTCACAATCTTCATGATAAAGCATCTCCCACTTGTAAGTTCGAAAAAAACGCTCTATCCTTTGATTATCCAAGGCTCGTCCTTTCCCATCCATTGAAATTTTTATATTATTACTCTTTAGTAATTTTATGTAATCCTCACTGGCAAACTGTTTACCTTGATCGCTGTTCATAATTTCAGGTTTACCATATCGTTTGATTGCCTTTTTTATCGCTTCTAATACAAATGTCCTATCTAAAGTATTTGATAACTCAAATCCAACAATATACCGGGAATACCAGTCTATTATAGCTACCATATACATAAATCCACGTTTAAGACGGCAATATGTTATGTCTATAGACCATACCTGGTTGGGATGATCTATATTTAAGTCTCTTAGCAAATACGGGTACAAATATTTGTTATGCAGACGTCTGCTAAGATTAGGCCCGGGACAGAAACCGTGAATCCCCATTTCCCTCATATATCGCCGTGTACGCTTCCTATTGATTTGTATGTGGTAATCCCGGTGTAGGATATTTGTCATCCTGCGATAGCCATATTCCGGATGAACCGTGTATACCTCATCAATAATACGTTTTATTAGATATTCCTCATCTGTTACCGGTACTGGCTTGTAGTAAAGGCTTGTACGATTAATACCTAACAGTTCAGCTTGCCTTTTTATGCTTAATTTCTTTTCTTCTCTCTCAATCATCTTCATGCGGTCTTCCCGGGACTTAGAGTCGGCCAGATTTTTTTTTAAGCCAGGCAACTTCATATGAAAGTTGGCCAATTTGCTTAAGCAGTTCGTCCTTCTCCTTCTCATACGACTGTTTGACCTTCTCTACTTCATCAGTTTCCTTACTGAAAACTCTGCCTGCATTGCTTATAAATTCTGCCTTCCAGCGACTTAGCTGATTAGGATGAATTTCATATTCGGCAGCTATCTCATTCAGCGTCTTTTCTTCCCTTAAGACCTCAATCACTATTTTTGCTTTTTCTTCTGGTGTAAACTTTCTTCTCGTTTTCATATTTCTATTCTAACTTATTTTGACCGTTTTGTCTGTCTTAATTTATGGTATCATTATATATCTTCTTTATCAAGTTGGTCCAATACCATTTATAATGCTTTTTCAAATTCCGGTAAACACCCATGAATATCAGACATGCAATAAATTTTCATCCTTACTTTCCCCCTGACAATAATAGATACAGCAGTCATAATACATAAAATTACGGTTTAACTTGTGATGGAAATGGTAAGTGATATATTTAAGAGAGCCTCCTCGGTAAAAGATGTGTTTTGCGGCTAACAGTTTACTAAGAAGAGTGATATCTTGTTCATTTTATATTGAAATATATTTTTACACCAAGGTATTATGGAACTAATCTACTTGCAGTTATTAATGTTTGCCTTTATCAGTATCAGTAAATATACAAAAATATAATTTATAAAAAACAAACCCGACGTAAGCCGGAAAAAATATTATAAATGATAGATATTTGCTGATTATAGTTTATTCTTCACATTCTCCGGAAGGAAATTAATCAAAGTATCTTCACTGGTGCAATTCAGTATTCTTGCCAAACTATAATATTCCGCAAAAATTTTCTTTATATCATCGGGTTTAACAATATTCGTTTCACAGTGCAATTGTGTTAATTCAACAGCAACGTCAAATTCGTTTCTCTGTATTGATGTCAGTTTAACATTTTCGCACATACACGATCCCCCTCTTAGTTATTAATGACATAAACAATTATGTGATTTCTATTATATCCTATATTGTCAAATTAGCAAGTATTTATATTAATTCCTTTTATTGTAGTGAGAACCAAAAGATTCGCTTTACCTTAAAAAGTCTTAAAGCTTCTTTTTTACGTATAAGATAGAACAATATTAAAGTGTAAAAATCAATAAAAATTTGGTTCTTTCCAGAGCCAGTTGAAAAATTATATATGATTATGAAAATAGAGAATTTAGGATTACAAAATTATTGTGTTTCAACTAACTTTGTAAAGAACCAGTTTTAGAATAGCATTAACAATCCTCCTATAAAACGGTATATTTTATATCTTTTATTAATGTGTTACTAGTTTTTGGAATTCCCACTGTATCCACAGGATATATAGAAAATGTAATAAAAATAAGCTACTGCTGACAGAGCCCTATTTTATATAAAATATTATTCAGTTATTGAATAGTTTGCTAAATATGCACGACATTCATCTAAATTTTTAAATTGACCTAAATATTGATATGAATATTTTATTCTTCTATGTATTGTTGCTTCAATTTCAATATAATTATCAATATCGCCCCCACCACCTCCAATAGGACTATCACAACATTCCGGATCGTTAGCATGCTTTAATCTGCATTTTTCAAGTGCACATTCATATTCTTCATCAGAACACTCTTCATTATCACCTAAATATTCAAGCAAATCGTCTGACATACACTCACAACAAGCCCATTCCTTTTTAATACTAAATATCAAATTGTATATATCTCCATATTCATTAATTCCTGTCACAAAAATGAAAGGTTTGACGTCTTTTGCTTCCATTAGAAAATATTTTTGGTGATCTGGTTTATAAGGTTCATTAATGTTTGCAGATAAATCTGGTAATAATGCTACTGATGGGGGAAGCCATTTTTTAAAGCTTTCACTTTTATGCGTTATATAGTCAAAATACCACGATCTTTTTTCCGGATCCCATTTAGCTCCCAATTTTTTTGCTTCGTCCTTTTCTTCATACGGACAATTAATATAACACTTCATATTATTACTCCTCCAAATTTAAATATAATAATAATTAATATAATTCCAACCTAATAAATAATCCTGTAAATGTCAATAAAAATTTGGTTCTTTCCAGAGCTAGTTGAAAAATTATATATGATTATGAAAATAAAAATTTTAGGATTACAAAATTATTGTGTTTTAACTATCTCTGTATGAACCTACTTTCTATTGACAAAACACATATCTACTTTTGATCCATTAATACATTACATATTCCTGGAGCTTTGATTGTACTCAAACTCATAATTAGCTTAAAGCTTAATTAAATTTTCTCAAGGAATTCAACTGATACTAATTTTGAGGTACATTTTTTCATTAGACTAACACAGGTAACTCCCTAAAGTGAAAATACCTGTAAAAATATTAACTCTCTAAAATTCTTCATATGATTGTTTCATGTAAATTGAAACTCGATACCTAAAAGTATAAGGTTTGACCGTTTAATCTAATAATTATCTTGTTTTAATGGATATTCTTCCTTGCCATATAGATCTAAGAAAACATCTTCACCTTTACTCGAAAAGTTCCAGTATAATTTACCGTTAATTTCGAATAAATGCAAATTCGAAAATTCTTGAGCGTATTTTTCAACCTTAAAACCTTTTGCTTCATAGATTGCTACAATATTCTCATAAGTTTCAGGTAAAATTACCTTGTCAACTTTTCCATCCTCTCGAAAGATGACTGCATACTGATTTCCTATAGAATCTTTTTCGACAGTAATAAAAGGACTTGTGAAATATGGCATAGGAGCAATTTCTGTCAATTTCATCTTATCCAATTCATTCTTATAACCTTTCGGTATATATAGCTCATCACCAACTTTTAACTCTTTCGATACAGCACAAAATCCATTTCCATAAATAGTTAAATATGTACCAGACATTAAAATACATCAAACCAAAAGGATCAGTATAGCTCTAACTTTTTTCATACTTATCTCCCCAATTATAATCATTTTACTTGTTCTTTTATATAACTAATACATTTATCATATAAATTTTCATATGCAGAGCTTTCCAATTCATAAAATTCATCATCAAGCTCGCAAAAAGCATCATCTTTTTCATCATCTGTTTTATCGGATTCAAAGATATTTACTGCTTTGCTAAACAACTTAGAGAATTCCGTTTCTCCAATTAAATTTAAAAAGTGCAGAGTATCCCTAATATATTCTCCCTCTGTATTTAAGAAATATTGATCAAATCCGCCATTATTCACTTCCATTAATAATTTGCCAATCGCAAAAAAATGCTTTTCGTTTTCATCTAATTTTTCATATCCATCTTTAATTTCCTTATCTATACAATAATCTGAAATATTATAAAATAATTCTTCATTATCCCATTCTTCATCTAACATAGCTTTAATTTTTTTATCCATTTAAATCTTTCCTTCCACCTTATGCTATAAATAAAAAAATTTTCAACACTCGTTTTTAATCTTTTTCAGTATGTTTTTATAATTACATATGCAAATCATTTATATAATCTAATCAAAAATATAGACTAAATAAAAAAGACTACAAGTATAGGACACAGAATAATTTCTTCCGAATCAAACTTGTAATCTTGATTGCTAAAGTGCTAAAAATCATAGATATAACTATGTATGTGGTGGAGGCGAACAGACACCTGTCAAGGTGCAACAGTGAAGAATTCCAGGAGATCCCTTTCAGGATGAAGCTGGAGATCGCATTAAAAGAATACCGGCACAACACCAAAAAATAATGAATTGCCCCTCGGTTAATTAGCCGAAGGGCATTCTTATTTTTCGTTCGGCCAGTGCTGATCGTCTGCATGGCTTTATGCACCTGGTATATTTATTTCTCTAAAATGCTGCATTCTGCTGTGTTTTGGCTTAAAAAAATTGATGTCTAAACTCTCAATTTAGGGTTTAGACATTTTTTACTTAATCCCTTTTTTACTCCATCTTTTTTTACTAAACCAGGATCAAGGATTTAACCTTTTAGCGGCCTATCATATACGCGCGCGAAGGCTAACATTTACTAACATTTATCCTATACACCTTTACCTTATACGCGCGCGACGGTCAGGTTTTGTCAGGTTTATTTCAAAGGACCAGGATCGGCAATGCCTTTTATAAGGTGATGTCCATAGGTCTTAAAGTATTCATTGTCAATGTCTATAACCTTCTTTTTTATCTCATCTGGTGCACCAGGATCCAGCGTGATCCCTTCCTCATTGACGATCAAGTAATCACTATATTCTGATAGTAAAACCATAAAATCACCTATCCAAAGTCGATAATATCGTCATCATCCGGAATACGTTCCATGATGTCCCCCGGTTGGCAATCCAATGCCTTGCAGATCTTATCAATAATATCTGTTTGAACAGTCTTCCCCTGGCGAAGTTTTGTCATAGTGCTTGCAGCAATACCGGCCTTCTTCGCAAACTCACTATCTTTCATCCCTTTATCAAGGAGTATATGAAATAACTTTTTGTAAACTATCGACATTTTAACACCTCCCATTAAGTCAATTATATATGCGTTTACGAAATTTGTAAAGCTATATAAAATTTATTTCGCGTATTCAAAAATTATGATTGACATAGCAAATTTAATGATTTATAATGTGATTACAAAATAAATACGCGTATTCAAAAATAATTTCGTTATCACAGAAAGGAGGTTTCAGCCAATGGATATAGTGAATGCAAAAACGCCCAGACAGCTCCCAGATCCGCCATCCCTTGAGCGCTTTGTAGCTGATGTGCTATTTGAAGGTTGGTTCGACGGTACTTACAACAACTATGTAAAGACTTCACGATGTGATCTTAATGATCATATAATCAGCTTTAATCGAAGCCTGGAGACCATAAAGGCGTCTGGTCTCATTAAAGAAGCGGAAGACATAAGAGAATCAGCAAACACAGCAGTCCAGGAAGCCGCAAAGCATTTTTATAAGCAAGGCATAAAAGACGCCATTATATACCTGGAACGCATGGGTGTAATTAAGAAAAAATCTATTGGTATCATTAATCCGCTTGAAGGTTACTTCAACAAGTAAAAAAACTATGGTTAAATGAAAGGAGATTTACCTATGGAAATGAAAAATTTACTTGAAAACATGTTCAGTACCCACATTAATACCCCGGAGCATTGCGAAGCTGTAAATGAAGCCAATAACAAAGTTTTTGACAGTATATACAATCTGTTATCAAAGGATCATGTGCTTAAAATAGATCCGATCCTGAATGACTATTTCTACGAAGTGGAGAAACGCGGTTTTATTGATGGTTTCAAAGAAGCAACAAGGCTAATCGTTGAATCCTTCTCAAAGTTAGCTGTATCAAATTGGGATCTCTTTATGGGATCCACCGAAACGATCACCAGGTTATTCCTTGATCACACCCAGGATCCTGATTACAGCAGTTCTGCCGCAGTCCTTGACCATAAAGCAAGGAAAACCATTGAAGCTGCAGTACCGCAAAGGCTTTTTGATGAAATTGATTCCATTATCTGTGATTATGCGTTCGAAATTGAAAAACGGGGTTGGACAGATGGTTATAAGATGGCCATGGCCTTGATGGCCGAAGCCTTGTCAAGGTAGTAAGGAGGAATGTAAATGCCTATGCAGGTTATTGTCCCAGATGACCGAAATAAGATCATAAAATCCATTCAGGCCCTTGAATACCTACTCAAACATGATACCAACGAAAAGGATAAGCAGTACCATACAGAAGCCATTGAACGCCTAAAAGCAGCTTTAATTACGCCAATGGTTTATAGTACCCATAGATAAGAAAATGAGTTTATGAGCGCCCCTTACGTCCCTGGGGGCGCTTTTTCATAGGTTGAATATATCAACCGGCCCATACATGCTTATAGTGAATTTTTGAAGCGCTGCAGCCTTTTTTTCATGGATCCTGGAACGCCCGATCCTAATATCTTTCATCACAGATTCCGCCGGGTATTTCTGCCTATTAATATAAAACCGGTCCAGTATTATTCTTTCTTCCTCTGTTAAGGTGTCCAGGGCTCTTTCAATGCACCGGATCAATATTTTATTAGCTTCTATAGCTTTTGATAAATATTTCATAGTAGATGAATCGATATTCCCTTTGCTGTAATTGTTCTCAATTACGGTTATACTATCCTTCAGCCTTTGAAGCTTCATTAAGTCATCTATTGCAAGCCTCTTCCACATATTTGGCAGCGCTTTTGCTTTTTCGTCTTTACTGGTTCCTTTCATTTCGATCCCTCCACAATAATATTCAGGTTATTTTATATGCACAAAGCTGTCGCGATCGCTGCTTCAAGATCCATGATCTTTTCAACTGCCCTTTCGACGCTACTTGTCCTTGAATGATACCAAACTGAAAATCCCGTTCCTTTCAGGCCTAACCTGTAGGGATCCATGAATTCAATGAGCCTTTGTATATTATGCGGCTTTCTACAGTTCTGCAGTGCTTGTCCGCGGAGCCGGTTGTATTCATCATCAGTCATTTGATACATTTTCACAATAATGTCCTTGCTGGTATCATTAAGTTCTGCAAGCAGAATATTCTTCTGCTTCTCCGGAAGTGTTTCGATGATTTCAATAAGCGTTTCACGAAGCTTTGACAACGTATCATCATGTATGATTTTATCTTCGAATTCAGCGTTAGGATCCGAAATAACGTCAGAAAGGCAAATATCTTCAAATTCAGTACTTACGCTTTCTTCTAAGCTTATAGTATCGTTTAACTGATCTGACTTCCCTCTGTACCCTATAAGTTGATTCATCTTACTTAACAGTGGATACTCTATGTAAGTTGTAAATTTATACCCACTTTCAGCCTTATAATACTTAATAGCGTCCAGTAGCGCAAAAAAACCTTCCTGGATCAGATCCTCTTCCTCTACGCCTGCAGCAGCGCACCGATCCATATGCTTTACATAAAATTTCCCGGCAAGCCATGCTATAAGTTTTTTATTCTGTTCCCACAGAATGGAAATAAGATCTTTACGGCCTTCCTGGATTAAGATTACCAGGACTTCATTTACTACATTCCCCACAGATACCACCCCCGATATCCTCATTCGTCTTTATAAAATAAGGAATTGGACGGCAGTGTATATCTCTATTTCTTACATTGCCGCCCTTAAAACCTTATATAATTTTTGCGCCCTGGCTGTTGCTGTCAACGCTATCAGAAGCACGGGAAATCATATGTGTAAGAACACTGGGACTTGCTTCGAATGAAAACTGAACCGGGAAAGTATATACGATCGCACTGTCGAACATCTTTTCGCCGGTAGTTTCAATGTTCTTGATAGCACCTATAAGATCAAAGCCGTTATCAATTTCAAGGGCTTCTGGATCGCGTCCCTGCTCTTTTATAATTGCAGCGATACTTTTTCTGGCTAAATAATCATCCAGGTATGGCGCAACAAGGTTTTTAATGGTTGTCCCATCCATGTTTTTGCCGCCATATGTAAGGATATTAATCACGTTTGTAAAGCCAGGATCCGAAATATATTTTGCAGCCTGTAGATCCTTACTGAATTCATCCTTTAACTTCTTGACTTGATCAATGAAGGCCTGCTTAAACTGTTTGGCCTGTTCTTTATACCTTACCTTCAATTCCTCAATCCTGTTCCTGAATTCATCCGGCTTATACATCTTTTCATACTGTTTTGCAATTTCGTTATACCTGACATTTGTCTTTACGAAATCATCAAGTATATCCTGCAGATCCTTAAAATATGATTTGTTCATATTCGATACCTCCTTCATTTTCATCAACCTGGACATCATCGCACAAGTTAGGATCCGGAACAGCGGGCAATGGAATATTCCCTATTCTTGTAAGGTCTACTGATTCTGATTCTGCATTGGCTGCAGGGAACCATTCTCCGCCCCAATGTTTGCTTGCCATATGGGCTTTTGCCGCTGCCGCTTTATACGCCGCAAAAGCATTGATAAAATTTGCCCTTGCTTCTTCCAGGGCCGCTCTGTATGGCGCAATATATTCATCAAGAACCGGTTTCCCATGCAATATATACAAGTGCTTCCTTCTGCTTTCAGTGATAGGGCAGGTCTTCATGAATTTGTTGTACTCATTAAGCAGTTCCAGGTTCCTGGCTCCTGTTTCGTTGTCAGAAGCGATCTGGGCTTCCAGATCAATCTTTTTCTGTTGCCAGTCAGATTCCCTCTTTCTGATCAATTCAAGTGCGTTCATTCATCATCATCCTTTCTTTACTTTGTTTAATAATATCTTCCGCTTCCTTGCCTCCTACTTCTGCATAAAAGCGGATTATATCTGACCTGTTATAGTACCGGCCATATGTACCGGTAAAGAAGCCATCTATCTGCTTGTGCATGAACTTTGGGCTTCTGCGCTTTGCCGGGACATTTACTTCCTGGTGCAGTTCAAAAAGGGTGTAATACACTTCCCAGGCCGACATTGTTTCATCAAACTTCAAGTTATTATTCAGCATGGTCTGGATCAGGTTCACGATGGCCGATCGGCCTGTAACATTGATCCGTCCATTAAACCTTTCATCAAGGTATAAGTGAAGCATTCGAAGCAATGTCTTATGATCCATATCCTGGGCCTGATTCTTGAATTTCATCAGCTATACACCCCTTCCGCTGCTGTGATGAATTCGTCTTCCAGCTTCCTTTCGATGGCTGCAGCCACTTCATCCAGGTCCACTTTTTCGCTGATCTTGATATCCGTCAGCGTTACCTGTGGCGTCAGCGTCACGAAGTTCTGAACTGCTCTAACTTCGGCTATATCCCGAAGCAGCTTGATGTCTTCTTCGGAAATATCGACTTCATCATTGATCTTGCCGACTTCGCCGACCTTCCCGATTTCATCAATATTGGTGTCTTTGCCCTGGAAGGAAGCCAGCTTCTGTTCATAGTCTTTCCCGGCAGAATTCGCGGCCTTTTTAGCTTCCTGTTCTGCAGCGTCTGCAGCGCGCTTTTCAGCCCTTTCGCGAAGCATTTCCTGGACCTTTGCTTCCCTGGCTGCAGCTTTGGCCGCTGCATTCGCTTCCATTTCAGCGATGACCTTTTCACCGGCCTGTCTGACTGCTTCTTCCTGCAGCTTTGCCTTCGAAGCGAAGTCAACCGTTTCAATGGCGCTGATAGAAACGCCAGGGATCTTATTCAGAACGCCGATCATCCAGTTAATGCCTTCAATTACGCCGTTCACAAGGGCGTCAACGATTTCCAGTGCTTTGGTTTTCATGCTGAAAAATGCGTTCACAACCCCGATCCCGACTTTCGTGAAGAAGATCGGCACCTGGTCAAAGAAGTTCAGAATGCTGTTCCATGCCCTCAATAGGCCAGCAGCGAACTGATCGTTCTTTTCCCATAGGTTCTTTATCCATATGATCAAGCCGACGATCACGGCTATCAGTGCGATAATGGCCAGAACGATCCAGGTTATAGGACATGCAAGCAGGGCAGAGTTAAGGCCCCACTGTGCGGCCGTATGTGCTATCGTTTCCCCAGTAGCCAGCATTTGTGCCGCGCTCATTATGCCATGAACAACTGCTACTGCTGCAGCAACTGTTTTATATATTCCCAGTGCCAGAACGACGCCACCGATCGCTGTGGCCAAGCCCCAGACGATAGGTTCAATCATTGGCCAGTTCGTGGAAATGAAGTTTGCAATATCGGACACCCCGTCGAATAGCTGCATGGCGAAGTCAACGGCCGTACTCAACCCGCTGGCGAAGGAAGCGAAGAACTGTTCCGCCGAATCCGAAGCGAACCATTCATTCAGCCTGGTGATCAATGGCATAAGTGCATTTGCTGCTTCTGTGGAAGCCTGGGCGAACCCCATTTTCAGGTTCGACAAGAACATTTCCATTTGAGTTTTTGGGGCCTGCAGCATTTTCTGATATGCTTCTTCGCCCATGTTCTGCGCGTCAAGCAGCTTTTCGAACTGCGTGATAAAACCTTCGATGTCGCCCTTCTTTCCCAGTTCATCGATACCGAATGCCCTGATCTGTGCTTTCGACATGTTGAAGCGTTCGGCCAGGGATACGATGTCACCGGACAGCGCTTCCTTCAATGAGAACCCGGCGCCTTCAAGGCCCTGGCCGGTCTTATCGAACACAGCCAACCTTTCAGCCAGTTTATTCAAGCGGTCCAGGTTCTGCGGTTTCGTTGTTACTGACATAAAGGAAAGGGTGTTCTTTGCCAATTCATCAAAGGTGAAGGCGGATCCTTTGGCCTGGTCCTGCAGTTTCTGATACATCGCGGTTCCGATGTCCACGCTGCCGAGCCTTGCCTGGAATTCGCGTTCAAGTTTATCCAGATCAAGTGCCGCGCCGACAGTGAAGTCGAATGTCTTCTTTGCCGCCAGCGCGGCCAGAACCTTTCCAATGATGTTGTTTATGCCACCCCATGAAGACTTGATCCGATCAGCACCCCTTTCAACATACTCCTGCTGTCTTCCGATATTGTTAAGCCTGTTGGACATGTTGTCTGCTGCTCTGGCACCATTATTAAAGGCACTTGCTGGATCAAGCTGTTCTGTTAACCTGTCAACCCTTTCTAACCTGTTGATCATCTGGTTTATCGCTCCGACTTGACGTTGCAGAATATTCGTCATTCTATCCTGCAGGGTAATACTTGTAGATACTGCCATTTCTTTTCAACTCCTTGTACAATTAATATTGTATTAAATCAGTGACCGAAGCCACTGTTCGACCCATTAAAATTCATTGTTAACATAACACTTCAAACTTCATTCTTTTCTAAACATCAAGCACATCATCCGGCTTCACATCTTAGCCATTTTGCCAGCAACTGTTGGCCTGAACCTTGACAATCATGTATAATATCTTCCGGACTTGGAAGGTGAGTGTTTCACCTCCTGGGACGGACCTTAGCGGGCCGATTACCCGTAAGAAAGAGTATTTATCCATTCCGGTAAGTCTACATGATTTGGCTGGTTGAGGCCAGCTCTTTGGCTGGTTCCTCGTGTCACATGCAAGGTTGTTTGCTTACATGGGAAGGAATGGAGGCTTTTAAGTCCATTAATCTTAAAAAGGAGGCATTTTAATGAATTTCAGACCCATTGCAGGAATTGATGTGGGTAAGTTCTTCAGTGAAATGGCGATTCTTTCTCCTACCAATGAAGTGGTTGCCCGCATGAAGATTCACCATGATTCCAATACCGACGTTGAAAGAGCCGTTGAATTGCTTAATAAAACGGAAAAAGATTTTGCTTCAAGGCCTTTCATAGTCATGGAATCCACCGGGCACTATCACAAAATCCTTTTCCATTCACTTTGTAAAGCTGGATTTGAGGTTTCGGTAACAAACCCCATCCAAACTGATTCTATCAAAAATATTGGAATCAGAAAAGTGAAAAATGATAAAGTGGATGCCCGGAAAATTGCCCTACTCTATAGATTTCAGGAACTTAAGTCAACCAACATCCCCAATGAGGATATTGAGTGCCTAAGGAGCCTATGTCGCCAGTACTACAAACTGAGTGATGAGCTTACCGCCTACAAAAACAGGCTTACCGGTATTGTTGACCAACTCATGCTTAACTTCAAGGATGTCTTCTCCAATATATTTTCAAAGGCTGCTATGGCTGTCCTGGAGGAGTATCCTACTCCTGCCCATATTCTTAAGGCTGACAGGAACAAGCTGATTTCACTGATTCAGAAGAAATCCCGCAAAAGTCTCAAATGGTCAACTGCCAAGTATGAGCTTCTGGTCTCCAAGGCCAGAGATTTTGCACCTCTGAGCATTCATAATGCCTCAAATGTTATTATGCTGGGCGTATATATCTCCATGATCAAAACCTTGGAAGAAAGCCTGGAGAAAGTCCTTAAGTCCATTCGTCTACTGATTGCTGAAGATATGGCGAAGGATATGCCCATGCTGGCATTGACGCTTGAACTTTTGCAGAGCCTGCCAGGTATAGGCCTTCTCTCTGCTGCTACTATTCTTGCGGAGATTGGAGACTTTTCAGCCTTTAAAAAGCCAGGCAAGCTGGTTGCTTATTTCGGCGTTGACCCCTCTGTCATGCAGTCCGGAGAGTTTACCGGCACACGGAACAAGATGTCTAAGAGAGGTTCAAGGCTGCTTCGCAGGGTGCTTTTCACAATTGCTCTTGCTAATATCCGTACCAAGCGGGATAAGACAGCTTGCAACCCTGTGCTGCTGGAGTTCTACCAACAAAAATGCCAGAGTAAGCCTAAGAAAGTAGCTTTGGGAGCTGTTATGCGCAAGCTTGTTTGTATCATCTTTGCTGTCCTAAGGGATAGGAAACCTTACCAGTTACGCAGCCCCCAGGAACACGCTCAAATGCTTGCAGCAAAGCATACAGCAGCTTGATAGTACTGTACTTGATGTTCAGTTTTCAAAGAGCAACTTGCTATTTTAGACCAGCTATTTTATGTCTACCTCACCTAGGTGGTCTTGTTGTCATGCGTTTCATTAACGTCAGGAGCCTAAAAAAATTTCTCAAAATTTTTATTATAAACTCTTGACTTTAATTAGCTGGTCTTTCTGTAATAAAATATCTATACGAAACACCTAAAAGGTGATCGTAATCAGAAAAATTCGTCCAGATCATCATTTCTGGTAACAATGTTGGGAATAGTATATTCATCATTCCATCGTTCACCATTCAGGAAAGTGGCCGGATATGGTATGTACTGGCCGCCCTCTTTGGTCCATTGTGGTGACTTCTTCAATCGTTCAATAGCGGATATAATAATACTGAATAGATTTCCATCCGGTTTCAGCTTGTCCCACGCTTTGGCAGCTTCCTTCTTGCCAACCTTTTTCGGGTATGCTTCCCAGAATTGATTAAATAAAGGATCGTCAGTGCTTACCTTCCTGCTGCGTTTGCATTTCTTTGAAGAAGTATCTTCCTGAATGGCAATATCATCAGAAACAACCCCTCCGCATTCCCCCTCTGGGGGATCAAGGGGGATAGTGTTTTGATTTGTTTTAATTTCTTTTTCTTTATTTTCTTTTATTTTATTTTTATTGCCATCATTTGCTATAGCACAGCTATGGCTTTGCCATTCATTTGCTATATCATTGCCATGGCTCTGTGATACGTTGTCTATGGCATTGTTATGGCTTTGCCATTCGTTTGCTATATCATTGCCATTATCATCGGTCTTTTTGCTGTTCTTATTGTTATTCCAACGGCTTGCAGCACCTTTCTTTCCAGCTTCCGATCTTGCTTTGCTGACTTCATCCATCATATTCATTCTTCTTAAAAGGCTATTGGACCAGAAGTATTCACCATCACATTCGAACAGCTTATATTCTTCTATGCAATCATTAATGAACTTCTCGACCTCAAATGAAGGAAAGCACAATGTTTTTATTGCTCTGAATGTTGATTTAGCATATGGAAGCTTGTATTCACTTTCCTTACACAGAAGTTCAACAATGGCCCAAAAAACGCCATAACCCTCCATGCCATAATCAGCGCGCATGTCAAGGACCTTCGGATCCGTTACTGCATTCGAATCATGGCTGAAATATAATGCCATAAGCCCACCCCCTTTCAATATCTTAATGAAACCTCACTTTTAGACTATACATTCATCTGCGCCAGGATCGTGCTGTTTTAATTGCTTTTTCAGCCAAAGATTGAAAGCTTTTTTTGTTACGAAAACTCGGCCACCTATTTTAATCGCAGGAAATCCAGGTGAATTCATAAGCCTATACACAGTCGTCTTGCTTCCGAAACCCATTTCAATAAGATCCTTTGCGCTTAAAAACAGTGATTTATCAAGCATTTTTGCGTCTTCGCTCCTTTCTTTTTTTGTATAAAATTTTATTAATTTGTAGTAGATTTTCCCTTTTCCTAATGATACAATATTTACGATGACAAAAAAACTTCAAAACGTCACTTTATCCGTCAAGGAGTGAAATAAATATGCGAACAATAAACCCAGGTACTGTTAAAAACAATATTGTCATTGCTGAATTCGAATCTGCAATGTACCATGAAATTAAATTTGATAATTACACCGTAGAATGGTACGGTGAAACAGCATGGATCATCGGTAAAGGTAAAAGATATGAAGGAATGGTCCGCGTTGATGATAGTCAAGACCGGTGCCAGAAGACACGTAGGATAATCTTGATGTCTATCATTAACCTTTGGGAAGCAATTAAAAGTGCTTGTAAATTTCGTCTACCGAATTATGCGGCCATTTTACAGAATGAAGAATGTCAGAATTTAATAATTGAATGGTGTCGTGAATATGGCCTTCCATACATTGGAGATAGTGAAAAATCTGTGTCTTTGTATTCATCTATCGATCTGGAAGGATTAAGCACAGGAATGAACATGCATATCGATATATATGACATTGGAATAGAAACTTATAAAAGATTAAACTCAAGCTGTGACGCCTTACGCTTCTTACAGGATATCCATGCAATTAGTAATCGTTTCTGGCAGTGGCGCGATGATGTAGAACACGGAAGGCCATTGTCGTTGCAGCGTTATAATTTTGCTGGGAATGCCGTTTATTATATAGACGTTAGGGATGGAGTGCCTTACCTTGAATTATCTTATAGCTCAATTCTGGCCTTAGCACGAATGCAATTATTAGCTTCTATTGTTTCAAACCCAAAGGAAGGGTATAACTCCGTTAAACGCTGTAAAATGTGTCACAAGTGGTTTATCGGAAGAAAGAACCTGGAATATTGTTATCTTCCGTGCGATCGCCGGAAAAATAAGTCACTAAAGGCAGACACCCAGGAAATAAACCAATGAAAGGATGGTGTGTATGTCAGTTAGTAAAGCCGATCCGTGTGTCCAGCCTGCTTATACAGACAGTATTCTTGAATCTTATAAGAGATCCGGTTATAAACAATATGAGTTTATGGCCACACTGGATGATAAATGCTGCTCTGTGTGCCGAAAACTGGACGGAAGACACTTCCGGATCAATAAAGCAGTTCCAGGCAAAAACTATCCTCCGCTCCATGACGGGTGCAGGTGTACTACTGTCTATTATGATCCAGAAGAATAATCCGGGGGTGATCCATTGAATGCCGTAATATACGCAAGATACAGCAGCGACAACCAGCGTGAAGAATCGATCGACGCCCAGGTCAGGGCCATAAAAGAATTCGCTGCCAGGGAAGGAATAAACATAATAAGGATATACGCCGATGAAGCGAAGTCGGCCACAACGGATCAGCGGCCGCAGTTCCTGGACATGATGAAGGACGCTGAAACAGGAATGTTTCAGGCCGTGATCGTCCATAAACTGGACCGGTTCAGCAGGGATCGCTTTGACAGTGCATACTATAAGCGCCATTTGAAGAAGTGCGGCGTCCGGTTGATATCGGTCCTTGAAAACCTGGATGACAGTCCCGAATCGATTATCCTGGAAAGTGTCCTGGAAGGCATGGCCGAATATTACAGCAAGAACCTTTCCCGTGAAGTAATGAAGGGCATGAAGGAAACAGCGTACCAGTGCAAGCACACCGGCGGGATCCCTCCGCTGGGTTTTGATGTTGGCCCTGATAAATCCTATGTGATCAACGAATGGGAAGCGGAAGCTGTCAGAATGATATTTGAAATGTTTGCTGATGGGAAGGGATACAGCGCGATCATTGACGCACTGAACGCGAAAGGATACAAGACGAAGGCCGGGAAGCCTTTCGGGAAGAATAGCATTCATGATCTGCTATTGAATGAAAAGTACATCGGTGTTTTTGTGTTCAATAAGGTTTATAACAAGATAAACGGGAAGCGAAATGGCCACAAAATGAAGCCTGATGACGAAATTATCCGGATCCCTGGCGGATGTCCGGCCATAGTTTCCCAGGATCTTTGGGAAAGGGTGAAAAAGAGATTGGAAGCTAACAAGCGCGCCAGCGGCGCATATTCTGCGAAAGCCGTGTATATTCTGTCCGGCCGTATCTTCTGCGGCAAGTGTGGCGCTGCCATGACCGGCAAGCGGGCCAGGATGGGTCGGAATAAAACCGTGTACAGTTATTATGAATGCAGCGCCAGGAAGTCGAAACGGACCTGTGATATGAAGCCGATCAATAAGGATTTCGTTGAACAGAAGGTCATCGACGCCCTTTATGATAATTTGTTCTGTGATGAAGTAATCGAAGCGGCCACAGATATGATCTACAATCACGCAGTTTCCCGGAATACAGAGATCCCGGAAATGATCAAGAAATATGAAAAGCAGCTTCAAACAGTGGAATTTGAGATTTCCAATATAGTGAACGCCATCGCCAAGGGCATGTTCCACGAATCAATGAAAGCGAAGATGGACGAACTGGAAGCGTCAAAGGCCCAGCTTATGATCCGGATCGAAGAAGCGAAGCTGCAGCAGCAGTCACATTCTTTGACCAGGGAACAGATATATGCTTTCCTGGCCAGGTATAGGAACATAAAAGAAATGACACCTGAACAGCAGAAGACTGCCATCCAGGTGTTCGTTGAACGCGTGACTGTATATGAAGATAAGATCGACATGGACATTTTGACGGTACCAGGGAAAGGTCCTGGACCTGGTAAAAATAAAAAAACCGCCAGTGATAACACTGACAGTTCTATCGAAAGCAACATGCCGGAAAATGGCCATTCTGGCCTTTCCGGTGATAGTTGCACCTTGTTGGTGGAGGCGAGGGGAGTCGAACCCCTGTCCGAGACTATATCCACAAGAACTTCTCCGGGTGCAGCCCTTATTTTTAAATTCCCTCAACCCAACGCCCAAGGGCAGGCTTTGGATATCGGTATCCTTTAAAATCCGTCACAGCTCAAGGCTACCACTGTGATAGTTCTAGAGTTTAACCTTCCCACTCAAAAGGCCTGACTTAATGACGCCAGTGACCCGAGGCGCAGGAACCCCGGACTGACGGGCTGCCTATATTAGGCAGCAGCTAAAGCGTAATTATCGTTTTCAGCGTTTATTTTTAGCTCTCGTTTTTTAAAGAGGCCAACGAGAATCCTCTACCCGCTATTCAAGTCTCAACAATCCCGTCGAAACCATTACGCCCCCATATATAAAATTTTCAAACTAGCGACTGCTTTCTTTTATCCTTCTGTCAATCTCACGCATTGCGTCTCTCTTTGCTATATCCTCTCTCTTATCATACAACTTCTTACCTTTTCCCAATCCCAGTTCAAGTTTTACTTTGCCGTTGCGGAAGTATAATTCAATAGGAACCAAAGACATGCCCTTTTGCTGTATAGAACCGATAAGCTTATTGATTTCATACCTGTGCAGCAAAAGCTTCCTGTCCCGCAGAGGATCCTTGTTAAATATATTACCTTGTTCATAAGGACTTACATGCATTCCTATAATGAAGACTTCTCCACCTTTAATGATTGCATAACTGTCCTTAATACTAACCTTCCCCTGGCGGATGGATTTTACTTCGGTCCCGGACAAAACAATTCCAGCTTCAAAAGTCTGCTCAATAAAGTAATCATGCCGGGCTTTTTTGTTTTGGGCAATTGTCTTTTTAGCTTCCTTAGACATTGAATTACACCTTTATCAAATTATTTTACAGATAAAAATAACCCTTCCGTTGAAAGGGCACCATTATCAAAATTTCGTACTGCATTTATTAATTATATCACTTTTTAATCCTATGTCAAGTTCCATGAATTTGAAATTATTAGTACTATATTCCTATAATAATGAGTATTATTTACTATTGTTTTAGCATTTTGAAATATAATAAAATTATATATGTAGCTAAAAGTTTTTTAAAATAATCCATAAAACATTAACAAGTATCTGTGTATTCTGTTTAATGAAAATTATTCGGTTTTATATACAATTTTTAATTATTTAATATTAACTCCCCAACTTCACCCATTCTACATGGGTTCTTTTTTTATATTTTTTTAAGCATATCAAGGACTTCATACGGTACATATAAATTACCTTTTCCTTCGCCTATATTTATATCGGGCTTGAATATACCATGAAAATCGCTTCCGCCTGTAGGTACAATATTGTGTTTTGAAGCTATTTTCAAAAGATTATCAGTATCCTCCTCTGAATTCTCAACATAATAGGTTTCAATCCCTCTCAAGCCAACTTTTTTAAGTCTTTCCACAACTTTATCCAACTCGTCCCATGAGCGGTTAAGAAAAATGGGGTGGGCAATCACCGGTATTCCACCGGCTTTAGTTATACTTTCTATGCACTCTTCCGGGGACATTTTTTCTTTCCTGACAAAGGCCGGTTTACCCTCAGAAATATATTTGTCAAATGCCTCCCGTATACTTTGAACATATCCTTTTTTTAAAAGAACACTGGCTATGTGCGGTCTTGCTACGATATTTCCTCCAGCTTCTGCCTGAACCTCTTCCATGGTTATATCAAATCCTAAACTTCTAAGCTTTTCAACCATTTTGGGATTCCGTTCATCTCTTGCTATCTTAAGCCTTTTTAAAATAGGTTCCATATTTTTATATGTATTGCCAAAAAAATATCCCAAAATATGCATTTCAGGTTCAAACTCAACACTTATCTCTACTCCGGCAATTACTTCAATGCCAACCTTTGTTCCTTCATCCAAAGCTTCTTCAACACCGTCTATTGTATCATGATCGGTAATGGCTATTGCACTAAGGCCGCTTTCTTTTGCATGCCTTATCAGCTCTCTGGGAGTCATGCTGCCGTCCGATGCAGTAGAATGAGTATGTAAATCTATACGTTTATCCATTTTCGTCCTCCATAAAAAACTCCATACAATTTCTCAACTATTAATCATATTTTTAAAAACATTATTTCTACTCTAAGCAAACCGAAGGCGGAAAATTACCGTTATAAGCCATTTCCAGTACTTTAGCCAAAGTTCTTAATGCCGTACATGCTTCTTCTTTGGTAATAAGTCCTTTTTCCATTGCCTCTGCAACTTCATCTACATCCAATACCATTACAGAGCCATCGGGCATTATTTTTACATCAACAAGCAAATCCGTCAAAACATATTTATCCAATTTTTCATCATAGTCCACATTTATGAGGTCGCAATACCAATATTTAAATTCGCCGGACGGTCCCAAAAATTTACTGACTTTATATCCTTCCTTTAAAAAAGTATAGGATATACCTCCGGAAATATCCGACCGACTTTTAATAGGTTTCCATCGGGTTACTATCAAATCATCGCTTCTTGATATCAGCTCATCGCCTGAAATATCAACCGTTTCAAAAGGAATATATCTTTTTCGCAATATTGTTGGTTTTTTCATATTAGTCTCCCTGTTAAAAAAGTTTTAATTAAATCTGCAAACTGCGAAAACCCATTCTTTTTAATAATTATATATCAATAGCACCTTTTTGAAAACTTAAATTTGTCTTTATAATATTTCCCGTATTCTTCCATAGTAAGGGTTACAATGTTATAATGAATTAGCATCCTGTAATTAGAATTTTTTGTAAGGAGTTCTTAGCATCTTATTAGGGGGAGAAAGTTTTGAATTCCAAAAATTCAAGATCATGCAGCAATTGCCTCAAGGGAACTGTTATTACTATCAACAACGATATATTGTGCATTGAAAAGGGTGTAGTATCTCAAGACTATGTTTGTTCAAAACACAGATTTATGCCCGAGTTTAGCTCCCTTAAACGGAGAATAAACACTTGTTTGGATTGCGAAAACTTCATTGTTTATGATACAAGTAAAATCGAAGAAAAGGCGTACGGAATATGCCAGCTGTTTACCGTAAGGAAATATGACGGCAAAAAGAAGAACGCTTGCTCCAAATTTGTGAAACGGAGTAAACTCGAGGTTTCATAATTTTGTCATGCCATAAATAATATTTTTTACCTATAATGTTTATTCAGAAATCATCCGATAAAGAATTTGAGCAAATATCGGTTTAACTTTTAGCCAATTAAGTCTAATTCAATCAACAGGTTCGGTGATTTCAATGAGAGTAAGCGATATTTTCAGTGAAAAATTAAATGAAATACAAAGAAGAGTTCCAATAAAAATAAAAACTGCCAATGCCAAACGAATGACCTTCGAAAAAGTTTTAGAGGCTGCTGAAGATATTGTTTCAATCAGTACTCCAATAGAAGAACCTGCAAAAAAATCAGCTCAAAGGATCTTAAACGCTGTAGATAAATTCGGAAACGACAGATCGGCCGATGTAGCAAGAGCTAAAAGGTCGCGAGAAGCAAGTACATCTTATATTCCTGAAGACAAGTCTGAACTCATGGCTCTTATTAACTCAAGCATTGAAAAAGCATCTCAAAGATATGGAGTAGATGCTGATCTGATTCGAGCCATTATAAAACAGGAATCAAGTTTTAATCCCAGAGCTCTGTCCCATTCAGGTGCTCAAGGCTTAATGCAGTTAATGCCCGGAACGGCAGACGCACTTGGCGTTACCGATCCCTGGGACATTGATCAGAACATAGATGGCGGCACAAGGTATATAAGAGACCAGCTGAAGGCCTTTAACGGAGATTTACAGCTTGCCTTAGCTGCTTATAATGCAGGTCCCGGCAGTGTAAGAAAATATAACGGAATTCCTCCCTATAGTGAAACTCAGAACTATGTCAAAAAGGTTACTGAATACTATAGAATGTATAAAGGTGGCTAAATCCCATCCTGATAAGCAAATAGATATTTTACGGCATATCTACCGGAATTTTAAACACTGACTCAATTTCATCCATTTTTCTTCCTAAAAGGTCTCTTCTCTTATTGTCAAACATAATTGGAGGAAGCACAATTAAATCAGGCTTCCCTTTTTCTTTTATATAAGTCTTTGCACTTTCTATTATATCCTGTACCGTAAGCAACCCAGCACACTTTATAGTTCCTCCAAAAAAGGCATTAGGAGCCTTTATTATATCATAGTTAAATGTAAATCCTACAGCTTCAAAAAGACTCTTTAAAACGCCATATGCAAGTTCTGATGTTATAAAAAGGACATGGTTGGCTTTATACCTTTCCACAAGCCTTCTTACTCTTTCGGCTTCGTCAGGATCAATATCGTAGAGCATTATAAAACCCGGAGAGGTATTTTTTTCTTTCTTAAGTGTTATTTTTAAGTTTTTATCGCCTCTGATTATATCCAACTGAGGATTTTTTAACCGGAAAACTTTATTGAATGCATCAACCCTGGTTAAAACCTTTTCGCCGTTTACACCCACAATAATATCGTCTTCCTGAATTCCTGCACTTTTAGCCGCTGAATTATTTACAACTCCTTCAATTTTCGCCTTTAAATCAAAAATATATGAAGGTTCAATAATTACCGGTATACTGTTTCTATGCTTAAACTTTTTGACATAGGTGCAAACATCATTATATAATCTCTCCAGTTCAAGCTGCCTTCCCGTTAAATATGTATATCCAGGCAAAAACAGCCGAATGGAATTGGCACCATTTTTATCTAAGAATTCTGTCATTTCTTCAATCTCTTCATACTCCATATAGTTAGGATCAAAAACAGCACTGGCGCTATAATTAATCCTGCCATTGAGCATTGAAAGCTTCTCCTTGATGTCATCCGGTTTCTTAAGGCCTAATATTTCTTTTCTCTTGTCGCTCCTGATGCTGTTTATAGATACATTAAGTTCTATGCCTCCTAGCTCTACAAACCTGTTTACCAGCCTTTCATTGAGCAGAATTCCATTGGTGGTTATCTGTATAGGAGTGTTTTTATATTTATTTCTCACCATTTCCACAATCTCTATAAAATTTTTATGGAGGAGAGGTTCTCCTTCAATAATCCTGGTTGCCGATTCCCCGATAATTATTTTTCTGTCGGGGGATAAAAATTCTATAATATCCTCGAAATCACAAAGGTCAAGCTTACCAAGCTTATATACCTCCACTTTTTCAGGATTCTGCCTGTGGCTGCAAAAAACACATGATGTGTTGCAAGCTGAAATAACCGGAAGAATATTGGTTCTATACACTGTATTTATAATATAATCCTTTGTTGCTGTCTTCATAGTTCACCCTTTAAAAAATTAATTGGATGTTTTCTCACCGCATTGTAAAATGTACATTTCAAAATGGTTTTTATTTTTATGTAAATAGAAATTTGAACCAATTTAAAATATTTTAATTAAAGCTTTTTCATTAAATGGTTTACAAAAAATTTGTACAATCAATAATTTTTTATATATCCTGTAAAGTAATTATGCACATATTAATCCACAATTTCCACAACGTTATCCACAATGATACCCTTTGATTTTATAAGGGTTGGAGAAATATTTCCACATTATTCACAAAATAAATTTCAACAATATTGGGTATAATTCGTCAAAATTTTTATAGGACTTTTGTACTATAAAAAATTAATTTTATATCATAAAATTACGTAAACAGAACATAAAAATAATTTTTATTTTTCTGTAAAATTTCTCAAAATAATTGATACAACTGGCTTATGACATTGTGCTGGTCATTTCTTTGTATAAGCAGTCAACAGAGTTTTTTACAGTTTAGTATTAACAATCACATACTAATCATGGAAATAAATAATACATTATTTCCCAAATTATATTCCAAAATTTTCGATAATTCATTAATAACATGAAATATCGGGAAATAATATTAATCTGTGGATAACACAAAGTTATCCACAGATTTTGCTCTATCCTCTTTCTCCAAGTTTTAAACCCGGTATGGCATTCAAGTTTAAATCGGATACATTTCCCCTGACAAACTCATAATATGCGGCACATGCAATCATTGCTGCGTTGTCGGTACACAAGATAGGACTTGGATAGTATATTTCAAGTCCGGCCCTGCCAGCTTGCTCCTCCAGCTCTTTTCTAAGCATAGAATTAGCTGCCACACCACCTGCCAGTGCAACCTTTTTTGAGTTTGTATGCTTTGCTGCAGATATTAAATTTGTCACCAATACATCCACAACAGCGGCCTGAAAACTCGCACACACATCCTCAACACTATACTTTTCACCTTTTTGTTCTGCACTGTTCAAATAGTTTAATACCGCAGTCTTAATACCGCTAAAACTAAAATCAAAACATCCTTTTTCAAAATATACCCTGGGAAAGTCAACTGCTTTAGGATTACCATTTTTAGCCATTTTATCAATCAACGGACCTCCGGGATAACCCAAACCTACTGCTCTTGCCACTTTGTCAAAAGCCTCACCGGCTGCATCATCCCTTGTCTTTCCAAGGATTTTAAATCTATCGTAGTCTTCAACATGTACAATGTGACTGTGACCTCCCGATGCCACCAGACACACAAAAGGCGGTTGCAGTTCTTTATGTTGTATATAGTTAGCGGCAATATGTCCTTCAATATGGTGTACTCCTACCAAAGGTTTACCCCATGCGAAAGCAATTGCCTTAGCAGCAGACAACCCTACCAGCAGCGCACCTACAAGCCCCGGTCCATAGGTCACTCCTACAGCATCAATAGCATCCGGTGTTATTCCGGCCTCCTCGATAGCCTGGTTAACTACAGGTATAATCAATTCAACGTGCTTTCTGGAGGCAATTTCCGGCACTACACCTCCATATTTTTGGTGCAGATCCACCTGTGAAGATATAACATTTGACAGTACTTCCCGTCCGTTTTTCACCACCGACGCCGAAGTCTCATCACAACTGGTCTCAATTCCCAGAATAATTTTATCTACCAATTTCAACACCTGCTTATCTTTATAATTTTTATTATCAAAAATACTTCTTTTGACCTTATACCAAAGTATAAAACACCAGAAATAAAGTTCAATACCAAAAGTATTTTAAGTTTAGAATATAATAAATAATTGCTTTTAATAAACTATAGCATATCATAAATATTCAATTTAGAGAAGAACCGATAAATCGATAAAATAACACTTATGACAGCATCGGCATAAAAAAATGAGTTGGCTTTTTGCCATCTCATTTATACACAATCCTGCTCATTAAAATGCTGTATAGGATAAGTTATAACTTATGCACCGGATGCACTCAATACATTGACAGGATTACCCTGTATTGAAATATTATCTGCCTCACCCTTTTCTTTTCTGCCAAATACAATATCCCTTACTTCATATATGTTGTCAACGGGTATTACTTCAATGTCCATAGTATTGAAAATTTCCTGCCAGTTATCCTTTGCTATTATTACCTTCTTAATACCTGCATTCTTAGCTGCTTCAACTTTTGCAATAACTCCTCCCACAGGTTTAACTTTTCCCCGAATGGATATTTCTCCTGTCATTGCAATCTCGCTGCTTATAGGAATATTTTTTATTGCCGAGTAGACTGCTGTAGCTATTGCAATACCCGCTGAAGGCCCGTCAATAGGTACACCTCCCGGAAAATTCAAATGTAAATCATAGTCCCTATATTCAATATCAAAAACTCTTTTCAGAACCGTCAGCACATTCTCAACGGAAGCTCTTGCTGTACTTGTTCTTCTTAGCCTATGCCCTCTTCCGTCCATTTCTTCCTCTTCAATTATTCCTGTAATTTTTAAGGTGCCTTCTCCACTTAAAGTCTTAGTGGCTGCAGCTTCAATTTCCAGAACCATTCCTGTACAATTCCCAAATACGGCCAAACCGTTAACACAGCCTATTTGCTCACCTTTATCCACTTTTTTATCGATCCTCGGATTATATTTTCCAAATTCAATAACCCATTCAATATCCGCTTTTTTTATTAGTCTTCTCTCCTCAACTAATGCCACTCCTCCGGCAATTTGTACTATGTTCACCGCATCTCTGCCATTTTGTGCATATTTAGCTATCAGCTCATCCCCGCCTTCTTCCAGTAGAAAACCTCCCTTTCGTGCTGCATTTCTTGCAATCTCTTTCACTTCATTTGCTGTAAGCGGTCTAAAATATATTTCCACACATCTGGACCTTATTGCCGGAGGAATTTCGTCGGCAGTTCTTGTCGTCGCACCTACAAGTCTGAAATCGGCCGGCAGTCCTTTTTGAAATATTTCATGTATGTGTAACGGGATGTTCTTATCTTCCGGGCTGTAATATGCACTCTCTAAGAAAACTCTCCTGTCCTCCAATACTTTTAGAAGCTTGTTCATCTGTATAGGATGCAATTCTCCTATTTCGTCCAAGAACAGTATTCCACCATGTGCCTTTGTAACAGCACCAGGCTTAGGCTGCGGAATACCTGCCACACCATAGGCACCTGCACCCTGATAAATCGGATCATGAACCGAACCAATAAGCGGGTCAGCTATTCCTCTTTCATCAAATCGAAGTGTAGTCGCATCCACCTCAACAAACTTAGCGTCTTTTTTAAAAGGTGACATATCATTTTGTTTAGCCTCTTCCAGGATTACCCTCGCCGCAGCTGTTTTTCCTACTCCAGGCGGCCCATATATAATTACATGTTGAGGATTCGGACCGCATAGAGCAGCCCGGAGTGCCTTAAGCCCCTGTTCCTGTCCTACTATTTCCTCCAAGCTTGTTGGCCTTGTGCGTTCCGATAATGGCTCTGTAAGTTTAATTTCCCGAAGTTTTCTCAGCCTGTCCAGTTCTTTCTTTGATTCTTTTTCAATTGCACTTCTATTCCCTTGCTGCGATTTTAGCATATTAAAAAAGTAAAGTCCTATTACTATGGAAAAAAATAGTTGTATTATAAAGAGAGTGCCAGTTAGCATTTTTTATCCTCCTAAGCTGTAATTTTTGCTTATGTGAAATGTAATATTTTTTAATTATAAATATATTATTTACTATGTTAGATAATTTATCCTGAGAAATTAAAATGGCAAGCATTTCCTTCATACTTTTCCGGTAACTTTACGGTAATTACCGATAATTTGACGGAATTCCTATCGAATAAAAATTCTATTGCAAAGGAGGAAAAAGAAGTGATAGAACAAAATGAAGCGATAAAAATAGTAACAATTTTGTATCTATTTCTTAATATTAATAATATCATATTCTAAACAGATATACATTGCAAGAAAACCAATGAGAACAATATTTAGCAATATTGAAAAAATAAAAAATACTTCGTTTGCTATACTTTTATATTTTTTAGCTTTTATTAAAGCAATATTACCAAATAAAAGCGAAACTATCGGAAATAACGTAAAATAAATCTTTCCCAAAATATTCATTATTTCATAATCCTTTCATATCTATAATTTACATATACCCATTATATTTTATAAATTTGAAATAGAACTTTTTATATTTGATCAACATGCATTGATATTTAAGCAGTTACCAAAATATTTTGAAATTTTTAAACATAAAAATATTATCCCTTTATATATGCTATATTACGCCTGTAATTTCATAATATTCTAGTTTCTACAAACATTATTATATTATCCGATGTACAAATATAGAATCAATAGCTTTTTTTATAAAATAAGGGCTGATGCTCAATGAATTTTATTCATTGGACACCAACCCTTTTTTAATCCTTTATAAGTTACTCTTTTTTAAAATTCCATTTGATTAAGAAGCCGATTCTTTCTTAACATTTGACTTTTTTTTAACTGGCTTTTTCATCGACTTCTTATTCTCATTAATAATAATTTCAGGAGGTGTGTTTTTTAATACCGTATCTCGTGTAACAATGCACTTTTCAACATTTCCCATACTAGGAATTTCATACATTACATCAAGCATAATTTCCTCAATTATTGCTCTAAGTCCTCTCGCACCAGTATTTCTTTCTATTGCTTTCTCAGCAATTGCTTCCAATGCTCCTTCTTCAAACTCCAATTCCACATCATCCATCTCAAACAGCTTCTTATACTGTTTTACAAGAGCATTTTTCGGCTCGGTCAATATCTGTATCAAAGCTGCTTTATCAAGAGAATGCAGGGACACCATAATCGGCAGACGCCCTACAAATTCAGGTATAAGGCCAAACTTTAACAAATCCTGAGGATAGATGTGTTTTAAGATTTCCCCCACATCCATTTTCTTCTTGCTTTCTATATTAGCACCAAAACCCATGGACTTCTTGCCAATTCTGTTTTGAATAATTTTTTCAATTCCATCAAAAGCTCCGCCGCAGATAAACAGAATATTGGTAGTATCAATTTGAATAAACTCCTGGTGGGGATGTTTTCTGCCACCTTGCGGAGGCACAGAAGCAACTGTCCCTTCGAGAATTTTTAGCAGTGCCTGCTGTACACCTTCACCGCTAACATCTCTTGTAATGGAAGGGTTCTCAGACTTCCTTGCAATCTTATCAACTTCATCAATATAAATTATTCCTTTTTCTGCCCTTTCAATATCGTAATCGGCAGCTTGTATAAGCTTCAAAAGAATGTTCTCAACATCTTCTCCAACATACCCTGCTTCAGTAAGTGATGTAGCATCAGCGATGGCAAAAGGTACATTGAGTATTTTTGCAAGAGTCTGAGCCAAAAGAGTTTTACCTGAGCCTGTAGGCCCAAGCATTATAATATTGCTCTTCTGCAGCTCAACATCTGACCCTTTAAAATCGGAATTTATTCTTTTATAATGATTATATACTGCCACAGACAAAGCTTTCTTGGCAGATTCCTGTCCTATTACATATTGATCCAGTATTTCCTTTATTTCTGCCGGCTTAGGTATATCATTAAGTTCGGTATCAGTTCTTGCTTCTTCAAACTCTTCTTCTATTATCTCTGAACAAAGCTCTATGCACTCGTCACAAATATAAACTCCAGGTCCAGCTACCAATCTTTTTACCTGCTCTTGAGTCTTACCGCAGAAAGAGCACTTTAGCTGCTTCTTATCATCATATCTGGACATCCTACCACCTCGTTTATTTTCTTCTTTCCATTACTTCATCTACCAATCCATAGGCTTTAGCTTCTTCCGCTGACATGAAAAAGTCTCTTTCTGTATCTGCTTGGATTCTTTCTAAAGGCTGACCTGTTCTTTCGCTCAAAATCCTGTTCAATCTTTCTCTTGTTTTAATTATATGATCAGCATGTATTTTGATATCTGTCGCCTGACCTCTAGCTCCACCTAGCGGTTGATGTATCATTATTTCACTATTGGGAAGGGCAAATCTTTTTCCTTTCGCACCGGCAGCCAAAAGGAATGCGCCCATACTTGCAGCCATACCGATACATATTGTCGAAACATCCGGTTTAACATACTGCATAGTATCGTAAATAGCAAACCCAGCCGAAACAGAACCTCCAGGACTGTTTATATAAAGCTGTATATCTTTATCCGGATCTTCAGCTTCTAAAAACAGCATCTGCGCAACAACAAGGCTTGCCGTAGCATCGTTTATTTCATCACTCAAAACTATTATCCTGTCTTTCAGCAACCTGGAAAATATATCATAAGAACGTTCACCACGGTTTGTTTGCTCAACTACTATTGGCACAAGACTCATAACAACGCCTCCCTCTACCTTATTCTTATTTATTTCTTCCCATAAACTCTCTAAATTAAACCTATATTAAACGATTTTTGCACTGTCAACCAAGAATTGAACTGTCTTTCTTATTCTTATATTATCTTTAATATATTCTATATCGTTATCCTGCAAATGTTTCTTAAATTCTTCCACATCGGTTTTATAATTTTCAGCCATCTTTTCAATCTCTTCATCAAACTCTTCTTCAGTAGCTTGAATATTCTCTGCTTTGCTTACGGCATCCAAAACAAGCTGAGTCCTAACTTCTGCTTCAGCTCTCTTTTCAAACTGATTTCTAAAATCTGTATATTCAAGGCCCATGATGTTAAGATACTTTTCAAGGTCAAGACCTTGATAACGCAATCTCATATCAAAATCTCTAACAAGATTGTCAATATGCCTTTGTATCATAACATTGGGAATTTCAACTTCCGCATTTTCACATACCTTGTTTATTATCTTTTCTTCAGTCTCATGTCTTGCTTTATGCTCTGCTGCTTCTTTGAGTTTATTTCTTATATCGTTCTTGTATTCTTCAAGGGTATCAAATTCGCTTACGTCTTTTGCAAATTCATCATCTATAACAGGTAATTCCTTAACCTTTATATCATTAATAATTACCTTAAACAAAGCTTTCTTTCCTGCAAGTTCTTCATTGGAATAATCTTCCGGGAATGTAACATTAACTTCCACATCATCCCCCGGCATAGCTCCAATGAGCTGATCTTCAAAGCCATCAATAAAGTTTCCTGATCCGATTTCAAGCCTGTAACCGCTTGCTTTTCCTCCTTCAAAGGGCACACCGTCAATGAATCCTTCAAAGTCTATATCAGCTATATCTCCTTTTTGGATACCTCTATCTTCAACAGTTATCAGTCTTGCACTCTTTTCAGCTACTTTGTTTATTTCTTTTTCAACATCATCTTCTGTTACAATAACGTTTATTTTCTCAACTTCGATACCTTTATACTGCCCTAAGACAACTTCAGGTCTGACAGTAACATCTGCAACAAAAATAAGGTTTTTGCCCTTTCCTATTTGCTTAATATCTATTTCAGGTCTGTCCACAGGATGAATATCGTTTTCTTCCACGGCTTTATCATAAGCTTCAGCACAAACTATATTTATAGCATCTTCATAAAGAACTTCCACTCCATAGTATCTTTCCACTATGTTTCTCGGTGCCTTACCTTTTCTAAAGCCAGGAACATTAAATTTCTTAATGTTCTTTAAATAGGATTTTTGCAAACCCTCTTCAAATTTTGCAGCATCAACTTCTATTTCAAGTCGAACTCTATTTTTTTCCGTTTTTTCCACCTTAACACTCATTTTACAACCGTTCCTCCCATTATTTGCTTTATATTAATAATATTTTTTTCAATTCCTATGTACCGAAATCCGGTTTAAAACTTAGGCTCTAAATCCTATATTTTAAGCGTACTATTACAATGTACAAAAAATCAGCCATTCCATTATAACATAATATATTTTGAAAAGCCAATATTAAGCTCCAAAATTTTTTAAAGCAGCAAGTAAAAAAAATGCCAATTCAATCTATTTAAGCTTGTTTCCCAGTATAAATCTTTTTCAAAATAATATAATTTCCCAATTATAGTATTATTTCTCAAAAACAGCATTGCAAAATTTACAGCTTTAAAGGTTCGAAATTTAAGAAATCCGCTGATACAAGATTAAATTCTATTCCGTCAAATTCTCCTACTACAGCACTTTTGAAACCGGCACCATGTAAGTGACCGTATATGCATCTTCGTACATTGTATTTCCTCATTATTTCCACAAATTCCGACGGTTCCTTTTTTGCATTAAACGGGGGGTAGTGCATAGCTACGATAATATTTTCAGCTGCTGTACCGATACAGGAACTTTTTAATGAAAGTTCAAGTCTCTGAAGCTCCCTTTCATATATTTTTCCATCCTCTTTAGAAAATTCGTCATCCCCCGGGCATTTCCATCCTCTTGTACCGCAAAAAGTAGTTCCTTCTATATTATAACTGTTATTATGCATAAAACTTATGGTCTTAAAATTATTGGCATCTAAAAATTTATTTAACTTACTTAAGGTAGTCCACCAATAATCGTGGTTTCCCTTTGATATTATCTTTTTTCCGGGCAACGATTCTATAAAATTAAAATCTTCGTAGGCTTGTTCAAGATACGTTGCCCACGAGATATCTCCCGGAATAATAATGTAATCTTCATCCTTTACGACCTTTATCCAGTTTTGCTTCAATCTTTCCATGTAATTATACCATCTTTCGCCGAAAATATCCATTGGCTTGTCTATACTTAAAGCCAGATGGAGGTCGGATATTGCAAATATCGACATCTATATTCTGCTCCCACCGTTAAAATATTCAAATATTTTATTGGCAAGCCCGGGACTTATTCCCTCAACAGCTTCCAAATCATTTACACTTGCTTTTTGTATATTTTTTATTGACCCAAAATGCTTTAACAAAGCTTTTTTCCTTTTTGGTCCAATACCCTCTATTTTGTCCAATTCAGAACCTTTATATCTCTTTTGTACAAGCTTTCTGTTATACTCCAGGGCAAAGCGGTGTGCTTCGTCCTGTATTGCAGTAACAAATCTGAGTAAATCGAGATCCTTTGAAAGATCAATCTCTTTATTTCCCGTTACCAGCCCTCTCGTCCTGTGACGGTCATCTTTTACCATTCCGGCAACAGGTATCGATATATTCATTTCTTCTAAGACACTTAAAACCGAATTTACATGTCCTAGTCCTCCATCCACCAAAATCAATTGTGGCAGTTTGCTGAATTTAGCCTCTGAATTCTTATCCTCTTTCTCTTTTTTTGCATGGTTAAATCTTCTGAAAATAACTTCCTGCATACTGGCGTAATCGTTCTGGGATTCCACCGATTTTATTTTAAATCTCCTATACTCCTTTTTCTCAGGATGTCCTCCTTCGAACACCACCATAGATGCCACTATCTCAGTGCTTCCGGTATTGGAAATATCATAAGCTTCTATTCTGTTGGGCATCTCCTCCAGTTCAAGAATCTCCTTTAATTTTGCCATCCCTTCCTTTGCAAGCTTATCCTGATTTTTTATGTTCTCTTTAAATTGGTTCAGTGCAATAAGTGCATTCTGGGATACCATCTCAACAAGTTTTAACTTCTCGCCTCTTCTGGGTACTTTTATGTGTACTTTGGTTTCTCTTCTGGAGCTAAGCCATCTTTCAATTATATCTGCTTCATCTATATCTTCCTGGAGGACTATCTCACTGGGAACATATGCAGCAGATGTATAAAACTGCTTTACAAAAGACGTCATCAGTTCCTTGTCCGAAACATCCCCGATTCCTTCAAATATAAAGTGTTCTCTTCCAATAAGTTTTCCTCCCCTTATAAAAAACACTTGAATACATGAATCGGTAGGATCTTTGGAAAATGCAATTACATCCTGATCGGACAAAACATTGCTGACAACCTTCTGTTTTTGTGATATGTGCTTTAAGCTTGCAATCTTATCTCTTAAAGCAGCGGCTTTTTCAAATTCCATATTTTCCGCAGCCTTAAGCATATCCCTTTCAAGTCTCTTAATTATCTCTTCCTGTTTACCTCCTAAAAAGCTGCATATATCATTCATTAATGCCCTATATTCTTCTTTGTTTATATTTCCCTGGCAGGGACCTAAGCATTGGTGTATATGATAATTAAGACAAGGTCTCTGCTTCTTTCCATCCTTGGTAAATACCCTATTGCATGTTTTTATGGGAAATAGCTTTTTTATAAGATCTATTGTGTTCTTTACTGCAAAAGCACTGGTGTAAGGCCCAAAGTATTTTGCACCGTCCTTTTCTACCTTTCTTGTCATTAATATTCTAGGAAATTCTTCATTCATTGTCACTTTAATATAAGGATAGCTTTTGTCATCCTTAAGCAATATGTTAAACTTAGGACGATATTTTTTTATAAGGTTACATTCCAATATCAGTGCTTCTAATTCAGTATCCGTTACAATATATTCAAATTCCTTTATTCTGGAGACCATTGCCTTTACTTTGGGAGTATGATTGGCCGACGATTGAAAATACTGCCTTACTCTGTTTTTTAGTACAACGGCTTTACCTACATATATTATTTCACCGTTACTGTCTTTCATAAGATAAACGCCCGGTTTATCGGGCAGTTTTTTTAGTTCTTCCTGTATATTAAACATAAATATCACCAAAATCGTTTTCACATAGTTACCTATTCAATCTTGCCATTTCAAATCAAATCTGCATTCTTCGAAATCATAAAATCCATTGTACAATTCCCCGCAGTAAAATAAAAACAACATTTAAAATTATGTACTTAATAAAGATGAATGATACAATATTTCTTTCACTTCTTCCATACTCTTGCTTTGTACTGCCATTTCGGCTATTTTAGCCGCTTCTTTCAAGCTTGTCTTTCTAATAACATCATATATATCATAAAATGAGCCTAAGGTAATGCTAAAATCTTTGACTCCTAAGCCAAGTAAAATAATAAGCGATAAAGGATCGGATGCCATTTCGCCGCATAAAACTACAGGCTTACCGTTCTCTTTCGCACAATCGACACACTTCTTGACTGTCTTAACAAATTCAGGTTCAAGATAATTATCCTTTAACACTGCAGAACAATTTCTATTAAGTCCGCAAAACTGATATAACAAATCATTGGTTCCAATATTTATAAAATCAACTTCTAACATTATATTTTCTATATCATTAACGGCAGAAATAGTTTCAATAAATGCACCTATTTTTAAACTCTTACAATCCTCATTGTTAGCTTTTTCTTCATTTTCAATGCCTCTTATTATTTTCTTAACCTCTCTTATTTCTTCTGCTGAGGTAACCATCGGAAAAGTGATACCTATATTACCACATACATTCGCTCTTATTATTGAGCGCATTTGCAAAGCCAGTTCATCTTTATTTTCAAGAGACCTTTTAATCCCTCTTGCAATACTTTCAGATGTTGATTTATAAAAATCAAAAGTATCCAGTATTTTATCTTCTCCCAAATCAACAGTCCTTATAACCACCATTCGGTTTTTCATTGCCTTAGCCATTTTTAAGTATACAGCAAACTGTCTCTTTTCATCCGGTACTTTTGAATAATTCATAAATATGGACTCTGTCCTGACAAGCCCAATTCCGTCAAAATTAGCCTTTCTTGCAATATTGAATTCCTTCAAGCTGCTAATACTTGCATACAGACATATTTTATGCCCGTCTGTTGTAACAGCCGGATCAAAATAATCAATATTCTCAATACTGTCAATGTTCTTTAACTTTTCACTATAGCTGTGAATTTCAGTGCTGTTGGGATTTACTATCACAATTCCCTTATTACAATCTAAAACTACATCTCTATTTTGATATTTTGAAATCTCTTTATAATTAATACCACCGATAGTCGGTATTCCAACACTTTTAAGTATTATTGAAGCATGGGTAAAATATCCGGCACCCTCCTGGGCAATAACCCCTCTAACATCTTTTTTGCTAAGAATACCGGCAATTATAGGATTCAACTCTTTTACAGCCACTATATGGGATGAATTTATTTCATCCAGATTCATTTCACCGTTGCTGTTTATATTTTTAATAAGCCTTCTTCTGATATCATTCAAGTCAAAAATACGATTCTTTATATATTCGTTATCACTTTCCTGTATACAGTCTATATATTTCTGTATACATGTATATATGGCATAATCCGCATGATATTTCTTTTCCCTTATGGCATTTTTCATTTCTTCAAAAAAACAAGAGTCATCTAAAATTTCATTATAAAATTCGAAGATTCTGTTCTCCTCTTCACTAAGCAGTCCTTTAAATCCATCTTTCAAATCATATATCTCTATAAAAGTCTTGCAAATAGCAACTTCCAGCTCTGTTATCTGGTTTTCCACCTCAGATTCTTCAATTAACCGAGGGTTCACATCATAGTCTATATCCGTTAGAGTGATAAGCTTTGCGACAGCCATTCCTCCGGATACAGGCACTCCTTCAAATACAGTCCTATCTCTATAATCGCACAATATTTTTTATTCCCCCAAACCAGTTGCCAAATAGCTTTCCAGTTCGCTGACGGCCTGACATTCATCCTCACCCTCAGCAATTATAGTTATTTTATTTCCATTACCTACTCCCAACGAAAGCAGGCCTAATAAACTTTTGGCATTTGCTTTGCGCTCTCCCTTTTCAACCCATATACTGGACTTAAAATTTGATGCCTTTTGAATAAAGAGTGCGGCAGGCTTTGATTCTAATCCAGATATATTGTTAACTGTTATTTCCTTTTTTGTCATAACGTAATTTGCCTCCTCAATTTAATACTCTATATTCAGAATTATATCAAATAATGTCATGTAAGCAACTTAAATTTTATAATTTGTAACTTTATTTTAGAAAAATACTGTTACTTTGCACTGAATTTCAAAAAAATACTGTTACTATATTTTACAGCAGGCTTGTATCCTTAATTTCAAATAATTTTACTGTGACTTTCCCCTCGGAAACATTCACATTTATTATTACAGGATTTTCCCGATTATTTACAAATTTCAAGTCTGCTCCTCCATATACTACTGTCGCATCTTTACCTTTTTCAATATAGGGTACTTTTTTTGAATGTTGATGTCGTTCAGTAATTTCCAATCCGGCTTCCAATGCAGCATTATAAAGCGTAGTTGAAATCTGGCATATACCTCCGCCAACTCCATATCCTTTCTTAGGTCCTTTTTCAGTTATAACAATAATAGGAGCTTTCTTATACCCTTTTTCTTTTGTTCTCCTTCCCAATGTTCCATTAAATGAAAATTCTTCTCCCGGCATAATTTGTACACCGTTTATATAATCACTGGCAACTTTTATATTATTGACTCTTGATTTTTGGTCATCCAGTATCTCTGTGGAGAAATTTCCTATTTCAACTATGTTCTTTTTTATAGTCTCCGATGTTATATCAGGCTTAACTTCTTCAATAACAGGTTCCACTGTTGCCCCTTCTGATGCCTGCAAAATCGACTCAACGGTCTTGTCTATATTTAATTTCCTGCCGTTTTTTTCAGGTTCTATACTCCACTTTTCTTTGTCAAAAGTTGCATTTTTAGGCTCAACATTTATTTCCTTAGAGTACTCGTTTAAAATTTTCCTTATCTCTTCAATATCCAATCCTTTTAAGTTTCTTTTTCCAAAATATACTTCCTTATTAAGGGTTCTATTGCTAATTTTGTCCGCCATGTAATCCAACTTAATCTTATTATCTTCAGCCTCTTTTCTAGTACTATCTAATTTGCAGCCTAATGCGAACATGGGAATCAAACATATGGAAACTAGCTTGTAAATTTTTAAAACCATTCTCATTTTACCACCTCCTGATATACCTTTCTTTAGCATTCTTCAGTCACTGTAAATTAGCCCATTTTTCTTTTAATTAGCTTTTTTTATTAATTTTTTTTAATTTAATTTAATAATAATTACATAATTTTTTTTAAATGTTTATAATACTAATGCAAGAAATAACAAGTCAAGTTTAAGTAATCCTATTTCCAAAAAGATTACTATATCTTCTAAAAATGAATTTAGAAGATATAGTAAACATTTTACCTTTAATAACCAATCATCTGTTCCGATAAAAGTACATATACTATTCCAAGAAGAATATTAATAATTCCCAGTGCTAAATTTGCTATTATTAAAGTGTTTCCGCTGCCTTTTATTTTTCTGTTTAATAAAATACCGAAGGTCATTCCTAATATTGCGAACAAGGGAGAAATAAAAATTGTCAGTGCTGCACTTATCCATCCTAAGATTACATAGAGTTTCACATTTTCTTCTCTATAATTTAAATTTTTCTCTTTTCCATAAAAATCCTCGCTCATAGAATCACCTCCGTGTAATTATTATTAGTGATAAAAAAACATATAATTCGAAGTATTATTTTCAAAGTATGAATATTCGATGAAATAATAAAAAAAATGTGCAATTTTCATTTGCTGAAAATTACACATTTTTTTATTATTTTCAGATATTGTTTGCCTTTATATTATTCATTTGTAAGTATATGAGCTGATTTATTGGATTTATTTTCAATTTCTTTTGTTTTATATATTTTCGATATGGCTGCAATAACAAGTAATCCCACAAATATGAAATAAATATCACTAAATATGGAATTAAAACAATATATTAATCTGACTGATATTTTCACTTTATATGCAAAACTGCAAAGCATTCCATATACCTTATATGCAATCCCCGCAGGAATTCCCGCATATTTCATAATTTCTAAAATGTAATCTCTTAAAAAAACAGAACAAATTGTCAATCCCATCAAAATAAAAATAGCTGATAAAAAACACAAAGTAAGGAGTCTCTTTTTTCTTATTAATTTTGAACCGGCCTCTGTCAGCTCAATTTTACTCATAACTGCCATTTCAAAATCATCAGGAGGTTCAATTTCATTATTTTCTTCAAGAACTTTTATAATACTGTTATATTCTTGAAATTCAGCACAGCATTTACTGCATTTGTTTATATGATAAATCAGCTTTGCATGCTCTGAACTGTTAAGCTCGCCGTCTAAGTATTTCATCATATAATCATAAGCCTGATTGCAATTCACAGAATCCCCTCCTCTCTTTGTGCCGATAGTTTTTCTTTAAGCATTTTCCTTGCTCTGTACAGTCTGTTTTTTATTATGCTCATGGGTTCGTTGAGAACTTGCGTCATTTCCTCATAAGACAATCCGTTTTTATGATATAGTATCAACGGCACCCGATATTTCTCAGGCAGTTTTGACAGTTCACTAATAATCCGCTCACTCTGTTCCTGCTTAATATAACTTGATTCAGGAGTTTCAATATCACTGGAAACACCAACAACCTCATCAATAGACGTTGTATCGATTTTTTTCTTTCTAACAACATCGAGACAATAATTTGTAGCTATCTTCACTGCCCACGTTGAAAACTTGTATTGCGGATCATATTTATCAAGAGCTTTGTATATTTTTATAAATACCTCCTGAGCAATATCATTTACTTCTTCTTTATCATATATTATATTATATATTACATTATATATTAATTTTTTATATCTGGTAACCAGTTCGGCAAAAGCTTCTTTTTCTCCTGCAAGGCATTTTTTTATTATAACAATATCCGGTGTTTCCAATAATATTTCACCTCCCTCTCATATAATTTATATACATTTATATACGCATTAGAATTCGTTTTGTCTGATTTCTGTTTGATCTTCCAATAACAAAAGGGATTGGATTTTGTCCAACCCCTTTCGTTTATCATTGATTGATATTATTCTATAATCTTGTTAACGTTACCTGATCCAACAGTTCTTCCACCCTCACGAATAGCGAACTTCAATCCTTCGTCCATAGCTATCGGAGTGATCAATTTAACTTTCATTGTTACGTGGTCACCAGGCATAACCATTTCAGTACCTTCAGGGAGTTCAACAACTCCTGTAACGTCAGTAGTTCTGAAGTAGAACTGAGGTCTGTAATTGTTGAAGAATGGAGTATGTCTTCCACCTTCTTCTTTTGTCAATACGTAAACTTGAGCTTCGAAATAAGTATGAGGTTTAATTGAACCAGGTTTTGCAAGAACTTGTCCTCTTTCAATTTCGTCTCTCTGAATACCTCTTAAGAGAGCACCGATATTGTCACCGGCTTCAGCTTGATCAAGAAGCTTTCTGAACATTTCTATACCGGTTACAACAGTCTTCTTAGGAGCGTCCATCAAACCAACGATTTCAACTTCGTCGGAAAGTTTTAATTGACCTCTTTCAACCCTACCTGTAGCAACTGTTCCACGACCTGTGATAGAGAATACGTCTTCTACAGGCATAAGGAATGGTTTGTCAACTGCTCTTTGAGGAGTTGGAATGTATTCATCAACTTTATTCATCAACTCCAAGATTGGTGCATATTCAGGAGCATCAGGTGTTGTAGCTGTGCACTCAAGAGCTTTAAGAGCTGATCCTCTAATTATTGGAATTTCATCTCCTGGGAATTCGTAGGAGCTTAACAATTCTCTAACTTCCATTTCAACTAATTCAATAAGCTCTTCGTCGTCAACCATATCACACTTGTTTAAGAAAACAACTATGTATGGAACGCCAACCTGACGAGCCAAAAGAATGTGTTCTCTTGTCTGAGGCATTGGACCATCAGCAGCTGAAACAACAAGGATAGCACCGTCCATCTGAGCTGCACCAGTGATCATGTTCTTAACGTAGTCAGCGTGACCTGGGCAGTCAACGTGTGCATAGTGTCTAGTTTCAGTTTCATATTCAACGTGAGATGTTGAAATTGTGATACCTCTTTCTTTTTCTTCAGGAGCCTTGTCAATCTGGTCATATGCAGAATATTGTGCCTTTCCTTGATAGCTTAATACTTTTGTTATAGCTGCAGTCAATGAAGTCTTACCATGGTCAACGTGACCTATAGTTCCGATATTAACGTGGGGTTTACTTCTTTCAAATTTAGCTTTTGCCATTATTAATTCTCCTCCTTTTTCAGTAAACTACTGATTTTTTGATTACTATAATTATTCTTTACAGGGAATATACAGGTTTTGCATATTCCCCGGTTAATATTGATTTCCTCATTAATCATACGTAAATTTTATTTACCTGTTCTGCCATTTATAACAGCTTCCTGAATGTTTCTAGGAACCTCTTCAAAATGGCTTATTTGCATTGTGAATACTCCTCTACCCTGAGTTCTTGAACGCAAGGCTGTAGCGTATCCAAACATTTCAGCCAATGGAACAAAAGCATTTATAACCTGAACTCCATTTCGTGCTTCCATTCCTTCAATTCTTCCTCTTCTTGAGTTTAAGTCACCCATAACATCTCCCATATAATCTTCGGGAACTGTAACACTGACTTTCATTATAGGCTCAAGAAGCACAGGATCTGCCTTTTTCATACCATCCTTAAACGCCATCGATCCCGCTATCTTAAATGCCATTTCCGAAGAGTCAACTTCGTGGTAGGATCCATCATAAAGGGTTACTTTTACATCCACAACCGGATATCCACCCAGAACACCGTTATTCATTGCTTCCTGGATACCTGCATCAATTGCCGGGATATATTCTTTTGGAATTACACCACCAACAATTTTGTTAACGAACTCATATCCAGTTCCGGGTTCTTTCGGCTCAATTTCAATCCAGCAGTGACCATACTGACCTCTACCACCAGACTGTCTGACAAATTTACCTTCTGATTTAACAGTCTTTCTGATAGTTTCTTTGTATGCAACCTGAGGATTACCGACATTTGCCTCAACTTTAAATTCCCTCATCAGTCGGTCAACAATAATGTCAAGGTGCAATTCTCCCATACCTGATATTATAGTTTGCCCAGTATCGGGGTCAGTATGCGTTCTGAAGGTTGGGTCTTCTTCTGCAAGCTTTGCCAAAGCCAATGACATCTTTTCCTGACCGGCTTTTGTCTTAGGCTCAATTGCAACCGAAATAACAGGTTCCGGGAACTCCATGGACTCCAATATTACAGGATGTGCCTCATCACACAAGGTATCTCCTGTTGTAGTATCCTTGAGTCCTACAGCAGCTGCAATATCTCCAGAATAAACCATGTCGATTTCTTCTCTATGGTTTGCATGCATCTGAAGAATTCTGCCTATTCTTTCCCTTTTACCTTTAGTTGCATTGAGTACATAGGAACCGGAACTTAATTTCCCGGAGTAAACTCTAAAGAAGCACAACTTTCCTACAAAGGGGTCAGCCATTATCTTAAATGCCAATGCAGCAAACGGTGCATCGTCATCAGCAGGTCTTTCTATCTCCTGTTCCCCATCCTGAGTCATACCCTTAATTGGTGGTATGTCCAAAGGTGACGGTAAATAGTCAACAACAGCATCCAGGAGATTCTGAACACCCTTGTTTTTATATGAAGAACCACACAAAACAGGAGTCATGCTAACATTAACAGTAGCTTTTCTTATACCTGCTTTGATTTCTTCAAGGGTAAGTTCTTCACCCTCTAAGTACTTCATCATAAGTTCTTCATCTTGTTCGGCAACAGCCTCTACAAGCTTGTTCCTATATTCTCCAGCCAATTCCTTCATATCATCCGGAATTTCTCTCTCTTCAATTACTTTTCCGAGATCATCCATAAAATAGTATGCTTTCATCAATACGAGGTCTATTATTCCGGCATACTTATCCTCACTACCTATCGGCAGCTGAATGGGAATAGCATTAGCCTGAAGTCTTTCCTTCATCATTTTTACACAGTTGAAGAAATCGGCTCCAATTATGTCCATCTTGTTGACATAAGCTATACGAGGAACATGGTATTTGTCCGCTTGTCTCCAAACTGTTTCCGATTGCGGTTCAACACCGCCTTTAGCACAGAACACTGCAACAGCTCCGTCAAGAACACGAAGTGATCTCTCAACTTCAACTGTAAAGTCAACGTGCCCCGGCGTATCTATAATATTTATTCTAGTTCCTTTCCATTGAGCAGTAGTAGCAGCAGATGTAATTGTTATACCTCTTTCCTGCTCCTGCTCCATCCAGTCCATAGTTGCAGAACCTTCATGAGTCTCACCTATTTTATGAACCCTACCGGTATAAAATAGTATACGCTCTGTAGTTGTTGTTTTACCAGCATCTATATGAGCCATTATTCCTATATTTCTAGTATTCTCTAAGCTAAATTGCCTGGGCATATCTACCTTCCTTTCAAAACAATCACGCTTTTGCAACAGCAAATTTAACAAAATGATACAAATTTATAAAATTACCATCTGTAATGTGCAAAAGCCTTATTAGCTTCAGCCATTTTATGAGTATCTTCTTTCTTTTTAAAAGCTCCGCCCATACTATTGGTTGCATCTATTATTTCAGCAGCAAGCCTTTCCTTCATAGTCCTTTCATTTCTGAGTCTTGCATAGTTGACCAACCATCTTAAACCTAAAGCTTGTCTTCTTTCGGGTCTAACTTCTACAGGAACTTGGTAGGTAGCACCACCTACTCTCCTTGCTTTTACTTCAAGAACCGGCATAACATTGTTTAATGCCTGTTCGAAAACTTCAAGCGGATCTTTTCCGGTCTTTTCTCTGATTATGTCGAATGCTCCATAACAAATCTTTTGAGCAATACCTTTTTTGCCGTCTTTCATTATATTATTGATAAGTTTTGTAACAACTTTGTCATTATAAATAGGATCCGGCAATACATCTCTTCTAATTACATGACCTTTTCTTGGCACCTTTCTTCCCTCCTTCTCATGATATAAAATATCATCGGTACTCGCGAGCACAGCAATTTGCATGCCCGTCGTCAGTGCTGCGTACTTGCTCATTATATAAAAATATATATATAAACAACGTACTTAGCACCCTTTAACTACCATACATCGTGCAAAGCACGTTGTATGATTTACTTGCCAGCTGCACCTGCTTTCGGTTTCTTTGCACCATATTTGGATCTTCCCTGCATTCTCTTTGCAACACCTGCAGTATCAAGTGTTCCACGAATAATATGGTACCTAACACCCGGTAAATCTTTAACCCTTCCTCCTCTGATGAGAACAACACTGTGTTCCTGAAGATTGTGGCCTATACCGGGAATATATGCAGTTACTTCAATACCGTTAGTTAAGCGAACCCTAGCAACCTTTCTTAACGCAGAGTTAGGTTTCTTAGGAGTTGTTGTCTTAACTACAGTACATACGCCTCTCTTTTGAGGAGAGCTTATGTTTGTAGGTTTTCTCTTCAATGAGTTGAACCCTTTCTGCAGTGCAGGTGAAGTTGATTTCTTTTTAATAGTCTGTCTTCCTTTTCTAACTAACTGGTTAAACGTTGGCATCCTTTCACCTCCTTTTATTGATTATGTAATATAAAAATCTTTGAGACTTCAGGTCTCATTGATTTTAACATTTGCCTCAATCAATTTATATTTGCTATATGATTAAAAATTATTCAAGTGTACAGGCAACTGATGCTCCAACATCTATATTACAAGCTTTTCCTAACATCTTCATGGTATCCACATATCTAATCTCAATACCATCTTTTTTACATAACTCAATAACTTTTCCCACTACACGCTCATCAGCATCTTTAGCGACAAAAACCAACTTTGCCGTACCTCTTTCGATTGCCTTAACTGTCTGCTTGACTCCCACTGCTTTATTTACATTCTTTAAGTTCTCAAGCATCTTTAACCCTCCTTACCGGTAAGGAACCATTAACGATTATGTCGCTACCTACTAGGCTTTAATAGAAAACTTAAGTCTCCCTAAAACTCTGCAGTTTTGCTGTTACGTGCACCAGTCCCATTCAAATATACAATTCACGATTTTACATACTGAAATATTTTATCACCAACATTATTATTTTGTCAAGGAGTGCGAAAAAAAACATACAAGTATGCGCAATAAAATCTCGTACTTTAAAGTACGAGATTTTATTTATGTCTAATAAAATAATTATTCAGTCACTGTACTGATGCTAATGTCCTTGTACCTGCTCATACCTGTTCCTGCCGGTATCAACTTACCGATAATAACATTCTCCTTAAGACCAACCAATGGATCTACCTTTCCTTTTATAGCTGCTTCTGTCAATACTCTTGTGGTTTCCTGGAATGATGCAGCCGACAAGAACGATTCGGTAGCAAGGGATGCTTTTGTAATTCCCAATAATGCACGCTTACCAACAGCAGGTCTCTTGCCTTCTGCCACAGCTTTTGCATTCTCTTCTTCAAAATCGAACAAATCAACAAGCCCACCGGGTAGGAGATTTGTATCACCGGCATCTTCTACTTTTACTTTCCTTAACATCTGTCTTACAATAACTTCAATATGCTTATCATTGATGTCAACCCCCTGTAGTCTGTACACTCTTTGTACTTCTTGCAGGAGATATGCCTGAACTGCATTTACACCTTTAATTTTCAATATGTCATGAGGATTTACAGAACCTTCTGTCAGCTCATCACCGGCTTCAACATGATCCCCGTCCATTACTCTAATTCTTGAACCGTAAGGAATCAGATAATTCCTTGCTTCACCGTCATCAGATGTAACCACAATTTCTCTCTTTTTCTTTGATTCAACAATTTTTACAGTACCGTTTATTTCTGATATAATAGCTAATCCCTTAGGTTTTCTTGCTTCAAAAAGCTCTTCAACACGAGGCAAACCTTGCGTGATGTCATCACCGGCAACACCACCGGTATGGAAGGTTCTCATTGTAAGCTGTGTTCCAGGCTCACCTATGGATTGTGCAGCAATGATACCGACAGCTTCACCTACATTGCATTCCTCACCGGTTGCAAGATTCATACCATAGCATTTTGCACAGACTCCATATTCAGAGTGGCAAGTCAATACGGATCTTATCTTTACTTTCTTTATTCCGCTCTTTATAATTTTTTCTGCATCCTTTTCAGTGATCATATGGTCAACCGGTACCAATATCTCACCGGTTTCAGGATGAACGATATTACCTGCCGGATACCTTCCGATTATTCTTTCTGAAAGTTCTTCTATTACCTCGTTACCATCTTTTATATCTGAAACTTCTATACCTTTCTTTGTTCCACAATCAGTTTCCCTTACTATTACATCCTGGCTAACGTCAACAAGACGTCTTGTCAGGTAACCCGAGTCAGCAGTTCTCAAAGCTGTATCGGCAAGACCTTTTCTAGCACCGTGAGTTGAAATGAAGAATTCCATAACGTTCAATCCTTCACGGAAATTCGCCTTTATAGGAACCTCAATGGTTTTACCCGAAGTATCGGCCATAAGTCCTCTCATACCGGCCAACTGTTTTATCTGGTTAATATTACCTCTCGCTCCCGACTGAGACATCATATAAACAGGGTTAAATCTGTCAAGGTTATTTATAAGAGCCTTAGTTATATTCTCCGATGCCTCATTCCAGCATGCTATAACCGAGTTGTACCTTTCTTCATCGGATATGAGACCTCTCTTGTACTGCTTCATAATATTTTCAATCTTTTCTTCGGTTTCTTTAATGTACTTAGCTTTAACTTCAGGAATAACCATATCGGATACACCTATTGTTATGGCGCCTTTAGTTGAATACCTGAATCCTTTTTCTTTAATTAAGTCAAGCAGTTTTGCCGTCTCAGTTATACCATGGACTCTTATACTTCTTTCAATTATTTTTCTAAGCTCATTTTTTCCTACCAAAAAATCTATTTCAAGATCAAACACTCTTTCAGGATCTGATCTGTCAACAAATCCAAGGTCCTGAGGTATTCCTTCGTTAAACAACAGTCTACCTACAGTGCACTCAATTAACTTGGATTTTTCCACACCATCAATAACTCTTTTCATTCTTACTTTTATTTTTGAATGGAGAGTTATATCTCCGCATTCATAAGCCATAACAGCTTCTTCCATGCTTGAGAAGACTTTTCCTTCACCTTTTGCTCCTTCTTTAATAATGGTCATATAGTAACTACCCAAAACCATGTCCTGTGTTGGAACAGCAACAGGTTTTCCATCCTGAGGTTTCAAAAGGTTATTGGCAGACAGCATTAAGAATCTGGCTTCTGCCTGTGCCTCAGCAGACAATGGTACGTGTACAGCCATCTGGTCTCCATCGAAGTCGGCATTATACGCTGTACAAACCAACGGATGAAGTTTAAGTGCCCTACCTTCTACCAATACAGGTTCAAATGCCTGAATACCAAGTCTGTGAAGAGTCGGAGCACGGTTAAGAAGTACAGGATGCTCTTTTATAACTTCTTCCAGTACGTCCCAAACTTCATTTTTTACTCTTTCTACCATTCTCTTGGCACTCTTTATATTATGAGCAAGCCCGTCATTAACAAGCTTTTTCATAACAAAAGGTTTAAACAATTCCAAAGCCATTTCTTTTGGTAATCCACACTGATATATCTTAAGTTCCGGGCCAACAACAATAACTGAACGTCCGGAATAGTCAACACGCTTTCCGAGAAGGTTTTGTCTGAAACGTCCCTGTTTACCTTTGAGCATATCGGAAAGGGATTTTAACGGTCTGTTTCCAGGCCCCGTTACCGGTCTTCCTCTTCTTCCGTTATCTATCAAAGCATCTACAGCCTCTTGAAGCATTCTCTTTTCATTTCTTACAATAATGTCAGGTGCTCCAAGATCCAGAAGTCTCTTAAGCCTGTTATTTCTGTTAATAACCCTTCTGTATAAGTCATTTAAGTCTGAAGTTGCAAATCTTCCACCGTCCAATTGTACCATTGGTCTTAATTCCGGAGGAATTACAGGTATAACGTCCAAGATCATCCACTCGGGTTTATTGCCGGATTGTCTAAAGGCCTCCACAACTTCCAATCTCTTTATGGTTCTTATTCTTTTCTGTCCTGTACTCTCAGCAAGCTCTGACCTTAATTCCTTAGCCAAAGCATCAAGGTCAATTTCCATGAGAAGCTCTTTTATTGCCTCTGCACCCATGCCTGCCCTGAAATTGCTGCCAAATTTTTCAACACTGTCTCTGTACTCTTTTTCCGACAATATCTGCTTCTTTGAAAGGGGTGTCTGGCCAGGATCAATTACCACATAAGATGCAAAATACAAAACCTTTTCAAGAGCCCTTGGCGACATATCCAGCAGCAATCCCATTCTGCTGGGAATACCTTTAAAATACCATATGTGGGATACTGGGGCAGCGAGCTCTATATGCCCCATTCTCTCTCTTCTAACCTTTGACCTTGTTACTTCAACTCCGCATCGGTCACAAACTATTCCCTTATATCTTATTCTCTTGTATTTTCCGCAATGGCACTCCCAGTCTTTTTGCGGACCAAATATTCTTTCGCAGAAGAGGCCATCTCTCTCGGGTTTTAATGTTCTATAGTTTATTGTCTCCGGCTTTTTTACTTCGCCTCTCGACCATTCTCTAATCTTTTCCGGAGAAGCTAAACCAATTTTTATCGAATCAAAATTACTTAGTTCAAACACGGCCATTTCTCCCTTCTTTAAAATTCATCATCGTCATCGAAATCATCACTCAAGTCGTCATCAAGGAAGAGATCTTCGTCTAGAGTACTCTCATCGAGATTTTCCTCATGAGTTATATCAGCCAGTTCTGATAATTCAAAGTCATCGGAATCCAAATCATCTTCTAAGATGTCATCTCCCACATCATCAAATTCAGTCATTGGGATTCCATCTTCACGACCTTCAATATTTACATTTAACTCTTCAAGTTCATCTTCAACCGATTCTTTAATAGCAATTTCTTCCTGCTCTTCAGAATAAACTTTAACATCCAGACATAGACTCTGCAATTCTTTGATTAACACCTTGAATGACTCCGGTATTCCAGGCTCAGGAACATTTTCACCCTTAACTATAGCTTCATAGGTTTTTACCCTACCTACAACATCATCGGACTTAACTGTGAGTATTTCCTGAAGTGTATAGGCAGCTCCATATGCCTCAAGAGCCCAAACTTCCATCTCTCCAAATCTCTGTCCGCCAAACTGTGCTTTACCGCCCAGAGGCTGCTGAGTAACAAGGGAGTATGGTCCGGTTGAACGAGCATGTATCTTGTCATCAACAAGGTGAGCAAGCTTCAAAATATACATATATCCTACAGTAACCCTGTTCTCAAAAGGCAGCCCTGTTCTTCCGTCATACAATATAGTTTTACCGTCTTCATCAATTCCTGCTTTTCGTAATGTTTCAATTATATCTTGCTCTGTAGCTCCGTCAAAAACCGGAGTAGCAACCTTCCATCCTAGGGCTTTGGCTGCATATCCAAGATGAACTTCCAAAACCTGACCTATATTCATACGGGAAGGAACTCCAAGCGGATTAAGTACTATTTCAAGCGGTGTACCATCCGGAAGGAAAGGCATATCCTCTTCAGGAAGTATTCTTGAAATAACACCCTTGTTACCATGTCTTCCCGCCATCTTATCTCCGACGGATATTTTTCTTTTTTGCGCTATATATACCCTAACAAGTTGATTTACTCCCGGTGAGAGTTCATCCCCATTTTCTCTTGTAAACACTTTAACATCAACAACTATTCCCGATTCACCGTGAGGTACACGCAGGGAAGTATCTCTAACTTCTCTTGCTTTTTCACCGAAAATTGCCCTTAAAAGTCTTTCTTCAGCAGTCAGCTCGGTCTCTCCCTTTGGAGTTACTTTTCCTACAAGGATATCTCCGGATCTTACTTCAGCACCAATTCTTATAATTCCTCTCTCATCCAGATCTTTAAGAGAATCTTCGCTGACATTCGGAATTTCTCTAGTTATTTCTTCCGGTCCAAGTTTTGTATCCCTGGCTTCTGCTTCATACTCCTCTATGTGAATAGAAGTAAAGGTGTCATCTTTTACAAGCTTTTCACTTATAAGTATAGCGTCTTCGTAGTTATAACCTTCCCAGGTCATAAAGCCAACCAGAACATTCTTACCTAATGCAATTTCACCATTATCCGTTGATGGTCCATCGGCAATAACTTCACCTTTTTCCACCTTATCGCCTTTTTTAACAATAGGTCTCTGATTGATACAAGTACCCTGGTTGGATCTTAAATATTTCAATAATTTATATACATCTCTTTTTCCATCATTAGTTCTAACAATAATTTCATTGGCAGTTACCTTCTCCACTGTACCAGAGTTCTTCGCCAATATACAAACTCCTGAATCTCTGGCTGCTTTATACTCTATTCCGGTTCCTACTATAGGCGATTCTGTTTTTATAAGCGGAACAGCCTGACGCTGCATGTTCGCACCCATAAGTGCACGGTTAGCATCGTCATTTTCAAGGAACGGAATCATAGATGTAGCAACAGATACTATCATCTTTGGCGATACATCCATAAAATCAACTTTAGAAGGTTCAACTTCAATAAATTCCTCTTTAGCTCTACATACAACCTTTTTTGCAATGAACCTGCCCTCTTCATCAAGGGGTTCGTTTGCCTGAGCTATAATATATTCATCCTCTTCATCGGCTGTCAGATACACAATCTCATCGGTTACCTTTTGAGTCTTCTTGTCAACTTTTCTATAAGGTGCCTCAATAAAACCGTACTCATTAACTCTGGCAAAAGTACTCAATGACCCTATAAGACCAATGTTCGGCCCTTCAGGAGTTTCAATAGGACACATACGTCCATAGTGAGAGTGGTGAACGTCACGCACTTCAAAGCCGGCTCTTTCCCTGCTCAAACCTCCCGGACCCAATGCACTCAATCTTCTCTTATGAGTCAGCTCTGCAAGAGGATTTGTCTGATCCATAAACTGTGACAGCTGGCTGCTTCCAAAAAACTCTTTTATAGCTGCAACAACCGGTCTGATATTTATAAGAGCTTGAGGAGTAACTATATCAATGTCCTGAATAGTCATTCTCTCTCTAACTACTCTTTCCATTCTGGCAAGACCAATTCTAAACTGGTTTTGCAACAATTCTCCCACTGAACGCAATCTTCTGTTACCCAAATGGTCAATATCGTCAGTTTGTCCCACGCCATAACTTAAAGTAATTATATAATTAATTGAAGCAATAATATCATCTTTAGTAATATATTTTGGAATCAACTCGTCAACATTTGCCTTAAGAATTCTCTTTAACTCTTCAGTGCTTTTACCCTTGTTTTCTTCCAAAATGTTTTTCAGAACACTGAATTTCACCTTTTCATTAATGCCTATATCTTTAGGATCAAAGTCAACATAGTTCTTAAGGTCAACCATATCGTTGCCTATAACTTTAACCCTTTTTCCGTCAACATTTAAATAAACAATATTTATACCGGCATTCTGAATTCTCTCGGCATCTTCTCTGCTTATTTTCTCGCCTTCAGCTATAATTACTTCTCCTGTTTCCGGATCAACTATATTCTCAGCAGCAATAAAACCATTTATTCTAGAAGCAATAGAAAGTTTTTTATTAAATTTAAATCTTCCGAATTTAGCCAAATCATATCTCTTAGGATCGAAGAACAGACCATTTAAAAGAGAACTTGCACTTTCAACAGTAGGTGGTTCACCTGGTCTCAACCTTTTATATATTTCCAATAAACCTTCGTCTTCTGTCTTTGCACTATCCTTCTGAATTGTTGCAATAATTCTTTCATCTTCCCCAAGAAGTTCCGTTATTTCAAGGTCAGTACCATATCCCAATGCTCTAATTAAAACTGTTATAGGAAGTTTTCTTGTTCTGTCAATTCGAACATATATAACATCATTTGAGTCTGTTTCATACTCAAGCCATGCGCCTCTGTTGGGAATAACAGTATTGGAAAACAATTGTTTTCCTGTTTTATCATATTTCATTGAATAATATATTCCAGGTGATCTTACCAACTGGCTAACTATAACTCTTTCAGCACCATTGATGATAAAGGTTCCGTTTTCTGTCATAAGCGGGAAATCCCCCATAAATATTTCCTGCTCTTTAACTTCACCGGTTTCCTTATTTATAAGACGCACTTTTCCCTTTAATGGTGCAGAATAAGTTGCATCCCTTTCTTTACACTCTTCAACAGTGTATTTGGGTTTGTCATCAATGGAATAATCAACAAATTCTAAAATCAAATTCCCGGTATAGTCAGTGATAGGCGACACATCTCTGAATACTTCTCTTAAACCTTCTTCAAGAAATTGATTGTACGAATTCTTTTGGATTTCAATAAGATTAGGCATATCAATGACTTCATTAATTCTGGAATAACTCATTCTTACATTTTTTCCCAATCGCACGGGATGTACCATTAAAAATCACCTCATAATCTTATACTTTTGCCGCGGTGCTTTTAAGCACAAAAAAACACTGTGATACATAATTCCCTTTACCATCTCCAGGATATAGGTTTTGAAAGCATAAAAACTTATCGTTTCCAAGCTTTCGCTTCATAAAAGGAAATATGCATCTTTATTCAATACAACCAAAACTAAATAAATAAAACCGTCCTTTTGCTAAATCTATAAATTAACACAAAGCTTTTTACAGCTTTGTAGTATTTATAATTTAGGATATCGTTATAGCCAGTTCTGGACAAATTTTGCAATCCTTATTCAAAAACTGATATATTTTTATAAATGGCACTATTAGTTTTTATGACATATACTCAATTAAATGTAAATTTTATTACCATCTCATCGTGTATTTATCATTAAACTATTTACCTTTATCCGTCATTTTTCAAAAAAACATGTATATATTTGTCCATTGAATATAAATTTCAATGGAAAATATATACCTTTTCTTTCAATATAATAGTTTTTATCTCTTCGCATCATATGTATTATTGCTGTTCAATTGCATTTATAAGGCCAGTATATTTTTTCATTATCTACATATAATAAACCATATATTAAATGGTTTAAACATTAAATTATTATTAACAAATATTGTCTCACTTATTCAGATATGCTATAATTTATATAGTTAATAGATTTTAAAAATATTATAGCATATTATGGCACTTTATTTTGAAATTATAATGCAGTTTATAATTCTAACACATAATCATCAACTTGTCAATATAAACATTATGTTTATTTTCTAACTTTCTTATTTTTCATTTTATTACATTTTCAAAATAACATAAGCTTCTCACTTAAGTATTTGATTATATATTGCCAGTTTTTTAGCGAATTCCAAAAAATTCATATAGTAAAAAGCTCCTCAACGAGGAGCTTTTTTATTATCTTTTAGTAAGCATCTAGCGCCAATTGCTTATTAGCAACCGTAAATCACTTTATCAAAATTACTTAAGTTCAATTGTTGCGCCAACTTCTTTGAATTTAGCAACTATAGCATCTGCATCAGCTTTAGATACATTTTCTTTTATTGTCTTTGGAGCACCGTCAACAAGATCTTTTGCTTCTTTCAATCCAAGACCTGTTACTTCTCTAACAACTTTTATAACCTTAATCTTGTCTGCTCCAGCATCTTTCAATACTACTTCAAATTCACTCTTTTCTTCAGCCGGAGCTGCTCCACCGCCAGCTGCCGGAGCTGCTGCTGCAACTGCTACAGGAGCTGCTGCAGATACACCAAATTCTTCTTCCAAAGCCTTTACTAATTCTGATAATTCCAATACTGTTAATGCTTTTACCTCTTCAATTAATTTTGTAACTTTTTCACTAGCCATTTTTATATACCTCCATTAATTAATATATTTTCATTTTTATTTCTTAAATTTTAGAAAGATATTTTATCTATCTCTTAGGCATTTGCCTTTTTTTCAGCAATAGCATTCAATGCTATTACCAAACCTCTTATGTTTCCATTTAAGACATTTACGAAGCCAGCAATAGGTGATTTCATGCTGCCAAGAGCTTTTGCAACCAATTCTTCCTTTGGCGGCAATGCAGCCAATGCTTTAATCGATTTTTCATCGAAAATCTTACCTTCAACAACACCTACTTTAATTTGAAGGTTTTCATACTTTTTAGAGAATTCAGTTAAAATCTTAGCAGGTGCAACAACATCACCTGTCGTAATTGCCATGGATGTAGGTCCGTTAAAGTGTGGTTCCAGCTCATTTAACCCATTCTCATTTGCTGCAAGTTTAGTTAAAGTGTTTTTTACAACACTGTACTCAACTCCAGCTTTTCTCATAGCAGTTCTCAGCTCTGTGTCCTGCTCAACAGTGAGTCCTCTATAATCAGCAAAAATAATTGCAGTAGCATTCTTAATCTTTTCAGACAACTCACTTACTACTTTTTTCTTCTTTTCAAGGGTCTTCTCACTTGGCACTTTTAAGTCCACCTCCTCAAAACTTGATAATTTGCATAAACAAAGTCAATATAAAACCCCTCATATGCACATAGACATAGAGGGGTGTTATTCACCTTAAAAACTTACCTCGGTAGGCTGATATATCATCAATTACTACTTGTATATAACAAGTAACCTACTGTCTATGGCAATCCAATATTAAATTCACAAAGTTTATATTATAACATTATTTCGATTTTGTAAAGACTTTTTTAACTTCTAAATAATCCTGGCACTGGTAACAAAAGCAATAATTTCACCAATTTTATTCAGTAACTTTTTGAGGATTAACTTTTATACCAGGTCCCATTGTGGATGCCACAACAACGCTCTTCAAGTACTGTCCCTTTGCTGCTGCCGGTTTTGCTTTTATAACGGCTGTCATCAGAGTCTTGAAGTTTTCAACAAGCTTTTCTGTTCCAAAAGACACTTTTCCGATAGGACAGTGAATAATATTTGTCTTATCCAATCTGTACTCTATCTTACCGGCTTTGATATCGGCTATAGCTTTTGCCACATCCATTGTTACAGTACCGGCTTTTGGGTTTGGCATAAGACCTTTCGGTCCAAGTACTTTACCAAGTCTACCAACTACACCCATCATGTCAGGAGTAGCTACAACAACATCAAATTCAAACCAGTTATCATTTTGAATTTTTGTTACCAATTCTTCTGCACCAACATAATCTGCTCCGGCCTGTTCAGCTTCCTTTGCCTTTTCACCCTTAGCAAAAACCAATACACGAACTTTCTTACCTGTTCCGTGTGGAAGTACAACAGCACCTCTAACTTGTTGGTCAGCGTGTCTTGAGTCAACACCAAGTCTAATGTGTGCCTCAACTGTCTCATCAAACTTTGCCTTAGCAGTTTTTAGAACTAAATCCATTGCTTCTGAAGGATCATATAACTTTAATTTATCGACAAGTTTAGCACTGTCTTGATACTTTTTACCTCTTTTCACTATCATCATCTCCTTTGTGGTAATATTTTCGGAAACTCTAAGCTTCCTCCCACCTACCTAAATATATTGAACCAACTTTTATTTTACTTTTATTTTAAAGTCAATTTAGAGTTCAATATAAATAGTATGTGTTCTCCCGATAATACAAAGTAAATTAAAGCGCTTTCAAGTTCTTATGTGTTTAACCTTCAACAACTATTCCCATGCTTCTTGCTGTTCCAGCAATCATGCTCATAGCTGCTTCAATTGATGCAGCATTTAAGTCTGGCATCTTCATTTCTGCGATTTTTCTGATTTCTTCTTTTGAAATCTTTGCAACTTTCTCTCTGTTCGGTTTACCGGAACCGCTTTCTATTTTGCATGCCCTCTTCAATAAAACTGAAGCAGGCGGTGTTTTTGTAATGAATGAAAAAGACCTGTCAGCATATACAGTAATTACAACAGGAATAATCAATCCTGCATCCTTTGCAGTCCTTTCATTAAACTCTTTACAAAATCCCATTATGTTTACGCCATGCTGTCCTAAAGCTGGTCCAACCGGTGGAGCCGGAGTTGCTTTCCCCGCAGGAATTTGAAGTTTAATATAGCCAGCAATTTTTTTAGCCATTAAATCCACCTCCCAAATTTTACTTATACATATCAACTCTTAAAATTAAGAGTGATTTACACCATTTGATTGATATAAATATGGCAGCACTGGCTGCACTTTTTAATATGGAATTCCGCCGCGAAAGCCACGGATAATGCCTTCATCAAAAGCAGTTCACAATTTTTCGACATAAAAATTTCTATATATCAGTCCCTATGTGAAAAGCATACCTTTTGAAAGGTACAAAAATATATAGCAAATAGAATTACTATTGATGTAATTTCTATTATTATATCTTCTGAATCTGGAATAGTTCCAATTCAACGGGTGTTTCTCTCCCAAACATTGATACGGAAACCCGGACTTTTCTCTTTTCCAGATTAATTTCCTCAACTACTCCTATAAAGTTCTCCAATGGACCGGTAGCAACTCTTACATTATCACCGACTTCATAGTCAAGAACAGGCATAAACTCTTCTACACCCATCATCCTGACTTCTTCGTCGGATAAAGGCACCGGCTTTGATCCAGGTCCAACAAATCCAGTCACACCTCTGGTATTTCTGACTACATACCACGATTCGTCAGTCATAATCATTTTAACAAGAACATATCCCGGAAAAACTTTTTTAAGTGTAGCTTTTTTCCTACCGTCTTTTATCTCAATCTGTTCTTCCATAGGAACAACTATATCCAATATATAGTCTTGCATGCCCCTGTTTTCAACGATTTTTTCAAGGTTAGCCTTTACTTTGTTTTCATACCCGGAATAAGTATGAACAACATACCATTTTGCACCTTCCGGTGTATCATCTATTTGCATATAGCCACAAGTCCTCCTTTAAAAAGATTGCATACCGACATAGCAACTGGTCATCATATCTTAAACAGTAAATGCCTTAAGTATGCAAAACCTGCATCGGCTAACCAAATAATAATACCAACTATTAAACATGCAATCAAAACTGTTATGGTATTTTTTACAACTTGTACACGAGTAGGCCATACAACTTTCTTAAGTTCACTGACAACATCTTTAAAATATTTACTTATCCTGTTGCTGGTAGCAGCAACTATGGAAACTTTCACCTTTTCAGCCATATAAAACATCTCCATTTTTATAATTTTACTTATGACAATACAGGCAAGTTGTAAAGCTTTATATAGAATTATTCCACAATCTTACTTTTGCTATAACATTAGCAGATAAAAATATTCCCACTTTATAGCCGTATGTTTAAAAGCAATTATTTTGTTTCTTTATGTGCAGTATGTTTACGGCAAAATCTGCAGTATTTTCTCATTTCGAGTCTGTCAGGGTCATTTTTCTTGTTCTTCATTGTATCGTAATTTCTTTGCTTGCACTCACTACATGCCAATGTAATTTTTACTCTCATCTCTCACACCTCCACAAACTAAACGTATATATCAAAAAATACTTTTTGACATAAAAAAAAGACTTACACAGAGAAACAACCATTAATTTAACACATTTATCTAAAAAAGTCAAGATACTTAATGAATGTTTCTCCATAAAAACGAAGAAAATTATTTAATTTAACATATAAATCTATAAATTTATCTCTTTTGATTAGCTGCAGCTGTCAAAAAATAGTATTCCAAATATCCCATATATTTTATTCTTCAATCAAATCACTTATGGCAGCCCCTGGAGGAACAATAGGGAATACTTTGTCGTCCTTGTCTATTTCAAAATTAATTACAACAGGAGTATCCTTCGAAGCCAATGCTTTTTTCCATGCCTCATCAACTTCCTCCGGTTTTCTCACATCTATGCCAATTGCTCCATAAGCCTCAGCCAAAGCAACAAAGTTGGTACCTCTGTCAATATTTGTGGAGGAATATCTGCCATCATAAAAGAGATTTTGCCACTGTCTTACCATTCCTAAAACATGATTATTGAATATGGCAATAATTATCGGAAGTTTATATTCAACTGCTGTAGCCAATTCATTGCAATTCATTCTGAAACTGCCGTCACCGGCAATATTTATAACCTTTTTGTCGGGACGACCCAGCTTGGCTCCTATGGAAGCACCAAGGCCATATCCCATAGTACCCAAACCTCCGGATGACAAAAATTGTCTGGGTGATTTAAACTTATAAAACTGTGCAGCCCAAATTTGATGCTGTCCAACTTCGGTTGTAATAATGGCATCGCCTTTGGTAAGTTCATATAGTCTTTCCACGATATAATTTGGTCTTAATACATCATCCTTAGGATATTTCAATGGGTATAATCTCTTCCACTCGTCAATTTTATTCTTCCAATCGGATTGTTCCTTTTTTTCAACTTTTGCAATTAAGCGTTTCAATATTTTTTTGATATTTCCCACAAGAGGATAATCCACAGCAACATTCTTTCCAACTTCAGCAGGGTCTATGTCAATATGCATAATTTTTGCATTAGGTGCAAACCTATTCACATCACTTATAACCCTGTCACTGAATCTTGCTCCGATGGCTATGAAAAGATCCGATTCTGATACAGCCATATTAGTGGTTTTAGTACCATGCATTCCCACCATGCCGGTAAACAATTCATGGGTACCCGGGAATGATCCAATTCCCATTAATGTAGTGGTTACTGGTATCAGTGCTTTATTTGCCAGTTCAAAAACCTCTTCGTTGGCACCGGCTATGGATACCCCACCACCTGAAAGAATTATAGGTCTTTTAGCTTTATTTATCGCATCCGCTGCCGCATCGATTTCATCTTCTGTAACTCCCAAACTTGCTTCTTCCGGCTTTTTAGGAACTTTTGGAACGTATTCGGTTACCGCAGCAGTCACATCTTTACAAATATCTATCAATACAGGCCCAGGTCTTCCTTCTTTAGCTATAATAAAAGCCTCCCGCACAATGTCTGCAAGTCTTTCTACATCTTTTACAATATAATTGTGCTTGGTTATAGGCATTGTTATACCGGTTATATCAACTTCCTGAAAAGAATCCTTTCCGAGAAGCGTTGTAGGTACTTGCCCTGTAATAGCAACCATGGGTACCGAGTCCATATAAGCCGTAGCTATTCCTGTAACAAGGTTTGTAGCGCCAGGACCGGAAGTAGCAATACACACTCCAACTTTTCCAGTGGCTCTGGCATAACCGTCAGCTGCATGAGCCGCTCCTTGTTCATGTGAAGTCAAAATATGCCTGATATCATCTTTGGCCTTAAACAAAGCGTCATATATATTTAAAACAGCACCTCCGGGGAATCCGAAAATAGTATCCACACCCTGTTCTTTAAGGCACTCAATCAATATTTGCGCACCGGTAAGTTTCATCTATTCTCACCCCTTAATTTCCTTTTAAAACTGCTCCTGTACTTGCCGAAGTAACAAGCTTTGCATACCTTCCAAGATATCCCTTTGTTATTTTCGGTTCTGGAGTTTTCCACTCTTTTCTTCTTCTTTCAAGCTCTTCATCGGAAACCTCCAATTCCAGTTTGCCGTTAGGAATGTCAATGCTTATAATATCTCCTTCTTTAACTAAAGCTATGTTTCCTCCTTCCATGGCTTCAGGAGAGACATGTCCAATGGAAGCACCTCTTGTTGCCCCGGAGAAACGTCCGTCGGTAATTAAAGCAACATCTTTATCCAAGCCCATACCGGCTATAGCTGAAGTAGGAGAAAGCATTTCTCTCATACCCGGACCGCCTTTCGGTCCTTCATATCTTATTACAACAACATCGCCCTTTTGTATTTTTCCATTATAAATGGCTGTAATAGCTTCCTCTTCCGAATTGAATACCCTTGCCGGACCTTTGTGAACAAGCATCTCCTCTGCCACGGCAGAGCGCTTGACAACTGCCCCGTCAGGTGCCAAATTCCCTCTCAATACTGCAATTCCGCCAGTAGAGCTGTAAGGATTGTCCACACTTCTTATAACATTGTAGTCAAGAACCTTTGCCTTGCTTATATTTTCTCCGACAGTTTTACCAGTAACCGTCAGCAAGTCAAGGTTTATCAATTTCTTCTTGGATAATTCATTCATAACAGCCTGCACTCCGCCTGCTGCATATAAATCCTGAACATGGTGGTGTCCAGCCGGTGCAAGCTTGCATAAGTTTGGAACCCTGGCACTTATTTCATTAACTATGTCAAGATTTATTTCAATACCTGCTTCATGGGCAATAGCCGGCAGGTGGAGAATTGAATTGGTTGAACATCCCAGTGCCATATCTACAGTCAGAGCATTCTCAAATGCCTTGTGTGTAAGAATATCTGAAGGCTTTATATCTTTTTCAACAAGTTCCATAATCTTCATACCGGCCATTTTGGCAAGTCTTACCCTTTCGGCATATACAGCCGGAATAGTACCGTTTCCCGGAAGACCTAGTCCTAAAACTTCTGTCAGGCAATTCATTGAATTGGCAGTAAACATTCCGGAACATGAACCGCATCCGGGGCATGAATGTTCTTCATAATCATAAACTTCTTCTTCAGTCATTTTTCCTGCCTTATACGCTCCTACTGCTTCAAAAGTACTGTTCAAATCCAGTTGTATTCCGTTTCTCTTTACTGAAAGCATAGGTCCACCGCTTATGACAATCGAAGGAACATTTATCCTGGCTGCTGCCATAAGCATTCCCGGAACTATCTTGTCACAATTAGGTATGAATACCATTCCGTCAAAACAGTGAGCCAAAGCCATTGCCTCACATGAGTCAGCTATGAGTTCTCTTGTCGCCAGCGAATACTTCATACCTGTATGCCCCATAGCAATACCATCGCATACTCCTATGGCACCAAACTCAACAGGAGTACCTCCAGCCATTCTAATACCTGCCTTAACAGCTTCAGCTATTGTATCTAAATGTATGTGTCCAGGAATTATCTCACTTTTTGAATTCACCACACCTATTAACGGTCTTCTTATTTCCTCATCGGTATAGCCCATTGCCTTAAAAAGTGCTCTGTGAGGGGTTTTTTCAATCCCTTTTTTTACCACATCACTTCTCATAATCTATCTCCTCGCTTTCAATAAAGTTAATATATAAATTTCAAATATGCTTTATCCTGTATAATAATTGCAATGACTATAATAATAGCCGGGGATAAACCCGGCTATTGTTTTTTATTTATTTTACTACTAATTAAGTTAAAATGTCTAGTGTTTTAGAAAAAAAGCATAATACATTAATTATTTGCAAGTATAAATCAAATTTCGTTAAACATGTCCCTTTTTTCTACATGAAAATACCCTTTATATTATTTTTCCCTTTGGAAACATCCAGTCTACAATTATATTGTTTTGATAGAAAAATTTCGCAATAACAGAAGTCTCAACAGAATCAAAAAAACCCTTAAACGCCGGCGATGAAATAAACAGCATCATAAACGCAAATATTATGTACACTGTTAAAAGGCCTTCCACTGCACCAAAAGCAAAGCCACCCAGTTTATCCATCTGCTTAAATACAGGAAGTTTAGCAATTCCCTGCAGAACAAATCTTAAGAATATTAAGGCTATCCTTACAACTATGTACAGAATTAACAAGCTCAATATATCAACAACAATATGAGCCAATACATCGCTTATCTTATCCATTATGGCTGACAAATCCAAGAGGTTTGCTACATTTTCCTTTGCCAGCTGTCCTTTTATTGCTTCTTTAAGAAATCCTGGCAGTTCTAATCCATCCACTACTGACCCTGCTGCTCTCTGGGCACCCTGATTAACAATATCTGCCTGGACATCCTTTTGAAGCAGTAAGTTCTTCAATATCCCCGATTTTATTTTGGTAAATACAACAGTTTTATCAATAATATTTGACAGAAAAGGATAAAACTTAACCGAAACTATTGATGCTACAAAAAACGAGACTAACTTAAAAATTGAATAGATAAAGCCGTTTTTTATTCCTACGAAACCAAAAAACGCAATAATTGCAATAACTAACAAATCACTCCAGTTCATGATAACCTCCCTAATTTGTATGTCTAAAAAAACAATCGGATTATTGGATGAATACCTTAATTGATAAATTTTTTAAGCATAAAGTAATTAATTATTTCATTTCCCCTATTTCATTTTTAATACTAAGAATTTGTCTTTACAAACAACCAAAACCTCACGTCTGTTTATAAAAAAAACCTCTTTCATATCGTCTTTCGAACTGTATTCTGCCAACAAATTACCGTCCAAATCAATTATACGAAGCTTGTTTCCCGAGTTAACAGCTATAATATCTTCCCATGAAGTAATATTTCTGACTTCTCCTTTAAGATTGTACTCCGAGATCTTTTCTCCGTTGTCATTATAAATCCATATACCTGAAGAACCGCTTTCAAAAATACCGGTAGTCTCTTCCGGATTTGCTGCAATTACGGCATATTTTCCTTCAACAATGCAGGAACTGAATATTTTTCCCTTTACATTCTGCTGAAACTTTTCCGTGAAGTCCTTGTCCAAAATCATGAACATAGAATCTCCAACAACCAATAAGCTGTCGTTATCCATAAACCATAAAGAAGGAAAAACCGTATCCTCTTTTTCAATTCTGTTATCTGAAATATTGCCGCTCAAATCGCTAAATTCCAATATCGTATCGGTGCTAATACCTGAAGTGTCTACACTGTTTATAAAAACGCTCTTGGCAGATGAAGATACCTTCGATGACAATATAAAGTTTTCTGCCTTTCCTATCGTAAAACATTTCATGCCCTGACGATTAAATACTGACACTGCTCCCCTGCTTCTCTCTTCTTCATGTACAACAGCTACATATCCCTTTGTATTTATATCAGCATTAATTATGTTATTGTCCAGTTCCTTTTCCCATCTCATTTCCTTTCCGCTGAATGTTAAAATGCTTTTAGAGCCATAATCTGCTATCAAGAGGTATGAACCTGCTGTTTTCAGCACAGGATTTTTCAGGGATAACGGATAAGTCCATTGCTCATTGCCGTTTGAGTCAATATATATCAGGCTGTCCTTCGAACACTTGACAATATAGCCCTTATGCGTACCGAAAACAGTGTTCAGGTTTGCATCATAATCAAATTCGGATGAAACAAATTCATATCTGGTATTGCGGTGCATAAATCTCTTTTCAATCAAATCCTTTATACTTACACTTTTCAAATCCACATCCAGACTTTTTAAATATGCAGCCGCAGCAGTGGCTGAAATTATAAGCAGCAATAAAAGAAACACAATTATTTTTACTACGTTACCGGGCCCTTCTTGTCTTGTGCCATTTTCTGTTATCCCCACTCTTAGTTCACTCCAGATTTAATCATTTGTATTCAAAAGTATTTTAACATATCGTAGCAGCAGCTGCAATCTACATAAATATTTCCGCCAGCAATAATCATATGCTATATTTTCTTAAGAGGCCTTGTTCTTCCCTTTTGCTTAGCACTCAGCCTGCAGTAATTCCTTTTTTTCTCTTCTACACTAACATAGGCAGGTACTTTAGTGAACAACTGAATTACAATAACAAACACCATAAACATACCCATATATCCGAAAACGGGATAAATAGTGGATATAAGGCCGGAAAAACCGACACTCGAAAGAGGTATGGATATAGCGCATATAACTAATATTACAATCTTTTTATTTATATTTATTTTGCTGCTAATCCTCTCCACAAATCCGAATCCGGAAGTCAAAGCTGAAACAAACATTGCAAGCAGCAAAATAACAGTATATACATTTCCCAAAACTACGCTGTAACTGTCAACCATACCCATAACAGGAAGGTCTTCTGTGGCTATATGCGGATAAAAAAGGTATATTGCAAAATTTATTATAATAGCCATAAAACAAAGCATTACACCGCCGAAAATTCCACCTAAAGCAGCTGTTTTTCTGTCCTTGAGATACGGTAAAAGACTGCACATAACGACAACCGATGTAATACTGTTATAACTTACATACAATAGAGATGAGAAAAACCAATTATCAGTAACTTTGGAAATAGCCCCTGAAAAATTGAATACAGCCATTTCTTTGCTTATTATTATATACAAACCAAATCCCAAAATGCCAAGAATCAATATTGGTGTTATAACACTGCTGATATTAACGATACCTTTAATCTCTGTAAAAAATACCAGTGCGCATAATAAAGCAACTATAAGAACCGCAAAATAATATGGTATACATAATTTATCGGAAATAATTCCTCCTGCACCGGCTATCATAATGCAAAAAACAGATATCATAAACATGGTAACCAGAATTTCCATCACCCAGCCTAAAAACCAGCCCACTGTCGGAAATAAAAACTCCTCATAGTTTCTAATTCGCTCACAATACACCTTATCCAATACAACATATCCGATTATTGAAAATAAAATTCCGGCAAGTATTATGCCATAAAATCCGCCTTCATAGTAGCTGCTGAAAAACTGCATAATTTCCTGCCCCGATGCAAATCCCGCACCTATTATGGTAGCCATATATATGCAAGCTACTTTAAATATATTTTTAAATTCACCAAGCAATGCAAATTACCTCCAATTTAAGTTACCACAGACAGTTAACACAGCCAGGTACCCTGAAATATATTTTATCTTTTATAATTCTATGTTTAAAATACTTTTGTCATTACTGTTCATTTTAACTTGATATAAAACTGTATAAGAAAACTAATCATTTTTATCAACAAAAATACCCAACAAAAAACCCGGAAGCAAATCCCTCGATTGCTCCCGGGTCAGTTAAAAATGGTTTTACTTAAGAATTTCCATCAATTTCTCATAGTTCTTTCTTACCCCGTCAGCTTCATCAAAAACGCTTTTCTTTACTACCTTACCTTTATACTCACCGTTTTCTAAAACATAATACCTTTTATCATCTTTTGGTATAAATTCAATTACCATCTTTCCGGGGTCTATTTCCAAGGTATATGTTATAGTAATCTCAGGAGTTCCTTCAGGTTTCTGATCTAAAAACTCCAAATCAGAAAAAATAATTCCCACCAAAGACCTGTAAAAATTCCTAAAGGCATTTTCTGCTTCTTTACCTTTACTCATAACATCAAGACCATCAATAGTAAATTTGTCTTCCTCCGGTTTAGCACTGTCACTTTCTATCTGGGATACTATGGTCTTTCCGTCTATATTTACAACTACTTCCGAAACATCATAAATATACGGTGTGTACACAAGAGTTTCATATACTTCTATAGGTTTGATATCAATAAAAGACAAAGATGACTTATTAATAGTAAATACTTCATTGCTGCCATCAAACCTTGCATAAAATACAGACTCTCCCTCGGTAGCTTTTCCTAAAAGCAATTTTACCTTTGTATCTGCTGTAGCAGCTTCAATAACATATTTGGGATTGTCTAAACCGTATTTCTCTAAATCGGTTGCATTGTCCTCAACATAAGTATTCGCAGAAGCTCTCACAAAGGTATCGAAAATAGTTGTAAGCTTTACCAAATCAGCATTACCCTGCATAGGTTCCTTTATCTGCCAACCAATTTCTTCATCCTTTTCAGCAGAAAATACCTTTTTACCATCCCTCTCAAGGGAAAATTTAATTACATCGGATGAGTAAACATCAAAGACATCTTTATCTCTAAGCTCGTCCTTTGTTGCAACAAGAAGATCTCCCTTGTAGGAATAAATGGCATAAACATTATTAGAATCGCTTATTCTGATGTAGTAAGCCTCTTTTGTAGGAGTCATGCTTCCAACTTCTATATATTTTTCAGTTCCATCATCCAATTTGAAAGTCACGCGGTACGGATTATCAAGCCCATATATATCTAAAGAAGTCGGATTTTCTTCAATTAACTTGTAAGCTTTCAAATCTACAGCGTTTAAAGCTACTATATTTACATTTTGATGGTGAAGCGGAAAATTTCCCCCTGAAACCAATTCCCATTCTACATCGTACTCTCCGTTACTGCTCTTTTTTCTGAAAACAAATGTACCTTCCTCACTCTCTATAGTATACTCCGTCAATTTCGTACTTTCAAAATTATATAGAGTGATTATACTATCATCATCAAAATCAGTCTCTTCATCTTTTAAAGTCAGTTTAAGTGCAAGAAGTACTCCTCCAAGGACAAGAAACATTACTACAAGAATAATTATATTCCTGTACAATTTCATAAGCGTTTCCTCCTTAGCCAAACAATTACACCGATTATTATAATCAGCAGCGGTACCACTAAAACAGTTACGAGAATAACTAACTTGGTATTTCTGCTGGATAAATTCATGATATCGTACATATTGGTTTTCGGTGCTATAACAAGGTCATTTGTAGTATCACGCATCCAAGCTATACTTGCCAGGAAAAATTTCATAGTGTTCTCGGATAAAGGTGCAAATTGACTAAAGCCATCATCTGTGAAAACATAAGCATTCCCATATACCAAAACTTTAGACTTATAGGCACTATTGTACTCTGCAGCTAAACCCATAAAATGCGGTCCCATACTGTCCTCTTCATCCATTCCATAACTTTCGCCAATAGCTTTCTCGCTTGAAGTCAATAAAGGAAATACCCTTAATGGCTCTTTATAATTGTTGAGTATGCTAAAACTTCTGGAATCGTTAAATAGCACGTAGAAATCACTGAGATCCTCTCCGCCTGTAATCTCAGATGTTTGAACTGTTGGTAAAAACGTATAGGGATCATCGGGATAATGCCTTGAAGGATCATTTTCCTGTATTCTGTCATAGTTAATACTGATATTATACTCATTAAGAACATTTTCAAAATTGTCGAACCTTTTATCGGAGAATACAGGCTCAAACAGGAATATGGCATTTCCATCACTCTTTAAATAGTCAAGCAATCTTTCTGCCTCTGCTTTTGACAAATCTCTCTTAGGAGCTGCAAAAATAAGCATTTCCGCATCATCGGGCACTTTACTCTCCACAGTAAGATTCAAAGTTTTTACAATATAATTACCATTCTCTAAAATTTGCTTCAGTCCGGAGTATTCAGATTCCAAACCTCTTTCATTATGCCCTTCTATGAAATAAACAACAGGAGTCTTCTCTGATGTAACATATTTTATTGCACCGGTTATACTCTGTTCAGCTGCAAAATATGGAGTATTGGAATAGTAATCCGAATAAAACAGTTCATTAGCAACTACCTTTTTTACCTTATTTCCCGATTTAACAACAATATTATCGGTTTTCAATCCCAGCATATCTTCCTTGTCCAACTCTTTAATAATTCGGGGATTTTTATCGGGATCAATGTATTTAACTGTTACTTTCGGATAAGCATCATAATTGTCCAAAAATTCAGTTATCATTTCTCCTGCGCCTTCAATTTCTTCAAGTTTCTTTCTGTCCGAAAGAAATATAATTTCAACATCCTGCTGTAATTCATTGAGAATTTTCTTTGTCTCATCTCCTATGGAATACATCTTGTTCGGTGTTAAATCCCATCTAACGTTTAGCTTGTCAATTTCAGCTATCATATTGATAATAACAGTTACAGCAATTAAAAATATGCTTAAAACCATAAATAAACTGCCGTATTTAAAATTTTTATTGCTAAATATACTCTTTATTTTGTCAACTATACTTTTCATTCCATATCACCCCTGACTCCAACGCTTTTTTTCTACTGCAATCATTGCCAATGAAAGGAAAAGTGCTATTAATGTGAAATAGAACACAAAATCTTTCAGACAAATTTTCCCCTGCACAAAATCAAGAAATCTCGAATAGAAGGAAATCCATTTGGCAAGATCGAACAACAATCCCTTCAAAGCACCTCTAAAATAATCTATAATCCAAATAAAAAACAAGCACAAAGATCCAATTACAGCCGAAACAATAGGGCTTTCAGTCAAAGAAGATGTAAATACTCCAAAAGCTACAAACAAAGCACCTGTCAAAATATATCCAAGATAACTCGTAATCATCGATGCGACAACCAATTCACCGGATATTGCAATAATTATCGGGTACATGGCAGTTACAGCAGCCATAAGTAAAAATACGGTAAAAGCAGCAAGAAATTTACCGAACACAATTGCCGGAACACTATTGGGCGAAGTCATTAACAGAACTTCCGTTCCGTTTCTCTTTTCATCAGCAAGCACTCTCATTGTAAGAATAGGTATTAAAAATGCAAGCAAAATGTTCAGATTATAGATTATTGCACCAAATGAAGTCTGAGCCGGGCCAGTGGCCATTAAAATCGGTCTGATAAAATTAAGGGACAGCAGCAAAGTATATATACCCGTTAACACATATGCCAAAGGAGAATAAAAATACGACTTCAGTTCTCTTTTATAAATTGCCCACATTATTACTCATCCTCCTTTTCTTCCTTCGAAATTTCTTCCGAATCTTCGCTATTATTCACAATTTCCTCGTTATCAGTATTTTCTTCAGTATTTGCTTTCTCTTCATCATTCTGCTGTTCGTTTCCAGAAACTTTATCCGGATCCATCGAGGTAATTTTTATGAATGCTTCTTCCAGATTCATACTTATAGGCTTAATTTCCAAAATCGGATATCCATGTTTCGCCATTTCAAAGAAGATAGGCTTTCTGAGGTCTAAATCCTTGTCCGCTTCCACCAGATATTCTATTCCATCTTCAAATTTAGCGTTTTCTTTAACATTTCTAATTCCTACAATATTTTTAAGAGCAGCAATTACTTTATCTTTAGGACCGTCAATTCTCACAGAGTACATTGCAGAACCTTCAAGGCTCTTTGTCAGGTTCTCCGGAGTATCAATTGCTACTATTTGTCCTTTGTTTATTATGATTATCCGTTCACAAACCGCACTAATTTCCTGCATTATATGGGAACTGAGAATAATGGTATGTTCTTTTCCAAGAGCTTTAATAAGTTTTCTGACTTCGATAATCTGATTTGGATCTAGACCTACTGTAGGCTCATCAAGAATAAGAACTTCAGGATTGCCTATAAGTGCCTGTGCAAGGCCAACCCTCTGTTTGTATCCCTTTGAAAGGTTTTTTATCAATCTGTTACGAACATCGGATATCTTTACCAGTTCCATTATGTCGGAAATCTGGCTTTTCTTTTTCTTTCTGTCAACTTTCTTCAAATCGCTTACAAAATTAAGGTACTCTATAACTGTCAAATCTGTATAAAGCGGAGGCTGTTCAGGTAAATATCCGACTCGCTTTTTAACTTCATGAGGTTCTACGCTCACGTCATATCCTGCAACTTTTACAGTCCCACTTGTGGAAGGCAGGTATCCGGTTATCATATTCATTGTAGTTGACTTACCTGCACCGTTCGGCCCCAGGAAACCAAGAATTTCACCTTTTTTTACTGTAAAATTCAAGTCCCGCACTGCCTTTATTTGACCGTAAGACTTAGTCAAATTCAGCACTTCAATCATTATGTTCTCTCCTCCATTTCTTCATCATTCCATATACGCACGACACGCAATACCATTATCCTAAAATTGTTTTAATAAATTGTGAACAAATTGTAACCATTTTGCGTAATATCTATAATATTATGTTCCAATAAGCATATCATGACTTGCATATTATATAGCTTTTTATGGCAATTTTCAAGATTTATTTGGCAAATCACGCTGTAAGTACGCCTCTTTGAGTTTATTTGGTTACATAAAAAAGATCTTTCCGATTGGAAAGATCCTGAATTAATTTTTTTATTTTTGTTCACAATTTGAAAAATTCTAAACTTAAAAAATCTATATATATTTTCTATTTACTCTAAAAAAGCTTGAAACAACCGGCCCAAGGGCTGAAAATCCTGCCACAAGTACCCAATCGTAATAGGAGAGAGGTACTGTTTTAAATACTCCCTGAAATACAGGTATATAAATAACTCCTATAATCATTATTAATGAGCACAATACGGCTAAAACAAGCGGTATATTGTTAAACAACGGTATTTCAAATATATTTTTCCTCTCCGACTTACACTCAAACACATGAATAAGCTGGGTCAGCACCAATGTTACAAAAGCCCCGGTTCTTGCCACAGCCACATCCTGGCTAAAATGCAGTATACTTATAAACACTGCTAAAGTACACAGACCTATCAGCACTCCTCTAAAGAGTATAAGATTTAACAGCCCGTTGGAGAAAATATTTTCTTTTGCACCTCTGGGAGGTCTCATCATTATATCCTTTTCCGGAGGATCAATACTTAAGGCAATAGCTGGAAGTCCATCGGTTACAAGGTTAACCCATAAAATTTGTATTGGCAATAATGGCAGCGGCAACCCAAGAAGAGTTCCTAAAAACATTGTCAGCACTTCTCCAATATTACATGAAAGCAAATATCTTATAAATTTGCGTATATTGTTATATATTACTCTTCCCTCTTCAATAGCTGCCACTATGGTCGCAAAGTTGTCATCCATTAGTACCATGGAAGATGCTTCTTTTGTAACATCAGTTCCCGTTATACCCATTGCAACTCCAATATCGGCTTCTTTTACAGCCGGTGCGTCATTTACACCGTCACCGGTCATAGCAACTATATGTCCTGCCTTTTTTAATGCCCTTACAATTCTCAGCTTGTGCTTGGGTGAAACCCTTGCAAATACAGCCACATCATTTACTATCGATTGAAGCTGAATGTCATCCATTGCTTCAAGTTCAGCGCCGGTTATTACTTTATCCTTCTCCGATGCAATATTTATTTCCTTGGCTATGGCACTGGCTGTTGCTTTGTGGTCACCGGTTATCATAATCGGCTTTATTCCTGCTAGTTTACACTTTCTGACAGCATTTATTGCTTCTTTCCTCGGGGGGTCTATCATTCCTATCAAGCCTACAAAGATAAGGTCTTCTTCAATGTGTTTCCCGTCATAATTCCTGGAATTCAGCTTCCTATAGGCAACCCCCAATACCCTCAAAGCTTCTTTTGCCAGCTCATTGTTTCTCCTTTGTATCAGCCGTTTATCCGCATCGGTTAATGGGCGGATACCCTTTGAAGAATATATTTTAGTACATTTCTCTATTATTATATCCGGCGCACCCTTGGTAAAGGCAAAAATCTCACCCTTTTTCGTATCGCAAATTACAGTCATACACTTTCTGTCCGAATCAAAAGGAATCTCATCAATTCTTACAAAAGTACTGTTAAGCTTTTCCTGAGTAAGCCCTGCTTTTGCACTGACAACAAGCAAAGCTGCTTCTGTAGGATCTCCGCTCAATTCCCACTTTTCCTTGCTTGAAAAAGCCTTTTTCACCTTGTCAAAGGTTCCACTGTCCTTTACCGTTCTCCTTAAAACAGCATTATTGCACAAGCTTCCGATTTCCATCGCAAGCTTAAGGCTTTCGATGCTTAGCGGATTTATTTTTTTACCTTCAATAAAAAACTCCCCTTCGCTACTAAAAGCACCACCGCTGACTTCAACGGTATTTTCGTCGCAGTATATCTTGCGTACTGTCATTTTATTTTCTGTCAGCGTTCCGGTCTTATCTGAGCATATTACACTTGCGCATCCCAAAGTTTCAACAGCCGGAAGTTTTCTGACAAAGGAATTTCTCTTAAGCATTTTTTGTACACCTAAAGCGAGTGATATGGTGACTATTGCAGGCAATCCTTCAGGAACCGCCGCCACGGCAAGACTTATACCCGATAAAAGCATCGTGAATACTTTTTCGCCTCTGATAATTCCGGTTATTGATACTATGGCACAAATAGCAAGACAGCCGTACACAATGAATTTACCCAAATGGTCAAGCCTTTTTTGAAGAGGGGTTTGTTCATCTTCTATTTCCTGGATCATATCGGCAATCTTACCCATCTCAGTAGACATGCCTGTTTCAGTAACATAGGCTCTGCCTCTTCCGCTTGTTACAATTGTCCCCATAAACACATGGTTCAACTTATCTCCAATACTTTCTGTTTTTTTGTCACCCGATTGAGTGGATTTCTCAACAGGTATCGACTCTCCGGTAAGAAGAGATTCATCTACAAATAGTCCATTAGCTTCTACCAAAATTGCATCGGCCGGAACCCTGTCTCCTGCTTCAAGCACTATTAAATCTCCAGGTACAACATTTTCCGCCGGAATTTCAACAAGTCTATCGTCTCTGACGACTCTTGCCATTGGCGCTGCCAGTTCTTTTAATGCTTTCATAGTTTTTTCGGTACGATACTCCTGAATAAATCCCAAGATCGCATTAACAATTACTATTGCTATTATGGTAATAGCTTCTGTCAGTTCTCCCATAAAAGCAGATATAAGAGTACAGGCAATTAAAACCATCACCATGAAATCGCTAAATTGCTCAAGTAAAATTTTTAATGCCGACACTTTCTTTTTCTCCGATAAAATATTGGGTCCGAATTTCTCCAATTTCTTTTTTGCCTCTTTTTCACTTAAACCCCTATAAACCGTATTTCCATCATTAATGTTTTTCAGTAAAGTATTTGTGCTGCTCATAGCATATCACTCCTTTTCGCATGCCTCTAAAGTATCGTATTAACTTATTTTAGTGTTTTAATACTTACTTTTGAGTTATCACCATAGTCCTATTCATATTCACAAAAAGTCACAAATAGACCAACTTATTTAAAAGCTTTAAGTGTCTTTCGGTATTACAAATTTTTATTATAAATTCCTGTTTCTTTTTGACAAAATAAAAAAGCAGATTCAATTTTTTATTTTGAAATCTGCCTTTTTTACAACAATCAATATACATTTTGCATGTATTTATTAATCGGAACCCAATACCATAATTGAATTTATATGGGGATCAGCTGTACCTTGCATTTGACATCTTTGTTCCTTCAAAACTTCAATATAATCAACCACATCCTGAGTAATACGCTCTCCCATACAAATAACAGGTATCCCCGGCGGATAAGCCATAATCATTTCTCCTGCAATTTCTCCTACCGACTCTTTAAGTGGAACCGACTTCTTACGGCTATAAAAAGCATCTCGAGGGGATACAATCATTTTCGGATTTTGTGTTATTATTGTAGGCTTTCTATACTCTTTAACTTCAGTTTTCGAAGATATATCCTTTAGAGCATTAATTAGAGCCACTATATTTTCTTCAGTATCACCAATGCTGATAATGGCCATTATATTATTCATATCGGAGAGCTCAATTTGAATATTATATTCTTTCCTTAGCTTCTCTTCCATTTCATAGCCGGTGTATCCAAGGCCGGACACATTTATTCCAAGCTTAGTTTCGTCAAAATCGTAGCATCCCGGAGTACCGATAAGTTCTTTGCCAAAAGCATAAAGACCTTCTATCTTGTTTATTTCTTCTCTGGCCATCCTGGCAAGTCTTAAAGCTTCCTCAAGCATTTCACTGCCCTGAGTTGCCAACTGCTTTCTTGCAATGTCCAGACTGCACATTAACAAATATGACGAACTTGTGGTATGGGTCAAGTTCAATACCTGCTTAACCTTTTCAGGTGATATCAAATTGCTTCTAAGCAAAAGAATCGAACTCTGAGTCAACGAACCTGCTGTTTTATGCATACTCGCCGCACTCATATCGGCTCCTACTTCCATAGCAGTCAGAGGGAAATCATCATGAAAAGACATATGCGCTCCATGAGCTTCATCCACTAACACAGCCATTTCATGTCTATGCGCTATTCTGACAAGAGACTTTAAATCCGACGCTACTCCATAGTAAGTGGGGTTGATTAAAAATACCGCTTTAGCATGTGGGTTTTCCTTGATAGCCTTCCGCAGACTTTCTTCAGTTATTCCCATTGCAATTCCGAGCCGTTCGTTTATTTCCGGTTGGACATAAACAGGCATTGCCCCACTGAGTATAATACCTCCAATAGTTGATTTATGAGCATTTCTCGGAATTATAATCTTGTCTCCCGGTTCGCAGGCACTCATAATCATGGCCTGAACCCCAGCAGTAGTTCCTCCTACCAAAAAATAGGCATTCTGTGCACCAAAAGCTTGAGCTAAAAGTCTTTCCGATTCATAAATAACACCTGTCGGGTTATTGGCAAAGTCCAGGTCCTGCATACCGTTAGCATCCATCTGAAACACACGTTCACCGAGATATTCACGAAACTCCTTAAGTCCTGCTCCCTTTTTGTGGGCAGGCACATGAAACTGTATCACATTGTCATCCACATACTTCTTAACCGCATCAAACAGCGGTGTCTTATGCTGGTCCAGCCTTGACAATTCATAATCCCTCTCTTCCAGTCAAATTAAAGTCTTTACATAATAGTTGAGCAATCACTTATTCTGCTTTATTGCGCTCTCGCTTTTTATATTTTATTTAGTTTCGACGGCTGTAATAAATAGCAAACAAATGAATTATAGGTCAAAGAATATGAAAAGTCAATTATTTTTTATGTCAAGGCTATCCAGTATAACTTTATTCTTCATAAACCTTGCTGACACCTTCGATTTTCTGAAGTTCTCCCATTACTGTTTTCTTTTTTGCATCATTAGGTATTCTAACATAAAGTTTTATCAGAACATCAGCGTCGTCCTCATTGTTTAAAAACTCGATATTATTTATATTTATATTATTTTTTCCAAAAATGTTTCCTATAGCCCCAATTTGCCCGGGAAGATTGCTGGTCTTTATGTATAAAACATTGAGATGCTTTCTGTTTGCTAAATTGTGTTCAAGTTTTTTCAGCACCATTAAGGTCAAATAAACGACAAGCGCAGCAACAATTGCGCCTCCATAAAAACCAATTCCTGCGGCTATTCCCACACACGATACAGCCCAAAGACTTGCAGCTGTTGTAAGACCTTTTACATTAGCGCCTTCCCTTATTATAGTTCCTGCCCCCAAAAAACCTATTCCACTCACTACCTGCGCACCCAAACGGGCAGGATCCATATTTGTACTTCCTCCATATTTCATAAATATATACTCGGATGTTAACATTACCAATGCCGATCCCATGCAGACAAGAATATGAGTTCGAAAACCAGCAGGCCGTTTCATGCTTTCCCTTTCATAGCCAATCAAGCCTCCAAGAATACAAGCGAGAAGCAATCGGAATAAAGTAATCAAGTAAAACTCCAAATTCACGTTTGCAATAATATCTTTCACTTTATTCACCTCTGACTTTTAGTTAAATGGATTAATTTAGAATAAACAACAACAGATCCAGAAAAACTTTTCTTCATTTGCTGTGCAGGCTCATGTTGCTTTACACATAAAACAAGCCTTTTGTGCCGGAACAGACGCAATAACCAACAAGTATTATCCTCAATTATTTTATACTTTATAGTATATCATATTTTTAATACCCTATTAAAAGAAATAAACAAAAACAACTTACGACCGAAGTGCTAATCTTTCAAACCAAAACACTTACGCCATAAGTTGCCTTTATATTTCAGTACTATAATTTTTCTGAAATTTATTTATATCGAACACATAAAAGAGCAATTTCAGACAAATCATATATTCAATGAACGCTCACATATGAAAAATTTGAAATCCAAGCGGGAATTTAAAATGTTTTTGCTCAAAAACATTCATCTGGCACTAATTTTTTCATGAGCTGTTTTAAACAATCTGTTTATAGCACCTTTTAACTTTATTCTGGAACCTTGAAAAATTTCCACAATCTTAAACTTAATCTCAATCGGAATCTCATCTTCCATATCCACAGATGCCACTATGCTGTACTCCTCTTTTGTAAGAACACTTTTCAGTTCTTCTTTAACAGAATCAGGTATTGTACCATGGGTAGCATCTACAAAGCATAACGGTGGGAACATCACACACCACCAGTTTTGCCCTTCTCCTTCGCCAATAACAACCCTAAGGGCTTCATAGTTTCCTGCTGGCAAAGCTATATCACCATACATTTTTGTCGGGAAAGGAAAATTCCCCAACATCACTTTAACACTGTAATCCTTATTCTGTCTTCTTATCTCGTTCTCTGCAAGAGTCTTTATTTTATCCAAATTTTTGCCAACTTGCAATTTTGCATCTTCTACATTATCAAAATCTTTTAATTCTTTCTTCATATAGTCAAGGATTACATCCCGTACATCCCTCTTTAGCTGTTGATCTTCCGGAGAGTCACTGTTAGCTATAACATGAAGCCTCAAAAGATTTTGAGACAATCCGCTGTTGATATTTTCAGAATAGGAAGCAAATGCTATTCCCGTTATCAAAAGAGATACCATTATTATTGCCAAAATACCCTTAAACACCCAACATAAAGCTGATGAACTCTTAAATCTTTTTAACATAACAAAATCCCCCCATATCCTGCAAAGAAGTCTTTTGAATATTGTTGAAATTCAAATAGACTCCTTATTTTAATTATTTTAGCAATAGTAACTTTTATTGCTTAGTATAATTATTTACAGGATTGAAAGGATTTATACTATACATAAAACATTTTAGTACAAAAACTATTATTTAGGTTTACTGCCAAGAAATAAACACTAGTTTGCATTGCGTTTTTCAACAGCCGCCCGAATGAAATCCTTAAAAAGAGGATGCGGTCTGTTGGGTCTTGATTTAAACTCAGGATGAAACTGAACTCCAATAAACCAAGGATGATCAGCTATTTCAATTATTTCAACCAACTTTTCGCTCGGAGACAAACCGGATATGATTAGACCTTTAGACGTCAAAATCTCCCTATACTCATTGTTAAATTCATATCTGTGCCTATGTCTTTCATAAATCAACTCGTTTTTATATATCTCAAAGTTTTTTGTGTCTTTGCTTATTTTACACGGATAAAGGCCTAATCTCATAGTTCCGCCCATTTCGTCAACATCCTTTTGTTCCGGCATAAGGTCTATTACCGGATGCGGTGAGTAAGGATCAAACTCCGAACTGTTGGCACCTTCTAAACCTGCCACATTACGAGCAAACTCTACAACAGCCATCTGCATACCTAAGCATATACCAAAATAAGGTATTTTATTTTCCCTTGCAAACTTGGCAGCAAGTATTTTGCCTTCTATTCCTCTGTCTCCGAAACCTCCCGGAACCAAAATTCCATTACATTCAGACAAATTGCTTTCCAAGTTGTTTTCATTCAAATTCTCAGAATTTATCCATTTGATTTTAACATCAACATCGTTTGCTATGCCTCCATGCTTAAGGGCTTCCACAACACTCAAGTAAGCATCGTGCAATTCAACATACTTTCCGACCAATGCAATAGTAACAGATTCGGTAATACTTTTCTGCTTTTCTACCATTTCTCTCCATTCTGTTAAATCCGGAACTCTGCATTCAAGTCCCAAACGTGCACAAACATTTTCAGCAAGACCTTCCTCTTCAAGCATTAACGGAACCTCATACAGTATTTCTGCGTCAAGGTTTTGTATTACTGAATCTCCCGAGATATTGCAAAACAGTCCTATTTTATCTTTGAGATCTTTGCTTAAACGCTTTTCGGTACGGCACACTATAATATCCGGTTGAATGCCTATGCTTCTCAGTTCTTTAACACTATGCTGAGTAGGCTTTGTTTTAAGTTCCCCCGATTTACTTAGATAAGGAACGAGAGTAACATGTATATACATGACATTTTCCCGTCCCTTTTCAGTGGAAACCTGCCTTATTGCCTCAAGAAAAGGAAGGCTCTCAATATCTCCGACAGTTCCGCCAATCTCTGTTATTACTACATCAGTATGATCCGTCTTCCCTACCCTGTAAATTCTTTCTTTTATCTCGTTGGTAATATGCGGTATTACTTGGACTGTTCCTCCCAAATAGTCCCCTTTTCGCTCTTTACTTATTACTGACCAGTATATTTTTCCGGTAGTAATATTGTTATTTTTGGTAAGGTTTTCATCAATAAACCTTTCATAGTGACCCAAATCAAGGTCAGTCTCAGCTCCGTCATCGGTTACAAATACTTCTCCATGCTGATACGGACTCATTGTTCCAGGATCAACATTAATATAAGGATCAAATTTTTGAATAGTTACTCTTAATCCTCTCGCCTTTAGCAATCTACCTAAAGATGCAGCAGTTATTCCCTTTCCTAAACCGGAAACAACACCACCGGTTACAAAAATGTACTTAACAGACATGATTTCCTATCCTCCAAAAATAGTTACAGCCGGTTAGATATTCTCCTCGGCTGATAACTTATTTAATAAGCAAAGTTCTATTCATATCATAAAACAAAACATACAAGTTATATTGTATATTCGCAAAAATGTAGTGTCAATAGAAGATTAAATTTTATGAAATAAATTTGATAAATGAAATAAATAACATATTTTATAACCTTAAGTACACAATAAAGGCAGCATCAACTTTGCTGCCCTTATATCCCGATAAATTCTAAAAACTGTTTACTTCGTAGCCAAGACCACAATAATTAATAACAAACTCCTTTAATCAAACAATAAAAATATACTCCCCTAAAATTATTCGCCTTTTTCCTTTTTTTTATTATATACATTCTACTGTAATTTAAGCATTTTCTCCCCTAAATCCGTCCACTATCCTGTATTCATCCAAACAAACCTAATGAGTGCAAAATTCTTTAATAACCTGATTACTGCAAAAATACCATTAATAGAGGACAAACCTAAAAAAAATTTTATATAAATGTAGCTTGGACTACGAAGTAAGCAACATTATTTTTCATTAAAAAAACATACTCCGAAACCGATTATAAACTAAACAACAACATTCTGCCGATTAATGGCGTCTATGTGATACTGTTAAGAATTAACGTGAACATAACACTACTGAAGATTAGTAAAAACCGTAAATTGTAAAAACTCAAGCCATTCCGTCAATCAAGATATGTCACTAAAACCAATGATGCCTGTGTAAATATATTGTTTCCAACAAAGCTTGCAGTCGGCTCTATAAAAAATTTATACGCTTGAACTGAAAAGCAACATTTCGTTGCTCAAAAATATATCAATGTTAGAATATCAAAATTATTCTTAATTGTCAATAATTTACTCATAAATAATTCAGGCATTTATAATAAGTATAATTCTGTTGTGTAAAGTCAATTGAATCCATAATTTTCACATAATCTCCTTTATGGCTTTAAAATTCCAAAACATAAAAACGGTATAATTTTAAAATCAACTAAATTTACAAAAAACTCAATATTATAAATTTTTAAGCGTTTCTGACTCTTTCAAAAATTAAGAAATTATTTATCGAATTAAGATACCATTTCATTTAATTATTGCCAGGATTTTTCCGATAAATATAACATAGTTCACTTTATTGACATTAATAGTAAAGAACTCAAACATCAGCCAAATCCAGAATTGTGAGGTGACTTTATTTGTGACTGTATTGTTCAGTAATCTAAAATTAAAAACAAAGATAATGATTTCTTCATGTTTTTCAATTCCACCCTTGTGCATTATGGCTATAATAAGCTGTATGCAAATAAACAAGGTAATAAAACTTTTCATTATATTGGCAACTCTATTTATAGGTATCATTGTATCAGTGTTATACTCAAAAATTCTTCACCACTCAATCGACGAACCGCTAAAAAATTTGGTCAATCATATAAATTCATCAATTGTAAGTAACAATCCTGAAGACATATTCAGACGCTCTATGCTCTCGAAAGACAGCATTGATGCAATTTCTATAGCCGTAGCAGCACTGATTGACTATTCACAAACGACTGAAGATAAAAGCATTAAAGACAGTGATGATGTAGAGGTGCAAGTTTCTGCCCATACGGTTGATATAATCGAAAATATAAAAGAATTAGCCGATTCTGTTGAAAAGTTTAGGTTTGTAATGAAAGAAATCTCTGATTCCTCATAAAACATGGCCTGCAGTGCACTGGATATTGTTGAGAAAACACAGGCTTTGACTGAAAGATCTACACAGGGAGTAGCAACTTCTGAAGAAATAAGCAAAAGCGCTGAGACCACAAAGAGTAATGTTATTAAATCCCAGCAAAAAACACTGGTAGTCCTTGGAGAAACAAAAGAAAAATTGAAAGAAGCAATTAAAAATGCTGACGTTGTAGATCAAATAAATATTTTATCCCAAACAATTCTGCAAATAGCTTCACAGACTAATCTTCTTGCGTTAAATGCAGCTATAGAATCCGCAAAAGCAGGTGAAGCAGGAAGAGGTTTTTCTGTGGTGGCAAACGAAATAAAAAAGCTTGCAGAACAATCCAAAAATACCGTTTCTAAAATTCAAAGTGCAACAAAGATGGTATTAGAGTCAGTAAACAACCTTACCAATTGCTCAAATAGTTTGTTGGAGTTTGTATCCACAAATGTTAATAATGATTATTCTTCAATGCTTGATATTGCTGAAAAATACAGCAAAGATGCTTCTATTATCAATAGTATAGCTTCTGAATTCAATATAACCTCAACGGAAGTTATCGAATACACCAGTAATGTCCTTAATGCCATAGACAAACTATCGGCCACTTCCATTGAAGGAGATGAAATGGTATCGGAAATTACTGAAAAAATGAACCGTATTATTGAAAAGTTAAGCGATATATCTCACAAAAGTACAAATTCAACTGATAATCTTGTTTAAAATACATAAAAGCATAAAGGAGGTAATTAGTATGAACGAAAGCCAAAGTAGAACTGTAGTTTTTTATGACTCACCTAAAAAAAACATAATCATTACTGACGGATTCGGAAAGGTATCTAAAGAAGATATTATATGGATGATTGATGAAGTAAGACGCGGAGTAAAACAAACAAATGGCAAATGGGCATGGATTGTTGGATGCGATAAAATGGATCCAATAATTGATCCGGAATGCCAAAAAATTTTTGCAGATCTGCATAAGAATTTGGAATCGGAAGGTTGTGCAGCAATTGCATATGCAGTTGGTAAAACTGTAGCAATGAAGGTTCAAGCACAGCGTCATCGTTTGCAAGCTAACGATAAATTAGTAACGGAGTATTTCAGAACTATAGAAGAAGCATTAGAGTGGCTGAAAGACTTTTAAAGCACTCTTCTTCCGTTGCTTATCTATTTGCAGGAAGCTTGATAAATACAATAGATGCATCAGGCTTCCTGCTTAGCAAAACTTATTTGTCGAATATCCCATTTCCTTTAGAAAATGGCGAAAAAAGATGAAAAGAAAATCAAATCAATAAAATAATATTCTATTTTTTAAGCAGTTCCAAAGCTTTGGCCATTTGTTTGTCACATTCCAAAATAAGATTCTCCAATTTATCGTTTAGTGCCTGCTGAGTAGCAAAATCCAAAACACCGTAAGGATAAAAACCGTTATCCTTCTGAAACTCGTAAACAGCCGCAGCTGATTCTTTGTCAAAGATCATATCAGGCTTTGCAATATTGTATCCTAAAAGTTTTAATATTTTCTCTGCATTAAGAACATCAATACTTTTATCATTTACATTTATTCTTACTTGCTTTGAAAGAGTATCTATAGTTCTTATATCCACTCCATTTACAATATATGTATTTTCAACATAATAATCGGGATCTAAGCCAATACCGTCTATCATTCTTCCTTTGGGTGTATAATACTCACCTGTGGTAATTTTCGCCCATCCAATTATTTCATCTTCCGAAGGAATGATATCGTAATTATTTATCAGATCATATGCATCCAATATAGTGGCTCCCAACTCTTTCGAATATCTCTTATATGCCTCCGGCGATAACACGGGATAAATATTTTGTACCTTTCCCTTCCCATAGGTTTTGGTACCTACCAAAACCCCTGCTCCGGTATCCTGTATCGCACCGGCTAAGATTTCCGAAGCGCTGGCACTTAATCCATTCACCAGCACAACTAATTTGTACTTTAATTCTTTGTTTTTGGAATAATATAATTCATCTTCCATTTTTTCAGACTGGAAATCCAATTTTGTTATCAATCCTTCCGGAACAAATTTTTCAGCTATTTTGATTACCTGGCTCAGCTCTCCTCCCGGATTATCCCTTAAATCCAATATCAGCTTACTTATATTGTTGTTATCCATTTCTTTAAGTGCTTTTATAATGTTAATGCTGGAATTGGAATTAAAAATATCAAGTTTTATATAGCCAATATCATCGATAATACGGTAAGTCACAGGATTAATCTTTACTTCCGACCTCTCTACTTCTATGTTAAGCAATTGCTTTTGTCCCGGCCTCATTATACCAAGATTAACTTTAGTACCGGCTTTTCCTCTAATAAGATTTGCAACCTCTTCACTGGTTTTTCCTTCAACATTTACATCATTTATTTTTACTATTATATCTCCTTTTATAATTCCTGCTTTAGCAGCTGAAGAAGACTCGAACACTTCTACAACACATATATCATTGGTCTGGGATGATATCCTTACTCCTATTCCAACATAAGAACCTTCTATATCGCTAAAAAAGCTGTCTGCCTCTTTTTTGTCAAAAAACTCGGTATATTGATCCATGGCACTAAACATGCCATTTATTGCACTCTCAATTAACTGTTCTTCCGTCACATTTCCCTTATACCGGTCTCTTATCATATCCATTACACTTTTCAGGTAATCTATATCTGAATAATTTTCATTTTCAGTTTGGCTTTCCGCTGCAAAAGATATGTTTGAAGTCAATAAACACAATATAAAAATTATACAAATAGTTTTTACAAATCTTATTCTCATGACTAATCCCCTTTTCCTGTCATACGTTTAATAGTTAACAATTCTTTCTCTATAATCTTTTTTAAGATCGTCCCTCATATAATTTATAACTTTATTTATAATAACTGCAGCTCTTGCCTTAGTAAGATATTCACAAGGCTTAAGATATCCCCTCTCATCCCCCTGGACAAGGCCTATCCTTTGCGCCACATAAACATAATTTCTGGCATAGGACGGGATATCAGCGTCATCCACAAATGTGGTTGTTACGCCGCCTGAAGGAGCTAAGGCTTCCAGCCCGAGAGCTCTTATAATTATTGTTATTGCATCAGCCATAGTTAAATAATCATCCGGTGCAAACCTGCCATTTCCCCGGCCGCTTATCATACCTCTTTTGTACGCATTATTAATATTTTCAAAGTATTTACTGTCCACAGCCACATCCACAAACGGAGATAAAAGTTCCTCTTTTTTGCTTTTGGTGGTTCTGGTTGTCTTTGTTCCGCTCAATGCAGTATCTTGAGGAACCTCTTTTAATGCAAGCACAATAGCATCGGCAAATTCTGCCCGGGTCATTACATCCTGAGGATTAAACTTTTGAGAATCCTCTTTAAATACTTCCAAGCTGTAAAGAGCTTTTATATCATTTTCAGCCCAATGTCCTCTAAGGTGATTAACACTCGGAACCAGTAGCCTGGTTTGCACAGGAAAGCTTTCAATTTTTAAACTGCCGGATTTCTCCACCAGTTTATCGGTTGATACTCCTTCAGAATCAAATTCAGGAAGGCTTGAAGAATACTGAAGAATACTATTATTGTACTGTGTCTGTACAAATCCGCCCTCAAAACTTATAGTCGCAGGTTCATTTTCAATATATTTTAACTGCTTTGTAACACTGCTTGAAAGCCTTACTGTTGCTGTTCCGCCCCATTTGTCAACAAGGTCGCCTTTAGCAGTTTCGCTTTGTATCATATACTCCAGTATTTGCGTCTCAGTAGAACCCCAATATTGGTTGTACCCGTATAAATTACCGATAATATCAACAGTAACGGTTCCATCATCCGCTCCAATACTGTAAGTTTTTCTTCCCCACAAATTTCCGGCCATATAGTCAACTGCAGGCTTCGAATCGGTTATATTTGTCTTGGTAAAATCATAGTTTCTCAAATTGAACGTAGTACCGTTAATATTAATAACTTCTGAATATTTACCGTTCAATTTTGTCTCTTCTATTTTTTGTCCATTGTCCTTTTCAGTAATTACAGTGTTATAGGAAACAGATTTGGTAAGGGTTCCTGAAAATTCGTCATTTGATAGTTTATATGTATAAGTTGATGTTATAATCTGCTTTCCCGTTGTACTGTCCTTTTTGGCTGTTTTCTTTACCGTCAATGTACCGCTGAATACAATGGGTTCTCCTGTTAAAAATACCACTTCCTTATAATCATAGGTTGTCTTCCCTTCCACTTCTCCGGATGAAATTCCTCCTTCAAAGCCATTGTCGCCATACCTTGCATAAGCTTCAATATTAAAAACACCTAATACTATAATAACCACCATTGACATAAATTTCAACATCTTCGACATATTATTCGTCCCCCCAAAATACGTAACAACCAATTCCCGGATAATCCCTAGTTACTTTCCACAAATATAATGTATGCATCTCCTGTTCGGCTGTCGTCTTTCTTGATTATTCTCACCTTATCCCCTTTTTCAATATCTTTTGCTTCTGCTATGCTGTTATTTTTCAGTATTATGCTGTTGTTTAAAATTCTAAGCCTCATATCCTTGCTGTTTTCCCACATATAAGTAGATGAATTGTATATTTTTGCATTTACAACAGTAAGTTCAGAAGGTTCTTCCTCACCGACTATCTCATATATTTCACCTTTAACCGATACATTTCCGTAAGGCACTGTATTAACCAGCAAAGCATCTGTACCTTTAGCCAAAATATAAACGGTACGGTCTTTAAAACTTGACTCTCCATAATCGGTAAAATTACGTTGTCCTACTACTCCGGAGTCATCAATTATACGGGTATCATAAGTTATCCTGAAAGTCTTTGGAGTATTGTAAAAATCCCAATTAACCCCATTCAACTGTGAAAAGGCACTTATTGTAAAATCTTTATTTTCGTTAATATTTGCTATTCTGCCTCTATAGATGACAATAGAGTTCTGGTCATTTCCTGGAGTTATTTCAACCACATTTGCGTAGTACTTTCCGTTATCGAACTCTCTGTTTGCTATAATATGAGCCGTATCTTCTGGAGAAATGCTGCTGCCTGTAACAAGCCTTTTATCTTTAACAATAATTGTTCCTTTATTATAAGCAATAGAATTTTTTCCGTTTTTCAATACAAGCTCGCCTTCACTGCCCATTGTATTTAACAGAATATTGTCATTAAGTTCATTAAGTTCAGTGTCATCCTTTTCCTTAAAGGATACCAAAATAGCCTTTTCCTCTCCTCCATAATCCTTCTCTACTGCTATGTATGCTTGATTGCCTCTCAGCCTCTTGTTAACAAAATCCAGATCTATGTTATTGTTTTTATAATATATTTCATTACCTTCGGCCAATCCGATGGCTGAATAACCCTTTTGCTCAACCCTTTGCCATTTTCCGTTTTTCAAAACCTCCATGTTCTTAACAACAAGATTGTTCGATATTTCATCGAGCTTATCCACAACTCCCTTATAAATGCCCGCAATAAAATGCTCATCGCCTTCTATGGTTATTTGCTTTAGTTTTGTAAAACTGTCGGTTATATTAAGCAGTAACTTTACCCTGTCTCCTTCTTTTATGGAATCATAGTCCACCATTTTTTTGTCCAGAATTACTGGTATATCATTGCTTACAGCTAATATTTGCTGAGTCCCGTCATCATATTGTATTGCAAGGGATGTCAGTTTTTTGGAAAGAACTTTGCCGTGCTTTTGAACATAGTTGTCTACGGCACTTATCAATTCTATGTTGCCTTCATCATCAAACTTAATATAAACCGAATCTCCTCCCTCGATATCTTCAATACTTGCCGGTTTATGATTCTTAATTATTGTGATATTTTTCGGGTTGGAGTAATTATAGGTCTTAATGTTCGGTTCCGACTCATCTTTAAGCCTTTTTTCATTGTAAAGCGTTATGTAACCCAAATGCGGATTGTTGTCTTCCACTATTCCGCTTGCCACTCCCTGATCTCTTAACTTAAGCACCACCGATTTTATTCCCGTTATCATATTGTCGGTTATGGAAAGAATTACATCCATACCGGGTTCAATATCATCTATGGCAGACTTCATATTATCTACAAAAACTTCAACATCGGAACTGTAAACAAAGGTAGCATTGACATCCTTTCCTTCTCCGTCGAAGGAAAAGTTTTTATCCTCCAGGTCTACATTGGGGTAATCTAAATCAAATACCTTTGAAATATTTAATGTTTGATTGGCTTTATTGATACTGTTCACTTTTGCAACCAAATATTTGGTTTCGGATATGTTAGATATAACTTTGACAAATGCAACCTTTCCCTCTGATGTCACCGTATACTCTATGCGATCTCCCGACTCTAAAATACTGCTTTTGCCAAGCCAGCCATCTTTATATACAATCAGATCAGTATTTTCCCTTTCTTTTATACTTCCATTCAGCTCATTTCTAAGGTCTTGCTGCGATTTGCCTGCAATAAATTCTGTAATAATCTGATGCCGCTTTCCATTGCTGTTTCTAACGTTATATATATTTCTCGTAATACTTTGTCCGTCAGTAAAATCGATGGAAGATTCAATACTTTCAATAGTTCCCAACTTTCTTTCATAGCCTCTGAGAGGCAGGATAATTGAAAGAGCATTCTGTATTATCTGTGCCATCTGCTCTCTGGTAACGCTGCCTCTGGGATTGAATCTGCCGTTACCCAAACCGCTCATAATATTGTTTTGAAGTACTGCTTCAATATAAGGTATTTTATAAGGGTCAGCCTGAGACCAATCACTGTAGCTGTTAAAAATCTTTTGCTGACTATAAACAGGAGGCAATCCCAAAACTGTTGCTATCCAAAAAGCCACATCCTGTCTTTGTGCTGCTGAGCTTCTATAAAAACTTCCTTCAGTAAGAGTGCTTTGGTCAGCTGTCAAAGCATCTTCAAGATCTTTTGCACTTATAAGCCCATCATTGGCCGCTAGTTGCAAATACCCGTCAGACCACATGGCCGGGGCATATGTTTTCCTGTTATCCGCTGCTCTTTTTGCATTAAGTGTTTCTGCTGCAACTTGTGCTTCCGCTTCTCTTCCCGCTGCATTATATATTAAGGTCAGCGCCTGCTCTTTTGTAACAGGACTGGTTCGGCCAAAGGTTTGATTTCCATACCCTTTCATTATCTCCAGAGCACTGACTTCACATATGGCTTCCTTTGACCACACATTAGTCTGTTTCACATCCCTGTAATCTATATTGTTTAAAATTGCATTTGCATTATTAATACCGGTATATATTTTCTCCGCTGTCTCTCTTCCATAAGTCGGGCTCAAAACAGAAAGAAACAGAATCAGAGTTACAGATAAAGCTATAGATTTTTTGAACAGATACTTTTTGTTCATAGCAGCATTACCTCTATTTAATTAATTTTTATAAGCACCAGGATATAATATATCTTGTAATTCTATATCGGATAATTTCTTTAGATTTTTTAATGAATATGTATTACAAAATAATTACATTAAAAAGAAGCTGCCGAAATATTATTTTCAGCAGCTTCTCAATTCAAGCGACACTTCTTTTATGTTTTTCTATTTCACGTTTAAACACTATGGATTAGCCTTTTGCCATACTTTCATACATCTTATATTTTTCCTTTGCTTCTTTTTCAGCCTGTGTAAACAACTCTTCTGCCTTTTCAGGCAACACTTTTGTTAAAGAAGCATATCTTACTTCACCAAGCAAGAAGTCTTTAAAGGAAGCAGTCGGCTCTTTTGAATCCAATATGAACGGATTCTTGCCCTCTTCTTTCAACAGAGGATTATAGCGGTACAGATGCCAGTATCCAGATTCAACAGCCTTCTTTGCTTCAAGCTGAGCACAGCCCATACCTGCTTTCAAACCATGGTTGATACATGGTGCATAGGCAATTATCAAGGATGGTCCAGGATAAGCTTCAGCTTCAATAAGTGCTTTGATTAACTGGCTCTGGTTTGCACCCATTGCAACCTGTGCAACATATACATATCCATAGGACATTGCAATAAGACCCAAATCTTTCTTTCTTGTCCTCTTACCGCTAGCAGCGAATTGGGCAATAGCTCCTGTAGGTGTAGCTTTTGAAGATTGTCCTCCTGTATTGGAGTACACTTCGGTATCAAATACAAGAACATTTACATCCTCACCGGAAGCTAAAACATGGTCAAGTCCGCCAAAACCGATGTCATATGCCCAACCGTCACCGCCGAATATCCACTGAGATCTCTTTACAAGGAAATCTTTTCTTTCATATATTCCATTTAATATTTCTTTCGCCTTTTCATCCTCAGGCTTATATTGTTCAAGGGCTGGAACCAGTTTATCGGCTATATCTCTGGTTGCCTTTCCATTATTTTTATTATCAAGCCATTCTTTAAGCAATCCTTTAATTTCATCGGATATATTAAGCTCTAATGCTTCGGTTGCCAACTGAGCAATCTTTTCACGAATTTGGCTAACTCCAAGATGCATTCCGTATCCGAATTCAGCATTATCCTCAAAGAGTGAATTTGCCCATGCCGGACCGCGTCCGTTCCTGTCTACGGTATACGGTGTTGCCGGAGCACTTGCACCCCATATGGAAGAACAACCGGTAGCATTAGCTATCATCATTCTGTCGCCGAACAATTGTGTGATGAGCTTAGCATAAGGTGTTTCACCACATCCTGCACAAGCACCGGAGAACTCCAACAATGGCTGCTGGAATTGACTTCCTTTTACTGTATCAGCTCTCATCAAATCGGTCTTAGGAGTCAAAGTCATGGCATATTCCCACAACTCTGCCTGATCCATCTGAGTTTCCAAAGGCTTCATTTCCAAAGCTTTAACCTTTGCAGGACAAACCTGAGCACAGTTACCGCATCCGGTACAATCCAAAGGACTTACCTGAATTCTGAAAGTATATCCAGCCAATTCTTTACCTATGGCTTTAAGTGTAGCAAATTTTTCAGGAGCATTTTTCTGCTCATTTTCATCCAGCACAAACGGTCTTATTGCCGCATGCGGACATACATAGGAACACTGATTACATTGGATACAGTTTTCCGAAATCCATTCAGGAACATTAACGGCAATAGCTCTCTTTTCATAAGCAGAAGTTCCCATCTCGAAGGTTCCGTCTTCAATACCTTTAAATGCGCTTACAGGAAGCTTGTCGCCTTCTAATCTGTTAATAGGCTCAACTATATTTTTAATAAAGTCAGGAACATCGGCTTTCTTCTGTTCAGCTTCAGGTTTTGCATCCTTCCAGTATTCCGGAACTTCAACCTTAACCAGAGACTCAACACCTGCATCTATAGCCTCATAGTTCATGCTGACAACTTTATCGCCTTTTTTGCCATAGCTCTTTAATGCAGCATCCTTCATGTACTTCACTGCATCTTTTATAGGAATGATATTAGTCAATTTAAAGAATGCAGCCTGCATAATTACGTTAATTCTTCCGCCAAGACCGATTTTTCCGGCTATATCAAAAGCATCTATAGTATACATGTTAATATTGTTTTTAGCTATATAAGCTTTTACTTCTGCCGGAAGTTTCTCATCCAATTCTTTGCCTTTCCAGCTGCAGTTCAAAAGAAATGTTCCGTTTTCTTTCAAATCACTTACAATGTCGTATTTTCCAATATAAGAAGGATTGTGGCAAGCAACAAAATCCGCTTTTTTAATGAGATAAGAAGATCTAATTGGCTTATCTCCAAATCTCAAGTGGGATATTGTTACTCCACCGGATTTCTTGGAGTCATAGGAGAAATATCCCTGAACATACTTATCTGTATGGTCACCGATTATCTTAATGGAGTTCTTGTTTGCACCAACAGTTCCGTCGGAACCCAATCCCCAGAACTTACAGCTTACAGTTCCCTTAGGAACTATATCTACCGGTTCACCAACCTCTAAAGAAGTAAATGTAACATCATCTACTATTCCCACTGTAAAGTGGTTTTTAGGCTCATCCTTCTTAAGGTTGTCAAATACGGCAATTATCTGCTCAGGTGTTGTATCCTTCATACCCAAACCATATCTTCCGCCGATAATAACCGGTCTTACATCTTTGTCATAGAAAGCTGTACGAACATCTTCATATAAAGGTTCTCCTGCTGCACCAGGTTCTTTAGTCCTGTCTAAAACAGCTATCTTCTTCACTGTCTGAGGTATTGCTTTTAAGAAATGCTCAATGGAGAAAGGTCTGTACAGACGAACCTTAATAACTCCTACCTTTTCACCTTTTCCAGTCAAGTAATCTATGGTTTCTTCTATAGTATCACATACCGAACCCATTGCTACGATTACTCTTTCTGCATCAGGAGCACCATAGTAGTCAAATAGGTTGTACTTTCTTCCAGTAAGTTTGTAAATCTCTTCCATATAATTTTCTACTATTGCAGGAATCGCATTATAGAATTTATTGGATGATTCCCTGGCCTGGAAGTATATATCAGGGTTTTGTGCAGTTCCTCTGGTAACAGGATGTTCAGGATTTAATGCTCTCTGCCTGAATTCCTTAATTGCTTCGTAATCAACAAGCTTTGCAAAATCATCATACTCAATTACTTCAATTTTCTGAATTTCATGGGATGTTCTGAAACCGTCAAAGAAGTGAAGGAATGGAACTCGTCCCTTTATTGCTGCCAAATGGGCAATTCCACCTAAGTCCATAACTTCCTGAGGATTCGCAGATGCCAGCATTGCAAAACCAGTCTGACGGCATGCCATAACATCCGAATGCTCACCGAAAATGGAAAGAGCATGAGTAGCAACAGTACGAGCACTTACATGGAATACACCGGGAAGAAGTTCACCAGCAATTTTATACATATTAGGAATCATAAGTAAAAGCCCCTGGGATGCTGTAAATGTAGTTGTCAAAGCACCCGCTGCCAATGAACCGTGAACTGTTCCAGCAGCACCAGCTTCAGACTGCATTTCTACAACCCTAACCTGTTGTCCAAAAATGTTTTTTCTTCCACCTGCACTCCAAACATCAACATTTTCAGCCATGTTTGAAGATGGTGTAATTGGATAAATAGCTGCAACATCAGTAAAAGCATAGGCAACATGAGCAGCCGCCATATTACCATCCATAGCTTTCATTGTTTTCAAAGTCTTTTCCCCCTTTACTTTATTGGTTGTATGATAAAATTTGTACTTCACATTGTTGCAAGCAATTTTTGATATTTATAATTTTAATATCAATATATACAAACATTAATACAAAAAATACTACTAAATGAATATATAAAAATATTTAATTCTATACCTTAAAAACCACTCTATTTATAATTTAGGACTACTACCTTAGGTAAATCTCCAATGTTATCTTTGTTAATCTCAATTTCACATCCATCAATTTTCTTAAAATCCCCCACCAAACCCAAGAACTCTTCAACTCCCAGAAGTGGAAAAGTCAAGTCCTCTGTCTTATAGTGCATGGGAATTGTAACTTGGGGCTTCAGACTACTCACAATCTCAAATGCCCCAACATGATCAATGGTATATGTACCACCTACCGGTGTCAGTAATATATCTACTTTACCGAGCTCTTTTAATTGAGTATCGGTAAGTACATGTCCCAAATCACCCAAATGGCAAACATTTAATTCATCCACTTTAAATTTAAATACTGTATTCAATCCTCTTTTTCTGCCGCCGTCTTCGTCGTGAAAAGTCTTAATACCAGTTATATCAATACCTTTTATATTAATCTTGCCTGCTCCCTTTACAAGCATAGGATTGTCGCCAAAAATGCTCACATTGTTATGGTCATAATGGTCATGGCTTGTACTGACTATATCGGTCTCAATTTCAGGAATCTTGTAGCCAACAGTGTTGTCAAACGGATCGGTTACAATTTTTACTCCATTGTCCGATGTAATGAGAAAGCACGAATGACCAAACCATTTAATCTTCATGTTCTTCCTCCTTTGTTTTTTAAACACAATATATTGTATTCAATATTCTTTGAAAATTTAAAAAAAATTCACTGTTCAATCCCTATTATTGTACCATGCTATCAACTACGATAAATGCTATTTCAATTAAAAAGCACCTTTGCCTGCTTTGTTATTAACTTGATTTTCCTCCATAACAATGTTAAATATCTAACTATCTCTAACAATATTATAATAAATAAAATTATTATATCAACACTGATAGTAAAACTATTAAATCAGCAAATTTCATTTTTTTCGTATTTTTCTAATGCCTCTTTGACATTCTTTATATTTTTTATTTTATTCCTATTTATTCAAGTTTATAAAATTCTCTCAGTTTATGCAACTTCTATTTTGCAAATTTTCAAACAAACTCGAAATAAAATCGAAATTAAATGGCATAAAATTCCTAATTTTCATCGTTTAAAAATTTCGTCCTGAAAATTGACTTTTTCACAGAAGGTCTGTAAAAAATACAGCAATTATATACTGAGAATTTATATTGTAACTTGATAGAATACTGATGCAACAATTCTTTAAACCAAAACTCACAGTCATCATGCCCTATTAATTCGTTTAGTTTCAAAAAACGCATTTTCCGTCTATTTTTTCCCATATTGCGATCATATTTTCTATACTATAAAATTAATATTGCTTGGAAAATTCTACTTCCACAATAATAAAAATATTTTATAGGCATAAAAATACCTCCTAAGCAGATTTTGCAATTTATCTTATCTGCTTCAGAGGTATTTTATCAATGAATTTCAATAGCATTTAATTACTTACATCTTTTCTGGTGCACTTATGCTAAGTAAATCCAAAACATTCTTTATAACAATCCTTGTGCTGTCCACAAGAATAATTCTTGCATCCCTCAAAGCTTCTTCCGCATCTTTTACCTTACAAGCATAATAGAAACTGTGGAACAAACCTGCAACATCATGTACATACCTTGTAAGACGGCTAGGTTCAAGAGTTTCGGCCGCTATTCTTATTTCTTCCGGATATTCGGCCAGCTTTTTCATAAGCTCAATTTCCTCTTTTGCCACAAGCTTGCCGAGATCTACCGAATCTATATTTGGAATTTTAATATTCTCTTCTTCAAGCCTTCTTAATATGCTGCAAATCCTTGCATGAGCGTACTGTACGTAAAATACGGGGTTTTCATCGGATTTCTTGGCTGCAAGGTCCAAGTCAAAATCCAAATGGCTTCCCGATGCCTTAGTGTTAAAGAAATATCTTGCTGCATCGCGACCCACTTCTTCCAAAAGGTCTGTCAACGATATGGACTTTCCTGTACGCTTTGACATTCTGGTAATTTCACCGTTTCTGTAAAGGCGCACCAATTGGAACAGCACAACATCGAGCTTGTCCGGATCGGCACCTATTGCTTTAACTGCTGCTTTCATTCTCGCCACATGGCCATGATGGTCTGCCCCAAGTAAATTAATTACCCAGTCAAATTTGCGTTTCAAAAACTTGTTCCTGTGATATGCAATATCCGATGCAAAATACGTAGGTATACCGTTATTTCTGACAATTACCTCGTCCTTTTCTAAACCAAACTCGGTGGCTTTGAACCAAATAGCGCCATCCTTTTCATAAGTGTATCCGTTATTCTTAAGCAAATCCAAAGTTTCCTGAAGTTCTCCGTTGTCATAAAGAGATTGTTCGGAAAACCATACATCAAACTTTACACCATAGCTTTCGAGCCCAGTTCTGATACGCTCAATATTCCGGGGAAGAGCAAACTCCACAAGCTCTTTTCTTCTTTGCTCACTGTCAACATTTAAAAGCTTGTCCCCATGTATTGCAATATAATCCTTCATGTGTTCGATTATATCTTCGCCATGATATCCATCTTCAGGGAATTCCACCGCATCTTCGCCCTTTAAAAGTTGAATGTAACGGGCTTCCAGAGATATTCCGAACTTTTCAATCTGATTTCCCGCGTCATTAATATAGTATTCTCTTGTGACATCATATCCGGCTTTGGACAGAACACTGGCTATACAATCACCCAATGCACCGCCCCTGGCATTTCCCATATGAAGAGGTCCGGTTGGGTTGGCACTTACAAACTCAACCATAACCTTCATGCCCTTGCCGATATTTATCTCACCATACTTATCTTTCATTGTTTGTATGGTCTTTAACGTATCGTAAAGCCACAAATTATTTAAATAAAAATTTATAAATCCCGGGCCTGCAGTTTCAACCTTTTCGATATATGTACCTTCAAAATCCATATTCTGAATTATTATATCGGCTATCTGCCTTGGAGCTTTTTTTGCTGCCTTTGCAGATTGCATTGCAATATTGGTTGAAAAATCGCCATGCTCTTTTTCCCTTGGAGTCTCTATAACTATTTCTCCTGCTTCAAACTCCGGCAATTCTCCCTTTTCTATAGCTTTCGCCAAGGATTTTTTAACCGTTTCACTAATTTGACACTTCAATATTTCTATCACATTCGTCATTAACTTGCCCTGCCTCTCTAATAAACATATGAAAATCATTTCCGCCTTGTTTATTATTATCTATTTCAAGTTGATAATCAACCCTGATTTCTCCGCCTTCATCATTGACATCTACTTTAACCATACGGGTAGTTACTCCGACAGTGAATGTACCGTATTGTGTATCGTAATAAGATATATGTTTCTGACCTTCTTCAAAAATAAACTGCGCATTTACTGCACCAAATCTCATCAAAGTAACAACTCCGTCAGAAATTTTTAAAGTAGTTGTAGTTCCTTCCATTCCTGTTACTTCACTTTCTTTATAAGTTACATAATAAGCATTTCCTTTCTTATAATATCTCCCCTCAGTAACAAGTTCAAGTGTGTTTGTTTCTTTGTTGGCGGAAGTTTGAATCCCTCTTACGGAAATTATAACATTTTTATACATATAACTTCGCCTCCATTTTTTAATAGACAAAATTATCCTCTGCACTTTCATACTTTTCTGCTTATATTTGTACATTATTCCCACTATGAAGATTATGCCGCATAGTTTGTAATTTTATAAGTCCTATAAAGCAACATAGTTTAAACCGAGACTCAATAGCCGAATGCTCCGTATATAGCACTAATACCTTTCAATGTCGACTTTCTCAGCAGAATGTATCATACTGTTCAAAATGGAATTCCCTAATGATTCAAACTTCTCAACACTATCACTGGTATAATATCTGTATACTGGTTTTATATTTCCATCTCTCTGGCAATTATTTGATTCTATCTCCTCCTTTACTACTTTTGCTACTTCCAAAGCCGAATTTACTAATTTTACATTATCCCCCATAACCTTTTGTATTGTGTTCTGCAATAGAGGATAATGGGTACATCCCAAAACCAAAGTATCAATACCTAACTCCTTAAAAGGATTTAAATACTCCTCTGCAATCCTAAAGGCGATGTCATTTTCCCACCAGCCCTCCTCCACCAGCGGGACAAACATGGGACAAGGTTTTGAAAATATCTCTATTTCGTTGTTAATCTTCATAATAGCCTTTTCATAAACACCGCTGGCTATTGTTGCCGGGGTACCGATTACACCAACTCTTTTGTTAACCGTTGCTCTTGCAGCAGCCGCAGCCCCCGGTCCGACAACCTCCACAATAGGAATATCAAAGCTGTGTTTTACCCTGTCCAAACTGCATGCGCTTGCAGTATTGCATGCAATAACAATCATTTTAACATCTTGATTCTGTAAAAATCTAATGTCCTGAAAAGTGTATTTGATAACAGTTTCCTTAGATTTAGTTCCATAGGGTGCTCTTCCGCTGTCACCAAAGTATACAACACTTTCCTGAGGTAATAATCTGTTTATTTCTTTAAGGACTGTAAGTCCTCCTATTCCCGAATCAAAAACCCCAATAGGTCTGTTATCCATAGTTACCGTCCCCAAAATAACAATTTGTCCTCTTTATAAACTCTACTACAGTAAATGCAAATGTCGGTCCGATTGTCAACAAATATAACTATAAAACAGCAATATTATCATTATACCTTTCAATTGCCAAATCAATCAACCTTTCAATAAGTTCACTGTAAGAAATTCCTGAAGCCTCCCACAGCATTGGATACATACTTATATCTGTAAATCCCGGCATTGTATTTATTTCATTGATGTAAACTTCTCCGCTTTCTTTGTGAACAAAAAAATCCACCCTTGAAAGTCCGGAGCAATCCAATATCTTAAAGGCTTTTACAGCATACTGCCTGATTTTTGATATAGTCTCTGCAGGCAGATTAGCAGGTATAACGGTTTTGGACTTTCCGTCAATATACTTGGCATTATAGTCATAAAACTCATTACTTGGGATAATTTCTCCAACGGTAGATGCAATAGGATTGTCATTACCTAAAACCGCACATTCCACTTCTCTGCCGTTGATAAATTCTTCAACCAATATTTTCCTGTCATATTTAGCTGCCAAATTCAGTGCTTCTATTAATTCTTTCCTGTTATGAGCTTTTGATACGCCTACTGACGAACCCGCATTTGACGGCTTAATAAATACCGGGTATTTAAACTTTTGCTCAATGGCATTTGCAGCACTGTTAACATCTTCTTTTATTTCTTTTCTTGTAAAATACAAATAATCCGCCTGAGGTATTCCTGCCTTTTCGAACATAATCTTGGCAAATATCTTATCCATTCCAAGGGCTGAACCCAGCACTCCACAGCCAACATAGGGTACTCCTGCCATTTCAAAAAGTCCCTGAATTGTACCGTCTTCGCCCTTGCATCCGTGAAGAACCGGAAAAACTACATCAACAGTTCTTCTTTCATCACTATTTGTCAACGCTTCCGATGAAGCTCTTCTACTTACTATTGCATTTATTATATTTTCACTCTTAGGCATACTTTCGATAAGCCCGTTTATGGCTATTTCTTCCCATTCGCCGGAAGCAATCTTTTCCACAGGCCCATTATAGGGAAGCCATCTTCCTTCTTTAGTAATTCCCACCATAACTACATCAAATTTGTTCTTATCAATATTATTTATTATTGATGTAGCTGAAAGTCTTGATACTTCATGCTCTGTTGACTGTCCACCGAAAATAACCATTACCCTTTTTTTCTCGCTCATACTATTTCCCCTCATATAATCAATATGTACAAATACAAATATACAGTAAATATATATTTTCCATTTTACTATTTAAGTACCCCGACTTCAAGATAAAAGGGGAAATAGCCAAAATTTATTAAAATTTCGGTTGAAATCAAGAACATATCATAAAAAGAAATCTTTTTACAACAATTACAAGGTTTTGAATATAAACTTATAGCAAATCTAAAATTATACAGGAGGCTCTTTTGATTTGATACTTAAATAAAGATAATTAAGTTGACTTAATTTTATTTTATCATTTAATAAGACCTATGTCCATAAAATTTTACGGTAAACCGGTCCTATTTTTCACTTACAAATTTTTACTAAACCAAACCTCTTTTTTGGATAATAAATTTCTATCTTGTGCAAACCTGGCGGGTCTTTTATAATTGAATTGGTAAGGTACTAAATTATAGGAGTTGGTTTAATGCCATTTTATGATTTAAAATGCGAAAAATGTTCCCATGAGTTTAATATTATGGCTAAAATAAGCGAAAGAACCGAAAAGCTGATTAAGTGTCCCAAATGCGGAAGCAACGAGTTAAGTTCGGTATTTAAAAATATAAACATAATAAAGTCCAGAAGTTCCGACACTTCTGACTGTCCTAACATTCACAGGTGCGGTGGGTGTTGTCAACATTAAATAACACCCCAAACATATATCAGTCAAAATCCAATTGTACGGCTCTTACGGGTGAGCCGTCTAAACCCTCTATTTTTATAGGCAGCACAAGAAAATCCCTTTTAATACCGGTTCCATTAAACACAATGCAGGTTACCCTGTAATTTAATTCTCCTATATGAATTCTATATTAAAATACTCTTCATTAACTTTATCGCACTTTGACAAATTAACCAGGTAATTCTTGATTTCCTCGCCTTTTCCTTCCTGTTGAACTAATTTAAATTGAGCCGCACAGTTTCTTCCGTTTTCTTTAGCACGGTACATTGCATAGTCACTCAAGTTTATCATATGCTCGAGGTTAAAAAGACCGGGATTGTTCAATAGTAACGGCATCTCTGAATATCCTAGAGAACAAGTCTTATATATGACTTGGTTTTCAGATATTTTTATCGGTGTCTCCCTGATCTTCTCAAGAACTTTTTTCGAGAAAATCCTCAAATAGTCAGGTTTTGTATTGTATAGAATTATCAGGAATTCTTCGCCGCCCCATCGCACTAACAAATCCTCAGATCTTATCATACCTTTTAGGATATTTGATATGGTAACCAACACGGTATCTCCTGCCGAGTGGCCATAAACATCATTTACTTGCTTGAAATGGTCGATATCAATTAAAATTACCCCAACAACAGTTCCTTGCACCGACAGTTGCCTTTTTTCATTATTATTCATTAATGGTGTTTTGTTTTTAATAAATTGAGCAATTTTATCATTTGCAAACTCAAAAGCATATCTTCTATTATGCAAATTGGTCAGCGGATCACGTAATGACAGCTCCTTCAGCTTCTCGTTAGCGGCATTCAATTGCATCGTTCTTTCTCTTACTTTTTCTTCCATATTTTCGTAAAGTCTGGCATTTTCAATGGATATTGAAGCCTGGGAAGACAGAATTTGCAATGTTTCCAACCTTTCTGACGTAAACACATTGTCCGAAAGGTTATTCTCCAGATAAACCACACCCTTTAGACGATTCTGATAAATAACAGGTATACATAAAACCGATTTGATCCGTTTTTTTGCAATATACGGATTATTCTGCCAGTTATCGTCTTTACAAGCGTTATGAATAACTATAGTTTCCTTGGTTCGTATAACATATTGCACAATTTCTACACATAAATCCCTGCTTTCGGTAAAAGGATGGGAGTGAGCAACGTTTAACTGACTGGCATTATCGCATTGTACAGCTTCAATATAGAACTGATCGTCTGCTTCGTTATGCAATAATAAACATCCCCGTTCGGCTCCGGCATTTTCAATCATCGTACTTATCAATATAGTTAACAGCTTGTCTCTCTTGATTTCACTTGAAATTGCCTGGGATGATTTCAAAATTGAACGCATATCAATGTTACTTAAGGATGATGTTGTCCCCCTTGTTACAAATGTACCTTTGTAAGTACTTTCCTCAGCTGTAAAATAATAAGAGTATTCTCTTTCCAGAAGCGAGACTTTTCTAAATGCCCCCCATCGTTTGTATAGATAGTGAGCTTCCCGGATATATGCTTTTCCTATTGTTTCGTCCCCTTTTTCCAGCCAGAATTTACCGTACAATTCTTTAATGAGTGCCTTAAATTGAATAAAATCATTCTTTCCGATACTATCCATAGCCTTTCTGAAATAACCAACAACAGTATCAAGGGGTTCGTTCTCAAGTTTCGCCATTTCGGCAGATAACAGGTAATATTTATGGACAAAGTTTGCAGGACAATGTTCCGCCCAGTTCTTTAATTTCTGTTTTATTACGCATAGATTTTCTTTTATTTTGCACTGTTCTTCTAACGATACTTTGTTCCATTTATTAACCAGGATCAGTCCCTGGAATAAATAATGGTCGACTGCCGGAAAGTCTGTAAGAGATGCAAATATAAACTTCTCTGCCATCATATTCCATTTTTCTGCTTCTTCCATATTCCCGGAAATAATATTTACATAGGTATTATATTGGAAATACCTTACCATAAAAGGCAAATTTCCTAGTTTCTCAAGTACACTTATCATTTCTTTATCTCTTATGTCAAAATCCTTTTTAGCATCCTCAGAAGGTAAAGTCTGAAATTTCTCGATTATATAGTAAATGAATTGGGCTAAAATCAAAGGCACCTTACTTTTTGTCTGCTTAAGAAAAGCAATAGTGTTTTCGGTTTCTTTCCTGCACTCGGACAAATTTTTACCCACCCACATATAAAGATGCATTTTATGGGCTATAGCATAAGTAACATACATAAGATCACCGGTTTCCAATCCGGTCCGATAGGACATGTCATAATAATCCAAAGCCTCTTGATAATGGACTTTCCAGTAGGAAGTATAGGTAAACATAAAGCAAACCGGCGGTTTTTGCGATTCTGCTTTTAATTTCTTGATCAGTGCAAAAGCAGCTTCGCCCAGTTTATAACCGGTATCATAATCACCAAACATATCTTCCACAATAACACTGCAATCAGCAAAACATTTGCACGCTAACGGTGATGTCCCATAGGTCATGGTCATCTCAAACATAATCAGGGTTACAATCATATAGAGTTGGGGATTGGCTTGAATTGCCGGAGGTGCCACCTGGTACAGCAGTTGCATTGCCATAAGCTTTTCAGGATCCTCCATTACAGGAAGATTGACATACTCCTCAACCGGTATTCTAGCTAAAAATTCCTGCATTTTCTTGAGGTATTCCTGGAGCTTCTGATTAATCTCTTCTTGCGTTTCCGGCAGGGAAATATTAAAAAGATGAAGTGTTTTTCGTGTTTCGACGATTGTTTCATAAAGTTTACCCTGAAAAACCAGTGACAGAACTTTAATATTGGAAACAGCACCTTTTTCTAAATTGGTTTTTGCTATTGTCGATAGATAATCACAAATTCCGTCTGCTTTAGGCAAATCCCATGACAATAGAGCTGCTTTTGCCTGCTCCAACAATAAGGAAAAGAACTTATCCGGCATTAGTTCCCATTCCTGGTCGGACAATAATGACCTGGCTGTTTCATAATAGTTTAACGCAACAGTAAAGGCAGTGGACTTTTTAGCTTTATTGCCCGCCGTTATATTCAAATCTGCCAGTTCAATCCGTTCATCCTTATTTAAGATTAAGTTCCTGCCGATATTTAAATGGTTGACCATATCAAAAATCTCATCGGCTCGTTTTGTATCCCGGAAGATTTTTAAATACTCCTGTCCTATAAGCCAATGAATTTTCTCTTTTTCGTCTTCAGGTATTAAAGAATACACCGCCTGACGAATACGATCGTGGGCAAAGCAAAAATACATGTCCAAATCAACAGGATTCATCTCATTTTTCAGAGTATTTATGTATTTATAGTTGTTGTTCAATGGCAGAATAATTTCTTTCTCTATGGCTATCCATAGAGCCTTTCCGATTTCAGCAACCGTTTTTTCGCTGATTATTGAAACAGTTTTTAAATCAAACTGAGTTCCGATGCAGGCAACCAATTTGAGAATATGCATAGTTTCCTCAGGTAGCAACGCAAGACCTTTTACCAGCAAGTCTACCACATTATCACTGATTCCAACAGCTTCTACTTTTTTAAGATCATACACCCATTGTCCCTTTTCCGGAAGGAATGTAAATGCACCTTCAAGGTACAAGCTTGTCAAAAGCTGGTTGATGAAAAATGGATTTCCCTTGGTCTTATGAAAAATAATGTTTGTCAAAGCTTCGGTTTCCCTCGTGTGACAATGGAATGTATCGGCTATCAATTGATTTATTGATGAAATGTCAAGAGGTTTCAGGGATATTTGATGTATAGGAGTAAGTGAGGTATCCTGCACATTTATTAGCTCATTTATCATACGGTTCAGCGGATGACCTTCCTGTACCTCATTATCTCTGTATGCCCCTATAAAAAGAACATAATTTACATTGCCGGTTGAAACAATATACTTGATTAAATCAAGAGTTGATGTATCGCTCCATTGAATATCATCGAGAAAAATTACCAGAGGATGTTCCGGCTTTGCAAAAACTTTTATAAATTCCTTGAAAGTCATCTGGAACCTGTTTTGAGCTTCCAGAGGGTTTAGCTCTGCCACCTGGCGCTGAGGGCCGATAATCTGCTCGAGTTCCGGGAGAATATCTATAATTACTTGAGCATTGTTCCCCAGTGCAACAAGCAGGCGTTCCTTCCAATCATCCAAACTGTGCTGGGGTTGTGCAAGTAACTGTTTTATCAATTCTTTAAAGGCCTGGGTTATCCCGTAATAAGGTATATTTCGCTCAAGTTGGTCAAATTTACCAGATATAAAATACCCCCTTCTGCCTGTTATGGACTTGCGAATCTCGTGAATCAGTGAGGATTTTCCTATTCCCGAATATCCACTGACCAGTACCAGTTCCGAAGTACCGTCCGCTGTTCTTTCAAAAGCATTGACCAGTGTTTCAATTTCTTTTTCGCGTCCATACAGCTTATGAGGAATCTCAAATCTATCGAAAATATCCTTTTGTCCGGGTATAAATCCGCTAATACTCCTCTTTTCACTAAGCAATTGCTTGCACAGTTCAAGGTCCTTCATCAATCCGAATGCCGACTGATACCTTTCCTCTGCTGTTTTGGCCATCAATTTCATTATGATATCCGAGAGAACAAAAGGTATTTCCGGATTTATTTCAATAGGTGAAACCGGTTTCTTTGCAATATGGGAGTAAATAAGCTCCAGTTCGTCATCACCGTGAAAAGGCAGTTTCCCTGTAAACAATTCATAAAACGTAATACCGAGAGAATATAAATCGGTTCTGTAATCTATGGGCCTGTTTATTCTGCCGGTCTGTTCAGGAGATATATAATTAAGGGTTCCTTCCAACTTGTTTAAGTTGATACTTTGGGACGATTCCCGCATTAACTCGGCAGAAATACCGAAATCAATTATTTTTACCCGATTGGTATTGATATTTCAAATAAAATTGCTCGGATTGACATCTTTATGTACAATATTATGTTTATGAAGCTGAATCAAAGATTCTGTCATCCGAATGGCCAGCGACAGTTTTTGATCAATATCTGCCTTAAATGATTTCAATACCTTTGCAACAGACTCAGCTCCGATATCTTCCATAATTATGGCAAGACTGTTGTTGTATTTTTCTAAACCATAGGCTCTTATAATTCCTTCCTCAGTAACCTTATTCATAATTTCATATTCCCTGATGAATGCCGACAACTCTTTGGCGGATGGATATTCCCTATTCAACAGTTTTATGACAACAGGAATATTGTCTGAATCCCTGGTTGCCCGAAAAACTTTCGAATTTTCACTGTTATAAATTTCTTTTGTCACTTTATAACCGGAAAAATTAATCATAAGGTTACCTCCATTAATTGCTTGGATAAATAATTACCTAACAATAATTAATATCGGAATTTTTTTTAATAACAATTTTTATATTTAAATAGCAAATATTGTTAATCGGCATGTGTAAAATAAATATGCACACGATTGGTATTGTATTTAATAGAATTTATTCGATTGAAAATTTTTCAAACTCGTTAAGCATCGGGATTCCTGGTTGTGTATACAAACAGACTGGAGAGCAAACGACCACTCTCGGATTTAGTAATGCGCAGTCAATTTCCAAATAACACATAACCAGTGAAGTCAGCTATACTGCCAAAATAAGCAAAAAACACAAAAGCCAATATCCAAAGACATATCAGTCAAATTCCACAAGTACGGCTCTTACGGGTGAGCCATCTGCACCTTCTATTTTCAACGGTACACAGGATAGAAAGTATTCGCCTTCCTGCACATCTTTAAGCCGCAGGCCTTCAATTATACCTATTTCATTTTGCAGCAGCAGCTTATGAGTTACAGCATTATCGGCATAAAAACTTTCCACAGACAGGTAGTCAATACCCACAGTAGCTACTTTCTTATCCGCAAGAAACCTCGCAGCCGATTCATCGAGATATACAAACCCCTTATGGAACAAACCGTTCATATCTAAAAAACTGTTTTTTGTCTTAAATAATACTATATCCCCAACGTTTATATTCAATGGGTACAAATCGGAAGCTTTAATACAGTCTTGCGTACTTAGGTTAAAAACCTTTGCAAAACCGATAAACTTATTCAGATTTACAGAAGCTGTATCTGCACCTCCTGCCACAAAATGAAGGGGAGCATCCACATGTGTGGATGTGTGTGTACCCATACGCAGAACCGATAAGTTACAAGAATCTCCACTTTCGATATTTTGAATCCTGTCAAGGGTAACCCCTTCATCTCCAGGCCATAGAGTAGTTCTATCACTAATTGTACCGGATATATCAATAATTCTTTTTATTTTCATCCTATGCACCTATACCTGCTATTTTCTCAGTGAACCTAAAATTCCACGGATTAAAGTTCTGCCAATCTCTCTTCCTATTGTATTTGCAGCAGAATTGGCAGCCTTTTCAATAAAAGATTTACCTGTTTTCTTTCTGCCGGAAGACACCCTTTTGGCAGAACTGCTGCTGTTAACACGCCTTGCAGAATTATACTGTTCCTTTTGCCCCTGATTATTCAGCTTAGTATCAAGCTGCTGCTTTTTTTCTCTATCCTTAAGTATTTCATATGCCGACTCGTTATCTATCATCTGTGCATATTTTTCCCTCATAGGACAAGATAAAATTATCTGCCTTCTTACTGCCTCATCAATAGTACCTATATGGCTTTGAGGCGGTAAGACAAAAGCACGTTCAACTATACTCGGACTTCCGGTCTCATCCAGGCATGAAATCAGCGCTTCACCAATTGAAAGCTCCGAAATAACACTTTCCACGTTAAATTTAGGATTTGCCCGGAAAGTCTGTGCTGCAGCCTTAACATATTTTTGGTCGGAAGGGGTAAAAGCACGAAGTGCGTGCTGGATACGGTTACCCAACTGTCCTAATATCTCATCGGGTAAATCTGACGGATTCTGTGTAACAAAATATATACCTACTCCTTTTGAGCGAATCAATCTTACTACTTGCTCTATCTTTTGAAGAAGCACTTTTGGTGCATCTTTAAACAGTAAATGTGCCTCGTCAAAGAAAAATACAATTTTAGGTTTATCAGCATCCCCAACTTCCGGAAGGGTTTCAAACAATTCTGAAAGCATCCACAGAAGGAAAGTGGAGTAAAGCACCGGTGAATGAATCAATTTAACGCTGTGCAGTATATTTATATATCCGCGTCCGTCAGGAGCAGTCTGAATCCAGTCGTTAACATCAAGGTCCGGTTCTCCGAAAAAGAGATTTCCTCCCTGATCCTCCAAAGCAACAAGACTTCTTAAAATCGCTCCCACACTTTGGGTTGAAATGCTTCCGTACTCCAGGGTAAATTCCTTGGCATGTTCACCCACATATTGTACCATTGCACGAAGGTCCTTCATATCTATCAGCAATAATCCCTTATCGTCTGCAATGCGGAATATTATGCTTAGCACGCCGGTTTGAGTCTCATTCAGTCCAAGCAGCCTTGCCAGCATTAATGCACCCATTTCCGAAACAGTAGTCCTCACCGGAATTCCGCATTCGCCGTATATATCCCAGAAACGCACCGGATAAGCACTGTATTTAAAGCCTTCAATCCCAAGCTCTGCGACTCTCTCCCGAATTTTGGGATCCTCACTTCCCTGCACTGCCAACCCTGCAAGGTCACCTTTTACATCGGCAAGGAAAACAGGAACACCACAATCACTGAAAGACTCGGCTAAAACTTTCAAAGTCACTGTTTTGCCCGTCCCGGTAGCACCTGCTATAAGTCCATGCCTATTGGCCTTGTCTGGTAGAAGATAAACGGGATTTTCTCCTTTAGCAATCCAAATTTTATTATCACAGTACATTTCATCTCACCTCAAACAAAAAATTGCATAAAACCCGTCAGTTCTCTGCAGGGAATTATATGCCGACATGTAAATTATTATATCATATATATCGGTATTTTAACATTATTTATCAATACTTTAGCTAAAATCCTTCAGTACTGAATCAAACAAAAAACCTTCCTTACTGTTACAGAATTATATCCAGTATTCAGTATAGGAAGGTTTAAATCTTTTGAAATGATAAATAATTTTTTATTATATTACCCTTTTAATCCTCAATATTACTCTTTTTAATTTTTACTTTGTTTATCATACCAAGATATGCAATTGTATATAACCGCAAATACTTCACTGCGCTTGATATTACTTTGCGGTCTGAAAGTTAAATCCGGATAACCTTTAATAATTCCTTTCTCAACGGCAGCATTAATATAACCTAATGCCCATTGCGGTATTACTTCAAAATCTGCAAAGTCATTTGTAGTTGAACCAACAGGCTCAATTTTATATGCTTTTGAAACTGCAGTAATTAATTCAGCTCTAGTTATTTTATTATATGGACGAAAGCTCCCATCTTCATATCCAATGAAAATTCCTTTTTCATATAAAGCATTCACTGACTGAACTGCAAACTCAGGTATTTCATCAAAATCCTTAAAATCTGCCTTCGTAGAATTTTTTAAATCAATTCCTATAGCTTTAGCCAAAATTACTGCCACTTCTGCACGAGTAATTTCATTATCCGGCTTAACTGTGCCATCGGGATATCCGTTAATTATCCCTTTTGAGTGGAGACTATATATATAGTCTTTTGCCCAATGATTTATAGCATCACTAAAGATAAACCCAGTAGGAATTTCATCGTTCGGTTCTTTTATTTGTTCTTTTTCTGTAGCAGGTATATCCGTTGTAGGCGTTGGTGTAGGTGTTGGTGTTGGTGTATATGTTGGTGTAGGTGTCGGTATTGGTGTTTTTTCTTTCGAAGTTGTAGATTTGGATTTTGGTGTTGAGGGACTCGCAGGTGTGGAACTACCCTTTGAGATGTAAAAAGTCACCTCACCGGTTGTCATATTGTCCCATCTATCAATAACAGCATAACTGAACAGATGTTTACCTTCTTTTTGATTTTCCAATGTAAATCTATTTCCATCTTTTGCATCCACCTCAATTTCATCAATTGCTGCTCTTATAACATAGTCACTCTCATCTTCAGCAACGATCTCTATGACATAATCATCGGACACGATCTGTTCCTCTGACAAATTAATACTTACAACTTTAGGTGGATTGGTTTCATTGGATATATTTTCATCCCTATAAATGCTCAAAGTAGTTACTGATTCATTACCTGCTTTATCAACAGCCTTTATTGTAAAGACATTTTCACCTTTACTAAGATTTACTGTCAAATCAAAATGCGGATTGGTGCCTATTTTGCCATAAACCAACTCTGCCTCTTGACCGTTAATTATTACACTGCATTCCTCAGACACCGAGCCTGATATTTCAATCTCATCAACATATACAATTTCATCATATTCATAATCAAATTCTATTATGGGTTCTGTAAAATCGCATTCTATAATATACTCCCGTATTTTTAAGTCCGGATTGCCATAAACACTATTAATGACACTTTCTCGATATACACTGCCGCATACAGTAAGTTCATTTGTTCCTTCATAAAGCATTACATCGGAAAAATTAAATACACTGTCATTGACACTTGTATTGTAGCGGTCGGAATTCTCCCCATTTTTCACTACCAGTTCAATTTTCGAATATCCCGGTGCTACACCTTCTATATCAACAAAAGGTTTATTTGTAAACTCTTCCAGATTTGTAATACTTGGTGTTCTTAAGCTTTCTCCTATTCCCACCACAAAAGCCGCATCATCAAAATATACCTCTTTTGCCAATACTTTATATCCCCATTCTCCAGCTTCAGGATTCATAATATATATTCCGTTGGATAGCATAGGGTTCTGTATAATGGAATATAAAGTACCATCCGGTTTGTACAATTCTATATCATAATCTCCGCCATAGCTATCCATCGTCAAAAGATAGTCATAACCAGGCTTGCAGTTAAACTTGTACATCTCTGACTCTTCACCTTGACTAAGTGTTGAAAACATAATACTCATCGGTAAATAATCAAACTTATTGATTATATCTATTACATTGTTCTCCGGAATGTTATGAGTAACTTTAAGAACCAAATACTCAAGTATCTTTGCCACTTCGTCAGTTATTTGCCTTTCATTATGGAAAGTAGTATAGATAACCTTTCCCTTTCCATAAGGAAAAGAAACCAATAAAGGTGCTCCCTTTATCAAAATACCAAAATCGTTATAATAATCTCCTGTCACATGAGTTGTAACATCGGGACTTACCGATTCAATAACAACCCAACCGCTCAAATCGTAATTTATTTTAATATTTTCGTTCCCAAGATAACTGGCTAATCCCTTATCCGTGATTGTTGCATTCACTTTTTGAGCTCTTCCTATATACGGACTATACGGAAACTTTATGTACCCGGGAAAAGCTTTATCAATATAAGCATATGCACGATCCGAGGCATAAACTGTCCCACCTTCTCTAACAAATCTTTCAATAGAAGATGCCGCTCTTCCTGCATAGCTGATTGCTCCGGAATTACAGTTCAAGAAAATAGAATCATAGATTTTTATGTCGTCATAGGTCACCAGTGAAGCATCATTTATTTCAATAAAGCTCTTACCCATTCCTTTAAGAATACTACCTATATCATCCCAATGTTTTGTTGTAACTGCTATTGCTTCTTCACCATCATCTACTATAAACGGCTGATATGCCACACCAAAGGCTTCTCTGATTTGCTGCAGTATTGTATTAGTTAAAAAATCCATGCCCGTTAAATTGCTATAAACCGGTTTTGTCACTTTTACATCAGATACTATATCAGCCTCTTGGAATCCACCAGTTGTAGCTGTCTGATAAAGACCTGCCGGATCATATGCCTTTGCTTGAAGTATATGTTTACCTTTAGGGTATTCTCCCTTTTTTATAACAAATTTGTACGGTGGTGCAGTACAAGTTGATTTTAATACTCCGTCAACATAAAATTCCACTTTTTCAACCCTGATATTATCTGTGGCATTAACTTCAACCTCAGTGTCCTTAGTAATTAATTCACTGGGAAGTTTCTTAAACGATACCTTTGGCGGTTCATTGTCAAACTGCATTCCGTGACGATTAAAAATGCTCCATATTTCATATTCTTTTCCCTTAGCGTACCCCTTGGCAAACCAATTTGTCCAAAAATCACTAAGACCTTGATTGTATTTACCTGTAGATGCTACTTTTTCGTGAAATACATTCTGTACAAGTGTAAAGCTCTCACTTAATTTGTCATGGCTTTCATTAACCGTATCCGTTATATCCCATAAAGTCGCCGCATTCGCATATTCATTACCTTCATTCGGAACATCTGGATTCGGTGTCTCTATCTCATTATAAATTCCCCCACTAGCATTGGAATCCCTGTAATTGGGAGTTCCGTCAACATATTGTCCGAAATATGTTGCCCATCCTTCTGAATATGCCAAACCTTTATTATAAACCCCGATAGCGTTATGACTTCCACCGGCTCCTTTAGGCTGTTCTGCAAAATTGCTCATTAAAAAGTGTCCGTATTCATGCCAAATTACAGTTTGGTCCCACTCGTCGGTATCAGTTTTAATTGACTGTATATACATAGTATCCTTTCCACAGCGTGTTCCTCCACTATAAGAATCATCTTTCCATACAACTTTAACCTTTGGAGGTTTACAGTCAAAATCAGGTTTACCCGCCATCCATACCTCAGCTGCTTTGCGAATAGTATTTACAATATGAAAAGGTGCATTCAGTCCTATATTAACTTCTCCGAAATCATAGTCCGTTGTAACATTGTCCACCTGATCTGACGTATAATCTAAGACTTTATTAGATAAACTTCTTTCAACTACATAGGAAAATTCATCCTCAGCTTTAACAACAAAATATAAATCTACTCCACCTCCAAGCCATCCATCATCAGTATTAATCGATTTAAAAACAAAATTACCGTTACTGTCGGTTTTTGTTTCCCCAAGTTTTTCACTGCTAAAAATATCCTTATCATACAGTATCACAGTAAAATTTTTCAATGGAGCTGTTTTTTCAGTATCCGACATAGAATTCTTATATTTGTAGGTTAAACGTCCTTTGACTGTTATAGTATTAGATGTTGATGCAGCAAAGCAAACATTGGTAAATGCAATTTGCATAAGAAGAACTAAAGCCATGAAAATGGCAAGCATTTTTTTCACTTACATTACCCCCTAAACTTCAATATAAATACATTAATGTTAAAAGTATTTTTTATATAACTAATCCTGTTTCCCACAAAAATTCCAATTGAATCTCTAACTCCTACAAATGAGAGCTAAACGCTAGAAAAAGTCATTTCCAAAAGCAACTATCCCACTTCTATTCTTAAACGCGCATAATGGAAATTTATCCTGAAGTTTTTTCAAGATTTACCTGTCAACTGAGATAGGATTTGAGTTGATAACATTTCAAGATATGAGGATAGGAAAGCATTCTTTCTCCCCCTATAAAAAAGCGCAAATCATTTTTCATTTGCAATGGATAGCTCTTCTCTATATCTTACCGGGTACTACCCTCTAACTGATAACTTTAACCTCCTTTCCAGTAGCCCGGTCAAGCATGACAAACTCATTTGTGTTGTCTTCTTTTGAGGAAACAAAGATTAAATAATTGCCTGAAATAAATAACTCAGATTCAATTAATCTTCCCTCATAAATCCACTGCTCTTTAAAATTCTCCATTTCCAATGCATGTATTTTGCGGTCTTGCTCTTTAACATAAATAGAATTGTCAGATAATTCTACATAATGAACATATGGAGTTAAATCTAAAGAATTCAATGTTCTCTTTTCCTTCAAACTATATGAACTAATGACTTTATACTCGCACACATATATTGAATTCTCATCATATATTTTTACGTTACTAAAAGTTTTACCAATAGTATCCTTATAAACTATATTTCCTGTATCTTCATCCAAAAAATACACTTTCCCTTCCGTGTGAAAAAAAGCCAATGTATTGCCGTAAACTGCCATATCAAAATAAATATCCCTCTGATTTTCATTTGTATCACATTTCCAAAGTATATTTCCATCCTCTGCCTTCATATATGTGATTGTACCTTCAACATCACTAAATATAATGCCTTTTTGAGAAGTAAAAATTCCAGGAAGCAATCTTGCTTTTGATTCATACTCCCAATTCTTTTTGCCATTATTAATATCTAAAGAGTAAATTTTATGTTCAATTGCACCCTGAACATAATGCGGACCATTAAAATGCCATTGAAAAACAAGAGAATTGCCTAATATAACAGGAGAGATAAATGCACCGTTGTCAATTTTTTTAGACCATAACTTTCTGTTGTTCTCCCCATCAAAACAATAAATCAAATCTTCTTCCGTTCCAACTACTATGAATCTTTTATTATCGTCCTTTATTATCCAAGCAATACCGCCCTTTAGTGATTTCTCTGAAAGTGTTTTTCCACTCTTCAGATCTATATGTATCAATTCATTTCCGATTGCTAAAATTAGCTTATCATCAAATATGAGTCTTCTAATATTCTTACTATAAATGGAATATTTTTGATTCCATAGTATCTTTTGATTGTTAATATCAAAACATTGCAGATCCCCGTAAATAGACAAACAAATCAGAAAGTCTTCAGCTTGATCGCAAAACTTTACGGAACTAGGGCTAGGCTTAATGCTTGAACTGTCAGAATCTTTTCCATTATTGCATGCTGTAATATTTAAAATTAATACTAAAGCTAATAATAATTTAATTAAACAACTATTTTTTAATATTTTAATAACCCCCCTTAATTTTTTCATGGAGAGTATTTGATTTATGGGAAATATCACACAAAACCAAATATTATTATAACATTTCCTTGCAATAATTTCAATTTTACTATTTTCATTCTTCAATACTTTCCATCATTTTGATTGGTTTGTTTAATAAATAAAGAAGCCCGTCAGAGCTTCTTTATGGTATTTATCAAAAAAACTGTTTCGTGCATAGTAAGTTTAAAAAGAATTCTATAGTCAACAGTTACTGATAGATATATTGAATATTTCATATGTACTGTCACTATTTTTCTTAGCAATTGCAGCAACTTCGGATTTTTTTCTTTTTTCGGTTTCATTTTTTCCTTCTTAAAGTAATAAATTTAATCAATCAACAAACTTTATAACTATTTCTGCCAAACACAGAAGTTTTTTATCATTGTTTCAGTAAATTCAAAATTATAAACTTACTTTTAATTTCCTATTTCATCTTTATGACGTATCTTATAAACATACTTTAAATACATACTATAATGTATATGCACAAGCAATACTAATATTATACTATATTAACTCTAATTGGCAAATAAAACTTATCATGAAATATCATAAATTATAAACTATATATTGGGTAAAAATCTGATATTCTATAGAACGTTTTGTCTGTTTCAATTTCCGGTAACATATAAAATATTCTGCATAAACTTTATATAATTCTTTTTCATAGCAATGTTGTACAAAAAATGCACTTTCCTTAAAAATAAAGGATAGTGCATCAAAAGAGATTTTAATCAGGCACTGACATTGCTTAGTATTTATGTAAAAAGAAGTCCCTCTTTATCTTTCTATTTTCTCAAGCTTAATATCTCCATTTTCGCTATTTAAAATAAACTTTATTTTATCGTCTGTCAGCGTTCCTTTCATTGAACTGGTGCTCATATTTTCATTCACTTCAAGACCAAAGTCATTCTCTATATCGCCAAATTTGGTATTTGCCTCAAAATAACCGTTTTGCGGAGCAGGAAGTTTTAAAAGAATATCCCCAAATTTACTTTTTATATTTACATCCTGCATTATAACTTTATTAGCCTCAACTGTTATATCCCCATTAGTGTTATTTAAAACCAAGCCCTTGTTGGCGTTTGATACCCTTGTATTTCCAAATCCATTGCTTACCTTTACATAGCCTCCAACATTGGATATACTTACTTCACCATTGGCATTATCCACATCGGCATTTCCCGAAACATCAGTTAAGGTTACATCGCCAAATTTACTTATTACGTTTATATCACCGTTTATCCAGTTTCCCTGGGTTTGGCCGTTTGAATTGGTTATTGCAACAATTCCTTTAACACCATCTATCCTAATATCTCCAAAGGAGCTTTCAATGGTAATATCTTTGTTGCAATTGTTTGCAATGACATCACCGTTCTTTGAATATACCTGAGTTTTTCCCTTTATATCCTGTACTTTAACCTCTCCAAAGGAACTGTTCACTATAAGGTCCCCGCCTAAGGACTCAACTGTTATCTTTCCGTTTTTATTATTCACTTTAGCTGACTGGGCAAGGTCTGTCAGAGACACATCCCCAAATTTGTTCTCCACTTCAACATTTACGGAATCGGGTACCTTTACGGAATAGTCTATCTGTATACTTCCAATCTTGCCTTTATTTGAATATTCCTTAGAATTCGAGCTTATTTTTAGTTCCTTTTCCTTTGCAACAGTAATTAAGGAATCGGCAATCTCTGCAGCATACTCTTCATCATTATTCTTTATTGTTATATTTGCCTCAACTTCTATTTTATCTCCATCGCCTTTTGCAATGCTAATGTTCCCCACGACATTATCAATTATCAGATTAGTGCTGACAGCATCCAACTCAAAGGTCCTTGTATACTTCGACTCATTTTTATAGCTGTCAAACATTGGCCCTACCAAAATAACCCCATCTCCCGATGTCATAATTCCAGTAACCGCATAAACACCTACACTTGCCATCATCAATATTGAAATAATTATGATACTGAATACATCAAATTTTACTTTAGGGGCATCCTGATTTGAAAGAAAAATGTATAGCAATATCTCAAGTCCGATCAATATAAGTATAATGGGCCACCATTTAATTATATGCTCAATAAAGGAAATCTCTAAAATTTGAGAAACCAGCATTATTACGCCAAGGGCGATCAAAAGCAATCCCATTGACAGTGTTCCTACTCTCCATTGCCGCTTCACAGTTCATCTTCACCAGCCTTCATAGTTTCTTCGTTTTCCGTTCCCATAAGCATTTTAACTCCACCGATTATAAATAACACCGAAAGTATTATTACTCTAAAATACTCTCTGAAATTAAATCTGATAAATTTCTCAAGCTCCGGGAATATAATCTTTTCGGCCAAAAGCAAACAACCGATTGCTATAAGGGCATAGGCAAGATACTTATTTGCATTTTTTACGAGCGGTTTTCCGTTTCTAAACCAATTTACAAACAACACATCACTATCATCCCGTTTATCATTACCTGCAGCCTTGTTCATAGCATCAAACAATCCGAAAAACCAGATTATAGGTATTAGCGGCATAAATATGCTGAGGTTAATCCAATCGGTAATGAAAAAGCTCAAGAAAAATATGGCCATAAGTTGAAGTCCCTGCCGCTGTAGTCCTAAAAACATATGCCCCGCACCGGGAATAATGGACAAAACCATTGCTATGGTCTTTTTGTTTTGCTGCTCAAGTTGTTCAAGCAAAATATCTTTCTTTTCCTCACTATTGCAAATTGCAATATCGTTAATCTTATCTACCAAAGTCAAACTGTCTACCAGTGATGCTATCCATACAACAGGAATTAAACAAAGGGGAATAGCTGTAGAGCTACCTCCTCCAAATATATCTGTATTTTCCATCAAGATAGCCAGGGCAGCCGCAATCATCTCTGCTATCATAAATATTCCTCCCCGGGTGTTAAACCCAAGGTATATATGTCCAAGTCCCGGAATAAAAGATAAAATAAATGTTGTAAACTTACTCTTAGTTCTCATTAATAACTCACTCCTTTTCAACAATCTGCGGTTTTAATTTGGAAATTAATGTTGATGTATCCTCTGCAAGTTTTTCCGTCCAGCCGTTCGGCACTCTTTGTTCTATTCTTGCCGGTGTTCTTGCAATAGATGTTGTCATATCCGAAAATCCGGAAACCAAAGAATCCAGGATTCCATTACAAGAAAGCATTATGGTTATGCAAGCTGCTGCCACATAATACAAAAATACTTCCGGAGTAACTTTCTTTCTCTTTCCGGCTTTCTTCCTGTCGCTATCGGTCTTTATCCTCTTCATTACATTGTCTGTAAATTGAGATGAAATTTGATTTTCAATTCCATCCATATGGTAGCACTCAACAATCTGTATATATCTGTCTCTGCAATCTTCACAAATCAACAGATGTTCTTCAATATCTTTTTCCAACCTCTCGTCAACACAGCCTTCGCTGTATAGGAGCAGTTTCTCTTCACTATAGTGGCCCATTTTCACACTTCCTTCCATTGCTTTCTTATAGCATTCTTAGCCCTATAAAGTCTTGATTCTACAGTCTTAATACTTATCCCGTCCTCTTTTGAAATTTCATTATATGACTTTGACTGAATATAATATTTAATTAAAACACTGCTGTAAATCTCCGGCAAATTATTGCACAATTCCAATAATTTTCTGGCATTTTCCTTCTTTATCAACTCTTCATGAATACTATTACTCTCTGTACTTATCTCACCAATGTCTTCAAGGTACACCACTTTCCCCTCATTCTCCATACGCCTTTTTCTTTTCCAGTCTATTGCCTTATTGGTTGCAATTTTGCCAATCCAGGATTTTAAACCTTTTTTCTCATAACGGGATAGAGAGCGATACACTTGTATAAAAGTTTCCTGGGCCAAATTTTCAGCTTCCTGCCTGTGGCCTGTTATATTAAAGCAAATTGCATATACCAGGCCCTGATACTTTTCAACAATACTTCTAAACGAATCATCATCGCCTTTCAAAGCCTTTTCTACCAGTATTTCATCCGGATCCATCGCTCCCCTCCTTTCCTTTTCAATATTATAGACGTAAAAACTTCATAAATCCCTGCAATATTTCTTAAAATTTTAAACTTATTTTAAATACCGCCCAATAGTTAAGAAACACCGCCTATATTCATTAAAAACATAAAAAAACAAGGAGAATTTTTCTCCTTGTCTCAATAAAGTCATCCATATATTAATTACTTTATTACTCCACCAACTCTTCCTCTATCGGCTCATCTTCAAAATAAAAGGTAGTCTTCCCTTCTTCATCATCTTCATCAATGATTTCCGACACCGGTGGATGCTCATGTTCTTCAAACACTTCAATTTCATCAGCACTGTCCTGGTCGCTTATTGTTGCCTGGGCATCCTTATTGCCCTTATTGTCCTTTTCAGTCTTATCTTTTTTGCTTTCCTCAGACTTTTTGCTTTCCTCGGAAGTATCGGGCTTAGTCAAATTGGTTGTTTCTTTACTAATAAGCGAAGTGCTTCTTGGGAAAGCATTGTCAAACTTAAAAGCACCTTTAAACTCCTTTGAAGTCTTTCCTTCAATTTTGAACTTAACCTGGCTGATTTCCTTGAGCTCGGTAAGAGAGTTTACAACAGAATATATTGTCAGCTGTTCGGCAGCTTTTCCACCGGGGTGATTTTCCTTAAACTCCTTTGAAAAATCTACCGTTGCCACATCACCGCTTATCTTTACACTGCGCAACTTTGTTCCCTCTGGTATGGTAGGCTTTAAAGTCGAACCTTTGCTTGGACCGTTTATTAATTCTCTCACAATTAATGATGCAATTTCCTCAACAGGTTTCTTTAGCTCATCCATTGGCACATAGCGTATTTCCAGCTTTAACTTAGTTCCTTCCTCATTGGCAAAATACAGAGATACAGGCGATTTATCTGCAATTTGCCGAGCCTCTGCTTCGCTTAATGCTATACTGCTGGCTGGACTTACCTCATCATTGTCTCCTATCTTTTGAAATACAGAACAACCTGCAAAAATTGATATTATAAAAATACATGCAATAATAACACACAACTGTCTATGCATTAACCGGCCACCTCACAATAAATTCTTTATACGATATTTTTATGCCGGTTATACTTGCAGTATTCTATTTTAGAGCAAAAAATCGTACTTCCCCTGCTCAATAATTTGAATCCTTATTTGATGTTGCTGAGCCCTCACCGGCTATATTAGCGGTGGAACTTGTGCCAAGTCTTGTACACCCTGCTTCAACAAAGGCCACAGCTTGTTCAAAATTCTTTATTCCACCCGATGCTTTTACTCCAACCTTATCACTTACACTATTTTTCATAATCTTGATATCGTCCAGGCTTGCACCCCTTCCGTTAAATCCTGTAGAGGTTTTGACAAAGTCAGCACCGCATTTCTCGGCTATCTTACAGGCAACAGCTATCATTTCCTCATCCAAGAGAGCTGTTTCCAATATAACTTTGACAATAACACCTTTAGAATGTGCCTCGTCAACCACACTCTTTATATCCTTTTCCACATAGTCGAAATCTCTCGACAATAGCTTTCCTATATTCAGAACCATATCCAGTTCAACAGCGCCATTTTCTATAGCCTCCCTGGCCTCTGCCACCTTACACTTTGTGGTTGTAGTTCCGTGGGGAAAACCTATAACCGTACTCACTTTAACGGAAGAATTTTTTAGAAGCTCTGCGGCATATTTTACATGACTGGGCTTCACACATACCGATGCCACATTATATTTTGCAGCAATTGCACACTCTTTCTCAAGATCGCTGTCGGTAGCCTCAGGCTTTAAAATTGCATGATCAATCATTGATAATACTGTACTTTTATCCATACTTCCTCTTCCCTTCTTATGCATTTTCTTTTGTTAATATTTTTACCACTTCTTTTATTTCGTCATCCACAACACTGTAGCAAATTTCAAGACCGTTTCTGTTTCCTTCAATAATACCTGCCGCTTTTAATTTGGCAAGGTGCTGGGAAACTGTCGATTGCGGAAGTCCCAAACACTCTTGTATCGTAGTCACATTACAGTTATTCTCCATAAGACCATGAACAATACATAACCTCTGAGGATGTGCCAATGCCTTTAGCTTTTCTGCCTTTCTTTCATAAATTTTCAAGTCTTTCATGCCTATAATTCCCTCCACACACATCAATAGATAAGAAAAAATCTCCAAATTTGGTCGTCTGATGTTCTTATATAAACAAACTCATATCAGAATCTTCCGCTGCACTGATAAATGTGGCCACTCCTCCGATTTTCACACCGTCAATCAGCTCTTCTTTTTTTATTCCCATAACCTCCATGGACATATTACATGCCACAAGCTCTACTCCATTCGCCATAGCCGATTGAATAAGTTCTTCCAAAGATGCTATATTCTTTTTCTTCATTATTCTTCTTATAAGCCTGCTACCTATGCCTCCCATATTCATTTTGGAAAGGAAAAGCTTTTTAGATCCTCTCGGCATCATAAAACCAAACATCTTACCGAATAAGTCTTTTTTCACGTCTACTTTATCACTCTTCCTCAAAATGTTCAATCCCCAGAAGGTAAAAAACATTGTGACATTTCTTCCCATGGAAGCAGCACCATTAGCAATAATAAAAGATGCTATTGCTCGGTCTAAGTCATCGCTGAACACAACCATTGTCTTGTCATTTTTTCTTACATCAGCCTTCTTTTTATCCTCCTGCTTCTCTTTTCTGATATAGGCATTATAACAAGAATTTTCAAAATTTATACCTAAGAGTTTATTCCCCGTTTTTTCACACCAAGCTTTCACATCTTCCTGAAATCCCGGGTCAGTAGCTTTTATATGCAGTACTTCTCCATAATTCATAGCTTTTATACTTTCACTCAGCTTCATCATAGGTCCTGGGCACTGAAGTCCGCAGGCATCCACTTTAATTTTGGCATCTGCCTTACATTCACCGCCGTTACAATCCACCGTTTTTATTTCTCCGCTTTTGGTTATCTTATCATATTCATAGACATCCTCATTGGACTGCTTTTGGACAGCAAGTTGATAAGTTTTGTAACCGCCGCTTAAGTTCTTTGCATGAAATCCCTTCTGTTTCAAAATTCTATAAGCTATATACCCTCTTAAACCGGCCTGACAGAAAATTAGAATTTCTTTGTCCTTGGGCAACTCATCCAGACGATTCCGAAGTTCATTCAAAGGTATATTGACAGAACCTTCTATAGTTCCAAGGCTAAACTCTATTTCATCCCTCACATCAAGCAATACCGACTTTGAGCGGTCTACAGACTCTACATCATGCCAATGGAATATTTCACAATCCCCTTTTAATATGTTTGCAGCGGAATAACCTGCAATATTTACAGGGTCCTTAGCTGAAGAATAGGGCGGTGCATAGGCCAGTTCCAATTTTTCAAGGTCATATACTGTCATACCGGCACGAATTGCTGTAGCTATAACATCTATTCTTTTATCTACACCCTCATACCCTACTATCTGGGCACCCAAAATTTTTCCGTCTTTTTTGCCAAATAAAAGCTTTATTGTCATCGGAATTGCACCGGGATAATATCCTGCATGGGAACCGGAATGGGTAAAAGACTTTTCGTACTCAATATTGCTTCTATTAAGTACTTTTTCATTACTGCCTGTCATGGCAACAGTGATATCGAAAACCTTAACAATGGAAGAACCTTGCGTACCTTCATACTTTTCTGCAAATCCGCAAATATTGTTAGCCGCTATCCTGCCTTGTTTGTTTGCAGGTCCAGCAAGGGGTATCAGGGAAGGTTTTCCGGTTATATAGTCGGTAACCTCAACAGCATCACCCACTGCATAAATATCAGGATTGGAGGTACGCATATATTCATCCACCCATATACCTCCGGTAGTTCCTATTTTAAGTCCTGCCTCAACCGCAAGCCTGGTTTCCGGTCTTACTCCCACTCCCAAAATAACCATATCGGCCTTAAGGGACTTTCCGCTGTTTAATTCTGTAACAACACACGTATTTGCACTGCTTAAAGATTTTACTCCGTCTTTAAGATATAGTTCTACTCCCTTCGATTTTAAGTGCTGATGGACAATAGCTGCCATGTCTAAATCCATTGGCCCGATAACGTGGTCGGCCAATTCAACCACAGTCACTTTGATGCCTCTTGTGTGAAGATTTTCAGCGACTTCGAGCCCTATAAATCCTGCTCCCACCACAACAGCCCTTTTTGGACTCATGGAATCAACAAAATCTTTTATTTTGTAGGTATCAGGTATATTTCTCAAAGTAAATACTCTATCGGAATTAATTCCGGGAATAGGGGGTCTAACGGGTTCTGCCCCCGGTGAAAGGATTAGTTTATCGTAAGTCTCGGTATAGATTGTTTTGTCTTTAATATTGCATACTTCCACCATTTTTTTATCGGGAAATATCCTTGTTACCTCGGAATTAATCCTGACATCTATGTTAAACCTCTTCCTCATGGCTTCCGGTGTTTGAACAACCAGCTGATCCTTTTCCTTTATGACTTCACCTATATAGTAGGGAAGTCCGCAATTTGCAAAGGAGATATATTCACCCTTTTCAAAGAGTATAATTTCCGCATCCTCATCAAGTCTTCTAAGACGTGTGGCAGCACTGGCGCCTCCAGCCACTCCTCCCACTATAACTACTTTAAGCTTCATATAATAACCTCCTTTATAATTGCCGGTTAATACTAAAATTTATATATTAATTTATTTATATATTATAATATTATGATATAGTTCTATTGATGTCAAGTTTCAATTTTATAGATAATTACGGATAACAATTACAAAAGCCCCTTAATTTATCGATATATATGATGGAGGAGTATTATTAATATCATATTCCAAGACAGAATATTGAAATTAGCTCTCGATATACCGGAAGCAAACAAAACAGAAAAAATGGAAACAGATATACAAATAATACAAGCAGTTAGAATATTCCCATAGGCACAAAAATTGTAATGGTATGCAAAACCTATGACCGACTGCTTCATCAAAAGAACTATCCTCATTATAAGACATTGGAGTATCTCATTGACAATAAATATAAGCTATTTGACTGCCACATGGCTAAAGTTTTTATAAACAATTTGGCCGTTTACCCTTTAGTTTCAATATTACACCTTCCCACCAGCGAAACCGGTGTTGAGGCAAATGCCCGCATAAACCAGGGTACCCGACCAATTGTAAGAGTCTATTATAAAAGAATCAAAAAACCATTAACCCATCCCTATGAAATGGACCTTAACTCCAGACTAAACGTATTTATAGATAAAGCAATATAGTTTATTTAATTCAAACTATAATAAACAACCATTATACTTTTCAACATTAAAAAATTATACTAGAAATCAGCATTATTTCAATTTCTGTTTCCTAACATATTCAATGGCTCTTTTACCGGCTATAGCACCTTGACCTACAGCTGTTGATATCTGTTTGAAACCGCCTGTACAATCGCCGGCAGCAAACAAACCGTCTATGTTGGTTTGCTGGTCTTTATCCACAACAATTGAGTTTCCATCCACCATTATCCCCATTTTTCTCGCAAAATCTATACTTGAGGGGCTGTCGTAAGCTACAAACAATCCATCCAAATCTTCGCTGGATCCATCCTTGAAATAAATTTTTTCAAGATATTCCTTACCGTCCAGCTTTTCAATCTCCTTGTTGTTTATTTCAAAATCCTTTAAATCACCGGCATACTTATCCGAAACTACCAGGTCTTTGCCATTGGTAAAAACGGTAATCTTCTTTGTAAAGGCCTGAAGTTCAATTGCTTCATGAATTGCATAATCATTAAAGCCCAAAACTCCAACCTTCAAATTGTTGTAAAAGAAACCATCACAAGTTGTACAATAGCTTACTCCATTCCCTTCAAATCTTTCAAGGTTCTCTATTTTTACCTTTTTCACCGGCTGCCCGGTGGCCAAAATTAATGCCCTTGAAGTAAAGTGGCTATTGGGAGTAGCAACCTCAAAAAAATCATTCTTTTCCGCCGCTATAACTTCATCATTCAATATCTCTGCACCAAGCCTTAGTGCTTGTTTTTCACCATTTTTTAAAAGGTCTTCTCCCCTTATTGCCTCGGCAAAACCGTAATAATTTTCAATTCTCTCGGCTTTTCTGAGAGCACTGTCATTTTTCCCGATAATAAGAGTTTTTAAATTTGACCTTACCGTATATAGTGCTGCTGAAATTCCGGCAGGTCCTTTTCCAATTATTATAACATCATACATAATTTCATACCCCATTTTCCGTCTATTGTTTACCGTTAATATATCTTTCAGCCATAATCCCGGCAATTACTCCGTCACTTACGGCTGTAGCAATCTGACGTACCGTTTTATTTCTTACATCTCCCGCTGCAAAAACTCCGGATATATTGGTTTTCATATTCTCATCGGTATCAATATAGCCATTTTCATTCAATATTAGCTTTCCTTTCAGAAAATCCGTTTTAGGTTCAGTTCCAATATACACGAACAAACCGTCTGCTTCAATCTCTTTTATCTCATTGGTTTTCAAATTCTCTATTTCAATACTTTTCATAAAAGTATCGCCATTAATTTTTCTGACTATTGAATCCCATATAATACTTATATTTGGATTTTTCAAAGCTTCATCCTGTGTTCCCCTTGAAGCACGAAATTTGTCCGACCTGTTTATTATAGTAACGTGTTTTGCATATCTTGTCAAAAATACAGCCTCTTCTAAAGCCGCTTCACCACCGCCTACAACAAAAACATTTGCATCCTGGTACAATGCACCGTCGCACGTAGCACAATAATGCACTCCTCTGCCTCTATACTCCTGCTCTCCTTCCGCCGGAAGCTTTCTCGGTGTAGCTCCGGTTGCAATTACTACTGCTTTTGCATAATAGTCGGTATCCTCAGTTCTCACATATTTTTCTTCACTTTCAAGGTCTATATCTTCTATCAATTTAAGTTCATCTATCTGTGCACCAAATTCCAAAGCTTGCCGTTTCATATTTTCCATTAAATCCATGCCCCTTACAACCCCATTAGTTCCGGGATAATTGGCAACATGGTAGGTAGTTGCTACCTGTCCCCCGGTCAGTCCTTCATCTATTACTATCGTAAACAGCTTTGCCCTGGAAGCATACATTGCCGCAGACAATCCTGCCGGGCCTCCTCCAAGTATCAGAACATCACAGTATACCTTTTGTCTCTCTTTACTCTTACACTCTCCTCCGATAACTTTCTCAACAGCCTCTTTAAACTCAGGATTATTTATATAGCCGTTCATCCTAAAGCACTGCTCTTCCCCATCCTTAAAAAACAAAACAGTGGGACTGTTTTTTATATTCAAGGATTCTGCAAGCTGGCGATTATGCTGGCGGTGTATCATTACAAAACGCATGTGCTCTCCATAGATTTCAGCTGAACGCTTGAACATATTTATAAAAGAAGCACACGGCGGACAATCCTCTGAATAAAAAGCAACAGCCACAGGCAAATCACATTTCAGAACGTCTTTCTCAAACTTTTCCGAATTGCTGTAAATAATCCCGTTCGCCATAATAAGCCTCCTCAGTAATGTTTACTTCCTGCAAAAGCAATTGCTATATAAATTTTTCAGCTTATATGTCCAATTAACGCCGGTATCTATCCTTGTTCTCTTAATTCATTATACACATTCATAAGTACATTTTTATTTATCGTACCTTCATAATAAGTATAAATCCTTCCATCCTTATCAATTACATAAGTTGTCGGTATGGCATATATTTTATACTGGTCAGCTACTTTTCCGGTTTTGTCCAAAAGTACTTTCATAGTATATCCGTTACTATTCATAAACTTTCTTACCTTATCCTCAGTTTCCCCTCTGGCACCGCCTGTAGTTAAATTAACTGCCAATAATATCGCATCTCCATTATTCTCAAAATCTTTGCTTGCCTCATTAAATTCGGGCATCTCTTTCAGACATGGCCCACACCATGTTGCCCAAAAATTCAAGAAAACAATTTTTCCTCTATAGTCGGATAATTTTACCGTATTGCCTTCAAGATCTACAAGTTCAAAGTCTTTTGCAAGCGGCAAATCCCTATCGGTATTATCATTGCTTCCCGTACCCATACTGGTGTCAGGACTGGCATAATCATTGTTTTTACTGTAGCGGCTGCTTATATAATAAGCCCCCAACAATAAAACCGTAAGTACAGCTAAAGACACTATTGCTTTAGTTAAATTCTTTTTATCCATAAATTCCCCTCTTTCTAATGGTTATATAAAATGCGATTAATTAATAGCTATATGAAATTAAATATAAATGCAAGACCTGCAATTATCAACAAACTCCCCGAAATAATGCTTACCAGTCTGCTGTGTCTTTGCACTGTCTTAAAAAGCCCCTTCATACTATCAAAAGCAATGGCAGAAATAATAAAAGGTATCCCCAAGCCTATAGAGTAGATTAGCAACAACAGCATACCCTCCATAATAGTATCCGAAACACTGGCCTTTGCAAGAGCCGATGAGAGGAATGCTCCCACACAGGGTGACCACGCCACAGAAAATACCATTCCAAAAATTATAGACTTAAGAAAATTTAATCTCTTAAAGTTAAATTCAAAACCTTTCTGTTTATTCAAAACCCCAATTCTTACAAGCCCTGTAAAGTTTAAGCCAAATATAAACACCACAATACCGCTTACAATTTTAAGTATATCCCTGTGTTCTTTAAAAAATGAACCTAAAGTAGTTGCAGTTGCACCAAGTAAAACAAAAATTATCGTAAATCCCGTAACAAAACCAATGGAATTTAACGCCAAATTTCCTTTCTTTTTGCTTGTTCCTTTCTCACTTTCTTCACTATCACCTGCCAAGTATATAAAATAAATAGGCAGCATAGGCAGTATACATGGTGAAATAAAAGTCAGCACACCTTCAGCAAAACTCTGCAAATAATAAGAAATCAACAGCATTACCACCTTTTCATCACTTCTATAAGAATATGGCGAATCAAATACCCCCTAATGGTATTATACAATTTAAACCAATGTAAGTCAATAATATTACATGTAATTGACTATTTTCATATATCCTGTTTTGTTTCTCATAATATACCACTTTTACCTGCACAAGTAACATACTAAAGTTTAAGTGAATATTATAAAACAGCAAAAACACATGCCGCAAGGCTTCAATATTAGCCTATCCCTTTGTTAAGCACTTTGTAAAGCGGAATCCATCTATAGGTTTGTATTGTTTGCCTTGTACTTTCCTGGAGGTGACAATTATGTCTCAAAAACCTATATTTCGCAACAAATCAAATGTTTTATACTTTATTCTTGTTTATCTTTTGCTTTTTTATGACAGTAGGCCAATAGGAATTAACAGATATGTAAAAGAGAAAAACGATAGCTCCCTGTTATTCTTTATACTAGTCTATCTGGAGTTATTTTATTTTTAATTTTCAGTATCGGCTTTATTGAAATTTAAGGCTTAGGAGGTATCTCTATGAATTTCCTTAGCGACCTTTTTAATGGAGGAGGAGATGAGCTTCTTTTTTTCATAATAGTATTTCTGTTTTTGTTCAACGAAAACCGTTCGGAAAATCGTTCCAAAAGCAAACCCGACACAAGCGGTAACGACCTTTCCCTATTCTTCATTATTCTATTTGGCCTGCTGTTTTTAGGTAAAGATTGCAGCCCTAATTAAATCAATAACAATATGGGTTATAATCTATTGAATTAAGTAATATATATTTAGTAGGGAAATACCGGGAAATACATAGTCATAGGGAAGCAAAAAATATAAATTTTAAAAAATTTCTGCATTAATACATCAGCTTTTTATATTTTTTAAATCATTGGCATTTCCCTTAACTTCCAAAACGGCACAGTATAAAATTGAAAGGAATGATATTATGAGCAATCAAGGCAATAAAAATTTAATGGATTTGCTAAACGACAAAATGCTTCAAGTGAAACTCAACAACGCCATAGATATGTTAAAAAAAGGCAACACCGAAGAACTTGCAAAGAAATTAAATAAAATGGATAAAAACGAGTTAATTGAAAAAATAAACGAAATAGACGAGAACAAATTGAAGGAATTGAATTTAAAGATAGATAAGGATGAAATGAAGAAATTAATTAACGAAGTGGATATGAATAGTCTGTCTCAGCTTATAGGCGACCGTGGAGATGAAATAATAGATAAATTGAAAAAACTGCTTGACAGCAACCAATAAGCGCCCCAGGAGGTGATAAACCAGTGAATGATGAGGAACTTAACACAAAAATCAAACAAATAGCCCAAATGCTTGGACAAGAAAATGTAAAGGTTCCTGAAAACCTGGGAAGCATAATATCAATGCTGGCAAACTCCTCCTCTAAGGATAACCCTCCTCAGAGGTCGGAAGAACAGCCAACACCCCAAAATGACAGCAAAATAAAAAAGGAAGAAACATCTGCCCAAAATAATATGGATGATAATGTGGAAATGATGCGAAAAATAAAAACCATAATGGACAGTATGCGGAACATAAATGATCCAAGAATTAATTTATTGACTGCAATAAGGCCTTTTTTGAACTCTTCAAGACAGAAAAAAATAAGCAACTGCATTAGACTGTTTCAAATGACCCAGGTAACCAGAATGTTAACAGAAATGGAAAAGGATAATTACGGAGGGCAAGCATGAATTATCGAAGAATATACAGACCAAGAGGATATCCTTACATAAGACCTGAACCGAGTATGTTTCAGGCTGATACCAACAACACAAACCAAATAGAGGCGGAAGTAGAAAAAAACGAAATAGAAAAAATCCCTATGCCAAATGAGAATCCTACGCCTCCGGACCCGGACCCTGTGAGAAATCATAGGCCTATGTTTCTCAGTAATTTTTTCAGAAACATTCATGCGGACGATATAATCCTCTTAGGTCTTATATTTATACTAATACAAGAAAATTTAGAGGATGAATTTTTAATAATAGTATTAATATACCTTCTGGTTGCTGGAAGAAATGGCTGATACCATTAATACAATCCATCGCACTATGAAAATTTTTCTACTAATAATAAATTTAAATAAAAATACACAAAATATAGTCAATAGTATATAGTGGAGGAGATTTAACTTGCAGAAGAGGAAAATACTATTGACTGTTATCGCATTAACAATATTTTCACTAATTGCCACAGCTTATGCTTACAGAGACGATATTATAGCATTATACGGCTATAAAGCTGCTCTGTCCTATTACGGCTCAACCGGGCAGGAAGTAAAAGACATACAATATAAACTGCGCAAATGGAAATACTACGACGGTGCTATCGATGGAATATATGGTTACAAAACATATAAAGCAGTCCGTCTGTTTCAATATAAAAACGGACTGAAAGTAGACGGTATAGCAGGTCCGGAGACTTTGTCCGCACTAGGTCTTCCTTCCGGGAAGTCCAAATCCACTTCAGCTTCAACAACCAACAGTAATCTGAACCTTCTTGCCCGTCTTGTACATGGCGAAGCACGGGGTGAGCCTTATATAGGCCAGGTCGCCGTAGCAGCAGTAGTGCTGAACAGAACCAGGGACAGTAGATTTCCCAGTACAATCGCGGGGGTGATATATCAACCGGGAGCCTTCGACGCAGTTGCTGATGGCCAAATAAATCTTGAACCGAATGCTCAATGCATTAAAGCTGCACAAGATGCATTAAACGGCTGGGATCCTTCAGGAGGTGCTATATATTACTATAATCCCGCAACTGCAACAAGTAAATGGATATGGAGCAGACCAATAATTAAGAAAATCGGAAAACATAACTTTGCAAAATAACCGCTGTACTTATTTTCAATATAATAAATAAATTTATAAGAAATCACCTTTTATAATATTGAACGTGCAAAACCATACCGTTTTTGCACGTTCAATGTATATTTTATATAAAACTGTTTTTATAATTTTCTGTCAGATATATTATCAGACATCATTTTTCAACTATTCTTGACCTGTTCCAATAAGATAAAAATTTCGAAAAAACATAACTGATGATTGATATTAAGATAACTGTTTTAAATATCCAATTCAACACTAACAATACCGCAATTCCAACAAACTCAGCTACAACACTTTCATTTCTTGACAGAATATTGTTTATATAAAACAATCCCATTTGAAATACGAATATCAAAAAGTCATACCATAAAAATTTAAATAAAATTCTCCAAAAGGAATTGTCTGCTGCACGCTTGCCTCTGGCAAACAGTTGCTTGTCATAATTTATAGCAGCAGGATACCAAAAGAATATATATATTTTAAAAAACATTATACAAAAAAATAAAATTAAAACTGTTATAAAATCCAATACATACGCCACAGACATAAGCTCCGGTTTTTCAGTAATTGCAGCACTGGTGATGACAATTGCCGGAACAGAAACAACAACAATAAATATCGTAAATAATATTAAATATATTATTGATAAAAAAGTTATTCTCGAAACTTTCAGATAATGCTTTTGTATTCCCTTTGCAAACGCACCTTTTTCTTTGTCCGAATTTATCAATGCACTGTTCAGTACATTTAAAGAACCGGACAGAAGCAAGCCTGCTATTAAAGATACCGCAACTATACCTAACAGAATATAAACAAAAATTGCAGGGCTAATATTGGGAATATAATTTAGCACTATTTGAATTAAATGTATAACACTATCAAAAATATTTCCTGTCTTTAAAACAGATAGCCCAAAAACTATGGGCATTATAAAGCTATATTCTATGTAGCAGTACAAAAACATAAATATCCCCAAAATAACTATTAATACCGGTCTTCTCTTAACCGGATTAATAAAATAGCCAAACCCTTTCATTTTTTAACCCTCTTTCATACTCAACGATATTCTCTTTCTTTTTACATCCACATCCAAAATTCTGACTTTTACAATATCACCTACCGAGACAACTTCCATAGGATTTTTTACATATCTGTCGGACAACTCCGATATATGAACCAGTCCATCCTGATGCACTCCAATATCCACGAAAGCCCCAAAGTCTGCCACATTTCTCACAGTTCCGGTCAAAACCATACCTGGCTTTAAATCTTCAATATGAAGCACATCTGTAAGCAACACAGGTTTCGGCAGTTCATCTCTGGGATCCCTTCCCGGTTTTAAAAGCTCATTTATTATATCAATCAAGGTAGGTACTCCAACTCCGATTTCAGCAGCGATTTCAGCCATTCCTTTGTTTTCAACTTCCTGTTTGAGCTTATCTAACTTCCTTTGCCTGACATCCTCCATAGTGTAACCCATAATCTCCAGCAATTTGCATGCAGCATTGTAAGATTCAGGATGTACTGAAGTATTGTCCAAAACATTTTCACCATCAGGTATTCTCAAAAACCCTGCACATTGCTCAAAGGCTTTTTCTCCGAGCTTCTTAACCTTCTTAAGTTCCTCCCTGTTTTTAAATTTTCCGTTAGTCTCCCGGTATTCTACAATATTGCGGGCAATTGACGAATTTATTCCGGATATATAGGACAACAGCGCTGGTGATGCTGTGTTCAAGTCAACTCCCACACTGTTTACGCAATCTTCAACAACACCGCTTAAGCATTCTCCAAGTCTCTTTTGATTCATATCGTGTTGATACTGCCCCACCCCTATTGACTTAGGATCTATTTTTACCAATTCGGCAAGGGGATCTTGTAGCCTTCTTGCAATGGAAATGGCACTTCTCAATGCAACATCATACTCCGGAAACTCCTCAGCCCCCAATTTTGAAGCCGAGTATACCGAAGCTCCTGCTTCACTTACCACCATATAATAGACTTTTCTGTCAATTTCCTTTAAAAGCTCCGCAACAAAAATCTCCGTTTCCTTAGATGCTGTGCCGTTTCCTATTGATATTATATCAACCTTGTGTTTTTCAATAAGGTCTTTCATCACCTTCTTTGATTCCTCAATTTTGTTCTGTGGAGGTGTGGGATAAATAACAGCAGTATCCAACACTTTACCTGTTTCATCCACCACTCCTATTTTGCACCCCGTTCTATAGGCAGGGTCAAGTCCTAAAACCACCTTACCCTTTACCGGTGGCTGCAGCAAAAGGTTTTTCAAATTGGTGGCAAACACTTTCATTGCTTGTTCCTGGGCTTTTTCTGTCAACTCATTTCTGACTTCCCTTTCTACCGATGGGAAAATCAACCGGTCATAAGAATCCTCTATAGCTCTTTCCACATATTCCGTAGTTATTGAACGAACCTTCTTTATGCATTTAGACTTCAAATAGTCGGTAACTCTTTCTGTTGGAACATCGATTTTGACCTGTAAAAACTCCTCTTTTTCTCCCCTGTTAATGGCAAGAATCCTGTGGCTGGCAATCTTTGCGACTGGTTCGGAAAAATCGTAATACATTCTGTATACCGAATCTTCTTCCTTTTTTGCTTTTGACACAATCGTACCCAATCTATAGAACATTTCCCTAATTGCTTTTCTAAATTCAGCATTATCGGAAATTTCCTCAGCGATTATGTCCATTGCGCCGTTTAATGCTTCTTCAACAGTATTGACTGACTTTTCTGCATCTATAAAAGGAGCTGCCAATTCTTCTATACTTCCGCTCCTGATATCCTGATCAAATAAAATTTTAGCTAAAGGCTCCAAGCCTTTCTCCTTTGCTATAGTGGCACGGGTTCTTCTCTTCGGTCTGTAAGGTCTGTATATATCTTCAATTTCCTGTAAAGTAACAGCTTTATTAATACTTTCTTTTATTTCATCGGTGAGCTTTCCCTGCTCGTCAATCAGTCTCAATACCTCTTCTTTTCTGGCCTCAAGATTTCTTAAGTACATCAATCTATCGTACAATTCCCTTAAAACCTGGTCATTGAGTTCCCCGGTCATTTCTTTCCTATACCTTGCTATAAAGGGAATTGTATTGCCATCATCAATAAGTTTTACTGTATTTTGAACCTGATAAAGTTTTAAGTTAAATTCACCGGCAAGCTTTGCAACAATATCAAGCATCTATATCCTCCATTTTTTAATTAAGTCACTCTAATTAATTAATTATATATTTAAATTATTATTCTAATCAAGCCCTGATTATAATAATGTCTTTGGAGCAAATATAATAAAAACCGGGAAAGTCTTTGATTTTTTAAGATTCCCCTCACTAATTTCTGTTTCTTTATTCTCTATTGGTGATATATATATTTATATATCTTTTTCAGCAAATATAAATAAAACTGAGTATAATTTATACTTTATGTTTTTCCCTCAATTTGGTTTATAAAAATGTTATAAATAAAGTAGTAAAGAAAGAACAAGCTACATAATATAGTAAAAACAATACTAAAAACTCATTCTGAAATTGATTTGAAAATATTATGCTATTTAAAAAAAACTTTTTGGATTTAATGTACAAGCTCGTAAAATCAAGCTCTTGAAATAGCAACTGTTAATTTCTTATACCTTGTTTGTCTTGGGGAGTGATGAATATGAAATCAATAAAAAGTGAAAAAATTCTTCTGTTAGGTCCGGATAAAACAACAAAAGATTTATCCCAAAAACTTAGCAATGTAGGCTTTGATGTATTAGTTGCCAATAATACCGATACCGCATTAAAATTTACCGAGGTAACGACCCCGTCAGTAATAATACTGGATATTGCCATGCAATCCAATGACGGAAAGGATTTGCTCACAATTCTTAAGTCAAAAGTCAATTTGATTAATACGCCTTTAATCGCGTTATCCGAAAATACCGATGAAGATTCTCTAGTTTATACTTTCCTTCATGGCGCAAATGACTTTATAGGATTGCCATTTAAATTTAAAGAGCTTCTTGCCCGAATAAACAACCAGATTAAAATTCGCAATATAATAAAAGATTTGGAAGAAAAAAACAGAGAATTAACCAAAAGAAATGAAATTTTAGAGCAACTGGCAATTACCGATTCTCTAACTGAGATTTATAACAAAGGCTACATATTAAAAAGACTTAAAAGCGAGTTGCTGCGTTCAGCAAGATATAATGAGCCGCTATCCCTTATAATGATAGACATTGACCACTTTAAAAGAATAAATGACTCCTTAGGCCATATCGCAGGAGACAATACCTTAAGAGAACTGTCGAAAGTGCTGGTGAAATCGGTTCGAGATGTCGACATTGTAGCCAGATATGGAGGTGAAGAATTTATAGTATTATGCCCTAATACATCTGTAAGCGGAGCTGCAATACTTGCAGAGAGAATACGAGAAAATGTGCAAAATACTGCATTCCAATTTGGTAACATTGACATCAGGCTGACTGTGAGTTTAGGATTAAGCAGCATATCACCATCATATCCGGCAATTGCTGATGTCGATACTTCCAAATTAATTGAAGAAGCAGATTCCGCTTTATATAAGGCAAAATCTTCCGGGCGCAACAAAGTTGCTGTACATACCGATGAACTAGGTCCTGTTTGCATTGAGGACAGTCAAGAATATAAGCATATATTTATTGACCAGGCAAATGAAAATGATAAATTTACCCGGCAATAAAAGTATGTTTGATTTATATTCATGCAACAGTCCATGTTTCACATTTGTTTAAAATTGCTAAACAAGGCTAAGGTGTTTGCTGATATTAATTTTTGCTATTGAACACTATAAAAACTCCATTGGATAAATAACTGGATCCTAAATTTCCTCTATCCGAATTTCTTCAGTTAATTTGTATACTTCGTCCCTGTTTACAACTCCAATCCCCTGGTATTGGGCATTATTGACACCGCAGGCAGCACCCAGCCTTAACGCTTCTTTTAAATCAAGACCTTTTGCCAGCACCAATGCAACACCTGCAACCATGGAATCACCGCATCCTATAGTATTTACAACTTTTATACCTGGTACACAGACCCTAAAAGCTCTATCCTTTGTTACAAGTATTGCACCTTTTTCGCCCAATGATGCCAGAACAAGCTCTACTCCCTCTCCTTGGATATACCTGCAGGCTTCCAACACATCAGGAATTCCTTCCAATTCTTTATTCACAAGACTTCCAAGCTCTCTCAAATTCGGTTTTATCAAATACGGTCCTGCTTCAATTCCCTGTTTCAGAACTTCCCCGCTGGCATCCAAAATAACTTTTATATCCTGTTTTTTTGCTTCAATAATAAGCTTTTTATATATATCGTCTTTAACGCCTGAAGGAATTCCTCCCGAACAGACAACAATTTTGGTCTTATCAAGGGCTTTTCTATATATAGAAATAAATTCCTCAATATTTTTTTCGGTTATAAAAGGGCCTGTTTCAAGCACTTCGGTTTCTGTTCCGTTTATTCTGTCAATTATGTTGATATTTGTTCTGGATTCGCCCTCCACCTCAATAAACTCAGTCATGGCACCTAGTTTTTTCAATTGTTCCACCAGCCATTCCCCGGTATGGCCACCTTTAAATCCAAGGGCTAAAACTTCTTCACCCAAAGTCCTGATAACCCTTGAAACATTTATCCCTTTTCCGCCTGCAGAGATTATGGTTTCCTTTATACGAAACAGCCCGCCCACCTGAAAATTATCTGCAAAAAATATCTTATCCACTGCAGGATTTAAAACCACAGTTGTAATCATGACACTCTCCTGAAAACTAAATAATTTTCTTTGATTATAACATATTTTTATCTTTTTCACCCTGTCAGAAAAATAAAAGCCTTCATCAGGGAATATACCTTATGAAGGCAAAAAGTTTCCATATTATAAATAATTATTGCTTAAGGCTTAATTTTTTAAAGGTTTCACTGTCTACCTCTTCAATTTCGCCCTTCAGTATTCTGAATATAAATTCCTTATCAAGGCCTGTGGCCGTTGCATAGTCATCAAGGCTCATATAACCACTGGCCCTCCGGATTGTTTCAATCAGTTTGTCGGAGTTTTTTATTTTGCTTGACTCAGTACCTTCTATCAACTTAAACTACCTCCCTGGCATTTAAGCAGCTATAGTTGTTACATTATCAATTCCCATCATTTCATGATGCAAAAATATTTTCTATTCAGTTTTTTACCCTGAACACTTTTAAAACTACAAATATTACATACTCCATAAATTTGTAGGTTAAGTTTTAATATTTACTTCCTTCCTGCATCATTTTCATCAGGAAATAATCTTATAACTTTTGTATAATTCCCTTTTTTAATATCATCAGGTGTTGCATCCTCTCCAAACCTTTCATCGCTGAAACCCGGTGCAACTTTCTTAGTGTCTTCTTTCTTTCCGAATTTATTTTTATTATCCATAACTTTTAACCTGCCTTCCAAATTAGGTTTATCATTACTGCTTTCATTATCTATAATACCTCAAAGTGCCCTTCATCTATCCATCTAATATTTTCAAATCCCTTAAGTTTATTGGATAGATTGAACAGAGCATTATCCTTATTCTTAGCCTCAATCATCACATCAAAATCGGCATCAAGTTTTTTGGCTATTTTCAAAAAATTATAGAACTCATTGGGATCAATATCATCGGCATGACTTCTGAATTCTTTTTGGCTCTTCGGACTGGAAAAATGAATTTTCGGAACAAAGTATTCACCCTTCCAGGTTTCAAATATATCCTGCAACATATCCTCTATGGCTTCCCCGTTGTTTACGCAGTAATGATGGTGTACGTCCAAAACCATAGGTGCTCTGACATCCTTGCAAATTTCCAAAACTTCCTTTGCTGTATATGCCTTGTCGTCATTTTCCAATATAAGCCTCTTTCTTATTCTGTCGGGGAGCTTCATAAAGTTTTCCTTAAATTTTTCTATAGATGCCTCTTTATTTTTGTATACACCGCCTATGTGCATGACAAGCTTGTACTTGTAATCATCAAGCCCCATAGCTTCAAACAATTTAATATGGTAGTCCAGGTCTTTTAACGAGGCTTCAAATACTTTATCATTAGAAGTATTGATAAGCGTATAATGATCGGGATGGGCACTTATACGAAAATCATTTTCTTTTATAAATTGTCCTATTTTTTTAAATTCATCTTTAAACTCTTCAACATAGTCCCAATCCCCAATGTCCGGATGGGTTGCAAGAGGTACAAGTTTGGAGGTTAATCTGTAAACCTCAATATTGTATGCTTTATTAAACCTGAGTATTCTTAAGGTATTATTCAGATTTTCCCTTGTTATTCTTCTCAGCCTGTGCAGTTTAGCTTCTTCACTTGCCAGCTTAGAAAAGGTCTTAACGGTAACAGTTCCGGAAGGCGAACAGTTTTCCAAATTCAGAGTCATTGCAACATAACCAAGTCTCACAAGCATACATAATACCTCATTGAATTTTTTATTCTGAGTGTTAGTGTACCCATATGAGTTAAAATTATATGCTTGCTTTTACATCATAATTTTTCTAATAATATTCAAATTGAAATTATTAGTATCAGATATATTCTCTAACAAATCAAAAAACTTATTTTCAACATAATATGTCAAAATAAATTTTCTCTATTTCAAATTTTTCCATTGCAAAAAAAACAAGATCGATATACTTCATTGTTATCGATCTTATTTCTTTCCATCAACAAGATTTCCAATATTTCAAAGGCATTAAATAGCATCAATATAAATTCGTCTTCAGAATTATTACCTATACGCCTTTAAAACTAACATATAAGAATCCTCTTTATAGGGAGAAGCTTTGAAGTCTCCATAACACTCATATCTTTTAAACCCTGCCTTTTCAACAATATCTGCCAACTCGTTGCTCAATAATGGCAAAAGCTCCACAGTATTGTTGAAAGTTTTTACATTGTTCCCATCCTTAACAATCAAGGTGGTATTGAAATCAATTTTCTTTAATTCAGGTTTGTAGTCATATTTCCGGATAAATTCTATGCCATCTTCCTGATTAATTATTGTGGGCAGTTCTTTTAAACCAAACTTTATAATTCTGTCATAATTCATTATCTGAATAATAACAATTCCATCGTCTGCAGTAAGGTTGTACATTTGCCTAAGAGCATCCTCTATCTCTTCATGGTTTTTAAGATGTACCAGGGAATTGCCGATACAAAACACAACTTGGTACTTTTCCGTAAGTTTTTCTTCCAGTTCGGTCATACTGCAGACAAAAGCCTCAACATCCACCTTTTCTCTGTCTGCCTTATCCCGTAATTTTCTAATCATCTCTTCTTCGATATCCACTGCAGTAACTTTATATCCTTCCTTTGCCAACGCAACGGAATAAGTGCCAGAGCCGCAGGCAATGTCTAAAATTCTAGCTTCCTTTTTTCCGGCCGCTTCCTTTATAAAATTAAGCTGTTCTTCCCCAGCGGGGAATATCTTGTCATAATACTTGCTTATCTCATTATAGAAGCTCATTTTTTTACCTTCTTCTTATTTAATAGCTTTATATTTCTCCACAAAATCTTTTTTGGCAATAATATCTTTTATCTGTGAAATATCTTTCCCGTTTTTCACAAAATCACTCAGTATATTGGCTGCTGAAGTATCTCCAAGAAGAATTAATCCCTTAATTTTATTGTCCCTTAAAACTACTTTCCTATAAATATGATCTTCCTTATCGCAGAATACCAAGGATTCATATTCTTTCTCAACAGGATTTATCATGCCCATGGAAACAAAAGGAATGTCCCTAAGTCTTACTGCATTGCTGAAACCCGCATCACTGGAGAATTCCTGTACCTGTCCTGCCATATTGGAAGCTGCACACTTACCCTGTGCAAGTGCATTGGGCCATATGTAACTTGAAACTATACCAACATTATTATTGCTTTGAAGTTCTGCCACATCACCGGCAGCATATATATCTTTAACGCTGGTTTCCATATAGTTATTAACCAGGATGCCTCTATTGGTTTTTATATCCAATCCTTTCACAATATCAAGATTGGGCCTTGTACCAATAGCAATAACCAGCATGTCAAACCCGACCTTTTCTCCATCGGCTGTTTCAATTAAGTAGCCATCGTTCTTTACTATCCTTTGAACATCCCGCTGAAGTAAAAGCTCTATACCTTCATTTCGTATCATTTCCACAAGCATCTCTGCCGATGCAGCATCCAATTGCTGGGGCAAAATCCTTGAACCTCTTTCGACCAAGGTAACATTCATTCCCAGTCTTTTAAGAGCAAAGGCAGTCTCAATTCCAGTAAGTCCTGCACCTATAATAACCGCTTTTTGACCTTCTGCAGCATTCTCTATAATATTGTCAGCATCTTTTATGGAATTCAATGTAAAATACTTTATATCTCTCAACCCTTCAATATTGGGTATTACAGGGCTTCCACCCACTGCAACAAGCAGTTTGTCGTATTCAAGTATATTACCGCTTAAAAGCCTGACAACCTTTTGATGACTGTCAATATTCTCAATCTTCTCACTGAGTAAAAGTTTTATTCTGTTTTTATCATAGTAATTCATGTCCCTTAAGATAAGCTTGTTTCTGGCAATCTTACCGCCAATGTAATCGGGGAGCATAAACTTTGTATAGACGGGTACATCTTCAATGCTTACCACTGTAATCTCACAATTGTCATTCAACTGGCGAAGCTTTTCAGCTGCCGAAATACCGGCAGCACCGTTTCCGAGAATCACAAATTTCAATTGTCCTCACCTCTAATTTTTAAAGATTTGCTGCTTAGGGTATTATTGCCACTGCTTCAATTTCTACCAGTACATCTTTGGGTAATCTTGCTACTTCTACACACGACCTTGCAGGATAAGGTTCCTTAAAATACTGTCCGTAAATTTTGTTCACAGAAGCAAAATCATTCATGTCTTTAATGTAAACTGTTGTCTTTACCACATTTTCAAACCCGGTTCCCGCTTCAGCCAAAACAGCTTTGAGGTTTTCCAGTACCTGCCTGGTTTGATTTTCAATGCCTCCATCAACTACCTCACCGCTTGACGGATCCACAGGTATCTGTCCCGAAGTATACACCATATTCTGTATTTTAATAGCCTGTGAATACGGCCCTATAGCTTTAGGTGCCTTTTCTGTTGATACAACTTCTATTTTCACGACTTATACCCCCTCTTATTAGATATATAAATATTTAAGTTCGATATATTTTAAAATTAGTTCTTAATTCTCCTTATCAACTAAGCTTATGAAGTTCAAAAAAGCCAAACAGAATCCAAAAGTTATAACAAAGTTTTATGGAATAGTGCTGTTAGTAATGCATACAGCTTTTTGCGGATATTCTTTCAGTAAATAGGTACAATTATTATCTTTTGCCAATGAATCCAATGAAATATACTTTTCTTTTCCTATTATCTTGTACTCCGTCAAATATCCCTCCAGCATACTATGCTCTTTAATATATGGTCTGCCGTTTATAAAGCGAAGTCCTATTCTATCCTGAATTAAATTTCCATCAATATATAATGAAGGACCGTTCTCCTTCCTAAAATAATCGATTATCTCTCTTGAAAGAGTCCCAATCAATTCATTTGCCTTTTCCTGGTTTATTGCCTTCAGGTTATCGTCTTCAACTACAATTGTCAATGCTATAGGCTCTCTATCCGGGAAATATACCAACGCCATATCACCGGACAAACGGCTTATGAATCCCACCTTATTTGCTATTACCACATCCTCCGGTGCATAAAGGGCTATTCTATCCTTATTTACAGTTTCTTTCATATATTCAATGCCTAAAATGGACAAATTATCCTCCACTGAAAGCCTGTTCTCCAGCAACACCAGCATCCGGGTCAGGTCATCGGCTGTAGAATAGTTGCTCGGAAAATTTTTGTCTCCATCATAGAATTTTTTATAAATCCTGGTATCTTTCAGTCCATACATCTCGCAAAAGGCATCCAATCTTTCTCTGCCTAAAGCGTCAAAAATTATATTGGACGCCACATTGTCACTCAAGCTGATCATTCTGGACAAAATATCTTCATATGTGTACTTTGTCCCATTTGCCTGATATTGCAAATTACCAGTTCCGGCGACTTTAGTGCTCCTGATATATTTATCGCTTTGTTTTAATGTATAGACACTGCTTAAGCTGAAATTCCCTTTTTGTACTTCTTCAAAGAAACACAAAAGGTTCACAATCTTAGACAAACTGGCAGGATAAAAACGTTCCTGCCCATTATAGCTTACAGTTGTTCCGGTAGCAAAATCATAAACGCTGACTCGTACTATATCAGTCTCATTTTTTATAACATCATTTATACTGGATAACAAATCCTTTTTCATATCTTTAGCATTTACAAAATCCAAGTCCGGCTGGTTTTTAAGAAGTTCTTCAAATCTTGACAGTGCTTCTTCAATTTCATAATCGGACAAAGTTCGAAACGGTTCAAAATTGCCCTTTTCAACTTTAAGCAAATTGAGATAAACAGACAAATGACAATGATAATGTGAAGACTCAGGAATATCCCTATAATCCGGAAAGAAATACAAATCCATATTAGGAATACTCTTATTATAATACTCTAAAATATGATTTACAAAATAAGTAGCCGCTTCATATTTTGTAATGGGCTTGATATTGCGTTCACCTATAATTTTTTCCCGTACAAAACTGAAATATATTTGGGCAAATTCTTTATCACTGTAATCTTCAATAGATTTATCACTGTCAGTAACCAATATTACACCGCTTTTATAGGATACCTTTTTATCTATTATCTCACATATAACACGTAAAGGAACATATACCCGATTTTGAATAATTTCAGGCATTACATCCAACATCATTTGACTGCCGTTCACTTTTATTTCGTAGCTACCGGGCTTTAAACGTATTGTTTTATCATATCCAGAGATTGTAGCAGTATATTTAGCTGCATTCCATTCAACTTTAAATCCGAAATTTTCGGCCAAAAATCTTACAGGTATTAATGTACGGCCACTTACAACTATAGGTTCCACTTGAGCATTTTCAGAATCAAGCAGACAAAAATCCCCATCAACGCAGGCAAAAGGGTTATTAACCATAAATAAAGCACTTATCCCCTTAACTGCCTCCTCATTGTTAAAAGAAAGTTTTGCCAAAGAAAAATTGCTGGTAAAGCAAATATTTATTATAATTATAAATATTATTCCCACTACTCTTCTCATTGCTTTACTTCCTGACAAGCCATAATTTTTATTGTCAATATTATATATTATAAAACTAACCACTACAACCTAAAATTTCCGCCAAACCAATTCTTATTGCTGTCTATTACTTATTATTATCGTTTTTACTTCCACTTAATCAATTTTATATATTGTCATAAGCGGAAATTATCTTCAATAAAAATTAAATCTTTACCCAGAAGTAAATTAAAAAAACAGGATACCACAGTAAATGCGATATCCTGTTTATTTCATAAATATGCCGTTTAAAATTATGTTTTCAAAATTAAAAGTTATTCTTTGCAGCCCACTGCGCAGCTTCTTTTATTGCATTCTGATGATTTGAATCAACTTTGTTAGATCCATGGGTTCTGCTGTTCAAGAAATGAACATCAAATACTCCGCTCATGTTGTTTCCCTTGACTGCATCAAGATTATCTCCAGCGCCATATCCACCGCTTCTACTGCTTACATATGTATTAGCGGGTGCCCCTTCAACTCCGGCATGAGGCATTCCTGCCATAGAAGCAGCCATTTTACGGCCGTTTACAGTTATTATAATAGGCCTTCTTTCCCAGCTCCACTCACCGCCATAAATACTTTTCATTATTTTAGTATCTTCTGCGGTAAGAGGCTCACAATCTGCATGATTATAACCATACGTTCTTTTTATTTTAAAAGTGCGCCCTGTCCTGATATCGTAAACTTCTGCGATATCACCTATTTTAAAAATATTTTCCGCTCCACCAAACCAAGAAACAAGATAATCGCTGCTTGAGCGAGAGCCACCTCTTGAAGCATTTACATTAGCTGCAGAAGCTGTTGTCCCTAATAATTGACTTATTTTAGTTAAAGTTGCATTTCCAGCTATTCCATCCTGAGTAAGACCATATGCTTTTTGAAATTTCTTAACTGCTTCTTTTGTAAGACTGCCATAATAGCCGGTTGGATTAACATTTAAATAACCAAGTTTCTTCAAATCATTTTGCAATTGTGTTACTCTACTTCCACTCATGCCTTCTTTTAAAACTTCCGTACTGCTTGTACCTCTCGAAGCTGTTTTTTCACTTAAAAGCTTTTCAATTAAAGCCAGGGTTTTGCTTCCGGCAATGCCATCACTCTCTAATCCGTTATTGGCCTGAAGCTTCTGAACTGCTGATTTGGTAAGACTTCCATAATAACCTGTTGAGTTCACTTTCAAGTATCCCAACGTTCTTAAGTTATTCTGGAGTGATGTGACATCGTTGCCGCTCATTCCCTCCTTTAATACTCTCGATGCAGCGAGAGTATTAGCCGGACACAATGAAAACATACTTACGAAACAACATACCAAGGCTGTTATCAATACTCTTTTTTTCTTTTGCATCTAATTCCTCCTTAATGCTTACGAGGTTAGTTGACGGGTTAGGTGGAAGAAATCCCTTTCCGGTATCACCGGAATTAACCCCAAATGTATATCCCCCGTTCCTCTACTTTTTCAAACAGATAGAGAATTCAGCAATAATAAGTGTATCATTTTTTACAGTAACAATAAATACAAAAATAATACCTAAAAGTATTTACTTATGTACATTATTCTAACTTAAACTCAAGTGAGAGCTTTTCCTTGCCTTATATTTTATACAAATAAACCGGACATGTAAACCCTTTCCTCAAATTTTCCTCATTTTTATCAGATATGGTAATCTAAATCTATAAATATTAAATTTTCCGATATATTTTTTCATTAATTCTATAAAGGATTTTTCTAAACTGTATTGAATATAAATAATATATAAATGGACATTAGTAGCGGTTTATACGATACTTAAATTATTCAAGTTTGGCTAAAACTTTCTTTTAGTTTGTACTTTATATCCTGAATTTTCTTGAGCTAATTACCAATATTGAACGTTGGCATTATATTTTGAATATTAAGTATTCTGCGTTCAATAGATAATAAATAAATTTAATTTCTCAATAATAAAAATTGAATGTAAAGTATTAACTTAAACTGACATACCTCTTTTATGAAAATCTAAAAGAGGTAAATCTCAAAGCAATCGACTTACACCATGATATCAATTGTGAAAGGATGGTCCTTAAATGAAAGCAATTATTATGGCTGGCGGTGAAGGATCAAGACTGCGTCCTCTTACATGTGACTTACCTAAACCTATGGTTCCGGTAATGAATATACCGATAATGGAACATATTATAAATTTACTCAAAAAACACGGCATTACCGAAATAGGAGTCACATTAATGTATCTGCCTCAGAAAATCAAGGACTATTTTGGAAACGGTTCGCATTTTGGAGTCAATATTCAATATTTTACAGAAGATGTACCCTTAGGAACTGCAGGCAGTGTAAAAAATGCCGGTGATTTCCTTGATGAAACTTTTATCGTAATAAGCGGTGATTCCCTTACAGATATGGACATTACCAAAGCTATAGAATTTCATAGAGAAAAGAAATCAAAAGCCACTATCGTTTTAACCAGAGTAGACGTACCTTTAGAATATGGTGTTGTAATTACCGATAAAAACGGTACAATAACCGGTTTTCTTGAAAAGCCAAGTTGGGGTGAAGTTTTCAGCGACACAGTAAATACCGGAACTTATATATTGGAACCGGAAATAATGGATTACCTGGAACAAGGAAAAAAGACAGACTTTAGCCAGGACCTTTTCCCTCTGCTGCTGGAAAAAAAAGAACCCATGTTTGGGTATGTAATGTCAGGCTACTGGTGCGACATAGGGGACCTGCAAGCCTATCTTCAAGCACACTATGATGTACTTGACGGCAAGGTAAAAATAAATACAACATTGACAGAGGTTAAAAAAGGTATCTGGGTCGGTTCAGGTAGCATTATTGATTCCCATGCCACATTAAATGCACCCTGTGTAATAGGCGACAATTGTCGTATAGGAAGCGGTGCTGTAATTGACAGCTATAGTGTTCTCGGCAGCAACAATGTGGTGGAAGATGAATCCACCATTAAAAGAAGCGTACTTTGGAACGGAAACTATATTGAATATGGTTCTGAAATAAGAGGTGCCATCCTTTGTAATAAAATAAATCTCAAACACTATGCGCGAATATTTGAAAACGCAGTTGTTGGCGATAACTGTGTCATAAATGAAAGAGCTATTATAAAACCCAATATCCGTATCTGGCCTCAAAAGACAGTAGATCCTCTGGCTATTGTGGATAGAAATATCATTTGGGGTTCAAAGCATTCAAAAACCATTTTCGGTGAAAACGGTCTGTCGGGAATTATTAATGTCGATATCTCTCCTGAGTTTGCAACCCGTTTGGGTGCTGCTTATGGTTCAATATTCAAAAAAGGTTCAAAGGTTATTGTAAGTTCAACCACTTCCAACTCTGCAAGAATGTTCAAACATGCATTTATATCGGGTATGCTGTCGGTAGGTGTGGAAGTATTTAATATGAGCAGTCTCCTTACCCCTATTTCACGACATGCCATCAGTTTTCTCGCTGTTGAAGGGGGAATTCACATAAAACTAAGCGACGACAACCCCAATAAACTTAGAGTGGACTTCATGGACGCAAAAGGTGCGAGTATTAGCAGAGTCATGGAACGTAAAATTGAAAATGCCTTTTTCCGGGAAGATTTTAAACGCTGTTCCGGAGAAGAAATCAGCCGTCTGAACAATATAACCGATTTCAAAAATTACTATGTTCGTTCCATACTTAACGAAATTGACACTGACGCAATAAGGAATAGTTCTCCAAAAGTTTGCATCGTTTCGCCTTCAGATTTTGTTATATCAATAGTAGTTCCCATGCTAACAGACATCGGATGTAAAGTTGCAAGCTTTTCATCCTCCAATTTAAATGAAATAGATACCATTGTAGATAAAATAAAAACTAATGATGCCAATTTTGCGGCCTTTATCGACAGCAACGGTGAAACCCTTGTTCTCGTAGACAAAAACGGGAAAATAGTAAAAGATGATCTTTTCCTTTCTCTGACCTCATTAATCTCCTTTAAAAGCAATCCGGGTTCAAAAGTGGTTGTGCCCATTACCGCACCGTCAATCATCGAAACCATGGCTGAAAAATACAATGGAAAAGTTGTACGTACAAAAACCTCACCCCAGGCAGTTATGGAACAAATGCTGAACAACAATCTATTCAAAAACAAAGAAAATATGGATCAATTCCTATTGAACTTCGATGCTCTTGCAGGGCTTATCAAGATTCTTGAATTTTTATGCGTGAAAAATACCACATTATCTGATATACTTAAAGAAATACCGGATTTTTATGTGAGTAAAAAGAAAATATTCTGCCCCTGGGAATTGAAAGGGCGAGTTATGAGAACACTAATAACAGAAAAGGACAGCGAAAAGGTAGAGTTGCTTGATGGTGTCAAATTTATAATGGAAAACGGCTGGGCTCTCGTATTACCCGATGCAGATCTTCCTCTTTGCAGAATATATTCGGAAGGCGAAAGTCCAAGCGTTGCCGATATGATATCGGAAAAATATCTTGAAAAGATAAAAAGGATAATCAATTCATGAAATAATGGCGACTCTCCTCACGGAGAGTCTTTTTAGAGGAGTAATATGCAAAAGTTTGTAATAGATAAAGACAGTGGCAATAGACGTATTGATAAAATATTAAGAGAAAAATATCCCAATTTACCTCAAAGTTTCATGTATAAAGCCTTTAGAAAAAAAGATATAAAGGTAAACGGTATAAGGGTAAAGGAAAACTATATTGCAAATCCCGGGGATATAGTCGAGGTATATATCATAGATGAAATCCTTTACGGCAATGGATCATCCCAACCCTTTAACCATACTAAGGCTTTTACAGTTGTATATGAGGATAAAAACATTCTAATTGTAAATAAAATGCAAGGTATACCTGTTCATCCCGACAAGGACAGTACCGAAAACACACTTATTGACCTTGTAACAGACTATATTCGCAGCAATGCAGACAGTACAGACTCAAAAAGTTTCACCCCTGCTCTATGCCACAGACTTGACCGCAATACAGGAGGTCTCGTAATAATTGCCAAAAACAATGAAGCATTAAAAATAATGCTGGAGAAAATAAGAAAAAAAGAAATTAAAAAATACTACCAGTGTATTGTTCGTGGTATACCGGAAAAAAATAGTGCTACACTTAAAGCATTTCTTGAAAAGGATGAGCGAAAAAGTCGAGTTTACATAAACAGTTATAAAACCAAAAATTCTTTAGAAATAATAACCAAATACAAAACACTCTCAGTAATTGAAAATTTAACTGCAAATGAAAAGGGAAGTTTGCTGGAAGTTGAGCTGATTACCGGCCGAACACATCAAATCAGGGCACATATGGCCTATATAGGCCATCCCATAGTCGGAGACAGCAAATATGGAGACAATAATTTAAACCGTGCCCTAAAGTTAAAATATCAAGCCCTCTGGGCGTATAAAATTAAGTTTGAATTTTCTAAAACAAGCGGTATTCTAAGCTATTTAAACGGAAAAAAATTCGAAATTGAGCCTAATTTTAGTAATATTATACATCCGTATAAAAATGTATAATACATTATATCAATACTCAAATTCCCTCATACCGATAAGTTAGAGCAAATAAATTTCAAATAGAAAATAATACCGACAAACAAACAGCACATAAAGCATGAGAACAAAGTATAATGTAGTTGTCAAAGAAGCCCAATTTTGGGACCTTGACAACTACTACATTATCATAAATACACAAAAATCAAAATAACAATTTACTCTTCCTGGCAAAATTCCTATCCATATTTTCTATTTTTTATCGCATAAAAACATCTAATTCTCAGTAACTTTATCTGGCAAACATCTTTATTGTAAATATTAACCAAGACAGCTTAAATGGAATTTTTTTATATAAATGCAATTACTTCAAAGCCTGTGTTTTTTGCAATAATTATTTCCTCAGTTATGAAAAAATTTTTCCCCAGGCACCGGTGAGGAATTTTTATGTTAACCTTGTCTGATTAATGAGTTTTTCATTCTCTCACTCTCACCATTAAAAATTAGCAAGTGACAATGATGTAGCAGCCTGTCTATGAGTGCTCCTGTCATTTGTTCATCATAGAGTACATTAGTCCATCTTGAAAATTCTATGTTGGTTGTGATGATTATGCTCTTTCTCTCATAGCATTCAGATATTATCTCGAATAAAAGCTGTGAACCATCTCTGTCTAGAGGAATATACCCCCATTCATCAAATATCAAAAGATCATTTTTCATAATTGCTTGATAAATCCCGAAAGTTCTTTGGCTTTCTTTGCCTCTGAAAGCTTGTTTACTAAAGCGGCTGTCCTGAAGAACTTTACTGATTTACCTAGCTTACATGCTTCTATACCTATAGCCGTTGCTAAATGAGTTTTTCCAGTTCCCACATTCCCATAAAACATTAGATTGCTCTTGTCTCTTATGAATTCACATTTTCTTAAATAATCAATATTATACTCGCAGGAACAGTAACTTCGTCAAATTTAAACGCTTCCAAGGATTTCATTGTATAAAATCCTGCACTCTTTATCAGCCTATTTTGTCTGGTCTTTTCTCGGTGCTCTATCTCAAGCTTCAATAATTTGAGTAAGTATTCTTGATGACTGTCCGCAGTTATCTTTTGACTGTTTTCCACCATGTTTTGACTAATTTTTAATGCCTTACAGCAATCTGCTATTTCAAGACTTAGCATAAACTACCACCTGCTTCCTTTATCAAAGCATCATATGCAGAAACATCGGTAACAACCTTTTTAAGTTTTGGTATACCCTCTGGTACTCTAGCAGGTTTTAGATCAAGTTCAGGAGTATTTAGCCTGCTGAAAAGAGCTGTCAAGCTATCTGCATCCGCTGCTCCATACAAAAGAGCTTCACTTACTGCTTTTACTGCTGTTTCAAAGTTTGATTTCTCACATATCGTTGCTATGGTTTGAAGAATTCTTCCCCTTTCAGGTCTCGAACAAGTTTCTATATACTCTTTCATAGGATGTGGCAGCATAGTATATATTCCAGTATATTTCAATGCTCCAGGTCTTTTGGCTAGAGTATTAAGATAGGGAAGCCATTGCATGCTCTCCTGCTTAGTATCACCATATAGTCGAGTATGTTTGATTGTTTCTCTGTAGTTTTCATCAAGTATAATTACCTCATTAGCTGTTATCTTGATATTAATTTTTTCATTTGCATATTTAGGAGATGTAGAATATTCGTGGATTCCATTATTTAGTGTAAATTTCCCACACCCATTTGTTTTTACAGTTAAATATTTTCCTGTATCAAATTCTACAGTTGGTAGTGGTATTAATGATTTTCTATCTTCAATATGCAATTCTGATATTTTTACTCCTTTTCGATAATGTTCTCTATCTGCATCATTATCACATTTTATTAAAAGTTCTTTATTGAATTCTTCCAGATTAGTTATTTTAGGTACAGGAACAAACATGTTCCTTCTGTGATATCCCACTTTTGACTCAACTGATCCCTTCTCATGACCAGAGTTAGGATTACAAAACACAGCTTCAAAGTTGTAGTGTTCTTTAAACCTCAAAAAATCATCTGTTAAATCTCTATCGCCTCCTTTTAATACTTTTGCAACTATAGTGCTAGCATTATCAAACCATATCCTATAGGGTACTCCCTGAATATGCTTAAATATATTGATAAGTCCTTCAAAAAGGCATTCCTGATTTTGACCTTTGAAAAGCTGAGTATATCCTTGATTGCTGTATGGGAATGAAATATTTATGTAGTAACCATTGTATAATCTATCGTTTAGATAGAAGTCTGCTTCACCAAAGTCTACCTGAGCTTCTCCTGGCCTATGTTCCAAAGGCAGGTACCCATATGATTTTGCATATATTTCTTTTTTCCTCCTTCTAACATAATTTGATACTGTCTTGTAACAACAATCAAAGTCATCTTTATATATTTCAGTTAATCTTTCAAAAATACGTTTTGCAGTATGTCTCTGTTTTCTTCTTGCTGTCTTATCTTCCATAAGCCACTTGTCTATGGTATCCTTAAAAGGTTTAAGTTTTTCTGGCCTTCCTCTTTTTACACTTTTATCAATGGGATATTCATTCCAATCTGTTTTGTCTATATACTTTCTTATAGTTTTTCTATCAAAGTTGGTTTCCCTAGAAATTTGACTAATGCTTATACCTTGTTCATAATACATTTTTCTGATATGATTTTTTGAGTCATTGATAGCATCCTCCAGTTCCTCCTTGTAAAAGAATGGTCTCTAATACAAGGATAAATTTAAATGGTGGTGCCTTCAATGGCTTTTTTCATTTCTGAGGATTTATTAATTGCAAAAGTGGGGAATTTTTTTTTCACTTTTGCCCATTTATATTTTACATTAAACACCTGATAATTTTGTATATCAAAAGCAAGGTATTCAATGTATAAATTTATCACCTGAGGTAATCAGTTTTATCACGTAATCCCATTATTATTACAATATTTTATATATTTGATATCCAGCGCCATTATCCGAATCAGCATCTACGATATCTTTCTCTATATCAAGAACATTTTCCTCTTTTTCACCTTTTATAAGCTTTTGATGATAATTATCATTAATCTTTACGCACAATTCTGATATTTTTAAGTCAGGATTCTCTATTAGGACCTCTAACAATTCTTTAAACTGATTAACAAATTTCAAAATGGTTTCTCTAGAGAACAAATCAGTATTATATTCAAATTTACCATAGAGCCCTTCTTCATTATCATCAAACATATTAAGAGATATATCGAATTGCGATACTTTTTTCTTAATGTTTAAATATCTCGTATTTAACCCTTCCAGAAATTGCTCCTTCTCTTGTGGAAAAATTTCATGAAAAACAAACATCATTTGAAATAGAGGTGAATAACCTGGTTCAATCTCATAATGCAATACACTATATATCTCTTGGAAGGGTAATTCTTGATTTTGAAATGCACCTAATGCAGTTTCTTTTACTTTATGCATTACATCATATATTCTGTCGTTTTCATCTATAACTGTTCTTAAAACTAACATATTTGTTAAATCGCAAATCAAATTCTCTAGAACTTCACTGTTACGACCGGAAACAGGCGAACCAATAACAATATCATGTTCATTTGTATTTATGTATACAAGTAATTTAAATGCTGAAAGTAAAGTCATAAATAGGGAAACCCCAACTTCATTAGATAAGGTTTTCAATTTTGTTCTAATACTTTTAGGCAGGTAAAACAACTCTTCCGACCCATTATAAGTTCTTACCAAAGGCCTTGTATAGTCTGATGGTAAACTCAGTTTAAAATTACAACCTTCTAATTGCTTTTTCCAGTATTTTATCATTCTATCTTTTTTTTCACCCTTATTGGAATATGTTCTTTGCCAAACTGCAAAATCAGGACATTGCACATTAAGTTCAGAAAGGTTATGTTTTTTATTATAAGCAAACCATGAGTACAATTCTTTAATTTCTCTGATAAGTACTGTAGATCCCCATCCATCATTTATAATATGGTGCATTCCCCACCAAATTATATGTTCATCCTCTGATAATTTTATTAGTAGAACTCTTATTAATGGGCCTTTTGATAGGTCAAATGGTTCATAACTTTTTGTACTCAAAATTCTTTCGACTTCTAGGTTTTGATTATTTCTATCATCACCTTGAATATCAATAACTGGTAATCTAAATTCAATCGTTGGTAAAACAAATTGCACTGGTTTTCCATCTATTTCCCCGAAGGTGGTACGTAAATTTTCATGCCTATTGATGATTTCATTAAATGTTTTTTCTAGTGCCTCAACGTTCAGATTTCCATAAATCATATAGGCTGAAAAAGTATTAAGTGCTAAAGAATTTGGCTCTATCTTATTTAAAAACCAAAATCTTTCTTGATAATATGTAAGTGGAAATATATTTATACCTTCTTTTCGGGGTTGCTTAACTATTAAACTCTCTTTACCCAAGGTGGTTGGACTTGATTTTGTTAATAGCAATAAAGCTAATTCCAATTTTTCTTTAGAATAATTTTTTATAAGTTTATCAATATCGTTTTCATTATCATTTTTTTCATGAAAATTATTCTCATCATAGTCACATTTTTTTAAAGTAGCAAATTCATTTCCTTCATAATATAATTTGTCCTTATTCATTTTTCTTTCTTTAGAATTTAAAATAGAATCTATTATATTACATATAGAAGCTATGGGATTATCCTTTTTCATCTTTTCTGCAACACTCAAGCAAGCTTCTTTTACTGTTTTAGAAGTTATAATTCTTTGCAATGATTCCATTACACATTTATAATTCCATTGAGGAGGAAGCAGATATTCTCCAACACCTAAACGCTTGAGACACATAGCATTATCCGGTCTATCTACTCCTCCTGCCAGAACTAATTGGGGAAGTCCTGATGCAAGTGCTTGTGCAGAAGTACCAATTCCTCCATGATGAATAATAGCTTTTGCTTCTGTCATCAAATAACCAAATGGAAGATGGCTAAAATAATAAATTCCCTTTGGTAAGTTTGCAGGCATAAACTCTTTATGGCGACCCACTATAATAGCTTTTTGGCCCAATACCTCACAAGCTTTTATACTGGATTCAAAAAAATCTGAATTAATAAATAAGGAACTAGAGCTACTGTTAATTAAAATTGGTTTTTCTTTATCATTTATTAAGGACTTAACATCATCCGGTATATCGCAAAACTCACTTGAGTCTACAACAAACCCCACTCTCTCAATATATATACTATCTGAATTTATACTATCTGACTTTTCTGCTTCAAACCAATCTGGCCAAAGGCCAATATTTCTTTCCGCCGATTTCCACCACTTTTCCCAACTATATTCGCTATGGAGACCTAACTCTTTTCTAATACTTATGATATCATCCTTTAGCAAATTATAAAACGTAATTACAAATTCTTTCGACATAATAAAACTTGGAGCAAAAAAACACATAACTCTTGGTATATCAAGTTTCTCGGAAACTATTGTTGATATAAATCCAGGTGATTTTGAGAAAATAACTGTTTGACCAGGTACATAATAATTTTTTATTTTATCATAAGTTCTCAGAACACGTGATAATACATGGCGTTTCAAAAAAAATATATGTCCTTGAGGATTTTGACTTGTTGAAGCATTGTCATTAATAAATTGCGCATACTCAGCAGGAGTATCTACCGAAATAAAATCAAGCTTTGATTCCTTAGCAATACTTTCATAATAGCTATGAGTAACAATTGCTACCCTATGACCATAATTTAATAACTTTCTACCTATACGAATAAATGGCAAAACATCTCCATCTGTACCACAAGTTTCAAATATTATGCAACCCATAACTTTCAAACTTCCTTTCTCTATTTATATAAAAAGTGATTTTATTATTTGATGTTCCGGCATTAAGTTTATATCACCAAGCACTTTTATAACCTCATTTAAGTCTAGTTTACTAAGTTTATGCCGTATAATTTCTCTTGAAAGTTTCGAAATAGTAAAATCACCTTCAAAAACAGTCTCTATCGGGATTTCAACGTCAAATACCTGTTTTACTTTTGAAAGTATTTTTATCAGTAAAATTGATGTACCTCCTAAGGCGAAGAATTCATCATGTATCCCTATATTATTTAATTTTAAATATTCTGACCAAATCTTTTCTAATTCTATTTCCATTGGAGTAACTGGTAAAACTCCCGAATCATTTTTTAACGTACGACTACTTTTTTGAGCATTAACCTCTTTCATAATCTTATTTACATGATTCAGGTTTTTGGCTATATATGCTAAAAAATCAGATTCTTTCTTTTTATCTTCAGTTTTGTTTTTGCTTGAGATTTCAGATATGTTACTTGATTCATCTTTAAAATTATTATTCTCGAAAACTTTATCCTTTAATGAAGCGCCTACCTTAGCAGGTATAGTATATATATTTTTCATTTCATCTACTTTCTTAGTAGTACATATACTGTTAAGGAAATTATATGCCGGACTATTTTTTCCACTTTTGATAAACGGGATCACAATATTCTCTACTTTATTTTTCAACGCATATTCCGATATATAAGCTATCATTTTATGTTCAATGTTTCTGCCAAGTGCTCTACAGCTTAGACAAAAAGTATCTATTATAATTTCATTTTGCTCTAATTTAATAATAACAGTTCCAACTATCCCATAGTCTCCAAATCTATCTTTTGCACTAACTACAAAACATTTATATTCATTACTTAAACATAATTTTTCTAATTCATTTTCTTTTCTTCGTATAGTTGTAAAATTAAACTGGTTAATTCTCTGAGTCATCTGGGCAACTCGTGAAATATTACTCAATGTGGCACTTTCAAACTCAACCTTCAGTTCCAGTCCTTTTAGAAAGTCAGCGTAACATAAGGAATCGTTTAGAAGCCGTTCTCTATTAATATTCTGTCTATAGAATTCTGTTCGCTTCGTATCTTCCTTTGTGACCTTCCTATCATCAAAAGGCCATATATTGTTTAAGAAATTTTGAATTTCATAATCTTTATCCGGGAACAACAACGTTAGAACTTCCGGACAATTAGCACGTACTTCAGCACATTCAAGAGGATTATCATCAATAAAAATCATACTTTCCAAAGATAATCCTAATTTTTTAGATATATTTTTAATATTATTTGATTTTGGTTCCCAGTTACAATGCCACGAAACTATTGAGTCTCTTTTCAGTAACATTCCAGGGTGACTATCAAATACTTTTAAAACATCTTCTTCATTATTTTTACTGCAAATACAAATTAGCATTCCCTCTAATCTTTTTTTCTCGAGAAAATTTTGAAATTTCTGATAACCGCTAGATATTTCTAAATCTTTGATCTCACTTTCGCCACAAACTCCTTTCCATAAAGTATTATCACAATCTACAACTATTACCTTATATGGCGTAGAATAATATGTATATATTTTTCTTGCAAGCAGAGTAGCCAATGAAGTAAAAAAAGCTTCCGTATAAGGCAAATGTGCAATTCTATCCGTATGCTCATCATAATACTTATTTACAGGATAAAGCTCATTTACTTGTTGGTATTTGATTATATCTAATTTATTTGTATCTGACATAATATTCTCAAATTCATTTTGAACATAATCAAACGTTTGAAAAAACTCCAATTCAGTCTCAGGACTCGATGGGCATATGCATAAAAAATATGGGACCATAGTATTTTCTACTTTCTTTTTTATAACAGATATTAACTCTTTTGAATTGTTCAGAATTAATTCTTTCTTTACTTCTAATCCAACAGTTTTACTTGAATATCTGAACCAATCTTCAAAACGTATCAAAATAATATTGATTCCGTTAGTATTTAATGAAAATAAACTTTTTGGGTCAATTAATTGCTGAAGAACTTGATTATAAGGTGCGAAATCAATGTTATACGGAATGTTAAGCTTGTCCATAAAGTATTCAAGTGTATCCCTTAAAGGGTCAGCCGTAAACGTTGCAGCTATGACAATATTGAACTTATCAATTGAGTCTTCTAGAGTAATATTAGCCTCACTTTTTTTACACATAATTTATCCCTCCCATACTATATTAAAATAGCGCGAATAGCGCGCAAATCAACTAAATTAATCAATCAATGCTTGATATACTACTGTTTGGAACTCTTTTATTTGTTGGTATGGTATACATTGAGTCATATATAATGCTATTAATTCTTCCTTCGGATCAATAAAAAACTCTGTTCTCGCATTACCACCCCAACCATACATACCATTAGTACCAATAATTCCTGCCTGAGCAGAACTTAGCAGAACTTTCCATCCCAATCCGTAACCATAACCTTCATAATCATATGGTCTAGACTTATCGGTTATCATGGGGAGTAAATTGCTTGATAAGTGATTCATTGTCATAAATTCAACAGTCTTTCGTCCTAAAATGCGATTTCCATCCAGTTCACCTTTGTTTAGAAGCATTTGAGCAAAGCGAATGTAATCTTCTGCCGTAGAAACCAAACCACTTCCAAAGTCACAAACTCCCCCTCCTCCGCTGCAAAACAAAGGTTTCTTTCTATAGTCCACACCAGATTCCACCAAAACAAAACCATGCTCTTCCGAAAATGTATATAATTCAGATAACCTATCATGCTTATCTTCTCTGACAAAAAAATCAGTATCTACCATTCCTAATGGATCAAATATTTGCTGTTTTAAAAAATCTCTTAATGATTTTTGGGATATTACTTCAATAATATAACCTAATACATCTGTTGAGTAACCATAACTCCATTTCTCTCCTGGTTGATGAGCTAATGGCAATGTGGTCAAAATTTTTATAAATTCGCCTATAGAATGTTCTTTTTCGAACTTTTCCTTGCTTAAGTTCAGTCTGTAGGTAAGTTCTTCTGTATGAATATCATAACTTAAACCGGACGTATGAACTAATAGATCATGAATTGTAATTTCCCTATCTATATTTACTAAGCGAAAATCTTTATCATTTATTTGCTTTATTACTTTCATGTTTTTAAACTCAGGTACAAATCTAGATACAGGAGTATCCATTTGAAAATATCCTTCTTCGTAGAGCATCATTATAGCAACACATATTATTGGCTTAGTCATTGAGCATATACGAAAAATAGTATCTTTCTGAACTGGCTTACCTCTTTTAATATCCATCAATCCAAAACTTTCATGGTAAACAATTTTATTCTTACGTGCTACCATGGCTACTCCACCAGCACATATACCTTTATCAATACAACATTGCATTAATTTATCTATGCGATGAAGACGAGTAGATGATAAACCTACGCTTTCCGGACTGACTTTCATCATATATTCACGCATTCCTTTTTCCATTTGTTAAATATTTCATCAATAAATGCAAGTGCTTCATCATTGGAATATGCTGTTTTTAATATTTTACCTTTTCTATGATCTAAAGGTGTATTTGCTAATTTTTCTGACCAACCACCAGTATGAGCCATAAGAATGATAGGCTTGTCATATTGCCAGGCATAGGTGATTTCACTTAGAGTACCTGCTCCTCCATTAAAAGCAACTAAAACGTCTGAAGAAATTGGTATCAGAACATTCCTTATATAACCTAAAGTAGTTGGTATAACAATATCAGTATACGGATTTGCCTCTAATTTTGTAGAACCAGGCAAAATTCCAACAACTGGTTTTCTGTTCATCACCGTTCTTGCTCCACGACAAACCTGTTCCATCAATCCTTCCATCCCACCACAAACAATAGCATATCCTCTTTTAGCAATTTGTTGCCCAAATTCAAAAGCTATATTCTCTATTTCTTTATTACAGCAATCAGCAGCTGCTGCAACTCCGACCGCAAAATACATATATATCCCCTCCATTAGCTTTATCAACCTAAAAATCTAAATACCTAATTACTGACCCAATGGCACACAATAAAGCATCTTCAAACTCATTCACTCTAGTATACAAACCATTTGTAATTATTCCATTCGTCCCCCATCGTTCCATTTGTTCTGCGCTTATATCATTATAACGAGCTTTGATAATTTCACTGAGTTCTATATTGTTACTAACTTGCTCTGCTATATCTTCTGGCAGCATGACTTTGGCACTGCAACCAATTGCTAGTTTTGAGCAACGAAAAAAATCAATAGCAGCCCAGCCGTAAACAAAAGACCCATAACTGTTTTTAGAAACTAATCCCTCCATTGAAACAATTGCATCGTAGAGTTCTATTTGCCTTTTTACAGCTTCTATACGATTTATGCAACCTTTTAAAGCTTCGTCATCTGTAGTAGGAGTAACAGACACACCAGAATTTACTTTTATTGCAATGAACTCTGCTTCATTAAATATTTTTCTAAAAACATTTTTAACAGCATTTACTTTTGCTTCATTTTGTGACGTTATATATATTTTCATTTACACTCTCCTCACACTAATTCAGCTTTTTCATAAATCCATTTCATTAAAGGTGTTTTCATTTCCAGATTATAAATATCTGAAAGAAACTTCTCAGAATCTGTAATGCTTGGCATCATATCTAATTTTTCATAATTAGGATTAAGACGCATCGTATCAATAATTTCTTGAGCTTTCGATAAAGTTCTTAAATATACCTGAGTAAAACTTGTTTTCATCATGGTATAACCAAGTTTTAACTGTTGATATCTTTTCCTCTTCAATTCTACGAATACCAATTCGGTTAGTAAGGAAAAAAAACCAATATCATACGGAAGTCCGGTAATAACATCAGTACTTCTTGAACTTACTTCACAACACAAAAAATCATCACGTATAAAAAACAAAAGGGATACTGTACATGGAAAATCCTTAGTATCTTTTTTATGTTGAACCTGATTGATATTTATTATTCCTCTTCTGCTGTCTTTATTTTTAATAAGAACATTAATTACCCACTCAAATTGATTTTTACATTGTGAATTCATAATTGGTTGATGGAAAACATAATAGCCATAATTTGAATTTATTTCCCCTTTTTCATCGGCTAGTTTTTCCCAAAACGATGATGCTTGAGCCAGACCATCCCATACCTTTAAACTTCCTTTAAAATATGACAACAATTCCCTACACAGATACCGAATTGCCACTTTTTCGCGTAAAGTATGAAGGCGCCTTCTAGGGTTCAGAAGAATATAGTTTGTGTTATATGCCTGCAATGCCTCCCCTGCTCTAGACTTAATATTCACACCTGAATTAATAATATTTAATATTCCTTTGTATACAAGCCTATCTACAGATTCTTCTTTAATATCAACACTCTGTACTTTTTGCTCTAAACCTCTATATTCCTCTAATTCACTTGCAGCAGAAAAGAATTCTTGTTCAATCACATTTCTCATAATTTACCCCCCTTTGTAATATAAAATATTGTATGATTTTCTATATCAAGTTAAATTTATTAAATTATTCCATCAACAGGTATGCTTTAATCCCAATGCCTTATATGTTAGTAACATCACATGCCTTCTCATTTTTGCACATCCATTTTATGGTTTTAATAAATTTATATACATCAAGTAATATGGGAAAGAAGCTTTAATTTTAAAGCAAATTACACATTTTCATCTACATTAGAACTGCTAGTAATAACTTTCTCAAAGGGTTTTAAAAAGAAAAACTCCCGTCCTTTCCAAAATCTTAAAATATTGATAATAGCTCTAATAAATTCATCAATAAAGAAAGTAATATATAGTCCCAGTAATCCTAAACCAGCATTAAAAATAAGTAAATAGGATAAGGATACCATAGTAATAGTTCCCATTATCTGGCCATATAGCATCCATTTAGTATCTCCTATTCCCTGTATTCCTAAACCAATTACATTATTTATAGCTCTAGGAAACATAGTAAAAGATATAAAAATTAAAAATGGCACAGATTTTTCTATTAAGCTTCTATCATTTGTAAATATACTAAGTATTTTGTCTGGAAATATAATAAATGTAAGTGAAATAAGTGCACAGATAAATAAAGAATATCTCATACATCTGAAACCAGTCCTAACTGCCTCCTTATGATTGTCTTCTCCTGTTTTATGTCCGACTAAAGTCATAGAAGCTCTAGCTAATCCCATATATAAAAGAAAAGGTAACATTTCTATTGAAAAAATCAAAGTATAAATTCCCACAGCTGTCATACTCAGAATATTTAAATATTTTATTACAATTAAGTTTCCAATATTCCAAAGAGAAGATTCAATTCCCGATGGTATACCAATTTTTATAACTTTTTTATATAACCTCCAATTAGTTTTTATAACATTTCTTAGACTTAATTTAAAAGGGATTTTTTTCGATTTGAATACATACATTATTAATATTGGAGCAACTATAACATTTGATAATGTTGTAGCAAAAGCAGCACCGTCAATTTCCATTCTCGGCATCCCTAATTTACCGAAAATGAAGACCCAATCAAAGAAAATATTAAGAATATTCCTCAAAATACCTCCGTACATTATAATTTTTGTTGTTCCTATACCCTGCACTATTGAAGTTGCAGTTGTCTCAGCACCTAAAAGTATTAGCGAAAATGACAATATCTTCACGTAAGATATACTGTATTCTAAAATAGGCGATTGAACACCCATAATTCTAAATATAACACCTGGACCAAGAAAAAATACAAAGAAAAATATTATTGAAATGGCTGAATTACCTGCAAAAGAACATTCTGCATATTGTTTTGCCTGTAAATTATCCTTAGCGCCGAGACACTGAGCTACCAAAATTGTTGTACCACCACAAACAGCAATCACAGCAGACCAAATTGTGTAAAATGGAAATAAAGCATTTCCAATTGCAGAAAAATAATCTGAATTAACATGGCCCAACATCGCTCTGTCAACTAAAACTTGCAATTGATAAAAAAATTGTTGCAGTATAAGAGGAATAGCAATGGCAAAAATACTTTTCGTACTTACTTTACTTTGGTTGTTACTCATATCACACATCCTTCCATCAATTTTTAATATAGCTAATTTTATGTATATATTATTATAATTTCACGTTTTTGTCAATTTTTATTATTTTTTATGTATATTTCTACATACTCAAACAAGTATCACTCTATTTAAACTACAATTCTAGAAACTTCCCTATTATATTCATCGTTTCTTTGCCTACTATAAGATGACATACGATATATGTATCTATTCAGGTATACTACTTCAAATATCTGTTTTTTCACCACGTACTTCAGCTCATTCCGGCTAACCAAGAAAATAGTCAAGAAAATAGTATTAAATTTCAGAAATGCTATTCCGAGTAATTATACGATTAAAAAAGAGAATTTTAACCTGATAAAAAGTCTCAATTTTTTACAAAAAATTTGATAAAAAGAATATTGTGTAAATTTTAATATCTTTCAAGAATAGCATAAAGTCCCCAGATTCAAGCTTTTACACTATCTGGGGACTTTATTAATATTTTGGTAAATTAAGGAGGCAAACACAGAAAAGCTAACTGCTTCTAAGTCCTAAGTCATTACCTTTCTGTAAACTGAATTTGAAGTTTTAAAACTCTTGCAAATGGGCTTCATTATTTTCCAATAAACTGCTGCACTAATATTTTTCCATACTTCGGACTATCCACAATACCAATTCCGGTATAGTTAAATCCTGCGTTAAGTATGTTCTTTTTATGTCCTTCAGAGTTCATCCACGCTTTAAAAGCACCTTCAACAGTTCTGTTTCCTGCTATATTTTCTCCAGCAGTTTTAAAACTTATGCCAAACTGTCTCATCATATCAAAAGGTGAACCATAGGTCGGTGACTGATGTGAAAAATAATTATTGTCAACCATATCCTTTGCTTTTAGCCTTGCTACTTTCATCAGTTCCTCATCGAATTGAAGCGGTCCTACTCCTGCATCAGCTCTTGCTTTGTTAACAAGGTCAAGTAATGTTTGCTCATCTTTACTTATTCCTGTAACCGGTGTGGTAATAACAGATGGTGAAGTTTTGGGTGTAGCAGCAACTTTGGGTGCAGAAGTTTTCGAGGTTCCTGTTGTATTTTTCGGTGGAGTTGTTGCTTTTGCCTGTGTAGTTGTTTGTGTCGTATTAGTTGAAGCAGGTTTTATATACTGTCCCGAAACAGCTCCTACACATCTTGTCTCAGGTTCGTAAATAGCATACCAATCGCCTATTTTTCCCAAAACATTTACCCATTGATTTTTCTTAAGTACACATATAATCGGGAAATTTGTTGAAGGACCCTGCCTAACATTCAGATGTGTAGCTGTGACAACCGCTGAAGTAAAGTTTACCTTTTCAAAGGTTGGGGCAGCTGAAATACTTCCGGTTTCAAATGCAGTAAACCCCAATATCAACGTAAATACAACTGCCAAAACAATCATCAACGTCAATTTCCTGTTCATATCAATCCCTCCAAATCAACTTAATTTTCCTTCTCGCATTTTATATATTTTATAATTTCAATTCACAAAAATAGTATTGACATATTTAAGCGAATTATTTACATACAAGTGTTTTTATTCAAAAACTTTTTACAAACCAACTCATACTCTTGTCCAAAAAGTACCTTGCCTTTTTTCCGGGGATAATGTATAATTCTTGTAATATTTTAAGTCTTTGAACTTATAGAAAATAGGCAAAATCAGCAGGATTAAAGACCTGGAAGTTATATAAAACAGTACTTTTAAAAGGGCTTGATTTGATTATGATAGTGGGAATTGGACAGGATAGTCATAGATTTGATTTTGAAAACACAGAAAAGAAATTGATTCTCGGAGGAGTTATATTTGATGATGCCCCTCCCCTTGAAGGAAACAGTGATGCCGATGTAATCCTTCATTCCATAACCAATGCCATTTCCGGAGTAACGTGTGTAAATATTTTAGGTCCGGTAAGTGACGATTTATGCCTCAATAAAGGAATAAAAGACAGTAAAGTATATTTAAAGGAAGCTCTTAAACATTTAAACGGTAGACGCATCCTTCACCTTTCTATTTCCATAGAGTGCTTAATACCTAAAATTACTCCTAAAATTCCCGAGATTAGAAAAAGTCTTTCCGAACTTCTGTGTATTCCGGAAAATTCCATAGGCATTACAGCCACCACCGGTGAAGGTCTTACATCTTTCGGGCAGGGAAAGGGGATACAGGTTTTTAGCTGTATCACAGTAGAGTAGACATTGCTTATTTTTTGGTCAAAGGTATAATTATCTTTACCAATGTTCCTTTGCCTTCCTCACTTTCAATATGCATAGAACCGGCAAATTTCCCCTTTATTGTAGAATAGGATATATAAAGTCCTATACCTGTTCCTTTGTCGCTTTTCGTTGTAATCATCTCTTTTAAAAGTTTATTTTTTACCCTTTCAGGTATTCCGCATCCGTAATCTCTGACTGTGATTTCAAGTTCCTTTGACGTTTTCTCGAATATAACATCTATATTTCCGGGTTTTCCCCTATATGCTTCAATAGCATTGGAAATAAGGTTATTCATCACTTGAACAAGATTGTTTATTTCTCCTCTTATTTCAGTCATTTCATCCACTCTATTGAATATATTCGTATTGCACTGATTCTTTTTGAGTTCATGGTTCATAAGAATCTGTACCCTGTTAATTAAGTCCTTAATTGCAAAACTTCCCACCGATGACTCATTGCAATTGACAGCTTGTCCTTTGACAGCTGAAATAATATCGGACATATATGCACAATAAGGCCTTATTTTCTTTACCCATTCCCTCATTTCTGCAGCTATTCTGTGATGGTCACTTTCCTTTACGTTTTCATTTTCTATTGATCTGTCATACTCCAAAGCCAGCTCTTTGATTGCTTCCAATCCATCTGCTATTGACATGATAGGAGTTTTAAAATTATGGGCAATTCCCCCTATCAGTTGCCCCAGCGATGCCAAACGTTCCTGTTCCATCAAAATGGAATGTCTTTCGTTATACTTCTTATCCATCAAAAGATTATATCTTCTTATAAGAAACACTGAAAATATAAATCCAAAAGTTACACCGGCAAGCCCAAGGAAAAAGATCTTCATTCCTACGTCAATTATTCCCTTGGTAACAGAAGCTGCCTCCGTTTTCAAAAAAACTCTCCATTCAAGCGGCGTTTCATTAATTTGCTGTATGGTTTCAAAGGTAAAAATATAATCTTCATCATCAATTGTTCTGTTAATACTTCCGCTATTAAGTGTAGTACCATCTCGAAGGTATAAATCATATTGAGAGTAATCGCCATTTAAAGTCCTGTCATATATATTCATCACATAATTTCCATTCTTTCCTAGAATGTAAATTTCACTTCCTTCAGGTACCTTAATATCTGAAATTAATTGATACAAATAAGACTCCTTATAATTAATAATCAGCATTCCGCAACTTTCATTGCTTTCCGGTGCATTTATTTTCTTTACGAAAGTAATAACTTGGCCAAAAGAACCGGTACTTTTATAAGTCGAACCGGCATCGGCAATATAGGTATCAACCCACAGTGAATCTTTTCCACTTTCTCTGAACAACTTTACTGCATTGAATGATGACACATCTCCCTGGTAATCAATTATTAACTCCCCTGAGGAAATATACTCCATCGTATCGGTTACAACAGCCATGTCGGCTATATCCTCTCTGTTTACCGCATAAATATTCATAATCTCCCTTATATGACGAGAATACTCGGCCTTTTCATGTTCATTATCCGATAAATTAAAATTATTGACAAGCTCATTCAATTTTCCGTCCAAAGTTATAGCAACAGCAAGTCTGTCAATATCAGACAATATCGTTTCAATATTTTGGGCTGTCTGCTTCACAAGCTGAATTGAACTGGTCATCGAATTTTTCTGTATAGATGCCGAAATCATTCTGAATGAAATAAACCCCAAAATAGATATAGATATCATAACAATAAGCAATACTCCTAAACTCACTTTCCACACAGCTCTTGCTTTTTTTTCGTTGATATCTCCAAGGTAATCAAGAGATTTTTTTTCATGTATTTTTAGCATTTTCTCACTCTCCGACGTTTAAGGGTGCACATAAAGGAACAGTTGGAACACTACTTTGATTATGAATGGCCACTTTTGAGCAGAATTTATCCGAAATCATATTTTTACTTCTAAATTATCGGAATGACTACAGTTATTGTTGTACCTCTTCCTTCTTCACTATCAATATGAATTGTACCTCCAAATTTTCCTTTTATTGTTGAATAGGATATGTACAGTCCTAATCCTGTACCATTTTTTCCTTTTGTCGTTATCATAGACTTCAAAAGTTTTTCCTTGACTTTCTCGGGTATACCGCATCCATAGTCCCTTACAACTATTTCAAGGTTATTGTTGTTCTTTTGCAATATTAAATCAATTTCACCACTCTCACCATTATAGGCTTCAATTGAGTTTGATATAAGATTGTTCATTATTTGAACAAGATTGTTGATTTCACCTTTGATGGTTGTATTTTCATCAACGTTGACAATTGTGTTCAACCGACATTTGTTCTTTTTCAATTCATGACTCATTAATATTTTTACTCTCTTTACAAGCTCTCCAACAGTAAAATTCAATGTCGTTGAATCTCCTAAATTGGCCGTTTGTCCTTTAACTGCTGAAATTACATCCGACATGTACACACAATAAGGTTTTATTTTTTCCACCCAATTCAAAATATCGGCTGCAATCTCATGGTGATCCTCACGGGTAACTTCTTCATCTCCTATCGAGTTATCATACTCGTCAATGAGTTCACTAATGGCCTCAAGCCCACCGGCTATAGACATAATCGGCGTCTTTAAATTATGGGCAATTCCTCCAACCATTTGTCCCAAAGTGGCAAGTCGCTCCCTCTCCATGATGATAGAATGCTTTTCTGCATATCTTTTATCTAAATTTGAATCATATACCCTGGTTATCAAGGTCGATATTATCAATCCGAAAACTATACATAAGATACCTATAAAAAAAATATTTCGCATCTCCGTTTTTATACCTTTTATTATTGAAGATACAGGCGTAATATCCACAACTGTCCATTTCAATTCAGTCCCATTAATGTCCTCTATGGTGTTGTATGTAATGAGATATTTCTTCCCGTCAATTTCTCTAATATCCTCGCCATTCTTTTTATCCAATATTTCATTGGTAAAACTGTATTTTACCGGTTGTCCGTTTAAATTATTGTCCTGAGTATTCATTACATATTTGCCATCACCGCTAATAATAAAAACATTACTCTCATCTAAAAATTTTATATCTGCAATCAAATCATGCAGATAGGATTCCTTAATGTTAATTATTATGGTTTCCTGACTTTTTAGAGTACTAATAGAGTAAATCCCTTTTACAATTGAAAAAACCTTACCTTTTTCAGATGCTGATAATTTGGAATTTTGGTCAGATACATGGGTACTAAGCCATAAAGATTTTTTATTTCCCTCTCTGAAGGCTTGAACATCAAAATTGAAAATGTTAAGATCGCTTAATAAATTTTGCTTTAGTCCGTTTAAGATATGGGTATTGTTTTTTGTAATAATGGATATGTGATCAATCTCTTCTCTTGTCTTGCAATATTTGTTCAATATTTCGTCAATTAGCTCAAGCTTTTGTTTCTTTTCTTCCTCATCTTCAATATTGTCATATTCCAGTACATAAGTAGCTAGTTTATTGTCGCGGGAGACAGTCATTGCAAAATCATCCAGTTGTTCCAGGACTGTCTGAATATTTTTAGAAGTCTGTTTTATAAGTTCTTTTGCGCTTTCTCGTGAATGCTCCAGTATGGAATTTGCCATCATATAAGAAGACGCCCAAACAATTATTGACACACATATTATAACAATAGCAGCAAAGGCTGCAATAAGCTTCCATGCGTTAAGGATTTTGTTTTTTCTGGAATGAAGCAATAGTTTTTTAGGGCTAAAAAACATATATCGACCCCTCCATATATGCAGGCAACAGCAAAAGAGGTGAAAACAATTATTTTTGTATAATTCTACGTTTTCTTATAAAATTCCTCCTTTTATAAGATTTATATGATTGTGAATATAGTTTCCGTTAACTTCTAAACAGCACCCTCTCCTTATTAAACAGTGAAATTGCAATTCTTAATGAAATAATAACATATGCCACTGATGAAGTAAGTGCTATTGCAAGACAGGTATAGTTAACATTCACTCCAAGCACTGTCTTAAATGCCGATATTGTATTGAGTATCGGAACCACATACATATATAAAGGTATTTCATTGGGCTGCATAAGGATAGTTGCATATCCAGGAATCATTGCAATTATTATAAGGAAGGATAAATAAGTTTGAGCTTCCCTAAAAGATTTAGCATAGGTGCTTAATGCAATTTGAATTCCGGCAAAGGTCATTCCCATTAAAACCGAAATTATTAAAATCAATAAAATGGCAGTACCGGAAATGCTAAATCCTGAAAACTGTGCACCAGTTCCTAAAGTCATGGCTTTCGGATCAATAAAATATCCCAAAACCATTCCCAAAATCGAAGCAATGGCGGAAACAAACGAAAAAAGGGCAACAGTTAAGTATTTACCTATCAATATGGAAGATCTCCCAGCTTTAGTTGTAAGCAAAGGTTCAAAAGTATTTCTCTCCTTTTCACCAGCCACCAAATCGGTAGCAGGTGCAATACCTCCTGCAGAAATGAGGATTATAAGCAAAACCGGCAGAATCATAGATAGCATGCTTAGACCAGCTCTTGCATCATTGGCAATATTTGTCTCCTCAATTTTCACAGGCTTTATAATTTCATCATCTAATCCCATTTTTTCAAGCCTATTAGCAACAACCCTTTTTTTAAACTCATTTATTGCATTAGATATTATGCTTACGCTTCCTAACGATTTTGTATGGGATTCATCGTATATAATTTCAATAACAAAAGTTTTTCCCTGTTCCAACTTCTCTTTGTAATCCCTATCAATATCAAGAACGGCACGCACTTCCGAATTGTTAATTGCCCCAATCGGATCTTCTACGTCTACAAGTTTTATGTTCGGAAAATCCGCTATTATGTCTTCTGTTATCAATTCTCTTATCTCGGGCGTATTAGACTCCTTTGTTAAAGCAATTGTAATATTCTGCTCTATATCCCTTTGCATATTTTGTACACTTCCGCCTGCCAATATGCTCAGCAGCGGAATTATAACCATCGGCACTATAATGCTGGTAATTATTGTTTTCTTGTCTCTGGCTATATCCTTTACCTCTTTTGAAAATACAATCCAAATATGTCTAAGATTCATTTTTGTCACCTACCAATTGAATAAATATGTCTTCAAGACTGTCACAACCGTATTTCTGCTTTATCTCTTTAACTTTCCCTTTTTCAATAAGTTCCCCTTTATTTATAATGGCAATCTTGTCGCAAAGCTTCTCTACTTCACTCATTGTATGGCTTGAAAACACAATGGTCTTTCCTTCATTTTTACATATTCTGATAAAGTCATGAACATCTTTAATTGCGCTTACATCAAGACCGGAAGTAGGCTCGTCAAAAAGCATTATATCCGGGTCATGAATAATTGCTCTTGCAAAGGCAACCTTCTGCTTCATTCCTTTAGACAACTTCCCAGCCCTTTTTCTGATATATTCTTCCATACCAAAAGCTTTTGCTAAAGCCTTTATTCTGTCATTGATCCTATCCCTGCTCATATCGTTGAGCATTCCAAAGTAGGCTATATTCTCTTCACAGGTCAATCTATCGTATAGACCTGTCTCTCCTCCAAAAAGAATACCTATTTTGGTTCGGACCTTCTCCGGTTGGGAAATAATATCAAACCCTGCCATTGATGCGGTTCCGCTTGTAGGCTTCAACATGGTTGCAAGCATCCTCAAGGTTGTGGTCTTACCTGCACCGTTTTCCCCCAGCAATCCGAATATTTCTCCCTTTTCCACCTCAAAACTTACTTTATTGACAGCAGTAAAAGTTCCAAATTGCTTAGTTAAATTTTCAACTTTAATCATTTTTGATGCACATCCCTTCAATGCCCATACCTTTTATTCTTAGCAGTTATCAAATGAATTTGCAATAGACTCGGCAAAAATCAAATCCTCTTTAGTAGTTATTTTAATATTTCTGTACGTCCCCATAACCAATTTGGTTTTATTTCCCAACCTCTCCGCCAAAACAGTATCATCGGTTCCTATAAATCCATCTCTTCTTGCTTGCTTGTGGGAATCCATGATTATATTATATCTAAACGCCTGAGGAGTCTGAATAGACCATAGTACACTTCGGTCCAAAGTTGAATTAACAAAACCCTCATTATCGGCCGATTTAATCGTATCCTTAACCGGAACAGCCACTGTAGCTACTCCGTATTGCTTTGCAGCTTCAATGCAGCGGACAATACTGTCCTCGTCAACAAAAGGTCTGGCACCGTCATGTATCAAGACAATATCCGAATTCTGCGATACTTCCTTTAGCCCGTTAAAAACAGAATCCTGCCTGGTTTCTCCCCCTGTTACAACACTCTTGATTTTCCTATAATTATTCTTACCGATGATTTTTTCCCTGCAATACATGATATCGTCGCAATGTACCACCAAAACAATCTCATCAATACAATTTAAAGCATCGAATACATTTAAAGTTCTTGCCAATATAGGAGTTCCTCCCACATTAATATATTGCTTATTAATGCCCATATTCATCCTGGTTCCCCTGCCTGCAGCAACAACAACCAGGCTGACATAGCATTTATCTGTCCTTGCCATATACCACACTCCATTAAAAATATATAAATATATTATCATATTCAGAATAGAATATGAAAAAATTCCCGGCATCAAAATAATAAAAATATCCATGGCTTATACCATAGATATCATCATTGCTCTATAACTCTAATATTAATTGCAATTGACTAATCTAATTTATTAAAACAATCCAACTCTTCTATTCATAAACAAATCAACGTAACAAATTTTTATTATGTACATTTTCCCAAGTCAACCGAATCTTAAGCTTTTAAGAAATTGTTTATTATTTCTTCAACTTCATTAGCACTCATGTTTTTTGCCAATACCAATTCACTTACAAGAATCTGCTTGGCACTGCTGAGCATTTTTCTTTCACCGGTAGACAATCCCTTCTCCTTATCCCGAAGCATTAAAGACTTTACAACATCAGCCACTTCATATATATTACCGCTTTTAATTTTTACGAGATTTTCCCTATAGCGTTTGTTCCAGTTTTTATTTAAATTGCAGCTTTCACTCTTAAGAATAGAAAAAACCTTATCGGCATCCTGCTCACTAATTACATCCCGGATACCTATTCCTTTAACATTCTTTGTGGGGATCATAACTTTCATATCCCCTATTGGGATCCTAACAACATAATAACTCTGCTTTTTCCCAAGTATTTCTTTTTCTTCAATAGACTCTATTATTCCGGCACCATGCATGGGATAAACAATCCTATCTCCCACACTGTACATATTCTATCCCCCCATAATAAAACCCGTCAATTTTCATACTTGCACCCTCTATTCCAACATATTTAAAGAAAAAGCAATTCGAACTCTTATTTTATACTATGCTGTACACAGAGTTTACAAAAAAAATAACTGCAGGATTTCGAAATACTTAGGATATCCAAATTCATTGATTTTACCCGTTTTATTTCGAAGAAGTATAAATAAAAAGCACTTTAAATTAAAATGACGATAATGCTTTAATATTCGTCATAATACTAGTTAATTAAAATAATATTAAGTCAACAAAATATCCCAGCAAATTCCCATATATTAAGTATACTACAAGAAAAATGCAAAGTCAAAATCTTTTATTCTAGCATGGGACTATATTTATGTCAATATCAATTTTCCATTTTAACTAACTCCCTATGACGTTTGCTATAAAATTTGATACACACTATTTTTTGCCATGTTTACCCATTTTATTTATAATTGACAAAGTTCCGTTTGTACAATTATAATAGAATATAGTAATAAACTTGTTTGTTATTTTTATCAAACCTCTAAGGAGTGAACCATATTGAATGACATTATGGTAGATCAATTCCAGTTTACTGTAGCTGACCTTCTCGTAAGAAATAAAAGCATTCTGGATCAAATCACCAAATTTCAGGATTCAAACGGGCGCATAAATCGTGCAATTATTAAGGCTGTCACACAATGCGGTTGTATTAAAATTAATGCAAAAAAGCAGCCAATTGATGTTAATTCCGATTTTGACGAAATCCGGAATAATATGAAGACACATGTAGAGGGAAAGCTTTGCGAAAACTGTAGAGACATTATCGAAAAAGATATAGGAAGGAATCTTTTCTACCTGGCTTCAATATGTAATACTCTGGATCTTAATCTGTACGATATAATTCTAAAAGAACTTGAGAGAATTAAAGTACTCGATAAATATAACTTGCGTTAAAATAAAAAAATATCGATAATCTTTTCTTTTGTATTATCGCCTAAATAAAATTAAAGCCAAGGGTTACTGAAACTCAAAAAGTTCAGTAACTTTTGCTGTTTATTCAATTGCACTTATATGTATTATCTTCAAAAATACATATATTAAATTCTGCGTGAATCTAAGAAAAGTTGTTCCTGTACTCTCCTTAATCCTTCTTTTATTATTCTTGCTCTTGCCTCGCCAATTCCTTCAACTTCATCCAGTTCGCCTATTGAAGCATTTATAATGCCCTGGAAATTAAGAAATTTTTCTACTAAATTTCTTATAACATGCAAAGGCACTCTTGGTATTTTACTAAGCAGTCTGTATCCCCTCGGAAATATCGCAGTATCAAAGGTATTTACATCGGTATCAAAACCAATAATTCTGCATATATTGGATATATCCATAAGTTCACCAAAAGAAAGCTTTCTAAGTTCTTCCCTTATTTGTTCGGCTGTACTGTTTAAATTTTCCTTCATATAGTCTTCAATAATAAGAAGTTCGTCACTCTCCACATTGGCAAGAAGTTCGTTTAACTGCATAGTCAGCAGTCTAGCTTCTTTTCCTAATTCACAGATATATCGTTCCATCTCTGCTGCAACCCTCATAACCATCTCTATTCTCTGGATTACATAAGCCACATCATCTAAAGTAACTATATCCTCAAATTCCAGTACACTCAAGTTCTTTATCGCATTGTCCATGACATTTCTATACTTTTCCAATGTATTTAAAGCTTGATTGGCCTTTGTCAAAATAGCCGATGTATCTTTAAGGACATATTTCCTTGACCCCTTATACAAAGTAATAATATTTCTTCTCTGTGAAATGCAGATAACAACTTCCCCTGTTTGCTTCGACACCCTGCTTGCTGTTTTATGCCTTGTACCCGTTTCATCGGTATAAATTGAAGTATCCTGTGTCAACATTGCATTGGCATAAAGTATCCTTTTGAGATCTTTAGATAATACTATGGCTCCATCCATCTTTGCCAATTCATAAAGATAAGCCTGAGAATACTCTTTATTTATAAAGAACCCACCGTCCACCAGATTTAAAACCTCTTGTGAGTCACCAATAACTATCAGTGCCCTCGTTCTTGCTTTCAGGATGCTCTCCAATCCTTCCCTAAGGGGTGTTCCGGGTGCAACCATTCGCAATACCTCTAGAAATTCCAAATCATCATTTTTTTCCCTGCCCATATTTATAGACCTCCATAACAATACTTTGTCATTGATGACATTGGCATATAAAACTTACAAAAGAATACTCAGAGCTTCAACAACATTTTCCACAGGTATTATATTTATTTCTTTCAGTTCTTTTATCTGCTTAATTGCTTTCATATTTCCCGCTGGAACAACACAGTTTTTAAACCCCATTCTTGCAGCTTCAATAACTCTCTTATCTATTTGGTTTATTGCTCTGACCTCACCGGTCAATCCTACTTCACCTATAAGCACAGTACTCATGTCTACAGGCTTATTCCTAAAACTGGAAGCAATTGCCCCTACAACACCCAAATCACAAGCAGGTTCGTCAAGTTTTAGACCTCCAACGACATTTACATAGGCATCATAGTTATGCAGCTGCATACCTACCCGTTTTTCCAGCACAGCCATAAGCAAAGTTATTCTGTTATAATCAATTCCTGTTGCCATTCTGCGCGGCATTCCAAAATTGGTTGGACACACAAGAGCCTGGATTTCTATGAGCATAGGTCTCGTTCCCTCAAGGCTTGACACAATAACCGACCCGGGAACGTTTTCTTTTCTATCAGATATCATCAGCATTGAAGGATTTTCCACTTCAATCAATCCAATATCTTTCATCTCAAATATACCTATTTCATTGGTTGATCCGAACCTGTTCTTTACAGCCCTTAAAATCCTATAACTTAAGTGCCGCTCTCCTTCAAAATATAAAACGGTATCAACCATATGTTCCAAAACCCGTGGGCCGGCCAAAGCTCCTTCCTTAGTTACGTGTCCTATAATAAAAATGGCTATGTTGTTCGTTTTGGCAATTCTCATAAGGCCAGCAGTAATTTCTCTTACCTGGCTCACACTGCCAGGTGCAGAGGAAAGCTCTTCATTAAACATCGTTTGTATAGAATCGACAACAATAAGAGCAGGTTTTTCTCTTTCACATACCACTTGAATAGCTTTAAAATTTGTTTCAGAAACCATCAACAGGTTAGGATTCCTTACACCTAATCTATCGGCTCGAATTTTGATTTGCTTTATAGATTCTTCTCCAGATATATACACAACTTTGGAATTAGTCTTAATGGAATTACAAATTTGCAGTATGAGCGTAGATTTACCAATGCCAGGGTCACCCCCTACCAGCACAAGGGATCCCTTGACAATACCTCCCCCCAATACCCGGTCCATCTCACTAATTCCTGTCGAATAACGCTCTTCGTTCTCAACTTCAATATCATTAATATTAACAGGTTTTACATCAAAGAATACGTTTTTCTTTTTCAAGTCCATTGAGGAATCCTGTATTTCTTCAGTAAAGGTATTCCAACTATTACATGAAGGGCATTTTCCCAACCATCCATTACTCTCGTATCCACATTCCTGACATACAAAAATAGACTTATTTTTCGGCATTTATATCTCCTGTTTCTTAAATTTATTTATCTTTTAAAAAGCACCTGCTTCAATAAGTTTATTCAAAACCAAAACAAACATTGCATGGGACCATGTTAAAGGAATCACCCAACAAGGCTCCCCGGTATCTTTACTAACCTGTTCCGGCAGCAATCCCAAGTAGGTACGGGATTTTATCGCCCATTCAAAATAACTTTTTGCTTTTTCCAAGTTGCCCACTTCAATATGATAAAGTGCAACCCATAGGGTTGTCAGTACCCATGGATTCCCACCCACATAGTTATCATTTTCATACCTTTTTATGCCACCGACGGGGTGGACAGTAAGGACTCTTTCAATAGCCTCAACAGTATCTGCCACTCTTTTATCGTTGACATCAAATACTCCAAAAGGAATTGCCACGCCAAGCAAACTCACATCAACAGTCCAATCTTCCAAAGTAACATCCCTTCGGTACCCTTTTGGATTTACTTCAATTACAGTAGTATAATGTGAATGTTCACTTCCCCAGGGATTAAGCTTGGTCCTCACACTTCGGATGAACCTGCCGGCTTCATCCTTCCATAAATTAGCCTCCATTGCCTTTTTAATATCTTGAGCAACTTTATACCAATTCTCAACATACTCACGGCGTATGTTTAAAATCTCAGCAATTTTAACCCCCGCCATGATTCCGCCATATACAGCTGCACATGAATAGGTATGCTCACCAAATCTCTCTTCCCACAAGTCATAACTAGGCTTTGGAAGTCCAGTATCATTGTCTATAAAGTTTATAAGAAAGTCAATGCCTTTCTCCACAGTGTTCCACATATTTTCAAGGAATTTTAAGTCCTTTGTAACCTCATAATGCTTCAAAACACCCCATATAAGCGTGCCGGTTTCATCTATCTGCAATCCCCATGAAGGGGCAAGATTACCGTCCATATAATATCTTTGATTCCATGAGCCGTTGTCATCCTGTGTATTTACTGCCCAATTGTAAAACTTATCCACAGCTTCGGTAAGCCCTGCTGCATCTAAAGCACTGGTAATAAATGCCGCATCCCTTCCCCAGCAATAAGCATATCTTCCGCACTTGCTAAACCCCTCATCCATCTCAGCTGAAGCCAGAAGTCCGCCGGTCTGTTCATCGGACATAAGTTTAAAAACCAAAAGAGACCTTTTATACAAACCGTTAATGTCAGCATCACCGGTATCTATCTGCTTGGCTTTGCTTAAGAAATCAAACCAATACTTCTTTGTTTTCTCATACTGCTCTGATATATTTAATACTTTGCACTTTGTATTTAATTTTTTAACTCCTTTAAGGGTATGGGAAGCACATAGGAAAAGATTAAAATTCTTTTTTTCACCGGGTTTTAGCGTTCCTATCTTCCATGATACCGCTCCGTCCGGCATCATTCCAATACTGTCAAAACCAATCAGCTCAGTATACCTTGCCGAGCCCATAGCATTATTCCCCAGTTGAAATTGAAACACTTGAATATCTGAGGAAATAGAGATGTAATAGTTATGTCTATAATGAATCAACGAGTCGGTATCAAAATCAAACAGAGTACTGCTTAAATCAGGAGTAGTTGTAATCATCGACGAATATTGAACAAACCCCAACTCCAATTCTTCAGAACCTATATTCTCAAACTCATATTGCCTAATATAAACATCTCCATCCGGCAAAACATAATCCAATTGTTCAACATATATTCCTCTGCTACTATCCCTCAAACATGTCTTCAATATATTGGTATCATCAATATAATATTGTTCCCTTTGCCAATTGTCCTCTCCAAACCACGATGTGCTGTTTTTATACCGCGTATCAAAAATACCGGCTACAAAACGCTCAATGTGCTGGGGATAATCAATATGGGGCCAGAACAACCTTTCCACTTCACCTTTTTTGTTTAAACATACCAGCATCCGCGAGTTCCCGATTATTGCATCGTTAAAGTAGGTCTTCATCATCAAATCTACCCCCGTCGTATAAGTATCCGATAAAAAATGTTTTTATATACCGAAATTGGATTAACAGCTTATACAGCCTTTGAACCGCTACAATAAAAAGAGAAACTTTTATATCGAAACCAAAAAATGATTATATAAAAATGAACAATGTGCCTATATCAGGCAATCAATCCCCAAAATGGTTTTAAACGCAATTTTATTAATTTCATTTTTTTCTATACCATTATAACATATTTTATTATTTTATATCATAAATATTTTTCCTTATTATGTGCAAAATAATCTTCAGAACCACAGTATGTGAAAAGAAAAATAAAGCAACTTTTCTACAAAGTATATAAGTTATTTTATTTTTTAGAACTGCTTATAAAATATATATTCATATGGAGGAATCAAATGTTATCACTATTGAGTAATGTAGTATATAATACTACACAATTGATACAAGTGATAATCTTTACAGTAGGATGTTATTTTTTCAGTATTTCCATTTTCGGATGGATAAAACAAAAAGAAACTGATGCAAAAAGCTACGCTCCTCAAAAGAAATTTGCTGTAGTTATTGCTGCCCATAATGAGGAAAAGGTTATTGGCCATGTAATTGAAAGCCTTTATAAGCAAAACTACCCTAAGGATCTTTATGACATTTATGTGATTGCTGACAATTGCACTGATAACACTGCTCAAATAGCTGAAAAGCACGGTGCATTAGTATATACAAGAGTCAATAATGAATTGAGAGGCAAAGGATATGCATTAGAATGGATGTTTTCAAAAATATTTGCGATGCAAAAAGAATATGATGCAATAAGTGTTTTCGATGCCGATAATTTAGTATCATCAAATTATCTTTTGGAGATGAACGCCAAACTGTGTGAAGGGCATAAAGTAATTCAGGGTTATATTGACAGTAAAAACCCTTTTGATTCATGGATAACCTGCTCCTACTCAATTGCATTCTGGCTTTCCAACAGAATATTCCAGCTTCCGAGATACAATCTCGGATTAAGCTGCAGTTTGTGCGGAACAGGTTTTTGTGTGGATATGGATACTCTGAAGCAAATCGGCTGGGGCGCAACGTGCCTGACAGAGGACTTGGAATTTACAATGAAACTCGCCCTAAACAACTTAAAAGTGGCATGGGCACATAATGCTGTGGTATATGATGAAAAACCTCTTACATTAAAGCAGTCATGGAATCAGAGAATTCGCTGGATGCAAGGTCACGCGGACTGTGCAAGCCGTTTTTTGCTACCGCTTTTTAAAAAAGCTTTTAAAGATGGCGATTTGACCTCCTTTGATAATGCAATATACCTGTTTCAACCTATAAGATTTATTTTTGTGGGTTTAACAACAATTATGATGTGGATTCAAACCATATTTCCTGAGTCACCTTTTTATAGCTTGAGGTACGTTTTTCCGGTAGAGGTATGGTATATATTCTCAGCGCTGCAGTTTTTCTACGGGCCTTTTATTCTGCTCATAGAAAAGAAATTCTCCCCAAAACTGATATTTGCATTTTTGGTATATCCTTTTTATTGCTTGACGTGGCTGCCTATTACCATCCAAGGTTTTCTAAGGAAAAACAATAAAGACTGGCTGCATACCCACCACTCCAGAGAAATCAGTATAAGCGATCTGGAAAAAGCATAAGTGTAAGTAATCAGAAAAAAGTATAAATGCTTTGGGGCATGAAGCCCCTCTTCTTTTTCCTTTTACTTCGTTCAAAATAATATCCTAATCTCCATAAATAGCTTTTATTTTTTTTCTAAGGGATTTAAATATATCAACAAATTGATGTCCGCATCTCTCCAATTCTCCCAGTACCTTTTCAATACCTTCATCAGTAGAATGCCAATTTCTACTATTTATTCCCTGGGTATCCACGGGACAAACTGTAAATTCTGTTTGAGGATAAAGCAATTGATAGTACATCAAACATCGCCGTGCATGAAATGACTGGCAGCAGATAATAGCCTTTTTGACTTCAATTTTAAGCCGATCAGTTACTTTTTTGCTGTAAATAGCATTTTGATATGTATTGGTGGCTTCATCTTCCTTTAGAATTGAACTTTTACCAACACCGTTTTTTATAAGTACATCTCTTAAAAATTCCCATTCGGTAGTATATTGTCCGGTATAAATATCTGTTTTCGACATTGGTCCGGAAAAACTTCCAAGCTTAATACTATATTTACCTGAAGGAAGTATAAGAGGAGAATATTTTTCCTTCCAGAGCATAGCTGCCTTCTCTGCCATCTCAGGATATGAACTGCCGGGAATAAAAATAATATCTGACTTTTGCGGCTCATCGCTTATAAATATAAATTCCGTAATATCTTCTATAAATTTCATAGTATATACTCCTTTGATCTATAGTAACAAATACCATTTCACAATATTCCAAAGATATAGCTTTTTTATATGTTTTATTTTACATATTTTTTTGCTAAGTACCCAACTCACTGCCGACAGCAGTTTCATCCTGCATCAGATAGGGCAACACAGGGAAACCGTAATTATATGGTGTAGTTATAATAAGATTAGGTATTTTAAGTAAAAATTCGCTGCCTATTCCAATTTGACTTTTAACTTTTATTTCTCCGTTCAAAAGCTCAGCCAGTCTTTTGGAAATCGATAATCCTAAACCTGTCCCGCCATACTTTTCCGATATTGAAACATCACCCTGCTGGAATTCATTAAATATTATAGACTGCTGTTCCGGTGCAATGCCAATCCCAGTATCTTTAACCACAAATATTGCCGTTTTGGGATTACTCTCATCTCTGATAATTTTAAGCTCTACTGAACCATATTCGGTAAATTTAATTGCATTTGAAACAAGATTCCTCAAAATTTGAGAAATTTTATGAATATCACCGCGAAGCTTACTGTTTACCAAATCCTCCGCAAAAAAATCCAACTGTTTTTCCCTTGCCACCCCTTCAAACATTTGTCTGATCTCATTAATTATAACACTGGATTCAATTTCCTGTACATTAATAGTCATCTTGCCTTCTTCTATCTTTGAGAGATCCAAAATATCATTTATCATATTTAGCAACTCTTGCCCCGCTTTATTTATTATTGTGATTTTCTCCCTGTCACTGTCAACAAGATTACCTTTAGCTTTATTTAATAGCAGTTTGGAAAGAAGGATTATAGAATTCAATGGAGTCTTAAGTTCATGAGACATGTTTGCCAGGAATTGCGATTTATATCTGTTTGTCGTTTCAAGTTCTATTGTCCTTTTTTCCAACTCTTTACTGGTTTCCTCCAGTTGTTTGTTCTTAGTATTTAAAATTCGAGCCTGCTCTTCCAGTTGGTGCTGTTGCCGTTCAAGCTGTTTATTGGTCTTTTGAAGTTCCTCTGCCTGCCGTCGCAATAACTCTTGCTGATGTTGAAGCTTAGCATTTGTTGCCTTAAGTTCATCTGCAGATTTGCAAGCTTCTTTAGTTGCCTTTTCAGAAATATTCAGCAAGTCTACAATTTTTTGAGTTTGAATTGCAGAATACAAATTAGCTGCTATAATTTTGCTGCACTCATTCAAAACCTCCAGTTTCGTTTTATCAAAATATTCAAAGGATGCTAAAGATATGACTCCATAAAGTTCGTCTTCATAAATGAGGGGCAGCGTATATGTATTTAGCGGTGTCTCATCGGCTATACCCGTGGATATGTAACATTCAGTCTTGCTTATATTGTTCAGCAATATTGATTTTTTCAAAAAAGCAACCTGACCTATGATCCCTTCTCCAACAGCTATTTTCTCATAGAGCTTGTCTTGTTGTGTAAATGCATAAGTACAGGTCATGTACAGCATATTTGTTTCACTGTCATATAGATATAATAACCCTTTTCCAGCAGATACAACATCAGCAACATAGTTCAAAGCTTTTCGAGTCAGCTCATCTATTGATTTACATCCTGAAAGTTCCTGGCTTAATTTATTTTGAGTATCTTTGACCCAGAACATATCTTTGAGTTTACTAACCAACACATTGTAATTGTTAGTCATATCCACTATTTCATTCTTACCGGATAACTGTACTAAAGTCAAATTACCGGTGCTTGTACTTTCATCCATAGCTTTTTTCAGGGTGTTAATAGGCTTTAGAATACTGTTGGTTATCATAATAAAGAATAGAATGGATATAAGACATAAAACTGCAATTACGGCTTTAAAATTATTTTTTTGATTTTCGACTATATATCTGGCCTTTGTGCAAAGCTCATTAGCCTTATTTTTTGAATTCTGTTCAATCTTTGTCAGTGTATATTCCAGTTGTTCCACATATTCAGGGGTAGTATTATATATTATCCTGGATGCCTGTTCTAATTCTCCATCCAATATAAGTTTTTCTGCTTTTCTTCTTTCTGAACTCCATTTATTAAAAATCTCTTTAGCCTGGTGACCCAAGCTTAATGATTCAGCTATTGTAGTACATCTATTGATTTTATCCAAATAATCCATAATCCTTTTGTCAGTATTTTCAATATTTTTTATTTTATTTTGTAATTGTACTTTATCTTCTGTTATTAATAACTCATTCAGTTCTTTTTCCATTTTAAATATATCAGCTCTTGCTTCAGCAGCTGCATTTGAAACTTGCATGCTGTAAGGTTAATTGTAAAATTAAATGCAACAGGTAAAATGTAGTAAAAAAATTAACAACCATAGTGAGAAATCATGTATGATTTAGGTGTCCAATCCAAACATACAGGAGGTTCTCAACTATGGTTATCAAAACTAATAATAACACAACTAAACGTAAATTTAAACACCTAAATGTTTATGAACGTGGACAAATTGAAGCTTTCATTAAGGAAGGGAAATCACAACGCTATATTGCTAAAATGCTAGGTCGTTCACCAAGTACGATCAGTCGTGAGATTAAAAGAGGTACAACGATTCAAATGAGGCATGATTTAACGACATATAGAAAGTATTTTGCTGAAAGTGGGCAGATAGCTTATGAAAAAAATCGTTTGAATTGCGGTGCAAAGTGTAAATTAGCTAGAGTTGAAGATTTCATAAAATTTGCAGAAGAAAAAATACTATATGAAAAATGGTCACCAGATGCCGTAGTTGGCTCATGTATAGTGAATTCTAAGTGGATGCATTCTACTATTGTATGTACTAAAACCTTATATAATTATATAGACCAAGGGCTGCTGAAAGTACGAAATATTGATTTAAACCTTAAACTTCGAATAAAACCAAAAGTAAGAAGAGACCGTCAGAATAAACGTATTCTGGGAAAAAGCATCGATCAAAGGCCAGAAGATGTGCAACTACGGCAGACTTTTGGACATTGGGAAATTGATACAATCATAGGGAGAAAATCTAGCGATACAGTTATTTTAACATTAACAGAACGAAAGACACGCTATGAACTGCTGTTTCTTTTAGAAGCAAGAGATAGTAATGCTGTTAACAAGGCACTTTTGGAACTAAAGAATTTCTATGGAGAACAGTTTTGTAACATATTTCGTACTATTACAGCAGACAATGGTTCAGAATTTAGTAGATTGACAGAAATATTACAACCATTAGGGATAGAAGTATACTATGCACATCCTTATTCCTCATGGGAAAGAGGTACTAATGAACGTCATAATGGTCTTATACGGCGTTTTATACCTAAAGGGAAAGCAATAAGAGATTTTACAGCGACAACAATAAAACGTATACAAGACTGGTTAAATAATCTTCCACGCAAGATATTAGATTATAAAACGCCTGAAGAATGCTTTAATGAAGAGCTGTTTAAAATAGTTAATGATGATACATCAAAAACAGCTTAAGCCCTTCTTTCATGTGAATTATAGAGCTCATTTGAGGGGAGTCAAGGGTAAAGACTTCGTCTTGCCTGACGGCAACCCTTGACATCCCTCTGCATTCGCTCAAATAAATAACCAAGAAGGGCTTAAGGATAATATTGTGGATTTACCACCTAAACAAAAAATGATTTCTACTATAGGTGTTGCATTTAATATTGCAATTTAAATTAATTTTCTAACCTACTCAAACTATAGCAAACATATTGTACAAAAACAACATCTATGTTACAATTTCTTCTATATACAATACACATTTTTTCAACATAAAATAAGCTAGCTTTATTTTATTAGACATTTAGAATTTTCTCACCATAAGTTTTAGCATGTTCTAATAAAAACATCGTAGACTCATTTTCATCATTATTGAATTATCGAGAATAGAAGATATCCTGCGAAAAGAGGGAATGCATTAATGGAAAATAAAAAATTAGCAAGAATATTAACTATAGTCCCTACTACTGAGTTCATAGTAATCCACATAGTGAACAAATTATTCTCCGGAGCAATGAAAACATTCTTATTGGATATTGGAATCATTCTACTATTGACTCTTATTATATTTATAAAAGAGTCTGGAAAAATAAAAGGAAAATTGATAGTTTTCACTGTGCTATCGATTATCATCCCGGTTCTATTTATTTTTAATTTACCGGCTACTACATACGAAGGTGGAAAAGCTATTGTTCGAAATGAAATAAATAGCAATAATGTCACCTTTATTCCTAAAAAATACATATCAATACCGATTACACCTCGCAATTCATTGTTTATTAATGATTATTACTACTATTATGCAGTTGAAGTTTCAGGAGAAAAGTTATTTTATATAGTAGATCCGGCTGATGGAAGTGTGTATCAACTTGAACAAGACTACTTCTGGTGGGATCATTAAGTATTCAATCGAATGGATTTCTCCATACTAATACACCCTAGCAACAAGCATAAATCGCACTTGTTCCTAGGGCTGATTTTAAAACTTTATATTAAATTATTTAACCAGAGGTAAAGAGTTTTTAATGCTTTCTGCTAATAATCTATATTATATTTCTTTTTAATGGAATTAGAGTAGTTCACTATAATTTCTCTATTAGTTGATAAATAAACATAATTATCATAGGTTAATGCTTCATAAACATCCGATATCTCTTGAAGTATTTCATTATATACAATTCTATCATCTTCACTAAATGAGCCTTTATTATAGTACTGTTCTGAGAGTATGTACAGTTGTCTTTTCAATTCATCGGCTATAGCAGAACAAGCAAGTTTACCTGATCCAAAAGGTATCATATCAGCACAATAGTAAGCACCATCCATCTTTCCTTCTAAAAGCTGCACTCTTCCTATATCAAATGTTTGATAATAATTGCTATTTACAACACTTTCAAATATTCTCTTGTAATTTTTGCCAGCTAGTTTACCAACACGTTGTAAATCCGCATTCGCTCTTGAATATTTAACATATAAAGCAATGTTTAATGCAATAAAAATTATTAATACCAGGTAAACTATCGGTTTTAAAATTTTTTTTCATATTTAATCCCCCTTTCTTTACAAGAAGAACAATTATTACCTTCATAAAAGCCTAAACAATGCTATCATTTTTCTATTCTTTGATGTAATTATACAATGCATATAATTTATATTTTTATCACTATTTAGATGATTTTCAAATTATTTTGTTTGCATAATGGTAACATATTTTAAAGTTAACAAAAACAGAAGGTCATATCACTTCACAGTTTACAACACAAACCTTTTAATCGCTTACATTACCCGGAATTATTTTTACATAAAAAAAATACTTACAAAAAATTAATACCTGGAGGCAGAAAAACTAGTTTCTTTAAGAAAATTTAATAAAAATCAAAATAATTAAAATCACTTACGTTTTAAAGACTTTATTGTTTTTTATTTACTTTATTTTAAAAAAACTCTATAATACAAATAGGATTATAATTTAGTTCAAACATATTTCACCTCTGCTATTGACTAAATCAAATATTATAAGAAAAGGTGCACTTTATGAAAAAAAATAACAATGTCATCGAAAGAATGGTCAGTAACATTGAGAAAGTTATTGTAGGCAAAAGGGACACCATAGAATTATTGTGTTTGGCACTTCTTTGTGACGGTCATGTATTAATTGAGGATGTACCAGGTACAGGAAAAACCACTCTGGCATTGGCATTATCCAAAACAATCGGAGGGAAGTTTAAAAGAATATCCTGCACACCGGATGTTATGCCTTCCGATATTACAGGTTTCTCTATGTTCAATCCCAAAACCAATGAATTTGAATATAGAGAAGGTGCTATCATGGCAAATATTTTCTTAGCCGATGAAATTAACAGGACACCGCCAAAGACACAATCGGGTTTGTTAGAAGCCATGGAAGAAAAGAAAGTTACCGTTGACGGTAAACTCTATCCTTTACCGAAGCCTTTTATGGTTATAGCCACTCAAAATCCGATAGAACATTTAGGAACTTATCCCTTACCTGAAGCCCAACTGGACCGCTTTATTATGAAGATATCCATAGGCTACCCCAATGAGGAAGAGGAACTTGGTATTTTAAGCATTTACGGGCAGGAGATCCCTCTTGAACATTTGGAAGCTGTAGTTACATTAGAAGAAATACTAGAAGTTCAGGAAGAAATACTTAAAGTCAAAATAAACCAAAAGGTTGCTCAATATATTATTAAAATAGCACAGGAATCAAGAAGGAGCAATCAAATCCAGCTAGGAATCAGCCCCAGGGGTACTTTAGCCGTTGCAAGGGCGGCCAGAGCATGGGCCTATTACCAAAACAGAGACTTTGTAACACCGGACGATATTAAAAAGGTACTAATGCCCATTGTAAGACACCGAATAATTCCAAGGGCTGAAGCAAAGTATGAAAATATCTCTGTGGAAGATATATTAAATGAACTGTTAAAAAAGATAACAGTACCTGAATAGAACAGCGAAGTAAAGGAAAGGCTGTGTTCAAATTGTTAAAGAATAAAATCATATATCTATGTTTTTTAATCTTTACAATTGCATTGGGAATTTACAAAGACGGTTATATATCTACTATACTCTTTTACACCGCACTGTTATTGCCCGTTGTATCTCTTTCGTTAATACTGTTCACCATGGCATCTTTCAGACTGCTTGAAAACGTAGATCAGCGTATTGTAGTAAAAGGTGATGTCATAACTTATACTTACGAAATAAGTAATCACACAAAACTGCTGTTTTGTCCTATGACCATTGAATTTACCGATAGCAAGGTGCTTTTCAAAGATACTATACTGGGAGAAGAAGATGAATTCATATTATATCCCGATGAAGTAAAAAAAGCAGTCAAGAAGGTTGACTGCCGATATAGAGGAAGCTATTACATAGGTATTCAGTCAATAAGTATACGGGATTTTTTCAACTTGTTCACAATTAAATTTAAGTCGATAGAAAATCCCAAAATTCTGGTCTATCCCAAAATACGCGAACTTATACAGGTTAATAAATACACTTCCTTAATTGAATCTAACGAAAGTATTGTAAGTAAAACCAATAAAGATCCCAGTATTTTTTCCAATGTACGGGATTACCAATCGGGAGATCCGTTAAAAGCAATTCATTGGAAATTAAGTGCAAAACAAGGGAAACTTTTGGTTAAAGAAAATGAGGGCAATATCAATAGCCGTACCAAAATAATTATAAACTATGACAGTTTGCCCTTTAGTTTTGAATATAATGTGGTCATGCAAGATTATATTATCGAATGTGTAGTTGCAACTATAAAATACTTGTTGGAAAACAATACTCCCACTTATCTTTCCTACTACAAATTCGACATGCAATACATTTCAGCAAGTAATATCAACGATTTCGGACAATTTTACAATGTCCTGGCCAATATGATGTTTTCCGGCAGAGAATTCATCAGTATACTGGAAAAAGAACTGGGCAGTTTCGCACAGTATGCCAATATAATGATTTTTACCCCCTACATAACCAAAGAATTAAGCGAATATATCCTTTTAAACCGTGCAAGGATACCGGATATAAATATTTACATAATCAATGAAAACAAATGCGAAGTAGGCAGTATTTTAACCGATCAGGATAAACAGCCTTTAGTGGATCTATTGTCCAATAATATAAAAGTATACAAAATCAGTTATGAAAATGAACTTTGCAGATTGGAAGTGGCCTAAATGTTTGCAGAATTCATATACGGCTTAGGATGGATTCTTTTATTATCCGCTATAATGGGATACGAAATTTCCGTCATAAATAATTTAATAATTTCTCTTTTTAGTTTTTTATTATCTATAATCCTATTTGGCAACAAGAAAAGAATTTTTATATCACTGACAGCTTTATCCCTGCTATCTATAGGCGGATTCTTTGTCATGTACTTATTGGGAATCATGGATTTAATTGCAGATAATATAAGCGCGTTTCTAATGCCGTATTTTGAATCTATTGCTGGTAATAGCTCTTCTATAGATATCCCAAGACAAGTAGCAGTAATTTTACTGATATCAATTTTGATTTATATAATTATTTCGAAATGTAAACATTTTAAGTTTTGGAATTATGTCTATATTCCCGTTTCCCTTATTGCTTTGACCGCAGGTTTTGTTGAAAACCAGCTGAATGCTGTAAGTGACCGATATACCTTTTTATTTTTTATATTTTGCAGCATAGTGTATTATTTCTATATTTATTACACCAGGATTGAAAAGAAAAAAGAAAGAGATATAATGCCTTTTATAAGTATAGCAATCATATACGCAATATGTATTATTGGCTTGTCACAGCTGCTTTTCCAGTCTCGCCCATACCCATTTCAAGCAAAACCAAAAAAGGTTTATTTAAGCAATTCACAGGAAGGCACAAATTCTTTTGATAAGTTTGCTTCTGAAGTTGCCACAAGCGGTAATATCAGAGATAAATTTGTATTTGAGGGTATTGAGTTGTTTAAAGTTAAAACCAATAAAACAGTATATTTTAAATCAATTGTGTATGATACATATACCAAAAACCGATGGCTGCAAAACGAATCCTTTCCCAAAACCGAAAACAGTATTTTCACTGCTTTTAAAGCAATAGGAGAAGTAGAAAATATTGTTATCAATTATACCGGTATTCAAACACCAATTTTATTTGTGGGACCATATATAGATAATTTCAGTATACAAAATCCCGATATTATTGTCGCCTGCGATGAAAACAGAGGTACCTACCATATAGAGAACTATACTGAAAATATAATTAAAGAAGATTTTTCTTTTTCCTTTGATTCCTTAAATATAGCCGACAAAGAAGCCTTTAAGGAGGCCTTAAGGAAAGTTAAACTTCAAAACACACTCCCCCAATACGAAGGCTATAGCAATGATAGGCTGTATGAGTTGGCATTAAAGATTACAGAAGGAATAGACAATGATTATGACAAGATAGAAGCCATTATCAAATATTTAAAAAACAATTATACCTATAATCCTGTTCCTAAAGTCCCAAAAGACAACTCCGACAAAATCGAATACTTTTTATTTGAAAGCAAAGAAGGCTTTTGTCAGCATTATTCCTCAGCAGCGGCTCTACTGCTAAGAAGCCTCAACATTCCGGCCCGTTATGTAACCGGTTTTAAAATAGATACCTCCTCAAGTTTTTCCTCAGTCCCTGCGTATTATAAATACTTATCCACAGGTTATAAACCGGTATTTGACTCTGATGCCCATGCCTGGATTGAAGTTTATTTTAAAGGTTACGGATGGGTTATGTTCGAAAGTACTGAGGTTGGAGTAGCAAACTCAAATCAACAGGAAAATAGACTTAAGGAGGAGGAAGAACCGGTTGCAGAAGACAAGGATTCAAATAAAGAAACTATAGACATATTAATTAAAATTGGCCTTTACACAGGAATCCCCATAGTCTTAATCCTTTTAATATATGTTATTGTTATAATTATAAAAAGCAAGAATGCCTTCCGCAAGGGAAGCAGCACTTATAAAGTGAAAATAATTCACCAAATTATATTGGATTACTTAAAAGCTTGCAAATATCCGAAGTACAATTACGAAACACCTCAAGAGTACGCCAGAAGGATTGATGCTGAAGTTTCATTAAATGAGCTTAAATTCAGCGACCTAATCACAACTTATAATAGAATCATCTACGGCGAATATGAAGCAGATGCCGATTTCGTCGATACCTATTCAGCTTTTTTACGCGAAATTAAGAAGGATCTAAAAAAACGGTGTAAATTTTATAAAAAAGCCAAATTATTTATTAAAGAATTTGTCAGTACATAAATTATAAATGAAATTAATCCTTATATATTTCAATTACGTTCCTGATTTTTTGTATTTACCCTTTGATTTTTATTAAGTTTATAGTGCTGCATGATTTCTTGCTTTCCACAGAATCGGTAGGTTCATCGGCAAAAATAAGTTTAGGATTATTTGCAAAAGCTATGGCCACCCTCTGCTGCTCTCCTTCTGGTATTTCATGGGGATAATGTTTTATCATCTCTGAATATAAATTTCTTTATTTTCTGCTTGTCTTTAATCCCAGAAAAATTATCCAGAAAATTATTTAAACAGCTTAAAATAATAAAGGTGGCTCAAAATATGAACCACCAATACAACACATTTTACATATTTATTCAACTGGCTTTCCACAGTTAGGACAAAACTTCTGCGGAACTTCCGTACCACAATCGGAGCAGAACTTCTTGGCCGGAGCTTCCAAACTGGCACCACAATTGGAACAAAATCTTCCTGAAGCTTCATTTTTACATACCGGACAAATCTTCTTTTGAGAAACCGGTGTTCCGCAGTTTGAACAGAATTTTCCGTTAACCGGTTTTCCGCAGTTGTTACAAACCGTACCTGAAGCTTCAAAAGAGCTTGCATTTCCTCCCTGTTGCTGCTGTGCAACTTGTTTATTAAGATTCTGAGGTACATTACCAAAAACTCCTCCCGATGCCATATTCATCATTCCGAGGCCAATAAAACCATTGGCTGCACCCTTTGCATTTCCAGCTGCATTTTCCATAGCTTTAGCATAGGAAGAAGCCATCATACCCTGTTGAGTAAGAGCATCAGATCCAATTTCATACTGATCTATCTTAGCTTTAGATGCCTCATCAAATTGCATGCTCTCGATAGCGAAGGAAACTATCTTGATACCCCGTCTACGTATCGGTTCATCCAAAACCTCTTTTTCCATGATTTCACGGATTAGCTGATCCTGTGAAGATAACTGGGTAGCATATACTTTGTAATCATCAGAACCGAGTCGGTTTACAACAGACTTAAAAGCAGCATTTATTTCACTCCTCATCTGATCAACCAATTCTTCTTTTTCATAAATATTGGCTGTACCGCAAACTTCCATCATAAAAACTGCCGGATCTACAATCTTGAAAGTATACTTTCCGTAGCATTTTATATTTACATTCATCGGCATCAGGCCACCGGGAACCCTCGGATTTACAAGGGGATGTTCCCAATCTCTGTATGGAATCGGAGTTGCTGTTCCAAAGCCGTTATCCATAATTTCTTTTATATTAAAATAATATACCTGCTGAGTATTAGGTGTTGCCCCTGCAAATTTAAAACGTTCCCACAAAGTTTTAATAGCACCTTCAAAATCTCCCTGAAGAAAACATGGTGTTGAAGATTGATCAAATATGTATACTCCCTGTTCCGCTGTAGCATCTACAACACGTCCACTATCTACAATAACTGCCATTTGAGACGGTTGTACCACAATAGCGCTGTCTTTGGGGATACGTCCAGTCTGCGAGCTCTTTTTCATCATTAAAATATTATCCCCCATGTTTGGACACTCAATAACCACCTTAAATTTATCAGCAAGTACACTACCTAAACTTCCCGCTCCTGCTCTCAAGAGTTCGCTAAATTGTTCCTTTGTTGCAGCAAAGGCCTGTTTAATTAAACCCATATTTATACCTCCAATAAAAGAAAATATTGAATATTTTTTGCTTCTTTCCACTTACAATAATATATCTTATTTAATATCACTGACATCGTATATAATCCAATCATATTTAGAAAGATCATAGGTGTTACCACAAGCTTTACATTTCCCATCAACGGTTAAGTTCATATTACGTCCGCAGCATTCACATGTAATTACCTCAGGATTCAGTTTGACATCAGTCAATGTATCCTTGTGTCTATATAATGTAATGTCATATTTTCCTTTTTTCTTCTTGATCTTTTTCTTTTCATTAATTGTAATTTTATTAACATCCATAGTTACATATGCCAGTTGCTTATCATCTTTAATCTCAAAATCTCTAACCACCAATTTGCGTATTTCAAAATCCAACATATAAAACTCGTCATACTTGTTCTGCTCTTTTAATCTTTCATAAAGTGACGGCTCCATTAAAGATTTTACTTTTGAAATATCTAAATCTTTCGCTCTTTCATAAGTACGAACTAAATACTCAACTCTTTTTTGAAAACTTTTTCTGGAAAACTGTTTATCATATTTGGCTATTTTATTAAGCCCACTCATAAGCTTTGTCAACCAAGCACATAATGCCAACACAACTCCAAGTAAAGCCAAATCATACAAAACAGATATAACCTTCATTTTCCATGAACCGTAATTAGCAATAAACGCTAAAACAATCATAATAAGAACAGGTATGAAATAAAGAAAGGTCAGTCTATTTTCGGTTTTATAATTATAACAGGTAACATTGGCTACAATCCAGTTAGCAGATTCAGTTGTGTATTTCGTGCCGCAGTTGGGACATACATAAAAATCCCCTTCTATTTTCATAGGCGCACCACAGTTAGAACAAAAATTTGCATTTTGACGTTCAATATGATCACTTCGTATCATTTCCAAAGAATAAATTCCTTTTTCTATTACCTTTTCATATAATACTTTGTCCGTAACATTATCTATGTACTTTTCCACAATTTTACCGCCCAACAATGCAGTGGCAAAGTTGTTTTTTCCATCAGATATAACTATATTATCCGAAATACTATCTCTATCGAAACTGCCATCTTCAATAATATCAACTTCCTTACGAATCCCAACCTTCTTTAAAACTGCTACTGTCTGCTCAATATAGCAATACATAAATTCAGTAACAGTACTTGCTATTGTTTTCAGGTTGAAATTTTTCATGACATTGGTAATATTTTTGATATAGCGGTCTTTGGTTTCCCTGTCGAAAGCGTCATGATGTCCTTCAGAAGGTGTTTCTTTAAACTTTACATTCATAAAAATCACATAGCCTAAAGCAATCAATGAAGCTACCAGTACACCCACTGCAAATTCAATCACCATACATTTTGACCCCCTTGCTAATCCTTTTAAAATAAAAAAACTGCTAAAGATTCCCTCACAACATCTAAAGTTTGTATACTTTTACTGAGACCTTTACATAAACTGTTAGTCAATATTATATTCTACAATCTCAATAAAATCAATTTTGAAAATTTCTCTAATCCTTTGGACATAGTCTCTCTTACGCAGAATTTCACTGCTTATCATTCCATCACTTATGGCAACTATCTTTTTGACCGTTTGTGATACTATAGAGTACCTCCGCTTCATCTTCGTACATTTTTATTATTATTCCGGAAATTGATTTGGTATAATCCAGGTCTTTCTGTTTTGAATCAACCTTTATTTGCCGGTTGGCAATGCGCCTCTCGATATTATCCGTCATAACCTCTGCAATAACATCTCCTTTTTAACCCTATCTCCTACATTCACATATATTTTCCTGGGTCTTCCGCTGTAGTTTTCAAAAAAAGCTCTGATTCATCATAAGCAATAAAGATTGCTTTTTCTTTTATGCCTTCCTCTATGTAACCGGTCTTTGCTTCGAAAATTTTATAGGTTATTTCCTCAGGAACTTCAAGAGGCGGTGCAAGCGTTTCCTCTTCAGACGGGAACATACTGCAACCAATTGATAGGCACATTGGAAGTGGAACAAATATTGTTTTGAACGACCTCCACAAATTCATTTTCCGTTCCATCATTATTCCTCCAAGACAGTTTTTACCCCGAAAAGAAATACTCAACCAGCAAAAACTACATTAAAGGATAAGTAAAAATTTAATGTCCCTTATCTCTGTAAAAAATTTTTGTTATATTCAATATATTTGTCTATCCCTTCTTCTTTTTGCATCTCCCAAAGTTCCTCCGGAGTAATGTTCATCAAACCTTTGTCAATATTCTCATAGAACTTTAACTGGTTTGAATTGTAATTATTAAACATAGGAATTAAAGCCTCCCATTCTGCATCAAGTTTTTGGGACTCCCCTTCATACCTTTGCCCATACTCGATTTTACCGAACACTTCCCGGGAAGTCTTGATATTATGCAGACTGGCTTCCTTTATTGCTTCACGGTAATCGACAGTATCTATAAAGGAAGTTCTCTCCCTTCAAACCATAGTGTCTGTCCTTAATTCCGTATCTAAAAAGATCATAGTTTTCCTGGGACTTATGCAGCCATTCCAAAAACATCAAAACTCTTTCAGGATTCTTGCTGTTTGACGCCACTGCCACTCCCCTGTACCTGGACGATAAAAGGTGGGGTTGATCCATATACAACTCAATTTCCTTCATAATATTATCAACTTCTTTAATATCAATGTCTTTGTCTCCCATATAACGCATCACATAAAAATTCAACTGTACAGGTTTGAGATTTTCTAGGGAAACATCGTCATAATTTGTCCTTTCTTCATCAGTTCCGCTGCATGCTGTAAAAGTTGCTAAAAAAACAACTGCCAAACCTCCTGCCAGCATCCTTTTTATGTACTTTATAGCTCAATAAATATTTGACTTCACCCAAATCACCTCTTATCGAAATCTACTAAATTATTTTATTTATCCAGCCTTTCCATGTATTAATTTATAGCTTATTACCAAAAAATTAATTTTGCAACACTCTTTTTTACAAAACTCCAAAACGACGTCTATTCCTGTTCCCCTTTGCATTTCTTAAATAAGCAAAAAATAATCAGGGACGTAAAGCCCTGACTATTTTTTGCTTATTTATACTTTATTCAATACCAACTCTTCATCCTTGCTTTCAATTACCACTTTATCTCCTGCTTTGACTCTTCCTTCAAGCATTTCTTCTGCCAATTTGTCTTCCACCATACTCTGTATAGCTCTTCTTAAAGGTCTTGCTCCATAAACCTGGTCAAAACCTTTTTTAGCTAAAAGTAATTTTGCATCTTCCGTTACCTCTAACTCAATTGCATTCTCTTTAAGTCTCTTTGCAAGGTTGTCAATCATAAGTCCTACAATGCGTTTCAGATGTTCTTCCTCCAATGGATGGAACACTATTATTTCATCCACTCTGTTTAAGAACTCAGGTCTGAAGGTATTTTTAAGTTCACCCATAACATTATTTTTCATGTCGTTATAATTCTTTGCTTTATCAACATTTGCCGAAGCAAATCCCAGTCTTTTAGGCTCGGTTATAAGCCTTGCCCCAACGTTTGATGTCATTATGATTACAGTATTCTTAAAGTCAACAACTCTTCCCTGTGAGTCGGTAAGCCTTCCGTCTTCCAGTATTTGAAGCAGCAAATTAAATACATCGGGATGTGCCTTTTCAATCTCATCGAACAATACCACTGAATAAGGCTTCCTTCTTACTTTTTCTGTAAGCTGTCCTCCTTCTTCATATCCCACATATCCCGGAGGTGATCCCACCAAACGCGATACACTGTGCTTCTCCATGTACTCGGACATATCAATTCTGATAATAGCGTTTTCATCTCCAAACAAAGCCTCGGCAAGAGCCTTGCTAAGTTCGGTTTTCCCAACCCCTGTCGGTCCTAAGAATATAAATGAACCCACCGGTCTCTTAGGATCTTTCAGGCCGACTCTTCCTCTCCTAATAGCTTTGGATACAGCTTTAACCGCCTCTTCCTGACCGATTACCCTATTATGGAGAATTTCTTCCATTTTCATAAGTCTTTCTGATTCTTCTTCAGCAAGACGCTTAACAGGTATTCCGGTCCAGTCAGCTACAATTCCTGCTACTTCTTCTTCAGTAACAGTATTGGTAGTGGTCTGATTCTTTTGCTGCCAGTCATTCTTTGCTTTTTCCAGCTCATTCTTCAATCGCTGCTCTTCATCCCTTATACGAGCCGCTTTTTCAAACTCCTGGCATATTATAGAATCCTCTTTTTCTTTTCTCAGTCTTTCCACTTGCTCTTCCAACTGTTTTAAATTGGGCGGTGCAGTAAAAGATCTTAGTCTGACTTTCGAAGCCGCTTCGTCAATCAAATCTATGGCCTTGTCCGGCAGGAAGCGATCGGTTATATATCTGTCCGAAAGTTTCACTGCAGCCACAAGTGCTTCATCAGTTATTTTCACCCTATGGTGTGCTTCATATTTATCCCTAATACCCTTTAATATCTCAATAGCTTCTTCTACAGTAGGTTCTCCCACTATAATAGGCTGAAACCTTCTCTCTAAAGCAGCATCTTTTTCAACATGCTTTCTGTATTCGTCGAGAGTGGTTGCACCTATTACCTGTATTTCACCTCTTGCAAGGGATGGCTTCAAAATATTGGAGGCATCAATGGCACCTTCGGCAGCACCAGCTCCGATGATTGTGTGCATCTCATCAATGAAAAGTATTACGTTTCCTGCTTTCTTTATCTCTTCAAGAGCCTTTTTCAGCCTTTCCTCAAATTCACCCCTATACTTTGCCCCAGCTACCATGGAGGACAAGTCTAAGGTTACTACTCTTTTATCCTTTAATATTTCCGGTATATTTCCTTCAACAATCTTTTGAGCCAATCCTTCAGCTATTGCTGTCTTTCCAACTCCCGGTTCCCCTATTAAGCAAGGATTGTTTTTGGTTCTCCTGCTCAAAATCTGAATTACCCTTTCAATTTCTTTATCTCTTCCTATAACCGGGTCAAACTTTGCCTCTCTGGCCATCTCAGTTAAATCTCTTCCAAACTGATTAAGAGTTGGAGTGTTTGAACTGGCAGAATGGTTTTTGGGAACTCCTGCTGCCCCCGGAGCCTCTTCTGTAAACATCTTCAGAACTTCAGAATACAGTTTTTGCGGTTCTAATCCCAAATCCATTAAAATTCTGACAGCTACACTTTCTCCTTCTTTCAGTATACCTATTAAAAGATGCTCTGTTCCGATATAATTATGTCCCATTCTTCTGGCTTCCCTGAAGCTAAGCTCAAGCACTCTTTTTGTTCTTGGAGTAAAACCTAACGGCTGCTCACCGGTATACTCTCCATGCCCTATTAACTCCTCTATTTCCTTAAGTACCTTTTCTTCAGTTATTCCCTGATTTTGAAGAACCTTTGCAGCAACTCCGCTTCCTTCTTTTATCAAACCAAGCAGCAAATGCTCTGTTCCAACATAATTATGACCTAAAGCCATCGCGCTTTCCTGTGAGAGGTTTACAGCTCTCTCTGCCTTTTCGGTAAAACGTCCATACATGCCCTACTCCTCCTTCGTATTAAATAGTCAGATCAATTTCCTGCATAAGGCTATACCATTGAATACTTCAACATTTCAGGTACATAGCTTATCAACAATATTTCTCAGTCGCCCAACTCTATTTATTAGCTTTTTATCATCTATCATCAAAACTTTCCCGTTTTGAAAGCCTAATTTATTCCCAGTTTTTCTCTTATCAACTCTGCTCGCTTAATATCCCGTTCATCGGGACTTAATGTTCTGTCAAAAATCTTCTGCAAATTGGCCGACTGTATATAAAGAAGTATTTCGTTAAGCTTTGCCACATCTATATTTTTTATTATTCCCATATCGACACCGAGCCTAACATCAGAAATCAATTTAAAACTCTCTTCTGAAGAAATTATTCTTGCATTTGACAATATGCCCAATGAGCGATAAACTTTATCTTCAAACCTATAAGGGTTCTGCCTGTAAAGTTCTGCCCTAAGCGACCTCTCCTGGTTAATTATCTGGTTTCCTATATTGGTAACATTATTTATTATTTCTTCCTCAGACAAGCCTAAAGTAATTTGATTCGATATCTGAAACAAATTGCCCAGTGCTTCGCTATTTTCGCCGTAAATTCCTCTTACTGCAATGCCGAGCTTTCCGCAAGCCTCCAACATTCCCCTTATATATCCGGTCATTGTAAGAGCCGGCAAATGCAACATAGCTGAAGCTCTGATACCCGTACCTAAATTTGTTGGGCAGCAGGTGAGGTAGCCATATTTCTCACTAAAGGCATAATCAATATTTTCCTCAAGCAAACTGTCTATTTTATCGCAAAGTTCCCAGGCTTTATCAAGCTGCAAACCCGGAAACAGGCACTGGATTCTGAGATGATCTTCCTCGTTTATCATAATACTTACTTTTTCATCTTTACTAATTATTGCTGCACTTGCAACTCTGCCATTTACCAAATTCGGGCTAATAAGATGCTTTTCCACTAAAGCCTGTTTATCAATAGGATTCATCTTTAGCATATCTTTAAATTCATAGTCACTGGTTGCTATACTTCTGTTTAAAATGGCATCCTTAACTCTTTCTACTACTTTCTCGGCATCTTCCCGGTTCATTTTAAAAGGAAAAGGATACTCCTTAAAATTACGTGCCAGTCTCACTCTACTGCTCATAACTACATCCGATTCCGGACCCTTTTCAATATACCATCCTTCCATAAGGCCACCTCCCAATCTATATAAAATTCTTTACGAAGAACTGTTTCTCTCCAATTCCTTTATTCGGTCTCTTATTTCTGCTGCCTTTTCATACTCTTCATTCTTGACAGCATTATTCAATTGTTCTTTCAGATATTCTATTTCTCTGGAAACCTTGACATCTTCCGAAACTTTTTTAGGTAATTTCCCATGATATTGAAGATTTCCATGCAATCGCTTCAGAAGTGGCGTAAGCTTTTCTCCATATACTTTGTAGCAGTTTTCACAGCCGAATTTACCTACTTTTTTAAACTCTTCATAACTCATACCGCATTTATCACATACCAACTGCTGCTCGCTAACTGAAGTTCTCACAGGGAATCCTATCATACTGGAAAAAAAGTCGTTAACGCTAAAGGGAGATCCCGTTATGAACTTCCCTTCTTCTCTTGCACACTGCTCACAGAGATATATTACCTGCTTATTATTATTTATAATTTGCGTAACCTGTATATTTGCAACTCTTTTCTGACACTTCTGGCACAGCATATGCCTCACTCCTTTCCTCATGGAACTTAAATCTCATCTCTCTAAAATATGAACTGTACAATCGAAAGATTAATTACTTAAAAAAGTCTCTATCCAATTTTTTCATTTCAAGTAAATTTTCCATCTATTTTAATTTATTTACTAACCAATTTAATAATACCACAGGGCTAAGAAAGGAGTAAGACTTTACCTCAATTTTGCATACAGCTTTTTTATAATGGCTGTAATCCAAAATCAGCAGCTAAAGTTATTCTCCACCTTTCCTAAACCATTAGACTTACCAGCATATTTTTTAATATACTTGCCCTTACTTTTCCTCTATTCTCTACCGGTACAAGGGATAAAGCTTTGTCACTGGTAGCGGCTTTTAAAAGCAAGGCATCCCGTTCTGAAATAACCTCATAATCTAAAAAATTGTTTATAAATACTGTTGCAGAATGTTGTGAAATATTGTCTCCCATAGAATTAATAATGTGCATAAGATAATTCTTACCCTTATGCTCTATGCTAACTCTACGGATACTTATACAGCCTCCACCGCCACGTTTGCTTTCAACGTAATAACCTCTTTCAGTCGTAAACCTTGTATCTAAAACATAATTAATCTGAGAAGGCACACATTTAAAATAATTGGCAAGCTCATTTCTCTGAATTTCAACAGTTCCATCGGTATCACTGATTAACTGTTTTATAAACTCTTCAATTAAATCACTTAGTTTTGCCATGTTAATCACCTTCTACATTGATTTTGACTTTCTTTGACTTTTAATAACATTATAAAATAATTCCATAACCAGTTCAACATATAAACCCATAAAAAACAAGCAAATATATTTAAAGAATTAAAATAAAGCAGTTATATTTAACTTTTTTTATTCTTACTTCCAATTACTTTTCTTCCTGTCAGTTTTATTATTAATAAGATAATAAAGAAATAAATTGTTTTAATGCAAATTTTACTGAAACAAAAAAGCAATTCAAATATTTTTAAATACATTATATTTTATCGAGGTATTTAAATTATATACTTGCAACTTTTATCAAGAAACATAAAAACATTAGAAATCATAGTTTCATTCCGATAATATTCTTTAATCAGGTCTGTTAAAACGAAAGAGATTTTTTTAAACCTTTCTAATTCAGTATTTTCATAATCGGATTAAGTAACAGCAATATTATAGGCTGATGCACAACATACACATACAACGAATTTCTTCCTATAAAATTTATAAACCTGCTTTTTATAGTAAAAGGGAAAACGCTTTTCTTTTCTTTATAGAATATCCTGCTTAGTCCCATTCCCAGCAAAAAAGCCCAACCATATTCAAGAAGCGGGTAATAATCAAGGGATTTAAAAGAAGAATTATACAACCCTAACATAAACAGATAGTTATGCGTAACTTTAATATTAGGGATTATCCGCGAAATAACGATAAAAATCCCGCATAATACAAAAATCCATATAGTAGGCAGCTTTTTAACAAGCGGAGAAATCATCATCCAAATCCCCATAAAATGCAATATGCCAAATACAATGAAAAGTTCTCTATTCGCAATATATGTAACAAGGGTTAAACCCATAGCAACAAGAAATACTATAATTCCACGCCTGAAACTGTTTCGGCTGAAGGCTGTACTTATTCCCGATATTATTATAAAAAGCGGCGCAAATAAGATTCTTGATATATGAAGTATTCCGCCATCATAGTTGACATTTATATTATAGAAATACTGCAAATCATACATAAGATGCATAAATATCATATACAAGATAAGCAATCCTCTCAAAAAATCTATTTCCCACACCCGTTCTTTTCCCTTAGTGCCTGCCATTTCCATCCTCTCCTTTTAGAATTATAATAACACAGAATACAACACTTACAATAGTATTTCCTTCAATGTCCAAACTCAAATTTAATATATAGTTCTCAAAATTAAATAAAAAAAGAGTTACTGCCATATTTGCAGCAACCCTTATATAAATTACCGATTATTCAAAATCACTTTCTTCCAATCTGCTCTTAGATTGTTCTATTACCTTTTGGCTCACATTAGGTGGAGCCTCTTCATAACGTTCAAACCAGAATTTGAAAGTACCCCTTCCTTGAGTCATCGAGGTTAGATCGGTAGCATACTTAGACATTTCCGCCTGAGGAACTTCGGCTATTACCTGTTGTAATCCGCCTTCTACAGGGTTCATACCCAAAACTCTTCCTCTTCGCTTATTCAGATCACCTATTATATCACCCATGTAACTGTCCGGAACAAACACTTCAACATGTAATATAGGTTCGAGCAGCACCGGTGATGCCTGTGCCATTCCCTTTTTATAGGCCAAATGAGCTGCGATTTTAAAAGCCATTTCAGAGGAGTCAACCGAATGGTAAGACCCGTCAACAAGGGTTGCCTTTAAGTTAAGTACCGGATATCCAGCCAATACACCCTTCTTCATACTTTCAAGGAGTCCCTTTTCAACTGCCGGGAAGTATTGTTTTGGTACAGCTCCACCGAATATTTTTTCTTCGAAAGTCAAACCTTCTTTCTCCCCAGGTTCAAATTCAATCCACACATGTCCGTATTGTCCGTGTCCGCCCGATTGCTTTTTATGTTTTCCTTCAACTTTAACCTTCTTTTTTATTGTCTCTCTATAAGGGATCATTGGTTCTGAAAGATTTACCGATACACCAAATTTCGTTTTTAGCTTACTTACAATTACATCGAGATGAACTTCACCTATTCCGGAAATAATGGTCTGATGTGTTTCAGAATTTATTGAGACTTTAAAGGTAGGATCTTCATCTTGAAGCTTATGGAGGCCGGAACTGATTTTTTCCTCATCTCCTTTTGTCTTGGGCTCAACCGCCATCGATATAACTGGTTCAGGAAACTCAATTTTATCCAGCACCACTGTATTTGCCTGATTACATAAAGTATCGTTTGTATTAACATTTTGAAGCTTCGCCACAGCTCCGATATCTCCTGCTACCAGCATACTTACCGGTATCTGTTTTTTTCCTCTCATGACGAAAAGTTGGGAAATTTTTTCGGTCTTCTCTGTTGTCGTATTATATACTACAGAATCGGATTTTAGAACTCCTGAGAATACTCTTATCATCGAAATTTTTCCTACAAAAGGGTCTGCTATCGTCTTAAATACCAATGCAGAAAGGGGAGCATCCTGTTGTACTTCTAATTCGACCTGGGTATCGCTCTTGTGCTTGGTCGCCTTAATTGGACTGGCCTCAACTGGGGAAGGAGCCAATTTTATTATTGCATCCATGAGGGATTTTACTCCGCGGTTTAACAATGCCGAACCGCTGAAAACCGGTATTAGAGCTCCATCTTTAATTCCATCGTGTAGTCCTTTTAAAATTTCTTCTTCAGTAAACTCAATTCCGTCAAAATATTTAGTCATTAACTCTTCACTTGTCTCTGCCACTGCCTCTATTAACGCCGACCTTAATTCTTCTGCTCTATTTCTCAGCTCACCCGGAAAATCCGCGTCCACCAATTTGTCGTTGTCAAATTTCTTTGCAGACATTGTAGCAATATTTACATATCCTACAAATTTCCCGGATTCTTTTATCGGTATTTCACATGCTACTACATTTTTCCCGAAAGTATTCACTAGCTGGTCATATACTTTAAAAAAATCTGCGTTTTCATCATCCATACCGTTTACGAAAAATATTTTGGGGAGGTTATTTTGATTTGCATACTTCCATGCTTTCTCAGTTCCAACTTCTACACCGCTCTTTGCTGATACCACAATGACTGCGCTGTCCGCCACTCTAATGCCCTGCTTAACTTCTCCAACAAAATCGAAATACCCCGGAGTATCAATTACATTGATTTTGTGGTCTTTCCATTCACAAGGACATATTGATGTGCTGATTGAGTTCTTACGCTTTATTTCTTCCGGGTCAAAATCCGATGTCGTAGTTCCATCATCGACCCTTCCAAACCTTTCCAAAGCACCTGAGTTAAACAGCATTGCTTCAGCAAGGGTTGTCTTCCCGGTCCCTCCATGCGAGACCAGACAGACGTTTCTGATCTTGTCAGAAGTATAGTCTTTCATCCCAATTCCCCCTTTGATTTTTAAATATATAATTAAAACCAGCCATAGGTAGAAGGATTCCTATACAAACTTTCAGGACTTCAAAAAACTCGCATAAACATTCTATTAACATTAATATTCTATTTGCATTGAAAATTTCCTTTTTCCATAAAAAGTTTTTTGATTGGGATGTTCTTTTTTCAGCACACTGGATATTTTTGCTGATTAGCTTCGTCAAATCAAGGCGTTTAAGGGATAAATTGAAAGTTACTTTGCGAACAGCTTCTATGTCTTGTATGCATTACATTATATATAAAAATATATAAAGCGCATTATTATAAAGTATATTTACACATGAGTATATATGAGTTAAATATTAATAATCTTTATCTCATTATAATACATATACAAAAATGTGTAAATAATGAATAACTTTTCTATCACCCTATATGTCTCATTCTTATTGACAATTCCATATTATCATTGTAAATTAAAAGAAAGTAGCGAAGGTTCAGCATTTTTGCATAAATTATTTTCCTGTTCATCGGAAACTTAGCCATTCTGAAAACTTAGGATTTTATTTATTGCAAATTAATTATTTATAAAAGTATATATTGATTTGCATTAAAGTTAATAGTTAGCATTGGTATTATGTTGGTATTATTTTAAATAAACAGATATAACTTAGAATATAACAAACAAATTTTTGAGAAATGTATGTATTATAAACGCAGCCCTTAGGACATAGGAAGTATATTCGTAATTGAAAAACTTCCAGGTTAAAGTTGCTGTTTTGAAAAACGAAAGTTAAACAATATTTATACCTTTTAATTTCGTTATTCCTTCAGTACCTTTAACCTTTATAAAGTGCTAGAAAGGAAGGGTCATTTATGATAATAGTAATGAAACCCGGCTCTAAAGACAGCGACATACAGGAAATATCAAAAGTACTGAATTCTTTAGGGCTTGGAGTGCACATTTCACAAGGCACTGAAAGGACAATTATAGGTGTTATCGGTGACAAAAGAAAACTGAATGATGTTCCCATAGAGTTAATGCCAGGAGTTGAAAAGCTTGTCCCTATAGTAGAATCCTACAAGCTGGCAGGCAAAACCTTTAAACCCGAACCGAGTGTTATTGAAGTTAACGGTGTCAAAATCGGGGGCAAGGAGTTAGTTATAATGGCTGGTCCTTGTGCTGTAGAAAATCATGATCAGATAATGGCAGCTGCTCTCGCTGTAAAAAAATCCGGTGCCCAGTTTTTACGCGGAGGTGCATTCAAACCAAGAACTTCTCCCTATGCCTTTCAGGGTTTGGAAGAAGAAGGACTTAAGCTTCTAAAAGAAGCAAAAGATGCAACAGGATTAAATATAATAACTGAAGTTACCAGCGAAAAAGCTGTGGAGATAGCAGATAAATATGTCGATATGTTCCAGGTAGGGGCAAGAAACGTTCAAAATTTCCAGCTATTGCGGGAAATAGGACGTTCGAAAAAGCCTGTCCTCTTTAAACGCGGACCTGCAACTACTGTTGATGAATGGCTGAATGCTGCAGAATATATCATGAGCGAGGGAAACTACAATGTAGTTCTTTGCGAAAGAGGTATCCGGACTTTTGAGACTTCCACCAGAAATACTTTGGACATAAGTGCTGTTCCGGTAGTAAAAAATTTGAGTCATTTGCCAATAATTGTGGACCCGAGCCATGCAGCCGGAAAATCCCAGTATGTGCTTCCTCTTTCGAAAGCAGCAATAGCTGCAGGAGCAGACGGTTTGATAATCGAAGTTCATCCCAACCCCAAATCTGCATTATCAGATGCTGCTCAGCAGTTAACTCCTGAAGATTTTGATTATTTATGTAAAGATATTGCTAAAATTGCCGAAATAATAGGAAGAGAGTTTAGATATGGAAATTAACAGTGTTTCAATTATTGGGCTTGGCCTTATAGGAGGCTCTTTGACAAAAGCATTAAAGGAACGTCTGAATATCACTGAAATAAAAGCAGTGGATTTAAATAAGCAAAGTATAAATCAAGCATTGGCAGAAGGCTATATCACTAAGGGGTATACTGAAATAAACGAAGATATATATGACTCGGATTTAATATTCCTTTGCACCCCTGTTAAAAATGCAATTGAATATATTAACAAGTTATCTTCAAAAGTTCGGGACAATTGTATAATTACTGATGTTGCAAGCACTAAATGTGAAATTGTTAATTTTATAAATTCAATGGATAATCCTCCTCGCTTTATAGGAGGACATCCAATGGCAGGTACTGAAAAGTCAGGTTTCGCATCAAGTTTATCACATTTATTTGAAAATGCATATTATATTTTAACACCGACTATAGGCACTAAAGAAGAAGATATTGATGTTATGGTTAATATAATAAAAAGAATTGGTGGCATACCCATAATAACCGATGCAGAAGAACACGATTTTGTTACAGCTGCAATAAGCCATGTGCCGCATATAATAGCATCAACATTGGTAAACTTGGTGGGAAAATTGGACTATCCCGATGGTAAGATGCAAACCCTTGCAGCCGGTGGATTTAAAGATATAACAAGAATTGCTTCCTCTAGTCCTGAATTATGGGAAAATGTAGTATTAAGCAATAAGCAAAAAATTAGAGGTGTTTTGGAAGCCTTTGTTGAAACATTAAATGAATTTAAAAAGTATATGGATGACGATAATGCAAAGAGCATAAACAGATATTTCAGAACTGCTAAAGAGTTAAGAGACTCTTTGCCTGACAATCGGAAAGGGTTGCTCATTTCTGCCCACGAAATTATAGTAGATGTTGTAGACAAACCGGGCATAATTGGTGAAATTGCATCAATACTTGGTAACAATGGTGTCAATATAAAGAACATTAATGTTTCAAACAGCAGAGAGTTTGAACAAGGCTGTTTAAGGATAACTCTTCCGGATTCCGATAGTGTAAAAAACGCTGTAACTTTGTTGTCTGACCGCGGATATAAAGTTTACAAGATTTAATGGCAGCTATATGTTTTATTAATATTAACTATTATTGAAAACTTAGTATTAAGGTTATCAGTCCAATATAAAAGCGTACATAGTTTCTCAAAAATCCAAAATGAATGCCAACAGTTTTTGAGAAACATGTTCTTGATAAATACACGATAAGGTAAATAAAATGTAAGTTTCATACCTACTATTAATACTATAGCTGCAATTATACCTCATGTTTTGTAACAGAGGTTATAAACGTACAACTTACTAAAGGAATGGGGGAATAGAGTGTGTTAATTGAACAAAGGGATTCTTTGAGAGGCGAAATAACAGTACCTGGTGATAAATCCATATCCCACAGAGCTGTACTCTTGGGCTCTCTCGCCAAAGGAACAACTGAAATCAGTGGGTTCCGGATGGGAGAGGATTGTTTAAGTACTATTGACTGCTTCAGGAAAATGCAAGTAGGTATAGAAATCCTTGCTAATAACAAAATAAAGGTACATGGAAATGGACTTTATGGTTTAAAGCCTCCATCTTCCCCATTGAATGCCGGAAGATCCGGAACAGCTTTAAGACTTCTTCTTGGAGTATTAGCAAGTCAGCCTTTTAATTCGGTTTTGACCAGAAATGAAGTATAATGACCCCCATTGTCAAGACAAATTTTTAGCTTTTCTAAGTTAGATTCTCCTTTCTATGTTTTTGTATAATATCTACCTTAAGGTACTCTGTCGGATGGATGTCAAGGGCGAGCATATGCGAGTTCATCTTGCCCCTTGACATCCAATGGTTATATATCCTTTTGATTCCCGGTCTGTTATGACAGACCGGCTGCCTTCCGGCGAGGACGGGGTTTGGGGCAGAGCCCCAAGGTTTTATACTACTGCCTTAATCTCTTTGTTAATCCCAAAATAATATTCTGACGGCGTTTTATAGCCTAGTGACTGATGTGGTCTCTTGTTGTTATAATATTCAATATATTCCCTCGTTTTTTGCCGAAGTTGCTGACCCGTTTCACAATCTTCATGATAAAGCATCTCCCACTTGTAAGTTCGAAAAAAACGCTCTATCCTTTGATTATCCAAGGCTCGTCCTTTCCCATCCATTGAAATTTTTATATTATTACTCTTTAGTAATTTTATGTAATCCTCACTGGCAAACTGTTTACCTTGATCGCTGTTCATAATTTCAGGTTTACCATATCGTTTGATTGCCTTTTTTATCGCTTCTAATACAAATGTCCTATCTAAAGTATTTGATAACTCAAATCCAACAATATACCGGGAATACCAGTCTATTATAGCTACCATATACATAAATCCACGTTTAAGACGGCAATATGTTATGTCTATAGACCATACCTGGTTGGGATGATCTATATTTAAGTCTCTTAGCAAATACGGGTACAAATATTTGTTATGCAGACGTCTGCTAAGATTAGGCCCGGGACAGAAACCGTGAATCCCCATTTCCCTCATATATCGCCGTGTACGCTTCCTATTGATTTGTATGTGGTAATCCCGGTGTAGGATATTTGTCATCCTGCGATAGCCATATTCCGGATGAACCGTGTATACCTCATCAATAATACGTTTTATTAGATATTCCTCATCTGTTACCGGTACTGGCTTGTAGTAAAGGCTTGTACGATTAATACCTAACAGTTCAGCTTGCCTTTTTATGCTTAATTTCTTTTCTTCTCTCTCAATCATCTTCATGCGGTCTTCCCGGGACTTAGAGTCGGCCAGATTTTTTTTTAAGCCAGGCAACTTCATATGAAAGTTGGCCAATTTGCTTAAGCAGTTCGTCCTTCTCCTTCTCATACGACTGTTTGACCTTCTCTACTTCATCAGTTTCCTTACTGAAAACTCTGCCTGCATTGCTTATAAATTCTGCCTTCCAGCGACTTAGCTGATTAGGATGAATTTCATATTCGGCAGCTATCTCATTCAGCGTCTTTTCTTCCCTTAAGACCTCAATCACTATTTTTGCTTTTTCTTCTGGTGTAAACTTTCTTCTCGTTTTCATATTTCTATTCTAACTTATTTTGACCGTTTTGTCTGTCTTAATTTATGGTATCATTATAAAGCTTCTATCAGAAAACCGGTTGGCAAAGTGGTTAAACCGCTTAGAGATATGGGAGCAATTATTAATGGAAGAGATGACGGTAATTTATGTCCTCTTGCAATATCACCATCAAAGTTAACCGGTCAAGTTCACCGCCTTTCGTTAAGGGATACTCAGATTAAATCACCTCTTCTGATAGCAGGACTTTATGCGCAAGGCGATACTAAAGTTATAGAAGCTGTTAAATCTCGAGACCATACAGAACTTATGCTGAGCTACTTTGGTGCAGATATTAACGTAAACGGCTTGGAAGTAACCGTTCGCAATGTTGAAAATCTTTATGCCCAAAGCATTGAGGTGCCAGGAGATATTTCAATTGCAAGCTATTTTATGACTGCCGGACTTATTGTACCGAATTCCGATATTGTTATAAAAAACGTAGGTGTAAATCCTACCAGAACAGGAATTATTGATGTTTACAAATCAATGGGTGCAAAAATCGAAATATTAAACGAACGCACAGTAAGCAATGAGAAGATAGCTGATATAAGAGTTGTATCTTCTCAACTGAAAGCAACAACCATTGAAGGTGACCTAATTCCAAGGCTTATAGATGAAATACCTATAATAGCTGTTGCAGCAGCCATGGCTAATGGCAAAACTACTATTAATAACTTAAAAGGCTTTAAATTAAAAGACTCCGGTAAAATAAAGATGTTGACCACAGAGCTTTCAAAGTTAGGTGCCCTTGTTCAGGAAACAGAAGACGGCTTGATAATTGAGGGCGGAAAAACATTAACCGGCACAATTGTAGAAGGATATAATCACCCGGCCATCACGATGGCATTATGCATTGCCGGACTTGTGGCTGAAGGAGAAACAATGATAAGAAAATCACAAATACTGGATATTGCCTACCCTGAATTTATCTCAGTGCTGAACAAACTTTAATTTGTTTATATTATAAATTTGTTAAATTAATAATGGCAAAAAATAAATAATCTTTCCAGATAAAAAAGTTACCGGATCTCATTTCCGGTAACTTTTTATTAAGCTTCTATTTGCATCGCGAGAGTCTCCCATAGCTCATAGAGTTCCTCAAGCCTTTTCTCCATTTCCAGTTGTTTATTATGAAGTTCATTCAGCTTTACATGGTCACTTAATATATCTTCCGACTGCATTTCAGCCTTTATATTTTCAATGGAGCTTTCCAATCTTTGAATCTCATTTTCTGTTTCGGCATATTGCTTTTCCAGTTTTCTTCTTCGTGCTTTTTCCTCTTTTGTCGCAATATGGGACAGCTTTGCCGCTGAAACTTTTTCAGTTACTGAAGCCGTTTTCAATTCAGGCGCAAGTCTTGCCTTATACTGCTTAAATTCGGAATAATTACCCTTGTAATCAATATAAAAATCATTTCCAAGCTCGATAATCCTTGTGGCAATTTTATCTATAAAATACCTGTCATGGGATACTATTACAAGAGTCCCCTCATAATCCAAAAGAGCTCTTTCTAAAACTTCTCTTGAACTTATATCCAAATGGTTTGTGGGCTCGTCAAGAATAAGCACATTTGCGCCCGACAACATAATTTTTAAAAGCGAAATTCTTCCCTTTTCTCCACCGCTAAGAGTACCTATCTCCTTGAAAACATCATCACCCTTAAAAAGGAACATGGCAAGAGCATTTCTTATTTCTGTCAGTGAAAGATTGTCACTCACCTCTATAAGCTCGTCTATTACTGTATTATTTAACGAGAGGTCCGAGTGTTCCTGGTCATAATAAGCCTCTGTTGTATTGTGCCCAAATTTAAAACTTCCTGAATAATCCTTTATTTTACCCGTTAAAATCTTAAGCAAAGTGGATTTTCCGCACCCATTAGGCCCTAATATGAATACTCTCTCCCTCTTCATAACTTTAAAACTCAAGTTATTGAACAGTGGCCTTCCCGGGTATTCCTTTGAAAGTTTATCCACCGTTAGAACTTCATTTCCACTTTGGATTGTCACTTTAAAATCAATTTTTATTTTCTCCGGTAGGTCGTTGGGCTTATCAACTTTCTCCATTCTTTCAATAGCCTTCATTCTGCTTTCGGCAGCAATAATATTCCTCTCTCTGTTCCATCGCCTTTGTTGCTCAATAAAGGCTTCCATTCTTGCAATTTCTTTCTGCTGAAGTTCGTAGTGCTTTTGCTGAATTTCCCTATCCTGTTCCTTTTGCTGGACAAACTTTGTATAATTGCCGTTATAAAGCTTGCACTCGCAATTTTCTATTTCAAGGGTCTTATTGGTTATCCTGTCTAAAAAGAACCTGTCATGGGAAATAATCATAACACCTTTTTTATAGCTGATAAGAAAATCTTCCAGCCACTCAACGGCATCTATATCCAAGTGGTTTGTAGGCTCGTCCAATAACAGTAAATCCGGTTCTTCGGTAAGCAATTTCGCCATGGCAAGACGGGTCTTTTGACCTCCGCTTAAGCTGCTCACTTTAAGTTCAAACTCTTCCTCTCTAAATCCCAGTCCTTTTAAAATTCCTCTTGACCTGCTGTTATACTCATATCCTCCGTTTCGGGAAAAATTGTCGGAAAGATTTGAATACTCCTTCATATAAGAGGACAATTTTTCCTCATCTTTTTCAGTGCTTATTAGTTTTTCCAGTTCCTTAATACGCTCCTCCATCCTGATGAGATGGGAAAAAGCAGTCAATACCTCTTCAAGGATGGTATTCGATGACTCAAGCTCAGAATTCTGAGCAAGATAACCTATTTTACATCCCTTTGCCAGATATATTTCACCAGAATCGGGAATATAACCTGATGTAATTATTTTAAACAGAGTGGACTTCCCTGCGCCATTTACTCCTACAATACCGATTTTATCTGTATCTTGAACACTAAAAGTAACATCCTTCAAAATTTGCCGGGTTCCAAAAGAAATAGATATATTATTGCACCCTAATAAAATCATAAATTTCACACCTTACATTTCCAGGTAATTACCGTTTTACACCCCTAAAAAACGATTACAACAGCCTTATCTCTTATCATACAAAATAATTCCATTAGAACGATTTAACCATCATCGTTTTAAATTCTAGCAAAAATGAAGCTTTTAAGCAATATTGACAATAAAATAACGATGATGATATAATCAGAAAGGTGCTAAAATTAAGCTTATGCTTAACGGAAGGGATTCTTATAGTTAATCCCAAACATAAAAAATTGAGGTGAAACTATGGGCTTAGACAAGAAAATATCAGTAGCTGTTATTAAACGTTTACCTAGGTATTACAGATATTTATCCGATTTGCTAAAGTTAGGGATTACAAGAATTTCTTCTAAGGAGCTAAGTATAAGAATGGGGATTACTGCTTCCCAAATACGTCAGGACTTAAACTGTTTTGGCGGATTCGGGCAACAGGGATACGGATATAATGTTGAGCATCTTTATAATGAAATAGGAAACATACTTGGAGTTAATAATAAGTTCAGTTTTATAATAATCGGTGCAGGTAATATGGGTCAAGCCCTGGCAAATTATGCGAATTTTGAAAAAAGAGGCTTTATATTTACGGGAATTTTCGATGTAAACCCTGATTTGATAGGAAAGAAAATAAATAATCGCGAAGTAATGGATATGAGTAATCTTGATGAGTTTGTAAAGAATAATAAGATTGATATCGCAATGTTATGTGTTCCCTACGATCAAACTCCCATAGTTGCCGATAAGGTTGCAAGACTAGGAATAAAGGGACTGTGGAATTTCTCACCAATGGATTTAAAGCTTCCTTATGATGTTGTTATTGAAAATGTTCACTTGAGCGATAGTTTAATGGTTCTGGGATATAAATTGACTCAAAAATTAAAGAATTCGCAATAAGCCTTTCATAAAAATATAGGCATAAATTCGAAATCGTTTCCCCTTTTTGATTTAGTAAAAATTTATAAATACTGAATGAAATACAAATTACCGAAAGTCATTTTATAATATTTTGATTATAAAAGCGTACGTTTATCATGCACATTTTTAAATGTGTGGTAAGCGTACTTTTTTATTCTCTTAGAACTTTTTTACTTCCATATGAATATACTGGATGTGGCATTAAAATTTTAAAAAGGAATGATGAAAAACTATGATGTATACAGTACAGCCGGTGGATTCCCTATACCTTATTTCACAAAGGTTTGGAGTATCCATTGAGCAAATCAAGCAGGCAAATCAGCTTTCCGGCGATATAATCTTTATCGGACAACGTTTATATATTCCCATAAACCTCCAAAGGCCAACGGTTTATACAGTTAAACCCGGTGATTCCCTATACCTGATTGCCAGAAGATACAATACAATAGTTGAAAGCATTCAATTGTTAAATAATCTCACCGGTACTGAAATAAGAGTAGGTCAAACTCTTACCATTCCTCTTTACACCGAAGCTATTGTCAATGTAAATATAGCCAACATAAGGAGTGGCCCCGGAACTAATTTCAGTGTAGTTACTACAATGGTAAGAAATGCAAAACTTCCTGTTATCGGTTCATCCAACGGATGGTATAAGGTGCGTCTGCATAATGGCGTTGAAGCCTGGATTTCCGGAACAGTAGCAACTCTCAGAGCTTATAGCGGTGACAAACCAATTACAAATATTTTAGGTTTTTATACTTTAGAGGAGGGTCCTGCACTTCCTAGTTCCTTTACATCATTTGTAAACAATCCTGGAGAATTATCGCAAACCGGCCTTTTCATGTTCAGAATAAGTGCAAACAACCCAACCACCATTGAAAACTTCGGTGAATTTACCGATCAAGATATACGAAATCTTGTTGCAATTGCCCACAGGAACAATGTCAAAATATTCCCGGTTGTACATAATCTGCTTTACAGGCCGGGCGGAACAACCCTTGCCAAAAATGTGGTGAAAGTCCTTGTTTCCAATCCTCAAAACAGAACAGCCTTTGCTCTCAATCTTTTGAGACTGATACAAAAATATAATTTTGATGGAGTTAATATCGACATTGAAGATGTTTTCATCGAAGACAGTGCCAACCTTTCTCTGCTCTATGCAGAAATAGCGAGAGTTTTACGTCCTAGAGGCTATTTCTTCTCTGCATCGGTACCGTCAAGGGTGAGTGACCAACCTTTCAATCCGTTTTCCGATCCCTTCGACTATGCAGCAATCGGAAACGCAGTAGATGAGTTTGTAGCAATGCTTTATAACGAGCATGGCTGGCCTGGCAGCGGTCCCGGTCCTGTAGTGTCCATTGGATGGATGGAAAGAGTATTGAGATATGCCATTACAAAAATGCCTAGAGAAAAAATTGTGGGAGCAGTATCGGTGTTCGGATTTGACTTTAACCTCACTACCGGCAGAAATACTTACGTCACATATAATATGGCTATAAACCTTGCCAACAGGTACAATAAAGAAATTATTTTCGATGAAGAAACACAAACCCCAATGTTTGCCTATGTGGATGGGCAGGGTAATGAACATGAAGTATGGTTTGAAAACGCCCAAAGCATTTATGCAAAAATCAAGCTTGCATGGGATCTTGGTATAAAAGGAATAGCCCTCTGGAGACTTGGAATGGAAGATGAAAGTATCTGGACAATGTTAAGAAATCAGGTAGTTGTACGAAAAGACTAATTCTTCTAATACATCAGGCTTAAGTGCTATCCAATGGGGCCAACGCCCCGTTTTTTATTATTTTAACTTTTTTCTTTTTATCTGTATACACACTTAAGTATCAACACTCCCATATATGCCTTTGACATTTATAATCAAACATTAATCCATTTTTAAAATCTTTATGTATAAATTGATCCCCCTAAATAATGACAGTATTGAAAATATTGTTAGAATTTGTTATAAATCTGATATAATATCAAAAAAGTAAAAACTGAGTTTTTGTAGAATTTACGGTTATTGCACCCTTTTAAAGCAGGAATACGATAGAAATATAGCGGCAAAATTAGCTTCAAAAATATTGATAAAAAGTACAATATTCATGGTGCTGATATTTTTTTACTAAAAGATATTGAACATTATCTAAAAAAGTATTGCTAATGAAAATAGAAAGAACTTTTTAAAATATTGAAGTAAGGACAGAGTGAGGACTTATGAAAATTACAGAATACTGTAAACATAAATTAAAAATCAAAGGAATAAATAGTCGCTACATTATACCAATTATAGCAATAAGCGTTATTTTATTGCCTTTTCTTTTACTATTAATTGATTTTCTCGCAATAAATAAATTAAAATTCTACTTACCCAACAGTATCCCTGCTTTAACTAATGGAATAGCCTTTCTATTATTATTGCTGAACACAGTTGCTGCTGTTGCAAACATTAATAGATTTTTAAATTCAGAAGAATATTTATTTTTAATAGCTTTCCCTTTTAGCGACAGAAATTTCTTACAAGTTACACTTTTTGAATGCGGACCTTTAAGCTTATTATTGAGTATAGCTGCAAGTTCTTTCATTGTTGCTGATTATGCAATAATACCATATAAATTGATATATGGTATAATTATCGGTATGTATTTATTTGTGTTTTCTTTTACTTAAGCATTTTAGTTGTATTGGCTCAAAGAGCTGCAAAGTCGTCTATTCCCTTACTTGTTCTTTTTGCACCAGTAATATTCAGTACTTTGAATACATTAATGAATATAAAAGCAAATTATAATGAAAATGTTATCTTAAAATTGTTATTTGTATTTGGCCAAACTAAATTGGTAACTGTTTTTTTCAATATTTCATCAATGGCATTATTCCCTATTTCGTTGTTATTGTTTGCCTATTTGTACTTATGTATATTTCCTGTAACAAAAAGAATAATCCCTTAGTTAACAATCTTTTAAGTATAGAGAATTCTTATAAGGTAAAGTCTAAAAAATTCAAAACAAGCAATATTATAATGATACCATAAATTAAGACAGACAAAACGGTCAAAATAAGTTAGAATAGAAATATGAAAACGAGAAGAAAGTTTACACCAGAAGAAAAAGCAAAAATAGTGATTGAGGTCTTAAGGGAAGAAAAGACGCTGAATGAGATAGCTGCCGAATATGAAATTCATCCTAATCAGCTAAGTCGCTGGAAGGCAGAATTTATAAGCAATGCAGGCAGAGTTTTCAGTAAGGAAACTGATGAAGTAGAGAAGGTCAAACAGTCGTATGAGAAGGAGAAGGACGAACTGCTTAAGCAAATTGGCCAACTTTCATATGAAGTTGCCTGGCTTAAAAAAAAATCTGGCCGACTCTAAGTCCCGGGAAGACCGCATGAAGATGATTGAGAGAGAAGAAAAGAAATTAAGCATAAAAAGGCAAGCTGAACTGTTAGGTATTAATCGTACAAGCCTTTACTACAAGCCAGTACCGGTAACAGATGAGGAATATCTAATAAAACGTATTATTGATGAGGTATACACGGTTCATCCGGAATATGGCTATCGCAGGATGACAAATATCCTACACCGGGATTACCACATACAAATCAATAGGAAGCGTACACGGCGATATATGAGGGAAATGGGGATTCACGGTTTCTGTCCCGGGCCTAATCTTAGCAGACGTCTGCATAACAAATATTTGTACCCGTATTTGCTAAGAGACTTAAATATAGATCATCCCAACCAGGTATGGTCTATAGACATAACATATTGCCGTCTTAAACGTGGATTTATGTATATGGTAGCTATAATAGACTGGTATTCCCGGTATATTGTTGGATTTGAGTTATCAAATACTTTAGATAGGACATTTGTATTAGAAGCGATAAAAAAGGCAATCAAACGATATGGTAAACCTGAAATTATGAACAGCGATCAAGGTAAACAGTTTGCCAGTGAGGATTACATAAAATTACTAAAGAGTAATAATATAAAAATTTCAATGGATGGGAAAGGACGAGCCTTGGATAATCAAAGGATAGAGCGTTTTTTTTCGAACTTACAAGTGGGAGATGCTTTATCATGAAGATTGTGAAACGGGTCAGCAACTTCGGCAAAAAACGAGGGAATATATTGAATATTATAACAACAAGAGACCACATCAGTCACTAGGCTATAAAACGCCGTCAGAATATTATTTTGGGATTAACAAAGAGATTAAGGCAGTAGTATAAAACCTTGGGGCTCTGCCCCAAACCCCGTCCTCGCCGGAAGGCAGCCGGTCTGTCATAACAGACCGGGAATCAAAAGGATATATAACCATTGGATGTCAAGGGGCAAGATGAACTCGCATATGCTCGCCCTTGACATCCATCCGACAGAGTACCTTAAGGTAGATATTATACAAAAACATAGAAAGGAGAATCTAACTTAGAAAAGTTAAAAATTTGTCTTGACAATGGGGGTCATTATATTTAGATCTATCAGGAAGTAATATAAGTGATTTATCAGTACTTAAAAACTTTACCAATTTAGTTGAGTTAAATTTGTATTCTAACAATATAAGTGATATATCGATACTCACAAACTTCACTAAATTGAGTTATTTGAATTTATCCTATAACAATATAAGTAACATATCTATACTTGAAAATCTAAGCAATTTAGAATGTTTGTTTTTATCCAATAACAATATAAGTGATATATCACCTCTTAAAAACCTTACTAATTTATGGCGTTTAAATTTATCCAACAATAATATAAGCGATGTATCATCACTTAAGAATCTTACTGGATTGCTTTATTTAAATTTACGACATAATAATATAAGCAATATATCGCCACTAAAAAACCTTACTAAACTAACCTATTTGTATCTATCAGGAAACAACATAAGTGATTTATCTCCTCTTTTGTACCTTACGAATTTAGAAAATACTGATATCAGAGATAGATTTTACATATAAAAACATCAATCAAATTTAACATAAAAACCGTAATTTCCCCAAACTGGAAATTACGGTTTTTAATCTTTATACTTATTACCTCAAACCTCCGGCTATCAGTACATTTTGCTGGTGCAAAGCATCTATTTTATTATCCTTGTGCCTTTGGCAATTGAGGAAATATAAGTCAAAATGCCCGTCCATACCGTTTGCTATTGTATCGTAATTAGGGCCATAACCGTAATTATCACTTCTATTGGCAACATTCTGCATAAAGGGTAATCCATCAACTCCGGCATGAGGCATACCCGCAATGGATACAGCCAGACGCCTTCCGTTAAACTCCAGAATAAAAGGCCTTCTATTCCAGTTCCAATAACCGCCGAATATTTCTTTCATTACTTTAGTGTCGGAAGCGGTAAGTGTCTCGCAATCAGCATGTCCTGAACCCATAGTTCTCTTTATCATAAAACTTTTCCCTGTAGCAATATCAATTACTTTTCCGACACTTCCAATCGGAAATACATATTGTGCTTCAGCAAACCAATCCAATATTTCACCGGATGTCGGTATAACCTTGTCTTTTACAGGAATATTGTGGACAGGAATTTTCAACACATCTCCTATATAAAGTATTGCCTCCCGTGAAATATTATTGGCTGAGGCCAGTTCATAATCGGTTATTCCCATCTTCTCGCCTATAGTCCACAAGGTATCACCCTTTTGAACAACATAGTTTTTGTATGTTATATAGCTCTTTGATGTATCTACATTTATTTTGTTCTCAAAATATTTGCTATTGGGTCTGTCATCCCAAATATCCTGTTTTATGTAAGTTACACTTTTGTGAATGTATCCTGTTCCATTTGCCGTTTTAACCTTATACCAGTCTCCATTTTTACCAATTACCTTTACCTCTGTCCATGCCTTAAGATAACCTACAGGAGGCACACTTAAACTTGTACCGCTGCTTAATGTAGCATTGTTTGAAGTATAGGAAACAAAACTGTTATCTATTGGGTCAAGCCGTTTTATAATAAGCTTCTGATTCACATATATTATATCGCTTGTAAGACCATTCAATTGCTTTATTTTGTCTATAGTCGTACCAAACTTTTGAGATATAAGCCAAAGCGAATCTCCTGACATAACATTATATATCAGATCGCCACTGTTTTGCGTATATATATAAAGTAAATTCTTTTTGTAATCCATATAGCAATGGATTCCAAGCTCTTCACAGCAAAATTCCAGAGGAACTATAAATCTATAGTCTTCAATGCTCATAGGCGCTGGTGCTTTAATATATTTTCCGTTGAACATGACAATATCATTATCCAACCTGAATCTGATTTCACTTTCTTTGTAGGTTATTATGCCTGTCATTGAGTTATAATCATAAGTAAAATTTCCCCTAATGGACTCAGCCAATTCTTTTGCCGGTATCATTGTTATATTATTCTTTGAAACAGTTTTCACACTAATGCCTGTGGAAACGTTGTCTACAACAATTTCCACTTTATTTTCCCCAGCATATACATATACCTCCGTAAGCAACAGTATTCCAAGTATTGCTGCTAAAAAGACAGATACTTTTTTCTTTGGCATTAAAACATCCTCCTTAGTTTACATAATATATTATAATTGTATACCATTTTCAATCCCATATCCAGCTTTGAAAACACTCCAAATTCTGGTTCAAATAAAAAAACTCACTGCCTTATTAAAGCAATGAGTTCTGCTTACATTTCTTTTTAATTTTCATAATATTTCATTATACCTTCTTTTATGGCTAAAGCAAGTTTATCCTGATATTCAACAGTCGCAAGCTTCTTTTCCTCCTGTGGATTTGATAAGAACCCGCACTCAACAATTACCGTTGGAGTCTTTAAGTTTTTCAGTATTATAATTTCTGCTTTTTTTAGCATTGCCACTCTTTTATTCTCCGGATCTACAATTTCTTTCAAAGATTTTTGTATCAATTCAGCTGCTGTTTTGCTTTCCGGTGAATTGGGCGGATAGAATACCTGTGCTCCATAATATTGTTCCTGCGGGAATTTGTTTAAATGGATGCTTACTACAAGTTCTGCCCCGGACTCATCCATTATTTTCTTTCTATTTATTAAATCCTGTCTTCTTTTCTCAGTAACTTTTTTTGTTCCTTCTGTGTATTTAAGGGTGTCATCTTCCCTTGTCATAATAACAGTAAAGTTCTCAGCTTTCAGTAATTCCTTTACTTTTTGGGCAATATAAAGATTTATTTCCTTTTCTCTTATCCCGCTGAAGTCACTCACTGCCCCGGGGTCTTCTCCTCCATGCCCGGCATCTAATACCACAATTTTATTTTTCACCTCATTATTAGTTGCTTTTATCGCCGGAAAATCAATTACCTTAAAAATATACGCTGTTAAAACAATCGCTATAAGAATAACTGTCGCAATAATAATTTTTTCCTTTTTCAATATCAAAATCATTGATGTTTCCCCCTGTATTTGAATCTACAATTAACATATTCAAATACAGTTTGGCCATATGCAAACAAACCCTAACAGTTTTCGCGAAATTTTTTGGAGCTAAAATATATACTGTTCAAACCTATAGAGGGAAAAATGCATAGACGTACACTATAACCGTTCCTATCAGTAAAAGCAATACTCCGGCTAATTTGCTGGAAAGCAGATATATATCTGAAGGTTCCACATCGTCAATATTATCAATTACAGTAAAATATTTTAACCTGAACAAAATTTCCGGATGGAAAATATTTAAATATCCTATAATTACACAAAGGATTGAAGAAAACAAAACTATGAAAAAATCCTCTTTTGAAAATGCTACAATAAAAAATAAAACATAACTTGCAATTATAAACGCAATACATATAATTTTTGCAATTTGCTTTATTTTTTCCCTTCTCTTTTCTTTCATATTAAATTCATCAACTATTTTTGAGCTTTCAGTTACTTCTATTTTTCCAATATACGCTTCACACTCTTTGCACTTTAAAGCATTATCACTGTTTCCGGTATTGCATTTAGGGCATATTTTCATGCTATTTCCCCCTAAATCGCCTATAATAAGGCACATATTCCTTTCCAATTTTAATTATATTATAGACTCTTTTCTATTGTCAAAATTTCAAATAGTATTGAAGTTTAACATCGCTTATAAATATCCTCATCAAAATGAAAAATTGAAATATCTTATGTTTTATAGTATAATATATTTATATCCTATATTGGTTTAACTCGCATTTTCAAATTTTCCTAAACAATCTTGTTTTATGTATTGCATCTTACAATATATAGCTCTTTTATCGTTTGCATTTTCTTTATAATTTGAAAAACTAATCCAAAAAATAAGGAGTCCTGCTATGCTAAATAAAAATGCATTTTATCTCGGAAGCCAAGTCAGTATTTATGACGATTTTATTTATTTTCTAAAAAATGCGTTTTGTAAAATCAATATATTTACCAACGTTAACGATTTTGTTAAAAATATTGAAAGCTTTCCTTCTCATACCAGCAACGCAGATGTACATCCTATAATATTGTTTATTGAATATCCTTTTTTAAATGAGATTAATAATTACTTAAATAATCGATTGGAATATTCCGAATATATACTGATGAGCTTTTACCATGAAGAGCAAAGGTCTATAGGCTATTTTGACAATGTCTTCGATTTTGTCAATGTCATTGAATTCAACAAACAATTTCTTCTGAACAAGCTTAAAAACGAAATAAATATCAGGGAAAACTTCCTGTCATTAAAATATTGCTTTAGTGAGTTCTATGAAGTAGATAAAGCTATTTCTTTGGAAAATAATACTTTTAATCTTTTAGAAACAGTCATAACAAGCAGCATTAGACTAACCTCTTCCGATGCTGCTATATTATATCTTGTAATAGACAAAAACTCTTACAATTGGACCACAATAAAAGATGACAACTATGACGATAAACTGCTTAAATTCATAATCTCAAAAAACATGAGCATAGACATTGATCTTGATGTTCATACTTCCACAATAACCCAAGACAGTGTTTTGGGCTATTCGGTTATAACAGGAAAACCTATAAGAATTGATGACGTCTGTACATTGAATGCCGACTCTGAATACCACTATAACAACTACTTCGATCTAAGTTCAGGATACATAACCAAATCCGTTCTCACAATACCTATGAAAAACCATGAAAACAACGTTTTAGGTGTAATTCAGCTTATTAACAAAAAAGAAAATCCGAATCAAAAAATAGATTATAAAGATCCTTCCGGTATGAGCAGCATTATTCCCTATACTTACATGGATGAGCTTATAATGACTTTACTTGCGGACCGGACCGGAATAATGCTTGAAAACATTTTAATGTACAACGACATGCAACATCTTCTTGAAGGTCTGAAAAATCAAAATATGGCATTAGATACATTAATCCAAAGAATTCAAAAAGCTCAGGAAGAAGAAAGAAAGCGTATTGTGAGGGAATTACACGATGGTCCTGCTCAAGCTATGGCAAATTTCTCATTTAAACTTGAACTTGCTCGAAAATATATTACAGATAACATGATTGAAAAGGGACTCCATGAACTTGATTTGTTAGCTGAAAGCATTGATTTTACTTCAAAAGAGATACGCAGTATTCTTTATGACATGAAGGCATCTAACCTTGATAACGGGCTTGCAAAAGCCCTTGAAAACAGGTTGCGCTTTTTTGAAGAAAATACCGGCCTGAAAGTCAATTTCATGTTTTCCGGTGACGATTCCAAACTGGAACATCATATTGTATACTCTCTATACAGAATGGTAGTGGAAACACTTACTCACATTCACAAATTCGCTAAAGCAAGTATGGTTACAGTTGATTTAAGAATATATGAAACCGGTATATCAATTCAAGTAACTGATGATGGAATGGGTTTTGATGTAAAAACCAATGCAGATAAGCAAAAAGCAATAAATGCCGGTTTTGGATTATCGTTACTTAAAGAACGTGTAGAATTTTTAAAAGGAAGATTTGATATACAATCAGCACCCGGTAAAGGAACAGACCTCATAATATTTATTCCTTCATAAAGGCAGCCTGAGATATGCTCCTGCCAATAAATCGCAACCTTTGTTTTTCACTCCAAATAAGTCCAGTACAAGTCCATATCCTGAATTGCACTGCTTCCTCTGACAAAACCTTTTATTTCATGTTTTATAGCATAACTGTCGTATACATAGTATAAAGGACATATAGGCATATAATTAAATAGTAATTCTTCTGCCTCTCTGAGCAAATTCATTCTTTTTTTCTCATCAACTTCTTTTCTGGCTTTATTTATCAACTGGTCATATTCGGAAATATTAAAACCTGCTGCATTAAAGCTGTTTCCTATTTCAAATATCTCCAGGAACAAAATCGGATCATTGCAATCACCAGCCCATCTTAAAAGAACCATCTGATATTCTTTTTGTAACAATCTTTCCTTGACACTTTCTAAAGGCAATGCCTCTATTTCTACCTCAATACCAACGTTTTTTCTCCACATTTCCCGGATAGCTTGAGCATCCCTTTTAGAAATCTCCGAATCGTCTATCAACAGGGTCAATTTAGGCAAATCCGAAAGTTTAAGCTCCACAAGAGATTTTAATGCAAAGCTCTCAGCTTCCGATACATTAAAGCCAGTGACAAGATCGCCTGTCTCTTCCCGGAAAGATTTTTCCACACCTCTTACAACGGGATTTACAAAAGCATAAGCTCCTTTTGAGCCATTCTTAACCACATTATTTACAAGATTGTCCCGCTCAATGCCATAAGTTAAAGCTTTCCTTAAATTTATATTTTTAAGGTACTTATCCTCCATATTAAACAAAATATATTGTGTTTTTCCTGTATTATAATCTTCAATCCTAAATCCTTTTGCTTTAAGTTCCTCAATTTGATTAGCCTGAGAAATTTCCGCAATGTCAAGCTCTCCTTTTTCAAAAGCTGCAATAGCGGATGGATTATCCGTGATAATCTTAAAAATTATTCTATCAATTTTTATATTTTCTGCATTCCAATAATTCGGATTCTTTTCAAGGGCTATGTATTTATTGTGCTTCCATTCCTTTACAATAAAAGGACCATTGCCTAAAATATTTTGGGCTTTTGCACCATACTCGCCAATATCATTTGCCAATTGTTCCTTTACATAAAATTTCCCATTTATCGGCATAGCTACACTATTGCATACAATTTGCAGAAAATACGGTGTAGGTTGCTTCAGTTTTACAACCAACGTTTTTTCGTCCTTAACCTCAATGGCAACATCCTTTCTGCTCCCTTCACCATTGAAATAACTTTCGGCACCTTCTATACACATAAGGAGATACCCCAATGGAGAAGGCTGTTGTTCTTTGGCATTAGGATTTAAGGCCCTAAGCCAAGCCTCTTTAAAGTCCATTGCAGTAACTTGTGAGCCATCTGCCCATAATGCTTCTCTTAAATGAAACGTGTATGTAAGCTTATCTTCACTGACATCCCAGGATTTTGCCATTCCCGGCATAGGTATTCCATTCTCGTCATTCCGGCACAAGCCTTCAAAAACTGCATTTATAATTCTCATGGAATGAACATCGCCAACAAGTTGAGGGTCAAGCACTTCCGGCTCTCCGTCAATACTTAAAGTTATTTCTTTTATAGCCAAATCCTGTTCTTTTTTAAAGTCACAGCCGTTAAAAACTATGTTAAAGCATATTAACACTGCTGCAAATTCTACGGTGACTTTCTTAAGCCTCATAGCGGCAAATCCTCCCTGTAATTTTCATGAGGTCATTTTTAAGTAAATGACCTATGCAATATGGTCCTCCGAGAACCATAAAACCAATTTTGCAACAATCCAATTCAGTAATTTCTCGCTAGGTACAAATGCTGTTCAATCTTGTACTACGTTATTAATATATGTTACAAGATGTCCGGTTAAGAACGGAAAAGTGTATGTTTTGAAGGTATTAGTCAGAAGTGATGCTCTTATGAACTCTCCAGCTTTCCTTCTCAGCTTGAAAGCTGGAGTTTTTTGACTCTAAACAAAATGCACATCAATGTCATCAATGTTGCCGCCTAAACGGTAAATAGAAGATTTTATCTCCAAAAAAGTCTCATAATCTATAGTATTTCTGTTCTTTTCGATATAACCGCGAAGAACAGGTATTGCCCTGCCATCCCCAAAATTTCCGAGGCATATGGCACCAAAAAGTTTATTTTCCATCTTTATAAATGTGTTCTTTATTGTCCTGTAAATCAAATCGTACAAACTTCTTTCTTTTACTTTAACGCCTATCTTCACCAAAGTATCCAACAGATATTCTTCCAAATTCCCAATATTGCTGCTCTCATTTAATATCTCCATAATCCGGCTTGCAGCACTTTGGCCTATTTCAATTAAGGAATTTAATATTTCTTCAATTATTATTTCATTATCTTCACTAACTTCAAACATCAGCTTGATTAATGCTTCTAATGCACTTAAAGCCTTCCATTTCCCAATTGTCCTGATGGCCATCAACGATATTATTTGCTCGTCATCATCATAAAGATATTTATCGTCCGATGCCAAATTCAATAAGCTGTTTACAGCATCGTCGTTATAAGTATGTAATTTGTCTAAAAGCGGGTCCGGTATATCATTGTCACATAACACTGCTGCCATCTTAAACAATTCAATGAGCTGTTCCAATTCAGTTACTGAATCAAAATACTCTCTAGGGCTTATCCCTCCTATACTTGAATTAGGAGTTTGCGCCCATTTTTCAAGATCTTTCTGAAGTTGCTGTCTTATACTTTCATCCTCTATATTTAACAATTCATGAGATTTATTGCTCATAAAAATTTTATTATAACTTTCCTCTACAGCCATGTTGTAACTTTCAAAAAGCAGTTCTGACCTTTCCAATTTTTAATCCCCCAATTGCATAATAAATTTAAATTTCATTTCAATATAAATTAAAATACTTTAAACTTTTCTTCTGTCTTTTACAAATGTACTTCCCGGCATTGATTTCGCCTTTTTCTTAATTTCAGCTGCAATTTCTGCAATTTGTATATGACTTATTAATTCCCTGAATTCGTTTGTCACTACTGCAAGAGAAATGGATATAATCGGAAATTTCATAATTTGTCCCTGTCTATTGCTTGTAACAATGTAGCCTCTTTGAATATCCTCATCACAATACAGGGACTTAATCTTTTCATCAAAATCGTTTATTATTCCTTTACATATGGATTCTGCTTTATCGGGAGTAGTGACAATAACAAAATCATCACCACCAATATGTCCGATAAAATCACCCCGGTTTCCATAATTGTGTACATTGTCAATTATTATATCTGCCGTAAGCTTAATTGCCCTATCTCCACTGGCAAAGCCATAAACATCGTTATATGCTTTAAAATTGTCCAAATCTCCATATATAACTGCAAAAAGCATTCGCTTTGCAATTCTTTGATTAATTTCAGCCTGAATCTCTATATTCCCTTGAAGTCCGGTGAGAGGATTAGCACGCCTATTTCTGTCAATACGCTTTAAAGTGTTTCGAACTCGACTTAAAAGTTCTCTTTCGTTAAAGGGTTTTATAATGTAATCATCGGCTCCTATTTCAAGGCCGGTAAGTTTATCATCTTCATTATCCTGAGCAGTCAACATAATAATGGGCATTAAATTATTACTCTCATCTTCTCTTAGTATTTTACAAACTTCAAAACCATCCATCCCAGGCATAACTACATCCAATAAAACAAGATCGGGCTTTTCTTCCCGTACCTTCTGAATTCCTTCCATGCCGTTTGATGCAATAACTACATCATAATCTGCAGCTGTCAGAATATCCGATATTAACTTTGTCATAAACTCGGTATCATCAATTATGAGAATTTTTTTCTTAAACATGAATCACTAACTCCTATTGAAGTATAATAGTGAAACTGCTGTAATATTTATCGGAAAAATTGCATTAAATTATTATAATTATATATTAATTTATCGGTTTTGAAAAGCTTTCTAAAGGCATTATTTGCATAAACAGTATTCCCTACCTCATATTTATATGCATTATAATAATTATTATATTAATTTTTTACACATGGTTACAAATATATCGATTATAATTTTGACATCAAATTAATAACTAAAAGATTTTGATTTGTGGTATACTTATAGTTAATAAGGGAGTGATTATATTGGCAGAATTCTGTATATGCGGTTCATTAATGCTGGATGGTTTATGCACAAACAAAAATTGCAAAAACAAGACTGTCAGCAAACAAAACGCATCTACCGCAAAGAAAACTAAAGCAAAAGACAACACTTTAGAAAGTAAACCAAAAACAACTAGAATAAGAAGAGCTTCAAAATGTATTACTTATAATTTATATGATTTAAAGGAAGAGAATTCTCAATAGAATACTCTTCCTTCATATTGCGTCTGTACTTCCCGGTTCAATTTGTCTTGGGTTTTTATATAAATTTTTATCCTCCTGTTTTCTGTTCCTTTAATTAATAGCCAGTCACACCTTTCGCTATCGAGCGTTATAAACTTTTAATTTAATAAAATCAGAATACTTTTTGCTGCATATTTCCGATTTATTTTAAACCGAGTGCCTTTCTTTTATTATTAATATGTGCCTCTATACCGTCTGCCACTTGTTTCGGGTCATCGCCTAAAACAATTTTGCCACCGGTCAATCCCTCTACATCCTCCGTTAACAACTTAACCAACTGCGGCGCACCCGTTATAAAAGGAGTAGGGGATAAGTGCGTATAAGCACCGAAAGCTACTGCAAAAACACCATCAATAGTAGCTTTTTGTTCCATCCATTCCGGCGCTGTAACTGCTATAGGCAAATCCGGTACATCTACATTCAAAAAGTCAGCCAATGCTGTAACAAGCATGGATATTCGTCCGGTGTCAGTACATGTACCAAAACTTAAAACAGGAGGAATTTTCAGCAATTCACAGACTTCTTTAAGTCCAGGTCCTGCCATTTCTTTTGCTTCCAGGGTACACAGCCCGGCAATCTCCAAGCCGTGATTACCGCATCCCCCACTCACAACCAAAATATCCCTTTTAATTAGTTCCTTTGTCAAATTTACCGTATTCCAATCATGAGGTCCGTTTCTCAAGGAGGAACAGTTTACAAGGGCAACCACTCCTTTAATTTTACCCGATGAAATAACTTCTACCAACGGGTCCAGCTTATTGCCCAGTGCCCCCAAGACAGCTTCACAGGAAAATCCCGCAATAGCCTTTTGAACCCTTTGAGGAACCTTAGGTATTATTTTACCTTTTCTCTTTTTAAAATTCTCTATTCCAAGCTGTATCAACCTTTCAACCATACCATCCACTTCCCGGGGATTATATGGCATTAGATGCTGCAGCCCCGGTATCCCTATAATGGTACTTACACTTACCAAAGTTACCTGGTATTTCTCTGCATATTGATCTATTGCTGGCGGGGAACAATTTTCTTCCATAGCCACGACGTCCACTGCCCCTGTGGCCAGCATGGGTTCAATGGCCAGCCAATTTCCCATCAGTCCGACAAACACGTCATCTATTTCAAATCTCTGCAAAAGCTCCTGCCCCGTCTCAATGGATCCCACTACTCTCAAGCCTTTGGCACCGGCTTCCCTTGCCCTTTTTTGGATCTCCTCAGTTCTGGCTTTTTCTATGGTTGCAGCTCCCACCCAGGGTTGATGTCCGTTAAAGACAATGTTAATATAGTCAGGGTTCAATATCCCAAGGTCAGTATTTACTTCATGGGGTTGAGGTGTTCCGTACAGTATATCCTGAACCATTTCAAGACCTATCTGTGCTGTGTATATGGTAGCCAGCCCTAATCTTAAAGCCTTTTTAGCCAATGAAACATAATCACCGTCCACATTTGTAAGACAGCTTGCAACGCAATTCTGTTCCTCATGTACAACTCCCGCCGGATAAATATTAAGCTTTTTCCATACTTCCTTCCTCTTTTTAGGTGCAAAGGCTTCCACCATAATACTCGGTTTTTCCGGATCTTTAGCCATTTCACTTTCCAAAAGATCAGCTAATTGAAGAGCCATACTGTTTATATCCTGATTTGTATCTATTCCGACTTTTTCGCACATCCATTTCAACTTATTTTCGTCGGTAATCTTAAAAGGTGTTTTCCCTTGTGCTGTTAATCTTAAAGTTCTATAGGCTTCATAAGCATGGTGGCTGTACGTACCCGCCCCCATTATATTGTGCAGCAGCAACTCCCTCATTGCCATTGCATCGGGACCGATTCCGCACACTCCCCTGGTCTGCCCGCCTTTTTCACTAATTCTGCAGGGTCCTTGTGAACACAGTTTACAGCTTAATCCTTCCAGGCAAAATTTACAGCGTATTTTCTCCTGAAGTGTCCAGCGATCAAACACATTAGACATTTTGTCTTCTCTAATGCGTTTTAGCATTTCTTCAACAGAGTCATGGTAACTTACCCTTCCCTCTGTTTTTTCCAAAATTGTTTCGCTCATTTATCATTCCTCCAAAAAAAATATATATAAAAGTTTTTGCTCAAAACAATATAAATATGTATAAAAAAAGCAAGCACCTGCAAAATGGCAAGTGCTTACCTGAACATCAATTTAAATACTCAATCACTTAATATTAAATATATCTTTCAGAATACTGTCTTCAAAAATTACTTCCTTGGCCTTTTCCCTATACTCCGGCACATGTATATAAGTCATCCTGTTCGGTTTTATATCCGGTGCCATATCTATAGCTTTTATATAATCATCAGGATTCAGTTTAAGAGTTTTAACGTAACTGAAAAAGCCTGTGTCGGAAAGAAATTTTCTTATCCTTTCAAATCGGTGGTTTTGCACAAGGCTCATTATGTAGCTTGCAATTCCCACTTGTATACCGTGCAGCTGAGGCTTTAAAGTCATTTTGTCAAGGGCATGGGATATAAGATGTTCACTTCCGCTAGCCGGCGAACTGTTACCGGCTATCTCCATCGCAATCCCGCTCATGGTAAGAGAATCCACCAGCTCTTTTATAAAAAAGTCCTCTTTAATATCGGTGTATGGCATCCTCACTATGCTGTTTACCGATTTTTTTGCTATCATTACCGCCAGGTCATCCACTCTTGTGACACCTTTTTCTTCCTCAAAAAGCCAGTCATATACTGCTGTTATTTTTGAAACAATATCCCCAAGCCCTGAATATATAAATCTTTCAGGGGATTTTTTTATTATAGCCGTATCAACAATAATTCCATAGGGCATTCGGGCATGTACGGAAGTCCTGTGCCCGTTTATGTAAAGTGAACATCCTGAACTCGCAAAACCGTCATGAGCCGTAGATGTAGGAACACTAATAAACGGAAGGTCTCTTAAGAAAGCTACGTATTTAGCGACATCAAGTACCTTCCCTCCTCCTATACCTACAATAGCTTCTGTGTCGGCAGGAATGGAAAAGGCCTTTGAGGTTATGTATTCCATGGAATTATCATCGCACTCATTCTCTTCCAGCACTTTGAGCCCTTTATTTCTATTTAATGATCCAAAGATTATATCTCCAAATAAATCCCTTATTCCCTCACCTATAAACAGTACTATTTTCTTTATCCCGGACTTTAATATATATCTATCCAGTTCCTCCAATTTATTGGGGCCAACTTCCATAATAACAGGAATAGATATCCTATGGGTTTGAGGCTTCATATCAAAATCCCCCTTTCTGTCAAATCCTTTTCTATTTCCTTAAAATCCGAAAAAACAGTAAAATTAATATTCTCTTTGCGCAGCAGTTCAGCCAGTTCACTTCTGGCATAAACCAAATCGGCTGTTTTTGCCGCCTCTAAATCCGGTTCACTGTCTCCGGCAAAAATTATGTAATCGTAATTTTTCTTTATACTTTCCACTACTTTCCGTTTATCCAACCCGAAAACTTCTGAAAAATACTCGCTGTTCGGATCGGGAATAATTTTTATACCTCCGTTTGAATAAACACCTTCCATGGATATTACCGGGACATCCTGTATCTCGTAGTGTTCCAGCAATATTTTTATATAATAGGAAGTACCTGCACTTACAATATAAAAATCTCCATTGTTTTCTTTTATTTTATTTATAAAGTCTTTTGCATATCTATCCAGAGGTATTTGAACAATTTCTTCATATATCTCTTTCTCACTTAAATTAGTAGATCCGAATACTATATTTAAAAACTCCACATTTATCTTTTTAGTCTTCTTCCACTCATTGTAGAGCTTTTTACCCTCATCTCCCATATACTTCTCAATTATAATATGGTAAAAATCCTTTGAAGAAAGGGTTCCATCAAAATCCGAAACAAACGCAAACTTTTTCATCCGATAACCTCCCATTTTCTATAGACAGCCATATAAACTTGTCATTTATGTCTCTGTCATAACTATATTAAACTACTTTCCCTCCAATATCAATAAATCCCATTGCTTCGTCCCGATATAATATACCCAGTTGATTACCTGTATAAACGCTATTACTTATTAGATGCAATAAAAAAAGACCGGAAAAAACTTATTATTCTTTCCTGTCCTATTAACCCGGGCAAAAGATTTTTGTAACACTTATTGGGAATCCTCATAAACTAATACTATAAATAACAATCAGGGAGGTTATAGCTATGTCTGACGACAGATGCGGTTTTGTGGGCTTTGGCTTTGGTTTTAGCTGGTTCTGGATAATAATTATTATTATCCTTTTATGTTGCTGCGGTAATGGCTTCGGATGTTACGACAATTCCTGCAACAAGCCGTGCTGATAAAAACTTTGGAATATCATCCCCTTATGCTTTTCTCTTTCACTAAGTTCAAATGAATCGGAACAACAATTTTGGGGCACAATGCCCCTTTTGTTTTCCTCTTTCATTTCAATGGAATAGAAACACTAACTTTCAGACATTATGCCCTTATGTTAAATCAAATTATTATATTACATAATCTTCCGGTATAAATACTTTGAAATCCTTAGGCCTTACATATATAACCTGTTTTTCTTTCAATCCGAGTTTCCTGTATTGTTCCTTATTGATTTCAGCCTCGATGAATTCTCCATTGTCCAGCCTCCTGAGCTCAAGGTTTACAATTGGACCTATTGCTCTTATAAATATAATCTCTGCAGCAATAAACTCGTTTCCTTTTGCTTCAAGACTTATTTCAATATCGTGGGGACGGATATAACTTATAATATTTTTATCGCCTGCCTCTGTATATTCAGGCAAATCAAGCTTTATAGAACCGAGTTCAACCTTTCCGTTATGTATTCGTCCATGGAACAGATTAACATTACCTAAAAAATTATATACAAAAGGATTTGCTGGATTGTCATATACCTCTTCCGGAGTACCTATTTGCTCTATTTTCCCCTGGTTTAAAATCACGATTCTATCAGCTACATCCAGAGCTTCTTCCTGGTCATGGGTAACAAAAACACTGGTTATGGGATATTTGTCATGTAACTTTCTAAGCCATCTGCGAAGTTCTTTCCTTACCTTGGCATCTAAGGCTCCAAATGGCTCGTCAAGCAGCAAAACTTTGGGTTCCACCGCCAATGCCCTGGCCAGTGCAATTCTCTGGCGCTGACCGCCGGAAAGTTGTGAAGGATATCGGTTTGCCATTTCCTCCATCTTTACCAGCGCCAACAGTTCATGTACTTTTTGTTTAATCTCCTCCTTGCTGGGTCTTAACTTTGCAGGTCTGACTCTCAACCCAAAGGCTATGTTATCAAATACTGTCATATGCTTAAACAGGGCATAGTGTTGAAACACAAAGCCGACCCTTCTGTCTTGTATACTTTTTTGGGTTGTATCTTCACCGTCAAAGATAATGCTTCCCTCATCTGCCGTTTCCAATCCGGCTATTATCCTCAGCAATGTGGTCTTTCCGGAACCGGACGGTCCAAGTAAGGCAACCAGTTCTCCGGTATTAATTTTTAAGTTGATATCACTCAGTGCTTTAAAGGAATCAAAATATTTGGTAATATTGCAAATCTCAATACTCATAGCCCATCCTCCAAACAATTAGGTATACATAAACCTGAACTCATTTATTATGAAGTCACACCCCAAAAACAGCATTGCTTCAAACGATATCCCCGGCAACTTCAATGTTTTTCAATATGAATATTATTCTTTAGTCTGCTGCTGTATCTTCCAATCGGCAATATTCTTAACAATCAGGTTGACAATTGCAATAATTGTCAAAAGTGAAGCTACCGCAAAAGCAGCAGAGAATTTATATTCGTTGTACAATATTTCAACGTGAAGAGGCACAGTATTCGTGAGACCGCGAATATGGCCCGAAACCACCGAAACGGCACCAAATTCACCGGCAGCTCTTGCAGCAGTCAGGATAATGCTGTATATAAGTCCCCACTTAATATTCGGAAGCGTCACAAACCAAAAGGTTTTAAACCCGCTTGCACCTAGTGTAAGAGCAGCCTCTTCCTCTGCTGTTCCCTGGGCATCCATTAATGGAATAAGTTCTCTTGCTACAAAGGGAACAGTTACAAACAACGTGGCAATAATAATCCCTGGAGGTGCAAAAATTATCTTTATTCCCCAGGCATTCAGAATCGGACCAAAAAGGCCATGACTTGTGCTGAACAGCAAAACAAATATCAACCCTGCTACAACCGGAGAAATGGCAAAAGGTAAATCAATAATGGTAACTAACAGATTCTTACCCCTAAATTTGAATTTACTTACCGCCCAAGCTGCCGTTATGCCGAATACAGTGTTTATCGGCACGACAACCGCTATTGTTAAAAGGGTAAGCTTTATAGCTTTTAATGCAATAGGATCGGCAATAGCAGCATAGTATACACCTGCTCCCTGTTCAAAGGCTTTAATAAATACCAAAACAAGGGGGATCAAAAGTACCAACGAGAAAAATATCAAAGCAGCGGTTATAAGAAGAAATTGAACAGCTTTTGATTCTCTTACTGCCCTCTTTTGTATTCGATTCGGTTCTATCCGTTTTATACTAACTGGAATATTGGACGCCATCCTACCCTCTCCTAGTTCTATTTATATCGATTACTTGCTCTCCACTCAAAAAAGTTAATAACAAACAACATTATAAAAGAAATAACCAGCATTATTGCTGCAACAGCTGTACCGCCTACATAGTCATACTGTTCAAGCTTTGCCCTTATCAATAAAGGTGTTATTTCGGTTTTTAAAGGCATATTTCCTGAAATGAAAACCACTGAGCCATACTCTCCCAAAGCTCTTGAAAAGGCCAATGAAAAACCGGTTATCATAGCAGGCAACAGTTCAGGCAGAATAACTTTGTAAAAGGTCTGAAATCTTGAAGCACCAAGGCATGCAGCTGCTTCTTCTACCTCAAGATCAATATTTTGCAAAACCGGCTGAACCGTTCTTACTACAAAGGGAAAACTTATAAATACTAATGCAACTACTATCCCCAGAGGCGTATAGGATATTTTTATGCCCATTGGTGCAAATAACCTTCCTATCCAGCCGTTTTGAGCATACAGTGTTGTAAGGGAAATGCCCGCAACAGCAGTGGGAAGGGCAAAAGGCAAATCGATCAGGCCATCGACAATCTTTTTGCCGGGAAAATTATATCTTTCTAAAACCCATGCAATAAGTAATCCAGTAAACACATTAATTACAGCTGCCAAAAAGGATGTGCCAAATGATATTTTCAGCGAAGCTATTACCCTTTCCGATGATACTATCTCCCAAAATTTCTTAAAACCTATGCCTGCACTGTTTATAAAAACCATTGAAATGGGGATCAAAATCAGCAAAGTTATATATGAAAGGGTGAATCCCATTGTTATCCCAAAACCGGGTATTACGCTTTTTTGCTTTAACTTTATCGGTTTTAATGCAAGATTCATTATCTCACCTCAAAAATCTGGTCAAATACCCCACCATCGTCAAAGTGTTCCTTTTGCGCCTTATCCCAGCCGCCGAAAACTTCATCAATGGTAAAGAGAGATATTTCAGGAAACAGTGATGTATATTTCTTTGCAATTTCCTCATTTCTCGGTCTGTAATAATTTTTTGCGGCAATCTCCTGGCCCTCATCACTGTATAAATATTTTAAATATTCTTCTGCAACCTCACGGGTTCCCTTTTTGTCAACAATTGCATCAACCACTGCCACAGGCGGCTCAGCCAAAATACTTATTGAGGGGATAACAATTTCAAATTTGTCTTTTCCCAGTTCCTCAACAGCAAGTAAAGCTTCATTTTCCCAAGAAATAAATACATCACCAATACCGCGTTCAACAAAGGTTGTAGTCGAACCACGGGCTCCAGAGTCGAGTACGGGTACGTTCTTGTAAATAGCTTTTACAAATTCCCTTGCCTTTTCTGCGTCATTGCCGTACTTTTTCAGGGCATACCCCCATGCTGCAAGATAATTCCATCTTGCACCGCCTGATGTTTTTGGATTTGGGGTTATAACCGACACATCGGATCTAATCAAGTCGTCCCAGTCCTTTATGTTTTTTGGATTTCCTTTTCTAACCAGGAATACAATTGTGGAAGTATAAGGGGTAGAATTGTGGGGTAAACGTTTTTGCCAATCCTTATCTATTAATTGCTGATTTTTATTTATGGAATCAATATCATAAGCTAGTGCCAAAGTAACTACGTCAGCTTCATTTCCATCGATAACTGTTCTGGCCTGACTGCCTGAGCCTCCATGAGATTGTTGAACAATTATATCCTGACCGGTTTTCTCCTTCCAATACCTTACAAAAGCCTCATTATACTCTTGATAAAGTTCACGGGTCGGGTCATAGGATACGTTTAAAATAGTAATTGCCTTTCCATCATTCGTTTTTGATGTCGGTGAGCCATTTTCCGTCGAGACTGGTTTTTCACCGCAACCGACAAATACTGTCATTATTGCAGTTATTAAGGCCGGTAGCAAAATTTTATTTAACTTTTTCACAACCACCACTCCTCGTATAAAATTCCATAGTAATTCGATAGGTTTAGTATTATATTATAGAGAATTTTCTTCCATGTCAATAGATTTTAGAAAAATTTTTATTATTCCTATCGTTTTAGTTTTATTTCCATTGGTATAAAGCAAAAAATTAAGCATGAAATACTCATAAGGAGTATTCATGCCAATTTAACCGCCACAAAACCTATTATTTTTTATATAACAGACAGTTCCTCTTCATCTCTCGAATATTTTCAAAAGTCTTAAATAGTGATTGGCCTCACGCAATGTATGATCTCCTAACAGCGGAATTATAATGGATTTAATCTTACAATTAAGCAGCCCTTGCGTTCCCTGGGCTTTGAAATCCCGAATTTCGGCAGTCGCTTTAAGACTATCTGCTGTAACTTTCTCAAAAGATGCAGTATTATCCATGGCAGCTATCGCTTCTGCCGTCAGTTGATCAAACTCTTTGCCGAAATTGTCGGCCGTATTTATCAATTCATTTTCAGTTGGATCAAGTAAACCGCGTATAAATTTCGAATGCTCTGCCATTATCCTATTCCAGAATGCCTCCTGCTCCAAAGCTTCTTTTTCAATAATTACGTTTTCCCGATTCTGAAGCCTTTGAACCGTTCGTAAGTATAATCTCGCTTCCCTCATAATATGGTCTATCAATAACGGATAATTTACGGTAAACATTCGGCAGGACAAAACATTGGATAAGATGGTTGCTTTAAACTGTATCAATCCGGATATCAAGAAAATAGCTTTCTGATTTATCATTGCTACTCTTTGCACAAGCATCGGGGTAACTGCCACCATTCCGCCACCCATTAATCTGGTTTCTGCCAGCGTTATTTCCGTCGGTATCTGTACTCCGGTAAAATATGATGATGCCCTTTCTGCGTTAAGAGTATACTGAGTAACTACTTCTCCCGACTGAAGTACTCCCGTGCCGACAACCCCATTGGAAAGTGACACAACCTCAGCCAATAGTTTGTCAAACTCTCTCCGAAATTCGTCGGCTCGTTGGGTAAAACTCGCATCTTTAGGTGTAAAGCCCACTTCGAGAAAAAATGAGTGTTCTTTCATTATCCTTGCAAAAAACAAATGCAGCTCTAACGACTGTCGCACAAAATCCAAGTTAGAAAGCATAGCATATCCTCCTGACAATTCATCCTTCGCTATATTTTATGTACACTTGACATAATATGCTACACTTTCACTTTGAATTGATATACCTTTATCTTTTATAGATAATAAACAAAGTAATTAGGTTACTCACAATATAAAAACCCCCCTTTTGTTCAGTAGATTATTATATCTTACCAAAAAGAGGGGATTTTCTTCATATATAGTGGTTAAATCTCATCTACCGAAATTGTTACCTGCATCATTCCTTTTTCAAGGGCAATCTGTACGTACATTGGCCCTTCCTCATCAGCAAAATAGATTCGAATTGCATCAACCAGCTGCCCGGTTTGTGTTTCTTTTAATGCCTGTTCTTCCACATCTTTTGCCGTAAATGTCTTATAAAGAATAATACTGCTTCCTTCCACTTCGGATAAAAGTTCAAAACCGTATTTTTTCAGGTAATCACGATAAGCTATGCAGGTATCCCAAGTCGCTTCATATATATACAGTTGTTTCATGTATTCATCTATATAAGATATATGCTTCAAAGAAGGTTCCATCTGTTCCGGAAGCGGAAACATTTTAAAAACAATATCCCTAATCTGGTCTGAGTAATGAGTAATTTGATATACTTCATAAAAAGTATTGTTAGTTATTGTTGCCATTCCAAACTGGAATCCCAAAACAGCTATATATATAGCAAGCATTGCAACTTTGATATTTCTATATATATTGTAATTCTTCTTTATTATCTGATAATCCGAAAGTATCCATCCTATTTTGCTGTAATCCAGCTCTGTTGTACAATATTTACATACAGCTCCTTCAAAAATGTTGATACTCCCGCCACAGTTAGGACATTTGTATTCCCGTAAAGCAAAATAGTAGTTTTTCAAAATTGCATCGGTCCCCAGCAGTCTGCATTTCACCTTTTCATAACGATCTTTTACCCTTTTTCCATCATACCAAAGCAGTCTCAAAGTTACCATTGCATCTATTACATATCTGCTTCCGTTTTTTCCGGCATTAAGAAATGACATTCTCGTTATATTGCAATCAATTATATCCTGATAATTCGATACTAAGTTTCCAAGGTCAAAGGTTGCAAAGGAAGATACCTGACGGCCATCATCGGCCATATGAATACTTCGGAGCATATATTCCAGGTTCTGATAAAAATCGTATGCAGAGAAATTCGGAATTACAGCCTTTACTATTTCTTCTCCGAAAATATTTCTCATATATAATAAATACAGAGCCATACCGAAAAATACAAATATGATGAGTAAAATAATGAGACTTTTAATCAGAGGCGGAACATATGTAAATGCAAACATTCCGGGAAGAAGTGCTGTAATAGCCTCCATCCCATTATTTCCAGCTTGAAGCAGTTCTATCAAGATGATAAATGAAGTTATCCCTAATGCTATAATCAAAACTGTCACTATTCCCAATGTAAGGAGTCCTTTAAAAAAGGTACTTTTTGATTTTTTATAGGTGTTTTCCTCCAACGTAAATCCTGATACCTTAGTTTCAAAGTCTTTTACTACATATTTCGAACCACAGTAATCGCAACCGTCAATAAAGGTAGCTATTCTTCCCAGATGCCCACAGTTTGGACATTTAGCTTTATCTTCAATTATTTTTGATTTAAGAAAGTGCATATGAGATATTTCTTTATCTTTTTTTCTATAAATTAATTTTCCATCGCGATATATCTTTCGTTCCGCTATTACATTTCTGCTGCTGTTTCCAATAATATTGCTGCCATCTGATTTAGTATCAATCGGCCCTCTTATTCCATCATCATAAATACTCAAATCCAGCAATAGACCCTTTTGATCCAGTCTCTTTTTTGATATATGAGTACTCTGCCAAAAGGGTTGAGTCACCTCATCAACAAGACTCTCTTCATTCACTTCTCCTCGGAAAAATTTACGCCAGAATTCCCAAAAATGAGTTTCTTTTTTCTTTATTTCCGCCAGCATATCTTGATTCATTTTGGCCACCATCTCTCATATACATTTAATTATATTAATTCACATAAATCAAATATCTTTCTTATCTGTCACCATTAATACTCACTAAGTCACAGAACTTAATTAGACAAGTACCTACTTTAATGCTATCATATAAAAATCTACTATTCAATTACGGAAATTATAATTACTCCCAATTTAAATTGCAAGTTTAATTGCCTTACAAAATCTTACAGAACCCTGTTTTAAGCGACCACAATCTTTGCCATTTCATTCGCAGTTCGATAACCAAATATTCTCCTTGGGTAATTGTTCATCCAGTGCTCAATCCTTTTTATCTCTTTCTCCGTTAGTTTCCCTATATCCGTCCCTTTAGGAATAAATCGTCGAATCAGCTTATTAGCGTTTTCATTCGACCCTCGTTCCCATGAACTGTATGGATGTGCATAATATATCTTTAACCTCATCTTACCAGGAACAAGCACTGATGCCTCAAGCCCTTTGCTGTCCAGAAACTCTGTTCCATTATCTACTGTGACCGTTTTAAACAGTTTGGTAAACTTCTTCCCATACTTCCTTTCCAGTTTGTCTATCTCTTTCTTTACCGATGCCTGGCTTTTATCCGGCATCTTACGTATTATCTCCTGCCTCGTACTCCGTTCCGTCAGTACCAACAATGCTGCTCCCTTTTCTCCGCCTTTGCCAACTATACAATCCATCTCCCAATGCCCATATTCTCCTCTTTCTTCTATATGTGCCGGCCTTTCTTCTATGCTTGTCCCCCTCAAATTCTTTAATGCTATCCTTACTCTTCGGTATTTCCTCTTCTTCTTGTTCCGCTTTACCGGAAGGTCTTTGTTGCTTATATTAGCAAATATCCCTTTGTCTATGTAGTTGTATAGCGTCTTTGTGCAGATCATGGCTCTGAACCTTAACCCTTTGGCTTTTATCTCTCCTATCACCGCGTCCGGCGAATATTTGTCCTCTTTTATCCTCTTCTCTATGTAATTGGCTAGTTCATGGTCATGCCCGATCTTTAAACCCGCTCCTTTATTTGATGACGCCTCTTCATATCTTCGTTGTCCTACGTCTGCACAGTACTTCACTGAATAGGTCAGATCGCTGTTTAGCAACCTCACGCTGCCACGAGCTATTTCCCGTTCTATAGTCCGTCTGTCCCTTCCCATTACTTTGGCTATTTCCTTTGGTTTCTTACCTTCTTTCAATAATATTTCAATTTGATACCGTTCCCTCACATCCAGGTGTTTAAAACTTCTTCGTTTAGTGGTATTATTAAGGTGACTCATTTCGGACCCTCCAATATGTTTTGGTTTTGTCACTTAAAACATTATCAGAGGTTCTGATTTGAGTCACTTCTTTTTTATCATGTTTGGGCAATTAATTTTACAACTTACCCAGCTGGAAAAGAGGTAAATACATCTCACTTTACTTTTATATATTATGCAAGTCAAATTAAAAGGTTACTGTGTTAGGCCTATAAAAGAGTACTTTTTGAATTTATATGCCATTATAAACCATTGGATTGGAAGATTATTCAAACACTACACTTATATATATCTGTAATGAGACTGAAGGAAAAATATAAAAGTTCAACTGGTCATGCATCAAAAAAAGCCCTCATTTTAAGGGCTTTTTTAATAATTTATCATCTGGAGGCGCCACCCAGATTTGAACTGGGGAATAAAGGTTTTGCAGACCTCTGCCTTACCGCTTGGCTATGGCGCCTTATATTAAACTGGATCAGACGCCAAAAGTCAGATGTAGTCTGACTTTTAGCTGTCCATCCAGTGAGTTTTTGGAGCGGGTTACGAGATTTGAACTCGCGACTTTCACCTTGGCAAGGTGACACTCTACCGCTGAGTTAAACCCGCATAAATTATTGGTGCCCAGAGCCGGAATCGAACCAGCGACACGAGGATTTTCAGTCCTCTGCTCTACCAACTGAGCTATCTGGGCTAGTTGGCGACCCGGAAGGGGCTCGAACCCTCGACCTCCAGCGTGACAGGCTGGCATTCTAACCAACTGAACTACCGGGCCATAATGTGGTGGGCACTATAGGGCTCGAACCTATGACCCCCTGCTTGTAAGGCAGATGCTCTCCCAGCTGAGCTAAGCGCCCGCACCACTACGTCGCGTTTCAGCGACAATAGATAGTATACAAAACAAATTGCATTAAGTCAATATATAAAGTGCCGATATTTTTAATTTATTAGTGACTTATTTTAAAATGCTTCAAATTTCTCTTTAATACGCAGTTCTCCATATATTTTTGCTTCATAATACATACTCTAAAAATTTTCCAAAAGACTCACCAGGTCATTTTCGGAAAATTGATATTTTGAATTGCAGAAATGACAACAGGTTTCAGCACCGTGCTGTTCTTTAATCATGCTTTCTATTTCTTCTTTTCCAAGACTCACCAGACCTCTTTCCATTCTTTCTCTCGAGCAATTGCATTTATATTGGCAGCTAGTCTTTTCTCCAATTTTCAGATTCATCTCACCAAGAACAAGTTCCAAAATGTCTTCCGGTGTCTTTCCCTCTGAAAGGAGCTTGGTCAATGAAGGCAGTGTACTTATCTTTTGCTCAATGTTGCTTATTGTACTTTCCTCTGCATCCGGCATTAGCTGGATTATAAATCCTCCAGCACTTTGTATCAAATCTTCGGAGTTGGTCAGCACTCCTAATGCCACTGCAGACGGTATCTGTTCGGAAGAGGCAAAATAGTAAGTTATATCCTCAGCTATTTCACCGGAAATTAATTTTACATATCCGATATATGGTTCTTTCAACCCAAGGTCCTTAATGACATTGAGATATCCGTTTTTACCTATTGCTCCTGCAACATCATACCTGCCGTTTTCATTTAAGGGCAAATGTACCAATGGATTATGGACATAACCCCTTACATTGGCATTTACATCGGATACCACAACGATTCCTCCAAGAGGCCCATCTCCTTTTATCTGTAGTGTCAATGTATCCTTTGTACCCTTTAGAAAAGTAGACATTAACGCTGCAGCAGTCATTGTCCTTCCCAATGCCACAGATGCCAGAGGCGACAATTCATGTATATTTCTTGCTTCCCTAACCATGTTGGTAGTAACTGCCGCAACTGCTCTCACAGTACCTTGTGCCGCAGTTGCTCTGACTATATAATCTTCCATATAATTATCCCTTCCTTTATATTAAAATCCCGTTATTATCTTTTCTAAAGCTATCCTGTATCATTCAGGCAGTGCAATTTAACTTAAGCAATCCTATTATACAATAAAATCGCAAAAAAGCCGAAACAATTATGAAATTTTTGATTCGAAAAATATTATATTTCAGCTTGAAAAACATGTAAACTTTAGCACTTGAAACATCAATTCAGCAATAATTTTTAAAATTTCATAACATTAACATATATATAAAAATTGTAAACCCCGGTATTAAAATACCGGGGTGAGTTCGGCCAACCTTATATAATATTATTAGGTACTGGATTAGGCTTTTGTCACATTTGCAGCTTGAGGTCCTTTAGCACCCTCAACTACTTCAAATTCAACCTCCGCACCTTCTTCTAATGTCTTGTAGCCTTCCATGTTTATTGCTGAGAAATGAACAAAAACATCATTTCCTCCATCTCTTTCGATGAAACCAAATCCCTTCTCAGCATTAAACCATTTTACTCTTCCTCTTTCCATCCTGCACTCCTCCTGAACTAGATACTTTGATCTAGTAATCATATTTCCATATCATTACTAAATCTTTAACAGTTTATCACAATTTACTATAGCTTGTCAATCCAGTATTTTTTATATTTTTAAAATTTTAAAATTATTGGCAATTTTCATTTCAGCTTATTACTACTTATTTGCTTCACACACATAAAAATTTCTCTGACTTTTTTTAGGAGGAGGACACAATTTTAATTCGTCATAAACATTTAACAGCTTCAATTTACTGGATTCTATCAAACCTTTAATCTCATTGTTATCGTAACATCGTTCATAGTGCACTTCATCATACTTTTTATATCCTTCGTTATCCCTGACGAAAAAAGTAAGTTCAAACTCACATATTTTTGTCCTTCTGTTATAATAATTCTGCCATATGTAAGTGATTTCATCGGAAATATCATAAAAAACATTATTGCCGAAGACTTCTTCGAATTTATAAGGTGTGTTGACATCAAAAATAAATAATCCCCCTGGATTTAAATAATTTTTCACAAGCTTCAACATTCTCTTTATATCTTTTTTATAAAGAACATAGTTAATGCTGTCCATAAGGCATACTATAGCATCAACAGTGCCATACAGCTCAAAATCTGTCATATCCTGATTCAAATATAAAATATTCAGTCCATGTTCCTCACTTTTTTGCTTGGCACAATTCAGCATGTCCACCGATATATCCACACCTATCATGTCGTAACCGCGTTTCGCCATTTCAATACAAAAATTGCCTGTGCCACAGCCTAAATCCAGGAGTAATGATGGTTTGCAATTATATACTTTAAATATATTTTCTATGTAATCCGCCCATTTTGAATAATCAATATCATACATCAGCCTGTCGTAAATATAAGCAAAACTGTGGTAAATGAAACCCACCTCCAACAATACCTCCGATTTTAATTCATAGTATAGCACAGAAAAATATAAAAAAACAGTATAATTAATCTTTAGAAAGGGTAAAAAGACACAAACAAAAAAAGTGCATTTTCAGCACCAATAAAGATCAGAAACCGCGTAATGCCAAAAAGCACTATTTTTCAATAGTTAAAATTTAATTGTGTTTTAATTGCTTAAAAAAAGCCAAGCTTCAAGAAATTTAAAGCCAATATACTATGTAATGCCTTTATTGACCTTTTTCCATTTCAAGCATTTTCTTTTTCTTAGTTATCAATCCGCCTATTCTCCCTGTCTCTTTTGCAGAAAGGCTCTTCCATCCGTACTTTTTGATTTTTTCTATCAAGCCAAGTTCAGTTGCCACCTCATATTTTAATTTTTCATCAATATCTTTCATTCATTAACACCTCCTAAAAGTATTATGCACATAATTTATGCAAATATACGAAAAAAATGGAATGCACATTAAAGTTACATTCCATTTGCATAATAAAATCTATTAAACATACCGCACAATTTACATATTAAAACTTTAGCCTTTTTTATCGTATGGCATCCTTTATCACTTCAATAGCTTTTTGAAGCTGATTGTCCTCTTCCTTAGGTATTTGTGAAACGGCGACATTTCTATATTTTTCGGGAAGTTCAACTTTAATATGAGGTTCAATTCCCACATCCTGTATGCAAACACCTGAAGGAGTAAAATACCTGGCTATTGTAACTTTCAAGCCTGATCCGTCATCTAAATTTACCACCGCTTGAACAAGACCCTTTCCGAAAGTTTTGGTTCCAATCAAAGTAGCCTTATTGTGGTCTTTAAGAGCTCCGGATAAAACTTCCGATGCGCTGGCACTGTTTTCATTGACTAAAACCGCTATAGGTATATCTAACTCATTTGAATCGGATTTCTTTTCCTGCCTGTTCCCTTTCTTATCCTCAGTATACACAATCAATCCTTCAGGCAGCAGCCTGTCAGCTATTTCAGTAACCTGGTCATAATCTCCACCCGGATTGTCCCTCAAGTCAATTATCAGACCCTTTATGTTCTTTTTGAGCATATTATCAAGATGCTCCTGAAAATCTTTGCTTATCTCGCTGTCAAACATGGAAATTCTAATATAGCCAATATTATTCTCCAATATTTCGCTGTTAATATTGACAATCTTAATTTTCTTTCTTGTAACAACGAAATCCAGATACTTTCCTTCCGACGGTCTATATACTGTAATTTTGACTTTTGTGTTTTCCTTTCCCTTAATCATGCTTATAATCATATCTTCATCTCTTATTGTTGTAACATCTTTGTCATCAACCTTAACAATCTTATCGTCTTTAGCTATTCCCACTTCAAGGGCAGGAGAATCTTCAAAAGGTTCTACAACAGTAAGTATACCGTCTTCTCCCATTGTGACAACAACACCAATACCTACATAGCTTCCTTGAGATTTTTCCATAAATTGCTTCATCTGATCTTTTGTAAAATATACTGTATAGGGATCTTCTAAAGCTTCGGTCATGCCGGAAATTGCGCCTTCAAGCATCTTATTCTCATTCACATCTTTATAATAATATTCTTTAAGCAAATTTCTTACTCTTGCAAACTTTTTGACATTTTCATAATCAACCTTACTGCTGTCAAACTGTATTGCATAATTTGGATTAAAATCAAATATATCAGCCTGCTGCTGTGATGTAACCTCAGGAACAACTACATAATTGGGCGTTAAATAATGCCACATCATAACTCCCATAGCAGTTATAAGATTTGTCATTACAACAATGGCAACAATGGGTAATACTTTTTTGATAAATACATCTTTACTCAAGGCAAAAACACTCCCTTTAGCACCCTCACGGTTCGAATTTAAATTTGATAAAATAAACTTTGGGGCACAATGCCCCTTAATTTACACTTTCTTTTTTACCCAAAAATAAATAAAAATCTCAAAATATTCAAATCTCCGCTTTAACCCCTTTAATAAATAGAGATACAATTAACTTAGTTTAAGGCTATTTATCATTATATCATATGCGACTGGATTAAATAATATAATAAGTTCATTTTTTATATAAAATCTATAAAACTTGAAATAAGGCCCGGATAATTCCGGACCTGTAAGGCCTATGTACATAACTTTATTTATTACTTACATAATTTAACGGATTGGTTGTAGCTCCATTTTTTCTAACTTCAAAGTGCAAATGCGGTCCTGTGGACATACCTGTACTTCCTACCTTTGCAATTGTTTCACCTGCTTTAACATTCTGTCCTACGCTAACTAAAATTTTGCTGCAATGGGCATACAATGTTGTTATACCTCCACCGTGGTCAATGACAACTGTGTAACCATAACCGTTTTGCCATCCTGCCATAATTACTGTTCCCTTGTTTGCCGCAACTATTGAAGCGCCTTGTTTTGCAGATATATCAATTCCTGTATGCATTTTATATTTTTTCAGTATCGGGTGAAGCCTGTTTCCATAATAAGAAGATATTGTTTTGGAACTTGGACACGGCCAAGTCATACTTCCACCGGCATAAGCCCCACTTTTCTGCAAATTCTTAATCTGGTTAACCAAAGCGTTGGATTGACTTATCAGTTTATCTTCTTCTTCCTCAATTTTCTTAAGTCTAGCATTTATCTCTTTTATTTGATTGTCTAAATTAGCTCTGCTGGCAGTTAAATTGTTTATTGTTTTTAATGTTTCATCCGCCTTAAGCTGAACCTGTTCTTTTTGTCCTTCCGCCAACTGTTTCTTAAAGGCAATATCTCTTTTTGCCTGCTTTATACTTTCAATAATTTCCTTGTCCTTCTTGCCAATTGTAGACATAAGCTCAAGTCTTTCAAAAAAATCTATTACACTTTTTGACTGAACCAATGTATCTATATATGTAAAATCCGAATTTTCGTACATTACTCTTAATCTTGTCTTTAAGAGTTCTAACTTTTCGTTGTATTCTTTCTCACTAGCTTCGATAGATTTGTCAAGTTCTTCGATACTCTTTTTCAATTTGTCTATTTGACTTACCAATCCGTCATATTCTTGTTGTTCCTTTCTTTGAGCAGCTTCAAGTTGTTCTTTCTGTTGCTTTATGGACTGCAGTTTCTTTTCCTCATTCTTTTTTTCTTTATTTAAATCGTTAATCTTTTTATCGACAGCCTTTTTTTGGTTTTGAACTTCCGTAAGTTTATCTGCGAAAGCAGGCATCATAAGTGACATACCGATCGCAATTGATAGAAAAAAACACAATGCCTTTTTCAAGTCCAATACCTCCTTGCCTAATTTTTTTCATTTGTTAAAATATCTTTTTTTATTCAATCAGCATTTTATATTGATTAAGAAAAAAACATATCAAAACTATTATACCATATAATCCTATACATGTAGATACTTTCTAATGGAAACTGCACTTCCCAACGAACCTATTCCAATACCCACCAATGCAAAGGTATAGATAACAACAAACTGAAGTTCCCTCAAGCTGACCAAAGAAATAATATTTATTCCCTCACTAATCTTGCTTGAAAATAATGCATATATGATGCTGACTGCTAAAAATCCTATAGCTGCCCCCATCAATCCTATAACAACACCTTCCACAATAAAAGGCCATCTGATAAACCAGTCGGTTGCACCTATATATTTCATTATATTTATCTCTTTTCTTCTGGCAAACACAGTAAGTTTAATGGTATTAGATATAATAAACATAGCTACCGCCAGCAAAATAATTGTCAGCACTATGTTTCCAACCTGAACCCAGGTTGCTATCTTTATAAGAATATCGATTCGTTCCTGAGAGTATCTCACACTGCTAACACCTTCTATCAATTTAAAGGACTCCACTACATCCTTAGCTTCTTTCAGGTTGTTTAGCTCAATAATAAACGATACAGGCATAAAGTCATCTCCCAGGCCCTCGAGCACATCCTGGTCTTCTCCCAACATTTCCTTCATCTTTTCAAAAGCTTCTTTTTTTGAAACATAGGTATATTTTTTTACTCTTGCATCGCTTTTAATGGTCTGTTCAATAGTCCTGATCTGCTGATCATCCAATTCAGGATCGCAATAAACCTGCATTTGAGGTTGTTGTTCTAATTTTTGTATATTGTATTTAAGATTTATCGAAATAATCAAAAACAAGCCCAAAACAATCATTGATGCTGTAACAACACTAATAGATGCCAAAGACATAAGCTTGTTTCTATATGCATTTATCAAACCCTCTTTAAAAATATATTTGGTTGTTCTTAGTTTCATCTCCGTACTGTCCTTTCTCTTGATCCCTAACAATAGTACCCTTATCGATTGCAATTACTCTTTTTTTCATGGCATCGACTATGCTTTTTTCATGAGTAGCTACAATCACAGTCGTACCTCTGCAGTTAATTTCCGATAACAGTTTCATTATTTCCCAGGAAGTCTCAGGATCCAAATTTCCGGTAGGCTCGTCAGCAATGAGCAACGAAGGGTTGTTAACCAGAGCTCTTGCCAGTGCCACTCTCTGCTGTTCTCCCCCTGAAAGCTGCCCGGGATACATATTTGCTTTTTTGCTAAGCCCTACCAAAGCCAAAGACATTGGCACCTGCCTTCTCATCTCTCTTGGAAGCGCTTCTGTAACCTGCATTGCAAAGGCAACATTTTCGTAAACTGTTTTATTGGGAAGAAGCCTGAAATCTTGAAACACTACTCCCAAGCTTCTCCTTAAATAAGGTATTTCCTTACGTTTCAATGCAGAAACATTATAGCCGTTTACGAAGACTTCTCCCGAAGTCGGGTCTTCTTCCTTTAAAATAAGCTTTAGCATAGTAGACTTCCCTGATCCGCTTTGCCCTACAATAAAAACAAATTCACCTTTATTTATATTTATATTAACATCACTAAGCGCCAACGTTCCATTAGGATATATTTTTGTAACAGATCTAAATTCTACCACTTTTACCTCCTGAAGCAACTCAATTATTTAATTATATTCTACGTTTCATTCTAAAAACCTTCTAAATTCAACACATCCAATGCAGCCAAACTTTTACAATCCATATTGAGCTACATAAATCTCTTATCGCTGTCAAGGTACTTCTTTACAAGCATGGCAACCTTAAAAATTATTGCATCATCAAACATTCTCAAATCAAGTCCGGTAACCTTTTGAATCTTATCCAATCTATAAACCAGAGTATTTCTGTGAATATACAATTGTCTTGACGTTTCGCTTACATTCAAATTGTTTTCAAAAAACTTTTGAATAGTAAACATAGTTTCCTGGTCTAAAGATTCAAAAGACCCCTCCTTAAAAACTTCGTTAAGGAAAAGGGTACATGATGTTGTAGGCAATTGATAAATCAACCTTCCTATCCCCAGCTTGTTATAATCATTTACCTGTTTATCGTCATCAAATATACCTCCGATTAACAGCGCCATCTCAGCTTCCTTATAGGACCTGCCTATATCTTTAATGTTGTCTACTACTGTGCCCACGCCTACTTTAGCCTTCACAAGTTCTGAAGACAGGGTATCTATAATTATTTTTGCGATCTTGCTTATTTCCTTTTGTTCAAAATCCTGCTTGAGTTCTTTGATCAATACGGTATTTTCATCATCCAAAACAATGACAAAATCTTTATTTTTACTTGGAAACAATCCTTCAATTATTTCGTGAGTATATATGTCTTTTGATTTTTCTGTATTTATAAGAAAAACAACCCGCTTGACATTATTAGCCAAATGGAGCTCTTTAGCCCTCAGCGTAATATCACCGGGTAGTATATTATCCATAATTATACCTTTTAGAAAATTCAATTTATCGTATTTTTCTTCATAATAATTTTTCAAATTAATTGCGTTTATAGAAATCAAAGACAGGTATTTATAATTTTCCTTATCCTGTGATTTTATAAAGGCAATAAACTCAAGCTTACTTTTTATATAAACTTTAAGAAAGGATTGTCCATCAATAACGACAAAAGGCTCTTTAGCTTTCATCACTTCAGCCGCTAAAGGATTATTCTGGCCATTGGCCTTTTCATTTGAACATGCCCAAATAAGCCCGGTATCATCCATAATACCGAACTCATCATCAATTATACCCTTTACCTGATTAATTAAACTTTGATATAGCTTAACAGACAATTTTGTCCCCCCTGTCATCCCTATAACAAAAAACAGCACTTTTAGAATCAATTATACTCTGTAAAAAACAAATTCGAAGGCATAAACCCTCCGAGCATGCCATTTTCTGTATGTAACAAGGGACTCAAATAGTTTTGCACAACACCATAATATATATTATACACAAAAAATAAAAAAGGGAAAGATTAAATTACCTTTCCCTTTTTGTAACCGATTGGAACAAACTATTAATTCATTATAGTTTTCTCTGTTTCTTTATCAAACAGATGAATCTTATTAGCATCAAATGCAACCTTGATTCTGTCTCCCGGTTTAGCTTTTGTTCTCGGGTTAACCCTTGCAACAAAGTCAACTTCATCAACCACAAGATATAACAAAGTTTCTGAACCGAGCATTTCAACAACTTCAACTTCTGCTTCTACTATACTGTCAGATAATGTTTCAAGGTACATAGCTTCATCATGTACGTTTTCAGGTCTGATACCCATAACAACTTCTTTACCAATATATTCAGTACCTTCTAATTTCTTAGCTTTACCTTCAGGAAGTTTGATATCTTCCTTACCGAATAAAAGATGTATTTCTTCTCCGCGCTTTTCAACTTTTGCGTTTATGAAGTTCATCTGAGGACTTCCTATAAATCCTGCAACGAACATATTGTTTGGTCTTTCGTACAGGCTCTGCGGAGTATCAACCTGTTGGATATAACCGTCTTTCATAACAACAATTCTTGTACCCATTGTCATAGCTTCTGTCTGGTCGTGGGTAACGTATATAATTGTTGTTTGAAGTTTTTGATGCAGCTTACTGATCTCAGTTCTCATCTGAACTCTCAGTTTAGCATCAAGGTTTGACAAAGGCTCATCCATTAAGAATACTTTAGGTTCACGAACAATAGCACGACCTAACGCAACCCTCTGTCTCTGACCTCCGGACAATGCCTTTGGTTTTCTTTCAAGCAAATGCTCTATGTCAAGAATTTTTGCAGCTTCAAGAACTCTTCTCTTTATTTCATCTTTTGGCAATTTTCTGAGTTTCAAACCAAAAGCCATGTTATCAAAAACAGTCATATGAGGATACAATGCGTAGTTCTGGAAAACCATCGCAATATCTCTGTCCTTCGGAGCAACATCATTTACAAGTTTGTCTCCTATATACAATTCACCTTCAGAGATTTCTTCCAATCCTGCAATCATTCTAAGAGTTGTAGTCTTACCACATCCTGAGGGACCTACCAATATGATAAACTCTTTATCTTCAATATCTAAGTTAAAGTCATTAACAGCAGTAACTCCGCCAGGATACCTCTTGTATATGTTCTTTAGTTTTACACTTGCCATTTTTTCCCCTCCCAATTATTCCGAACTGTACTACATAATTAAATATAACATTTAAACTTGCAACCAGCTAGTATACTTTTCAACAAAAATTTTTTCAATGTATTAGTAACTTTGCATAAACCATATCTGCAACTTTATTTGCATAAATTCCGAACTAAAGTCATATATTCGGGATTAAAGTCACATATTCCATAAAATATATTCCTATTTTATTTGCCCTACATGTTTAAAAAAATCCAATTTCATAAATATAACAATGCCTTTTATAAACTTCAGACAAAGTTTTAAATATGTCTTAACAAATTTTGAAACATGTATTTACAAAGTATTTATAAATATTGTTGAATTTTTATACACGGTTTTGTATAATTATAAATTGTATTGTAAAGCATAGCTGGTATATATAATAAAAAAGTTTGAGAGAAGCAGAAGATATATCAGCGAGATACGGATACGCGCAAAGTTGTAACAAGAACAGATTTGTGCATGAATTTTAATAAAATATTATACTTACAATTATATTTATATACTGGTTAAATATATGCGTTAATCGGACAGATATATCCATAGGTTGTTTTTTAAAGCCTATTTTTTATTATTTATAAGGAGGAGAATTTTATGATAAATGTAGGAATAATCGGTGCAACGGGATATGTTGGAATAGAAATAGTCAGGCTGCTCCAAAACCATCCCGAAATAAACATAAGCACAGTAGTATCTCAAAATTTCGTCGGCAAAAAAATCTCCGACGTTTATCCTAATTTGAGAAATGTATTTGATATGGAGTGTGAAGAGCTTGATATAGACAAAATTTCAGACAAAGCCGATATTTTCGTAACGGCTCTTCCCCACGGCGTGTCAAAAGAAGTTATTCCCAAGCTGGTCAAAAAGAATAAACGGATAGTAGACCATAGCGGTGATTTCCGCTATAAACGCGTTGAAGTATATGAACAATGGTATAACACAAAGCACGGTATGCCGGAGCTTCTGGAAATATCCGTTTACGGACTTCCCGAGCTTCATCGTGAAGCTATAAAAAGTGCACAAATAGTGGGTAATCCCGGTTGCTATCCCACATGTTCAATTTTGGGCATAGCTCCGCTAATCTCCAACAAGCTGATAGATAAAAACAATATTATCATTGATGCCGCTTCAGGTGTATCCGGTGCAGGCAGAAGTTCAGATCTTTCCTATTCGTTCTGTGAATGCACCGAAAACTATAAAGCATACAAAGTAGCTACTCACAGACATACTTCCGAAATCGAACAGGAGCTTTCACTGCTTGCCGGGGAAGACATTTTTGTGTCCTTTACTCCCCATTTGGCACCAATGAAAAGAGGTATGCTAAGTACCATTTATGCAAACCTGACATGCGAAAAATCCGCTTCAGAATTAATCGAACTATACAGAGAGTATTACAAAAACGATTGTTTTGTAAGAATATTGGATGAGGGTATTTTACCCGAGACAAAACATGTAGCAGGTTCAAACTATATAGATATCGGCATTGTTGTAGACAAACGCTTAAACCGTGTTATTGTATTATCGGCAATTGACAACCTCGGTAAAGGTGCAGCCGGGCAAGCTGTTCAGGTCCTGAACATTATGTGCGGATTGCCTGAACACACCGGTCTTTTAACTCCAGGATTATATCTTTAATTGAAAGCAAAATCTGCAATAAAGATAATAACCGGTTCAAGAGATGTCATTCTAAAAATGTTTAATATTTCTTTATGTTGTTAAAATGACTTTAATTGTAATGTTAACTATAAATTAAAATGAAAAAATAATTGAAATTTTAAAATAGAATTATTTATTACTGGAGGAATTAAAATGGAATCTAATATGGAGTCTATAATAAAAAAGGCAGAAATTTTGGTCGAAGCTTTACCTTATATACAAAAACTTTGGGGCAAGACCGTTGTAATAAAATACGGCGGAAATGCCATGATCAATGATGAGCTAAAAAGCTCTGTAATGGAAGACATCACTCTTCTCAAATACATAGGCATGAACCCTGTGGTGGTTCACGGCGGTGGGCCTGAAATAAACAAGGCATTGGATAAATTCGATATAAAGAGTCAGTTTATCAACGGATTAAGGGTAACCGACAGCTCTACTATGGAAATCGCCCAGATGGTTCTTGTAGGAAAGACAAACAAAGAAATTGTATCCCTTCTCAATAAAATGGGCGGCAAAGCCATAGGTTTATGCGGTATTGACGGCAACCTTATTGAATGTGAGCAATATAAAGCCAATGTAGATGGAAAAGACATTGATTTAGGTTATGTCGGCAAGATAACAAAAATAAACTCCAAACTTATTGAGTTAATTGCAAAAGATGAATACATCCCTGTTGTTGCACCAATAGGAGTTGGCAAAGACGGTCAAAGCTACAATATAAATGCAGACACTGTTGCCGGTGAAATTGCAGCTGCACTGAAAGCTGAAAAATTAATCCTTCTCACCGACATAGAAGGGGTTAAGATGAATAAAGACAGCAACGAAATAATACCTGCACTGACAGTAGACGAAGCCCTTAACCTCATTGACCAAAAAGTAATAGACGGAGGAATGATTCCTAAAGTATTAGGCTGTATTGATGCCCTTAATAAAGGAGTCGGAAGAACTCATATTATTGACGGACGTATTCCTCACTGTCTCCTGCTTGAAATATTCACTAACAAAGGAATCGGAACTATGATTATGAAAGAAAAGGTTCCATATTACAGTAATGAGAAATTATAAATTTTAAGTCCTTTTTTGAAGGATTTTTGATAATTACTTAGAATATATTATCTAGTTAGACTTATTCCATGAATGAATTCTTCAAAAAAGTTTGAAAAAGCAAACTTTTTTGAAGAATAATATATACTTTAAATTTCAAACAAAGCTGTAAATATAATAATCCAGGCTGCTATATATCTTTTCAGCAAACTTCTTTCAACTCTTACGCAACAAACTTAACTTTAAGCAGGAAATTACCAATAAGCAAATTCCTTACTTTGATATAATTAATTTTTATTTTAGATTAATAACAGATAAAGTTCATCTTTAATCTGTTCATAGGCACCAGATAAATATAAGGGGTGAGTATATTGGGAAAAAACTTGCTATGTACAGTATTGAAGGAAGGTACTGTTGTCAATACGAAACTTTCTCCAGGCAATATCTGGCATCAAAACATTGTATATAAGGTCGAAGATAACTCTGTATCAGTTGGTTTAATTACAGGATATCTCGAAAGTATAATAATGCCCGGCCAGACAATGACCATAAAGCTTTCCAATAAAGATGTGGAATTTCTTTTCACCGGTACCATCACCAAAATCCAGCCGCAATTCCCAAGCTATGTCACCATTAATATCAAGACCGTTAAAGATATGAAAAATTCAAGGATCTTCCCAAGATATGATGTTTATATAGCTGCCAATATTGAGTCCGAGAATTTAAATGCCAAACACTTTGCAATTATTCATGATATAAGTTTAATGGGTATGGCTTTCTATTCCAAAGATGAATTTTCGATAAACGACGATCAACTTAACTTGACAATATATCTCCCCAATAAAAAAATAATTACTGCTAAAGGATCTATTATAAGAAAAATTAGTAATAATTCATATATTGACTATGGTGTAAAATATACCGATATGAAGGAAGAAATCAATAACTCTCTCTATTCTTTCTTTACCGAACTTGAAGATGAAAAATCCAAATTAAAAGAGGTTTTCTTCAAATCTATCAAAAAACACCTTGCCTGATATAAGCCCATTAAATTCTATTCTTATACAGGTAGGTATTTTTTCATTTTTCTGTTCTGATAATTTTATCCTTACAATTTTTTATTATAAGGCATTTCAAAGGTAACTGTCAGGTATTTTTGAAATAGCCTTTATAATTTTAATGTCTCAAAAATTTACCAAAGTAAGTATTGCATTTTTATACATTTTTCTGTATAATTATAAACAAACTTAAATGGAGGTCTTTATCATGAAGCTAAATGAAATTATAGAGATGGATAAGAAATACTATATGAATACTTTTGGCGATAGAACCCCAGTTTGCTTTGATTATGGTAAAGGTATAAACCTTTGGGATATAGAAGGAAAAAAATACTACGATTTCCTTGGAGGAATAGCGGTAAGTGCTGTAGGTCATTCCCATCCTAAGCTGGTTAACGCAATAAAAACTCAAGCAGAAAAATTAATACACTGCTCAAATCTATACTACATAGAGCCGCAGGTAAAACTGGCAAAACTATTGGTTGAGAACTCCTGTGCCGATAAAGTTTTCTTTGCAAACAGCGGTGCTGAAGCAAACGAAGGTGCTATAAAGCTTGCACGCATTTATTTTAAGAAAAAAGGAATGCCGGAGAAATATGAAATAATTACACTGGAAAAATCTTTTCACGGAAGAACCCTTGCTACAATAGCAGCTACCGGACAGGATAAGTATCAAAAACCTTATTCTCCGTTGACACCGAAATTTTTGAAAGTACCCATAAACGACCTTGAAGCCCTTGAAAAAGCCATAAACGGCACAACATGCGCAGTAATGATTGAACCCATACAAGGCGAAAGCGGTGTTAACCTCACTACAATAGAGTATTTGCAAGGTGTTCGGAAACTTTGCGATGAAAAAGGAATACTTCTGATCTTTGATGAAGTTCAATGCGGTCTTGGAAGAACCGGTAAACTCTTTGCTTATGAACATTTTGGTGTGGAGCCCGATATATTCACTCTTGCCAAGGCATTAGGAGGCGGCTTCCCAATAGGTGCACTTTTGGCTAAGGATCATGTAGCAAGTGCTTTTGAACCGGGAGACCATGGTTCCACTTTTGGAGGCAATCCTCTTGCATGTGCGGCAGCTCTTGCAGCCATGGAAATAATTCTGTCGGAAAATCTCGTAGAGAACAGTGAAAAGATGGGTAATTACCTGGTTGAAAAACTCCTCGAGCTAAAAAACAAACACAGCTTAATTGAAGAAATAAGAGGCAAAGGCCTTATGGTCGGTATACAGTTGAATAGCGAAAATGCCGTAGAGATAAAAAATAAGTGTTTTGAAAAAGGATATCTTGTGGGTAGTGTAGGTAAAAATATTATCAGGCTTCTGCCGCCATTAATTATTTCCAAAGAAGATATAGATGGCTTCATCAGTACATTGGATGGCATATTGTCAGATATATAATACTATTAAAAAAAATGCATGGAGGATATATATATGGAACATTTAATAAGTTTGAACGACCTGACACTGGAGGAAATCGAACAAATTCTAAATCTATCCGAAAAGCTTAAAAGACAGCAGAAAGAAGGCGTTATCCATCACCATCTAAAGGGTAAAACCTTAGGAATGATTTTTACCAAATCTTCCACCAGAACAAGGGTTTCTTTTGAAGTAGGAATGTACCAGTTAGGCGGATATGCATTGTTTTTAAGTTCAAACGATATACAGCTTGGCCGCGGTGAGACCATATATGATACAGCTCAGGTATTATCAAGATATTTAGACGGAATTATGATAAGAACCTTTGACCACAGTGACGTAGAAGACTTGGCAAGATACGGAAACAAACCGGTAATAAACGGTCTTACTGACTTAATGCATCCGTGCCAGGTTTTGGCCGACCTCTTTACCGTTTATGAGCACAAGGGAACACTAAAAGGTCTAAAGCTGGCCTATCTCGGTGATGGAAACAATGTTGCCCATTCACTGCTTCATGGCTGTTCTAAAGTAGGCATGGACATAGCCGTTGCTTCTCCAAAGGATTATATGTGTAATGAAAAAATTGTGGAAGAAGCCAAAGAAGCTGCCAAAATCTCAGGTTCTAAGGTTATCATAACCGAAGACCCTGTTGAAGCCATTAAAGATGCAGATGTGGTATATACCGACACTTGGGTAAGCATGGGTCAGGAATCGGAAAAACAAGTAAGGCTCAAAATTTTCGAACCTTACAGAGTTGATGAAAATCTCTTCTCTAAAGCAAAGGAAGATGCTATTTTCCTCCATTGTTTACCGGCGTACAGAGGATACGAGGTTACCGAGGAAGTTATCGACGGTCCGCAGTCGGTAATATTTGACGAAGCAGAAAACAGGCTTCATGTACAAAAAGCAATAATGACTATACTGATGGGTAAGTAAAGGAATAGTGATCTTTAAATGGATTATTCATTTATAATAAGGAAAGCAACCGTGGAAGATGCACAAGCCATACAGACTATTACACGGGAGGCATTCAAAAAATATGTAGAAGATACCGGCCTTAAAGACTCAATGGAGGCCTTGGAAGAAACACTGGAAGATATAAAATATGATATTGAAAATAAGGAAGTATTTGTTGCTTTTATCGACAACGTGCCGGTAGGCTCCATAAGAGTTCAGATACTTCCCGATAATACCGCATATATAAGCAGGTTTGGAGTAAGACTCGCCTATCACAACATCGGTATCGGCAAGGCTCTTATAAACTTAGTGGATAAACTACTGTTGTCAAAGGGCATTAAAAAGGTTACTTTACACACTGCCGCAAAATACAAGGATTTGATAAGATTCTATTACGGAAGAGGCTTCTATATAGATTCAACCACTAAGGACAGGGGTTATATCCGTGCCTTACTGGTGAAGGAGTATGCTTAATTGTAATTATCAAATAAATTTGCTCCTTTGAAACAGGATTAAAGGAACGAAGTTTTACTAAAGTTAGAATTCCAGAGGATGTTTAAATTTTGTGTGTAAGATAATGAAAGTCTCCTTCTTGGCAGGAATTACAGAATAATTATCCAAGGAGGAGATTTTTTGTGTCAGCATTATCGAAAGATTGGAAGTAATATTATTTACGGTACGTCATATAAAATCTGGGATGAAATGCTCAGAAATAAGGATGAAATGTAACTTCTCTTTGATTACAAAGGCCAAAATATTTATTAGATAACGGGAGTAAAGTAACTTATTCGTGCTTCTTTAAATATAACCAATCACTTCATCATGTAGAACAACTAAAACAATATATTTTGATTTATATATTCTACTTTTTTACTTTTTCTACAGGGTAAAATCCCAGTTTCTGATTTAACAAGCATATATTGTTATAATCTGCTTTTTTTATTGAAAATTTTAAAAAATTTGATATACTATATTTGTTATTATTGCTACAGAGTTATGTATGGCTTAATATAAATACTACTACTCTCTCGTACACTACTAGCTATCATAAAAAATTTTTTCCTAACAGTAAAATATCATAATAAAAATATTTTTTCTCAATGTTCCATTATTAATTTTAAATAAAAAATATTAATTTTAATTAAAAAGTATTAATTTTGAAGAATATACAAAATAGATTTATCCTTGTATAATTATTGATATTTCACGAAATATCAATAAATCCAATCTAATAAAATTAAGAGTGTTTCATAAATATATAAAAACAAGATAGATTTTTGTTAATTTGATCATCATATAAAATTCATACGAGGGGGAAAAAAATGTTTTGTTCAGAATGTGACAAAAAAATTCCAAACGACAGTCTGTTTTGTCCCGAGTGTGGTGCGAAACAAACACATTCAAAAATCACGGAATCTGCGCAGATGTTTTCCACCAATAATGCAACAAAGCAATGTTCCGACTGCAAATGTCAGATTCCATCAGACAGCAGATTTTGTCCGGAGTGCGGTGCGAAACAAGCATATTATCAACCACATACCAATCGTTTAAAACAAAAGTATTCTCCACAATCAACAGTAAAAATACTGACACCTGAAGAGCAGGCAAAAGTTAAAAAACGCAACAAGATGATAGGTATTTTTGTTGCCGTAGCGTTAGCATCTTGCTTTGTTATAGGAGTTTTATCATCTTTAATCAAACCTACTATTAACCTAAATAAATATCTGACTGTTTCCTTTGAAGGATATGACACAATCGGAAAAGCAAAGGCATCTTTCGATACTGAAAAATTTAAAGCTGATTATGAGAAGAAACTAAATATATCTAAGAAAAAAATTATCAAATCAATGTCAATTCCTACTTTCGGTTTAGATAATCTTATTTCTTCTACAGACATATTTTTATCCTCTTGTGTAGACGGCTCTCTTGATGCAACCGATGGTCTAAGCAATGGTGATACAGTAACCTATACATGGAAATGTAATGATGAACTCGCTTTGAGTGTATATGGATACAAACTTAAATATGAAAATACTAAATTTACTGTTAAAGGTTTAAAAGAAGTAGAAACTTTCGATCCTTTTGAAGGAATAGATGTTGTTTTTAACGGAATTTCACCTAACGGCTCTGCAAGTATTTCAGGAAGCCCAACTGCAAAAGCTGCCCAAGAATTAAAATTTAAACTGGATAAAAGCAATGGATTATCAAATGGTGATACTGTTACTTTGACAGCTTCAATACTTTTTGGAGATATAATTGAATACTGTATAAAAAACTATCAAATGATTCCGTCACCTCTAAAAAAGACATACACTGTTGAAGGGCTTGACAGATATATCAGCTCATCCAGTGATATCTCTGAAGAAAGCCTTAGGTCTATGCAGAATCAGGCAGAACAAGTATTTAAAAAGCATGTGGAAGAAGACTGGGTAGAAAGCTCAAAACTATTAAATTTTACTTATCTCGGGAACTACCTGTTAACTGCTAAGGATAGCAATAACAGTTGGATAGCTAATAACTCAATTTACTTAATATATAAAGCTCAGGTAAAAAATGAGTATTCCAATAACGGTATGGCCTACGATAAAACTAACGACTTCTATTGGTTTATTTGCTTTAACAATTTGCTTGTTGATCCAAGCGGTGCAACAAAAGTAGAATTAACCAAGTATAATACTCCAAGTAATAGGTTTGTTATCGATTCGGGAATAAGTGAGGGATGGTGGAGCACCAGAAGATGGTATTATTATGGTTACCAGAGTCTGGATGACTTATATAATGCAGTAGTAGAATACTACTCTAATTTTTATAATCACGAAGATAACGTTGATAAGAGTTTGGCAGTAACCGAAATTGATACCCCTAATGAGTAAACTGTTTGAAAAAAACGTAATTTCCTAAATAGTTTTATAAATGTTGAAGTATTGTAAAGTAATCAAAATTAATTGAGGAGGTATACAAATGAAATTTTGTAGATTTTGCGGGAAAGAATTGGTAAACGGTCAATGTGACTGCCATGACTATCAGGCATCAATTGGGAATGCAGCAGCCAGCAATCAGTATGAGGATGCATATAAACCAGCCAAGGAGCCTTTTTTGATCCAATCCTTCAATCTCAACTTTAAATCATTCAGTGGGTTTATTTCTTCATTGAGGGATCAGTCGGGGGTGAGCGAACCGGCCAGCAGTGCTGAAGATCCGTATGAGCGCAATGTTCCTATTGTTCCTGATTGTATACAACCAGAAGAAGATGAAATTGTGGTTAAACAGTATAACATTGCAAAACTTCGCACACGATTGAAGTTTATGAAAGCTGAAGGACGTTTAATGGTTACAAATAAAAGAGTTATTTTTCGCGCTGCCGGTACATCATTAACCGGTAACATTCTTCAGCAGCATCAGTTTAAACTTGATGAAATTGGCGGAATTGAAATACATAAGGATTATAAATTCAGTATATTGAATTTCATTGGTTTTTCATTACTTAATTCTCTAACTATAGTTTTGACACATAGACTTTTTTTCAGTATAGGAAACATAGGTACAATAATAATAGGTATAATTCTCGGTATTCTTGGTTTGTTACCTACTTTTATTGTGTATAAACACTTCTGGTTAAAACTGTTCTGCTCAATAGTAGCGAGCGGTTGTTTTTCGATGGCTCATGTTGTTTCAAACAAAAATTCTTTTATAGGTCTATTGTTAATACTAACAAATATTATCTTAATTATTAATTTGATCATTGTTTGCTATCTGCCCAATTTAGTCATAAAGATTAAAACAAAGTGTGCTTTAGGTGCATTGGTCATCGGTAGCCAGAAAGCAATATTCACACGCAGAATTGGCGATGATTATTGCGGCTTTGCAGAAGTTATGCCTTGGGAAGATACAATTATTGCTATGAATGAGCTCGGCACATTGATTGAAGATCTGCAAAAGCAGGGAGACTCTGCAATAGAAAAGTGGTCTATGTAAAGGAGTAATTTATTCTGTTATACAAAAGAGGCTTTAACATAGGTTCAACCACTAAAAAATAATCCTTTGTAATCGGATTTTTTTCAGATTACAAGGGATTTTATTTTTTCTTTCAATTTCTGTACTTTTGATAAAAATGAGGGTTTACATAGATAAGCAACTATATACATTAAATTAGGTTCAAATAAAGGGAATGTAAGTAATTTTGTGTATCATAATTTATGTAATCCTTCTTTAGCAAGTAAATTTTAGTTGACAAGGTTTACAGAATATTGTTTTTTATTGCCTTTTCATTATATATTATTGCCGGATTTGTTAAGTTTTATACATAAACTTGATTAAATCTGGCAATAATCATTTATAATGGTCAGTATTAGCCTTTTAAACCTATATTTTTAATTTTGTGAGGTCTAGCCCATCCGGCGATGAGGATGAGCCCTTGAGGGCGGTGGGGGTGAATGCTCTTAAATATACTCTTCCAGCCTACCTGGATATTGGATTACCAATTGGCTAAGTACTCTATCCCAGTTTTTGTAACGTTGTGTCCATTTTTTTACTACATTCATTGATGCTAAATATAAAATCTTTTCTAGTGAACTGTCTGTTGGAAATATTGTTTTTGTTTTTGTGACCTTACGAAACTGACGATGTAGTCCTTCAATTATATTTGTAGTATAAATTATTTTTCGTATTTCTTCTGGAAATTTGAAAAATGGACTTATAACATCCCAGTTATTTTCCCAACTACGTATTGCAAAAGGATATTCCTTTCCCCACTTTTCTTTAAGTTCATAAAGTTTTTCTAATGCTATTTCTTCATTAATAGCATGATATACTTCTTTGAAATCATTACTAAATGCTTTTAGGTCTTTGTATGGCACATACTTAAAAGAATTTCTCAGCTGATGTATTATGCAACGCTGCACTTCAGATTTTGGATATGCAGCATTTATGGCTTCCTTAAGTCCGGTAAGTCCATCAACACAAAAAATTAAAACATCCTGTACTCCTCTATTTTTAAGGTCATTCAGTACACCAAGCCAAAACTTTGAGGATTCATTGTCACCAATCCAGATCCCTAAAATATCCTTATATCCATCAATAGTAACACCTAGAACAACATAAGCTGCCCTGTTTATTATTCTTCCGTCGTCCTTAACTTTATAGTGTATTGCATCCATAAAAACAAAAGAGTATATAGGTTCAAGAGGTCTTTGTTGCCATTCCTTAATCTCTGGAGCAATTCTATCAGTAATCTTACTAACCATCTCTGCTGATAGGCTAAAACCATAAAGTTCTTCAATTTGTTGACTGATATCCCTTGTAGACATTCCTCTTGCATATAAAGCTATAACTTTTTCTTCAATTCCAGAAACATTACGTTGATATTTAGGAATAATTTTAGGTTGAAATTCGCCTTTACGATCTCTTGATACTTGTATATCAATTTCTCCAAACTCACTTTTTATTTTTTTAGGCGTATAACCGTTACGACTATTATCAGTTTTTTTATTTTCTACATCATCTTTAGCATATCCTAATTTTGCTTCAAGTTCTGCTTCTAAAAGTTCTTGTATTATATCTTTAAAAATGTCTTTAAGATATTCATTAATATCAGATACACTTTGGAAATTATTTTCCCGAACTAATTGTTTGATTTGTTCTTTTGTTAACGTTGACATAAAGTTCTCCTCCTTAGCTTTTATTATTATTAATCCTTGCCAAGAAGGAGAACATTCAATCATCTATACACAAATTTTTTTACATCCTCTCAATAAAACTAAAATATTTCTTTAGTATTATAAACAAATCACAAATCCATCCTTACACCGTATTTTTTCAGCCATTCTTTGTGTCTCTTGTAATCCGGCATTATTGAAGCCAGCATATCCCAAAATTCCTGAGAGTGGTTTTTATAGTACATATGGCACATCTCATGTACTACAATATAGTCCAAAACATGGGAAGGAGCCATTACGCACCTCCAATTAAACAACAGTTCATCTTTGGAAGTACAGCTTGCCCAGCGTTTTTGCTGTTCCTTTACTTTTACATCAGCAGGCCTCTTCTTAAAAAAATGCTGATAGTACTGTACCCTCTCCAACACCTTTTCTTGCGTCTTCTCTCTGTACCACTGTTCCATAGCCTGCTTAATCACATCTTCATTTTTACTTGGTGCTGTAACATGGAACTTCCCTCGATATAATTGTACTTCCGGCTTTTTTATATTTTTATCCGTTTGAATCTGCAAAGAGTAATTCCTTCCAAAGTACATAAAAGACTCACCATTTACATACTCCCGGGAGATTTTTCTATATTCCATATCCCTAAAAGAATATAACTTTTGGACAATCCAAGCTGCTTTGCTTCTTACTTTATTTTCTATAACCCGTTCCGATGTTCCCAAAGGTGCCACCACAAATACCTTATCCGGTGGCTCGACACTGACCTGCATTGTCTTTCTGTCCCTATATTCCACATCAAATTTTATTGTCTTTGTCCCATATCGTATTGATAGCTGCATACATTTCCCTCTATTCCAAAACTGCAAAATGCTTTTTTGCAAGTTGTAGTAATGGCTGTAAAAGCTGTTTTCTGTCTTCCATTTTTATTTGTCTAAAATATTTTGTATTCAAAAGCATGAATATCTGCCGTTCAATCTCCGACGATTTTGCCGGGTTATTCACCCAATCTATCATATAGTTCTTTTTAACAATATCTGCAACATTTTTTGCAATATCCTTTGACAGTTCAATAACTTCATTAGTTATAAATAAAGTGGTATCCTCTTTTAGCCCTTTTGATTCTGAGTCGTCGGAATCAGACAAATGCTTTCTGACAGTTTCAAAGAAGGCATACTCTTTCTTAGTAAGCCCTAATGCTTCTGCCTCCTCTATTTCACCGGTTCTGACATCCTTGCTGATAAATTCCCCTAATCTCTTCTTCCGTTCTATCCAGTTGTTTTTTGTTTCATTCAATATCTTCTGTAATTTTTCCAGTAAGCTTGTATAGTATACAGGATTATCATCCATCTTAAGATGAATTATATGTCTTACAGCGTGTTCCATAGCCGATGCCACCGATTCATCGGATTTTAATGTATTTACTTTACTTTGAAAATCAGAATCAAACAATGTTATCGGTTCTATCCATTGTTTCACTCCTAAAGATTCTAAATGAGCATTTATAATGTTCTTTACCTTTTCTCCGCAATCCGATATGTCCAAATTCTTTTGAGGTTCAAATCTTGCTTTTGCAGCGGCACGAATGTAGGAAAGCCACCTTAAATCGTTTATATTTTCCGTAGGAACATGGTTGGGAAGAATCTGTTCCATTGTTCCTGTAAATCTTTTATATGCAAGTTCAAATTCTGCCCTTTTATCTTCCGGCTCCAGCACCTTTACCAGTGCATCCAGATTGTTTTTATCTATTCCCGTAAACATTCCCACAACTGCTTCACGGTATGAAAGCATCTGTTTGTAAATACCGTCTATAGATTGCATAGGCTGTCCCAGCTCTTCCCTGTCAAATATTATCAAAGCTTCTTCAAGAAAGTTTGAAATACCGAAATAGTCCACAACATACCCACATTTTTTCTTTTCACCGCAGGTTCTGTTAACCCTCGCAATAGCCTGCAAAAGGTTGTGCTCTTTTAACGGCCTGTCAAGGTACATTACCTGTTCTATAGGGGCATCAAAACCCGTTAAAAGCATGTCTTTAACTATGAGGAAACATAACCTATCCTTGTCTATAGGCTTTTTAAATCTGCTTATAATAGCATCCTGCTCTGATTTGGTAGTAAAATGCTCCTTCAGATGAGGCGGATCATTGAGATTTCCAGAAAATATTATTTTTGCCTCTAAGGGTTCACCTATAATTTCTTCCATATATTTATTCAACGCATTGTAATATTTAACACACGCCTCTCTGGACACACATACTACCTGTGCCTTGAATCCATTGGGATATACCTGTTCTTTGTAATGCTGAAGTATGTCTTTTGCAATATCCTCAATTCTGTCATCAGCCTCAGCAACGGTAGTTCTGTTTACATACTTTTGTTTAATAGCTTCCTTTTCCTCTTCTGTTTTGTCTTCAAAGGCTTGGTTGAACAGTTCCTCAAGCGTGTCCGCCTTTATTTGAAGTTCCGGTTTTCTTCCCTCATACACAATCTTTACCGTTGCTCCGTCCTCCACCGCTTGCTGAATGGTATATTTGTCTATATATGAGCCGAAGGTTCTCGGTGTGGACTTGTCCTACCTGTCAATAGGAGTTCCTGTAAAACCGAGAAATGCAGCATTAGGAAGAGCATCCCTCATATTCTTAGCCATGCCTTTATATTGGCTTCTGTGAGCTTCATCAGCAAGAACAATTACATTGGATTTAGGGGTCAATACAGGAAGCTCTTTTTCAAATACCAGAGCAAATTCTTGCTTACTGTCCTTCAATATTTCCTTATCGTCTTTTTCACTCTGGAACTTTTGAATTGTCGTCATTATAATCTGTGGCTGTCCTTGGGACAGTAATTCTTTCATTTGTGCTACACTTTCAGCCCTTACTGGTGTGGTAATACTTGAAAGGGTTCTGACAAACGTATTGTATATTTGCTTATCCAAATCAATCCTGTCGGTAACAACTACAATAGTGGCATCAACCAACTCGGGAGTCCTTCTGATTTTTCGGGCAAGGAACACCATTGTAAGGGATTTTCCCGAACCCTGGGTGTGCCATATAACTCCTCCGCGAGACAGGGCGTCCTTACCGTTGACCAATCTTTGTAATGCCTTGTTTACTGCTCTGAACTGCTGGTATCTACAGATCTTTTTAATCCTCGTTCCCGACTCCTCATCAGCCTCAAACAAAATAAAGTTCCTCATAATGTCAATCAGATTGTTCTTTTCCAATACTCCCTGAAGCAAAATATTCTGCCCGCTGTTTTCAACGTCGTCAATCTGATTTTTTGTAAAAGGATAAGGGTCTTTCCACTCAAGGTAGTGTCCGTATCCGGAACTAATGGTACCTATATAACCGTGATATTTATTTAGAATACAGGTAAAAAAGTTGGTATAGAAGAGTCTCGGAGCACCTTCTAAAACATTTGAATCCCTTAGATTCATATATCTTCTGAGCTGGGTAAAAGCTTCATACTTACCCATATTCTCATTCTTGTTTTTTTCCAAAAAGGGAGACTTGCACTCAATTACCAAAACCGGTATACCGTTTATGAATATAACAATATCGGGAATGATTTTTTCACTGGGGCCATGGACTTTGAATTGCCTTGTAACCAAAAACTCATTGTTGTCGATATTATCCCAGTCAATAAACTTTACAGTATGGAATTTCTTCTGCCTGCTTCCGCCTACAGCCTGTTCCAACGCATAGTTTAAGTTAACCATTGCATCGTAAATCTTTTCATTTATCTCAAGCAGGCTTGCTCCTAAGTTTTCAGGTCTTGTCAGATAGCGAATGGCTTTGTTTATGCTGTCTATGTTCATCCACGGATTGATCCTTTTCAGTGCTCTTTCAAGCCTGTTGACAAGGATTACCTCTGTATAGGAATCTCTTTCTCCCTTTTCGGGAGTCAATAAATCACCATGAATAAACTCGTACCCCAGTTTGTACTGCAAATATCGGATTGCCGGCAATTCCACAAGTGTTTCCTCATTCCCGAGATAAGACATGCTGTCGCCCCCTATGATACTTTTACTCTAATTTTGCCTGTCAGCAATTTCTGCATAAGGCCTTGTTTTAAGGTTTGAAGTTTTTGTTTTTTTACATTATAATTTTCGATTTTTATATCAATTTCTGATAGAATATTCGCTATTCTATCTTGTTCCTCCTTAGGTGGAATAGGTATCATAAATTCTGAATAAACTGTTTTATTAATTATAGGAACTGCCTGTATTGAAATAAAACTAATATATTTTTTAAAGTTATAACTTATTGCATAATAAACATATTCATTATTATATTTAACATTGCAAATTAAAGAATTAATCTGTTGATTTGTACTTAATTCTTCTGATGCAATTCCAATTTTCCCAATTGTTGAACCTATACATGTAACAAGAATACTTCCTTTAGGAATTTTTCTTGTTTTATTAAAACCGATAAAAGACAACATTTTATTAGTTTTATAAATATATTTGTGTTCACCCATATCTGCTGGGGAAACCCACAAATATTCATTTCCGTAATTTTCGGGCTCAGATGTTTTTGGAGTATTACCAGTTACAATTTCTCCAATCTCTTTCAACTTTTTTACTTCCCATTCAACAGGTATCTCTCCTATTTCCGTCTTTTTAAACTCCGTATGCCCAATTCCTTTTGTCAATAACCTCTGCATTAATCCTTTTTTCAATTCTTTTGTCTTTTCAATCAAAGCATCAGTTTGTTCTATTAGTCTATCTACAGTAGACAAGATATCTGCTATTTTTTGTTGTTCTTTCAGTGGGGGAATTGGAATATTTAACTCAGAATACTGTTTACTATTGATCCCTGGTTGACCACTTCTTGTAGAAACAGTCTTAACCCAATCCCAATACTTTTTACACTGTGTATAATATTTTACAAACCTAGAGTCCATAATGCTACTATTAATCTTAAATCGAATTAAAAAACCTGCATATACTAGTTCGCCATCCTTTTTGTGATATAAATATGATTTACCAGTTGTATTACCAGTACGAGCAAAAACAATATCATTTTCCTCTAACAAGTACTTGAAATAATTATCTTCTTCTAATCCCTTGATATCTTCTTTCAATAATTCACCATTATCGCCAATATCAGATATTCTTAAATATCTTGGCTTTCCTTCAACATATTCTGTAGCTGATGCTCCAATACCATATTCTCCTTTTCCAATAACTATATCTTTTAACTTCTTCACTTCCCACTCAACAGGTATTTCTCCTAACTCTGTTTTTTTATATCCTTCTCTCATATCTTCACCTTCAATAACCAATAGTCATATCAACACTCATACTAAAAATCAAATTTTAACAACTTATCATTCTCGGATAATATAATCGCTCTGTTTTCAACTACCATATCTATAATATCTTTATAATCTCCCAACTGATATTTATTTATTGCTATAATCACTTGCTTTTTCTTTTCCCTGGCTATTTTGGCTGCTACTAATATCATACCGGCAACTTGTCTTGGGTCAATTCCATTAAAGCAAGCCGAATCCTGAACTAATATATCAGAAACATCACTAAACTTTAGGATTAAATAATCTATTATATTTTTTCTTACTTCATTTACACCTTCCCCGGTATCTCCCCTTAAAGTTAATTCAATAGAAACCGGTCTGGTCTTCTGATGTTTTTTAATGATTTTTATATCAAAATACGAATTTACATCCTCATCATAGATTGATTTCGTTATATCATATACAAAATCACGGAATTCACTTATTCTTTCGTTATATTCCTTTATTATTTTTCCGGCATTTTCAAATTCTGCCGTCAGTTTCAAATCCTCTTCAGCTATTCTTTCGTCTAAAGCTTTTATTTGAGATAACTTACCCTCTTTATACTTTAATTCCTGCAATTCTTTACTGTATTTTTCATATAAGGCTATTGACTCTTCATAAACTTCATTTAGTGATATAATCTCACCCAATTTATTAATATCTGTTGATAAATCATTTATTTCCTTTTTTAATTCTGACATTCTCTTATTTATTTCCTTTATTTTATTCCCAAGAAATTCTTTTCTTTCTTCATAGACCTTCTGGTGGAACAATTCAACATCCGCAACCTTTTTCTTAACCAATTCAGGCACTTCCATCTTAGCCTTTTCATATATTTTCAGTATGTGCTCGCTGGTTACATCTATTTTATTGGAATTCTCCAAAAACTCCTCAATTCTTTCCCTTTCAATCCTTAATCTTTCCAGTTCACCGCTTAACGATTTTAAAAGCTTATTTTTCTCAGCGAACTCTTCAACTATATTTGTCTGTATATCAGCTATCTCAATTTTTTTAATCTTGGCAGAGATATCTTCCAACTCCCCAGTCAGTCTCTCTACCTCTTTATCAATAAAATATATTTCCTCATCGATTTCCTTTACATCTATATTGTCATCATAAAATTTAAGTAATTCTTGTTTACTCTGTTTATGTACTTTTATCGAATCCTGGAATTCATAAATTTTTTCAATACTCTCAACCAAATTTTCCAATCCCAAAAAATAAATAAAATCAACAACATCATCTTTATTAGGATGCTTTCTATGGCCAATTTCACTCAATTTCCTACTTACAAGTATTTGCTTGCTTACCCTGGATCTCTTAATATTAAAAAAATCTTTATACTCTCCTAAGGTCTTAGGCGGGTCATTATTGACAAATATTTCTTCACTGTTTCCCAAAACCCTTATAACACGGTAATTTTTATTATTATACTTAACGATCGCATCTAATGTATAACCGTTAAGTACTTCTTTTACAATGCTCGTATCCTCATTTGCTCCGTAAATATAATCAATAAACTTAATTAATAATGTTTTTCCCAAACTATTTATTGTAGCACGCTTATTTTCAGGTGCCTGTATATCTCCATAGATAAAACTTATTCCTTCCTCGCAAAAATCTATATCACGAACAATATTATCATCTCTGTCTCTTATCTTTAAATTTAATATTTTCATTAAAAATCTCCCCCCCCTCATTATAAGAAATCATATCACACATGTACATGTATTCCAGAACATAAATGAACTTTTGATAGGTAGGAGGATTTTTTAATTTTCCGGTCAATATATATTTTTTCACAAAACTATTCCATAGTTTATCAACAGTAACTGATTTATCTTTCAGTACCTCCAAAATTAAAGCACTTAAGCCAAAATAACTTTCCGACAAAGTAATATATTTATTTGGCAATATCATAAATCCACCTACTCTTTTTCAAAAATATCGCACTTGTCAAAAATATAAACAATCAAAAATTCCATCGGTATCCGAACAAAATTTTTATTACGAGTGTATGACAGTGTTTCTTCAATCAATCTATCATATAATTCTACCCCATTTAGATTTGATGCTAACTCACTATATTTATTAACAATAAACTGTTTTACTCTTTCAAATTTGTCTTCACATAATACATCCTGATTTATTGTGTTTACAGCTTTTTCCACAACATCCAGTTTTGAAATGATATCTTCTATTCGTTCTCTCTTCTCATTAAGATTATTTATTTTAATTTTTTTCGAAGACGATACCCTTTCATATGTACTTTGAAAGTTATCTATTAATACCAATTCGTTCAAATTTCCCGAGATTTCTTCAATAAGGTCAATAATCATTGTTTCAGTAATAGCGTTTTTATCAATAAGATGTCTTATTCTTAATGTTGCCGAGATCTTTTCAAGGACCTTAATATCACTAATCTCTTCCAATATTTCTCTTATATATTCCGAATTGCATACACGATAATCAAAATCTATATTATACTTCTTCTTTAACTGTACTACCGTATTCTCAAAAAAATCTTCATCGTCAGGGGGTAAATTAATGTCAAAGGTATTTACAATAAATATGTATTTTTTTATCTCGCCCTTCCACTTTTTTTCTTCATATATAATCTTTAAAAGGCCTTCCAAATCCTCTTTAAATTTATTCTCTATCTCTTTTTTAAGCGAATCTTTTAGTCTCGTAGGAGCAAAAATTTGATAAAAAATTTTATCTTCTTTTACCCAACCATCATTTTTCCGATCGCCGCCGTAAAAGTCAGGCATCTCATAAACTTTACCAAGATAACTATAATAGTATTTAAGTATGGTCCCAATTTGAAGCTGATAATTTATACCGGTTACTCCCTTTATAAAAGATACAATATTATCTATATAATCATATTTGTCCACTAAGGCTTCCCCCTCAAAAATAAAATCAAATGGTACAATAAATACAATTTATATAAATATTGTACCATAAATTATCAATTGATGAAGACAGCCACCGGCAATTATTCAACAATATATTACATAAAAACGCAATTTTTTGTTTATAATTATTATTTTTAAACTTAAATAATTTCAAACCCTAATTCTTGTAAATACTCATTCAACTTTTCCTCGGTATCTGCTATATTCATCTTCAATTCCCTTATCTCCTGCAAAACCACCTCAATATCTACTTCTTCCTCTTCTTCTGTTGTATCCACATACCTGCTAATGTTCAGGTTATAATCATTTTCCTCAATAGTCTTTAAATCAACAACTTTTGCATACTTCTCCACATCTTCATAATCATCATAGGTCTTCACAATTTTCTCTATATCCTCATCCCGCAGTTTATTCTTATTACCATCTTTAACAAATCCCTGACTGGCATCAATAAACAGCACTTTGCCCTTTCTTTCCTGTGGCTTATTTTTGTTTATGATAAGCAATGCCGCAGGAATACCTGTTCCGTAAAATAAATTGCTGGGAAGTCCGATTACAGCTTCCACAAGGTCATCTTTTAGAAAACCTTTACGAATATTAGCTTCTGCCCCGCCTCTAAACAGTACCCCATGCGGTACTACAGTTCCCATCTTACCTTTATTGTTAAGACTTGCAATCATGTGACATACAAATGCCAAATCGCCGTAAGATTTTGGCGGTACACCGTAAGGAAATCTATGATATGGATCGGCCTGTGCTTCATCGTAACCCCAATTATCCAAAGAGAAAGGCGGATTTGCAAGCACTTTGTCAAAAGTTTTCATCATACCGCCTTCAAGGTGCATCGGCTCTCTTATAGTATCACCTTTTTGGATATCAGCACCTTTGGCATTATGAAGAAGCATGTTCATTTTACAAATTGCCCATGTTGATAAATTTATTTCCTGTCCAAATAGTGAAACATTTTTCCAGTTCCCGCCATGTTCTTTTATATAAGCTAATGACTGAATTAGCATACCCCCGCTTCCTACCGTCGGGTCGTATATCCTGTCACCTTCCTGAGGCTTTAATATATTAACCAATACTTTAACTACTTCAGAAGGGGTATAGAATTCCCCACCTTTTTTTCCGCCTTCGTCAGCAAACTTCTTAATCAGATATTGGTAGGCGTCTCCAAGCACATCGCTGTTTTCAAGATTTTCATCGGAAAGATTTATTGAATCGAATAAAATCAATAGCTGTGACAGTTTTTTGTCAGGAACACGCTCTTTATCATTATAATTTGCTGTAGTTAACACTCCGATCAATTCCGAATTCTTTGGGTGGTCTTCAATCGCTTTAAAAGCCTTATCCAGCTCAGGTCCAATATTTAAGTTCAAGTTCTTCAATTTATCCCATCTAGCACTATCAGGAACAAAAAAGTTTTCATATAAGGTTGGCTCTATTAGAAGTCCCTCAACTTCCTTTTCATCCATACCCTGTGTCAAAAATTCATTTCTTTTCAATTGGCTTTCACTTTCAAACTGGTCATTCATTCTTTTTAAGAACAGTAGGCCAAATATATAATCTTTATATTCTGCTGCACTCAAATTGCCTCTTAAGATATCAGCAGCTTTCCATAAAGTCGATTCCAATTTTTGAAGTGTAAGTTTTTCCATCAAACATACCCTCTCGCTTTGTTCTTATTCCTGTCTTTGTATTTAGAATTTTTTTAAATTTAAAAATAATTTTACTATAATTTTGGCTTTATTTGAACTTATTATAACTAATTTTCCTAGAGCTGTTTATTTGCAAATAATTCAAATCTAAATAATGCAAGAAATAAAAAAGATAAGTTTAATAGAAAACAGTAGTTTTCCTCATCCTGTAATTGGTTAATAATACTCCCTTCCGCTCGACACTTTGCTTTTTGAGAACCTCATAACCCTTCTTTTCAAAAAAAGGTTTAGCAGTAATGGATACATCCGCTGTCAGCTCATTAATACCGCATGGCACGGCTTCCTTTTCAATAATATCGGTCAATGCAGCGGCAATTCCCTGCCTTTGATAGTCCTTATGGATATAAAGCATATCATAATATCCATTACAGGCTAATGATGCAAAACCTACGATAATACCATCCTGCTCTGCTACAATAGTAAAGTTTTCCGATAATCTACGGTTCCATGCGTCTTTATCAATATCTTTCGGCGCCCATGCTTCAACTTCTTCCAAAGAGTAATCCTTTAAGTTAACAGTATGAACTGTATTATAAAACAATTCAACAATTTCAGATATATCCTTTGATGAATATCTTCGAATATGCATCTTTATATCCCTTTATAAATACAAATTTTTTAAATCCGAATCTACACTATATTATATCAGCAGTCCGTTAATACGTGCCTCCATATCCGCTAATGCCTGCTCTTCGCTCTTTTTATCCTCCAATACATTTTGGATTTCCTCGCAAATAATATGGTCATAAATCTGTATATATAAATTGTTTTTCAAATATTTATCGGGAATTTCCCTCTTACGTGCCAGGCGATAGCTTTCTGGCAGTAATGCAATCCACGGATAAATATGCTTCAAATCATTCCTTTTATAAAATTTTGAATGAAGTGTAATGCCTCCTAAAAGAGAATAGGGCACAGCACAGTAATTGCTGCAGATCCATTCGATAAATCGAACGGTTTCTTCCTTCCTGCAGCTGTACTTATTAACACCCAGTCCCCATCCGCCCAATACTGAAGTTCCGCCGGGCAAAATGCTGGCGCCAATGTTTCCGGCAACTTTTGAAGTGGTATAATCACTGATACCTATTGCATACGAATCATACAAAATAACCATGGCGTAATGCCCCGATTTGAAATTATCCACCAATTGATCCCAAGTAGTGCTTATTTGTTCCGGAGAAGTATACTGGAAGCTTTTCTTGAAACTTTTCAATGCAGCCAGGGCATTATTGGAGTTGATGACAACACTGTCATCCTGAAAGACATTTCCCCCATACGCCCAAAGGCGGTTCAGGAAACTTATAGTCGTATAGATATTGGCTCCCTGAACATTAGCCAACCCATATCTTACCGGCGATTTGCTGTTGATGGACCGGGTGAAAAACTCTGCCGTCAAATTAAGCTCAGGCCAAGTGGTAGGCGTTGCCAGTTCCAGACCGTATTTCCTTTTAAACAAAGATTTTAAAGACGGTTCTTCGAATAAATCCCTCTGATAAAACAATAACTGGGTACCGGACATAAAGGGAATTCCATAAATATGCCAGTCACTAACACCATAATTGGGAAGCAATTCTTTCATAAAACCTGAAAAATAGTTATCCTGCTTCCTAAAATAAGGCTTTAAATCTTCCAGACCATTGGTTTCAATAAAGCTGGAGGTCCAATGAACATCCATCATAAATCCGTCAACAGACCCGTCTGAATCCTCAAGCATCTGATGAAGCTTTTTATACAAATCATCATACTTCATTATATCGCATGATACAATAACACCGGTTTTATTTTCATATACTTTTGAAAGCCTTTGAAGTGCATGAGCCGCGGGAGATTCCACAAGATATAGAGAAATTTCCGCCAAATCAGTCTTTCTACCCTTTAGATTTTCCGTAAAATGTTTCACTCTGTGATAATTTGCTTTGATAACAGTTTGCTTAGGCTCACATAATTTGGGTTGCTCTATGGAACTGATCATCTGCCTTATAACGTGGCTGGCAATCTTTTCATAGGATATTCCTATAACTCCTATATATTCCGATTGGTCCTCAATCCAGTTTTCCTCTTTAAAAGTGATATGTTCGATTTCACTGCGGTTCAGCACCTCTGCAGCCCTCTTTGCTCCCTTTGCCAAAAGACAGTTGCTCGTGACCAGCAACTCCAATTCGCAATTGTTATGCAATAGTTTATATGCCGCTTCGAAACCTCTCTCTTGAGAATAATCGACAAATTCAATCTTTTCAGTATCTTTGTAAAACTTCTCATATATTTCATATACCGTTTCTTTCGGCACTAATCCTCTTTCCATGATGATTCCTATCTGTTTTATTCCTCTGTCTGCACAATCTTTCAAAGCTTCTTCAAAAGCTTCGCTGTAGTCAATGGATATCACATTGCTTAAAAGCCTTTCTCCTTTATTCAAGTCAAGGAAAAGAGCCGGCAGAAAATTCTTATAAAGTACCGAATCGGGGTCATTCTGTGAACTACTGTTAATAACAATAATTCCGTCAACCCTTTGCATCATAAACTGGTCAATGTACTTTCTCTCTAAAATGCGATTGTTCTGACATACTTTAAAAAGAATATGATAACCGTGGTTACTTGCTTCCTTTTCGATATTTGACAAGAGACTTACAAAATCCGGGCGAACCAGATTAGGCATTATTATTCCTATTATATTATTCTTTGTGTTTTTCAAACTTCTGGCGCTTGCATAAGGGCGATAATCCAATTCTCTCATTGCCCTTTCAACTTTTTCTATCAGTTCCTGATTGTTTGTCTTTCCATTCAACACATTAGAGACTGTACCTACAGAAACTCCTGCTAGGGAAGCAACATCTTTAATAGTTACCATATTCCTATCCCTCCCAAAATGATACATACAATAACAAAACAAAAGCTCAGCCAAGCAACAAAAAATTTTACGAAGCGGTAAAATCGAACCGATTCGACTCTTTTACAACATTATCATACATTATAACAAAAATAAAGAAAAGGCTCCTCCCTTGCCAGATTATTAGCATCATAAACGGCAAAGAAGAAACCTTTTCTCAGAATTTCGGAAACTCAAACAGCTTCAAATGAAACTTATTCAATGTAAATTTCATGAAAGGTATTGAATAACTTACCATCCATCAATTTACACTCCAACGCTTTTCAGCTTACTGTCCAAGAACTTTTTGATATTAGGAATTTCTTCCTCGCTGTCTATATGCTCTATAATAATCGGTATGTTCGGATGTTTCCTTGACAACAGTTTCAAATATAAATCATAGTTCAGAACACCCATTCCCGCTGCTGGCAATTCTATTGCCCCTGCACCGCGGAATGTATTGTGTGATGCAGCATCAATATCGGCATGCTTTTCCTGAACATTTTGAGCTCTTCTGCAGTCCTTAGCATGAGCAATTTTAATTTTGTCTTCCAGAACGTTGAAAATTCTGTGCAATTCTTCATCTACATTATCGATATTCTTATCAGTAAAGTAGTTGGTTGGGTCCAAAAGCAATCCCAAACCCGGATGATCCACATCATGGAACAACCTTGCAACCTGATCAACAGACCCTATAATGTTGTTCACATAGTTTTCTACAAGGAAAACAGCGCCATGATCATAGGCAAACTTTGCAAGGTCTTCAATAACTGCCTTTATTTCCTGGTAAGCTTCTTCTGTTGAGTTTTTCTCATGATAAAGCCAGTCGCTTTCTGTATTATATGTTCCGGTTTCACTGATAACATATGGTGTTCCAAAATCCCTTGCATATTTTAACAGAGTTTTTACATAGTTTATATTCTTTTCTCTCTGTTCCCTATTGGGATGAACCAAGTTGGTATAAGCTGAGATACTGACGATGCTGATATTTGCATCTCTGAAAGCATCTCTCACCCTATGGGCTTTTTCAGCAGTAATAGCTTCTGATGTTTTTAAATCTATATCTTTAAAATCCATATCCAACTGTACGCAAGTAAATCCGTCTTTCTTTATCCTTTTAATTGTTTCCTCCAATGTATAGGGATAATATCCGGAAAAAATACCCACTGATAACATAACTTTACCTCCTTGTATTATAAAAAATTTTATGATTTCGAACTATAAAGAAACATCTATTTCCGACAATCTTACGGTTCTTCCTTCTTCAATTGACTTATAGCATGCTTCTACAGCTGCCATTGTATACAAATAATCTTCGCCACTGATTTCCGGAGTTGTATCTTCCTCCACTGCCCTTAAAAGCTGAGCCATAGTGCCTCTGAAGGCATCCGGAAACCATGCGGTTTCCCATTTCGGACGGATCCATTGATTGGGGAATTTCTTGCTGGTAAACTCCAGTGTACTAGGCGTTTTTTCATCATAACACCAGCCTATATATCCTTGAGCCATACCGTCGAGACCCTCAACTCTCCATTTTATATAAAAGTCCTTTTCTGTTCCTTCACCCTGCCAAGCCCACACATCATCCAGGCTTGTAGCCATAACACCGTTTTCATATTGGAAAGTATACTGGCTTATGCCATCAATGTGAGGGAATTTTGTCCTGGGGTCTTTTCTTGTCAATGCTGTAATTTTTTCCGGATTGCCAAGTAAATATCTGAAAGTATCGATATGGTGGATACCCATATTCAAAATCTCGATATGATCATATTTTTCAAGGAAGGCCTGCCAATGAGGTATTGCTCTCATCTCAATGGTAGCAAGAACTAGATCTCCAAGATACCCTGCATCCATGATAGTCTTCAACGCTCGAATTGATTGGTCGTATCTCATGTTTGCATTAACACCCAATTTGATACCGGCATCCTTGCAAAGCTTCACTATTTCTTTTGCCTCATCCAAATTCATGGCTAAAGGCTTTTGACAAAGTATACCTTTGATATGTTTGTGTTTTACAGCTTCTCTTACCACATGGACTTGCAGATCCGGCGGCAGCGCAATATCCAATATTTCAACATCAGTATCTTTAATCAGGTCCTGCCATGTATCGTACACATGCGGTATCTGATATTGTTCTGCCGCTTGCCTGGCAGTAACTCCATGCAAGGATGTAATAGCATAGGGATTAAATCCCACATCCCTATAAGCTTTTAAGTGGCAGTTTCTTACAATTGCGCCGGCACCAATGATACCGATTCGATAATCCATCCGTTTCGGAAGTATTGGTTCGATGTTGTAGTTAATAGCTTCCGGGTTCATTATCAGTACTCCTTTCTATTAATAGTTTCATCGAGTAGCAGTTGTGTAATACATAGTGTACTCCATGTATATCGCAATAGCCGGTGGGAATTAGTGCAGGATAGGTGTAAATACTTCAATCGGTTTGTGCAACATATCATGAAACATTTCATACAATAATGATATCATTTCATATTTTAACTTGCAAGCATTATTACATTAAACTATTTAGGCAATAATTAGTTGTCATGAAAAAATAATTTAATATATATTCCTCATATAATCATATCTAACAAAAACACAGTAAAACTTTCTCCAAGGTATTTTTACTTTTATACCTTGTTTATATTAATCATTGCATGGAAAACTATATAATTAATCGGAATATTTTATTTCTCATGTAAAACTATTAGAATAACTCAATACAACACTTTCATTTATAGGATAACCGGATTTTCTCAATGATATTCCGAAATTATTAATTAGTTTCTTTATAAGGTTGGTTAACAATTAAAAAAATTTTAATTATTTATCTTAACTATTGACGGTATTGTGAAATTTTGGTAGTATTTAATATGTCTAAAAAGCGAAAAACTTAAAGGGGATGTTAAAATGAAAAAGAGTAGTGTCCTTACTTGTATTGTTTTGGCAATTGCCCTTATAATACAGTTGTTGATTGTGTCAAATTTATCATATTTTCATTAATCCTTTCGATAAATTTCATTATAGATATATATCCCGACTGACAGCCTTAGTTGATTTATGTTTCAGTTTAATTCGGTAGTAACTTTTATAAAATTATCGTTTCCCTTTTAAAATTTTGTAGATAAAAATGATAGAAGCATAAGATAGTCGAAATAGCAAGTCACTTCAAAATCCTGCTAAATATACCAAAAATTTAATTATAAAAGGCAGTTGGCTAACATTAATATAATTATTTTTTTATTCTGCCTTTTATCTTTTTATTTTCAAGTATTTAATTTCATCACAGGCCATTTTTTAAAATTCTATAAGTCCATTGTCCAGGCATACACCCAAATCCAATTTTCTTCTTATTCCATTAAAATCAATCTCCAAAAGAGTCTGTTGGGCTTTATTCTCAAGGATAGCGACAATTACGCCAACCCCGAAGTGCTTATGTTTTATTATCATTCCCTCTCCCACTTCATCGATAGCATTATTACGGATAATCATTTCCACTTCTTTTACAAAAGTAGACTTTGAAGTCTCCGGCCCCGGGTATAAAAGATAAACATAATCCTTTGCCCTGGTCATACCTACATAAAACAATCTTCGTTCCTCTTCCAAAACCGAATAATCATTATTCTTTCTTGCCGATTCAACAACATTTGTTCCCGGAATTTCGCTTTCTTTAAGGTCAACTATAAATACAACGTCGTATTCCAATCCCTTAGAAGAGTGTATTGTAGTAAGGGTTACAGAATCTCTATCGTTTATATAACCCTTTTTTTCTTCAAACATTAATTTCAAGTCTTCCAAACGTTCTAAAAAATCCTGTATATTCCTGCACTCCTGAGCAATCGATTCTAAAATACCGAATAATTTACACAAATATTCAAAAGATAATCCTGTGTTTTCACAATATTCCTTTATATAATCAAAATAATTAAAATTCCTCTTTATATAAAACAATGCCCGAATGGGTGCAATTTGGGTCAGGAAAACAAACTCTTTTTTGAGTTCCACCAGTCTGTTTCTCTGAAAATCTCTTAATTCATCCATCTCTAAAATTCTGTCAATGACATTCTTTTCATTACTTGAATTCATAGCATATTCCAGCATTACCTTAGATATATAACGGTTCATTTTATAATAAATTCTGGAGAAGGATTCAACGTCCTTCGGATCCATTCCAAACTTTAAAAAAGCGACTACATCTTGTACAACCCAATGATTGAAAAAGGTAAGCCTGTTTTGCTTTATCCTGAAAGGAATTCCCTCTCGATTCAATTTATCTGCAATCACAATAGAGGACAAATTGTTTCGGTACAGTATCGCCGTACTGCGTCCTTCTCTAGTATGCTTTTTAAGCTTTTCCATAATATATTTTATTTGCTCATTCTCATCCATAACCTGAACTATAAAAGGATCATGCTTCTTATCGTTATTTGTAGTATGAGCCTTATCAAATCTACAGCTATTTTCCCGGATAAATTTGCTGCTTATATCGACAATGTTCTTTGTTGAGCGGTAATTGTTCTCAAGATAAAATATTCTGCATCCCTTAAAATGCTCTTTTATTTGGAAAATATATTTAGGCTCGGCTCCTCTGAATCCATAAATGGACTGGTCATCATCGGCAACAATAAAAATATTGTTTTTTTGAGGATCGACAATTAGTTTCAATATTTCAAACTGTATTTTCGAAAGGTCCTGTCCCTCATCCACCTGTATAAAGGAATATTGACTTCTATATTTACTCAGTATGTCGGGACATCTTATAAGAATGCTGTAGGCATAGGTAAGCATATCGTCAAAATCAATGAGAAGATTAAGCTTTTTATACTCCTCATAGGCCTTATAAATTAGAGAAAAATTTTTAAAGCCCGACTGAAAAACTCCAACATCTTTTATCATCTTGTTTTTTACAAATCCGATTTCATTAACCAAGTTATCCAGTTCATCATCATTTATCTTAGAGTTATTTATATTGTAATAAATATCCCCTATTATCTTCCTTTTATTTTCCTCGGTATTTTCTTCACCCTCAATCAGCTTCAGCCGCTTGCCTTTCTTTTTCTCATAATCATGTAAAATTCTCTTGCAAAAGCTATGTAAAGTTGAAAAAGAAACCTTTGCTAAAATATCTTGTCCATAAATTTTTTTAAATCTGTACTCCATTTCCGCCCGTGCTGCCTTATTGAAAGTTAATGTCAGTATATTCTCCGGCTTTACTCCGCACTCCAAAACAAGGTACGCAATTCTTGCTGTAATTACAGTCGTTTTACCGCTTCCCGGGCCTGCCAAAACCAGCGCAGGACCATACAAATGATTAACAGCTTGCATTTGCTGAATGTCAAGTTTTATATTGTATCTCTCTTTGAGTTTATCAATGCTCATTTATTTTTCACCTTTTCGTAACCGCAAAGTCTATTCTATTCTTTTAAGCCTTCCGCTGCTTCCAATTCAGCCATTTCCTTTTTTAAGGCGTAAGAATTCAGTATAAAAAGTTCTGTTCCCTCTTTATATTTCTTTTTTAATTCTTCGTTAGATTCTACAAACATTTTTCTAGCATTTTTATAATCTTTAAGTCCCATATACACCCTGCCAAGATTCAGGTATACTGCGGCCATCTCGTCCTCGGTACATTTCACTTCATTGTTAAGATCCCTTAAAATGATGCTATCCAATATATATTTAGCTTCAAAATACTTCCACTGATATATCAATGCTTCGGCCTTATAAATCCCCAATTTGACACGATATCTTTCATAAGGCCCGGGAATAATTTTCAAAGCCTTATCAACAGCATCAATCGCCTCAAGCGGTCTTTTTGCCCGTATCAGCATTTCAGCCAAATTATACCAGTCAATAAAATTCCTTTCATACATTCCAATGCTCTGTTTAAGATTGTCGATACTGTCTCTATAATATATGTAATAAACATCATCTGCAGGCACAAGCCCGTCATCCACCCATCTTAAGATTAACGGCGGTACAAAAATGTCCCTTTGGTCAGCCTCTTTTATTGTTAAAGCAATTTCAGGTTTTTTCTCATTGTCTGCACCTGAAAGATTAACTATATCCATTTCATTATACTGTATACTGCTCACTTTTTTTGGTACATCGTCCTTAAAAGAAATTATGTTTAAGATACATCCAACCTCAAATCCCAAATTCCATCCCAATAAAAGTTCAACCGCGTTGTCGTCATCTATATCAATAAACTTGGCCCAATCAAGGCCTAAAACATTTAACGAGTTTCTATCATGCCAAAACTCCCGCCATTCGTTATTCTCCTTCTTCAATATAATAGCACCGGAAGCACTGCTTAGTTCATAGCCTTTGTAGGTAATCAGAATTTCATATTGCCCATCCCCTTCAATATCTACCAGCTGCACAGCATCCGATCCGTTCGGATGAACAGGATATAAAAACTTCGTACCTTCAGGCAAGAAGTTTTTTGCAATTAACTTTATATCATCACTATTTTCACTTTCATTTTGTGAATACTTTGGAGGTTTAATTAAACTCCTTGTGGGCGGCAGCGAATTGCAACCGGTTAACACAGATATAATAAAAACACCTATTATTACTCTAACCCACTTCAATCTCATACAACTTCCCCATTCCAAGCTTTTTTCTTTTTCAGACGGTAATCTGCTTTCAATTCTATATTACTAAAAATGCCGATAGGTTACAAAATAATAAAAATCAAATACTTAAAGCGCGGCTGCAGGTAAAAATATATCAACCTTTGTTCCTTCTCCCAATATACTGCTTATTTCAAACCTTCCGTTGTGTAATCTTATTATTTCATCACATATAGCCAGTCCCAGTCCATTGCCTGAAAACGATGTTCTCCCCTTATAGAACTTTTCTTTCACCCTGTGCAAATCATCTTCAGGTATACCGACTCCTGTATCTTCTATACTAATTAATATTTCTTCCTTTTTTGACTGCGCCGATATTTTTATTTCTCCGCCTTCCGGCGTGTACTTCAGTGAATTGTCAAGGATGTTTATCATTACTTGTTTTAGCCGGTTTCTGTCTGCCCTGATTAAATCCAAATCATCTTCGACCTCCAAATTAAGCTTTATACCCTGCCTTTGGGCTCTCGGATTCATTTGATTTCTTATTTCGCAAAGAAATTCTTCAATTTTAACATCTTCGATTTTTAAAGAAGTATTTTTTGACGCAAGTTTGGAGAAATCAAGCAGTTCATTTACCAGAAGTACCAACCGGTCAGTCTCATTTTCAATGATCTTAAGTCCTTCCCGTATCTCATCCATATCGGTAAAGTCGCTTGAATTCAAAGTTGAAGCCCAACCTTTAATCGATGTAAGAGGAGTGCGAAGTTCATGGGAAATGGACGCAACAAAATCATCCTTGAGCTTTTGGTGATGCGACAATTCCTGAGCCATATAATTGAGTGTATCAGCCAGCTTCCCCACTTCATCATCATATCTCTTGGGTACACGGACCTCCAGTCTTCCAAGGGCAATTTCCTCGGCAGCATTTGTTATTTCCTTAACCGGTTTTATTATAGTTATTGAAAGAAAAATACTGACAAGAAGTACAATTACCACAACTACAGCTCCAATTACTATAAAAAACAATGCCATTTTCAATATTATATTGTCTATCTCCGCAAGGGTTGAAGTCAACCGGACAATTCCAATAATCTCACCGTTTATAATTATAGGCTGTGATATGGAAAGTACACGTTCTGAGGTTAAAGGAAGTTCCCCTATCCATTTGGTCGCATTCTTACTTTTTAATGTATTTGTCACATCCGGGTAATCCACTTTTTTTCCCAGCAACAAACTGTTTTCGGAATCTGCAAGAACATAACCGTCATTATCTATTATCTGAACCTGGGCATAAGTATTTACCAAAATATTATCCAGCAACTTTTTAGCATTCTTATCCAGGTTCACTATATCAGTATAATTGCTGTATGAATTTGCTGCAAACTGGGCCTGTTCACTCAAAATTGTTTCTAAATCCCCATAATAATATTGCCTTAATAAAAACACGAGAATACCGGTAAAAATAGTGACTGCCAGGAGGATAATTATAAGATAGCTTCCAACCAACCTTCCTTTGACACTTTTCAATTCAGTCACCCTTTCTCCACAAGTACCCTCGTCCCCACAACGTTTCTATATATTTTGGCTTTGACGGATTATCTTCTATTTTTTCTCTCAAACGTCTTATGTGGACATCCACAGTTTTCGGATCACCAACAAAGTCCTCGCCCCAAACGAGGTTTAAAATTTCATCCCGGCTCAATGCTTTGTTTATATTGTTTATAAAAACTTTCATCAGACAAAATTCTCTTGGAGTTAACTCCAGAAGCACATCGTTTTTATATATACTTTGTGCCTGTAAGTCAATCCTAAAGGGACCTATGCAAATTTCACTTTCTTGACTTTTCCTGTTCACCCTTCTTAAAATTGCCTTGATTCTTGCTATAAGTTCCATGGGATTAAAAGGTTTGATTATGTAATCATCAGCCCCCAGCTCAAGACCCCTGACCTTATCTAAGTCTTGTCCTAATGCCGTAAGCATTATTATAGACACTTCCGGACAGGAACTGGATATTTCTTTACAGACCTGAAATCCGTCTATATCCGGAAGCCTGACATCCAACAAAACCAAATCCGGTTTCTCAAGTTTTACAAGCCTTAACGCCTCATATCCTCTTTCAGCTTCTAAAACCTCAAAATCATTCCTTTTAAGGTTTGTAATAATGAAGCTTCTTATAGGCCGCTCGTCTTCCACAACTAATATTCTAGCCCCCATACCAATACTTCCTTTCGCCTTAAAAACAATAATTTAACTAAATCGAAATTTAAATATGAGAAATTGACTTTTGGATAAAATAAAAGTTTTAAATTATACTAAGCATTATTTTGAATACAAGTATAATATTAAAAAAGTGGAAAAACAAGTTACTATTTATTAAAGTCAAAATATAATTTATTTAGTGCAATTAAGTCAAATTAGCTAAACTTTAATTTTATTAATGAATTATAAACATATATTGACATACTTGGCTTGTTTCTGTATAATCTTCGCTGTTTGCTAAAACATTTGATTACATATTTAACTCAAAATTATATGTTTAGCTTCATACTTACCTATTGTTGAAAAGGTTTCTGTAAATCTCAAAAAAATGTCATAAGTATGAAGCAGTATAATTGTTACTTACTGACGAAAAGTAAAAAAGAAAGCGAGTGATAATTTTATGAAGAAAACTAAGCTTTTTAAAATTTTAATATTATCTGCAATATCATTCTTTGCATTAATAAATATAACTTGGTTTTCTATTACTTATATTAAGTATAAACCATATGTTGATGTTATCCCCAAAAATTCATATGGCTTCCATGTTTTCACCGATGAAAACGGCTATAACTACAACGTAAAAAAACCTAATTATCTAAGTCTTACCGGTAATCTCGGTGTGACGAACAAAACCAATGAATTTGCACTAATAATCTGGCCTAAAATATTTGGAAAATATATATATGGTGTGAGAATTCAACAAGAGGAAGTTGTATATTCGATTTATGTTGATGAAAATTTAAAACCGATTTATTCCGGAAACGAGGAAATAAAAAATATTATTAATAAATACAAGCCTGAATTAGAAATACTATACAATAATGCAAAGAAAAAATGGAATTTATAATAGAAAGTAAAAAAATTACAATAAATTTATAAAAATCCAGCATTTTCGCCTGGATTTTTTTATTAATACCGTTATCCCTTTGTTGAAGCTTTGTGCCAAAATATGATATACTACTAATATACAATCACTTTAATACAAAATCCAATAAGCGTAATATACATCAATATCTATTTCTAATTCATAAGACACAATATTGTGATCTCCCAACAATACGCAATATCCTTTTTCTACAGAACCCACCTATATATAAAAGGCTATTTTCTAAGTTTGATACTACTTATTAATATATAATAAATAATTGCAAAGGAGAGAAAATTTATGTTTAAGAAAGCTATGGTAGTCATTGTTATTGTGACCATGCTAGTCTCAATTATGACATCAAGCTTTGCATCGGGTATTGAGGCATATCCAAAAAACGGCTTTCGTTTGGTTGCTCAAGATTCCGATTCAACAGGAATAGCAGTTGACAGTGAATTTCTTCTTGAAACAGAAAAGGACTATTCTCTTGAGGAAATTCGCAATGTTTTTTCTATTGACGGAGAACCGGCACCCATAATTGAGGAATTGGACAAAAATTTCTTCAGCATAAAGCTGGCCAGACCTCTTATGGAAAACAGTCTCTATACCTTTAGGATAAAAACGGATAAAGAGACTACCTGGATGTTCCAAACCCAATCAACCTTTAAAATAACCGGAACTCTTCCAGCAGAAAAATCGGTAAATGTACCTGTAAATACCGGCATAGAAATAAATTTCAGCCATGAAAACTTTACCGATTTTAAAGAACATTTCGAAATCACACCAACTGTCAAAGGAAAATTTGAAATCCACAAGAAAACCGCCGTATTTGTCCCTGAAAGACTTGAATATGATACCGTATACACCGTTAGAATAAAAAAGGGCATAAAACTTCAAGGCACAAACAGAGAACTAACGGAAGATTATGTTTTCTCCTTTGAGACAGAGAGTAAAAATGCAAATGCTACTCCCTCACCGGACGAAATTACTGCTAACATATACACCGGAAGATATCTCTATGACTTTGCATCGGATGAAATTCCTGAAGTATTGGTTACATATTCAATTCAAAACAGAAGATTAACACCTGTGGAAATAAAAGCCCAAATGAGCATTTATGCTTACAAAGATTTTGACTCCTTTTTTGACGCTGTTAAAGATAAAAACACCACACCTTATTGGGCTCGCAGCTACATTAAAAAATTCGTTCCCGTGGATAATTTGCAAAAAGTCCTCGATTTTGAGCAGGTTTTGAATGAAGATAATTCCAGAACCTATGGCCAAACCTATATAAAATTACCTCAGAAATTGCCAGAAGGATACTACATTCTCGATGGTACCTGGAAAGATGTAAGATTTCAAACCTTCCTCCAAATAACAAATACCGGGATATACATAGCTGAAAGTAATACCAAAACACTGGTATGGCTCAATGATCTATCCACGCAAAAACCAATTGAAGGTGCAAGTATTAGATTTGTGGGTTATGATAATGTTCAATATTCCGGAAATGACGGTGTAGCTTTCTTTGAAAGCATCGGTGTACCCGATCAGAACAATAACATAATCTTCGATCTCTATGCCTATAACCGATATAATAAATTCATGATAGTTACCACCAAAGAAGGCAAGTCTTCCGTTTTAGACTGCAGCAGCAATGTCTACTTTAATGAAAACAAATACTGGACCTATTTTTACACTGACAGAAATATGTATAAATCCGATGACACAGTTAATATTTGGGGATTTGTTAAAAATCGCTATTCTGATGAACCGATTGACTATTTAACACTGGAACTGAATTCAAACAGATATGACAATTCAACACCTATTATCAAGCAAACTTTGCAGTTAAATAATTCTTTCTTCGAAGCTTCAATTAATCTTCCCAACCTCCCTGAAGGTTATTACTATATTACTCTGAAAAAAGGCGATAAATTAATTATCAATCAATATTTAAGAATAAAAAACTATACCAAGCCGTCTTATAAACTGGAAATTACAAAGGACAAAGAAGCTATTTTTGTAGATGAACAAGCTACATTCAATATAAAAGCTGCTTTCTTCGAAGGAACCGGAGTATCCGATGTAAATATCACCTACTATGTAAATGCGTATCAATTAAACGGTAACATTGCATCTACAACAAAGAAAGCTGATTTAAAAGGAAATTTAAGTGTTCAATATTCCCCAACTGCAGGCGACAATGTTCAAGGTGTACGTACAGCCATTATCAATGCACGGGCCACATTGCCTGAAAGCGGACTAATTGATGCTTCAGACTACTTACAAGTATTTATAAACGATATAAATATCCAAGGCGATGCCAAAATTAAAGACGGCAAAGCTACTGTTACAGCCAAGGTTAATAAAATTGATCTTGAACGTATTAATAACGGAACTGCCGAGAACAGCTATGACTACCTTGGAGAGCCTGTGGCTAATCAAAAAATCAATGGTTCAATATATAAAAACACATGGATAAAAACAGAAACAGGCACCTATTATGACTATATAAATAAAACCACTTACAAGAGTTATTCATATAAATTGCAAAAAGAATTTATGGGTGACTTTTCGATGACAACTTCTTCCGACGGTACCGCATCCTACAGTTTTAATGCCCCGGAATTACAGGACGGTTATTACACTGTAGAAATATCAAGTATTGACAGAAACGGAAGAAAAATTTCCAATACTTTATATTGCGGCAAAGTTTATGACTATTCAATTTATAACAATCCAATATACACCCTTGAAGTAAATAAAGACTCCTACAGATTGGGAGAACGGGTCGATGTATCTTTCAAATACGGAGGGCAACCCCTTCCTGAAGGAAGTTACTTATACTTCAAAGCACAAAACGGTATATACGATTACGATACAGTAACTTCATCCTCTTACTCCTTCAACTTTAGTGAAGAAGATATTCCCAACACAGCAGTCTATGCAGTTTATTTCAATAGCAAGACCTATGTATTTCGTTCCATCAGTGTTAACTATGACATACAGGAAAAGAATCTCACAATCCAAGCTTCAACCGACAAAGACTTCTATAAACCAGGAGAAAATGTTACTGTCTACTTCAATATTAATGATCTTGACGGAAATCCTGTAAAATCGACAGTGAATATAAGTGTTGTTGACGAGGCTTTCTTCTATCTGCAAGATCAGAATGTCGATCTCTTAAAAACCTTATATACCTATGTAGGTTCCGGGGTATACTTTGAGGGCAGATCTCACACCCTGGAAAAAAATCAAGATTATTATGATTATAATGGCAGAGTACTGCTTCCTGCAGATGCAGCTTCCGGAGGCGGGAGCGGCGAAAACAAATCCGAACCTACTGTCAGAGAAGACTTTAAAGATACAGCAAAATTTATTACCATTCAAACCGATGATAAAGGAAGAGGTCAAGCTACCTTCAAACTCCCTGATAACATTACATCATGGAGAGTGACTTTATCTGCCATTTCAGAAGATTTACACGCTGGAAGCGACAAAACAAATATAATTGTTACTCTTCCATTCTTTATAAACTACAGCTTTAACACAACATACTTAGAAGGGGATAAACCGATCCTGGGTGTCAATGCTTATGGCAACGGGCTTGAGGAAAATGACGAGATTACCTTCGAGGTAATCAGTTCCGATGATTCCAACCCAAAATTAACTGTCAAAGGTAAAGCTTTCGAAAGGATTAACATTCCTCTTTGGACCTTGAAAGAAGGTCAGCAGGATATAATCATAAAGGCATATTCCGATAAAAGTTATTCCGATGCTGTAAAACATAGCTTCAATGTAGTAAAATCCTATTATCAGATTGAAAAAGCTGTATACTATGATGTAAAACCCAATATGACTATTACTAGCGGAAACTCCGGTTATACCAGCTTAGTATTCCAGGATAAGAGTTCAGGCATGTACTTAAGTGACCTATTAAGTTTAAGGTATAGCTACGGTAACAGAATAGACCAAATTGTATCCAATTATACTGCTTCCTCTTTGATTGAGGAATATTTCAAGGATGTGTACTCTGACTACGAATTACCAAAGCCTTCCCTTGCAGACTATCAAAAATCCAACGGAGGCCTTTCGCTATTACCTTACTCCGAGAGCGACCTCGAGCTAAGCGCCAAACTTACTTCTTTAGTGAAGAGCATGGTAAATACCAAACTTCTTAAAGATTACTTCTATAATAACCTCGGAAGTACAAGTGCCTCAGATAAAGTAAAAGCACTGTACGGACTCTCCGTCTTTAAAGAACCGGTATTGCTTGAACTTGAAGAAGTTGCAAAGATAGATAATTTGAGCGTAAAAGATCTTATATATTTGGCATTGGCTTACTGCGAACTTGGAGATGTTTCAACTGCAGAGTTAATTTACAAGAACCGTATTTATCCCAATATAGAAAAATTCGAGCCGTATTATAGGGTTAACGTAGAAAAAGACAAGGATGATATCCTTGAAGTAACCTCCTTATGTGCTTACCTTGCAGCTAAAATTAATGCTCCGGAAAGTGAAGGTTTATATGAGTACTGTCTCAGAAACTACACTAAGGATATTCTTATAGGTATAGAAAAGCTGATGTATATCTCAACTGTCCTGGAAAACCAGGAACCTAAAGAAGGTAAAATCACCTATTCTTTGGCAGGCGAAACCAAGACTGTTACAGTAAGTAACGGTTCATCCCATTGTATTTCGCTTTTACCTTCACAATTGGAAGATTTCAGGGTAGTTGACGTTGAAGGAATTGTGTCTGTAGTATCCATATTTAAGGAGGATGTGCTGGACATAAATAAAAAGGATGATGAAATATCAATTAAGAGAACTTATTATTACAGCAATGGTTTTCCTCTCACTTCAAATACTTTAAAACAGGGTGACATCATTAAAGTAAGACTTGAGTGGAATATCAGCAATACTGCCTTCGATGGTACATACATGATAACCGATTATCTGCCTTCCGGTTTAAAACCTTACAACTCATACTGGAACACCGAAGGCCAGATGATACGCTTTTATGCTTACAACCGTTCACCGGTCAGATATATTGAATACTATGCAAGGGTAATCAGTCCCGGAACTTATACTGCTCAAGGACCGATTATACAAGGATTGGCTTCAAGAGACAATATAAATATCGGTAAAACAGAAACAGTAACCATTGAGGCAACCGAACCGATACTGACCCCGGTTGAAGATTTACCGGAACCTACACCAACTCCTGTCGAAAACATCTTATACGGTGATGTTAACGGTGACAATGAGGTAAACTCAATTGACTTTGCATATATGAAAATGTATTTGCTTGGAATCACTAATAAGCTTCCTATGGACGCAAAATACGGCGACTTGAACGGTGACGGATATGTGGATTCCATTGATTTGGCACTGATTAAAATGTACTTGCTCGGTTATATCAAGAAATTCCCTGTTGAAAGCATGAATTAAAAAATTAAACAAGATTGAAAAACCGGCTGCAATGTTTAACCCTGATGCAGCCGGTCTTTTTGCTTTTTTTAGCCGGACTATACTCCGTTAATTTTTAGTATTTTATTCTTGAGATTTTAGAGGATTTTACTTCTGTTTGTAGAATATAACTATAAAATGTATAACTTCAAAAATTTATGTATCCCTTGTAATAGTGCCATTTGTCGTTTTGATGCTAAATCTTAAATAAAGACAAATCAGCCCCGGTCGACATAAATTCAGTCTCGCAAAAAAATATATACCTGACTTAGCATTATATTATTTATAAATATAAATAAAAATGCAGTATTATACATTTTATTCAAGTCTCATCAACATTTGCTTTACTGATATTTACTTAAAACCTATCAATCAAGGCAATAAATTATCTAGTTCAATAAACAGGATAAGGGGGAATAAAAAATGTTAAAAAAGAAGAAAAAATTCAAAGACATTTACAAAATCCCTGTTTTCCCGGGCGATCCCATTTTTGCACCAGCTGCCAAAGATGTATACAGAAAGGCTAAAGTTTTAGATTCGAAATTGAAAGACAATCATCAATTTTTTAGAATACAGTTTGAATCCACCGGAACTACCCACTATGTCTCGGCAGAATTATGTTATCGTGTTCTAAACGGAATAATTGTTCCTTTGGAAAAGCCGACAAACATGAAACAAAAATTTTGTATCTGGTTGGTTAGAAAATTCGGACTCATTGAAATGTGATTTATATAATTATTCAAAATATACCAATAGGCACATCCTAAAATCCTCTGGATGTGCCTATGATTTATACTATAAAATCACAACTTCGATTTATGAAAACAACACTTCCACATTGTGTTCCTTGTTATCATTAAACAATGGAACAAGATTGCCTTCAATCTCTTTGCCGTCAACAGAAATCTTTACATTTCCATCAGCACTACGGTAGAATCCTTTCGGCTTCTTTATAGTTATATTGTAAACAGCCTTGCCTGTATTGACGCTGTATGAAGTAGTCTGTTCTCCTTCCCTGATTATAGGGTCAATTATCAGACCTTGTGTTGTGTATTCAACTCCAAAAGCACTCATCAAAGTCAATGTAAGCCATGTAGAGGTACCGCTCAGCATAGGTCCTATATTTTCCCCGGTTTCACTGTTGTTATATTGTGTACAGAATCTTGGATTACCGGCTTTTTCGAAAGGATTGGACATAGTCCTGAACGGAGCCACCAAATCCACCATCCAATATGCCATGTTGGCAAGCCTTGCAGCAAGTTCCTTGCTCTTAACTGTCTTAGCAGCCTTAAACATAGCAGCAGTAGCCATCATTGTGGCATGTTTGAATACTCCTCCGTTTTCCCTGTCACCGGGAAAATAATGTCCTGTAGCTGTATCGTTTGCCACTCTGCCAAGGTCTGTCGGTGTAACCAGCTTAAGACCATAGGGAGTTTTCAAATATTTCTCTACTCTGTCCAGCATAATAGCAATCTGTTCCTCATCGGCACTATCGGAAAGAATGGACCAACTGAAGGAGTTCAGGAAGTATGAACCGTCAATTTCAGGGTCTGCCGACAAATTGTCCCCCTTGGCACCGAGATAAGTGAATTTTCCGTCTTTGAACCTATTGAACAATACCCTTGCGAAGAAGTCTTCCTTCCATGCGTGCTTCTGAATATTGTCAAACAACTTGGAAGACATCTTTTCAAGCTGTGCCTTGTACTCTGCATCTCCTTTTTCGCCGGAAAGCTGGATCATCTCGTCAATTGCCACTTTCAGCAAGAAGGCATTCATTACACTTTCAGAATAGTCGCTTTCAAAAGGTTCATCCGAATTTCCGCTTTTTGCAATCTGTTCCTTATACAGCTTCTCTTTGGTAATACCGTCTATGAAATCATTATCAAGCTTCAAGCAGTCATTCCAATCGGCATTGTCAAGAAGAGGCAAGCCGTGTTTTCCAATGGAAATTTGTGCTGAATATTTTATCAGTGCTTTAATTGTTTCATATACCGGTCTCTTAGCGGCAGGGTTTGTTCCTGCAACTTCAACTTCCTCATCTAAGAATTTTATATCCCCTGTTAGGCTGATATAACGATATACCGCTTGTACAAACCAAAGGGCGTCATCAGACCACTTGCCCGGTTCCTTACCTACCCAGAAGAAGTTATGGTAAGCATATCCGAATTCAAATATCATTGAGCACCATTCTTTAAGAAGCTGCTTTACAAAGTCTCCTTCGCCCATACTTACAAAATAGTACATGGAAGCATATAAGTCCTGTATCTCTCTAAAGCCGATTTCCCTATATCCTTTCTGGGTCTGGCAGAAGGACCTGGATACAAAAGTCTGATAAAGTACCTGGAAAGGAAGATTTTTATTGAAGTAAGTATTGAATTCCTCGTCTTCAGTTTTTAGCTGCATGAAGCTCGAATACCTTTCTGCAAACTTAATTACCTGTTCTAATGCCTTTTCAACTTCTCCAGCATTTGAGAACTTGTCAACGAGATTTGAAACCTCTTTTTTAAATACTTCTTCATTGAATGACGGATTGACTTTATTGGAAGAAAGTCCGGTGAAATTATCAAATACTGCAGTCTTTCCTGCACCCAATTTAACTTCGGAAGCTAATGCAAAGAATCCGGGGCCCTTACGATAAAAATGATTGCTGAGCTTGCTGATATTTTCAGGATCTTCCAAAGTACCGTTTCCGACAAATTCATTGTAATTTGCACAGAATTCCTTAGGGAATTCCAAGCTGTCGCCATTTCTCACCATCATTGTATGGAATCTCATATCTTCCCTGAAAGGTTCGGGATAATAGTCCGGAGTAATGGCAATTATTGAACCGTCATCTTTTCTCATTATGGATGACTGCATAATAACATTTGTATAAAGCACGTCTTCAAATATGGCATGAGTTGCAGGAGTACCGAACATACCAGTGTATACGAGTTTTATATTCCTTTCCTTGTCTGTCAGATTGGTAACTTCAATTCGCTGAACTTCTGTTGCCAAAGGCAAACCTTCAATCTGTGGAAGTATAAATATGGTTCTTTTTATTGAAAGACCGCACTTGGTTCTGTACTCGATAATAGTATGATTCTGAGAATGAGTACAGGTTGCACTTTCTATATTGCAGTCATTGGGATCTGCCGAATAGAAAATCTTTTTGTAGTTTTCAACCAGATAGAACTGGCGGTTTGCAGGAAATCCTCCCTCTTCCTGTCTCATATCCCAACGGGTTGCAAGTACCTGGGTTGCAGCATGGGACCTGAACGCTCCTCTTCCAAGCCTGTCAACAACACTCTTGGGAGTTGTCTGAAGGGCATGGTCAAAACCTATCCTGTTTCCCATGAGAAGGTTCACATAGAAGTGGGGTCCCGGTGCAGGAGTGCGTAAATCTATAACATGTTCACCCTTGTCGTTTAAATGTCCTGCCCAGTTGCTCACATTTGAAAGAAGTGTTTCAATTTTCTGCTTTATTTCTGCCGGCACTTCAATTTTTTGTATCTCTCCGTTGGCACTCTTATATACTGAAACACTTCCATTGCTCTCAATTTCAACCATTACTGATGCACCGTTTTCTGCCTGGGTAAGAAGGTATTCCGATACATCTCTGCTCTTTAAAAGCTGCAATACGGCAGGCACTTTAAAGGGCAGACCGGACACTCCGATTACACTCTTAAAAGTAGTGTCTGTAAACATAGCGTCCACTTTTGAATTTTCATTTAAGCTCTTAAAACTATTTCTCAATACCGCTTCAGGAGTTGTTTTAACTCCTCTGGCAACTAATTTTTCCAACATGTAAACCCTCCTTTTTAACCACGGGTATAAAACTAAAACCGCATAAGCGGTTTTAGTTTCCCCATAAATTAAGCTTTAGAGTATTAAACCTTTCCGTTTTTCCTTTACTTCATTTAAAAAATGGTAACTTGTTTTGAATTAACCCATTATAACTTCCACTTTATGCTCTTTTCCGTCACCGAATACCGGAATAATGTTTCCTTCAATTTCTTTGCCGTCTACTGTAACTTTCTTAACACCCTTAGAAACATGGTCAGGATTCTTCACTTCTATTACATAGGTTGCTCCTCTGAACAATCTTGAAACAGTGTAGCCATCCCAATCTTTCGGAATGCATGGATCAATCTTCAATCCGTCATAATCCGGTTTAACACCTAAAATCCACTGAGAAATTGCCACAAAGTTCCACGCAGCTGTTCCCGTTAACCATGAGTTCTTAGCTTCACCCATGCGTCTTGCATCTTTTCCGCCTATCATCTGTGCATAAACGTATGGTTCAGTCTTGTGAATATCACTGATTTCCTCTACATAGGCAGGAGCTATCTTTTTATAGTATTCAAAAGCCATGTCTCCTCTTCCTACAACAGTCTCAGCACAAATTATCCATGCGTTGTTATGGCAGAATATTCCTGCATTTTCTTTATATCCCGGCGGATATGTGGAAATTTCACCGTATTCTATATAATATTTTGTAAAGGCAGGATTATTAAGCACTATTCCGTATGGAGTATCGAGATATTTTTTAACGGAATCCAATGCTTTTACTGCTTTTCCGTCATCAAGGCCTATTCCTGCCATTACGCAGAAGCCCTGAGATTCAATAAATATCTTACCTTCTTCGTTTTCATTGCTTCCTACTTTTCTACCGAAGTCGTCATACGCTCTTAAGAACCATTCTCCATCGTATCCATGTTTGATAATAGCTTCTTTCATATCTTCAATAGCTTTCTCTGCTTTCTTTGCTTCCTCTTCCTCGCCCATGTATCTGCACAATTTAACATAGTCAGGACCGGTATATACAAACATGCCGGCGATCATAACCGACTCTGCAACCTTTCCGTCCTTGCTTGTAGTGGTCTGGAAAGATTCATCCGGTGTAGATGAGAAACAGTTCAGGTTGAGGCAGTCATTCCAGTCTGCTCTTCCTATTAACGGTAATCCGTGAGGTCCGAGATTATTGGTTACATGATTGAAGGAACGTTTCAAGTGGTCAAAGAAGGTATCTGCCTTGCTCATATCATTGTCATAAGGCACCATTTCATTAAGTATACTATAATCACCGGTCTCTTTGATATATGCAGCAGCAGCAATAATCAACCACAACGGGTCGTCATTGAAGTTACCTCCGATTTCATTGTTACCTCTCTTTGTAAGCGGTTGATACTGGTGATATGCACCACCGTCCTCAAGCTGCGTTGCAGCAAGGTCCAAAAGTCTTTCTCTTGCTCTTTCGGGTATTTGATGAACAAATCCCAGCAAGTCCTGATTTGAATCTCTGAAGCCCATACCTCTTCCTATACCGGATTCAAAGTAAGACGCACTTCTTGACATATTGAAGGTAACCATACACTGATACTGGTTCCAGATGTTTACCATACGGTCAAGTTTTTCATCATGACTCTTTATTGTATATTGTGAAAGCAGAGAATTCCAGTATTCTTTAAACTCACTGAATGCCTTGTCCACATCTGCCACTGTTTTAAACTTGTCAATCATTTCTTTGGCTTTCTTCTTGTTAATTACATTCTTGGCTTCCCACTTGTCATCGGGATTGTTTTCAACATAACCCAATATGAATACCAGTTCTTTCTTTTCTCCTGCTTTTAATTCGATATCTATAGAGTGGGATGCTACCGGAGCCCATCCGTCGGCAACGGAATTGTTTGATTTTCCTGCAACCACTGCCTTTGGTGCATCAAATCCGTTGTACAGTCCTATGAAGCTGTCTCTGTCACTGTCAAATCCTGTAATAGGAACATTTACTGAATAGAAAGCATAGTGATTTCTACGCTCTCTGTACTCTGTCTTGTGATATATAACCGAACCTTCCACTTCAACTTCTCCTGTACTGAAGTTTCTTTGGAAGTTGGTCATATCGTCCTGAGCATTCCACAAGCACCATTCAATGAAGGAAAAGAGAGTTATTTTCTTAGTATCATTTCCTTCGTTTGTAATTATTACTTTTTGAACTTCCCCATTGTAATTGAGCGGTACAAAGAATGTTACTTCAGCTTTTATACCGTTTCTCTTACCGGTTATCTTTGTATATCCGAGACCGTGTCTGCACTCATAGCTGTCAAGTTCTTTTTTTACCGGTGACCACCCCGGTGACCAGTAATCACCGTTGTCATATATGTAGAAATAACGTCCGCCCATATCGATTGGGACATTGTTATATCTATATCTTGTTATACGTCTTAATCTGGCATCTCTATAGAAAGCATATCCACCTGCTGTATTTGAGATAATGGAGAAGAATTCCTGGGTTCCAAGATAGTTTATCCATGGGTATGGAGTGGTTGGAGTAGTTATAACGTACTCTTTGTTTAAATCATCAAAATAACCAAATTTCATTTTTTAGCCCCCTTATATTTTAATTCTTTATTTGATTCTTAAAACGGACTGTTTTATTTGTGCTTCAAAGGACTATATCCCTCCAACTTACATAATTATCCTTTAAAACACCTTATTTATCAGTTCTTCTTGGTGCACATGTATCCCTGTTAATAAATTCTACGGGATATGTAAAATTACTAAATGTTTTCGTGCCATGCTCAATATTGTTTATAAGTGCCTCCGTCGCACGTGTAACCATATCATAAACCGGCACTTTTACTGTCGATAACGCAGGTTTAACATGCGAAGCCATTGGTATATTATCAAATCCTATAATCGATATATCCTCAGGTACTCTTATACCTTCATCCATGAATACTTCCATGGCAGCAATGGCCATATCGTCATTACATGCAAATAATGCAGTGGGAAGTTTTTTAGAATGGATAAGCTTCTTTACTTCATCGTAGGCATTTTTCTTCAGAAACTCTCCCTTTAATATAAACTCAGGTTTTACTTCTATACCGTTTTCCTTGAGAACATATTCGTAAGCTCTATAGCGCTCTTTCCCCGAGTATGTACCCATTCGGCCCGTTATAATTCCGATATCCCTGTGTCCTAACTTGATCAAGTGATTGAGTGCCTCAACCGTTCCCTCAAAATCGGCAGAATTGACAACAATCACTCCGGAATTATTCAACTTATTCTTCTCTATTTCCCTAACGTCATAATCTACAATTCCTATCGGATACCCCAACTTTGCGATTTTTTTGATTGCATCCGAATCTTTCTCATTTCCGACTAAAATTCCTCCGCTTATCCTTTTTTGCATAAAGGACTGGCTAATTTTAGCATAATCCTTGCCAGAATATATGGTATGAACTAAAACATAGTAACCGACTGTATTTGCCGCATCAACTACTGTATTGATAAAAGTGGAATAGTATGCACTTTGATAAATTTTGCTCGGTCCATCGTTTTCAGATATGCTTATTACAAATAGTCCTATAGTGTTGTTGGATTTGCCTGCAAGTATTCGCGCTGAAGTATTAGGTTCATAATTATATTCCTCAATAATTTTCAAAACCTTTGCCCGGGTTTCTTCTGGAACATTAGGATAGTTGTTGATGACTCTTGACACTGTACTTCTGGACACTCCAGCCAACCGAGCAATATCCTCACTCTTCATATCCACCCCCATGAACGCGCGTTTACTATAACATTATACATGGGTTTATTTTATTATTCAAGAGGGCAATTCCCTTATTTTTTTGTACTTTTAGATAAAAATTTTCACTAAACAATTTCTACATCAGCATTGCGATATTTAACAATTTTTTTCGTGCCAGAACATATCGTTTTTAAACTCGCTAATAAAGCTGTTAAAGGCTACTAACGACGGTTAAAGCCGCATATTGAACTTTTTATGTACTAATGTTATCATAATATTGACAGTTATTTTTATGGTTGCCAATTTACACAATAGCAATATTACAATTTACACAAGTCCTAGAATGCTTTGAAAACTCATATTTGAACTATCTATTCAGCATCAGACAGACCTCAGACAAAGATGTTACGGTCAGTCATATTTTATTGCACAATTTCCGCTTCTCTAAAGGTCAACAAAATATAGATTGGGAGGATAATAATGAGTATTTATTTTCATATACCCAGTTTTGCGGAAAATTTTGAGCTAAATATACTTCTTTATGAAGTAATGAAAATGAAACCTGAATATTTCTATGATGATATAAAGATAGGCTCGGTTTATGGCACATTCCCATCCTCGCTGTGGAATGGCGGCCGCACTTTCCAGGGAAGAATGGACCGCAATTTTATGAAAGAAATTATTAAGCAGTTCAATCAACGAGGCATACCCATCCGTTTTACATTCAGCAATCCTCATATAAAGGAAGAACACTTAAACGATTCCTACTGCAACATGTGCCTTAAAATGGCCAATAATGGAATGAATGAAGTTATAGTAGTTTCTCCTGTATTGGAAGCATATATAAGAGAAAAATATCCCGAATATAAAATAATAAGTTCGACTTGCAAACAAATCAGGGACCTGGAAACTTTAACGAAAGAACTGGAACAGGATTACAGTCTTGTGGTATTAGACTATAACTGGAACAACAGATTTGAAGACCTTGAAAAAATTCCTTCAAAAGAGCGCTGTGAACTTCTTATAAATCCCTGCTGTATACCCAATTGTCCTCGGAGGAAAGAACATTATGACTATATTGGCAGATACCATCTTGCCCTTTCAGAGCATCTGAAAAAGTACCCAAACAGACCCTTTGAATTTGAGCCTTATTATTGCGAATATATAACCCCATATTTTTACCAAACCACGAAACATCGTACACATATTAAGCCAAAAGACATATATGAAAAGTACGTTCCTATGGGCTTTAAAAATTTCAAAATTGAAGGACGTTCTCTACCCCATTTCAGTGTTCTGGAAAGTTATATCTATTACATGGTTAAACCCGAATACAAGGATGAGGCACGCCTGTTCATGCTGCTGAGTAAAATAGAGTATGTAAAAAGCTAATTTTGAAGTTTTTAACGGAAGTATAAAATAATGACAGCATTCCTTTTCAAGTTTTTATTTACAATAGCAAAGGTGACAATCAGAACTGACAATTCAATTTAGTAAGTAGTCCTCCTTGGCATATATAACCAATAAAATGCTAAGGAGGAATGTTTTTTTGACTTGTACTTTTACCCTTACGACAAAAAGCTTGTCATTTTTATTGCAAAATAATAAAATAGAAAAGAGAATAAAATTTCTGCTTTTCAAGGTTTACATTCGCACAAATCATTTTTACATCTTTCATAAGCAACGATAGTTTTTATCAGAATTACAACCAAAAATGAGTGGCGGATTCAAAAAGCCGGAAGTAAAGTTATTCCCGCTTTAATATGGTAGTATCTTTTACAGCATATTTTTTTTATTTTTTGAAGAAAAATATTTATAATGAAAGAGAAATGCATTGCGAAATCCAAAGTAAAATTAAACTTATAAAAAACGATAGGAAAGGTGCTAAAGATGGATATAAGAGAAGCGAAGATTGCTGCTAATGAAACGCCTGAAGGAACACAGGTTTTATTTGCTGAATTTTCCGGTGAGGGAATGTATTTTTCATGTACATATCTCCATGATGTGGTTTACGCCAGGTATGGCAATATCGAAAGGAAACTGCAAATAATAAAACCCTACGAGGCTAGACTAAAATTTCCCCTTATAGTTTATGTCCAAGGTTCTGCATGGGGAAAACAGGATCTGTATTCTGCCATTCCCAATCTATCCCACATTGCTTCAAAGGGATATGTAATAGCAAGTGTTGAAATGAGAAACACCGACATAGCAAAATTCCCGGCGGCTTTGGAAGATGTTAAGTGTGCCATTAGATTTATGCGCGAAAATGCGGACACCTACGGAATTGACCCGGATAAAGTCGCCGTTTGGGGAGACTCATCCGGCGGACATCTTGCATTAATGACCGGACTTACCGCAGGAGAGTACAACAACGGACTTTACAAAGACCAATCCGATGAAGTAACCGCAGTGGTAGATTATTTCGGGGTCACAAATTTGCTGACATTAGGCAAATACAATGACGCTATTGACCATGATTCTGCAGATTGTCCGGAAGCTTTATTTATTGGAGGAAAAATAGCCGACAATATTGAATTGGCAAAGAAAGCAAGTCCTATATACATGGACTTGGATAAAAAACTTCCGCCATTTCTCATTATACATGGGGATGAGGATAATGTTGTCCATGTCAATCAAAGTATTGAAATGTATAAGGCTTTAAAAAAGCATAACCAGAAGGTTTTCTTCTATAAGGTTATTGGTGCCGGACATGGTCCGGGTATATGGAGTTCCCAGGTTCTCACTCTTACAGAAAAGTTTTTGGCTGCTCATTTAAAACGCCCCAATATTTGATGATTTCATTTTACCATTCTATATAGCAGTACGAAAGAGCAATACCAATTAATAAATTGAGGAGTGATAGGATGAATTTCGAAGAAGTATTGACAGTGAACGTAAAAATTGAAAGTGCATTTGACGTAAAAAATGACAACGGAGATTCCGCTGTAATGATTTTGTTTACAGGAGATGCTACAGGTAAATATTTTGAAGGAAATATACTTCCCGGCGGTGTGGATACTCAAATCATTGGAAAGTCCGGTTATAAACACACTTTATCGGCAAGATATATGATTGAAGGCAGAGACCATACCGGAGAAAACTGCAGAATATTCATTGAGAACAACGGCAATTTTGGCAATGCTCCCGAGGGTGTCCTGTTCAGAACATATCCTAAAATAATTACAGACAGCGAAGCATTGGATTTTTTGAATCATGCTTTATTAGTGGGTGAAGGCTATCCTGCAGAAAACGGGGTAATAATTAAAATATTCAGAGCTTTATAACGGCATAGTCAATGATTATTATAAATATTTCACATATATAAATATTCATTTTCAATGACCTGAACTCCCGGATTTTCCATATTCGGGAGTTTTGACTTTTCTCAAAACCTTTAATACATTTTCACTGTCGCTAAGCTATCCGAGCTATTTGTCATCGTCATGGCATACCATGTCAATTACAATAACTAAGGCAAATACTAAAACTCTGTCCTCATCCTCATCAACCTCAACACCATAGGTATCCGTAAGGGAAAAGAACTTTTTGGATACCTGCCCGATTAATTTTCTATCATTGAATATCTTGAAATCATAGGCAATAAAATCTCCCTCAACGTAGTAATTAGCCTTATTACTCACAATTTCAAAGTCATTCTTAAACAGCGCAAACTTTTTCTTTATATGTGCAACCATTTCACCGTTAATATAAATATTATACTGGGGCATAAACTTAAAAAGCTGCTGCTCGATATAACAAACCTCATTTCCATCAAGGTCAAAAATTCTAAGTTTTTTTCCAATGGACAAGAGCTGGCTCTTTACAATGAATACATCCCTATCCTCTTCATCTCTTATTGTAAACTTATCTCCCAACGAAAACATCTTTTGCCTAATCTTATACTTCATAAATACTCACTCCATTTTTTTAATATAAAATTTACAAGCCAATACTTATCCTTTGCTCTGTAATTTTCCTTTATTTATAATGCCCATTACCCGCTAAATAATTTTTCCTACAATTAAACAACAATCTTAAGAATAATATAGCACTCTTAGCAGCGATATTCAATTTATTCTATAGTTAATACTTTTTTAATATTTTTTCATTTTTATTTAATCCTTCTTTCACTGCGGTTTTATTTTCGGTTGCTAGTATAAAAATGCAAAAACAAATTAAATTATAAGGAGGTAAAAAAAATGAACAAAAATTTATTGAGAACATGCATAGGCTTAGTGATTGGAGGTTCGCTTCTGATAGGTTCTGCAGCAATGAGTATAGCATCGGGTCCGACAGGGTACGAAGCCCTCAAAGCTGCAATAAAAAATTCCAACAAAATTGAAAACGCAACCTATCAAATATCCGGCTCATTAACGGACAACAACAGGGAACTCATAAAATTGAGCTCGGAAATTAAAGTTCAACAGGAAGGTTTAAGCAGCGGAAAAGTCTTTATCGATACCGATGCTTTTGAAAGAAACTATATTTTTTCAGTAGAAGATAACATTCTAATTCTCAAACATGACGCTTCGGATGTGTATAACAAAATAACACATTCGGAAAAAGAGTATGAGACAAAAAGGAATCGGCAAAAAAATCAAAATATAAATCCCAAAACGGAAGCAATCTTAGAGAACATTCTGGACACACTGGTTGGGGATCTGAAAAATCAAGTAACCGTAACAGATATTGAAAATGATAAAAAACATATTTCCATCGATTTAGACAAAAATGAAATTCCCTCTCTATTAAATCTAATGATGAACTTAAGTCAAAATGAGGAAAGTAATATTGAAATGGAAGCAGACAACATGATAAGTGAAGTTTTTGGTATTTCCCTTAAGGACATTGATTTGCCGAAGCTTACAGACAATATACAGCCAGAAAAAATAAAGGCAGATTTTATAGTTGATAAAGACAATATAATAAATCAAATAAATTTTGAGCTTGAAGTTAGCGGCAATGATGCACAAAACAATATCCACAATCGGAAATTAAAAATCAGTTTTGATATTTCAAACATTAACTCCACCACTGCAGATATTATAGAACTTGACGGAAAACAAGTAAAAGAAATATCCGCAAAAGAACTTGACTGCAAGTAAAATTTAATTTTAGTGAAATCCAGGGAGGTTGTATAGATGTCAGATATAGTTGTTGTTTACAAATCAAAATACGGATATTCCGAAAAATATGCCAAATGGATTTCAGACGCTTTATCTGCCGATATTTTCAGAACAAATCAAATAAAACCCGACAAACTGAAATCGTACTCCAATATTATATATTGTGGAGGGCTATATGCCGGCAACATCCTTGGATTTCCACTAATTAAGAAAAACTATTCCGAACTCCGCAATAAAAAATTAATCATAGCAGCTGTCGGTGCGACTCTTAAAAACGATGAGGCAAAAGAAGAACTTAAAAATAAAAATTTAACCGATGAAATGAAAAATAAAGTACACTTTTTTGTCCTGAGAGGCGGCCTGGATTATAAGAAACTTACTGCCTTAGATCGCCTATTGATGTACCTGATGTATAAATATATTAAGAAAAAAGATCCGGAAAAGCTTGATAATGATTCCAAAGGCTTTTTGGAGACTTACGGAAAGACAGTAGATTTCACCGATAAAAAAGCAATTGTTCCTATAATCGAGCTTGCCAAAAAGCAATAAGCCAAATAATTGCTGCAAGCAGTCTGCAATGTGAAATTTTGGGTCTATCGATTTTCATGATAAAAATACAGCTTGCAAGACCGGTAAAAATGCTTTATGCAAGCTGTCGGAAAGGATGAAAATATGGAAAAAGTATTGGAAGTAAAATCTCTTAAGAAAATATATAAAAATGGCAGAGGTGTCAGCAATATAAGTTTTGATATATATAAAGGTGAAATAATAGGCCTCCTTGGATCAAACGGTTCAGGTAAAACAACCGTAATGAAGGCAATAACAGGGCTGATCAGAGCTAATGAAGGAACAGTTAAAATTTGCGGCAAGGATATCTCGGATAATTTTGAAGAGGCAATAAAAAATGTCGGATGCCTGATAGAAAAACCTTCACTAATAGGAAATTTGAGCTGTTATAACAATCTCAAGTTTATATCAGGTTACTACGAGAACGTAGATATTGCCAGAATTGACGAAGTTCTTCATATAACAGGACTTACCACCTACAAGAATGAAAAGGTAAAAACTTTTTCCCTGGGTATGAAGCAAAGACTTGCAATTGCAATGGCTATTTACCAAAAACCCCAGCTGGTAATCCTTGATGAGCCAGCTAACGGTCTTGATATAGAAGGCTCAAAGGAACTGAGAAAAATTGTATCCCTTCTTGCAAAAGAGTATATGATAAGCTTTTTAATTTCCAGCCATCAAATTTATGAAGTTGAAATGCTCTGCGACAAAATACTTATACTTCAAAACGGAAAAATGATTGATGTTTGCAATGTAGAAAGCGTAAAAGATATGGGGCTGTCGCTGGAAGATTATTTTATCGAAAAAATCAAGCCTGCGTAAGGAGGAAAATAAAAAATGCATACTCTATTGACTAGTACAAAAACTGAAACCTTCAAGATATTCTCAAACAAAAAGTTTGTTGTGTTGTTTTTTATCTCAGTATTTATATCCCTATTTGCTTCATCAGTCAATCTGATAAGCACTAGAAAACTGGGAGGCCCCCTGATAAATAACGCAACTATTCCGGCTTTTGTCTTAAACTTTATGTTTTCACTGTTTCTTCCATTGTTTACAATTATGCTGACTAGTGACTTGTTTTCGGGCGAAATTTCCGACAAATCAATTATTATGTCATTAGTAAGGCCAATAACGCGCAATAAGCTCTATGTTTCCAAAATACTTGCAATAGGCACAAGTCTTTTCGTTCTTTTGCTCGGTACTTTCGTAATCACAGAAATTACAAGTTTCATCGGCGGTAATATCAGTTACTGTTTAGAAAAACTTCCTTTTTATATTATGGCATATGTTTCTGCCGTTGTCCCAATAATTCTTCTAGCTATAATTACCGCTTTCTTTTCCCAATTTACCAGAAGCGGCAGTTTGACCGTTATAATTATGATATGTACTTCAGTACTTATATCAGCATTAACGATTATTTTCCCGGAAGTAACACCCTTTATGCCCACAACATACCTATCCTGGCACCAAAATTTTTACAGCAGTTTGAATTTTACAAAAATCATCAATGAACTGCTATATATTCTGGCATATGGTATAATATTTATGTTTGCAGGTTCTTACCTGTTTTACCAAAAGGATATATAGTATAAAAACTCTTTTACGTAAAAATTCGGAGGATATTATAATGTCTATAAGATTTAAGTTGATACTGTCCAACATATTAATGATAATAATTCCACTTATTTTTTCAATTGTCCTTGCCGTTTTCCTGATAGGGATTAACCTTGAAAAATCCGGACTTAGACAGTATAACTCGGATGAAATAACTGACAGTGAGGTTCAACAAGCTTTTAAAGAACTAGTATCCGTTTTAAACGATGCCCTCAACCATCCCGATAAGTTCGAAGACTTAGAATATCTAAAAAACATTGATAACAAATTGAAGTCAATGAATCTCGGTTTCTGCTTTGCAATAGACAACAACATCTATTATTTATCAGACAATATTGATCGGCTAAAATTTCAGAAACATATAATTTTAAATGCAGATAAAAATGAAACGGAACAGGAAAACACTTTCGGTTCTCTAGGCTATATAAATTACAAATTCGAGCTGTCGGACGGAAAAAAAGGTGTAATATATGTTTTTTTTGATAAAAGCCCGTTGGAAAAATTTCTAGCTGGCTTTATAACCGATTTTCTGCGCTGTTTTTTGATAATAGTACTGCTCACCAATGGCTTACTGACCCTTGCTGTGTCTTCAAGCATTATCAGGCCGCTGAAAAAACTTAAATACGGCGCCGAACAAATAAAAGAAGGCAATTTATCCTTTGTAATAGATGAAAAATCCAGTGATGAAGTGGGAGAAGTCTGCCGTGCTTTCGAAGAGATGCGGCAAAGGCTTAAAGCTGCTTTAGAACAGCAAATCAAATATGACGAAGAACGCAATGAATTTATAGCAAGCATTACCCATGATTTAAAAACTCCCATAACATCTATCAAATGCCATATAGACGGTTTAAGGGATGGAGTTGCCAATACCCCTGAAAAAATAGATAAATATACCGACATCATCTACAAAAAGGTACTGGATATGGACCGATTGATAAATGACCTTACCTTTTATTCCAATCAAAATTTAAAAAAGATACCCTTTAACTTTTCCAAACTTAATCTAAAAGCATTTATTGAAGATATGGTTGATGAATATAAGTTTCAATTGGATAAAATCGGAATAAATATGGAATATGAATACAATTTACCCGACAGCACGCAAGTTAAAGCCGATTCGGAAAAATTAAAGAGAGTGTTTTCGAACATAATTGAAAACTCAATTAAATACATGGATAAGGAAAACGGAGAGATTAAAATAGATGTTAAAGACAGGCAAAATAAAGTCTTGATAGGTATACACGACAACGGCGAGGGAATAAAACAGGAATATCTTCCGAATATCTTTAACAGATTTTACAGGGCTGACCCTTCAAGAAACACATCAAAGGGTGGCAGCGGCTTGGGTCTTGCCATCGCAAGGCAGATAATTGAAGAACATGGCGGAAAAATCTATGCAGAAAGTAAATACGGATACGGAACCAGCATATATTTTGAATTAGAAAAGGTGGGTATGGAAAATGAAAAAAAGGATACTGATAATTGAAGATGAGGTATCTATAGCAGAACTTCAAAGGGATTATCTTGAAATAAACGGATATGACGTCGATATAGAAAAGACGGGCGATAAAGGACTGGCCCGGGCATTGAAGGAAGATTTTGATCTGATAATTTTAGATTTGATGCTTCCCAATATAGACGGTTTTGAAATATGCCGCAGATTAAGGGAGTCTAAAAATATTCCCATACTTATGGTATCGGCCCGCAAGGAAGATATTGACAAAATCAGAGGTTTAGGGCTAGGTGCCGATGACTACATAACCAAACCTTTCAGTCCGAACGAACTTGTAGCAAGAGTTACAGCACACATCTCACGCTATGAAAGACTTGTGGGTAGCAATGAGAAAAAATCAAAAACTATTGCCGTCAGAAACCTTGTAATAGACAAAGATGCTCGGAGAGTATGGGTAGAAGGTCAGGAAGTTACCTTAACCACCAAGGAGTTTGATTTGCTTCTCTTCTTAGCAGAAAATCCAAACAGAGTTTTTTCAAGGGAAGAGCTATTTGATAGAATCTGGAATATGGATGCTGTCGGCGATGTTTCCACCGTGACGGTGCATATCAAAAAAATAAGGGAAAAAATTGAGTTAGACAGTTCAAAACCCCAATATATTGAAACCATATGGGGTATCGGCTATAGGTTTAAAGTATAGCGGCTTAAGTTTATTAAGTTTTGATTCTCAATATAGATTATTATTCTTCTAGAATTATAGACATAATGGTAATTATTAGATAATATTATGTTAGCAAATTATACAATTGTTTGCTTTATTGGCTCAAGTGGAGATTACAAATGAAAGCAAAAATCTTAAATAAAAAGACGCTTCTGTCAGCTATAACCTTATTAGTTATTAGTGTTTTTTGGAAGTAGTGTTATTTTATTTGCACAGCAATAAAAGCAAAGAACAGCAATTTATTTTGGAAACGCAAAGCGAAGAAGATGAGTACCAAAAAGTCTTTGACATAAAGCTTCAAGAGCTGATTGATTACTGTGCAAATGATCCTAAAATTGGATTCAGCAGCTACAACAGTCCCCTTCTTGAAACAGAAAAATATAAAGAAATAGAGAATCTCGGAATAGAATATTTACCGTATATGTTAGACTACATAGAAAAGAACCCTGGCAGATATGCAAATGCTTTAATTTTTGCAGTTCATAAAATTGCAAAAACCTATGTTAAAGATGATTATGCAAGTCGCGATGAGTGGATAGTTCTATGGAAAAATTATGTAAAATCAACACCCCAAAAAGTTAGTGTAGAGTAGATTGGTGGGAAAGTTTGTTTCTCACCTTCCCCTTCATCAAACTGTGCATGCGATTCTCACGCACACAGCTTCCCGATATTCTTCTTCCTTCAGCATTTGTCTAAACAGCAAGTTTTTGGAGTCCGTTTTCGCAAATAACTTTACGAACCTTTGAGATGCCAGCAAACCATCTTTTATTCTGTGTTTTGTAGTTATACCATAATGTAAATCTCTTTATGATATACCAGTCAATCTTGTTTAGCTGCTTCCCTGCATTCTTTAACCCATAATAATTTCTCATTCCTATGATTTTCGGATTTAAAATTTCTATTATTTTCTGCATATCCAGCAGCAACGTTGCCCTGCTGGCAAATGCACTTTTGATATTATTCCTCATTTTTGGCATGGCCTTTCTTGATGGAAATTGATTTGTTTCGTTAAATTTCTGTCCCTTTGATGTTTCTGGCACCTTCCTCCTATGATGAAAACCCAGAAAATCAAACCCTTCATTCCCATTCCACATACTGACCAGCTTTATTTTGTCCGGATGCAGTTCTAACTCCAGCCTTTCTATTATTGACTTCACAGCCTTCAGCGCATGCTCCACCTCCTTCTTTGTTCTGCAGATAATTACGAAATCGTCACAGTATCTTATAAGCTTGCAAAGTTGTTTGTAACACATCTCCCATTTTAAGTCGAAATAATGCAGATAGATATTTGCCAAAAGTAGTGATATTACTCAGCCTTGCAGACTCCCTATCTCACTCTCTGTGTACTCTCCATCTTCCATAATTCCCACTTTTAGCTATTTCCAGACCATTTTGAGTATCCTTCTGTCCGATATCCTCTGCTTCATCATCAGCATTAGCTTTTCATGGTTTATGTTATTGAAATACCCTTTTATGTCGGCATCTACCACCCACCAGCCTTTCCTGTTCGTGTCCTTGCGGACTCTATCCAGTGCCTGGTGCGCATTTCTCTTTGGCCTGAACCCATAGGAGCAGTCAAGAAAATCTGCTTCAAACACAGGTTCAATCACTAGTTTTACTGCCATCTGTACTACTCTGCCCTTTATGTTAGGTATTCCTAATGGCCTTTTCTCCCCATTCCCTTTGGGTATATAGGTTCTCCTCACTGGCTTGGGATGGTATTTTCCTTCTATCAGTTCTTGTTGTATCTCCTGCACGAACTTATCTACTCCATATTCCTCAACATCAGCTATTTCAATACGGTCAATACCTCCTGCTCCACCATTTAGCTTTCACCCTTCTCCATGCTTCTATTAGTATATCCTTTCGGTATACCTTGTTATAGAGAGCATGGAACCTTCTCTTGCTGTTTGACTTGGCTGCAAGGTATAGTTTCCTTTGAAGTTGTAGAACTTTTCCTATGGTGTTGTTAGCCTTTTTGGTATTTACTCGCTCTTACTTACATCGGATAACTTGAATAAAGCAGAGCCCCTTTTCCTCATTACAGTTTTATTGTCTGTAGTATCATCAGTAATATGGGCTCCTCCGACTCCTTCTTTGCAAGTCCACAATTTCACTTCTTCAGCTTATAAGTGTCTTCTTTACAGCTTACACTGTGCAAAGTAGGATCTCTCCCGTTCCGAACCACACTTTCAATAAATAACGTTTCCAATACACCGGGGGATTCTTCGATGGTGCAATCCAAGTTCTTCCCATCTTCCGTGGTCTTCGCCCAATTTACCAAAGCTCGACTTCCCCTTTTTACTCTGTAAGCCAGAGACCATTTTGACGATGCCGCAGAATTCACTTGATGTTACGGTCTGCATTTTCGCTCGCCCTGCTGTTTAGGCAGGTACTTTATCCTCCCGCTCAGCACCTCACATTACCGTGACGCACCGGGATTAGCTAACGGGCTTCTTGGAAATTACCCGTGCCAGACTTTCACCGGCAAGTGTGGTCCAGCTTCGCTGGACGCACACAAAATGAAAAGAGGTGGAATAATCACATAATACCGTATTACAAATAATGAATTGCCAAATTAAATCAAACTTATCTAAAAATTTATCAAAACTTGCAATTGTATATGATACAAAAGTAATTTAGAGTTATACTCCCCAAACTCTAAAAATTTAAAATAATTTGCTGAAAAATTCTATATAAACTCATTTAAACTTACTGTATTTTGTATATTAATTACATTTTTCAGTATGTGTTTCTTGCTCCCATTATAAAGCTATAGTATAAAATTTTGTAATAATAAAAGGATTTTTGTACTTTTATGTGGAATTTCATAACTTATATTGAATTTTCATTCAATAAGAAGTATAAATAGGGAGGGTTATACATGAAACTAAAAAAATAATATTGGAAAATTTCAGAGGATACAATAAGGCGGAAATTAATTTTGATGATAATATGAATGTAATAATTGGGAGAAATGACATAGGAAAATCAACAATTCTAGAAGCACTAGAGTTGTTTATTAATGGTGAAGACAGAGATTGTCAAATAAAAATTGACCCAGACGACTGTAATATATTGTCAGAAAATAAAAAGATTATTATCGGAGCATGTTTTAAAATTAGGAAAGATGAGCAAATTGTAATTGATAGTACAAATCCCACTAATTTATCTGAAGAATATCTCTTAAACAGCGAGGGGCTATTGGAAATTCATAAAGTCTATGATTGCTCGAAACAAAAAATTAATAAAACAGATATCAAAACATACATAATTGCTAATTATCCATCAGTTTTTGAAAAGCCATTAGTCACAATGAAAATAACAGAATTAAAAAAGAAACTAGATGAATTAAAAGATAGTATAGATAATTATAATTCTATTGATAAAACTAAAAGTGCAGAAATTCGGAAAGCTATATACAAAGTATCAGATGTACAAGACAAAGTTTTAACTTATATCGATATTAACGCAAGTGATGATACCAAAAACGTATAGATTAGTATTAAAAAGAACTTGCCATTTTATTTCTTATTTCAATCTGATAGACCCAATACAGATGAAGATTCAGAAGTCCAAAATCCACTTAAAATAGCAACTAAAAATGCATTATCAAAAGTCCAAGAATATCTTGATAAAGTAAAAAGCGAAGTAGAAAAAGAAGTAATGAAAATAGGGCAAGAAACTATTGAGAAATTGAAAGAATTCGATAAAGAAATCGCAACAAACTTAAAAACTAAACTTGACTTAAAAGGATGGGATAGCATTTTTTCTTTTTCTCTTGTTGGAGATGATAATATACCATTAAACAAAAGAGGTAGTGGTATTAGAAGGCTGATTCTTCTGAGCTATTTCAGAGCAGAAGCAGAAAAGCTCATTAAAGATGCACCTTCAAACGATGTCATATATGCTATTGAAGAGCCTGAAACTTCTCAGCACCCCAACTACCAGAAAATGTTAATCGAAACATTGTTAGAAATGTCTAGTAATGAAAGACATCAAATAATTATTACAACACATACACCAGAAATCGCTAAGATGGTTAACAAAGAACATCTAATATTTATTAGAAGAAATGATAAAAATGAGCCTTTTATTGAACAAGATGAAAATGCAAAAATAAAAGGCATTATTGATACTCTTGGTGTTTTACCTACAGCTATTTCTAAACTTGTGATTTGCGTTGAAGGTGAAAATGATATTAATTTTTTAATTAATATTAATCAAAATATTGAAGAGTTTAAAAATATAATAGATTTAAAAAAAGAAAATATTTCTATAATTCCAATGAAAGGTAGTAATTTGATAACATGGGTCAATAAAAATTATCTTAAAGATTCAAATGTAATAGAGTTTCACTTATACGACAATGATAAAGAAGAGTATTGCAAGCTAATAAGAGATATATGTTCTGCAAATGACAGAAGACGTTATGGACTTAATACATCCATGTTAGAAATGGAAAACTATATTCACCCTAGTCTAATAAAAGAGGAATTTAATATAGAATTTAGCGAGGACTTATCTAGTTGGAAAAAACATGACGTTCCTCAGTTTCTAAAAGATAGAGTAAAGTTAGAAATTTCTGATGTATCGATAGTGTCTTGTCAAGTGGTGTAAATTGTTTTCTACTATGTTTCTTTAATTTCCGCTAATGTGGTTGTCAAGGGCCCAAACCGGGCTTTTCCTTGACAACCACATTCCGCCATGCTCTCTTTATTGTGCCGAGGGATGAGGGGAAGAAGCAAGTTACATTTACCTCATCCTCCGCAATTTTCCAGTGTAGCATGGCGGACACTGCCTAAGGCCATTTAAGTGTAGTAAAAATAGCCTCGGGATTCAGCTAAAAAAGCAAGCTAACTTTATTTGTGCAATAATGCCTCTGGGGCCAAACTATATGTCCCAATTGCAGGCTTTACCAACTTATTCATTGATTCTTTACTAAAGTACCTTCGACCAATTTGCCATTCCTCGTGCTGCTCTATTAATATTGATCCAACCAATCTTATTACTGATTCACGATTTGGAAATATACTTACCACGTCAGTTCTTCGCCGTATTTCCCTGTTTAGTCTTTCTAATGGATTCGTGGAATGTAGCTGTGCCCAATGTTCTCGCGGAAACTCCATATACTGCAACACATTCTCACATCCATTTTCCAAGACTTCCATTGCTTTCGGAAATCTTCCCTTTAACTGTTCTACAACTGTATATAATTGATTCTTAGCTGTTTTCTGGTCCGGTGCTGCAAATACTGTTCTTACTATTGCTGATACCATACCTTGCTGTTTCCGTGGCACCTGACTTAATACATTCCTCATAAAATGCACTCGACACCTTTGCCACGAACAACCTCCTAAAACTTCTGAAATCGCCTTTTTTAACCCTTCGTGAGAATCACTAATAACAAGTTGGACTCCATGTAATCCACGATTTACAAGTCGGCGTAAAAACTCTGTCCAGAATGGCCCGCTTTCTGTAAGTCCAACATCAAAACCCAAAATCTCACGTTCACCATTTTCATTAACACCTACTGCTACAACCAATGCCATGTTTTCTACATGTCCACCTTCCCGTACTTTTGGAAATGTTGCATCCAACCACAAATATGGATATTTAATTGTTAATTTACGGTTTACAAATTGAGTAACATATTCATCAAGTTCTTGGCTTATGCGTGATACTTTACTTTTATCAATACCTTCCATACCAAGTGCCTGAACTAATTCATCCACTTTTCGGGTGCTTATACCATGGACATATGCTTCCTGAACAACATTAACAAGTGCTTTTTCCCACATACGCCTAGGCTCTAGAAAACTTGGGAAATAGGTTCCCTCACGAAGTTTAGGTATTTTTAAATCAATGGTACCAAGACGGGTATTATATGGTCTGATTCTGACACCATTCCTTTGATTATTTCTTTCTTCTGTACGTTCATACTTATCTGCACCAATTTTTGCAGTCACTTCAGCTTCCATCAACTTATTTAGTATTAAAGCCATCAGATCTCTCATGAAATCTCCATCTTTTACATGTCCATAATACTTGAAAATTTCTTCGATTAGTGGCATTATATCTTTTGTAGCCATGATATGACCTCCTCTACTTTTGTTTGGCTAACATAGTAGAAAACCATATCGTGGCTTTATTTTCAAGGGACAATATTTTCCAGTAATTTTAAGTCATCAATTTTACACTACTACTTAAGACTATAACGATGTATCAGAACGTGAAAAACGAATAAAACAAATATTAAACTGCAAAGTAACTAAAAAGATTACAAAACAGCACTTAGTAGAACTTGGTGTTTTTGATGAAGTTGAAAGCTGGTTCCGTAAAATAAAAGAGCTATATGAAGCATAAAAACTATTAGTTAATGACTGTAAAACAAAAATAGAAATATTCCTTTTGGTAAAAACTGAGAATAGGAAAAGCTTTAAAAGAGGCTGTTGAAAATTTTGTGTATAAAAGAATAAAAATTCTCCTTCTTGGTGGTGTGTGAAACTTTTTCTGTAAATTGACTTTCTATGATAATTTTTTAATGGGCTCGTAAGTCAGATTTTGGCTTACAAGCCCTTGGTTATAATATAGTGAAAAGCAAATGGTATGTAAAGAGCACCATTGTAAAAGGGCATTTATTCACTCTTGACTGGCCATTTTCTTTTTGCTATGGTAATCTCCCTTATTCACGATAGATAACTCCCAATAGTCCTTACTCCAGTTCCTTATAGGCAGTGTTCACTATTTTGCAACTTCGAATGTTACTAAATACAAAGCTTTTAAAAGTGAAGTATCACTTGGAAATACACTTCTTTTGATGTTTAGACGGCGGTACGTACTATTTAGTCTCTCTATTGCGTTGGTAGTATAAATAACCTTTCGAACATCTGCCGAAAACTTAAACATTGGGCTGATTACATCCCCATTTAATGTCTAGTTCTTCATGGCATTAGGATAATTCTCTTGCCACTTCTCTGTGACTGCCTTCATTTGCTCGTATCCTGCTTCTTCTGACGGTGCTTGATAGATACTCTTTAAATCAGCTGAAAATGCCTTTTTGTCCTTTTCCGCTACATACTTTAATGTAAACCTGGTGTACAATACAATGCTAGTACTCTGTCTGAGGATAGGCCACTGCTATTGATTCCTTTATTCCTGTTATTCCATCTGCACACAGGTTAAGGATATCTTTTACTCCTCGATTATTTAGTTCATTTAATAATCAAAACCAACTTATGTCAATAATTATTTTCACATTATAAAAATATACCTTTTTTATAATAAGAATAAAATCAACTCGCCTTTTTTGTATATGTGAAATTTATTTTTCCAAATTCAATAATATATATATATTAAGAAAAAAGACTATTCTGATAACCTTCATGCTTTCAATATTCGATATTATAAATATAAACGATAATAGATTATTTAAAAAATTCAAATCATCTTTTACGGTTACGTTGCTTAGCTAAAATCTTGGAAATATCCGAATCCGTTTCATTCTTCTTTGAAACCTCTTTTATCATATCCTTCTTAGCAACCTTTATTTCATTATCCTGCTTTACTTTAACAACAGGTTTTTGAATTTTCTCCTCAACCTTTTCAGTCTTTAGCTGTTTAGCAACACTCTTTCTTTCCCGTTTAAACTGCTTTACCAGCATACCTGCCACAGCTTCACTTTTTTCAGCAATCTTGCTCACTACAGGCTCCAGCTTTTCAAAAGGTATATTTAGTCTTCGAAGAGCAATATCCAACATAAGGAGAATTATTACCAAAATCAGCAGAGGGTTGGTCATATCGTTTATTGCCACAGTTTGCTTAAGCTGCCCTGAGAAAACTTCCTCCGGTTTGCTTAAAATCCTGCCCCCGCCTTCTACAGCAAGCTTTTCCAAAAGATTCCCATCACTCTTGCCGATTCTGTCATATTCCGGGGAATAGGGAATTATTATACCGGAATTTATATTCTTTACCGTTTCACCATTGCTGTTAACACTTACATTGGCAATATACACGCCGGTTTCATCGCCCGTAAAACTGCCCCTGTAAACTCCGGGGGATATCGGTTCAAGCTTTACTATCTCTTCTTTCCCGCCAGGGCTCACTATTGTAGCTTCAACCGTCTCATTTTCCAGTCTCTCATCGGCGGGCAGAGTCAACTCCAAATTGCCTTTGCCATTTATAATACCGCCGGTTAAACTGTAATCATCTTTGACCTTCTTTTGAATAAGCCATGAAATAAGATTTTTCCAAAATCTTGGGGACTGTTCCCATTGCATCCAGCTTGAAGTCCACATCCCCTTTGCATCGGAAGTCCATGCCGCCGTTCTTCCTAAACCATACTGCCATGTAGCAAGTATGGGATCATCCTGATCGCTTGAAAATATTACCCTTGCTGTACTCTTTGCCGATGTGCCCACATACCCGTCCAGTGAAGGTATGGACTCTATTTCGCTAAGTATGGGTGAGTAAGCTGTAAGCTTTGGTGTAAAAGTTCTGTTGTTTAAATAGGATTTTCCTGCAAGGAATGTCTCCTTGGCAAATATTTTGGGAATGTCGGTAAATTCATCGGTGGCATAAAACCTTCCACCTCCTCCCGCGGCCAAAGCTTTAAGAAGCAATGTATCTGCCTCGCTCCCAACAGCAACAGTGGAAAGAGTTATTTTTGCTTCCCGGATTTTGTTCACCAATTCGCTATAGCCCGTTCTTTCGGCCTGACCGTCGGTAAGAAGTATGATATGTTTCAATTTGGTGTCGGCATCTTTCAATGAAAGATATGCCTCCTCAAGAGCAGGCAGTATGCTTGTTCCTCCATCAGCTCTTATTGTTCCGATATCATCCTGTATCGATTTAAGATTATCGGCTTTCTTTGTTTTCACCACCCACTTATAGGCACTATCAAAAGCTAAAACGCCTACCATATCATTGCTTTTTAATGCTTCGGTGGCACGTATGGCAGCTTCCTTTGCCAGTTCCACCTTGGAAACTCCATACTGACCATCTGCCATACTGCCGGATTTGTCTATCACCATTACCAGTCCTAGGTTTGGATCTTCTTCCTTTGTCTTAATATCCATATTTACCGGCAGCACCTTTTCCAGTACCGTCTTATAATATCCGCCCAAAGCATAACTGTCGCTTCCGCCGGTTACTAAAAGCCCTTTTCCCAAATGCCTTATACAAATTTCAAGATTGTCTAAAAATTTATCATCCACTTTTTCAGCCGATACATTGGACATAATAAATCCGTCATATTTTTGAAGTTCCTCCATGGTAACAGGAACATTTTCCGGTCTGATTATCTGAACTTCTGCGTCAGTTTCCATTATTTTTGCCAGCTCGGTACCTCCCTCGTCCTTGTCGTGGATTACCAATATTCTGGCTTTGTCTTCAATGTAGCTGAAAGAGGACATCTTGTTATTTTGACTTAGGGTGTCATCTTCTGCCACAATCTCAGCAGAATAGGTCACAACTCCACCTTTAAGGGCTGTATCCGAGAACACAAAATTATTGTCCCCTTCTTGAATATCTATACTTATTTCATTTGCCAATTCCCTGTCCTTGTAAAGCTTCAATTTCCCTGTAGTCTTCACATTGCTGCTTATTTTTACTGAAACTTCAAACTTATCGTTAAGCCTTAAAGTCTCAGGAACATCAATTTTCTTTATCAGCACCTCGTCTCCAATTTCATTGCCAACAGGATAAACATCGAGACTTATGCCCTGACCGGCCAATGCTTTAACTGCTTTTTGAGCATCCCCTGCATTTTCCTCGCCATCGCTTATCAATACAATTCTCTTTCTGTCTTCTGCCGGAATTAATGCAGCAGCATTCTTTAAGGCCTGCTCAATATCTGTAAACTTGCCGTTTATCTCTGTCTGAATTGATGTAAAATTAATATTTTCCGAAGGAATAGCTTCCACTGCTGTATTAGTTCCGAAATTAACAACAGCAACTTTGTCTGAAGATTTCTTACTCTTAATAGCCTTCCTTATAAAGTCCTCTGCTGCTTTTCTTGAATTTGCGGCACTGTCAGAGCTATCAACCACAAAAACGGTTGTGGCGCTGTCTGAAGTCTTTTTCAATCCGAATCCTGAAATACAAAGTATCAGTAATATGGCAACAACAACCCTTAAAGCTACAATTAAACGTCTTCTCCACGCTGCAAGGCGGAACAGGCGTTTTGCTCTGAAGAGTACAAAAGCAACAACTATCGGTATTAACAGCAATAACAAAGGATAATTAAATCTAAACACCATTTGTGTAAACCCACCATTCTATCAGTAAAACTATTACTATTAGCCATAATATTATGGGCTGAAGGTTCATCCCAGTTTTTACAGGCTTTTGCTCATCTTCCGCCTGTGACTGAGGATTTCCACCACCATTTTCGACATTCTCAATTTGAGCAAGATTGGATTCGCTCTGAGAGGGTACATTAACTGTAAAATAAAACTTTTGCTCACCCTCAATGCTTTTCTGTACTAAAGTATACAATCCAGGTTCATCAGTTTTTTCAAAAATCTTTACCGGAAACGGCGGCGCTATCTGTATCTTTTCGCCTGAAGGAGTTACCACAAAAGCCTCCTGTGTATTCAGCCCGATATTAAACTCAATGCCTTCACCGGCATAGACGTTTTGGGCATTATTTACGAATTCAGGCAGCAACCAGTCAAAGGAATTGGCCATAATAATAGGAAATGCAGGCGTAAGTGGAAGATCGGTGTTATGAACATCAAATCCGAATACAATAATCCTTCTGTTGTCATATATTCCGCTAAAGGCTGCACATCCGCCATCAATATCTAAAATCTCCCTGCCCCATTCCGGTACTTTCAAAGTTTTGGTCTTTCCTATGGAAAAGTCAAACCCCTCCACATACCGGAATATGTTTTCGTCCATTCCTTTGATTGCCGGATACTCAATGGAATCGATTATATCGAACAAATCATTCTCATTAGGATTAAATACCATTATATTTCCGTCATCGGGTAGTTTCTTAGGCAAAAAGCCGTCAAAAATATATAAGTCATAACCTTTCCATTCATCACTGCTTTCATATCCCGTTTTGTACAATTCAATCCCGTTATACAAGCCGGCAACTTTTTCTATAAAGACATTACCTTCCGTTACAAGCAAAACTTTATTTTCCTTTGTATCGTTCACCGCATTCCAGGCCCTATTATCCATAGCTAAAGAATCTTCAACGTCAATTCTTGTTTCAATAAGAGAGGTATCGGGTGAAATTCCGTTCCAATAAACATTTACCGTTTCACCCTTTTTGATATCCACATTTTTTGCATCGAAAACGTTTTTATCCACATATAAACTCACAGGAACAATGGCATCCCGGGTAGTATAATTTGAAATCCTGCTAAGCACTGTAATACCTTTTTCTGTTTTTGTATGAGACATCATGGTTACAGCAAAGTTGTCGCCGTTGTTGGAAACCTTTGAAAATTCAACATCCACATCGGGTATATTTATAGGGCTGTCGCCAAATACAACCACCCTTGTCTGAGGATTCTGTTTTACAATAGACGATATTAAGCTTTCGGCCTCCTCTATGTCGGAAGCACTGTTTGAAGCTTTTAGTTTACTTAATTTATCAAGAAGCCGTGCCCTGTCACTGCTTAAGTTTTCTTCAATACTTACATTTTTTCCCATGTTTATAAGCGTAACTGCCGTTCCCGGTTTTAAATTGTTAATAAGTCTACTTGCCCTGTTTTTAGCCTCTTCAATTCTGCTTTCCCCCACATCGGTTGCTTTCATGCTCAAAGAAGTATCTATTACAACAATTACATGTGGAACATCATTGCCTAAAGCATTTAAAAAAGGTCTTGCTAGAGCAAAAACCAACAAGAGTGCAGCAATAATTTGGAGAATCATAAGCAGATTCTTTTTTAACTTCTGCCAGGGTGCATTTGCCTCCAAATCCTTTAATACTTCTTCCCACAAAAAAAGGCTTGAAACGGTGTAATCCATGTGTTTCTGCTTCAGAAGATAAAGTATGATAATTATGGGAACAGTAATAAGACCCAGAAATGCCCAGGGTGCATAAAAAGTCATACACTGCTCACCACCTTTCGAACCATCCTCTCAACAGGCAATGAGCTTTCCATAAATATATAGTTTACTCCGCGCTTTTTGCAAATTTCCTCAATATTGGTTATAAACCTTTTATATACCTTTTTATAGCTCTTTATGAGGTCCGGTGATGACGTAACATCCCTAAACTCACCCGATTCAATATCAATAAGTCTTAAACTCATGCCGTTCTCAGGCTCAACCTCCTGCGGAGCTAAAACATGGCATATATATATTTCCTGTTTTTTAAACTGAAGATAATTTATCATATCTAAAAGGTTTCCCTTGGTAAAAAGGTCGGAAATCACTATTGATATTCCTTTGCCGCTCTTTAGATTAAACTTTGCAATAGTATTGAATATATCCGTTGTTCCTGAATACTCGAGATTCTCCAGAAGATTTAAAATCTGAGTGAAGGAGTTCTTTCCCCTTAAGTCCGGTTTATATTTATCCACTGTATTATTCAGGCATACCAAAGATACCCTGTCATAACTTGAAAGGCTTATATAACTCAGAGCTGCCGCCAACCTTCTTGAAGCAATACCCTTATTAGGCTCACCCCAGTCCATCGATTTACTGTTATCCAAAAAAATATGGACAGGCGCCTCTCTCTCTTCCATAAACAGTTTAATGAAGAGCTTCTCAAACCTGCCATAGGCATTCCAGTCAATTCTCTTAAAATCATCTCCAATGGAATACTCCCGGTAGTCGGAAAACTCCACAGAACTACCCTTAGCCCTGGATTTTCTATTACCCGCGGCACCGTCAACAAGAGTTATTTTAGAGGTTATGACTAATTGCTCAAGTTTTTTTAAAAAATCACTATCAAAAAGCTGGCTTTTCAACTTATTTTTCACCTTTCTCCTTAACGCTCAATGCTATTTATTATCTCTGTAATAACGCTGTCGGTGGTTATGCCTTCCGACATTCCCTCAAAATTGAGGAAAAATCTGTGCCTTAGTGCGGGATAGGCAACATAATTAATATCCTCAAAGGCTACATTGTATCTTCCCTCTAATACGGCACGAATTTTGGCCGTTGAAACTATTGCCTGTGCTCCTCTCGGGCTGGAACCGAAACGTACATATTTTTTGGCTATTTCAGCCCCATATTCGCTTTCCGGATGAGTAGCAAGTACCAATTTGACCGCATACTCCAATACAGGCTTCGCAATTGGGATTTCCCTTGTAATTTGTCTTATGGCTAAAATCTCTTCTGCCGTTGTAACCCTTTCCAGATGCTCATCCTCTTTAGAAGTTGTCATGGATACTATATCCACCAGCTCCTTCAAAGAAGGGAACGGAACATTCAGTTTAAACAAAAATCTGTCCATCTGAGCTTCGGGAAGGGGATAGGTTCCCTCCATCTCAATGGGATTTTGAGTCGCCAGAACAAAGAAAGGCTGAGGAAGTGTATAAGTTGTATTACCGACAGTAACTGTCTTTTCCTGCATAGCTTCCAAAAGAGCACTTTGAGTTTTAGGTGTTGCTCTGTTTATCTCGTCAGCCAGCACAATATTACTGAATATGGGTCCTGGTTGGAATTTAAAACTTCCTCCCTTGTCGTCCGACTTTGTAATAATATTGGTACCGACTACATCGGCAGGCATCAAATCGGGTGTAAACTGAATCCTCGAAAACTGGAGATCCATTACTTTTCCCAAAGTTTTAACCAACCTGGTCTTACCTAAGCCCGGAACACCTTCCAAAAGTACATTTCCACCGGCAAATATTGAAATCAGCACCTGACGTATAAGATCCCTCTGTCCTACCATATGCTTGGCAACTTCTTTTTCTATTCTGCCTGCAGTATCTATAACGTTTTGTATATCCTTCTCATTAACCTCCATTGCAAACCTCCTGTTTCAGGTAATATCCATTGGCTTTGCAGCCCTGATTCTTATTCTCATATCCCCTATTTTGCTCTTATATCTTAAGTCACTCTATTCCAATACGCTAAAATAATCCCTTACCATATCCTTCATTCCGGATGGAATCTGTGCCTCCATAAGCCCCGACATCGCTTCATCCTTATACTGACTATATACTTCACTATACGGCACTTTACTGCTTTCCCCAAAAGGAATGCTTTTCACATCATTCCACTGACTCTGACCACCGTCATTTTTTGTGCCGTTAACCTTGGACGATTGCGAATCCCCTCCCAATCTGCTGGGGGCATATATGGATTCATACTTTTCTTCTTTTTTACTTCCGGGTTTTTTTGCACCACCCGACGATTCTCCATCTCTATATCCCGCATCAGCATTTGATGAACCTTCTCCTACTCCTCCACCGGCATTCTGACCGTTTTGACCTCCCTGGCCTCCTTGAACACCCTGACCGCTTTGATTTCCCTGGCCGCCTTTGCCTCCTTGGCCATTCTGTCCGCTTTGATTGCCTTGACTGCTTTGGCCATTTTGTGAAGATTGGTTCTCGCTGCCGTTCTGACTTCCCGACTGTCCTCCAGAGCCAGCTTGCGAACCTTGCTGGACGTTTCCGTTTTGACTTCCGCCCTGCTGTGAGCCGCTTGGAGCTACGCTCAACCTAATACCAGCCTGTTTTGCTACGGCATATTTCGAGTTGTCCAATAGTTCCGTCAACTGATCAATTGCCATATTTTCACTCTGCTGCAAGGCACTTAAGCTCTCTGTGCTGTTTTCAACGGATTTGGACAAGTCCATTGAAAAAGTGTCAAGATTATTTATAGCCGAGTTTATATTACCGGACTTTATGGCTTCAGAAAGTTCTGTCAGGTCTTCTTTAAGTTTCTCGTCAGTAATCTCCCCCGATGCTTCTTCCAGTTTTTCCGCAAGATTATTCAGCTCTTCCTTGTCTGCATTCTTAAGTTTCTCTTTCATCTCTTCAATTGCCTTATCTATTTTATCTGAATCTCCTTCTTTCAATGCCTCACTTAAGTCCTTCGACAAAGCATTGGCAGAAAGTTTTTCAGATATTTTTTCCAAGTCTTGACGCATAGTGCTGTTTTTCAATTTTTCCAACTCATGCTTAGCCTTTGACAAAGATTTCAGAGCATCCTCTTCATCCTTGGCCTGGTTTAATTCTTTTAACAGCTCATCAACTTTTTTGTTTATTTCCTCCAACTTTTTATCTGAGACCACTGAGGATTTTTTAATCTCCTTGCGTTTTTCGTCAATCTTCTCTGACTGACTTTTAGCCTCGTTAATTATATTCTCTTTAATTCCTGCTTTATCTTTGGCAGAAGTGGGAATCAGTGAGGTTACAAAAACCGTCGCCAATAGAGCAAAACCTATCAACATCTTCACTACCGGTACTTTCAAAGAATATAACTTTCTAAAATCCACACCGGATAATGCTTTTATGGCATCTTTTCTCTGCATTTCCACCAGGGTACCCTTTTCGTTCTGCAGTTGATATGCCGTTATCAGTCTTTCCTTCAATCCCAGTGAATCCGCCACTTGAAGCGTCTTTACAGTTTTAGGTCCCAAAAACAGCGAAACCACCAATGAAGTCGAAATAATAAAGGAGTATATTCCTATAAGTTTATCCTTAACAAAGGGAATAGGAAAAAACAATGCAGCAGTTGATACAGAAAACGATAAAATCCCTGCCAAAATAAACCCATAGGTCCAGCAAAGAAATGCATTGTTCAAATGCATCCTTCTTTTCAAGGGTCTAATGGCCATAAGTATTTCCCTAATATCCATATTTTCACCTTCTCCAGATTTCCCAACGGGTATTGCCGTGGAAACAACTTATTTAACCGGTTTTAGCTTCCATGCACTTATACTTATTAACAAAGCAGAAAACAATATATCAAACCCTAAATTAATCACCCATGATTTTATAACAGTATCAGCACCAAAATCACCCTTTGCAAGGATCACCAAAGCCCCAAATATAGAATTGTTAGTTGCCGTATTCTCTATAACGGTACCGAATCCGAAGAACGGATTGGCAAATAAAAATCCAGCCAACTGAGCAAAATCGGGTGAACTGCTAAATCGTTCGAAAAATAAGAAATATAGTCCCATTATTATATATGTGCCTATGGTTAAAAAGCCTATGGTTAAATAGGTCATTACAATTGCAACTATTGTCTTCTTAAATATCGTTGAATAGAATATACCCAAACTTCCAAGCATTAAAGCAGTTATTACATAATAGAAGAATAACAATATCAAATTTGGAATACCAACACCGCCAAACATAAATACGATACCCATAATAGGCAATGAAGCAGTAATAAGCAGCAATATGTGTGCAATGGACACAAATATTTTGCCTAATATAATTTTATAGGTGGGATAACTGGTGCATAAAAGAAGATCTAAAGTTTGCCGTTCCCTTTCACCGCTTATGGCACCGCCTGTAAGGATTGGAGTTACAAACAGCAGCAAAAACAGCTGAAACAAGGCAAGGGTATTAAAAGCATTTATTGCCACTCTGGGATTAAAACTTTGATAACCGTAGACAGACAATTGATCGTTTGCCAAAAAGTACAAATACATAACCAAGAGAAGAAACCCCAAATAAAATAGAATAAGTAAAGGAGCTCTCCACCCTCTCATGGTAGTTTTCAGTTCTTTCTCGATTACAGGATTAATTCTCATCTTCCTTTCCTCCTATCAAATGCATGAAAACAGATTCGAGGTTTCTATCAACCTCTGTAAAGGAAACAACAGGAATGTCATTTTTAATTGCAGTTTTCAAAATTTCAGCCATAACCTCATTGGTTCCGTCGAAATCTGCTTCCAGATAATCGTTGTGTACTTCTATACTTCCTATCGAAGGCTGTTCCTTTAACAGTTTCACAGCACCTTCCATATCACCCAATACTTTCATGCGAATCATCTTCTTTTGGGCAGCCTTCTGCATTATTTCTTCAACTGTGCCACTTACAACCATTTTCCCCTTCTCAATTATACCTATGGATGTACACAATTCAGCCAATTCAGGTAATATATGTGAACTGATAATTATAGTTTTCCCCAGATCCTTAAGTTCCTTAAGCACTTCCTTCATTTCAACTCTTGCTTTCGGATCTAAGCCTGAAGCCGGTTCATCAAGTATAAGCAGTTCAGGGTTGTGTATAAGGCTTCTTGCAAGGCAGAGCCTTTGCTTCATACCTCTTGACAGGTCATCCACATAAAAATCTTTTTTGTCAGTAAGATTAACAAGCTCCAAAAGTTCATCTATCAATTTAGGTCTCTGACTTTTTTCAATACCGTAAACTCCCGAATAAAAATCCAGATATTCAGTCACCTTAAGATCGTCGTACACCCCAAAAAAGTCGGGCATATATCCTATTTTATTTTTATAGGATGCCGGATATTTCAATATATCTATTCCGGCAACAACAACCGAACCGGACGTTGGTTTTAAAAGCCCGGCAATTATTTTCATTGTTGTTGTCTTTCCTGCTCCATTTGCCCCGACAAAGCCATATATTTCACCTTTCCCAATTTCAAGGGAAAGATTGTCTACTGCTCTGAATTTGCCGTAGGTTTTGACAAGATCATTAATTACCAGCATTTTTTCTCACCCCGCTTAAGCTAATCTCCGGCTTCCACACATATTCACTTCTTCCTACAGTCTCATCAATATTAACTACAATTTTTACCTTTATTATATTTTCATCATTTATATAATTCTTGGCTTCCTCTTCAGCCTCAAAAACATCGTCCATTTTCTCCCAATCGGATAAAGCATTGTTGTATATAAATAACTCATAGCTGGCACCAAATTGATCCTTAGGCAAAACTCCCTGACTATACATTTCTTTCATATATTCAGGCACTGCAGCAGACCAATCTATTGTAAATTTATCTACTGTCATATCCCTGGGAATCTCGAATCTATAAAACACTTCGGTGTCGGCATATATAGCCATACCTTCATTATACGCACCATAAAAATCTACATATTCCCCACCCTCAAACACAGGACCTATTATTCCTTTAGGTATATCATATCTTTTTCCTTCTTCAAAATACAAGTCATTAGTGGCAAATATCACATTAGCATCGTAAGTTTTTGGTTTTTTTCCGTTTATTTTTAATCCATAATCCACATTTTCAAAATTCAGCGCAACAAAAACTACTTTGGTATTCTTATAATTGTTATATAAAATGTTGTTATTCGAAAATCTATCAAAACTTTCCAGTGCATTCCTTCTTCTGCTCTGTTCTCTCCAATTCTTAGGCCAGTTATTGTAGGTATTAGATTGATCAAAATATTTGGAATCTAAATATGAATAAAGGCTCTTAGCAATATTTGTGTCATCCAATGAAAAAGTTATTTTTTTCTCTTCGTTGGGAAGAAGGTTTCCGACATCTACATAATTTTCACCAACAACTATAAAGGAATCTTCGAATGCAAAGCCTGTATCGTTCACCAGCTCAACAGAAACCTCTTTTCCATTTAAACTCACGCTTTTTATCAAATTTCCGCTATATTCCTGAACTTGACTGGTTTTCAGTATACTGGGTTCCCATAACGTCACATTGAATATTTCATGCCGCACAGGATCATTTGCATAAATCTTACTTTTTATCTGTGCCTTTTCATATTCCTCATCGGGAACGTTAAACCTATAGTCATAATAGTAGTCATTTTCCCGAAGGGTTTCAACTTTATAATCTTTAGAATATTCAATAACCATTTTTCCCGGCCTATTGTTAAATACTCCCGAGTAAGTCTGAATTTCTGCCTTTTTGCTATCGGAATTAAGATGTATTATAGAGTAATTGTTCATAACAGCTGATGTGTATCTGGTTCTAAGACCGGCTGCATATATTATTCCAAGGCATAGCACAGACAGCCCGGGAATAACAATCCAGCTATAATCCCTTTTATCTCTCCACTTCAAGATAATATACAATACTGGACCCACAATTATTATATATGCCAAAATGATTAATAACAGAGTTTTATATGGTGGAGTTTGATCTTCAGGAACCTGATGCACTACTGAAGTATACCGATAATAATCCCTATCTCTATATATATCAGTATTCACTGTTTGCATACTTTCATCCATCAGCCTTTTCCACATTTCGCTGCTGCTTGCCCACCCGGAGATAGGACTCATTGTGGGATCAAAAGCAATAAAAATTAATTTGCCTTGCTCTTTTTTATAAGATATTGCAAGAGGAGTAGTTTCATCCCCCATCAATATTTTACCGTCGCCTACATTTCCTGTCGATAAATCAACCAGCGCATCTGGCGCACTTCTCTCTGTAAATTTTTCAAGACTTTCTGCTATAGATTCCTTTTTACTGCCCGATATTTCAAAGGGTTTAAGATAATCACTAAGACCGGAATAAACTTTTTTTGCGTTGGTGCCTCCTGCAAGTATAAGCGTTTTTCCTTCATCCAGCCACTTTTCCACGGCCTTTATCTGTTTATCCGACAGAAGTGAAGTGTCATAATCGGCAATTATAATGCAATCAAAGGCTGCCAAACCGTTTATATCATCCGGTAAATTCTCCTCATTAAGCTGAATAATTTCAGCAGGACTTTCAATTACTGTTCCCATACTGTCATTATAGCTATTATTAACTACTATTTTTCCAATGTTATCAACCTGGTTTTGTTTAATTCTCAATCCGTTTAAAGTTCTAAGTTGGTTATATGCATCTCCCAATACACCTATCATAGGTGTCTCCGGTGGAAGAACTTTATTGAAGGAATATTCCTGCTCTTTAATAAGCCGACCATTGCTCTCAATCCTAATCTGAACTTTTCTGACAGCCGTAATTATCGGTACATTCAAAGTCAGCTTTTTGGTAGATCCCTCCGGTAGATCGAAGTTTATGGCATAAACCGCTTTACTTTGGGAAGCGGTATTAATTATAACCTGTGCCTCTCCGGAAAACCCCTCTCCCTTGTTCACAAGAGTTATATAAAAGGGTGCATCCGATCTTACTCTGACTGTATTTTCATACCCAGCTTCAACACTCATTTCCACACTTTCTGAGTTTGGCGCTGCCAAGGCAATAGATGAAAATTGCAGCAATACTGTTGCCACAATCAATAAGACACCCAAAAATACATTTTTTCGCCCCTTAAATTTAAACATCAAATCACCTCTAAATTAAATTAGACTGTCTAAAACAAAAAAAGTTTCAACCAGTTAGTTTTAATTAATCACAATATTTCCACTTTCTCCAATTGTAACAACAATTTATATTTTAGTAAACAGTATAATTATTAATATTTTATAAATAATTTCTTAAGAATAAATCAACTTTATATTAATTTTACAATTTTATAAGTTAACATTTACAAATTTGTTTAGGAATAAACTAACAAAACAAAAACAGTACTTTCGTAGATTTTTATTTCTACAAAAGTACTGTTTATTGTTACAAAACTAAAGCTTTTTTAAATAATTTCATTAGTTAGCAATCTTCAATTTTCTTCTTCTAAGAATAACATATACTGCAAACATCGCTAGAGTTGTCATTCCACCGGTAGTTCCATAAAATGCAAATTTGTTGTTTCTAAAACGGATTATTAAATTAGTTGTTACATAGAAATTTTTTATATCAACAGTTTGTTTGTTTCCTGCCGAATCAGTAGCAACAATGCTTATTGTATGTGCCTTAGTTGAATCGCCACTTATTTCAAAGTTAAATCCGGAATCCTGTAATCCGCCATTTTTTATTTCTTCTTTAGTCCAACTTTTTAATTCCTCACCATTTAGCAACACATCAACCGATTCAAGGCTAAGGTTATCATTAACGGACATCGAAACAGGTTTATTAGCCAAAGGATAGGTTTTATTCGATTCTAAGTCTGCTACAATAATATTTGGTGGAGTTTTATCTACTGCAAAGCTAATTTCAGTAAGTTTTGAATCCATATTATTTCCAGACTTATTATTTGCTTCGTCTACTGAATAAACTATAATTCTGTATACCCCATCTTCTACAAAGTTTTCTTTCTTGATTTTATATATATATTGATGCCACATATTTTCTCCGGAAATTTCTTCGACTGTATAGTCCTTTCCTCTAACCAAAACTTTAGTAATATTATCTTTAAATAAAGTTATTCGTACTTCCTGTAAAGCATCTACGTTTGTTTCTATAAAAGTAATATCCTCTTCTTTAGATATAAACTTGTTCAGTATTTTCTTTGTACTTTCCGAAACGCTATAAACTGAACCAAACCTGTTAACGGAGAATGTAATACTCTTATTAGAAGCATTACCGGCTTTGTCTACAGCATTTACCGAAAGGGTATATAAATCATCTACTTCTTTTACCTTTTCAAAATTGTTAAATCTAAATATCATACCATTATGAGTTCTCTCAGTAATTCCATCCAGTTTCACTGAATTTCTATTAGCCCCTACCAAACTGATATTTACATTCTGGAAATCAATGTTTGTGTCATAGCATTCAACAACAGGCATTACATCTCCATTATTCGCCGATTTATCAGCTACTCCTGTAATCAATATAGTAGGTTCTGTAGTATCAATATAGAAGCTATCCTCTTTGTAATCTGCAGCCATATTTCCAGCTTTATCGGTAACCTCAATATCAAAAGTATATAATGAATCTTTGCTAAAATTCACTGTCGCTGAATGAATATCCCCATTACTTGTCCAATGGCTAACTACCGGTATTGCATTAGGTTTTCCATCATCAGTTGAAGTCATACTTATCTTAACTCTGCTTGCATCAAAGTTATGCTCAGTAATATATATGGTTGCAGTTCTATAAGTATTGAAGTAATTTTCGTTCATTGGTCTATCGTTACTATATCTAACTTCTACTATTGGAAGAGTTCTGTCAATAGTAAACTCAGTAGGTGCTACAGAATCGCCATAATCCACACTTGTATTACCATTATTCGCTAAATCTACATAAGATATATCAAATGTATAATCTCCATCTTCCGCAAATGTTATTTTCGCTGTATAGGTATCATCATCACCATTACCTTTACCGCTTACATAAGACCAATCACTTATCCTTGGCTGTACACCGTGAGTATTTGATATCTTTAGCTTCACATCTTCTTTTCTAAAGTTTCGCTCTGTAATAACTACGGTAGCAGTCCTTTCTTCTTTAAAGAATCCTTTAAAGATATTATCATCAGAGTTATTATCATAACTTACTTTAATTTTTGGCGGAGTTATGTCAATCATTAAAGGTAATGTTTCTGTAACTGTATTTCCTGCATTATCCACAGCAGTTACTATTACTTTGACATCATTACTGTTATTCTTCTTCGAATCAACAACTATATTTCCTTTCCATTGCTGCAATAAATCAGCCTTCGAAGGCTTTACTTTATCAAAGGTATAAAGAACTCCTTCCTGTGTAACGCTTCCCATGTTAACTACTTTATACTCTATTGATTTCAGCCCGGAATAGACTGAACCATTAACAATAGGATCCTCAACCCTAATATCTACATTTACATCTTTATTATATATATTATTTTTTGAGCCTTCCTTAACTTCCAAACTGATTTTGGGAGATAATTCCCTAACAGCCGGCTTGGTATTATCTACAATTACACCATCGGAACTTATATAAGTAACATTACCTGCTTTATCAACAATAGAAGCATAAACTATAAACTGTTCGTCCGGTTGAACTCTGAAAGAAGTTTTATCACCTTGGAATACTGTCCAACCTTCGGACTTTTCCATGATTTCCTTCAAACTTACCGGTGTAGCTGTTTTGAAATATTTTATATAATCAACTCCACTTAGTGCATCTTCAGCTGATATATTAACCATTAGTTCTTTATTAGTCCATAACCCCATAGTTATAACTTCGAGGAATATATCCCATACAGTTCCATCTTTAGATGCATGCCATTCACCTATTTCTATAAGTCCGGTTGGTAACGTTTTATCTATAGTAAACTCAGCTGGAGCAACTGATGAGGAATAATCTATCGGTGAGTTTTTGTTACCTGCCATGTCCTCATAGGATATATCAAATTCGTAATTGGCATCTTCATCAAATACAACGGTAGCAGTATGTACATCACCATTATGTGTCCATGCAGACTCACTCTTCAATCTGTCTCCCAAGTTTACTACTGTATTACCGTTTTTATCTCTACCAATAATCCTTACATCGATATCTGATGCTCTAAAATTATGCTCGGTAATCTTGATGGTCGCAACTCTTCTTTCTTTAAACTTATTATAATTAGTAGCAGAATTATTGTCATAAGTTATTTGTATCTGAGGACTTTTCTTATCAATAGTAAACTCATCCTTAGTGTATGAGTCAAAAACATTACCTGATTTATCGGTATAGCTGATATCGAATGTATAGTCAGCATCTTCATCAAATACAACATCTGCTGTATAGATATCTCCGTTTTTAGTAAACTTCGGATTTACAGTTGTCTCTCTATAACTTGTATCATAGTCAAGTCTTTTTCCTACAATTATCTTTACATCTTCACTGAAAAAGTTTGCTTCATCTATTGTAATAGTGGCAGTCCTGTTAGTGTTATAATATTTTGTATTCTTCGGTGAATTGTTATCATATCGAACTGTAACCCCTGGTGCTATATTATCAACTACAACAATTTTTTCGTCTTCAAAAATGCTTATATTTCCGGCTTTATCCACAACTTGGAAATTTACTCTTCCTCTGTATTGCGGAGGAATCGAAAATCTAACGGTAGCAGTTCTTCCATTGTTGCTGTAACTGATATTGTCAGATGTTACTTTTTGCTCTGTTAATCCCTTATTCTTCGGACTTGAACCTGCTTCAACCTGGTATGAATATATTATATAGTCAATACCTGCCGATCTGTCATCTGCAGTTATTATCACTTCAACAGGAGAATTATAAAATCCGAACTTCAGGTTATCAATAATAGTATCTAATATCGGAGTGCTGTAACTTATCGCTAGATTTTCAGGTTTAGTTTTATCAATTACAAATTCGCAAACATCATGATCATCGGACTTATTGCCGGCAAAATCGGTATACGATAAATTGAGAGTATACCTTGCATCCTCTGAGAACACAATTTTAGCTGTATGTATATCACCGTTTGAAGTCCAGTTTTCAGGATTCTTTAAATACGCAACAAAATCCTCAGTAGCTACTTTATTGTTTTCAATATCTACTGCTGAATAAGTTACAACGAGATTCTCAGGTTTAAAATAATGCTCTTCCACAGTAATGGTAGCTATTCTCTGCTCATTATAGAAATTACCGTTTAATGCTGTATTATTATCGAAATCTATCTTTATTACCGGCTTAGTAGTATCTATGCTAAACTCATTAATTTCGTATGAATCAAATACATTACCGGACTTATCAGTATAGGATATATCAAAGGTATAATCACCATCTTCATTAAACTCAATCTGTGCAGTATATACATCATTATCTTCACTTTTTACAAATTGAGGTCTAACTCTTGTTTCTGTATAATCCGAATCTCCATATCCTCTCTTGCCAACAGTAATTACTACATCTTCTTCGTAAAAGTTTGCTTCTTCAATCTCGATAGTCGCAGAACGGTAAGCATTGTAAAAACTTTCATTAACTACGTTGTTATTATCGAAATATACTTTTACATTGGGAGCAATATTATCTACTACTATTACCTTATCACCATCAAATTTACTCATATTTCCTGCCTTATCCACCGCTTCAAAGGAAATCTTACCTCTGAATTGGGGATCGATCTTAAATGTGGCCTTCGCTGTCTTAATTCCGTTTTCATATTTAATCCCCTCGGCAGGAATTATTCCTGAACCTCCTTCATTTATAGGACTTGCACCATTATCAACATTATAAGAATACTTAAAATAATCAACGCCTGATGTAAGATCATCCGCTGAAATTTCAACAAACATAGATTTATTATAGAAGCCAAAAGATATGGCGTCCAGAATAATATCTAAAACCGGTTCACTATAGGTAATCGAAAGATTCGTAGGTGCTGTTTTGTCAATTACAAAATTGTCCTCAAAATTCTTTTCAGCTACATTTCCGGCCAAATCGGTATAATTAATATCCAAAGAATAATGCCCATCCTTTTTAAAGGTAATCTTTGCAACGTTAACACCGTCCTTTGAAACCCAGTTTAAAGGATCTCTAAGGAAAGTAATATACTCCTCTGAATCTATAATTTCATCACAGGCATTTTTAATTGTTATTGTTGCATCCAAACCTTCAGGATTAAAATTGTATTCCTCTATTTCAATCGTTGCCGTTCTTTCCTTTTTGTAATATTTATTGTTTTTGTTATTCTCATTATAATAAACTTTGATTTTAGGTTTTGTTTTGTCAATAGTAAATTCATCTTTCTCGTAGGAATCAAAAGTATTACCGGACTTATCAGTATACTTAACATCAAAAGTATAGTCTGCATCCTCATTAAATGGGATTTTGGCAATATGGTATACTGTCCCATCTATAGTTACTTCTTCAAAAGATGGTTCGACCTTTTCTATAATAGGTTTTTCTGCGCCTTTTTTCCATTTCTCTATCGTAAATTCAACATCTTCTGCATAAAAGTTTGCTTCTTTTATTTTGACAATCGCAGTTCTATCCGAATTATAATACTTACCGTTATGTACATCATTATTATCATACTCAACTGTTACTTCTGGCGCCAGATTATCAACTACAATAACATTAGGTTTATCCCCAGACTTATCATCATAACTATTATAATTTAAAACATTCCCTGCCTCATCGATTACTGTAACAAAAAGCTTACCTTTAAACTGTGGCTCAATTTTTAAATTATATGTTACTTCTTTTTTGGGTTCTTCAAATGTAATTGTTTCCTCTTTAACAACCCTTTTTTCAGCACCGGCATCCGCACTATCTTTCTTTAATTCTTCATAAAAGCTATAAGACAGACTTTTTATACCAGATGTTTTATCAGAAACTTTTATGGTAGCAGTCATTTCCTCTTTATAAAATCCCAAAGTTATTACATTTTTAATAATATCAAGAATATTATTAGGCTTACTATATTCTATTGCATTAATTTCGGGTTTTTCACTATCTACCTTAAGTTCTTGGAACTTTATTGGATATACATTTTCGTTAGGTGCTTTACCTAGAAAGAAAAATCCTCCATTTACACTACTGAGCATAATATTTTCTACCCACTCATTTAAATTATCTAGAAGTGCAAATGAATAGCCTCTCTTCGCTGAAATTTTGAAATATTTATACCAACCGTTATTACCTTCTTCAGATTCTATATTATATGTGTCCTTAGGATCAATACTAGAATTATTAACGCTCAAAGTATACTCGGCAATTGCATCTTTATATCTTTCATCTCCCTTTTTAGTTGCCCTTATAATAACATTACCTAAGTGCTGACCAGGCTTTTTTTCGTCTAAATTTTGAAACCAATAGTTATTATTAAATGTATACTCGCCAGTTTCTTCATCAATACCTTGCAAAAGATTATTAGGATCGCTTTCAATGGTATACCTTACTACTCCTTTACTCTGACTATGGGGTGTCAAATTGTTTGGCTCGAATATCCCAAATTCCGTCAATACATTATCTTTAACGAATGCAAAATCCGTCTGTTCTGCCTTCTTTATTTCTAATCTGTATTGTGCAGTTTGTGGTTTATAATTATCATCACCGGCCTTTGTTGCTGTTACAGTAATCACTCCAGCTTTTTTGATATCAAGTTTACCTTCCTCATCTACTACAATTGCTATATCTTCATTATCAACTGAATATGTAATTCCTCCCGTACCTTCTCCACCACTGGCAGCATTTTTAAATTTGGTACCATAGGTTATAGGTGTAGGAGATGGTATTTCGAATATCAACGGCTCTTCTTGTTCAGATTTCTCTGTTATACTAATTTCGATGTCGTTATATTCCTTTTCTTCTATATTAGCATCTTCTATATAAGTTGTTACATAATCATCATGCTTAATTACTATTGAATACTTTCCTACGATAAATACCTCAGGAAAAAGAAAATAACCATCACGGCCAGTAACTCCTGAGTAGTTAAATTCCCCAATCAATGATATCTCCACACCGGATATTCCTTTATTATTTTCATCATGAACTCTAACTCCAACTCTTGTCTTAAAATATTTCGAATCCATTTTGATGGAATGATATTCTTTTAAATTAACGTCTTTTTTAAAGCTAGTATTGTAATGTTGGTGCGTCACTTCTATTAAATACTTACCTATGTCATATACATCAGGAATTATAAATTCACCATTTTTATCAGTATTAACAGAGTACTCGTAACCTTTATCTCCTTTCAACCATACCATCGCATCGGAAATACCGATACCTTTGTCATCATGAATACGTCCTCTGACAATTACTGTGGGTATTGGTTTTAACTTCACATCTACATTTCCTGTAAAACCTATATTACTATTCGATATTTTAAACTGGTCGCTTCTGTCGTAGTAACCATTTTTTGCTACTTCATATTCGCACCAAAGTTCTATGTCGTCACTCATCAATTCAGTAATTTCAATAAACGAACAGATTCCATCCTCATCTGTGATTCCCTCTAATGTAAAACTATCTTCATCAATATTATATACACTATTAACTACAGTGACATTGACTGAGACTTCTGCACCGCTAATCGGCGATGAATTATTCTTATCTAATACTGTGAAAGTAAAAGCAGATGATTTTTCTTCTGAAGCTGCATCGATTTTCAGGCTGAAATTAAAATTAAATGTTTGCAGTAATAGCAATACTATAAGGACAGCCGCCACTATCCTCCAACAAAACAATATCTTCCCCTTCATTTTCTCTCTCCCCTTTTGTTCTCTTTTTTATGTATTTATTCGCCTTTTAAAAATATATAATTTTTCCCATTAAATAAACCATGCATATTAACAGAAAAGAAAAATATGGCAATCAAAACAAATATCATTTGCGTTTCGGTGGGAAATTTTATCAAAGCAATAATAATTCCGACCAAACTAATCACCGTAAGTGTGTCAAAAATCTTTGCAGGCAAGTTCGTCCATACACAGAAAATCCCGGGACGATGCTTTATGTCAGTTTTAGTATCTAAAGCTTTTAATTTCTTTTTTCTTAAATGGTTAAGGATTAACAACGATCCATACCCTATAAGTATAAATCCCCAGAATGCTCCTCCCACAATATATACAGGAAGCATAAAATTATTGAATTTCTGTTCGCTTGCAAAAGGCATAAAAACTATAGACAGCGAAACAAATAAAATAGAAATCACCGATATAAAAAACAATTTCTTCATGCCTGAGTTATTCATCACCTATAAACCTCTCTCCTTTATAAAATAATATCATTTGTATGTAAATATGTTATGTCTAATTCCAATTCATACTCGTTAACTGCTTGATTGTTCGCATATAGATTTCCCAAACCTTCCAGGGACTCGGTAATATCCGATAAATTTACATCATAACTAATATTATTACTGTTATCATCAACTAAAAGAGTTGTTTCATTTTGGTCGCTCATAGGTTGAACAATAACGTTTTCCACATTTTTGTCAATACCTGTTTTATTAATTGGGGCTATCGGACTCTGAGATGAATAATTTTTAGCTTGAACTCCCCTATTTTCAAAATATACTGGTTTTGGCATATTTCTCTTACTAATGGCCCGTGCGCTCTGTTCATTAATGCTCTTTATTGCCCTTCGAGCCGAATTTCCTGTGAGGTCTCCAATCACTTTTGAAATATTTAACTTAATAAAAAGAATCACAGATAAAATAAACAGCAAACCGGACAAAACAAAGCATATAATTGAAACATTCCTATAAAACTGAATACTCATTCAAATACTTTTCCCCCTATAATCAATTGTTAAAAGCAAGACTGATAGCTTCATACGTAGCCTCTAAAAGCTCTTCGGTTTTTTGCTTCATTTCAGAAGTTTTATCTGTGGTTACATCAATATTTCTCAGCCCTTTGGATACTCTATCCATAATACCTGTCATATCTTCTTGTGTGACCCCATCCAGTTTAAATTTTGTTGCATATTGCATAACAGCACCTCTAATTAGTTCATAAAGTTCGAGTTTTACAATCTCTTGTTCATTTTCATTTTCCTCAATAATGGACAGAAGCTCCTTTAAGTTATTCCAAAATTGTATGTACATTCCTCTGTCACTGGCTTCAATAGTGCTGATTGCTATATCTCTGTAGAAATTTCCTATATCTCTGTAAATTGTCGCCATTTCTTTATGTCTAAAATTTTCTCCTCCATAAATTAATGAGTCATTGAACCAATTAGATGCTGTAATCATTCTGGTTATCTTATTATCGGATGTATTTCCATAATCATAATAATACCAGTAAAGTTTACCTACTTCAAAACATATTTCTGCAAATACATCCTGATTTTTTTCCAATGTCGTTTTATTATTAATCAAGTGCTTTTTGAGAATACTTTCCTCATCCAAATCAAATGTATCATTAGTACTCTTAAAACAATATATTAACCCAAGGTAAGCATCCGATTTATCAGGGCTAATGGATATTGCTTTTTCAAAAAGCTCTATCTTTTTTTCCACCATGGATGATTTGTTTGCCTCTGAAATTGTATTCAGATAACTTCCTCTTTCTGTCTGTATTGCTAAAGCGTATGAAATAAACCCACTACATGCAAAAAAGATTGTCAAAAATGCTGCAACACTGAAAGCCAGCAGCTTCTTTCTCTGCTTTCTTATATAATTGTCATCCATTTCTTCATAGTGTTCAAGTGCATACATCACTTCTGCACAAGACTGATATCTGTCTGCCGGATTTCTCTGAGTACATTTTTTTATTATGGTTTCCAAGCCTGTTGATAGTGAAGGATCTATTTCCCTTATGGGCCTTATCTCATATGGAGGCTCACAGGGGCTTACTCCTGTTACAAGATGATACAGGGTTGCACCAAGGCAATAAATATCTGTTCTTGCATCTGTCTGTCCATGTCCTCCAAACTGTTCCGGTGCAGCATATCCAATTGTACCAAGACATGTAGTATCTGCAACATTTTTTTCTTTGAATTCTCTTGCCGTTCCAAAATCAATAAGCATAATATTTCCGTCAGGCTTTAACATAATATTGGACGGCTTTAAATCTCTATAAATAATGGGCGGAGTACGTGTATGCAAATATCCTAACACATCGCAAAGCTGTTTGGCCCACTCTATTACATATTCCTGTGGCTGACTGCCATATTCCTCAAGAATCTTGCTCAGCGGTTTACCTTCTATATAATCCATTACAATGATAAAGGTTTCATCATCTTCAATAACGTCTACAATACTGGGTAAGTTGGGATGGCTCAACTTTTTAAGCAAGTCTATTTCAACAACAAGTCCTTGTTTTACAATTTCAAAATCTTTTATCCCGTCTTTTCTAACTTCTTTTACAGCCCAGGTCTTATTTGCTTTTTCATTGATTGCCATATAGACAACGCTCATACCGCCTTGTCCGATTTTACTCAATATTTTATACTTACCGTCAACAAGAGACCCTATTTGCAACATTTTTTACCTCTCCCCTAAAACGTTCTTATTGCAATAACTGAGATGTTATCTTGTTCTAATCTTTGTTTATTAACATTTATAAGATACTCTATATTTCTCTTCATTTGTTCTGCTTCCCGCATTACATCAGGCTCTAGTCCGTTAAATATTTCCTTAGGGGTTATCTCATGTCTAAATCCGTCCGAGCACAGAATATATACCGCATTCCTTTTTGTCTCCCCAAAAAACATTTCAGGATATATATTTTCCGAAGCACCAATGCATTGGAGCAAAATATTTTTTCTGGCATCATTGTTTGCTTCGTCAGGAGTCAATTTACCGAGTTTTACCTCTCTGGCTACAATAGTGTGATCTTCGGTAATCTGTTTAAGCTTATCCGTTATCTCATATGCTCTTGTATCGCCAACATTACAGATATAATACCTCTCTTCTGTCATAAGCATAGACGTTAATGTCGTTCCAAGAGTTATATTATGTTCTATACCATATCTCTTAATTTTTTCGTCAACAGTTATCACTAGCCTTTCCCATTCTCTTCTTATAAAACTGTCTTCTATTGTATTGGCTGAGAGTATCGGCAAATTGGACGTAAACCAATCTACAAAGGCAGTAACAACTGTCGCACTTGCCACTTCTCCCTTTGCCAAACCGCCCATTCCGTCGCAAAGAACTGCAAATAACAATTTTCCTCGAGGTGTATTATATACTTTAACCGCCAGACTGTCCTCGTTTACACTTTTCTTTATACCTACATCAGTACTGGCAGCAACCATAAACTCCAAAACATTTCATCCCCTTCAATAAAAATAAACTAATAAAGTCTGAATTCGAACTCCTCATTGGCAAATCTAAGTTTTGTACCATGCTCTATCTTTATTTCAATATTGCTTTGTATCATTACACCGTCTACATAAGTATGGTTTTTGGAATTTGTATCAACTACAAAGTAGTTATTATCGCGAATAATAATATTTGCATGGCTTCTGCTGACCGCCGGATTATCAGATATATAATAATCCACAAAGCTTCTTTCCTTCCCTATCCTAAATACAGGTTTATCTATATAAATCTTCTCATTATTTTTTATTCTTAAAATATAAGGTTTAACAGTTAACGATTCTCCTCCTAACACAACCGTTTCGTCTAATTTTAATCCGGATAATACCGTTGTTTCACCAAAATTAAGTTTAGACTCCTGTTGTGATACAGGTGGAGCCGATACGACTTTTTGAACATTCGGCTGGCTCTGAACAGGAAAAGGCTGCTGCACATATCCTTGTTCCTGTGACGGTATACTAAAATTATTTTCTGCTATTTTGGCATCATCAGAATTCTTGCTTTTCTTTGTAAAAAAAGAAAACAGCCCCTTCCCTTCTTTTTTTGGTTTTTCAGCCTTAACTTTTCCTTTTTCATTCTCTTTTTTTTGAAATGCAGTCATTCCATTATTCATACCTGGAATTTCAAATCCCACATTTACTGGTTTGTTTACTTTATTGGGCTTATTCTCCGGTATATTTACCTTCGGTGGTGAAGTCTTTGGTACAGTAAAATTGTTATTTTGAGTAACAACCGGTTCAGGTTTCCTCAAATCTTGGGCATAAGAATTTATACCTGAGTTCTGAGCTCTTACAATCTGCTTCGGTTCATTTTCCGCAGGTTGCATTGGCATAACATTTTTTCGCGGTATATTATTATTCATTAAATCGAACAGTATCTGTTTAAAATCAACAAGCGAAAACACGGAATTACTGTTCAAATAACTTATCAATTTTGCAACATAGTCACAGTTCTCAGTCTGATCAAACTGAATGCTAAAAACAATATTTTTAAAAAATGAACCAAGATCTACAAAATCTACATCTTTATCAAGAATAGGTAAACAAATCATATATGCCTCACAAGTAGATACATCGGCATAAATATACTCCAAATCAAAAATCAAAGACGAAGGTTCTATCATATATTCTTCTGCTGCCAGTATGCCATTTGCAATGCTGTACAAAACACCAAGTAATCTTTTCTTACTGACCACAGAGCTAAAAAATTGTTTTACAGGAATTTTGGAGGAAATATTATATTTAAGATACTTATTGTTGTCCATTTGAGTGTACACTACTGGTAAAATGCCGGAAATTTTATTATGTGTTATCATTCCGAGGCTTAATGTGTCTATATTCTCATTGTCACTAATTTCATATACCAAATACGTATTTGCTCCTTGAGTCTCAAAAGTAAAGTTCTTCATACTTATCACCCTTCACTTGACAAATTTCTATATAACTTAAGTAATTGCCATTTTTCGCCCTCTTTTACAAAGCAGGTCCCTTCTTTAGTAAAATCTCTTGCATCGTAGAACTCAGGTTCAATCATTATTTCACCGGTTGTATCTATAAAACCCCATTTACCTGTGATCTTAACAGCAGCTAGTCCATAAGAAAATGATCGTGCATCATCGAATTTAGGTTCTATAACCATATTTCCGCTTTGATCTACAAATCCCCATTTATCATTAATCTTTACAGCAGCCAGTGTCCCAAATGAGAAAGGTCTTGCATCATCAAAAACTTGATTTGATACCATATTGCCTTCAGTGTCTAACATTCTGTAACCTTCATTATCTTTTGCAAATATCCTGTTTTTCCTACATGCATAGCCGTTTTCATCAATGATTACATCCAGATATTTTTTTCCTCCTAAAGCTTGTCCGTTTTTGTCTATAATCTCCCAACTGTCGCCAATTCTGACTGCAGCCACATTATTCACTGCTGAAGCAAAATCATAGTCTCCAAAAAGTTTATTGAAGGATTTATCCAAGTACACATACTTTCCATTCAACATCGCTGTCATCATACCGTCAGATATCATTCCAAACTCTGTATATTCGCTGTCTTTATGGGTTGCAATTGCCTTATTTCCTTCAGTATCAATAAAATAACTCATATCTGTCTGATCAACTACTGCGGCAAATCCATCGCAAAAAGAAGAAACTTTTTTATATATACAATCTATAACCAATTTACCGCTGGTATCTACAAAGCCATAGTAATCCTTTCTTTTTACAACACAATAACCATCAATAAAAGCAGTAACATCATCATATGTGTTATATGCAAAAGAGTATTCGAAAGCAATTGCTTTCTCAATACCAGTTAATGTTTCTGAACTCAGCTTTCTTTTTTTTGCAATATCTATAATTTCAAAGCAAGACTTAAAGTCTTTCTTTTGTTGATAATACTCAGCCAATCTATTATAAATTTCCACATTGTAAGGATATTTCTCAAGTATTTTCTGACAGTACTTCAGGTATTCTCTTTCATCGTTTCCCTTTATGCAATCTGCAACTTTAAATCTTATTTCAATAGTATCTTTGATCTTAAGTGCATCCATGTAATTTTTTTGTGCATAAGTTAAAATCCCCAGATTCTCATACCTTTGCGCTTCTTCAATATATTTGTCATATTCGTTTTGCTTAGCCATAGCGTTGCTATTTAATTGATACCAAGCCAGTGCCATTAAAATAACTAAAGCGACTGGAACAAGATTTTTATACTTTTTCTTCATGATTACATCCCCTCTAGACACCATTAAGAATTATTCCTAAAAATGTTCCTATAAAAATACTAGGACCAAAAGCTATTGAATCTTTTCTTCCCTTCTTTCGTGCGATCAATAAAACGACGGAGATTACAAAGGACACAATCAAAGATGTAAACACTGAAACCATGACACCCCATAGTCCTTGATACAATCCCATCAAACCTAGCAATTTTACATCTCCTGCTCCAATTCCGTTTCTTGTCACAAACATACATATCAAAAAAAATCCGGAAATTACTAAAGCACCTATTAAGTCCGATTTCAAAATTTCTATGATTCTAAAACCCTCTGTCGTAATTTCAGCAATATAGAAAATAAGCCTTAAAGCCAGTCCTCCAATAAGAAGCCGGTTTGGTATTATATGATCTCTTAAATCGACAGCGGCAACCGGAAGAAGTATCATTATCAGACTTATTATCTTCAACCGAGTAAGAAATGTCGAACCGCTGTAAATAAACATAAAAGTCAAGTTTATTCCCAATCCGGTTAATATAGCCACTATAATGTAAGTAATACGTGTTGTATCCATTGCCAGAATACTCTCTTTTGTAATTTTAATTTCAGTATTGCTGAAATAATATTTCACCAAATACAAATACCCGGCAACAATAAGCAAAACAGTTAATATAATGCTAAATGCTGAAATCATATCTTATCTTCTCTCTTTCTTACTTATTCGCTTTTATCTTCATTGGTTTCTACACGAGTACCTAATCCAAATGACGCATTTACTTCAATATTCACTCCTCTTGTGTTCATGTTGCTGATAACACTCTCTATTTTTTCCTTTAATCCTGGATCTTCCGGAACCACTAAAACTATAGTATTTGTTGCATTGGCACAATTCTTTGTTTCTACTCCGTTAGGACCAGCCACTTTGACCTGATTGAGTCCTGAAGTGGTACTCAACATTTTTCCCACCAGATTATTCAAACTCTCTCTTAGTACAGCTTCATCAAGATCCTCAACCTTTATTTGCTTACTGTCCGTACTATAAAGTGGATTCATAGAGGAAATCATGACAAAATTGTTTGTTTCGGGGTTATATAAAGGTACATCTGTCAAGCCTTTAGTCTGCAAATACCCCATATCTTTATAGTCTCTTATTCCCATATGTCTAATAAAAGAAGCTCGCTCGTTGATGGGGGCTGTAGTCCATATACTTTCCGGATTCTCCACCTTTTCTTCTGCTGCCTCTTCTGCTGCTTCTTCTGCTGCCTCTTCCATTGCCTGTTCCACTGGCTTATAGGTTAAATTTCCACCGAACCATCCGTGGGTTACAGCTGTTTGGGTGAAATAAAATTCTTTTTTAATGGGTAAAAGCGGAATAACACGAACCTTATACTTTACCACAATTCTTATTTCATTGGAGCCATATGGAAACAATTTGGAATCTCTAAAATCAAGTCCATCAACATATGAACCGTTAGGTGCCGGCACAACATGCAGTCTTCTTAAAAAATTCTCAGCATCATCCCCTTTAAAACTTTTTAAATGTTTTTTAATCAATGCCTTTGAAAGCGGTGCAGCTATAAGATTTGATTTTACTAACTCATAACCTTCGCTGGCTAGTAACTTTGACATTCCTAGAAGAAAACTTTTTGGATCGCTTAACACATCACTGACCATCTCTTCAATTTCCGAAGCCGATTGTGTTATAGTATCTATATTGCCCTCTATTTCGCTCCAAGTACCGGATATGGAACCAGGATCAGTTATATCTACATTTTGGACTCCGTTACTAATATTTGATATTGAGTTAAATACTGCATTTACATTCTCAACCGTTTTAGTTATATTATTTTTTGTCCCTTCTGCACTTCTTGAAAGATTGGCATTGCTTTCATTTAAACCGGTGATAGAATAAAAATATGTGTACTCTGAAATCTCCTTTGCAGTTAAATTAAGTGCAGTAGCTATTTTAGACTGTACCAAACATATATTGGCAGTAGTTAAAATCGTTATTATTGTAAATATAAATGCAGTAAGTGATATTGTTGCCTCAATGGTAACTGATCCTTCACTATCTTTAAATTTCACTGTCACAACCCCCATTTAAAATATAATTAATTACACCAGCAAGCTCTTAATTTCAGTTAAGAATTAAGAGCTTAAGCTGTAATTAATTATATATTGTATTTTTCTTTTTTACTGTTTTTAACTATTTTCTTATCGTTTATCTCTAATGGTTTTAACCATTTCATCGACATATGTTGTTATCTCATCTATATATTCCTGCTCCTGTCCTTCGCTTACTACTACACCTGTAATCTGAAACGGATTTCCATCCTTGATAAAGGTATATCCGACAGTATAGAAGCTTGTTTCTTTATCAAAGATATTCTTTGCCAGGAGCTCTCCTTGGAATCTCCAGAAGGTTATTCCATTTATTTCAATCTCCTTGCTTTCCTTTATATTAAACTGTTCCGGTTTGTATCCGCGGCAATTTGTATTTACTCCGGTTTTAAAATCTTCAAAATATAGATCTATTATTTCACTCGGTTTATCAGCTTTCATCCCCTCTGCTGATGTTAGTGCTATAAAACGAATACCACCAACGTTAAACACAGTTGTAGCTCCATTTTCTATAACCTGGTAATTAGGTCCGTCTATATATACACTGAACATCGGAAATTTATCTGTTATCGGTAGTTTGACAGCACTTTCACTCTTTTTTGTATTCTCAGAACTTTGTTTTTCATGTGTTTTCGTAGGTTCATTTGTATCTCCGATACTTACATTATTTATTGGTTCAGAATTTTTTTCTCCTCCCTTTTCACACGCAGTAAGACCAAAAACTAAAATCCCTGCTACAATAATAGCACCTATCTTTTTCATTGCAATTTCTCCTCTCCTAATAACCTTTAATACCTTTATATTTGATAGTATACCAATTAGAGTCATCCTTCGGATTGGATTCTACATCGGCAAATATTGGGAGTGCTAAAAATAACGGCTTAACCTGCACTGTTGCATTAACTTCAACATACGCTACGGCGTCTTTAAGGCGGTAACTATCATCGGAGTTTACCAATTGCATATTGCACTGTATTGCGTCTGCAGTCCTCAACATCTCTATTAGCTGTTCTTAACTATCTTCTTATCGTTTATCTCTAATGGTTTTAACCATTTCATCGACATATGTTGTTATCTCATCTATATATTCCTGCTCCTGTCCTTCGCTTACTACTACACCTGTAATCTGAAACGGATTTCCATCCTTGATAAAGGTATATCCGACAGTATAGAAGCTTGTTTCTTTATCAAAGATATTCTTTGCCAGGAGCTCTCCTTGGAATCTCCAGAAGGTTATTCCATTTATTTCAATCTCCTTGCTTTCCTTGATATTAAACTTTTCCGGTTTGTAACCGCCGCAATTTGTACTCACTCCGTTCTTAAAATTATCAAAATATAGATCTATTATTTCACTCGGTTTATCTGCTTTCTTACCCTTTGCTGATGTTAGTGCTATAAAACGAATACCACCAACGTTATACAAACTTGTAGATCCATTTTGGATAAATTGATAATTCGGTCCATCTATATATACACTGAACATCGGGAAATTAGCTGTAAGCGGTAGTTTAACAGCACTATCACTTTTATTTCTCTGTTCAGAACTTTGTTTTTCTTGTGTTTTCGTAGGTTCATTTGTATCTCCGATACTTACATTATTCGTTGGTTCAGAAGTTTTATCTCCTCCCTTTTCGCACGCAGTAAGAGCGAAAACTAAAATACCAACTGCGAGAATAGCGCATAACTTTTTCATTGCAATTTCTCCTCTCCTAATAACCTTTAATACCTTTATATTTGATAGTATACCAATTAGAATCATCCTTCGGATTGGATTCTACATCGGCAAACAGCTGGAGTGCCAAAAACAACGGTTTTACTTGTACTGTAGCATTAACTTCTACATAAACTACGGCTTTCTTAACCGGTAACTTTCATCGGACTGTATCAGTTACATATTGCACTGTATTGCATCTGTAGTTCTCAACATCTCTATTAGCTGTTCTTAACTATCTTCTTATCGTTTATCTCTTATGGTCTTAACCATTTCATCAACATATCTTGTTATCTCATCTATATGTTCCTTCTCCTGCCCTTCACTTACCACTACTCCTGTAATCTGAAATGGATGTCCGTCCCAAATAAAGGTATAACCAACAGTGTAGAAGCTTGTTTCTAGTGAAGGTGTCTTTGCTATAAGTTCTCCTTCAAATCTCCAAAAGTTAATTCCGTTTATCTCAATCTCCTTGCTTTCCTTAATATTAAACTTTTCGGGTTTATAACCTCTACAATTTACACTCACTCCGGTTTTAAAATCTTTAAAATATACATCTAAAATTTCACTCGGCTTATCTGCTTTCATTCCCTCTGCTGATGTTAGTGCTATAAAACGAATACCACCAACATTAAATAAATTTGTAGCCCCATTTTCTATATAATGGTAATTTGGTCCATCTATATATAAGCGGAACATAGGAAAATTTGTTGTTATCGGAAGTTCAACAGAGCCGCCATCTTTTTTTGTATCACTTTTACTTTGTTTCTGTTGAGTTTTTACAGGTCCATTTGTATCCCCAATACTTACATTATTAGTTGGCTCAGAAGTTTTCTCTCCTCCCTTTCCGCACGCGGTAAGACCAAAAACTAAAATGCTAGCTGCAAGAATGATACCTATCTTTTTCATCGTCATTTCTCCTCTCCTAATATCCTTTAATACCTTTATATTTAATCGTATACCAATTAGAATCATCCTTCGGATTAGATTCTACATCGGCAAACAGCGGGAGTGCCAAAAACAACGGTTTTACTTGTACCGTAGCATTAACTTCTACATATGCTACCGCATTCTTAAGCCTGTAACTTTCATCGGATTGTATCAGTTGCATATTGCACTGTATTACATCTGCAGTTCTCAAAAGTATGGCATCAGGGTTTGCCAACAGTCCAATGAGTGTAAACAATCTGAGATAGTCACTATATTGGAAAGATAATAACGAAGCCATTCCTGTACTATCTCCTTTGTTGAGAGAAATACCTTCACCAGTTGTACCTCCAAACACACCATCCAACTTTTCATTTATAGTATTCTTCAGTGCTTCTGCACCATCATCAATGGAAGATCTTATTTGTTCTTTCATATTTTCACGATAGGCATTGATTTTTTCAGTCCCATCTGCTAATTTCCGATTAATAACAGATCTAATTCTACCGATCTCGCCTTGAAGCGCTACTCCAATATCAATAATTGCACTTTCAGCAGATTCAGTTACAGAATTTATTGCACTTTCAAATTGACTCAATATAGTATCTATTCTTTCCTTTATAATATTAACAGCCTCATACTTTGCTATGTAGCTTAAGCTGTCCTCACCTGAAATTGCTCTCTCTTCCTCCAACCACTTATCAAGTCCTTCCTTTATATAATTCACTTTGTTGAACTTGTCATCCATCTTAGCTTCTTCGATTGCATTGCTTACTAAAGTTGTAAGCTTCTGAATAGCCATGTTAGCGTGGCGCTCAATCATCGAATTAAAAGATACTTCAACTGAATCTAAAAGTTCATCTACTTCTCTTGCTCCACTATTAATCATCTCTTGTAGTTCTTGATCTGTTTTGTCAAGAAACTCGTTCAACCGATTTCTAGCTTCATCAATTACAACATCTGCAGCATCTTGCAATACATCCATAGCTTCTTTTTTTAATATCCTCACTACGCCAGTTAAACTTACACGCCATGTCTGTTTATTTTTAAACAGCGGTACAGGCTCTCCTTTTTTCAAGTCCTTTATATCCAGTGCTGACTCCGCTATTGAGATACCTATAATTATGCCAACCTGAATCAATGGTGCCGGTACTACTCCAAAGGTTGCTGCCGAAATAGGCACAGCTATTGCCATAGCACCATCTCTTATTTCTGAATCGGTAAAGGCATATATAAGGTTAAAAGCCAGGCGAATTCCAAATATTGAGCCATAAGCTTTTTTAACATTACTACTGTTTTTACCGCCAAAAATTATGTATTCAATTTCTCTTCTGTATGCAAAGTTATGATCCTCATCTATCGGATTCTTCGTCAAAGTCTTTAGCATAGACTTCAAATCCGCATCTGGATGATCATGTTTGAGCTCTTTCTCAATTGTGTCATAGCTGAACATACTCATTATATAGTCAGATATATAGATATCATCCCTAAGAGTAATGCCCGCATTCTTTAAAGCCCTGCCCAGGTTTGAAAACATTCCGCTAAGAGACTTCTTAGTGTCAGAAACAGCACTATCTTTATTAGTTGTAACTTTTCTGCTTTGTGTCTCCTGTCCTCCACCCACATTAAGCTTAGAAGGCAATTCCGGCTTATCTTTTATTTCTCTTGATGCTTTTGCCTCTTCATCTTCAGCCTCAGCCTCTTCTGCTATATCTTCTGCTTTATCCTCAAGTTTATCTCTTGCCTCTTTATGTAAATTTCTTCCTTCACTTTCCTTAGAACTATTTTCTTCTACTTTATTAAAATTTGTATATAAAAATACGTAAAAATTCAATTTGTCTTGCGTTGACAAATTTATTTGTGTTCCGGTACGATTTATCCAGTCTGCATTTACTTCACCTTCTGTAAAGCAATCCAGGAGCCAAATGTTAATTTTATTGTTTAGCTCAATTTCTTTTATTGGTACAGATTTTAACTCTGTACTCCCTATTTCTCCTTCAATTACATTCTTCATTGATTCATAGTCTTTTATTTCTGAAAGCTTCGTATCAAAAAATGCAAATTTTTCTAACTCACTCAGCATATTACCCAAATTTGTCGATATATTTCTCAACCTATTTATGAGAGCTTCAACTTCGTTTGCCTTTAAAAAGGATGAAAGGTTTTTTATTTCTGCAGCATCCTGTTTTGCCAAGGGGCTGTTTGCCAATTCCTCGGCTCTTGTTGTTGCTTCCCATTCACTTTTTATTTTTTCCAGAGTTCCTTCCGGCTTCACAGCATTATAGACTTTGTTCAGATATTCTAGAGCTTTATCCAAATTTCTCTTTGCATCTTCCAAATCATTTTTAAACTTTGTAAACTTGTTATATAATTCAACAATTTTATTATTGGTTTCGGTAGGGTCTACTTTAGTACCAATACTTTCAGCAATTCGTGAAAGCTTTGATAGCTTCTCATCATATATACGTTTTTTACTTTCAAAAATATTATCATATTCTGTTGTTGAACGTGTAGGACTTACCTTTTCCTTTCTTACTATAGGCAAACCCGTTACTTCATCTATTTTAATTATTTCTTCCATTTCATTCTCTATTGCACAAATCAGATCCTGATAACATTTGTTTAAATTTTCCATTGCATTAGCATAGTTTTCAAAAATTTTTCTTCTGTTACCCTGTACCAGATATTGCAAATCATAAGCACCATCGGGATAAACATATTCGTTTACTTCTCTTTCTTTTTCCTCAAGTCTTGTAACAGCATCATTAAATGCCCTTATCTTTCTTTCTATCATTTGAGCATTAGATTCATAATCAAAATCATAATCTCTTAGAGGTTTTAACGGATTATTTGCATATCTCTGTGTATCATACAAATCTTTTATTATTTTCTTTCCTATATCAGTATATTTTTCTTTGAACCTTCTGGATTCATTTTTAAAATCATCAAAATACGTTTCGGTCTTGAGCATGTCATTTTTGTTGTAATTATTTATATATTTCCAGGCTTCTTTGCAATTCTTCATTACGGATTCTTGCTCTTCGTAATATTCTTTCCTTTTTTCTACCAGCTCTGTAGACTTGCTGAGAGATGTAAAAGTCTGCAAAGCGTTAAAAAAGCTCAGCCCGATATTTATAGGTCCGCGATACTTCATAAAGTTCACAATACCGCTTTTTACAATAGTGGCATTCGCCATGTTTGCGTTTTCAACTTCATTTATAGCAAAATCAATAAGCTGCATATTTAAAAGGTCTGATGTTTCCTCTTCCGAAACCATCCCCAGTGTTTTCATCAGATATGCAACATAAGCATCAGCTTCTTCTCCATTTACTCCTGCTGATATAATACTTGTACGGTAATAATCTTCCAATTTTGCAAACAGATCTTCTTTATCCTGTGCTGTTGCAAAAAGCCCGTACATGTCCTTTAAAACAGTATCGTAGTTTGTTAAGGCAGTATTCATTACAAGGTCTCCTGCAGAACTCATTACCGCCCGAGACAGTTTTACTCTGCCCGCATCTACGAACAATCCGGACAATGTAATCATCGGTACCAATATAATAACTAGAAAAATTGAAATTGCACCTTTTGTTTTTTGAAAAAAATTCATTTTAAGTCCCCTACCTAATTAAGAATTATTTTCTTTACCTACTGCTAAAGTTATTTATAAATGTATTTACCTTATTAAAAACACTTGCTATTTTTTGCCCGACTATAGTATCCTCCAAAAAATCTATAGCCATATCCGTATTTCTTATGAGCTCAGCAGGATCTACAACCGGAATTTCTGCTCTAGAGCATGATTTTATAATAGTCGGGGTATCCTCTCCTAAAAACCTAATAGGAAATTTAATCTGGTAATGAACTTCGACGGAAAAAGTCGAATAAAGAACATAGTTATTATATGAAGCAATTTTTCCGGCATTCTTATCAAGGACAGGCTGCATTCCCCTAAAAAATGTAAGTTCTCCCGCTAAGGCCTTTTTTACTCGCTCTTCTATCATGTCTTCCACATCACCCATGTTGCCAAATATGTACCTATAGGGTTTTACATCAACACTTGTAGGTACAGCTCCGCCATTAGCTTCCATTTGCGCCAATAATGGATCAGCACAATATTGCGCTCCCAAAATTGCATATTCAGTCACTATGCTATTTATCTGGCACTGCTTGTATATAACGTTGCCAAAGAGTATTAGAAAGAATAAAACAAAGAACATTACAGGAAAAACAATACTTGCTTCAACAATAATAGCACCTTTGTCCTCCTTAGCAAAACTTTTAACTCCTGCTTTCAAATTTTTCATAGCCCATACCTCAAATCCTAATTTATCTTAAGAAAATTGACATTGAAACACCTCAAATTACTCATAAAATACATCTTCAACCCAAACAAGGTAGAACAAACAATGTTCTACCTTATTCAGTTTGGTTTACGCTATTTGTTATCCATAGCATTAGTTGCGTTTTCAGTTAATTTAGCAAATAAAACATCAAGTAATTCCTTAACTTTATCCTTGAAAATTATTGCTAAAATAACTGCAATTCCCATTAAAACAACGGTTGCTATAATGTTTACTTCACCTTTTTCGTCGGATAACCACTTAGCTAATTTAACTTTTGCATATGTAGCAAAAAACTTTAACTGAGTCATTATTTTCACCCCCCTTCACAAATAAAATTTTTAATTAGGCTCCTATATTAGCAAATATTGGAACTACAATCATAATCAGTATACCTAAAAACATGATACTCATTGGTATAAGCAGTTTGCTTGCTGCCTTTTCTCCCTGTCTCTTCACTCTTTGTTTTTTGGCATCCCATACTTCTTTACTTTGCTCTTGCAAAATAGCCGCAAGCTCACTGTTTCCTTTTATCAACCCTTGAATCAATGTAGATGTAAGCTTTTTTATCTCGGGTATTATACATCTTACACCAAACTCATACAAAGCATCTATTTCAGTAACTCCGTTTTTCATCTGGTCAACACTTCTCTGCATCTCTTGATAAAAAGTAGTATTTCCACCCTTAGCTACTGTTTCCCACGCTTCTCTTAATATCATTCCGGCATTTGTAAGTAATGCCAGCTTTGAGACAACTTCAGTAAAATCTCTCAACATTTCATCAGAACGCTTTAAAATCTTCTTATGAGTCAATGTTCCATAGTAATAGAAAGCTAGTCCTGAAAACATAAACATTACAAGAAGTACCCCAATTTCGTTAGTCAACCCGTAAAACACGAAAGATATTACAAAAAGTGTCATAGAAAGAGTGACCTTCTGAGCATGTATCACTCTTAAAAAGTACTCTGCATACTTGTCCCCATACAAAATCTCAATTTCGTGCTTCAGTTTACGGTCAGACTTTGAATTAAATGAATATCTGAACGTTTCAAGGGCTGCATACCCCACTCCGTATATTTCCTTTAAGGGAAAATCCTTCTCATTCAAACTGTCAAACATTCCATCATACTTGTTTCCTAATATGAAAAATATTAGCCACAACAATAAAGCTACAGTTCCCACTGTCATTATTACAATATTAAGGGTTGACATTTACCTAGAATCCTCCCTAAATCTTTATATCCAATATTTCACGACCTATAAAATAGGCTATGACAAAAGCCCCGATTGCTATTGATGTTGAAATTATTCCAACGAGTGACGAAAAGTTTGCGGCAAATTCAGGACTCATCATTTTAATTACTGCAACAAGGCCTATTGGCAAAAATATCATTATAGTCTGTTCCGTTTTATTGGCCGTTACTATGGTTTCTATATCTTCTGCAATTTCCATTTTTTCACTAAGTATAATATAAGTATTCTTTATAATATCCTTTATGTTTCCACCTTTGCGGTAGCAAATATTGAATACATTTGCAAAACTCATGATGTCTTCTATTCCGCTTCTTCTCCCAAAATCCTCCAAAAGCTCTTCTATCCCTATATTATTCTGAATGCCTGAATTTATCACTTCAATTTCCTTTACTATGTATGCATCATCAGAATATTGAACACGCATATCGTTGTACGCAGCAATAAATGAATCAGGGACGTTCTTACCTGCACCCAATGACGTTGCTACTGATTCCAGCATATCTCTAAACTGGTTTTTAAGAATTCTAATTCTCTTATCCTTTATTTGTTGTGTGCGTATCGGTAAATATATCTTCCCAGCCAGTAAACCCACTACAGACGGTATAATTATATCTAGCACCCTTGTCAAATTAGTGGGTTGTCCCAATTCATCCCTGCCTATGCCTCCATAGAATAGGTATCCAACAGCCGCTCCAGCAATAAATGCCAGAAGAAAATATCCAATTTTTTCAACTGCCTTCATATAATATACTTTGTAATTAATTGTAGGAATATTTGTTGCAGATAAATAATACTCAGGCTCCTTTTCTTCAACCTTCTTTTTGCCTCTAAATATCCCCATCATATCACCTCATATCTCTCTAAATATCCCAGCTGCTCTAAGTTTATCATATTTTATAAGCTCATTTTTCCTTACAAGACTTCCCACTACTTTTTCAGCAGTACTCTTTTCAGTATCTTCCTCAAAAACATAAAGCGGATTTAATTTAATCATGCCATTTTCATAACCTAGCACTTCGGTTATCTCAACCGTTTTTCTGGAGTAATCTCTCATTCTCGAAAGATGTATAATTATATCAAGAGCCGATGCTATCTGCTGCCTTATTGCTTCCAAAGGTAATCCTTCCGCGCCTTGCAACACCATTGTTTCTAGTCTGCTCAGCATATCTTGGGTGGAGTTTGCGTGACCCGTCGAAAGTGAACCGTCATGCCCGGTGTTCATAGCTTGGAGCATGTCAAGCGCCTCTCCGCCTCTAACCTCACCGACAACGATTCGCTCAGGTCTCATACGAAGAGATGCTTTTATTAGATCTCTCATAGTTATTTCTCCGGAACCGGTTGAATTTGCCTTCCTCGTCTCCAAACTGACCAAATTGTCAACTCCGACAATCTGCAATTCAGCTGCATCTTCTATTGTGATTATTCTTTCATCTTTTGGAATAAAATTGGAAAGTGCATTAAGAAATGTAGTTTTTCCCGATCCAGTTCCCCCACATATGAATATGTTGTATTTTGCTCTCACCAAAAGCTCTAACTTCTCAGCAATTTCTTCCGTTATCGAACCATATTCTATAAGTTTCTCTATGGTCATAGGCGATTTTGAAAATTTTCTGATGGTCATTGTCGGCCCGCACAAAGCAATTGGTGGCAATACAACATTGACACGCGAACCATCAGGAAGTCTTGTATCAACAATTGGATTTGCCTGATTTACTTCACGCCCTGCTAAGCCAACTATTCGCTGAATGATATCCTCCAGCTTTCTTTGACTCTCAAACTTCATGTCCAGTCTCGAAAGCTTTCCGCTTTTTTCAATAAATATTTTATCCGGACCATTTATCATTATTTCGGTAATTGAATCATCCGCCAATATTGCATCTAATGGTCCAAATCCTCTAATAGAGCTAAATATCTCTTGTGCTATTTTTATTTTCGTTTCAATGGTGAGATATTGCTCAGACGTTTTGTCCTGGACTATCTTCTCAATTTCCGCCTGTAACTCGTCATTTTCAAGTTCGCTCAACGGAAGATTTTGGGTAACATATTTCTTGATATCGTTCAATAAGTCTTTGTATTTATCTAGATCCATTCTTTCTACTCCCCTATTAAAATACTTCTTATTAGCCCACTATTCTTTTTACTAAATCCAAAGTAGACAATTTATCTACAATTTGCTTATAAGAAGCGTTTTCAAACCTCTGTACTCCACCTATTACATTCAAATTTTCAATGTTACTTGAGCAACTCATTTTGTTACTAAATTTGTTATATATAAGTGATAATTTCGATAATAATGGAATCTCCAGTTGTTTTTCATAAATTGCAAGTGCATCATACGCTCTGCGCAGCTTAATATTCGATACCTCTAGACCGTCGCATACAAATATAACCTTTGTACTTAGCTTTAGATATTCAACAAAAGACTTATCAATTCTAAAATTAGTATCAATAATTATATACTGATAAGTATCTGATAAAGTAAGATTATTGAGTAAACTTCTTATCTCATCACTGTTAATTTCCGCCATATCCAAAGCTACTTTGCATGGATCATAAAAAAATACACCTGACGGATCCTGCTTTACGGTGCTCTCCAGCTTTAAATTCAAATTTGATTTTTTACTCTTTAGAGCATATATAACGTCACTAAAATCAAATTGTCCAGGAGCACTAAAAACGCAGTTAGAATCTCCACACTGCTCCATATTGAGGTATAAAGTCTTGAATCCCTGCTTAGCAAATGCAATAGCACAAGCCGCTGCTATAGTCGAACACCCTACACCACCGCTGGCAGACGTAAAAGTTATAACAGCTGTTCCGGAATTACTGTCGAGTTTAAACTCTGCAAAATTGGAAACCTTCTCGGCATAGATACTAAGTACTTCCTTATAAATTAACTCGCCTTTTTGGAATTTGCAGATGGCACTTTGCCCTCGAACTGACTCAATGCCAGGAGACTCTACAAAATATGCAAAACCACACCTTTTAGGAAGTCTATTAACATTGATTTCAAAAGAATCACTACAGATAAACACATTTATTTTGCATTCTTCAAGCTTTCCAAGAGCCACATCTAAATCTGTAAACGAATATATCTCCAATTTATCTGCATATCTATTACCCAACGCTGTTGAAATTCGTTCTAAAAAAATAGGATTCTCATCAAGAATTGCTAGTTTTATTTTCATTTTAATTACCCCTCATATAACATTAAATCATTTTTTCCACATTCACCATGAACTCTCTCTATTTCTATCTCTAAAGTCTATAAAGTCTATCTTTCTTCGTCGTTCAGTTATATATGTCATATTCAATTTAAATAGCATAATATTTCCTAAATTTTATTATATTATATATTATTTTTTTTAAGGTTTCAATAATATGTTTAAAACAACTCAAATATTTACTGGAAAAATTATTTCCCAATTCACTTTTTTTCAAAAATTTTTAATCTTTTTCGCTCTGGTGCTTGCTGGATGTTTTAGAATATACTATTATTATCATTGTAACTTAATATAGAAAATTAAAAATAGTTAGGGGGATTTTTTAATGGGTAATTTTAAAAGACTTCTTTGTCTCGTTGTAACTGTTTTCTTTACCTTTCATTTTTATGTTACATCAGTAGCTGCAGCTCACGCCACAATATCTGATGATATCTTGCAGCCTTTTAGTATTGATGAAGCCGAGGCAAAATTAAAATTGCATTCTAAAATATTTGATTTTTCTGAGCAATCTGAAAATACTCTCCTATCCACGGCCACATATTATAATTTTAGTGTTTCCGAAATCAATAACTTACCTAAATTCAATATAAAAAGGGGACCGGAAATCATTTCTGGAAAAGTAGAACTTACTTTTGAACCTTTCCCCGGTGTCCAAAATTATGAGATACTTTTCAGCAAAGATGGAAATTTTGAAAATTCTGATTATAGGGCAATTAATGACTATTCATCATTTAGCTATTCATTGCAAAACTTTTTACAGTCTAATAAATGGTACGTCTATGTTCTTGCATATAACAGCGACGGAAAGATAATTGCCCATTCCGACGTAAAGGCTTTCACAATACCGGAGGACTATCCAATTTCTTTTGAGCCATTTCTTGAAAAAGTTGTTAGAAAAGCTATGAATAAACCTACCGGTGAAATTTATAAAAGTGATGTTGAAAAGATAAAAGTACTGGATGCTTCAAATCAAGGTTTAATTTCACTAGCAAATATCAGCCTTCTTACCAATCTAGAAGAACTTTATGTACAAGATAACCTTATACGGGATTTCCCCTTCGATGAATTTGCTAAAATGAAAAAATTATCAAAAGTTGATTTTAGCAATAATTTATTAGGAGTATATTCTTCCAGTTCTTTAGATCTTTCAAAAGTTAATATTGCAGAATTGAATTTATCTAATAACTGTATAAAAAGCATAAGTTTTTATCAGGAAAACAGTTCAATTAAAGAATTGAATTTATCCTCAAATCGTATATCTGACATTAGCAGTTTTAATAAAATAACTAACCTTAAATCTCTTTACCTAAAAAATAATCCTATAGAAGACTTCGGTCCTATCAGTGAATACTACGACAAGCTGGAAAATAAGGATTTTACTATGCCTTCATCTACTCCAGAAAACGAAGGTGCAACAGAGCCTTCTCCAACACCTTCAGAAACACCCGTTTCGTTCCAAGATAAAAATTTAGAAAACACAATCAGAAATTTAATTCGTCGTTCTAGCGGACCAATATATCCAAGTGACTTAGCAAATATTCATTATTTGTCTATCTCATATAAAAACATTGAAAGTCTTGAAGGCATTCAAAACCTTTCAGAACTAAGAGTTCTATCAATGTCTAATAATTTAGTAACTGACTTAACACCCTTGGAGAGTTTAAAAAATTTAAAGGATTTATATCTAGACGGTAACAAAATAGAAGATCTTACATCCCTCGGAAAACTCGAAAACTTAAACAGCTTATTCTTATCTAATTGTGAGATTTCCGACATTACTCCATTAGGTAAATTATCTAAATTAAACTATCTATATGCTGACTATAACAACATATCCGATATTACTCCTTTAAAAAATCTAAAAAATTTATGCTTACTATGGCTTAATAATAATAACCTGACAGATATATCAGCTCTTTCAAAGCATGACAATTTTATCATGTTGAAGCTAGATAAGAATAAAATTACAAACATTGATGCTTTGAAAAATTCAATATATTTAAATAACCTTTCTTTAAGTTCTAATCCAATTACTTCAATCGACGTTCTAGGAAACTTAGTTAACTTGCAATATCTCGGTTTAAGTTCAATATCTACTTCAAATTTTAACAGTTTAGAAAATCTAAAAAAATTAAATGATTTATTTTTAATAAATAATGATATTAAGGACATTAGCTTCTTAAGAAATTTAAAAAGACTGTCATGGCTAAATATTAGCCAAAACAAAAACATAAAAGATTATAGCCCTATCAATGAATTAGCTGACTTGTCATTTCTGGGTATTTCTAATAACTCAATAGAAAATATCGATTTTTTAAGTAACCTTACAGGTTTAACTACTTTGTACGCAAGTGGAAATTCAATAAAAGATATATCTTCTTTAAAAGGTTTGTATAATTTAACATTAATCGATTTAGCCAACAATAAAATCTCAGATATCGAAAGTTTGAGGGAACTAAATAAATTAACAACTTTATATCTTGTTTTCAATAATATTTATGACTTTAACCCTGTATCGTCATTATATAATCAATTACAAAAAGCCGATTTCGATTTAAATGGCTCGGAAACCACTGGCATAAAAATAAACAGAGAATCTATAGTTATAACTAAAGGAAATAAACCTAAAAAACTTACTTATGCTGAATTTGCAAGTTTTCTTGTAAAAACCTTTGACTTGAAAGACAATTCGAGCGCGAAGCCTTCTCTTAATCTTGTTTCTGAAGATGACCCATATTACAAAGACATTGTAATTGCGTATAAAAATAGGTTTTTTTACCCTATTCTACCCTCTGATTTTAAGCCTTATGAATATGTGACCAGAAGAGATTACGCATATAATGTTATAAAAGCACTAAAGTATGACATGCAGTTCCCTTTCACTACTTATATAGAAGACATTACTAATATATCAACTGAAAATTTTTCTGCTATTGCTGCTGTTGCCGCAGGTTTGATGACACTTAATGAAAAAAATCTCTTTTGTCCCGAAGAAATAATGCTTTTGGATATTGACGCACAGTTAATACCGATAGTTTCACCTACAAATGCTGTCAATAAAAGAGTAATATGGTCGTCCAGCAATGAAAAAGTTGCTACTGTTGATTCCACAGGATTTGTTAAAGGCATATCCGAAGGAACAGCAGAAATAACCGCTACAACTATAGACGGAAAGTATTCTGTTAAATGTGTGGTTACCGTACTTCCTTCCGATGATGAAGATGAAGAACCACAACCATCTCCTGAACCTCAGCCAACTCCTAGTCCTACAAGCAACCCAGGCAGCGGTAATTCAGGCGGCAAACCTGGCGGCGGTTCCGGCGGTGGTGGAAGTTCCGGCGGTGGTGGAGGTTCCAGCGGTGGCGGTTCCGGTGGAGGCTCTGCAGGTGGGCCGTCCTCCGGTGACGTGCCTAATTCCCCAAAACCAACACCGACAATCACAAGCAATCCGGTAAATACCAATACGCCAACTTCTACACCTACTACTAGTACGCCCGTAGCAACTCCTACACCTACATCAATTAGCATTAAATTTACCGATGTGGAAAATCACTGGGCAAAAGAAACCATAGAAATGCTGGCTAGCAAGGGTATAATTAGCGGTTATCCCGATGGTACTTTCAAACCTGACTCAAACATGACAAGAGCTGAAGTATCTGTTGTTTTAGCTAAAGCAATAGGATTAGATTCAACAAAATCCAACTTAACCTTTAAGGATTCAAATAATATTCCTCAATGGGCAGAAGGATTTATACAGGCTATAGTGGATAAGGGAATCATTAAGGGTTATGATGATGGTGAATTTAAGCCCAACAGGGTTCTTACCCGTAAAGAAATGGTTGTAATGGCAGTAAACGCCTTTAATATTGAAGGTGTAGAAATTGAGCTTCCCTTTGCGGACAGCAATACTATTCCAAACTGGGCTAAAAGTAGTGTATGCAAAGCATTTAGCTCAAACATTGTTAAGGGATATGCCGATAACACCTTTAAACCTGACAATGAAGTAACAAGAGCAGAAGTTTGCACGATTATTGCCAAGTGCCTTGAGTTAGTTGCCAAGTAACCATATTCATTCCTAAAACTTCAAGGCATAATTAGAATATAACAAAAACCACTACATCTCATAAATCAAATGAAATGTAGTGGTTTTATTTTTTTGCTAATTTTAACTTTCAAAGCATTATTATGCTTTTTTCATTGCTATATTTTTTTTGCCTTAGCAACGATATTCTCAGCAGTTAATCCATATAATTTCATAACATCTTTTGCTTTGCAGGACTTACCGATCAACTAATGTTTTTTGTTCTGGTGCTTGCTGGATGTTTTAGAATATACTATTATTATCATTGTAACTTAATATAGAAAATTAAAAATAGTTAGGGGGATTTTTTAATGGGTAATTTTAAAAGACTTCTTTGTCTCGTTGTAACTGTTTTCTTTACCTTTCATTTTTATGTTACATCAGTAGCTGCAGCTCACGCCACAATATCTGATAATATCTTGGAGCCTTTTAGTATTGATGAAACAGAAATAAAATTACAATTGCAATCTGATATATTTGATTTTTCAACTCAATCTGAAAATACTCTCCTATCCACGGCTACATATCATAATTTTAGTGTTTCCGATACCAGCAACTTGCCTAAGCTCAATATAAAAAAGGGACCGCAGGTTTCTAGTACACGAATAGAACTCACCTTTGCCCCTTTTTACGGTGCTAAAAATTATGATATTCTTTTCAGCAAAGACGGAAATTTTGAAAATCCTGATTATAAACAAACTAGTGACCATACATCCTGTAATTTTTCATTATATAATTTTGTACATAACAGCAAATGGTACGTCTATGTACTTGCATATAACAGCGATGGAGAAATAATTGCCCATTCGGATGTGAAAACTTTCCTTGTACCAGAAGACTATCCAATACCTTTTGAGCCATTCCTTGCAAAGGTTATTAGAAAAGCTATAAATAAACCTAATGGTGAAATTTATAAAAGCGATGTCGAAAAAATAAAAGTACTTGATGCTTCAAATCAACGTTTAACTTCGTTAGCAAACATTAGCTTCCTTACCAATCTGGAAGAATTATATGTACAAGATAATCTGATACGAAATTTCCCATTTGATGAGTTTGCTAAAATGGAAAAATTGGCAAAAGTCGATTTAAGTAATAATTTATTGGGAGTATCATCTTACGGTTATTTTGATTTTTCTAAGGTTAATATCGCAGTATTGAATTTATCCAACAATTGTATAAAGAGCATAAATTTCCATCAGGAAAACAGTTCAATTAAAGAATTGAATTTATCATCAAATCGTATATCAGACATTAGCAGTTTTAATAAATTGACAAACCTTAAATCGCTTTATCTAAAAAATAATCCTATAGAAGACTTCAGTCCTATCAGTGAATACTATGACGATCTGGTAAATAAGGATTTTGTTCTGTCATCATCTGCTCCGGAAGGAGAAGGCACAACTGAACCTACATCTTCTGAATCCCCTATTACTTTCCCGGACAAAAATCTGGAAAAAGCAATCAGAAGTTCAATTCGCCGTTCCAGTGGATCAATATATCCAAGCGATCTAGCAGATGTTTATCTTTTAGATATTTCAGATAAAAACATTAAAAATCTTGAAGGTATTCAATATTTTTCGAATCTAAGATCTCTATACATGTCTGACAATTCAATAACAGACATTAAACCTCTTGAAAGTTTAAAATATTTAAAGGATTTATATCTTAACGGCAACAAAATAGAAGATCTAACACCGCTTGAAAAACTTGAAAACTTAAATATTTTAGATTTATCAAATTGTGATATTTCGGATATCACCGTATTAAGCAAATTGACGAAATTAAACGATCTATATCTTGATAATAACAATATATCGGATATAACCCCTTTGAAAAATCTTAAAAATTTATGTGTATTATGGATTCAGAATAATCAGCTGACAGATATATCAGCTCTTTCAAAACACGATAATCTCGTCATGCTGACTCTATACAACAATAAAATTAAAGACATCAGTGCCTTAAAAAACTCGGTATATCTTCAGGATCTCATATTAACCTTAAATCCGATTTCATCAATTGACGCATTAGGGAATTTAGTTAATTTAGGTTTTCTTAGTTTAAGTTCCATTTCTGTTTCAAATTTTGATATTTTAAAAAATCTTAAGAAATTATATATGTTAGATTTATATAATAACAATATTAGCGATATTAGCTTTTTAAAAGATTTAAAAAAACTGACAATACTAGATATAAGCAATAATAAAAATATAAAGGATTATAGCGCTGTTGAAGAATTAATTGACTTATCAAACTTAAATATTTCCGATAACTCAATAGAAAATATCAATTTTTTAAGTAATCTTACGAGCTTAAAATATTTGTATGCGTCCGGAAATTCAATAAAAGATTTGACTCCGCTAAAAGATTTGTATAACTTAACATTACTAGATTTAGCCAACAATAAAATCTCGAAAATCGAAAGTTTGAGCAAATTGAATAAATTAACAACTTTATACCTTGCATTTAATAATATTTATGCTTTTAGCCCCGTTTCGACATTTTACGATAAATTACGAAATAAAGATTTTAATTTAAATGCTACTGAAACCACTGGTATTAAATTAAATAGAGAATCCATAACTATAACCAAAGGAAATAAACCTAAAAAACTCACTTATGCCGAATTTGCAAGTTTTCTTGTAAAAACTTTTGACTTAAAGGATAATCCAAATCCAGTTCCTGATCTTCCTTTGGTTTCTAAAGATGACCCGTATTATAATGACATTGTAATTGCATTAAAAAACAATGCTCTTTACCCAATTGACCCTGCTAATTTTAATCCTACTGAATATGTTACCAGAAGATATTATGCTTCTAATATTCTAAGCTTATTGAACTACAATCTGCAATCACCTTTCAGCTCTTACATAAAAGACCTTGAGCCGAAAGCTGAAAATATTCCTGCAATAATTGTTGTTGCTGCAGGTTTGATGACACTTAATGAAGATAATCTATTTTGTCCCGAAGAAGTAATGCTTTTGGATATTGACGCACAGTTAATACCGATAGTTTCACCTACAAATGCTGTAAATAAAAGAGTAATATGGTCGTCCAGCAATGAGAAGGTTGCTACTGTTGATTCCACAGGCTTTGTTAAAGGCATATCCACAGGAACTGCGGAAATAACCGCTACTACTTTAGACGGAAAGTATTCTGCTAAATGTACAGTTACTGTACTTCCATCCGACAACGAAGATGAAGAACCACAGCCAACTCCTAGTCCTACAAGCAACCCAGGCAGTGGTAATTCAGGCGGCAAACCTGGCGGCGGTTCCGGCGGAGGCGGTAGTTCCGGTGGTGGCGGTTCTAGTGGTGGAAGTTCCGGTGGTGGTGGAGGTTCCAGCGGTGGCGGTTCCGGTGGAGGCTCTGCAGGTGGGCCGTCCTCCGGTGACGTGCCTAATTCCCCAAAACCAACACCGACAATCACAAGCAATCCGGTAAATACCAATACACCAACTTCTACACCTACTCCTACTAATACGCCCGAAGTAACTCCTACACCTACACCAATTAGCATTAAATTTACCGATGTGGAAAATCACTGGGCAAAAGAAACCATAGAAATGCTGGCTAGCAAGGGTATAATTAGCGGTTATCCCGACGGTACATTCAAGCCGGATTCAAACATGACAAGGGCTGAAGTATCTGTTGTTTTAGCTAAAGCAATAGGATTAGACCCTGCCGAATCCAACTTAACCTTTAAGGACTCTAAGGATATTCCGAAATGGGCAGAAGGATTTATACAAGCTATAGTGGATAAGGGAATCATCAAGGGATATGACGACGGAGAGTTTAAGCCTAATAGGGTTCTTACCCGAAAAGAAATGGTTGTAATGGCAGTAAACGCCTTTAACATTGAAGGTATAGAAATTGAGCTTCCCTTTGCAGACAGCGATGCTATTCCAAACTGGGCTAAAACCAGTGTCAGCAAAGCCTTTAGTTCAAACATTGTTAAGGGATATGCCGATAATACCTTCAAGCCTGACAAGGAAGTAACAAGAGCAGAAGTTTGTACTATTATTGCAAAATGCCTGGAACTAATTGCTCATAGCAATACCGGTTCTTAAAACCTTCAACACATGAACTGCGAAATTAAACTTTAGCTGTATATAACTTTTGGCAATTTAATTCAATAAAAAATCCACTATATTTCAAGAAAGTATATGATATATAGTGGATTTTTTTAATTAAAAATAATATTTAAATCTATTAACTAATTTACTTCTATTTTTTGTAATTGCAAAATAAATATTCCTAATTATTTTTTATGGCTCTTGATAGACAATTAATTATAATTTATTATTAGTATAATTTAAACAGAAAATAAAAAAACAGTTAGGGGGATTTTTTAATGAGTAGTTTTAAAAGACTTCTTTGTTTTATAATGACAGCCTTGTTTATTTCTCATTTTTACTTTGCATCGGCAGTTACTGCTTTTGCTTCAACTGGCGATGACTTGCCTAAGCTCAATATAAAAAAGGGGCCACAAATTTCTGATGCACAACTCGAGCTCACCTTTGCCCCTATTTACGGTGCTAAAAATTATGAAATTCTTTTCAGCAAAGACAAAAATTTTGAAAATCCCGATTTTGAAAAAACCATTGAAAATACATCCTTTAGAATTTCATTATATGATTTTGTAGATAATAGCAAATGGTACGTTTATGTCCTTGCATATAACAGCGACAGAGAGATAATTGCACATTCAGATATAAAAACTTTTACAGTCCCGGAGGACTATCCAGTTTCTTTTGATTCGTATCTTGAAAAGGTTATCAGAAAAGCTATAAAAAAACCTAGCGGGGAAATTTATAAAAGTGATGTTGAAAAGATAGAAGTACTTGATGCTTCTAATCAACGTTTATCTTCTCTGTCAAAAATTGGTTTGCTCACTAATCTGGAAAAATTATATCTACAAGACAACCAAATACGCGACATTCCATTAGATGAGTTTTCGAAGATGAAGAAATTGCGGAAAGTTGATTTGAGCAATAATTTATTAGGATTATCGTCTAACAACAAATACGATTTTACTGATGTTAATATTGAAGTATTGAATTTATCCAACAACTGTATACAAGAAATAACCTTTTCTAAAGAAAACAGCTCCATTAAAGAATTGAACTTATCATCAAATCGTATATCCGATATTAGCACTTTTGATAAATTGACAAACCTTGAATCGCTTTACTTAGGTAATAATCCTATAAAAGACTTCAGTCCTACAAGTGAATACTATGATGATCTGTTAAATAAGGATTTTACTTTGTCATCATCTACTCCTGTAAGCACAGCTGAACCTACACCTTCGGTAACCCCTATAAATTTCCCGGACAAAAATCTGGAAAATGCAATCAGAAGTTCAATTCGCCGTTCCAGTGGACCAATATATCCAAGCGATCTGGCAAATGTTTATCTTTTGGATATTTCAAACAAAAACATTAAAAATCTTGAAGGTATTCAATATTTTTCGAATCTAAGATTTCTATACATGTCTAATAATTCAGTAACAGATATAAAAACTCTTGAAAGTTTAAAAACTTTAAAGGACTTATCTCTTGACGGCAACAAAATAGAAGATCTAACACCCCTTGAAAAACTTGAAAACTTAAATAGTTTAAATCTATCAAGGTGTGATATTTCGGATATCACCGTATTAAGCAAATTGACGAAACTAAACGATCTATATCTTGACAATAACAATATATCCGATATAACTCCTTTGGAAAATCTCAAAAATTTATGTATATTATTTATTCAGAATAATCAGCTGACAGATATATCGGCTCTTTCAAATCATGATAATCTTATCATGCTGACTTTATACAACAATAAAATTACAGACATCAGTGCATTAAAAAACTCGGTATATCTTGAGGATCTCACATTAGCCTTAAATCCGATTACTTCAGTTGATGTACTAAGGAACTTGGCAAATTTGCGTTCCCTTGGTTTAAATTCTATTTCTGCTTCAAATTTCAATGTCTTAAGAAATCTAAAACTATTATATGATTTAAATTTAAATAATAACAATATTAGTGATATTAGCTTTTTAAAATATTTAAAAAATCTGACAATGCTAGCCATCGCCAATAATAAAAATATAAAGGATTATAGCGTTATTGAAGAATTAATTGACTTATCTAGATTAAATATTTCCGATAACTCAATAGAAGATATCAATTTTTTAAGTAATCTTACGAGCTTAGAATATCTGTATGCTTCCGGAAATTCAATAAAAAATTTGACTCCGCTAAAAGATTTGTATAACTTAACATCACTAAATTTAGCCAACAATAAAATCTCGAAAATCGAAAGTTTGAGCAAATTGAATAAATTAACAACTTTATACCTTGCATTTAATAATATTTATGATTTTAGCCCCGTTTCGACATTTTACGATCAATTACGATATAAAGATTTTAATTTAAATGCTACTGAAACCAAAGGCATAAAATTAAACAGGGATTCCATAACTATAACCAAAGGAAATAAACCTAAAAAACTCACTTATGCCGAATTTGCAAGTTTCCTTGTAAAAACCTTTGACTTGAGGGATAATTCAAATTCCGTTCCTGATCTTCCTTTGGTTTCTAAAGATGACCCGTATTATAATGACATTGTAATTGCATTAAAAAACAATGCTCTTTACCCAATTGACCCTGCTAATTTTAATCCTACTGAATATGTTACCAGAAGATATTATGCTTCTAATATTCTAAGCTTATTGAACTACAATCTGCAATCACCTTTCAGCTCTTACATAAAAGACCTTGAGCCGAAACCTGAAAATATTCCTGCAATAATTATTGTTGCTGCAGGATTGATGACACTTAATGAAGAAAATCTATTTTGTCCTGAAGAAGTAATGCTTTTGGATATTGACGCACAGTTAATACCGATAGTTTCACCTACAAATGCTGTAAATAAAAGAGTAATATGGTCGTCCAGCAATGAGAAGGTTGCTACTGTTGATTCCACAGGCTTTGTTAAAGGCATATCTGCAGGAACAGCAGAAATAACCGCTACTACTTTAGACGGAAAGTATTCTGCTAAATGTACAGTTACTGTACTTCCATCCGACAACGAAGATGAAGAACCTCAGCCAACTCCCAGTCCTACAAGCAAACCAAGCAGTGGTAATTCAGGCAGCAAACCTGGCGGCGGTTCCGGCGGAGGCGGTAGTTCCGGTGGTGGCGGTTCTAGTGGTGGAAGTTCCGGCGGTGGTGGAGGTTCCAGCGGTGGCGGTTCCGGTGGAGGCTCTGCAGGTGGGCCGTCCTCCGGTGACGTGCCTAATTCCCCAAAACCAACACCGACAATCACAAGCAATCCGGTAAATACCAATACACCAACTTCTACACCTACTCCTACTAATACGCCCGAAGTAACTCCTACACCTACACCAATTAGCATTAAATTTACCGATGTGGAAAATCACTGGGCAAAAGAAACCATAGAAATGCTGGCTAGCAAGGGTATAATTAGCGGTTATCCCGACGGTACATTCAAGCCGGATTCAAACATGACAAGGGCTGAAGTATCTGTTGTTTTAGCTAAAGCAATAGGATTAGACCCTGCCGAATCCAACTTAACCTTTAAGGACTCTAAGGATATTCCGAAATGGGCAGAAGGATTTATACAAGCTATAGTGGATAAGGGAATCATCAAGGGATATGACGACGGAGAGTTTAAGCCTAATAGGGTTCTTACCCGAAAAGAAATGGTTGTAATGGCAGTAAACGCCTTTAACATTGAAGGTATAGAAATTGAGCTTCCCTTTGCAGACAGCAATACCATTCCGAATTGGGCTAAAAGTAGTGTATGCAAAGCCTTTAGTTCAAACATTGTTAAGGGATATGCCGATAATACCTTCAAGCCTGACAAGGAAGTAACAAGAGCAGAAGTTTGTACTATTATTGCAAAATGCCTGGAACTAATTGCTCATAGCAATACCGGTTCTTAAAACCTTCAACACATGAACTGCGAAATTAAACTTTAGCTGTATATAACTTTTGGCAATTTAATTCAATAAAAAATCCACTATATTTCAAGAAAGTATATGATATATAGTGGATTTTTTTAATTAAAAATAATATTTAAATCTATTAACTAATTTACTTCTATTTTTTGTAATTGCAAAATAAATATTCCTAATTATTTTTTATGGCTCTTGATAGACAATTAATTATAATTTATTATTAGTATAATTTAAACAGAAAATAAAAAAACAGTTAGGGGGATTTTTTAATGAGCAGTTTTAAAAGACTTCTTTGTTTTATAATGACAGCCTTGTTTATTTCTCATTTTTACTTTGCATCGGCAGTTACTGCTTTTGCTTCAACTGGCTATGACTTGCCTAAGCTAAATATAAAAAAGGGACCACAAATTTCTGATGCACAACTCGAGCTCACCTTTGAACCTTTTTACGGTGCTAAAAATTATGGAATTCTTTTCAGCAAAGACAAAAATTTTGAAAATCCCGATTTTGAAAAAAACATTGAAAATACATCCTTTAGAATTTCATTATATGATTTTGTAGATAATAGCAAATGGTACGTTTATGTTCTTGCATATAACAGCGACGGAGAGATAATTGCACATTCAGATATAAAAACTTTTACAGTCCCGGAGAACTATCCAGTTTCTTTTGAGCCGTATCTTGAAAAGGTTATCAGAAAAGCTATAAAAAAACCTAGCGGTGAAATTTATAAAAGTGATGTTGAAAAAATAAAAGTACTTGACGCTTCAAACCAACGTTTAACTTCTCTTACGAATATTAGTTTTCTCACTAATCTTGAAGAATTATATGTACAAGACAACCTAATAAGCGATTTTCCATTAAATGAATTTTCGAAGATGAAAAAGTTGTCGAAAGTCGATTTGAGTAATAATTTATTAGAATTATCAGCTTACGATAATTACGATTTCTCTGAGGTTAATATTGCAGTATTGGATTTATCCAACAACTGTATAGAAAAAATAACCTTCTCTAAAGAAAACAGCTCCATTAAAGAATTGAACTTATCATCAAATTGTATATCCGACATTAGCACTTTTGATAAATTAACAAACCTTGAATCGCTTTACTTAGGTAATAATCCTATAAAAGACTTCAGTCCTACAAGTGAATACTATGATGATCTGGTAAATAAGGATTTTACTCTGTCATCTTCTACTCCTGAAGGCGAAGGCACAACTGGACCTACACCCTCGGAATCCCCTATTACTTTCCCGGACAAAAATCTGGAAAAAGCAATCAGAAGTTCTATTCGCCGTTCCAGTGGAGCAATATATCCAAGCGATCTGGCAAATGTCTATCTTTTGGATATTTCAAATAAAAACATTGAAAATCTTGAAGGTATTCAATATTTTTCGAATCTAAGATTTCTATACATGTCTAATAATTCAGTAACAGACATTAAACCTCTTGAAAGTTTAAAAAAACTAAAGGATTTATTTCTAGACGGCAATAAAATCGAGAATCTTACACCCCTTGAAAAACTTGAAAACTTAAATAGTTTAAGTATTTCAAATTGTGATATTTCGGATATAACCGTATTAAGCAAATTGACGAAATTAAACGATCTATACCTTGATAATAACAATATATCCGATATAACTCCTTTAAAAAATCTTAAAAATTTATGTATATTATGGATTCAGAATAATCAGCTGACAGATATATCGGCTCTTTCAAATCATGATAATCTTATCATGCTGACTTTATACAACAATAAAATTACAGACATCAGTGCATTAAAAAACTCGGTATATCTTCAAGACCTCACATTAACCTTAAATCCGCTTACTTCAATTGACGCACTAGGAAACTTGACTAATTTGCGCTACCTTAGTTTAAACTCTATTTCAACTTCAAATTTTAATACCTTAAAAAATCTAAAATCATTAATTGATTTAAACTTAAATAATAACAATATCAGTGATATTAGCTTTTTAAAATATTTAAAAAAACTGAAAACACTAAATCTCGGTAAAAATAAAAATATAAAGGATTATAGCGCTGTTGAAGAATTAATTGACTTATCAGACTTAAATATTTCCGATAACTCAATAGAAAATATCAATTTTTTAAGTAATCTTACGAGTTTAAAAAATTTGTATGCGTCCGGAAATTCAATAAAAGATTTGACTCCGCTAAAAGATCTGTATAGCCTAACATCACTGGATTTAGCCAACAACAAAATCTCGGATATCGAAAGTTTGAGCAAATTGAATAAATTGACAACGTTATACCTTGCATTTAACAATATTTATGATTTTAGCCCCGTGTCGTCATTTTACAGTCAATTACGAAATAAAGATTTTAACTTAAACGCTATTGAAACCAAAGGCATAAAATTAAACAGGGATTCCATAACTATAACCAAAGGAAATAAACCTAAAAAACTCACTTATGCCGAATTTGCAAGTTTCCTTGTAAAAACCTTTGACTTGAGGGATAATTCAAATTCCGTTCCTGATCTTCCTTTGGTTTCTGAAGATGACCCGTATTATAATGACATTGTAATTGCATTAAAAAATGATGCTCTTTCCCCAATTGACCCTGCTAATTTTAATCCTAATGAATATGTTACCAGAAGATATTATGCTTATAATCTTCTAAGATCACTGAAGTACAATACACAATTACCTTACAGCACTTACATAAAAGACCTTGAAATGAAATCTGAAAACTTTTCTCAAGATCTTTCTGCAATAAATATTGTTGCTGCAGGATTGATGACACTTAATGAAGAAAATCTCTTTTGTCCGGAAGAAATAATGCTTTTGGATATTGACGCACAGTTAATACCGATAGTTTCACCTACAGATGCTGTCAACAAGAGAGTGATATGGTCGTCCAGCAATAATAAAGTAGCAACTGTCGATTCCACAGGTTTCGTCAAAGGTATATCCGCAGGAACAGCGGAAATAACCGCTACTACTTTAGACGGAAAGTATTCTGCTAAATGTACAGTTACTGTACTTCCATCCGACAACGAAGATGAAGAACCTCAGCCAACTCCCAGTCCTACAAGCAAACCAAGCAGTGGTAATTCAGGCAGCAAACCTGGCGGCGGTTCCGGCGGAGGCGGTAGTTCCGGTGGTGGCGGTTCTAGTGGTGGAAGTTCCGGCGGTGGTGGAGGTTCCAGCGGTGGCGGTTCTGGTGGAGGCTCTGCAGGTGGATCGTCCTCCGGTGACGTGCCTAATTCCCCAAAACCAACACCGACAATCACAAGCAATCCGGTAAATACCAATACACCAACTTCTACACCTACTCCTACCGTTACGCCGGTAGTAACTCCTACACCTACAACAATTAGCATTAAATTTACCGATGTGGAAAATCACTGGGCAAAAGAAACCATAGAAATGCTGGCTAGCAAGGGTATAATTAGCGGTTATCCCGACGGTACATTCAAGCCGGATTCAAACATGACAAGGGCTGAAGTATCTGTTGTTTTAGCTAAAGCAATAGGATTAGACCCTGCCGAATCCAACTTAACCTTTAAGGACTCTAAGGATATTCCGAAATGGGCAGAAGGATTTATACAAGCTATAGTGGATAAGGGAATCATCAAGGGATATGACGATGGAGAATTTAAGCCCAACAAGGTTCTTACCCGTAAAGAAATGGTTGTAATGGCAGTAAACGCTTTTAACATTGAAGGTGCGGAAATTGAGCTTCCCTTTGCAGACAGCAATACCATTCCGAATTGGGCTAAAAGTAGTGTATGCAAAGCCTTTAGTTCAAACATTGTTAAGGGATATGCCGATAATACCTTCAAACCTGACAGGGAAGTAACAAGAGCAGAAGTTTGTACTATTATTGCAAAATGCCTTGAGTTAGTTACCAAGTAATCTTATTCATACCTAAAACATTCAGGGCATAAGTAGTAGAAATAAATTTCGCATTATTTAATACTAAGAATCAATAACATTATAAACACTGGTTAAATACTAAAAACAATGTGGTATTCGTTTCAGCTGATATATAAATGCAAAATACATACTATAGCTAATATTACTTCAAATTTTAAGTTCTTTTGAGTGTAACAAAAACCACTACATCTCATAAATCAAATGAAATGTAGTGGTTTTACTATTTTCGTTTCTTTTAACTTCAAAAGATTATTATGCTTTTTTCATTGCTATAACTTCTTTTGCCTTAGCAACAATATTTTCAGCAGTCAATCCATACAATTTCATAACATCCTGTGCTTTACCGGACTTACCGAACTTGTCCTGAACTCCTACCATTCTTACCGGTACAGGATAATTCTCAACAAGCACTTCTGCTACAGCGCTTCCAAGTCCGCCAAACACATTGTGCTCTTCACAAGTTACAATAGCTCCGGTTTCCTTGGCTGCATTAATTATAATATCCTTGTCTATAGGCTTTATTGTATGAATATTAATTAATCTGGCACTAATTCCCTCGCTCTTGAGCATTTCCACTGCATTGATTGCCTCTGATACCATGTAACCGGTAGCAATTATTGTCACATCATTACCTTCAGTTAATGTAACGCCTTTTCCGACTTCAAACTTGTAAGTATTTTCATCGAAAAGTATGGGCGATGTCATACGTGAAAATCTCAAATACACAGGGCCATCAATTTTCGCAGCAGCTATTGTTGCAAGTCTTGCTTCTACACCGTCTGCAGGACTTATAACCGTCATATTAGGCACGGATCTCATCAAAGCAATATCTTCTATTGATTGATGGGATGCACCGTCCTCGCCAACTGTCAGTCCGGCATGAGTAGCCCCTATCTTTACATTTAATGCAGGGTAACATATCGAATTTCTTACCTGTTCAAAAGCTCTTCCTGCTGCAAACATTGCAAAAGTACTGGCAAATACTATTTTACCGCAGGAAGCAATTCCTGCTGCCACTGCCATCATATTTGATTCGGCAATTCCCATATTGATAAATCTTTCAGGATATTGCTTTTTAAATACGTCTGTTTTTGTAGATTTTGAGAGATCGGCATCAAGAACCACAATTCTCGGATCTGCACCTATCTCAGCAAGAGCATTTCCGTAAGCTTCTCTTGTAGCTATACCTTTTGACATCTGAATTATACCTCCAATCCAGCTAAAACAGCATCCAGTTCAGCTATAGCAGTATCACGCTGCTCTTTATTCGGAGCAGAACCATGCCATCCGGCTTGATTTTCCATAAAGGAAACACCCTTACCCTTGATAGTTTCTGCAATTATCATAGTAGGTTTTCCTTTAGTCTTCTTCGCTTCGTCAATCGCATTCACAATCTGTTCAAAGTTATGTCCGTCTATCACAATTACATGCCATCCGAAGGCTTTAATCTTATCAACAACAGGTTCCGGAGACATAACTTCGCTTATTTTACCGTCTATCTGTAAGCCATTGTGATCCAAGAATGCAATGAGATTGTCCAACTTATAGTGAGCAGCTGCCATAAATGCTTCCCAAACCTGGCCTTCCTGAATTTCACCATCACCTAAAATGGTAAATACATTGTAATCCTTGTTGTCCAATTTTCCTGCTATAGCCATACCAACAGCAGTAGATATTCCCTGGCCCAACGAACCTGTGGACATATCAACACCGGGTACATATCTCATGCTGGGATGCCCTTCAAGAAAGCTGTCTATTTTTCTAAATTTAACTAATTCTTCTTTCGGGAAAAATCCTTTCTCAGCCAGTGCAGCATATAAAGCAGGAGAGCAATGTCCTTTTGAAAGAACAAATCTGTCACGGTCTTCCCACTTAGGGTTCTTTGGATCCACTCTCATCTCTTTAAAATACAACACGGTTAAAATATCTGCACAAGAGAGCGATCCACCCGGGTGACCTGACTGAGCACTAAAAACTTCTTCTATTATGTGTTTTCTCAGTATAGTTGAGTATTTTTTCAATTCCTTTATCTGACTCTCGTTCATGGATACATCTCCTATGAATAAATTTTTCCTGATTATTATACTACAATAATGCAATTTAGTCTATATTGCCCTTTCATTTTTTTTATTTTTATTTGAACTCAACATTTGAAAAAGCAAATCCCACTCCTTAGTCATAATTCTTAAATCCTTCCCCCAGGACCTCTCTTACATCTGCCAGTATTATAAAAGCCTTCTGATCGATACTTTTTACTATGCTCTTTAACATTGATATCTGTCCTCTGTTCAATACGCAAAGTAAAACTTTTTTATTGTTTCCTGTATACATTCCCGTTCCTTCGAGAGCTGTCACCCCTCTGTCCAGGTCGTTCATAATTCTTTCTGCTATATCCTCGGAATGGTCAGAAATTATTAATACCGCCTTTGCAAAGTTTACACCTTCCAAAATAGCATCTATTACCTTAGAACTGATAAACAAAGTCAAAATTGCATACAATCCCAGTTGAAAGCTCCTGAATACTACTGTTGCAAGTACTATTACACTTGTATCGATAACCAGAAGAATCTCACCCATTGTAAATGCAGGAAAAATATGATTTATTATTCTAGCCGCAAGATCTGTACCTCCAGTGGTGGCACCGAACTTAAATACAAGCCCCAGGCCTACTCCCATCAGAGCTCCTCCAAAAATCGAGTATAAGAGTATATCCTGTGAAGGAACATTTCCTACCGGCATCTGTCCAAATCTCTGGGTAAGATCACTTGTAAACGGTTCTGTAATATCAATCACCACCGACAACATGGCCGTTCCGAAAAGCGTTTTCAATACAAATTTTTTTCCGATAAACCGAATACCTAAAAAAAACAAGGGTACGTTCAGTACCAGCATGGTAATACCCATGGGGAATTTACCGCCGCTTACATGGTACAAAACCGTTGCAACTCCGCTTAATCCTCCCGGTGCGATCTTATACGGAACCAAAAATATATTCATTGAACACGCTGCTATTATTGATCCGATGACTATCATGAAATAGTCCAACCATGGCTTGAATGCTTTTTGTTTTGAAATCATATCGTACCTCTTAAAAGTATCAATTTATTATATATTTTCTCCAACGACATTAATAATATCCTATTGTACAAAAACCTGCAAACCGGAATGCAGAGCAATATCGTAATCGTAATCTCTCAATGGAAATCTATGCTGCAAAAGTTGTTCAATATACTTTAATTAAATAATACGTTTATGCTATAATAGCATGGACATAATAATAATTGTTTTTAAAAAACTAAAAATTTTTTCTAATAAAAGTTAAAAGGAGATTCTGATGAAAGTTCTTCATTTAATTGGCGGAGGAGATATAGGCGGCGCGAAAAGCCATGTTCTCTCTCTGGTAAAAGAGCTGGGAAAACATATAGATGTCAAATTAATTAGCTTTAGAACCGGAGCCTTTGCTGATGATGCTTATGCTCTGGGTATAAATATAGAAATTGTTAAGACAGGCACCATCTTTTCCGACATCAAAATGGTATTGGATATTATAAAAAAAGAGGGGTATGACATTATTCACTCCCATGGTGCCAAAGCAAATATGGTTGCTGTAGTTGTCAAAAAAATAACCGGTCTTCCTGTAGTAACTACAGTCCATAGTGATTACAGGCTTGACTATCTTCAGAATATTCTCAAAATGTTTTCTTTCGGTATGATAAATACAGTAGCTCTCAGATTTATAGACTACTATATTGCTGTATCGAAAAACTTCAAAGACATGCTGATTGAAAGGAGATTCAATCCTCAAAATATATTCACTGTATATAATGGCATAAATTTTGAAAATAAAACTTTGAAACTCACAAAAGAAGAATTTTTAGCCAAATACAATCTCAATTTCGGTAAAGATGATGTTATAATCGGAATTCTTGCAAGGCTGCATCCGGTAAAGGGAATCAGCACTTTCTTGCAAGCTGCAGCTGAAGTAGTTAAGGTAGCTCCTTCTGTAAGATTTTTAATAGCAGGAGACGGTGATGAAAGAAAAGCACTAGAACGTAAAGCTGCATCTTTAGGCCTTGAAAAAAATGTTTTCTTTTTGGGTTTTATAAACGATCCTCTTGAGTTCGTCAATACCATTGACATTAATGTCCTTACCTCACTGAGTGAGAGTTTTCCTTACTCTATATTGGAGGGTACACTGTTTAAAAAGGCAACAATCAGCAGCAATGTCGGCGGTATTTCCGACCTTATTGAAAGCGGAAGAAACGGCTTCCTCTTTGAACCTAAGGATTATAAGACCTTAGCTAAATACATGCTTACCCTTATCAACAACCCCGATCTCCGTCAGGAGATGGGAGAGAGGATTCACCAAAAGGCAAGCAAATACTTTTCCCTTGAAAATATGTGCAATACCCAACTTGGCATATATGAAACAATACTAAATAGAAGAAGTGCGGAAAAAGTGCCGAAGAATCATTATGACGCCATAATTTCAGGCTATTACGGCTTTAAAAATGTGGGCGACGATGCAATGCTTATGGCAATAATTGATACCCTCAAAATGTACAAAAAGGACCTAAGAATATTGGTACTTTCAAAAAACCCCATTGAGACAAGACGTATTTACAATGTGGATTCAATAAGTAGGGTTAATCTCATTCCAATACTTTATATAATGAAAAACTCAAAACTGTTTATAAGCGGCGGAGGAAGCTTGATACAAGATAATACAAGCACCCGTTCCCTAATATATTACCTCGGCATGATCTGGCTTGCTAAAAAAATGAAAATGAAAGTAATGATATATGCCAACGGGATTGGCCCGTTGAACAAAAAGAATAACAGAAGCCTGACAAAACACGTTGTAGACAGAGTGGATGTTATAACCTTAAGGGAAGAATTGTCCTATAAGGAACTTGTCAGTCTGAATATCAGCAAGCCTAAAATTTATGTAACAGCCGATCCGGCCTTTACAATCCAGCCGGAAAATACAGAGCATGTTGACGGTCTGCTGTTGGATGAAGAAATTAACCCAAATGCCCGCTATATAGGTATTTCAGTCAGAAAATGGCACGGCCATGACAAATATGAAACAACCATTGCCAATATAGCCGATTACATAATTGAAACCTACGGGATAAATGTATTGTTTATACCGATGCACTATCCGGGTGACCTGGTAATTATCAAGAATATACAGTCCAAGATGAAAAATAAAAGTTATACTGTCAGCAAAAAACATTCTGTATCGGAGATTTTAGGAATAATAGGCAAGACTGAGATGTTAATCGGTATGAGACTCCATGCTCTAATTTTTGCTGCAAGTATTGGCGTACCCATTGTGGGTATTGTATACGAACCTAAGGTTGAAGGTTTCTTGAAATATTCAAATCAGGCTTCCTTAGGCCATGTAAATTCTCTTGAGTTTGATAATGCAATAAAAATAATTGATAATACATGGAATAACAGAGAACAAATTAAAGATCAATTGAAAAATACCACAGCATCCCTCAAAGAAAGGGCATTGAGCAATGCTGAGATAGCAGTTAAAATTATAGAAGGACATCAATTTTGAAAATTACTCAAAATGTAAGAGGAGTTTTTATGAGAAATACTGTTAGTGTTTTAGATATATCGGTGGATAATGTTACAATGGAGGAAGCAGTGGAAAGGTTCAAAATTTTATTGAGTGAACCTAGAGTCCACACAATTTATACACCCAATGCAGAAATAATGATGGCTGCCCACAGGGATCCCGAGCTGAAGAAAATATTGACTGAAGCAGATATGCTTTTGCCCGACGGTGCCGGGGTTGTGCTTGCCTCCAAGATCATCGGCACTCCTTTAAAGGAACGGGTTGCCGGCTTTGATTTTACTGTTGAATGCTTCAAGCTGTCTTCTAAAATGAACATAAACTATTTCTTTTTGGGTGGAAAACCGGGCGTTGCAGAAGAAGCAGCCGCAAAAGTTAAAATTGACAATCCCGATATCAAAATCGTAGGTATTAGGGATGGCTATTTTACTTCCGAGGAAGAACCGAAGATAATTGAATCCATAAACTCCTCTAAGGCCGATGTACTTCTTGTTGGTTTAGGGGCACCAAAACAGGAAAAATGGATACATAAAAATAAAGACAAGCTGAACGTAAAAGTATGTATTGGCGTTGGAGGTACTTTTGACGGACTTTCAGGGAAAGCAAAAAGAGCTCCTGCGTTTTTCAGAAATAACGGGCTTGAGTGGTTATACCGCCTTTACAAAGAGCCTTGGAGATACAAACGAATGATGGATCTGCCTCGATTTATTCTTCTTGTGACTTTTAAAAAATTGGGTTTGAAGAAATAGGTTGACCTTTGCTTAAATCCAATTAAATTATTCATGTCGGATAAATTAATTTATTACATCTATACTTTCAAAAGCTTCATCCAAACCAAGTGCAAAGCAATTCCCTAGCAATTGCCTTGCACTTAGTGGCACGTTATTCAATCAATTTTAATAAGTTTTGCCGAAATCCCAAAATACTGCATCTATTTCAGTAAAGATATCAAGTTCGCTTTATACCAGATAATTTACTCAGTACTCTTTTTGAGCATTCTGACAAGCGTTCATTAGTTGATTGGGACTTTTCTTGAATAAAAGTCATAAATTCTTCATTCCTTAAAAGTTCCCCTGAAGCATTTCGAATAATATCCCAATATAAAAAGTTTTCCAATGAAATTATTGATTGATATGACATCTCATCATCAAAGGTTTTCCAATTAAATTCTATGACTTTTACAATTCCTGGCAAACCAGCTGTAGGATACGCCTTGCCAATAGCCCAAAGCATTGATGCAGATAATGTATCTTTTGCAAGAATTCTTTCAACCAGCTTTTCTATAATTTCTACTTGCTCGTCAATATTAAGTCTTATAGATAACAGTTTTTTATCCAAATAGTTTTTAAACTCTTCATTCACTAAGTCACTTTGATTTCCATTAAGTATACGCGTATTCATTTCAAGAATCATTCCAATATCGGCAATTGAATATCTTTTTTCCTCAGTGTTGTTTGAATTAAGATGCGACAGTAAATCTGCAATTTCTTTTTTCATAATTTATATTAACTCCTTCCATAAGATTTCCTAAAGCATCACAATTATGGGGGCCGTCGGCAATTACTGGAATAGCTTTTTTTGCTTAAGAAAATTAAATCATGTGTCTTTGTAAGCTCTTTAGCTGAAGATTTTTAGAGCAGACAATAAGCCTCAACAATAAAAAATTCCGTTGCACAGAACTTTAATGCAACAGAATTTTATTTTATAATTATTTAATTCTCATTTACTTTTCCACTATTTCATATGGACCTTTTACAAGTACCCATGCTTTTTTGCTTACAATTTTTATTCCTCTTCCGTCATCCCTAGAAACCAGCAATAAATGATTTAAAGGCACATCCTGGTCAGTATTGATATCGGCTCCGGTTCCGGAAGTAATATCCGACAAACCTCCGCCTTGCCCTCCAATTGCCTTTGCCTTGCCGCCTCTTAAGATTATTTCGGCGCTCTCTCCTGCCATAAGCTTCTGATTTTCAGTAAGTTCCAAAGGTATAAACTTGCCGTAGGTCTCAATGATTGCCAGTCTTTCTTCAAGTTTTTCATTTTTTTCATATAAATCGTTTACAGCCTTGGTCAATTCCTCAACCTTTTTGGTCTGAGTCTCTAACGTTTTAGTAAGCTCATCATTTTTGGTTGTTAAGGCTGCAATTTTACTGTCCATATCTTTTGAACCGGAAAAGGATGCAAGCACTTTATCAACGTAACTTTTTGTAACCAACGGATCTTTATCTGTACCAGGCTGTGCGGATGCTGCCTGTATAATATGTACTGCAATAAAGCTTGTTGTAATAATCAATAGAGAAATTAACTTTTTCCTATTCAAGCCTTTAAAACTTTTCATCTTTTGTAACCCCCTCAATTATATATCCACCAAACCAAAACTGATACTAAGCGCTTCATTCACCTTTTCCATAAGCTCGTCATCAAGATGCCCGATTTTCTCTCTAAGTCTCTTTTTATCGATAGTCCTTATCTGTTCTAAAAGAATTACGGAATCTTTCGGTAATCCGTAATCTTTGGCACTTAACTCTATATGAGTAGGTAATTTTGCCTTGTTTATCTGCGATGTTATCGCAGACGCTATAACAGTAGGACTATATTTATTTCCTATGTCATTCTGGACAATCAAAACCGGCCTTATGCCACCTTGTTCCGAACCAATAACTGGACTTAAGTCAGCATAAAATATGTCTCCACGTTTTATAACCACTATTTTTCCAACTCCCTAAGCCCTTCCTCATATTTTTGTTGTTGCTCATTATCGGCTTCAAACCATATTTCAGCCAGCTTTTTATTAATTTCGGCCATTTGCTGGTAGCCTTTTTTCATTCTATCCCTCATTTCAATTTTTCTCTTCTCGCGAATATAAAGTTTCATAGCCTCCCTTACAAATTCGCTTCTGTTAATTCGTTCCATAGCAACTATGGAATCAACCTCTTTTAGCAAATTGTCAGGAAGACTTATCAAAATCTTTTTTAACTGAGCCAAAATAAAAACCCCCACTTCTTTTATTTGGGTCTAAATATACAAAGAAATAATCAAAATAAACCGATATACTTTGTAATTTTTAAATTGTCTATATATGTTATATATATTACATATATATAGCATTATAGTACAATTTTATGTATTTTTCTGTTTTGATTCAGCCTTTCAAAATGAACTGGAAGAGGCAAAATCATTAGTATTACCATTTCCCCAAAGAATTTATTTCGCTGCAGTTTGATATGATTATTTATGGATTTACAGCTCATGAATAATTTTTTACATACTTATATATATAATTATAAATCCCGGCATATGCACAGGTCAAATTAAAATTTAATTACTACACTGTTACAAGCTTTTGAAAAAATTCCTCAAAAATTATCCTGTCCAATCAAATTAATTACACTATGTTTTCAATTACCAACAACCGGAATTTCAAACCATACTTTCTTTATCCTATTTATATCATCTCCTTATTTAAACTTTAACTTTATATCAAACATAGTTTTCAATTTTTTTCAAAATCTTATACATATTTAATTCCAAAAATTCAAAATATGTTTATTTCAATTTTTTCCAAACACATATACTACCTAATCCGAAAGATTAATGCCAAGGTGTCTTAGGTTATCTGACCTACTCAAAGCCTTATATCAAGTAATTCAATACATTGTGAATTTTTCCGTTTTTCCAGTAGACTCTCGGTATTCTCTTTCCTATAATACAAGCTATCTCGTAATTAATGGTGCCAATTTCCTTTGCAATATCTTCTATCTTTATTTCGCTTCCATTCTGAATACCAAAAAGCACTGCTTCGTCTCCGACATTGACTTCGCCTTCGACATCGGTTACATCTATCATACACTGGTCCATACATATTCGTCCAACTATAGGTACCAATTGTCCATTTACCAATACTTTTCCCTTTCCTGACAATAGCCGTGTATAACCATCGGCATAACCTATGGGTAAAGTTGCAATTTTACTGTTACGCTGCGTTTTAAATATCCTGCCGTAACTTATACAAGTCCCGGCCTCCACTTCCTTTACCAAAATTATATTTGCCTTCAAAGTCATAGCCGGTTTTAAGTCTATCTTGTCTTTATGAACCTCGTCCGAAGGATACATACCGTATAATGCTATTCCCGGTCTTACCATGTTAAGATGCATTTCAGGATATTCAATAATTCCGGCACTGTTGCACACATGTTTTACGGGTATGTATACTCCAATTCTATTCAATTCGCTTACTATGCTCATAAATCTTTCAAACTGCATGTAAGTATAGCTTCTGTCACTTTCGTCTGCCGATGCAAAATGAGTAAACAATCCTTCAACAATAATTTTGGGCAGCTTGCTTATTTGTACAACGTTTTTTACAGCACTATAGCCAGGCATAAAGCCAACTCTCGTCATTCCTGTATCTATTTTTATGTGAATCTTGACATTTTTATTAAGTCTCACAGCTGCCTCTGACAATGCCTCTGCCAAGTCGTGGCTGAAAACCGTCTGGGTAACATCATTCAAAATTATCTCTTCTGCCCTTATGGGGTCTGTATAACTGAGTATCAAAATGGGTACATCGATACCATTTTGCCTTAACTGAATTGCCTCATCTAACATTGATACCGCCAAACGTGTAACTCCGTTTTCTATCAGGGTCTTGGCAACTTCCATTACTCCATGTCCATAAGCATCGGCTTTTACAACTCCCATTATTTCAGCTTTTTTATCTGTAACTCTTCTTATCTCTCTCACATTATGAGCTATGTTGTCGAGATTAACCTCAGCCCAAGCCCTATTAAATTTATAGTCCATTTTAACCCCTCGATCCGTCTGTCTCAAATATAACCTTTGGAATTTCCCGAACCAAATCTCCGGCAATAAGTCCGTGTTCACCCTTTCTCCGTGCAACATTATCCCCGCAGGTTCCATGCAAATAAACACCTACAACTGCAGCATCCAAAGGTTTTAGTCCTTGTCCTATAAAACTTGCTATAATTCCTGTCAAAACATCTCCGCTTCCCCCGGTAGCCATTCCTGCATTACCTGTTGTATTTATATATATTTCACCCTCCGGTGAAGCAATAATCGTCCTCGAGCCCTTAAGTACAGTAATTACCCCGTACTCTTTTGAAAAAGAGCGGGCAATGTTTATTCTGTCTTCTTGAACTTCCTTTACAGTAGCCCCCAAAAGTCTGGCCATTTCTCCCGGATGCGGAGTTATGACCATCTGGGTTTTGAGCTCCTTTAAAACAGATAAATCTTCTGCCAGCACATTTATACCATCGGCATCCAATACTATAGGCACTTTTGAATTTTTTACAATACTGTGCACCACTTCCTTAATATCATCCTCAGTCGAAAGACCGGGACCAACCGCTGCAACATCAACTTTTTCAAGCTGCATTAATATTTTATGAATCGATTCGCCTGTAATATAACCTTTATTGCCATCTTCCAGCGGAATTGTCAGAGCCTCAACCAGTGAGCATGCATATATTGGAAGAAGCGATAATGGTGCTGCCATATAGACAAGACCTGCTCCGGCTCGCAAAGCTGCACTGCCGGTTAGGCATGCTGCTCCTGTCATTCCTCTGGAGCCTGCTACAACAAGCACCTTCCCATAGGTCCCTTTGTTGCTGTTTGGCTCTCTTTTCGGTATTAATTTCGATACTAATCCTGAATCTATCAAATATTTCTTTATTTCATTTTCTCTTACAGCTGCCTTTGGAATGCCAATATCTACTATTTCCAGTTTCCCAACATATTCACATCCCGGATGTACAAGCTGTCCAATCTTGGGAAAGGCAAAAGTCACTGTAGTCCTTGCCTTTATACATGCTGTTGATACCTTACCCGTTTCGCCATCTACACCGGAAGGAATATCTACTGCCACCACCGGAACACAGGATCTATTCACAGCATCAATAACTCCTGCCATTACTCCGGTCACTTCTCCTTTTAACCCGGTTCCCAGCAACCCGTCCACCACAATATCGCTAAATTTCAATCTTTCTTCAATTCCATCGATATGTTGGCTTTCTAAAACTTCATTTACTTCTATTCCCATTTTGAGCAGAATATCAAGGTTGATTTTGGCATCTCCCTTTATATCATCAAGCTTTGCCGGCGCGTATACATCAACATGTGCGCCCATATTAAACAAATGCCTTGCAACAGCAAAGGCATCTCCGCCGTTATTTCCTTTGCCTGCAAGTACAATAGCCTTTTTCCCCGGTATTTCTCCCAAAATCCCGGCAACTTCTCGTACAACACCTAATGCTGCATTTTCCATCAGCACTATACCCGGTATGCCAAATTGGTTTATTGCAGTTTTGTCAATCATCTTCATTTCATCAGGTGTTACTGCAAGCATTTTACTCCTCCATGCACATCTCATCTATTTTTTCTTAAATCATGCTTGTTTAGCAAGCTTATAAAACATTATTTCGTTTTTCAATAATTAATTGTCCTCTTATTATCTATCGGCACTTTTGTCGTGTCTTAAAGCGGTAAAACTTTCCCCAAAGTATTCTTTATCCAGCTTTTCCAGCTCTTCTCCACCCAAAAGGTCATGAAAATAAGAATAGACATCGGTATCATCCTGACATAAAGCTTCCATTTCTTCAGTATACTCCTTCAATTTTTGCGAAGTCTCCTCAATTAATTTTTCCAACTGTTTGTATCTTTTTTGATTTCTGCGCATTTTAAAATAAACTGTATTGACAGTATGCTCAAGGAGTTCAAGATTTGCATCTTTAAGTTTGTCGGGACTTATCTCAAGCTCCTCCTCTATTTCTTTTACTCTTTTATTTATATATTTTATTTCCTTTTCACAACTGTGCATTTTCTCCTTTGCCTGCTCATCGTTTTTATCAAACACATCTGAAGTAAGCTTTATTATGGTATCCATGCAGACTTTTTTTCTGTGGTTAAGTTCCTTTAACTCGGAGGTCAAACTAGCCTCCCTTTTAAGCAACTCCCGAATTTTCTTTTCGCATTCAAGTATTTCAACTGTTTTATCAGTATCTTTAAATAGCCCATTCCATCTTTCATCAAGAATGAGCAAATGTATATCATTCTTTTTAAGAAGCTTTCTGTCAAACTTTCCGCTGTGCCGTCCTCTCCTGCTTTGAATAAGCCTTTTGAGTGGATTAACCATAACTAAGACCTCACTTAATTTTTTAAACCCTTATTTAATCTTCCGAAAGTTTGTTTCTCCTTACTCTTATAATGCTTAAAACTGATAAAACAATTGCTACGTCGACCCAGAAGAACAACATTACACGCGGATAGTACCATATATATTCCACTGCTGCCATTGATAGTATCCCCAGCAAAGATGCGGTTCCTGCTATCAGCACATTGTCAAAATATATATTTGATTTTTCCAGAATATTTGTCACAGCACCCTTAACTGTTCTAAACAAAAACCATACGAAAGATAAAATACCCATAATGCCCATTTCAACCCATATCTGCATATACAACACATGGGTATGGACCGGTATTTTTGTTGTATATTGCTTATAATTAGCCACAACATCCATAAAGACATCGGAGCCTAAGCCTACCCCTGTCAAACAGAAATCTTTAAGCATTGGCCATGACGTCTTAATAATCTTTATTCTGTACTGTGCTGAAGTATCCGCTGATAGTCTGAATAAAGTCAATATTCTTCTGTAAACATGCTGTGGAAGGAACGGTATTGCCATTATCCCTGCAGCCAGCATAAAGGGTAAAAGCCGCTTATTTTTAAGGAAGGTATACACCAATACAAACACAGCAAAAGCTATCCATCCGCTCCTTGAACCTGTACAAAACAGGACAACCAATACCGGAAGAGCCAACACAGTAAATGTAGCCTTTTTTACAAAAGTTTTGGCATTAAATATCACTGCTCCATAAAACGGTAGCATCATTACTAAAATTTCGGCAAAATTATTGGGATTATACAAAGTTGAATATACTCTCCCCGGCATACCTTCATTCTGGGTCACATTTGTAAGTGAAGGATCAAAGGGCACCGAATCGGTCACAAACTGCCACAATCCATATAATGCAATAGCAGTTACTCCTACAAGAAGTATCTCAATAAAATCGCCTAAAGACTTTTCATTTCTAATGGAACTTACAATTATCAATACAAACATAAAGCAGGTGAAGTTAATAATGAGAAATCTCAGACTTTCTCCCCGGTTAATTGAAGTAAACCATGACAGTGCTACTACAAGCATAAAAATAATCAAAGAGAAATCCAGAGCTTTTAAATTAAAATATGAATTTTTTTTGATAATTGTAGATATAAACAGTAACACTAACAATATTGCTGCAAATATGGTACTGTAAATATTTGTCCAACTTTCATGAGGTACAAGCAGTGTTATTGCCAGCACAATTGCCACAATTATTTCAAATCTTTCAAGGAGCAGTGACAATAGTCGGAAAAACAGGCTTTCTTCAAACACTGTCTCATATTTTCTGTACAGATTCTTTAAAAAGTTTGACGGTACAGTCAATATGCCATTAACAATTCCAAATAAAAGGCTGTTCTCCCACCACTTGTTTAAATTCCCGATTCTTAAAAAAAAGCCAAATATGACACTGTTGGTTAACAACAATATAAGTGTCTTAACTATTTTATCAATAATCTTATGAGTCCAGCTGTTCTCATAAGCATCATTAATTTTCTTTGCCACACGTATAATCCAGTTAAAAAATTTTTGAGTCAAGCTCCCATCATAGGATGCTTCAATAACTCTTATCATATATAATATCGGCTTAAAAAACAAACTATTATATAGCAAGATGCATTACTCCTTTTTTTCAATACTATAAATTCGTCCTGTAAATACATTATTACCTACTCTTATTGTAGCACTTCTTCCCACATAATAGTTCACACCGCCAATATTAATTCCACCGTCCGGATTAATTACCGCTTCTCCGTCAACGACCATTTTATAAGAACAATACCCGGGCTTGCTGCCAACTATCCACTGGCCGTCCACATATTCAGTGAAATCGGTAAAAGACAAAGCATCTCCAGTTTTTATCTCTTCTGCCAATCTCCCAAATGTTGCCCCTTGATCGAAATCTTTTACTATATCCCCTACTTTTGACGCCTTAACTGCATACTCCGGCGCTTCTTCGCCATAGAAAGTCAACCTTATCTTATCGGTTTTTACTGTCAGGGGAAGAGTATTTGAACGGGTCATTTTATAACCGATACCTGCAACTGCCGCTATTACAACCAAAACTACTATAATATCGATAATACTTACCTTTCCAAAAAGTTTCCCTTTACTGTCAATAATCATCTTTCATACACTCCTATATCTATTTTTTTGTATAACTTTGCTGCAGCTTTCCATGTATAAATTATATGTTTCTGCAGCCACCTTATCAAGATTAAATTTCTCTTTTACAGCTTTTAATGCATTTTTACCCAATTCTTCCTGCAATTCTCTATCCGCCATAATGCGATTAATAGCCTGTGCCAATCCCATAGGACTGTTATATTCCACCAAAATTCCGCATTTAGTCTCATCATTAATTATATCTCCATTTCCGGCCATATCGGTGGCAATAACAGGGATTCCACAAGCCAAAACCTCAATAATGGCAAAACTTAATGCCTCATGCTCCGATGAATTTATATACAGGTCACAGCCGTAAATCAAATTTTTAATATCCTTTCTGAATCCTGTAAAAATAACATCCTTCTCCAGACCCAATTCCTTAACCTGTTTTTTGCAATCCTCAAGCAAAGGTCCATCATTTGCCAGTACGCATTTAAACTTTCTGTCGGTCAATTTCTTCAATTGGGCAATAGAGTCAATGAGAAATTTATGCCCTTTGTCATGGGCAAATCTCGATGCACATAACAGTACAAATTCATCTTCTCCTATATTGAATTCCTCTCTCAAAGTAGACTTTACTTTTTCACTCCAGTAATTTATATCCACACCGTTAAAAATAACTTTTATCTTATTTCCGTCAATACCGTTTGAAATCATCATATCCTTTCCCTTGTTGCAAACGGCAATAACCCACGATCTCAAAGGATTGAGCATTCGGTTGGTCATTCTTAAAATAGCGTTATTGGGCATTATAAAGTGATTGGTGTAAACCACCTTAACTTTGGGATTCAAAATCCTTGATAACAGAGCTATATAGTTTTCTCTCAGAAACTGGGTATGAATGAGATCAATATCCAATTTTTTGCACAACTTGGTGAGCTCAAAAACGGCTTTTAAGTCAAAGGGATTTCTCATTACAATTCTATAGGTATCCACCCCAAGTTCCTTCATTCTGTCCACTAAAAGGCCGCTTTCATTATATGCAAAATAAGCTTTGATTTTATCGTTATTAAGTTTCTCAACCAGCGTCTGAACATATCTTTCAGTCCCAGCCTTACCCGCATGATTGAGCAAATATAAAACCTTTAGCATAGGTCCTCCTTTCCCGTTCTGTTTTACAAGTAAAATCAACTTTTTTATTACATACCATAAGATCAAATATTTCTAAACTTTCTTTACATTCCTGTACCTAATTACTTTTGCAGGATTTCCGCCCACAACGGCATATTCAGGAACGTCTTTTGTCACAACAGCTCCAGCTCCCACAATCGCACCCCTGTGAATGGTAACTCCAGGCAATATTATCACTCTTGCCGCAATCCACACATCATCCTCAATTACCACCGGTCTTTTAGGATCCGTTTGAAGTCTCATCGGAATATCCAGCCTGTCATTTCTATGGTTTTGAGTAAATATCATTACATCGGGACCTATCATTACATCGTTCCCAATTTTTAGCGGTCCTGAAACCCTACAGTTTAAGCCTAGCCCGGAATTGTCCCCAATTTCAATATCGGCACCGGACCCAAAAAATACACCATGCTCAATGTTTATATTTTTGCCTGCTTTTTTAAAAATTCTTTTGCACAAAAACCGGCGTATCTGCTTCGAACCAAAGCTGTAAATCATGTCCGAACCGGGAAGATGGCGAGCTATAGCGTAATATAGCATTAAACAAATATAGGTTCTCAGTTTTTTCATTTAAAATCCTCCCAACAGTAACATATCAGTTTTGTTTTAACAATTTAACCTTAAGCTTTTTAGTCACATCCACAGCTTCTTCTACTCTTAGCACATAAGTAGAGACAAAATAAACTATAGCACCTAAAACAGCCGGAACAAAGAGTTTAATTGCTCTGTCGGTCACCTGCTGCAGCAAAGAAATAATACCAGGGCTTACATTAGGTACGACTTTTTGGACTATTCCAACAACAAGTCCGGCTTTAAAAGTATACCTGTTTAGCAGCCAGGTTATAGTTAAAACCACTGCTGACATAACAATACAGGATATAGCTATTTTAACAATTACTCCAGCCAGTTTTCTACCGCCAAAGGCGCCTATCTTTTTTCTGAGCAGTACCAGCAATACCGCAGCTCCTGTCAGTATGGAAACAGAGTAGGCAACAGGTATACCGTAGACTCCTATTATATTCATCAGAAATAGGCTCACAGAAATATTGACACCCATTACAATTACTCCTATAATGGCAGGATTTTTTGTATCTTTCAGAGAATAAAAAGCTCTGTCCACAACTTCTTTTACCCCCATGCCCACTACGCCTAAAGCATAAAGCGACATCAACACACTGGCAAGTTTTACATCTTCAGGGGTAAACTTTTTCCAGCCCACAATAAGGTTTAACAGTTCTTTACGTACTAGTATAAATCCTGCCGTTGCAGGCATTAAAAAGTAGAACATTGATGTAAGCACTTTTACAACACTTTCCTTGAATTCACTGATATCGCTCCTTGCTGCCAAGGCTGAAAACTTCGGAAAAGCTACCGCTGTCACCGAATAGATAAAAGCCAGTACGGCATAAGAAACCAAATTTTGCACGAGGGTAAGCATTGTAACCATATTTCCCTCACCAAGATTTGCTGCTATGGTAACATTAAAGAAGAGGTTAAGAGGATAGGCTGCAGTACCTATAATAATTGGAATCATAAGTTTTATGGCCTTTTGTATATCCTCGTCTCTGTAATTGAAAGACGGTCTGTACCTGTAGTCGGTTTTTAATATTGGAGGTATCAGTATCAAAGCTTGTGTTGAAAGGGCAATAAAAGTGGCAATGAGCAAACCTTTAACCCCATATCTGTCACCAAGCAAAAAAACATATCCTATTTGAATAAGGCTGCTGGGTATAGATACAAAGGCAGGCATGTTAAACTTGCCCAATGATTGTAAAATACCTTGAAATATATAGTTCAAAGCATAAAATATCATAATGGGAAACATTATTCTAAGTGCTGTCACCGCAAAATTATAGCCATTTGTCCTGTACTTTGTCATCAATGGAAAAAGCGGTGCCAAAAGTATTCCAACCAATGAAAGCCCCAAAGTAAATGCAGTGGCTAAACTGATAACATTGTCTGCAAATTTATAAGCCCTCTTCTTGTTTCCTGACTCAAGGTTGCTGGCAAATATAGGTATAACCACAGTGGTAAGCGCCGTTCCGAACACAGTAAAAACTATATTGGGAAACTGTGTAGCATAGGAATATATGTTTATTTCGATGCTCTCGGTTCCAAAAAATGATGTATATGCTATTACGCTGAACAAGGACAAAAGCCTTGAAAGCACCATGATAATCATTACAGTTCCAACTGTTTTTGCTGTACTTTGCGTTTTTGCTTCACTTTTCATACTAAAAATCTCCTTACCCAGGTAGTGTAAAAAATATCCGCCCAATCGATGTCACAACAAATTATAAAACCGCTTCGGTATCTTAAAAATACAGTATTGCAACGCTAACTATACCCCAAAGTACAATGCTTACAATAAGCGGTATATCGGACAGAACCGTCTCTTCCGGACTTCCGCCTTCATTTTTCTTGTATATTATATATTGATACCTGAATATACCAAACAAAACAAAAGGTATAGTGAGCATCATATTATAGTTTTCGCTATTAGTGGAAAATGTATATAGCGAATATGCCATAACCGTCGAAGCTGTGACAATTGATAACATATTATCAATAAACTCAAGGGAATATTCTTCTAATATTTTCCTGTGATTTTCTGCATCTTTCTCAAGAACAACAAGTTCATTCCTCCTCTTGCTAAATCCCAGGAACAAAGCAAGTAGCAATGTACACAATAGAATCCAGGGTGAAATATATACCCTTATAATAATAGCACCGCCAATAACTCTAAGCAAAAAGCCAAAAGCAATACTCATTACATCAAGAATTACCATGTGCTTTACCATAAAGGAATAAAGCATATTGTTTATAAAATATGCCAAAACAACCATGCCAAAATATAAGTCAATATAAAACGAAACAATTAAAGCCAGCGGCAACAAAATTGCTATAACTATGCAACCTTCCATTTTTCTTATAATGCCTGATGCAATAGGTCTTTTTTTCTTTTTAGGATGAAGCTTGTCCTTCTCGCAGTCAATAATATCGTTTAAGACATAAACACCAGAAGACATAAGGCAAAATAAAATAAAAGCAGCAATTACTCTGACCACATAATCATAATCAAATATATGTTTAGCAAATACCAAAGGAGCAACTACAAATAAATTTTTAACCCATTGCTTTGGCCTTAATAATTTTATATATGCTTTAATTTTTTCAACTATACCAATATCCTTTGTATTCCTGGAACAGTTGTCCAACACAATTCACTCCTATAGGTTTTACCGTATTATATTTTGAACTTTCATACCTATCATAATCAAAATCTGAATTCAATAAACAAATAATTGTAAAAGTAAATAAATATATAAAATTTTTATACAAACATATAGTTTACTTATTATGCCCACAGTCATCAGTCATTTATTATATCATTTGCTATTTGCTAATACCAGTGCTTTTTATAAACTAAAAACTCAAGGGCCGGTAGAACAAAACGTTCCCACCGGCCCTAATCTGATGTAAATATGTCAGCGCATCATATATGTCCTCATTTATGTCTTCATAGAGTCCACTTCGATGCTAACTTTACTTCTCTCAGTCTTCCTCATCAGCGTATCTTAAAGTTTTAAAATACTGATAAAGAAGGCTATCCAACTGAAGCTTGATGCTTTCAGCAGTTTCTCTGTTCGAGTCATAGTTTTGGTCGAAGGAATTAAGTAGTGAGTTTTTCTCAACTATCTCCCTTTTTAACTTCTGTGTGAAATTATCCATCCATAACCCTCCTCTCAAACTATACTCCCCCAAATAATAGCCTTCAGAATAATTATACTATAATTTTCCATTATTCTCAATAGTTGTAATAAGAATTTAACATTACACAAAAAATTAATGCACATTATATATATTCGAAAGTTTTGAAAATATTACAATAATTTTTTTATTTATCTATAATAAACATACAAAAAATTGTACCCGGAAATAAAAATTCGAAGTTTAAATGGAATTTTAGCACCATTTAAACTTCGAAAATGTGTTTTTTATTTGATTGAATCAGTAAGCAGAATCTTTTATTGTATGTCTATCCTATGGGTATTTCTTTTAGCAGTCTTATCTTTAGGAAGAGTAACTGTTAAAACACCGTTGGTATACTTAGCTTTTACATCCTCAGGTCTGATGTTCTCAACATAGAAACTTCTGCTTAACGAACCATACCTGCGTTCTCTTCTTATATAGTTACTGCCTTCCTCATTTATTTCCTCATTGCGGTCAACAGAAACTGTAAGTACATCATCTCTCAATTCCAGTTTAATATCTTCTTTTTTAACACCGGGTATTTCGATATCTAAAACATATTCCTTGTCGTTTTCACGTATATCGGCTTTAATGCCGGTTGCGGGAATAAAACCTTCCCTAAAGAAAGGATCATTGAAAAAATCTTCAAAAAAGCTCCTGCCAACATCCCAAACATCTCCTCTTGATGAAATCCCACTGTTCCTTCTATTATATGGTGTAAGTCCAAACATATATAACACCTCCATTAAACATTTATTTTAACTTTGACTTTCTTTGACCTTGCAATTTATTTATACCACATTCCACAAATAAATATCAAAATTTGATTTTGACCTTCTTTGACCATCAATATCGGTTACTTTGGTTTATCTATTGTTATTTTCATTTTTCTAAGGATTTCTATGGCATTTATAGATATATCCCATCTTATGAATTTTTATACATAAACGTGCGTAGATAATTTCCCGGTTTGTTAGCACAATTTTAGTTTTGATAGTAAATTTTATATAATTTATCCTTCGCAACACCGTTAATGTATTTTTTATTTAAAAAATTGAACAAACTGGCCATTACTTAATGCCAATAAGTTTCATTATTTCTCTTTTATCAAGTACACCAAATACAAAAAGCAATATAAAAGCTATAAAGACATTGCCGAATACAGCCAATAGAGTTGTAAGTACTGAATTAAGTTTAAAAATCGTAAAGAAGTAAAATACATATCTTCCTATAGCAAGCATTACTGCACCTATAATTGCCGGTTTCATCAGCCAATTTCTGATATCCAGCACCATACCTGTAGTTTTCACCACTGTACCTATATTTAATGAACAAACAATGGCAGAGCTCACAATCATGCCTATAATATAACCTTTGATTTCGTACACCGGAATTAGATAAATAACAAATGCAATTCGAATTATGTACCCTACCACAGAGTTTCTAAGTGAAACTCCCTGTTTCCCAAGACCGTTCATAATTCCGAGCAGTGTTTGCTGCAAATACACAAAAACACTGGTGAATGACAGAAAATACAATATCTCTCCTATGTGATCTCTTCTATAAAGCATATCCCCTATTTCATTCGGGAAAATCATAAATATCGCCGTAAAAATAAATCCAAGAATTACACTCAGTTGAATGGACATGGACATTCTGTGATTTACTGTCTTATAACTTTTACGAGACATAGCTTCCGATATTGCAGGTACAAGAGTAGTCGCAAGAGATGAAGTTACCAGTGAAGGAAAATATACCAAAGGCATAGCCATTCCCATAAGTTTTCCAAACTCTTCCATACTACTCTGGTAATTCAGTCCTCCTGCCAGGAGCATTCTCGGTATCAAAATCATTTCCACTGCAGCCATTATTGACGTTATCAACCTGTTGAAGGAGATAGGAATAGACATCTTAACCAAGTCTTTCACAATATATCTTTTCCTCATAAATCCCTTTTTAGATGTACTGTGCTCTTTATTTTTCTTTAGCTTATATACTATAGCAAGTACCCCCAAATTTGATATCTCACCAATCGCCATACCCAATGTTGCCAATGTACACGCATATTCCAGGCCAATATTTAAAAAGTAATTTGCCATGGTTATGACAAGAGTTATTCTCACCAATTGCTCCACTATTTGAGAAAAGGCTGTAGGTACCACATTCTGAATCCCGTAAAAATAGCCCTTAAGTGCAGAAGCTGCTGCAACAACCGGTATGCATGGTATTAGCAATAGCATTGAATAATAGGTTCTCGAGTCTTTTAATATAACGTTTACAATAGGATCGATAAATATAAACATAAATACCGAAACAACAATTCCTGACACCATTATTATAAAAAGTGCACAAGCTGTAATACGTCTTAAATTTATCAAATGATTTTGGGCCAATTCTTCAGCAACCATCTTCGAAACGGCTATGGATATGCCTGAAGTTAAAGTTAGAATAATCAGGGAATATATCGGTGAAATCAGTTGAAAGAGTCCCATTCCCTCTGCACCAATAAGATTTGAAAGATATATTCTATATACAAAACCCAATATTTTTACTATAAATCCTGCAATCATTAATATTATTGCGCTTCCGACAAATGATTTTTTCCCCATTTTCCAACCTCAAAAAAATTGTCCTTTTTATTAATATTTATTAATAAATTCACTTATGCTCCATAATTTTAATTACTCCCAAATTTGTTTTATATTCGTTAACATTTTCATATCCCTTTCCAACTTGTTAAAAAATCCATGGAATATATTACAGGTTGATTTATAATGTTTAGTTAACTATAATGTACAAACGTATTCTTTATACACTTTGCATGCAAAGGGCTGATTTAGAAATCTAGACAGCTTTTTTGTTTGCCATTTGAATCTAAATGAGGTCGGCCATAAAAGCAATATCATCAATGCTATTACTGCAAAGTAAATAAATATACCAGAAAGCCTAATCCTTATAAAAAAGGAACGGGGGATTAATTTAGGGGGTTAAACTGTTTTTTTGGGATAAAACAGGATATTACTAAAAATAACCGGAAAATTTTCGTCATTATCTTTTTTAACGGCTATATGCATCAGGTTATTTTTTAAGCAATCCGATTGTTATTCCAAAAACGTGGGGGAAATCCGCTCTCTCCTAACCCGTCAACTAACCTCGTCGGCTTAGAGAGGAGAATTATAATGAAAAAGAAAATAGCAGTTTTTATGGTAACTGTATTTATATCGGTATTTATATCTGCTTTGGCATTTGTGAATACAACATATGCAGACTACCACACAGAGCGTATATTATTAAAGCAGGGAATGAGAACAAGTGAAGTATACAACCTTCAGGATGATTTGAGGGCACTTGGATACTTGAACGTTAACCCCACAGGATATTTCGGTAATTTGACCTATCAGGCAGTTAAAAACTATCAGAAAGACAAAAACGTAGCAGTTGACGGAATAGTAGGTCCTGTGACTTCAAGACTCATAAAAGAAGACCTCATAGTGCAGAAAGCAAAAAGTTATATGGAAGTGCCTTATGTATGGGGCGGAACATCACCGTCGGGATTTGACTGTTCGGGATTTACCCATTATGTCATGTTGAAGAACAACATAACAATACCGCGAACATCCAGTACTCAATATAATTCGGGATATTGGGTATCAAAATCGCAGTTAAAGAAAGGTGACCTTGTATTTTTTACCACATATAAATCCGGCCCTTCCCATGTTGGGATTTATATCGGAAACAACCAGTTTATCCATGCAAGTTCCGGTGCCGGCAAAGTTACTATTTCAAACTTGAATTCAACATATTATGCACAAAGATATATTGGAGCAAAAAGAGTAATATAATTTATTCACTAAATTAGAATAGGGGCATTAATGCCCCTTTTTTCCTTTTTCACTTCTTTAAAAAGTGCAAAATTCAAGTTCAATATGCTTTAAATGCTATTTCTCTTCAGAAGAGTTTTCTTCAGCTTGCTTTTTCTTCAATCTTTCCTGACGCCTTAACTCCCCCTGGCGAAAGTTAGCCCATTCTTCTTCCGTCTCAGGCAAAAGGGGTGGCACCGGCACAGGTTTTCCCTCTTCATCCAAAGCAACAAAAGTAATGAAAGCCTTATTTGTCAATATAGTTCTTCCTGACTTTATGTTCTCGGCATAAACATTCACAGCCACTTCCATGGAAGTTCTTCCAACCCATGTAAGCTTTGCTTTCAGTATAACCAGTTCTCCCATGCGGGCAGGATGCCTGAAATCAAGACTATCTAAAGCAACGGTTGCAACAATCCGTCCCGAATGGCGTGAAGCAGCCATTGCACCTGCTATATCAATCCAATGCATCAACCTTCCGCCAAGAAGGTTACCTAAAAGGTTTGTATCATTGGGCAAAACCAATTCGGTCATCTCAACCTGCGATGCACTTGGCGGTTTTCCAACAAGATTGTTCAAATGTTCCCTTGAATCATCATGCATATAAATTCTCCTTTACCTCACATATGTTAAAATATTTAAACTTCTCGTCTCCACCATTTTATTTATATTTAATATACCGAATTTCCGGCAGCATTAAACACTTTTCTTATTTTGACTTTTTCTCCCTGCACACAATATATAAAAAACGACACCTCAATGTGCCGTTTTTTTATATATTTTAAATTATAAAGTTATTCCTACAGAATTTATCAGATAATTTAATCTTTCACTATCCAATCCCTGATTTATCTCAATTCCTTCAATACTTAGAAGGCTGACAGGATAAACAGGTACCGTAAATACATCCTCCAGATAATCTCTCAATCCTTTAAGCAAAGAACCTCCACCAATGATATAGATCTTTCCGACTTTATCACCGTAGCACCTTTTTTCATAGAATTCAAAGCATTGGTAAATCTGCTTTGCTATATCATCAATTACACCTTTTATACATTGATATATTATTTCCTGTTCCTCGCTAACATTGGTTTCAGGAAGTTCCATACCGTGTATTTTTTTGAGTCGTTCCGATTCATCCAACTTTTTATACAGTTTTGCAGCTATAGCTTCATCAATATTGCTGCTTCCCCTCAATATAACCTTGTTAAACTCGAGAACCCTGTCTCTAAGTATGTTTACTATAGTTGTCTCAGAACCGAAATCTATAACTGCAAAGGTGTTTTGGCTCAACTTACTGTATTTCTTTTTCTTAAACCAGGTTTCATTTTCATTTACCATTATATCCCTATTAAAAAACTTAGCAGTACTGTTCGCAGGTATATCAACCGATATCGGCTTCAATCCGAGTTCGATCAATATATCTATGTAGCTTTGAATAATACTCTTCAAAACTGCTGTTACAAAAACTTTCAATTTAGAAGAACCATTTTCCTTTAACTCCTGAAGTACTTTGTAATCTATCTGATGGGCATCCATGTCAATAGGCATGTTTTGAGAAATAGTATTTCGAACAGCAACCGATAAATCTTGTCCCGGAATATGATCAATCAAAAAAATTCGGGAAATGATATTTGTACCTGACATAACAATTTTGGCGTTCTTTGTTTTGACGTTAATTTCATTCATTACTTTTTTAATTTCATTGGTAACGCTTTTAACGTCCTTAATAGCACCATTCTTTATAGAACCTTTTGGTGTAGAAGCTATTCCGAAATTTTTTATAAATATCTCGTTGTTTTTTCCTACCTCTACTTCAACGATTTTTATATTCCTAAATCCAATATCAATACTTATAAGGCTGTTTTTAATGAAAGGTAACGTTACCATTTTATCTACTCCTTAAGTATTATTTATAAACCTACGACACCATATTAAGAATTCTATAGTATCTATATTATCATTCTAATATATTAAAATCAATATTTTGTACCGTTAAAGTTAAAAAGTTGCAAATTCAACAATTATATATATTAACAATTATTAGCATTAATACCATATAAATATTCATCCAATAAGCTTAAAACTTCCTGCTGTGAAACAGCACGAAATACCTTTTCTTTTAGTGCATTTGAATTTCTCATTCCTTTGATGTACCATGCTATATGTTTTCTCATTTCACGAACTCCGGATATTTCTCCCTTAACATCAATAAGCATTTGCATATGTCTTTTTATCATTTTGATTTTATCATCACATGATATATCGGATTGTCTGACGTTATATTTAAGGAATTTAATAATTTTATCAAATATCCAGGGATTCCCCTGTGCCCCACGGCCTACCATAACAGCGTCACAACCGGTTTCTTCAAGCATCCTTTTAGCATCATCCTCCTGGAAAATGTCTCCGTTACCGATAACCGGTATAGTTACCGCTTCTTTTACCTTTTTTATTATCTCCCAGTCTGCCTTACCCGAATAAAACTGTTCCCTTGTCCTGCCATGAACCGTTATAGCAGATGCACCGTTCTCTTCAGCTATCTTTGCAATTTCAACTGCGTTAACGCAATTATCGTCCCAACCTTTACGAATCTTTACAGTTACAGGTTTACCAGATGCTTTAACCACCTCTCTCACAATCTTTCCTGCCAATTCAGGATTTCTCATCAAAGCGCAGCCCTCTCCATTTTTAGTTATTTTAGGAGTGGGACAACCCATATTAATATCTATAATGGCAGCATTGAGCTGACTTAATCTCTCTGCCACTTTTGCCATAATATCCGGTTCCGAGCCAAATATCTGCAATGCAGTGGGTTCCTCTTTAGGATCTATTTGCGTCAGTTTAAAACTTTTTTCATCATTATAATAGATACCTTTTGCACTGACCATTTCTGTATATACCATTCCACAACCCTGCTCTTTGCATAAAATTCTAAAGGGCATATCAGTTACACCTGCCATAGGTGCTAAAAAAATGTTGTTTTCCAGTGTCACATTGCCAATCTTCACTTCATATATCTCCTCCTATACAGTAGTTTAATCAAAAAATTTGTCTTTTGCAATTTCTCGGCATTTCAAATATAAGATTTTTTACATCAGTTCTGTTGGAGTATTATATAAGCGTTTCCATTAAAACCTGAAAACTAATGTGTAATTCCGCTACTACTTGGTTTATAAGCTTTTTGAATAAAAAAAGATTCTTTTTTAAGAACCTTTTTTAAATATAAAGACAATTACTTTATTAACTCTCTGTACTTATTGAAGAACATATTAACGGACTTTCGCGGTTCTATTCATCGGATTTAATATGAAAGAATATATTCCATCACCGGCAGTAACTTCAGGATTGGTTGCAGAAACAATGTTGGCTTTAAAAATCTCATCTAATTGCACCTTTACATGCTCTTCTATTTTTTCAAACTTGACAACATAGGTATACCCATCAACAGACTTTTTTTCTTCAACAATTTTCGCCTCAAGAGGGATGTCAAATTCAGTAAGCTTACTGTATACTCTTAAATCGACTTTCAATACTTGCCCTACTTTATAAGCTTTGTCGGTATAAAAAGTAAGTCCCGAAGTTGAAACATCATCCACTTCAACACTTCTCCACCTAATCATGTCCAAACTTACCGATGCAGTGCATAAAGTAGCATTGATGTTTTTTTGGGTAAACCTTTCCTGAAAACTTCCCATAACCACTCCCCCTTTGGATTTAAACTTCACGGCGAATTGAGTTTTACACGAACTAAAAGATCATTGGCATCTATTACGGTATTTTACCCAAAAAGGCAGGAACCAATTCGATAGTACGCAAACTTGTCATACGCAGTATATAGGAATTTCAAATTAATATGTATTTTCCCCTAATTACATTCTATCATATAATTTAAAGAATGTCGAGCGTTAAATTTTTACAACCCTTTGTACTAGCGGGTTATAAACATTTAGAAAAAAATTCCTTAAATCATGCTTTTCAAGCCGCCAAGTCTTAACTCTTTGGGGAAATAAATCTACATCTTATCCGGATTTATGATTTGATTTTTTCATAATTTTAATAATTTAAAATCAAAAGGATTTCAAGATTCTAATTTCTCGAAATCCTTTTGATTTATGTTCCCAATAACATTGATTATAACTTTTATAATTCACAATAAGTATGCCTTTAATAATGCATAATCGATAGAATCTACTCTTCCGTCATTATTTAAATCGGCATTGTATAATTGTTCCTCCGCTAAAGTCAGCTTACCGAGAATATACATTTTTTTAGCATTGCATAATCAACAGAGCTGACTTCTCCAACTAGGTTTATATTTCTCTTTAGTCACTCCAATAATTTCCGATACTCCCCCTATTATCCCAGATGTTATTACTCCCATTATCTTCAGCATTATTCTCTATATTATATAAAGTCATTAAAGTAAATACAATTATATAAACTATTCTTTTGAACAGTTTATCCTATATGTGTTTTTTGTTATTATGAGATTTCTGATTATAGAATTTTTACCTTATTGAGCAGTTCCCCCAAACTTAATTCGGGAATCCCCATTTCTTGAGATATTACAAATGTATATTTCACTCCCCGAACAAAAGCCCTTAAAAAGATATACCCGATTTCATATCTCATTCAACATCGCAATTGCTTATGATGTTATTCTCAGCGCCGTTGAAATAAACTCTGTTATTTCCTCCTTGTATTGTAAGATTGCCAAAGGTCACCTTTTATACATTTAAAAAGGTAACTGTGTCCCCCAAATTGTTTCCTGATATTATAGTGTAATCCGATCCCTCTCCAATCATTTTGATATTGTTTTTATTAATTTTAACATTTCCATAATATACCTGTGGAACACCTTTAAGTATTTTGATTTTCATATGATGGTATCGCTTTCTTCCGCTGCATCTATGGCTTCCTGTATTGTTTTATAACACAGGATGAGCCTACATAAATTTAGGCATTTTCGATATTAATACGTTCCTTCCTCCCCCTCTCATAAGATTTACTTTTCATTTTTACTTTTATAGTCTCTTTATTTTTCCTTACCCGGTCGACGTCGGCCTTAATTCTATTATACATTCTAACATTTTTATGAATTATAAGATATAATGTAAATTAATATTTATTATAATATATTAATACATATATAACTCAATTTGGTAAAGTGCCAAAAATAAAAGAAAGGGGTCTTAAGAACATTAGCAGACAAATCATATGATTAACCAAAAAACTTTATTCCTGTAAGCAGATAATGTAATTAGACCTGTCTGAAAACTTGCGGTCTAAAATTAAAATCTTTAAGTTATTGTAATTTAGTCAGTTTTGTCTTTGTCAAACAATTTATTCTAAAAGTAAATTTCTATTTCAATTCGGGAAATTTTCTTAATATGTCCTGTTTAACTACATCTAAAGCCTCTTCATCTGATATTCCCATTTCCATTCCCTTCAACCCCATTACAATCGATTCATAGATCTCCTGATCATAAGGACTTATATATATTTGTGATACATCATCAAGAATACCTGAAAAAATCTTCATGAGAGCCTGACCTGCAAAAAAGTCATCTTTGATATCATAAAACTTGGGATCCTCATATATTTTTTTGTAAGGGGACAAATATCCCATATTATCTCTGTAACTTACTGCTCCTTCCCGAGTTAAAAATGACCATTTTATATAGGTCCATGCAGCTTCTTTATTTTTGGAAGTCTTAGATATACTAAAAAGTGACCCGCCCCAGTTATACGGCCCACCAGGCGGCAGCATAAACCCCCAGCGTCCTTTCCCTTTGGGGTCATTTGCTTTTATTACATACTTAGGATACCAGTTGGCACAAGGATAAAATATATATCTTCCCGACTCAAAAGAATCTTGCCAGCAATTTGGTTCTTGAAGTTCCAGCCTGTCTATAACTTTTTTATCTATCATTTCTTTTATAATTCTGAAATTTTCTATTAAAGCATCATCAATATTAAGTTTCCCATTCTTTATCAACTGTGCACTGTTTTGATTCCCAAGAACAGTATAAATATCTTCTGCTCCCGACATCATAAATACTTTTCCCTTACTTTTTTGGTTTACTTCCATGCCTTTTAAAATAAAAGCATTCCAACTGTTAAATATTTTTTCCAGTTCTTTAGGATCATCCGTTCCAAAGTATTCCTCAGCAAGATCTCTTCTATATGCCAAACCAGCCGGTCCCGGTCCTGACTCAATGCCGATTACTTGCCCTTCTTCATTTACACACAGCGGAATAAGCTTATCATGTATATTTTCTCTGTCCAAATTAAAAGGTTCTGCCTCTAAATTTTCCCACAAATCCATTGAAATAAGTTTTCCTCGTGCATCCATTTCCAGTTTACCTATATCCGGTAATTCATCACCTGTTGCAATAGCTGTTTTTATTTTTTTTATATACTCATCATAGGGAACATGAACCATCTTTACTTTTATATTGGGATAATATCTGTTGAAATCTTCATTAATAGCTGCCATATTGTCAATGTCCCAGTCCCACAATGTAATCTCATCCTGAACATCTGTAAAAACATTCTCCTGACTTTTGACTTTTACATTTTCATCGGTAGCTGATAATTTTTTGTATTTCGACAGACTGTTCCCCAGGGAAAATAATAAAGAAAATGTAAATATCATTAAAACACAAGCCCAAGCTTTTATTTTATTATTATCAAAATCAATCATACCTCTCTAATCTCCCCTATATTAATTTTTTCATTGTAATCGGATGAATCTCTAAAGTCCCCAGGACTCTTGCCGGTAATTTTTTTAAATATCAAGCTAAAGTACTGAAAATTTTTAAAACCTACCGAATTTGCTATTTCACCTACTTTTAAATCAGTAGTTCTCAGTAATTTTTTTGCCTTATCAATTCTATAATTATTGAGATAAGAAATAAAATTTGTTCCCGTTTCTTTTTTAAAGAGATAGCAGAAATAAATTTTAGTAATACCAAGTTCTTCAGCAATATTATCCAAATCTATAGGCTTTTCGTAATTTTTTGAGATATAATCTATAGCCTTCTTAATTTTTGGACTGTATCGTGTACCTATTTCCTCAAAATAATTATTAATGTTAACAAATAAACTGGCAAACCAATTTAAATATTCATCTACATTCCTAAAACTCTCCACTTTACTGTTTGGAAGGACAAACTCACCAAAAATAAACCTATAATCAATCCTATTATCATCAAGAAATTTTTTAATGCAGTTAATTATTTCAATACTGAAGAGTTTTACTTCCTGTTTATTATCAAAGCTTAATAACACAGGTCTAAGATATTGATTTACATCAATGGGTTTTCTTTCCGACAACCTATCGTAAATCGTTTGTAATACAGAAGGCAAGCCGGCCCTATTTATCTTGTATGAGGTGTCCACTTTTCTATCTTCATGTATAATGCTGTTACATCCTTTAAAAAAACATTGATCTAAACGGCTTTTGGATTGCATATAAAATTTTTGAATTAATTTGGGAGAATGAAATATATCACTTATTCCAATGGATATAGTTTCATTTATTGAAAATTTTACAGTTTGCTGAAGAGTCGTACAAGCTGTATATACTTTTTGTCTTATCCCGTATTCACCGTTGGTATCAGTAAAACAACAAAATATATAAAATAAGTTAGTAGACTTTTCGACATAAAAGCATTTATTACTTTTACCAAATATTTTTTCTATTTCTTCGAATACTTTATTTTTTATATAGGAATAGCCGTTAGAATGGGAAGAATCGTCCTGATTTATATATTTATCCAAACTAAAAGCAATAATGCAATATGAAGATTTTTCAATGGGTACATCCAATTTTTGCAGATAAAATTTTACTATTTCTTCATCCTCAGGTTCATCTAACAGTTGCCTTAAATATATTTGATTTATCAAATCTTGATCAAAACGCATCGCAAGTATCTCTTTTTTTAATTCACTCAATTCTTTTATTAAGTTATCGGCATTCAATGCGTACTTTAGCCAATATTTACTAACTCTGATATTAACTGCTTCAATAGCATAATCAGATTTCTTATAGGCAGTCAGCCAAACTATCACAACATTTTTATTAATCTCATGTATTTTCCGTGATAATTCTATACCGTTCATAACCGGCATTAAAATGTCTGTTATAACCAAATCCGGATTCGTATTATTGAAAATTTCAAGAGCCTGCATTCCATTACTCGCAAAACCTACTATTTTAAAACCATGCTCCTCCCAATTAATAAGTGTAGCCAGATCATCTCTAACATTTATCTCATCATCGACAATTAAAACCTTAATCAATGGCAGTCCCCCCGAAAAAACTTTATATAATTATCTGAAATTATTCAATCGGAACTGCAAACTCTGCAGTAGTCCCTTTACCAACCTCACTTTTTATCTCAAAGCTGTAACTGTCACCATACAGCAATTTCAGTCTGTTCATTATATTTTTGAGCCCAATATTAATATACTTGTCCGACCCTCTAAAAGGAGTACTTCCATCCATTATATTTTTTAGCGAACACTCTTCCATGCCTATTCCATCATCAGAAATGGATAACAAAAGCTTGTTATCATTTTTTTTGACCTCTATTGTAATGACCCCGGGTTCCTCTTTAGGAAGTATGCCGTGAAATATGCTATTTTCCACAAGGGGCTGAAGTATCATTCTAGGTATCTTATATTCATCAAAATCCTTATCGGTTTTAACTACAAGGTTAAAAACATCACCATATCGGATCTTTTGTATAGTTATATAATCATTTATATACTCCAGCTCTTCTTTTAATATTGCAAATTCCTCACTATAACTTATAGTTCTCTGCATCATTCGTATCAGTGAAACAATCAGATCAATGATATCCTTTGTTCTGCCCTGTCTGGCCAGATATATAACCGAACTTAATGTATTGTAAATAAAGTGAGGATTAATCTGTGTCAGTAATGTTATCATCTCATAATTCTTTCTCTTTTTCTCTTCAATAGCTACTGCTTCAATTAGATTATTTATATTTTGTATCATAGTATTGAAAACTTGAGATAGTTCTTCAATCTCATCATTACTTTTAATTTCAATTGATGTATTAAGGTCGCCTGAAGCAACTTGTTTCATAGCATCCCTCAGCTTTTTAATTGAGGTTGTTACAGTCAGCATTATTGCAGCAATAATTATTGAAGCAATAACCATTATGATTATTCCGAAAACTATAGTAAACAGCAAACCTGACCAGATTCTATTATAAATTTTGTTTTTTGAAATTAATTCCACCAAAATCCAACCGTTTTCAAGATCATTATTAACAACAATAAAAGAATCTTTTGTTTCGAAAGAAGTTGCACTACTTCCCTGAGCAATTATCGAATTTAAGAAATTATCAGATATTTCGTTTAATGTACTATCTGTACTATAAATAATTTCACCTGATTTTGAAGCAAGACAATACCTGGTATATTCAAGGTCAAGGGCGCTAAAAGCATTTACAATGGAATCATAGTTTATACCGATTACAAGCTTCCCCAATATACTTTTATATGAATTGCTGTCATAAATTTTTTTACTGTAATTCACTATTTTTATGGATTTGCTATTATTCAATGACGGCAGCGCAATCATTTGATAAAAGCTGTCCAAATCCTCATCGAAATTTGTTTCACCAGACAGCACAGCCAGATAGTTTCCGTCGTTTGAAGTACTGCTTATATCGCCGTTTTGCTTAATAATAGAAATGCTATATATTTTATTTCCCAGAGATTTATATAATTTTAACTTTTGCCTGATAATCTCGGAATCCCTATATGATTCAAAACTTCCTTTCTGTGTAGTTTTCCGCAGGTAACTTTCTATTTCACTGTCTATCGTTATGCTATCCGCAATTGCCTTCACATCCAGTAAAGTATAATTTATATTTTCTGCTACTTTTGACAAGACTATATCTTCATCTTTCAGCAACTGATGCTTTAAATCACCATAACTCTTCAGACAAATAACCAAATGACTGATTAAAAATGAAAATAATATGACAGCAAGAGCGCTAAAAGTAATTTTTGTCCTTATGCTGTTTAATCTCATACCTTTCAACTCTTTACATTTCCCCCAATTTGCAATACTACTTTTAGTCCGCCCGATTAAACTCCACGCTAAGTTTGATAATATAATGGCTGTATGGCAAATATTTTGCTTCATAGAACAGTAGAGAAGTTTAGGAATTGCGAGAAGACTATGATTCATTACCTAAAATTTTGATTGACCTTTATAGTTTTTTACAATATATCTTAAATACTGCTACTTATTATATTCACCTATGTATCTGCTTTTATATTCCAATTTTTACAGCATAATTATATTAAAATTATTTATTTTTTGCAACAGAACCTCTTTATAGAATAGATTATAAATTTATAAAAAATATAAACTTTTTAAAGATGGCAGTATTGTATAATTCTTAAGAACTCAAATTGAAAAAGATATGTTATGAAATATAAAAAGCACCAGTATTCCAATAAACACTGGTGCTTAATAATTTGGCGTCCCGGACAGGAATCGAACCCGTATCAGTGGAACCGGAATCCACTACCTTATCCATTAGGCCACCGGGACTTAAATATACCACCATAATATTATAATCTAATATGAGCAAAATGGCAACTGACACATATATGAAATATACTTATCTGAAAAGCAGTAAAATCCAATTACCGATAGTAAAACTAAGTGCATATGACAATATTAAGTGCCAACAATAAACAATAACATAAATCATATTTTTTAATCTGTCATCAAAATCATAAATTGTATTTATTCCCCTGGCTACTATTGCCGCCAGCCAAATGGGCAATATAATAAACTCAATCAGGTTTATGTAAAAAGCAAAGCTTGAAGTCATCCCTCCCCATTTAGCCAATCGGACAGTCGCTTCAAAAAATGCTTGTACCGGAACAATAATAAAGTGTGCAGATATGTATACTTTCATTAACTTTATTAACTGCCCGTTCATGTTTTTTATTGTCTCTTTTACCCTAAAAAATTTAAACAAATCAAATAAAGGAAGCGAAAAGAAAATAATATCCACAAGCCCCAGTAAAACAGCAATACAAAGGGCAAGTGTAGAATTAAATATCAACACACTCAGTGTCTTGTTACAAAACATTATGGGCATATAGTCCAAAAACAGGAACACTGCATTGGATAAACCCACAAATATAATTCCTAAAAACAAGGTCGGGAGCTTATCCGTTAACTTTGCAAAATAAGATTTAGGAAAAAGGAATATATCCAATAAACTCGGTTTTTCCACACAAATTCTCCTCAGGATATTAAATTTAACAAGCCTTTGCTATAAGTGCCTGTTATTTTTTTGTATCCTTTTCTATTTTTATAATATTTATTATTTATGATACAACTAAACTACTGCAAAATCAATGAAATAATTATAAAGCTAACAATTACTTTTCTAAAAAAATTTAGAAATAATAAAGAGCAAAAGTGCAATACTTGCGACAAGAGCAAAATTTATTAATGTATTTATAAGCTTTTTATTCGGATTAAACGGCTTTAAGTTCAAATCATGGATAAGCCCATCCCTAATATTATTCTCCTTTATATAATTATTGATAATGTCTTCTGCCTCTCGCAGCAAGTAATTGTTAGCTTTCCTGGAATTATTCGTGGTTGAAATCACTGCATTTTTATTTTTACTGGGCTTCTTGTCCTTTAAAACAAGTATTGCTTCCTCAACAATATTTGAAGATATATTCCTGATTATTACAACACGTTTTGTATCATCGCAGACCATAAACTTCCTCCAAAAGATATATTCGGAGATAGTTTGCAACATTTTGCCTATAAATATACATATTTCTATCCAACTTTCTTCCAAACTTTCGCCACTAATACTGTCATATCGTCCATTGCTTGGTTTCCGCAATTCGAGTATGCCTTGTTTATAATAGAATCTGCAATTCCTTGAGGATTTAAATTATCTATACCCTCAATATACTTTATAAGAGATTTTTCACCGTCTTCATTGGTTTTAAAGGAATCAATTACACCATCGGTTACCATTATTATAAAATCACCATTGTCCACATTTTTGCAAATGAGTTCTGTTTCTATATCGCATAATATACCAGCCGGCAAAGAAACAGCTTTTACCGTTTCCACCCTATCCGGTCGTTTTATATATGTGGACACAGCACCTATTTTTACAAACTCCACCTTTCCGTCATACAAATCTATTGATGACAAGTCGATGGTTGCAAAAGAGTCATCATCGGATTTTAAAACAAGTATAGAGTTGATAAGTTTTACGGCAGTATCTTTATCAAAACCTGTCTCCATAAACTGCTCAAGAAGACTTATTGCTGCCCTGCTCTGGCATTCAGCCTTCCGGCCGGAACCCATACCGTCACTCAAAGCCAAAATATATTTCCCATCTCCTGTGTTCATAAAAGTATAGTTATCTCCCGACACGCCTGATTCATATTTCCCAATCTTTGCAACTCCGGTAGTTACTCTGAAGGTCTCTTCCTCAACAAGTTTTAATGTACAAATTCCGTTTTTATGGTTTTGTACGCATTCGTTTCTCTCCTTTACCATTCTTCTGCCTATAACTTCCGATGCAACCTTTTCTATAGTATTTATGCAGTTTCTTGTTCCGCCGCATCCTTTATGGAAAATTGTCACTTCATTCTTTCCCCATTTATTTTGGAAAATCACTGCATCATTTGCTTTAATTCCGGCCTTATCCAGTTCAACCAGCAGCTTATCCTCCAGATCTCCCTTGAATTTCACATCATAATTAATCTCATTGGCAAGGTTGGCTATTACTTTGGAAAGCCCGTCCAAATGCTGCGACATAAGGCCTCTGCTTTCTCCCACTCTGTTTTTCCATACAAGATTTACTTTGAATAGTTCATATACATTGTTTACCTGTTTTACAAAATCGCTTATTCTTTCGCACCTATCCATGAAATAATCCGGAATATCTTTTTCATCAATGTAACCCTTATCCTCAAGCTTCTCTATTATTTTAAACATCACCTGATAAGTATTGTAGAAATTTCTATCCCAACAATGCAGGCATAAGCTGCAATCCTTACACACTTTATCCGCAACCCTGTCAAAAAGCGAAGATATATCCTGTTTACTTGTCGCAGCAGCTGTCTCGGATATTTCTCTAAATGTTTTCGACAATTCTGCAAAAGCCTTTGAAAATTTATTCAGCCTTTCTATTGTCAGTTCTTTAATTCTTGCGCTATAGCACGACTTGTCTCTTATGCCAACGGCAGCCAATGCAAAGTATCCTACGGTTTTGTCAACATATTTTTTAGGAATAAGCATAGCTATTGAAACTGCTGCTAAAATATCCTTTATATAAATCAATACCTCGGTTGAGCCATTTATATAAAAAGTAAACAATGCATTAGCCGCAACAAATCCAAGGCAAACTCCTGCCTTCCCCAAATTCTTAAAAACTCCGCAAAGTAATCCGCAAAAGGCATAGGATGCTATTACCATTGTTATACTTGGATTTATAATGTTTACTACCAATCCTACAATAACACCTACAGCCGCTCCAACTCCCGGCCCGGATACCATGCTGAACAATAGAATGGCCAGAATTCCTGCAACATTTATGAGATTTATTCCCGCCAGTTCGATATTCCCTATTCCCGCTAAAGTTAAAGTCATAAGCATTGCTATGCTTATCATTTCTTCATTGGATAAAACATTTCGCTTTTTTGACTCTTCAATTATAGATATTGAATACTTAAATATAAATACCAATGCAAAAACCAGACCGGAATAACATATGCCCTTTAATGTATCATATAATAGAAAACCTTGTAAAATGACCATGACCATTTGAGGTATAATCACACTCACAAATGCCATTACTGAAACACTAAACTCATTTTTCTTATTGGAAAACAACTTTTCTAAAGCACTGAATATAATTATTGAAGCAATTGTTATATATACTTGTTCAAAACCCCCGCCCGTTATCATGCCTGCAGCAACTGCAAGAGTCATTAATATTCTGCTTGTCCCTGTACTTGCTGCCGCCATAAAGAAAGCTATTCCAAAAGGCATAAATCCTTGGAAGAGAGAAACTCTTCCCAGCAAAAAACTAATAAGAAGAATTAGAATACTGCTTCTTGAAATGGGAACATTTAATGATACTTCTTCTTTTGTTCTTTCGTACACCTTTTCTACATTACCTAATCTTGGATAAGCAATTGCATGTGTTTTCATCTTTTGTGACCTCCTAAAATACATTTTTATTTTTGCCGTGCATGACTGATTATAGAGTATAGGCAAAAAATTATTTGTCAAATTCGGTTGCGGCATCTAAAATTATTCTGACACTTATCCACAAAAACATAGCTTTGTGCTATGGAAAAACAACTTAGAGAAATGTGCTCAAATTGTAAAGTAAAGTTTGAAATCTTAAATATGGACATGAATTTTGTAGATTTTGGTCAATAAATTTTTGTTCAGGGATATTATATAGACAAAAAATTTGGTTTGAGTACGGTTTTATCGGGCATGAGCGGGTAAACAAATCGTAGGTAACGCTATTAGAAAAGCCGTTTGAAGCGTGTGGGAATTTTGTTTTAGCTGAAGGCAGTTTTGTTTTAGTTGAAGGCAATTTTGGTTTAGTGACAAAGGACTCCATTACATGACTTTCGCAAAGAATCTGTAAGCCTCAGCTTGATAATTTTCGCCCGCGTCTATGAAACCTCCTGTTTCAAGACGCTAAAAATGCCATCCATTGCATTTTTACTTCAAATTATCAAGCTTTCGGCAACAACTTCTAATGCTCAAGTCAAGAAATTCCGTCCTTTTGCACTAAAACAATTCATAAGTATAGAAAAGAAGTTTGATTAATCTTAAATTTGATTTGCCATTGATATGTTTTTAGATGGCATCAATAGTTTTTTAGTGCTTTACTTCAACTTCAACATGAAAGCAAAAAGAAGGAACCATACTTTTTTGATATATAGTTCCTTCTTTTGGTGGGCACTATAGGGCTCGAACCTATGACCCCCTGCTTGTAAGGCAGATGCTCTCCCAGCTGAGCTAAGCGCCCGTTTGGATGACCCATAGGGGACTCGAACCCCTGTTACCGCCGTGAAAGGGCGGTGTCTTAACCGCTTGACCAATGGGCCACATAATGGTAGCGGCGGTCGGATTTGAACCAACGACACTACGGGTATGAACCGTATGCTCTGGCCAACTGAGCTACGCCGCCATATTTATTTGTCAATGCATGCTATTTTAATTATCCGCAGCACGCTTTAACATTGTAGCAGATACATAGGTGAAAAGTCAATAGTATTTTTTAAATTTTTTTATGTTTATTTGTGGAAATAGTGTTTTGCCTTTATATTGCCTAGTGTTTAACTTTTCCTCTGATATCCATATATATTCCCGCCGCAAGTTTTACTATCCTATCAACTGTCTTGTTCCTTCTTATATCGATAGCTTTAGCCGGGCATAATTCCTGGCAGCAAAAACACCTTATACACTTAGAAAGTTTCACTATGGGCTTTTTGTTTTTCATTTCGATAGCTTTAGGCGGACAGCTTCTCTTGCATTCTCCGCATCCAATGCACTTATCCAAAACAAATACAGGTTTCGGCAGCATAAATCCGGCAAGGTTTTTAAGAAAGTCATTCTTTACGAACCGGATTTCTCTAAGTCCGTCTAAAGCCGGAACGCTAAAGTCTTTTACTCTGACACTGTCAATGGGTACTCCAACAAGTTCAATCCGACTAATATCGTCAGGGCATAATCCTCTTTCAATGGAGTTTTTTAAAACCGGAACGTTTTTGGGATCAATGTTTATAATGTTTACAGCTGCCATATCCAAATGAAAGGCATTTTCTGATGCAAGTATGGCTCCTATTTCTCTGGGCACTCCCGCTGAAGGTCCAGGACCTTCCATGCCGATAATTGCATCCATTATATTTAAGGCAGGTTTAACACTAAGGAAAATATCTATTAAAGTATCTGCAAATCTGGTATATTCCTTCATGTTAAAGTGATACTCTACCTTTGTTATTCCCGCTATTGCACCAAACATATTTTTGACTGCGCCAGTATAAACCATTTGCCCATGAGTTTTGAGCTTAGGAAGGTTTATAACAAGATCAGCCTCTGCAAGCGGTTTTAAAATTTTTAACTTCTTAATATATTTGCCATCGGGATTTTGGACCTCAACTTCGGAAAGGTCAAAATTCAGCTGTACTCCAATCTCATCAGCTATTTCTTTCATACCGGTAGCCGTATATATATCCTCTAACCTTGAACGGGTATAGGGTCCCCCGGGGCTGTCAATGATCAACACCTCAGCTCCTGCATTTTTAATTATTCTGGCAAGTTCTCCTACCAAAACAGGATGGGTAGTCGCAGCCTCCTCAGGTCTTTTTTTCATAAGAAGGTTAGCTTTAAGTGCAACTTTCATTCCCGGCTTAATAAATTTGTCGACACCGCCCAAGTTCTCAAAAGTTTCTTCCAATGCCTTAGAAACTGTTGTTTTATCGTATTGAGAAGCTTTTACTATCGAAACTAAACTCATCGAAACTACTCCTTTTATTTTACAAAGTAACTTCAATTGTCACTCTCTTTGTCCTCACTCAAACCAAGTACACGTCTCAGACCGATTCTGTAATAATCTTCGCTTAACTCTATGCCTATGGATTTACGTCCAAGTCTTCTTGCCACCACAGAAGCCGTAAATGTTCCCGAAAAAGGGTCGAGTACAATATCTCCTGCATTACTTGAAGCTTTAATAATTCTTTCCAACAACGCTTCCGGTTTCTGTGAAGGATGTTTCTCATATTCACTCATTCGATAACGCACACGGGCAAATTCCCAGACATTACCCGGAATTTTCTTGCTATTATAGGGCTGAGGAGGAGTCTTTCTGTAATCAATGAGCCTTCTTACAGCTCCGGTCTTTGCTTCCACCATTATATCCTCCCCGTTGAAAGTGTATTTACATTTTGCCGACTTGTTTGCCATAATTATAGGTTCATACAGCGAGCCAAACTTGTGCTTTGATTGCACTCCCGAACTGTCATAATACCATACAATATTATTGATTACATTATATTTTTCACGTATATAAACATCTATATATGATATATTTTGGGTTGAATTCATTATATAAACCGTGCCAGTATCCTTTAAAACTCTAAAACATTCGTCAACCCAGGCATAGCACCAACTTAAATACTCATTCTTGTTTTTCCATTTATCACTGTCATTTCCATAATCCTTACCCAAATTATAGGGCGGATCTGCAAATATCAAATCTACAGACTTATCTTTTATCTTCGGCAAGACAGTCATACAATCGCTGTTAATAATCATTGAACCATCCTTGAATGTGTAAGGAAAATCAATGCTGTAAAATATTTCTTCCATTAACTCATCTTGTCCTTTACCGATTTTAAGCAGCATTATACACCTTGATTTCATTATCGTCAACCTTAGAAAAAACATTACAAAATCAAAAAAATTTTAAACAAGTTTGTTTAGAAGTTAACGCTAATCAAAATTTCCTTGGCAATGAAAAAGGCTGCATTTGAATAATCTCAGCATGCAACCTTTAAATATTTACGCCATGTATCCCAAGTTTAAAGGGATTATAACTTTTAAACACAAGACCGGTATTTTTAAGTTTATAAATAAATATAATTTTAAAATACATAAAAGTCATAAAAATCATCATACTGCCTCAATGTTCAGTTTTTCCCCATCAAAGTCAATCTTTACTTCCATTCTGTCCGCCAATTCTCCCTGAATAATCATTTTAGCTATCTGTGTCTCAACATGTTTCTGGAGATACCTCTTTACAGGCCTTGCACCGTAAACCGGTGTATAGGCTGAATCTGCCATATATTCCTTAGCCTTATCGGTTACATTCAGCTTTATCTTCCTGTCATCGAGTCTCTTTTGGATATCGTTAAGTGCAAGATCAATAATTTTTATAATTTCTTCTTTTCTCAAAGGCTTGAAAAGCACAATCTCATCAATACGGTTCAGAAATTCAGGCTTAAAGTTTCTACTAAGCTCATTCATTACTTCTTTTCTTGCCTCATCGCTAATCTCGCCGTCCGGGGAAATACCGCTTAAAAGATACTGGCTTCCGATGTTTGAAGTCATAATTACAACGGTATTTTTGAAATTAACTGTCCTTCCCTGACTGTCAGTAAGCCGACCGTCGTCAAGAAGCTGCAGCAGCACATTAAACACCTCAGGGTGAGCCTTTTCAATCTCGTCAAAGAGTATTACACAATAGGGCTTTCTTCTTACAGCTTCAGTAAGCTGTCCTCCTTCTTCATAACCCACATATCCCGGAGGTGCGCCAATCAGCCTTGCAACAGAATGTTTTTCCATATATTCCGACATATCTATTCTCACTACATTATCCTCAGTATCGAACAACGCTTCTGCTAAAGCTTTGGCAAGCTCGGTCTTACCAACCCCGGTAGGTCCTAAAAAGATGAATGAACCTATAGGCTTTCTCAAATCTTTAAGTCCCGATCTTGCTCTTATAACCGAATCGCTAACCGCACTTACCGCCTCATCCTGTCCTATAACTCGCTTGTGAAGTATTTGTTCAAGATTCAAAAGTTTATCCTTTTCATTTTCCACAAGCTTTGTAACCGGAATTCCAGTCCACCGTGAAACAATCTCAGCTATTTCCTCTTCGGTAACTTCCTCTTTCAACAAGGCATTTCCTTCACGGGATTTTATTCTCTTCTTCTCCTCTTCCAATTGTTTTTCAAGTTCCGGCAGTTTACCGTGTTTAAGTATCGCTAGTTTATCCAAGTCATAATTTCTTTCTGCTTCCTCGATCTGCCTTTTTACATCCTCTATCTGCTGCTTAATATCTTTTTCCCTTTTGATATTCTGTTTTTCCAGTTCCCACTGAGCTTTCATACTGTCTGCCTTATCCTTAAGGGCTGCTATATCCTTTTCAAGAGCAGCCAGCCTTTCTTTGGAAGCCTGGTCATCCTCTTTTCTAAGAGCCTGGCGCTCTATTTCAAGCTGCATTAATCTTCTGCTTATTTCATCAAGCTCTGTAGGCATACTGTCAATTTCTGTCCTTATCATAGCCGCCGCTTCATCCATCAGGTCTATGGCTTTGTCAGGGAGAAATCTGTCGCTTATATACCTGTTGGACAATACAGCACATGCTATTATGGCGTTATCCGTTATCCTGACACCGTGATGTATTTCAAACCTTTCCTTCAAGCCCCTTAAAATCGATATGGTGTCCTCCACTGTCGGCTGGTCCACTAAAATTGGCTGAAATCTTCTCTCCAATGCCGCATCCTTTTCTATATATTTGCGGTATTCGTCCAAAGTTGTAGCACCTATACAATGGAGTTCCCCTCTGGCCAGCATTGGTTTCAGAATATTTCCTGCATCCATTGCACCCTCAGCTTTACCTGCGCCCACTATATTGTGCAATTCATCTATAAACAGTATAATTCTTCCATTGGATTTGTTAACATCGTTCAATACTGCTTTCAAGCGTTCCTCAAATTCGCCGCGATACTTTGCTCCGGCAATTAAGGCACCCAAATCCAAGGCAAATATTGTTTTATCCTTTAGTCCTTCAGGAACATCCCCTTTAAGTATCCTTTGGGCTAGTCCTTCAACAACTGCAGTCTTACCTACTCCCGGTTCTCCAATCAACACTGGATTGTTCTTTGTCCTCCTTGACAAAATTCGTATTGCCCTTCTTATTTCCGCATCCCTGCCGATTACCGGGTCAAGTTTGCCCTGTCTTGCAAGCTCTACCAAATCTCGGCCAAACCTCTTTAAGGCATCATAGGTATCCTCAGGATTTTTGGAAGTTATCCTCTGGTTGCTTCTAACTTTGCGCAAAGCTTCCATAAACTTCTCCAGATTTATGCCATAACGCCTGAAAATTTTTTCGGAAGGTGTATCCTTTTCCTTTATCAGCCGTATAAATATATGCTCAACTCCAATATACTCATCTCTGAACTTTTTGGCTTCATCCTCGGCACGAATAAGTATTTCATTAAACCTTCTGGTGGCATACATACCGGAAGCACCGCTGCCATATATTTTAGGCAGTCTTTCAAGCTCCTGTTCCACATCATTGGTATACATTCGCACATCTATGCCCATATAACTTAAAAGCTTAGGTATTAAGCCATCCTCTTGATTTAACATTGCCAAATGTAAATGTTCACCATCTATCTGCTGATGAGACATCCTTATGGCAATTTCCTGAGATAAGGAAATAACTTCCTGAGCCTTTTCAGTAAATTTATCAAAATTCATTCATCATCCCTCCTCTGCAATTGTATAAAAGCCTTTATAGCATGCAGCTTTGTCAATAGGTAGTCGCTTTTACAATATCCCTCAGCTTTTCGTAAAGTTTTCTAACTTCCGGTGTCAAAATCTTCGGATTGACAATGCGTATTTTTATATACAGATCTCCTCTCAAACCGTTCCTATCGATATAACCTTTTCCTGGAACACGTATCTTGTTATCGGTCTGAATTCCCGGCGGAATCTTAATCAAAATTTTCCCATCCAATGTATCAACTGTCTTCTCACCGCCTAAAGCAGCATCCCATGGCATAACATCCAATACAGTCAACAAATCCTTCCCGTCAATTTCAAATTTACCGCCCTTTTTAAACTTTACCGTCAGATACAAATCACCATTCGAACCGCCATTGGTACCGGGTTCACCTTGACCTTTAAGTCTAATCTTTTCACCATCTTTCACACCTTTTGGAATTTTGAAGGAAAGGGTCTTCTCTCCGGTGCGTGTTCTAATACTTATACTTTTTTCAACACCTGCAAATCCTTCTTCCGGAGAAATCTCGATTTCCGACTCAATATCACTTCCCTGTGCAGGGTAACTTTTTCTTTTGCGTTGTCTTCCGAAACCATCAAATATACTTCCTAAATCGAAGCCGTCATCACCGAAAAAAATCTTAAAAAAGTCGCTATAGTCTCCACCTACGTTAGTTCTGTATTCATACCGTACATTATTTCCAAAACCGTATCTTGCCGGATCGAAATCAAATCCGTCCTCAAAATTATATGCACTACCAAAAGCATCATACTTTTTTCTCTTCTCGGGATCGCTCAATACTTCGTATGCTTCATTCACTTCTTTAAACTTCTCTTCTGCTTTTTTGTCATTGGGATTGGCATCAGGGTGGTATTTCTTAGCTAATTTCCTATATGCTCTTTTTATTTCATCCTGCGTAGCATTCTTATTCAAACCTAAAATGCTGTAATAGTCTTTGTACTTCATCTCGCATCCCACCTTTCTTAGGGTTACAACCTTCTTTTTTACCTTCTTATTATTTTAAGACCGTTCCGGCATCTTATACCGTCATAGTTTATTTGTCTTTGAGTGGTGCTAATTCTATAGCAAATTCAATATTTTAAATTTATATGATTCATTTTACAGGCATAATTTGTAAATAAATCTACTGACTTTGACCATCTTTGACTATAAATTAATAATAATCCTTCCCTCGCGGTTAATCAAACACTTATATTTATGTTTATAAATATATAAATTGGATTATTTTAAGCTATTTTCTTTTTTCTTTAATTTTCTTGATTCTTCTTTCAGACAGTTACAATTTGCTTAATTAATTTCTCCACATCTGGAACATTGGTTATAGGTTGGTATAAATCAAGTTCGCAATACTTCAAGCGAGTTAAACGATAAAAATAAAATTACAGCCTACAATCAATTACAATACTTCTGACCCCGAATATGATCTTGACAATGTACCCAATATCGGCATAAAAGCAGATGTAACACAAGAAAGGACAGTTGGGAAATAATCCTCAACTGTCCTTTTTATATTGACTAAATCATTAAAAATCAATTCTTTTTGTAATATACGCACTCATATGATATTTTTCTCCCTCAGAATAAAATTTGAAATAATCTCCCTCATCATTGGATAATCCATACAATCTCCCATTTAATTCCTTTACCAGTAATTTGCCGTTCTTCTTTATATTAAATAGTCCAACTATTTCATATGAATCTGATTTTTCCACAGATACAAGTTCAAGCTCGTATACATCTTTATCCGCATTGATTTTAGAATTGAAAAAAGCATTTGTACTACCTTCGGTCCAACTTATAGTAGTATATCCCGAAATATTGGAAAAAGTAACACCTGGTATAGCAATGCCCAATACTTTTTCCGATATTATCGTATGTGTTTTTGACAAAGGTACTGCAGTAGGTTCAGGTCTTATTGTGGGTATCGGTATTGGTTTTTCTGTCGGTACCGGTATTAGTGTCGGTATTGGTCTTACTGTCGGTATTGGTTTTATTGTCGGTGTAGGTATTGGCTTCTCTGTCGGCACCGGTATTACTGTGGGTATCGGTATTGGTCTTACTGTCGGTATTGGTTTTATTGTCGGTATCGGTATCGGCTTCTCTGTTGGTACCGGTATTACCGTGGGTATCGGTATTGGCCTTACTGTCGGAACTGGTATTGATGTAGGTATAGGAGTTGCAACAAGCTTATAAGACTCAACAATAAATATCGGCGGATAAATCGTTAACAAGCTGTAGGTCCCTGTTACTTCCACTTCAAATCCATCATATTTCTCCAGTCCTTCTGTTTTTCCGCTGAGACTTACAGGACCGCTTTGCGTCTTTAGAAGAAAATTATAGCTATCGACTTTCTGTTCCGGATTATCATTCTTTGTAACTACAACAATACCTCTGATAGTCTGTAATTCTTCAACAATTACTTTCACTGCAAAGGTTTTAGCGGGTGCTTTTGACTCCCACGGTCTTGAATAAATCATTTCAATTGCTGTAGAGCCGATGTTAACGGCCTTATATGACCATATCTCCTTTCCACCGCTACCTACTATTTTTTCGTCGGTTTCATCCGGTATGTATTCATAATTCGTTTCTATTAACACACTTGGATCAGGTTTGGTAGCATACGACCAACTATATCCTGTGGTTGGATTCGACTCAAGCTCCAATCTCAGTTCATCACCGGGTTTAACGTAAACATATCCGCCATTATCAGCCATTGTTATTATCTTTACATCAGGAGTAGGTGTAGGAGCTAAAATCGGTTTATAGGATTCAACAATAAATATTGGCGGATAAATCGTTAACATGCTGTAAGTCCCTGTTACTTCTACTTCAAATCCATCATATTTCTCCAGTCCTTCTGTTTTTCCGCTGAGACTTACAGGACCGCTTTGCGTCTTTAGAAGAAAATTATAGCTATCGACTTTCTGTTCCGGATTATCATTCTTTGTAACTACAACAATACCTCTGATAGTCTGTAATTCTTCAACAATTACTTTCACTGCAAAGGTTTTAGCGGGTGCTTTTGACTCCCACGGTCTTGAATAAATCATTTCAATTGCTGTAGAACCGATGTTAACGGCTTTATATGACCATATTTCCTTTCCACCGCTACCTACTATTTTTTCGTCAGTTTCATCCGGTATGTATTCATAATTTGTTTCTATTAACACATTTGGATCGGGTTTGGTAGCATACGACCAACTATATCCTGTGGTTGGATTCGACTCAAGCTCCAATCTCAGTTCATCACCGGGTTTAACGTAAACATATCCGCCATTATCAGCCATTGTTATTATCTTTACATCAGGAGTAGGTGTAGGAGCTAAAATCGGTTTATAGGATTCAACAATAAATATTGGCGGATAAATCTTTAACATACTGTAAGTTCCTGTTACTTCTACTTCAAATCCATCATATTTCTCCAGTCCTTCTGTTTTTCCGCTGAGACTTACAGGACCGGATTGTGTTTGCAGAAGAAAAGCATATGGTGTTACTGCTTTATCCACAACTCCATTCTTAGTTACTGACAAAGTTCCTGTAATGGTTTGCAGATTGGGTTCCGGTGTTATCTCCGGCATATCTATCACTGTATAAGATTCAACATTAAATAAAGGATATTCAGTAGCTATCAGAGTATATACATAGTTACCGATAACTACAATGGTTTTTCCGATCTCATTTTCCAGACCTTTAGTATTTCCTATAAGCTCATAAACAACTTTATCGGTTTTCAGCAAAAACCTCTCTTTGGAAGAATTATCATTGAATAGAGTTCCCTTCAACTTTCCATATTTAGCCAATGAGGGTAATGTTATGACAGGTTCTTTAGTTGCAGTAGGAGGAAGAGTCACTTTCACGACAGGTTCTATCCCCTTGAGGTTATTAACATCATTGTTATTTTTTGAAATTCCCTGGTTGATTTCGATATTTTGCCTTGTCAATGGAACGTCATTACTCTTAGCATCCACTAAGGTAGATAAAAATACAGTGGTCAATAAGGTCAAAACCAACATCATTGCAAAAATTTTTTTCATTTCCGTTTCCTCCTTTTTAATTTGTTTTATTTTTAATTATTATTACAGTCGCTCTTAATTTACAAAACCAATGATTAACGAATTTTAAGAATTTTTATGTCTATTTAAGCCTTTTATTATTTTTATTATATAATAATTGGACCTACAAATTAAATATTTGGTTCCCAAAAAATTTCAAAAAGCATTCTGCAATTTCCAAAATCATAATTAAACTTAAGCAGAAATTTTCGAACTGAAATCAAAAAAACCTTTAATTATTTCCATTGATGACCTTAACTATTATGAGTACATGATTGAAAACGGAAATGTTTATAAACTGGTGTTGGATGAAAATGGCAATATTGCAATCTTTTCCGTTTCCCCTGATGGAAAAGAAATCATATCCCGGGATAATGAAATTGTTCCCATTCTGGACAAGTTTGTAGAACAGCACAGCGATTTTTCATTCAATGGTACAAAGGAAATTATCGCACTAACAGGGTATGAAGGTATTCTGGGCTATAGAACTTATGAATTGGTATCATCGAACTACGAAAGAGAAAAAACTGAAGCAATAAAAGTAGTAAAACTTCTTAAGGAAACAGGCTTGACCTTCGCATTTCACAGTTATGGCCATCTTGATGCTGTTAAAGTTAGCTGTGAGAGATTTGAAAGAGATACATTGCTTCATTGATTTTCCTATAAAAATTAAACTTCAGGTATCTATTTTTCATAGAACCTGAAGTTTAGATGTAAGCATTATTTCACGTTTATTTTATTTGAACTATTTCATACTCTCCAGTCAATTGGGCAACAATCCCTGTCTCACCAACCATATGACCTGCTCCAACTACTACCAGATATGTTTTTCTTTCAGGATCAGCAAGATAACTTTTCACTTTTTCAGTCATGTTATTGTTTCTTGATATAAACAATTTTTCATTGAATTCTTTGTCTACGTCAGAATCGCTCTCCGCTGAAAACAATAATTTCTCCAATCCTTCTGTATCGCCGGACTTCCAGCAATTAATCATATCATTAAGCATATCCACAGATTTTTTTTGAGTATTATTATCGGGTGCAAGGGAAGATGCCAAAAATTCCACTTGGAGCTCAGTTGAGAAAGAGTCAAACAAATCCACCTGGAACTTTGCACCTTCAATTTCCAATATTTCTTTTTTATCTTTGGCTTTTTCAAGTAAAACCATATCTATTCCAATTTCCGAACTGAAAGAACTTTCTGCATAAAGTAAATTTTGCACAAGCAATGCAGCATACCATGGTTTAAACTTATTATACATTTCAGGTCTTATACCATAGGGTTCAATAACCTCTACAAAACGGTTGTACACTTCTTTGGGCACATTCTTATAAAGAGTGTTGTCATCTTTATAGAATGCTTTTTCCATCATATATAAAGCAGCTTCCTGAGCATTTGACACATTTGCTTCAACTGCAAGATAATCGGCTTCTTCGAATGCCTTTAATATTTCTTTGGATAAAGGATACATGGAAGGATCAGCCACATGTACCGAACCCAGCAAATAAACACAACTGTCTTCGTCACTTACTTTCCAAAATGCACCCCTCGAATATTTGCCCGATTCATATCTTACAAATTCGTAGGCATTTTTTGTGAAAACTATAAGTTCTTGTCTGCTGCATGAACTTTCAAGGTCTAAAGTATTGTTACTCCTTCCTTTCAGTATTCCCTTTGAAACAACATACTTTACTGCATCTAATGCTTCGTCCGGTATTGAGTCTGCATCATTAAAGGTAAGTTCAATATCGGCTTGAAAACTAAAGACCGGTTGAGCTGCTTTTATTGTTTCATATGTACAGGTAACCATATCCAGTCTTGTAACTTCCCGTTGTGGCTCAAGCTTTTCGTCTTCTTTAATCAGTCCGACTGAATATGCTTTTAATATTGTTTCACTAAAAGTATCACCAATCAAGCTTTTATCAGACGGTATAATTGATTGCTCTGTCGCTGCTTCATAAACACTTACACAAACACTATACAATTCATCCATTGTAACTTTTGAAGTATAGTTTTTATACATATTTTCCGGAGCAAGACCGTATATTTTAGACCACTCCACACTTTCCACTGCCCATTCGCTAGGTTCATTACTTGCTGTCAATAACAACTGTTCCTGAGCGAAAGTACCTATCTGAAATAAGAAAAACACTGCTAAAACTGAAAATACAGCTACAATTTTCCTCGCCTTTCTTTTTATCATTAATTTCACATCCTTCCAAAAAACCGTAAATTTTTCTTCACATTTATTAATCTTTATAATTTTAATATAACACACTTTTTATCATAAGTCACCGTAATAATAAAAAAGTCTAAAAAGTAATATATATATTATCTCGGTTTTTTTTAGATAATTATTACAGTTATTTTTCCATTCAACTTCTGTTTCATATGGTTATTTGGAAATATATAAGACTCGGTATCGGCTTACAGCATTATTTGTTAATGATAATAAATAAGTTTTTCTTGTTGAAATATTTAAACTTTAAAGATAGGTCTCTTAGAATTTATAATTATAAATAATTATTATTGAAATGTTCCGAATAATATATCATGCTTTTTCTTATACAGAATTATTTCAGACCTCTTCTTTTTTTTCTAAATATCTATTAACAATAAATTTAATACACTCTTCCGTTATGGGATAAAGCTTTGCACTGTATTGATAAGGGAAAGACTTCATGCCCTCCTTAGCCCATTGTGTTATACTGCCAACAATTCCGTTTGAAAAGAAGCTGGCAATAAGCTTTATTTCATCTATTTCCAATTCATTTGCTCCTAATACCTCTTTAACCTTATTCATGCTGGAATCAAAAATAATTTCAAAAAAGTGCTCCTTAAGATTGTTCTGTACATCAGAAGAAAGAGCTGCCACATAAAACTCCCTGTTTTTATATAAATGCTCCACAAGTTCGTCAAAAACCGAATTATCCTGATTCAAATCAGTAAGAGCCGCAAATTCAGTGTCAAAAATCCAACAGACCAGGTCCTGTTTGTCTTTAAAATGATAGTAAAAGGTTTTCCTATTAAGACCGCAAGCATTAACAATATCTTGTACAGTTATTTTATCAAGATTCATATTAGCCATAAGCTTTTTCAATGTATCTGCAATAAGCTTTTTCGTAAGCTCAGGTTTTGACATCTCCGTTCACCTCATATAACCCATCTCCATATTTATTTAAAAACTTCCCATTTATAATGATTTGTGTAAAAATGGGACATATGGTTTCAGTTAATGGTTTTTTATCATCTTATAACATGTTAAATTATTTGTAAAGATTAGAACATGATATTAAATACATACTATAATATTTGAATTTTGGATGAATAATTATTTTTGAAAAAATTTTCTAATATAATATGCTAGTTTAAAGTTTCGGAAATATAATTACTTACATTATACATCCTATTTATTATAGCATTAAATATGTCACAAAGGTGTAAAACACCATTATATATAAAATCAATATTTTTGTAATTTAAACCGCTATAATAAGCTACAAAAAATATATAAAATAATAAAAAGAAAGGAAGTAGTAAATGAAACATTATTTTGAGGAATTTGAGACAGTTCTGAAATCACAGGAATCTTCAAAAAATGGTCTTGACCCGTCTCAAGCTCAAAAAAGGCTTGAGAAGTTTGGAAAAAACAAGCTTGACGAAGGAAAAAAGAAATCTGTTTTTGTAAAATTCCTGGAACAGCTTAAAGACCCCATGATCATTGTTCTCCTGGTGGCTGCTGTTATTTCCGGGTTAGCCAGCGAATTAGTAGATTCCATTATCATAATGGTAGTCGTTGTGCTCAACTCAATACTTGGAGTTGTACAGGAGGGTAAGGCAGAAAAAGCTATTGAAGCTCTGCAAAAAATGTCGTCTCCCTATTCAAAGGTAAGGCGAAACGGTCAGGTAATGCAGATAAAATCCGAAGAAATTGTACCGGGAGATATTGTCCTCTTAGAGGCTGGAGACTCTGTCCCTGCGGACATGAGAATCATTGAAGCGTCAAGCCTCAAAATTGAAGAAGCCTCCCTTACCGGAGAATCTGTACCCATTGAGAAAACAGCTCTTGCCATTCCCGCAAAAGATAAAGACATTCCTCTGGGCGACCGTGTTAACATGGCTTATATGGGGACAAATGTGGTATACGGCCGTGGAGAAGGTGTTGTAATAAATACCGGTATGGCAACGGAAATGGGTAAAATTGCAAACATTATTTCCAATACCGATGAAGAAAAAACACCTCTGCAAAAAAAATTGGCATCTTTGAGTAAAGTACTGAGCGTAGTTGTCCTTGGAATATGCATTTTTATATTTGCTTTCGGTGTATTAAGAAACGGCGGTTTCCATGGAGGACATGTGCTTGAAACTTTCCTTATGGCTATAAGTCTTGCGGTAGCTGCAATCCCGGAAGGTTTGGTGGCAGTTGTTACTATAGTTCTTTCCATAGGTGTAACAAAAATGTCAAAGCGCAATTCCATTATCAGGAAGCTCACCGCAGTTGAAACTTTGGGTTGTACACAAGTAATATGTTCCGACAAGACTGGTACTCTGACTCAAAATAAAATGACAGTTGTTGAGACTTATACCCTTGGTGATGTTGAACAACTCGCAATATCCATGGCACTTTGCAATGACGCTTCCCTTTCAGAAGACGGAAAGGAAGTAATCGGTGAGCCTACCGAAAGTGCTTTGGTAAGATTTGCTTACGATTCCGGTAAAAACAAAAATGAACTTGTAAAGCTTCTACCCCGTGTTGCTGAAGCACCTTTTGATTCTGTACGTAAAATGATGTCAACCGTTCACAAAGAATCAAGCGGCAAGTTCATACAATATACAAAAGGTGCTCCTGATGAACTGTTAAAGGCTTGTACCCATATACTTACCAAAGATGGTGCAGTTCCGTTGACCGATGCACATCGTTCGGCTATTATGGCAGAAAACAAAAAGATGGCAAATAAGGCTTTGCGTGTTTTGGCTTCGGCATTCAAGCAAACAGACTCTCTTCCTGAGAATATTTCTCCCGAAAGCCTTGAACGCAACTTAACATTTATAGGTCTTACCGGAATGATTGACCCAGTACGCCCTGAAGTCAAAGCAGCCATTGAAAAATGTCGCAATGCCGGTATACGCCCTATAATGATTACAGGTGACCATAAGGATACTGCTGTTGCCATCGCTAAAGAACTAGGCATTTTATCCAACGAAAACCAGGCTATAACCGGATCGGAATTATCCAATATGTCTGATCAGGAGCTTGAAAAGAAAATCAGCAATTACTCGGTATATGCCCGTGTACAACCTGAACACAAAGTTCGTATAGTAAGCGCATGGAAAAAGCAAGGCAAAATTGTTGCCATGACAGGGGATGGAGTAAACGATGCACCGGCTCTAAAATCGGCAGATATAGGAGTAGGTATGGGTATTACCGGTACCGATGTTACAAAAAACGTTTCGGACATGGTATTGGCTGATGACAACTTCGCATCCATTGTTCATGCTGTTGAAGAAGGACGAAGGATATATGACAATATAAGAAAGGCCATACAGTTCCTTCTATCATCAAATTTAAGTGAAGTTGTATCCCTTTTTGTAGCAACAATAATGAACTTTCAGCTTTTCTCACCCATACATATATTATGGATTAACCTGGTTACCGATGCTTTTCCGGCCATCGCCCTAGGAATGGAAGATGCTGAAGAAGACATTATGACAAGACCGCCACGCAGTCCAAAAGAAGGAATTTTTGCCCAGGGACTTGGAATCAGCATAATATATCAAGGTGTTGCAATTGCTATTTTAACCTTAATTGCTTATCTTATAGGCAGTAAGTACGGACATACTGTAGCAATGACAATGGCATTTTTAACTATGTCTACCTGTGAAGTATTTCAGTCACTGAATATGAGATCCACAACAAAATCCATCTTTACACTGAAAACCAGAAACAAGTCCCTGCTTAGTGCCATGGTATTGTCCTTCATATTATCTTTAGGTGTAATTTATATACCAGGAGTAAACACAGTTTTCAAACTTACTCCACTGTCGGGTACCAACTTGCTTATTTCTTTGCTGCTGGCCTTCTTAATAATACCTATTGTTGAAATAGTAAAACTAATAGTTGGGGCAATAAAGAAATAAAAGATTACACTATAAACATATAACTATTAATACGGGAGGCACAAGCCTCCCTTTTTTTACAACAAAACCTAAAAGTCTTTAAGCATTACATTAGCGATCGGATCTTAACATTGAAATTATGACAACTAATACAATGGAAACTGCAACAATTATACCTATCCTAAGGGCAGTTACATTCAACAGATACATTTTACTGCCTTCAGGTGCATTTTGGCTTGAACCGATAATAATACCGGTAATAACAATACATACAGCGAGTAATATGACACTGAAGGATATCCTGTTTACAGCTCTGTCAAACCGCTTTTGAATCTTGTCAAGATCTTTAATTTTTATCTGAAAGGTTAATTCTCCGTCCTCTGCCTTCTCCAGCAAATTTTGAATATAAAAAGGAAGCTCGCTTATTAAATCTTTGTATGCTGTAGCATTCCTTCTCAAAGCCAGACTGATGTTTTGGGGAGAATAAGATTGAAGCATCAATTTTTTAGCAATTGGCTTTGCAACTTCTATGGTATTAAGCTCGGGAGCCAACTGCTCCAAAATACTCTGAACAGTTGCGAAGGCCTTTGCCAACATAGTAAATTCCCTGGGTAATTTTATTCCATTTAAAAAAGCAATATTGAAAACTTCATAAAACACTTCCCCTACATTTATCTTGCTCCATGGCATTGTAAGATATTTATCAAGCATTAAGTCCACATCCTGCTCGAACTTTTTAATATTCTTCTTATCATACATAGCATCAAGCTCTATAACAGCCCTGGCCGCCCTTCGAGCATCTTTGTTGGCCACGGCCACAAATAACTTAGATATTATTTTTCTGCGGCTTTCACTTACTCTTCCCACCATTCCCAAATCCAAGAATACCACTGTTCCATCCTTCAAAACCTTTATATTGCCGGGATGTGGGTCCGCATGAAAAAATCCGTCTCTCAATATCTGATTACATAAGGATTCTGCAATCCTCTTCGCAGTCTCCTTTTTATTAATACCATCTTTTTCCAACCCCTCATGATCATCTATCCCTATCCCCTCTATATATTCCATAGTGAGAACACGCCGGGAAGTATAAGTCCAGTTCACTTCCGGAACTTTTACTACCTTGTCCTTTGAAAAATTATCCCTGAAAGTATCGGCATTTTCACCTTCCCTGGTAAAGTCCAATTCATTTTTTATCGTATATTCAAATTCATTTACCATACTGCTGAAATCATATATTTTCCCAAACTTTGTGTGATTGTCAACAAAATAGGCCAAGTCGCGAAGAATATTTAAATCCTGGCTTATAACCTTTTCTATTCCCGGCCTTTGGACTTTGACTGCAACTTTTTCACCACTGTTGAGAACAGCGTAATGGACTTGGGATATAGACGCAGAAGCGATCGGTTCCTGGCTGAACTCTTTAAATATATTTTCGAGGGTATCTTCAAATTCACTTTCTATTACTGACTTAGCTTCGTTGTAAGAGAAAGGCTGAACTGAGCTTTGAAGTTTTTTCAACTCTTCAACGATATCCCGGGGTACAATATCTACCTGTGTACTTAATATTTGTCCTATTTTCACAAATGTAGGACCTAATTCTTCTAAAGAAATCCTAAGTCTCTCACCAACAGAAAGTTTAGAATTTGAGTTTTCTGCCTCGGTACCATGTTTTTTCATCTTTAAATAATCAAAAATGCCAAGCTGGTCTATTATCAATCCAAAACCATGTTTGGCAAAAACAGTTATAATTTCACGGTATCTTTTTATGTTAAGCTTCCTGTTTATAACCATGATACCCTCCAAAAATAATATATGTATTCAAACCATATGACTGCAATACTGTACCAAGTTACAATTGCTGGAGGATGCAATTCTCACAACTGATTATCCGTCAATTCAATAAAATATCCAGGATCTCCTGAGGCTTTCTTGCCAGATAATCCGGCTTTTCCTCCGAAAGAATCTGTTCAGAATCATATCCCCATGTAACAGCGATTATTTTCACTCCTGCCTTCTTACAAGATACTATGTCCCTTACCTCATCCCCCACATACCAGATGTCTTTCTCAGTCAGATTATGCTTTTTTAAATAATTCTTTATAGCATGATGCTTGCCGAATAAGTTATTGGATGAATATATATGATCAAACAGATCTATGTCGTTATTCTTAACAAATTCACTTATAGTACTCGCATCATTGGATGAAAGAATGTCCAAATTAAAACCCTGATCCTTAAGTTCATGCAGCATATTTGCCACACCATCTTTCAACTCTACTGAACTTAAATATTTTTTATAAATCTTTTTTGATTCAATATACAACTTTGGAATTTTATATACTGAAATCCCCAGCATTTTGCATTTATCAATAAGAGAATAACTTCTTAATTTCTCGATATCTTCCTGTGTGATATCCTTGTAATCTTTTCCTTCAAACAATTCATTGTACATGGCAAGCAATATATTTTCCGACTGTACCAAAGTACCATCAAAATCAAACAATATTTTTTTATTCAATGCTTTTCCTCCGCCTCTATTGTGATATTAATTAGTATATGTATTCTCTGTAAATATAATATCCTCATTTTCGTAGCCCAATTTATAAGTTTGAATGGTTAAAATTACTACATCTTCAAGGGGTTTATCAGCATATCCAACTTCTACAGCAGCTATCTTATCCACTACATTCATACCTTCATATACTTGTCCGAAAACGGTGTGCCTGCCGTCTAGCCAAGGAGTGCCTCCTATATCGGAGTAAGCATCAATAAGCCGCTGTTCCATGCCAATGTTTTCACAGTACTCTATTACTTCATCATCTAAAACAGGACTCTGTACTATAAAAAACTGACTTCCATTGGTATTAGGCCCTCTATTGGCCATGGACAAAGCACCTCGTATATTATACAGCCTGCTGCTGAACTCATCTTTAAAAGGTTTCCCCCAGATGCTTTCTCCACCTGTTCCATTTCCATTAGGGTCTCCTCCCTGAATCATAAAATTATTTATGACCCTATGGAAAGTCAAACCGTCATAGTAGCCTTTTTGGGAAAGTCTCACAAAATTTTCTACTGTTAAAGGTGCATCTTCATGAAAAAGTTTTATTTTTATGTCACCATAATTGGTCTTTATAACTGCAATCATGTCACCTTTTACCGGTTCTGAAAGCTGGTAAGAGAAAGGAGATTTAGAATCATCAAATCTTGATATAATGTCCTGAACTTTTTCAGAATCCAGGTTTGTCTTGGAGTTACTTATAACTATCAAACCATTGTCATAGAAAACCCCTTTGCCTAAAGCATTTTCAGCTAAAGCCCTTAACGGAACAAGCATTCTGTTGTTTATTATCTGCGCCGGCTCGTCCATAACAATTGTCTTATCATTAACAAGCATTGTCTTATCATTTGAAGTCAGTTTTACGATTTTGCCATTAAAATTTATTGTGGCAGTTTTGGTTTTATCATCAAAACTTACATCAGCTCCGAAATTTTCAGAAATAAATCTCAGAGGCACAAGAGTTCTTCCGTTTTTGACAATTGCTCTAACTTCCCTATTAGATTCATCAATATATTTTTTTATGTTGTTTACATAGGCTCTATTACTATTTACCAATAATACTACTGCATCTTTCAAATCCTTTTTAATTTCGGCAGAAAGTCCAAATACATTAATGCTACAGGATATTATTAAAGTCAAAACCAAAATACTCATAAGCCTTTTTGCCAGCATAATATATATCAAACCTCCATAAAAAGGATTATATGTCTAAAGTATATCATGTTTTAATGAAAGCCACCAGATTTTTAGAACTCTGAACAGTCTTTAGAATATTTATCGATATGGAACTAATTTCAGAACCTTTTCTTCAATATCTCACCACAATTTTCTCGTAATATGCCTTCAAATTTCCGTAAATCTTCTTCCCTGCCTTTAAATATTCTTTTTGGTATAATACTAACAACATTATTAGTAACAAAAATAAAAATAAAATCCTTAGTGTCGACTATTTTAACCAATTTATCCCACTCTATATTCAAAAAACCCTCAGATCGCTCTACTGAGTAGTGGTCTTTATATATCTTATATAAAGCAGATTTTTTCATTGATTTATCTCTTTTATAAACTCTATTTGAAAATATTAAGAGCATTAATGGTATAGAAAATGTTAAAAATACTCCACTTAGCAATGAAAATATTCTAAATGAAAATATTCTGATAAAGTTATTTAACTGTCCGAAACCCAGCAAACCTCTAACCAGTAAATATAAACCCAGGAGTGTAAAGATAATGACTATTGGTTTTTTATAAAAAAACATAAAATTGAATTTTATATATTCCTTTTTCTCAAGCAAGACTTCTAACACAAGTTCAGGTTTTTGCTCATTGTCTCCCTCAGCAGCCTTTTCCAAAACAGAACTTTTTAGTTCAAATTCTGTATCACAATAATCAGGACAAGAATGCACAAGTTTATAATTTTTAAGTATCAATTTATTGCTCTCCAAACTGCTACTCAATATGCTTCTAAATTCCTCCAATTGTTCCTGGGAGACAAAACACCTTTTAGGCAGCACAAATATTTTTGCAGAGGATTGGTGAATAAAAAAACATCGCCTGTATTCCAGTACTCCGTCCACTTCATCCCAAGTCATTGTTCTGCTTCCCTCTTCAGAAGATATCACAAGATTTTCTTTTGAAACTTCAACACACTGTATACTCTGCCAAAGTTTGCTTTTCCTATAATCGTTTTTATAAGAAAGATATATAACCACAAAAGGAAAATTCACAATAAATCCTAAAATAAATACTAAAAAGAGTAATGTTGAGATAAAATCCAGTAATTGTTCCGGTTCTCTCTGTAAAAAGAATAACGAAACAGGTATGGTGACAGCCGCTATTACTAAAACTATTATAAACGGTGCCATAAAAATTTTACCTAATATTCCCCCATACACTTTTTCAATGCAAATATCTCTAATATCCTTCAGTGTATACTTTATATATAACTTTACGCTTGAATCAAACAAAACTTTTACCCCCCTATTTTTTAAATAAAAACAGACCATCTAAATTATACCATGTTAAACTGCTATATATAAATATTAATTGACTCCATCTGCCAACAACATTTCTAATTTTTATATAACCTTTATTTAATCATAAGTATTTATCAATTTATGGTTATAGCTTTCCGCATACAGGACAATTCTGAAAAGAAAGAGGCAGTTCCAAACCACAGCTTTCCAATAGTTTTGAGTCCCTCAAAATTTTTATCCCTTCTCCATCGGCCGCAACCTCACCTTGATTAATTACAATAACCCTGCTGCAAGTTTCAAAAACCATATCCAAGTCATGACTGGTAATAATCTTTGTATGCTTGAATCCTTTGAGGAGGTCTATAACCTTTCGTCTTGATTTGGGGTCAAGGGCTGAAGTCGGTTCATCCATCACCAATATATCCGGGTGCATGGACAAAACCGACGCTATTGCTGCCGAACGTTTTTCTCCCTCCGACAGTTTATAGGGTGCCCTGTCTTTTAAATGGTAAATTCCCACTGCCTCTAATGCTTCCTTTACCCGTTTCTCAACTTCTTTTTCATCCATATTATAATTTCTAGGCCCAAAAGCCACATCATCGTATACCGTATTCATAAATAACTGGTCATCGGGATTCTGAAATACCATCCCCAATCTTTGGCGTATCATGGGCAAGGTCTTCTTTGTCATCCGGACATCTCCCACCAAAACCTCTCCCGAGGTAGGAAACAACAGGCCCATAATCAGCATAAGGAGAGTGGATTTACCCGCACCGTTGGCACCAATAATACCTACCGATTCTCCGTGGTAAACTGTAAACGAAACATTCTTTATTGCTTTATACCCGTCAGGATATACGAACTGGAGGTTCCTGACCTCAAGTTTATGATGACTCATCTACCCTATCACTCCTGTTAGCAACCCACCAAGCATCCTGGGTATATCATAAATTCTTGCAGCTGCAAAGAACAAAACCCAGCCAGCCAAATAGGCAATATCCTTAATTTTTACTTTATCATTCACTCCGATATTATATTCGCCGGTAAAACCTCTCAAATTCATTGATCCATAAACCCTCTGAGCCCTGTCCAATGTCCTCAATATCAATTGCCCAAGGAAGGAACCCAAATGCTTTAACTTTATGCCTTTTTGTCCCGGAACTCTTAAAGAATATGCCCTCATCACCCTCGCAGCTTCCTCAGTTAAAACATAGATATACCTATAGGTCAACACCAGCTGCAGTACAAAAACCTTGGGTACTTTCAAAGTACGCAATGCTGATGCCAGTTTATTCATACCCGTGGTTGCAATAAGTAAAATTCCGGCTGTTATTGCCAAACTGCTCTTTATAAAAAGGGAGAAAAAAGTAATCCATCCCTTTGAAATAACCATATCGCCTAGAAATATTGTTTGCTTATCCAATAAAGGATTTAATATTCCAATACCTATAACCAATGGCTCAACAATCAATATTCTTTTTACAATTGGCATGGCAGGTAATTCCGATAAGCTAAAAATTAGCACAGGATAAAATACGAAGGGTATAAGCCGGGTAATTTCATACTTTCCAAAGGAAAGAACCACAGTTAAATAAATAACTGTGGTAATGAGCTTTACAAGGGAACTAATACGGTGAATACTGCTCTCCTTTTGTGCCAAATCATCTAAAAGCCTCAAATTGTATAATGCCTTGGTTATATCGGACATATAAAACCTACCTATCGTAAATTATTAGCTCAAAAATTTTATACTGCAGCTTTTCTCTTTTTCCTTTTGATCAGACTTATAGCCAGACCTATTGACATTGCCAAAGCCAGAGTCATAAATCCTCCAACAATTCCGGAAACACTTGTACCAGGACTTACAGCAGGCCATTTCTCTGTAATTTCGGAAGTTTGCACTTCCTCATTATCTTCACCGTCAGTTTTAAAACTATAATCCGGTAAAAATGATATTTTATCTTGTAAACGGGACAGCACTTCATATATTTTTCCCTCTGCTTCAAGTTCAGCAGTTCCTGCTGTTTTCTCCATTGACCACTCCAAACCGTCAGGATTTGCAGAGGCAAACCAGGAGAGTACTCCACCTACCAGAACTACTGCAATTAAGAAAACTGCCATCACATTTCTCATTGATATTTTTCCTATAGATTCCCCATACGTTGACTTCTCCATAATTTCCGGGCGTGCCTTCCAGACAAAACCGATAACAGCAGCAGTAATAACGCCTTCCACCACACCTATTGCAAGGTGTATGGGCTGCATAAGCAATACAAAGGTACCAAAAGGCAATTCTGTCTTACCCGATAAAAGGGTTTCAATAACAACACTGAAGGCACCTAATTGCAAACCCACTACAGATGCTATTATGGAAGCTGCAAATATTCTTTTTTGGTTTATCTTTTCTCCGGCAATTCGTTTGTATATTAAGGGATATGCCAAAAAACAAGTATAAAATCCCAGATTGAATATATTACATCCTAAAGCAAGCAATCCGCCGTCAGCAAAAAACAATGCCTGTATCAATAAGATTGAACACATGGTCAAAAATCCGGCATAAGGGCCCAATAATACTGCAAGCAGCAAGCCTCCCCCTATATGACCGCTGGCTCCGGTACCCGGAATTTGAAAATTTATCATCTGTGCTGCAAAAACAAAGGCTCCTAAAACTCCCATAAAAGGTATCTTCTTGTCATCCATATCCTTTTGAACTTTTTTAATTGAATAGGCTGCAATTCCTGAGCTTGCAGCAATCATACCAGCGCCAACTATTGGTGAAATCAAGGCATCTGCCATATGCATAACACTTACCTCCACGCTAATTATTTTATGCTCTATAAAATTAATTATATTTAGTGTAATAAATATATGCTTCCTTTGTAAAGATATAATAAAAACGACCCATAAAGGATAGTTAAATACTTAGCCCTTCTTGGGTCTGTTATGTACGTACAACGTTATACGCAGCATATTCAATTGTGAAAAACTTTTTTGTTATAAGTCGCAAAATAGTGTTTTCCCACTTTACTAGCTGTTTGCTAAAGCTTTGTTTGTAAGCTTAATCATTCTTTTTTAAATAAATATAACATGGATTCTAAATTCCTGTCAAACCATAAACTTATCATTCTCCCATTTGTACCATTATGTTACATATAATTTTAATCTCGGGAACAGAATTATTTTCTTTATCGTGCAGTACACTAAAGTTCATGATACAATATATGCGTTATATGTAATAGATAGCATTTGGAGGATAGCTCATGAGAAAGTTACTGATTTATCTAAAAGATTATAGAAAAGAAAGTATTTTAGGCCCTCTATTTAAGCTTTTAGAGGCATCCTTTGAATTACTTGTGCCTATTGTCATCAAAAGTATCGTTGATACAGGAATCGGCCAAGCTAATAAAGTATATATTGTTAAAATGTGTTTGCTGCTGGTACTGCTCGGTGTTGTCGGGATGATAAGTTCAATAACGGCCCAATATTTTGCTGCCAAAGCAGCAGTCGGTTTCGCAACAAAGCTGCGACGTGCATTATTTAAACATATAGGCCAGCTATCTTATACTGAAATCGATACCCTCGGTACCTCCAGTATGATTACCCGCATGACCAGTGACATGAATCAGGTGCAGTCGGGAGTAAACCTAACTTTGCGCCTGCTGCTGCGTTCACCTTTCATTGTATTCGGTTCCATGATTATGGCCTTTACTGTGGACACCCATGCAGCATTTACCTTTGTAGTAGCAGTTCCGGCACTTTTTGCAGTTGTTTTTGCCATTATGATAGCATCCATTCCTCTTTATAAAAAAGTGCAGCAACGTCTGGATAAGGTACTGAACTCCACAAGGGAAAACCTGACAGGAGTTCGTGTAATCAGAGCTTTTGGCCTTGAAGAAAAAGAAATAGCAGAATTTGATAAACGCAATGAAGAATTGACTGCAACACAGAAATTTGTAGGTGGAATTTCTGCACTGATGAATCCACTGACCTATGTCATTATTAACCTCGCCATTATCTGGCTTATATATATCGGTGCCTTTCGGGTATCAACAGGCCTTCTTACACAGGGTGCCGTTCTTGCCCTCTATAATTATATGTCCCAAATTCTTGTTGAACTTATCAAGTTTGCAAACTTAATCATCAGCATAACAAAAGCTTTTGCCAGTGCCAACCGAATCAGTGCAGTTTTCGATATTAAATCGAGTCTTGTTGAAAAAGATGTGATGCCCGAAAAACTTCACACTGAATATGCAGTAGAATTTCGCAATGTAGGGTTGAGATACAAAAATGCCCAGGATGAGTCTTTGACAAATATTAATTTTTCAGTGCGCCATGGAGAGGTAGTCGGTATCATTGGAGGTACAGGTTCCGGTAAATCCTCTCTGGTGAATTTGATTCCAAGGTTTTATGATGCAACTTACGGAGAAGTTCTTGTAAACGGTATTAATGTCAAGGACTATCCGCTAATAGTTTTGCGTGACAAGATTGGTATTGTTCCCCAAAAAGCTGTACTGTTCAAAGGCAGTATCCGGGATAACATGCGCTGGGGCAAAAAGGATGCCACCGATGAAGAAATCATGGAGGCTATAACCATTGCCCAGGCCGGTGAAATTGTCGCACAAAAGAAAGAGGGACTGGACTTTATTATCGAACAAGGAGGTAAAAACCTTTCCGGTGGACAGCGTCAACGCTTTACCATAGCCCGTGCCCTTGTAAAGAAGCCTGAAATTCTAATCCTTGACGACAGTGCTTCGGCCCTTGACTTTGCCACAGATGCAGCCCTCCGCAAGGCTCTGCGTGAAATGCCGGGAAAACATACAATCTTCATCGTTTCCCAGCGTACATCATCCATTCAGCACGCTGACATTATCCTTGTGCTTGATGACGGACAAATAGTCGGCATGGGCAAACATGAGGAATTGCTTGAAAAGTGCGATGTGTATCGTGAAATTTATGACTCACAGTTCAAAAAGGAGGCAAAATAATATGAAAAAACAAAATGTTCAGATAGACAACCTCCGAAAAGTTCTGAAATATATCAAGGAATATCGTATACTTATGTTAATTTCTATTGTTTTAGCCACTGCAACAGTGGCATTGACCCTTTACGTACCCATTCTCATAGGTAGAGCTATAGACTGTATCATAGGTCCGGGGAATGTAGACTTTGAAGCAATATCAAAACTCCTTTTTAAAATAGGTATTACCGTTGCCGCAACTTGCACACTTCAATGGCTGATGAACCATATTAACAACAAAATCACTTACCATGTGGTGCGTGATATTCGTAAAAAAGCTTTCCGAAAAATCGAAATATTGCCTCTTTCATATATAGACGCCCATCCCCATGGCGAAATTGTAAGCCGTATAATCAGCGATGTCGATCAGTTCGCCGATGGACTTCTGATGGGATTCTCACAGCTGTTCACAGGCATTGTCACAATTGCGGCTACTTTCATCTTCATGCTCGCCATCAACGTAAAAATTACTTTTATTGTTGTCATTCTAACACCGCTCTCTCTCTTTGTTGCTGACTTTATTGCAAAACGCACCTATTCTATGTTCAAGCTTCAATCGGAAACAAGGGGTGAGCAAACATCACTTATCGATGAAATGATTGGAAATGCCAAAATAGTTCAAGCCTTTTCTTATCAGGAAGAGGCATTGAAAAGGTTCGATGAGATTAATGAGCGATTGGAAAAACACTCCCTTCGGGCTGTTTTCTTTTCATCCCTCACAAACCCCTGTACCCGTTTCATAAACAGTCTTGTTTACGCATCAGTTGCCCTTGCAGGGGGACTTATAGTCATCGGTGGCGATACAAACAGTGCAATGACAGTAGGTGGTCTTTCCATCTTCTTAAGCTACGCCAACCAATACGCAAAGCCTTTTAATGAAATATCCGGCGTAATCACAGAGCTGCAAAATGCTCTCGCTTGCGCCGGGCGTGTTTTTGAGTTAATTGAAGAACAGCCGCAAATTCCAGATAGCCCAAATGCCATCAACCTTGAAAAGGCCAGCGGCAATGTTGCTCTGGAAAACGTGGCTTTCTCCTATGTTCCTGAGCGTCCCTTGATTCGGGACTTTAATCTTAGGGTAAAACCAGGTCAGCGTGTGGCCATTGTCGGACCTACCGGCTGCGGTAAGACTACCGTTATCAACCTTTTAATGCGCTTTTATGACATTAATTCCGGCAGCATAAAAGTGGAAGATATCGACATCCGTGATATTACACGAAAAAGTTTAAGAGCAAACTACGGTATGGTATTGCAGGATACATGGCTGAAATCCGGCACAATTCGGGAAAACATTACATTAGGCAAACCCGATGCAACCGATGAAGAAATCATTGCAGCAGCAAAAGCTTCCCATGCCCACAGCTTTATAAAACGACTTCCCAACGGCTATGATACCGTGATCGGTGAAGACGGCGGAAGCCTTTCCCAGGGGCAAAAGCAATTATTAAGTATCACCAGGGTTATGCTTTGTCTGCCGCCCATGCTCATATTAGATGAAGCAACATCCTCCATCGATACCCGTACCGAAATCAAAATTCAGGAAGCCTTTGCAAGACTTATGCAAGGCCGAACCAGTTTCATTGTTGCACATCGTCTGTCCACCATACGGGAAGCCGATATCATTCTTGTCATGAAAGACGGAAATATTATTGAACAGGGTACCCATGAAGAACTGCTTTCCAAAAACGGCTTTTACGCCAATTTATACAACAGCCAATTCGCCTGAAACAAAACAGACAAAACAGGGGACGGTTCTCTATTCTAGAACAGAGAACCGTCCCCTGTTAGAACGAACAGAGAACCGTCCCCTGTTAGAATCGATGTTAGAATCCATTGTTAGAAGGAGAAGGAGATCAAGTATGTATAAGATATTGATTGTTGAAGATGATGAGATAATTGCAAAGGCTATCAAGAACGCTATAGAATCATGGGGTTACGATGCTTTGTGTGTCTCGGATTTTCGTGATGTTATAAAAACGTTTGTATCCTATTCTCCCCACCTGGTTCTTTTGGATATATCACTGCCTTTTTATAACGGCTATTATTGGTGCAGTAAAATCCGCAAAAATTCAAAAGTGCCCATCATCTTTATATCTTCAGCCTCTGACAATATGAATATAGTTATGGCTGTAAATATGGGCGGAGACGATTTTATTGTAAAACCCTTTGACTTAAATGTGTTGACGGCAAAAGTCCAGGCAATGCTGCGCCGTACCTATGATTTCGCAGGGCAAACCAATTTGCTTGAACATAAAGGTGCAATTTTAAATACCGGTGATGCCACACTTACCTACAACAACAAAAAAATAGAGCTTACTAAAAATGAATACAAAATTCTTCAAGTGCTCATTGAAAACAAAGGGAAAGTTGTATCCCGGGACACAATTATGACAAAGCTATGGGAAACCGACAGCTTCGTTGACGACAATACTCTTACCGTAAATATTACACGCCTGCGCAAAAAGCTTGACGAAGCCGGGCTTCATGATTTTATATCAACAAAAAAAGGTATTGGATATATGGTGTGATGGTATGAAAATATTTTTATCGTATCTGAAAAGCAAACAAAAAGACTTATTTATAATATGCCTCTTTGCATTAGTTTTTTCAGTGGTTTTTATGCTTTATGACCTTTCATTAGAGCCAATTGTCTATTCAGCTTTATTGTGTTTAGTAATTGGACTGGTATTTTTATTCTTTGATTTTTACAATTATTACAAAAAGCATACTCTGTTGCATAAGTTAAAAGACAGTATTACTGTTTCCACAGATGCTCTACCTGCCCCCAAAGATTTATTGGAGCTTGATTATCAGAATCTGATAGCAACAATTTACGAACATAAAGCCCACATTCAATCAAAAGCCGATAGTGCAATAAGTAATATGATAGATTACTATACTCTTTGGGCCCATCAAATCAAAACACCCATTGCAGCTATGCACCTATTATTGCAGTCGGAGGACAGTGAACAGAATTTAGAGCTTTCTACAGAGCTTTTTAAAATTGAGCAGTATGTGGAAATGGCCCTTCAATATTTGCGGCTTGACAGCTCCTCTACCGACTTTATTATCAAAATGTACGATCTTGACGATATCGTCAAACAAGCTGTCCGCAAATATGCAAAGCTTTTTATACGAAAAAGAATCGGTCTTGATTTGGCAGAACTTAACTGCCAAGTACTCACCGATGAAAAGTGGCTGGTGTTCGTAATTGAACAGCTTTTGTCCAACGCCCTTAAATATACTCCTCAAGGGAAAATATCCATCTATATGGACAGGAAAAAAAGCAAAACGCTAGTTATACAGGATACCGGGATTGGTATTCAGCCGGAAGATTTACCCCGGGTATTTGAAAAGGGGTTTACGGGTTACAATGGCAGAACCGATAAAAAATCTACCGGAATAGGTTTATATCTTTGTAAGTGTATTTTAACAAAGCTCTCCCATACTATCACCATTGAATCGGAAGTAGGAAAAGGCACAGTGGTCAAAATCGACCTTGACACCATAAAAACAACCATGGAATAAACAAGTCGGAAAGAATTTGAAATCACCTGTGTAATACCCTATTATATTCCTTACAATAATGTAAGGTACGCATAAGAAATGTAAGCCAAATAAATGGAATCAATAATCCTCGTACTGCTAAAATAAACATGTCGAAGGAAATGGAAGTTGTTTTTACGAGGAGGTTAAATTAAGTGGAATTATTAAATGTAATCAATTTAAAAAAAGTATATTCTTCCCGCTTTGGCGGCAATCATGTTCAGGCACTGTCCAATGTTTCTTTTTCGGTTGAAAAAGGAGAATATGTTGCAATCATGGGAGAATCGGGTTCAGGTAAAACTACTCTGTTAAATATTATTGCATCCCTGGATAAACCCACCAGCGGTGATGTTTTGTTAAACGGCAAAAGCATAGTTTCGATAAAAGAAAAAGAAATAGCTTCTTTTCGCCGCAACAATTTAGGCTTTGTCTTTCAGGATTTCAATCTGTTGGATACCTTCTCTCTGCAGGACAATATATTTCTGCCTTTAGTTCTGTCGGGTAAATCTTACAATGAAATGAACGAACGCTTAAAACCCATTGCTGAAAAACTAGGTATAAGTGATATACTCCAGAAATACCTTTACGAAGTATCGGGAGGCCAAAAACAGAGGGCTGCCGTTGCTCGTGCTCTCATTACAAATCCTCAACTGATTTTGGCTGATGAGCCGACCGGTGCCTTAGATTCCCATGCCACTGATGGATTACTTCGTCTGTTCAATGAAATCAACAACGACGGACATACTATCCTTATGGTTACCCACAGTGTTAAGGCAGCAAGCCATGCAAAGCGTGTTCTTTTCATTAAAGACGGTGAAATATTCCATCAAATTTATCGTGCCAATATGAGTAAAGAGGAAATGTTCGCAAAAATATCCGACACCCTGACTTTACTTGCTACAAAAGCCACAAGGGGTGATGTCCGTGAGTAAGCTGTTTTACCCCAAACTTGCTGCAAACACAATAAAAAAGAACGGTAAATTCTATTTTCCCTATATTCTGACATGTATAGGCACAATTGCAATGTTTTATATTATGTGCTTTATTAAAACCAATGAAGGTATCAATAAAATGCCGGGTGCAGATTCTCTTGAACAAATAATGGGCTTAGGTACTGGTGTCATAGCCATATTTTCAGCTATATTTCTGTTTTACACCAACAGTTTTTTGATAAAACGCAGAAAAAAGGAGCTTGGCCTTTATAATATCCTTGGCATGGAAAAAGGGCATATTGGAAAAATTCTTTTTTATGAAACCTTAATGACTGGTGCCGTCTCTATTATTACAGGTTTACTTTTGGGAACCCTTTTTTCAAAGCTGATTCTTTTAATCTATGCAAAGCTTTTAAGCTTTGATATACCCTTTGGTTTCTCTATATCGGCACATGGAATCAAATGGTCGATATACTTGTTTTCCGCAATTTTCTTACTCATTCTTTTGTCAAACCTTTTTAGAATAAAGCTTGCAAAACCTATTGAACTGCTTAAGGGAGGAAATATCGGAGAAAAAGAACCTAAAACCAAGCTGCTAATGGCTATTTTAGGGGCAATATGCCTTGGAATCGGTTATTACATCGCCATAACTACAGAATCCCCTTTAAACGCCTTAATACTTTTCTTTGTAGCAGTAATACTTGTAATAATAGGTACCTATTTACTGTTTAATGCCGGAAGTATTGCCCTCTTGAAACTGCTGAGGAAGAATAAAAATTACTATTATAAAACAAAGCATTTCACATCCATTTCGGGAATGATTTACCGTATGAAGCAAAACGCAACCGGACTTGCCAATATATGCATTCTGTCCACCATGGTCCTTGTAATGGTAACCGGTACCTTGTCCCTGTACTTTGGTGCGGAAGATGCTCTGAAAAACAGATATCCCTATGATATTAAAGTCAGCAGAACCTTTCAGGGGAAAAACATCGTAAGAAACAAGCTTATGCAGTCAATACTGGACGCCGTATCCAAGCAGGGCAGAAAAATAATAAGAATGAAAGATTATGAAAGTCTTACTTTCGTGGCTCACAATGACAATGGGCAGTTCACCGGCGATATTGACTACTTAAGCTCAAACTATGAAGTTTTCACCCTCATTACAGCCGATGAATACACCCATCTTACAGGAAAAACTTCAAACTTAACGGATAACAATGTGCTTGCATACAGCAGCAAACGTCAAATTGAAGATAATTTCTCCCTGTTCGGCCAAACCTTTACCGTAAAAGAGCACCTTGAAGATATACCCGTACTCAGTGATTACAGGAGTATTGTAACAAACTATCATTTAATAGTAGTCAGCAGTGAAAATGTATTTACTGAAATAATGAACGCTCAATCGGAAGCATACGGTAATGCGGCAAGCCCCACTATATACGAGATATATCTTGACATTGACGGTGAAGATGATGAAAAGATTGCCTGCGCCCAAGCAATAGAAAATGTAATAAGAAATAACGTTGAATTTGCTTCGGCTGACAGCAGCATTGACTATAGCTATGCAAATTACGTTCAGTCCAGGCAAGCGCGTGCAGAACGATTCTATTCACTTTACGGAGGCTTTTTATTCCTCGGATTGTTTCTAGGCACACTATTTATGATGGCAACAGCACTGATTATATACTACAAACAAATATCGGAAGGTTATGATGACAGAGAACGTTTTCAAATTATGCAAAAGGTGGGTATGAGCAAGGATGAAATAAAAGCTACCATTCGATCACAGGTACTTAAAGTTTTCTTCCTGCCCATTATAGCCGCAGCAATTCATATTGCAGCAGCCTTTAAAATAATTACAAAACTTCTTGCGTTAATGAATCTTACAAATGTAACTCTCTTTTTCTGGTGCACGGTAGCTACTTTGCTTGTATTCTCAATCATTTACGGAATTGTTTATGCCCTGACTGCAAAAGTATATTACAATATAGTAGAATAGCTTCATCGGGTTTGACTTAAATTTAAATTTTTTATGGCGTTGTATATTATTAAAAAATTCATAGAGTTCGAATGATAAACTTCACCAAAGACAATATGCCAATTTCTTTACAATTTTGAGTATTCCGGTATACTTTACTGTGGATACTCACTTTCTTTTGGAGTTACCGGAATTGTCCTGGTAACAATGAACTATTTACAAGAAACTTTCGAAAAAAAGCAAAATTGATTTTGCTGAAGTGAAGTTAGCTCCTTTCCTCAAGTAATTTCCAGAGTTTTGTTATATATAGATAATATACCATATTGGCCACTATAATCCAAAACAGTATTTAATTTATGTTCAAATAAGTATATAATATTATATATAAATACAATACTTTTTAAAATCAATATTTTACAATTTTGGACTCATTACACAGCAAATTTCTATTAAAATTAAGATTATGTACTAATAAAGCAATAAATCCCAGTATATTCACTGCTCTGGTGTTCCATATGTTGCAATTAAATAAGAGAAGAATAAAAATTTACTTTAATAATATTAAAAACAATTTATTTTTATGGGGAGGGGTTATAATGAAAAAAAGTATTTCTTTATTACTTGTTTTTTGTGTTATTGCATGCTTTTCATTATTCCGGCTTATTGCAGACAATTCATACGCATGTGAGTTATGTGAAGCAAGGAAATATCTTCCTGATCGTGTAGTAGGCGATTTAAATTTGGATGGTGAAATAAATTCCGTGGATTGTGTAATAATGAAAGCTTATTTGCTAGGCATATATACCAATTTAGAAAATGATAAAGAAAGATTTGGCGCAGCAGATATAAACAGTGACGGTAATGTGAATTCCATAGATTATGCAATTCTTAGAAAATACTTGTTAGGTATGGGAGAATTGCCAACACCAAGTCCTAAACCAATGCCATCAGTTACTCCAACACCTAGAATTATAACCGAATCGGGTTATGAATTTAATTTAGACACCGGAACAATAGTTAAGTGTGTGGATAACTATGTCACTGTAACAATACCATCCGAACTCAGAGGTGTAAAAGTAAAAGCCATAGGTGATAAAGCATTCAGCTCTTGTAAATACTTAACAAGCTTAACAATTTCAGAGGGTATATCCTGCATAGGCTCTGAGGCTTTTTCAGGATGTGAGAATTTGGTAAGCGTAACGTTACCGAATAGTATAAACTGCATAGATTCAAATGCTTTCGAGGGATGTAAAGAATTGAAAAAGGCAATATTCATGGGCAATGAACCGGAATATATGGGTAATAATGTTTTTGCCGACGTACACCCGGATTTTACAATTATAGTTTCTGCTGATTCAGCAGGATTCGGAAAGCCAAATCCCTATAATAGCGAAACATTATGGGAATGGTCTGTAAATTCAAACCCGGTATATAATGTTGTCCTTGCCGAAGATGAAATAATAGTTTTTAAAAGTGAATATTTGAGACTCGTTATCCTAGATAAAATCGGTAAGAATGAATATGACATTATTTATAAAAATGAAGCTGATAAGATTACTGAATTAAGTCTATTTAAGCCAATTGATTTGTCAGAGCTATCAAAATTTCCGAATTTAGATTATTTAAGTATAGGCTTAATTTCCGAACCTTTTGATATATCACCCCTTGCGAACCTCAAAAATTTGACCCGATTGGATATATTCGATTCAGACATAAGTGATATATCGCCGCTTAAAAACCTTACCAATTTAACTTATTTGAGTTTATCTTACAACAATATAAGTGACATATCACCGCTTGAAAACCTGACTAATCTAGCTTATTTGAAATTAGACTGTAACAATATTACCGATATAACACCGCTCAAAAATCTTGTTAGTCTAAAATCTTTGGACATAAGAGGAAATAATATAGAGGATCTTACACCGCTTGAAAAACTTAATGAATTGATTTGGCTTTACTATTAGTGTTATTGTCAATAAAAATTCCCCAAAAAGGGGAAAGAATTTTCCCCACTTTAAAAAAGATAAAAAAACTCTATGTAACAGAGAAAAAACTTTTTCAAGAATCCAGTTTACAACGAGCCTCCCCCATATGATTACATGCCAGTGAGGCCAGCCCACCATACCCCGTAGGTATTTCTTTTAAGTAGGGCTGAGGGGTATGATAAACTGGCCTGCCTTAACAGGCTATCATATGGGACCCATCTCATTATAAACCGCACTTAAAAAACTTTTTTCACGCTTTTAGTATACTACATACCTAATTGCTTGGATAAAATAAATATGTTTTTGTCAAAGAACAGTAACTTGCTAATTTTATTCATTCTCTTGCACTTTTGTGGATATAGCTTTAAGGCTTTCCTTGCTTTGCTTCATTCGATAGCTTTCGCCTTTTATAACTACAAAGTGACAATGATGAATAAACCTATCTAATATTGCTGTTGCTAAAACTGGGTCGTAGAATATTCTACCCCACTCATCAAAAACTTTGTTTGAAGTTATTATTATAGAGCCTTTCTCATATCTTCTCGATACGATTTCATAAAAGTCATCTACGCTATTCTGATTAAGCTTTTTTAGTCCTAGTTCATCTAGTATAAGTAAATCTGGATTTGTGTAGTACTTCAGCCTTTGACTAAAAGAATTGTCGGCTCTCGATAAATATAAGTCTTCAAGCATATGGTTTATTGTTGTAAATAATACATTGTATCCTTGAGATATAGCTTTTACTCCAAGTGCTATACCTAAATGAGTTTTTCCAGTACCTGGCGGTCCTATGAAGGCTACATTTTCTTTCTTGCGGACAAATTCACAGGTTGCCAAATTGTATATAAATCTTTTATTAATAGAGGGCTGTTGATTAAACTGATATTCCTCTAGTGTCTTTATTTGAGGAAATTTTGCCTTTTGCATCCTCTTTTTATTACCATTATCTTTACGGTTCGAAAATTCATCACTTAATAGCAACTCTAAGAATTCCATGTAAGACATCTGCTCTTTAATAGCTTGCTCATTTCTTGCCTCCACTGTTTTTATGAACCCCGATAGCTTTAACTGCCTTAATCTTGAAAACATTAAATCATTCATCTTTTTTTACCTCATCTCAATTTAGAAGTTTTGAATACTCTGATAATGGCCTTGATAAAAAGGTTTCTTCAGAGTTAATATATGTTTGGTTTGTTTCTACAGGCAGCGAATCAATTCCCTGTTCACAAATTCGTTTTACCGTTTTATATTTCAGTGCATTGTACATATATGCCCTATGGCAGGCATTATCAATAGTTGCATTGTCATACTTTTTCCTTAAGGAAATTATTCCTGCAATAGCTCGATAGTTATATTTTGTGCCTACCTGCTCTAAGAATTTCTCAAAAAATATAGCTGCATGTTTTCCAATTTCACTCATTTTCTCTCGATATCTTGACTTTATCTCATTAGCCGTGATATTTTTATAATCAGGATAATGATTTTTATCTGTGAAGAATTTGCCCTTTTCATTCTTTTCTACGGGATGAAGGGCTATTTCTTTATCCTTATATACTGCCTTAAGTAGATTATCTATGATAACAATATCAACCTCCTCACCAATGTATGCATACGGTACAGAATAGTAGTTCCCCCTATATGAGATGTGACAGTTTGGCATCACAGTTGCCGAAGTTATTTCAGATATGTTGTATTCTTCCGTAGGAAGAGGGAGAAGTTTTTCTTTTTCATACGAATTGAATTCTTCAGATGGAACTTTTTTTGTTGTACCGTGTATTCTAACATTAGCTATAGTCTCAAGCCACTCCATTAAAAACGCTTTGGCTTCATCAATATCTTTAAATTCTCGTGCTTTAAAGCAGTTATCCTTCACATATTTTATATTTGATTCTACCTTTCCCTTATCAGTAGGTGTTGCTACCCTACATGGTTCGGGAGAAAATCCATAATGAGAAGCAAATGCTGCATAATTCCTTTGGACAACAGGTTCATAAAAGTCGGCTTCCAATACAGCTGCTTTAAGATTATCGATTTTTATATTCTGTGGTACTCCTCCAAAATATCTAAAAGCTTTTTTATGACAATCTATGAATGTTGAAATACTCTGATCAAATACAATTTGAACATACATATATCTGGAATAGCTGAGTTCCATTACAAAAACCCAAGCCTTTTTGTACTTGCCGTCCGGAAGTTTAATAGTGCCAATATATCCAAAGTCCACTTGTGCCTCTTCACCGGGAAGACTGTGTAGTACCATATATGCTTTAGGTGGAGATTTTTTTATTTTAGCAACATATTTTTTTACAGTGTCATAACTACCCTGAAATCCAAATTCTCGCACTAAATCCTGATATATTCTTATTGCTTTTAAGTCTTTAGTTACTTGTATCTGAATATATTCCTTATATGGATCAAGTATTGAGCAAGTTTCTTTTCTTTCAACAATTCCTTTCTCATTAAGTTCATTAAGAACCCGTCTTACGGTCTTTCTGTCAATTTCAAGTATTTTTGCAATTTGTGTCTTGTTATATCCTTTTTTTGATAAAGTTTGTATTGTTGTATGCATCGCTACCCCCAACATTATTATCGACTCCCACTTATATAATTAACATTATGTTAATCTACAAGCAGAAGTTTGTGAATAGGTGGGGAATTTTCTTTCCCGAAACCGGGTAATTTAATTTTACCACTGACACAGTATGGTTTATATTTAAAACTGTTATCCACTATCCTAAATCTTATATATACCCGCCTTTTTACAAAACTTTTCACTTCAGCTTTTTCTTAAATCCCTTATGCGTATCGGGATCATACCCTAAAGAGGCATAAAAACTGCAGGCATCATCTCTATTTGTTTCAGTCACAAGAATAATCAGAGTACAATTCAAATCCATTGCCTGTTTTTCAATTTCCTGAATTACTGCTCTGCCAACGCCCTTTCTTCTATATTTTTCATCAACTATCATGTTTTCAATCACCATAAAGGGCTCACATTTACCATACAAATCTTCACAAATAATCCCCATAACTGAGCCAATCAATTCTCCATTTTCAACAGCACTTAATAAAATATGTGTATTACTTTTTTGTAATTTTTCAAACTGCTTAATCATAGTCTCTACACAAGAATCCTCATTCCAAAATTGCTTATAGAGCAAAGCTAATTTTGGAATATCCTCTACAGTCATCTTACGTATCAGCATTTTCTCACTCCACTGACGTACTAACTCGTTTCACTATAATAGCCTATTGCCGCTTCAAGTAATTGCACTTAGCAAATGTATCATCAACTTTGTATATTAATATAATCCTTTGCTCACTTCTCCTTACCACCTCTAATATAAAGATCCAACCCAATTAAAGTTAAACTCATTTCAAATAATCATCCATGTCGTCACCAGTAAAATACATTATATTTCAAAAACCCGGTTCAAAAACACATTATAATTGTTCCTTCATCTCTTAAAAATCTATTATAATTCTATATTTATTATCATTTTTAAAAGAAACTATGTTTTAAAGACCTATTCCATTCCATAAGATAGTTATAAACATGTTGGTCAATAATCAAATCTTTTACCACCATCTTCTCCTCTGCCTTCAATTTACCTCTCAGGCTTCTTGTAATTTTAATTGTTGATACAGAAATCAAATAAAATTCTTTACATTGTGTACAGTGTTTAAGAACAACTCTAGTTAATTGAAAATCAAATTTTCCTGCCTTCCCCAAAAGTGTTAACGCTGAAAAATCACCTTGTTCCAACTTAATTTTAAGTTCCTCAATATCATCAACAAAATTCAAACCTGCAAGAGTTTCATTCTTCATCCATCTATCACATCTTTCGCAAAAAGCTTTGTCTTTTATAAAGCGTATGGATATAATTACAGAAGTTGCTACAATAAGCACTCCATCAATAAGATAAAGTGAAAATATTATCATATTATAGCTATATGTGCTCCCAATATAGTTCATTATGTAGAATATTTTTACCGGATTTAAAATTAAAAACTGACCTTTTGACTCTATAAATATCCAAAAAACCAACTGGCAATACTCTGCAAACAGCCCAAATAAAACAGCAGCAAAACCAATTATAAATGTACTCCTAATCTTCCCCACTTTTCCGCCTATACAAACCAGCGCTCCAATACCAGTCCCTAAAACTACAGTCAGGAGAATATGTACATAAAGATATTCAGTATAATAGACGACATAACTGTAAATTAAGCTTAAAATTACTGTACCTAAAATTCCCATTGATATAAAAATTATAAGCCCGATAGGAGTAATTTTTTTTGAATACTTATAATATTTATGCCCAATATCTGTGCTTGTTGAAGTATAGTTAACATTCTCCACAATTTATCTTCTCCTTTTCATTTTTTAATTTAAACCAATAATATTTTATAAAAATATTCTTTACAAATAAATCCCTAATAGGTAAAAGTTCGTAATCTTTTCTTTTAAAAATATTCAACTATTATATAAGGGTATCTTCTCTTTTGTATATATGCTGTAATATTATTCATTAACCGTTATCACAATGGTTACATTTGAATTGGCATGTTAAATGATGTAAAATGTATTTAAGGAGTATTTTTTGAAAAAATCGGAGATTGGAGGAATGCCTTTTAAAAATTTTGTAACTGTTTGTAGTATATTATTAAGTTTTTCAAAGGGGGAATAGAAAAAACAAGTCATCCATATTTGATTTTTTAATTTTATATTTTTTCTAGGGAGGTTGTATAATGTATATCAAGCAGTTTATCAGAAAACAAGCATTGTTATTTTCCTTAATTCTCGTAATCACATCCCTTTTGGGCAGCATCAATGTTTTCGCATCCACTGCTTATACAGGAATGCGGGACATATCTGCCTTGGAGTTAACAAGAGAAATGAGAGTCGGATGGAACTTAGGTAACACATTAGATGCCTTTTCATCCTCTGCAAGCGGTTTGGATACAGAAACTTGCTGGGGAAATCCCAAAACAACCAAAGCCATGATTGATAAAATAAAAGAAATGGGTTTCAATACCGTTCGAATCCCTGTAACCTGGTCAGGTCATGTTGGTCCTGCTCCAAACTACACTATTGATTCGGCATGGTTAGACAGAGTGGAAGAAGTGGTAAACTATGTCCTTGATAACGACATGTACGCCATCATTAACCTTCACCACGAAGAAAGCTCCTGGCTTATCCCTACCTATTCAAATCAACAAAATGTCACAGCCCAGCTTACAAAGCTTTGGGAACAGATAGCAAATAGGTTTAAAAATTATAGCGACTACTTAATCTTCGAAACAATGAATGAACCCAGAGTTGTTGGTTCACCTAATGAATGGACAGGCGGTACATACGAAAACCGTGCAGTAATAAACAGCCTTAACGCAGCTGCTGTTAACACCATCAGATCTACCGGCGGAAATAATGCGAAAAGATTTATAATGATACCAACCCATGCTGCATCCTCAATAACTGAGGCTATGAACGACCTTGTTATACCAAACAACGACAGCAGAGTTATTGTGTCTATACATATGTACTCACCATATTATTTTGCCATGGTGGCAAACGCTACAGCAACATGGGGTTCAAATTCCGACAAAGCTTCTCTTTCCAGTGAGCTTGATGCCATTTACAATAAGTTCATTAAGAACGGAAGAGCTGTAGTTATAGGTGAGTTTGGAACAATTGATAAAAACAATTTATCCTCTAGAGTTGCTCATGCAGAATACTATGCTTCTGAGGCAAGAAAAAGAGGTATTCCTGTTATATGGTGGGACAACGGATATTATGGTCCCGGCAATGGCGACAGTTATGCCATATTTAACAGAAGAGCACTTACATGGTATTATCCTGAAATTGCTCAGGCCCTTGTAAGAGCTTCGGGCTATACTGGTCCAACTACCACTCCTACAACCATAATTACACCTACTCCTACAGCAACACCTGTTCCTACACCAACAACATCCTATGTATATGGTGATGTAGATGGAAATGATATTGTCAACTCCATTGACTATGCATATATAAAACAATATTTATTGGGGATGATTACCGAATTCCCCGGAGCTAACGGCATGCATAATGCCGATGTGGATGGAAGCGGAAGTATTAATTCTATTGATTTTGCATATGTAAAGCAATATCTATTAGGTATGATATCCAAATTCCCGGCTGAAGAAAATGCATCAGCAACTCCGACACCCGGCTCCAATGCTACTCCCGGTATTTTATATAACGGAAGATTCAGCACTTCTAACCCGGCAGGACCTATTTGCGCATGGTCCGGTTCCAACGTTGAACTTAACTTCTACGGAACTGAAGTTAGTGCCACCATCAGATCTACAGGCGAAAACTGGTTCCAGGCTTTCATAGACGGCGTTGGACAAACTCCGTTTTGTGTTAATAACACCACATTAACAGTAAAACTGGCAAGTGGACTTTCAGAGGGAAATCACCATCTTCTTTTGTGGAAAAGGACAGAAGCTTCGCAAGGTGAGGCACAGTTCCTTGGATTTGATTTCGGTTCGGGAAAACTTTTAAATCCGCCTGCTCCAAAGGAAAGAAAAATAGAATTTATCGGTGATTCCATAACATGTGCCTATGGAAATGAAGGCTTGAGCAAGGAACAGAGTTTCACTCCCAAGAATGAGAACAGCTATATGTCTTATGCAGCAATCACTGCACGTAATTTGAATGCAAGTGCAAACTTAATTGCCTGGTCGGGAATAGGAGTTTGCAGAAACTACGGCGGTGCTGCCGGACCTCTCATGGGTGAACGCTATCTGTATACATTGCCATACAGCAATGTTAAATGGGACTTTAAAAACTATATACCCCAGGTAGTTGTTATTAACCTCGGTACAAATGATTACTCCACCGCTATTCCCGATAATGCTACATTTATAAATGCATATAGAGATCTTCTTTCAACTGTCCGTTCCAATTACCCTGATGCACATATTTTCTGCGCTGTTGGCCCTATGCTTTGGGGAACAGGTTTGGAAGTATGCCGCAATAATATCAAATCCATTGTAAATTCACTTAATCAGACAGGTGATTCAAAGGTATATTTCATTGAGTTCCCGCAGCAAGATGGAAGTAACGGATACGGAGAAGATTGGCATCCAAGTATTAAAACTCATGAATTGATGGCTGAACAGCTTACCAAAGCAATACAAGAAAAGCTCGGATGGTATTAATAACACGCTATAATGCTCACAAATGTTTCCGTTAATGCTACTCAAAAATTGGTTCTTTACAAAGCTAGTTGAGACACAATAATTTTGTAATCCCAAATTCTCTATCTTTCATGATCAGAATTAGTTTTTCAACTAGCTCTGGAAAGAGCCAAATTTTTTATTTACATTTGCACCTACATATTCACAATTTAGCTGTTATCAAAACGAGATGAATTCATGAACGAAAAAGAAGTTCCCGTTTATGAGATGGGAACAATGAGCTTTAAGACATTATGAAATGAAGAATCTTCTAACATGGATAACAAAATGTTCTTGGAAATGATTTCGAACAGTAAAAAAATCAGTAAGAATGATTCATCAAAGTTTTTAAAAATACTTACAAGTGAAATTTCCAAACTGCCGGAAGAAGACATTTTTGAATTTGAAAAAATACTTATTCATTATTTGGCTCGTTCATATACATCTGGAATTATGGGCAGTAGCATATATCATCAATGGCGGATGTTCAGAGGATGGATTTGATTATTTTCGGGCCTGGTTGACATCACAAGGGAAGGTAATATATGAAAATGCAATAAAGGATCCCCAAAACCTGGCTAATGTTATTCGGGAAGATCAAGCAAGAGAAGTTGAGTTTGAAGAATTCCTTAATGTTTGTGCAGACGCTTATAAGATGAAAACTGATAAAGATGATTTTTACGAAAATTTTGAAAAAGCGAAGTATTCGGAAATAGAAAATTGTCCTGAAATAGAACTTAACTGGAATGAAGATTATAGTTCATTGAAAGAAATGTTCCCCAAGCTGGTTCAAAAGTATTGGTAATATGTAAATTCACTGTTTTCTGCAAGGGTTTAATCTATATCATAAACTTGTTAAATATATCACAACCTATAAATGGCCAGCAAAAATGATCGAAAAATACATTGATATGTTCCTACGCGCAGCTGCCAAAAAAATAGACCGCAGGCAACTGCTAATACTACTCTGAAATTGGTTCTTTTTAAAGTTAGCTGAATAACCTCATTTTTAGAGAAGTCAGGAATAGTCATAAATGAATTATTTTGTAGCGGAAAACTAGAACAAAAAGAAATAAAGGAATGTTGTCAATATTTTAAAAACAATTGGAAAGTAATAATAAAAGTAATGTAGATACAAGCGAATAATAAGAAAAGATAGTGGGATAAAGTAAGAAAGGCATAATAGCCGTATTAGCAGCAAGAATAAGCAGTAGACCAATGGGCTGGAGTATAGATAGATCAGGTAAATGTGCGATTAAGGGCATCTAAGGCAATTAAAGGGAAAGTGACAGATTTTATAAGGGAAAAAAAGTAAGAAGAGAGGTTATAAAAAATGACTAAGAAACTTATAAAGCAAAGTAAGCGTCAAACAGGCCCGCACATGAATGACACAATCATTAATAAAAATGGTTGGAAAAGTTTTGTAAATCGATAAAACTTTTTCAACCAAAACTTAATCTTTAATTTTTACAACCTATGTGCATCTAAATTAAGTTGGGTCTTTTTTCACCCAACCATTCATTGAAAGCATTGGCAATTTCCATTCTGAACTCTTCATCTGACAAACCAAGAGATGTTCCGAGTTCATATGCCTGATCCACAGTATAAGCAAATCTTTCTGCTAATTCGCTGTTCTCATTCTCCATATATGGAAAATGCTCTATTACATAACCAGAATAATCTATATCAAATAAATACCTCTCTATTCCCCCATTAATAAAATACGTGATAAATTTGATCATAAATATCGTATGTTTTCCAACTTTCATTCATCTTCCTCCCACGCATATTTCTCAGGCTCTGTTCTTTTGGATTGCGGTATAAACACCTTAGCAGGTATTTTCATTCTACCAGGCAGAAAATCAGCAAATGTGCTCACATAACCAGGCTTCCCTAGATTAGGGGCTTGACTAAATATCCATGACAAATATTCAAAAGGATTCAATCCATTCTCTTTTGCTGTTTCAACAAGACTGTAATACACCGCGCTCGTTCTCGCACCACCTGGCGTATTACTGAAAAGCCAATTCTTCCGTCCGATTACGAAAGGCTTTATACTTCGCTCTGCACGGTTATTTGATATCTCCAATCGTCCATCCAGTATATACCTCTCAAGATATTTTCGCTGGGACTGCGCATATTGTACTGCTTTACCCAGATGGGTTTTGGGTAGTACATTTAATTTTCTTATCCAATCATAAAATTCATCTATGATAGGCTTTGATTGCTTCTTTCTTCCTTCTAACCGGTTTTCCGGGCACAGCAATGCAAACTGTTTCTCTAAATGAAACAGTTTATCACAATATGTTACTCCCTTCGCTGCATTAGATGTTGCTTGCTTTTCTTTGGGCAGGGCTTCCATCGCTTCAAAAAACTTTCGCCGTACATGGGCCCAACAACCTATTACAGTAATTTTTTCGGGCAGCTTGTAATACCCGTTATATCCGTCTGCATGTAAATATCCACTAAATTCTTTTAGAAATTCCTCCGGATGTATATGTTTTCTGTCCGGCTGGTAGTCATAAAGTATTATCTGATGTTTTGCCTCCCCGCTCGTTCGGTACAGCCACATGTAACTCTTCGACTGTGCCGCCTTCCCTGGTTCTTTTAGCACCTGTACCACTGTTTCATCTGCATGCAGTACCTCATGCTCACACAGCCGTTTCTTCATCTCCTCATATATCGGTTCCAGCCAATTCTCACAGGCTTTTATCAACCAATTTGACATTGTCTGCCTTGATATCTCAATGCCATTTTGTTTCCATTCCTGCTCCTGACGATATAAGGGAGACCCCATCATGAATTTTTGTGTAGCTATATGGGCAATTGTCTCAGGAGATGCAAAACTTCCCTTTATGACCGGTTCCGGTATATCTGCCTTTACAATGGAAGTATGGTCGGATGTTTTTTCACAGTTCCGGCATGAATAAACATGCCTAATATGACGCACTATTACCGCTTTTGCCGGAATAATCTTCAACTCATCACGAGTTTCCTTTCCCATTGTATGCAATTCACTACCGCATTCCTGGCAAATACATCCCTTTTCGGGTAACTTGTGCTCTATTACCTCCACCGGTAAATCTTCAGGAAGTTTATCTGTTGTTAGACGTGTTCTCTTACGGTAATGAGCTTTTACTTCTATCCTTTCTTGCTCGGTAATAGCTAAATTATGAGTCTCTTCCTCTTCATTATTAAAAAGATTGATTTGCTCAATCTTTGTTTGTTCGCCAAGATAACACCGAATTGTTTACGCTTTGAAAGGCGTATTTGTTCCATGAACCATTGGACTTGCTGTTCCAACTCGGCAATCCTGCGATCCTTTTCTTCAATTATACCAAGTAATTTTTCTACTGAAATTTCTTGTCTCTTCATGGGATAATATTACCATAAAAATTACATTAAATCCAGCTTTTTGATCCTTTTTTTGAATTTCTTCTTACGAAATTTGACGCTCTAAAACTTCCTTTCTCCTGAGCTTTTTCTCTAATCTGGCACTATCAATAAGACAAGCTAATTCGTTTACATCAAGAAGCATTGTGGTTGAATCTTCTTCTGTTGGCCAGCGAAATCGCCCTCGTTCTAGCCTCTTAAAGTACAGCCAAAACCCATCTCCATCCCATTCAAGGATTTTTATCCTGTTTCTATTTCTGTTACAGAACACAAACAGTGCATTCATAAACGGATCAAGTGAGAAACTTTCTTGTACCAGTGTTATTAATCCGTTGATAGATTTCCTCATATCCGTTAATCTTCCGCAAAGATACACTGGTTTTTCATTCCATCTTATCATAACGACATCAACACCTGGCAAACTTTTTTCAATAATTCTAAGTCTGTTTCCGTATTTACAGTGACATTACAGCCATTAATTTTAATTTCCAGTGTAGCTTTTGCAGGGTACACCGGTTTCGATGCAAGCTGCATCCATCCACTTGGTACTTCGATTTTGGGTTCTTTTACTTCTTCAACTACTGTACACTTTGCTTCACTGACTTTCTTTTGCCAATAGTAGTATGTAGCTTTGCTTACTCCATTCGTTCGGCAAAACTCTTTGATACTTTGCCCACTTTCAAGCCGGTTTTGTATTAATTGTGCCCACCTAGATAATTGTTGTTCAGTTGTTACTTTTTCCATGTCCATACAATCACTCCGTTTATTCTTTTTTACAGTGATTGTATCAACTATGCAACCATTTTACTATGTGATGATCTATTTGACGGTTACGAATAAGCAGTAGACCAATGGGCTGGAGTATAGATAGATCAGGTAAATGTGCGATTAAGGGCATCTAAGGCAATTAAAGGGAAAGTGACAGATTTTATAAGGGAAAAAAAGTAAGAAGAGAGGTTATAAAAAATGACTAAGAAACTTATAAAGCAAACGCAAAAAGGGTCAAATACTACTGCAAGATGAAAAATTGGCAACCTTGAAATATTATTAATAACAGGAAAATACATTGGAAATACAAAGTGCTAAAAATTGTTGCTAAAGATACATCAACAGTACGGTATCAAAACTATTTCCTACAGTAAATTTTTAAATTGCAATATTAAATGCAACACCTATAGTAGAAATCATTTTTTGTTTAGGTGGTAAATCCACAATATTATCCTTAAGCCCTTCTTGGTTATTTATTTGAGCGAATGCAGAGGGATGTCAAGGGTTGCCGTCAGGCAAGACGAGAGGATGTAAAAAAATTTGTGTATAGATGATTGAATGTTCTCCTTCTTGGCAAGGATTAATAATAATAAAAGCTAAGGAGGAGAACTTTATGTCAACGTTAACAAAAGAACAAATCAAACAATTAGTTCGGGAAAATAATTTCCAAAGTGTATCTGATATTAATGAATATCTTAAAGACATTTTTAAAGATATAATACAAGAACTTTTAGAAGCAGAACTTGAAGCAAAATTAGGATATGCTAAAGATGATGCAGAAAATAAAAAAACTGATAATAGTCGTAACGGTTATACGCCTAAAAAAATAAAAAGTGAGTTTGGAGAAATTGATATACAAGTACCAAGAGATCGTAAAGGCGAATTTCAACCTAAAATTATTCCTAAATATCAACGTAATGTTTCTGGAATTGAAGAAAAAGTTATAGCTTTATATGCAAGAGGAATGTCTACAAGGGATATCAGTCAACAAATTGAAGAACTTTATGGTTTTAGCCTATCAGCAGAGATGGTTAGTAAGATTACTGATAGAATTGCTCCAGAGATTAAGGAATGGCAACAAAGACCTCTTGAACCTATATACTCTTTTGTTTTTATGGATGCAATACACTATAAAGTTAAGGATGACGGAAGAATAATAAACAGGGCAGCTTATGTTGTTCTAGGTGTTACTATTGATGGATATAAGGATATTTTAGGGATCTGGATTGGTGACAATGAATCCTCAAAGTTTTGGCTTGGTGTACTGAATGACCTTAAAAATAGAGGAGTACAGGATGTTTTAATTTTTTGTGTTGATGGACTTACCGGACTTAAGGAAGCCATAAATGCTGCATATCCAAAATCTGAAGTGCAGCGTTGCATAATACATCAGCTGAGAAATTCTTTTAAGTATGTGCCATACAAAGACCTAAAAGCATTTAGTAATGATTTCAAAGAAGTATATCATGCTATTAATGAAGAAATAGCATTAGAAAAACTTTATGAACTTAAAGAAAAGTGGGGAAAGGAATATCCTTTTGCAATACGTAGTTGGGAAAATAACTGGGATGTTATAAGTCCATTTTTCAAATTTCCAGAAGAAATACGAAAAATAATTTATACTACAAATATAATTGAAGGACTACATCGTCAGTTTCGTAAGGTCACAAAAACAAAAACAATATTTCCAACAGACAGTTCACTAGAAAAGATTTTATATTTAGCATCAATGAATGTAGTAAAAAAATGGACACAACGTTACAAAAACTGGGATAGAGTACTTAGCCAATTGGTAATCCAATATCCAGGTAGGCTGGAAGAGTATATTTAAGAGCATTCACCCCCACCGCCCTCAAGGGCTCATCCTCATCGCCGGATGGGCTAGACCTCACAAAATTAAAAATATAGGTTTAAAAGGCTAATACTGACCATTATAAATGATTATTGCCAGATTTAATCAAGTTTATGTATAAAACTTAACAAATCCGGCAATAATATACAATGGAAAGGCAATAAAAAACAATATTCTGTAAACCTTGTCAACTAAAATTTACTTGCTAAAGAAGGATTACATAAATTATGATACACAAAATTACTTACATTCCCCAAGACGAAGTCTTTACCCTTGACTCCCCTCAAATGAGCTCTATAATTCACATGAAAGAAGGGCTTAAGCTGTTTTTGATGTATCATCATTAACTATTTTAAACAGCTCTTCATTAAAGCATTCTTCAGGCGTTTTATAATCTAATATCTTGCGTGGAAGATTATTTAACCAGTCTTGTATACGTTTTATTGTTGTCGCTGTAAAATCTCTTATTGCTTTCCCTTTAGGTATAAAACGCCGTATAAGACCATTATGACGTTCATTAGTACCTCTTTCCCATGAGGAATAAGGATGTGCATAGTATACTTCTATCCCTAATGGTTGTAATATTTCTGTCAATCTACTAAATTCTGAACCATTGTCTGCTGTAATAGTACGAAATATGTTACAAAACTGTTCTCCATAGAAATTCTTTAGTTCCAAAAGTGCCTTGTTAACAGCATTACTATCTCTTGCTTCTAAAAGAAACAGCAGTTCATAGCGTGTCTTTCGTTCTGTTAATGTTAAAATAACTGTATCGCTAGATTTTCTCCCTATGATTGTAGCAATTTCCCAATGTCCAAAAGTCTGCCGTAGTTGCACATCTTCTGGCCTTTGATCGATGCTTTTTCCCAGAATACGTTTATTCTGACGGTCTCTTCTTACTTTTGGTTTTATTCGAAGTTTAAGGTTTAAATCAATATTTCGTACTTTCAGCAGCCCTTGATCTATATAATTATATAAGGTTTTAGTACATACAATAGTAGAATGCATCCACTTAGAATTCACTATACATGAGCCAACTACGGCATCTGGTGACCATTTTTCATATAGTATTTTTTCTTCTGCAAATTTTATGAAATCTTCAACTCTAGCTAATTTACACTTTGCACCGCAATTCAAACGATTTTTTTCATAAGCTATCTGCCCACTTTCAGCAAAATACTTTCTATACGTCGTTAAATCATGCCTCATTTGAATCGTTGTACCTCTTTTAATCTCACGACTGATCGTACTTGGTGAACGACCTAGCATTTTAGCAATATAGCGTTGTGATTTCCCTTCCTTAATGAAAGCTTCAATTTGTCCACGTTCATAAACATTTAGGTGTTTAAATTTACGTTTAGTTGTGTTATTATTAGTTTTGATAACCATAGTTGAGAACCTCCTGCATGTTTGGATTGGACACCTAAATCATACATGATTTCTCACTATGGTTGTTAATTTTTTTACTACATTTTACCTGTTGCATTTAATTTTACAATTAACCCCTACAGTAAATTGACACAATTAAATTTAATTACTTTCTTTACTTTTTATTGCTCATATAATATTATATATAAATGAATTTAATCACGTTTTTCGAGCAGATCAATCCTTGAAGGTATTTTAGCTTTAGGGTAAGATCTTCTTTTGTGAAGTTTTTACCCTTTATTATTTCTAACAATGAACTGTACGGAAATTTTGGACGGGCTGCAGCCTTTGAGGGAAAATAATTGAAAGACTTAGATTTCGGAGAGGGAGATAATGCAATATGAAGATTATCGTTGTTGGATGCGGAAAGATCGGCTATACGATAGCAAAGGTCTTATCTGAAAAGGAAGACATCCATGTAACGGTCGTAGACAATAATCCAAATATTTTTAATAAAGCAGTTGAACCAATTGATGTAATATTCATTTCAGGTAATGGTGCAAATGAAAAGACGCTAATTGAGGCCGGTGCCAAAGATGCGGATTTAATTGTAAGTACAACGAATGCTGATGAATTAAATGTCTTGTGCTGTATTATGGCAGAGCGTCTTGGAACAAAGCATTCGATAGCAAGAGTGCGAAATCCTGAATATATGCTGGAATATAATAAGCTTTGGAAAGACCTTGGTATTGATATGGTCATTAATCCTGAGAGGCAAACGGCAAGAGAGATTTCAAGGATTTTGAGATACCGTGCTGCTGACGATATAGTTACATTTATAGGAGACCGAGTAGAATTGGTTTCTTTTAAAGTATCTGAAACACCGGAATATTTCGTTGGCAAGAGCGTATCTCAGGTTTTTGACAGTAATATGGGAATCCTTCTTGCCATCGTTGAAAGGGAAAACCAAGCGTTAATTCCAAATGGAGATTTTATTTTTAAGGAATCCGACATTATCTGGATAATGGGGCGCCCGTCTCAAATTATGAAGTTCTTCACCCTTATAAAAAGAAGGTCTAAAAAAGCACAGGAAATTATGGTCATAGGTGGAGGAAAAATAACACATTACCTTGTTGAACTTTTAAACAGACATACGACGAAAGCAAATATAAAAATCATAGAAAAAGACCGGAATAAATGCGAATCGTTGTGCGAAGCATTATCTTCCTCCTCCCTTGAACGGCACTGCCTGTTCATACATGGAGACGGAACGAATGAAGAGCTTCTCATCGATGAAGGAATCGACAGAATGGACGCATGTGTATGCCTGACGGACAGGGATGAAGAAAACGTTTTCATCTCCCTTTATGCCATGCGCAGGGGCGTAAAGAAGATTATCACAAAGATAAACTATATTCATCAGAATATGGCTAAAAACCTCGGTCTATGGTTAGGAAATATTATTACACCTCAAGACATAACGGCGAAAACCGTTATCCGCTATGTTGACGGACTGAGTGGGGCGGTTGGACGAAATATTATAACCGTGCACCAGATTTATTCCGGTGATGACGGGAATGTTGAAGCAATTGAAGTTCAAGTGAACAAAAAAGCAAAATGCATTGATATGCCTATAAAAAAATTAAGGCTGAAGAAAGGGATTTTAATAGGCTGTATAAGCAGGGACTTTGATGTTATTATTCCGTCTGGCGAAACACAGATTCGTATCGGTGACAGAGTTATTATTATTTCGAAAAATAATGATATTCGTGAACTAGATGATATTTTAGAGAGCTAGTCATTTTGACAAATACTATAAAAAATAAAAAAGAAGGTAGTGTGAAATGAATTACAAGCTCATTTTTAAGTTAATAGGAAATGTACTCAGGATAGAAGCATTATTCATGCTTTTCCCTCTTGCCGTTTCATTTATATATGGTGGTGGAGATCACCCGGCTTTTCTGTGGTCAATTTTAATATTAGCCGCAGCAGGTACAATATTAGCTAAGTTAAACCCAAAAAACAAAAATTTTAGAACAAGGGATGCCTTTGTTGTTGCCGGTTTTTCGTGGATTATGCTCTCTCTTTTCGGTGCGTTACCGTTTTATTTTTCCGGATATTTCAATAGTTTTATAGACTGTGTTTTTGAATCCATATCAGGTTTTTCGACTACTGGCTCTTCCGTCTTAACCAACGTTGAAGTGCTGCCGAAAGGAATATTGTTTTGGCGAAGCTTTTCTCATTGGATTGGCGGCATGGGTATCCTGGTGTTTATAATAGCGGTCATGCCGTCTATTAATGCGTCATCGGTTAATCTTTTAAGAGCGGAAAGCACGGGGCCGTCGCCTGATAAAATTGTACCCAAGATACGAGAGACAGCCAGAATCATGTATACGATTTATTTTGCAATGACTGTTATACTGATTATTCTCCTCAAAATAGCCGGTCTTTCGATTTTTGATTCATTCACCAATGCTTTTTCTGTTGCAGGAACAGGCGGCTTTTCAAATACGAATGCAAGCATCGGTGGATACAACAATATTGTTGCTGAGATCATTATGACTGTGTTTATGTTTTTGTTCGGAATTAATTTTTCACTATACTTTACCTTATTTGGCAGAAAATTTACAAAATTTGCAAACGACATTGAATTAAAGATATATTTGGGAATTGTAATAACAGCGATCCTCATCATTACCATCAATATTTCCGGGCTTTACAACGGAATTTGGGAAGCATTACGGCATTCTTCTTTTCAAGTTACATCCATCATATCGACAACAGGATTCGCAACCACAGATTTCAATCTTTGGCCTACTTTGAGCAAAAGTGTATTGATTTTTTTAATGTTTACAGGGTGCTGCGCTGGTTCCACCGGCGGCGGTATAAAACTTATAAGATTTATTATCCTTTTTAGAGCGGCTAAAGTCGAGCTGGGCAAAATCTTTCACCCCGGAAGCGTAAAAACTGTGTCGATTAACGGGAAGAAAGTAAGCAATGATATTGTATCAAAAACTGCTTTATTTTTCTTTATTTATTTTGCAATTTTCTTTGTTTCGCTTCTTCTCATATCCATTGAGAACAAGGATATCGTTTCGAGCGCAACAGCGGTAATTGCTTCATTGAGCAATGTAGGTCCGGGGCTCGGTATTGTCGGTCCGACAGGGAACTACGCTACATTTTCCTCTTTTTCAAAGATTGTTCTTTCGTTTTGCATGATCGCAGGACGATTGGAATTTTTCCCTTTGTTAGTTTTGTTCACTCCACATGCCTGGAAAAGATGATTGCTACAATAAAGTATGCGTACAGTGCTTTTATCATGTATATAAAAGAACAATTCATTTGAATAGAATATGATTGGTGAAGTTCGGTTAATAAAAAAGCTAAAAACGGTTTATAAGTTCCCATAGACCCAGACATCAATATTGACTATCCGAGGCATGGTGAGCGCATCGTCTTGATTATGGGGCTGAAAATTTTGATATTACTGGAATTGCCGGATTGTATTCAATTACTCTACCCGGCCGAAAGGGCAAAAATTCCGGACATTCATCTGTAGTACTTTCAAGTAAAGTAAGACAAATATTGCAGCAGTAATCAGCGAAATGTATTCTGCAACAGGTGTCCCCTAACCAACGCCATCGATTTCAAAGATGTGTGTTTGTATTATTCTAATTTTCACTTGATAAAAACATCCTGATTCATTCACCTATGCTTATAAGAAGTTCATTAAGAAATATGATTCTCAGGATATCGGGCTTCATAATCTAAGACATACCGCAGCAGCAATTTTGATTAACAACAGCCTCAATGTGAGAGAAGTAGCCACCGTTTCGGCTATGCAAGTACTAATGTTCATTAGGAATTTCCGTGTTCGTAGTAGTCAAAAACAATTTTTTATAGTTTACGTAATAAAACAATCATGACCACCCGTAAAACGGGTGGTTTGCTCAGCCCTATAAGGGCGTGTTACCGGCCAGCGCCTAAAGACGCTGGCTTTCACTTCGTTCAAGCCACTTTGCCTTTGTCACTTTTGCAGTCCCTAAAGGGACGAACTTATTACCAACTACCCCTTAAAGGGGTCTTCATACTCTTTCACACTTAACTTATCTATCATTATGTCATGTTTATATTGCTCTTGTATGTATTTCTTAATTGTTGCTTCATTTAGTCCTACTGTACTTACATAGTATCCTTCCGCCCAAAAGTGTCTGTTCCCAAACTTATATTTTAAGTTTGCATGTCTATCAAATATCATAAGTGCACTTTTCCCTTTCAAGTATCCCATAAAGCTTGATACACTCATTTTGGGTGGTATGCTTACTAACATATGTATATGGTCTGGCATCAAATGTCCTTCTATTATCTCGACTCCTTTATATTTGCATAGTTGTTTTATTATTTCCCTTATACTTTGTTTGTATTGATTATAAATTATTTTTCGTCTATACTTAGGTGTAAATACTATATGATATTTACACATCCATTTAGTTCGTGCTAAACTGTGTTCTTTGTTTGCCATTAAAATCACCTTTCCTTTTGTTATTATAGTAGCTTGAACAACTCTATTATAACGGAAAGGTGATTTTTTTGTATAACTCCTGTCTCGCACCCGCATAGCGGGTGGTTTTTTGATTCACACGCTTTGCGTGTGAATCAGGCTAAAGCCAATAACTAAACCCTGTAAGCTTTGTGCTTACAGGGTTTCTTTCTGGTTGCGGGGGGAGGATTTGAACCTCCGACCTTCGGGTTATGAGCCCGACGAGCTACCATACTGCTCCACCCCGCGATATATTGGTGCCGAAGACCGGAATCGAACCGGTACGGGATTTAAGTCCCGCAGGATTTTAAGTCCTGTGCGTCTGCCAGTTCCGCCACTTCGGCAGCTTACGTATCACTCATCCAAGCGACTTTTATATTATAATACATATCATTTACTATGTCAATATAATTTTCATGGTATTTTTTATGAAAAATCACATGTAAATTCTTTCTCTCAATTAGTATATGCTTATTTATTATTTTCAATTCAAATATGTTATTCAATTAAAGAAACGGATTTAACCTAAAAGACCAAATCCGTTTTTTATATATAAAAAACTGTATTAATCTATTTTACACGTATCTATTCAGTTACTACCAACTATAAAATCCTAATAAATGCCGTATCAAAAATCAGTATTGTGCAGACCTTCTGTATCCGCCTCCACCTCTTTTTGACTCGAAATTCTTCTTTAGGTCATAAAGCTTTTCGTCACTATCTTTTTTAAATTTAGAAATAAGTTCTTCAAAGGTCATATTCCTATTACTATTATTAGTACCATTCCAGTCAATTTCATCAGGTTTACTTGACTTCACAACGGGCTTTGGATCTAAAGCCTTCTTAATAGACAAGCTTATCTTCCCATTATTGTCTACAGAAATGATTTTAACTTTTACAATTTGATTTTCATTAAGATGTGCTTTTATGTCTTTTACGTATTCATCAGCGACTTCTGAGATGTGAACCAATCCTGTTTGACCATTAGCAAGTTGAACGAAAGCTCCAAAATTTGTGATGCCAGAAACCTTTCCTTCAACAATTTTACCTACCTCAACGAGCATAAATATAATAATCCTCCTGAATATATAAAGTAATATAATTATATAATATACACCGTTGTAAGTCAAGTATTAGCTATATATACAAATGTGTTAATTATTGACATCAATAAAGACCCTTTCACCGCGTTTTACCATACCTAATTTTTCCCTTGCTATTTTCTCAATATTTTCTTCAGAATTTACTTCTTCAGTTTGCCTTATAAGTCTCTCCCTATTCTCTTCTTCTGCTCTTATTTTGGCATTAAGTTCATCCAGTTGGGCCTTTTTTGCATAAAGTATTCCTTGCTGATTAATAAGCAAATACGTCAAGTATGCTAAGGCACCCAAAAAAAGTAAAGTTCCTAATTTAGACTTTTTTCTTTTGTTCATAGCGTTACTCTCCCTCAACAAAATACACTATACCTGTTTTCTATCTGAAAAGCAAATTCAAAAATTAGTGCCGCATATCTATGTCCAAAAAATATGCCTATAAAATTAATTCTACAGCTATTAGAAAAATCCTCCTATATCCTTCCTATAATATTTTATAAAAGGATAATATCTGTACACCTATATTTTTTTTATTATATTCTTAAATCTTTTTTTCCAGGTATAAAAACTGCTTAACTTGGCTTTAGTTATTCTATGTGCTTTTCCGAATACCATCCTTAGACCATTATAGATTATTTTGGCAGGTATTTTCAATATTCTAAACAAAACTTTAATTGGAAAGAATAAAATTATACACAAAGTTCTGAAAACTCTATATATCAATTTAAGTGTAAAGATAAATACTGTCATTATAATCCTGCTTAAGAGCAGCGAATAAAGTATAATACCTATCAAAGCACCTATAAACAGGTATCCTCTGATTTCTCCATCATTGCTTACGTAGACAACAGCAAAAAGTACAAGTGCTACCAAAATCCAATAAATAAAGTCCTCAAAATAAACAATTAAATTGCCTGCCTTTATAGTTTTCCTTCGTATTCTGAAAATATCATATATAAAGGCAATAATCATTCCCCCTAATACACACCATAAAAAAACATACGCTTGATTACCAACAGTAGGAAACAATTTTGATCACTTATCCTTTAGACTATTTCTGAAAATAGTAATTCAATATTTATGATATAATTTATGATACAAGGTCAATAAAATATAACCTTTACGCATTATCAATTATAAGGTTTTAAAATTATCTAAGACCATTTCAAAATAATCTCAATACACCTTTTATGGATTAAAACTCAAAAACAGATTTTTTGAAATGGCAGTTATGTTATTTCAGAACAGATTTTATCTGAACATTTTCGAAAAGAAACCCATTCCCCGAGATCTTGAGCTTTCACTGTCATTGTATTCGCAGCTTATTATATAGCCTTCAACACTAAGTTCAGAATTATCAATGCTTAATTTGTTAATATGTAAATCTTCACCGCATATTATGAGAAGACCTAACTCTGTTTCAATTTCCACTGTTTCATCGTCAAAACTTCTTACTTTGAGTACACCCGACACACTAAGCCTTTCTCTGTTCTCCAATATAATGTTTTGAGTTGTTTGTCTTGACAGCTTTTTATCTTCGTTCATTTTTACCCCTCCAGCATTTATAATATGCACTCAAAATATGTGGAATAAAATATACTTATAATATTTATGCCTGTACAAAACAAAAAATACCTATAAAAAAAGAATATCCCTTGACGGAATATTCTTTTTCAGTATTCTTTTATCTCTACAGCCATTTACAAAATATGTACAAACGTTTCGAAAAAAGATAATTTTCAAACTCCAAATTCCTATTGAGGTTAAATATAAATTAAATATATATCACCTATTGCAAAACCAACAGTGCAAATTCAAAAAGCTTAATCTGCAAGTTCTTTAGAGAACTTTATACATTTCTTTAGATTCTGCCTTTAAAACATGTTCACTTATAGAAGTAACTTCAACTCTGGTACTGCCATTCCCGAATTGAATTTCAATTATATCTCCCACCTTGACTTCCGACCCTGGCTTTGCAATCTTATCATTTATTTTTACTCTTCCCTGCTCACAGGCCTCATTGGCTAAAGTTCGTCTTTTAATTAGTCTCGATAATTTAAGGTATTTGTCTATCCTCATAAATATCCCCCCGTCTTATTGACAATCTTTATATAGTCATAAAACCAATCTAAATTTCATCTCACTTACTTCGTCATAATCTATTTTATAAAACCAAAAGGAGCTGTCGCAACAAATTTAACCACTTTATTATGAGCAAAATTTTAAAATTCGCCAGTAAACAGCTCAGTGGTTAAATATTCTTTGAAACAGCTCCATTTTACATAATATCTATAGGATAAATTTCCATAGATTCGCAGTTTTTAAATCATACTATTCTTTATTGACCAAATCTTTTAATCCTTTACCAACTCTAAAAATCGGAGCCTTTGTTGCAGGAATATTTATTTCCTCTTTTGTCTGTGGATTTCTACCCTTTCTTGCAGCTCTTTCTCTTACTTCAAATGTTCCGAAACCTACCAATTGAATTTTATCTCCATTAGCCAAAGCTTCTTCCACACTCTCTATGAAAGCATTAAGTGCCTTCTCCGCATCTTTCTTTGATAAATCAGCTTTTTCAGCAATACTTGCTACTAATTCAGTTTTGTTCATAGTTCCATCCTCCTAATAGTTATTTTATTTCTTAAGACATATAATTCCTAGCTTTTAATGGCCAATTGCATAAACTGTTTTAACAAGAAAGTTATTCATATTTTATATCTTACACCAATCTCCTCCTTATGTTTGTTTTTAAAGAAATTATTTCTTCGCACTCTCCTTATGTATTTTTGATTTGTTCCACAACTCATCCATCTCTTCCAGTGACATATCCTCCAGTTTTTTCCCTTCTTTCTTACTCTCAGTTTCAATATACTCAAACCTGCTGATGAATTTGTTAATAGAACTTGTTAAAGCAAGTTCTGGCTGTACTTTAAGAAATCTGGACAAATTCACGATGGAAAATAATACATCTCCCACTTCATCAGTTATTCTTTCCACATCTTTACTTTTATATACATCCTTTAATTCATTTATTTCTTCTTCCAGCTTTTTAAACACATCTTCGATATTATTCCAGTCAAAACCCACTTGTGCGGCTTTTTGTTGCACTTTATAACTTCTCATCAATGCCGGAAGATTTGAAGGCACATCTTTTAGGACATCTGTCTGGCTTTCAATTCCTTTCTCCTTCTTTTTAATCTCCTCCCAGTTTGTCAAAACTTCATCGGAAGTATCAGCTTTCGCTTCTCCAAAGACATGGGTGTGCCTTAATACCATTTTCCTGCAGATTCCCGTTATAACATCATCTATTGTAAAAGTTCCCTCTTCCTGTGCTATTTGGGCATGAAACACAATTTGCAGCAGCAAGTCCCCAAGTTCTTCACAAAGCCGCTTTTTGTCATTAAGATCAATTACCTCAAGAACCTCATAAGTTTCCTCGATCAAATACTTTTTAAGACTTTCATGAGTCTGTTCCCTGTCCCAGGGACAGCCATTTTCGCTTCTCAGCAACTTCATAATATCCACCAGGTCTGAGAATGTATATTTGTCCTTCAACATAAAACCAACTCCTCACCTATAAGTTTTTTAATTTTCACTTACAGAACCTAAAAAACGCCGGCCAGCCTTCAGAAAAGCGCATTGTCTTATTTTTTTCCTACAGAAATTAAGTTAAATTGCCATTTATCCAAAAAGTTTTGCAGTTAAATAAAAAAGCCAGCCTCAAAATGTTTTAAGCTTCATCTTTTATCCTGTTGAGAAATATTTCCGCACATAAGTTTATAATAAGTAATTATACCACTAAAAATCAAATAACATTAGCAGATATAGCATTTTCAAAATATTTTTATGGAACACACGCTAAAAAATCGGTTTAACTGAAAAAAACGTATTACACATTCTTAATGACTTGAATATTATATAGTATACATAATTTCTATATCCTGAGCAGCTACCGAATTCAAACTACAAGGAGGAATTCTCGATGTGTCCATATATATGTCCATTCATGTTAAGAGTCACCTATAAGATAGTGGTCAATACAAGCGCTCGAACATTAACCTTGTATAAGGACGGAAAGTGGTTTAAATCCTTTCCTGTTGCTGTTGGCAAACCATCCACCCCAACTCCTAAGGGGACTTTCCGCATAAAAAACAAAGCTGCCAATCCCGGCGGTCCCTTTGGCGCAAGATGGCTTGGGCTCAGTACAACATCCGGAAGTTATGGCATTCATGGAACCAATAACCCTTCGTCTATAGGGAAGGCTGTGTCAAACGGATGTATCAGAATGTATAATGACGATGTTATCTTTTTATACAATACCGTACCCGTTGGAACCATTGTTCAAATAATATAATTTTATAATTCATACAATATTTAAACATAAAAATAACAGGCACTTTTAAAGGCTACCTGTTATTTTTACAATACAAAGTTTTTTCTTGTTATTAAACTTTTGCATTTACTGTTCCATTTGTTTGCCTAAAAATCCAGCTGCAGTTTGTGCCAGTTTTGCTTCTAATTCTCCCATACGTACATTGGGGTCTGTAGATAAAAATATTACTGCACCAATAGGATCTCCCTCTGAAATTATCGGAGACACTACCTGTGATGTATACTTTTTCTCTCCATTTTCATCGGCTAAGATAGTAATAGTTTTTTCCTCAGGTGCTTTTATAACCAAAGTATTTTTCTCTTCTATAATTTTTTCCACTTCAGGACTTAACTGCTTTTCAAGAAATTCTTTTTTGGAAGCACCTGAAACAGCGATTATAGTATCTCTATCGGAAATACATGTAATATGACCGCTTGTCTTATGGAGTGATTCTGCGTACTGAGCAGCAAAATCACTTAACTCACCGATGGGTGAATATTTTTTTAATATAACTTCTCCTTCTCTATCAGTAAATATTTCGAGAGGATCTCCTTCTCTTATCCTCAATGTTCTTCTTATCTCTTTAGGAATAACTACCCTGCCCAAATCGTCTATTCTTCTGACTATTCCAGTAGCCTTCAATGTGTTTTACCTCCTTTTACAGTTTTTATAGTACAGTTTTATTATTAATTATTTATTGTTTTTTTATACATAACAGGTGAATTATGATAACTAAAAAAATTTTTTATAATTTTAAAGTGTGAAAAGTCAATCTTTTTTTACATATTGCCCATAATAGTCATAAAAAAAAGACCGAATTTTCGGTCTTTTTTGCTCTATATTACTTTTTTATATATGTTTTGTTATAAATACTATCGTTTTTTATAACATTAAACTCGGAATCATTTGCCCACTTCTCAAGTCTTTCCAAATACTTCTTGGTTTGAACAGCCTCTTTAACCGCATCCTTAACTTCATCATAGGTTGTTCTGCTTTCCACTTTTAATACAAAGTATGCTATATCAGATTCCAATAAATCGGCATCGCCAGGTTTATGGTCTAATACCCATTCTTTATAGCCGGGTATGGTTGACACAGTTTGGGCAGTAACCTCAAATAATCCTTTATTTTCTTGTACAGAGGGATCATCGGAATATTCCAGTGCCAGTTTTTCCGAATCTTCTCCAGCTTTTATCCTCTCCAAAACCTTTTTGGCTTTGTCCTTAATTTCTTCTTTCTCCTGAGCAGTATATTCTTTTTGTGTATTAAGATTCATTGTAGCGAACATTATTCTTCTTACTTTTACTTTATCAACTGTATTGGGACTTTCCTTATAGTATTCTTCCATTTCAGTTTCGGTTACATCAAAGGTGGGAAGTTCTTGCTCAACATACTTGTATATTAACCTTAAGTTCCTAAGAATTTTTTCATACTTATCATAACCTATATTATAGTCTTTCTTGAATGCTTCTTCTCCCTTTGCATCTCCACCATAGTTAGCAGCCATCTCTTGCTTGATTTGGTTTAGAATAGCCTTAGTTTCTTCGATTTCCTCTTTATTCAACTTCAGTCCCTTTTCCTTTGCCTTTATAAGTTGAATTTTATATTCCTTTGCGCTTTTGAGTGCTTGTTGTTTTGCGTATTCCCTTGCATCCATTCCTTCAATTTTTGTGTCCCAGAATGCTTTAAGTGCCGATTCACTTGTTCTATCCACATTAGCGTTTTGTTCCATTTCAACCATCGTGGAACCAATGAAAAATTTAAACTCATCAACCGTAATTTTTTCGCCCTTAATGGTAGCAACATAATTAGTTGCATTAATATAGCAAATCCACCCAACTACCCCTAATAACAACGCTATAACTGATACAATAGCTATAACATTATTCTTATTCACTTTTTTCTTTTTTGCCAACATACTCTCTCCTTACGTTATAGAATACTTATAATTTTCAGTAAATTATAAAAAACAACAGACTTATAAAAAAACTTTGTTACTTAAGCTTGTAGTATAAGCATAGAATATAAGGAATTGCTAAGAAGACTGCAAATTGATTTTTGAATCGCAAACATCAATATTAACTATATCTAATAATATTATAATAAATTGTAGTCACTACTTCAATTTATTAATGTCCTGTAATAAAATCGTAATATTGTCAAGTAAACTTTCTCTTTTAATGTCAGTTATTCTATACGTAATATAAGGTTTGTTGCTGGCATTAAACAAAAGCTTCCGCCTGTGTTTTTCCATAATCTTTCCGATTACTTCAAAATTGACATATTTGCTATCTATATATTGAAATATTATAGAACCATTCTTTTCCTGAACCGAAGAAAACCCGCATTTTAAAGCCAAAGCCTTAATATGAGCAATTTTCATAAGGTTTGACACAGGAGTCGGAATGTTGCCATATCGGTCCATAAGTTCGTCTTCAACATCCAAAACGTCCTGTTCATCCTGCACGGATGCTATTTTTTTATACATTTCTATTTTTTCATTCTCCGAGCTAATATAACTGCTGTCAATATAAGCACTTACATTTACATCAATAGAAACTTCAACTTCTTCCTGAACCGACTGCCCTTTTAACTCGCTTATCGCTTCAGCCAATAATCTGCAGTACATGTCATATCCCACAGAATCGATATGTCCATGCTGCTGCGCACCCAAAAGATTTCCTGCGCCCCTTATCTGCATATCTCTCATAGCAATTTTAAAACCCGAACCGAACTCGGTAAACTCTTTAATTGCCTGCAGGCGTTTTTCCGCAATTTCAGAAAGTACTTTATCTTTTTTATAAGTAATATAGGCATAAGCCATTCTATTTGATCTCCCAACTCTTCCCCTTAGCTGATAAAGCTGGGATAGTCCCATTTTATCCGAATCTTCAACTATGATTGTATTTACATTCGGCATATCAATTCCCGATTCAATAATTACCGTACATACAAGAATATCATACTCACCGTTTATAAATCGGAACATTATATCTTCCAGTTCCGTTTCATCCATCTGTCCATGGGCTACTGCAATTCTAGCGTCAGGCACCATTTTTTTAATCTCTGCTGCCTTTACATTAATTGACCTTACACGGTTGTACAGGTAAAAAACCTGACCGTTGCGTGCCATTTCTCTGTTAATGGCTTCTTTTATAACCTCCTCATTATACTCCATGACATAAGTCTGTACCGGATATCTTTCCTCCGGTGGGTCCTCTATGGTACTAATATCTTTTATCCCTATCAGGGACATATGAAGAGTTCTTGGAATAGGCGTAGCGGTTAATGTAAGAACATCAACATTTGCCCGCAGTTTTTTTAATTTTTCCTTATGCATGACTCCAAAACGCTGCTCTTCATCTATTACCAACAGTCCTAAATCCTTAAATACCACATCTTTTTGCAAGAGCCGGTGAGTTCCAATCAATACATCAACAAGCCCTGCTTTGACATCTCTCAAAATACGCTTTTGTTCCGCCGGAGTTCTAAAACGGCTTACCATCTCAACCTTAACAGGGAAATCCTTCATGCGTTCCTTGAAATTATTATAATGCTGCTGAGCCAATACCGTTGTCGGTACAAGATACGCCACCTGTTTTCCATCCATTACCGCTTTAAATATGGCTCTAATTGCAACTTCTGTCTTTCCGTATCCAACATCTCCGCACAATAACCTATCCATAGGTTTATCCGATTCCATATCCCGCTTAATTTCTTCTATGCACCGAAGTTGATCCTCTGTTTCCTGGTAAGGGAACTGCTCTTCAAATTGCTTTTGCCATATTGTATCCTTTCCAAAGGCATGCCCCTTTGATGACTCTCTCATGGCATATAATTTTATAAGTTCTCCTGCCAGTTCCATGATGGATTCTTTTGTCTTTGCTTTTGTTTTCAGCCAGTCGGTTCCGCCAAGTTTGCTCAGTTTAGGTGTCTTTCCCTCGGAACCTATATATTTCTGTATTAGGTCCAGCTGGCTTGTGGGTACATATAAATAAGCCCCATCCTGATATTGAATCTTCAAATAGTCCTTCTTAATATTTTCTACAGTCAACTGCTCAATTCCGATATACTTTCCGATACCATGGAATTGATGAACTACAAAATCTCCAATACTCAAATCGGTAAATACATTTATTTTTTTGCCTTTGACTTTTTTTACTGCCTGCCTTTTAAGCTTCCTGTCCTGTCCGAAAAGTTCTTTTCCGCTGATTACAACGAACTCAGCATCTGGATACTCAAAACCTTTACTTAGACTTCCATGGGTTATTATAACCTGTCCCGGCAAAATGTCTTCTTTGATTTCATCAATATAAACCGCTTCAATTTCTTTATTCTTAAGCGTCTCCTCAAGCATTTCGCCTCTGCTTCTGGTCCCGGCCAAAATCAGTACCCGGAAGTTACTTTTTTTCCAGTACTTTATATCCTCTACCATCAGGTCAAAATTTCCCTGATAGGAATTCAATAACCTTGAAGCAATACTTAATTTTCTGCTTTCTGCCAAAAGTACTTCATCGGTCATAATAGTGTTGAAGCAGACAGATTTCTTCTCATAAAGTCTTCTCCATATATAGTCAAATTCAAAATAAAGGTCAAAACACCCGGGAAGAAGCTGTCCTTTTTCCAAAAGGCTTTTACACATTTCCGCATTTTCGTTAAGAATATTTTCAATTCTCTGCTGAAACCTTTTAGGCTCGTCAATAAAAACAATGATATTTTCTTCAGCTATATAGTCGGTTATCAAGGCAGGTCTTTGAATAATGTAGGGAATATATTTGTCCATTCCCGGAAAGTAAAAATTCTCTTTAAATTTTTCAATGTCATTGCTTATTTTTTCATCAAGTTTTATTAAATAATCCTGCTGGGCGTTTTTATCTATCTTTTCCTTTTGCGCAGCCAAGGCACTTTGTATCCTGGAGATTATTCCATCAAGTTCCGAGCGGTCGTACAACATTTCCCTTGCCGGCAAAATTTCGATACTTTCAGCTCTTTCCACAGATCTCTGGGAAAGCACGTCAAAGGTTCTTATAGAGTCAATTTCATCGTCAAACAATTCGATACGATATGCATTTTCGCTATTAACAGGGAAAATGTCTATTATTCCGCCTCTGACAGCAAACTGACCTTTGCCCTCAACAGTGGTAACTCTTTCGTAGCCTATTGATACCAGCTTATGAATAAGAAAAGTTAAGTCTATTCTGCTATCTTGATCAAAATTTAAACAACTGGATTTAAAAAGCTCTCGGTCGATTAATTTCTGGCATATAGCTTCAGCACTAATAACGATAAACCTGTAATCGCTTTTCAAAATTCTGTCTAATGCTGTTATCCTATCATAGACAGCATCATAACTTTTAGCTTCAACATCGTGAAGCATAATTTCCTTTGAGGAAAATAGAATTACATCCTTGTCAAAGAAATATGAAAAATCTTCATATATTTTTCTGGCCTGAAGATCATTATATGCAATAAATATACCTTTACTGTTCAAATGGCTGCAAATAGCATAGGAAATATGAGCCCTTTGGCTTTCAGAAGGGCCATTTATGGATATATGAAATTCTTTAGTTATATTTTCAATGATATTTTTGTAATCTTTCGACTCAAGAAGTGGTTCAATTATGTAGTCCTTGGTTTTTATACTATCCATATCTATCCTCTACTTATTGTTATACCTGTTCATAGCTTTATCAATACCGGAATTCAGAATTACTTCCACTGCATCTGCAGCGTTTTCAATTGCCTCCTCAACGCTTTTTCTTTCATCGGCCGAAAACTTGCTTAGAACAAAATCAGCCAATTCCCAGCCTTGTGGAGGTTTATCAATACCTATTCTAATCCTCGGAAAATCCTCCGACTGAATTTGATATATCACAGATCTCATTCCGTTATGAGTACCCGCACTTCCTTTTGGTCTGATTCTAATCTTACCTACGGGTAAGTCAATATCATCATATATTATTATAATATTTTTTACAGGAACTTTATACCATTCAATTATTTCTCGCACGCTTTCTCCACTTAGATTCATAAAGGTCTGAGGTTTTACCAGTAAGACCCTATGTCCTCCGATATTGCCATCTCCAATAACAGCCTTATATTTAACCTTTGTAACGGCAATATTATGTTTCTTTGAAAGCCGGTCAATGGTATCAAACCCCACGTTATGCCGGGTATTTTCATATCTTGGACCAGGGTTCCCCAGACCGATTACTACCGACAAATTTTCCAAAATGTTACACCTCTCGCATGTAATTTCATTATTAAACATAAACATTGCCTCCTCAAAGTCTAACATGGCTTAAAGGAGGCACTTTTGCTCTACTGCTGTCTCTATTAGCCTCGCAAACTTCAAGAACTTTAAAATAAGGTTTTTCATAAACCATATTTCAAGTTATCTTTGAAGCCGCCTTACAAGGCTATAAATTACGATTCATCCTGCTGAGTAAATAAAGTACTTATGGATATGTCACCATAAATCCTCTCTATTGCCTCTGCAAATACAGGCGCAACAGAAAGAGACACTATCTTTGGAATTCTCTTTTCTTCAGGTATAGGAATAGTGTTAAGTGTAACCAGTTCTTTCATAGGTGATTGATCTATTTTTTCTATTGCTGAACCGGACAATACACCATGAGTACAGCAGGCATATACTTCTTTTGCACCTATTTCAACCAGCGCATTAGCAGCATTTATTATTGTTCCTCCGGTATCAATGAGATCATCCACCAGGATAACTCTCTTATTATTAACATCCCCAATTATATTCATAATTTCAGAAACATTTGCTTTAGGACGTCTTTTATCGATTATTGCCAAAGGAACTTCCAACCTTTCGGCAAACTTTCTTGATCTTGATACACTGCCCACATCCGGTGAAACAACAACTACATCACTGGTACCTTTGAATTTTTCTCTAAAATAGTTTGCCAGTATGGGCACTCCAATTAAATGGTCTACAGGTATATCAAAAAAACCTTGAAGCTGCGGTGCATGCAAATCCATAGTTAATATCCTGTCTGCTCCCGCTGTTGTTATAAGATTAGCCACTAACTTTGCAGATATTGGGTCTCTTGCTTTTGCTTTTCTGTCCTGTCTTGCATATCCAAAGTAAGGCATAACTGCAGTTATTCTACCAGCTGATGCTCTTTTCAAAGCATCAATCATAATTAGCAATTCCACAAGATTGTCATTTGCTGGAGGACATGTAGATTGTATAATAAATACGTCTGACCCTCTAACAACCTCCTCAATATGAATAGCTGACTCACCGTCACTAAATTTGCCCACTTTAGCCAGCCCTAACGGAAGCCCTATTTTTTCTGCAATTTCTTCTGCCAATTTCCTATTTGAGTTTCCAGCGAATATTTTAATATCCTTTCCGTGCAAATTCATCTTATGTTCCCCTTCTCATAAAAATATTTATGTTTAAGAATAACCAAGTTATCAATCCCACTTTTATCTTGTGATAAATTTAACATAATAAATTAAATAAATTAACACAAAATAAATAATGGAATAATTCACTTGTTATTCCTATTTTTATCCACCCCGAATATTTATATAAGAGGTATTCCGATAGTTACATCAAACTACTAACCAAGCATTAAACACTTGTTATAAAATTATTTCCCATCACTATAATTGTAACATATTTCCTAGAAATAAACAAAATCAATGAGATATCAAATCTCCAAAACTTTTATTTAATCTTTTCTCAACATACCTTTTTTCGTAACCCATTCCTCTTTTACAACCTGGCGAGCTCTTGCTATAGCCAGTGAATTTTCCGGAACTTCGTCTGTAATTGTAGATCCTGCCGCAATGTATGCGTTGTTTTTTACTTCCACCGGCGAGATTAAGTTTACATTGCATCCTACAAAACAGTTGTCGCCAATCTTGGTTTTATTCTTTTTCTTCCCGTCATAGTTGACTACCACAACTCCACATCCAAGATTAACATTTGTACCAACTTCTGCATCGCCCACATAAGTAAGATGGGATATCTTCGTCCTATCACCTATTACCGATTTCTTAATTTCCACAAAATCTCCGATTTTAACCTTTTTGCCGATAACACTTCCGGGTCTTATATAAGCAAAAGGTCCGATACTAGTATCCTCTTCTATTGAACTTTCCAAAACAACAGAATTTTTTACTTCAACTCCCTTTGATATTTTTGACCCTACTATTCGGCTTGATGGCCCGATAATGCAATCTTCGCCAATTTCAGTCTGTCCTTCGATTATACTGCCAGGATATATAACAGTATCCATTCCAATACTCACATCGGCATCAATATAGGTATTACCAGGATCGATTATTGTAACACCATTTTTCATATGATTTGTCAAAATCCTTTTTCTTAAGATTTCATTTGCCATTGACAGCTGAACCCTGTCGTTTATTCCAAGAATTTCATCACTGTCATCTACCTTTACCGCACCAACTTTTAAGCCTTTTTTTATTAGTATTTCAATAGTGTCTGTCAAATAATACTCGCCCTGACTGTTATTATTATCAAGTTCTCCCAATACCCTTTCCAAATCTTTTATATTAAAACAATACATTCCCGAGTTAATTTCTTTAATATTTTTTTCATCTTCAGTTGCATCCCTGTCTTCAACTATTTTCAATACATTATTGTTTTCATCCCTGACAATTCTTCCGTAACCGGCAGGATTTTCAAGTTCTGCAGTTATTATAGTTGCTGAATTGTTGTTCTTTCTATGTATTTCAACGGTTTTAGAAATTGTCTCTGAGGTAATGAGCGGTGTATCCCCGCATAGTACTAATACTTCTCCCTCTTTACCCTCAAAATACTCCTTTGCCTGCATAACGGCATGGCCAGTCCCCAGTTGTTTATCCTGATAAGCGTATAATACCTTATCTCCCATGCTTTCTTTTACATCTTCGGCTTTATGTCCAACTACAACAACAGTTTCGTCAACACCTGCACCTTTTACCGACTTATAAACCCAATCAATCAAAGTCATTCCGCACACTTTATGTAAAACTTTTGATTTCTTGGATTTCATTCTTTTTCCCTCACCGGCAGCAAGAATCACTGCCATCAAGTGTTCCATCCAATAACTTCCTCCTTTAAGGTAACAACAGTAAAGCCTTTTCTATTATATTCAATTTTAATCCACAATTTAATTAAAAAATAAAAGTTTCAGAATATGTTTATCTGCCTCTTATCATTCCCGCGTGCTACAAATAGCCCGAAATTTTATAAACCAAATATATTTTCTCATTTTTTATCTTACTTTTCAACATCAAATATCCAAAATGTAATAAATCCTGAATGTAGAAGAAATTATAGCATTTTTCACATTCCTATCCTTTAAAAAGCACAATAAAAAAACCGTCAAAAACATGCATTCAGGTAACAATTACAAGCTAATTCGCAATGGGAATTATTTCATAATTGTCCCTATCTTTCAAATTATAATTAATAATTTGAAAGACAACTAATGCATTGTTTTTTACGATTTTTTAATAATAAAAACGCTATTACAAAAAGCAATTATAAAAATCTAAGCTTATTAAGCTTATTCAGATGTCTTTTCTTCCAATTCACCAGCGCTTGAGATAGACTCATATTTTTCCAAAATAGCGCTTTGAATTTTAGCCCTAGTTTCGGCATTGATTGGATGGGCAATATCTCTAAATTCACCGTCTGGGGCTTTTCTGCTAGGCATAGCAATGAACAATCCGTTTTGACTTTCAATAACTTTAATGTCATGAACAACAAACTCATTATCAAAAGTCACGGAAACAACTGCTTTCATTTTGCCTTCAGAATCAATTTTTCTTACACGAACATCGGTAATTTCCATAAGATGTTACCACCTTCCGTAAAAATGTTTATTTCTAAGGAACGGACTTTAAGATACTCTTCGTTTACGCTCAGAATAAAGCTCTGAAAAAAGTAACATAATAAAGTTCGTCACGTTAACCATGTATATTATATATTCGCTATTATTTTTAATATTCCTTCTTATTTTTTTATTATTTTTATATTTTTTTAACTTTTATCTGTCTATATCATTTACCTTTATAATCCTAATTATTCATAATAAAATATTTCCTTATAACCCTTTTAATACACATTCATAAAAAAAGCTAAATTCAAGCAGATAGCAGTATCTTATAAAAGGCTTGGCTTTATGTCTATTATTTTTTCTTCATCATCAACAATATTTAAAGTCAAAAGCGATATATAATTATCAATCAGCTTTTTAGCGGGATTGACAGTCTCTATGAGAACTCCTATACCGGTAACTTCACATTCAAATTCCTTAGCAAGTTCTATTATTCCCTTTGCAGTTCCTCCACCTTTCATAAAATCATCTATAAACAGCAGCTTGGATTTTCTCTTCAAAGATCTAAGAGAAAGCACCATGGTCTGAACTTTTTTAGCCGATCCCGATACATAACTTGTATTGACAGAAGGGCCATCAGTAGCCTCGCTGTTATGCCTTACAATTACAAGCGGAACATTAAGACATTCCGCAACAGCAAAAGCCAAAGGTATTCCCTTTGTTTCAACAGTAATTACATAATCTACGCCTTTATCAAAAAATTGACCTGCAAATATCCATGCAATGTCCCGAACCAGCTTAGGGTTATATATAATATCAAGCATATATAAGTAACCGCCCGGAAGTATTCTTTGAGTATCCGATAATTTTTCACAAAGACTTTGAAGAATGGAAACAGACTTTGCCTTTGAAAATCCAGGTACAAATTTTACTCCACCCTGCGCACCGGGAATAGTTTCTATTGTCCCAATATCAAGTTTGGCCAATAAGTTTTTCACAATATCTATATCTTCGCTGATAGTAGATTTAGCAGAATTAAGTAACTCTGCAAAGCTCCCTAAGGTCATTATTTCTCCCGGAGAATCTGTCAGGCATTTCAACAACACTGCAAGTCTTTCGTTTCTGTTAACCTTTTCCATTTAAACCCCCTACGCTAAAAGATAATATATTAATAACTATCAGCATTTTTGGAATATATTATACTATATATAGTCAAAGAAAATAAGGTATTTTGCAAAGATTATTCCGAAAAACTTTGAAACTGCTTTTTTGCAGTCTTACAAATTTTGAGTTATATTTATTAATATTGGGTAAAACAAGTAAAATAATTTTTACCTTGGGTTATATTATATTTATAATATTGTCAATAATTACATATAATACTAAATGGATACACAAAATTAGCAATACAGTTAGCACTACTCCAAAAATATATTTCGCAATTTATATTTATGTGTATTATAATATAACTCAGCATAATTAATATTAATATACTTTGGCAATTTATGTTTAATTCTTGGTATTTATGCGCATTGTAATTGCTTTCTAATAATGAAGCTGTTTTAGAGCAATTGTGTGTATCTTCATTGTTGAAGTATAAAAATACAAAGCGCCAATTGTTCTATTAAAAAATAAGGAGTGTTAAGATTGGAAAATATAAACCTTTTAGATTCAAAAAATATAAAAAACGTCCACTTCATAGGAATTGGAGGAATAAGTATGAGTGGACTTGCCGAGATACTCAAAAACCTTGGATACAATATTTCCGGTTCAGATATGAAATCCTCCGATATTACTGAAAAACTCAAAAAAGACGGCATTAATATATATATAGGACATAGAGAAGAAAATATAGAAAACTGTGACCTGGTAGTTTATACCGCCGCTGTCAAAGAAAACAATCCGGAACTTAAGAAAGCCAAACAGCTTGGTATACCCACTATAGAAAGAGCCGTACTGTTAGGTCAAATTACTAAAAAATATCCTTACAGTATCGCCATTTCAGGAACTCACGGCAAAACAACCACTACTTCCATGATATCGATGATTATGTTAGAGGCGAATCTTAATCCAACAATACATATCGGCGGAGAATTAGACGCCATAGGCGGAAACACAAGAATAGGCGGTAATGAATATTTCATAACGGAAGCTTGTGAATATGTGGAAAGTTTCCTGAAATTACATCCATATCTTGCAGTTATTCTTAACATTGAGGCAGACCATCTGGACTATTTCAAGGACATAAACCACATAAAGCAGGCTTTTTTAAAGTTTATGAATTTGGTACCGGAAGACGGCTACATAATTGCATGCATTGATGACCCCAACGTTTCGTCACTTGTTTGCCAGAGTTCATGCAATGTAGTGACTTACGGAATAAAATCCGAAAATGCCGACTGGACTGCGCGCAATATCAAGTTTGATGTTTCAGGATGTGCCAGTTTTGATTTAGTGCAAAACGGTAACATAATAACTACCATAAAACTGAAAGTACCCGGGATCCACAATGTCAGCAACTCTTTGGCAGCAGCCGCCGCATGTCATACTCTCGGCTGCGGAATAAACAATATTGTTACGGGTCTGGAGTCTTTTTCAGGTACACACCGGCGTTTTGAAGTAAAGGGAGTTGTTGACAATATCAAAATAGTTGACGATTATGCCCATCATCCTTCTGAAATCAAAGCAACATTAAAAGCTGCCAAAAGCAGTAGCCACTCAAAAATTTGGTGCGTTTTTCAACCACATACCTATACCAGGACAAAGCTTTTGTTAGATGATTTCTCTGAAGCTTTTTTCGATGCAGATAAGGTTATTGTTACCGACATTTATTCAGCAAGGGAAATTGACACTGGAGAAATTCATTCCAGCATACTGACTAAAGAGATAAATAAAAAAAGCAATAATGCAATTTACAAATCGGATTTTACAGATATAGTGGAATATCTAAAAGAAAACGCATCTCCGGGAGATCTGATCCTGACTATGGGTGCAGGAGATGTATACAGAATTGGCGAGATGTTTTTAAAGGAAAAAACATTGAAACCATTAGTTGAAATATAAAACAACCAAAAGCTGTTGCTATTCTCAATTTTTTCATAACCATTTTTAAACTTTAAAATCTCAGAAAATATAATATACAGCAACAGCTTTTAAATATTTGATAACATTATTTATCTTTAAGTACTGCAATATAGTTTTTCATTATTTAGAAGCATCAATCATTGCAAACCTTATTTCACCTTCGCAGGCTACTTGGCCATCAACAGTAGCTACAACTTTTACCTTGCCCATTCCCATTTTTAAAGTTAGAATATCCGCTTCAAGTTTTAGGGTATCCCCAGGTACAACCTGCTTTCTGAACTTTATCTTTTCAAAACCCGTAAATACGCCTAATTTTCCTTTGTTCTCTTCCATCAAAAGTCCTGCCACACAGGCAGTCTGTGCAAGAGCCTCAACTATCAGAACTCCGGGCATGATGGGGTTCCCGGGAAAATGTCCCTGAAAAAAGGGCTCGTTTGCCGTTACATTTTTAATTCCAACCGCCCTTTTACCCGGTTCTACTTCCAATATCTTATCTACTAACAAAAATGGATACCTGTGCGGAATAATTTTCTGAATATCAACATTATTTAACATTTCAGCGCCCCCTAAGCAAACATTTTATTTGTCATTTTGGTCATTTCCGGCAATCACCTAAAAATTATTCTCCATTATTGCCACTAAATTGTCAATACAAGATTTTAACCGTGTATCTTCATGTCAGGAGTACTAAGATACAAATAAAATAATAAGTGTCCCAAAGCCATAACAACCGGCAGGGACACATTTAACCCAATAAATACATTTTCCAATTAAAATTCATTTCTACCCTTCACAATCAAGTTTTCAGTCCTTTTTGGGAACAGAATTATCAGACCTCATCTGCTTCGAAAGCTGTTTGTACAACAAGTCAGCCAATCCTAAACTATTGGTTTTTGACGCATTTTCCACCAGTTTATCGTCCAGCATGCTTTCAAAAAATTCCGTACCGCTATCTTTAGGAAAGAGTGATGATTTTGGTACAGTGGCCTTCATCTGTTTATACATTATTTGCAGGAGAATCCCTTCAAATTGAGTACAGGCCTCTTTAAGCGCTTTATCATCCTTCTTTTCCATGGCGCTTCTTAAATTTTCCTCAAAACTGGTATCACTAACTGTGTTTCTTGTAAGATTTACAGAATTTTCAACATACATGTTATTTATTTTCGGTATATCCATATTGTAAATCACATCCCTAGTTTATTTCCAGTAAAAAAGCCTACCTCTTAAGATTGTTTGCAATACCGAGCATATCATCTGCTGTTTGTACTGCTTTTGAATTTATTTCATAAGCTCTTTGCGCTATTATAAGCTTAACCATTTCTTCAACAACCTGAACATTTGAAGCTTCAATAAAATACTGCTTCACAGTGCTTAATCTTCCCATTTCCTCATCGGGAATTGCCTCTCCTGAAGCAGCGGTGCTCATATATAAATTATTTCCGATGCTCTCAAGTCCCTGTCTGTTAGCGAATTTTACAATACCGATTCTCTGTCCTAAAGAAACCACTTCTCCATTTTCATCGGTATAGGACAGTTCTCCGGAATCGGATACAATTAATTTGGAAAGGTCAAAATCGAGATATATTTCTGAACCCTCTCCATCTAATACGGGATAACCGTCAGAGGTAGTAAGCATATTCCCATCTTCTGTTACACTCAATTTAAAACTGCCGTCACGAGTATATGCCAAATCCCCTCTAGGCCCCAGCACCACAAAAAATCCATCGCCATCAATTGCGAAGTCAAGAGGATTATCGGTTTTTTCAAAACTTCCGGTTTCAAAATTCTTAACAGTAGCTACAACAGATGCCCCATGTCCCACCTGGAGATTTACAGGTCTTCCTTCACCCTCCAAAATTGTAGCCCTATTAAGGGTCTCATAGAGCATATCTTTAAATTCCGCTCTTTCTTTTTTATAAGCAGTTGTATTTACATTCGAGAGATTGTTTGATATCACATCTACGCTGAACTGTTGGGCTTTCATACCTGAACCTGCGGTCCAAAGTGCTCTCATCATAATTATTTAACCTCCATTTTTAGCATTTCTATACTGCTAATTAAGCGAAAATTTATAGAATTAATATGTCAATCAATGCTCTTTTATCTCACTGCACCAACTTCGTTTACTGCTTTTTCAAGGGTTCCATCCAGCGCTTGTATGATTTTTTGGTTAGCTTCATAAGCACGCATTACTGTGATCATGTTAATCATCTCATTAACAGCATCAACGTTTGATTGCTCTATGTAACCCTGTTTTACAACTCCCGTAAACTCTCTTTCCTGTGTTTGATCGGTAACTTGGATAAGGTTTTCCCCATACTTTCTCAGTGTAGTAGTATCAGTAAATTCCCTTATGAGGAGTCTATCCACCACTTGTTCATTCTGTATTATGGTACCGTCACCTAAAACAGTGAAGTTTTCACCTTCTAACGTTATAGGTCCATTCATTCCCATTACAAAATACCCTTCACTTGTAACAAGCTGGTTTTCAGAATTCAAGGTAAAACTTCCATCCCGGGTATAATACTCTGTAATTTCTCCATTTGCGTTTGGAACTCCTATGGCAAAAAATGCAGAATCAGATCCTCCAATCGCCAAATCCAATGAATTGTCTGTCTTATTAAGACTTCCACCGGTAAAATAAGTAAATACTTCTCCAATGTCATTACCAAAATTCACATTTCCAACCCTTCCCGATGGATTTAACGTACTTCGGGTATCATTAATTCTCCTCACCATGACTTCAGGAAAACTCTCATAAACAACAGTATCCCTCTTATAGCCATTTGTACTGACATTCGCCAGATTGTTGGCTATTATATCCATTTGTTTATTGTTGGCTCGCATACTCCATCCGGAAGTATATAATGCTCTAATCATATCTATTCACCCGAATTCCAATTGTGATTTTTGCCTCGTATTATATATCGTACTATTTTGTTATCAACTTAACACTAAAAAGGGACTATCTCAAAATTCTATTTTGAGACAGTCCCTAAAAAAATCCTATATAAACTTTTACCTTTGCCGTGACTTGAACTCATAAGCTTCACTTTGCTCCAAGACTTCTATATTCTCCAGTGCTTTACCTGTACCTAAAGCAACACAAGAAACAGCATCATCTGCAACAATTACATTGATACCTGTTTTCTCCTGAATTAGTTTATCCAAACCATAGATTAAGCTTCCACCGCCTGTCATAACAATACCTCTATCACTTATATCAGCTGCAAGTTCAGGAGGAGTTCTTTCGAGAACGGAATGAACAGTCTCAACAATACTTGAAACAGGTTCTTCAAGAGCCTCCATAATTTCGCTGGACGTTACCGTTATCGTCTTTGGCAAACCGGATACAAGATTTCTTCCTCTAATATCCATTGTCACTTCCTGTACCCTCGGATAGACTGTACCAATGTTTATCTTAAGCTCTTCAGCAGTACGTTCACCTATCATTATATTGTGTTTTTTCCTCATATACCTTACAATTGCTTCATCAAACTTGTCTCCAGCTACTTTTATGGAACTGCTGACAACCGTTCCGCCAAGAGAAATAACTGCAATATCGGAAGTTCCACCACCTATGTCTATTACCATGCTTCCACAGGCTTTTGAAATGTCAATTCCTGCACCTATTGCTGCAGCTATAGGTTCTTCTATGAGATAGGTTTTCCTGGCTCCTGCCTGCATAGCTGCATCCTTAACAGCCCTCTTCTCAACTTCTGTAACACCGCTTGGCACACAGACAATAATTCTAGGTCTCACAAGTTTGAGAAAATTGTTTCCGCATACTTTATTTATAAAATATTTTAACATTCTCTCTGTAATGTCATAATCAGAAATAACTCCGTCTCTTAAAGGCCTTATTGCGACAATATTACCCGGTGTTCTTCCAAGCATCCTCCTTGCCTCTTCACCCACTGCAAGGAGTTTGTTAGTATTCTTATCTATGGCTACAACAGATGGTTCTCTTAATACTATACCTTTTCCTTTAATATAAACCAGAACGGAAGCAGTTCCGAGATCAATACCTATATCCTGACCAATACCAAACAAAATGCATCTTCCTTTCAATTATCTATAGTAATACTATTTACATTGCCAATTTTAAGTTTTTAATGCCAAAAAAAATTTGCTTTTCACATTACTTTGATTGCCTTACTTTCTCGGTTCTAAGGTTATTTATTAACATGACAAATAATCATATTGATAAAACCTATTAAATTATGCATGAGCAAGGATACATTTTTTTACAATAGAATAGAAAAGGTACAACATATCATAACTATATTATCATATTATTTTAATATTGCAACTTAATATTTTAACATTTTTGTATTTTTTATATTCAACTTTATTTTAGCCATCCCGGTAAATTTACACACATAATTTGTAATTGCTATAAAATTGATTTATCCATTAAATTTATGAATAAACGGAATATAATTGCACAAAAAATAAAAGTCGGTTACCCGACTTTTATTTTATGCCTGGCCTTTATATTTTGCTTTTGTAGCTAAACCACCTCTAATGTGTCTTTCTGCTTTGTTTGTATCTAATACCGCCTTTGCTGCTTCCGCCAGAGTTGGGTTTATCTGCAGCAGGCGGTCAGTTACATCCTTATGTACAGTACTTTTACTTATCCCGAATTTTTTTGCAGCCGCCCTAACAGTTGATTTGCTTTCAATAATGTAATTGGCAAGCTCAATAGCCCTCTCTTCTATATAACTCTTCAATGACCATGCCCCCTTACTCATACTATTCTGATGCTCAAAAAGCTTTATCTTTCCGGTATATTGGGCTATTTATCCTTTTCCTCAATAATATATATGCTCTGAAAGCAATCCTTATGAGTACAATTATTCATTTCACTTCTCACTTCAGGAAGTAAGTCAAAAGCTTTACACTATGCTATTTATTTGTTGAAAAGTATAGGATATAATGATAACAGTATCTAAAAAAGTCAGGATGTGAGAATGTATGAAAAAATTTCCAAAACGCCATCATATATTAGTTTTTACTGCTCTGGTTGTTTTTATATTTTTCCTGTTTATAAATCCGATAAATAGAAAATCAACAAATTTAATGCTGATAACGTCTCTAATCCTTCTATGGATTTATACTTTATTTTTAAGCCGTAAAAGCAAAACCGTTAAGTTTGTTCTAATCCTGTTCCCGGCTATTCTATTTTTCTTTTTAAGTCTTAATGGCCCTACTATAGACAAAGAGACTATCAGAGCCGAATATGTCAGAGCACTAAAAAAATATGAGGGTACCAGATACCTGTGGGGCGGTGAATCCTCTTTGGGCATTGACTGTTCGGGTCTTGTAAGGCGGGGTCTTATAGATACTTATATTCGTCTCGGTATTGTTAATTTTAGTCCTCAATATATAAGAAAAGGATTAAATCTATGGTTTAACGACTTGTCTGCCGAAGCACTTGGGAACGGTTACAAAAACCAAACTATTCTTATACTGGCAAATCAGACTCTTAACACTTTAGACTATGGAGAGATGAAAGAAGGAGACATTATGGTAACTGCCAATGGGATCCATACTATGGCATACATCGGTAACCATGAATGGATACAGGCTGATCCTAAAGAAGGTAAAGTTATAATATTAAAAGCTCCCAATGAAAATTTTTGGTACAATACACCTTCAAATATTTTACGGTGGACAGACTTGGAATAATATAAAAAGGACAGGTATTCAAGTACCCATCCTTTTTGAATTTCTTAAACTTACAAATTAATTCAGCTTCGAAATTTTTATGACATATGAATCTAACGAAACTTTATCTTTTCTATTTTTTACGCCAAGGACATATTTCGTACCTCCGGTCAAGTTTTCCTGAATATAATAATATCCCTCTTTTGAAGTATATGTACCAAAACTGTTGTAATAATACTTTAGACCTTCTATTTTTTCCGTATATAAATAAGCTATACTTGTTTCGACATTTGTATATATCTCCACCCTGTATCGCCCGTCATTAGGCGGTATAAATAGCATGTAGTCTTCATCCCCTGCATAATCTATCTTTCCGCGCACCTCTTCACCCACTGATACTAAATAGGATGCTTTTGAAATATCATTTGTAAAATCATCATTGCCCGAAGACTTGGTAGGACTTGGCAAAACTGTCGGCTTAGGAGTAGGCACAGCCGGCATCGGTGTGACGATACTTTGTCCTATAGGAAATTCTTTTATTTTTCCAAGCAAATATCCCTTCATAATGGCCAAATCTATGCTGTCAAATTTCCCATCCCCATTAAGGTCAGCTACAAAAATATTTTCGTCGTTAAGTAAACTTCCTTTTATACCCAGTAAATTCATTTTCATATATGCAAAGTCAATGCTGTTGACATCTCCATCATTATTTACATCACCCAGTATCATGCTACCTATTTCACCACTTTTGGCTGAAGCCTCAACTCGTCCAAAGTTAATAGGCGTCAGAACGGCAGAAACTAAAACCATGCCGATAAACAAAAAACGCCCTATAAGCGCATTACATTTTTTCATTTGCATTTTTTCTACCTCCTTTGATTTTTTTAATAAAACTTAAGCTGTCTCATAACCCACCGATGTGCAAGAGCCAATCAAAAAAGGTACCTTTCGCTTATATTGACGAAAAAAATAATTCTTTGCATTTTAAAATCAATCATCACATCATCGTCATCTATAGCGTGAACTATATTTATATACAATGTTTTTGGCTTGGCACTGCGAATATTATGTAAACTATACCCAAAACAGCTCTTTCAATATAATTTTATAAAAACACGCGGGAATTGTCAATAAAAGCCAACTATTGTATAATTAACCCTGTTTTTGGAGAATTTACACATAAAATGTTTTGTCGTAACAAATTAAAAAAATAAAGAACATAACCATAATGTAATCCAAAAATTCGTTGTGTATATTATAAGTTTATCGATTAAAAAACATTTTTAAGGATTACTTCCTACATTCTTCTGATACTAATACTATTTATATCGAATTAATCAAACCATAATTAAAAAAGGGGCTGTTGCATTACAGATTAGTAATCGTAATGCAATAGCCCCTTTTTATTTAAAATTAATATATTTTATCCTTAAAACGTTGTCTTTTATTTGTTGATCCTGAAAAAAGGGTATACTAAATAAACGACACACACTTCGCTAATTATACAATAAATATTTTTTATGTTTATGCTGTCTTTATTGGATGTAAATACGTGGCACATCGTTGTGATTGAATTTTGTTATGCAGTTTGTTTACATTATGTGCTAAAGCAAGAAGAATGCATTCTGCTAAGATGTTCTTTTTGCCTCTACACAAGAAACGTCTGAATCCCATATCTTGTTTTATTTCTCCAATAACCCCTTCGACCTGAATACTCCGATTTATTCTGAGTTCGATTCCTTCTTCACTGAGGATTCTTTCTAAGGCTTCCTCACGTTTTTGCTGGAATAATTTAGATACCTCAAGACGTTTAGTCCGTTCTTCCAGCGGTTTTTTGCTGTTTCTCTTAATGCATTTTGATTTGAAAGTACATTCACTACAATCTTCACATGTGTAGCAGGTTTTCTTACTTATATATCCTGTTTTGCTTTTACTGAACTTTATTCCTGTTACTACAAGCCTTTTTCCGTTACTACATATGTAAATATCCTTTTCTTTGTCATATATCATATTTTCCTTTATGCTAATATCTGCTTTATACTTACGTGTCCTACTAATTTCATAATTGGATGGTTTAATAAAGGCACGTTGGTTGTTTTCATCAAGATAAACGTAATTTTCCTCACTTTCATACCCTGAATCAGCAACTATATTTTTGTAAGTATACCTCAAATGACTTTTGATACTGTTTAAGAATGGTATTAGAGTGGTTGTATCTGTAGGCTGAGGACCAGCACTTATCCATACTATGTATTCAGCATCTACTCCAAACTGAATATTGTAACCAGGTTTTAATTGCCCATTCTTCATAGCATCTTCTTTCATTCTCATGAAGGTTGCATCAGGGTCTGTTTTTGAAAAACTATTTCTTTCTCCCATGGTATGTAAATGCTTATTATATTTCTTAAGTCTTGATATGTATTCATCCAGCTGTTCCAATGTTTTTTGGAGAGGAGATTTTCTTTTTCCTATTCCATAGACAAATTCGATATCTTCATCCTTTTTTATTTTGCATAGTTTACGCCTAAGCTTTTTTAGATGATACATTTTGATTTTATCTCCATATACAATTTTAAATCCGTAATCTTCTTCTGCTTTCTTAAAAAATGCAGGAATCTTATCCATAAGTTTTCGCTGATTTTTAGTAACAGAACCTTTCCAGACAAAAGTATATTTGTTTGAAGAAGCTTCAATTTTTGTCCCATCAACAAAAAGATTCTTCATTGAAAGTTCTCCACATTCAGCAAGTATTTCAGTAAATTGTGCCATAAGATTTTCTGAAACAGGTGCAAAATGAAGGCTCCGAAATCTCGCTATTGTTGTATAATCTGGAGCAGGAGACCCTTCAAGAAGGTACATAAAGTTGATATCTCTCTTACAAGCACTTTCAATTTTTCGAGTAGTATAACAATTATTCATATATCCGTAGAGCATGACCTTCAGCATCTGTGTTGGGGTTGCTTGTTTTTTCCTTATACGGGAATAGGTCTTATATAATTCTGTTAAATCCATCTCCTCCACTATCTGACCCAGCAACCTGACAGAATCATCATTAGGTATCATGTACTCAATATTTAACGGTAATTTTAATTGATAGAAATCACCGCGAATGGTATAATCTTTATGTGTTAAATTATTTAGTGGCATAAATACATTTTACACCAAATTCCGGACTTTTCGAAGTCCGGAATTTGCTTTTTAGACACAAAAGGACTGTTACACTAATTTTCTTAGTGCAACAGCCCCTTTCCCTAACTTCGCACTTCCGAAGTTTAATTTCTGCTCTGCCTCCTTTGGCAGATAATCATTACTATTCTGCCTTCTTTGGCAAATAATCAGACGGATCAACATTTTTATTGTTTTTAAGTACTTCGAAATGGAGATGTGGTGGTTCTGCAGACTCAAAACTTGCAGTATTTCCAACAGCCCCTATAACTTCACCTTGTTTTACCTTTTGATTAGGTGTTACCATATCACCCTTTGCTAAATTTGCATAAACCGTTTTTATACCGTTTAAGTGGTCAACAATTATCGTTACTCCGAGTCTTGGATCGTTTTTAATTTCCGTAACAACTCCATCCGCTACTACTTTTACAGGTGTTCCTCTATCTGCTTTTATATCTATACCGGGATGTGCTCTCCACTCATTAAGAGTTTTCGAATATACCAACCTGTCTTGAGCATACTCGAAGGATATTTCTCCAAATACAGGCATTGAAAATTTCTTGTTGTCTGCTGTACTAACTGTCTTTTCTTCTGCCGTGTTAGCTGATGTTTTTTTCGAATTACTGTTGCTATTTGATGGCCCGGCAGTTTTTGCAGGTTCTTTTGATGTATTTGCCTTATTCGGTTCAGGTGTAGCTTTTGAATCTTTCTTGTCCGGTGTCGCGTTAGATGCTGAGTTACTTGTTTGCTTAGATTCTTCAGTTTGAGTCTTGTTAATCACTTCTAAATCTGAAGGTACTAAAGCACTGCTGATACTACTTTCATCACTCAAAATATCATCTGCCAAATCGTCGATTGCTATCCCATCATCGGCGTAATTTTTAGATGATGAGATATTCTTTGAAGTTATTAATGCTGCAGATACTCCCATAATTGCAATACATACTGTCAGTATAATGTAAAAACCCTTTCTATCCAAAAACTCTAAAACCTTTTTTTGTGTCTTTTTTCTTTCCGGAAATAACTTTTTAAAACTCACTTTTTCCACCTCCATATATTATTGTTACCGTATCTGGCAACAATATACATAGAGGTATAAAATTTCTTTATTGTCCTGTTTCATTATCGGTTTTATTCAATAAATCATCTTTATTAAATGGCGCTAATGTCACGCCTTTATAATAATGTTTTAAAATTTCTTCAAAAGTACCTCCATTTTTGGCAAGGTAATTTGCACCATACTGGCTCATACCAACTCCATGCCCATATCCTATTGTAGTAATATTCAGTTCATTATCCTTTCCCTTTTCAATTTTAAAATTTGTCGACCTAAGGGAAAGGAGTTTTCTCAAATCTGTTCCCTTTAATTCAATATTCCCTACTTTAATCTTCTTTACTCTTCCCCCATCCGAAAGCTCCAAAACACTAAAGTTACTTAACAAATCATCTTCATTGAGCAAAATATCAGGATACTCGCTTTTTATACTATCAATTATATCTTCCTCTTTAAAAGCAGTAACAACCTTATATCCGGGGTCTTCTTCATCTCCATCGCTATTTACACTTTTCAGATATGGAACTTCTACTCCTTCCCATACATCTTCGCAATTTTCGGTTCTCCCTCCGCCATTGGCATGAAACAGCGGGTTAATGGGTTTATTATCGTATAATATTATAATATCTTTCGTTTCCTTGACTGCGTTCTCAATCTTTTCCCAATTTCTATCTGCACTCACAGAATTCCATTTTTTTATTCTATCCGACTTATCCATCCATGCCTGACAATGGGTCGAGTCGGTACATACATGTGCACCTTTATGGATGTCTTCCTTGGCAGGATATAAATTCATAATTCTACTCACTCCAAAGGTTCTTGCAGCTACTGCTTGTGCTTTCAATGCTTCAATCTCAAACTCTACCGGCATCTCTGCTGCAACAACTTCCTTTACATAATCCTCTAGCAACATTTCTTCAACTTTATCCTGGTCTTTTATATACACTTTTATCTTTATATCTTCTTTTTCCGCTTTTTCCTTCGGTTTGACCTCTTCAATAACGGTATTCCCTCCACCCACAATTATCATTGGAAGAACTATCATAACTATAATCATAATCAATATGTAATAAATTATTTTTCTCATAGTTATCCCCATTCTCGCTTTTTTCTTAGGAATAGCAATAAATTTAAAATCAAAGTTTTTATTTTTATAGATATGATTGAATACACTTGAATTATTCTTTAACCATAAAGTTTTGTTCCGCAGTCAACTTTGTTTTTCGACTTTTAAATATTTAATAATGACGAATAAAAAAGCAGCTTAAGCCTTTTAAGAGACTTAAACCGCTTTCTTATAACAATTGATTAATGCTTTATTTCGGCAATATATCAATTTAAATCTTCTTCAACCCTTTTGATATCAGCTCCCAGTTGATTAAGTTTTTCATGTATGTTAACGTAACCTCTTTCAATATGTTCAATATCGGTTATTTCCGTAATACCTTCTGCCGTGAGTCCCGCCAATATTAACGCTGCCCCGGCTCTCAAGTCGGTAGCTTTAACCCTCGCACCGGTCAATTTACATCTTCCCTCGATAATTGCACTTCTTCCTTCAATCTTTACATTTGCACCCATACGCTTCAGTTCCGCAAGATGCATAAATCTATTTTCAAATATAGTTTCTATAACCATACTGGTGCCTTCGGCCCTGGTCATAAGTGAAGTCATTTGCGACTGCATATCTGTAGGAAATCCCGGATAGGGATGGGTTTTTATATCTATTGGCTTTATATTTCCGTCAGACTTGACATGTATGCTTGAAAGTTCTTCCGATACTTCGACTCCTGCTTCTCTAAGTTTAGCTGTTATAGGTTTCAGATGATCAGGAACCACGTTTTCAATCCTTACATCCCCAGCTGTTATAGCTGCTGCAACCATAAAGGTGCCGGCTTCAATTCTGTCAGGAATAACCGCATGAGTCGCACCTTTTAGTGAATCAACACCGTTTATTTTTATTGTATCAGTCCCGGCTCCTTTAATATCAGCACCCATAGTAGTCAAATAGGTGGCCAAATCAACTATCTCCGGTTCAATTGCAGCGTTTTCAATTATGGTTTGACCTTCCGCAAGAACTGCTGCCATCATTATATTTTCGGTAGCTCCCACGCTGGGAAAGTCAAGGTAAATTTTATTACCTCTAAGTCGGCCGTTTACTCTTGCTTCTATATAACCATGATCTTGAGTAATCTCTGCTCCCATTGCAGCAAATCCTTTGAGGTGCAGATCAACAGGTCTTGAACCTATAGCACATCCGCCCGGAAGTGAAATTTTAGCAACTCCCATCTTTGCAAGAAGCGGACCCATTACTAAAATAGATGCCCTCATTTTATTTACAAGTTCATAGGGTGCTATAGCATTATTTATTGAATTCGAATCTATTCTCAATTTTGTCTTATTATCCGAAAATTCAACTTTTGCCCCAAATGATTTGAGTAAATCACACATAATTTTTACATCAGATAAATAAGGAATTTCTTCGATAATACTCTCTCTGTCCCCTAACAAAGATGCAGCTAATATTGGCAATACAGAATTCTTTGCACCACTTACTCTTACAGTTCCTTTCAGTGGTTTCGATTCGGAAACAATCAATTTGGGCACGTTAATTCTTCCTTTCATCATATATTTATCTTTTGTATGTGCTTCCTTGCAGTTCAGAATACCGAAAAACCTAGTATTCAATAGCAATTACCGGTGTCGCAAGCCATATGTAAGTCTTATCTTCATAAGCATTATATCTTAATGCTATATTTATATTTATTCTTTTGCCCTTCACCTCAATATTATTGTCTATACAAGGTGAATAGGCTGATATACTAATTAAATTGTTGTCATATAAGCTCTCAATCTTTTTTGCTTTTGCACATTTAAGTATATTTTCGCTAATTCTGTTCATTTCTTCATAGTCTAGCTTACCATCAAAACAACCGATAATACAAGTATTAATCTTTGGCTTCAGTTTTAAACTTTTAAACCTTTCTTTAATTGCATTAACTGTATCATTTATATCCAGCGCACCCATTCTGTTAATTACATTAACTGATATATTGCTTTTTTGTGAATTATCTTTGCACTGCTGAGCGGCTATATCAACTCTTTTTCCATCAGCGCAAATCCCCTTTATCTCTAGCTTATCAAAAGAATGCTCTTTAACATATTGCTTTGTATAAGTATTGTTTTTTACTACACTTAAGTCCATCTCAAGTTGATCAGCCAATTTCAACAGCTTTTCCATATCTTGATTATGTTCATCCATATTAGACCACACATAAACTTCACTATTTACAAATTTAGCACCTGAACTCAAAAAAGCATTTTGGAGGACCGAATTATCTCCCCATCTATAGTATATTCCTCCATACAATATTGTAAATAGCATTATTAAAAACATAAACAAAATGAAATATTTACTTAATTTTACAATCACATGTATCCCCCTTGATAAGAACAAATACGCCAGTTATAAATTTCTCTGTCTACTGAACTCACTTTAAATTATTGCCTTATCGGCTGAGGGATATACATGCAATATTTTAAGGCATAGGACTTTTCTGAATAACCTGAATAAAATGAACATAAAATATAAATTTTTAAAAAAGTATTTTCCTATGCTAAAAAGTTTCTATGAAATTTTATTTTTTATCAATACGTCGAAATAGCTCTGCTAATCATCATTGCACAGTTTGCTCTGCTGATATTGCTCTCCTCATCAAAAAAATTGTAAATACTGTCTTTAGTATTAAGTATTCCGACATCAAACATCTTTTTCACAGCAGCACTGTACCATTTGTCTTGTCTAACTTTAGAATATATACCATTCTTCGTTGTCTTAAAAGAAAACGATCTTGCCAAAATCGAACTGACTTCTGCTACGGTTATAGGTTTATCTGGCCTTACAGTACCGTCCTCATAGCCTGAAATTAACCCGTTATCGGCTGCCAAAAGAATGTAATCCCTTGCCCAATGCCTGTCTATATCAACAAAACCTTTGATGTTCCTGCTTTTACCTTCAATCCCTAATGCCTTAACCATTATTACCACAAACTCTGCCCTACTGATAGGGTTTTCCGGTAAAAAAGCACCATCCGGAAAACCATTTATAATTCCTACATCATGCAAATGCCTTATATATTCTTCAGTTTCCAAACCGTTAATGTCAGTAAAGGGTGTATCATCGTTTTTTCCAACTTCATGCAAATTAACTCTTATAGGATACAAAACACTATTTAAGTCATAATCCAAATATGCTTCAGTAGGATATCCTTCTTTAAGTTCATATCCGATATGCAAAGTTTTGCCATTAGCAAAATAGTGATATACAAGAGCAAATCCTTTTTTTTCTTCTTCATTGCTCCATTTCAATATAACTCTTTCTTTATTGTTCCCTAATCGCTCAATTTCATAATTAAGTCCGTGGGCAGAGGAAAAATTTACATTTAAGAAAATCATGCTACAAATCACTATTATGTAAACTGCTACTTTATTTATATTCATCACTGCATACCCCAAATCCTTCTTTTTTGGATTTATTTTTATTTCCAAATGACTATTTTTTTATATAATTTTCAAACATCAATCAATCTCACCTATAAATACAAGCAATTTTTCTATAAGGTACATTAATTCTCCTCTATTGATAACACTATCCTCTGAGGCAGGTCTTCCATCACGTATAACCGTAAATCCATTGCTGCTTATGAAATTCGATTTCTTTTCGCTGCTGAGTGTCGTACCGGTTTTTAGTTCGAATAGTCTTACTATCATGGAATAAGCTTTTGAAACAGTACAGTTCCTTGAAACCGCATATATCTCGTTATAATTTATCAAACCGGCTTTAAATGCCTCTTCCATATAAGTGTTTCCATATCGATAATCCAGAACATCAAACATCAGTTTGACACTATCACCTAAAGTAGCATTCAGGTCCGGAGCAAACAATCTGCCGGGTACGCTTTTAATCTCGTGAACCGATGCTACATTGTTTATCACAGTCTCATAATAATGATAATATATATCGTCAAAATAATCATTGCCAAATTGTGCCACCACAGTTTCTCCGGGTTTTAACGACTCAAAGGTTAATTTGCCCTGGCCGATATCTCTATTATATACCGCTGAAGTACTTGCCCGTGTCCACGTTGAAGTAGAAGAATCAAGTACAAAACCCGATGTCTTACCATTAATGTACCAATCTTCATCATTGTACGTTACAACAAACTTTAAAGGTTTCAAAACCTGGTTCAGAGGAACTTTATTTGCACCCTCAAAAGCACTGATTTTATAATTACCGGTTTCCAACTTGACAGTCATATTTTTAACATCAATTCCGGTTGTTTTAGATAATGAAATAGCTATTTCATAGTCCACTCCCGAAGCTTTTTTAACCAGCGGGTTGCTATTATCGGTAGTCAAAACTCCCGGCCTTATAATCAGATTCACCTTCTGCGTTTTAATTATCAGATTTTCACCAATCAACGTCAATGCCTTGAAAACCTTATCCGATATTACAATGCTTATAACCTCACAGGCTGAAGGCGGATTTGTAACATCCAATACATAATCCAGTTTATTATCGGTTAAAACATGCTGTACAAAACGATCTGCATTGACACCGACAATTTTTATATTCCAGGTATTGTTAACTATTTTTGTTCCTTTTTCCACAAATTCTCCAGTTATCACATCTTCAATATCCTCATTCGAATCGAAATCGTCATCACTTCTTAACGTTCTCACCGTTATGCTTTGCGTTGGCTGTGAACGCAGGTTTTTAACAGGATCATAGGCATATAACCTTGCATAATACCTGTGATTTGACAACAGTCCGCTAACTGTATATTCCGAATTGTTACCCACTGCATACTCCGTTAAATCCTTGTAATCAATATCCTTTGAAATTTCAAGTATATACTGTAAATTTTCTTCCATCATCCACTCATAAGTTATGCTATTTTTTGTTATGGCATCATCTGAGTTTTTCACCCCAAACCCTTTCGGCGTTTCCGGAGGAATATATTTCAAGGTCCTTACAGAATAGGAGTCACTCCAGTCTGACTTGTTGCTCACTCCGTCAGCGCTAATCGCTTCTGCCTGAATCCAGAAATAATACAACGTATCCTGTTTCAATCCTTCCACTCTATAGTAGGTGTTGTTTTTAAGTTCCTGGGCTGTAATAGTTATTTGGTTTGAAGCAGTGTTGGGATTATCCTCTATTCCATATTTCAGGTAATAATTATACCCAGGTACAAAATCCCATCCCAAATCAATATATGTGTCACTGGCAAAGCTGTAATTAAAATACGGAACAACGGGTTTTTCCGCTGGAGTTTCAATAATCGGCAGAGTGGTAAACACAATGGGATCCGATGGACCGGAAACAAGATTTAAACTCCGCCTTGCAGCCCTTACCCATACCACGTAGGTAGTATTTGGTTCAAGATCTGTCAATGTTATATCGACATTGTGATAATTTCCGTCAGGGTTGAGATTTGGATTTTCATTGGGATCATTGGGTGTAACAGGAAAATTGGTTACCTTGTTCGGCACCAGTTTTTTCAATTCCTCATAATCCATTCCCTCGACATACTCAATACAACCAACCTCCAAAGTAACCCCGGAATCATAGGCTACTTTTCTATAGTAAACATCATCCACTACAGTAGTTTTAGGATCAAAAGGAGGCACATCATTCTCATTTAACTTTTCACTCCTGATGTATTCCCATTTGTTAGTTTCAAAGTTAAACTTCTCATACCAGAGGTTTTTAACCTGTATTGTAACGGAATTTTCCGTAATTGAATACTTGCCCTGACTATACTCTTTTATTTTAACGGGAGGCCTTGCAGGTACTACCGGTTGATTTATATCACCGTCTATGGGAGTAATTATTATCTTAAACGCAGGATCGGAATAGTATGTGACACTTTGCAAAACGCCGTCCACAGTATCAAGGAATTTTTTCTTTGCAACCATTTTCATGTAGTAGGTGGAATTCGGATTAAGTCCGTCTATTTTATATTTATATCCTATTAGAGTATCTCCATCATTTACATAATTGTTATTGCCCACCTTTAAATCTGTTGCAATTTTCTGATTGTCGGAAGGATTATCCAATGTGCCCGGGTCTGTTACCAACCATATATCATAGGTAACATCGCTGTCAATTTCACCATTGCCTTTTAAAGGAAGTCTCCACAGTATTGTGGCACTCCTTGGAGTCAACTCATCATCATAACTTATTATTCTGTCCCCTCCAACCCTTTCAAAAAAGTCTACTATTTCCGGCGTGGTAGGCCGCGAGGGTGTCTCATGCTCCATTAAAATAATTTGATCCGATTCAATTCTTATTCCTTTGTAAACATCCTCACCATTTCTGGTTACAATAGCCCTTATTATAAAATAGTATTGGTCTTTTCCCGGCGGGACGGTAACAAAAAATTCCCTCCCGTCCACAGCTGCCATATACTGTGCTAAAGAACTGGAACCTATTATTCCTCTGTATATATGGTAAGAAATTTTTATATTGCTATCGCTAAGCCCTGTAACAACTGGACTCCATTCCAATTTCCACACTATACCGTCGTTAGTGCTTGATACTTTAGACGTTTTAACCAATATAAAACTGCAAGCTTGTACCGTCTTGGTATACTTTGTTCTCTTTACTTCATCATTGGATATATCCGGTTCAATCCTAACGTAATAAACCCTGCCCGGATCTCTCACTGTATGAATATATTCAAGCTTCCCGGTTTTTTCATTTACAGTAACGGCTTTGCCTTCTCCTATCTGCGCATTTCCGATAAAGATGGGCTGAGTATTTGAAAAGGCTGCATTTTCTGATATATAAAGTTTGTAGCCTATTCTGCCTCCTGTATCCCAGACATCGTCCCATTCTATCTTAATCTGATTGGTTCCATAGGAGTAGGCCGCAATCTCAATATCAGTAAGCACCTTCACTCTATTTGACGGTGAAGACTCAGGGCTTGTATATGCTACCTCTCCACTAGGGTCGAAGTATACTTGATAGGCAGTCATATCCATATAGTATATGGTTCCCGACTTTAAATCCTTAACTTTATGAGGATTACTTGTTTCCGGGATGCCGCGTTCCTTTAAAGTACGTGCAGTAGCAGTCCTATATCCTTTTGGCACCTCCTGGAGATATAAATTCAAATAACCTGCAGCACCGGCATCGAATACTGTATTCCACTTCAAGCCTACATAGTATTTATCATACTCATCATATCCAATATCAAGTACACCCCCCGTTAACTCATCAACTTTCAGCGTTGGCGACGGAGGCGCCTGAAACGGACCGGTGTAGGCCAATACCTTTATATTCTGAATATTCTGTACAATTAACGATAACAGCAAGGTTAAAGCCACTGTTCTGTAAAACCTTTTCATATCCATTTCTCCTAACGGTTATTTTTATATAGCTGTATATTTAAAATCCAACTTTATATTAATAGATCTAAAATTTCTTTTAATATTAATCAGATATCCCCAGTAAGCTTAAATAGTTTTACCAGGCAGCTTGCCAGCTCTCCTCTGGTTATAGTTCCATCGGGATTAAATCTACCCTCTCCACTAACTTGCAGTATACCTAAATCTAAACATATCAGTACATCTTTATAGTACATATCATCTACTTTTGACATATCTTTAGGAATTTTGCTGCTGTTTGGAATTAAATTAACTGAATTAACTCCGGTTTTGGCCGAATATATCTTCATTATTACTTTAGCAGTCTCCTGACGGCTTATATCCCTTACAACTCCTCCATACCCTACCAGGCTCTCCAATCCGTATTTTTGAGCCTTCTGATTAATTGTAAGGCCGTTATTATCGTGGTTTAAGCCAGTTACTATCTCATATAAAAGTATTATTTCTTTTACTTTGATGCTGTCTTCAGGGAAGAACAAGCTTAAGTCTCCAAAGACACCACTTAAGTCAAACTTGGAAAGGAGCATTTTTATGTCCGATGTAAATTCGTAGTTATCAGATAAATCGGATGCAAACCCTTTTTGAGCAAATATTGCATATTCACCTGTCATTATTACATTAAATGCTATTTTATTGACGGATACAACGGTACTGCGGCTTAATGACTGCCATTTGCTGCTACCCTTATACAGGACATATGGGAGTTTCAACCCTGCCTGTTCATTATATATAAGATTTACAAGCATAGGATTGTCAAAGCTCTTAATATCTAAGCTTTCAACAGCTATAGAGGAAGTTCTGTTACCGCCCTCCAATTTATAATAAATAAACTGGGAAACTTCCATCTCGATTTGAGAAACAGAGTCATTTATTAATTTTTCTATTGCTTTGGAATCGCCTTTTACTTTGCTGTCAAGAAGTTCCTTAAGTTTCTGCTGCACAAGTCCCGAATCTTTATTGTAAACCAAATCATTTATTTGGTTTTTCAGTTGTGTATACGTCAAAGAAGTTCCCAATGCTTCAATATCCAGCTTGTTAATATAGGAAACAAGTGTCATTCCATTAGGAATACTGACTTTAGACTTTTCATTGCGTTTTATATTTAATGTCAGATATATTCCCTTTACGTTTTTATGTTTTTCCAGTTCTTCTATTTCAGTCCTTGTCTCCAAATTAAAGGTGTCAGGTCTGATACTGTATTCCGCATCATCGGTTCTGATTAACAGACTCTTGTTTGTCAAGTCCAAAGTTTTAATTACCTCAATAGGTATATATAATCTGTCAATATCAGCAGACTTGGCATAATAAGAAATATCCAAAATAAAGTTATAGGAATCGTTGTTTTCAATTGCATTTATCACTCTGTCTCCTTTTAACAGCAGCTTGTTCTCATCGGGTTCTTTTAAGTCTATTCTCCAGAATAATGCTTTCTCAAGTTCTTTAATTTTATCCATAAAGGATATTTCTATTTTTGTGTTGTTATCCTCATCATCATAGTCATCCTGATTAAAATCAGTCCTAACGGATATGGGGCCTATAAACTTGGAGTAGGAGATAATTGTTGAATCCACAGGGTCTATCTTTTTAGCCCTAACTTTTACAAAATATTTAGTATTTGATTTTAACGGCTGATTCTCATACGTTCCATTCTCAAGCCTAACCGGAATTGATTTTATCCTTGCATAATATTCATACTCAGTTCCAATGGTATTGCCACTCTTTTGTGCATAGTAAGGCATAATCTTGCCTTGGGCATCGATATACTCTTCAAGATTGGATTCATTCAGCAAAACATAATCATCATCCGAAATTGCCTTTATTGCAACTTCATAGCTATATTGCGAAATACCTCTCCACTTAATCTCAAGCTGATGGCTGGAATCTCTGGTATACAGTTCATCCTTTGTGTACACCAGTTTACTGTCACCATCTTTATACACTCTTATATCATAATAAGTATTGGGTTTTAAATTAATCAACCGTACATAGCTTAATGTGCCAAGCTTCACAATAGTGTATTTACTCTTGCTAAGAAGGCTAAACCTTAAATCTGTTTCGGATTTTATATATACACTGTATTCCTCGGCTTTAGTTTTTAAATCTACATCTTCAAAAAAGAATCCCAATTGCACATCAGTAACTGCCTCCAAATACTGAGGCTGTTCAATAAGGAGGGTTGTAACAGGTATCGATACCCATACACTGTATATTGTATTGTCCGATTTATTTATGGCCCTTATACTGAAATAATACAGCCTATTTGGAGATAACCATTTATCGATAGTATACCTGCATTCCTTTGAAATAGGATCATATTCAAAATTTTCCGTTTCAACGGATGGATCCAGTATGATTTCGCCAAAGTTCTCCAAAAAGCTTTGGTATATAGCATCATTATTTCCTGAATAATTTCCTTCATAAGGATCTATTTTTCCAGCTGAACATATAATGTTGTAAACCACGTCGGTTTCACTTCTTGTCCAGCTAAAAGTTACCTTTGTACTGCTTAGGATTTGATTGCCTTCTTCATCTTCGGCAATTCTAAAATCAACAGGTGCAACAGGACGTTTTGATGTTTCATCGGGTTCTCCGATTGCTCCTTTTATGGTTGTAACAGCAAGCAGTGATGAATAGTTGGATTCTTTGTCTCTTTCCATTCCTTCGGCTTTCAACCTTGCTTTTACAACAAAATAATAAGTAGTATTGGATTTAAGGCTCGGACCAAAAACGGTATAAGCTTTTGTGCCTTTAGAAAATTCCTGTACTTTTAATCTAATATATTTACTTGCCGCATCATCGGCACCGAAGAATTTAATATCTCCATTTAAGTTTTCAGTAGTTCCAATCAACGTAAATGAATTCAAATCGGTCCTGGTACTCATATATATATCATAGTAAACAGCTTTTGAAACCGTTGTGTTCAAAAGATAATTGTTCCAGTTTATATCTACCTTATCAAACTGAATTTCAACGTAATTTGAAATAATATTTTCCTTTTCATCAATTACATAGGCATCATTAACATTAAGCTGCAGATTCCTTGGAACAGGAACATCAATTTCATTGGCTGCTCTTGTAGTAAAACTGACAATTAAGGACTTGTTGGACATATCCTCAGCTTTATTGGAATTACGGTTATTATAGGTTGTGGTATACATTTGCATGTAATAAACCGTATTAGGAAGCAAAAAGTCCGGATATTCCTTATCTTCCTCTTCCCTTATGATATCTTCCTCCACTATTACAGGATTGCCGTTACTGTCTAAACCATTGAAATAATAAGCTTTAAACAGTTTGAATCCATCAATGGTATATTCCAATCGATTTCCATTTTCCTTTACTGCCTGTGACGAGAAAGACAAAACTTTCCTGTATTTTAACGGGAAATTCCCATACGCCTTACCATCAGCCTTTAACTCCGGATAGGGCTGTGACAGGTCTTCATTTTCTGTTACATTCAATAATATATGATAAACAATATCATCATTGGGATTGCTTAAAGCCTTAGCTTTTATCTCGTTCCAATTAGCCGGTTTTTCCCAAGATATGGTGATATTTGATGAGTGCTGAATAACAGTTTTGTCTCCCTCATTAATCTCTCTTTTTACAGGTACCCTGTCAATTATCGTTATACCTGTAGGTATCGGAGGCTTACTTGTGTCTTCTGAAAGAGTGTATTCCAAAGGCAGTGATTCTAACCTGTCTTTGGTACTATCGGTTTTCACAACTATCTTGTAATAATACTTGTTGTTAACTCCCACACCGGATATAAGTGTTAAGGCACTATCGGAACCCGAAGCAAAAAAGCTGTCATCTATTGTCTTTTTTATAACCCAGTCACCCGGCTTGATTTGGTCAATAGACTGCACTTGATAATATAACCTTGGCAAATCGAGGCTTCCCTGATTAATTCGGTATATTTTTACATATATATTGTTAAACATATCTTTAGACAATTGAAACCTTATTGGAGTATATGTATACGGAAATTCACCCATGAGCGTACTTCCGTTTAAATCGTCCGGTGCTCCGACTGTTGTCACAAATTTATCATTTCCTTGATCATCCTGAAATGAAAGTTTAATATTCATATAATACACTGTTCCCGGAAGTATATCTCCATGGGGCAGTTCATTATCTCCATTTGCAGTAGGCAATGGGGAATCAGCATCTTTTTTCCCAACCAAATCCAAACTCATGTAGTTGTCTGTTTCAGGTCCCTCCACTTTAGCTTCAAGACTTGGGTTTCCTGAAACATATGCTTTATATCCTGAACTGCCTCCATCAATAACATTGACGGCAGACTGGGCAGCTCCGCTGTTTAGCGTGGAAGCATTGCTGGATATATTTATTTTAAAATTCAGTTTTGATAGTTTAAGATCAGTTCCATAAATACTACTATAACTATTGTTTATATAATCAAGAGCTTCATTTGCAGATACTACTTTTCCGCCACTTGTATCTACCCAAATTTTAGGCATTACCCATTTCAACTTAAGTATCGGCCTATTTCCTATTTCATAGCCTCCACCCTCTATAGCCTCTCTGGTTTGTTCTCCCTGGGTAGCATAAAAAGTGACTCTCGGAAGATAGTACAAAAGTCCGCTTCCTATTAAATTCACACCACTGTATACGTCTACTTTAAAATCATATATGTAGTTATCCTGAAGATTGGAAATTGTATATGTGTTACCGCTGTCACTTATATTTTGCAGCGTTCCGTCAGGATCATGATAGCTAATTGAAAAAGAAGTAGCCCCGGATACATCCCAACGAAGCGTAAGTTTTCCATCGGTATAACTTTCCACATAAATATCAACCGGCATGGGTGCTGCCCATATGTCATTTTGGAATATAGGTATGTTCCCTAGTAATAATGCCGCAATAACGAGAATGGTGATAGTATGCTTCAATATTTTCATAGTTAAACCCCCAAATTTGTTTAAACCACTGCTATATAAAAAACTTTATTATCCTATAAATTTATCGGCAAAATACTGCAAAATATAAAGGGCACACTATCTTTTTAACATAATTGATAAATTTCTTAATCTGAATCTTCATAAAGTGCGTCAAGAGCTTATTTCAGAGTATATAAAACAAATCAATAACTATCCAAATGTTGTAATTGTTGCACACAATAGCTTTTTATACGGCAAAATCTCTATATCAGTTTGACCATAAAAAAATTAAATTTGCCAATCCGGCAAATTTAATCCCTTTTCAATACTATTTTAAAAAATTCCAATATATTAACCCATTACTTGACCTTCTTCCCTGCTGCCAGTCTGGCCATCGCCCTGGCCAGTGCTGCCTGGGATCGTATATATTCCGTCTGATTTTCCCGTCTTAAAATTCTCTCCATTGCTCTTTCCTTAGCGGCTTTAGCTCTGTTTATATCAATCTCATCAGGCCATTCTGCAGTATCAGCCAAAATAATTGTTCTGTTTTGCTTTACTTCCATAAAACCTTGACCAAGAACTGCTTCAAGCCAATTTCCGTCTTTTTTGATTTTGACAATTCCCACCTCAACTAACGCTACCATGGGCATATGATCCTTCAATATACCGATTTGTCCGGAAGGGGTATTGATTATAATAGACTCCACATCCCCCCAAAAAAACTTTCTATCGGGTGTCAATATCTCAACATAAAATGTGTTGGACATACCGAACCTCCTATCTCATGCTTTCCGCTCTTTCATACACCTCATCGATAGTACCTGCCATATAGAATGCTGCTTCGGGAATATCATCCATTTTTCCATCAATAATTTCCTTAAATCCTCGGATTGTATCCTTTATGCGGACATATCTTCCTTTGTATCCGGTAAAAGTTTCGGCTACGAAGAAAGGCTGCGAAAGAAATCTTTGAATTTTTCTTGCTCTAAACACTGTAAGTTTGTCTTCATCACTAAGCTCATCAAGACCTAAAATTGCTATAATATCCTGTAGCTCCTTATACCTTTGCAATATCTCCTGAACCCTTCTGGCAACCCTGTAATGTTCTTCTCCAACGATTCTCGGATCCAGAACCCTCGATGTAGATTCCAACGGGTCAACAGCAGGGTATATACCCTGTTCAACTATGTGCCTGGACAAAACCGTTGTCGCATCAAGATGAGCAAATGTAGTAGCCGGAGCAGGGTCTGTAAGATCGTCAGCCGGTACATACACTGCCTGGACCGATGTAATGGAACCCTTCCTTGTAGAGGTTATTCTCTCCTGAAGTGCTCCAACATCTGTTGCAAGAGTAGGTTGGTAACCTACTGCCGATGGAATTCTTCCAAGTAACGCAGACACTTCTGAACCCGCCTGAATGAATCTGAAAATATTGTCTATGAACAAAAGCACATCCTGTCCCATTTCATCCCTGAAATACTCTGCCATAGTAAGGCCCGACAGAGCAACACGCATTCTCGATCCTGGAGGTTCATTCATTTGTCCAAATACAAGAGCAGTTTTTTCAATAACTCCCGACTCTTTCATATCATGCCATAAATCATTACCTTCTCTGGTACGTTCACCAACACCTGTAAATACCGAATATCCTCCATGTTCAGTGGCAATATTTCTAATCAGTTCCATAATAAGGACCGTCTTACCAACACCTGCTCCCCCAAAAAGACCTATTTTGCCGCCTTTTGCATAGGGTGCAAGAAGGTCAACTACTTTTATTCCCGTTTCAAGAATTTCGGTGGAAGGTTTAAGCTCTTCAAGTTTAGGTGCTGGCCGGTGAATGGGAAGATAACCTTCTGCTTTTACTTCTCCTAAATTATCGATAGGTTCCCCCAATATATTAAAGAGTCTTCCCAAGACTCCTTTTCCAACAGGAACTTTGATAGGTGAACCGGTATCTACAGCATTTAAGCCTCTCATCAGCCCATCGGAAGCTGACATGGAAATACATCTTACCGTATCATTTCCTACATACTGCATAACTTCTGCCACAATTTTTTTATCCTCAAGCTCTATTTCCAAAGCATTATATATTTTAGGCAACTCCCCTCTGTTGAATCTGACATCAATAACGGGACCAATTACCTGTATAACTTTTCCTATATTTTTTGCCATATTCCCACTCCGTTCCAAATATTCCCAACACCTCAAATTCGGATTTATTTCATAGCTTCTGCACCAGCCACTATTTCAGATATTTCCTGTGTAATTTTAGCCTGCCTTGCCCTATTATAGCTCAGGCTAAGTTGCGCCAGCATATCATCAGCATTGGCAGTTGCATTATCCATAGCTGTCATTCTTGCACTCTGCTCACTGGTAAAAGCCTCAACAAAAGCACCGTAAATAACTCCTTTTACATACTTGGCCACCAGAATGTCAAGTACATCCTGAGGTGATGGATCATAAACTATTAAGTCATCAACTTTATCCTCAATGTCTTCAGTTATTTTCATATGCTCTTTAAGAGCATGAAGTTCCAGCGGAAGCAATTTAATAACCTGAGGTTCTATTGACATGGTTGACTGCATGTAAGTAAAAGCCAGGTACATCTCATCAAATACTCCCTGGACAAAAAGATCCAAAATTAGTTCCGATATATCTCTAGCTCTGTAAATGGTTGGATTTTGTACAGGATACTCAAATTCCATATATACATTGTAATTGTTTTTTAAAAAATAATTCTTTCCCACATTGCCTGCAACAAACAAAAGAGCATCCTTATCTCCCTTAATGTGTTCTTCAACCGCCTTGATCATATTATGGTTATAACCGCCGGCAAGGCCCTTATCTCCGGTCAAAATCAAATAAGCCTTTTTTTTGCCTTCTTTTTCATTTCTCAAATCAAAATATTTGTTTTCAACCCCTGCACTATGCATAAGAATGTCTACCATAGTAGACCTAACCTTCTCAAAATAAGGCAGGGCATGTTCCAACTGTCTCCTTGCCTTTTTTAACTTTGCAGCAGATATTAATTTCATAGCTTTTGTAATTTGCTTCGTTTCCTTTATACTTTTAATTCTCAGCTTAATTTCATTAACCTGCGCCAAATTTCATCACCAGCTTAATCCGAATTTTCCGAAACATACTGTTTCTTAAAATTTTCTATTGCAACTTTCAAAAGTCCTTCCAATTCTTCGTCCATATCCCCTGTTTTACGAATTGTCTCAGGAATATTGGGATGATTTTCTTTTATATATTTTAAAAGTTCTCTATTGAATTCTCTTACCTTTTTTAGCGGCAAATCCATAAGATAACGATTGGTAGCACAAAACAGCACTATAACCTGGTCTTCCACCGGAAGAGTTTTATGTAGTGACTGTTTCAAGGTTTCAACCAAACGTTCTCCCTGATTCAGCTTATCTCTGGTTGCCCTGTCAAGATCCGAGCCAAATTGGGCAAACACAGCCAACTCTCTATATTGGGCAAGATTTATCCTTATCGGTCCGGCTACTTTTTTCATAGCCTTTATCTGAGCTGCTCCCCCTACCCTTGATACCGACAAACCAACATTAACAGCCGGTCTTTGACCGGCAAAAAACAAACTGGATTCCAAATAAATCTGACCATCGGTAATTGAAATAACATTTGTAGGAATATAAGCCGAGACATCTCCTACCTGAGTCTCAATTATGGGCAGGGCTGTAATAGAACCTCCTCCCAGTTCGTCACTTAATCTGGCAGCCCGTTCCAAAAGTCTTGAATGCAAATAAAATACATCCCCCGGGAAAGCTTCACGTCCGGGAGGTCTTCTCAATAAAAGTGACATGGCTCTATAGGCTACAGCATGCTTTGACAAGTCGTCATATACTATTAAAACATCTTTATGATAGTTATACATAAACTCTTCTGCAATGGCACAGCCAGCATAGGGAGCTACATATTGAACTGTGGACATGTCACTTGCTGTAGATGAAACCACTACTGTATATTCCATAGCACCAAACTCTTCAAGTGTATTTATTATACTTGCAACACTTGATGCCTTCTGTCCTATGGCAACATATACACACAATACATCCTTTCCTTTTTGGTTAATGATTGCATCTATGGCTATAGAAGTTTTTCCTGTCTGCCGGTCTCCAATAATCAGCTCTCTTTGCCCTCTTCCGATAGGCACCATGGCATCAATGGCCATAATCCCGGTTTGAAGCGGAACTCCAACAGATTTTCTCTCAATAACTCCGGGTGCCGGTCGTTCTATAGGTCTGAACTTGCCAGTTTCAATAGGACCTTTTCCATCAAGAGGATTGCCAAGAGGATCCACAACTCTTCCTAATAACTCCATACCCACCGGCACTTCTACAGGTCTGCCGGTTCTTTTTACATAGGTTCCTTCTTTGACATCCAGTCCTTCTCCAAAAAGAACACTTCCTATATTATCCTCTTCAAGGTTCAAAGCCATTCCATAAACTCCGCCCTCAAACTCCAAGAGTTCTCCATACATACACTTTTCAAGGCCGTAAATCCTTGCAACTCCGTCTCCTGCCTGAATCACATATCCCACATCATCAATTTTTTCCTTATTATCATAATTTTCTATCTGCTTTTTTATTATCGAACTAATCTCTTCAGGTTTTAGAACCATATATATCACCTTTCCGTTAGCAACTTCTTGAGGCTATCCAATCTCGACTTTACGGAATAATCCTCTACTCTGTCCCCTACTTGCACTTTAATTCCTCCAATTAAGGATCGGTCTATGTTCACAACAGCAGTTACCCTGTCTTTTCTATAGATTTCAGCATATTTTTTCTTTATCTTCTCAATCTGCAGGTGATCCAACGGAACTGCAGAAATTATTTTCAAATTCAACACATTTTTCTTTTCATCAGCCATTCTTTTGTATTCTTGCAAAATTCCTCTGATACAATTGATTCTGTTTTTGTCTACCAATAAATATAAAAACTTTAAAAAATTTTCATCTACTTGCCCCATAAACAATTCATCCAGCAATTTCTTTTTTGCTGTTGATTGCACATTAGGTTTCTTTAAATATTCTTCCAATTCAGGAGTATTATCAAAAATGCTTATAAAAGTATTAAAATCACTTAATACTTTATCAGTACTGTGATTTTCTTCGGTTATTTCAATCAATGCCTCAGCATATCTGGCTTCAACCAATGGCATTTTATTACTTCCTTTCTTCACTGCCATAAAAGAGCTTTTCAATTTTTCCCACGTATAAAGCCCATAAGGTAGTCGCTATTTAACACACTATGCAATATTTTTTCTATCCAATATTTCATCCACAAACCTACGGTTTGCTTCAGTATCCATATTTGCCTCTATAACTTTAGAAGCAGCCTCTAAAGCAAGACTCACAATTTCATTTCTCATATTTTTCATCATCTCAATTCTTTCCATTTCCATTTCTTCTCTTGCTTTAGCTATTAATATTTCGGCTTCAGCTTTAGCCTGCTTAATTATTTCATCGTATTTTTCTTGTGCTTCCCTTTCTGCTTCCTTCTTTATCTTTTCAGCTTCCATTTGAATCGAGGCAATAATTTTCTCATAATTTTCCTTAAGCTCCAAAGCTTTTTGATTGTTTGCCTTCGACTCCTCCAACTGCTGCCTGATGGAATTAGCCCTATTTTCCATAAACTCGGTAACAGGCTTAAATAGAACCTTTCTAAGTATCAAGTACAATACTGCAAGATTTATCATTGTCCATACAAAATCAGGAATATTAAACAGTATACCCATATTAAACTCCTTTCACAAGGATGTGCAAACAATAACATTATCTTTTAAGAAGAGGGATACGTTCTAATTGTAACCCCCCTTAAAATCTTAATAGGATAATATTTTGCCGCTTATTTCAACAATACCATTAATAATGCAATAACAAAGCCATAAATAGCTGTTGCTTCTGCCAAAGCTGCACCTAAAAGCATAACAGTTTGGATCTTAGATGCTGCCTCCGGCTGTCTTGCAACTGCTTCTACTGCTTTTGCTGTAGCAAAGCTGATACCTATTCCTGCAGTTACACATGCCAATAATGCCAAACTTATTGCAAATGCCTGAACACCCATACTTTTCACCTCCTTATTCAATGCCCTCAGCAATATAGAGTGATGTGAGGAACACAAAAACGTATGCCTGCAAAACTCCGTCAAAAATATCAAAATAGATACTTAACGCTCCCGGAAGAAATGCCGGCATGGAACTATAAATCAGCTCCATAATAATAACTGCTCCCAATACATTCCCATACTGCCGAAAACATAACGATAAAGGTCTTATGAAATAATCAAGTATTTTAAAGGGCAATAATATCGGAACAGGCTTCAAAAAACTCTTAAGCCATCCCTTTACTTTATTTACCCTTATTCCCGAAATAATAACAGCTATCATGGACATAACTGCAAAACCCATAGCAACACTGGCATTCTTTGTTGGCGGCAAAAGATTAAAATCGGGAATTTTTTTAAGTGCCCCAATATGAGTCAATTTATACAGTTGTTCACCGCTTGGAATTATGTTAAAAATTGATATGGTATTCGAAAAAACAAGAAAAAGCAGAACTGTTCCAATATAAGGCGCAAAGAGCTTCCAATGATGTCCGATCGAACTTTCGGTCAATTTATTTATAAACTCAACAATAGTTTCTACCACATTTTGCTTTCCCTCGGGAATTGTTTCAAGCTTTCGTGTAAAAATAATGGATAGTATTATTAAAACCCCCATGATTATCCACATGGTTATTACAGCATCTGAGATGGGTATGGTATATCCAAACAGATGTATATCGATTCTATTACTCGTCATTACCTCTTTGATTCTTTCTCCAAGCTCTTCCACAATTACACCTTCTCATTGAAAGTTATTATGGGATATGCCCAAGGCCTCTGTTATTCCATTAATAGTTATTATTACAGGTATAAGCAATACACCTGATACAAATCCCCAAAAAAACTGCAAATCTATTTTTATTGCAGCTGCCATCAATAAAGCAGTTATTACCTGCAACGACATGAACTTTGCAAAAACTTCCGAATATAATCTCTTCCGCTCTCTTTTTAAAATTTTTGATATAAATCTTGATATTTCTATATACTTCATCACTGAAACCAGTGTCCCGCATGTTAATCCAATAACTATGTCCCATCTATTATTAAATAATATAATGCTAATGATTATTAATATCATGTAAACTATTATCAGCCTAATTTTCAAAAAACCTTGCAAAATCTTACCTTTCAATCATTATTCATCCCTATATTATATTTACCTCTACCATTATAATTTAAAATGGAATATTTAAGAATATTATCGGAATAACCCGTTCAAATAATTTATATTCATTTTCAGTTTTTCCAAAATACCTAACAAAAAAACCGACTCAGCTATAAACAGTACCATTCGCCATGCCAAAACTCTCCAGCATCCAAAATGTACTCTTGTTATCCTCAGCATTGAGTAACAACCCCAGATGCTCTTCCATCGGATATAGCTTTTTCGGCATCAATGTTAAATTCATATATTCAGCTTTAGTCTGTACTCCCCACTAAGAGCTTTAATTCAACAAATATATACGTTTCCCCAGCAAATAATAAAACAAACTGTATTTTTTTAGGAAACCTTAATAATGAAATTATATTATCACAGCTAATATTTTATTTCAATAAAAAAAGTACTAAAAAATCGATTCATTATGATTGATATTTCGTCATTTTTTACATTTACTTTAATATATTATAAAGTTCAAAACATTAGCACTACTATTGACAAAACATATAAAAAATATAAATACACTTAAAGCTCATCCTATCAGAAACTCCAAAGGTTTCTCTTTAGTGAATCCATATTCATACAATAGCGCTTTTACAATCCTTTCAGAGGCAAAGCCATCCCCATAAGGATTAACAGCTTTAGCCATCTTCTGATAGGCATCTTCATCGGTAATAAGCTCTTCAGCAAGGCTGACAATTCTGTCCTTTTGTGTACCAGCAAGCTTAACTGTACCCGCTTCTACAGCCTCAGGCCTTTCAGTTTCGTTTCTGAGAACCAGCACAGGTTTCCCCAAAGAAGGTGCCTCCTCCTGAAGTCCTCCGGAATCCGTCATTATCAGGTAAGATCTGTCCATAAGATTGTGCATATCCTGAACATCTATGGGATCAATCAGGTGGATTCTTGTATGTCCGCCCATAATTTTCCTTGCCACCGACTGAACAGCAGGATTTAAATGCACCGGATATACTATCTCTACATCTTCATGTATGTCCACAATGTACTTTAGCGCCTGGCAAATGTTCTCCAAAGGAGTACCTAAATTTTCCCTTCTGTGTGCAGTAACAGTTATAACTTTCTTGCTGCCAAAATCAATATTATTAAGTTCGGCATTCTGAAAAATATACTCTTTTTTTACAGTAGTCCTGATTGCGTCAATTACAGTATTACCGGTTATGTATATTTTATTTTCGTTTATGTTTTCCTTAATCAAGTTATTTTTATTGGTTTTGGTTGGAGCAAAATGAATATCAGCCAAAACACCTGTAAGTTTTCTATTAATTTCTTCCGGATAGGGGAAATACTTATCATTCGTCCTAAGCCCTGCCTCAACATGTCCGACACTGATCTTGTTGTAAAAAGCAGCCAGACTTCCCACAAAAGTAGTGGTAGTATCCCCATGTACAAGAACTATATCCGGCTTGACTTCAGCAAAAACTTTGCTCAGCCCTTCCAATCCTCTTGTTGTTATATCTACAAGGGTCTGCCTGTCTTTCATTATATCCAAATCAAAATCCGCTTTTATACTGAATATATCCATAACCTGGTCCAGCATCTGCCGATGCTGAGCAGTAACACAAACCGTTGTTTCAATTTCCTCATATTTTTTTAATTCTTTAACCAATGGTGCCATTTTTATAGCTTCCGGTCTTGTACCGAAAACAACTGTCACTTTTAACTTTTCCAAAATAATCCTCCCAATATCCGTACATTTTTTAAATCATTGTTTTATAACAAACTTCTATTCATCTATTCTTTAGCTTTTTGCACCGATAAATTAGGTACACTTTCCTCCTCAGTCTTTTCTATTAAGTCCGGAGAATCGTCAATTTCACTCATATACCTTGAACCGGCAATTAAAAATACTGATACGGCAATTATAAGTATAACAGCACTCAAGGCTCCCTTGTCTGCCAAAACGATAGCTACAAGTCCTAAAGCACCGCTAACGGCATACATTGTCACCACCGATTGCCTTTGACTAAATCCCATGTCAATAAGCCTGTGATGCAAATGTCCTCTATCAGGTGCCATTATCGGCTTTCCTTGAACAAGTCTTCTTAAGATGGCAAAAGTTGTATCAAACAAAGGCAATCCAAGAACTAATATAGGAATGGCTATAGATATAGCTGCATAGGTTTTCATCATTCCCTGAATTGAAATAACTCCTAAGGTAAACCCTAAGAATGTAGATCCGGTGTCTCCCATAAATATCTTTGCTGGATTGAAGTTATAGGGAAGAAATCCCAAAGTAGCACCGGCCAAAACAGCAATAATCATTGCAGTCTGTTCGTCACCTTGTAATATTGATATAAACATCAAAGATAAATATGAAATGGAAGAAACTCCAGCTGCAAGACCATCCAGCCCATCAATAAAATTAATAGCATTTGTAATCCCCACAATCCAAAGAATAGTCAAGGGATATGCAATAAAATCACTAAGTATGGAAATACCTGTTGTTGAAAAAGGGTTTGTGATTATCGATATTTTATCACCGGATATCCAAACAACAGATACAGCAGCTAATATTTGAAACAGCAGCTTTATCTTTGGCCCTAATTGTTTTATATCATCCACTATACCTATTCCTATTATTATAAAAACACCAACAAGCATTCCCAGCAATTGTTTGTCGGGTATAATTCCTACAACACCAATAATTGTACAAAACAGTCCAAACATCAACGCAATAATAAAGCCCGAAAATATAGCCAAACCTCCCAATCGAGCTATGGGCTTTTTATGCATTCTTCTTTCATCTTTAGGAATGTCAATTGCTCCGATGCAAAACGCTACCTTTTTTGCTATCGGAGTGGTAAAAAAAGAAACTATAAATGCAAGAGCAAAACATATTAAATATTCATAAAACAAAGACAACACCTTCTTTTTTCATTAATCTTTTGTAATAAAGTGTGCCGATATCCGTTACATTAAAATTATGTAAAAAACACATTCAGTCAACCCATGATCCCATCTTTTGATGCAATTAAATTAATAAAAATTAAATCATACTTTCAACAAACATCCTAATTAATAATACTATTCTCCATCAAATTTTACAACTCTTATCCCTGTTTCTTTCAATAAGTCCATGGCTAAATTATCCGGATAATCTCCCTTAAATACAATTTTCTTAATCCCTGCATTAATTGCCATCTTTGCACACAAAACACAGGGTTGAGTTGTAACATAAAGAGTTCCGTCCTTTACGCTAGTACCCGAATAAGCTGCCTGGACAATTGCATTTTGCTCTGCATGTATAGCTCTGCACAGTTCATGCCTTTCTCCGGAAGGTATATTAAGTTTTTCCCTTAAGCAACCAACTTCGTCACAATGCTTGCATCCCATGGGAGCACCGTTATATCCTGTTGCAAGTATACGCTTATCCTTAACAATCAATGCTCCGACCTGACGTCTTTTACAAGTTGACCTCTTTTTTATGAGCTCAACTATTTCCATAAAGTACTGGTCCCAAGATGGTCTCACAAACTTCCCCCCTCCATGGCAATAATTCGCTAAAATATACTTCGTCCTTTTTTCATAAAAGCTTTAGGTAGTTTCTCCAACAATATTACTTAGTTCCAAACAACCTGTCCCCCGCATCACCTAAGCCCGGTATTATATATCCATGGTCGTTTAACTTCTCATCAACGGCTGCACAGTATATAGCAACATCGGGATGATCCTTGTTTATCCTGTCAATTCCATCTTTGGATGCAATCAGGCACATCAGCTTGATACTGCTTACTCCTTTATCCTTTATGTATTGTATTGCAGCTGATGCTGAACCGCCTGTAGCCAGCATTGGGTCTACTACAACAATCTCTCTTTCGGAAACATCTTCGGGTAGTTTACAGTAGTATTCCACAGGACCTAATGTTTCAGGATCTCTGTATAACCCAATATGACCGACTTTCGCCATAGGAAGCAGTTTAAGCAAGCCATCTACCATGCCCAAACCAGCCCTAAGTATAGGTACTATGCCAAGTTTTTTACCGGAGATAATATTGGTTTTTGCCACCCCAACAGGGGTTTCTATCTCAACTTCTTTTAAAGGCATATTTCTTGTAACTTCATATCCCATCAGCATGGATATCTCCATCACTAATTCCCTAAATTCCTTCGTTTGGGTATTCTTATCCCTTAAAAGTGAAATTTTATGCTGTATCAAAGGATGATCAAGTACAAAAACGTTTTTCATCTCATTATTCTCCTTTTATCTTCCATATTTTTTTTCGATGTCTTCTATTTTGTCCAATCTTCTTTGGTGTCGATCTCCTAAATAATCAGTTTTAAGCCATGTATCTACGATGTCTATCGCAAGGTCTAAGCCAACTATCCTGGCTCCTATTGCAAGTACATTTGCATTGTTATGTTCCCGGCTCATTCTTGCCATAAAACTGTTGGTACACAATGCTGCCCTAATACCCGGCACTTTGTTAGCCGCTATGGATATTCCTATCCCTGTTCCACATATCACTATACCTTTTCCACAATCGCCATTTTTAACGGCTTCTGCGACTTTTATGCCATAATCGGGATAATCCACCGATTTAGTATCGCATGTCCCAAAATCAACAACTTCATAGTTGTTTTGTTGAAGAAACTTCACAATTTCTTCTTTTAATTCGTATCCTGCATGATCACTACCTATTGCTATTTTCATATTGACCTCCAAATCTTAACTTCCAAATTAATTTATATTTTATATTACTGATAACTTAATGTCAAAAATAATAGTTTAAACAGAAGCATCAATGAATTTACAGCTATATATACTTATGTTTAAGTTTTTCAATTACTTTGTCCACAGCGTCCCTAATCTCAACTGCACATTCTCTGTATATATCTTCATCCTTTCCATAGGGATCACTTATATCCGCGGACTTAATTCTTATTTCTTCAATATCTTCATAGGCAAATTCCTTTAATGTGAAAATCTTATCCTTTGCCCCCGGGAAAAATTTATGCAGTACTCTCTTATGTTCCCTTGTCATAGTAAGTATCAGAAACGCACTGTTCACTTCTTCCGGAGTAATTCTTTTTGCTTTGTGACAGCTGATATCAATATTCCAACTCTTCATTACATTTAAAGCATTCTCACTGGCACAATCCCCGTCAAAAGCAGCAATTCCCGCCGAAGATGCAACAAACTGCCTCATGGACTCTTCCTCTTTTAAAATGGCATCATTAAAAATTCCTTCAGCCATAATGCTCCTACACGTATTTCCAGTACAGACAAATAGTATTTTTTTCATTTTTCGTCTCCTTTTAATTCAATATAAAAGAATTTAAAAATATCTATACTTTAATAATATTATATCCTGCTGCTTTATTCATTCTATTCATTATCGCAAGACCAATACCTGAACTGTCAACAGCTTCTGCAAAAATAGTCTGTACATCCGTCTTGTCATAATCCCTGAACGCATTAAACAAATTAGCTGCAATAGTTTCAGGGTTTAATCTGCTGCCCAAAGATACAGTTAAATTTTCAGGATAAAAATGTTTCGTCTCATCGGTAGCCAGTATTCCGACTTTTATATCCCTGCTCTCACACTCTTTTACCAATTCGTTGATTTTTTCCGCAACCTTTTGAATCTCACCTTCAACTATAACAACTTTTGCCTTTGGTGCATAATGCTTATATTTCATACCCGGTGACTTCGGTACAACTTTACCGTCCAAGTTCTTTTGCGCAATACCGGGATCAATCCGTACATTCCCTATAACATCTTCCAACTGTTCAAGGGTTATGCCTCCGGGCCGCAGCAACATTGGAGGGTCTACAACCATATCCACAACAGTTGATTCCACACCAATGTTGGAGAATCCTCCATCAATTATAACATCTACTTTACCGTATAAATCATTGATTACATGTTTTGAATCGGTAGGACTAGGTTTTCCGGATATATTGGCACTAGGTGCAGCTATAGGCAGTTTAGCTTCTCTTATCAAAGCAAGAGCAATGGGATGAGACGGAACTCTAATTGCAACAGTATCAAGACCTGCAGTTATAATATCCGGTACAATAGACTGCTTGTCCATAACTAATGTTAAAGGACCCGGCCAGAAAGCATCCATAAGCTTTTCTGCCTTCTCGGGTATTCGCAAAACAAGATTTCCAACAGACTTTTTATCTGCCACATGCACTATAAGAGGATTGTCCGATGGTCTCCCCTTTGCCTTAAATATTTTTTCTACAGCAGTTTTGTTTAATGCATTGGCTCCAAGCCCATAAACAGTTTCTGTGGGAAAAGCCACCAGACCTCCTTCTTCTATTACCTGAGCTGCATATTTTATCTTTTGGCTATCGATATTATGTAGGTCTATTTTTAGAATTTCCGTTTTCAAACCGTTCTCTCCTTACACATCACAGCAAAAGCCGCAATCAAAGTAATAAGTTCCAATACATTAAAAGGAACTTTAATTCTTAATAATTAACTTATCGTCGTTACTATTATACCACAAACAATGCCAAAAACATTACTTAAGGAAGGAAGTCTTCCCAAATAAAGTTTTTTTGACTCAACCATTAACTCTCCATAAACCACGTAAAGCATGGCTCCGGCTGCAAAGCTGAGACAGGCTCCGATAAATTTTTCAGAGATACCTCCAACTATTGCTCCCAATAAGGCCCCAAATCCCATCGGTACCCCAGACAGTGCCGTCAACGCAAAAGCTTTCTTGCTGGTAAATCCTCCAGCCTTCATAGGAACTGCCATCGCTATTCCTTCAGGAATGTCGTGAATTATAATTACTGCAGTAATAACCATACCTAAACTTACTGATGCTTCAAATCCGGATCCCACTGCAAATCCTTCCGGGAAATTATGAAGTGCAATTCCTATTGCCATCACCATACCCGCTCTTAAGAGACCTGAGTTCTGTTTTTTCGTCTTGACAAACTCGGCTCTTCCCATGATCTCTTCCACCAACAAAATAGCAGTCACCCCAAGGAATACTCCAAAAAAGGTAAACTTTATTCCTCCGTATTTGAACGCTTCCGGTATGAGTTTAAAGCACACAACCGAGGTCATCAACCCTGCTGAAAACTCTAAAATAGTACTTATAAAACGTCTGTTTACTCTCTTAACAAAAAAAGCCATTAACCCGCCGATACTTGTTCCCGCCATACCGGAGATAAGGCCAATAAGTGTAACTTTTATCAAGTCCCCCACAATTTACCCCCTATTTTCAGTCTCTAATAAGTAAAAATATTCTCAAATTAATAGTTTAGCTTTTTTAAATACATATATTATTCTATTCAGCAAGGGGGCAAAATATTATAGGGTTGTTCTATAAAAAGTTCATAAGTTTTCCCAAAGGTCTTTTTTACCTTTCAAGAAAACTAACTTTATTCATCATTCTAAAATATCCTTTTTAAATCTCATCGTCATTTCCGCCACTTGCAAGGCGCTCTGCCTGACTGGTAGTAATCAGTGCGTCGATAATTTCATCCAAGTCCCCTTCCAATATACTGTCAATTTTATATAAAGTGAGACCTATTCTATGATCGGTAACTCTTCCTTGCGGGTAATTATATGTTCTGATCCTTTCGCTCCTGTCACCGGTACCGACTTGTGTTTTCCTGGCCTGTGCAATTTCACTGTTCTGCTGTTCCTGGGCCATCTCATAAAGCTTGGACCTTAAGATTCTCATAGCCTTATCTTTATTTTTATGCTGAGATCTCTGGTCCTGACAGGTTACAACTATGCCGGTAGGTATATGTGTTATTCTTATAGCCGACTCGGTCTTATTAATATGCTGTCCTCCGGCACCGGATGCTCTAAAAGTATCTATTTTCAAATCATTCGGATTTATTTCAACATCCACTTCCTCTACTTCCGGCAAAACGGCAACCGTCACAGTAGATGTATGAATTCTGCCATTCGCTTCAGTTTCCGGTATCCTCTGTACCCTGTGTACTCCACTCTCAAATTTCAACTTGCTGTAAGCACCATTACCTTCGATGGCAAAAATCACTTCTTTAAAGCCACCTATTTCATTAGGATTTGAGTCTAAAATCTCGGTTTTCCAACCGCATTTCTCAGCATATTTTGTGTACATCCTGAAAAGGTCGCCGGCAAAAAGCGAAGCTTCATCTCCTCCTGCACCTCCACGTATTTCAACAATAACATTCTTCTCGTCATTAGGGTCTTTAGGCAGAAGAAGTATCTTAATTTCCTTCTTTATTCTTTCCAGGCTTTCCTCAGCTTCTTTGAGCTCCAGCTCCACCATATCTCTAAAGTCTTTATCAAGTTTTTCATTGAGAAGTTCCTTAGCTTCAGCTATATCTTTGGTAAGTTTTTTATATTCACCATATTTATTCACCAGTTCCTGAAGTTCAGCATGTTCTTTCATCAATTTTCTGTATTCATCCTGATTTTCAATTACAGTCGGGTCACTAAGCTTATGATTTATTTCTTCATATCTGTTCTCTGCTGCTTGCAACTTATCAAACATCTTACACCTCTAATTTAAATAATATTAAATTTACAATCTATTATTATAGCATGTATTTGTAGCTTATTCTATACATTTATTAAAAGTTTTTCACAAGACTGAAACTTCCCAAAAGTATTCTTTATTTTATAAAATCTAAAAATGGTACAATAAAAAGAGCAGCTGTTTCAACTGCTCCAATAAGAACTTTAAGTATTTATTTTACAATTTCGATATCACCATTTTGAGTATCTGCCACTATATTTACTTTATGCTCATATCCTTCATAACCGCTGCTTTCAGCCTCAACAAAACTGCTTGCCAATTGCTTGCTTATGTTTTTGTAGGTTATTTCTGGAATTAACAAATTAATATCAGCATTAGTAGTTTGTGCCTTAATTTTATATCCTCTCTTTTCCATATCGTTCATATTAACTTTTATACCGGCATGACTGGTTTTAAGGTTCATATTGATATCAGAGCATCCTTTATAATTATGGACATTCTCAATAAAAATTCTGCCGTTCTTACTTACAGCATTTATATTTTGAGTTTTTACGTGCTTAATATCTATGAGGGAATTGACTGTATTTATATCAATATTTTTACCTATAATATAACCTAATTGAATTTTTGCATTTCTGGTAGTAACATTGATTTTATCACTGTTGACACCCATAAGTTCAATATTACTATTACTTGTTTGGGCTTCAAACGTTTCTGCAATTGAATCTTCTACATAGATCTTCCCGTTTTTGGTCTTAAGATTTATTGTATTAAACTTAACAGTGGGCAGAAAAATCTCATAGGATACACTAATATTTTCGTCTTTAGTAGTCTTTACCGAAACATTGCCCTCTCCTTCATTAAAAACCAAGAGATCGTCAGCATTGTTATGCGGGCTTCTTATAGTTGATTTTATAATCACCTTATCATCGGAATGCTTTTTTACAAGTATATTTCCGTTTACACCCTGGACTTCAAGATTCATTCCCTCTGTTATATTTGCCACATCAAATGTTTTTTCTACAGCCTGATATTTTCCGAAAATATTAAAGGAATTGGTATCGACAAAGCTACTTACAAAATCAACTATTTTATCGGCAATACCTAAAGTTGTTGTAGCCAGAGTTCTTCCCACCTTCTCAGCCTTTGCACTGAACTCTTCTATCATACGGTCAAAATCCGTTTGATTGTAACTATTTTTAAAGTCTCTTTTCCAATCATTTAGTTTTTCTTTTACCTTCGAAACTTCATCACTAAAATTAATCTTTTTTTGCTGTTTTGCTGAGCTATAACTTGTGCCGCTGCTTTGAGCAGATTTACTCGTACCTTCTACAGCTTCAATAAGCCTTGCCGCTTCTTCACTGTTTATCTTCCCTTGTTCAAGCATTTTCAAAATAAGAATTTTTTCTTCACTTGCCATATTCAAATCAACCTCCTGTTTTTAAGACTAGATAACTGTTATATCTGCCTGCAATTTAACCTTTCAACAATTCCATAGCCTCATCAAAGCTTATTTCCCCTGCATTTAATCTCTCAAGAATTTCCTTCTTTCTGCCATCATCCTCAATTATTGGCTGAGGTTTGTGGCCTAATGCTGCCGCTACATCTTCAAGTCTGTTTTTTACTGTGGGATAAGACACTCCCAGTTCCTTTTCCATTTCTTTTATATTTCCTCTGCATTTTATAAATGTATCTATAAATTGCTTCTGTTCAGCAGTTAGTCTGCAAAATTTACACAGTGTAAATTCTCCCTCTATGGTTGTATTGCAATTTTCACAGCTTATTTTCGTTACGATGGTCTCACTATTGCAAACAGGGCATTTTCCCAAAACTTCCTTACCCATAAAACCACTCCTTAATTTTGTAATAAAGCACATTAATATTTTTAACTATAATTTAAATATTATTTATTATATTTCTATATTATTTATATTAATATAAACCTTCTCTTTTGTCAATGTGATAATTAATTTTTTTAATACAGTTATTAATTTTATTAATAATAACTTAAATTTTTTAAATGTAAATATATTTATAATATAATAAGCAAAATCAGTACATTGGCGAAACTGCTCAAACAACAAAAACTCCGCTGCTTTTCAACAGCGGAGTTTATAAATTAAACGTTTTTACAGTTCATCAAGCAATTTATTCAGAATTACTGCAGCCTGCGCTCTGTTTGCAGTATCCTTTGGCGCAAATAAGTTACCGGGCATACCATTGATGATTCCAGCTCTTTGCATTGCTGCCACAGCTTCTTTTGCGTATTCCGATATAAGCGTATCATCTTTAAATATAACAGCTTTTGTAGTAGTATTTATATTAATCCCTGATACTTTTAATGCACTGTATGTAATAACTACCATATCTTGACGGGTGATTTTCTCATTCACCCCAAAGGTTCCATCAGGTTTGCCTTTAACGATACCTAATTCATAGGCAGTTAAAACTGCTTTTTCATACCATTCGCCTTCAACAACGTCCGAGAATGGATTTATTACAGCTTCCGATTTCAAATCAAAGGTCTCAACTATCATTTGCACAAACTCTGCTCTTGTTACTTCCTTCATCGGCAGGAAGGAATCAGCCGATACCCCTTTAACAATTTCACGGGCTGCTAAAGCTTCTATACTGTCTGTTGCCCATGTTGTCTCATATATGTCCTTGAGGTTTACCTCAACCGGTACAGCCACATATTTACTGAAATGTTTTGTTTTAAAGTGAATTGCACCATTGCTGTAACGACCATTCTTTATTACTTCAAACTCGCCGTTCTCGTTAATATAGTAAACTACAACCCTTGACGGTCTTACTCCTGCTTCTAGAGTATATGGGTAAGATACTTTTACTTTTTGTGTTTCATCAAATGTACTAAGTTTTTGTCCGCCTACACTCAGGCTAAATTCAAATACTGTATTTTGCCCTACCCTTGTCCTTACCTTTTCTGGGAGCCGAGAATTGTCAACTTTATTTACTTGCAATTCAACCTCTTCTCCCTCTTTAGAACCGCTAAACAGGGATACCGGCAACTCTATATTAGCCAAACCGGTATTTACTTCTATTACCTTGGCATTAGCACCTGATGCCGCACTAATGAGATCATAAGCAACTTTCACTATTACATTATTAGCCTGTTCTGCACCCTTAACTTCTATTTTTATTTTTTCATCTTTAACGTTTTCCACCAATTTTTCATCCACAACAGCAGTATAATTTCCATTTTCGTCCACAGTTGCTTCTACTGTTATTATACCAGTGTTATTTGTTGTTTCGTTGCCACTTCCGGTTTCAGTAGTTTCCGGCACATTGCTGCTTCCACCGCCGCTTCCCTTTGAACCACCTGTGCCTGAACCAGTTGCTTTATCCAAAGTCAACTCACCGAAAACAGATGTATCCATGTAGGCAGTACCCGTTGTATCGTTCCAGGCAGCAGCACTTACACGTTTACCATTTTCCGCATCGTTGATTTGAAGATCAAAACCGATTTTAGTGCCTTTAGCCGGAGTTATTGTTTTTAACGGAATCTTCACTTCTACTATATAGTTTGTTCCTGTTACACTTGTCGCTGATTCAAATCCTTCCTTTATGCTATCGGGATTAAAGGTAGCTACATTGTTAAAGTTTACTCTGTACTGTCCATCTCCCTCTTCTTCGTAATAAGGTGTTTTAGCATTATTTTGGTCAACAAATATCTCAACAGAGTCTTGTTCCCAAGCATTTGCATTTTTATCATCAAGAGCATCATCTTGAACCTGTATCAGTACATAGAGGTTTTCTTCATCCCAAAGTGCTTTAGCCACACCAGTAGCACCCTCAAATTCCTGTTGATATTGATCAATCTTTATATTATATGTGTTATACCATATGGAATCCACTTCACCGTCAATAACAGGAGTTCCGTATAAAGCCTTCGCCTGTTTAACCACCTTTTCAGGAGGCGGATTTTCTTTAATAAATTTATCCGGATCTATGATAGCATAGTAAGCTGGTTTAGCCTGCAAGTATTCATCAAACAACAATGGACTGCCTTCTTTTCTCCAACTGGTAGAGTCGTTTAATCCCCAGAAAGTTACACGGGCTATCTTGTCAGCATACTGTTTATAGAGTTTAAACAGTTGAGCATATAAGTATCCCTGTGCCTTAGCCTGTTCATCAGTCAATACTGAATTGATTCCAGCTGTGATGTCAAGCTCAGTTATACTTATTTCAACTCCTTCCAGAGAGCTGAATTTCTCTAAGGTAAGCCGAACATTTTCCGGGTTTGTGCTGCTGTTATAATGAGACTGCATTCCTATACCGTCAATTAGTATCTTGCCACCATTTTGTTTAGCATATCTTTCATTGATATCTTTAACCATGCTATAGATTGCTGCTGCTTTTTGCTGGTTATCTTCGTTGTAATCGTTATAATACAGTTTTACATTTGTCCATCCGTTATCTTCCAACACTTTTCTTGCAATCTTGAAAGACTCTTCAACATAATCAGGACCAAGAGCCCTTAACCAAGGCGTGTCACGGAGTGCATCCTTCCAATTTTCAGTGGTAGCAGTAAATGTCAAGCCATCTCTGATAGCTTCATTTACTACATCCCAGGAAATAACCTTGTCACCGTAATTCTCTATAACTGTCTTGATATGAGTTTCCAAGTTTTTATACGCTGTCTCACGATCTAACGGTTTACCATCCTCAGCCGTACTTAACCATGTAGGCATTTGGCTGTGCCATACAAGTACGTGACCTACCAATTGCAAACCTTCTTGTTCAATTTTTGATACAAGAACATTTTCCTCTTCAAAGTCAAATTTCTTATCTTTATCATAAGCAAATTCAGGCTTCATTGCATTTTCTGTCGTAACAACATTGAAATGATGTTTAAGAAGTTTAAGTCTATCACCTTCAAAATCTGTAATATTAACTGCACTACCAATTAAGAAGTAATCTTTGTAAGCCTCCTTTATAGGAGTTAAATCAGTTTGTACAGGTTTTGTAGCTACCGGGCCAATATACGAAAGTTCAAAGTCATCCATGTAGAAAGTTACTGTCTCATCTGGTGTATCTGCTGTTTCTATATATGCATTTAATACGCTTGGAGTAACCGCCACTGTGAAAGTACCGGTTAACTGCACCCACTCATTTTCTGTCACCAATACATTCTCAGAAACATTTGTAAATGCGCTGCTTCCGCTCTGTACGCTCATGCGTAGTACAGTCGGCTTTTGACCAGGAGCCATTTTTACCCAGGCAGACAAATAATATTTATGCCCTTTGTGCATTTTACCCATAACATTTAAAATAGGACCATTATACTGGGAAGAAACACTTGCTGCCAGACTTTTTGCTCCACCCGGTGTATGATTGTCGTCATCTGTCAATTCAATGCTTCCACTCTCTTCAAATCTGATCATCCAATTGCCGATACCGTCTTCGAAATCAGATTTAATTCCAGATTGATCAAGGTCGCCTCCTGGAGTTGTACCGGATGAAATACATACTATCAATACTTCGTCAATGTATATATCTGCTGTAGAATTAAGAGTCTCAATGTAAATGACAAATTCAGATGTTTTGTCCGGTACTTCATAGGCTTTGACTTCAAGAGTTGTCCATTTATCAGAACTAATCGTTACATTACCTGTTAACCAAGGATATATATTATCCAGTAATGGCGAATTTACCTTCGATGCTATATGGGCTTCATCGCTGCCTTCTCCTAATCTCACCTTCAAAGATATATCATATATTTTCCCAGGCTCCATATAGCTGGTTATGTCAAGACTTGGAGAATGTTCAGTCGATGTTCTGTCCGTGAATAAAAGGGATTTTTCTCCATGCGAAGCATAATCAGAAGATATAGCTACTGTTCCCGGTCTATCCCATACCGGCTTCCATCCACCTACATCTCCATCTTCAAAGCTTTGATATAATACAGTCACAGGTTCTGCAACAGGTGTAACATCCACTATCAATACTTCGTCAATGTATATATCTGCTGTAGAATTAAGAGTCTCAATGTAAATGACAAATTCAGATGTTTTGTCCGGTACTTCATAGGCTTTGACTTCAAGAGTTGTCCATTTATCAGAACTAATCGTTACATTACCTGTTAACCAAGGATATATATTATCCAGTAATGGCGAATTTACCTTCGATGCTATATGGGCTTCATCGCTGCCTTCTCCTAATCTCACCTTCAAAGATATATCATATATTTTCCCAGGTTCCATATAGCTAGTTATGTCAAGACTTGGAGAATGTTCAGTCGATGTTCTGTCCGTGAATAAAAGGGATTTTTCTCCATGCGAAGCATAATCAGAAGATACAGCTACTGTTCCCGGTCTATCCCATACCGGCTTCCATCCACCTACATCTCCATCTTCAAAGCTCTGGTACAACACAATGTTGTCTTTTTCAGTTTCCGATGCTATCGCTATCTGTCCAAACTGCCCCATCGAAATAGCCAAAATAGCTGCTAGCATGATAGAAATAACTTTTTGAAATTGTCTTCGCATTGCAATTTTACCTCCTAAATTATGTATTTTGCCGACTTTTTTGTGCTTCTGCAGCATAAACTATGATAAAACTTTTTAAAAAAAGCTACTAAATTCAATATTACTTACATTCCATATCATTATGTCAATTACATATTCTGTATTAGAATGAAGTTACCATAATGAATAGAATGTTTAAAGATTTTAATTTAGCATCAGAAATTTTATTAGGCAATTGAATATACATGAAATAAATACCGTAAAACAATGGGAAAAATTTCAAAGTAAAAGCAGTATGTATTTTACATTTTATGCTGAGATATGGAGTAGATTTAAATGACATTTAATTAGATTAATTCATATAAAATAGATAATATATTATAGTATTGGGAAATTCGTGTTGAAATCACGCTTCACCTCCCTATATCATCATTTAAGTAACACTTTAGCGATACTTGTTTCATGCTGCAATCAAAAATTTCACAGAGATATGATGTTGTAGTTTACCATCTGATGATATATAAAATCGGCCAAATCTTGAAATGAAAACTTCAATATTAAATATCGGAAAATCTTATAAAAAAATAAATATATGGGCATATAAAAAGAATATATATTATAATTTTGCTATGTATAACGCAGAAATAATGTTCTAGACTATATTATCACATAAATTTGACATCTTAGTCAACATAAACCTTTCAGTTTGAAAAAAGACATAAAAAGGCAAAATCTTACGCTTAGCTATATTTGCTCTGCTTCGCACCTCAAACTGTAAAAGTATTTTACAAGCTCACTCTCATCTTTTATCGATTCTTTTAGCCTTTTCAGAGTTCTCTTCCCTACTCTTCTATCAATCAATGCCAATGCTTTAACTATAGAATTATCCGATCTCAATGATTCCTCAATGGGAGAACTTAGGAATTTTTCTGCAGCTTCAAGAAAATCATATTGTGAGAAAATGTCTTGCTCCTCTATTTTTTTATGTGCCAGATTATTAATATTTCTATTTATGGCTATTTGAGATAATATATTTTCAGCAAAACCTTCTTTTTTCAGCAACTCATACATTTTGTCCTGCTTAAAATCATCTTGCTCAGAACAAATATTTTCACTGTCTCTTATTTCTTTTTCTGCATTATATATTGCAATTTCTTTTTTTATACTGCACATATTAACAACTTCTTTTCCGTCTACAGTAATATATGCCCGTCCCATTTGGTCATGAGCCTTTCTGTAATTTGTAATCCAAAATTCAACCCTGCCCTTTAAACATGGACAAATAAAATCCTCCAATTGCTTCTTTAACTTACTCCACATCAATTACATCCCCCTTAATTTCCCACTATACGCTTCAATAATGCTCAATTGTATCTTTGATAATATCTCTCTTCCATATGTTACAAATATCACAATAGTATCCCTCTTCTATATCTCCTCAAAAACTAGCCTCACAAGCCATGTTAACACTTCCATTATCAATATTTTCTTCTTTTATTAGCATCATAATAAGTTAACAGGTATATGACAAAACCTTTTACATATATTTCCAATCCATTATATAAAAAAAGTGTTCTCAAGTAAATAAGTTGAGTAAAAACTGCGATTATACCTTAATTTATCACAACCGCAATAAAAAAGCCACGGTATAAATGCAATTTCTATCGCATTTTTCCATGACTTCTGTTCAAAACCATTGGTTATATCGCTTTTTTAAACCTATATACATGTATTTATGTAACCCAAATAAACTTCTTTCCTTTTTCAAATAAACTCCTTTCACAAATCCCCCTCAAACCCTTGAAAATACTGGCTTGTTATTCTCTTCCAATTTCCCATTTAATTCCTTTTTCCTTATTCCTTACTTCCTAAAGTTCTTTCATTTCTCAATTTTTAGGGCAAAAAATGAAAATAAAGTGCTTTTAGAGAAAAGGGTTAAGGGGGGAGGATTAAGGGGGGATTTTGTCCATTTTTCATTTCATTTTCTTTTCCATTCAATCTTCCAATCCATTGATTTTTCTGGCTTTTAGCCTTATTCCTTGTTCCTTATCCCTTAAAACTAATACATAAAAAAACATGGCCTACAGGGCTTTTCTTCTCCCTAATAAACCATGTTTTCTAAAAGTACTTTATTTACTCCTTCTCAAACATTTGAAAAATGAAAGGAGTTTATTTGATGTAGACATAGATATAGGCACGAGAGGTAAAGGAATAAGGATTAGTCAAATTAATTTTTATCATGTGATTTCACTTTAAAAGTTTCACAGTACCCATTTATCTAATTCACCTATCATAAACAAATAATTACTGCTCGATATAACTTTAGTTTCACCTGATTTGAATTGCATCAAAAACAATTTGTCGCAATTAAATGATTCAATTATTTTATAATTGCGACATAATAATGAATCATTTGTTTGCCTTTAGTTTTACTCATCTCTAGATAAACAATAATATGCCCCTCTACCACTACCCTTAATCTGAACACCATCCGCTTCTAACTCACGCATAAGCCTTAGTACTTGTTGCCTATCCATACCCGTCATATGTCTTACTTCTGCATTAGTAAGGTTCCTTTCCTTTAGTATGGATAATATTCTCATTTTAATAGCCTCTTTATCAAGCCTTTTATCCCTATCGTATTCTATTCCTTTTTGCAGCATCGAATAAACTTCCCGAGTCAAAGAATAGTATTTCTTTTTAACAGTACCCCCTGATTTTATAAGTTTTAAACTATTCTCCATATAACTAAGTATTTCCCTAACTTGTTCTATACTTCTCTGACATATATGAGCAGCATTATACGTGTCTATTTCCCTATGTCTAAGAAGATAGTTTAAAATAATCAAGTGGTCAACATCAACTTCAATTCCTTTAGAATTTAAATCTTTTATAAAATTTCTGAACTCTGGAACTATTGTTGATGCAATAAGGGTTAATTCGATGCATTCTCCTATTTCATTATATTGCGGGGGTTCTTTCCCTTCTATTAACAAAGACTTATAAATTCTCGGAACTCCAAGATTACTTCTATTTACGAGTCTCAGTTTATCCATTAAATCTGTAAGATGCAAATTTCTTGCTACAGGTGGGTGATGAAGTATATTACTCGGAGAAATACCTCCAATAAAATTACCTGGGTTTGTAATAATCAATTTATCTTTATAATGTTTCAGCATAACACTTCCTGGAATTCTATAATCCCTATGTATAAATGCATTAAGTAATGCTTCTCTTAATGCTATTTTAGGATATGTAGAAAATTCAGGATGTAAGAAACCAACCTCAACAATGGTTGTCGGATTTTCAGTAGCCATATATCTTTCTAATTCATATAAACCTATTGGTATTGCTGAATTTTCACCATACTTTATACTATAATCTGTGCTACTTATCATTCTTCTAAAATCCCATCTATGATTTGGGATATATTTTGAAAGTGCCTGAGTATTCCCGACAATCAATAGTCCCCCAAAGGTTAGTTTCCCATCTTTTAGCGCTCCTATGGACTTTAACAAATCCTCATCAGACATTTTTATTAATGTATCTGGAGCATGTTCTTCAGCCATTATCATTCTTACTCTTTCCATAGCAACTGGAGAGAAGCAATCTTTCCAGTATTCATCTACTAAATTTGATGTAAAGTCTGAAACTCCAGTTTTAGCAAAAAGTTCTCTTCTCATAGACCCCGTAAGTGGTCTGCAATCTTTACCTACTCTTATTGTAGCACTTCCATTTGTTTCTGTATAAGGCGGCATACCAGGATATATATTCATTACCAATATTCTTCCATGCCCTTCGGGTACTTCAATCCAATCAAATGTCGGAGTAATATGGGGGTCAGTCCTTTCGTATACTGCTTTTTGCATCAAAAATGCATCAACAATAGGAGGAACACCTATTATTGCATTTTTTCTTCCTTTAACTTTATCTCTTATCCCAAATACAACTGTTCCTCCTCCACCATTAGCCATACAAACAGCCATCTTTACTGCTAGATTTATATTATCGTTTAGACTTTTTTCTACCCACTCTTTAAAGTCTAAATCTTGTGCTTCAAAATCATCTGCAATATTTTCTTCTAGCAAATCTAGAATTTTTAAAATCTCATCTTTTGTCCTCAAGTTCTGACCTCCTCTTATGCTTACTTTTGCAATTAAATGCGACATGATGCATTTTAATTGCATCATTATCTATATTATTGCATCATTTCTATATATAATGCAATAATAAAACACAGCATTCTTCTATCATTATACTTAAAATCCTATTTTTCCCTCTATAATTTCTATTAATCTATTGATTTACTATGTTTTGGTATCACTCCTTATTCAATATCATATTTAATATTTAAAACGTGACCTGTATGATTCATTTACCCCAATAAACCATATTTTGCTTCAACTTAAATATTTGCAAAATAAAAAAATTTAATTGATGCAGACACAGATACAACAAAGAATTATGAAAACAAGTAAATAATATTAACTTTCTTATAAGATATGAATATTATACTATCTCGCATTGCGTAAATTTTTGTAAATGTTTACACAATATCCTTTTTCCAATAATAAATTCTCAATATTCTCTATAATATGTTCCATATACCGTGGCTTAACCCCTGCTGTTTCAGCCAAATTCCATATTGTTATTTCTTTTCCCTGTCTTTCTAATTCCTCAATACCCCATTTTATTTTTCTTATTTGGAATTCTTCCAGACTTTCTACTTCTGAATCTATATATGCCTTTACCAATGGGAGTTTATCTTTCTTCTTTGATAGCCATCCGCTAATCCCTAGTTTACTACCTATGGTTGTCCAAGTAATTCTTTCAGGTTTACCTTCTTTCATTTTTGCAATAACTACTTTTACTAAAGGTAGCAATTCCGCATCTCTTTTAGCCCAATCAACAGTGTTAACTGTCGTTTTTATTCTACGATAATTTTGTTCCAACCATTTACTATCATATCTTTTTAACCATGTATATAATCCATCATTTTTTCTTCTTATCTGGTTACTACTTATATTAGCATACTGAACATGAAGTTGAAGCCATTTCCTCCTGAATTCTTCTCGTTTAATTTTAAATTCTTCAGTGTCAGTATACTTTTTGTGAAGGTATTTTCCACCTCCGTTAAACTTCCAAAATGGTTCAATTCCAAGTCTATCGATACTTTTTCTAATTGTCTTGGTGGATGATTTTAACACATCTGCAATTTCTCTTATAGATAATCCTGACTGGGCAAGTTCTATCAGTCTCTGGTCCCACAGTTCCTGATAAGTATCAATATTATTCTCATCTTCATCATTAAAACCAAGTTTTATATTAAACAAATCAGCGACAGGAATATCAAGAAACCTTGCCAATAATAGATATCTTACTGTATAAGTTGTTCTATTATTATTTCGTACCATATCTGATAGCCAACCCCCAATATTATTTAATACAGTAGATTGAACAAGTTGTAAATATTCATGACAGTAAAAGTCCACAAAGTCTTGTTTTAACTTCTTTTGATGAATATAGTTGTTCATTCTTGCATAACCTTTTTCAACCAACTTAACCCGAAACTGATTGCTAAACCATTCAGGCTCCTTAAATCCAAACTGATTGTTTAAAAGTATTTCTGCATCCTCTGCCATCCAAAGCATCTTCTTCATTAAATCATCTGGGTAATTTATTTCTTTTTCTACTTTACAATTCTCCTTAGATGCACTAATAAATCTCTGCCTGTTTCCTGCTCTAATAAGTTCCGTACTTTTATAAAGGGGTATTTTATGTTTTGGACATACAAATACCCCTGTAATTTGATGGCTTCTGTGCCAGTATGGTTCCCCAAATGTTTCTATATCTTCTTTGAAACACTCAGGGCAAAATCTAAAATACTTATTTAAGGTAATGGAATTTGATATTAAACCTATTCTTATGTAGGAAACAGCACCCTCACCATTTCTCATTGTCTCTATTATTTTATCAGCCCGCTTTTGGGGAATAAATGCTGCAAGAAACGGAAATAAGGTATGCTTATAGATAAAGTATTCTGCTGTATACTTTGTATTTACAGGCATATTTCTGATTAACGCATCCAGTTGCGTAGGCAGTTCCATTGCTGCTATACAGTTCCTTGTTCCAAATAAATCCTCAAAATTATGTATCTCTCTTATATTCCCGCTTCTCATGCAGTAGCGTGCCAATGTACTGTATAAAAGTTCGTCTGGATATGGTGTAGGAAAAAAGTTCACCATACCACCTCCCTGGAAAAAATATCATCTTTAAAACTTATAATATATCCCGCTTCTTTTAAGGACTCATAGGCACTTTTATTATCCTTTTTCCCCTGTTCAACAATAGTCCGGATATCAAGCGGATTTGCCGTACTCTGTTTTTCCTTTCTTCCTTTTACCTTCCTTATTCCCTTTTTCTCTGGCTCTTCCTTCATGCCTTCATCTTTAAGCAGCGCCATCGCATCTTCCACCATGCCCTCTGCACTTACATCCTGATTTTGAGAAAGCATGGTATCAATTATTTTCTGTGCCTTCTTAGCATCCATTCCTAAATCAACAAGTTTTAATACGGCTTCCTTTTTCTCCTCCATGAGGTTTTCCTGCTTCATTTTGTTCTGTCTTTTCTTTATTTCCTTTGCCCGCAAATCCAGGTTAATAGATTCTTTGGTTCGGGTTAAAAAGTCATTGAAGTCAATACCTGTCATGCAGATATCCTCATATTTAGCAATTTCTCTGATGTTGCCAGTCTTTAAAGCAGTCAGCATTGGCTGTACTAATTTTAAGTTTTCCTTGGCCACCTTTCTAATAATATATGGAGTTATCTCTTCCTTTCCTGATGAAATGGCGTAGGCTTGAGTAATGGCATAGACTTTTTTTAATAAATCAGGTATCCCCTGTGTTTCTTCATATAAAATACTGCTTATTTCAGGAGTAAAGGGAGTTTCTTTCCTCGTCCACTGGTAGTGCCATATTGAACTTACTAATAAATCCCACACCTCATCTTTTTGAATCCTGTCGCATACCATATCGCCGCCAAGACCTGACCCTCTTCGTGCCTGTCTGAAATCCCCCTGAAGTACCTTAACTGCCTTTGGGGTTCCCACTAAAATAACTGGCACCCCTACATTATTTACAAGGTTTACAAAGAAATTCAGCATTTTTTCGCTTCCTCCCGATTTAGCCATGCTTAAATGCTGGATTTCATCTATCACTAATAAGCCTAAAGAGCAATTTCTTACTACCTGATTCATTACTGTCATCATTGCATCTGCTGTTGCCCTTGTTTTCATCATCTTTTGATAATAGTTGGTTCCCAACAGCCTGTCTATTTCTGAAAAAAATTCATACAGCAATCCCTTGATAGACCCGTCATGAGGACACTCTAATTTTACCCATACTACCTGATACGCTGAAAAAGGGATGCCTCTATACTCCGAATGAACAATAACTTGTGGATACATATTTAGTATACGCTTTAATGAAGATGTCTTCCCTAATCCTGATATGCCTATAAGAGTAAATCCAAAGGATGATGGATAAAATCCGTCATCATCCTTTGGATTTACAGGATTCGTTCCATAGTAGTCTCTGCAAAAGCCCTGAGCCAGTTTACTTTCAAACGGATTTCGGAAAACATACCCCTGACGCAGGGTACGTGATATCTTTCTTTCCAGTTCTATATTCATTGGTAAGGGCTGAAAGACTTGAAAGAGCCTGTCTACCATATAAATTCTGTAGTGGCTGTCCAACTTCCTTTCATTTTGGTGGTATTGAGGATAAAAAGCCAGTTTTTCTACCACTTTATGAGGAGAAAGAAGATTTGGAAGTGCTTCTATGAAAGGATTATCCTGATAATCTGGTATCACCTGGTCCTTATATTGTGCTTCTTCTGCCATGCTGCCATTAGGAATTATTATCTTCTTCACCCTTCAGCACCTCCTTCTGCCTTTTAAAAAGCAACTGCAGGGTATTCATCCCTTCTTCAAAATCTTCTTCATTAAATACGCTGCTGTCATAATCTCCTTCGTTATTTCCTAGTTTAAATGCTTCTTCCGCCCTTCTTGCTGTTTTTTCAATCTTCCTGTTTCCCCTTATGTTTTTTACCCTCTGCCTGTCGCTCTCTGCAGTACTTGTCTCCCTTTTATAATCTTCATCCGCCTGTTTTACGATATCTTCTATTTCTGCAATCAGTTTTGTTTTTGCTTGTGCCACCGAATCTTTACTTTTCTCTTTCTGCATTCTTTCTACCGCCAACAAATACTCTATTTCCTCAATTGCTTTATCTTTATATCTGGTACTGCTCTCTATTAAAAAACATTTCTCATATTCTTTGGGATTATCGCCACAGACATAAATGCAGTTCATATTGCGTGGGTCGTAACTTATCTTTACTCTCCACCTTCCATTTGTCCGTGCATTTGCAAATACATCATTTTTTAGCATGTTCGAAGATGCATAATACATATCTTTATATTTTATTCCTTTTTCAGTAACTACCGCTGTATCAGAAGGCATAAGGGCCAATTTAACAATGTCCTCCGATATACTCCGCAGGGTTCCTCCCCTGTTTGCAATTCCCCAGTTCCAAAGTTCAATGGGAATGCAGGGGACATCATCCTCCACCATCATTTCGTCCCGCTTATAGTAATCTAAGTGATAATAGTTATTGTGGTATAAAATGCACTTTATCATAATCTGTGTAAACTGGTATAAATCGAGTTTTGCTTTCAATCGGTAGTCCTTGTCCCCTCTTTCCCTGCCGTCTAAATCTACAGCACCAGGTAAAAATGGTTTTACTCTCTCATTGGTAATGCCAAAGAACCGTTCTACCGCTGATTTCAAGTCTGCACGGTATGGAGGTGTATTCTGCACTTTTATATTCAGCATGTTTATAAGGTTTTCAATGTTTCCTCCTTCCAGTTCTCCTCTATCAGCAATAATAGCCTCTGGTAAGTAGTGGGCTGGCCAATCCTTTTCCTCTATCTCAATACCGTACTGTCTGCAATATTCTACTTTATTCATAGTTGCATTTAAAAGCGCCATCATGGCACCAGTATAGGAACCGCTCTCCAGACCTATATAGATTCCACATATCATACGGCTAAACTTGTCAATTACTGCATAAATGGCAGGCCTGCCGATAACCCAATTTCTGTTAAATCTAGATACTAAGTAAACATCTCCTACCTGGCAGTCTATTTCAAAAGTTCCAGGCTGTATTACTCCGCTTAAAGCGCTGCCTGTTATGGCCCTGTACTGCTTTAAAAATTTCTTGTTGCTATAGCGGCTAGTTATCTCTTTTTTTATATTACGCTCCTTCTCAAACCAATATCTGAACTGGCCAAAACTCGGAATCTCTGATTGAGGTTTTATGACAGGTATCTTTACGCCATTTTCTTCTTTAAAGCCGTCTGTAAAATATTCTTTCCTCATCAGTTCATATGTCAGCGTAAGAGAGTTTTTTGCTGTAGTGTAATAATATTTATTAACAGCAATGCGGAAAATTCTTTTAATATCCTCGGTTACATTTACCCCTTCTCCATTTATGTCCTGATACTTCCTTGGCCTGCCCCTTTTGGCATTTCCAGCCTTCCTCTCTTTACCTTTTCCCCCGCAGTTTTTATAGTCTGGTATTAATGCATTAGGTGTTTTCCCTCTTTTCCAGTACCGCTTAAGATACTCAAATACCCACAATTCACTTATATTATGAAATGCAGAAGCCTCACGAACTGCCTTCCTCCTGAAATGAGACTCAAAAATTTCTGGTTCGCAAGCCACCATATCCTTAATCACTTTCCAAGCATTGTCCCTCATCTTTTTATGTTTTTCTGGAATATCTTCTTCTTTTAATATAACTGCAAGCGTGTCATCTTCTTTAATAACTGCCCTTCCATTTATTAGCGCACTATCTATGTCTGCAGTACTGCGCAGATACGGAGCGCTGTTTTTGTTAACATCAATAACATACACTAATTCTTCATCCATCCAAAGTACTCTTTCTATGCTGGTACTTTCACTTTCATCCTTCCATTCGATTAGCGAATTAACTGTATACTTTAGCAACCTCATGCCCTCCTTTACCGCTTATTTCAGGCAGGCGAAGTGAAGAACCACTCTCATTGAGATTGATAGGCTTATCCATATCGAGGGCTATCCTTTTGCCTGCAATTAAATGCTTAAACAGCAGTAACCCTACCCCCGCATCCAAAGAATAGTCCTTTTCAAATTCTGATATAATTTTCCTGATATTCTGCTGATTATCTATAAGCCTATATAAAAGTGCGTCTAGTAATTCATCAAAATCATCTTTAGAAAGCCCGTTGCAGTCATCGGAAGTCATCGCCGAATGAATCCACTCTATATTTTTTGCCCTAACATCGTTGATGTCCTTATTTGTCACAATACCCCAGTTAATTCCTTTAGCAGTCCAGTATCTTCTTTCAATCTCCAGTTTTTCAATTGTAGTCTTTTTTGATAATTCCGATGCATATTTTATGCTTCTTGCAGCGAAATTCTTTTGTCCATCAGGATTTAACAGCGTAATTAAAAATGTTGTAGTTAATATGTAGGGTTCTTTTGTTTTCTTATCTATAAACTTATCCAGTTTTAAATCTGCCGTATCTTCCAGTACTGTTTCCAGGTCTAAAAGCGGATAATGTTCCCTAATATCTACTACCTTCTCTTCCCAATCTAATAGATAAAAGTATTTCAATTGAGAGTCAGAGAAGAAGTGGTGTATTCGCTGTGTAGTCCACCCAAATATCCTTGTTGCTCTTCCCATCGAAGGATAATCTTGTATAGTAAGCCATGGCTTATATTCCTTCCCTTCTCCTTGTCCCCTGCCTTCCTGTATCCATCTTTTTAACTTATTTTCATCCCAATTTGTGTTTCTTTTGGCCACACAAACACCTCCATATGTTAGGGATTAGAGACTAGGGTTTAAGAACCAAGGATTAGTATAATCGTAATATCCCTTATGCCTTAAACCTTATCCCTAAACTCCTAAATTTCAAAATAAAAAATGCCACTGACTCCAAGACACCTTTTACTTAGATGTCTGTGTCAATGGCATTTAAACCATCTATGCTGTGTATTTTATTTTAACATAAAACAACTTTATTTTAAACGTCAAAATTATTGCTTGAAATGATATGTAGTAATCGGATAAGATTTTGTGTAATTCCAGACATAAGGAGGTATTTTATGAGGCATAGTGTTTTTTTGACTATAAAACTGGTAATTCTCATGAGCATGTTTTTGTTACCATTTACCATTATTACAGAAAATATGTTTATCCGCTTTATTGCAGGCTCCCTGCAAGGTATATTCCTTATTATGCTTCTTTCTTTTACCGTAAAGGTTCAATCATACTTTAAAAAAGATAAGAAATATTAAAGCAATAAGAAAAAGGTTTTGGTAGGCTTAAAATCTACTAAAACCTTTTTACTATAGTCCAGTATATTCAAAAGATTAAATGTATCGTGCTGTCCTTTAACATTTCTAAAAATGCTGCATTATCTATCAATTTGTCTTGCTCCTCAATTGAATTATCCTGTTTTTTTCTCGTAAATTTTATTCTCCTCGTCTGCCTGTAACTGTCCACAAAAGCATCAATATTTTCTTCGTTTATATACCCAAGCCTTGTCCATTCATAAATCAAAAAGTCATTCGATTTGAAAGTTATGGAAGTATTGCTCCTGTCTTTAAATCGCTCATCTCTATAAAGCATTTCTTTAGCCTTAGAAACAAATTCATAGGTATCCCTGTCACTGCTGAAGATAGTTATAATATCAATGCTTCCACTGTAATAATAGGAAAGGATATAACTTAAAACGGCAATAGATATCTCTCCTGCATTCTTCTTCTGAATTCTTCCGTTTGAAAGTTTTCTTTGGTCTAGTCCCTCTTCATAAAACACGCTAAGCCATTCCTCATAAGGGTCTAAATCCTCTATAGGCCTATTTTTTAAGATGTTTTTCTTGATAAAACTAACAAGCCTGCTCACATTGTAGCAGCAATGCAAAAACAGATAGTATAATTCTGCTTCTTTGTAATCCACCAATGTTAAATAATCAACTTCATCTATAATTTGGACCTTCGAATAATGTTTTAAATCATTTATGTAACTTTTTCTATTATCACTATCACAGACCTCAACCCATACCCATTTGGGGATAAGAATCATATCATACTGGCTAAATATCTTTTCAGGGCTGACGCTCTTGCGTACCCATGTTAAAAATTCAACAGAGTTATTATCCAGGATGCAAACTTTGAGAGACATGCCCGTGGAAAGGTATTTTTTTAATTCTTTTATGCCTTCTCCTTTCATTTGGCAAGTCCCTCCACTCCTTTTTTAATTTTATTCTTTAGCGTGAGCAGAAACTGATAATTATCTTTATGATGGGAGACATCTGGGTTTTCTTTCATAGCATTTTGTATCTTTTTCTCTAATCCCCCCAAACTTACAACAAATGAGGGTTTTACTAACTCTGCATCCAATTCCAAATCTATAAATTTTTGCACTAAGTTCTCAGGTTTATTATCAAAATGCTCAAGAATTTTTTCTTTTAAATCCAAATCATTATATTTTGTAACGGCTTCTTCGAACAGTTCTATCAGTACTGCCTTATATGGTGCCTTATATACATCCATGCATTTTATGACTCTGTCAATAAAATCTTCATCATCTAATGAATAGTAGTAGTCGTACACATTGCCAAAAATCATTTTTGCAGCAAAATAATCTGCTCTTCTTTCATTTAAATCCATATCAACGGCAATATTATGGGTCTCATCCATTAAATTGAGGTCATAGAACAAATGATATATTTCATGCCATGCCACAAAATATTGATAGACACGGGGCTGGGCTGTATTGATAACTGGTATTTTAATATTTCCCTTTGTAATAATAGCCCCGCCCCAATACTCATCATCAATGGGAATCTGGATTAAATGCTTCTCTTTTAATACCGAAAAAGACAGTTTATCCTGTCCCGTTACCCTCGACTTATTAAATCTGACTGTAAAATCATTTGTTAATCTTAATATATCATCTTTAATCAGGTTATTTTTTTCAATAACCTGCTCAAGATTATTACTCGTTATTAATTCCGACATAATCTGCACCTTCTTAATTGTAATACAGTTCGCACATATGAACTATATCCTCTAAAATACCAAACATCTCTTGAGCATTAGGGTTCAGGGCATGATTCTCTGGAGCATTGTCAGACAGCGCAAAAACAGGTTCCTTTTTCGCATTGTACTTTGGAACATAATTTAGTAGTTGTTCTTCATCCATGTCCTGGCTGTCCAAAATCTTTTGAATATGGGTTTTGAATGTAGCGAGGCTGTCGACTTCTCCTTTGATTAGTTTATCTAAAGTAGGCCGTGAAATATTAGTAAGCCTTGAAAAGGAAGACTTTGTATATCCATTGTCTTTAATGATATTTAATATATTTTTACCGATTAGTTTTCGATTTTCGAATAATAATTCCATGCTCATTTTTACACCTCCTACTTTATTATACACCAAAAGTGTAAAAAAAGATACGGTTTGTAAAAAATATTTTTACAAACTTTTGAGGTTATCTTTTCAGTTGTAAAATTTTCTATAAGAAAAAAGCATCGGCAGAATTTAATTCCTGCTAATGCCTTTTCCCTATTGCCTAATGAAGAATGCAACCTTTTATTCTGTAATTCTTAATATAATCCCAATATGCTTTTATTTCATCCTGCTCTAACATTTCAAAGATGTCTTCAATCTCATCATAAAAATCCTTGTATGCTTTGCGGATAGAAGGCCTCATTTTCCCTCTTAGATGTGGTAATGAATAATTGCAAAATACCAAATCCCTTAAGACCAGAAACTCTGCAATGTTTATATCCAAAATAATTTCCTTTTTACCATATGGTTCGGCCATTAAGATAAGTAATTTGACCATTAACATCTCGGCATTACTTATATATTCATATATTGCAAAGTTATTTACTACCTCTTCTTCATTACCTAATACTTCACGAAGTCTATCTGCCTGCTGCAATAAAGCGCATAGTAATTTTTTAGGAATTACAACTTGAATATTTTCTTCATTGAATTTTGAATAAATTTCTTCCGATTTTAAAAGCATAAAATAAGCCCTCCTTATATCTATAAAATTCCTATTTCTAAACTGTGTATAATATAAAGAGGGCTACACATTCTTATCAAGTTTTATAATCAATTTAAATGAATACTAATATATTTTCTTTTTAATTACTAACTTTTATTATTATTTCTACTGTTCTGGCTGTTAACCTAATAATCTCTACCTTTAAAACATGGTCGCCTTGAATATACTCAAATATTTCTTCTGAATATTCAGCAGGCACATAGCCAATTTTTTCTCCCTTTAGAGTTTTAACTTCAATAGCGAATTCATCGTATAAGTTTTGAGGCTCATGATTTAATAACAGTTGTGTATTCTTATTTATACTTTTATTACTGTACAAATTGAAATAATCATAAAACTGTAATCCTCTTACATCACATATAATTTTACCTGTATCTCTTAAAAATGAAGTTCTGTTTCTCAATTTAGTTCTAACCCTTGCAATTTGCCTTATAGAAATATCATCTATTCCTTTTATGCTTTTTTCTAATTCGTAAAATCTTTTTTCTAAAATCCACTTATCTATAGCCCATTCAGGGTCTTTGGATGACTCGTTCTCGTATAGCACTGCCAATGTATTGGCCAATTCTCGGGATTCAATACCTAATGTACATAATTTAACTGCTTCCAAATTCTCCACACCATATTTTATTTTAGCGGGTAAATCCTTTAAGATAAAATCAGCAAACATTAAACTATCTTTGGCTAAAGCATATAGAGAACTAAAAGCCCAAGGTAGTTTATATAAAAACATATCATTGATATAATTGACACAAGTCTGGGTTCTGTTTGAGATATTATTGTCTTCATAGAATATAGAGTCCCGGATTTTGAGAAAACTATCTCCACTAATCCAACTCATAAAAGCCTTATAATGGTCGATATTATAATTAACTTTTTTATTGCCTACTTTATAATAATATTGTTTAGGGCTAATTTCCTTTAATTCAATTATCTTTTCAAATATTTCTGGAGTTATAATTGTTTGTAACCGGAAATCGAATCCACTTTCATTTTTTGAAATCTCGTCAATAATTTCTAACAAGATGCGATTAGACCTAAAACTAAGTCCCGTCCTATTAAATTTTTCTATAATGCTCTTATCTAATTCCTTAATAAAGTCATAATACTTAATACATATTTTATCAAACTTATCTAATGCTTTATCATCCGCTTGTTTGGCAAATAGTGAATTCATTAATAGTTCATATAAATCATCATAACTATTTATATAGTTTATATGCTCTTCATATAAACTAAAAATAAATACCTGTAACCTATCAATAAAATCTAATAGGGATTTCTCCACATCCTGTATGGATATTTCTATTACTTCCTCTAACTGGTCGATAATTGAGTATATTTTATCAAATTCTTCAATCATCGAACTTGAAACATTAGTTTCTTGAGATTCGCAAAATAAAAGTTGTCTGAAGTAACTTTTATTATCATTATTAAAATAGTATTCTGGATGAAAAATCAAAAATATCTTTCCTTCAGTATCAATATAGGCTCTTCCAGCCCTGCCAACTATATTTTTAAAATCTGCAATGGATAATTTATGTTCTCCTTCATACGATGTAAAAGAACCTAAAACAAAATTTTTGATTGGTAAATTTACCCCATCAGATAATGTTGTGGTACATGCTAAGACATCTATTAAATCTGACTTATATGCTTTTTCTATTTCTTTTCTTACTTCAATAGGTAAATCCCCATGATGATAGGCAACTCCATATAATATGCTATTGACCAGAGGGTGTTCACTTCCTAGTCGGCTCTCTAAAAATTCTTTTAGTTTATTTATTCTCACATCGTTTTTTAAAGGCAGATATTTATCTGAATATTCAATAAAACGCTCTAGGTCTATTTTGGTAAAAAAATAAACCAACACTTTACCGTTATTCAATGTTTTTATGAACTTAAAACAACGGTCGTATTTTGTATCATATTTATTATTGCTTTTTTTCCACCGTCTATTTGAATTTTTATATTCAACTATTATATCTGTAATTACGTCTTCTATAGCCCTTCTTCTTTCAAGATATTTATAAATAAGGCGATATGGAGTTATTTTTTGTCTTTTTTTATCACTAATTCTTATATATTTAGTACGGTCAGTATCAGGAATTAATACACCATAAACTCTCCTGCTTGGAGTCCATTCCGATACTACAGGTTTAAACTCATCATTTTCGAGCCAAACATTAACTTCTTCACTATTGCTAACAATAGCCGACATTAGAATAATTTTAAAACCATATTGTTGCTGTTTAATCATGAACCATGTAATTAGTGTTTCTAACAACCAACCCCTACTGTTATCAGCCACTTTGTGAAACTCATCGAAAATAATCAAATTTATTCTTTCAATAAATTCTTTATGCCTCCGTAACAATAAATCTAGTTTTTCAGGTGTTACTACAAGAACATTAGCATGATTTAATAAATCATTCTCATATTCATTCTCATCAGTGTCAAGAACTGATGTAACATTGTATCCAACTTTTCTTAACCTATAGAACAAGTTACTTTCAATCTCAGACATAAGAGCCCGTGTTGGGGTTACATATATACATACCTTATCTTCCGATAACTGTAGCGCCTTCACTATCGCTAATTCTGCGACAAAACTTTTTCCTGCACTTGTAGGCATAGAAATAAGTACTCTTTTTATATTTTCGCTTAGATAATTAAATCCTTTATTATTGCACCTCAAAGCATCTAACTGGGATTTCCATAATTCATAAACATTTCTACTATCATACTTTGTTAGGACTTTTATATATTCATTTGTAAAGCCTTCCCGTGGAAGTATTGACCACACACTTTTACTGTGCATTTTGTGTAACACTTCACTCAATAATGAAATATAAAATAAGGTCTCTATATCATCCTGTTGTATTAAAAAGTTCTTTAGTTCCTCCATATTTTCAAATATGATTTCATTATCAAATCCGTCAACAAATGAACAAGCATTTAGGATTAAAATTCTATTCAAAAAATCCCATATAGTATTTTTAGATAATTTAATTGATAAGTCCAATTGATTTCTATCTTTATATATTGTTTTAAATTCTCTACTTAAAGTAAGGCAAATATATATCCATGATTTTTTAACATCAATATCCAAACTGGGGATTTTGTCATTTTCAATAATCGACTTCAACCTTTTACCTATGACCGCTGCACTTGCTTCTTTATCTGCTAAACTGTATGAAACTGAGGAATAAAATAAGTACTGATGCTTTTTTTCAAAGCCTTCAAACTCTACATCAGCAAGCAACTCAAATATTAGTCCAGCAATATTTAATCCTTCAATATAAAAGTCTTGAATATATTTTTTCATTTCTTCACTTGTTACATTAGTTAACAAGGAAAGTAAATACATTGAAATGCTTTCCATAGAAGTTCGGTCGATATTATCTACTTCTTTTCTATCGAGTATAAATTTTTGTATGTAAAAATGAAGGTCAATAATAACTTCCCTGACCCTTTCTACTTCTTTTTTATTCTCGATAATATCTTTTAAGCAAAGATATAACTTATTCATATCTATAAGTTTGTCCATATTACTTCCAACACTCTTTCTTTAATATCTTTCATTCCTTTAATTCCAATTAATTTTATTTTTCTACACTCACTGCTATCATACAAATGAGTTGCACATTTAGTGCAAAAGTTTTTAAATACAGTTTTTTGTGGAGGAGAGTTCCTCCCATAATTAATAACCCCTGCAAATCTTTTATGTTTTGTTGGATTCTTATTCATAAAGTATATTGGCATTCTGTTGATAAAATTCTTTAAATCTTCCGGTGCACTATATTTGGTCCGTTCTTTAAAAGCATTAATTGTTTGATGTATTAGATGTACAGGTCTCTCTATTAATGAATCAAGAATTCTGTCAGGATAATCATCAATTGTATCATCAGTGGTTTTGACTTCTCCAATAATAAAATAATAGTCATAATCACTTTTTCTAATTTCAACATAATCTAAGCCTGGCTGCTTCGAATATGTTTTAGGACAACTCGGTTCAATTATTATTTTTTCATCTTCAAGACATTGTTCTCTTACAATATAAAACAATACCTCACCAAAATACCCATTAAACGCTTCTCGGTCTAGAGATTCAATATAATTTTTTGTTTTATTATACTTAGATTGACTTATCATTCCATCAAAAAAAATAGATTGAGCAAGGTACTCTTTTTCTTCTTTCTCTAATTCAATTTTATTATCAATTACTTGCTGAAATTTATAACATAAATCTTCACCATTATCTTTTAATACTAATTCCCCATTACACCGTACTCTACAAATCAATTTAGCGAATTCAACTACAAAGCGCTGTATGTCATCTTCTTTCAAATCTTTTTTCCAAAGCAGTGTAATTGTTCTGCACTGATTATGCTCATAGTACTCACTTATATCAAACCAGTTATGTAAATCAGGAAATTGCTTCATACGAAAACCTCACAAAATATATTTATTACTTATATAAATTATAGGACAAGTTTCATATTTTTTCCACAAAACTTGTCAACAAAATCTAAATTCTTTTTCCAATTTCCCTTAAAACTAAATAAAAATCCCCAATAATCACTCATTATCTCTTGAAAAATTGGAAACAAAACTTTAACACCCACTTGAAACCCTTATCCAATATCTTTTATAGTATTAAAAACTTATATGGAAGGATGTTGATAATGGGAGATAATAAGGGATTAAGTGATGGTAATCTTTATCTTGATGAATTTGCTGCTTATTTAATAAGCATAGATAGGTCTGACTCTACAATTAAGACATATATTGAACACATACAAGCATTTGCGAAATGGTTTGAAGAAACCAATGGTATAAGTTTTAACCCTTCTGTGGTAACTGAAATTGATATCAGAGATATGCGCTCATATATGCAAGGAACAAGACATTTAAAGGAAACAACTATTAACCTTAGGCTGGCTAGTTTAAAATGTTACTTCTCTTTTTTAGTATCAGAAAAATATATTAAACACAATCCCGCACAGAATCTTAAAAAAATAAAGATACAATCGCCTGCTGCTCCCAAGTCTATAGATGAACAAACCTATCGTGCCTTACGCCGTCATATATATCGTTGTGGAAATAAGGCTCACATCGCTATGTTTGAAATTTTAACCAGATGTGGAGTTAGAAATTCTGAACTCATAAATATCCGTTTAAGCGACTTTGAAATCAGTGAACGAAAAGGGACATTAAAAGTCATAGGTAAACAAAATAAAGTACGCTATATACCTCTGCATAAGGATGTTCGGGATGCAATAAACAACTGGATGGAGATTAGAAAGAACATTAAAACAGAGTATGATAATCTGTTTATTTCTGAGCGCAAGACCCCTTACACTAGGTCAGGAATCTGGAAGATTTTTAAAAAATACTGTGAACAAATCGGGATTACTGATGTAACTATCCATTCCTTCAGACATTATTTTTGCCGAACTTTACTCAAAAATGGCGTTGATATTTCTGTAGTTGCCAAGTTAGCAGGTCACTCTTCAGGTTTTGTTACGGCTCAGGTATATACCATTCCAAGACAAGAAGAATTGGAGGCAGCAATAGAAACATTAGTTTAAGGCTTAAAAAAACAGGCTCATTTTGCCTGTTTTTTTGCTATCTATAATACTTTCTATTTTCGTTTTATAATGCCTATTATTGCAGAAATGCTGACAATTGTGATACATACTATTAGACTTATTATTACATACTTCATAACTCCTAACCTGCTTCCTGTACCCTTTACTCTTTACAGGATTTAGGGACAAGGGATAAGGTTTAACCTCATCTTTTCCCTTACCCCTTGTCATCTAACTCTGCTGCTTTATCACCTTCCACTCTCTTATGTTATCTATCATTAAATACATTGTAACTATTAAGAACGGTATAATTGCCAGTAACCTGTATTCATAAAACATTCTCTGATAAAAATAATAAAGCAAGAAAAAAACTATATATGCAATAGTGGTTGGTATGGCTATATAAAGCATAATATTTTTTATTTTCTTTTTCATCTATAATCATCCCCTCTGAAATATAAATTTATAAGATAATTGTAGCGCGCACAAAAAAATTTGTCAGGTCCAAATTTATAAAATGTCATGCATTTGTAATAAAGTCTGCCAAAATTTTTGTCGCCTTAAAACACTTTCAATTCCTTTATACATAAGCCTTTTCCCATCTCAACTAATATACATATAATTAATAGGGTTCAGGGCATAAGGTGTTAAGGAAATAGGAGAAATATGACTTATAGGAACAATAGTAATCTTATAGGATTTTTTATTCGATGTTAAATACCATTTTCTTTAGTTCGTCTATACTGCAAATGCTGGTCACCATCTGAAGCCATTTCATTAATGTGTCCTCGTTGTTTTGTTTCGCAATTGCATAGTAGATGTCATCAGGTAGGACGTTAAATTTCTCCAAAAGTATTATAATTATTGATTCCCGCATTCCCTCCTTAACCCCTGCATCTTTTATACTTAATCCTACCTCCGTATCCATGAGATATTCCTTTAAAACCTCAACCCCTTGTTTACCTATTAATCTCGATACAATTTCTGAAATTACTGTTAAGTACGCTATCCTTTCTTCTTCATCCTTTATTTTCCCTATGATTGACATAACCTTCAGCAACACTTCATTAAAAGGTAAGGAATTCTTCATAAATGGAAGAAATACCAGGCTCAGTTTGTCAGCCTCATTAATAGGAAAACCCGAACTAATTTTTTGACTAATTTCCTTATGCACTCTTTCTCCATCAAGTCCTGATAAATCTACAATTTGAGTATTATAATAAACTGAACCAAAACTCCTCTGAAAATTGCTATTTTGCTTGCTTCCAAAATTCAGAATAACAGTCTTTACCTGCATCCTATATCTCAATACTATACTCATGTCATAGGTCAGCATGCTCTGGAGGTCAGGTTTTATTTTATCACTTATAATTTCCATGTGAAGCAATGTATCATCCTCAAGTAAAAACATCAATAATGGTAGTTTATAATTCTCTATCCTTTCTACTTCTGCTATTTCCTTTATCATTGGCAACTCTAACCCAATCCACTTGAATGATAATCCTTGGAATATCTTATTAAAGCATTTTTCATTAAAACTCTCTTCCTGAAAAGTCACTCTCATATCCATCACCTCTAACCTTGATTTTATCGCCTCGAATTTTCTTTCAAAAAATAAAAAAGCACATTCTCCTTAATTACTGCCAAAACGAATCTGGCTGTATAAAGAGAATATGCTCTCCGCCTGTGTCACTAACGCTATTGTAGCGCATATTAAAGAAGAACACAATTACATTCTAACAATTAATACTTCCATCTAACCTTATCCCTTTAACCCATATTCCTGTCTTCATATGCCTAAATATCCTTTCCAGCCATTTCTCTCAAATCTTATAAAAGCCTTTCTATACTGCTCTTCAAATGAGTCCTTAGTTGGATGAGTCAATTTGCTATTAATATTATTAAAAATATCTTCTGCTTCGTTTTTTGTAATCTCACCAAAATACACACATAAAGCCAGAATATTATTGTGTGTAAGGGTAATAAACTCATCCAGCCACTTAAATTCAGTGTAATTATCTGATATTATTATTGGAATTCTCAACGCCTGGACATATCCTGCACATTCACTTTCTCCTGGACCTATTACCTTTTTCTTATCTTCGATGATATCTCTTGCAAGTATGTTTATAGATATATCTTTCTTCCTATCTACAATCTTAAATATACTCCCGTCCTTATGAATTGCTTCGTTAATCAAACCATAATATCTTCCTGCATTTTTCTTTATTTCAATGTCATATGCAAATTGAGGAATGATGATTTCTTTAAATAAAAGTTCTAAAATGTCCAATCTGTTAACCCTGGCTAAATTAATCAGGATATCAGCATCAGATATGGCTCCTGAATATCTCATGTTAATAGTCCTCTTCCAAGGGATACTCATATCCGAATTGTTCAGGAGCCAGTCCGATAAATTCAAGGCTGGTTTTCATGTTCTTGTATGAAATATTCCCTCTTTCGTAGTTGGTTTTTATAAACTCAATATATTCTTTTGGCACATATGTTTCTTTTGATGGAGTTATCAAGTCTATACTGTAGCCTTCCCGTATGGTTAAAGATTGGAGTTGTTCCGTATTTCCCAGTGAACAGATGTCTACCAGTTCCTCATATTTGTCAATAGAGCATAAATTAAGTTGGATAAGCCTTTTTAACATAGCCTTATAACTTACTTTAAAATAATTGTGCATTCTAATGATATGCCTTGGCAAAATACTGTTTTTATCTACATTAACAATTTTATAAAATACTTCTTTTACATAGTCCTCAGGCATTAAAAATTCGGAAGCAAATACATCCGCTTTCGCATCTTCCTCTTTATGCTTTTCATCATTCAAAAGGATTTTTTCTTTTTTCAGGATGTCGGCATTATAAATAAGATGGTATAGTTCATGGGCGCCAGTATAGCGTTCATGTCCCAAAGTAAAATTGCTGTTTAAATAGACAATAAACTGTCCCTCAAAATAGGTAGTAAACCCTGATAATTCATCTGTATCCAATGGTTTTCTTATTAAAAATGCAGCCTCTGATAAAATATCAAATATATCAGAAAGCCCTTTCCTTGCAAATTTTATTCTTACTTCTTCTGCTAAATCTTTGATTTGCAGTCTGAAGGATTCCTCTGGGAGATTCAAATTATTCTTTTGCAATTTTAACACTCCTCCCACAGTGGCTTTCTCTTTTGTAGTTTAAACTCTCCATTGTATATTTTCTTTTGGTAAACAAACATCTTTATCATATCCTGGAGTTTCTCAACTTCTTCAATCGTTTTTTCCGAAAAATTTTTCTTTCTGAATAGCGTAACTAAGTCATCGTCTTCTTCATCTTCAAAAAGAATGTTTATATCTATATTCAGAACTTTGCATATGGAATTTAACTCCACAGCCGATACAGTCCTGTTGCCGTTTTCTATTTTGCTCAATGTTTCCCTGCTCATGTTAATACCCTTTTCAGCAAGTCTTTCTACTACCTCAATCTGGCTTAATCCCCTTGCCTCTCTAATAGCCTTTATTTTTAATCCAATGGAAATATCCTTTGACATCTTTAATCCCTCCTTTTGTAATATTATATTACATCAATATTAGTTTTGTGTCAATATTTTATACATTTATGTAATATTTTATTACCTTTGTATAAAGTTATACTTAATTCGTTAAATAAAATTTTTGCACTGATTTTTTGATTTTCTATGAACTCACCTATATAATACCCGAAAATCTCTTGCGAGGAGTGGTTATAATGATAAACTTAGAAGTTTTTAGGCTGGAACTAAATTACCTGCAACAGGTTATAAAGGATATCATAGGAGATAAGGCTTCAAGGGAGTTAGGTGAAGCAATTGAATTATTAGTACTATGCTTCCTTAATCCTAAAAACTATGATACCTATTGCCTATCCAACCTTCAAACGATTGAACAGTACTTAAATCAGATTCATAATGAAATAGAACCCGGTAAATACAAACTCCTAATGAACAACATGCCTACTATAAGGAATTTTTTGGAGAAAGTAAAATTTGAAATATCCATATCATAACAAAATAAGGCTTTGCAGGATATACAGCCTTATCCCCAAAGCCTTGTTCCTTTATCCTAATTTCTCTATAAACCTTGTCCCTTTTTTACAAATTCGAATAAATCAGTGTTATCCATCCTTCTAAAAGCAATAGCCTTTTCAATATTAGTTAAAACCACCTGATTTTCCTTAATTTCACCAACCAAAGTATACCGAAAATCATCATTGTATGCAGTGATAAACTCCTCTGTTCCTTTATCTACTTTTATAGACTGCAATTGTTCCATGATACTATCCCTATTTAATTCATATTTATCAATAAGAGCACCACATTCAATTAAAACCTTATTCATACTGCCATATCTCCTTTCCCATATATTACTTTTTATATTATATGAATTTACTATCTCTAAATCAATTGAAAAGCATCCTTGCAATCCCTTTGAAACTATACTTGTTCCTTATTCCTTTTACCCTTCAATATCCTTCATCTATAATATCAAATACCCCATTTTTATACTGATAAATTTTGTCCGAAATCCTATTCGGGTCTTTATCTGCAATAATCAATGATTTTATAATTTTTATATATTCAAGGTGATACTTAGCCACAAGTAACGTAGATGAAGAAGGGATTGCAAAAAGATAATCCCGTCCTACTTTTTTTATTATCTGTTTTTGCATTGAATCACTAAGCAGGAACGAAGCATTGAAATCTGTAGCATAACGCAAACAAAATATGTTGAATGCATCATCTAGTCGTACCAGTATATTAGAAAGTTTATTCAGGTTTTCCCATGCTCTCTTTTTTACCTTTTCAAAATCTACATCATCAGTTTGCAAAATAAACCTAAAAGTTTCCCCCATGTCTGAAACATAAAGTACATCTATATCTGTAAAAGCCTGTTCCCGGTAAAATTGAATATCATTTTCCCCTTTCCCAAAATCCATGCTTTTAAGGAATGGATACACACTGTTGTAATCAATCTTAAACTTATATTGATTTAGAATATCATTAATAATGTCAACATATAATTTTAAAGTTTTCCTATAATCCTTTACTTGCTGATATTCCCTATAAATACTACTAACAGGTATAGACACACTGTTTGGGTTAGACTCCACAATAACATACTTTCCCTGGACCCTTGCTATAGGAAATGTTTTATTTAAATCAAAAATTATCTTCCTTGAAAAATCAGCAATAGTAAGCATTACCTACCTCCTTAATAACTCTATAAAACACAAAAAGCATACTCTCTTAACTTATTCCAGCATCTACTGGCTGTGTAAGAGAATATGCTCTCTCTGTATACTTATATTTTACGTTATATTATAGGTATGTGCAATGTTTTTATCTTAAATTTGATACTGTGAATGTAGACTTACTCTGTAGGTTCAATTATTTCTAATCTAAAGTTCCATCCTTCGCAGGACATCAATATCCTACCGAATTCTTCTAGGCTGTATTCCTGACCGTCTATGATAAATTTGGGTGTTCTGTCATCATATCTATCATCCCATTCAATACGCCCTTCTACTACATTTTCCTTAATAGAGATAAGTTCTTGTCCTTGAACTACTTCTTTCCTTATAAATTTTTTTGATAGTCCTTTCTTTATCTTTTTATAAAGTCTTTCCAGGGCATCATTTGAATCTTCTTCAAAATCCTGATGTACTTCAAAAGAATAGCCTATTTTATTTTCGCCTATAAACTCTACCGCTTCCCAACAAATACCTGTTGGGTTAATCATTTTTCCTATTTGAAAGCGATGTTCTATTCCATCGCAATCTATAAAGGTAGCCTCTTTTTCAAAATCTTTATAATCTTCAATTCCAAGCATATTAGCAGCAAACTCATTGTAGCAGTCTCTACATAGAGATTGGGATGGCTCGTCTTCTTTTATAGTTAAAACTACCATTCCAAAACCGCTTGGCACTCTTCCACACCATTGACACCTATTCATGCAAATTCTCTCCTTAAAACCGACTGGAATTACCCTTGAACCTTTCTATCATCCTCTTTGCAATAGAAGTTAACTGCTCTTTTACTAATATTTTTTCCTTCCACCTGCCAGGGATAGCATCATAGCCGTAATACACTCCAGCCATTCCACCGGTAATCGCGGCTATAGTATCCGCATCTCCGCCCAGATTGGCCGCTTCGCAGATGGCATCCTCAAAGGATGAAGTATTAATAAAACACCATAATGCACATATTAAGGTATCAAACACATATCCCGTTGGTTTCAATTCTTCTTTTGATAACCGGAATACTTGCTTATATTCTGGATACTTTTCTATGTATTCTCTTATACAAGGCACTTTAGGCTTACCATTGAGATACTGGTAAACTATCAGATTATAAAACTGGCAGGCATCCGTTGCTTTTTGGTCATAATGGGTAAGAACACTTTGTGAAGCAGTTATCTCCAGCATTTTTTCAACATCATTATAATATAATGCAACCGGTAAGCATCTCATAAGTGAACCATTGCCGGCGCTCATACCGCCTGTTGCCTGATGAGCGTAGTAGGCTGTTTTCGTCCAGTCATTGCTTCGTTTATACTCGCTAAGTGCAATTTGGATAATATTGCCGATATCTTTAGGTTTACTATCATACCATTCAATAAAGTGTCTCCCAATATCTTCGATAGGATTCTCCGGGTTATCCAGAATGCCTTGCGCAACAGCAATTGTCATCATTGTATCGTCTGTCACTTCCCCAGGTTTAAGGCTCCAACAGCCACCACCGATAATGTCCTTTAAGTATCCGTACTTTCTTTTAATCTCATCCTTTGACATAAACTCAAGCGTTCCACCCAGAGCATCACCACAAGCGACCCCAAAAAGCCCTCCGAGTATTCTTTCATATCTATCCATGAAACACACTTCCTAATACTATATTATATTTACTCCTCGTTATCAATCTCTCTAAGTTTCTCACGCCTTAGGCTATCTAAAGTTTTATCACAATCTAACTTTACTGCCCATTCATAGATACATATTGACGACCATCCCGTTACATCCTGCCCCCATTGATTATAGGTAATCTTATTGCCTTTGTAGTTAACAAATCTTTGGTCGATAACTTCGGCCGTTGATGCTTCCTTATCATGATTTCTTATATACAACTTATCTCCTTTTTTTAGCAGACCCCATTCGAACAATTTAGGCATCCTGGGAAGATTAGTTCTGATAATTTCAGTTTGGTTTTTCCCCACTTCAACTTCTTTGTTATCCTCAATATCTATATAAAAATCCTCTATACTTGAAGGGGGAAGAATCCTATCAACCTGTAAAAACACTTGGTTGTTTATCTTTAATGGCATAATACTAAAGCAACTGATATCAACATTATTTGATATTAGCCAAGCCACAGCGGATAATGTTTGAGTATCAAATGATGATGCGACTAATATTATTCTTTGCTTTTGGTTGAATGTTTTTAAAGAATTATTACTTATTAGAAAATCGTTTATTATTCTTTTCCCTTTCTCAGCAGGTGTTAAATCTCCCAATTCAAACTCTTCTTTATGCTTTTCGATATATTTTGAGAATATTTTATTAACTAAAACATCTGGTGACTTTATCTTAGCATAACTTGCTGCATATCTAATTGCCTGGAATTCAAATGCTTCTTTTCTACCCTTTATGTCATCAGCATCTCTTTTTATCTCTATAAGAACAATATTGCCATTTTCATCGATTGCAGTTAAATCACTTCGTCCTTTTTCCTTATTGTTTACTTGCTGCCCTACTATTAAAAGACTTTCTTCTTCGCCAAATATTACCTCAATGTTTTTCCTAAGAAACTCTTCAATATGCTCTTCTTTTAACTTTAAATCTTTAAAGGTTGAATTGCTAATCTCAGTATCACTGGTGTCAATATTATTTTCTTCGATACTTATCGGAATTAACATCTTATTTCACTCCTTACATAATACTGGCAGATAGTTCTTGGTAAACTTTCCATTAATATATAAGTAAAAATACTCCTATCCTTGCACAAACTCAAACTACTCCACCCCAAGTGCCTTAAATACCGCATCTTCTGGACTCTGGTAGAATGAAATCTGAAACTTTGCAAACAATTCAGGCGGAACAGTAGGAATATCCACTGCAGATGCCATTGGAAGAAGCACCCTCTTGGCACCTGAATCAAAACATACCTGCAGCACATTTGCTAATTCCTCAACCTTTATTATTGTACCGCCTATGCTGAGTGAACCCAGAACAACCAACTGGCTCTGTGGAGGCTTACCCAATGCCCCTGAACATAGTGCTACAAAGGCTGCCAATGCAAGTTCAGAAGTCATCCCTACTCCATGTATATCCTGTACATGCATCAAATAATCCTTTGTGGTAACACTTATACTTCCGCTTATATTTTTGCTGTTTGCTCTGAAGTACCTGAAGGCTGTCTCTATACTTTCTTTTGCCTCTCTATCGGAACCAAGACCTGTCCTTTCAAATTTACCGGTACCTGATATAACCTGGGTTTCAATCTTATAAGCCCCTATCATACCTGATTTCCCTCTGGCAATGGTATAAAGATGACCTGGTTTACCCATGCCTTCAGGTATTATTTTGCCACCGCCCTGCTCAGGAACTGAAACAAATTCCTCGCTCATTGTTTCATTATCTATGTATGAGAAATGAACATCATAAAACTCCATACCCCCTATTTTCTTTAACTGCTCTTTAACACGCCTTCTTCCTACCAGTGCATAACGCAGTATTTCTTCTATATCGTCCCTTGCAAACTCACCGTTAGGGTATATGAGTTTTACAAGTCCTGAAACTGTTTTTCTTACTGCAATAACATCTCTTTGGTTTAAGTTGTTGCCCAGTTTAAAGAACTTATCCAGTGTATCAGAGAAGGACCGTTTTCTCATTTCCCTCATGAACTCTGATACGTAATCAGTAATAAAACCGTATTCATCTGTAAAAAACTCCGGTCGCATTTTGGGTATCTCCCACCCAGGTATGTAATAATGCATCCTGTCAAAGAATGCTGTATCATTGGCCATTGCCTCAGGAAACGGTTCAAAGAGGTGGGATGTTTTTAACAATACATCCACGCTCTGATTAATATTGCCAACAAATACCATAGAAGCAGAAGCATTCTTCTCTTCCTTCCCCCTGGCAAAGGAGCCCGAAGCCATGTAATCTTTCATTATTTGAATTCCATCTTTATCTTTAAATGAAATTCCTGCTACCTCGTCAAAAGCCACACAATCCCAAAGTCCAACAAGGCCAATCTGCCTTGAAGCCATATTGTAAAATAGGTTTGCAACCGTCGTCTGACCACCTGATACCAAAATGCTGTTTGGAGAAATCTCCTTATAAACATGGGATTTGCCCGTACCCCTTGGCCCCAGTTCGCAGAGATTGTAGTTATTCTCCACTAAAGGTATCATCCTAGCCAGAAGATGCCACTTCACATTATTTTCGAATCTTGTAGGTTCCATTCCTATGGACCTTAAGAGAATGTCTATCCATTCATCTTTTGTGAAATATTTTCTGCCGTTTATTATCTCTTCCATATCAAGATTAGGCATTTGTATGGGGGTCAAATTGCTAATATTAAAAGGGCTTGTCCCTCTAGCCTCTTCATCATAGTAATAATCCATTTTTATAATGCACCATATTCCCCCACAAAGGAGTTTTTCATATTGTTTTACATATGTAGGTGATATGGCTACTCCCTTTATTCCCAAATTTGAAAATTCGGCTTCATAGATGTCCTTCTTTTCATTAAGTTTTACACTAACCTTATCAATAACGGTATATTTTCCTATCTCCCTAATCTTGGATTTTACCTTCTCTGCTTCATCAGGGCGCACAAAATTTTCAGCCAAAATTCTTTTTACTGTTTCAACGCCCTCATTAATCCCATCTTCATCATCAGTGGCACAATACATACCCAAAAGATATTCAAGAACAAATACGGGTACATTTGCACCTTCTTTTATCTTTTTTGTTAAATCCTTTCTTACAACCCTGCCGGCAAAATATTGATTCAGTTTCCTGCTTAATTCATCCACTATTTCAACCCCTTAACTATACTCTGTATTCCTAACATAGTAGAACAATATATTTTAATAAATCCTAAGACACTTCTTCTCCTAAGTAATACAATCCTTCATCTTTTACGATAAATACTTGCTCCCTCTTATTAAAGGATATTAGATTTCTTACTGAATCAATTGTATTTATTACACTCTTCTCAAAGTCTTCCATCCTTTTTACAAAGTTAGTATCAAATTCTCCTTTCTCATTCCATACTTTATCTTTATTAATAATTGCTTTACGTTCAATTTGTTCTAATACCCCTGAATATTTATTAATAATATCTCTATTAAACGTAACTGAATCTATAAAGTGAATGTTTAAATCTTCTATTAAGTTATTGCAGTATTCATCATCATAAATCTGGGCTAACTGCATCTCATACATCTTGCCTATTAACAATAATTCAAAACATATATGCTGTTGAACAAGCAATTCTGATACCTCAATCTCAACTTTTTGCACCTCATTAACTCTTTTACCTGTAGTTCTATTATTGCTGATAATACTGTCTAATTCTGCATTCTTTCTTTTTATTGTACTTTCATAAAATAGTAGATTTTGTTTTAGTTCTACTAAATAAGACTGCAAATTAGTCAATGTAGCAATTCTCAAATCAGAATTATTTATTATAATATTGAGATTATTTCTGATATAGGTATAGAAACCAAATATCGCCTTGTTTTTCGCTTTTTTATCATCTAAAAACATCGATATTATTTCTCTTACATCCTTTGATATACTTTCTAAAGACTTATCTATTCTAGCCATAAAATACTGACCCGTAATTGCGGATATTACTGTAAATACCATTACAGGTGTTAACGACAAATTCTGCAATTCAACCAAACCAGCATGAGTATTTCCGATTTTGCCATTATTAACTAAAGGAGTACCTAGCATTCCATTCTTATATCTCATTAACTCTCCTACTGCCCCTTCAGGAAAAACTACTTTATAAGCACCCTTTAGCATCTCTGATTGTTTTGCAGTTTGTACTATAGGAAGATATTGCATGAGACTCATAATCTTCTCAGAACTACCAATTGGTCTTAAACTTTTTGTTTCGTACTTGTTTGGACTATCAATTAATGACTCTACATGTAAAAATGGTTTATTATCAATTGGATTTACAAACTGTAATGAATTTTTTAGTTCCTGTTCCTCTTCTGGTTGGTTTTTAATTTCTGACTTGATTTCTTCAATATTCTTCAGAATTTCATCTATTCCCAATAACCTCTTAATATACTTCTTCATATTGGCCTCCTTTCAACCATTTGTTAAAACCCAAAGTCATCATTGGATATTGCTATATCGATAATAAACGGTATTTTATCATATATCTTTTCTACTGTTTCCTCTTCATCTTCCATAATAAGATAATATTTCTTCGTTTTATCATATTTTCTGTTCTTCAATACAAACTTTTCCCTGAAACTTCTTTCCTCATAAGTTTCCGACTTGCTGTCAGCAATAATTATATTCTCATTTGATATCCGATTATTTTCTTCATCTACAAAATATACTTTAAGCCTCAATGGAACACGCTTATCCTCTATCTTCTCAGTCTGGAAGAACTCCAAATAAGATATGGTGTTGGTTATTTTTCTGGTTATACTTGTAAGTTTTACATCAACTTTTGTCACTTCGTTTTTACTATCCTTACTTCTATCATTTTTAAACTTAATTACAGGAATAAGAATCTCCTGCAAGGATGTGCCGCCATGTACATAGTTGGCTCCTGTACCCTGCACTTTAAATCTGTTTACTCCCCTTGGAGAAATATATTTAAGGCTGGTATCAGGTCCAAGCAAATACTCCATATCAAAGGTTAAAGTGCCATCCAATTCTAAAGCATTTGTACTTAATACAAAACGTCTGTTTTCATAAGCATCTTCAATAGAACCTTTTGATATTTTATCGCTTTCCATAAGGTTTCCACGTTTATATATAAATCCGTGGTCGGCAGTAATAATGATATTTGTTGCTGTAACATTATTTACAAGATTATTTATTAACAGCATTAATTCTTTAAATGTTTCTTCTACCGCATCAAAAACCTCTCTTTCGGTTTTGTTATTGTCCCCTCTGGCATCAATAGTATTATGATATATATATATCAATTCTTTTCCGCCAAAGATTTTACGCATATCATCCCGCTTCATATCAATAACATCCGTGAACTGTACTGCTATTGATTCCTGGCTGTAATTATTCAAAATTTTATTCCTGTTATCCGTTCCTTCTGAAGATATGCCGTCTACATATACCTTATAATCCTCATCTATTGTTATAGATTTATGAGGTAAAAGGGATGCCATGCCCAGGCGAGTGCTGGATGGTATACAGCCTTGCATATATACAATCTCAGTAGAACCTTTCCTTTCTTTATTGAGCATATCACAAAACTCTCTGGCTACCTCATATCTAAGCGCATCTGAAATAATGACAAATACCCTCTCTTTACGATTTTTAAATGGTTTTATGTACGCATTATAAAAGTCTTTCTGCATAATCATACCGGGAATTGTCCAATTCCCGTTTAAAGTTTCCAGACTGTCGGACCACTTAATGGAGAGTGTATTGAGATAACCGTTAACATAGGTATTTTCAACCTTATCTCTTAATTCCATCAGCAGTTCCTTGTTTTGCAGTCTATCGAAAGAAGTATAGAATTTTCTGTAGGCAGTATCCAGTTTATAATATTGCTCCGCATATCTTTTAGCAAACTCCAAAGGGGTATACTGCCGTATATTCTGGCTAACGTCCTTCCAGCAGTCAAATAACTCTATTGCCCAGTAGATACACTCATATTCCGATTTAAAAAAGATATACCAGTGTTTGGTCCTCCTGGCCTGGATAATATCCCTGTACCTTTCAAACTCACCTATATCAGATAGCAGTTGCTCTTTAAGTTTCCTTATAATTGCTTCATCAAAGGCTTTGAATATGTCACAGTTGATATAGTCCTCCATTTCCCAATTATCGATATATTCATGTACTTTCAGTTTTCCTTCAATGCTGTTTGCTAACCTGTCATAAGCAGCAGAGTAAAGGGAGTGGTTCATGAAGTTGCTCAAAAATACTACACAGTCAGTCTTTCTTGAAGAAACATACTTTCTCCATGTATCAGGCAATTCACCGCTAAGGCAATATGCTACATTTGTAACCAGCATGAATATAGCCAGTTTCTCAAGAGTAGGCTCATTATCACTATACCCATAATATTTATCAACAAGTTTCCACAGTACATCTAATCTTCCAAACTTCTCGATAGCCTCCAGGTGCTTATTATTCTCCAAATCTTCTTCCATCAAAAGCACCCTTAAAACTTCGTCAAAATCTGGATAAGGCAGTCTGCATAATGCTGATAGCACAGACATATCTACTATTTCTTCCGTGTACCTTTCTATTTCATACCCTTTGAAAATTCTATATCTGTCCTTGTTATTAAAGAATTTTATATACTTCCTGAATGTACTTTTTAAACTATCATCTGAAATATTTAAGTCCCTCATGATGACAGTAGCCTTGTCAGTAGAAAATTCCATACTGTATTTTAATATATCCAGTAAGTAGTTCTCTCTAGGACTTGGTTTTCCAAAAGGTGCATAAATAAGATAATTGGATTCAGTATCTGCTTTTTCCAATTGATATTTTACAAAAAAATTATTATTATTGTTTAATTTAAGTATCTTGGCATTTTCAAGATTTAGTTCATCTATATCTTCTTTGAATTCTCCGTTATCGTCATACCAAAAAACAATATGACGTTTTTCGCCTTCGCTTAATTCTTTATTAAATGTGTCTTCAAGCAATGTTTTTATTTGTTTTAGGTCCATAGCACACCTACTCTTTCCCCTAAATTTTTGCCAGCAAGTCCGCTTTCAACGGTTTTTTCCCTTCACCTTGCGGTATTTCAATGCCCTGGAACTTAGCATAGTTTACTTTTACCCCATCGTCCAAGTCTATCTTTATCCTCTGGTTTGCAACATGAGCAATTACCTGGTCATACTGCAAGCACTCTTCCATCTGTTTTAATATTTTTTCTTTTTTCTTTCTTGCATTGGCTTTCTCCCTTTGAGAAACATTTGAATCGATAATAATATCCAGCCTCTTAATTTCCGCTTCGTAGGATTTTTGCAATTTGTGCAGGTAGTCGGTTCTTACCCTTGCCACCGTAAACTCATCATATCGGTGCATATAGATAAGTGCTTTAAAACCGTCCTGCTTGCCAGAATCAAAGAGCCAGTAGATAGGTCTTTTCTGGTACACCTGTACATGGTCCTTGTAAAAATCCTTGAGGAAATATCTTCTTATAGCCTGCCTTGCTGTTTCAGAGGACTTTCTTCCCAATGTATCGGCAATGTAATCGAGGTTCTCTTCCAAAGTATCCTCACCAAATGTAACCTTGAGGAACTCAATAAACCTGCTGACAATGTCATCCTCAAAGTATTCGTCATTGGTAATAGGTAGGACATTATCCATGTCAGGTACAAAAGTAGCGTCTACCCATGTATCCTCAACTACTTTGCCTTCTTCATCTCTTACTATCTTTCTTACTTTCCACTGCCCGTCTTCATACTTCCACCTATCCTTAAAATCTCCACCGGCGTAAATAAGGCCTTCTGAGTCAATTGAGTATCGCCCAAACATACAGCCTACAGCATAGGAGATAAAGGACTTAATTACATCTTCTCTTGTTAGTACATAGTTGCTACCTTTCATACTTTCCGGAATATCATCTTTAGTATTATAAATCCTATGCACTGTCACATCTTTATCTTCAACATCAGGTGTAAGTTCATCCTGCAAGCCATATATTTCAATGAATATGCGGTTAAGTTCTTCTTCGTTGGATTTTAACTGGTTAAACCGTTTTTCCGAAAAGGATACCCAATTATCGAAGGCTTGTGCTAATGTTGTGCTGTTTTCCTTGTAGGTGAATAACGGGTGATTTTGAAAATCCCAGGAAATTTCAAATGAATTCCAATCAGTAGATGAAAGGAAAATATTTTCATCTACTAATTTCTCTACACTTTCTATTATTTTGTAATAAACCGGTATTCTACCTATTGGTCCCTCATGATAATCCATTGTAGGTGAAATCATTCCAATAAAGTGATTAATAACTTTCGTGTTTAATAATCCTAAAATTGTTAAAATATATTTAATATCATTTAAAAAAAGCATTGAGCCTTTTGATTCAAAAATAAATCCCCTTGGACAATATCTCATTGCTAAAAATGATGTGCTAAGCGAAGACCAAGTAATTCCACTTTGAAAGTAATAACTTTCATTCCTAATAACCGAACCATTAAAAGATTTTATATCTAAACCATTATTTTCCCAATTAATAACATATAAATTATTGCCAAACCATTTTCTATTGCTTCCACCTTTATTACATGGAAACCATTTTCTTTTTGAAGCGATTGCTTCATCTTTATCGTTAGCGTAAAAATAAATATTTTCCATTTTTACTTCGTACCATAACCTAAGAAACTTTTCATTGTTTCCAGTTGCTAAACCCTGTCTTGTAACACCTATAGAATTTAGAAGCGGATAGTTTTCAAAAATGCTTAAAACCTTATTGCTTGCCCAATATGCAATAGGATTACCTGGAATTTTATTAAAATCTTTTTGTTTTATATTTTCATACCTATAAGAAATTTTAGGGTTTTGTATTGAATTTAAATATCTACTTTCTTTTTCAAGTGCATCTTTAAAATTTACTAGTCTAATAAATACGGATTTAGAATCTACTGCATAGTTTCTTATAACAAATGTAGTAGATTGAACTACTTCACCACTTATTTCTTCGAATGCTTTAGAACCCAAATGTACCATCGATACTATTGCACAATTATTAATAATTTGCTTTCTAATATTCTCGTAACTTGATAAAAACATCCATGAATGTTGGCAAATCATTGATATATAACCAAGCAATTTAGTATATTTCCTGGATATTTCAATAAAAACAGCAAACAAGTCACTCTTAGAATCTTTATAATTTATATCTAAATAGGCTGTTAGTTTACTTACCATCCCTTTTCTTCCCATATACGGCGGATTAGTGCACACCACGTCATACTTCTGACTCATAATCCTTGCCTGCTTAACCAAAGCCGGTATCTTCTCAAGTATTATATTCCTGTACTGAAACTCAAATAAATCCTGGGTTCCCCCATTCCTTATCTCTTCTAATCTTCTCTCAATAGCATCGAAATCAATAGGCTTTACTTCAAGGATAGAGCCATACTCCTTAGCATCATGGAAAACATTAATAAGATACTCTACATCCTCCCTATGCACCCGCTTCTCTATCTCGGTTTCCTCAGAATTTACAAGATAATCGATAGCCTCTCTAGAGAAGCCATTGCTTTCCTGTATAGCACATACATTAACATTTACCTTTTCCCTGAATATCCTCCTGCTCTTGCTCCTTGCCTTCATCATAACTGCAAAATAGGCAAGTTGAGCCGCCCTGTCGTCTATATCCAGTCCATACAGGTTGTTCTCAAGAATAAGCCTTGGAATATCCCTTTCGGAATATCCCGCACTCTTGTAAATATCGTAGAGCACATCAAAGGCATACACTAAAATATGACCGCTGCCCATAGCAGGGTCCAACACTTTTATATCCTCTGGTCTTATATCCCTGCACTTTTCACGTATTTCTTCCAACTGTTTCTGAACTTCAGGTTCCTGTTCCGCTTCCTCAAGGTAATACTTCCATTTGCTCTTCAATTCTTCATCAGGATGCCCTTCCAGCCATAGTCTCCCTAGGGAGTTTTCCACCATATATTTAACAATCCAGTCAGGAGTAAACAATTGAGTTGCAGCAGGAATATTTTCCTTGGTTATCTTGATATTCTTTTTCAGACCTTCAAATACTTCATCTTTTTTCTCAGAAATATAATACTGGTACATCCAACCGATGATTTCCACCTGGTCTTTGAAATCCTCCTCAGGTATGTCATCTACCAACCGCCTTATAACGGAACCTTCTCCAAGGAGGTTTGAAGGCAGAAGGATTTCAGTGTAATCCTCAATCTTTTCAAATAGTCCCGGAAGGATTTCTTTTAAGGCATTGCACTGCTTTACAAGAAGATATCTGTAGAGGGTCTCAGTATCATTGCCATCCTGCAATCTATACACTAGTTCTCTGTCTATATCAAGGTCAATATTAAGTGCTTCCTTAATAATATCCGGCTCCTTCTTGCCTGGTTCAATGGATGACAACACTCTGACTCCTGTAGGAAGATATTCATTGACTTCCATGAAACGCAGGGCAATAAACCTGTTAAACCAAGTATATGCCACTTCCTCTATCACATTGTTAAATCCTTTTTCTCTTATCCGGGACACAAGACTTTTTCTCTGTTGCATTTCTGCCTTATTCAAGGTCCTATCTCCTATTATTATTGTATCTGATGTAGAAACTTCAGGCTCTTTTATTTCTTTCTCAGTTATACCTATCTCATAAGCCTTCTGTTTTATATCTTCAATAAGTTTTTTTCTCGCCCATACTGCAAAATTTTTTATTGCTGTTTTATCCATGTCAATGCCTCCATCATACAAGTTTAATAATGACGTCGTCTTTCAACTCTCTTTTTAGCCTGTTCCTTATTTCATTTACAACATCCTCTATGTCCGCTTCACTCTCAATACTTTTTGCGCCATGCAGGATGTTGGCAATACTGATGTTTACTGTCTTTTTATACTTCCTCGGCGGGTCGTTTTTTACTGTTGGCTTGTCCGGTTCTTCAGGTGTTGTTGGAGGTTCAACAGGCTTCCTTTTTGCAAGTTCCTCAGCAATTTCATCAAAACACCTTAGTTTAAGCCTGTCACTTTCCTCTTTCATTGCTATGGCTTCATAGAAGTTGTTGGCACGCTCCAACCTGTTTAAGAGGTCATCGAATCTGGCTTTGAACCTGTCAAAAAGTACAGGTTTTAATTCGTACTTATCCAATTCCTCAAGAACCTTGCTGTAATCACTCTCAATCACCTGTCTTACAGGTTTGCACTCCTCTTCCAGCAGTTCTGTAAACCTGGACACAAACTTGTCAATAAGGCCGGGCAATTTATGAATATCGGAATATGGTTCACGGCTTTCAACAATTTTCTGCATTTGTGCTACCAGGTCTATGACTTCTTTATCCAATACATAGGTCTTGTTGCTGTTGTATACATTTATCTTGTGAACCGCCTTGTCAAAGAAGTCCTTCTGGTTGCTGTCAAAAAATCTTTTAACATCTACGGAATCATCGGCATAATCCAGTAGTATGTCTTTCTCTCTTTGAAGTTCATCATAAAATTCTTTTGCATCATTGATTTTGCAGACCTTTTCTAATGTTTTCTTTCCTTCCTCTAAAATATCCTGTCCAGGATATTTGGACTGTTTGTAATAAACCAGCAATTCATTGATTTTTGCAATTTCATCCCTTGCTAGTTCTTTAAATCTTCTCATAAGTCCATCTTCGTCAGATGGAACAGCAGTAATATTGAACAGTTCTTTGCATAGTTCCCTCGCATTGCTAATCTGGTGTGCAGGTACCTTTATCCTCTTTTCAATAAGAAGCCTGTCAGCATAATCCCTCTTGGTAAGATATTTGACAATCTCCCTATCCTGAACATCAAGGTACTGGCTGTTTAATTGCAGTTTTATTTCCTGTGCCTTAAACAGTTTGGCAACCAGCCATTCAATATCCTCCTCAAGCCATCCATAAGGGGCTTTTCCATATATGCCAAGGATTGTTTTCATGGTTACAGGAATACTTCTTGTTGTATTTCTCTCAATATAACCTGCCATTTCATCAAGAGCCAGTTTATTTGGGGCTTCAACACCATTTAATGTAATCTGTTCATTATCTGCAAATATATCGTATAAGTCTTTGGTAGTAGTAAAGTGAGTAATATAGCCAAGTTTCGTATAAATTCCTTCAATAAGCACCTTGAAACCATCATTTATCCTGTCAACAGGGTGCTTTGACTTAATCTCAAGCCTTTGGGAATTGGCATACATGTCCGCATTCTTGATGGCCTCCGTCAAAAGGAATTTTACCCTTTCCTTGCGCTCAACAAGTTCCCTTCTTTTTCTATCCTTGATTTCTTCAATCTTCTGAGTAAGGGAAGTTCCTCCTTTCCTACGCAGGAAAGTTTCAATTTTCAATACTTCTTCCATTTCGTCAAGGAAAGTAGTATCATTGGGAAGTTTAACAATTAAATTATTTTCCCTCATAGTCATTAGTTTTAGTTCATTATCCGTAAGTTCTACTCCAGTATCATAATAGGGGGTAATAATTTTAAGACCAATATCATTTCCCTGATTGCCTCTGAAAAATCTATCGTCTACAACCTGGTTAAAACTAAAGTTGTACCTTGAAGAATATTTATATTTCTTATCTGGATAGATTTCCTCAAAGACGATTTCGGAAATTTTTTGAATTACCTCTCCCAAATCCACACTAATGTTCTTTATTTCCCTATTAATATCCTGCTCTTCATGGGTAAGGAAGATATATTGGTCTCCATTTTTTTGGACAAGGGTTTCCTTTACCAGCCTCTTTAGAGATTCTTCTATTTTCTTTTTGAGGTCTATCTTATCCTCGTCTATATGAGATACCATTAGAGTAGCCAGATTTTCTATGTTTGCAGGTATCTCCTTAACATATTTAATCATAAAGAGAACTTTCAACAATTCTACGTCAAAATCATTCAAATTGCCATTTTCCTGGGCATGAATAATAACCGTCCTGATATTGGAATCAAGGAAGGCTTCAATGGTATCATAAAAGGCTGAAAAGGGTATTAATGTTCCTTCTTCACTGTTCATATATTTTATGGCAGACTCCTGGAAGGAACTAATCATGGAGCGCTCCCCTTCTGCCAGATGCTTACCGGATGCCCCGTGTATCCTTATAGAAGTCAGCACTTGCTGAAGAAGATTGAATTGATACGGTATAAAAGGATAGCATTCTGCAAAATCCTCACTATCCTTATATACCTTTTTCTCCGGCGTATCTGCTGAGAAAGTAATAAGATTTTTAAGTATGGAATTTTTATTCTCATAAAGGAGTTTTAATGTATCCTTTACTACATCATCTTTTAGAAGTATTCTTTTTCTGATTACTTCGTCAACATTGGCGCTGGAAAGGCTAAGGCGGGTATTAAACCTGCCCTGAATCTTGGAAAAATCATTGCCTTTTACTCTTGTAACAGAATCAATATCCTGCTGGCTTGTAACAATAACCCAGGCTTTGCCACCGCATTCAGTTCCCAAATCTTCTACAACGGTTTGAAGATTCAGCATCAGTTGAGAATTATCTCCGATATATTGTCCTATTTCATCTACGAGGAAAATAACGTGGTGGTTCTTGCCTTTTCTTTCTATGTATTCTCTTACTCGTCTTGCAAACTTTTCAACGCTTAAAGTATAACTTTCTTCTGCTTTTGCATACCAATTCCTTGCTGCCTCAGGACTCATCTTGGTACTTTTAGACAGGGCTTCTACAATGGCATCTTCTTCATAGTAGAAATCCTCCCTTGCATCTACCCATTCCCTTCCTGATATATCTTTAAAGGTCTTTTTAAAATCCTCATATACCCCATCTATTACCATCTGTCTTTCCAAGTCTGCTATCCAGGGCATAGAGCCACAAAAACCCTGCATTTCATTGAATACTTTATTAAATACTTTTACTATGGCATCTTTGTTGGCTTTTGAATCAGAATCACTCTTGGAATCTATGTTAAATAGGATTACATCGGCTGAAGTGTCCCCGGCCAGTTTCATATCAGCAAGAACCACCTTGTCTTGTATCTTGTCGTTGAAATATTCAATTGCTCTTTTTCCTTCAACTTCTCTGTTCTCAAGAAGATAGGAAAGTATTTTAAGAAAATGGGATTTACCGCTTCCAAAGAAACCGGAAATCCACACTCCCATTTTGTCAGTAGTACCTACTATTCCTTTTTTGTATGCTTCAAAGAAAGTGTCAAAATGCTTTGCCAGTTCCCTCGTGACAACATATTCTTCAAGTTCCTGCTGTACATTGCTGTCATCGTCCTGTCCTACCTTAATAACACCCTTGATATCTCTATCAATAGGTTTTTTAAACATATCTTTTATTAACATGTTTAATCCTCCCCCATTTATGAGCATAATTCTCTCTAATATCTATCCACTAACTTAAATGCTCTATAATAGTTGTCATCCTTAATTTCTTCAAAAAGTACCAGTTCAAGTCCATCATATACTCCCGGAAAAAACATAATTACAGGTACTTCGTCCAAAACCTGATGAAGGTTATTTAATACCGTATGTGAGCGTATAATCGGCCATACCTTCCCCACACCAGTTATAAATACTACGTCTCCTTTTACTACCCTATCCCTTATATATTGAATAATGAGGTCATCTTTCTCAGTAAGCCTTAATGCTCTTTTAGTAGCATTAAATACAAATTCACTACCCTTTACCTGTTCCATCTTAAAGTTCTTCTCAAGATAACCTTTTGTCTCAAGAAGTTCCAGCATTATTTCATACAAGTCAAATTCCTTTATGTGAAAACCATAGTCTCCTTCATTAATCTTCTGTATAAGAAAACGTACATGCTCTCTTACAAGCATTTCATACCTTGGTTCATAATCGAATATATAGTATCCTATTTCATTCCCAAGCCCTGTATTTTCTCTAAATGATTCTTTCGTAATCCGCTGTATGATTTCATCAAGCCTTTGATAAATAGTTTTCACTTATATCTCTCCCATCAGTGCATTAAGGTATTTTATGTCTCCAATCTCCTTAAGATGCTGAACCACTTCTTCTTCAAGAATTGGTTTAACAATTTCCCTATCCTTTTTTTGGTCTTTTATAAAACCAGCCTCAAATAGGATACGAATATATACCTGTTTCAATTTATAGAAAGTGTAGTCATCCCATGAGGCCACTCGTTCACTTTGCTCCTTCTTTCTATTAAAAAATAGATTAAAATCCTTATCCTGCAATGTAAAATCCCGAAGCAATATCTTTTCTCTAAAAACCTCATACATAAATTCAAAGAATAATCTGTCAGTCTTCATAATAGAGTAGATAACTATCTGCTTGCTCGTTTCTATATCACCGTTTACTATTTTTTCAATCAAAAAATCATCAATAGCCTTTAATCTCTGCAGCACTATTGACGCAATTTCACTTCTGCGCGTTTCTGTGTTTACCTGAAATATATTATCTTTTTTTGCCTTTTCTTTTATCTCAAATTCTTTAAACCCTTTATTTATAAGTTCTGCAGCCTTTTTCATTTCTCTAAAAAGGAATGGTCTTGATTTAATTGTGGATTTATATTCTAACTCTTCAACCATACTTTTCCTTCTTTCTGGTCCACTTTTTCGATATTTTAATTATACTTTTTTTTTAAAAAATTGTACAGGCTTAAGTATAAAATTGTAAACATACCATCTTCCTTTAACCCCTAAAACCATATACCTTACCTTATTTATTCAACAGTTTTTAGTGTAATTCCTCTTATCTTCTCTAAAATTATCCATATAATTAAGTGCATACCTGTTTAGGTATGCACTAAGAAATACACGACTAAGGTAATCTTTTGATTTATTTATACAGTCCTTAATTAAAACTTTAACCTTGTATTATTGACCCCTCATACATTTTTGCCTCTTGTTCTGTCAGAATATAGATATTATCAAAATTAGCAATGTATTTATAACTTTCATCGTAATAGTGTAAAAATTCATTTACTTCAGTTTCATCAGAAATTATTGCAGAATACGTACACTTACATTCATCAGCATTATAGCCAAATACTTGAACATGATTTATAAAAATAGGCTCATATCCTTGATTTATTAGCATTTTATAAAGTTCATCCTCAATATCTTTCCTCAACCACTCTTTTGCAGCAATATGGTTCCATGCACTATCTCCATCTGTTGAAATAGAGATTTGTCCAATTATTTCACCATTAATTGAATCACTTTCTTCTGCAGTGGTGAAATCTAACTTTTTTGCAAAGCAATCTAACTCATTCCAGTAAAATATCAATGTCGTTTCGTAGACATAATTACCAAAACTATCCATACGAACTACCTTTTCGAAAATTTCTTTTATTAAATATGGAATATGAATTTTAATTTGTTTCTTCATTTGATTTCCTCCTGTTCTTAACCTATTATTTTATGCTTTATTGTTTAATATAATTTTGTGGTAAGTTTTGTAATAATTTACTTTGTTGCAAAAGGAGCATTTTTCCAAATGTCGTCTTCTGTTTTTCTTTTATTTGGACTTCTTATATTACTTTTCATAGAAATCACCTTCTCAAATTTATCCTCTACTTATAGTTTAACACCATTTTTTTGGGAATTTTTTACTTATGTTCACATACTTCTATACTCTCTTCCACTGCTCCTTAATCCTTTTTTATCTCTCTTACTTATATACATAACACATAAAAAATAAATCTTATTTTTCATATAATTTTTCATTATTATGGTAATTTTTAACATGATAATAATTTTATTCACTAAATGAAAAAAACTGCCTACTATTAGTAGACAGTTTACAGTTTAATAAAGGAGATAATAATGATAAAACCTTTACTTGACCGATGCATTTTATATATAATTATCTCTCTATGCCAAGTATATTTTGTGCTCTATACTTTTACCTCAATCTCGTATCTTTTATTCTTAATCCCTTAACCCACAAATATGTATATTATTGAGTTAGAGTAAAGGCTTATGGATTAAGAGGTTTAATGAATTATAATGCGACAAAAATATAATTATGTACTAAATAACAACTTTATAATTAATTCTGCAGCCCTTTCCATTAACAATCAAAAAGGCTAACAGATTAGCATACTCCAACTACCCGTCAGCCTGGTTAAAAAATGTATATTATTCAGTCTTTTCGCTTAATAGTTTTTTGAACATTCTTTCTATCTTGTTTATAAACTTTTGCCTGCTCTCACTTGTATTAATAATAGAATATCCTCTTTCCTTTCCTCCCTTAATTATTTCAGCATACCATACTTTAGAAGATTTTAGCAGGTCGAGTTTATTAATTAGTGGTAGATACTCTTTCCAATTCTCCTTATCCCGTAACACCTTGCTTATGGCTACGTATCCGTAAAACATGAAATTTTCCCCTATTAACGATGTTTCTTTACTTTGTGCTCTCTTTTCGTAATTGTGCAACTCGGGAATGAGGTTTATTAGTTCATTAAAAAATTCTGACAGATATTTTGCAAGTTCCATTGCCTGAACCCTTGTTTCCAAATCCTTATAAACTAAATCTATAGCATTTACAAGAGTGGCAAAAGTAACAATATGCCTCTCATCTTTTTTGGGAATTGAATTTCTCACTACTTCCACTCTACCAGCCAGGTCGCTGTTTTTCATAAGTTCTCTAACTATAATGTTTGCAAGGCCGGTTTGATTAAAATATTCCGCACGGCTTGAACTGATTTTGAGCCCAAGAGAAAACTGGTGGAATTGCTGTTGTGCAGTTTGAACATCGTAATTAGTTATTTTAATTGGGAATTTTAAATCAGTTAAATCAACGGATAAATCCCCTTTTTCATTTCCTTCGAGAATCATGGCCAAAGCCCTGATTCTGTGCTGTCCATCCGCAATGTTTATTTCACCGTCTACAGTAAGGTTTCCCGCATCGTCAAGTTCGACCTTTTCACTTCCATCCTCAAGAATATTTAAAGTAATCATATCGGTAAAATACTGCCCACTTAACATAGATTCGTAAATCTTTTTTACATTCGCTTTGCTGTACACAGCGACTTCAGTTTCCGTGTTGTCCTTTCCCCTTTTTACCTTTGTTCCTCTCTGGATTTCTGGGTTATATGTTATTATCCCATCCCTCCACATCTCTGCTAATTCCTGTCCATCAATTACTGTCTGGTATTCCTTTTCACCTACCTGAGTCACATTCCTAAACACATACTCTGCCATATGAACTTTCCTCCCTCGTTTATGTACTTATAAGAATACAGCAATATTTTCCATACCAAAATTATTAACATCATTGTCTGCTTGTATTCTATCAGAATCAGGTTAAAGGCTCAAGGAAAAGTTAATTGTGCTACTATTCTAATAATCAAAAAGTCGGTTATATTGAAAAAAGTTTATAAAATAAAAAGTGTAGGATTCTCTCCTACACCTTAACCTCTATTCCATAACCCTTATAAACTTTATCCTTTCTTAGCACTGTTTTTCGTCCTTTAAGTACTTTGTAATAAGTTCATCCAGTTTCTCACTTACTTTCAATGTCTCTTCATTATTTATTCCTTGGCTCTCTTTGGAAACTTTCTTATTCAACTCATCTCTTAATTTTTCTATTTCCATAAGCAAATGCTTCAACTTATCACTGTTCTGTTTTTCTTTAGTTTTTTTCATTTGTTTCTCTTTGTATAAATTTCTATCTGCCATCTTTATAATGTCCCCCATATCATAAACGCAATCATAGCATGCTGCCCCTGCACTTATTTCTATATTTATATTTTCTTTCTTCTCCTTTTTACTAATGTTTTCCCTAATCCTGTTTATTACCTTATCTGCCACAATTTTTTTGGTATTTGCAAGTAGTATAAAAAATTCATCACCCCCATATCTGACTCCAAGGTCCCGCTTCCGTATACTTTCTCTGATGGCTTGTCCAACAATACGTATAGCCTTATCCCCTGTCAAATGCCCCTTATTGTCGTTAATACTTTTTAGATTATCTATATCAATTACAATTAAAGTAAATTTGGGAGGCATAGGATACTGTAGCACACCCGATATCAAATGTTCCCAGAAGTTTCTGTTATACAAGCCTGTAACTGAGTCCCTGTAAGCATATCTGTATATGTACCCATGCGATTGAATAAGAATCAAATAGTATTTTTCTTCGTTTAAAACAATCTTATCAGCAGTTATAGTGCAGTACCCAACATTAAAACTAACAGTATCATCAATAGGTAGATAGTCTATAATACGGAAATCTTCCAGCCACTTTCCAACAGCATCTTTACTGATATTACTGTAGCAGACTCTGCCTTGTCGGTTTATCAATATGCAAACCAACTTCTCATCATTTTCAAATTTAAACTTCCTCATAGTAAAATATTCTCCCGCGATATCAAAAGTATAAAATAAAAAGATAGCATTTATATAGATATCTTCATAAAGTAAACAATATTTGTTTTTTGCGCATAAAAAAAACACACCTCTCTATACTTATTGCAGCATAAGAGAGGTATGCCCCTTCGGCTGTTTATTGTTATTAGTTTACCATATTCTGGTTGGTTATTCAAGAATTAATTTTATTTCTTTTTCGCAACTAATGTCCATCGAATGGCTGTCTTTGAAACTGGCTGCATATCCTCTGATGTATTTACTGGTACATAATATGGCCTCAAATTGATTTTATAGCCATTTTTAACAAGAAAATCAGTTGTATAAATAAGCGCTTTTATTGTAGTATATGCTGCTTTAATTCCTATGCAATCAACATGAACAATAGAATCACTTACAACATTTTTAATTATAGCCTCTGAAACTGCATGAACATTGCTGGCACCCGATACCTTTAGTACCTGTATGCTCATAAATAAAATCCCTCCTTAATGCTGGTTTCAAGCATTATAGGAAGGGATTTCTCATAATTTCAAGTTTCTTGGTTTCTTATATTTATGTAATGAAGTATTAATTAAAATACTTAAAACCTATACTTCATTACGAAAGGGAGGAATTTGGTTAATCTCTCCTTCTCGTAATGAAGTACATATTTAATACTTCATTACATAAGTTATTATAAAGCCTAAAAACTTTTTGTCAAATTTTCACGGCTCTTTTTTTTATTAAATTTTTGTTACAATTCATGAAAAGTTTTTTGTCTAAAAATTTGATTTTTATTTATTTCAAAATATAATGCCATCATCATTTAATACACCGTCAAATGGCGTTTGATTTTTATGTGTTATTTTATAATTAGATGATAAATTTCTACGAAAGGATGATGGCAATGAATATAAATGTAATTATAGAAAACAAAATCAAATACGAAATGGGACAACTGTATAATTATCTAAATGAAATAGAAAATACTTATATATCACCTCATATAACTGGAGAAAATTTAGTTAAATTTTTTAATCTGAATGCAACTTATCAGTACGGCCACTGGCGATGTGTTTGTCCTTTTCACCAAGGAGCCTCCAATAAAACAGAATTTATCTTTAACGATAACGAAAAAAGTTTTACATGCTTTGCCTGCAAAACCAGTGGAACTTACTTAAAGTTTATTGCACTGATGCAGGGATTTACTTCAAATGCTCTCAATGAAGCAAAAATATTTGCTACAATACATTTTGCTCATTTAAATCTTACCTTTAACTCAATAAGTGATTATAAAGAAAAAATAAAGCAGGAAGTCATAAAAAGATATGAGGCAACAAAAAGTTTAAACATTAAGGATTATTATGATATCTCCATATTACCCATTGAATCTCCTTTACCGGCTAATAAAGTAACGAGAAAATCAGATAATTCTTCTGTGATTAGCAAAAATGAATTTTCAATTGAGCCATCTTCGAACAAAGATACTGAACTTAATATTTATGCACAAGCAATAGAAGACGCGAAAAACAGTATATTGCTGCATGAAATCCTATTAAATAAAGAACAGTTTAGTTCAATTGATAAATTGAAGGATTTCATGCATAAAAAGTATTATATTTCTGGCGATATTATAGAAAAATATGGGCTTATGTATTTTGACAGACAAAACCAAAGCAAACTCACTCATCCTAATTTTTATGGACTTAGTGATAGAGTAATATTCCCATTCAGAGACCATAAATCAGGTATAATAACGGGACTACATTGCAGACTTGTCTCACATAAAAAAGAAGAAAAAAGTAAACAAAAGGCAAAATACTTAAATATTGTTGATTATGGCGAACTTAAAACTAAAGGTAATGGGTATCAGTATTATGGTATAAAATCTTTTTCAATAGGACAGTTTTTGTTTAATCTGTTTGAAATTAAAAACAATAAAGTAACTAAATTATGGATTACTGAAGGGGTCGCCGACTGCATGAAACTGATATCCTTAGGATACATTAATGCAGTTTCCCCTGGTCAATCGAACCTGACTGATGAGCAGATAAATCTATTAAAACACTATTTTGGATGTGAAATTGAAGTACTGCTCTTTTTTGACAATGATTATAATAATATCGGGCAGTGCAATAGCATCCAAATAGCCTATAAGTTATGGAACAGTGGATTTAGAAAAATAAAAATTGTCCGCACCTTTCCCGGGCAAGGAAAGGATTTGACGGATGTCGCTGTTGCAATCCAGGATGATAACCAACTGCAAATGTTAATTGACCTGTGGGAAAAGAACGCTTATGCTTTCTCGCCTGCCTCAGAAGAACATCTAAATATTCTTTTGAACTCTGGATATTACACTGATGCTGAAGTATTTTCTATTGACCCCAGGGACATAGAAGAAGAAATTGCAAAGTTTAATCTCCTTAAAAAATTAAGCCAGCAAAACGGCATTGATATTAAAGAACTGAAACAGATAAAAAATATTACATCTATCCTTGAACTTAAAACAAACAACTCTAATGACAATACAAAAGATAATGTTTTTGAGCCAGCCAGCACAACCCATATAACTCCTCCTTCTCGTAATGAAGTAGAGTTATGTAAAACGGATACATCACAAAAAACCGAATACTATTTTATGAACATTTCAGATGCCCAGTTGTACCGTCTTAAGCAGAAATTTGATATAGATACAATTAAAGAAATTGATGAGAAATGTACAAAAGAACAGATTATTAGCATGGTGGGTAAGATAATAAGCGGCATCCCATTTAATCTTGATGAATACCTTTATCCCGAAAAATACACACCATCTGTTTTAATAGACGAAAATTTAAATCCTATCATTATTGAGCCTGAAGATATACCATTTTAGAACTAAATTTATGAAAAAAATAGTTGACTCTTATATTTATCCTTTACTATAATGCCATAAAACTTTGGAAAGGAGATGGTGCTTTATGAAGAATAAGCATCTAAAATTAGAAGTCGCCAATTTACTGGAAACTGTTGATAAGACTTTTGGTAAAGATTCTGTTCCGTATCAAAATTTGGACTATTGCTTTGATATTCTAGTAACCGTCTATGAATACAACTGCGACAGTGAAAAAGACTTGCTGGGCGAATTAAAAGATTTAATAAATAAACTTTCTGAAAAAATACCAGAATTGACTCCTGAACAGTTTAAAGAAAAATACCCCAACATAAACCAAATGATTGACTACCTTGATAAATGGCTAACTAACTAATTATCTTTCAAGGCTTCCCAGTTTTCTTGCTGGGAAGCCTTTTTCTATAGATTATTAATAAGATAATGAGTAAGAAAATTTAATACCTTTATTAGTTACTATCATATTATGCAGTTTTTAATTCCAAGACCCCTATCCCCTTTAACCTATAATCCCCCTACACCTGCCTTTTTCAATTTTAGAATCACTTTTTTACCCTTTATCCCTTAGAACCGTTTCTAACTCCTTTTGCCTATTGAAAACCTACTGATTTGCTCCGTTTCTCATGCAAAAAGGTTGATTTCTAAGAATTCATTCTTATTAGTTTTCTATATAAGAGTAACGATTCTAAATGCCACTTTTACCCTTCTAAATACCAGAAATGTAATAATATTATCCTTTTAAAATAAAGACACTTTATAAAATAAAATAGAGGAAATAAATTGCATTAAAGCAATAACTTCCTCTATTTTACCCGCTTATTAACTACTCCTAGAACACCTGTATTTAAGGATATCATATACCGTATTATTTGTAAACCTTAGTTCCTCATAGTTCCTATCGTTTTCTTCCAGTTCCTAAAAACACTTTTAATTTCCATACCTTTCTTTCATAAATTTCTTATGTTCATTTTCCATCTTCTTAATATTTTTTATATTCCACATATATGAGAGTCCGAAAAACTCAAGTGCTGCTTCAAATGTTGTTACTTTATATCCCTTTTCCCTCAGGCTAGTTACATTGGAATATGTCCTTCTTGCATAATCAAATATAATAGCAAATTTAGCAGCCTTAGCCTGTGTCTTAAAATATTTCCCGTTGTTTTTTTCACATATCTTTGCTATTTGTTCTTCCACTTTACTAAATTGCTCCCACGTACCTATAGCATCACACATTCCAGTTTTATTTGCAATAAAACACTTGTATATGTCTTCATCTATAGGGTCGTATTCAAAAGAAGTATTGATATCAGCCTTAATAAATTCGTCACGTTTCTTTCTATTTTTGATAAGCATATCATGGCGATAATTTGCTATAGACATAAACCGTTTATAATCCTTCGGTAGAATCCAAAACTTGAAATCTGGGGTTGCTATTCTATGATATAGATTATCACTACTCATGCCTTCATCCCGAACATAATATGCATCAAAATATATTTTTTCTCCATTTATTATTATGTATTGGTTGTTAGCAGGGAAAATAACTTCTGCTTTTTTTATAGTTTCGCCGCTTTCTCTGATACTTACAAAGTCAACAGTAAAAACTTCATCGTCTACTTTTTCTGGAACTGTGTCAACTTTCTGTCCTGACACTGCACTAACTTCTTCTGCAGATTCGTCTTTACACCCCTGTAGAGAATTCTTTTCTTTATTTTTGCTAAACATGCTAAAGAGTTTTTTCAACATACTTATCTCCCCTGTTTACAATAATTAATATTAAAATAATTATAACATATCTAAGTTTTAAAATTGCTAATTTTAACCTTATTTTATAAATAGTTTTTTTGAGAATATGAAAAAACGGCAGTTGAAAAATCTGCCGTTCCATATTAAACATCTTAAATATCAAATTCACTTTTAATTTCTTCTTTGCTTTTTACAGGCTATTAAACATATCGAAAATCTCTCTTGGAAGTTTCTCTTCATTGTTTTCTATTTTATTTAAATCCTTGCTGTCTATGCCATATTCACGAAGGGCTTCCTTTACAGCCTCTTTTATTTTTTCCTTATCAAGAGTCTTATTCCCTTTCTCCATGAAACTTAATACTGCCTTTATGACATAATCTGTTTTATATTTTTGTGCAGAAAGAATGCTATATACCTTAGCATCATCCTCTCTATCTATGGAAAAAGAGAGGTTTATCCGTTTTGTTGCCATAAAATCACCTTCTTAGTTCTTGCTCAAGTAGAATCTTATAACCACGTGCGTTGGCAAACTGGTCAAGAAAATCCGCATATTTTACTCTGCTGGATTCTTCGATATATCTCTTTAGCAGCATACTTCCCCCGCCAGTAAAAACAGTAGCGTTGCGAAATTCAAACCCATACTCTTGGATTTTCGATAATAAATTTTCTGTGTACTCTTTTGCTATGGCTTCAACTATTTCTTTAACATCCGCTTCAAAAATGACTGGTTCTTTGCCTGCTATTATATCCTGTACCTGGCCTTCAGTAAGCCTGATGTTCATTTTTAATAGTTCCTGTTGAACATTTGCAATTAACGTAATGATTCCATCAGGAAGTGAGTAACATGATTTACTATCAATCATACCGTTCTCAACTCTAAAAATATCAACAGTATAGCCACCAATGTCTATTATGTTGCATAGGATATTCCTATAGTTATTAAATACCGTAATAAGTGAAGCATACCCTTGAGGATATACTTTGCAATTAACAATATCTACTTTATAATCTTTTTTATTAAAATTAAATTCTATGTTCTGCCTTAAAAAGTATTCTCGAAACTTTTTCTTAAAAATTCCATAATTGACTATCGGGAGCCCAACTCCAATGATTACATCCACATCTCCTTCTACTCCTGCACTATCTATTGCATCTGCTATTGCTGGTAAAGACAAGATGAAAGCATCTTGGTTGACTGTTTTGTCCATTTGAACACACAGTCTATTGCTGCCTATACTATAAAATTTACCTTCATAAACTAACAAATTATTAGTTGAGATTGGTTCATAGTCAAATTTAGTAAAACCAGACTCGCTAATATAACCTTCGCTTGTTTTTGTACATTTGTTACCATTATCAAGACCTAATAAAATCCTATTGCTCATAACAATTCCTCCAATCTTGTGGTTTAGTTCGTTATAGTTCTTTTAATAAATCACTTTTTATAATTTCAAGTATTTCTACAATAAAAAAATTGCTTACCTGTTAATAAGGTAAGCGTAGGAATTTATTTTAACGGAGGTATATAATGTTAATTTATTTAAAATACCTTATTATTAAGGACAATTTTTTTATAGTAAATCATCTAATACAAAGTCAAGTATTTTTGTTTACCCTTATATTCTAAATCCTTTTTCCCTTTCCACTTTACCTTTCTCTATATTATATATGTATTTAGTAAATTTGCCCAAATCCTTGATATTACAATGCTTAAATAGATTTTTAAGCGACAAAAACTAGTTTAGGGTATTGGGCACGAGGTACATGGACTAAGGATTAATAATGTATTATATAGCCCCTTAACCCTTTCACCTTTCAAGGATTTTTACAAAAATATCTTATTAAAATTTGATTTATTTACTGGTAATCCTTATACTGTGAAAAATTTTTTGAAAGGATGATTTTTTATGAGCCAAAATTTATACATAAAAGATTTCAAAAGCCTGAAAGTATGGCAGAAAGCAACTGAATTAACAAGTGAAATATACAAGATTACTAAGAAATTCCCTAAATTTGAAACCCATATAATTGTATCCCAACTTCTTAGAGCATGTACAAGCATCGGCGCCAATATAGCCGAGGGCAACACACAACTATATAAGAGCCGTGAATATTACCATTATAATCTTGCCCTCGGCAGCGCAGGGGAAACCCGCAATTTCCTCGCCATAGCCCTGATGAATGAATATATTACAAAAGAGGAATATAATGTCCTAGAATCAAGACTAATTGAAATTATCAAAATGCTGTATGGGTGTATCAAAAAACTGGAACCTGAGCAAAGCAATGAGTAAAATGTTGCTGATATGGTTTGATTTAATTTTACATAAAAATGAGCCTGTGGAATATAGAATTGTACCTCTATATTTTACAGGCTCAATTCTAAATCATATTCATTAACTGAGATTTTTATCTTGGTCATTTATACTTCTAGCCTTTCTATACGCATCTTCAGGTTGTTGAGGCAAACTCCACTTTGATTTCAGGACATACTTATCATGCCTATGAATGTATTGAAATACATCATCAAGGTTGGTAAATTCCTGTTGGAAATGATAATTTTTATTCCCAAATTTTTTATTTTGATGATAAAGAAGGTATCGTTTCTTCCCTGTCCGTTGTATTATCCACAAATCTAACAATGAATACGCATATATAATATTTTGAACAACCGTTACACCTAAATTATACTTATTACTTTGAAAAACTTCATCTTCACTAAATGCATAAGCACTGTTACACCTCAGTGCCTTCATTAATCATCACCAACCTTTTGACCTATTGTATCGGACCAAAAGGAGGATGACAAGGGTCCAGTGATAAAATACAATTTTTCATTATTACAATTCACTATATTAGCAAAGAAATATGGTATTATATCTACATAGAATATCGTAAAATGGGTATTTGAAAGGAGATTAAGATATGCCTAAAACAAAAATGGTAGACTTTGAAGAGTTTTTGCAGATGGATAAAGAAAACGAACATAGATTAGAGTATTTTGATGATGAAGTAGTTTACCTTGAATCTCCGTCAGTAAAACATCAACAGGTTTTATTAAACATTGCTGCAGAATTCCGAAACTACTTCAGAGGCAAATCTTGTGAGATATTCATCTCCCCACTGGATGTCTGGTTAAAAAATGAAGAAAAAACTGCTAAAGTAAAAGTTCAACCTGATTTAATAGTAATTACTGATAAATCGGGATTAAAGGAAAACGCATATGAGGGTGTACCAGCCCTAGTTATTGAAATAACTTCCACTTCTAATCAAACCCATGACAGTATAAGGAAATACAGTATTTATATGGAATTTGGCATAAATGAATATTGGATGGTAAATCCAGAACTTAAAACAGTTGAGGTATATACCTTAGAAAAGGGTGAATATAAACAGGCTGCTATTTACAAAAGCGATGATTGTGCAGTATCACAAACCTTTAAGGAACTTAAAATTCACTTGGACGAAATTTTTTAGAAGGATAGGATTAAAATAATAAAGTTTCTCATGGCTAATACATCCTCTTTGAAAATATGCACGATTCCCTTCTTCGTATTTTTTATTAACACAACAAACAAGAAAAAATGCCTTGGAAAGACCGCTAAATCACCAAAGCACTCAAAAAATCCTAATAGCCCTATTTATTAATAGTTTTAGGGTCAAGGTGTTTGCACACCTTGGCTTTCAAATACCTATATATATTATACCACATTTTACGCTTAATTTTCATATCTGTTTATAAATTCCCATAACATACTTTAAGTTTCCGTAATGCACCTGAAATGCCCTCAAATGGGGATAAGTTTTGAGGATTAAGGGTTTTGGAGAACAATGTTGTTATATTCCATAGTGAATTAAATACTTGTTTCCTGTTATAGCCTCAGTTATTTTTTCAGTGAGAAGTTGAAGTTCTTTTGCCTTGAAGTGATTATTTGCCTTTATAATAATATCCCTGAATTGTTTGAGGGATTCTGGAGGGATAAGCGTCACACCGCAATAATCTAATCCAGTACCTGGCTGGGTTGTAACCTGAAAATATGTCTTTATTGCCATTAATTCTTCATTATACTTTATAATTAATTCTTCAACTAAATCGTCGTTGACAGAAATACAATTATATTTTTCAGGTTCATAGTCACTATACCATTTGTTTTCTTCAAAAGAATCTATTATTCCAAACTCATGCTTTTCCAAATTATTACTCCCACACAAGTATGTATAACCTCTTAATACATATTTCTATAGAAAGTTTTGACATAAATAATCTCTGAAAAAATTTCATGTATATTGCCATCTGGGTCTGCAAATAATGCTGTTCTTTGATTCCAGGGCATATTTTGAGGTTGATGAACAGGAGTTGCTCCCATCGTAACCAACTTTTCAAATGCTTCATCTACTTCATCAGGATTTTCACATGGAAAAGCCAATTCAAAAGCCTGACCAACTACTTTTTTCCTATACTCATCACTATATGAATACATAACATTTCTCATACATATAGCAAATCTTACTCCATTATTTTCAAATTCAACATAATTGCCAAGGTCATTTTTAATTCTAAATCCAAGGACTTGATTATAAAAATTTCTCATCCTGTCAATTTCGTCTGTCCAAATTGTAATAAGGTTAATCTCTGCTTTCATTATAGGTTTCTCCTTCTTAATTTCTCGCTTGTAGTTCGTAATATAAGTTCTATACAAAATGATTTTATTACTTAACAAGAAGGATTTCTGTTTCAGAAATAAGTTCCTTAAGCATATTTATCCCTTCTCTTGTAGTATCTCTATCAGCGGAAAGTAATGTAATAATCTCATCTATTCTATTTTTATAATCCTTGGGCTTTATAATAAAGCCATCAATCGTTCTGACCGCTTTTTTCTCATTAATGCAGTATTCTTCATTCAAAGCAAATAAAACTTGATTTAAGCAAGAAATACTTCTGAAACAATGTCCACATACATAATAAATGTCATCCTTATCGACATTATCCTCAGCAAACATTAAGGAAAAGGAGGCCTCAAACATAAAATATTGAACTATTGCATCTTTTAAAGTTTGAGGATATGGCTTGGTTCTGGATTTTAATTCTGAAATTTTACCCCTAGGGTCAACAAGTATTTTGCAAACGGAAATTTCGCCCATATACATTACATTTAAATATGCATGGGGATGACCAGTTTGGTAATGAGCAGATACTTTTCCTGACAAACAATCATCAACAACCTGAGACACCCTTTTTATGTCACGTAATATAAAGTCTACATGATATCCTTTAACAACAAGCCATCCGCCCGCATTTACCCAAGGTCCCCATCCACCTATTTGTGTAATTAAATTTTCTCTATGCTCATCATCTAGTTTTGAAGCAACCTTGCCTAATTCTCTGATATCAAAGCCCTCTGTTTCGTCATAGTATATTCCGATATCTATGTCGGACTTTTCATGATTGGTACCTCTTGCTCTTGAGCCTCCTAAAACTATACCTATAATGCCTGGTATGCCTTCCAATTCTCTGGTGATTTGATTCAAAATATTTTCTACCATCGCAGCACTCCACCTCCGCCTTCATTTTGTTCTAATATAACTTCTTTCTTGCTGACACAAGCAGCATCATCGGCCGGCGCAGTTCATCCCGCATCCCAGGTACTGTGTTGAGCATATTTTCTGCAGGCTTTGGTTCGACAACACCTGTTATTTCAAAGCCTATTTTTATGAGACTGTTTAAGTATGTAGTAAGTGTCCGATGATATTTAATAACTTCCTCACCTAGAAATTTAGCATTGCGAATGCCTTCTGTGAAATAATGGTCAACTGGCCAATGCAGAATATTGCCCTTATCATCATAATACCAATCCTGAGGGCCTTGGGCAGTAAAAATGGGATGCTCTACAGAAAATATAAAATCTCCACCCCTTGAAAGGCATTTATATACTCTATCTAAAACATCCTCAAAGGATTTAATATAGTGAAGCGCCAGGGAACTGATAACAACATCAAAGGATTCTTCAGGAAAATCTATGTCTTCTATTGGCATACAGATATACTCGATATTTCCACACTTTGTTTTACTCTTTGCTTCACTTAACATTTTTTGTGAAATATCAATTCCAATTACTGACCTGGCACCGTTCTCTACAGCATAGCGACAATGCCATCCAAACCCGCAGCCTAAATCCAAAACCCTTTTATCTTTGAAGTCAGGCAGCATATTTTTCAGTTCATGCCACTCCCCCGCACCTTCAAGACCATTTTTCGACCTATCCATATTACTATATTTATTAAAAAAGGTGTCATCATCGTATTTGTTTTGTTTCATTATAAATTTCCCTTTCTATCTATTTGTTCTTCTTTTCATTTCAAGTTATATGCAAACAAAAACACCCTATCCTCCTACTTTGACGTTTTGTCTCGATATGCAATCAGAGTAATTGCATTTAATATGATAGTAACAGTGAGAAGAATAATAGCGGCAAACGCCGCAGCACCAGTAGTGTCCATAAGAGCAGACCAGTCCTCAATCTTTACTAGATGGTAGCCATAAAGAATCTGTAAACATAGTGAAATAGCACAAGCGCTGATGCTCATAATAGAAAGAAAAACCCAATTCCTGTTGCCATGATTCTTATATCGCATAAGATTGACAACAGGAAGTATCCAGGCAATTACTCCAAGCACTAGGCTACCAAGATTAAGCAAACCAATCATAACATATCCTCCTTACATGAAAAATTTGTACAATTTATTCTCAACAAATTCATATTTATCTATAACCCTTTATTTACAATTGTTCCAAATACAGTTCCCCTCAGTTATCATAGAAGACTCTATCAATAAATAATACTTTATTTATATAATGCTCTAAACTCTTGTAATGCTCTATTTAACGCCAAACCCGTTGACAGCCTTCGCTTACATTCCTTGGCTTCCAGTTCGTTATTAGTATTAATTTCATAAAATTTTTTATCGGCTTCGACTATATATGATTCAATTAGGCTTTGTTTATTTTCAACATAAAATTCGAATGCTATTTTCTCTTCCTCATTTTCATAGTATAAAACGACCTCATCAAATCTTCGCTTTGCATATACTTCTTCTTCATTCTCTGTATCAAATAGAAACTGCTGTAACTTATAATCAATACTATCCTTTAAAAAATATTTATATGTGAATTTATGGTTATGTCTCCATTCATCATAGCCTGCAAACCCCCATCTGGGTATAGGCGTTTCATACCTCCCACTATCCAGCACAACTAATTGAAACTCTTTTAATACAGTTTCACTACACATTATCTTTAGATTTTTATACATGAATCGTGAATTAGTTTGAGAATATACATAGAATTCACCTATATTCCTATCATCTTCATCATATTCTGCTTCTAACTTAAATTCAGGTTTATAGATATTATAGTAAGCATCTTCATTCTGTGCCCATTCTAATTTATTCTCCAATCTATTGGCTATCTGTACTAATGGAGGTTGTGTTAATCCAAATCTTTTCTTCCAAAGCATTTCTATTTGTTGTATACTTGCATTTTGGTTTATTGGAGTATTTCTATCCCCGACTCTTGTATATATGTAACCCTCTCTAATATTATTATATCTTTTGCACTTGGCCTTTAGGTAGTAAGGTACGGTATAAGAGTTAAATATAGTTAAGATATCAATCTCTTTTCCTTCAATTTCTATTGTATCCAAACGAACTTCAGGAATATTATCACCAGCAAAAACTGTATTTGAGAGCAAGTCAAGTATATCGACTTGTTTTCTTCTGTTTTCCTCACCTACACCAACTATTTCACCTGTATCTGATACGCCAATTATTAAATAACTGTCCTTATCATGTACCGTATTTGCAAAACAAAGGATATCATGTAATAATCTTTCATTATCTTTATGCCATTCTTGTTTAAAATCCCAATATTCCCCTTCTGATTTTCTATCAATTAAGTTTTTTATTTTTGATTCAAGACTTGTATAATTCATATAAGCCTCCTCTCCAAATCTATTAATTAAAAAATCCACTTAAGAATAACCGCTTCATTTTCATTTTAATACAACTTTATCCTTCATAAAAGGACCTTTTCTGTTTCTAAATTCCTTTACCATATCTTTTTAGAAACAGAAAAAACATGCCAAGTTCTTATAAAAAGTTAATAATGCTCTGATTTCTTTTCCTTTAGCCACACTTCCCTTGAATTTTACATATTCTATTCTTATTCTTGTATCAAGAAATATGGGTAAAACCTTAGCCCTTTCCCATGTAAAAAGCAAATCCCGCAGCAAACGAAAATTTCTCCTACATCTACTACGGGATTTTGGAACGAACTTTATTTTTATAGAGCGAAATTTATTATTATGGAGTGGAGTTTATTTGTATTTTACACCTATCATTTATTCACATTTCTTGTTTTTCTCAATCGACTCAAAAAACCGCCGCAAATTTTCCGGCAATTGATATGCTTCCTTACCAACTCTATCATTCAACTGTGCTTTTTTATCACTATATACTTCACGAAGGATGGCATCTATTATCATTGCTTTAGGAGGAACATTGTATTCTTTACCTCTATACACCCATACACGACAGTCCACTTCATCCCCGCACAAATCGCCACATGATTCACAAAGTGACTCTCTCATTTCCAGTTGTATATCCTTCCCATTAATACGGATAGTAGGTGAACTCTCAAATCTATACTGTATGGCCTTTTCTTTACTATCAATATGAATTTTATTTACAACAACTTCTGCGCCTGCTAATTCAAGCACTTTAGCAACATCCTCAATTGCTTCTTCAATACTGTCCTCCGTGCCCTGGCATCTTGTACATATACTTAAATCCAAATACATAAAATCAATTATTATTTTTTTCTTTTCTGCTTCATAATTTTGTTCTTCACACCCACAACTCGTACTGCAGCAGGTATTGTTTCTTTGAGTTTCGCAACATCCCATAATAAAAGCCTCCTTCTTTATAAATATTTTTTAATATCCTCTACCGACGGAACTCTTCCCATAATCTTTACCTGTTCATCTACTACAAGTGCAGGTGTTCTCATTACACCATATGCCATAATGTCCTTAAAATCCTCTACTTTTTCAATAGTGGCTTTAAGTCCCAGTTCCTTTACAGCCTCTCTGACATTAGCCTCTAATTTTTTGCAATTACAACATCCTGAACCTAAAACTTTGATTACCATAATAAATCCTCCTCATCAATCAATATTTTTTCCGTTATTATCGTCATTCCACAATTTTCTTTTACACAGATTTCACATCCTGTGCATTTTACAAGACTCATCATTTCAGAATGAATCTCTGCTTTACACAAAAATATATGAAAAAGCATTAAATAAGTATCCAATAATAATAATCCCTGCTGATACGATGGATACAAAGATTGCTAAAAGTTTAGGCTTTACTACCTTGCTGAGCATAATTATGGAAGGCAGAGACAGGGCTGTTACTGCCATCATAAATGACACTATAGTCCCTACGTCCACTCCTTTTGCAAATAACGCTTCGGCTATTGGAAGAGTACCGAATATATCAGCATACATTGGAATACCCACTATAGTAGCAATCAACACTGCAAATGGGTTGTTATTTCCAATTATATTTTCTATGATTGACTGGGGAAGCCAATTATGAATGGCCGCCCCTATGCCAACACCGATTAATACATATAGCCAAACCCTTTTGATAATATCTCTGACCTGCTCCTTTGAATATGATATTCTTTCCCTGCGGGTCATTTCAGGCACTTCTGCATCAACACTTTCGATTTCTCTTACATATCCTTCCACGTATTTTTCAAGGCCTAACTTGTCAATCAAAGTTCCTCCGATAACCGCCAGAATCAAGCCTACAACAACATAGGCTATGGCAATTTTTGCACCAAAGAATGACATTAATAATAGCAGTGATGCCAAATCCACAAGAGGAGAGGATATTAGAAACGAAAAAGTAACCCCCAAAGGCAATCCAGCCGATGTAAAGCCTATAAAAATCGGTATGCTGGAGCAACTGCAAAAAGGGGTTATGGTTCCAAGCAATGCCCCAAGTATATTCCCTTTAATGCCTCTTATCCTTCCGAGAATCTTCTTTGTCCTTTCTGGCGGGAAATAACTCTGGATATAGGATATAACAAATATTAGCAGGGATAATAGTATAAAAATCTTTATAGTATCATAGATAAAGAAGTGGATGCTTCCACCCAGCCTGCCATTAACGGACAAGCGAAATACCTTTTCTACAAGAAGCCTTACAAGTTCTGAAAGCCATGTCATTTTTAATATTTGGTCATTTAACCAGCCAAATATCAATGCTAATATATTCATATAAAAACATCCCCTTACTTTTTGCATGCTTCAAGATACTTTTCAGCATGTTTACACTTTTCAATATCGCTTTTAAGTTCTGGATAATCGTTGATATTATCCACTATTTTCTCCAGTATCTCTTTGTACGCTTGCTCATTAAGATTTAAATCATAAAATATGAACTGTTCCTGCCTTTCATCTTTTACAAAGCCCAAATCCCTAAGTTTAGCAAGATGTTTTGATATTTTGGGCTGTGACTCTCCTGTTATTCCACACATCTCACATACGCAAAGTTTTTTATGATACAGCAGAATAAGTATCCTTAAACGTGTTTCATCAGACAATACCTTGAAAAAATCAGTTAATTTATCCATAAAATCTTCCTTTCGTTAAAATTTTGGCTTTGTATCAGACATACTTTATACTCTAAGCAACTGCAATTTTAAATCTATACTTATATACTCATATAAGTATATAAGTATAATACTCCTGTTTTTTATATCTGTCAATAGTCACTTCAATATTTAAAAAAATAAAAAAGTGCATGAAGTTTTCTCTTCACTGCACTCTTTTTATTTAGATTAATTACATTCTGCTTATCAAATCTGGTTATTTTTTACCCTCTGTATCAAATCCTCCACTTTTTCCTTAATTATATCTCTTGTTTTTCTGTAATCCTCTATTGGTCCGCCTGACGGGTCAGCAAGCCCCCAATCTTCTCTATGCTTGCATGGTACATAAGGGCATTCTACATTACAACCCATCGTTATTAAGATATCTACTTCTGCTGGTATATCACTTAACAACTTGGGATGATGGCCACTCATATCCACTCCTGCTTCTTCCATTACCTGCACTGCCAATGGTTTTACTTCAGAGTAACTTTCTGTTCCTGCAGAATATGCTTCCAATACATCAGTTCCCAATTTCTTTGCCCAGCCTTCCGCCATTTGAGAACGGCAGGAGTTGTGGACACATACAAATGCAACTTTCTTTTTCATATGTCTTTTATACCCCTCTTTCATCAACTTGTTTTAACCAGTACCTTGTGTTGTTGGCTATCCTAACAAGTGTAAGCATAACTGGAACTTCAACCAGTACTCCTACAACTTGAGGTGTTTTTCAAAAAACCCCAATCCCTTATTTCCTTGTATTACTTCTTTATTACTTAAGTTTTATTCCCCCAATCTATTTGACTTTATTTTGTTCTTACTTATATGATTATATTCTGTTATAATCATATAGTATACTGATTAAAATGTTTCAAGCACAAAATTAAACAAAATGATGTTTTTTATTATTACTAATTTTCATCTTTCACTTTCACACTGCCTTTATAATTGTTAATATCCTATACCCGATAAATCCTAAAATCAGTATCCACAGCATTACAATAATCACACCTGCTACCTTGGCTTCTGGAATATCATTTTTCAATTTCCTATCGGCTTCTTTTCTGCATTCTTCCATAATTTCTGCTGGAATCAACTTTAATGCAATGGCAACACCCATAGGTATCAGTATGAAGTCGTCTAAATATCCTAATACGGGGATAAAGTCAGGTATCAGGTCTATGGGACTTAGTGCATATGCAACAACAATAGCAGTAAAGACCTTTGCAATTAAAGGTGTCTCCTTCTTTTTATATGCCAGATATAAAGCAAAAACCTGTTTCTTTAACTCACTTGTTTTTTCTTTCATTCTTTTTATCATACTCAAACCTTTCATACATAATTTTCTTTGCAAAGATTTGTACGATTAAAATATCTAATAGATTTTCAAGTATATAAATCTGCATATCTGCTTACTATAAAATTTACTTCATTTGCAGTACATGCTATTCAGAAAGCATAATCCCGTATTGGTCTTAAAATATTTCTGTTTAATGGATTCTATCTGTTCCTGAGTCATACTATCTTCAAAAATATTCACAAGAAAATCTGCTTCTACAAGAATTTGAAAATCTACATCATCTATTTTGCTATAAGTATGATGGTTGCCTATCAAATGACAAACTCTGTCTGTAAATTCTTCGTTTAAACTGAATTCTTGCAAAATATCCCGTGCTACAGGCGGTCCTTCTATCTCCTGATACTTTCCAGCAGATGATGAGTATTTCCTTTCACTTTCCTTAATCCCGATATCATGTAAAATTGCACCCACTTCAAGGATTCTAAGTTTGTCTTCTGGAATATTCTCAAGTTTCCCTATACTTTTTGCAAATCCGTGCACTTTCAGGGCATGATTAATCCGCTTAACATCACCATCAAAATATTTTATCATTTTCTTCATGGTAGCACTTACAATATTCACTAAATCATATCTTCCTCCCGATTGTTCCTGTAGTAGTTCATATAAAATTGTTTTAGACTCCTGTGGAAGTATTTTAATAAAGTGTTCCAGCCCGATGTTGTACAAAAGGGCAATTATCATATTTTCCCGTTCTCTTAAATCTGCCAGTGCCTGCCCATCAAAAAGTTCTAATTTGTTTTCATAGGGGGTATACTGAGCCCACTGCTCACAAGTGAGCCTCTGTGGTTCTTTAAGAGGTATTAGTTCTTCCTTATCTTCTTCTGGTACAAAATACTCAAGTGCATTTTCTACCCATTTTATAAAGTCCCGCTCTTGTGGAATTTTACCGCCATTTTCTGCTATTTGCTGACTTACAGTATCCTCTGCTATTTTTTTAATATCTTCTTTACCATCAAAAACCCGCAAAACAGCACTTTCAGGCAACTCAATAGTCTGCAATACTTGTTTTATACCAAAAACCCATTCCTTTTAATTTCTTTACAATTTGCAATGTACAAGACATTTCCCCTGTTAACTGACCTATTTTTCTTGCTTCTTCATGCATATCAATTCCCATATGCCCATACCCTTTCCCTTTTTATATTTTATAAGCATAACCGTTCCTGCTTTGGCTCACCTTTGAGATTACATCATGAGATTCGAAGTATCTTCCATCCGCTGGCTATAAAATAGATTGAAAATGCTACAATAAATATGCCTAATAATAAAATAATCCAGCGATATACAGTACCACTTATCAGTTTCTTGCCTCTGGAAAATGCTATGGAAATTGCTGAATACCATACAAAGTCCGATAAAATATGTCCTATAAAAAAGAACAAAACACCAATTAACCCTGAAGTATAAGACTGGCGTATTGATTCCATACCTGTTGACGCCCACCAGAGAATAAAATACGGATTGGTAGCACTTACAAGCGCTCCCGCTAATGCAAGATTCCTCACTCCGGCACTATTCCCTGCTCTTTGGCTCTCCAAAGAAACTGATTTATTAATACCGGACTTTATCATTCCATACCCCATCCATGCAAGGAAAGCACCGCCAAATAGTCCGATAAATCCTGCAACTGTCGCCTTAGAAAAGAAATCTTTAAGTCCGAATATCATGATGATAATTAGTATAAGTTCCAGGATTCCATGCCCTAACACTGTTAAAGGGCCTGCTGTCCACCCTTTTTTAAGGCTGCCATCAATCGTGACTCCCAACATAGGCCCAGGCATCATTGCTCCTGAAAAGCCTATTAAAAAAGCACTGATGAAAATTCCCCACAAAACCATGTTAATTAGCCTCTCTTAATAAAATGTAAAACCTTAATCCTTACTTTATCATCTTCAACATGTTATTGACTTCATCTATGCTACATTCTTCAGGGTCAAAAGAGCCTCCCACCCATTCAAGCATAGATTCATGCTCTGGATGCTATGGGTCCTAGATTGCTTTAAGAAAATCCTCATATCCCCACGGCCACCTATATCTTCAGGAGGACAGTTTCTTTTACCGCCGATACATACTGGATATTTAACGCCTTCTTCTAGGTCAAGCACCTTCTCAACAATAATGTCATGTCTCCTTTATTTGTTATTTATGCACTTCTATTTTATCATTTCTATGTGTTCTGTAACAGTAAAAACAATATTTTATTATCTATCCAAATACCTTACTATAAATATTACATCCATGCTCTGATGTAAACAAAAAATCATGGCTCCAATAAAGTTTCTACTCTATTTTCACCATGATTTTTAACAAGACTTTTTATTCATTACACAAGTTTTTTGGGTATACGGCAAAAATATCATCTAAAATCTATGGCCTTAACAGGACATTTATCAATTATCGCTTTCAATTCATTTATTTGTGTATCATTAAGTGTAGACTCTTTCCATTTTGCTTTCTTATCTTTTACCTTAAAATGCTGAGGCATTAATTTTTCACATAGTCCACATCCAATACAATACTGCTCCTTAATATCAATACCAGTTGCTTTGCTTAAACTTTTCTCTTCTCCAATAGGAATGTCTTCCTTTTTTACAAATACAGTCATTAAATATGATATTATCAGTATGGACATTACTGTCAATATCCATCTTAGACCCATAAAATTCGGCCCTAAGAATTTTGCTTCATTGGCAAGCATGGGTACTTTTATTACTGCCCATGCACTTAATATAATAACTACATTTGCGATGCTGGCACCTTTCTTTAAAAGCATTTTGCAGATTGGGAATGCTGCATAAATAGGTCCTGCTGAAAAACTGCCCAATAAGAATGAGAATATACTCCCCTTTATTCCTGCTTTCTCCCCAAATCCATTCATGATTACTTCTTTAGGAACCCATGCTTCAATAATTGATGTAAGTATAAAAATCACAGGCATAATTTCAAGCATTTCTATAATATAATACATGCTGTTTTTGACAGATAAATAAGCCTTATCGGGCATTGCCATAAATAGAAAAACATATGCCAGAGATACTGCTGTCAGTAGTTTGTTCTTTTTAATTATTTCAATCATTTTACATAATCACTCCCATCGTAAGTGCTATTATAAGTGCAAACACAAAACTAAGAGCATTACGGATAGCAGCAAATTTCAAACCAAATTCCCTCTTTTCCAATGGGAATGTCACCAGTCCGACCATTGTAAGAGTAGTTAGGAAAGCAACTGCCGGAATAATACTCGCACCTGCATCTACAAGAGAGCCTACCAGAGGAAACGCTACAAAGGCCGGAATTAATGTAATGCTGCCGGCCAAAGCAGAAACAATGGTTGAAATAAATGTATTAGATTCTCCTAGAGTACTCTTTATAACTTCAGGCGGTATGAAGGTCAAAATCAATCCTATAAGCAGTAAAATGCCTATTATCTGTCCGACCATATTTTTCATCATACCTTTTGCCATTTTCATTGAATTGAATGTCTTCTGCTTATCTTTAACAAGGGATGCGATAAACGCAGCCCCTGTTATTCCCCATAACGATACTGTAAAAATATCCACCCCTCATCACTCCTTCTCCTTGTAGTTTTTAGGATTGGGTGACTTTACTACAAAGAATTCCAATATTTCTTCGTCTTGATTTTTGACATTCATTTTTGTTTTATATGGGATATTAATAATATCTCCCTTGGTATAAAGATGTGGTTCCTGTTCATTTAACTGCAAAGTCATTTCCCCACGTACAATTATCATATAAACATTGGAATTGGAATAGTGCTCAGGAAGACCTGTTCCTTTTACAAGAACCATATGATTTAGGTTAATATTCTCATCATCTACAATCTTTTCGATTATTTTGTCATCAGTAATACTGTATTCATATTTTTTCTCCACCATAAAAACTCTCCTTTCACTATGTTTAACTCCATATTATAATAAATTACAGTGACATACAGTTACCAAGGTAACTAATTTTAAGAAAGGTGGTATTTATGAGTATAAAAAATCATCTAAGTATTTTAAGACTGACAGAGTTATTTAGTGGATTTTCTACCGAAGAACTGCTTAATCTTTTCAAAGCGCAAAATTACATTATCTCGAAATACAATAAAGGCTGCATTATCCATTTTGAAAGTGAGAAATGCAATTATCTGGATATTATTTTAAAAGGGCAGGTGTTTATTCAAAAGATTGATGAAAAAGGAAATGTATTAACTGTTGCAGAATTTAAAATCGGAGATAACATAGGTGGCAACCTATTGTTTTCAAAGTATCCTTATTATCCCATGAGTGTGATAGCAAAATCAGATACTGAAATTTTACATATCCCTAAAGATTTTGTATTGCAACTTTGCCAGACTAGCCAGGATTTCTTAGTTAAGTTTTTAACCTGTATATCAGATAAAACTGCTATCTTAACAAGCAAAATTAAGTCAATCTCCATGAAATCTATAAGGGAGTCTATTATTGAATTCTTAAATTATGAGTATTACACTCAAAAAAGTAAAGAAATAAAACTTAATATGACAAAAAAGGAATTGGCCGAAAGGTTAGGTATTCAAAGAACTTCTCTTTCCCGTGAACTCAATAAGATGAAAAAAGATGGGCTCATCGATTATGACGCCCATTCTATTACTATCTGTGATTTTGATATTATTCGCAAACCCTGAGCAATGAATAGGGAACCCGTATTGAGTTCCCTTTAATCTATTATTATCAGCAATTAAACGCCTTTCATAATTATTGCAGGTCCGTAATAATTATCTGCAGCAATCCCTATCTTCTGCACCCGCCATTCAATCAATTCCTGCCTGAAACAATCTTTTTCTACTAAATCTATGGCTTCTTTTTCTGAATCAGAAACAACTATATACTTAATTGGCGACTCTGGAATTTTCTCTTCCATCTGATATATGTATAATCTGGGATTTACATATTTTTTAGTACCTATTATTCTCTCTATATTCTTTTCAAATTCTGTCAGGCTATCATCTATCAAAACATGTCCGTAATAGTGGTTAATTTCTTTAGTTTCTCCATCTGAATATTTTATTGTGGTAATACAAGAAGGCTGGTCGGTAATGAACTCATCACCTGGCTCATATATAAAAGACTTAAACCCAAAATCCTCAATCAAGTCATTTAACTGTTTCACTTTTCTCATTGATATTTTCCAGTGATGCTCACCACTTTTATATACAAACATTTCTCCATAATAATTTACATTGCCCTCATTATCCACCATAACACTATAGACAGGACAAGTCCCAAAACACATTGTTCTTTGCAATTTCATGTATTCAAACATGATAGTCCCCCTATTCACCTGCATATTCATATTCTATATTCCATAGTGAATTAAGTATTTATTTTCACTAATTGCATTAGATACCTTTTCAATAAGCAATTCAAGTTCCTGCGATTGATAATGGATGTTTGCCTTGATAATAACCCCTCTAAATTGTTTAAGGGATTCTGGAGGGATAAGCGTTACACCACAATAATCTAATCCGGTACCTGGCTGGGTTGTAACCTGAAAATACGTCTTTATTGCCATTAATTCTTCATTATATTTAATAATTAATTCCTCAATTAAATCGTCGTTGACAGAAATACAATTATATTTTTTAGGTTCATAATCACTATACCATTTGTTTTCTTCAAAGGAATCTATTATTCCAAACTCATGTTTTGCCACGGTATCACCTCAATAAAAATGTATCTTAATTGTTGTGTATAGAATATAATCGACTTAATCTATCTGTCACTGGTGCTATCATCTTATATCCCAAAAACCATTCTTAACTTTAACTATTTGATAATCCTAATATTTGTTTCTGTAACTATTATGTCCTCAGGATTAAACCCCTTATCCCATATGCTGTTGGCTTCTATAAAAATAGATTTTTCCTTTTTTGTTACAAAGCCAGCCAGCATATATTTTTTGCCATCCTCTATATATGGAGTATAAAATACCATCCTTTTATCCAGACTTAGGTCTTTTTCCTTTTCTTCAATGTGAGAAAGGATATTTTGTTTTGCCTTATTAAAATCCAAACCAAGTTGTTCTAAATTGCTAAAAAATCTGTTTGAAAAATTTATTACTTTTTTTCTTTCCATAATCTTCACCCTTTCATATAAAACCTATTTATAACCATGAACTTCACCATTTATTTGCAATATAACACAATTCTTATTATTATTTCAATCATAACAAATGCTTCTGCAGTATATTTATTAAGAATTTATATAAAATAGCATTCATCATATATCTATAAATTCAAACAACCAAATATGTTTTTTCAACTTTGTTTTCATTTTATTAGAACTTTATCAGTTATAAATTTGTTTTTCTTTTTTAAAATTATCATGCTTCAATTTTTAAAAACAGAAAAAGCAGAGCATGTTCTATAGTAAATGCAAATAAAGTCATTGCATAAACTCCCTACAATTTCCAATATTTTTATACCTTAAAATCTTACCAAACCCCGTATTTTCAATATTTCCCCTTGCCCCTTTTACCTTCTGATACCACAACTTTATTTTTATTATAAAAGAACTTTAACATCCGTAAAAATACCTTTTCTTTTTCTAAAATTTCTTCTTCATCATTTCTGAAACAGAAAAAATACGTCAAGTTCTTATAAAAAGTAAATAATGTCCTTATCCCTTTACCCTTTTATCCCCATTTCCCTTGTATTTCATATGATTTATCCCCATTCTTGTTTCATAAAATGTGAGTAAAATCCTAATACAAGAACTTTATTTTCTTTTTGCAACTACTTTTCTGCGATAAAAGGACTTTTTTGTTTCTTACAATTTTAACCATGCTATTTTTTGAAACAGAAAAAAAGGCCTATGTTGTATAGAAAAAGTAAATAAATTGCTTTCACAAATTACCTTTAAATACCATATACCTTTATCCTAAAACCTTATCTAAACCTTGTATTATCAATACTTTCCCTGATTCATTATTCCTTTCACTACAACTACTTTATTTTATTTTTACAACAACTAATTATGGCCTAAATTCTTTCAAAATTTTTTCCTATTTCCTTACCCCTTTTTCCTCAATCCTAACTATATGCACCTCAAACAAACTTCTTTCCTTTTTCAAATAAACTCCTTTCACAAATCCCCCTCAAACCCTTGAAAATACTGGCTTGTTATTCTCTTCCAATTTCCCATTTAATTCCTTTTTCCTTATTCCTTACTTCTGTATACAAATAAAAAACTCATGTCAAACCCCCATCCTCCTCAAACCCTTGCACCTTCTCGCCTTAACCCTATTTTCCTAATCTCTTCCATATAAAAAAGTCATGTCAAAAATCACCCACTTTCCTTGTTCTTTTCTCCTAATAATTTCCTATTTTTACTCTCATTTTAGATAAAAAAGTCGTGTCATAAATAGGGATAAGTATCAAGAGAAAAGGGAAAAGTTTTAATCAATATCTTTCATCAATACTCTATTCAAATCCAATAAAATCAATACTTTTAACCTTATACCTTACCCCTTAACCCTACTCATCCTAAAACAAAAATCATGGCTCCAATAAGGTTTTCTACCCTATTTTCACCATGATTCTTAACACAACTTTTTTATTTTTAACACGACTTTTTTATTCGTGACACGAGTTTTTTAGAGTTATACATAGTAGGTATTAGGAGAGTCAAGGTTTAAGGAATTTAGTGATAAATAATCTACTTTTTTGCTGAAGAAACTTAGTCACTTAATATCACGTATTACTTAAATTATTTTATATATTCACTGACATAAGGTTATCTGATGTTTTATGGATGTAATATGTGACTGACATAATATTACGAAAGAAATTGGTTTGTCATTTGTAAATTCTGTATATGATATAGTAAAAAACTGGACTATACCTAACCTTAAAAAATTTATTAGTAATATCTATTTATTTTCCATGACATTTCTTAAATTTCTTGCCACTTCCGCAGGGACAAGGGGCATTTCTCCCAACTTTAGTTCTCCAAGTCATTGGTTTAGTAAGCAATTTCATAACGGCTTGTTCCATTTCTTCAGAATACTCTTCTTCATATTTTAAATATATACATTCATTAATTGCCCAATATTTATCATCAGCATATTTGCCAATAGCCAACCATTCAAAAGCCTTCTGCTGATATTTCTTTATTTTACTGAAGCCCTCTAATCTTTGTAGCATTTCTTCTCTATCTTTCGATAAACCTGACATCATAGTAATACCAAATCCACTTTTACTATCTTTAGGATTTGATAAAATTACAAGAGAAGCATCATGAAATTTACCATCTTTAATTGTCTTAGATACAATTAAGTCGATACAGTCTACTATCTTATTTCTTGTGTCACTGCTTAAGTCTAATAGTTTTACAATAATATCTGTATAACCATGCTGATGTAATTTCTCTAAATCCATAATAATACGCTTAAACTTGGGATTCATCTTTTGCTTAAGCATATCAATTGGTTCTCCCATTTCTTTTTTTAAATAATATTCATTAAAATAAGGGGAATAATCATTAAGAGCAATTAAATTGTACTCTTCTTCCTCATCAAAATATAAATTATTATCAAAATAAGTACCCAAGAAATCTAATTCATCATTAGTGACAATATCTGAAAGACCTTTAGGTCTATTATTAATCTTTAATCTTCTGTGGATATAATGAATAAATTGAGATGGAAACTCAATGAATTCTGTTATTGTTTTAAGGTCATTAATATTTACTGACCATGGAAATTCATTTTTATTATATAAGCCTGCATTTTTAAATCTATGTATTCTTGTTGCAACCTCTCCAAAGTTTTCTAAGGTAACATTTAGCAAAAATATATTAGAATATTTTCTATTTTCTATAATAGTTTTTATACTATCATCTTCATCATAAAATTCAACTTTCTCATTACTTTTTATATATTCCCTTGCTCTATATGCTTGTTCAAAAGCATATTCAATGTTTTCATATATAACAGAAGATAAAGTTTTGATAGCACCTCTTCTAGCAGGTGTCTTAAAAATTCCGCTTTTTGATTCGATAAGAAAAATGTTGCTATCATATACTATTAAAGCATCTAATTCACATCTATTCTTATTTCCTTCTTCGTCCTCAACATAATAATATAAAGAGCCGTATTTCTCACATCCAGGAAGAATTTTATCAAATATCTTTAGAACTTCTTTTTCTAAATACTGTCCTTTTCTCTTCTGATAAGATTCCCATATATATGTTGATTTCATATCATTTTCAATTTCAGACTGCAGTATCCAAATTAAATTAATAAAGTTTGGCACTATATATTTATTTTCATAACTAATTATTGGTCTCTGCCTAAAAGCATTATCATCGGTTGGATACTTGAAATTTTTATTTTCTGTTTGGCTCAAAGGACTACAAAATCTATTTATAAATTTAATAAATTTTTCTTTTTCTTGTATTTTTTCATCTTCTATAACTTCATCTACATCGAAAATTAACAATCCTTTATGAGACTTCTCAAAAAGTTGTACAATCGTAAATTGAATCAATTCTTTTTTCCCTTTGTTAGTTTTATATTTTTTTAGGAACCTTCTAACATTTCCTAATTTTTTAATATTTGTTTTACTTAGTTCTTCATAAATTTCTTCCACAAATTGTTCACTTTGCTTGAATAATTGATTTCTATAATTAAAAAGTACTTCGCTATATCTATCAATTATTAAATCTATAAATGTGATAGCATCGTTTATTGTAAAACCTTCGTGTTTAATCATCCATTCATCAAAATCTTTAAATAAGTCTAATACCTGCTCTCTCAATTGAATTGCTTGTGCATCACCTCGTACAATTCCAAATTGATTTGCAAGCGATGCAACCAAAAACTGTTTTTCCTTTTCTTTATCATCATTAGTGTTTAATAATTTTCTTGAGTAAGTTGTAAAACTAAAACCTAAAAAGAATTTCTCTACATTATCTAATAAAGACTGTATTACTTCAGGAGATATTTCATTATAATTACTTCCTTCATCATATCGTATTGAAAGTATAACACCACATATAAATTCCATTTGGGCTGCAGTAAGAAAGTTATTGCCCTCTATATCATTAGAAAAATATGATATTATTGATAAATATTCTATCAATTCCAATGGGTGATGTTTTTTCAAAATATCCATTATTGCCTCAAATGATTCTTCTGTTTCTTTTGATAAATTTTCATGAATTTCATTAAAGATATTATCATTTTCATACATATATCTCCCTCCTTTGTCCGGTAGTGTCAAAAGTTTTTACCCTTAAAATGGTTCAAACGCTTTATTATCAAGGCCTAGATAGTTTCAACCGTACTACCTCCCTGATTTTGTCAGATTTTAACTTTCATCCTCTTGAACCCCCCTTAATCTGAGTCTGAATTTTTGTCAAGGCCGGGCTGGAAGCCCGTTCATTTCAGCCTTGACGAAAATTCAATGACGCAGATTATAATTTTGCCATAGGATGAAAATCATTCATCCGAACAAAAGTTTTTCATAAATCTTTTGATACTACCCTTTGTCCATTTATTTCGTGTATTTGCTAATAGTAAAAATCATATTAACCTTTTAAGTTTTAATCTATTTCATTTAACCTTGACCGTAATCTTACACAAAATGTACCATATCATTTTATAAATAATCCTTATATTATATATTTCGCCAAAAATAAAAAATTTCCTATATGTTACATATCAAAATGTCAATAATGCAAATATTTAACTATATAAAAAGGCTGGACGTTTTATGAAAATAAGCATCCAGCCTTTATCTAAAATATTTATTCTAACCAATTAAACTCTGGAATTTTATTTTAATATTTTCTTGATACTCCTTCCGAATTCCAGCCTTTCTAAGTATTCTCCATTCTTTTAACTCTTGTCCCTCTTTTTCCAACTCTTCAATAGCCCACTTTATCCGTCTAGCCCTGAAATCTTTGTCGCTTTCTTTAACCGAATCTAAATAAGCCTTTGTTCTCGGAAGTTTATCTAAATGCTTTTCTAATAAAGCCCTGATTCCTAATTTGCTTCCTATCCTACTTATACTAATTCGCTCAGGCTTCTCTTTTGAGTTTAACATGTCTTTTACTACGCCTTCCGCCTTAGGTAGTATCTCTTTATCTCTGCTATCCCAGTCTACTCGTATATACCCGTTATTTACTCTCTTTTTAGCAGGGGAATTGTTGTTTAACCATTCCCTGTCATTCCTATAGAGCCATGCAAATAAAGCCATATTCATTTTGCGTAATTCTGTTTTTCCCTTATCCGAATTATTCTTTAATAAACTTAACCATTCGTTTCTGCATTTATCTCTTTTATTATAATCATCATCAGAAACCTCTTTATAATCATTGGCTGTACTTTCATTATCATTATCGCTTCTTTTTTCCCAATAAGTAACCAAGCCAAGTTTGTTAGCATATTTCTTTACCGTACCAGGGTCAACGCCTAATAACCTGGCTGTCTCACGTAGTGTTAAATCTTCTTTTACCAATTCTTTAAGTCTTGATTCCCATACTGAACCAAAAGCCTTTATTCTACCAATAGTATACCTTGCATCCTCTGCTAAGTCTGGCCCACTCCTTGCATAAATAAATCCGCAAGAACACTTAAATGTTCCAATTGGTTTCTTTACGTCAGCGCCATATGTTTCTTTCATATCTGTGACTACAGGTTGTAAGTAATGGTCTGAGGCTTTATTCAGACAAGGCCACGGTCCATATCCAAAGGGCTTATATTCAAGTCTCTTATTAAACAAATCGTTAATTGAAATTCCAAGGAATCTGGCCAACAGTAAGTGCCTAATAGGATGGCTTGTCTTATTTTTCTTCCTAAGCATATCCATGAGCCAGTTTGTTTTGCTATCTGCATCAACCCCTGACTGCACAAGGCGTAAAAACTCAACGCCATAATAATCTAAAAAACTCTTTATAAGTTCCTTTTGAGAAATGCTATTGTTTATAGTAGCAAATCCCATTTCCATCAATTTGGCTAGATACTGTTCCTTAAACCACTCTATCTCTTTTTTCTCAAAACTACTGTTAAGCAGAACTTCGGTATCCTGTGCAATATTAAACATCTTTTCAATTATATTATCGGAATAATTGATAACATCATAAACCTTACAGTTATCTTCATTGGCACTTTTATATTCATGCTTGTTATAACCCCTCACAGGTACCTGACTATCATATATAGGAATATAATGCTTAGGACATACAAAAATACCTGGTATTTGATGTATCCGATGCCAATAGAATTCTCCATATCTCTGCTTATCTTCCTCTATGCAAGCAGGACAAAATTTAAAATATTGGTTTAGTGTAATAGAACTTGCCATGATACCAATCTGGGTATATATGCTGCAGCCTCTGTCCATCTTCATGGAATCTAAAACTTCTTTTGCACGGCCAGGAGGCAAAAAAGCAGCATAAAAAGGATAAAGAGTATGATTATATATAAAATATTCTGCCGTATACTTACTTCCCAATGGCAAGTTTTCAATAAGTTTATTTAAGTTTGATGGTAAATCCATTACAGCAGTAATATTAGTCGAACCAAAAAGGTCATTAGTGGTGGATTTAAAACTTGTGTTTCCGCTTCTTATATGATAGCGAGCAAAAACACTATACAAAATTTCATCCTCATATGGAACTGGGAAAAAACATAACATAAAAACTACACCGCCTGAAAAAAATCATTTTCTACGGTCTTTATAATTCCTTTTGCTTTTAATGCTTCATAAGCAGACATTTGCTTTGTCTTTCCTTCCTCCACTATAACCCTTAAATCATTTTCATCCCTGAACTCTGTCCTATTTTTCTTTACTGATGTTTTCTTCCTTGCTGTTCCCGTGAGTATTTGAACAGCCTTTATTACTACCTCTGAAACACTAATACTCTGTTCTTCTTGGTTAATAATTTCTTCGACTACCTTTTGGGCTTTTTGAGGGTCAATATCTAAATCAAGTAGTTTGAGGACAGCCCTTTCTTTCAATGAAAGGGTATCAGCATTCTCTTTCTGTTTCTTTTTAATCAGCAACTCTTGGAGTTTATCTTCAGAACTATATTTAGGCCTTTCTGAACTTATAAACTCTTCAAAATCAACGGTATATATATCTTCATACTGAGATATTCTTCTCATATCCCCTGATTTCAATGCTTCTAACATAGGCTGTACCAACTTTAAGTTTTCTCTTGCTACCTGCCTAATTAACTCTGGATTTATTTCTTCTATCCCAGAATAAATTGCCCTTATCTGTGCCATAGCATATAATTTTACTGCTATATCAATGATTCCCTGACTTTCTTCATACATTACATCACTAATTTCTTGAGTGAATGGAACTTCTTTTTTAGTCCACTGATAATCCCATAAAGCCCCCATTAATAAATCCCAGTTACTATCTTTTTGCAATCTCTCCCATACCATATCCCCCTGGCCTGAACCTCTTCTTGCCTGCCTAAATTCTGACTGCAATACAGACATGGCTTTTGTAGTACCGATGAGTACAACGGGAACTCCAATTGTATTAACCAATGTTACAAAGAAATTTAACATCTTCTCGCTTCCGCCACTTTTTGCCTGCTTCAGATGCTGAATCTCATCAATTACAAGCATACCAAGGCCTGTGTGTCTTGCTACTTGAGACATTATAGAGAGCATCGAATCCACCGTATGCCTTCCTGTAACATGTTTTTTATAATAATCGGTCCCCAGTAAACTGTCTACTTTACTGAAAAACTCCATGCACAGCCCTTTAATTGAGCCATCGTATGGGCAGTCAAGTTTTAGCCATACCAATTGGCACATGCTGAATTTAACTCCCCTATACTCTGAGTGGACGATAATCTGAGGCATAGTAGCAAGAATCCTATTGACTGCTGTAGTTTTGCCCATACCGCTCACGCCGATTATAGTAAATCCTGCTGCCGTTGTACGAAACCTTTTATTGCTGCACAAGTCAAGATTCAGGTTCTGTATCATTCTGTACCCGTCTTGAAGACTTGCAGCATATTCTGGCCTAAAGGGATTTCTAGCAAGATATCCTTGTCGTATTACTCTTGATATCCTGCTTTCAAGGTCTAAATGAACTTGAAGGGGCTGAAAGCATTGAAACAGTCTTTGGACCATATGCACCCTTAAATGACTGTCGAGCATCCTTTCCTTACTATTGTAAATTGGATATACAATCAATTTATCTACGACCTCATCCTTTGAGTAAATAGGAGGCAAAGCCTCTATGAACGGGTTTCCCTTATACTCTTCTATCATTTGCTCTATATACTCAGCCTCAACAGCCTCTCCACCATTTGGGATAAAAATATACTTACTCATAGATTTTCTTTAATGCCTCCTTCTGCTTTCTTATGAGAAGTTCCATATCGCTATCAATATGGATAACTTCTCCATTCTTTTTATCTGTTTCTTTAGATAATTCAAATGCCTCACTCTCTCTATTTAATGCCCTTTCAATTCTTCTGTTTCGCCTGATACCCTGTACCCTTTTTGAATCACTTTCTTGGAAAATTCGCTCTTTCTTAGACTCCAAATCTGCTGTTGCTACAATACTTTCTATTTCAGCCATAAGGTCTACTTTTTTCTGCAATTCATCGTCTGCCATCTTCTTCATATCAAGTTTCTCTTTTTCCTGCAAATACTCAATTTCTTCATAATATTTATCAAAGTAACTTTTCTGATAGTCCAACATATAACATTTTTCAAAATCACTATGGTCTGGACTTATTATGTATATATATTTCATGTTTCTCGGGTCATACGAAATTTTTATTTTCCAGGAACCTTTATTCCTTGCCTTTTCAAACCAATTTTCCTTTAATGTCATTTTAGAACTATAATACAGGTTCTTAAACTTAATTCCCTTTCCTGTTACCGTCGCAGTAGCCGTTGGCATAAGACACAATTTAACAATATCAGCATCCGCACTTCTTAACTTCCCTGAACGGTTTGTGATGCCCCAATTCCATAATTCCAAGGGTATACATTTTACATCATCCTCTATCATCATTTCTTCCCTATTATAATTCCTTAAGAGATGCTGGTTATTATGGTAAAGTACCGATTTTATCATGATTTGGGTAAATTCATATAAATTGAGTTTTGCATCAAGTCTATAGTCTTTATCGCCCCTTTCCCTCAAATCTGGATTCACAACTCCTGGCACAAAGGGCTTTACTCTATCACTTGTAGTTTTGAAATTCTGTTCAATGATTCCTTTCCAGTCGGCTCTATAGGGTGGGGTATTCATTATCTTTATGCCTAATGCGTTAATTAAATTTTCAGCATTCTTGCCTTCTAACTCTCCTCTATCTGCCAAAATGGCATCAGGTAAATGACAAGCAGGCCATTCTTTTGTAGAAATCTCAATCCCATAATTCCTACAGAATTCCACCTTGTCCATTGCCGCATTTGCCAGTGCCATCATTGCCCCCACCCAACTGGGTCCCTCAAGCCCTATATAAATTCCTGTAACCAACCTTGAAAAGACATCTATAACTCCATAAACCACAGGCCGCCCGATTATCCAATTCCGATTAAATTGGGATACTAAGTATACATCCGCTACAGTTGCATCAACCTGATAAATAGAACCAGGACCTAATGCCTCAGCGGTAGAACTTCCAATAATAGGCCTGTTTTCCTGCTCATACTTCTTAGCACTTCTACGCAATGAAATCTCTTTTTTCAAATTTCTTTCCTTTTCAAACCAATATTTAAATTGGGCATATGATGGAACTTCACTGCTTGGCTTTACTATGGGTACTTCTATACCGTTTTCCATTTTAACTTCACTACTGAAAAATTCCTTACGCATCAATTCGTAGGTAAGCATAAGTGAATTCTGAGCGCTGGTATGATAATATTTATTGACTGCAATTCTAAACACTCTCTTTATATCATCATTAACATTTATTCCTTCTCCAAAGATTTCGGTATTCTTCCTGGGCCTGCCCCTCTTTAATATTCCTGTGGACTTTTCTTTTCCTTTCCCTCCACACTGGTAATAGTCGGGCAGCAAAGCATTTTTGGTCTTGCCCCTTTTCCAATACTTCTTCAAATATTTTACGACCGTATTTTCATGGACATTATGAAGTGCAGAAACCTTTTTAATAAGATTTCTTCTCTCCTTTGGGATAAAAATCAAAGGTTCAAGACAGACAATTTCACTTATTATCTCCCATGCCTTATTCCTCACTTCTCTATCCTTTTCTGATATATCTTCTTCATTTATAATTCTCCCAAAGGCATCGTCAGTTTCAATAAATGCTATTCCCTGTTTGATACTTTCCTCGATATCACTTAATAGCCTTGAATAGGGGAAAGCATTTAAATTCACATCTATCACATAAGTTATATTTGACTGGGGCTCAATCCAAAGGATTCTTTCAACTTTTTTATTGTCATTATCTGTTTTCCAGGAAATAAGGGTATTAATAGTTAACAATGCTATCCTCTCCCATTCTTTCCTTTTTAATATTAATAACGAGGTTTTCCAACCTTCCATTTAACTTTATCTCTTTATTCATGTCTAACTTAATTCTCTTTGTTGCAATAAGGTGCTTAAATATAAAGAGTCCTGTTCCCGTTTGAAGTTTATATTCTTTATCAAAATCGGCAGTGATTTTTCTGATTGTTTGACTACTTTCTGTCATTTTTTCAAGAAGAACATCACACAAATAAATCATCTCTTCTTTTTCTAATCCTCTTTCATCTGTAAAATGTAAGGAAGAGTGCACCCATTCTATGTTTTTAGCCTTGACAGTAGGAATATCTTTTTGTGTCACGATACCCCAGTCGATATGCTTGTTTGACCAGTATCGTCTTTCAATCTCCAGTCTTTCAATGCTCCTCTGCCTTTGAAGTTCGTAATCTGCTTTCAAACTTCTCGCTATGTATCTTTTTTGTCCATTTGTATCCTTTAGCGTAATAAGGAAGGAAGTATAAATTATGTAGGGCAAACCACTATTCTTATCTTTAAATAAGTTAAAATTTAAATCACCTTTTTCTTTTATAACTTCCTCTAAATCCAGCAGGGGATAATGCTCTCTAATATCCACTACTGCGTCCTCCCATTCCAATAAATAGAAATATCTCGTTTCACTGTCGGTAAATAGATGGTGAATTCTATTGGTTTTCCATCCCAACACTCGGCTGCACCTTCCTTTGGAAGGAAAGTCCTGCACGGTCACCCAGGGTTTGTAATTCTGTCCTTCTCCCTGTCCTCTTCCTTCCCTTAGAAATCGCTTTAATTTATTTTCATCCCATTGCAGGTTATGTTTTGCCATAACTATCACCTCCGAAAATCAGCCATATTAGCAAACTCACGCTTATAGTCATCAATCTCTATTGCAATTCTCATATTCCACATATTAATGCAAAAATGCCATTGACATCACTTGGACACCTCTACGGGTGACTGTGTCAATGGCACTTAGTCCATTTCATTAGCCCTATTTCTACTCTAATTATAACCTGGGACGACTTTATTTTAAACATCAAATTTCTATTTGAATTAAGTTATAGAAATGAGATAAAATTCTATATAACCTTAGATGTAAGGAGGTAATATAGCAATATGACTGGAAGCATTTTTAAAACTATTAGGTTTCTTACATTAATAAATATATTCCTATTACCATTTGTTATTGCAGTTCAAAGTGTTATTATACGCTTTGTCATAGGTCTTTTCTTAGGTTTTTCATTTATTGTATTACTATCATTTAGCAGTAAAATGCGAAATTTATATGAAAAAAATAAATAATGAAGAAAGGCATTGGCAGGGTTTACCTATCAATGCCTTTTCATTAATTTACTGAAGCATACCACCTTCAATTTGATAGTTTTTTATAAAATCCCAGTATGCCTTTACTTCATCTACTTCTAACATTTCAAAAATGCCCTGAATATAATCATAAAAATCCTTGTATGTCTTGCGGATGGAAGGTCGCAATTCTTCTCTGAGATGTGGTAAAGAGTAATTGCAAAATACCAAATCCCTTAAAACCAGGAATTCTGCAATACTTGTTTCAATAATAACTTCTTTTTTATTGTAAGGTTCGGCTATAAGAATATACAGTTTAACCATTAACATCTCGGCATTGCCTATATATTCATATATTGCAAAGTTATTGACTATCTCTTCTTCATTACCTAATATTTCACGAAGTCTATCTACCTGCTGTAATAAAGTAAATAGTAATTTTTTGGGAATTATAACTTGAATATTTTCTTCATTGAATTTTGTATAAATTTCTTCCGGTTTTAGAAGCATAAAATGAGCCCTCCTTATATCTATTAAATTCCTATTTGTAAACTGCGTATAATATAAAGAGGGATACAAATCAGTCTCAAGTTTAATAATCAGTTAAATGGGGAATATTTCATATTTCTTACATCCAGTGCCTGTCTACCTCCTTCGAGTATATTTAGTACTTTTTCGCTAATTCCAACTTTATCAATAGAACCTGAGCAACTAACATAACCATTTTCACCGGTAGATTCAAGGATAATTATATTCTCTGCATCTCCTGATATCGGAATATTTGGGTTACACAATATCACAAAGAGTGATATTTAAAAATTCCTTTATGGTTAAATTCATACTATTCTTGTGATATAATATAATAAAAATCATATGTAAAGAGGTAGAATCTTTTAATGAAAGAAACAAAAAATAAAATTGAACAATCGATTGACAACAATAAAAAAGAAATCGAAAATATTATGGACACTATAATTAATGAAAATAGGCAGGCTCTTATAGAGTTGGCAAAACAAAAATAATTTTTATGCAATTTTTTAAATAATATTGTCACAAATTTTGCATTAAGTTTAATAAGCCGAGAATTATCTCGGCTTATTAATTAATCATCTTCTTCAATCTCTTGATTTAAATACTTCTCTTCATATAATTTCTTAAGTGGCTCATATTTCTTCTTTTCCAATAATTCTATATGACCTGTTGAAATAATTGCATTCAATGCTTCCTCATCTGTTACAATCTCGGCATAATCCCTTTCGCCTTGCCAGTCTGTACCATGTATCAATACATAACTACCATCTTTTAGTTTGGTGATTCCAAGATGGCGTCCAGGGCTGCCACAACTAAAGTTCCTGCCATCCCAAAAATCAAGGTTATTATTGTATTTAACTACTGCCACCAAATCACCAAATTCATTGACTACTTTTACCATAAGAACCAACTCCTTTTCTTTTATTTGCTAACAGCGGCCGACTGTTTGCTGAATTTTTGCTTTCTTTTTTAGTATAACAGGTGTTTTTTAAAGGCTTCGTATTATAGGCTATTTTTTTGAAATTGTAATAAAAACGTAATATTTTACGTCTACAATCGAATTCTAGATAAAGTTAATAATCTAATTAAGTTTAATGTTCTCCAGGATAATCTCATGTTTTCAAATAATCTTGCTGATATTTTATTCATAGGATTAAAAAAATCAAATTTTTATATGTTTTTTAGGTCGATAACATAAATTTTTTGATATTTGCAGTAGAAGCCTATGTTTTGAAACTTCAATGGCAACCTAGAGGAAAGTTATATACTAATACGGCTCATAAATTTTATGCAATTTGTTTTTATTCTTCATAATTTCTAAAAGGAGAAACAATAAGACCCCACCCAAATAGTTAGGTTCTTATTGTTTCTCCTTTTTACAAAAAAATTACGCAGAAATTTGATTTTTATAACACAACAAATATAATGCTTAAAAATCAAGCATGGAGTCGCTAATCAAAGCGGATAATTCTCTATTGGCAGGTCGGAAAACTATATCTATGTTACGGAAAATATTTTAATTAGGTCAGAAAACAAAAAATTTAGTGGCTCCTTCTGAAAAGGAGGAGTTATAATGGGTTTAAACATTGATTTTGAAAACCGTGAAGCATTAACTATTACAGATTTTGAATTTTTATCACTATTTAAAAAAGGTAATGAAAAAGTATATTTTAGGCTCATTCAGGAGGAAAAGCACATAGCAAAAAAAATTGACTGTCTATTAACTTTAGATGATGATTTAGAATATCCGCTTATTCAAAATATCTTTAAAAAGTACCAGAAACAAGGCTATGGTGTTTACTTTGTTGTAAATAGTGGCGGACAGGAAAAGAATTCTATTAAAAGAATAAACGCACACTTTATTGATATGGACTTTGGGAAAGTTCCAAAAATAGATAATGGGGAATTAATAAAAGACTCTGAAGGAAAAATTGTATATGAGTATAGGAATAAAGAAGAAATAGAAGAATATAAAATTGTTTTTCTGAAGAAATTAGAAAATTTTAAACTAATTCCGAACGTCATTGTAGAAACTAAGAATGGTTTTCATGTATACTGGTTGCTTGACCTTGAGAAACCGCAATGGTTGGACGTTTTTACCCCACTTCAGGAAAAATTGATTGAACACTTTGCCAGTTTTGAAAAAAGACATGAACATGCTGACCCCAACGTAAAAGAACTTAACAGAGTTTTAAGAATAATAAACTATCGGCATCTTAAAAATCCTAAAGACCCATTTACTATAAAATGTATATACCTAAATACGGATGTTAAATACACTCAGGAAGATATTGCTGCTGCTATAGGATACAATATCATTGAACTGGTCAGTAATACAAAATGTACTGAAATAAAACCTGTTACAGTTAAGGCTGAGATAAACAATTTGCGAAAAGATAGCCGTAGAGTTTATTCCTCTCCAATCTTACAGTATGAGGACTTGATTCCATTTTTAAAACAACAGGATTTAATAAGTTACCTGGGTATTGATGCAAAGTCCAATGTAAACTTTAAATGCATATTCCACAATGACAATAACCCCAGTGCTGTCATAAAAAATAGCGACGGATATTACAAGTATTTTTGTAATTCTCCCGCTTGCATTTGCCATAATGATGGGAAAGGCATGGATATTATTGATATAGTTAAAATTAAAGAAAACTGCGACACTTCAACTGCTATAAGGAAGTTGGTTGAATATTTTCATATTGAATTAGAAGATTCAACTTGGATAAATGAGCAGAGCAAAAAATTTGAAACAAATATGATGCTTTTGAGCCAACTTGGAGAAAGAAAAGATGAATTCCCAAATCTAAACCGTATTATTAGGTTTGGATATCCTATTCTTATGGATATTCTTGAAATTGGTAAAAAAAATATTATAAACCGCTTCTTTAGCACAAATGGAGAAAGCATATTTTTCTTTTCCAATCGGTACCTGGCAGGGAAAAGAAATAAAAGCGTTGTGAATATAAATAAATACATCAATTTATTCTGCACCTTAGGATTGCTGAACAAAATCTCATATAAACAAGTTAATCAGAGATTAAGAGCAATGGCAGTTCAGATTTCTAAAGACAATGCCCAAAACGGGATTTCATTCTACACCGTTCCTGATTATAATAAGGCTTTTAAATCAGCAGACGAAAGGGCATCTATAATGCTTCAATATAAATTTAGTATCAAAGGAATGAGTAAAAAATATTTGGAAAACTGTTTTGGAGAAGAGTTTGCTAATCAAATTTATCTCGTAAACGTAAAAGATAGTGAGAGAAGCAAGAATATAAGAGATGCCATAGAATCATTAATACTGCAACAAATCAAAACCTATGGTTACTTCACAAGAGATATGATTATGAACTATAAACTAAAATTGGACAATCATTATATAAGGTGTGGAGTAAAAGAATATGAGTTCAGGAAGGTTTTACCTGACATCATTCAAAAATACGACCTGATATATGTGAAGGCTAATAATAATATTAATCAAAAATTAGGTATTGACACTAAGAAATATGTACTCATTCAAAGAAGCCTATTAGATGAATAATTGCCAAAAGGAGAAACAATAAGAACCTAACTATGGATGTGGGGTCTTATTGTTTCTCCTTTTGATAAAAACCTAATTTAATGAAGAAGTCTGTAGCCTTTAATAGTCAAAATTATATAAAGCGTACTCAAATTAAACTCGATTGGAAATAAAACCTGTCAACAAAACCAGGATTTTGTGGAGAATACAATTAAAATCAAGTGCCATTTTATCTTAATTTGAGGTAATAAGCCCTTAAAAATTGTCCACAAAACTTTTTAGCCTTACTTTTAAACTTGAAATCTACCTGGTATATAAACTTGAATTTCACCCTACATGTCCTTAAAATCATAGTAAAATTTATGGAAGGGAGTTTAGTCATGGATACTAAGGAATATTATTTGGATGATTTTGTAGATTATTTAAATAAAAACGATAAATCAAGTGGCACAATATCAACTTATACTACCAATATCAATGACTTTATAAAATACTACACCGAGTCATATGGTGAAAAATTTATCCCAGGAAATGTAATCATGATGGACTTACAAGACTACCGGAATTATCTTTTGAATATCAAACGGCAAAAAGCATCTACCATAAATAATAAAATTGCAGCACTAAAAGAATATTTTTACTTTCTTCAAAGCAATGGCATTATTAAAAACAACCCTGCTGAAAATTTAAAGAAGATACGTACAAATAAACCTACCGCTCCAAAGGGTTTTTCTGACTCAGATTTTAGAAAAATCAAAAGATATGTGTATAGAAGTCAGAAAAATTTATGGATAGTAGTTTTTGAGTTGTTATCTAAAACTGGAGTCAGGGTAAGTGAACTTATAAATATCCGCCTTGCTGATATAACCATAAATGAACGTTCTGGAAATCTAAGAGTTATAGGTAAAAATCAAAAAGAAAGGAATATTCCTCTTCATTTAGATGTCAGAAAGGCTATAATTTCATACATGGAAGATAGAGATAGAATGTCCATATCCTCTGATTATCTTTTAATAAGCGAAAGAAAACGCCCTTTTACGCGCTCTGGAATCTTTAAAATACTAAAACGCTGGGCAAATGATACCAATATTAAAATTCATCCTCATATGTTCAGACATCACTTTGCAATTCAAATTCTAAATACACCTAATGCTGATATTAATACTGTACAGTTGTTGTTAGGACATGAAAGTATAGAAAGCAGCGCTATTTATCTTAAAGTGAGACAGGAGGATTTGGAAGAAAGTATTAATGCTATATCAGATTATTAGAAACAAATTTATCTTTAGTTTCAGACTAAAAAACAGGCATCATTTGCCTGTTTTCGCTATCTATATCTACTCTCTATTTTCTTTTCATAATGCCTATGCCTATTATTGAAACAATGGTTACAATCGTAATGCAGACTAAAAGACTAATTATTACATATTTCATAACTTATAACCTGCTTTCATACTTTCTTTACCATATGTAAAGTATTTAGGGGTAAGTAGCAAGTTTGACCTTATCTCCTTACCCCTATATTCCCTTGCTTTAATTCTCTATACCTGCTGTTTTATTACCTTCCACTCTCTTATATTGTCTTTTATAAAAAATGCCGTTACTATAGTAAAAGGTATTATCGCAAACCATCTATACTCGAAGAATAGTTTCTGATATAAGTAAAATAGAAGAAAAAATGTTGCATATCCAATTGCTGTAGGTACTGCAATATTATATATAATTAATTTCTTTTTCATTAATAATCAACTCCTTTCTTCCAATATAGTAGCGCACATAGAGATACTTGTCAGGTCCAAAATTAAAAATAACGTTAATTTGTAATAATTCTGATAAAATTTTGTCGCATGAAAATTACCCATAATCCTTACATCTTAAGCCTTTTTCCAACTTAACTAATATACATATATAATTTATAGCGTTCAGGATAGAAGGTATCAAAGGAGAACAGGAGTAATATGGCTTTTAGAACCAATAGAATCTAATAGAAATTTCTTTATTCTATGTTAAATATCATTTTCTCAAGTTCATCTATGGTATTGATGCCTGTAGCCTTTCCAAGCCAATCCATTAATATGCTTTCATCTTGTTGGTTCATAATTGCATGGTTAATATAGTCAGGTAAGGAATCAAACTTATGTAAAAGAATTACTAGCAATGAGTCCCGCATTCCTTCCTTCTTCCCTTCATCCTTAATCCTTACTCCCACCTCACTATCCATCAGCCATTCCTTCAAAACCTTAACCCCTTGTTTACCTGTAGACCTTGATATAATTTCTGATATCACTGCTACATAAGCCATCCGTTCTTCTTCATCCTTTATAGTCTCTATTAAACGCAAAACTTTCCTAAGCGCTTTACTGAAAGATATCGAATGCTGCATAAATGCCAGAAATACCAGATTCAATTTATCTCTCTCATTAAGCAAACAACCTGAACTAATTTTCTGGCTGAGTTCCTTATATGTTTTTTCTCCATCAACACTTGATAAATCTACTACTTGAACCTCATAATGCATTGAGCCAAAATTTCTCACCATTTTGCCATCTTGCCCGCTTCCAAAATTCAGAATTACTGTCCTTACCTGTAATCCACACCTTAAAATTATGCTCATGTCATAAGTAAACATGCTCTGGAGGTCGGGTTTTATTTCATCATTCATGATTTCCATGTGAAGCAATGTATCATCCTCAAGTAAAAACATCAATAATGGTAGTTTATAATTCTCTATCCTTTCTACTTCCACTATTTCTTTAACCTTTTCTAATTCTAAATTAATCTCCTTGAATGATATCCCTTGAAATGTCCTATTAAAACTTTTTTCATTAAAACTCTCTTCCTGAAAAGTTACTCTCATATCCGTCACCTCTAACCTTGATTTTATTGCCTCAAATTTTCTTTTAAAAATAAAAAAGCACATTCTCCTTAATTATTGCCAGTATAAACCTGGCTGTATAAAGAGAATGTGCTCTCCGTCTGTTTTTCTAAAATTATTGTAGCGCATATAGATAAAGAAAACAAATCATATTGTAACTGTTATTAATAAACTACCAAATTTATCTTAACCCATATTCCTTTCCCCTGATTAAAACTTTTGGCTCTACTAATTTGACTTTCTATGCACCTGTGAATAAAATGTTTCAAATTTTCGTGAAGGAGTGGTCGAAATGATAAATTTGGAAGTTCTTAGAATAGAACTAAATTACCTGCAACAGGTTATAAAGGATGTTATAGGGTGCAAGGCTTCAGGAGAGATAGCCGAAACGATTGAATTGTTAGTATTATGCTTTCTTAATCCTAAAAACTATGATACCTATTGTCTATCTAACCTCCAAACGATTGAACAGTACTTAAATCAAATTCAGAATAAAATAGAACCCAGTAAATATCAACTTCTGTTGAACAATATTCCTACCATAAAAACTTTCTTGGAGAAAGTAAAACTTGAGATGTCCATATCCTAACAAAATAAGGCTTTGTAGGATACATAGCCTTATCCCCAAAGCCTTATTCCTTTATCCTAATTTTCCTTAACCCTAACCACCTTGTTCCCTTATAAACTGAAATAAGTCTGAATTATCCATTTCCCTAAAATCATCGGCTTTTATAATATTTGTTAGAATTATCGAGTTGTTATTTTTACTCATTTCACCGACTAAAGCAAACCTAAAATCTTTATCATAGGCAATTACAAAATCCTGGTCTTTTTCTATTTTTATCGTTTCTAGTTGTTTTATAATGTCTTCTTTTCTTAATTCATATTTATCAACTAGTTCAGTGCATTCTATAATAACCTTATTCATATAAGCAAACTTCTCCCTTCTTATTACTATACGCTCTATTATATTGTAGGAACCTTAAACCTTTCAACCATATTCCCAAACACGTCTTTGATAGTATCTATACATATTTATGTTCTTTGTTCCTTATTCCTTAACCCTCATCTATTATACCTATCACCCCTTAACACACCTTCATATATATTCCCTCTTTTCGCCTGTATACTGAATCAGAAACCTTATTTGGGTCGGTATCGGTTTCTACTAAATATTTAAGTAGTTGCTGATTGCAATAACTAAACTTTGCAACAAGAAAAAAGGAATTGCTGGGAATTGCAATTAATATGTCATCTCCTATCTTCCTCTGTATCTGTTTATTCAATGCTTCTGATAAAAGCAGCGAACTGGCATAATCGGTAGTATACCTTAATGTATACGCTTGTAATCCATCATCTAAAGGTACTAAAGCAGCAGTAATTCTGTTTATGTTCTCAATAGCCTTTTTCTTTAGTAGCGAAAATTCTACATCGTCATCAATAGTAAAGAAACGGAATGTTTCTCCCATATCTGAAACATATAGTACATCAATATCTAAAAATGCTTTTTCCCTGTAAAACTGGACTTTTGAATTTATTCCAAAATCATGTCTTTTTAATATCGGGTATGCATTAGCATAATCCACTTTAAATTTGTATTTGTTTAATATTTCAGAAGCAATTTTTACGTATAATTCTTTTGTGTTACAGTAGTCTGTCATTTGATACTCTCTATACATACTGCCGAGCGGAAGTTCTACATAGGTTACTCCAGAGCCAAGATGAATTAAGTTTTCTCCTACTTTTACTTCTGGAAATACCTTCTTAAAATCATGTAGAATTTTTTCCGTGAACTCATCAACAGTAAGCATCCTTTCATCCTCCTTAAACCGTGTCCCTTTATTCTTAAGCCAAGCACTAACGTCACTTTTCTTCCCTAATGACCAATCAATAATTTAAAAAGGCACACCCCCATTACGTTTAATTCCAGTTGCAAAACTGACCGTAAAGGAGATATGCCTCCATCCGTGTTTTATTCCTTACAACCTAAATCCTTTGCATCTATATTCCTTATATCCTACTCAGAATGATAGCGCAATTTGTTAGTGTTTGCAATGCTATTTAACTTATTCCTCTATTCTTAAATATCCATAATTCTTCAATTGTTTCAACTCAACATCCATATCATATCCTAAAGCCTTCAACCCTCTTTTATATGTATCCTGTAACTCCCCATAGCCACCTTCCCTGTATCTGATAATCATGCGCCTTAAAAACTTTGCAAGATAGATGTTCTCTCCTCCCGTAGGACAAAACAAATTTATTAGCGTAGCATATTCTGTAGTTTTCTCCCCATCTTCTTCATTATTACTTTTCTTAGATTTTCGTATAATCCTTCCCAGTCTTTGTATCTGCTGCCTTTCATCTTGATTGCCTTGGAATACAAAAGCCATGTCTGCTTTAGGAACATCTATCCCTTCATCTAAAGCCTCTACAGCAATGAGAATATTAGCAACTCCGCTTTTAAACTTATTAATTACCTCTTCTTTTATGCCTCTCTTATCATTTGAATTATAAATAACAACCGATTCGTCACAATATTTATTCTTTAGTATTTTATATATTTTCTTATTTGCATCATCAATCCGCTCTGCAAATATAATAACTCTATGCCCCTTGAAAATATCCATATTATTTATAAGTTCTTTTTCCCGCATTCCCATACCATACAAAATGCTTTGTTTTGCCTGATGTGCAACAGTTAGATTTCTAGCGCTCCATGCAATTTCCATATCATCATTCACATTTTCATTATACCAATCATTAAACTCAATTAACCATTGGGGCTTTCGATTATTATAAGCATCTTTAAATTTCTTTTTCTTACTTTTAACATAATCTATTATTTTTTTATACTTCTTATTTTGTATTATGTCATAAGCAAGGTAAATCAAAAAATCTTCCTCGTAATTTTTATGTAGTCTATCTAGTACTTCTTTAAAATCGTCTTTAGAATACTCGAATCTTTCTTTACTAATTTTATATTTCTTAAATTCCTCGGAAGTAAAATCAACACGTATATCATTAATAATCGGGGTAGCAATAATTCCCTCGTCTATAGCCCTGATTAAATCATATTCATAAATAATGTTACCTAATCTTTTCTCCAACTCCCTGGTTTTCATTGGATTAGTCTGTTCGGGAGTTGCACTTAAGCCAATGGAAAAAAACTTTATATTTGTCTTCTTGTCTTTTGTAATTTCATTGAAACAATTTAGCATATCCAAATTATTATCAGAACCATATCTATGGCATTCATCAGCAATAACAAAATAGTATGAATCTGAATAATCCCCTCCTATTGGTTCTACCAATGCTGAACAATGCAAATGTCTTTCCAAATATTTTTGTGCTGAATTATTAATATAAATAGTAAAAGTTCTCAACTCCTTCTTTCCATCCCCAACCCTTCCTATTTTTTTAGCAGGCACATGGAATGTATCTTTTAACACTTCTTCCCATTGATTTTGTAAAGCAATACTAGGAACAATTATAGCAACCCTTATACTATACCCTTCTTCGATGACCCGCTGAAGGCAATTGAGAGCAAAAATTGTTTTTCCACATCCTGTAGCAACTTTAAAAATTCCCCTGTAATTATTTATTTTCCACGTCTCATATGCTTCTTCCTGCCAGTTGTAAAGGGTTACATCTTTGAGTTTATATTCTTTATCATCTTCATCAATATCATTACTTAGTTCCCGCTCAAGGTCATTTAGCATCATTTCTTTGTAATCATATAACTTTGTCATTTTCTCAATACACTTACGTAGATACTCCTCAACCCGCTGAATCCCATCAATAATTCTATCTTTTTCACATAACATGTATATAACATAGACATATTCTTCTGATGTATTATATTCTAATTCTTCAATAACAATTTCATCATGCTGCACTTCTTCCAATATCCAGTCAGGAATTCCTTTAACTTTTACTGTGATTTTTGTTATGTAATCATCTATACTTTCTGTTGAAATATTGCTTATATTACTTGACTTATAAAACTTAACTAATAAAGCACATATTTCATCATCTAACTTTATGGTCTCATCTTTTAAAACCTTGCATTCATGCTTAATTTTTCCTATCATATCATTATTTAAATTTAATTTTTCTATCTCTGCATTAATTCTCCAAAACTCTTTGTTATACTCTAATAGAAACTTTTTAATACTTCTCAGTTTTTCAGTAAAACCCTTAAGACTTTCACAATTATAAATATTTTCTCCATATAATTCAAACCCTGTCTCTAAATCAGCAATTACTATTTTTACGGCTTCATTTAATCTTTTTATTTCATTAAATTGACTGTAAATAACCTTTATGTCCTGAGATTTATTCATATATTTCCCCTTCCTTCAGATATTCTTCTATATGTTTTACCTCTAATTCTATTTCTTCCTGTGCATGGATATAACTTATTTGATTAAGGTATGTTCTCAATGCGTTTTTCATAATTTCCTTGTATGTAAGCCCGGAAACATTCTTAAAAATTGTAGCAGCATAATAATCTATTTCACATATTTTCCACGAATAGTGCTCTGTTAGATGGTCAAATTTATCTGTCACATGACAGGACTTTTCTTTGACAAAATCGTTATAGTCGGTCATTATTCTTTCAATTTCTTCATCAGTCAGATAAACTTGTTGAAGACCTTTTCCTTTATTATAAAAAACTATTTTATAAAAAACAGAAGGTATGGAGTATCGTAAAGCATAAGTAAAGATATTTTTAATATTATTATCTTGACGTTCTATATCTGCATCCGCAATTCTCTTCATTTTCTGCCAAAGATATATTTGAAAATCATTAAAATCCTGCGCTGCTTTTAGGTCTACTTTGTAAATTTCCCAACCACAATTTTTAAACTTGTTATTATTAATCCTAATCCGACTGATTCCCAATCTTTCATTATGTGATGAAACAGTCATGGATTTAAGTTTATCACACTCATTATTTGAATTCCTGCTTTCACCAGAAACATTGCTATAAATAATCCCGTTATTGCCCTCTTGCATATGACAACACCTCTCAAGATATAACTTGCAACTTAGTTATTCATACTTTTAGTTATAAATAAGTATATTATAACATCATTCTTGATTCAAGAATAGGGTGGTAATATATTATTGCATTTTTCTTGTTTCAAGAATAAGGTCATAATATATTATTACACATAAATCTTATAACAAAATGTCTCTTTTCAAGAATTAATGCCTGTGTTGTATATTTTGTTAATTTTTTTATTTTTTGTATTGACAACCTTTTTTAGTCATGTTATGATATACTTGGGTAGATGTTATCTAAATTCATACATTGGCCAGTGTTATGGATTATAGGAAGACAGGAACTATATGTTCTATGTCTTTTTTTATTCCCAAAAATCAAAAAGAAAGGGTTGAGTAGAATGATTGTTATAAATAATGTAACAAAAAATCATATTATAGAGGCAGATTATATTTGCCTCGATATTACAAAGCAAGAGGTTAAAAATATAAATTTAAGAAGAGCCAGACAGACACTTAAAGCATTCGAAGATGCTGGTAAGCAGGGTAAAAATAAACTAATAATTGGTTTCAAGGGCTATGAAAATACATCAAAAGACATCTATGAAATCAAAGAAATTAGAAAATATGCAAAAAAATTATTTGATGAGTTCCCTCATATTTTTTATTTTCTTTCAAATGTTGTTTATTCAAGAACTGCTTTCTTACATTGTCTGTATGATGAAAATGCAGTTAGAAGAATTTCACCATTAAATGTTGCAATAGTGCCTTCGGAATATTCAGAATATATTAATAGAAAAGTAATCGATGGAATATTAGATTATGGGACAAAAATTGGAGAAAGTGAAACAGAATTGTGGCAACTTATAGATGAGGTGTTAAGACCAAAACGTAATACAGAACTTTTTAAGATATTATCCGAGTTAACAAGGGTTAATAAATAACACAAAATGTCAAAACTTTGAATTGTTAAACTTTTAGTAAATAATACGGCTTATATTTGTAGTGCTAATTTTACTTGCTACCTAGATTAAATATCTAGGTAGCATTTTTTATAACCAATCTGAAAGGAGAATGAATTATGCTTGAATTTAAAATTGGGGCTCCATTCCCCATGTTTAAAAACTATCAGAAAAGAGAAGGCGCCGTTTTGGAAGTTTCCAAAGAGGGTGGCTATTTCCTTCCAATCTATTTACACGGAATTCTGCCTGAAGAAATTAATGCTATAAAAACTGGAACTATTGAATTTAGAATATATGAAGATAGTAATACAGGTTTCATTTTAACACTTGTTCGGATGGGCAAAAAGTCTCTTACCTTTGAGATTGTATTCGACCCGACTCTATATAAGGATGGAAGAGCAGATATCTCGGTGTATAAAAAAAGCAACATTTTAAACATATATGGGATTGAGTCTCAAAACAATATTATACAGTGCATGAGGGCTGTGGCTATCCCTCCCGCTTTGCAGGAAAAATGGCTGAAGTCCTGGGCGAAAATGCTTTCTATGGGTAATTGTAATAAACAATATATGGACTGGATATTCAGACTTTACAGATTTGACCTTAATACACTTTGGTCGTATTCCACATATGTAGCAAAAATTATCAGGGGTTAACAGCCGATAATAATATTTATTTGGAGTTGCTTAAACATATACAGAGCAACTCCTCTTTTATATTCAAAATATTAAATTTGAAAGGAGAATAAAATATGTATAACAATAATGATTATTTTAAACGTATTGAGAAAAGGTCAGAGGAGTTATGGGAAAATTTTATAACATCAAAATGTTTTATTACTAAACTGCCTTTAGAACTGTTTTGGTTAGAAATGCAACAAGAAAGGAACAAAATATTAGATGCACTTAATAACAGGGTTTTATCTAAACCAATGATGAATTTGATGGGCACAGCCAACTATTTTATTGTCAATGATTTAGGTTATGGGGAAGTATGTGAAAAATGCCACAATAGCGGGAGTGTTATTTATCTATCAGATAGCAACTATTTATCAGGATTGGAAGAAAAAATATTTATCCCCTATTTTAAAACATATTATGCACTTAATATCCAACCTGAAAGTGCTACCTTTGCCGAAAACTTTCCTATTCCAGTAAATTATAAAACTGATTACTGGTACTGCCCTTATTGCAATGAACTGCATAAGTTTAAATATGATGAAGAATTAGGTTTATTATATGACCAAGAAGTTGTGGATATAAAAAAACTTTTGGAATCATCTGAACATAAAGATTTCATATGTGATATTCTGAAATTACACTTGCTAATGGAAAACAACCTAAAAAGAGAGCAGGAGAAAAGTAAGATTACTCCTACTTTAAAGCAAATTTCACAGGCTAAAAAAACTAACAAACCTGTCCTCATCAGTAAGTGGATGGAAAAGTGTAATGACCCTGATGAGGAATGTTCTTGGGATATTGTATATAAGTACGTTCTTACAAATGGTAAAATAAAATTTGAAAGAACCCATACTTATTAATAACGAACAAGTCAGTTCTATCAAGATATATAAATTGATAGAACTGACTTGTTTCTTTATTTTTATCTCTTCGTAAGCCGAATATCCAATACCCTTACTACCACTTTCAAAATTAACCTTTAAAAATCCGCTGTGCGATTGAAATCAACTGCTCTTTTGCCAATATCTTTTCCTTCCACCTCTCAGGGATAGCATCATAGCCATAGTATACTCCCGCTATTCCTCCTGTAATTGCGGCTATAGTATCTGCATCTCCGCCCAGATTGGCCGCTTCACATACGGCATCCTCAAAGGAAGATGTGTTAATAAAACACCATAATGCACATATTAAGGTGTCAACCACATATCCCGTTGGCCTTAATTCTTCTTTTGACAACTGGAATACCTGCTTATATTCTGGATACTTTACTATGTACTCTCTTATACAAGGCACTTTAGGCTTACCATTGAGATACTGGTAAACTAACAGATTATAAAACTGGCAGGCATCTGTTGCTTTTTGGTCATAATGAGTAAGCAGACTTTGCGAAGCAGTTATCTCAAGCATTCTATCGATGTCATTGTAATAAAGCGCAACTGGCAAGCACCTCATTAGTGAACCATTTCCAGCACTCATTCCACCTGTTGTCTGATGAGCATAGTAGGCAGTTTTCATCCAGTCATTGCTTCGTTTATACTCACCAAGTGCAATTCGGATAATGTTGCCAATGTCCTTGGGTTTACTATCATACCATTTAATAAAGTGTTTTCCGATATCTTCGATAGGATTCTCTGGGTTGTCCAGGATGCCTTCTGCCACAGCAATAGTCATCATTGTATCATCCGTTACTTCCCCAGGTTCTAAATCCCAACAGCCTCCACCTATAATATCTTTTAAATATCCATATTTCCTTTCAATCTCATCCTTTGACATAAACTCAAGCGTTCCACCCAGAGCATCGCCGCAAGCAATTCCGAAAAGGCCTCCGAGTATTCGTTCATATCTATCCATTCCGATTCCTCCTCTAACATCCGCTAAGCCCTGCTGTTTAACTTCTCATAGGTCTCAACCAGCATATACTCCATAAGTGCATTCTTAAATTGTTCATCGTCTAAAACACGGGTAAAGAATGCCTGGTTCTGGTCCATCCTGTCAATTACTTTATTAATAAATACTTTTTCAAAAGCAAGTCTAAAGTCATCAATAGTATTTGTCTTAGCCTTTTGAACCAAATCCTCATCAGCAGCAAAATCCTCTTTAATCTGCTCTACCGATAATTGGTCCGCTTTTGTGAAGTCCGTTCCAAACCGCTTATTAAGACGCTCAATAATGCTGGACAGATATTCTTCCTGTTCTTCTTTTACCCCTGTTCCTGCAAATTTAACAGGTGTAACTGGTACTTCATCATCAGCAGTTAATGAGATACTCCCTTCAAATGTCTTTCTGGTAGTATAATACTCTAAAGCAATTTCATCAGCGAGGTGAACAGTGGAGCCTTTTCCCTTTGGAAGTTTTTTTAGCAGATATGTTAAATATACATACAACTTATGCAATTCAACATCCTCAAAAGGCGTGATTTGTAGAATGAATGAATAAAGCCTTATGTATTTCGTCGCTTGGCTACTGAAATCTTGCTTTCGCTGTTCCTCTAGTTTCTTAAACCTCTCTACGGTTATATCTATCAAGTGATTCAACATTGCCCTATCTTTGGAAGTCTTTTTATCCTTGGGCTTAAAATAAATATAAGCAAACTTATCCAATTCCTCTTTGAGATATACACCATAAGAATGTAGTTGAGTTTCAATATCATAAAGCAGGTTAGGCTCTGTCACTTCTTCCACAATGGTTGCCTGGTAATAGGGCTTGAAGGCTTCCTGAATATCCTCTGCCTTATTTACAAAGTCAAGGATAAAGGTATCATCTTTTCCTGTGCAGGTTCTATTGAGCCTTGATAAAGTCTGTACCGCCTTGACTCCTGACAACTTTTTATCCACATACATGGTATGTAAAAGGGGTTGGTCAAATCCTGTCTGGTACTTTTCTGCAACCAAAAGCACCTGGTACTCATCAGTGGCAAAACGTTCTGGAAGTTCTGATTCCTTAAATCCGTTCATGTCACTTTCTTTGTAATCTACACCGCCATCTTTTACTGTTCCCGAAAAGGCTACCAGGGTTTTCATATCTCTGTAGCCTTTCTTTTTGATATATTCATCAAAGGCATGCTTATAGCGTACTGCATGGAGCCTGGAACTGGTTACAACCATTGCCTTGGCCCTTCCGCCTATTTTATGCCTTGTTACGCTCCTGAAGTGTTCCACCATGATTTCAGTCTTTTGTGCAATGTTATGTGGGTGCAGGCTTACATATCGGGTTATTGCTTTAGTCGCTTTTGCTCTATCAAAGGTTGGGTCATCCTCTATTTTCTTTGCCAGTTTGAAGTATGTTTCATATGTAACATAGTTTTGAAGCACATCTAAAATAAAGCCTTCTTCAATTGCCTGCCTCATAGAGTATAAATGAAATGGATGGGGCAGTCCGTCAGGTCCTATTGTCCCGAACATCTCAAGAGTTTTTGCTTTAGGCGTAGCCGTAAAAGCAAAGAAACTGATATTAGGCTGTTTTCCCCTTTTCTTTATTGTTTTTAAAATCTCCTCCTCAGGGTCGTATTCTTTGCCCTCTAACTCTTCATCCAGTTTTGCCGCTTCTTCAAGGGTACTTACCGACAGCACTTCCCTTAAAGAAGCCATGTTTTCTCCTGCACTGCTGGAATGGGCCTCATCAATAATAACAGCATACTTACGATTTTCCAACTCTCCTACCTTTTCGATAATAAAGGGGAACTTTTGCAGAGTGGAAATAATTATTCTTGTTCCGCTCTTCAAGGCATCAGCCAATTGGTTGGAGTCTTTATCTATTTTTTGAACAACTCCATATTTGTGCTCCAACTGGTAAATGCTGTCCTGCAACTGCCTGTCCAAAACTCTTCTATCCGTAATAACAATAACCGAATCAAATACAGGGTTATCATTATCATCATGAAGATTGGCAAGTCTGTGGGCAAGCCATGATATGGAGTTGGTTTTGCCTGACCCTGCGCTATGCTGCACAAGATAGTTCGTCCCTACGCCTTTCTTTTTTGCATCGGCTTCCAGTTTCCTTACTACATCTAATTGGTGGTATCTTGGGAATATGACGGTTTCCGAGGTATAAGTATTACCGTCTATGTCTTTCTTTTCTTGAGTCTCTATAAATACAAATCTTTTTAATATGTCCATCAGGCTATCTTTTTGAAGTATCTCTTCCCAAAGATAATCCGTTTTTAAGCCATCAGGATTGTCTGGATTTCCTTTTCCTCCATCACAACCTTTATTAAATGGAAGAAAAGAAGTTTTATCTCCTGAAAGTCTCGTAGTCATATATGCTTCTTGAGTATCTACTGCAAAGAATACAATGGCTCTTTTCTTAAACTGAAACAACAGTTCATTAGGGCTTCTGTCTTTCTTGTACTGCATGATTGCATCTTGATATGTTTGACCAGTGAAAGGATTTTTAAGTTCTAAAACAACAACAGGAAGTCCATTGATACATATAAGCATATCTATACTGTTTTCGTTTTTAGTGCTGTAGTGTACCTGCCTTGTTACAGATATTCGATTTTTCTCATAGAGTTTTATCATTTCATCATTTAATTTGCTGGCAGGCCGGAAATAGGCAAGGTCTAAATACACACCATAGTCTTTAATTCCATGTCTTAATACATCAATCATGCCACGGTTGTTTAATTCCCTATTTAACCGGCTTAATAATTTAAACTGATACTGTTCCTTATATATTTCTCTTAATCTCTCCATCTTCTTTGGCTGTGTATCTTCTAAAAAATCAATAAGAAGTTTAGCATCAATGGCAAATTCTTTGTTATAGTCATCAGGATTACCCTTAATATATCCTGAATTTAATAGATGTTCTTCAACATATTCCTCAAAACCCTTTTCACTAAGTTCCACTGGAGTTTTTGCCAATTTTAATCACCCCTTTGATTCAAATTAATCAATCGCATAGTCCCTTACATAAATTTTACCTGTCACTGCTTCTGATATAAGAGATTGGCGGTATTCTTTTAGTTTTTCGATTTGTTTTTTTATTTCTATTACTAAACCATCTATTTCAGCAGTTTTTTTGTCAAGGAAATTTACAATATCATCTTGTTCATTCTTAGGAGGTAAAATTATTAATAAATTCTGGACATCTGTAACTGTAACCGCCTCGAACGTGCTACCTTTAGATTTAATAAAGAGTTCTTCTAGGCTAACATTCAAACTATACCATAAGTATTTCATTATAACTTTTTTTGCCGTAATTGCACATAAACCTCTTCCTATACCATATACTCTATCAGATATGTTGATTGCGCCAACAGGAGCCCTTACAGACAGAAGTATGTCATTAACTTTGGAAAATTTATTAGCAGTATTGCAGTACATTTTAGGTATTGGATGTACATTTGTAAATTCTGCATTTCCTTGCAAAAATGGTACCCCTATTTCATCATAACTACATTCTTCTGATTTTGGAGATTGACCCATTGTAATGTTAGATACATGCTTTAATTTTTTTACTTCCCAATGCTCTGGTATCTCACCTATCCACTCAATTCCTGAATCCTTCATCCTAACATTCGGATTAAGCCCTTTAGTAACGGCTTCGGTTATAATAGCCTGTCGTTTTTCCTGTAATAATTCAATCAATTTTTCCTTATCAGCAATTAAACCATCTATTACAGCAGTTTTTTGGTCAAGAAAATTAGCAATGGCTTTTTGTTCGTTTATTGAAGGTGTCAATAATTCAACCATAGACAAACTACTATTTGATAATTCTATAAAAGTAGTTCCTTGCCCTAAAACATTTAAATAAAAACTTATGCTATGCATCCAATAATAAAAATACTTTGGGTTAACTTTATTAATAGCAACAAGACTTTTACACCCTTGATTAGTGCATAGCGGTACTCCAGCAATAGCAACATACCCTATTGGTGCCCTAGTAGAGATAACAATACTACCTTTTGGCACTATTCTTGCTGAACAGTTATGCAACCCATCTTGTGTAATTTTTCTTTCAGAATCCACTATACATGCTTCAGTTAACTTACTTAAATCATTTGGCGTCACCCAAACAATTTCTCCATTCCAATAACTTTCTTCTGAACTACTCGGTGTTCCTCCATTTATAATTTTAAATACTCTTTTTAGAGGTTTTACTCCCCAATGCTCTGGTATCTCACCTATCCACTCAACCCCTGAATCCTTATACCTTTCATACCTTTTATATTTACTCATTCACCCATCACCTTCTTCAACTTCTCTGAAATGCTCTTTTCCAACTCTATTATCTCTCTCATAATCTCTTCAGAAGGCCTTAGGGGCTGGTATTTATAAAAATGCCTTGTGAAAGGTATTTCATATCCGATTTTAGTCTTGGTCTCATCTATCCAGGCATCAGGAACGTGAGGCTTTACTTCCCGTTCAAAGTACTCATGTATATCTTCTTTTAGAGGTACGTTTTCAGTATCCCTCAAGTCTGGGTCTGGCTCAGGGTTGCCTTTGCTGTCCACACAAATATCCGCTGTTTCATCTTTTTCGGAAAGGGCAGACAGGATGGCCTTTAAAAGTGCACTATCCAGTTTAATATCACTGTCTTTAAAAGCCTTCTTCAGCACTTTTGTAAATTCATCTCTATTTTTATACAAAATAGTAGAGTCCATTGTTTTTAAGGTTTCTATTATTTGCTGCTGCAGTTTCTTACCTTCTTCTATTTCTTTAAGCCCTGCTGTACCCTTTTTCTTTGACTTTGTAAGATTATTAAAGGCTGTTTCATTATATAAATTATTAATTCTTTCTTCAGTTACCTGAAAATTAAGCCTTAAAGGTCTCTCTACAACTATCTTCTGATATCCGAAATCTTCATTATCAAAAATCTTGCAGTATTCATTCTCTTTAAACTCACCATATATCCTGGTAATTTCTTTTATTTGCTCTTCAGTGATTTCATTTCTCTTGTTCCCAAGGCTTTTCCTCATTTTCTGATAGAAATCCACTGCATTGACCAACTGTATTTTCCCTGTCCTTACAGGGCCCTTCATTGGGTCACTATTTTTACGATTAGTTACTATCCAGATATAGGTAGAAATACCTGTGTTGTAGAATAACTGGTCAGGCAGTGCAATAATCCCTTCAAGCATATCATTTTCAATTATCCAGCGCCTTATTTCCGATTCTCCTGAACCTGCATCCCCCGTAAACAATGGTGAGCCGTTAAAGATAATAGCAATACGGCTGCCTTTTTCGTCCTGCTTCATCTTGGAGATTAAGTGCTGCAGAAATAAAAGGGAACCATCAGATATTCTGGGAAGTCCAGCACCAAATCTACCGTTAAATCCTTCTTTCTCATATTCTTCACGGATAAACTTCTCTGCTTTCTTCCATTCAACACCGAAAGGCGGATTGGTGAGCATGTATCTAAAGGTTCTGCCCCTATGTCCATCTTCCGTAAAACTGTCGCCTAAAATGATGTTATCTGCGTTTTGCCCTTTTATGAGCATGTCGGATTTGCAGATACTAAAGGACTGAGGGTTTATCTCCTGTCCAAATAATTCGACCTGTATTCCTGGGTTTAACTCCTTAAGATATTGCTCTGCAACTGAAAGCATGCCTCCCGTCCCCGCACAGCAGTCGTATACAGTTACAACTAGCCCAGGCTGTGTTAATTCCTCGTTATCTTCATTCAGGAGAATATTTACCATAAGCCTGATAACCTCACGAGGAGTATAGTGGTCTCCTGCCTCCGCATGTTCAGAAAATCTCCTGATAAGTTCCTCAAAAATGTAACCCATTTCGGTATTGCTTACCACATCTGGATGCAAGTCTATCTTATTAAACTCAGATACCACTAGATAAAGCAGGTTGTTATCATTAAGTTTTGTAATTTGCTTATCAAAGTCAAAGTGTTCTATAATTTCCCTGGCGTTCTTGGAAAAGCCGTTAATATAATTTCTTAAATTGTTTGCGATATTATCGGGGTCAGCCAATAATTTTTCAAAATCATATTTACTGGTATTATTGAATTCCTGCTTTGATATCCTATTTAAAACAGGGTCCATGTTTTGGAGCCCTGACTTCTTTAAGGTCTCATACTTTTCCAATACTTCCTGCTTAGTGGCTGCAAGAACGCAGTCAAACCTCCTGAGTACGGCCATAGGCAGTATTACATCGCCGTATTGTTCTTTTTTATAAGGCCCTCGTAAAAGTTCCGCTATGCTCCATATAAAGTTAACTTTATCCTGAAAGTTAATCAACTTTATCACTCCTACGTTATTTAATTTATTTTTAAATAGAAGTATAATTTGTTACTTTTACATCCATATAAAACCAAATATCTTAATATATAGAATTCTACATTTTTTGCTATTTCCTTTGTTTTTCATTACCTTTATGTGGTGACTCCCTAACTGCTAATAACATCTATTAATCATGCTAACAAAATAAAAACTATAAACATATAACTGCTTACAGTTCTTAAACATCTTGTTTCATCGTCAATGTTCCATTTTTAATATGATATTGCTTATTATTCTTTTGGCAATAATTAATAACTTGAAAACTCGCATTGTTATAAAAATTTTTATAGTCTGGATATTGAGTTACTTTGGAATTATAATTTAAACGACCAAATATTATTTTATCAGCAAAATTAACAGCATTTAATATATCTTGCAAATCCTGGTCGATTATATTAGGTGTAGGATAAGGTTCAATACTTACCCATGTTTTGATTCCTTTCTTATGAAGTTCATATAAACTGTTTATTCTTTCATTATAAGGCGCTGAATAAGGCTCATATTGTTTTCGATATTCTTCGCTTAACGATATTAATGTGATTCCAACTTCATTTTCTTTACCTAATTGTGCTAATTCTATAGGCAATATCCCTTTTGTTAGCGTAGTACATTTGATATTAGCATTATTTAAAATATTTATTAATTTAAGAGTTAATTCTGCCACTTCTTCATATCCATACATAAACGGGTCTGTTGTAAAACTAAAATGTACAGACTTTATTTTATCTTTTAATTTGGGAATTTCTCTTTCTAAAAGTTCAACAGAATTTTCAACAATTATAGGTTTAATCCACTCTTCATATGTTTTTACTCTACCAAATCTTTTTGCCATTAAAAAAGCATAACATGGATATCTACAACCATGTGAGCATCCTTGTACATGGTTTATCGTATAATCTCCATATTCAACTTCCGTTTTATATAATAAAGTTTTCCTTTTTATGTATTTCATACAATCTCCCTTAACTAAATATTATCAAATCTTTATCTTGAATGCTATTTTCAGTTTTACTGGTAATATGTTTAACCTCTACCTTGCCTTCTTTACGTAATTCCTTCAAAGCACTCCTTATATCACTTTCCAAATAAGGAACCTCATCTATATTTTCTTCTATGATATCATAAAAACTTATTTTTGTATTAGAATATTTGTTAAGCAAATATTGTTTTATTTCATATAACTTGATATCCTCTTGGTCAAATAAGGATAGATACCCATGTTTTGGTCCCATATACTCAACTTTACCATAATTGTATTTTGCAAAAGATGACTTCATTACCACACATCCCTTCTGATGATTAGTCAGATGAAATAAATAATAATACGTTCTATCGCGATTTGGAAACGATATACGATAATAATATACAAACTTTGAAATTCTTTTAAGTTGTCTTCTGTATAGTGAAACTATATCTTGCTCTCTGTTATTACTCCGCTCATTTATTATCTTTTTCCAATCATCACAACCAAAAAGTTTATCAATAGTTTTTTCGATTTTCTCTGCACCTAAAAACTCGTTTATTCTTGTATACATAAAATTTAAAAATATCTCTGACTTTGGCACAGTCATAATTCTTTTCAGCGTATCATAATTTATTTTAAAACCAAATGGGTCTATAAAAAAGAAAGTAGGTGCAAGATTACCATTTGTAGCATCAAAGATTTTATTTATTTCTTCATCAAAATCGCCTTGTATAAAATAAGGTTTAATTGTTATTTGATTATATTCGAAAACTTTTTTGAGATTTTCTATATTTTCTTCTTCTTTCTCTATTATTACAATATTTACTTTTCTATATAAATTCTGTTGATTTTTTTGAACTGCTTTTGCTACACGTATGGGAGAACCATAGTATACTTTATCATTATCTTTATATGCTCCACATCCACCAAAACAGTCGAAATAATTAAGTTTATGATAACAGCCTACTATCTTTATCCATTTATCAATATACTCTTCAAGCACTTCATGTTTCATTTTAGTTTGTCCTTCATAATTCCAAAAGAAAAAATCATACCCATCCATATAAATTTTACCCATATTTACACCCCACATAAATAGATGTTAACATAAAATAACAAGAAAACCTATTATAAACATTTCAATAATTATACTAATTTACCAAAAATTCTTGATATTATTTTATGATAAAATCTTTCAATATTCAATAAAACCATATAAAGTTTGCTGACAAAAAACTACCTATTATAAAATGTGATATCGACAGTTTAACATACCTTATAATTAAAAAAAAACAACACTGCATTTAAAAGTTTTTAATGCAGTCTATAAATCAATATCTCAATCTATAGATGCTGATTTAAAACAATCTGCTCTTCTACTCCATTATGATAAAGGAAAATTAATTTTTGCCTGACAAAAACAGGTCTTGCCTTATGAATAATCCGATGATGATTGGGGCAAATAATAACCTGATTTTCAGCATTATTATTGAGTGATTCAACAAACGGGTCTATATGGTGAGATTCTACAATATTGACTCCATACTTTTCACCAATATTCTCTCTGCAAATCTGACAACGATAATTATAAAGAAGTTTCAGGCTTTCTCCTATTGCCCTGTTAAGTTTCCGAATCTTTACTATTTGATTCACTGCAGCAATAGTGGCTGTGGTATCAACAGTGTTATAGTTAATACTGGCTTCATACTCCTGCTCATCTTCATGAACCATTGTTTCCTTTACTATCCTTGTATCCTCCTGCGTAATACATTCAAGCAGATATGTATCTGGATAGTCTGTTGTATATATAGCCAGGTATTCCTTTATTTCTTCAGGAACTTTAATGAATTTGCGTTGATTTTCAGGCAGGCTATTTCTCTCCTCTAATATATACCTGTAACTTACAGCAAAAATGCTTCTAAGTCTTTCCGCAATCTCACTTTGTGGATGATACCTTATTTGCAGTATATCTTTTCTGTTTGGATATTTTCTCTCATCAAATTTCTGGTTTACAAGCCTTGCCTTATAAGTCTTTCCTTCCAGTACCAGATAAATGTCTTTAGACTGACCTCTTGGCAAAAACTTATTTATAGTAGTTTGGAAAACTACCTGTATGGTTACTGGAATGCTTACACCCTGCTGCAACACCGACCAGTCTACTTCTTTTTTGTATACATAGTAGTTATCATTTATCATCCTATCATCCCTCATACTTATCACCATTTACCCTATTTTATTTATTCTACAATTAAAATTAAAACCCTTTATATGTCTTAAATCTCAATTAAAAAACTGCCTACTTTGAAAGTAGACAGTTTAGTGAAAGATGCATCAATGATGAAACCAGTTTTTACTGAAGCATTTTATATATAATTAATTATTCATGTCAAGTATATTTTTTCTCTAAAATTTATCTTAATCTCCTGCCTCTTACCCCTAATCCCAATACCTTAGCCCTATAAATATATGTATATTAGTGAGTCAAGGTAAAGACTTATGGTTTAAGGGGTTTGGCGAATTTTTATGCGACAAAAATTATACTCCTGCCCCAGATATCAACCTTATAACTGATTCCATAAACCTTCCCCATCTAAGCAAAAAAGGCTGCCAGATTAGCCTACCATCAGCATCCTGTCAGCCATATTTATTGCATTTAATTATGCAGTTTTTTCATTTAGTAACTTTTTAAACATCTTTTCAATCTTATTAGCAAATGTTTTTCTGCTTTCATTGTTATTTACTATAGTATACCCCTTTCCCTTTCCTCTTTTAATAACATCTCCGTACCACTGCTTAGCGCCTTTTGATAAATCTAGTTCATTAACTAATGGTAAATATTCTTTCCAATTCTCCTTTTCCCTTAGAACCTTGCTTATCGCCACGTATCCGTAGAACATGAAATTTTCGCCAATCAGCGATGTCTCTTTGCTCTGTGCCCTCTTTTCGTAGTTGTGAAGTTCAGGTATAAGGTTTATTAATTCATTAAAAAACTCTGAAAGATATTTTGCAAGTTCTATCGCTTGAACCCTTGTTCCTACATCCTCATACACTAATTGTATAGCATTTACCAATGTTGCAAATGTAACAATATGCTTTTCATCCTTCTTTGGTATGGAATTTCTTACCACTTCTACCCTGCCAGCCAGGTCGCTACCTTTCATAAGTTCCCTGACAATAATGTTTGCAAGACCCGTTTGATTAAAGTATTCAGCACGGCTTGAACTGATTTTTAGCCCCTGTGAGAACTGATGAAATTGCTGCTGAGCAGTCTGCACATCATAATTAGTGATTTTTACAGGGAATTTAAGTTCAGTTAAATCAAAGGCTGTATTTTCTTTGTCATTTGATTCTAAAATCATTGCTAATGCCCTTATCCTGTGTTGTCCATCGGAGATATTGATTTCTCCGTTTACATTAAGATTTCCCTCGTCATCAAGTTCAATCTTTTCATTGCCGTCTTCAAGCACATTTAATGTAATCATATCTGTGAAATATTGGCCTGACAGCATAGAAGTGTAAATTTTTTTAACATTAGCCTTGCTGTACACAGCAACCTCAACTTGACTATTATCTTTCCCTCTTTTAACCTTTGTTCCTCTCTGGATTTCTGGGTTATAAGTTATTACCCCATCCCTCCATATCTCTGCTAATTCCTGTCCATCGATAACCACCTGATATTCCCTCTCGCCTATCTGACTCACATTCCTGAACACGTATTCCGACATATGTACTTTTCCTCCTTTATTTCTGCACTTATAATAATACAGCAATCTTTTACAATACTAAAATTATGGGCAATATTTTCTGTTTGTATTCTATCAGATATAGGATTAAGGCACAAGGGAGAAGTTAGTTTTGCTCCCTATACCAATAAAAAGTATGGCTACATTTGAAGTAAATTTGCAAAATTAAAAAGTGCAGGTTCTCTCCCCGCACCTTAAAGTATATTATAAATGATTTGCTACTATTCATAAGTTTCTTTAGTTGCAGCAGCATTTGTTTTGAACTCATCTTGTTGACTTTGTATATGTGCTGACAAAAAGTCCACTTTTCCAATTTTTCCGAGATATTCTTGCCTGGCACTCACTATTTTTTCTAACTCCAGACTAACCTGGTCATCGTAATCATATCCTTTATAATTCATATCTTGTATTTCCTTAAAAATCTTGTTGTCATTAAACCGCTCAACTATTTCCTCAAAAAATGCGTAATCCTTATTTGATAAACTATTTATGTAAGTTATAACTTTTTCCCTATATCCAACTTCAATGGAATTTATATAAGATACTATCCCTCTAATTCTATCAATCTGGCTATAATCGGCTGTAACTATTGCCTGATGTATCATTGCTCTAACAGTTCGTTTTAATTGCTTACTTGCCTTTATTTTACTATCATTCACAGTAATTCCAGTAACTTTTTTGTGTGAACCTGGAGATAGCAGTCTTGTCTTATTTTTATTGACTTTAAATCCTTCATCCTCAATTATGTTAATTATAATATTTATCGCTTTAGTAAGTGTCTGTTTATTATCACTTGAAAAGGTTAAATCGTCAGCATATCTTGTATAAAGAATATCCCTTTTTCCACATAATCCTGACAACCGATTATCTAACCTGTAACAAATTAAATTGGAAATATAAGGCGAGCAAACTCCCCCTTGAGGTAAATACCCATTATAAGTACATAGATTAGTTAAGATATTTGAAACCATATTGTTATAGCCCAAGTTCTTAAAAAGATAAAACACTCTTTCTCTTTTTATTGAATGGAAAAAATCTTTAATATCCATTTCAAGTATATATAGGCTGTATCTATGATGCATTGCATTTTTCTTTATGCCATTATTTTTCCCTTTTTTATATGCCATCGCTTGCTCTGATAAACTAACTTTCTCCAATATTTCTTTCAAAATCCATCGTTGTATTAATTTTAAAGAATATGTGGGACTAAGTATCTCTCTACTTGTACCATCTCTCTTTTTAATATAAAATCTTTTGTAATAGTTTTCTGTTTTTTTGGTTAATAAAAAGATAAGTCTTTTACTGATTGCAAAAGCATCAGATAACGAATCTAAATCTGAAATAGTTGGTAGATTCAAAGCATTTAAAATAAAACTATCTGTATAATCTTTTTGAATCATTGACAACACCGTCCTCCTTACCTTTATTCCTTTTGATGAAGTAAGTGGCTAACTTCATATATATGAAGTTGGACGCTTACTTCATTAAATATAGTCCTGACATAGCACCTCGGAAAGCGAACCACTTCCCACTACTTTCATATAAATAAATATTGTGCACGTTTATACAAAAGTAGTAGCATCTAAGGATAACGATGTTGTCAATAATATGCACTTTTAATTATACCTAATCTTATCGAGTCATACAACAACGTTCTATTTTTGATGTCAATGCTATATAACACATTATAAATGTTATTATATCCTTTTTGTGTTAATGAGTAAAACGTTTTCTCCTTTACAGTTGTTTTATAAATATATCTATCCTTATATAATAGTTTTAAAGACGACCTAAATAACCATTCAAAATCACTATCATCATATCCCTTAATTTTAAATAAATATTTCAGATAATTTGTTAATTCTATATATTCGAATGATTTAAAAAAATACAACATCAACGGCACTATGTAATACAGTCCTAATATAGTATTTACCGGTTTATTCTGTTCTGTTCCTATTTTTATTACTCCTCTAAATCTTCTTGATTTGATTTCACTGCTAAGTTTATTGCTTAAATCTTCTAATTTATTTTTACTATAAAAAAATACATTTTTATTATTAATTCTTTCTATTACTTTTATCGGTCCCAACATAATAAAACTTTTATCTTTTTTCCTTTTTTCTTCAATAACAGCAATAACTTTACCAACTGTAGCATCATTATTTGTAAATGCACCTAGTTCTACAAGTGAACCAGCACTTTCACATATTATACATATTATATCACAGTTATCAGCCAAGAATTTTTCTAAACTTAGTAAGTCTGATTCTTTATCTTTATTTAATATCTCCATGAATAACTCTTCTGGATATAAAATTCTGATTCCTTTCTTCTTTTCCAATTCTTTTCGTACTATATCTCTTACAGAAATATTTCTACTTCTGCTTACACCACCACACAGAAATACATCTATATAATTTTGATTTATTTTCTTATATATATCATCATGAATCTTAAGAAGCATTTGTTTAACTAGCGTACTGATATTTGAATAATTCAAAACCTATCCCCCTTAAAATATAATTATACTAACTGGTCTAATAGTTTTCTTAGTTCTATTATTTTTTAGGCTTATTCCTTCCGTTTTATACTTGATATAAAATATTTAAAGGCTTAAGGTCATTTCTATTAGACGATGGCGTTTTAATTCCTAAAAACCCCTTAATGTCATCCTCAAAACTAAAAATAGACTTTGTAAATTCATTTTTATTACTTGTAATAAAATCATTATTAATACCATCAATGTATTTATCTTTATCACTATCCATAATCACTGAATGTGACTTAATGTTGTTATTATATTCGTTTTTCCTACATTATTTTCGCCAATTAAAAGAGAGTAATCATCTAAATTAATCGTAACATCTTTAATTGAACGAAAATTATGTAATTTTCATTGCTGTAATCTCCCTTTACAAACCAAAGTAAATTCATCCTATTTTTCCACATTATATCATATGCTTCAACAATTTTATATAGTTTTTTATTAAGAAATATTCTAAATAGTGTTGAATACTACTTATTATCAAATTACTTAAATCCTAAATAAAAAGTGCAGAATTCACTTCTGCACCTTAACCCTTATTCCATATCCCTTATAAACCTACTTCCTTTTTATCCCCTGCTATTCATCTATTAAGTACCTTGTAATAAATTCATCCAATTTCTGGCTTAGTTTCAACGTCTCTTCATTGTTTATTCCTTTGCCCTCGAGGGTAACTTTTTTATTCAACTCATCTCTTAATTTCTCTATTTCCTGAAGCAAATGCTTCAATTTCTTACTATCCTGTTTGTCTTTAGATTTTTTTACTCTTTTCTCTTTGTATAAATCTCTATCTGCCATTTTTATTATGTCCCCCATGTTTCTTAAACAATCATAATAGGCTGCTCCTGCACTAATTTGAATATTCATCCCTTGCCCTGCTGCTAATTCACTAATCTCTTTTCTTATTCTTTCTATTACTCTGTAAGCAGCCTTTTTATCCTGATTAAAAAGTAAAATTATAAATTCATCGCCTCCGTACCTTAGTCCCGCATCCTCCTTTCTTATACACTTTTTAATCGCTTGTCCTACAATCTCGATAGCCTTATCACCTGCTGTATGTCCATATGTATCATTTATTTCTTTTAGATTATCCACGTCAATAAGTATTAGGGAAAAGTTTTGGGTTCTAGGGTGAAGAGTTACATCACTGATAATCTGCTCCCAATAATTACGGTTATATAACCCAGTGACTGCATCAGTCAATGCTTTTCTACAGTTTTCACACTTAGGGTATTCTAATACAGCAGTAATCACATAATACATATTGTCAGTAATATTAACTTCATCAATAGTGACATGATAATTCTCCAAATCATATTGAACAGGTAAATCATCAAGCAATCTATTTACGATATCCAGTTTTTTAATATAATCTATAGCATTTCTATTGTCTATACTAGCATATTGAATACCACATCTTTTACTTAATACGATGCGAATTATCTCTCTAGTTTTGTCTTCCATATACACAATAATTAGCCCCCAAATTTATGGTTTGTTCTTTATTAGAACATATTATTGCATAACTTCGGATAAAATACAACTGTTCCAATAAAGAACATGAGGTGATGTAATTATGAAATTAATACTGGATTCCGAGCAACGCAATATTGCTGGTTCCAGAGTAAAAATTGCAAGGTTAAGAAATAATCTAACCCAACAACAGTTATCCGCTAAACTGGAAACCTTGGCCGTGTATATAGACAGAGCCAGTATTTCTAAAATCGAGCAACAAAAACGCATTGTGACTGACTATGAGTTACTTGCCCTGTGCGAAGTCCTCAAAGTCAGCCCTGGTTGGCTATTAGGGTTAGAAAAATAGTTTTTGTTCTAATAAAGAACATTATAATATATACCCTTATTTTTGTAAATCTAACAGTCTCTTTTTCCTTTTCTTGCACCTTTACCTTATATCAGTCCTCATTTACCCACCTTGTTTGCCTTCATTTACCTATATTTATCAAAGCATAAAAAAACACACCTCTCCTCTGCGTTATGCAGTATAAGAGAAGTGTGTCCCTCTCGACCATATGTTCTCATATTACCATATTCTAGTTGGTAATACAAGGATTAATATTATTTTTTCTTTGCAATTAATGTCCATCGAATGGCCGTTTTGGAAACTGGATGCATACCGTTCTCTGCTGTATTTACTTTTATATAGTATGGTCTCAAATTGAATCTGTAACCATCTTTTACAAGAAACTCTGTTGTCTGAATGAGTGCTTTTATCGTAGCGTATGCTGCTTTAATCCCTATGCAATCTATATGGATAATAGAATCCTTTAAAACATATTCAATTATCACTTGTGCGACAGCATTGGCATTACTATCCCCAGATACCCTTAATACCTGCACATTCACAATAAAATCCCTCCTTTATGCTGGTTTTAAGCATTATAAGAAGGAATTTTATATTATTTCAAGTTAAAATAGCAAATAAGTAAAGTGTTATCTTTTCAAACAGTTAAACTTTGTTTGTTAGTTCTTATAAACAGTTGAACTTTGTTTGTTAGTTCTTATAAACAGTTGAACTTTGTTGTTTTTCCTTATAAACAGTGGTGCAAATGTGTTTGCCAAATCCAGTCATATTTGCACCACTGTTTGATAAGGAGTAACAATTAATTTTACCTTTTACTATAATATTTAAAAAATACTTTATTAATAAAAATATGTATCATAGTTTAACTGTTTGTAAGAGTCAACAATGAATTAAATATTTGTAATAAAAATATATACACAGTTCAACTGTTTATAAGGATTTAACAATCCCTTTATATTTCTATATATATTATACTGGCCTCAAATTTAAAAACGTGACACTTTTTTAGAATATTTTTTAAATTTTTTTTGATTTTATTCTACAGCACTTTTCAGTCCTGTATCATAATCTTTCACAACGATTTTCTTCTTGTTATATCTTATAGTCTGGAGTTGTGCAGTTTTATATGCTTTGTCTACCTGCTCTTTTGTGGCTTCTCCTGCATCCTTTGCTCCTTCGAGAATCATCTTATAGATGTTTCTGAATCCTAATTCCTGAAGACTCTTTACATTATTCTCAAAACCTTTTAACCCAGCCTCATCGTTGTCAACAAGTAGATATATCTTAATTTCTTCTCTTACATTCTCATACAACTGGTAAAGTTGATATAGTTGTCCCTTACTGAGGGAATGGCCGAACATCCCCACCGTATTTTTATAGCCATGTTTAAGCACCATTTTCATTACATCAAAAGGACCTTCAACAATAAAAACTTCTTCTTTACTACTATTAATCAGCCGGTTTGCATTATATAAAGTGCATCCTGATTTAAACCCCTCAAAATTATAATATTTTTTATATATGCAGTTTTGATTTTCAATCTCTTTTATTTTTTCTTCTCTACTAATATCTTTTAATCCCAGCCTTTTAGCCCAATAGTCGTAATGTTCTTCCTCGCTGTATTTATTTCTCCCCACAACCCCTACAAGCCTATCATTTAAATCTCTAACCAGGAAACATATTCTGTTTCTAAAACCATTAGCACAGTCTCTTCCTGCAAAATACACTTCCATCTCTTCCGCATCCTTTACTGTAAATCCCCTTTTAAAAAATGCAGGAGGATATACTCCTTTATTAAAGCCAAAGCCTTCAAGACTAACCTCTGGAAGAATTCGCTTCTCAAGCACAATTTCTTCCTCCACATTTACAAATTCTTTTTTTATTTCTGCAACATTTTTATGCTCAACATTTGAAACTGTAATCCCTAAAACACCTGATATCCATTCCAGTGCTTCAGTAAAACTATAGTTTTTCTTTTCACATACAAATTTAATAAAGTTTTCTCTTTTCCTACATTTAAAACAGCCAACAAAATAAGAATTGTCATTACCTTTCTTTAAAATTGCATGCTGATACCTTTTACTATGCATATCACATCCCCAGGGGCAGTGCTCAAACTTCCCATTTTCTATTGCATACCCTAAGGCTCTGATTACGTGCTCTATATTTAATTGGCTGCTATCATTAATCTTCTGTTTCAACTCATCATAGTATGCATATGTCTGCTGTTGATAGTCATTATAATCGGTTTTCATCTTTTCTGGATGATATTTAAGGTATGTCTTGACAACTATTCTTATTTCTTCATTATCGTTATGGATAAGATAATTCTCTAAATAACTTCTATTTAATTCATTAATCTGCTTTAATGTCAGGCCTTTGTATTTCCCAAATCTAACAATATAGTCACCCGCATATGTTTTAAAGCATTCTGCAATTTCTTCTTTTACTGCATCGTTTGTGCTTCTTTTGTACTGTCCCCACAAGTATTGTAGGCCTGTAAAACTGGCATGGATGGTTTCCATATTCATAACTTTCACCATATCCATCCCTTTTACCTTACCGAATGTAAATGTTTTGTTTTCCATATACATCGCCTCCGTCTTAATTTGGAGGCATTATATTAGGCGTTTCGTTAGGTTTCAAATTTTCATCTTATTTTTTAAGATTTTCGCCTGAAAATTTGATTTTCTTCCTGCCACGGCTAAAATGTCAAAAACAGTCGTGGAGGAATGTTTATGTCAAAAAAGCCATTTGTAAATGATGAAGAAGTAAAATTTTTGTTATACCAATATAAACTAGGGCAAAAAAAGAATATCTTAAATAAGCATCAGCAAAATGATGTTTTTATCAATCTTTATAATATAATTGAACCTCTTTTAAAGTGGACAATAACAGGGGATATAACTAAAATCTACTCTCCAAAGGTTAGAGAAAAAAAGTATTCTAAACTTATTAAACTACAAAAATCATTATTGCCCAATGAAAATGGTAATAGTTTCAAATTTAAATTTGATTTTACCTCCGCTTTAGAGAAATACCTGAAAGATTATACCCAACTATATGGATATATAGATGACAGTCAGCCTTGGAACTATTCCTTAATTTATCCCTTTTGGGAACTGATAAATAAGATATCTTTACAAAAAATTGAAAAATCAATAGATAAATATGATAATCAGTACTCCTTTTACCTTGCTGTCAAGTTCTGCGACCAGTATTGGAATTACATATATAAATGTATTAGGAGAGATTTGACGATACAGGTGCTTAGTATAGACAGAATTAAACATGAATGCTCTTTAAATGAAACAACTAATTCTTTTGATAAATTCCAATATAAACACAATATGTATACTCTTATCGACGCTGATGGCACAGATGATATTTTTTCCAGTATTAAAGGAATATTAACAGAAAAAGAACAGCAAGTATTAAATTTGCTCATAGATGGATATACCCATATAGAAATTGCCCAAATACTAAATATTACACCTGAATATTCCCGTCAGATAAAAGCCAGGGCTTGTAAAAAGATTCGCAGCCATCTCTATGCAGAATAATATAGTACTTTGCATACATAGAAGTTCATGCTACTGAATTAATATGTTATGCACTCATATGGCTTGATATATTTTTATGTCGTCTTTTATTTTTAGCCTTTATACTTCTAATCCTGTTGTTAATATATATGTAATTAGTTGAAACTGTATAAACCTTTGAATTCAGAAGGTGTAAAGCATTTTTATGGCGACAAAATTAACTTTAACCATATAATTGACGCATTGCAAGAAAGAAAAATTTTTTTGAATTTGAGAAAATATATTTGACTTTTATTTTTATCCTTTCCTATAATGCCATAAAACTTTGGAAAGGAGATGGTGCTTTATGAAGAATAAGCATCTTAAATCAGAAGTGGCTAATTTATTAGAAATTGTTGATAAGACTTTTGGTAAAGATTCTGTACAATATCAGAATTTGGACTATTATTTTGATACTCTAGTAACCGTCTACGAATACAACTATGACAGCGAAAAAGACTTGCTGGGCGAATTAAAAGATTTAATAAATAAACTTTCTGAAAAAATACCTGAATTAACTCCTAAACAGTTTAAAGAAAAATACCCTAACATAAGCGAAATGATTGATTACCTTGATAAATGGCTAACCGACTAATTATCTTTCAAGGCTTTCCAGTTTTATCGATGGGAAGCCTTTTTTCTATAGATTTTTAATAAGATTTAATGGGTAAGAAAAAACAATACCTTTAATAGTTACTACCATATTATACAGTTACGAATTCCAAGCGACCTACCCCTTTAGACCTATAGCCTCTTAAAACTGCTTAATCAATTTTAGAAACGCTTTTTTATCCCTTAACCCTAAAAAATCATTTCTAACCCCTTTTCCCAAGTCAAAGCATATAATACCTATCAAATTGCTCTATTTCTAATGCAAAAAGGTTGGTTTCTAAGAATTGATTCTTATTAGTTTTCTATATAAAGGAAACCATTTCTAAAATCGAGTTTTACGCTTCTATTATACTCCTAAGAAAAATTACTTTGCATAAAAACAAAATAGGGGAAGAAACTGCAATAAAGCAACCTCTTCCCCTATTTTGCCGATTTACTAACTACATTCCCTAGAATGCAGTTTAAATATAGCATATCATGGAATTAGTTGTAAAGAGTCTATCTTTAATTTTAATTATCCTCAAATTATTATAGTTCCTTTTAGTTCCTAACTTTTTATTCCAGTTCTTTTTGGGACTGTATATTATAGAATGAGGAATTAGGAGAAAGGGACAGGGAGGAATAAGGCTTACCATAAGGAAATTTATGGCTTATTCAATGTCTCTCCACCTATACTTTTATACAAGAAAAAAAGCAGGAAGTCTGGAACTTCACTGCTTGTATAGGTTAAAGTCTATAGACTATCAAACATATCAAATATATCGTCAGGCAATTCATGCTGTACGCAATTATCCTTATCTTTTCTAATATTTTCTATAGTAATTCCTCCACATTCCGCTATCGCTTCTTTCACAGCCTGTTTGACTATTTCCTTATCAATGCCCTTATCCCTTTCTCCTATATAACTTAACACTGCCTTAATTACATAATCTGTTTTATATTTTTGTGTAGAAAGAATACTATACACTTTGGCATTATCCTCTCTATCCATAGAAAAAGATAGGTTTATCCGTTTTGTTGCCATAAAATCACCTTCTTAGTTCTTGCTCTAATAGGATTTTAAAACCTTTGGCATTTGCAAACTGGTCAAGAAAGTCCGTGTACTTTACTCTATTTGACTTTTCAATGTAATCCTGAAGCATTATGCTCCCTCCCCCTGTAAAAACAGTAGGATTGTGAAACTCAAATCCATATTCTTGTATTTTCGCTAATATATTTTCTACATACTCTTCTGACATCACTTCAATCATTTCCTTAATATCAGCCTCGAAAAGAACAGGTTCTTTTCCTGCTATAATATCCTGTATCTGAGTTTCCGTAAGTCTGATATTTGTTTTAAGAAGTTCCTGCTGTATATTGGCGATTAATGTGATGATTCCGTTGGGAAGCGAATAGCATGCTGAAACATCTATGATTCCATTTTCTACTCTGAAAAAATCAATTGTATATCCACCAATATCGATAACATTGCATAGAAGATTTCTGTAACTGTTAAAAACAGTTATTAGTGCGGAATACCCTTGAGGATAAGTACGGCAATCAACTATATTAATTGCATAATCCTTTTTGTTAAAATTAAACTTTATATCCTGCCTTAAAAAATATTCCCGAAACTTTTTCTTAAGTGTTCCATAACTTATAATTGGAAGTCCTACTCCCAGAATTACATCTGCTTGGCCTTCCATTCCTGCTTTGTTTACCGCATCTGCTATTGCTGGCAAAGACAAGATGAAAGCATCCTGGTTGATTGTCTTGTCCATTTGAACACTTAACCTCTGGCCTCCGATGCTATAAAATTTACCTTCATAAATTAAAAGATTGCTTGATGAAATTGGTTCAGTATTTGATTTAGTAAAACCTGATTCGCTAATATAACCTTCACTTGTTTTTGTACATTTGTTACCATTATCAAGACCTAATAAAATCCTATTTCTCATAACAATTCCTCCAATCTTGTGGTTTTGGTTCTTCATAGTTCTTTTATTAAATCACTTTTTATAATTTCAAGTATTTCTGCAATAAAAAAATTGCTTACCTGTTAACCAGGTAAGCGTAGGAATTTATCTTAACGGAGGTATATAATGTTAACTTATATAAAATACCTTATTATAAAAGACAATTCTTTATAGTAAATCATCTATTACAAAGTCAAGTATTTTTGTTTTTCTTTATATCCTATATCCTCTTCCTCCTTATCACTTTACCCTTCTCTAAATTATATATGTATTTAGTAAATCCCCCCAATTCATTGATATAACAATGCTTTAATATACTTTTAAGCGTCAAAAATCATGTTAGGATATTAATCCTAAGTGCAAATGTTAAGGACTAATTATGCATTATAAAACTCCTTAAGCCTTTTAACTATTTGAAATAATTTTATAAAAAATTCTAGTATAAAAATTTGACTTACGCTTAACAATCCGTAAAATGTGGAAAAATCTAATATTTGAAAGGATGAATCTAAATGAGCAATGTTTTAGTCATAAGGGATTTTAAGACACTTAAAGTTTGGCAGAAGGCAAACGCTCTTGAACAAGAAATAGAAGCATTGGTTAAAGCATTTCCAAGCCATGAGCAGTATCGGCTTACTGACCAAATCATTAGAAGCAGTCGAAGTATTTCCGCAAACATAGCCGAAGGAAATACCCAACTGTTTATAAAGCGGGAATTATTCCATGCCAACGCTGCTCTTGGCAGTTGTGGCGAAACGAGAAACCATTTACTTACCGCATATCAGAACAACTATATAAGTGAAGAACAATACAAAATTTTAGATGAGAAATTCCTTGAAGTAATAAAAATGTTGTATGGCTATATAAAGATGCTAAAATCTAATTTAGATAATGAATCAGTTACAATTGACACCTAATACTTTAAAATTTTTACATACTCCATAATATTTTCTCGCCTGCAATCCTTATCCCCTTTTATTATCACTAATGGATATCGTAAAATGTTATTGGAAAGGAAGTGAAGATGTGACTCCTGAAAAGAAGATAGTAAGCCTTAAAAAATTTTTAGAAATGGATAAGGGAGAAGATAGGCTTGAATATTTTAATGGTGAAGTAATCTATCTTCCTTCCCCATCAGTAGAACATCAGCGAGTTTTATTAAATATAGGAGCAGAACTTAGGAATTATTTTAAAGGCACATCTTGTGAAGCATTTGCACTAATAGATTTATGGTTAATAAACAAAGAAAAATCCTTGAATGTCAAAGTTCAACCCGACCTTATGGTAATTTGTGATAAAACAGGATTAAGGGAAAATTCATATTGCGGCACGCCTGCCTTAATTGCTGAAATAATATCCTCATCAAATGAAAGCCATGACAGAATAAGAAAGTATATTACCTACATGGAGTTTGGCATAAAAGAATATTGGATTATAAATCCCAAACTTAAAACAGTTGAGGTATATGTATTAGAAGAAGATGAGTACAAACAGAACGGCGTTTATAAGGGTTGCAACAGTGCAGTATCTCAAAGTTTTAATGGACTTGAGATTCGCTTGGAAGATATTTTTCCTGAATGATAAGATTAAATTCATAATTATAAAAATACAGTTCATATGATATAGGTATATCACAAGAACCGTTTCCCTGATATCTCCAATATTATAATTTACTCTAATTTCCACACCACCTATGGCATAATCTTCTCTTTTTCTCGCAAACTACTTCGTTTGAACCACAGGAGGGGCAAGTATGCTTATCATGTTCATAATTCAAATCATAAACCTCACCACAATTTAGGCACTTAAATTGGCATAAACCTGAAGTATAATTCCCTCCGCTTATGTGTATTGCATTGCCTTGCGTTAGTGCTATCGCTACTTTCTTTCTTGCACTGTCTATGATGTTTTGAAAAGTCTGCCTTGAAACCTGCATCCTCTCCGCACACTCTTCCTGACTAAGCCCTTCAATATCTTTTAACCTCATGGCTTCAAGTTCTTCAACCTTGAGAGTAATTTCTTCCACCTCGCACTTTCTTTTGCCTAATGGTATGAAATAAGTGTTCTCTGGAAAAAATTCAACTCTTCTGCATTTTATCGGTCTTGGCATTCGTTTACCTCCCTGCATCTTTTACATAACCCAATGAGCATTATATTGACATCGTAAATATCCAAATCATTCATATCTTCTATAGCCTTGTTTACCTTTAAATATTCTAAAGCAACTTTTCTTTCATCAATGTCTATTATATCATTACATTTAACACACTGGAAATGAATATGCAGGGGCTTTTTGCTGTAGATTTTCAGTTCATAATAACTTACTCCATCTACAACAATTTCTTTTACTATACCAATACTACTAAATATCTTTACATTCCTATATACAGTAGCAAGACCCATACTGGTTTTTTTCAACCTTTGGTATATCTCTTCCACACTCAAATGCCTGTCAGCAAGGAAAAACTGTTCCAGTATCAATTTTCTTTGCTTCGTAAATTTATAACCGTTTTTCTCTACCAATTTTCTGATTAGAGAGAACTTATCCTTTGTCAGAGTATTATTCTTTACCCCCTCCATAAGGACACCTCTGTTATTTATTCATGACAGTGACCTTCATGCTGATGTTCTCTGCATATGCTTCCTGTGGATTTTAACTCTCCTTTTAAATATTGCTGGACAACATCATCACAAGAACCTTCTGCTCCTACAATCACATCTATATTGTTTTGGGCAAATAACTGCTGGGCTGTTTCTCCCATGCCGCCAGAGATGACAACGTTTACTCCTAATTCTTTTAGGAAGTTAGGTAGGAATCCTGGTCTATGGCCTGGATTTTGTATGAAATCCTTCTTTAGCCCCTTACTTTCATCAACATCATACACTGTAAATCCTTCACAATGTCCAAAGTGTCCGCTAACAAATTTCCCTTCACATGCAACTGCTATTTTCATTATTAATGCCTCCTTAAAATTATTGATTTAAATATTTTATATACTTACAAATGTTATCCAACATCAGTCTTATAGCCTTATTTGCCTTGCTGCCCTCATAATAAACAATAGGCTTCACCTCGTTAATTGATTTCATAACTGTATCATCATAAGGTATTTTCCCTATTAAATAAACATCATTCTCTCTGCAAAAACTTTCAATTTCCTCTGCTACTTTCTCATTGATGTCGTATTTATTGATACAGGCGAGAGTAAGGACCCCGAAATGCCTGCATAACTCCATTACCCTCATAAAGTCCTCCAGACCCGATTGGGTAGGCTCTGTGACAATCAATACCGCATCGCTTCCCGTAATCGAAGATATTACAGGACAACCAATTCCTGGAGAGCCATCTATAATGATAAGGGTATTCTCATCCGAAAAATTTCTGGCATTACTGCGAAGCATAGTTATGAGTTTTCCCGACCCTTCGCTACCCACCTCCATCTGTGCCCTTGAAATAATTCCTTTATCGGTTTGGGTGATATAAACATCAGCAGTTTTCTTTTCTTTTAAACTGATGGCATTATGAGGGCAAACCAATATGCAAGCACCACAGCCCTCACATTTAAAAAAATCCACTTTACTATCTTTGATTGCGTCAAACTGGCATACTTTTTCACATTCATTGCAGCCTGAACAAAACTTTTTATCAATAACTGCTTTCTTTTCTCCATAAAAGTATTCCTTTCTTATATCTCTTCCATCGTAAAAAAGGTACAGATTGGGTGCATCCACATCGCAGTCTGCTTTTACTGCATCTTTTACAAGGTCAGAAAGGGCTAAGGCTATCGTGGTTTTACCCGTACCGCCCTTCCCACTTATTACTGTAAGTTCCAAGGGAACACCTCCCTCAATCTTTCTGCAATCTCCTCAAATATTTCTTTATATTCAGGCAGTTCCACAATCATTTTTCCGGAAGAATATACCTCTGCCGCTTTCCTTCGGTAAGGTATAACCCCTAATATTTCTATATTTTCCCTTTCACAGTATTTTTGAATTCTGTCATCCTCGGTAATATGTTTATTGATAACAACACCAAAGGGGAGATTGAAACTCCTTACCAGTTGTACTGCCATTTTTAAATCATGAAACCCAAAGGAAGAAGGTTCTGTTACCAATATTGCACCATCTGCATATTGAAGGGAACTTACTACATTGCAGGAGGTCCCCGGGGCGCAATCAATAAGATTTGTTCCAGCAGGAAGATTTTTTAGTAATCTTCTAATAACAGGCACTGCCATAGGTTCTCCCACATTTAAAATTCCTCTTTTGCAAATTAGGTTGCCATATTGGCCTTCCTCAATTGTCCCTATTATCCGTTTACCAAAAGTTAAAGCACTTTGCTTACACACTATCCCGCAGGCATGGCAGCCATGACAGAGTTTTTCAAAGAGCATAATGTCTTTCTTTGTTTTTACCAGTGCATTAAACTGGCACACTTTTGCACATTCTCCGCATAAGGTACATCTGCTGCTGTCCACAACAGGATAATCCACCTTAACTTCTTCTCTTTTTATTTGAGAGGGCTTTAAAAATATAAACCCATTAGGCTCTTCCACATCGCAGTCAATGTAATTGGCACCTGTAATAACAGAAAGGTTGGTGGATATGGTAGTTTTCCCTGTCCCTCCCTTTCCGCTTAATATGGCTATGTTCAACCTACCTTCCCCCTCTGAATCTCCTGCCTGTTCCCATGCTCATCCCTGCATGGGCAGGACCTGCCTGGGTTAACTCTTCTAATTTTCCTTCTTTGAACAGTTGTACAGCCGTTTCAACCTTAATGCTTCCACATCGGTAGACTTTAATATCCGAATTTTTAAACAGGTTAAAGGCATTAGGCCCCATATTTCCAGTGATGACAACATCCACATCTTCATCTATGATTTGTTGGGCTGCTGCAATTCCTGCCCCTCCTCCTGACATTTGACCCTTATTCTCAATTGCTTTTACCAAACCTCCTTCTGTGTCATAGATTACAAAGTAATTACATCTTCCGAATCTCACATCCATCATGCTGTTTAAATCCTTGCCCATCGAAGAAACTGCTATATTCATGAAATACCCCTCCAATTATCTTTTTATTTGTTTTCATTGACTGAAAGCATTATCCTTTCGATAATAATGCTTACTGTTTCATCCAATGATGCATTTTGTATTGTTTTATCTTTCTCGGAAAGATTGGCTATATCACTACACATAGGCAATTCCCCAAGAAGTTTTAAGTCTAATTTGCTTAAAAACTCTTCTGTGTTTTCACTACCAAATATTCTGATTTTTTTGTTGCAATCAGGGCATATAATATAACTCATATTTTCTACTACACCAATAACCTTAATGTTCATTGTTTTAACCATATTCACTGCTTTTGCGACTATCATAGACACTAAATCCTGGGGTACAGACACCATTACAATTCCATTGATGGGAATGGACTGCATCACCGTCAGCGCAACATCTCCCGTTCCTGGAGGCATATCAATGACCAAATAGTCAAGGTCTCCCCAGAAAACATCCGTCCAGAATTGCTTTACTGTCCCTGCAATTAAAGGCCCTCGCCATATAACAGGCTGCTCCTCCTCTTCCATCAATAAGTTCAGCGACATTACCTTTATTCCATTTTCAGTTGCCACTGGTAAAATTCCCAGTTCATTTGACTGGACTTTCTTGTCTTTTACTTTAAGAAGCCTTGGAATACTCGGTCCTGTTATATCCGCATCCAGGACACCTACTTTATAACCTTTTTTATTTAATTCTTCTGCAATAAGAGCAGATACCGTTGATTTGCCAACACCTCCCTTCCCACTCATAACACCGATTATTTTCTTTACAAAGTTATAAGGATTGTTTTCTATCATGCATCCCTCTTTTGTTTTACAATCCTCTTTTGTAGGACAATTTTCACAGTTAGACACTTTAAACACTCCTTTTGTTTTTGTCATATGCCAATTACATTATACATCCATATTATGTTATTGTCAAATGCCATTTATTCATGAAAGTTTTATATGGATAATGTAAAATAGAAAACCTTACAGCAAATGAGGTATATATCCACATTTACTGTAAGGTTTATAAACAAATTGCTTTACCTTATATATATTCCTAAATTACATTTTAAATATTCATACATCTTTTTGGCCCATAGAGTCAAAAAATCTCTTGAGATTTTCAGGAATCTCATATTCCTTTTCTTTACTTTGTTTACCATTCCCTGACAATTCGTTGTTACTGTATATTTCTCTAAGTATTGCATCAATTATCATTGCTTTTGGAGGGACATTGTATTCTTTACCTTTGTACACCCATACCCGACAGGCCACTTCATCTCCACATAAATCACCACACGATTCACAAAGAGATTCTTTTATTTCCAGTTGTATATCCTTTCCATTAATACGGATAGTAGGTGAACTCTCAAACCGGTACTGTATGGCCTTTTCCTTACTATCAATATGAATTTTATTTACAACAACTTCGGCGCCTGTTAATTCAAGCACTTTAGCAACATCCGCAATTGCTTCTTCAAGACTGTCCTCCGTACCCTGGCATCTCGTACATATGCTTAAATCCAAATACATAAAATCAATCACAATTTTCCTCTTTTCAGTACTATGAATTTCATCTTCACACCCGCAAATTGTACTACAGCAGGTGTTATTCCTTTGAGTTTCACAACATCCCATAATAAAACCTCCATCATAAAATTTAACTTCACTTTTATAGACGGAGGTTTTTTAAAAAGGACGCAAAATACATATATGTTTCAGCAATATTTACAACTATTTTCTTTATGCTGATATTCAACAATATTCCCATACACATCGAATTGAAACTTACAGCACTCAAAAAACTTCTCTTTTAACAGATTTCTCCCACGCTGAACTCTCGATTTAGCCCCTGATATTGACATACCGAGTTTTTGAGCCAGTTCTTTTTGTGTCAAACCGCCTAATTCTGTTAGCATGATAGCCTGCTTATATTTATCTGGAAGGCTGTCAATCATATTTTTCAGGCATAAAACCAATCCATTTATTATTTCTTCTTCATCATTATCGGTTTTTATCTCATCAGGCAAATCCGAAAATTCAGCAGTATCTCTTTTTTTTCTGTAATAATCGACAATCAAATTTCTTGTTATTCGGTACACCCACGCATATATTCTGTCATTATCCTTTACCTGGTTTATATTAGAATATATTTTTAAAAATACATCCTGAAGGATATCTTCCGCATCTTGCTCATTTGCCACCTTTTTGCGGATAAAGGTTTTCAGGCTGGAACTTAACTCTTTCCATAAAGCAATAATATCATACTTAATGGCTCATACCCCCTTTAAGACGCGGTTTAAGGTCGATGCACTTTCAGTACGACTTTCGCTGCGATAAAAGCAACTACAAACATCACTGCTCCTGCAACAGCAAATATCTGACCAATACCAAAAACATTTAATATCTGGCCATTAATCAATGTTCCAAATCCACTACCTTTAAAAATGTTAAATGATGTGATTTACAAGTATTTTTTAATATCTTCTACTGACGGAACTCTTCCCATCACTTTTACCTGTTCATCCACTACAAGAGCGGGTGTTTTCATTACACCATAGGCCATAATATCTTTGAAGTCCTGTACTTTTTCAATAGTGGCTTCAATCCCTAGTTCTTTTACAGCCTCTCTGACATTGGCTTCTAATTTCTTGCAATTAGCACATCCTGAACCTAAAACTTTAATTACCATAGTAAAATCCTCCTTCATCAACTGATATTTTTTCATTCCATTATTATCGCCATTCCACAACATTCCTTTGCACAGGTTCCACACGCTGTACATTTTGCATGGTCAATTTCAATTCTGCCACCTAAAGGTTCATCATCATCCTCGACATAACTTATTGCATGATTAGGACATGCATTTATCGCTTTGCAGATATTGGCCTGTGCAGAACACTTCTCCTTTAAAATAACTGGCCTCACACCTTCCACCTCCCCCGAAATTTAGCAGCAGCATCCGCAACTGCAATTATCCTTTCCACCTGTGTCGCCAACATACTCTATTGCACCTGAAGGACATAGTTTTTGACATCCTCTGCATCCATCAACACAGCCTTCAGGATATACCACTACAGGCCGTTCACCTTCTTTCTTGTAAACCCCATGTGAGCACTTGTTAAAGCATGCCCCGCACTCAATACAATTTTCATAGTTAATTACTGGATACCAGTTCTTTGACATTTAAACCCTCTCCTTTACAAATATCACATATTTTCAACTTTCCGATATATTTCCCTTATCTCTTCATTTGGGATTAATTGGGACAGTATATAGGCTATAAGAATTATTCCAGGAATATCAACCACCAGTCTTGTTACAGCAAATCTAGCACCCAATGCTGATATTTCAAATAAAAACATTGGTATCTTTGTAGTGGACCATGCTCCAATGAATATCAGTATATTGCTGAATTTTGCACCTTTTTTCATAAAAACTGCCGCCACTGGGAATGCCCCATAAAGAGGGCCTGCTGCTGCAGAGCCTAAAATGATGGACAGGATTACGCCTTTTATCCCTGAACCTTCTCCCATGTATTTCACCATCGTTTCTCTCGGAACCCATACATCCAGTAATCCTAAAAGAATAAATACAGGAGGGATGACAAGAGCCATTTCCTTAAAACTATACCCTGCAACACCAATGGCTTTTAGCCCAATGCTTCTATTTATCAAAGTAATAATCCCTATAATCCCGATAGTGACTAAAAAGAACCTATATCTTTTTATCAACTTCATATACCGCCCACCACCTTCCCAATTATATATGCTACCAGGAAAGAGAATATAAACGCTAAAACATTTCTTGCAATTGTAAGTTTTTTACCAAAGTATTTCATCTCTACGGGAGCCGTAACAATCCCTACCATCATAAGTGTAGAAACGAAGGCTCCAATCTGCATATACCCTGCACCATTTTGAAGAAGCATGGCAGCAGTAGGGAATGCCACAAACCCTGGAATAAGGGTAACTGCTCCAACCAAGGCTGCAAGAATAACGCCAAACCATCCTGATTCTGCTCCTATGACAGCAGATATGACTTGAGGGTTAAGTACGGCAAGCAGTATCCCTACCAGCATAATGACTCCAAGGAATTCTGGCAATATATTTTCAAATGACTTCCAGGCTTTCTTTAGAGCATTCTTTGTTTTGCTCTCATCTTTGAGAAAAGATATTACTAACAATATTAGCGTAACAGCATAAAGAATATAATTTCCCATGTTTAAGCACACCTTCCCCTACGTTTAAACCTCTTTTGAAACACATAGATAAACCCCTACTCTTTTATCAAACCTGCTTACACAAAAATATATGAAAAAGCATTAAATAAATATCCAATGATAATAATTCCTGCTGATACAATGGATACAAAGATTGCTAAAAGTTTAGGCTTTACTACCTTGCTGAGCATAATCATGGAAGGCAGCGACAAGGCTGTTACCGCCATCATAAATGACAATACCGTTCCCACGCCTACTCCTTTTGCAAATAATGCTTCGGCTATAGGCAGAGTGCCGAATATATCAGCATACATTGGAATGCCCACTACAGTAGCAAGCAACACTGCAAATGGATTATTGCCTCCAACCACATTTTCTATGATTGACTGAGGAATCCAGTTATGAATGGCTGCCCCTATTCCAACACCGATTAATACATATAGCCATACTCTCTGGATAATATCCCTGACCTGTTCCTTTGCATAAGATATTCTTTCCTTGCGGGTCATTTCAGGCACTTCGGCATCAACATTTTCGATTTCTCTTACATATCCTTCTACATATTTTTCAAGTCCCAACTTGTCAATCAAAGTTCCTCCGATAACCGCCAAAATCAAGCCTACAACAACATAGGCTATGGCAATTTTAGGACCGAAAAATGAAATTAACAACATTAATGACGCCAAATCCACCATTGGCGAAGATATTAAGAAAGAAAAGGTTATGCCTAAAGGCAAGCCAGCAGATGTGAAACCGATAAAAATCGGTATGCTGGAGCAACTGCAAAATGGAGTTATGGTACCAAGCAGTGCACCAAGTATATTCCCTTTAATGCCTTTTATCTTTCCGAGAATCTTCTTTGTCCTCTCTGGCGGAAAATAACTCTGGATATAGGATATGACAAATATTAATAGTGATAATAATATAAATATTTTTATTGTATCATATATAAAAAAGTGAATACTTCCACCTATTCTTTCGCTAACAGACAAACCAAATACTTTCTCCACAAGAAGTCTTACCAGTTCTGAAAGCCATCTCATTTTTAACAGTTGGTCGTTTAACCAACCGAATATCATGGCTAATATGTTCATATGAAAACATCCCCCTTACCCCTTGCACACTTAATGATATTTTCCAACATGTTTACACTTTTCAACTTCACTGCGCTTTTCTTATTTTACTAATTACATTACGCTTATCAAATCTGATTGTTCTTTACTCTCTGTACTAAATCCTCGACTTTTTCCTTAATTATATCTCTTGTTCTTCTGTAATCTTCTATTGGTCCGCCTGACGGGTCACTAAGTCCCCAATCTTCTCTATGTTGGCATGGTATATAAGGGCATTCTACATTACATCCCATCGTTATTAAAATATCTACTTCCGCTGGAATATCGCTTAATAGTTTCGGATAATGGCCGCTCATATCCACTCCTGCTTCTTCCATTACCTGTACTGCCAGTGGTTTTACTTCAGGGTAATTTTCTGTCCCTGCCGAGTATGCTTCCAATACGTCACTTCCCATTTTCTTTGCCCAACCTTCTGCCATTTGAGAACGACAAGAGTTGTGGACACACACAAATGCAACCTTCTTTTTCATTCGATACCACCTTTTTTTATAAGTTTATTGAAACCAATGCCTTGTATTATTTGCAATCATGACCAACGTAAGCATGACCGGGACTTCAACCAATACTCCTACAACTGTTGCAAGAGCGGCTCCAGATTCCAGGCCAAAGAGTGAAATTGCCACTGCAACTGCAAGTTCAAAGAAATTGCTTGCTCCAATCATTCCCGCAGGAGCCGCTATATCATGGGGAAGTTTCCATACCTTTGCCCATCCATAAGCAATGAAGAATATAAAGAATGTCAGGATAATTAATGGTATAGCAATTAATATAATATGCAAGGGATTACTTAAAATTATTTCACCCTGGAACGAGAAAATAATTACTAAAGTGAGAAGTAAACCTACGATAGTTACATTATCAAATTTCTTGAGAAAAATGTTCTCGAAATACTCTATGCCCTTATGTTTGATGATGTTCCTTCTAGTAAGGTACCCTCCTACCAATGGAATAACAACAAACAGGATTGTTGATAATACCAGTGTGTCATAAGGAACGCTTACATTACTTACACCTAACAGGAATGCGACAATTGGTGTAAATGCAAACAATATAATCAGGTCATTCACTGCTACCTGCACTAATGTATAAGCAGGGTCGCCTTTTGTCAAATAACTCCATACGAACACCATAGCGGTACATGGTGCGGCTCCTAATAATACTGCACCTGCAAGATAGTCTGTCGCCAAATCCGAACCAATCCACCTGCTGAATACCACTTTTAAGAAAAACGCTGCTATAAGATACATTGTAAAAGGCTTGATAAGCCAGTTTGTTACACAAGTAACTATTAGTCCCTTCGGTTTTTTTGTTGCCCTGACAATGCTTGAAAAATCAATTTTCAGCATCATTGGGTATATCATTAGCCATATGAGAATAGCAACAGGAATTGATACATTTGCATATTCAAATTTGCTTAAAGTTTCAGGGATTACAGGAATTAATCGTCCTATGGCAACTCCTACTATAATACATGCTGCTACCCACAGTGTAAGGTACTTTTCGAAAAAACCTAATCCTTTTTTTTCTTGCATTGCTTCTTTGCTACTCATGTTTTATGCCCCCAGTCCATTTGAATTATCTTGTTTTTACTATATGATTATATTCTGTTATAATCATATAGTGACTAATTTAAATTTTTACAGAAAAATAACTAAAATCATATTTTCTATTTTTATAATTTTATCAATTGTTTTTGCACTGCTCTCGAAGATACTTAAGAACCTGACTTTTATCTTCCCGCAGTTGCTCACATGTAAAGTTACTATTTTTATATTTTTTAAGTCTTTCTATATCTCTTTGCAATTGTGTATTTTCAGCCAACTTATTTTTAATAAATTCATACAGTAGGTCATTTTCTTTAATAAAATCGTTATCAACTCTGTAATAGACCCATTGCGATTTCTTTTCACTGGTTATAATACCTGAAGTTTTTAATTTATTTAGATGCCTTGAAGCATTAGACTGCGTCATATCCAGCACTGTTTCTATCTCGCACACACAGAGTTCCTGTCTTATTAGCAAATTGAGTATTCTAATTCTGTTTTCATCTCCCAACGCTTTAAAGATTTCTATTAAATCCAATTTATCACCACCATATGATTATATTCATTTATACTCATATAATAATGCTAATTTTTGCTTTTGTCAATAAATGCATAGTCCTTTTTGTCTTAATTTAATTCAAAAGACCAGTGGATACAATACCGTAATGGACTATCTGAGAAAATAATTGCGCAGCATCACAAGTTTTGAATAGACCAAAAACACCTAAGATTCACTTAAAAAGATTTTTTTAAATGAGTAAGACATAACTTATACAGACAGTAAGAAAAAAATGCCTTGTAAAGACTGCCAAATCTCCAAAGCATCCTCAAAAATCCTAATAGGCCTATATAACCAAAAAAACATTACTAAAGTCAAAGTGTTGGCTCACCTTGGCTTTTATATATCATTATATATTATATCATATTTTTTCCCGATTTTCATATCTTCCTATAAATTCTCATTACTGTACTTAAACTCTCTCATAAGTATTAGCGGTTCATAATAATCATCTGTAGCAACACCAATCTTCCTGGTTTTCCATTTTAATGCTTCTTGATTAGTGCAGTCTTTTTCTACTAGAGATATTGCTTCTTTTTCCGTAGCAGAAATAACCATGTATCTTATTGATGGCTTTAAAATCTTTTCTTCAACAAAGTATATGTACAACGTTGGATTTACATATTTTTTTGTGCCTATAATTCTTTCTATCTTATTTTCAAATGCTGTCAGACTATCATCTATCGAAATATGTCCATAATAGTGGTCAATTTCTTTGGTTTCTCCATTAGAATACTTTACTGTGGTGATGCAAGAAGGACGGTCTGTAATAAACTCATCCCCTGGCTCATATATAAAAGACTTAAACCCAAAATCCCCAATCAAGTCATTTAACTGATTTACTTTTTTCTCTGATATCTTCCAATAATGCTCTCCGCTCTTATATACAAACATTTCTCCATAATAATTTACATTACCCTCTTTATCTACCATAACACTATAAACAGGGCAAGTCCCAAAACACATTGTTCTTTGCAATTTTATATATTCAAACATGATACTCCCCCTTTTCATCTGTATATTCATATTCTTATATAAAAAATACTATATTCCATAGTGAATTAAATACTTATTTTTAATAATTGCATCAGATACCTTTTCAATAAGCAATTTAAGTTCCTGCGATTGATAATGGCTATTTGCCTTTATAATAACATCTCTAAATTGCTTAAGAGATTCTGGAGGGATAAGCGTTACACCACAATAATCTAATCCTACACCTGGTTGGGTTGTAACCTGAAAATATGTCTTTATTGCCATTAATTCTTCATTATACTTTATAATTAATTCTTCAACTAAATCGTCGTTGACAGAAATACAATTATATTTTTCAGGTTCATAGTCACTATACCATTTGTTTTCTTCAAAAGAATCTATTATTCCAAACTCATGCTTTTCCAAATTATTACTCCCACACAAGTATGTATAACCTCTTAATACATATTTCTATAGAAAGTTTTGACCTAAATAATCTCTGAAAAAATTTCATGTATATTGCCATCTGGGTCTGCAAATAATGCTGTTCTTCGATTCCAGGGCATATTTTGAGGTTGATGAACAGGAGTTGCTCCCATCGTAACTAACTTTTTAAATGCTTCATCTACATCATCAGGATTTTCACATGGAAAGGCCAATTCAAAAGCCTGACCAACTACTTTTTTCCTATACTCATCACTATATGAATACATAACATTTCTCATACATATAGCAAATCTTACTCCATTATTTTCAAATTCAACATAATTGCCAAGGTCATTTTTAATTCTAAATCCAAGGACTTGATTATAAAAATTTCTCATCCTGTCAATTTTATCTGTCCAAATTGTAATAAGGTTAATCTCTGCTTTCATTATAGGTTTCTCCTTCTTAATTTCTCGCTTGTAGTTCGTAATATAAGTTCTATACAAAATGATTTTATTACTTAACAAGAAGGATTTCTGTTTCAGAAATAAGTTCCTTAAGCATATTTATCCCTTCTCTTGTAGTATCTCTATCAGCGGAAAGTAATGTAATAATCTTATCTATTCTATTTTTATAATCCCTGGGCTTTATAAAAAAGCCATCAATCATCCTGACCGCTTTTTTCTCATTAATGCAGTATTCTTCATTCAAAGCAAATAAAACTTGATTTAAGCAAGAAATACTTCTGAAACAATGTCCACATACATAATAAATGTCATCCTTATCGACATTATCCTCAGCAAACATTAAGGAAAAGGAGGCCTCAAACATAAAATATTGAACTATTGCATCTTTTAAAGTTTGAGGATATGGCTTGGTTCTGGATTTTAATTCTGAAATTTTACCCCTAGGGTCAACAAGTATTTTGCAAACGGAAATTTCGCCCATATACATTACATTTAAATATGCATGGGGATGACCAGTTTGGTAATGAGCAGATACTTTTCCTGCCAAACAATCATCAATAACCTGAGACACCCTTTTTATGTCACGTAATATAAAATCTACATGATATTCTTGAATAACAAGCCATCCACCTGCATTTACCCAAGGACCCCACCCACCTATTTGCGTAATTAAATTTTCTCTATGCTCATCATCTAGTTTTGCAGCAACCTTGCCTAATTCTCTGATATCAAAGCCCTCTGTTTCATCATAGTATATTCCAATATCTATGTCGGACTTTTCATGATGGGTACCTCTTGCTCTTGAACCTCCTAAAACTATACCTATAATACCTGGTATGCCTTCCAATTCTCTGCTGATTTGATTCAAAATATTTTCTACCATCACAGCACTTCACCTCTGCCTTCATTTCATTCTAATATCACTTCTTTCTTGCAGACACAAGCAGCATCATTGGTCGGCGCAGTTCATCCAACATTCCAGGTACTGTGTTGAGCATATTTTCTTCAGGTTCAGGCTCAACAACCCCTGTTATTTCAAATCCTATTTTTATGAGACTATTTAAGTATGTAGTAAGTGTTCGGTGATATTTAATAACTTCTTCACCTAAAAATTTAGCATTACGAATACCTTCCGTAAAATAATGGTCAACTGGCCAATGCAGAATATTACCCTTATCATCATAATACCAATCCTGAGGGCCTTGCGCTGTAAAAATGGGATGCTCTATAGAAAATACAAAATCTCCACCCCTTGAAAGGCATTTATATACTCTATCTAAAACATCCTCAAAGGATTTAATATAGTGAAGAGCCAGGGAACTGATAACAACCTCAAAGGATTCTTCAGGAAAATCTATGTCCTCTATTGGCATACAGATATACTCGATATTCCCATATTTCGTTTTATTCTTTGCCTCACTTAACATCTTTTGTGAAATATCAATTCCAATTACTGACTTTGCACCGTTCTCTACAGCATAGCGACAATGCCATCCAAACCCGCAGCCTAAATCTAAAACCCTTTTATCTTTGAAGTTAGGCATCATCTTTTTTAGTTCATGCCACTCCCCCGCACCTTCAAGACCATTTTTTGAACGGTTCATGTTGCTATATTTATTGAAAAAGACATCATCATCGTATTTGTTTTGATTCATTATAATTACCCCTTTCTATTTGTCATAAATCCAGCAATAGTTAAAACAGTTATATATACAAATGCTAATTCGAACTATATACCTATCTTTTTTCTCACTCTATCGCCCCTAATAGCATCTTCCAGCCACTGCCTATAAAATAGATTGAAAATGCTACAATAAATATGCCTAACAATATAATTATCCATCGATATAGGGTATCACTTATCAGTTTCTTTCCTCTGGAAAATGCCGTGGATATTGCTGTATACCATACAAAGTCCGATAGGATATGCCCTATGAAAAAGAACAAAACACCAATTAACCCTGAAGTATAAGACTGGCGTATTGATTCTATACCTGTTGACGCCCACCAGAGAATAAAATACGGATTGGTAGCACTTACAAGCGCTCCCGCTAATGCAAGATTCCTCACTCCGGCACTATTCCCTGCTCTTTGGCTCTCCAAAGAAACTGATTTATTAATACCAGATTTTATCATTCCATAGCCCATCCATGCAAGAAAAGCACCGCCAAAAAATCCAATAAATCCTGCAACTGTCGGATTAGAAAAGAAATCTTTAAGCCCGAATGTCATGATGACAATTAATATAAATTCCAGTATTCCATGCCCTAATACTGTCAAAGGGCCTGCTGTCCACCCCTTTTTAAGACTGCCGTCAATTGTAACCCCCAACATAGGCCCAGGCATCATTGCTCCTGAAAAGCCTATTAAAAAAGCGCTGATGAAGATTCCCCACAAAACCACTTTAATTAACCTCTCTTTTAGCCAAAATATCTTACTATCAACATCGGTGTACACTAAATTATTGTGTACGGGTTTCCATGACCTGGAAATATTTTTGTTATTTTATAATCCTTTATTAATTTCCAACTGTTTTTGATTGTTTGGTCGTTATAGGCTTCCATAAGACTGAATTCCGGAAGGTCGCCTGTGAATGCACAACATCCATCAATAGTGAGGCTTATGCTATCATCTGTATGACCAGGCGTTTGGATTATTTCCCCTTCTATTCCCATACTTTTGAGGAAGTCTCTACTTTCTTTGCTGGAAATTACGATATTACCCTCAGGTAGAATATCTGTAAAATTAAATTGATTATTCTTTTTGTAAAAGTTGTTTAAATTGTCTACAAAAGCAACCTGACATTCATGTAAAATTAATCTTATTCCTAAATTCTTTAAGTCTTGAGCAATCCCAGCATGGTCCGGATGGAAATGTGTTACAATTAAATATTTGATATCACTTATTTTGATATTATGCTGATTCAATAAGTTCATAAGCCGATAAAGAGTACCAGGAAAATCAGTATCTATCATTATCCATCCGCAACTGGATTCAAGGAGATAACAATTTGTCCTTTTACAAATTAAGTTCAGTATTTTCATCTATACTCACCTCGAAGGTTTAATCATCGTACCCATATATATGTATATCATTATTAGCAGTATTTTTTATGAAGATTTTATTTCGTATAATAATACAGTTTAGACACAAAATATGAAGATGGCGAATTAATTACACTAAATATTACTCAATTTCTTTAGTTCATTAACCATGTTGCTCCATATTGTAAAAGATTGATTAATTCCTTCTGAAAAACTACCTAACTTAATAACTTCTAATAATTTTTCATTACATCTTTCGGGTTTAATATTGAAGATTTCAATAAAATCAAGTGTTCTTTTTCGGCTTGGAAAATAGGTTCTATTAATAGCAAATAACGCTTGAAGGAAATGGTCAATTGCTATATCCATTGCAAAATGATAAAACAGTACATCTTTTCTGGCTACAGCACGTTGTAAATCTTCGGTATCTTCAAGTTCATCTAAATGATATTGTATAAGTATCTTTCTTAATTTATCTGGGTAATTGGATAATCTTTTTTTTAAGTCATCTAAAAAATTGCTTTTATCGCATAAAACATTGATATTTTTCAACATGGCACATCGCCCTATTGGATAGTAGTAATTATCCAATTTATCTGGATATTCGCCATTGAGTATAGATTCTACATCAGTTAAGGTTTCGTTTACTGTAAAATACATTAACCAAGTTTCAATACCGTTTACAAGCACGAAATCTCCTATTCCCCAATGTCCCCCTTCAAAGATATTTATTTTACTTTCCTGTATCTGGTTACCCAACTGATTTATTATGGCTTGTCTTTTTTCAAGATTAGGTATCATATCGCAATATATAAAAATATCAATATCCCCTTCTCCTGCCCTTGGAAGAGAAGTCTTACTACCACTTATTCCGATTGATTGAACTTCACTCAATTCTGAAATATTACTTATTAATGTATCTATAATTTTCTTTGTATCATAAACCATGATATCGCCCCCTTAAAATACTTATTTTAATTCACCTTATTCTACTATTATGACCTTAGTATAATATAATTTCATTTTCTTTATAGAAATCTGATAAAAGAAAATGCAACATAAGCAGGAGTAGAAGCCTGTTATGTGTAGTATAATTGTGTTCCTATTCTTGTATCAAGAAATATATAATTAGTAAATGGATATTCGATAATAAACATATTGGCAGAATCTCAGCACTTTCTATCCTGTGAAACTTTATTTCATGCTAACTGCTTTAAAAACTGTTTTACTTCTTTAGTATTATGCAGTACAATAACATTTTTATTTGACTTATACGCATTAATTTTATTCAAGATTTCTGGCCGTTTTGAATCAGGATATGTCTAAATCCATTTTAAGAATTTCCAATCAATTTTTTCCGCGCATCCTTTCCCCATATCGGGTCTTACTTTATTAATATTTTGGAGCCATCTTTTTATTATCCTAAATAAGCAAACTACTCTTGGAAAGTCCAAAAAAATGATTGTATCTGCTGCTTGAATGCGGGTTTCCATCGTACAATCGCCATAATTTCCGTCTATAATCCAAGTTTCTTTCTTTGTTAGTTCATCAATGATTGCTTTCCATTCATCTAAAGGCGTCTCAACCCATCCTGGTTTCCAGTGTATTGCGTCAAGATGGAACACTTCAATATTTAATATTTTACCTAACTGTCTGGCAAGAGTTGACTTTCCAGAACCTCCAGAACCAATAATCATAACTCTTCGCATCAAATTTCCCCAACTTTACTTATGTTTTTTCATAATTTACCGAACAAAACCTATTTAACAATACTACTAAATAATTAGGACCTACAATCAATTTTATTACCCTTCAGATAATGCCTTCTGTTAAAACTCATTTATACATGTTGATTTTACTGCTTTAAGAAAATTCTCAGGAGCCTGTGCAAACTGTAACTTTTCAAAATCCTCTTTAAACATGTAAGTCTTTAAAATAGGCAAACATTCTTCCAAATCATTTTGTCTATACCCGATTACTGGGTCTGTTAGTAAAGCAAACCCAAAATCGGAATACAGTTTTATTGCTCGGAAACTGGATGGCTGTGTATGAAGAAAAACAGGATATTCATCCTTTGGAATACTTTTCATAACAACGGAAAGCAGTGCCCTTCCAATGCCCAATCCTTCGTATTCTTTCACAACTTTAAACCAATGTATCGTAGTAATTCTATCGTATGCCTTCCATGCAAAACACGTCCCGATAGGAGTATCATTTTTATCACAAACAAATAAACACTTATTAAAAAACAAATCTTCTTTGCTTGCATAAACATCATTGAAATATTTCGTCATATAGTCGCTATATTGCTCAGCAGTCTTTTCATCATCAAAAGGCATCTTTTTCCATATATCTAATTCATTCCTTCTACAAGTTCTTACATGATATCCATTTGGCAACTCAGCAAGAGCACAGGTATTCAATTTTTTACACATCATAAATAGGTTTTTGTCGGGAATTTCTTTTTTCATGATATAAACTCCTATACCAGTATTTATCACTTATATATGTTCTTCTTCGCTTCTTCTTTGCCGAATACAAGCAGCATCATTGGCCTACGTAGTTCATCTAACATTCCAGGTACTGTATTAAGCATATTCTCTGCAGGCTCTGGTTCAACAACTCCTGTTATTTCAAATCCTTTTTTTATGAGACTATTTAAGTATGCAAGTTACTTTTGCCATACCAATAAATATCTCCAAAAAAGTTTTCTTTGAATTTTTGCTGTCGGTATATGTTTATTTGCTAATGACCTTATTTCATCCATCGTCATATAAGTATCATGTCTACCATGCCTTTCCCAAACTTCTTTTGCATGTTCATCGTCTTTTTTAAGCCTGCCATTTTTTATAAAATTCATTACTATGTTAGGAAAAAAGGCACTGCCCCATATAATATAATCAGTTAATGATTTTGCTTTTACAAGGTCTAATATAATGAGTTTACCGCCTTTTTTAAGTTTATCCTTTGCAAAACTAAGAAGCCACTCATAAGGAAAATGATGTGCTGTGGCTGTTGTTATAATGACATCAAGGCTATTGTTTTCAAATTTCATATCAAGAATGTTTCCGCAAATATACTCTATGTTTTTATTTGCATGTAAAATCTTTGCCCTTTCAATCATCTTATCTGCAAGGTCAACTGCTATTACTCTTTTAGATTTTTGGGACAGCATAAATGAGAGTTCACCTTTACCGCAGCCGATGTCAAGGCAAGTATTAGCATTATCTGGAATAAGTTTCATGAGTTGTTTGAAATAACAGTTATTATGATTCCATTTTGGGTCATCAAGTTCTGATATTTCATTAAAATCATTTTTCACAACATTATAATCTTCCACCTTCATACCCCCATAATAGTTACTGACGCAATATTATGTTCAATTCTTAATAATATAGATTTATATCACCCCAAAGAGCCTGCTGCGGAAGAATAGGTTTTCACACGGTCTTCTAATCCTTGATTGCAATTACTATTATAAATTAAATTTATTAGCACAACTTTTTTATAAATACGAGTTTTTTATCTCTGACATAATTTTTTATTTTATTCCTTATCCCTTTGCCCTTTTTAGAGTAAAACTTAGTCCTAACTATGTTTATAATCTAAATATAGTTTTAGAAGCAGAAGTGCATTGGTTGAAATCAGAATAAACCAGTTATTTTTCCAGATTGTAAAGTAGGTAAGCACCAAAATGCACCATATGACAAGAAAAACAAAAGTTAAATTTCCTCTCTTCAAAACAATCCCCCATTATTAATGATGTATAATATTCTTGTAATGCACTAATTCTTAATTATCCCTTTTTTCCTCCCAAAGCCGAATGCGTTCTTCATAACTCACTTCTTTGTGTATTTGATGCAGCATCCATTGATAGCCGAAAACGTCAACAAATATAGCATTTGATACTCCGTAATCAGGCATTTCAGTCACTGGCTGAACCTCTGTACAACCTGCGCTAATCGCCTTTGAAAATGTTTCTTTAATGTCAGGGACTGATATGTTAAACCAAATTGTATTAGGTTTATCTGGATTTGGTGCTGCTAACCCGAATCTTGGGTTTTCATCCAACATGTGAAAGCGTACTCCATATAGTGTAAAAATGACTTCATTTTCACCTTTAGGAAATCCGATACCTCAACACGTTTGATATCAAATATTTTTTCGTATAATGCCAATGCTTTCAAACTGTCTGTTACAACCATATCAATTTCTACTCCAACCATTATGAACATGCCCTTTATTGATTATATTAATATTCTTTACTTCGCAATTTTTTATTGATGTTCAACATTAAAAGAATAAAGTAAATAGTTTACTTCCTACTATTAATAATTTCTATAGCGGCTTTACCTGTCATATGTTCGATTTTGACTTCAATTAAACATACTCTATCCCATGCTCTTTCGATTTCCTGCTGTCCTTCTTCAATATAGTCAGGCGAATATTTTTCAATTAAACTTTCGAGAGCATAGCGTTTCTCAGAGTCGTCTGTAAGAATCCTTGCTCTGCCAAAGATAGAAACACTTCTAAAATGAGTAGTAAAAGTTTTTTGTATTACTTCGTCTTTTCCTATTACACAAAATGACACCTTATCATTCCTTTTTATACTGTCAATCTTATGCCCTTCTTTTGCGCTATGAATAAATATTTTATCGTCTTTTAAAGCGTAACTTACTGGAACAGTATACGGGTAACCATCGTCGCCAACTACACCTAAAACTCCAGAAGTGCATGACTTTAGAATCTCAATTGTCTTTTCTTTGGATAATAATTGTTTCTTTCTTCTCATTTCCCTGAACATAATCACACATCCTTCTAATTCTTTCGCTATTTTGGTTTTTATCATTTTTGCATTTCTTAGATATTGTAATAAATTTATAATAACTTTGTTATCCGTAATATACTACTTGTTATGACCTTAATATAACATAACTCTATTTTTATTTAAATACAACTTTGCCACTTATGAAAGTACTTTTCTATTTTTTAATTATCGTTCTATCATCTATAGAAATAAAAAAAGATAATACGATATACAACGGGAAGAAAAGTCTATTAGGATTCAAGGTTTAAGACTTATTTATTTAAAGGCAAGTAACATAATTGCATCTCTATTCTTGTATAAAGAAATATATAATTTTAGAAGTTCATTTTCTTTTCTTCTTTGTTAAGAGGCTTTCCTATTTTTAACTATTATGCATTGAATTATCTAACACAACTTTATTATCTATTTGACACGACTTTATTATTTTTAACACAAGTTTTTTATCTCTAACACAACTTTTTTATTTTTCCCCTTATCCCTTAACCCTTTTTAGAATAAAACTTAATCCTAACTATGTATACAAATAAAAAACTCATGTCAAACCCCCATCCTCCTCAAACCCTTGCACCTTCTCGCCTTAACCCTATTTTCCTAATCTCTTCCATATAAAAAAGTCATGTCAAAAATCACCCACTTTCCTTGTTCTTTTCTCCTAATAATTTCCTATTTTTACTCTCATTTTAGATAAAAAAGTCGTGTCATAAATAGGGATAAGTATCAAGAGAAAAGGGAAAAGTTTTAATCAATATCTTTCATCAATACTCTATTCAAATCCAATAAAATCAATACTTTTAACCTTATACCTTACCCCTTAACCCTACTCATCCTAAAACAAAAATCATGGCTCCAATAAGGTTTTCTACCCTATTTTCACCATGATTCTTAACACAACTTTTTTATTTTTAACACGACTTTTTTATTCGTGACACGAGTTTTTTAGAGTTATACAACTTCCTAAAGTCCTTTCATTCCTCAATTTTTAGGGCAAAAAATGAAAATAAAGTGCTTTTAGTATTGAGGGTTAAGGGGGAAGGGTTAAGGAGAGATTTTACCCATTTTTCATTCCATTTTCTTTTCCATTCAATCTTCCAATCCATTGATTTTTCTGGCTTTTAGCCTTATTCCTTGTTCCTTATCCCTTAAAACTAATACATAAAAAAACATGGCCTACAGGGCTTTTCTTCTCCCTAATAAACCATGTTTTCTAATACTACTTTATTTACCCCGTTTCATACATTTGAAAAATGAAAGGAGTTTATTTGATGTAGACAACGTATTACAACTGATTTATATCTCTCTTCTTCCCTCTAAAGCCTTTGCCAACGTAACTTCATCGGCATATTCCAAGTCTCCGCCTACAGGTACACCGTGGGCAATCCTTGTCGTTTTAATTCCCAAAGGTTTTAGCAGCTTCGATATATACATTGCAGTTGCCTCACCCTCAATATTAGGGTTTGTAGCGATAATAACTTCTTTGACATCCTTATTTTGAAGTCTGATTAAAAGTTCCTTAATCCTAATGTCATCCGGACCAATACCTTCCATAGGTGATATTGCCCCATGCAAAACGTGATAAAGCCCTTTATACTCTTTAATTCTTTCCATAGCAGCAACATCCCGGGCATCCTGAACGACACATATTAAAGAATCGTCTCTGTTATTAGAACTACACAGCGAACATACATCACTATCAGTTAAATTGCCGCAAATGCTGCAATACTTTGTTTTTGACTTGGCATCACTAATTGATTTTACAAGTCTTTCAACCTTTTCCACAGGCATATTCAATATATGAAAAGCAAGCCTCTGTGCTGTCTTATGCCCAATTCCGGGAAGTTTCTCCAACTCCTCAATAAGCCTTGCAATAGGTGCTGCATAAACACTCATTATAATCCATCCTTATTTTAGAACAGTCCGGGAATACCACCTAAACCGCCTGTTATCTTGTTCATTTCTGAATTAACCATATCATCAGCTTTTCTCATGGCTTCATTAACTGCTGCCACAATAAGGTCCTGAAGCATCTCAACATCATCGGGATCAACAACTTCCGGTTTGATAATAATTTCCTTCAATTCCTTTCTTCCCGTTATAACAACTGTAACTGCTCCACCACCGGCAGACGCCTCGACAGTCTTGTCTTTCAATTCTTCCTGAAGCCTCTCCATATCTTTCTGCATCTTTTGAGCCTGCTTCACAAGGTTGCTCATATTTGCACCAAAACCTGGAAATCCGCCTTTTGCCATTTATAATCTACCTCCTGTTTAATACTCATTTAGTAAGCTGTTAAGCTATTTACAAATTATATCCACTTATTATTAATTTAAATTAATTGAAACACAATAAATATTATACATTAATACTATGGCTAATTGCCACTCTTTTTTATTATATTGAGTCAGATATTAAATTTGAACCAGTAAAACATTATACCTTTTTCATACAAGCATTACTCGTCCACAATTTCCAAAGGTGCATTAAGTTCTTCTGCAATAGCTTTTGCTTTTTCAACAAATTCATCATATTCCTTGTCTGATGATTCCTCTCTATCAACAATCTCTTCGCTATCAAGGCATTTAATTCTAATTTCTCTTCCCAATCTCTTTGATATATAATTCTCCAGGATTTCTGCATTTTCGCTTTTTGATACATTAATTTTAAAAATGCTTCTACCTTTCGGAAAGACAATTCCTACAATTCTATTGTTTATCTGTATTGCTTTTGTATCTAAAAGATAAGAATATAAAGCCATTTTCCCATCTTGCTTTAAATCGTTCAATACATCATTCCATATATCCATACCTTCCAGATTACCAGCCAGATTTTCAAGATGGGCTTCAACTTCTATATCAGACTTTGTACCATCTGCTGAAGATTCACCCATGTCATCTTCCTTTTTACCGCCGGCATTGCAATCTTTAGATTTCTTAGAATTCACCTCAACTCCGCTTTCAAGCAAGTGGTTGATTTTCTTTTCAAGAAAGTCCAATCTCTCCGTCATTCCGGCATCATTTAAATCAACTTTGGTTTCACACAGTTTTATAAGAGCTACCTCAAGCAAAATCCTTGCATGGTTTGACCATCTCATAGTATTCTCAAGTGCTGACAGCTCTTTAATAATGGAAGTTATCTCCAGATGCGAAAGGCTCTTGCACTGCTCTTTCATCCTTTCTATCATATCTTTTGATGCCTCAACTATTTCCTCGGGATTCTTGCTTGTACTGCAAATCAACAGGTTTCTGTAGTATAATATTAAATCCGATACAAACTGGGTAATGTTTTTCCCATCCATAACCAATACATTTATAAACTGCAATACCCTATCCACTTCTTTTGCATTAATTGCATCAACTACGTCTGCAACAAATGTATTATTAACTATACCTACAATGGACAACACATCTTCATAGGTCAAATGCTTATTCCCAAGGGAAATACACTGATCCAAAATGCTTATAGCGTCTCTTAACGCTCCGTCGGACATTCTGGCTATCAGCCTCAACCCTTCCTCTTCAATGCTCACACCGCTGTTTTCCGCAATATACCTGATTCTTTTTACAATACTCTCAACAGGAATTCTTCTAAAGTCAAATCTCTGGCATCTTGACAATATGGTTGCAGGCAGCTTGTGAGGTTCAGTGGTAGCAAGAATAAATACTACGTGACTTGGAGGTTCTTCCAAAGTTTTCAGAAGAGCATTGAACGCACCGGTAGACAGCATGTGAACCTCGTCTATTATATAGACTTTATATCGGGCTTTCGAAGGTGCGTATACCACTTCATCCCTTATTTCTCTGACATTATCAACACTATTGTTTGAGGCCGCATCTATTTCAATCACATCCAGCAAGCTACCGTTCAGTATACCCTTGCAAATCTCACATTCATTACAGGGATCTCCGTCTGTAGAATTTAAACAGTTAATGGCTCTTGAAAATATTTTAGCCATAGTGGTCTTACCTGTACCCCTTGTACCGCAAAACAAATAGGCATGGGCAATTCTTCCAGCCAAAATACTATTTTTCAGGGTTTTTACAACATGCTCCTGTTCCACAACATCTTCAAAAACCATTGGACGCCATTTCCTGTAAAGAGCCAAATAAGACATCTTTTTCACCCCTACTTCCCGCTTTTGTGGCTAAAAACTTTAAAAATTAGTTTTTAACATTTTATATTTTATAATACAATGAAAACTCTATAAAGTCGATTCTATTTAGACAATTTTATCGTAAAAACTTTGCAGTTGCCATTTCAAAAAATTTGATGTGACAGGCTTGTGACATGAGTGTCGAACAGGTTATTTTTTGAAAGGCTTTACTATTATGCAAAAATCTTAGCATCGAATATTTTAATTAATTTGCTGATGCGTTCAATATAAATTACCTTAACCGCCGATATTATACATAAAATACAAATAAGCTATTTAAATACTTTTAAATAGCTTTATGATTCGACATTCAAATGGCCTTTTATTTATTAATTATTAATTTATAATTTAAATGGTCGTGCACCTGCCTTTGACAAGTTCCTACAAGCGTTACCTATGCAGTTAACTCAAACCAGGCATTTCCGCGGCACATGAAAGTGCCCACTTACCGCTGCTTTCTTCCGAACCTGACGGGGTTCATGGGTTTTCATTGCGCAGGACCCGATTTTCATTGCCACTTACATAGGGCAGACCATACAAAAACATGCCTGAGGCAGGAATTCAACCCTGCTATAGCGGATTGCAGGTACAGGGCACCGCTACCTCCCCATCTAGCACGACCAAAAATTAACTTTTATCAAATTACAATAGGTCAATTTCCTTCGACGCACTTAAATATTATACTCAATAATAATAAATACTGCAAGACATTTTATTATAATACTTTAATGTACATTTAACCAATATGCAATTCATTTCCAAAAAGTTTGGAAGCCATCATTCGTATTTTGCTGCAAAAAGCAATAACTGTTTTCTTTAGAATTTTTTATGATCTATTTTATCCATTTTTTTTAAAATCTTTGTCTTCATAAATAGCGTTGGTTTTCGCAGTATTACTCTCTATAAAATTAGAATAATACTTTATATACTTGTCAAGAGTTTTTCTGTCCTTTTCAGTAAGTTCTGTTATCAATTGTTTTTTTACCTTGTCCAATACATCACATCCATTCATTATTTTCTACTATATCTAACATATGAAATTTGGATTTTTATTATTCAAAAATATATTTCTAAATTTGTCAGTTTTATCGATTTAAATACCAAAACATACTCTAAGTTTTTCTGCCAGGCCGGAATTTCTGTTTGTCTCCCTTTCATTATTTATCATTACATCCAAATAATCTTTATTCCCTACAAGTACTACAAGGTTTTTAGCCCTTGTAACAGCCGTATAAAGCAGATTTCTCGTCATCAGAACCTGAGGCCCCGGAAATATAGGAATTATGACAACCGGAAACTCCGATCCTTGACTTTTGTGAATAGTCATAGCAAAAGCAGGCTCCAGCTCGTCCAGTATACTGAAGTCATATTCCACTACTTTATCATCGTCAAAAAATACAACTATTTTTTGTTCTTCGTCGTCTATTTCTCTGATTATTCCGGTGTCGCCATTAAAAACTCCGGCACCTTCGCTGCCTTTGCCGTCATCTTTCCACCATCTAAGATTATAGTTATTTTTTATCTGCATTACCCTATCGCCTTCTCTGAAAAGGAAATCTCTAAAAACTTTCTCTTTTTTACTTTTGTCCTTAGGATTCAGCAATGCCTGGAGTTCCGTATTAAGATTTCCTACTCCCACAAGTCCTTTTCTTACAGGGGTTAGAACCTGAATTTCTTTCATAGGTTCAAAACCATAGGCACAGGGTATTCTCCTGACACAAAGGTCAACAATGGTCTTTACAATATCTTCCGGCGAATTTCTTGTCACAAAGAAGAAATCCTTCTCCTTATTATTCAATAAAGGCTTCTCTCCATTGTTAATTCTGTGGGCGTTGACAATTATATAGCTTTCTTCAGCCTGTCTGAATATTTCTTTCAATCTGACCGTCTTTATCACATCACTATTTATCAAATCCTGTAAAACCTTTCCCGGTCCCACCGAAGGAAGCTGGTCCACATCTCCTACCAATATCAGTCTTGTCCCAATTTCAATGGCTTTAAGCAAATGGTTCATTAGGAGTATGTCAACCATCGACATCTCGTCAATAATAACAACATCGGCATCTATAGGATTATCTTCGTTTCTTGCAAACACCAATTCGTCATCCTTTGAGGCATAACCCATCTCCAAAAGCCTGTGAATAGTTTTTGCTTCAAACCCCGTGGCTTCTGTCATTCTCTTTGCAGCTCTGCCCGTTGGTGCTGCAAGCAAAACTTCATAGCCTTCATTTATCAAAAAGTTGATTATACTTTTAATAATAGTGGTCTTTCCGGTACCCGGTCCCCCGGTAATAATAAGCACTCCATTTATCAAAGCTTCTCTTATGGCATCTTTTTGATTTTGTGTAAGTATAATTCCCTCTTTTTTTTGAACCTCAGATATTTTCTCATCGAAATCGCTTAAATCTCCTTCAAATCTAACACTGGAAAGTTGGGCAAGTTTTCTGGCAACACCTGCTTCAGCATTGTAAAAAGCACTTAAATATACTCTTGAAGAAGTCTCGTTTCTTTCTATATATATTGATTTGTCCAGTAACAAACTTATTAAAGCGTCATTAATATTATCCAAGTCTACGTCCAGCAGTTTGGATGTATAATCTTTCAGCTTGTCCTCTTCTGCAAAAGTATGCCCGTCCATTGCAATATGAGACAAAACATATTTTATACCGCTGCAAATTCTGAATTTCGATTTTGGATCTATACCGATACTCTTTGCAATTCTGTCGGCAGTTTTAAAATTAATGCCTATTGCTTCATCGGATAGTTTGTATGGATTATTCCGGATTACTTCTATAGTGTCTTTGCCATAAATCTGGTATATCTTTGCACAGTATGTCGGACTGATACCGTATTCCTGAAAGAACATTACTACATTCCTTAGTTCTTTTTGCTCATGATAAGCATGTCCGATTCTCAAAGCTTTTTCGTGGCTTATGCCCTTTATTTCGGATAATCTCTCGGGATGAAACTCAATAATATTTATAGTATCTTCCCCAAATCTTTTAACAATCTTCTTTGCACTCGCCGGACCTACTCCCTTTATAAGCCCTGATGCAAGATATGTCTCTATAGCTTCAACGGTTTTAGGAAGTATTTTTTCATATAGTTCAACTTTAAGCTGCTCTCCATAGTCAGGGTGAGTTATCCAATTCCCTGACACCTTAATCATCTCTCCCACATTGATAAAGGGCATAAATCCAACGGCTGTTATAGTCTCCTTTTCACCTCTAAGCTCGCATACTGTATAACCGTTTATTTCATTTGAAAATATAATTTCTTCAATTATTCCCTCAAAAGTAATCAACATAAACACCTTGTTCTTTGAAAATTAATTTTTCCATCCACAAAAAAAGCATTGATTAATACATAATTCACAGCTTTTATAATTAAGTATATCTCATACTATTAACTTTTAAAAGAACAGGTATCTACTTTTACAAAAGATTTGAATATACGGGTCTTAATCCAAACAATGGGAAAGTAGAAACTACCATCAGTAATAACTTCATAATTGATAGTCTATTTCTCATATGTTTTTATAGGATCATAATTTTATTTTGGTAAAAATTCCAGAATGACCAATACAACTCCTGCAAGAATAGCTCCTATCGTTATTACTTTACCCATAATTTTAGTAATTTTCACAGCCTTTTTAATACCTAATTTCCTATTGGTATCAGGCGTTGCAAAAGGATATTTGTTGATAAGAAAACCTAGTATAACAAGAGGTATAATTGTTAGTACAGCGTTGACATAAATATTTTTTAGAGCAAAGCCAACAGGAACTGCAATTGTTAGAACTAATAAATCAATAAGCATTAAAATAATAAATTTCATCCCATTTTTGTTAACATATTCAGCAAATTTTTCTATTTCCCTCTTGTGCTCCTCATTACAATAATAAAACTGCAGGTTATCTTTACTCACACCACTATAAGTATTCAATACCATTCTTTGCTTTGCTTCATTTCCGTAATACGAACATTTTGGCATACTAACTCCCCCTCTCACTATTAATCAGAAATATATAATCAAACAACAACATTTTCTCTATAATATTATGTATTTTTTCAATTTTTTTCAATACGCTCTACTTCAATATACTGTTCTTCTTTGTCATCAAAAGATTCAAAAACACTTTCCATTTCACATTTTTTCAATACTTCAATATATTCATAATCCTTCTCCAGCTTCTTTAATATATCAACAGTATCGTCGCTCGAACCCATATCCAGTACCGTAAGTCTGCCATCTGGCATAAGTTTCCGGATAAAGTCCCTTTGAAGCGCATTCCTTAGAACTCCTTCAATAACTTCTCCCTGATTTTTAACCATCAGCACTAGTCTTATCATGGAATTTTTATATCGTCTACTGTGTTTAATACTAACCAATAACTCATGCAGAAATACTATAAACCCGTATGTAGCAAACATGTACACTACAATATCAAACATTGTTTTCAGCATGCCAAACACCTCCTGTTTTAATCTATGAAATGTTCAGCAATGCTGTTACTACTATTTTTATAAGAATCAACATAATTTTTGAATTACAACAAAATTAACCAACCGACATTTTATAAATTATCGGTAGAACTTTCACTATAATTCTTTGCATTATCAATGTTTTCGAGCTTCTTTATAAAATACTGATAGACAAAGGATATTGCCACCAGTGATATCCCAAGGGCAAAATAGGCTACGATTTTATACCCCACAGTCAAATAGGACAAATCAATCAAAAACAGCTTTACAACCGACAATATCGCAAGACCCAGACCAAACCTTCGGATTAAAGTATACCTTTTTACAAACCCGAAAACAATCCATAGAAAGGCTGTTACCGCATATATGATGCTAAAAGCCATATTAGAAAACTCTAAGCCCAACTGTACGGTAAGGTTTTGTGTCAGTAAAAGGACAAAGAAAGCAGATATTAACAAAGGATACCATTCTACTTTCATCTTCCCCTCCATGACAAAACCCTTTATTAGATCATTTACCGCAAATACAGCCAACAAGTTGGCAAGTATCAAAATTAATGTACCTATCCCTACCATAATTAAAGGTATATCGCCTTCTCCTGAGTAAGTAAACATATAATCACAGTTAAACGCAAGGGTCATCAAAGCTCCTATAAAATACAGCAAATACGAAATAACTTTTGTCCCCGCATCTGCCAAACGTTTTATCCGCAATATTCCATAAGCAATAAGAAAAGTTTCGGCTATTAAAATAGTAAAACTCAGCGCATCACTTATGCCCGGTGTATATGGCAATATCTTATCCAATAAATCCGATATTTTTCCGCAGGTATATATAGCATAAAACCAAAGATTTACCACAACTGCATACTTGTACGCTTTTTCAAAATTCCCGAAGGGTTCATTTCTATACATATAGGCACCCAGTATTATAAAGCTTCCCAATGTTATTGCAAAATATTTGTATGCAAAGAGATCATCTACCTGTAATAAAAGATCCAGTAAAAGAAATGATGCCAAACATATATAATTTATAACAAACCCGCTTCTTTTAAACCTTTTTTCTCTTTTCAGAATTCCATAGGTTGTTAGTAACACTCCTTCAACAAGCCATCCCAAGCTGACCCACGCTTTACCAAACTGGAAGGGTACAACAAGAACTGCAAAGGTCAATCCGGTAAGGTAAAAAAGTGCTGCCGCGTGCTTTTCTCCATTAAATTTTATTTCAACTATTTTCCACATAAATAAATAGACTACAGCAAACAAAAGGGAAAGAAGACCTGTGAATGTGTCAAGTTCAAAACGGTAAAATGTGGAATACATTATAAGTGAGCTTATAAAAGTATTTATACCCAGCAAAACCACATCGGCTTTTTTAAACCTTTTTGATGTTTTATATGTAGATATAACGGGTATCGCAGTATAATTCAAGAATGCTGAAGCAATATAAGCTATCAATACTATATGATTAATTCCGAAAGGAAGCTTTTCAATCCGATAAATTGTGCTATTTACTATATACAGTGTTCCGAATATGTTCAAAATTAAACCTATGAAAGAAGATATCTGCCATTTCTTCTTAAAAGAAATTCCGAGGGCAAACAGGTTTAGAACCATGAAGTATACCATTGCACCATATATCATTATTAAGTTGCTGCTTATTGAAAATATGGGCAGGTATCCACCTATCAGAGCAAAAGCAGCAATAGTTTGAGAATTGTATCTTAATGAAAGCAGGAAGGAAACCGCAGTAATCAGCAAACATATAACAAGTGCCGGATACATGGGCAATATCTTCAGTCCAAAATAACTTATCGATGTAGCAACATAAAGAATAGCTATACCGCCGGATGTAACACCCAGTGAAAAAACATTGGGCTTTTTCCTGTTAAGAATCTCGCCTATTACAAGCATAATACTGCCTAAAGCAAACATACTAATGCCCTTCAGTATATCGTTAAGTCTTGTATAAGTATATTGGGATGCAGCTATCACGCCTATTACAATAAGAAATATACCGATTTTATTTATGAGATTTTGGCCTATAAAAGCTTCTATATTGTTCTTTTTAGCTATAGCATTTATTTGCTCTTCGCTGATCTGTTCATTTTTCAGAGCCTCAAACTCTTGTTTTGCATTTTTGGACAAAGCTTCGTTATCCTTTGAATATTTCAATTTTATCTGTCGTATTTTTTGATCTAAAGCAACAGATAAGTTATTCAGTTGGTCATATATCTCATCACTTAAGTCAATCTGGTTTTTCTGAAGCTCTCTATTTATTTGATCAATACGTAAACGTATATCTCGCTCAAATTGATTAAGCTTATTAATTCCCTGCTCACGATTTGTCCGGAAATAAATGTCCAATTTCTTGGCCGATAAATTAAGTATTTTCAATTTTTCGCTGTATATTTGCACATAAAGTGCATTCTTAATGCGTGCATTTTCATCTTTAACTGCTATTAACTCAAGTTTAATTTTTTCATTCTCTTCTTTAAGTACAGCATTTTCCTTTTTCAGTAATGCGTTTTCCTTTGTCAAATCATTATTCGCAAGAATTTTGAGTTCCTTCTCCAATTGCAGGACAGTTTCTTTTTGAGTCTCTAAAATATTTTCCAAATTATCTGTTATTGACATGTTTTCCTCCTTATGAAATGAATACACATAATTCTTTGAGAAGAGCAAAAAATTCTTTATAAAATGTCTATTATACAACAATTCTACACTATAATGGCAATCAAATCAATGAAATGCCTATATGCTTTATTGAAAATGTGATAGAATTTGCTTTGCATTACAGTTTGCACTTCATTGGATTTACCCAACAAAAAAGGAAGCAATCTGAATGCTCCCTTTTATTTCTCAAATCAATAATATTTTTTAAATTATTCAATGAAATCTTACAATTCTTTTGCTGCTTTTTTCAAAACTTCTGCCTTATCAGTTCTCTCCCAGGGAAGATCAAGGTCTGTTCTTCCAAAATGGCCATATGCCGCAGTCTGTTTGTATATAGGTCTTCTCAAATTCAAACTTTTTATAATTCCTGCAGGCCTTAAGTCAAAATGCATTTCAATAAGCTTTTCTATCTTCTCATCAGGTATTGTACCGGTTCCAAAAGTATCCACTCTAATTGATACCGGTTTAGCAACACCTATTGCATAAGCCAACTGTACTTCGCATTTACTTGCCAGTCCTGCCGCAACAACATTTTTTGCAGCATATCTGGCCGCATAAGCTGCAGAGCGGTCAACTTTTGTTGGATCTTTTCCTGAAAAGGCACCGCCACCGTGTCTTGCATACCCTCCATAAGTATCAACAATAATTTTTCTTCCTGTAAGTCCTGAATCCCCTTGAGGTCCTCCGACAACAAATCTTCCTGTTGGATTTATAAAGTATTTTGTATTGCTGTCAAGCAAGTGTTCCGGGATAACAGGCTTTATCACATGCTCAATTATATCTTTTTCAATAGTGGCATGGTCGACTTCAGGACCGTGCTGTGTTGATATGACAACTGTATCAACTCTAACAGGCTTGTCCCCGTCATATTCCACAGTAACCTGGGATTTCCCGTCTGGCCTCAAATAGTCTATAATTCCTTTTTTTCTTACGTCAGACAGCCTCTTGGTAAGTTTATGTGCCAGGGAAATAGGCATTGGCATTAATTCTTCAGTTTCATCACATGCAAATCCGAACATCATTCCCTGATCCCCTGCACCGATAGCCTCAATCTCCTCATCAGTCATTTCTCCGTGCTTAGCCTCAAAAGCTTTGTTTACGCCCATCGCAATATCCGGAGATTGTTCATCAATAGAAGTCAATACGGCACAGGTTTCTGCATCGAAACCGTATTTTGCCCTGTCATATCCAATTTCCCGAATAGTATTTCTAACAATTTTGGGTATATCAACATAACAACAAGTAGTAATTTCACCAGTTACCAAAACAAGTCCGGTAGTAACGGAAGTTTCACATGCTACTCTTGCCATGGGATCTTCTGCCAATATTGCATCTAAAACAGCGTCAGATATCTGATCGCATATTTTATCAGGATGCCCCTCAGTAACTGACTCGGAAGTAAACAATTTTCTTGCCATTTATAAGTCCTCCTTAAATAAAATTTAACATATAAAATAAAAAAACCTCTTTCAATAAGAAGAGGGCTTTATTTCTCTCCTTATCTTTCAGGATATTTATCCTGCAGGAATTGGCACCGATACTTAAAGCCGGTTGCCGGGTTTCATAGGGCCCTTCCCTCCACCTCTCTTGATAAGGTTACACTTGTATTATTTTGTCAAAATTAATTTATCATATACATCCCATTAAGTCAATAAAAATACTATTTTTCTCAATAAACTTTTTTAATTGGACGTCTCAAGCAATGTTTTTTGATGTGCTTGCGATCTGTAATTAGATACTTTTTGAAATGGTATTATTCAAATTTCTTACTAAAATATAACTTATAAATATAAAGCTGAAATTATTTATTAAGACAGCATGTTGACTTTTTATTTAACTGAAAATTTACACTATTTTATAATTCGCAAACCTTCAGATATTTCTTCCAAAGGCTCAGGCTTAAATTCATTGCTAACTGCAAAAAAGCGTCCTTCAATTTCCTTAATAACAACTGTATTAAAATTTATAATATCTTCACATAACATTCCGGTATATATTTCCCTGTTATTTACATCTTTAAATCCTGAATACTTCCGAACCAACCCTATTACTCTCCTTTTTCATCTCAAGAATTCAGTTTTCCATACACTTTATCTCTAAATCTTGCAGATTCAACGATATATCTCTCATGCTGACCTTCACCAATTTTTTCTTTTGCATCAAAAGCTTCTACCTTAAAAATCAGTTTTCTTCCTTCTATGGAAATAAGTTCCGCAACTGCTTTTACTTTCATACCAATGGGTGTAGCCGCCATATGCTTAACGTTAATGGCTGTGCCTACTGTCGTATAACCCTTAGGCAGGTGCAATGAAACAGCTGACGATGCAGAACGCTCCATGAGACATATCATTGCTGGCGTGGCATATACATCCAGATCTCCACTGCCCATTTCCTCTGCAGAATTCTTATTAAATACTTTAGTTTCAATTGATGCAGTTAAACCTACTTTTAAATTTATATTTTCCATATCATTTATACCTCAAAAACAAACTTTAGTTACATTGGAATATTTAAAATTAACATTTGATAATCAAAGGTAAGTGTGTTGTGAAGCAATTTTACAGATCGCAAAAGCACGTCATAAAACCTTTGTTATTATATCAAAAAATTTTTTACCTATAAAGAGTTATTTAAAAAGATTTAATCAAAAATTTTAAGCTTGAATTAAAATATTTGGAGATAAAAAGAGATAGTTTTAAACTATCTCAATATACTCCATTCTTTATATTTCCCACATTACTTAAGCATTTGCAAAAAGTTCTTCAAATTCGTGTCCTTCAAGCTTTTCCTTTTCCATCAAAGCATTTGCAACAGCGTGAAGCTTATTAATATTCTCTCTCAGTAAGTTAAGTGCTTTTTCATAGCAGCTGTCAATTATTCCTTTTACTTCTCTATCGATTTGAGCGGCTATTTCTTCACTATAATTTCTTGTTTGAGCAAAATCCCTGCCTATAAACACTTCTTCATTTTCGTTACCGAATATCATATTTCCCAAAGTATCACTCATTCCATACTTGGTTATCATTCCTCTGGCTACACCATTAGCCTGCTTAAGGTCTCCTGCTGCACCGGTACTGATTTCACCAAGCACCAATTCTTCAGCTGCTCGTCCTCCCAATGCTATAATAATGCTTTCAAGTAAATTGGATTTTGTCTTATAGGACTTATCTTCATCGGGTTTGAAGGATGTATATCCTCCTGCCATTCCTGCAGGGATAATCGATATTCTGTCCACCTTGTCAGTAGTAGATACCAATTTAACAGCCAGAGCATGCCCTGCCTCATGATACGCAGTAAGCCTTTTTTCTGCCTCGCTCATTACCCTGCTCTTCTTTTCTGGCCCCATCACAACCTTAAACACGGCTTCCTTTATTTCTGCCATGGTTATAACTGTCTTGTTGTTTCTGGCAGCAAGCAAAGCAGCTTCGTTCAGCAGATTTTCAAGATCCGCTCCGGTAAAACCTGGCGTAGTCTTGGCAAGTTCATCCAGCTTTACATCATCTGCCAGCGGTTTACCTCTTGCATGTACTTTTAATATCTCTTCCCTTCCTTTGATATCGGGCAAACCTACAACAACCCTTCTGTCAAATCTACCGGGTCTTAAAAGTGCAGGGTCTAATATATCAGGTCTGTTTGTCGCCGCAAGAATTATAACACCTTCATTTACACCAAAACCGTCCATTTCAACGAGAAGTTGGTTTAATGTCTGCTCACGCTCGTCATGACCGCCTCCAAGCCCTGCTCCTCTATGTCTTCCCACAGCGTCTATTTCGTCTATGAATACAATACACGGCGAATTCTTCTTGGCTTGATCAAAAAGGTCTCTTACCCTTGAAGCACCAACACCTACAAACATCTCAACAAAGTCAGAACCACTTATTGAAAAGAACGGTACTCCGGCCTCTCCCGACACAGCCTTTGCAAGTAATGTTTTACCTGTTCCCGGCGGGCCTACAAGTAAAACTCCTTTAGGAATTCTTGCACCCAATTCCACAAACTTTTTGGGGTGCTTCAAAAACTCAACAATCTCCTTCAGCTCTTCTTTTTCTTCATCTGCACCGGCAACATCATTAAAAGTAACCTTCTTTTTATCGTCTATAGTCATTTTAGCCCTGCTCTTACCGAAAGACATAACACGGCTTCCTCCTCCACCCTGCGACTGCTGGAGGAAAAATACCCAAAACAATACGAATATAATAATCAAGCCAAAAGTCGGCAATATTGCAACCCACCATGGTGCTGTAGGCGGCAATACCACTTCAAACGCAATCTTATCAGCCTTAATCGGTTCCTTTATCTCATCCATAAAGGACGTTATATCCTCCGGAATATAAACAATATATTTATTTTTTCCTTTTATATCTCTATTTAAAACTACCTCGGCTTTACTTCCTTCCAACTTAATTTCTTTAACATTATCATTCTGAATCTGTTGCAAGAGAAAAGAGTACTTGGCCACTTCCGGCCCTCCATTATTTGTAGCCACAGCAACAAACAGTAAAATTATAACAAATAACACTATATATATGCTTATGTTTTTGAAATATTTCAAAAAGCTCCCTCCTTATTTTGCATATCTATAATAAAGTAAGTATCTACCAAATGCCATTATATATTTACATTATATTAACATAACACGAAATAAAACACAATAAACCTTTAAAATTAACATCAAAAACTTAAGCCTTTTTGCATAAAAAACATTTATTCCGTTCATAATCCACAAACCGGTAAACTTATTCAGTCACAACCCACTAGTCTACTTTATTGTCGTATACACTTTCTTTCAATACGCATACATCGGGTAAATTTCTATATTTACCTCCAAAGTCAAGTCCATAGCCTACAACAAATTTATCGGGAATGGTTATACCGTTATAGGCAATGGGTACATCTACCTTACGCCTTGATGGCTTATCAAGGGCAGTACAGACCTTCACATCCTTAGGACCTCTGTCCTCAAACAAATCCTTGAGGTATCTCAGAGTAAGTCCCGTATCTACAAGATCTTCAACTATAAGTACATGTTTATTGGTTATATCTATATCAATATCTTTAATTATTCTGACAACTCCCGAAGATTTAGTTGAATTACCGTAACTTGAAACAGAAATAAAATCCATTTCTATCGGAATAGTTATATGCCTTATGAGATCGGCAAAAAATACAACTCCTCCTTTTAATACCCCTATTAATACTAATTCTTTTCCTTCGTAATCCTTTGATATCCTTTTACCCAGTTCTTTAACTTTTTCCTCCAGTGCTTCCCTTGTAACCAAAACTTCTTGTATATCTTCAAACATAAAGTTCCTCCATTCTTATAACCTGTGCATATTGGTTTTATATTTTAACTTCAGTACTTTTTTAGTATTTTCAGTAACTTTAAATTTATCACTTATTTTATAACCAATAATCCAGACAATTTCATTTCCTTTAGCTATTAAAGGTATATTATCTCTTATTTCTCTCGGAATTTTATTATCAATGAAATACTCTTTTAATTTTTTTGTACCGTTGGAATTTATAGGTTTGAATAAATCTCCTTCTTTTCTTTTCCTTATATTTATTCCCTCAATCACTCTATCATAATCAAAAAACTGGATGAGAGAACTTCCATTCATACCTTTAAAGTCATTGATATTACAATCAGTTATAACAGAAGCTTCAATACAGTATTTACCATCTCCCATTTCAGTAATTCCAGGTATATTTAAAACTGCTTCAAAACTGAAAGATTCCGTCTGCCTTTCTTTTTTATAAAATCTTATGCTTTCATAAGTTCTTCCTGCTTTTATTCCGGGAAGGTCAATCCTAGAACCTACTTTCCCGCTATTTATCATCTCCAGAATTTTTTCTATATGCACACTTTCAATTTCTTTAACATTTCCCTTCACTTCTTCAATGGCTTTTCTTATAACTCTTCTCTTTATTGCTATATGCATTTTTTTAATTTTTCTCAGTAGAAGTTCAACTTCCCCGTTCTCTTTTCTTAAAACAGCATCGCAGTATGCTTTTCTAACTTTACCGTCAATAAAATCCATATCATCTTTAATAAGTCTGCTCATCCTGTCAATGCTCTTCACCAAACTGCAATCAAAAAGATTATCAATGCTTGGAATAACATCTAGTCTAATTTTGTTTCTGGCATAAATTTTTTCAAGATTTGAACTATCGATAACAGTTTCTAATTTTTTTTCGAGTATGTAAGCCTCTATCTCGCTTCTTTCAATATCTAAAAGCGGTCTTACTATCCTTCCTCTGATATAATCCATTCCTTTAAGTCCGTCCAGTCCGGTCCCTCTGATAATATTCATCAGTACAGTTTCAGCCTGATCATTTTTATTATGAGCTACTGCTATTTTGTCTGCTCCTATACTGTCCGCAACCATTTCAAAATTTCTGTACCTTTCTTCACGCCCTGCCTCTTCTAAAGACATTCCCTTTTGCCGGGCTGCTTTATTTATATCCACTCGTATAGACTTAAGCTCTACACCTAGTTTCTTGCAGAAACTTTTTACAAATTCCTCGTCCCGATAGGACTCGTCACCCCTAAGCATATGGTTTATATGGACCGCTACCAGTTTTAAGTTTAAATCATTTCTTAAGGACCACAAAACATGAAGCAAGCATATGGAATCCGGTCCTCCCGATACACCTACTACTATACAGTCACCGTTTTTTATAAGGTTGTTCTTTCTAATCGTACTTAAAACTCTTGTTATCATAATTATATACCCATATAATATGCAATATTATAAAATGCTCATTATTAACTATTCCCTATATTTCTCCAAGTTAGCAAACTTGGTATATTGCCCAAGCCATGCAAGCTCAACAGTTCCGGTAGAACCCGCTCTATGCTTTGCAATAATGACCTCTGCCACATTTTTTTTGTCGGTATCCGGGTTGTAATAATCATCCCTATATAAAAACATGACTATATCTGCATCCTGCTCAATAGCTCCCGACTCTCTCAGATCGCTTAAGATCGGCCTATGATCCTGCCTTTGTTCCGGAGCACGACTAAGCTGTGAAAGTGTAATTACAGGAACATTTATTTCCTTGGCAAGAATTTTCAGTGACCTTGATATTTCCGATATTTCCTGCTGGCGGTTCTCTGATCTGCCGCTCTTACCCTGCATAAGCTGAAGATAGTCAATTACTATCAGGCCAAGATTTTTTTCAATTTTTAATCTTCTGCACTTTGCCCTAATTTCCATTATGGACGCACCCGGAGTATCATCTATATATATAGGTGCTTCCGATAAAGGCCCTAAAGCTCTTGCAACCTTCTGCCAGTCACTGTCTTCAAGTTTTCCGGTTCGCATTTTTTGGCTATCAACCATTGCTTCACTGGCTAGCATTCTGTTTACCAACTGTTCTTTAGACATTTCAAGGCTGAATATGGCTACAGGTATTTTCGAATGTATTGCTGCATGCTGAGCTATATTAAGCACAAAGGCTGTCTTTCCCATTGCAGGCCTTGCAGCAATAAGTATCAGGTCTGAATTATGAAGACCTGCTGTCTTGTAATCTAAGTCTATAAAGCCGGTGGGAATTCCCGTTATATATCCCTTACTGTTATATAACTCTTCCAAGCGGTTAAAAGTATCCACCAAAACGTCCTTTATAGGGACAAACCCTTGAGTATTTCTTTTTTGCAGAAGGTCAAATATTCCCTTTTCGGCCTTATCCAATACATAAGCAACTTCTTCGGAAGCTTCATAGCCCATGTTTATTATATTTGTCGAAACCTTAATCAGTTTCCTTAATATTGCTTTTTCCTCAACAATCTTTGCATAATGTTTGGCATTTTCGGTAGTAGGTACAATGTTAGCAAGACTAGTAAGGTATTCAAGGCCACCGACACTGTCCAATGTTCCCCTCAACTTAAGCCTTTCAGCTACTGTAATAAGGTCTATAGGTTCGCCTTTTTCATAAAGGTCAATGATGGCATCAAATATTTCCTTATGATCGTCCCTGTAAAAATCTTCACTGCTAATTATTTCTATTACACTTGTCAATACTTCCTTGTCAAGAAGTATTGCACCAAGTACAGACTGTTCCGCCTCTATATTTTGCGGGGGTATCCTACCTAATGAACCTATATCCATATATATACATCTTACTCCTGTTCAACTTTTATTGATAGTTTTCCAGTCACACCAGGATAAAGCTTAACTTCTACCTCATATGTTCCCAAAGACTTCAGTGAATCCGGCATATTAATTTTCTTTTTATCTATATCGAGTTTATGATCCTTTAAAAGCTTGTCCGCAACATCCTTACTTGTTATGGAACCGAAAAGTTTTCCGCTTTCCCCGGCTTTGGTTTTGAACACAACAGTAATAGATTTTAGTTTTTCTGCCAATTCCTTTGCCTGCTGAAGTTCTTTTTCCTTCTTAATTTTTTCGGCTTCTTTCTTTGAATTCATAATATTTATGTTGGAAGAATTCGCTTCAACAGCAAGCCCCTTTGGAATCAAAAAGTTCCTTGCATAGCCGTCACTGACATCTACCATGCTTTCCTTTTTGCCTAACCCTTTTACATCTTCTTTTAAAATAACTTTCATCTGTATCTCTCCTTCTAAAATAAATTTAACCCTATGTTTCTTCTTTTTTATAATCCTCCATATATTCCAAAATAGCATTTCTAAGTTTTTCTTTTGCTTCATCCACAGTTACCCCTTGTAGTTGAGCACCGGCAACTGTCATATGTCCTCCTCCACCAAGCTTTTCCAATATCACCTGAACATTTACCTCACCCAGTGATCTTCCGCTGATGGAAACACCACCATTGGCACTACTCATTACAAAAGCTGCAGTTACACCAGCCAAATTTATAAGCTGATCTGCCGCCTGGGCAGCTATTAAAGCACAATTCTTGACGACTGGGGAGCACACTGAAATAGCAATACTGTCCATAAAAATTTCCGCGTCCTTAACAGTATTGGAAACATTAATATATGTATCAATATCATTTTGAAATAGCTGCTTTACTACTACAGTATCCACTCCTTGTCTCCTCAAAAATGCTGCTGCTTCAAAAGTCCTTACCCCGGTTTTAAAGGTAAAATTCTTTGTATCCACTACAATACCTGCATATAGTGCTTCAGCCTCTATCGGCTTTAACTTGATTTTTTCCTCGACATACTGCAAAATCTCCGTAACAAGCTCGCATGTGGAAGAGGCATAGGTTTCATGATATGTTAAAACCGCTTCCTGTAAGTAATCTGCACCTCTTCTGTGATGGTCAATTACCACAATTTGATCGGTATATCTTATCAAATCCGGTGCTTCGGTATATTGGGGCCTATGCGTATCCACAATTATAAGCAAAGTTTTATTATTCACTTTATCCAAAGCATCGGTTGTAGCTATAAAAATATTATCATATTCATTGCTTTTTTCAATTTTCGATACGAATTTGTCTATTGTAGGGTTAGAACTGTTTAATACAATGTATACTTCCTTATTGCGATTTTTTGCTACCCTGTAAATGCCTATTGCGGCACCAAGGCAATCGATATCGCAATTTTGATGTCCCATTATCATTACATTGGAAGCCTGGTCTATCAATTCCCTGAGGGCATAGGCAATAACTCTTGCTTTAACCTTTGTCCTCTTTTCCAGTTCCCTCGACTTGCCTCCATAAAAGGTAAAATCTTTACCGTCTTTTATAACTACCTGGTCTCCTCCTCGGCCTAATGCAATATCAATGGAGGCACTGGCATATTTAAAGTTTTCCCAAAGCGAATCCCCGTTTAATCCAAATCCCAGACTTAGAGTTACCGGAATTTTGTTTCCGACATTAATCTCTTTTACGCTGTCTAAAATCTCAAATCTTTTATCTTCAAACTCTTTCATATATTTGTATTCAAACACAATCAGATATCGGTCTCTCTCGTACTTCTTAACAATACCTCCTGTATTTTTCATCCACTGATTTATTTTTAAATCAATTTCAGCAAGCATTTGAGGGCGATTTGCATCATCCGTACTCTGCATTAAATCGTCATAATTATCTATAACAATCAGACCAATAGTTATTTTTTCTTCATCAAATCGCTTTTTCAAATTTACCAGTTCAGTATTGTCTAAAAAATACAAAAGAAGAATAAACTCATCCTCATCAATCTTCCTGTCCACTTTTACGAAACTTCCCAATACCTTATAATTCTTGTTCCCTATGGCAATTTCTTTTGTAAAGTTATTCTGCTCGTTTGCAATATTATTAGTATCTAAATCTTTCACAAAAGTGTGTATTGTTTTCTCTAAAAGATCCACTCCTCCGAAAATTTCTTTCGAAGATGAGTTGTACCATATTATAGTGCCGTCTACTTCCAATACAACCAGAGGCATTGGAAAGTTAAGCAAAGTATCTTTTGTTGCCCTGTCTATGTTAAGAGTTAAATTTTCTATATATCGGGTAATTTCCTTTTTTCTGATGTAATTTGATCTATAATTGTAATACACCAGAAAAAGAAACATTACAAAGCCGGGTAACGCAATTCTATAATCAAGATATGCTATAACTGCCAAAAGGATAAATATTATCCACAGATAAAAACCCGCCTTTGGAATAAAAATTCCCGAATGCTTTTCACTATTCATAACACTTTCTCTCCATATAGGTATCACTAATCTACTTATTGTTTTTTATCCTTGAACTATTTAAATGTCTTGACAGTTCGGACAAATCACCATAATATTTTTCCACATCATGATTTTCAATCAATCCAAGCTTAATCTTGTTCTCAATTTTTAATTCAATTGAATTATAACTTATACCTAAACGTCTTCCCAACAGATAACATATCAAAATTATATTTGCCAATGTATCGGAAACAACTTCATGTACTTCTTCTCTAACACCATTTATCAAAGCTTTAAAAAGGTTTGCAACATCTGTCAAAAGCTCGCTCTTCAGCCACTCTATTATTTTTATATTTCTGGTTATGTCAATCTCCTTGTCCAACAAAGCCATAAAACCACTCCATTAGTATTATAATATGCCTTTCTGAAAAAATATACTTTCAATATCGAAGTATAAAGCCAATTAATTCAAAATTTTGAGATAGCAATTGCCAAACAGCAATCAAAATACTGTTTAGGATTTTCCAAACAGCCTGATTGCAAACAATAAGAATGAAAGTAAAAATTTAACCGAATTCATATTTTTCGGTGTTTACAGCTTTTAAATTTTTTTATAGATATTTTAAATCAAACAACATGTGACATATATAATAATAACACTAATATCTTTATAAGTGTTTATTTCCCAAAAAAACATAAGTTAAATTTTATGTTTTTTTAATCACTTTATAACAAATTCAGGATAAGAGCCCAGAAATTTATAGAAAGAAGTCTTTCTTTTCACCATAGTCAAAGCATCCCTAACATCATCATCTTCTATATGACCTTTTAGATCTACAAAAAATATGTAATTGCCAAGTTTGTCCTTTGCAGGTCTCGATTCAATTCTTGTCATATTTATATCCCACAAATTAAAAATATCCAATATTCTATACAAACTTCCCGGTTTATCTTCCGTTGAAAAAACTATTGAAGTCTTATTATTTTTTGCTTTCTCAGCGGCAGTTTTTGATACCACGACAAAACGAGTATAATTATTTTTGCTGTCCTGGATTCCTTCTGCAATTACATCAAGCCCATACACTTTCGCTGCAGTAAGAGACCCTATTGCAGCCATGTTAAAATCACATTCAGCTACCTGCCTTGCTGCTTCTGCCGTACTGTATAAAAATCTTATCTCCGCATGATTAAAGTTGGTTTCAAGATAATTTCTGCACTGACCTATGGGTTGCGGATGGGAAATTATATACTTTATATTTTCAATATTTGTCCCTTTTCTGACTAAAAGATTTTGTTTTACTTCAATAGCTATCTCTGCCTTTATTAACAGATCGACATCAGTGGCAAGGGTGTCCAATGTGGCATTAACAGCCCCTTCCAATGAATTCTCAATGGGCACTATCCCTTCATCAATTTCATCTTTATTTACCGCATTAATAATTTCCCCAAAGGTATTAAATGCACATTCAACAAAATCCTTTTCACCTTTTTTATACTCAAGAAGTGCTTCCTGAGAAAAAGTACCTTTTGGTCCCAGAAATCCAATTTTTAACATAGCCATCCCCTTAATTTAAATGTCGAAATATAATTTATATAATAACATTAGTTTTTGAAATTTCAAGTGGACTTTAGCTTTAATGGGCAAAGCTTCAGGTCTTTGCACTATATTATTATAAAATTATAAAGAATAAGCTCTTAAATTTTTACGTTTTGTGATTTAATAATTCCAAGGCTTGTACACAAAATTTCCTTTTGAATCGATATAACCCATCATACCTGACTTCCAAACCCTTGCTAATCCATCTTTAAAAGGTTCTGCATCTGTAAAAGAAGGTTCTACTAACCACTTTCCTGCTTTATCAACATAACCATATATGGTATCATAACTTCCTTCAATTTTCTTTCCGACAATTCCAAAACCCTCGCTAAAATTCTTATAATCATCATATTCAGGCTCAACTACTATTTCCATGTTTTCATTAATAAACCCATACTTTCCGTCTTTCACTATAGCAGCCATTTGTTCATTAAAATCATACATCTCTGTATAGTACATATCTGTTTCTTTAACAATTGTACCTTCCTTATTAATGTAGTAAAACTTATTATCTTTTTTTACTCGTGCCAATCCATTAGCAAACTCATTAGCCTCATCAAAATCCGGTTTTATTGCAAAGTTCCCCTGTTTGTCAATATATCCCCATTTCCCTTCTTCATAAACAAGTGCAAGACCTTCACCAAAAGAATGAGCTTTTTCAAATTTATAATCTATAACTTGTTCCCCTCTATTGTTTAGATATCCCCATTTCCCATTATTACCTTCTACTAAAATATAATCATCCGCCACCCAGAGTCTATCTTGAAAACTAGGCTCCACTATCTCATTACCATAAATGTCAATTAGTCCCCATCTATCATTTAATTGTACAGCACATAAAGAATTCTCAAAATTTGCTGCAAAATCATAAATAGGCTCAATTACCAGTTCCCCATCAGTATTTATAAATCCCCATTTATTATTTATCTTCACAGCGGCAAGCCCTTCAGAAAACTTCATAATATCATCAAATTCAAGATCACCGACTTCTTTACCCTCTTTATCTTTCAATTTCCATTTATAAGCTTTATAGGATATAAGGCCATTTCCAAGAAGTTTACAGCCGCTATAAATTGGCTGCAAAATATATCTCCCACTCTTGTCTATTATTCCATAGCCGTTATTGGTCTTCACTTTTGCCATTCCATCAACAAAATCTTCCGCATATTCAAAATAGGGGGAGATAACTACTTCTCCCTTTGAGTTCATATATCCATATTTATTGGACTGAAACCAAAAATTCCTATACTTTATAAATACAAAGTAATCCTGATTTGTATCATTACTCTTAATAACAATATTTTCCGATTTTCGGCCACCATTCACACTGCATGAAGTAAATACAAACAGGATGCAAAAAATTATAAATATTCTCCTATATCTTTTCATTTTATCCTCTGAGGCAGACAGCATTACCGAAATATCCGATATTAACTCCAGCCCTTCTCCCAATAACTATATTGTGTTTTAATACTATTATATAGATGTGAAATATATATCCGCAACACAATAGAGCTAAATCTCTCACATTACTTTACATTTTGCAATTCTTCAATACTTAATAAAACTACTTTATATGAAAACTTTGCTGGTATATACTATAAATATGTCAATAATATCTCATTGGAGGTTATGGGTATGTGGTTCAATCATAAATTCTTCAAGTATGGATCAGGCATACTTCTCACTTTACTTATAATATATATGTTTGGCAAAATAGATTTCTTTCTTTTGCCTTTCAAGAAGCTGGTAGCAGCGATATTTGCACCCATTCTTGCATCAATTATACTATACTATATACTAAGACCCCTCGTAAGAATACTGGAGAAAATAAGAATACCCAAAACCGTTTCCATTCTTCTATCTTTTTTGATTTCAATTTTTATTATTGTGTTAATTGTAAAAAATATAGGCGTTATAATAGTTCAGCAGTTCAACTCTCTTATGAACCTATTGTATAAAAACTTTGATATTTCTATATTTTCAAATAATACGTTTTTTGACAGCAGTATCATTCAATCCTTACCTATAGATGAACTTAAGAAAAGAGCCCTGCAGATTTTAGACAGCCTCATGAATAGTTCTAAAAATTTCTTTATGGGCTTTCTCTCAACGGTTACAAATATAAGTACAATAATTATAATGATTCCTTTTATACTCTTTTACTTTCTCAAAGACGATAAAGAATTTGTCAGAAAATTTATATCGTTTTTTCCTAAAAAATACGCACCCGAAGTTCGAAAAGTGCTTATAGATATAGACAGAGTACTTTCCTCTTATCTTGTAGGACAAATGACCGTGGCTTTAGCTGATGGAATTCTTATGTACATTGGTTACCTTATAATCAGAATAAAATATCCTTTGATTTTGTCTGTTTTTGTGACAATTACAGCTATGATTCCCTTTTTTGGCCCGTACATAGGAATTGTCCCTGCAATTTTTGTTGCACTGACAATGAATCCATGGATGGCTCTGAAGGTTTTCCTGCTTCAAACAATTGTGCAACAAATAGACGGAAATTTTATAGCACCGCAAATTATGAAGCAAAAGCTCAATATACATCCCGTTACCGTTATACTCCTTCTTATGATAGGATCGGCTCTATACGGTTTTGTAGGTCTGTTGATAATTGTACCGGTTTATTCAGCTTTAATAGTAACGCTAAAAAATATATACAGAATTTATAAAACGGAAAAACTAAACCATAGCAAATTAAAACCTACCAAATAAATTTTTGAAATTTCCCGTTTTCCTGCTTTTTGTACATTCTCTGAAAATATAGTCAAAGCAGATGCAGGAAATTTTTCAGGATAAAAAAGTGGGCTAAAGCATTGGCCTTAGCCCTGTTTATATTTATAAAGTGCCATTATAAGGAACATTATAAGCCATAAGCTTTAATGTAAATTTCCTCAAGTTCCTTAACTAATGGCAATCTAGGGTTGGCTGTGGTGCACTGGTCTTCAAAAGCCTTTTCAGCAAGCATCGGAACCTTTGACAAAAATTCCTTTTTGTCAACTTTGCATTCTGCAATAGTCATAGGAAGATTTAACTCTTTCATCAAATCCTTTATTGCTTTAATGAGGCTTTGTACTCCTTCTTCAACAGTAGATGCCGGTAAACCTAATGCCTTTGCTATCTCGGCATATTTCTTGTCGGCGATGAAAGTCTCATATTTCGGGAAGGATACAAACTTGCTCGGTTTTGATGCATTGTATTCTATCACATGAGGTAATAGTATCGCATTTGCCCTTCCGTGAGGAATATGAAACTCGCCGCCTAATTTATGGGCAAGACTGTGGTTTATACCCAAGAATGCGTTAGTAAAGGCCATTCCCGCTATACATGAAGCATTGTGCATTTTTTCTCTTGCCAATTTATCGTTTCCATTCTTATATGACCTTGGCAAATACTCAAAAACCAACTGTATAGCTTTGATTGCCAAACCATCTGTAAAATCTGAAGCCATCACCGAAACATAAGCCTCTATAGCATGGGTCAAAACATCCATACCGGTATCGGCTGTAACCGATGGCGGAACAGTCATTACAAATTCAGGATCAATAATAGCAACATCCGGTGTAAGTTCATAATCGGCAAGTGGATACTTTGTATTATTCTTCCTGTCGGTAATAACTGCAAAAGATGTCACTTCCGAGCCTGTTCCCGATGTGGTGGGTATTGCAACAAACTTAGCTTTCTTACCGAGTTTAGGGAATTTAAACACCCTTTTTCTTATATCCATAAATTTTAGTCTCAATGAATCAAAATCAGTCTCAGGATTTTCATAATAGAGCCACATTCCCTTGGCTGCATCAATTGCCGAACCTCCACCTAAAGCAATAATAACATCGGGTTGGAACTTTTTCATCAAATTGTAGCCCTTTAATACCGTATCTACAGAGGGATCGGGCTCAACCTCCGAGAATATCTCGCAATGAACATAGTCATGTCTCTTTCTCAAGTAATACAGAACTCTATCAACATAACCTAACTTAACCATATAAGGGTCTGTCACAATAAACGCCTTTGATATATCGGGCATTTTTTCAAGATATTGAGTTGAACCGAACTGGAAATATATTTTCTCAGGAATTTTAAACCACTGCATATTGACCCTTCTCCTTGCCACTCTCTTCTTATTAATAAGGTTTACCGCGGAAACATTGGCTGTTGTAGAATTCCTTCCAAAAGATCCGCAGCCTAATGTCAGAGACGGCATGTTTGTATTGTAAATATCTCCAATTGCACCATGGGTTGAAGGAGAATTTATAATAAGTCTTCCTGCTTTGATTCTTCTTGCAAATTCATCTATTACATTCTTATCTTCGGAATGAATAACTGCAGAGTGTCCAAGCCCGCCAAACTCAACCATTTCCTCGGCAATCCTTATTCCCTGTTCCCAGCCGTCAACAACATAATATGCTAGGATGGGACTCAATTTCTCCCTTGAAAGCGGGTACTCAGGTCCAACGCCATTAAGCTTTGAAATCAGTATTTTTGTATCTTCAGGCACCTCAAAACCTGCCATTTTAGCAATTTTATAAGCCGGCTGACCCACCACTGCCGGATTCATTGCACATTTAACCTCATCAATCGCGGTTTTTTCCAGTTTCTTTGTCTCCTCTGCATTTAAGAAATAACATTTATTTTCCTTCATGAACTTTTCAAATTCTTTGCTTATTGCCTTGTCTACAATTACAGCTTGCTCTGAGGCACAAATCATTCCGTTGTCAAAAGTCTTTGAAAGAATGAGGTCGGTAGCTGCTCTTTTTACATCCGCAGTTTTTTCAATATAGCATGGAACATTGCCCGGCCCAACACCTAGAGCTGGTTTACCGGTGCTATATGCAGCCTGAACCATTCCAGCACCTCCTGTTGCAAGAACCAACGCAACCTTTGGATGATTCATGAGCATCTGGGTAGCTTCTATGGAAGGCTGTTCAATCCATTGAATGCAATCTTCCGGGGCACCGGCCTTAATGGCAGCATCTCTTACAATTCTTGCTGCTTCCGCGCTGCATTTCTGAGCCGAAGGATGAAATGCAAATATAATAGGGTTTCTCGTTTTTATTGCAATTAAGGATTTAAACATGGTGGTTGAAGTAGGATTGGTAACCGGGGTAACTGCGGCAATAACTCCTACAGGTTCTGCCACTTCAATATAGTCTTCATAATCATTTTCTCTTATTACTCCAACTGTCTTGTCATATTTAATGCTGTGATAGATGTATTCAGTTGCAAATATATTCTTTATGCTCTTGTCTTCAAACACACCCCTGCCGGTCTCCTCAATAGCCATCTTTGCAAGTCTCATGTGTTCATCAAGGCCTGCCATAGCCATCTCTTTTACTATGGTATCAATTTTATCCTGGTCAAATCCCATGAACCTTTCCAGTGCAGCCTGTGCTTTATCCACCAGTTTGTCTATTTCCATCTTTATATCAATTGTTCTGTCTTTCTCCCTAATAGCTTCTTTCATAATCATGAGCATTACCTCCTTTATATTATCAAGTTCCAATTAACCGACTTAAAAAAGTTTGTTATTTTTTTAACACACTTAGTTAAAAATAATACACTGTTAATCAAGTGCACTATGTAACTTCTGTACTTTATTCGTTAATTATTTAACAATTTCTTTATAAAATATTGTTATATTTTTGTCAATCTCTTTTCAAAAATTTTTTATGAAAATTAAAAAAATTTGGAACTTTATTTTTTCAAATGTAATCTAACAAATTTGAGGTGGATATTTATGAAAAGTAAAATTAAATTTTTAGCTGTAATTTTGATGTCTTTTATTCAGATATTGATAGTTTGCCCCAATGATGTCAATTCAAAATCAAGCCCTGTTATCAATCAAACTGAAAATATTGAGAAAGTCGTTGCTACTCCTTGCCCCACAAAAGGAGAATATTCTAAAAGCAGTGCTACTGCCTACCCGGTGATAATTAATCCTAATATTAATAATGATATTGACAAAGACATGGTCATCCAAGGCGATTCGTCCATTGATCCGCATATATTGATAGACCCTCCGGGAAGACGTTTTGATCCGGAACTGTTCAACACTTTTCCTCCCGAGGAAAAGCGTTAGAGGATTTCTACACTGTTATCCTCCCATTTTTTAATTCCACGCTGTTCCATCTTTCTTTATTGTCAAATTACCATAGAGCAATGTTTCCCAGATGTATAGGTAATAATCCTGTACTTTATTCCTCTTTATCAAACCATAAACTGCGTTATTAAACAAATTTGCATTAAAAAACTGTATTTATTGTCCATTTGATATTATTGCCTTCCTATCCCCTATCTGTGTTCTTCCAAGTCTTTTTCTGCCATTTTATTGAACTATTAGTTTTATAAAGCATATAAAGCCTTGATAATAATCTCTTGTAATGATAATATATTAAATAAAACGCTTATATATTATCTGTCTTATCTATATATATTTGTATTGTGCATAATTAAAAAGTATAATGATTAAATTATAATTGCCGATAATAAAGTATAAATATCTAATTGATTTCTGAACTAAGGACTATTAAACACGTACACAAGGTGGTGATCAAGTGTCTTTGGAAATCCTGAAATCCATAAAACAAACCGAAGAAGAAGCTGAAAAGCTTCAAAAACAGTCTTTAGATGATTCACGTCAAGTACTTTCTGAAGCCAGCAACCAGTCTTATAAACTTCAGGAACAAGCTATAGAAGATGCTGAGAAAGAAGCAAAAGAAATTCTTTTAAAGGCTGAAAAACTTGCAAACGACCAAGTCAAACAGTTGCAGGCAAAAGTGGACAAAGAATGCGAAGATATTAAAAATCAGGCACGCAAAAAACTTGACAAGGCTGCAGAAATAATAATGAGAAAGGTTGTGAATATTTATGGCAATAGTTAAAATGAGCAAACTTTCTCTAATTGGCCTTGAATCGGATAAGGAAAAAATTTTAGATATCCTTATGAACATGGGAGTAGTAGAAATATCCGAAAGTTTAGAAAAACTCTCATCTGAAGAGTGGAAGGATTTAGTGGTCCAAGATGGAGACAGTGAAAAAGTTGCTATTTTAGACGACAAAATTAACAAAGTCAAATGGGCTATAGAATATCTTTCCAAGTTTTCATCAAAGAAGAAGGGACTTTTTTCAGAGAAAAGATGTATAGATAAAAACGAATATAACATGACCATACAAAATATCGATAAGCTTTCTTCCATTGTTGAAAGTATTCATAAATATAATGATCAACTGGCATACTTAAAATCGGAAAAAAACAAATATGCTAATCTGATTTTAAGTTTAGAACCATGGCAGCAATTGACCATTCCTCTCAATGTGACTTCAACTTTAACAACAACAATACTGATAGGCATTGTACCCCATACCTCGACTTCTGACAGGTTAAAAGAAGACCTCATAAGCGAGGCCCCTGAGAGTTATTTTGAATTAATAAGCTCTGACGGTCAACAAAATTATATTCTTGTAATCTATCACAATTCCTGTGAAGAAAATATTCTTAAAGTTCTGAAACGGTATAACTTTTCAAAGGTGGTTTTCAAAGAACTTGAAGGCACTGTCAAAAGTAATATTGATCGTGCCCAAAAGAATATTACCCGTATTGACAAGGAATGTGAAAAGGTAGAAAAAGAGGTTTCCGAATTCGCCAAATACAAAGACGATTTGGAAATACTTCATGATCATCTGCTAATTGAGAGGGACAGGGTTAAAGTATTGGACAATCTGCTTAAAACCAGTCGAGTTTTTTATCTTGAAGGATGGTTCCCTTCTGAGCTTGGTGAAAAGCTTAAAACCAAGATAAACAGTCAGGTAGAATGCTTTCTGGAAATAACCGAACCGGATAAAGATGAAGATTTCCCTATACTTTTGAAAAACAAAAAACTGGTTCAGCCATTTGAGGCAATTACTGAAATGTACAGTTTACCCAGTACTAAAGACGTAGATCCAACTTTTCTTATGGCACCTTTTTACTGCTTCTTCTTTGGAATGATGGTCAGTGACGCCGCTTACGGCATAGTAATGGCATTAATTACCGGAATAATTCTGCTAAAATACAAACTTCAGGGAACCATGGGAAAGATGATAAAGCTCCTTTTCTTCTGTGGGATATCCACCGTTGCGTGGGGAGCTATGTTCGGCGGATGGTTTGGAGATATACTTCCTCTTATATCGGGCGGAAAACTAAATATACCGCCTATATGGTTCAATCCGTTAGACAACCCTATGAAACTTCTCATCTGGTCCATGGTATTTGGAGGTGTTCACCTGTTTACCGGCATGGGTATCAAAGCCTATATGCTTATAAAAGAGGAAAAGATCTTTGATGCAATATTTGATATCGGTTCCTGGTATATCCTGTTAATAGGTGTAGCACTTCTTTTGGTTGGAGGCACTCCTGCACAGGTAGGTAAATACATGGCAATAGTCGGTGCAGCAATGCTTGTTTTAACACAGGGCAGAGACAGCAAAAATATTATTAAAAGGCTGTTGTCCGGTGTACTTAGCCTGTATAATATAACCGGTTATTTAAGCGATGTTCTATCCTACTCAAGACTTTTAGCTTTAGGTCTCGGTACCGGAGTTATTGCCTCGGTTATAAATACCTTAGGTACATTGTTTGGATTAAATCCTTTAGGAATAATAATCTTGATAATTGTCTTTATTATAGGACACACTTTCAACCTGGCTATCAATGCCCTTGGTGCCTACGTACACACCAGCCGTCTGCAGTATGTTGAGTTTTTCGGTAAGTTTTATGAGGGTGGAGGCAAACGCTTTGAACCCTTTAAAAAGAATACAAAATATATTACATTAAATGACAAGGAGGCAGTTTAAAATGGATTGGATAGCATATTTATTTAACGGTAATTTTCTTGCATTGGCAGGTGCAGCTTTAGCTGTAATTCTGGCCGGTATAGGTTCGGCAAAAGGTGTAGGACTTGTGGGTGAAGCCGCTGCAGGTCTTGTAACCGAAGACCCGAAAAAATTCGGCCAAACTTTGCTTTTGCAAGCTCTTCCCGGAACACAGGGTATATATGGATTGCTTACAGCTTTCGTTATCCTAAATAAAATAGGTATCGTAGGCGGAAATTATGTAGAACTCACAACACAACAAGGTTTCTATTTCTTAGCTGCTTCGCTTCCGATAGCTTTTGTCGGTCTTTTTTCAGCCATTAATCAAGGTAGGGCTGCTGCTGCAGGTATAGGAATCATAGCTAAAAGACCGGAAGAATTGTCAAAAGCCATCATGTACGCAGCCATGGTTGAAACCTATGCGGTTTTAGCACTGCTTGCCTCAATATTGATGGTAACCGGAATCAAATTATAATAAGGGAGTGTCCCCAAAATGTCAGGTGCGGAAAAAATACAAGCAAAAATTCTTGAGGAAGCTCGTGCTGTCGCAGAAGCCAATCTCAATAGGGCTAAGGAAGAGGCTGCAAACATGATTAAAGCTGCTACTGAGGAAGCAGAGGCTAAAAAAAAGCAAATAATAGAGAAAGCCGAGCTGGAAGCTGCAGAAATTAAAAAAAGAATTATTTCCATTGCCGAACTTGAAGCAAGAAAGCAAAAGCTTAAGGCAAAACAGGAAGTTGTTGATGAGGCTTTTGATCTTGCACTAAAAAAACTTATCAATCTTCCTGACGACGAATACCAAAGTGTTCTTACCAAGATGATATCTTTCTGTGTAAAAACCGGTAATGAAGAAATATTATTATCGTCAAGGGACAAACAAAGATTGTCCCCCGGTTTTTTAGATGATTTAAATAAGGCACTTCAACAAAAAGGAATGCCGGCGAACCTGAAGATATCCGACGAAACAAGGGATATCACCGGTGGGTTTATATTAAAATCCGGAGATGTAGAAATCAACAACTCCTTTGAAGCAATAATAAGAATGAATCGTGACGATATAGAGCCGGAAGTAATCAAGAGTCTGTTTTAGTTCTATAAAGAAATGTTTACCTATCCTATAAGAAAGGAGGGAATTTGGTTGTCAAAGGCTATTAAAAACAAGGATACCCAATATGCCTATTCGGTTTCAAGAATTCGTGCCATTGAACGTAAACTTTTAGATAAGGGAAAACTGGACAGAATGGTTGAGGCCAAATCCCCGGAAGAAGCCCTAAAAGTTCTTCAGGAGGCCGATTATGGCAACAGGGATTCTGATGCGTTAAATATTTATGAATACGAGAATCTCCTTAAAGATGAAAATAAAAAAGTATATAGCCTTTTGAAAGAAATTGCCCCCGAACCGGATGTTTTTGACTTGTTCCTGATATCTAACGACTATCACAACATAAAGGTCCTTCTGAAATCGGAGTTTTCCGGGCAGGATTCTGATAGTCTCCTTATAGAATCAGGCTCTATCCCGGCCGATAAATTGAAAGCAATGGTCATGGACAGAAACTTCACCGGTATGCCTGCTATTATGAGGACTGCAGTAGAAGAATGCATACACACCTATAATAAGACATTAGACCCTCAGGTTATTGATATAATTCTTGACAAGGCAAGTTTTAAGCAGATGAAGCAAATTTCCTTAAATTCCGGAAACACCTTTATCAAGGATCTTGTAACACTGTTTATTGACCTTGCCAATATAAAAATTTTTCTAAGAGTAAAAGCTCTAAATAAGCCTTGGGATTTCCTCCAGAAGGTTCTTATTCCGGACGGCAGCATAAGCAGTACGGTTTTCACTGAAAACTTGGATAATCCTTTGGATAGCTTTATTGATGCCTTGAAGTTTACTTCATTAGGTGAATTTTTGGAAGAAGGTATTGAGAGCTTCAAAACCACTGGATCACTGACCAGATTTGAAAAGCTGTCTGACAACCTAATTTTAAATTATGTGAAAAAATCCAAGTATATTGCCTTAGGTATCGAACCTCTTGTGGGATACTTAATGGCCAAGGAAATGGAAATAAAAAATGCACGAATTATAATGGTAGGTAAAATTAATAATATTTCTAATGAAGTAATAAGGGAAAGGCTGAGAGAAGCTTATGTATAAAATAGGAGTTATCGGTGATAAAGATAGTATTTTAGGCTTTAAAGCCGTTGGTATGTCTGTATTCCCTGTAACCACACCATCTGAGGCACAGGAAACGTTGGAAAGAATAGCCGAAGAGCAGTATGCAGTTATATACATAACAGAGCATATTGCCAAAGATATTGTAAAGACCATTGAAAAATACAATGAAAGAAGATTTCCTGCCATAATACCCATTCCAGGCAATCAAGGGTCTTTGGGAATTGGTATGAGCAGTATTAAAAAAAGCGTTGAACGTGCCGTTGGTGCGGATATATTATTTAGAGACAACTAACAGTTACTTAACTTAATCGGCATTAAAATTTCTATTGAAAGAAGGGATAAGGATTGAGCCAGGGAAGAATCGTAAAAGTCTCAGGACCTTTGGTAGTAGCTGAAGGTATGAGAGATTGCAATATGTTTGACGTTGTTCGAGTAAGTGACAAACACTTAATCGGTGAAATAATCGAAATGCATGGCGACAGAGCATCCATACAGGTATATGAAGAAACTGCAGGCTTAGGGCCCGGCGAGCCCGTTGTATCAACCGGTGCTCCTCTAAGTGTAGAACTTGGCCCAGGTCTTATAGAAACAATTTTTGACGGAATACAAAGACCCCTTGTAGCAATGCGGGAAATGTACGGCACCAACATAACAAGGGGAATTGATGTGCCATCACTGGACAGGAAGAAGAAATGGAAGTTTGAACCTACAGCAAAGAAAGGCCAAAAAGTGGTAGCCGGTGATATTATCGGTAAAGTCCAGGAAACAGCCGTTGTAGAACATAGAATAATGATTCCTTACGGTGTAAGCGGTACTATCACCGAAATATATGCAGGTGATTTCACTGTAGAAGATACAGTGGCAAAAGTACAAAAAGACAACGGTGAAATAGTAAATATTCAGATGATGCAAAAATGGCCGGTACGTAAAGGCAGACCTTATAAGGAAAAACTTCCTCCCGAAGAGCCCCTTGTTACCGGACAAAGAGTTATTGACACTCTCTTCCCTATAGCAAAAGGTGGAGTTGCTGCTGTACCGGGACCTTTCGGAAGCGGTAAAACCGTTGTACAGCATCAGCTGGCAAAATGGGCCGATGCTGAAATAGTGGTATATATAGGTTGCGGTGAACGCGGTAATGAAATGACTGATGTTTTAATGGAATTCCCTGAACTGAAAGACCCAAGAACCGGAGAATCCCTCATGAAGAGAACGGTACTTATAGCAAATACTTCCGATATGCCGGTTGCTGCCAGAGAGGCTTCTATTTATACAGGAATCACTATTGCAGAATATTTTAGAGATATGGGATACAGCGTTGCTCTCATGGCAGACTCAACATCCAGATGGGCGGAAGCTTTAAGAGAAATGTCCGGACGTCTTGAAGAAATGCCTGGTGAAGAAGGTTATCCGGCTTATCTTGGCTCAAGGCTGGCACAGTTCTATGAAAGAGCAGGAAGAGTTATAAGCCTTGGAACTGAAGGAAGGGAAGGTGCCCTCACTGCAATCGGAGCAGTTTCACCTCCTGGCGGTGATATTTCCGAACCGGTTACGCAGGCTACTCTTAGAATAGTAAAAGTATTCTGGGGCTTGGACGCAAGCCTTGCTTACAGACGTCATTTCCCTGCAATAAACTGGCTGCTTAGTTATTCACTATACTTAGACAGGCTAGATAAATGGATAAGCGAAAATGTAGCCCGGGATTGGAATAACTTACGTTCCGATGCAATGAGGATTTTACAGGAAGAATCAGAATTAGAAGAAATAGTTAGACTTGTCGGTGTCGATGCACTTTCACCAAACGACAGGCTTACCCTCGAAGCTGCAAAATCAATACGCGAAGACTATCTTCACCAAAACGCATTCCATGAGGTAGACACATATACCTCGCTCAATAAGCAATATAAAATGTTAAAACTTATAATGGGATTCTATTATAAAGGCAAAAAAGCCCTTGAAGCCGGTGCAACCATAAAAGACCTTTTTGAATTACCGGTCAGAGAGCGAATAGGACGATCAAAATATGTTCCTGAAGATCAGGTTAATACAGTATTCCAGGAAATTGAAACACAGCTTAACGATCAAATAGATGCATTAACATCAAAGGAGGTGGCAAAAAATGCTTAAGGAGTATAGAACAATTTCCGAAGTAGCCGGCCCTTTGATGCTGATAAAGCATGTTGAAGGAGTTAAATACGAAGAACTGGGAGAAATTGAACTCTCAAACGGCGAAATAAGACGCTGCAAAGTTTTGGAAGCAAACGGCGATAATGCTCTTGTACAGCTTTTTGAGAGCTCTGCCGGAATAAACGTTGCGGAAAGTAAAGTAAGATTTTTGGGCAGAAGTTTGGAGCTTCCCGTATCAATAGATATGCTGGGAAGAGTATTCAGCGGTCTTGGAACGCCCATTGACGGAGGACCGAATATAATTCCTGAGGACAGACTTGATATAAACGGAACTCCAATGAATCCTGCTGCCAGAAACTATCCTTCAGAGTTTATACAGACTGGTATTTCTGCCATAGACGGACTTAATACTCTTGTCCGTGGACAAAAACTGCCTATATTCTCAGGCTCCGGACTGCCTCATGCACAACTGGCTGCACAGATAGCAAGGCAGGCAAAAGTTCTTGGAACAGACAGTAAATTTGCCGTTGTATTTGCTGCCATAGGTATAACTTTCGAAGAAGCAGACTATTTTATATCAGACTTTAAACGCACCGGTGCCATAGACCGTACCGTACTTTTTATAAACCTTGCCAATGACCCGGCTATTGAGCGTATAGCAACACCACGTATGGCTTTGACAGCTGCCGAATACCTTGCCTTTGAAAAAGATATGCACGTGCTTGTAATCCTCACCGATATAACAAATTACGCAGAAGCACTTCGTGAAGTATCGGCAGCAAGAAAAGAAGTTCCGGGAAGAAGAGGTTATCCTGGTTATCTGTATACCGACCTTGCCACTATATATGAAAGAGCCGGAAGAAAAATTTCAAAAGAAGGCAGTATAACCCTTATACCTATACTGACAATGCCGGAAGATGACAAAACCCATCCTATTCCGGACCTTACAGGATATATTACTGAAGGCCAGATTATTTTAGGAAGGGAACTCCACAGAAAGGGTATTACACCACCTATAGATGTTCTTCCTTCCCTATCCCGTCTTAAAGACAAAGGAATAGGAAAAGGTAAAACAAGAGAAGACCATGCAGACACTATGAACCAGCTGTTTGCAGCTTATGCAAGAGGTAGGGAAGCAAAAGAGCTGGCCGTAATCTTAGGTGACGCTGCACTAACCGATGTAGACAAACTTTATGCCAAGTTTGCAGATGCCTTTGAAAAAGAATATGTTTCTCAAGGCTTTGATGAGGATAGAACCATAGAACAAACCTTAGAGATAGGTTGGAAACTTCTATCCATTTTGCCTAGAAGTGAGCTCAAGCGTATAAGAGACGAATATCTTGACAAATATCTGCCGAAGCAGGAAGAAAAATAGACAACATCAGTACCTAAAATTATATTGAACTTAATCGATATTTTATACTAATAGTAAAAGTATAGACATAAAATCACTTTGTTTTACCTCTTTCACTTTGTTTTAAAGTAGTGAAATTTAAGTTCAAGAAGACGTATATGGGTTCTCAAAGGCTAAAAAATGCATGTACAGTATTTTTTGAGATACCCTTAGAAGGAGAGAATAGTTATGGCACTTATGCGAGTTAATCCGACCAGGATGGAGCTCACTCGTCTAAAAAAGAGATTGGCAGTTGCCCGAAGAGGCCATAAGCTTTTAAAAGATAAACGGGATGAGTTAATGAAACAATTTCTTGAATTAGTCAGCAAAAACAAAGAGCTCCGCGAAAAGGTAGAAGAAAAATTGATGACAGTGCACAAAAATTTCCTTATAGCCAGGGCTGTTATGTCCTCCGAAAGTTTGGAGGCTGCACTTATGTTTCCAAAACAAAGTGTATCCCTTGAGGTGTCAACCAAAAATATAATGAGCGTTGATGTCCCTGTGCTGGAGTATAAAACTTCAAGCTCCGATGATACCGATATATACCCTTATGGCTTTGCAGCAACCTCTGCCGAGCTGGACGGTGCAATAGGAACACTATCAGAAGTTCTTCCTGATATTTTAGAACTTGCCCAAATTGAAAAATCGGCACAGCTGCTGGCTGAGGAAATCGAAAAAACCAGAAGAAGGGTTAACGCCCTGGAATATGTAATGATCCCTCAATTGACCGAGACCATCAAGTATATCACAATGAAACTTGATGAAAATGAAAGAGGTAACCTCACAAGACTCATGAAGGTCAAGGATATGATGATTGAGCAAGCCAGACAAGCAATGAATGAATAAAATCTAAAGGGCATCAAGCCCTCCGATTTTGTGTCTTTCACTTGGCTTAATTGAAGTAAATAAAATTCGACAGCCATACAGACTTGAAATCTGTATGGCTGTTTTGATTAATAATAGACCTTGTTATTTTTATACCTCATCTATATAAAAAATGAGCTGCCAGTAATCCACAGATACTGGTAAAGAGCAAAATTAATCCTATCGCCAGGATAACTGCAGTCCAAAACCATGTTCCTATAAAATCCGTTGTATGTGCTATTGAGGGGTCATCCCGCTTATACCTCACTTCTATCGCTCTGCCCAGCTTATATCCTGCGTTTGTCTTAAATGTATGAATCTGTCCATTTTCATCCGTAAATTGAATAATTGATAGACATGAATCATTGGCATCATCGTTCCTAGATTCAATTACTATTCCCGTTGTTGTTACTCCGTCCATTTTAATCAGCACCTTGTTCCATACATCTTTAGCTCCGATAAACAATATATACAATGACAATAAAAGTAGGACTGCAAATAGCTGCTTAGTACCTTTGGGCAATCTTACCCCTCCTTTAATCTTGCTTTTACAAAAAGTTTACCTCAGAACAACAGTTTAGAAAGTATAAATCACTGCATAAACTTCTAATTTTATAATATCATATCTCAGAGTTCTTGCAGTAAATTTCAACTGAAATTATTGAAACATAAGTCTGAATTTGAAGAATTTTGAACCAAGTATGTTCAAGTTCTTGGTAATGCAAAGAGAAGTGAAGATTAAATCATGAGGGCAGAAACTGAAAATGCAAATCTAAAAGCCCAGTTAAATCATGTTTAAACATTATAAACTTTAAATCAAACGTCTGGCTGAATTCGGAAAATTAATGATTATCCTCCGGTTTATTCGTTTTCTGTTTGCGTAATAGTTATAACGCTTTTTTGCTATTCCTTACAAATAATTAAATCACAGTTTGCTTTGTCAAAGAAATTATCTATATCCAAATGTATATGTTTTTTTAAGCTATCACTTATAGCAATTTGGACTAAGTAATCGGCAAGTAATATTAAACCTCTTTTATTTCCCTTAACAATCACTTCATTACCATTAACCTCAATTTCATTATTAGCAACCAAATCATCTTTATCATTTATAAGTCCTTTTGTTTTTAACATTTCAAATACTAACTCTTCCATTGACGTTAATCCTCTAAAATGTATGTAAATTTTTACAAGTTACTCCCATACACACAGTTATTGCAAACAATTATTTCAATCTCCCGCAATGTGTATCTTATAAACACTTTTATTATCCAAGTCTTTAATCAAACTACTTAATTTGCTTTCATAGCCTTCATCCAGAAATGACTTAATCCCCATTAAATCATCCAAAAACGCTTTAATCTCATTATCCGTAAATATTATATTAGTCTTGTAATCGTCCTTTAGCTTCTTTAAATAAGGGAAGTTACTCCAATTACATTTTGTTTTACCGTTAAATATTTCTTCATGAAGCGAAAGTGTAATCTCTTTTTGTCCAATTATTTTATTATCTTTATCAAATAACAAAATATCCAGGCCCATTTCTATTTCCTCCAAAACATTTATGTCTTGCAGCAAAAGTACCTCTAGCATAGGTCCTCAAATTACTTTTATGTGTATATTTATTTAGAAGAATCACAAACCGTATAGTGTTCAAAAACATTATGTCAAATAAAATTTACTTAGCAGATGTTGCATTTATATAGCAATCAACTTATTTCATACACAGTAATAAAAAGCTCTTCATCATCTTCCTTAAAAACTTCCACTTTAACTTGCTTGTCCGGATATCTTCGACTGAAACTCATCTCCCAGAAAAATTTTAGCACATTCCCAAGAGCTTTTAATTTTTCATCAATATTATCTGTATCCTGATCATTTATATGAAAGAAGTCTCTTAACTGGTATATATTCATCATCTTTTCCACATCAATTTTGCTGTTATTACATTCTTTTTTCCAAAGCTCAAAAAGTCTTTTTGAAAATTTATCTTTTAGAAAGAAATAATCCTCAATAATAATAACTTCCGGTGAGTAAAATTTTGCAAAAGCTAATGCCATATCTAAATCAGCTTTCATATTTACATAGTTCCACCAAGAAAAATTATCAGGATTCGCATTTTTCCATTCAACATATTCTTTTATCAATCCATCATCAAATAATACCATTTTGCTCACTCCCTATATGATATGGTCCTGGAAGTCCTCAAGGTTCCGCCGGTCTTACTTTAAATCCGTTTTGAAATACTTCTCCTGTCATACTTTTAGGTCGCCGGCTTCTGTCCGATCTTACCTTCAACTTAGAACAGATGCGTATCTGTGATGTTTATTTTTCCTTTGTAAACATATACACGGACCAGCAAACAATATAACCTAAAATTCTCCTTTATCAATTTTTTCTTTTAAATTCTTAATCCAAGCACTTTCTTTTTTTAGCCACAGTTCCTTATTAGCTCTATCTTCATCAGACCAAAATGCATCAAATGCTACTTCTTCTCCCGAAGCATCAGTCAAAACAAGTGTTGAGCATGCCTTTCCATAAGCAAAAAATTTACAACGTTTTTGTTCCCCTTCTCCCGAATCGAGGCAATAAATCCCAATATTCCAGGTCCGTTTTTGCAGCATTTGGGAATATTATCGTTAGCTTCAGACTTCCCAAAGAAACAATGCCCTTCAACAACAATATGTTTCCATCCCATAAACACACCTCAAATCTCTGCATTTAAACCTTCTGACTTAAGAGTAATAGTCATGTGCATTCATTCAAACATTATATAATATTGCCATTCATTTTGCCAAATGCTTTATATTTATGATTTATTCTAGCAAATCTTATATTCTCCTTACCTTTCAACTTTTGAAAGTTTAGATTGCTATTATCAGGATCATCCTTAAACAACTCAAATATTTCACATGCCTGTTTCTGAATTCCCTTAGGTAAACTTTTTAAAGATTTCCAAAAGTTATTTGTTCTTTATCTACTTAAAATTATATACCTTGACCTGCTTGCTGAAAAATTCATCAATATATTTATTCATAAACAAAATTGAAAATATAAAAAAGAGGCTATAACTCCATAACTAAGCAGATTATTGCATCTTTATTCAACCTTTCAAAAATGAAATTAATTTGATTATGAAAAGATTACTTTTGAGTTATTATATCTTGCCCAAAATTTCCATATAAGGTTTTACATCTATTTTATCAATAGATAGTTCAACAATGTATACATGATTTTATTTTATGTTGCATCATCTCATCTAATAAATCCTTCTTCCCAATGATTTTTGTCAAGTTCATATTTGTCTATATAAAAACCGCATATCAGGATAGAATTGAACAACTCCATCTTCTCCATTATCTACAAAACCCGTTAAACAGATATTATCAAGAGAATTATTGTTTAATATATTTTTAATCTTATATAACATTTTACCTAATACCTCCATATATCTTCTAAGAATCTTAAAAACCACTTCTTTATATTTGGGATACTTTGTACCAAGAAAATTTTCCTATATTTTTTATATCTGATAAAATGGTCTTTAAAATTTCTACCGGCAGTAACTTTCGTCCCACCTGCTCCATTATTAGAAGATCCGGTATTTCCATTCCTGTCTTAATTCTGGGCATTGTGTACTAAAATTCCTTGCTCTGTCACAAAATAGGTGTGCCAACCTTCTACTTCAAAATTATACACCTTTACCGTTTTGTCGAAAACTTCTATTTCTGCTTTCTCTACAGTTTTCAGCTCACTTGAATAAAGCTTTAGCATATCACCTGTTTTTAGCTCGCCATCCTCAGTCCAGCCATTACCTTTGCTCCAGAACGGATGAGTATCTATGGTGTTTATCTCTTTTTCGTTTATATACATTGATAATCTTTCTTACTTCTCTTACGAAAACTTTAGTAATTTTCTTCAAGACTTTTTCGCCAATCTCAACGTTCTTCGAATATACAAGTCGCCTCAGTTAAGTATGTACTCTTTTTCATAAGTTTTTCTTCATATTCCATAGTATTGCAATTTCAGATATAGCCCTAAATGCTGCATAGTCATATTATCAATCAAAAGAAAGACGGTCATCGTTAAGACAACCGCCCTGCTATTCCATTAAAATAAAATTAATCCTGTATTCTTACATCCGGTTTTGCAGGATCTAAAAGGTAAACCCCTTCTCCAATTATCCGTATTGTTAAGTCATATGTTAAAGCATTAACATCAACATGACTTGTCTCGATAACAAACTCATAAATACCATCATGCTCATTAGCGTATACATCGTATATTTGGTCATTTGGCAATAGTCCTGATTCATCCAAAAACACTTTTTTTATACCGGTAAATACGAGAACACCATTTTCAATGTCCTCATCTGTATAATAATTCCACTCCCCAGATTTGTCTCTAATACGGGATATTTGATTAACATGTAATTCAACTTTATTATTCGTACTATCAAGTAAAAATTTAGTGCAATACCTATCTCCAAAATATAATGTTTTTAAAAAATCTATTGCATTCATATTTATTCTCCTTTAATAAACTCTCATTTTTCTGTATATCTTCATTTCTCCTAGTTTTTCAGTTTAATTTGGAATTAACAGATATTAAACATATTTCTTTATTTAAACCAAATATTATTTCATCCGAATCTTTGATCATATGTCGAGGTTTTTCCAGACTCCATAGTATTGAAAGTACAGATGTAGCTCTTAATGCTGTTTGACCGTATTATCTATTTATATATTCATCCATTCTCTAAATAAATGATGATTTATTAAATCTCTGCATAAAACTTCACTAAGAGACAGAAAGCTCTCATATAGTCTCATAAAAATTGTACAAATATCTTTCTTACTCATCTCTATCTCACTTGGTTGAGGACTCCAATCATTTCTACTCTTGCATATTAATTTTACAAATTGTACACCATCAATAAATTCTATTTCTCTTTCAATTCCCTGTTCATAAAAATCCAACACAAAGTTATAATCGTTATTATTAATTTTTCTAATTATTTCAGGTAACTGCTCGATTATAACCGGTAGATCGAAGCTGCAGTCAACAGCCCAATTCTCATCCCCAAACCCTGACACCGAAAATAATATCTTCCCTGTGTCGGCAAAAATTTCACATATATCTTTTATAATCGATCTTCCGTCATCTAACTCATCATCGTAATCTTTAAAATCATATATATCTTTTTTTATAGCATCCAGGGGTACTATAGCTTTAAGTTCCATATTAAACATACTTAAGCTCTCCTCAAAAATTGGTATTTACCCAGGTTTATATACCTACTCTGCTTCTAGATTCGGATATGCAGTCTTTTTTCTTTTGAAAATGGTATAATTTTTTATTAAGGCAGTAGAATGGTGAAATGCTATTTTATATTGGTATATCATAAATCTATCAAACGTCTAAACTGCATTTTTAACCCATTTGTAAATTCGACAAATGAATCTGATTTTACTATAAACCTAAAACCTTTATCATAACCAATTACTTTACCATTAGTAAGATTTCCCATATTTATCCATATCTCTATATATATTTCTTCATCCTCCAATGTGTCATATACTATGAGGTCAAAATAACATTCAGTACTTGAGAACTCAAATCTATCAAAACTTTTCTTACATAGCTTACTGTTTGATATTTGCTCAAATTCTGCAATTAAATTTTTTATCTCATATACACTGAATGTAGCACCCATGTCAGCTATATAAGCATATTGCTCTTCTCCAACATTCAGGACAAATTCGAATGGAATCCAATTCTCATAATCTTGTCTTGAGAGCTGAACATCTAAAAAATTATTATCAATTAAGTTTACTTCTAATGAAACATTACCCTCTCTATCGCTAAGTTTAGGCATAAAACTCCCTCTCATTAAGAAGCCTGTTGTTTTTGTAATACTCAAATGCAAATTTATAAATCACAAATTTGAAACATTTCAATTTTAGATTTATTAATATCTAATTTGCTACTACTTAATGTTATAAATAAAGGATTGCCGAGTTTGTCTAATATCCTTCCTTTCAGAAATATGTAATCTTCTTCTGGATGTATCACTGCGTTACCATTATTATACATTATCTTTACCCCATTTTCATTTACTATAGCAAGTATCCCTTTCCTATAGTCAATATCAAGAAAATCTATAGAGGCATTATTAAATACATGTTTGCTTTGTTTTTTATAGTTAATAATGTTTATATTGTGATTATCATAATCCAAAATTACTGCACTTCCGTCTGAAAGCATTTTTAAAGTTTTATATTTTCTTTCCTCTTGGAACAACTTGTATAACTCAGTATATTTAGTGGCAATTTCCTCATCGCAAATTTTCTTTATTGATTTTTTACTTACACAAACGCTATAAAACTCATCATTATACGTTGTCAAAAATTTCGGTCATAATCCTATTTGGCACTGTGGATCAAATTCCTTACTCTGTCACAAAATAGGTGTACCAATCCTCTACTTCAAAATTATACACCTTTACCGGTTTGTCGAAAACTTCTATTTCAATTTTTCCTACAATTTTTAATTTATTTGAATAAAACCTTAACATATCACCTGTTTTTAAGCTGGCCGGTCTCGGTCCAGCCCTTGTTTTCTACCTAGAACGGATGAGTATCTGTGGTGTCTATCTCAAGTGTTAGTCGAGCACAACGGTGAAAAGTATTGCAAATACTATGAAATAACTGTAGATGGAAATTTTGAGGAATTTGATATTCCCGACTTGCTTAAAAAAATTATTCCTGATAAAGATAAACCTTTTATTGAGGGATGCAGAAAAATTGACCTGACGTTTTTTATTTAATCGGAATGACACCCTATTTTTTTATGTACTTGATTTTGAAAAATGAAATAGCCCAAGTGAAGAAAAATATCCTACATATCCAGTTATTGGAATATTTTCCTTCACCTCCGTCCATACTTGCACATCCTGATTTTCCTTTTAGTTTTCACTCTTATTAACCTCCTCATGTCCACTTCCAAACAGCCGTCTCCAAAAGCTTCCCCTTTCCTGTTTTTCTTTCAAATTCTTAAGCTGTTCCCTGAGGTACTCAAGTTCCCTTTCGTATTGTTCCATCCTCATATTTTGGTCACTGGCTTCAATATTCGGTTTATCCTGCACCTCTGATTTCTCATCATCTTCAAGCTGGTTATCCTTTTCAAAACCGTCAATCTTGTGGACTTCCTCATCTTCCTTATAATTCTCGACATAGGAAGAAAAATCTTCCACCAGGGAGTTTATGCCCGTCTCTAATATCATATCATCATCAGGATAATCATTGTCAGTTTCAGGCTGACTTTTCGCAGACTCCTTTTTCGAAAATATTTCAATCCCATCATGTCTTTTATAAGCGTTTTTTTGTCTGCCGTCTTTTGTCTTAGTTGAACCGTATCCTGCTTTTTCAGCCAATTGAGATATACAATCCATGCAAAACTTTTTGTCCTTAAAACTTATCAGATTCTCCGTGTTGTCACAAAGAGTGCAACCGGGATTATATTTTTTCAGTACAATTGACGATTTATCCAAAAAAATTTCCAAAGGTTCATTGCTGTTAATACCAAAGGCTTGCCTTATCTCCATTGGTAATACTATTCGTCCCAAAGCATCTATTCTTCTTGTTACTCCTGTTGTTTTCATACCATCACTTTCCTCTGCCGGTTTTGATTATAATTTTTTATGCTAATGTAATATCTTTACTGTCGTTTTCAATGTATGAGTCGTGCAAGTTCTTGTTCACGTATGGTTTGACTTCTCTATTATGCATTCTCAAGAGTTCCACTTCCTTTTCCAACAAATTATTTCCCGGGTTTTGTTCCATCAGATCCAGAATATCAACAAGTTTTTTCAGATATTCTCTGATATTCACCCCGGATAATTTGTTTCCAAATCTTCTGTATGTGAGTTCCACATACTCTTTTATCGTTTCATCCCTCAAAAACGGAGTCCACTTATACAGCTGTTTATGGATAAATATTATGTTTTTCGTAAGTCTAAACAATTCCTCAGTTCCCAACCCCTTAATCTTAACTATCGGTCTTCTCAAATCCCTTAGCGATGAATCCCTTCTGTCAAAATCACTGACAATCCTTTTTTGCAAGGCTGAATAAGTTCTTATGCCCCTTTCCTCATCCTCAAACAGTTGATTTGTCCCTGCAAACACAAACATACAATTGGAAAGTTCCCCTGATGCACATAAATCAATCAGAGTTCTCAATATCTCATAAGCCGAATTTCTAATATCCCTTCTCTCTTCCACAACCAATTCCATTTCATCCACCAATACCAACAAACCAGAATAGCCGATAAGCGTTAAAAGTTTTATAAAGGTTCTCAAAAAATCCAGGGCATTTGTCCTGTCCACAGCCGATTTTACATTAAACCTTGCCTTGGCAGCAGCCGCCAGGCTTTTTTCTCCTTTAATCCATGCCGAAGAAATACTGGCCAGTTCCAGGTCATTATTTATCCTTGCCCTTATATAGCTTGTAAATGCAATTGCAAAAGCACTATTGTATTGGACTATTTCTTCAATAACCGTTTTTATTTTTTCCGCCTTTGCATCATCATCCTTCAATTTCTCAATCCATCTTCTGAACAGATCTTCAAAACTCGACTCCGAATTAAATATTCCCTTTGCAGATAAATTATGCATTATGGCATAATATATATCATCAAGTTTATTAAATTTCATTCCCTGGTCCACTTGAATCTTTGAAACGACAAAACCTTTTTCCTTTGCCATCTCGCCTATAAACTGCAGTAAAAAGGATTTTCCAGTCCCGTATTCCCCGGTAATGAACTTAACCATTCCGTTGGATTCCTTCACATAATTCAGGCATCTGTCAAACTCCTCAATCTCCAAATCCCTTCCCACGCATAAAATATCCAAATCCTTTTTGGGACTGACTCCTATTTTAAGAGCGTTAATAACTCTCGAAGCTTGCAACTCGGTTATTTGCATTCCATCACCTCAGAGTATTTTGATGAAAATAAACTTTAGTGGAAAATCGGCCGATTGGCAGGTTACATAAAAAATCCAAAGCAGTATTTCAATTGCCACCCAACTCAACGTATACTTTATTTTCATATTTTCCGTATATATCCTTAACCCTGACGAAATCCTCTTTATTTCTGCCTGCGGTAAGCATGATATCGGTATCTTTTGCGATTTCACCAAATAATTCTGTCAGTTTTTTTTCTTTGACATCGTAACCTGCAATATATATGTTTACCATTACATGGCCTAAAAACTCCTTAATTTTTATAGCACTTTTGTCAATATATAGATATTGAAGGCAATAAAGGGTGTGATTGAAAATTTGTATAAGTGTTTCTCTGTTGAGATGCGGAGGTACCGACTTTCTACGGTATTTTTTTATTATGCCCATCAAATTTGAAAGCTTGTTTTCATCTATCACTTTTTCCTTTTTGTTGTTTCTCTCTTTTTGGGTTTTTTTATTAAAGTAATCGAACTTTTCTTTGAACTCATTATTCAGTCTGTAAAAAGCTTTTTCTCCGATACCGACAATTTTGCAAATTGACTTTATTGAAAAAACCAGTCCCTTATTATCAGCTAATTTGCGATTTTTAAGGTCATCACTCAATTGAACAATGTTATATAAAACAACTCCTGCTACTCTGTATTTTGAAGAATCAAATTGATACTCCTTTTCCAACGGTTCTTCAAAGCGGGAATAGTTTTCCATAATAATATTTCTGTCTTCTAAAGACAGATATTGGGAGATCTCATTTTTATCTAAGATCTCCTCAAGTGCTTCCCTAATCGTCAAAATATACACTCCCCTTTTTTGAACTCCAATCCCTTCATATAACAAGCCATATTTATTTTATGTTTTTCCCATTTACCTTAAAATATGCACAATCTCACTTTTCCTCATTTTCGTGGCATAGAAAAGCAAAGAACATAACAAAAAAACATGCTTACATGCTTTTTTGAATCAGTATTCATAGGATAAGTCTTCAGAAAGTTTATGACATGGTTGATAAAAATAGGTCTATAAAACTTTTTTCAAAGTCTGCATATCTAGTCAGTTGATTCTATTCCAAATCCATCGTTTATTAAAAAAGCCTGGTATGCAATGGTTACTTTATCCTAAGAAATGTCACCAGCATTGAATTGTTATGGTGTAAATTTCATATTAGACCTGGTAAATCTATTCTGAAATAATATGTCCATCTAAGATTGAATAAACTTTAGTTTCTTCATCCGTAATCACCTTTACATATTGGTCTGTTATTTCATAGTCAACAATTAAGTCACAGAAAAGGCTCCAAATAGTATTAAATTTAAAATCTAAACAAAATACTTCTGTTTCGCAAATCATCAACAGAGAATTATGAGCTTTAACAAGCCTAAATTCATAAAATAAAGAATTAAATTCTTTTCTCAATACTTTATCCGGTGAACTAATAGATATTAAACATATTTCTTTATTGAAACCAACTATTATCTCATCCGAATCTTTGATCATATATTGAGGTTTCAAGCCATGCCCTTCACAAACAACTCCAATTCTAAGCAGTTCTAAATCAGTGTTAGAGTCCATAATTGACAATAAAATATACTCTTTCCTCTGCTGAGCTTTATCTCCTAAGAGAATACTTTTACTTTGTTTTAACCTCTCTATTAATTCAGCCATACTATCAATTTCATATGATTTCAAAATTATGCTGCTCATTATTTTCCATCTCCCAAATATCTCAAGTTAATTCCATCCCAAGTAGATTGTACTTCTACAATACTATTCGGTCTTGACAGTAATGACTTTTTTAACTTTCTATGCTTTTCATGAAGGTTTCCATTAGTTGTATCCATATAGGTTCTTTAAAGATGTTCTTGTATTATACGTCCTTATGCAGTATCAAATATTCCAATTCCATTAAACTGCCTCTCCATATACATTGAACGTTCAATATTGTGTTTGCTGTCAGTCGCTTTTCAAAAAAAATGCTTTCAGGTCATATTCACCACTCTTAATCGACTCGTATACACCTTTTACTCTGTTTCCAAATCCGAAGGCTATAAGCATAAGTGCCAATCATTATCTTATTCTCTAAGCTTTTGAAACAACGCTAGATATAAAATTCTCCTTCTCGACCTTTTATACAGCAACTTTCGCCAAAAAGGGAACACTCAGTTATTTATAAACCAAATTTCTATATCCTCAAAGCTTAACTATTCAATCTATACCCAAAATCCTTTTTGCTTCTTTTCCGCTAATAGGTTCCGCTGAAGCACTTGCCAATATAGTTAGTTCGCCATTGCCTTTTATAGAATCATCTTTAGCTAAACCGATATGTATATGACTAACCGGTGCATAAGAATCCTGATAATATTTAAGGAGAAACATAGAAACTACACCAAAATCATTATTATTCAATTCCAACTTATATTTTTTATTTACAAGCTTAATTCTTGACTCTTCACCATCGCCCTTAAATGTTATAATAGCGCCAAGTGACGAATTTAAAGAGCTTACTGTAAAAGATTCACTTAGCTCTGAAGCAAGTAGTTGTAATTCCATATAAAACGGCACTACGTCTTCTGGATATATCGCAATAATCAATTCCCAAGACTCAGAGTTATATTCTTTGAATATTATATCCCCTTTAATCGTAATGTACCTTTTCATAAAAAGCCTCCAAAAATATATTTTTACCGGATAAACTGCCAATGTTTGCATAAAATTATATCAAAAAAGCCTCTCGCTTCAAATTGTATGACCTGAAAACATATCTAATTATGTTGTTTCAACATCATAATCGTAAATTTCGAGTTCTGTTTCGAAGATAGTTTCAAAATCCGGTTTCAAATTTTGCATTTAATATTGCAATCTTCCGGCAATCATAAGCCAAAAACACCATCTTGAATTTTGCCAGATAAAGTATTATAATATGGGTTAAAGTAAATAACAATCCATGTTTCATGGAGGGAGAGTGCTGTATTTTGCGCTATCTGATAGTAGCAGTTATTGTAATAATAGCAGTTATGGATCTACTCGCAGGAACAGCATTGGCATAGGTTGTTGACATCAATTTTTTTATCGATACAAAATGACAAGCTTTAAGCACTATTTAGTTTTACTCTTTCAGTTTATTTTAAAGGCGATAAATAGAAAGCGATGGGAATTTGTTCTCATCGCTTTTTATTCTCCTGATATTATTAAATAATGGCATTACAAGGTTTTTATAAAAATTCAGCTTACATGGCTTCTGCAGGAAATACTTTTATCATGCCGAGTAAAAATTGTTTGTACATAGCAAAATCAATGGAATCAACCCTTGTATCACCATTAACATCTGCTGCAGTTAATCCTTTAGGAGAAGGAAATTCTTTAATAATACCCAGAAGATATGTTTTTATCAATGCATAATCTATAGCATTTCTTTGTCCGTCATCATTAACGTCACCGCATAAAACAGACTGAGCCGGCGTTGGAGTAGGTATATCCTGTGATGGTTTCGGAGTACTGATATCCAGACCGAAATCAACTATTTTAAAAGTGGCATCCTGTTTATCAATATCTGTTGAAATTTCTTCAAGTTTTAACAAATAACCATAATGCCTTATATATCTGTTAGGATAATTATATGACTGGAAAGAAACCCAGGTTGAATCTTTAAGCCCCGGTACTATCTTAAATGTGGCATCCTCTTTAAATGTTACAGTACCGTCATCCTTTGCCAGTTCAAAATCATAGTTATAGTGCCTTAAATAATATCCGGGGTAGTTTACCGCTTCGAAGGATACATAACCCGATGGATTGGCAAGTCCCGGAACAATCTTCCACATAGAATCGGCAAAGGGATTAATATCAGAATCAATTCTGACATCAAAATTAATGTGTCTTACAAACCTGTCGGGATAATTATAGGACTGTATCCTGCTGCTTGGCTCACTCGGCCATTTGGAAACAAGGGCATTGTACTGCTCCTCAGTTATATTAATAATACTTCCATGTCTTTTCCTATTTGCACCGAGGAAATATTCTCCCGAACTAAGTACTCTAAAATTGGCTGTGGAAGTCAAATCATTTGTTACCAACGGAAGATATCCCTTATTAGAAGCATACTGGTCAACCATTAATCCCCAACGATTTTCATTGTTGAATTTATAAAGAATAGGACCTTCCACTTGAGCTTCCGTATACCCTAAGTGCGAAATATCTCCTATGTAAGTCCAATTACCCAGAATAGAATTGCTTCCTTCAAGGGTAATCTGTCCATCCCTTGATGCTCTTATGTACTTGTATTTTCCATTCACCTTCAATATCTGGGTATCAATAATACCCTGGTTACCGGGACGATCAATATACAATTTAGCCTCGGAAAACGTAATAAAGTCCTTTGTTGTGCAATAATATATACGAGCCTTTGTAACTCCATTTAACGGTGAAATAGTAGCCCAATATACTACATAATTCCCTGTTTCTTCATCATAAATTGCCTCCGGTGCCCACACACAACCGGCTGATGGGATATTCCATGCTACATTTACCAATCTTGGCGATGACCAGTTTATCAAATCGGTTGATTCCCAGATAACAATGGATTTACTCCCATTATATTGTGCTGCATTCCATCCTTTCCCACTGGCAATCCTTAAATCCGTTGCAAGTATCCAATATTTGCTGCCATCAACTGAACGTATAATTGACTGATCCCGAACACCCTTTTCTCCTACATCAGAAATCAGTACAGGTGCTGAGTTATTTAAATCCGTCCAATGCAAGCCATCTTTGCTGACTGAAAAATAAGTCTGTTCTCCGTTTGCACTCTCACCCGTAAAGTGAACAAATAAATAAGCCGTATAGGGTTCTTCCGCAAATATATAGGTATTTACTGCCAGCATTACAGCTACCAGACTGAATATTATTAATGTACCCAATACCCTTTTAAGGCTATTATACATATCCCTTCTCCCCTTTAACACATACTTATATAAATTTTCCACCTCTTACTCCCGGAGTGCACAAATCTTTTCCCGATACGATAATTTTCCTTGTTATTTCCTGTATATTAAGTATATCATAAATAAAAAATATATTGTCGTGAAATAACTAAAATTATAACTGCAAATGCGTTTATATTTCTTCCAATTAAAGCTTTCAGTCTACCTGATGGCACTCAAGTAAATCAAATACAAAAAATTTAAGACTTAAGGACATTTGATGCTTTTTTCCCTGAAATTGCTATAAAAGTTGCCATTACAGTTACAATAAACTCGGTAAAAACGAAAGAAAACCATACACCTTTCATATTCCATATCCTGCTCAATAAAAGAACCATAGGAACAATAACAATACACCCTCGTGAAATAGAAAGAATAAATGCCTCCTTTGCATGCTCTGTAGCACTAAAATACATGGTCAGAATTATATTAATACCGGCAAAGAAAAAACCACCGAAGTAGATTTTGAATCCTGTTTTTGCAATCCCGGCTATCTCCGAAATATGTTGACTGTTGAAAATCTCAATAATACTTTCAACATGACGAAACATACCTATATATGTAATCAATGCCAGCAAAAATGAAGTTAGTAAAGCATATTTTACTACCTTTTTTAATTCATTGTGATTTTTCAAACCGTGCCCTTTACTGACTAGAGGCTGTACACCTTGTGCAATTCCAGTAAAGATAGCCAGAATGACCAGTGCTATATTAGCAATAATTCCATAGGCAGCAACTCCTAAGTTACCTTCAATGCTTAAAATTGCAAGATTAAAGGTTATGAGCACAATAGCCGAAGAAACCTCGGCAATAAAAGCCGATAATCCCAGACTCAATATATCCAAAAGGGAAGATAGAATTATCCTGCTGCGGGTATATTTTAAACTGTTTCTCTCTCCCATGAAATGCCTAAACAGTATAACTATATTTATTATCGGTGCAAGACACGTTGCAAAAGCTGCTCCGAACATTCCCATTCTAAGGGGAAACATGAATATGTAATCTAAAAGGATATTGGAAAAACTCCCGGTTAACATTGCAACCATTGGCAATTTGGGATTATTGTCATTGCGCACAAAAGCCAGCATGATATTGTTCATAATAAAAAACGGAGAGAAACATAATATGGTAGTCAAATAAGTCTTTGTAAGGGGCAATGTAGATGTATCCGCACCCAATATTAATGCCAATGTTTCCGACCGTAATATGCCAACTATAATAAAAACAATCCCTGTAAAGATACCTAATTTTACACAAGTGGTAAAGGTCATATTAGCTTCATTGTCTTTACCCTGGGATTTCAATATGGTATATCTTGTAGCACCGCCTATAGCAATCATTAATCCGATACCATGGATAAAACTGTAAACAGAAATTGAAAAATTAAGTGCTGCAATACCGTTAGCCCCTAAAGCTTTAGCTATAAAAAAAGTGTCTGCCAAAATGTAACAGGATAGTCCTATCATTCCCATTACATTTAAGCTGACATACTTGATAAATTCCCTTAAAACAGACTTTTTCATATAATCCTCCCTTCACAGCAAAAAAGTGTCCTAAAAACATTCCTTGCAAGACCAGGCAGAATGTTTCAGAACACATTAAAAACTTTACCCGGTGGCAAAGCTTATGATTTTAAATAAAACAATTACCATGCTAGTACAGTCTATGAAAAGTGTCAATAATAACTTCCGTTAATGTTGCTCCATTCATATATTCTTGCCCCAGTAAATTATTTTTTACAGTTCTATTTCGGCTGCAATAATGTTTTAATACAAAAAAATTAAAACCTGTCGCATTAACTGCAAACAGGTTCTTTGGCGGAGGCGGTGAGATTCGAACTCACGTGCCGCTTGCGCGACAACCTGATTTCGAGTCAGGCTCGTTATGACCACTTCGATACGCCTCCATGTATAAAATTTAATTGTTTTTTCTCTGCCTAAGTTCCTTAAAAAAATCCTTTAAAATATTTGAACACTCTTCCATAAGCAATCCATAGGAAACTTCAACCCTATGATTAAACTTCTTTTCACTTAAAAGATCAACTACAGAGCCAACAGCACCGGCTTTCGGATCAAGAGCACCAATAAAGAGTCTCCCGATTCTCGCTTGAATAATTGCCCCGGCACACATTGCACAAGGTTCCAGAGTAACATACATATCACAGTCATTAAGTCGCCAAGTGCCAAGTTTCTTACACGCTTTCCTTATAGCCGATATCTCTGCATGAAGGGTAGGATCCTTCTTTAATTCTTTTTCATTATGAGCCCTTGCTACAATAATACCGTCTTTTACGATAACTGCTCCAACGGGAGTCTCATCCTTATTATAAGCCTTTTTAGCTTCCTTTAAAGCTTCTCTCATAAAAAGGTAACCTTGTTCCAATTAACGCTCTCCTACAAAGCTATATTGCTAATAAATTATAACTAAAAATAATACCGTTGTCAAACCCATTATTCACAAATCGTTTAGCAAATATTTTCAAGGGATATCTTCCATAGTCTTAAAAGTAAAAAATCGCTCGAATTATTAATTCAAGCGACCACAATCTGGTGCGCCCAAGAGGATTCGAACCTCCGACCTGCGGTTTAGGAAACCGACGCTCTATCCTGCTGAGCTACGGGCGCATACATTTCAACGGAATTATATTATAGACTATCTTTGCTGCTTTGTCAATCCTTCATATTCGTTATTATTTTCCACTTACCTATTCTTCCACTGAATAGCAATAATTCTCGCAGCAATGCTCATTGCTGTCTTTACAACAATATTTCCGACCTGTAATTTTACAATAGTAGCCGCAATACTCAACAGTATCGATAAATACCAGGTTATCGCAAAAATAGCAACTTTCCAACACATCCATTTTATTTACTACCCTCCATTGGGTTAATTACATTCAACCTCATTGTTGAACAAGATTTATGTATACTAACATATATATTAATAAAATAATACATTTTTCATTACCATACAATATATTTATTAAAATTTATGTAAATAGACCGTAAAAAGAGCAGTATGTACACCTTAATACTTTACTCCTGCAAGACAAAAACTCTAAAAATACAATTGCATTTTAATATTTACCTGATAAAAAGCATATGAAAAGGCGTAGCCTGTGTTAATTAAGCTACGCCTCTATATTAAAACTAACAATTAATATGCCACACCTTGAGCGTACATAGCGTCAGCAACTTTTAAGAATCCGGCTATGTTTGCACCAAGAACGAGGTTGTTTTCCTCACCGTATTCTTTTGCAGCGCTGCTTGCACTCTTATATATATTAATCATAATATTTTTAAGTTTTGCATCTACTTCTTCAAAGCTCCATGAATATCTCATGCTGTTCTGTGACATTTCAAGACCGGAAGTTGCAACTCCACCTGCATTTGCAGCCTTAGCAGGTCCAAATACCACACCGTTCTTTAAGAATATTTCTATAGCTTCAGGAGTTGATGGCATATTCGCACCTTCTCCTACTGCAAAACATCCGTTAGCAACAAGAGCTTTTGCACCTTCTGCATCCAGCTCGTTTTGTGTAGCACAAGGAAGGGCAATATCACACTTAATAGTCCAGATACCTGAGCAGCCTTCTGTATATTTTGCATTAGGATGGTACTTCACATATTCACTGATTCTCTTTCTTTCAACTTCCTTGATCTGTTTTACAGTATCAAGCTTGATTCCATCGGGATCATAGATATATCCGTTGGAATCGCTTAATGCAACTACTTTTGCACCCAACTGCTGAGCTTTCTCAGTAGCATAGATGGCAACATTTCCCGAACCGGAAATAACCACTGTCGAACCTTTGAAGGATTTACCTTTGATATGTGTCATAGCTTCTTCCATAAAGTAGCAAAGACCATAACCGGTAGCTTCTTTTCTTACAAGACTTCCGCCCCAGTTCAATCCTTTACCGGTCAACACGCCAGTGAAATTGTTCTTTATTTTCTTATACATTCCAAACATATATCCTATTTCACGAGCACCAACACCGATATCTCCTGCAGGTACGTCGGTGTCTTCGCCTATATGTCTAGCCAATTCAAACATAAAGCTTTGGCAGAATCTCATAATCTCTCCGTCGGATTTTCCTTTTGGATCGAAGTCGCTTCCGCCTTTACCGCCACCCATAGGCAATCCTGTCAATGAATTTTTAAATATCTGCTCAAAACCTAAGAACTTAATTATACCTAAATTTACTGAAGGATGGAATCTTATTCCGCCTTTATAAGGTCCGATAGCACTGTTGAACTGTACTCTGAAACCTCTATTTACCTGAACTACACCATTGTCATCAACCCATGGTACTCTGAAAATAATTTGTCTTTCAGGCTCAACAATTCTCTCAAATACTCCGGCCTTAACCCATTCAGGATGCTTTTCAGCAACAGGCTCCAATGATTCGAGCACTTCCCTGACCGCTTGATGAAATTCCGGTTCATTGGGATTTCTTTTTATAACTCTTTCCATGACATCAGCTAATATTTTCATTAAAAACCCTCCTAAAAAATAATGTATATATGGGCAATTGCTTTTTAGGCAAATTACTTTTAATATTGTCTGCAATTGTATTAAAAAAATATAATTAAAAGCAACAAAACATAAAATTTGCATAAAGCAAATTTCGCAGCAAAATACTCACAATATATGTATCAAATTCAGGCAAATATTCTACACAAGTCATTTCAATAATTTCTTGTGATAAAAAATAATTTCTATTTTTTTAATAATATACGCCATTGTATATGGTATACGGCATACCACATTGTATACCCCAAAATAAAAAATCTGGGGATTTATTTCCGGGATTTGCAAAGCAAATGTCCCATTTAGAAAGAAGTTTATTGAAGATTATTTAGAATATTTTATGATATTAAATTCAAACCAATGAAATTATATCAAAATAACTTTCAAATTGCAAGAGACAATTCAAAATAATTCGAATTTGTTCTCAATTAGAATATTTTATTTTACATTCACAAAATTTATAACTCAATATTTTCATAGCTCCATCGGACTTTTTTTATTTTTTTACATTTATTACTGCCATGTATTTATGCAAGGAGATACAAATGATACTTTCATTTTATACTTGTTTTTAAATATAATTAATAAAACAAGCCATTAACTGACTCAATGGGTTGAAAACTATACTGGTATTGACAATGTACAAAGCAGTTTTCACATAGATTTTGTTAAAAGTTCCTCCGGATCAGTTTTCTGAATTCTCTTTAACTTTTACTGTTGCTTTTAACGTACCCCACATCTCGTCTGTCAAAAGACCAAGTCTCCATAGGGCAATCCCCTCAAGTCTGTACCTTTTGGCAATTCCTACTTTTGAAACCAGGCTATCCGGATTTTCATTGGGTACTGAAATACCAAGTACAAGTTTTTCTTTCGGTACATATTTTAAAGACTGCTCAACAGCTTGAATAACAAGATCACTTGGTTCAGGCTTTGTGCCATAGTCATAAGCCATAATTATGATCCTGTCGGCGTATCCTGCCAAAGCTTTATAATCATAGCCCTTATAAACACTGTTAGGGGCATGCAGGGTAAGCGTAAGTTTAAGGCCTAAATTATGTGCCTGTTCAGCCAAAAGCTGAACAAACCTGTTAAACGCACTTTGAGTTGCCAATAATTGCTCACCTACATCCTTAAAGCCCAAACCTTCAAAATCCAGGTTTATGCCATGATACATTGAAGCTTCCTCAATTATATTGCTGACTGCTGTTAATATGGCAGTGTCATTGTTCAGCAGTGATGTCAAAGTGCCGTCTCCGTCAGTGGCGTGTATCGTCATCTCCGTTGCCATTTGGTACTTACTTGCTGCTTTCAACACGTCCTCCCAACCATCCGGTCTTTGCCATCCTGTCCTGCTTTCCGTCAGCAATTTACCGTCTTTATCAATACTGTACCAGCCCAATGAAAGTTGATTCACTACATCTGTATTGCCAACGGTTGTTTCGGGATAGGGAATTCCAAAAAGGTCAGTCCAACTGCTTGTCCTGCTGTCCCCAAGTGCATAAAAACCTGTTACAGACATCTCTTTTGGAGGAGAAAAAATTTTTGCCGTTCTGTTTACGCCGTCCCAATCTACTTTACAATTGTATGCTTCGCTAAAAAACCTTAGAGGAATTAATGTTCTCCCGCTTGAGATAATCGGAGAAACATCCAGAGAAACAGGAGTATTATTGCAATAGGCAGTTTTATCTCCGATTTGTAATCTGACATTTATTTTTCCGTCTGTAGCATTAACTGTCTTTGTATCTCCATCCCAGTCTACTTGTACCCCCAATGCCTCTGCAATAGCCCGGAAGGGCACAAGTATCCTGCCGTTCTGAATTGTAGGTTCAGTATCAAAAACGACAGGCAGATCGTCAATAAAAACTGCTATTGCTTTATTCTCTTGTGCCAATACCATAGGTGAAAAACAAGTAATCATGATATGTACCAATATTAAACAAAATAGACTTCTCTTCATATGTACCTCCCAGATATTTTTTGAATTGTGTTTTTTGCTAAATTTGATTTCCGCTTGAAAATCAAATATATTCCTCAACAGTAATTTACAATTATTCTTCAAAGTAATAATAATAAAAATATATAATATTGACTGAAAAATATCCATAGTATATGCAACCCATACATATAATTATTTGAAATTTTACTTACAATCGAAATCAAATATCAATTTTGACCATATACTTAAAGTAATCCATATTAATTAATTTTCATACAAAATATAACATTTATAAAAAAATAACACTTAAACAAATTCAAAATAAGTGATACAATGAAATGAACAGATATTGTGTCTTCCTTAAAAGGAGGTTTTAAAAATGTTCAGAATAGTCAGGAAGCAAATCTTGAACCCTTCGGTTACATTAATGGAAGTTGAAGCCCCATTAATAGCCAGAAAAGCAGAGCCAGGTCAGTTCATAATTTTAAGGGTAAACGACGAAGGAGAACGCATACCTTTAACTATAGCAGATTATGACAGAGAAAAGGGCACTGTTACAATAATCTTTCAGATAGTCGGTAAAACTACTGAAATTTTGGGTAATTTAGAAGAAGGAGATGCCATACTGGACTTTGTCGGACCTCTAGGCGTTCCATCACACCTTGAAGGTGTAAAAAAAGCTGCCGTTATTGGCGGCGGATTAGGTACGGCAATTGCATTTCCGCAAGCCAAAAAGCTTCATAGTCTAGGTGCTGAAGTTGATGCAATTGCAGGATTCAGAAATAAAGAACTTATTATTTTGGAAGAGGAATTAAAGTCTGTAAGCAACAGAGTTTTTATAACCACCGATGACGGTTCGAACGGAAACAAGGGATTTGTAACTGATGTATTGAAAAAACTTTTGGAAGAAGGAAATAAATACGATTTGGTAATTGCTATAGGCCCTCTTGTTATGATGAAGGCTGTAAGCAATCTTACTAAACAATACAATATAAAGACGATAGTAAGCATGAACCCCATAATGATAGATGGAACAGGCATGTGTGGAGGATGCCGTGTAACAGTTGGCGGCAAAATCAAATTTGCATGCGTAGACGGCCCCGATTTTGACGGTCATGAAGTTGATTTCGATGAAGCCATGAGAAGACAGCTCATGTACAAGAAAGAAGAGCAAGTATCTTTAGATGCTCATAAATGCAGATTGAGAGGTGTCGATAATGCCTAATATGTCACCGAAAAAAGTACCTATGCCGGAACAGGACCCTAATGTGAGGAACAAAAATTTCCTTGAAGTGGCACTGGGGTATACGGAAGAGATGGCAAAGGAAGAGGCTCAAAGATGTCTTCAATGCAAACACAGACCCTGTGTGGAAGGATGTCCGGTAAATGTCCAGATACCCGATTTTATAAAACTTGTGGCCGAAGGCAGGTTTGAAGAAGCCTATGAAAAAATCACGGAAACCAATAGCCTTCCCGCCATTTGCGGCAGGGTCTGCCCTCAGGAGACCCAGTGCGAAAAATTATGCGTACGGGGAAAAAAGGGCGAACCGGTCGGCATTGGCAGACTCGAAAGATTTGCTGCCGATTGGTATATGGCAAACGCAAAGCCCAAAGAAGTAAAAATTGAAAAATTGAACAAAAAAGTTGCCGTGATAGGTTCCGGTCCTGCAGGAATCACGTGTGCAGGAGACCTTGCCAAAATGGGCTATGATGTAACCATTTTTGAAGCTTTCCACACCCCGGGAGGTGTCCTGATGTATGGAATTCCGGAATTCAGGCTGCCTAAAGAACTGGTACAAAAAGAAATTGACTTGGTCAAAAGACTTGGAGTTGAAATTAAAACCAACATGGTTATTGGAAAGGTATTTACCTTAGATGAACTATTTAATGAAGGTTATAAAGCAATATTCATTGCTTCCGGTGCAGGCCTCCCCAGTTTTTTGGGTATAGAGGGCGAAAATCTAAATGGAGTATATTCAGCCAATGAATTCCTGACAAGGATAAACCTTATGAAAGCATACAAATTCCCCGATAACGATACACCGGTCAAAGTAGGCAAAACAGTTGCTGTTGTTGGCGGCGGCAATGTTGCCATGGATGCTGCCCGAAGTGCAAAAAGACTTGGCGCGGATAACGTATATGTCATATACAGACGTTCCGAAGAAGAAATGCCTGCCCGATTGGAAGAAATTCATCACGCCAAGGAAGAAGGTATTATTTTCAAGCTTCTTACCAACCCAGTAAGAATTATCGGTACCGAGGATGGATGGGTTAAAGGCATGGAATGTATTGAAATGGAACTGGGTGAGCCAGACGCCTCCGGCAGAAAAAAACCGGTACCCAAACCGAATTCTGAGCATGTTATCGATGTTGACACGGTTATAATTGCCATAGGCCAGACCCCAAATCCTTTAATAACGTCAACAACTCCGGGACTTACTACTCAAAAATGGGGCGGAATAATTGTAAACGAAGAAACTTTGGCAACCAGTAAACCGGGTGTTTTTGCCGGCGGAGATGCCGTAACCGGTGCTGCTACCGTTATCCTTGCTATGGGTGCAGGTAAAAAAGCAGCAAAAGCAATAGATCAATATATTCAGTCAAAAAATTGATATATTGAAACAGATTATCTGTAAAAGCGGCCCAACGTAATATTAACTTTTTGATGAAATCTTTCGATAAAAAATGTATAGATTTAATTTTTATTACTATCTATACATGCGAGGGATGTTCATGCTTATAAATATGCATACATATAAATCTTTAAAATTATTCCTGATAATACCAGCAGTAATTATTATATCAATTGCTGCTGGTATATCAGTAAAAGCCGCTTTTACACTCAATATTAGTACTTCCGTTGCCAATTCCGATACACAGATAAACTTAAATTGGACTTCTGTTGCCGATTCGGTTTACTACAAAGTTGCCAGGGACAATACAGTAATAAAAATAATAAACGTCGACACCGAAAGAAATTTCTTAAGCTATTCCGATACCGACCTAATGCCTGAAACTACATATAATTATACCGTTACCGCAGTAAACTCAGACGGAGAGGTTATTCAAACAGCCAGCAAAAGCGCTACAACGACACAAATGAAAGCACCTTCCATTGTCTCATATTATGTGGATTTAAATAAAAAATCGGTAACCCTGAATTGGATTAACAATTCCAAGGCTGTTCGCGAAACTTCAGTAATAAAGGTTAACGATGGAGTAATAGCCAATTTGCCTGATGACGGAACATCCATTACTTTTATAGACCCGTCCCTTGAAGCCAATAAATCGGTAAAATATCAACTTGTTTCCGGTGACGGCAAAGGCCACAATTCTCCCCATTCTTCTGCAATAACCGTTACACCTGTAGAATTGCCTACTATTACCGCTGCTTTGGACAATAATCAAATTAAAATTTCCTGGGGTCCAAATGCCGATATTGAAAAGTTCGTATTGGAACGCTCGGTATACTCGGAAAATTCATGGGGCCCATGGACAACCATTGTAAGTAATATCAAAAAGAACAGCACCTATGCTATCGACTCCTCTGCCGGTGACGGTACATACAGATACCGTCTGAGTATAAATACCGAAACCTTTAGAGGTTACAGCAATATATCAAATCCTGTAACCAGAATTCTTTCTCCAAAAAATTTACAGTGCGTGCCCGTCAATGCCCGCAGAATTGACTTAAGCTGGACAAACCCTCAAGGATGGGACTACAAGTTAAAAGTTGAAAGAAGAAAAGCCTCCAGTAAAAACTATACAGTTTTATCAGTACTTGATAGCAATATTTCATCGTATTCCGATACCGACAACATTGAACTTAATACCGGATATTACTATAGGATTACGGCATTCAATGAAAAAGGCATTTCAGCTTCAAGTTCAGAATACTATATATATACCGGTCCTCCCGCTGCTGCCCATTCGCTAAGTGCAGATATTGTCTCTTCTTCAAAAGTGATACTTTACTGGAACGATAACTCGGACAACGAACTTGGTTTCATAATAGAAAGGAAGTCCGGTTCTGAAGGTTTCACAAAAATAGCTGAGGTACCGGCAAATGTTACTACTTACACCGATGGGACACTTTCTGCTGATAAAACCTATACTTACAGAGTTATACCCTATAACCCATACGGCAATGCCAAATCCTATACCAAGGAGCTTACTCTTTCCACATCTTTGTTAAAAGATTCTCCTGCTTCATTGACAGCTACAGCAATATCCACAAACGAAATCGAATTGACTTGGACTTACACAGAGTTAGGAAACTATGCCACTGCTATAGAAAGAAAAAGCGGTTCAAACGGAAGTTGGGAAATTATAGCTCTTCTGCCGGTTGGATTTACAAGTTACAACGATATCGCTCTTACTGACAATAACCAATACTATTACAGGGTCAAGGCGGTTCTCAAAGAAGATGTATATTCAAAACCCTATCCAAACAACGATACCGGCGTAGCAGCTCATACCAAGCTAAAAGCTCCTCAAAATCTCAAAGCATCATGGAGTTCAGCCGATACAATAAGATTAACCTGGCTTGACAAATCCTATGGTGCCGAGTACTTTGTTATTGAGCGAAAAATCGGTGACGGTTCTTTTGTTGTTATAGATACCATTTCAGCTGATGAAGGAAACACCTGGTATGACAACTTGCTAAAACCAGGATCAAGTTATACCTACAGATTAAAATCGATAAAGGGAGACCATTCTTCTGATTACTCGGATGAAGTCACTGTTGAAGGATATGCAATTCCTGCTCCCTCAAACTTAAAAGCCGTCATCCTTTCCGAATCAAAGATAATGCTTACATGGGAGGACAACTCAGATAACGAAACTAATTTTATAATTGAGCAAAAAACCGGTTCAAGCACTGCCTGGAAACAAATCGGCAGTGTCAAGTCCAATATAACAAGCTTTACGGTGGATAAACTCAAACCGGATGTTAAATATATTTTCAGGGTTAAATCTTACAACTCAACTCACTTCTTAAGTGCAGAAAGTGAGGAATGTGAAGTACTTATACAAAACCTGGCGGCTCCATCAGGTCTTTCCGCCAAAGCCATATCTTCCTCAGCCATTACACTTGAGTGGAGAGACAACTCATCAGGTGAACAGGGGTTTATCATTGAAAGAAAGACCGGCAAGAACGAATTTAAAGAAATTGCAAGAACCGGTCCAAACATAGAAAAGTACACTGACAATAGTGTTGAAGCAGGAAAAGAGTATTATTACAGAGTGATGGCCTTTAGCGAATCATTATATACAGATTACACCAATACATCTTCCGCAGTCACTCAAGCTATTAAACCTTTTGAGGATTTAAATTCTGTGCCATGGGCCAAAAGTCCCATTGAATATTTGGCAGCAAGAGGTATAATAAAAGGAAAATCGGCAAATCCAAACTTATTTGCACCCAATGATAAAATAACCCGGGCAGAGTTTATAAGCCTTGTAGTTGCCGGTTTTAAATTTGAAAAAACCCCAGTCGGAACTTTTGAAGATGTGAAACCCGAACATTGGTTCTATAAAAATGTAATGATCGCCAAAAACATGGGTATAGTTTCAGGTATAGGAAATAACTTCTTCTATCCCTATGAACCTATAAAAAGAGAAGATATTGCCGTCATATTGGCAAGAGTTTTAAAAATTTCCGGCAATCCTCTGCCTGAAAACGACATAAGCATTCTCGACAAATATTCAGACAGAGATGACATATCTGACTATGCCTTAATAAGCATGGCACTATTGAACGGCGAAAAAATTATCAATGGCAAAAGCAGTACGATACTTGCACCAAAAGATTATGCAACCAGAGCCGAAGCCGCCGTTATTCTTTACAATATTTTAACCAATTATAATATGTCCGGAACTTAACAATTTTCAGCTTTATATTTATTGAAGATAAATTTAAATAACGGGATAGAAATTATTACGTAGTACTTAACTCCCCTAATAAAATTTTAACTGGCAGCCTGTATATAAAAATATAAATCAGGTTGCTTTTTTTTGGTAAAATTATATAGTATTATTATAAAGTCAATACCTTAAAAAGTTTATTGGCAGGCTGCGTCAAGTAAATAATAAAAACTTTGATTGTTGGATAATATAGTATGATAGGCTATAATTGTATGAGAAATGTAATACTCGGAGGATTGAACCTATGAATAATATAGATTTGACTCAAGCTGTGGAAGCTTTGATAAAATTCAGATCCGAACGGGACTGGTCCAAGTTTCATACCCCCAAGAACCTGTCCATGTCTATCGCAATTGAAGCTTCAGAACTTATGGAACATTTTCAGTGGAAAAACGAAGACGAGGTCAATCAATATCTTTCCATACCGGAAAACCTTGAAAAAGTCAAGGAAGAAATAGCAGATATTCTCTCTTACCTTCTACTTTTATCTACTGATTTAAAAATCGACCTTAACCGTACTTTATTGGACAAGATTCAGAAGAATTCTGAAAAATATCCCGTTTCCAAGTGTAAAGGGAAATCTGCCAAATACAACGAATTATAAGCGCAAGGAGGTATTCATATGACCGATAAAAATGAAAAAACTCTTCCTAAAAGAGATGAGATTGACGAAAAATACAAATGGAAACTAAGTGACATGTATCCGGACCTTGATCATTGGGAAAAGGATTTCAATACCGTAAAACAACTTGTTCAGGAAATTGCCAAATACAAAGGTACATTGGACAAAAGTCCTGAAAATCTTCTTAAGTGCCTCAAACTCAGCAATGACATGATGGCATTAAACGACATGGTCTATGTATATGCAAGAATGAAAAGAGATGAAGACAACGGAAATTCTACTTTCCAGGCAATTTCCGACAGAGCTTCTACTCTTTCAACAGAAGTTTATGCTGCAAACTCCTTTATTGTTCCGGAAATCACATCCATTCCTCAGGATAAAATTGAAAATTTCATGGAAAGCTGTGAGGAACTTAAAGTTTATAGGCAGTTTTTCAATGAAATTTTCCGCCAGAAAGAACATATCCTTTCAGAAAAAGAAGAACAACTTCTGGCTTTGGCATCGGATATGGCAAGTGCTGCAAGGGACATATTCACCATGTTCAACAATGCCGATTTGAAATTTCCCTTTATAAAAGACGAAAACGGTGAGGAAGTTGAGCTTACTAAAGGAAGATATATAAAATTTCTTGAAAGCCACGACAGAAGGGTCAGAAAAGATGCCTTCACAGCACTCTATGAAACCTATACAAAATATAAAAATACTTTAGCTGCATCATTAACCGGCAATCTCAAAGCAAATAAATTCTATTCAACGGCACAAAAATACAATTCATCCTTAGAAGCTTCCCTCGATGCAGATAATATAAGCACTGAAGTATATGATAACTTAATAGACACTGTCAATAAAAATATTCCGCTTTTACACCGCTATTTAAGACTTCGGAAAAAAGCTCTGAAACTGGATGAATTGCATATGTATGATCTATATGTGCCCATTGTGGAAGAGACCAAAAAAAATATTCCCTATGAAGAAGCACTAAACCTGGTCGAACAGGGATTAACCCCTTTGGGTGATGAATATATTGGATACCTCAAAAAAGCTTTTTCATCGGGATGGATAGATGTGTTCGAAAATCAGGGTAAAACCAGCGGCGCATATTCCTGGGGAGCGTATAAATCCCACCCCTATGTTCTGCTGAACTATCAGGGAACAATAGATGATGTTTTCACAATTGCTCATGAAATGGGGCATGCACTTCATTCCTATTATACAAACATGACCCAGCCTTATATATATTCAGAATATAAAATATTTGTCGCTGAAGTGGCTTCTACAGTTAACGAATGTCTACTTATGGACTATATGCTAAAAAATACAACCGGTCGGGAAGAAAAAGCCTATCTTTTGAATCATTATCTTGAACAATTCCGAGGAACAGTCTTCCGTCAGGTTATGTTTGCGGAATTTGAAAAGATAATTCACTCAATGCTTCAGGAAGGAAAAGCTCTTACTGCCGACATACTCTGCGATGTTTATCTCAAACTGAACAAGAAATACTTCGAGGCCGAAGTAAATGTCGATGATGCTATCAAAATGGAATGGGCAAGAATTCCCCATTTTTATACCAGTTTTTATGTCTATAAATACGCAACTGGTTTTTCATCAGCAGTGGCAATTTCAAATATGATATTAAATGAAGGTCAGCCTGCTGTTGACCGATATAAAGAATTTTTAAAGAGCGGAAGCTCCGATTATCCTTTAGAACTTCTGAAAAAGGCAGGAGTTGATTTATATACTCCAAAACCTATTGAAGATGCTCTACTGGTGTTCGAAAAAATAGTCAATGAATTGGAGGCACTTATATGAAAGATCCACGTATAACACAACTTGCTCACAACCTAATTAATTATTCAGTAGAACTGAAACCCGGTGAAAACATTCTTATTGAATGTATCGGTGATTGTTATGCCCTTGCAAAGGAATTGATCAGAGAGGCTTATAAAGCAGGAGGTGTTCCTTTTCTTACAGTAAAAGACAATGAACTTCTAAGGATTCTTTTAAACGACTGTACTGAAGAGCAGATAAAAATGACTGCATCTTATGAGATAGCACGCATGAAAGACATGAAAGCATATATAGGAATAAGGGCCGGAGAAAATGTCAGCGAACTTGGCGGAGTTCCTCAGGACAAAATGAAAATATATATGGAACATTACTCCAAACCCCTTCATTCCGACATCAGAGTCAAAAGCACCAAATGGTGCGTATTAAGATACCCCAACAATTCTATGGCACAGCTTGCAAACATGCCCACAGAGCACTTTGAAGATTTTTATTTCAAGGTGTGCAACTTAGATTATCAAAAAATGTCCAATGCCATGGACAATCTTATAAAAATCATGGAAAGAACCGACAAAGTCCGCATCGTTGCCAAAGGCACCGATCTCTCCTTCTCCATTAAGGGCCTTCCGGCAATAAAATGTGACGGCAAAATGAATATTCCCGACGGTGAAGTTTTCACTGCACCTGTAAAGACTTCTGTTAACGGAGTTATTACCTACAATACCCCTGCCGTTTACCAGGGAGTTACTTTTGAAAACATAAGGCTGGAATTTAAAGACGGCAAGATAATAAATGCTACCTGTAACAATACAGAAAGGCTAAACCAAATATTGGACACCGACGAAGGGGCAAGGTATATCGGTGAATTTGCTATTGGAGTCAATCCTTTCATAGAAACTCCTATGAAGGATACACTCTTTGATGAAAAAATAAAAGGAAGCATACACTTCACTCCCGGAAGCTGCTATGATGAATGTGATAATGGCAACAAATCGGCAATACACTGGGACCTTGTTCTTATCCAACGTCCCGAATATGGCGGCGGAGAAATATGGTTTGATGATGTTCTCGTCAGAAAAGACGGACTTTTCGTAATCGATGAACTAAAGTGCCTAAATCCGGAAAACTTGATATAAAATCTAATGCTAAGATAAGTTTAAAATAGGGGATTGCCGGAAGCAAAATTCCGACAATCCCCTAAGTTTTAAAGAGTTTCAATTCTATCGGATTATTTCTCATATGGATGTATTGTTTTTATAGTTCCATCCTCATTGTAAGTAAGCTCAGTATATTTTACGCATCTCTTATGATTTACTCCGTTAGACAATGATGAATCATGGTAGAACAGATACCACTTGTCACCAATCTGCACAATGGAATGGTGGGTTGTCCATCCAATAACCGGCTCAAGGATTCTTCCCTTGTACACAAAAGGTCCCTTAGGATTCTTGCTTATTGCATATACAAGGTAGTGGGTTGTCCCTGTTGAATAGGACAGATAATAATAACCATTGTACTTATGCACCCAAGAAGCTTCAAAAAACCTTCTATCCTCGTCCCCTGCCAAAATTGGATTACCATCTTCATCAACAATGGAAACCTGTTGAAGATCTTCCTTTAATGAAATCATATCATCGTTCAGCTCAGCCACATATGGCCCCAACGCCGGTTCTGTAGGCGCAGGTTCTTTACCGTTAGGGTCGAATTTACCTGTCTTCCATTTTTCCAGCTGTCCTCCCCACAATCCACCGACATACATATATGCTTTGCCGTCATCATCTACAAAGACAGCCGGGTCAATACTAAAAGTCCCTTTTATGTAGTCTGGTTCGGGCTTAAACGGACCTGCCGGATTCTTACTTGTGGCAACACCGATTCTAAATATTCCTTCTTTATCTCTTGCAGGGAAGTAGAAATAATAGGTACCGTTTTTAAATGCCGCATCAGGTGCCCACATTTGCTGTTTTGCCCATGGAACATCATTAATATGAAGTGCAACTCCATGGTCAATTACAGGAGAATTCAAATCATCCATAGATAAAACATGGTAGTCTTCCATCATGTATTGATCGCCGTTGTCATTTTGTTCTACGTCGATATCCCTGTCATGGGAAGGATAAATATAAATTTTTCCTTCAAAAACGTGTGCTGAAGGATCTGCAGTATAAATATGCGTTACTAAAGGTTCTCTTTGCTTTGGGATTTTTGCCATTTGACTCTCTCCTTAAATTATAATAACTATAACCTATTATATTTTAATATATTTTTGCTATAACATAAAGACCTTAATTTGTTTTGTGTAAAATAAAAATTATCTATGTTATTTTACATTTATTTAAGTTAAAAAAAAAGGGGTTAGTCGTTGCAACTAACCCATGTAAAGGGGGTCAAAATGTATTTTGTGAGGTCATTATTATTATTGCCCTTTTTTCGGAATATATATACATGTTTTCAAAAATTTTTTATAGTTTTTTTATAAAACGTAAAAATCCTATTCAAGACAGCAACTATGCTTTATACATATAAATACTTTCTTTTATCTCAAAAACAATGTCCTCAATAGTCTTGTTGGAGCAAACAATAGTAATGTCTGCATGTTTTTCATATAAAGGTACCCTTTCATTGTAAACATCCAAAAGAGTTCTATTCTTCTCCATGGCTATTCCTCGCCCTTTAAAATCCTTTAGCCTTTTCACCACCTCATCAAAACTCAACTTGAGATAAACAATTTTTCCGTCTTTTTTCAAATGGTTAAGAGCCAAATCACTATATATAACGCTGCCGCCTGTTGCAATGACATGATCTTTTACATCCAGGTCCATTACAACTTTTTCTTCTATATCAAGAAATTTATTGATTCCATGCTTATCAATAATCTCCTGGAGAAGCATATCCTGTTTTTGCTGTATCAATAAATCCGTATCAATAAAAGGTTTTCCCATGGCTTTGGCAAGAACCACGCCAACAGTGCTTTTCCCAGCTCCAGGCATTCCTATTAATACAATATTTGATTTATTCATAGGCAAACTCCTAAACTTTTTATTCTATGTAAATTCAAAGTAATCTACACGGTTTTCATATCAAATCCCATCAAATTAGGGTAATTAAAAAGTTTTTAACAACCCTAATAAAAAAATTAAAACTTTCCAACTTTAATGCTCGTTTAGATGATTGAAAAGATTAATATTTGGCTAGAATATATATTACTCCGTTTTTTATATTTTAAACATATTTATATAACATTAGCGGGAGGATGCAAATGGACAATAATATGGACAATAACAGAGAAATTATAAACGCTGAAAGTCTGAATATCGACTCGACTTTAGAAAAGCTGTCGGAAGAACTTAAGGAAAACGAAACCTTAATACTGGATGTAGGAAATAATTATTTCCATCAAACTGACATAATATATGACACACTTGTACTGAAAGGCTATGATGTGAAGAAATCCTTTAAGAATGGCAGAAATCAAATACTAGTGAGTAAAAAAGGTGCAAACGGCAATTTTAAAAATAACATTAAGCCTTAAAGTCAATAATAGCAAAATTAAAAAAACAGTTTTACCTACAAGTACTTTAATGAAAAGTTAAACTTTCAACCACAGAGCATATCCTATCGCATAAAAGGACAAGGCATTTTTTAATATTAATTGATATGCAATAAAATATTCATAATCATCCCAAAAGGAAGATAAATATCTTATTTCTCAATAATCAAACAAAAAACTAGTGCCTCGGAATAAAACTATCCCTTAATATGTTGGCACTAGTTTAATCTATTTTTTAACTTATTTAGCAACTGGATTTATATCTTTTTATAGCATTTGTTGGACAAACTTTTATACATTCTCCGCAATTGCTGCAAATCTCAGGGTTTATTTTCGCAAGGGTTCCCTCAACGCTTATAGCGCCCTTAGGACAGACTTTAGAACATTTACCGCAGCCTATACACCCTACACTGCAGTTCTTCCTTACTGTAGCTCCCTTGTCCATACTGCTGCATGAAACAGTGTATTCATTACATATCGGAACCATTTTAATAATTTTTTTAGGACAGGAAGCCATACACTTTTCACAAGCTTTACATTTCGCCTCATTAACCATCGCTAACCCGTCAACTATCTGTATTGCCTCAAAAGGACAAGCCCTTACACAGGTTCCAAGTCCCACACATCCATAAGTACATGCTGATGGACCTCCGAAAAGACTTGCAGCTGCAACACAATCCTCTATCCCGGAATAATCAAACTTAGTTTTGCATGAAGTGCAAGTTCCTCCACACATCACTCGGGCAGCTTTAGCCACTACTGCTTCAGCCTCCACTCCCAATATTTCGCTTATAGCCTTTGCAACAGTGTCTCCACCAACAGGACAACCGTTTACCTTACATTTACCGTTTACCACACCTTCGGCAAAGCCGTCACACCCTGTAAACCCGCAAGCACCACAGTTTGCACCAGGCAAGACCTCTCTTACTGCAGCCACCCGCTCATCGGCTTTCACTTCAAATTTTTTAGAAGCATAAGCCAGACCAATACCAAATATAAGCCCTAAACCGCCAACCAGAGAAGTTGGCAATAATAACTCCTGTAGCATGACTTTAACATCCTTTCTCTCTAAATTCCAAAGAGACCCTTAAACCCTAAAAATGCCATAGAAACAAGGGAAGCCGCAATAAGCGATATCGGCAGCCCTTTAAGGGACTCAGGGATATCACTGTACTCAAGTTTTTCCCTGACACCTGCAAACAATACCAATGCAAGGGTAAAACCCACACCTGAAAACAATCCATATAAAGTCGAGTATAACACATTATAGTTTTTGTCTATATTTAAAAGAGCAGCTCCCAACACCGCACAATTGGTTGTTATAAGCGGAAGATATATACCCAAAGACCTGTACAGCGAAGGAATAAACTTCTTTAACACTGTTTCAACAAACTGAACCAATGAAGCTATGATCAGTATAAAAACAATGGTATTCAGATAATCAAGGCCATAAGGATACAGGAACAAATCATAAATAGCCCTTGTTATACAGGAAGAAATGGTCATAACAAATATAACTGCGCCACCCATTCCAAGAGCTGTTTCAATCTTTTTGGATACACCAAGGAAAGGACAAATTCCTAAGAACTGCGATAAAACAAAATTATTCACCAATATGGCACTGATTGCAAGCAATATTACATTATTCATTATACCTCATCCCCCTTAGCTTCTCCAACTGCACCACAAGGCAACGGACATGATGCGCAGTTCTTCTCTTTTGATAATTTCATTGATGAAAACTTGTTTATAAGTCCCATTATTATTCCAAAGACTAAAAATCCTCCGGGAGGAAGTATCATTATTAATGCCGGGTCAAATAAGTTCTTTGTAACGGTAATTCCAAACCATGTTCCTGCACCGAGTAGTTCCCTTACCGAGCCCATTATAAGCAGTGCAAAGGTAAAACCTATGCCCATCCCTATACCGTCTAAAATTGAAAGAAAAGCATTATTTTTATTGGCAAACATCTCAGCCCTTGCTAAAATAATACAGTTTACAACTATCAGAGGTATATATATACCGAGTTCTTTATCCAATTCTGGAAGATAAGCCTTAAGAAGCATCTGTATAATGGTAACAAATCCTGAAATTATTGTTATATATGCAGGAATTCGCACTTTATCGGGTATGATTTTTCTAAGGAGCGATATTACAAGATTCGATCCCACCAAAACTGCTGTGGCGGCAAGTCCCATACCAATCCCGTTTCTCGCCGAAGTTGTTACTGCAAGGGTAGGACATGTTCCCAAAACCAGCCTGAAAACCGGATTCTCTTTTATAATACCGTTTTTAAGTGTCTCTATCGCTTTCAAAATACCGCCTCCCCTCTCAATTCTCTAATTTTTTTATCCATGTCAATTGCCGCCTGTATTCCTTTTACAACTGCTTTTGATGATATTGTAGCACCGCTTACGGCATCAATCTCTTCTTGTTTAGAGCCACCGGATTTGACAACGGTCAATGCTTCTTTCGGTGTAATACCTACAAGCTGGGAAAGAAACGGCTCTTCCTGGACTTTTGATCCAAGTCCCGGTGTTTCACTAAGGCTGATAATTTTTACACCGGTTATCTTTCCGTCGTTGTCTATTCCCACTACCATGGAAATAACTCCGCCATAGCCATTACTCTCCACTGAATAGACTCTACCTATTTCTTTTCCGTTTTTTGAACAGTGGAAAGCTTCCTTTATCAATTTTTCTTCACCTGCAGCACCAAGGATTGAGTCTAAATCCTCAATCTCTTCAAAAGTTTCTGCCTCTGAAAAAACTTCTCTTTTGGCACTTTCTGCCTGAATTTTGTTCTGTTCTGCAATAGCATCCTTGGTAGCGTAGTTTGTGAGTGCCAGAGACATTGTAACTATAACACATATCAAAAATAAAACAATTGTAGGTATAACTATATCACGCAACGGCCTTTTCACCTCCGAAACTTTTTGGCACAGTGTATCTGTCTATAAGAGGAACACAAATGTTCATAAGCAAAATAGCATAGGATACACCTTCAGGGTAGCCGGTATAGAGCCTTATAACAGCTGTTAAAATCCCACACCCTAATCCCATTATTACACGTCCTTTAAAGGTTACCGGTGATGTGGCATAGTCTGTTGCCATAAAGAATGCTCCTATCATCAGACCACCCGATAATACATGGTACAGCCAATCACCTGTAAATAAAGTCTTTCCCCCAAAAATCCACGTTAACAATGCAACACTGCCTATAAATGTAACAGGTATTTCGGGACTTATAACTCTTCTATATAGCAAATACGCAGCTCCAATAAGCAGTGCTATCACCGAAGTCTCTCCTATACAACCTGCTATTTTTCCGATAAACAAATCCCAATATTCCGGCAAATATGCAGCATTTCCTTTAACAAATTCCTTCATTTGATACAAAGGTGTGGCTGAGGAAATTGCATCGATTGACGTAGCAGAAGAAACCACATCAACACCTATAGGTTTCTCAAAGCTTGTCATATGCTTTAAAAAAGCATTGAGCAAAAATACTCTCGCCACCAATGCAGGATTCATGAAATTCTGCCCCAAACCGCCAAATAACTGCTTAGCAATGACAATTGCAACCACCCCACCAATAGCAGCCATCCAAAGTGGAATTGTTGAAGGAAGGTTTAATGCAAGCAGAAGACCTGTTACTACTGCGCTCAAATCCGATATGGTAGATTCCTTTTTTAATGCCTTTCTTGATAGATATTCCGAAATGACACAGGATAATATGGTAACAAATATAACCAAAGCTGCCCTTGATCCAAAAAAGTATATGCCGGCAACCGTTGCAGGAAGCAATGCAATTATAACATCCAACATTATCCTTTGTGTATTTGTATTCGCCCTAAAATGGGGAGATGATGACACAATCAATCTATTTTCCAAATTATTTACCCCCTTTTGCTTCAGCTTGTCTAACTAGTGCTTTTCCAAGCCTAATTGACTGCACAAGATGTATCTTTGCAGGACAGGTGTAAGAACAACAACCGCACTCAATACAATCATTTACATGGTATTTTTTAAGTTCCTCCACATTTCCCTTTAAAGCATTCATATTGAGATATAGAGGCAGCAAATTCATCGGACACGCCCAAACACATCTGCCGCACCTTATGCATGCACTAGGTTTGGGAAGTATTGCTTGTTTTTCATCAAAAGCCAAAAGCGCATTGGTATGTTTGAGAACAGAGGTGTCTAATGAAAACTGAGCAATTCCCATCATAGGTCCGCCCATAAGTACCTTGTAAGGTGGCGATTTAAATCCCCCGCAAAATTCAAATACATCCTGAATTGAAGTTCCAATAAGAACCTCTACATTGGAAGGATTATTAACCGCATTGCCGTCAACGGTAACTCGTTTTTTAATAAGAGGCATACCTGTCTTTATATGTTCAGCAATAAATGAAACACTGTTAACATTCATAACTATGACACCAACATCAGCAGGCAGCTTTCCCGGAGGTACCTTTCTTCCTGTTGTTGAATAAATCAACATCTTTTCAGCGCCTTGGGGATACCGGGACTTGAGTTTTACAACATTAACCTTGTCACTTTTTGATGCCACACGTTCCATTTCTTTTATTGCTTCCGGTTTGTTGTCCTCAATGCCGATAAGCACATTTTCAATCTTTAAAGCATCCATTACAATATTAATTCCACTTAAAACATTCCAGGAGTTTTCAATAATCTCTCTGTAATCGGAAGTGATATATGGTTCACACTCAGCAGCATTAATAATCAATGTATCGATCTTTTTATCCTTTGGAGGTGAAAGTTTGATATGAGCCGGAAAACCGGCACCACCCAAGCCAACCAGACCGGACTTTCTTACAACATCAATAAACTCCTCGATGTTTGAATACGTGGGAGGTTTTATGCTCTCATCAATTTCCTGTTTACCGTCAGTCTTAATTTCAACAGATGTTATATACACACCACCTGCATAAAGTCTTGGTGATACATCGGTTACTACACCGGAAACACTCGAATGTACTGGAGCAGATACAAATTTATCCGTGTTTCCTATCACCTGCCCTACTTTAACTTGATCACCCTTTTTGACACAAGGCTCACAGGGCGCACCAATGTGCTGAAGCATAGGTATAACGACCTTTTCAGGCACTTTCATTTTAACTGTTTCGCAATTTTCCGTTCTTTTTAAATGCGGAACAGCGACCCCACCTTTAAACATTTTTTTTAACAACATATATCCAACCCCATTTTATCTTTATAATTATTTTTTTATATATTTTTTTATATAGTTCTTTTTTAAGTCAGAACATTAACCAAAACCGGCTAATACCTTATAACAGAGTAATACCCGGAATTTATAAAACGAAACAAAATATTCCAATAATGCGATGATTTTCTTTAATGAATGATAAGGTAGTTTTCAAATATGTTTGCGCTTTTAAGAAATTTACTTTTTACTCTGGATGTTCGATAAAGTCTGGCATATACATTTTCTTAAAACGCTAAATTATGCTGTTTTAATCACTGTATAAGTGAACCGGTCAACTTAACAACATTGTCAAGAAATAAACACTCTTCATTGAGTGAAATAACTATTTATAATGAACAATTTAATTATATTTATTATGCTTTAATAAGTCAAATGCAATTGTTGACGTTTTTATCAGTATAAAGCGTTTATGAATATTGTATACAAAATTTTTTCTTAAACTGAAATCTTTTATATTTATTTTATATTCTTTATTGGACTTAGGTTATTCCAAAAAATACCGTCTTTTTATGAATAGACCCATCATATATTATTATGGGATAATATGGGTTATTAAGAGGAGCTTTTTAATATATGAAAAAAGTTTTTAAATACTATATTGAAAGACTGTCTAATTTGTTAATTTTTCTTATCTTGCTTATTGGATTTTACATAGCAATAAAATATCTGTTTGTTTTTTTTGCTCCGTTTTTAACAGCTGCAGCTATATCTGCAATAAATGAACCTATTATTCGCTTTCTTGAGCAAAGAACCAAATTGAACAGAAAAATTTGCACAGTCCTGTCCCTTACACTAAGCATATGTGTTATCGCAGTCCTGGCCATATCTCTGCTCTTTAAAATATATACAGAGCTTATAAAACTACAAAGTAATCTTCCCAACTATGTAACCAGCATTTCCTACTTTCTGTCAAGTTACTACGATAAGCTGAACACATTTTACAATAGTCTTCCGATAAATCTCCAGGAAGTTTTCAAAAGTAACACTTTTGCTTTTTTGCCTAAATTGGAAGCAGTCATAACCGCTATAGCCGGCTCAATAATAACCAGTATAACCTCTTTGCCCAAACTTGGAATTTTTATTACCGTAACTCTTCTTTCTTCGTATTTTATAAGTAGTGATAAAAAGAATATAAGGAATTTTATATACAGGCAAATACCATACAAAGCGCAGAAAAGTTTCTATAACGCCAAAAATGATGTTTCGGCCTCTATATTCGGTTATTTTAAAGCACAGTTAATAATAATGTTTATTACCTTTATCATATCTACAATAGGTTTCATAATAATAGATACCGGCTATGAAGTTCTAATGGGGTTAGTAACTGCTCTGGCCGATGGCATCCCCCTTTTAGGCTCCGGTATCGTAATGGTTCCATGGATAATATTAAATCTCATTACCGGCAACTTCCGTATGGCACTGGGTCTTTTAAGTGTGTATCTTTTTGCTGTAATAGTAAGACAGATTATTGAGCCCAAAATTGTTTCAACCCAAACTGGCCTTCATCCACTGGTCACCCTGATTTCCATGTATTTTGGCCTGATAATATTCGGTGTAGTCGGTCTGTTTTTAGGCCCAGTTATAATGATTATGCTAAAAAATCTCCATTCATCAGGTATTATAACTATCCGGAAAGAATTCCAGTAACAACACGTTCAATTCCGGCAAGGTCTTTTTTTATTTTTATATCTTTAAAACTTGATTCCATTATCTTTACGACATCTTGAGCCTGATCAAAACCAACTTCAAAGGCTAAAAGCCCCTTTGGCTTTAAAAATCCAACCGATTCTTTTACTATTTTCCTGTAAAAATCAAGACCATCCTCTCCTCCGTTCAAAGCAATTTTAGGCTCAAAATCCTTTACTTGCCTGTCAAGAGTATCAATTACCCGATTGGGAATATACGGAGGATTGGAAACAATAATATCAAACTTTTGAAGTGGAACATTCTCAAAAAGGTTGCTCTCTATAAAGACAATTTTTTCTTCAACACCATAACTTCTGGCATTTATTTTTGCAATTTCAAGAGCCTCCTTTGAAATATCCACTCCCCAAACCCGGCTGCTTTTAATGTAATATGCAAGGCTTACGGCTATACAACCTGAACCGGTTCCAATATCAAGAATATTGACATTCTGTTTTTGCCCGACAAATTCAATAACATATTCCACCAATATTTCGGTGTCCTGCCTTGGAATTAGAACATTACGGTTAACAGCAAAATTCAGAGACATAAATTCCTGATGTCCGGTTATATATTGGAGAGGTTCACCGTTTATTCTCCTGTTTAAAGCATCGCAGTATCTTTCATATTCACTTTTGCTTAATAAATAGTCACCATGGATATAAAGATACTCCTTTTCACAACCTAGAATACAGCACAGTATAGCCCCGGCTGTAATTGCCGGGGCATCAACATTTGCTGATTTAAGCTTTTTAATACCTTCTGTATAAGCATCCTTTAAAATCACATAAATCTCCTTACCTACCATAAAATTATTTAATATTTACAACTACCACTTATCTTCGCCTTCTTTTGTTGTTTCCAAAACACCCTTCATTGCTTCAATGGCAACTTCAACCATACTGTCATCCGGTTCTTTAGTAGTATAATTTTGAAACATCAAACCTGGTACATTTAATATTTGCACAATCTTTGACTGGCTTTTTCCCGCAAATTTTATAACCTCGTAAGAAATACCTGCAACAACAGGCAGCAGCAACAACCTTATTATCATATTTTTCCAGGCTTCCTCATACCAGCCTGCAAAAGAAAATACCAAAATACTAACAACCATTACTGTAAACAGGAATGAAGTCCCGCACCTGGGATGCCTTGTTGAATATTTTTGGATGTTTTCTACCGTAAGTTCCTCTCCATTCTCATAGCAGTGAATGGTTTTGTGCTCTGCACCATGGTACTGCCAAACCCGTTTTATATCGTTTAATTTAGATATCAATACAATATAGGAGAAAAACAATATTATCTTTACTATGCCTTCAACAAGATTGTACAACATTACTCCTAAACTGCTTTCCCTATTAAGAGGCAAAAGCCCGGCAATAAAATTCGGAAGTAATATAAAAAGCCCAACGCTGAACAAAAGCGAAATAACAACAGAAATATATATCAAAGCATCCTGGAGTTTATTTCCAAAAACTTTGCCTAAAAACTTTTCAAAAAATTGGTCCACCTTTGAAGGTTCCTTTTTTTCATCTTCTTCCACCTCAAGGTCTACAAACTCAGCTGAAAACATTAATGCCTGTATACCCACTACCATCTGTTTAAACAACCCCACGACCCCTCTTATCAGAGGTAATTTTGAAAACTTGCTTCTCTTTGGCAGAGGTCTCTTTTCTACTATTATCTCTCCATCGGGTTTCCTAACGGCAATTGCTATATTATTCGGACCCATCATCATCAAGCCCTCAATTAGAGCCTGTCCTCCAATACTGGTTATATGTTTGGGTTTGCAATATACATCTGAGTTCTTCATTGTCAACCTCATTTCATATTTTTCTTTAATTATACTCCATACACATGCCAAACTCAAGTAAGGCATAAAGCTATTCCAAAAATAAATGCACCCCTTTAATGGAGTACATTAATTTTTATATCAGTTTTATGGCAGTTCTATTTGTATTTGGAAATCACGATATCTATTCTCCTGTTTTTCTGTCTGTTCTCTTCCGTATCGTTAGGTGCCACCGGTCTGTACTCCCCGTTTCCGGTTGCAGTTAATCTTGTTGGATCCAGAGAGCATTCATTGATAAGAAAGAGTATCACATTAGTTGCTCTTTTAGTGGATAGTTCCCAATTTGTGGGATATAGGCTGGTCTTAATAGGTAAATTGTCGGTATGCCCTTGTACTATTATTTCAGTATCAAGTTGTTTCATTAATTCTGCAATTTTTCTTATTGTTTCTTTCCCAGACTCTTTTATGTCCGCCTTTCCCAAATCAAACAATATTACAGAATTTATTCTTAATATTAGGGAAGTCTTGTTATCAATAATTTGGACATATTCACCAAGATCCATTTCTAAAATAAGTCGTTCCACCTGTTCTTTGAACTCGGAAATCTGATCGGAATCACCCAAGCCTGCTTTATTGTTTTCATTATTGTTGGTGGAATTTTGTTCTTCAGAAATATCCGGCATATTATCATCCAATATGCTTATTATATCTTCACCGTTATTATTATAGAATATCTCTCCTCTACTAATATTCATAAAGGCAGATTTAAGAGAATAGGCAACTTCCTGAAATTTTTGCTTATCCACCGTTGCCATGGAAAAAAGAAGTACGAAAAAAGTTAGCAATAGCGTAACCATGTCACTGTATGTTGTCAGCCATTCAGCTGCTCCTTCTGGTGGATCATCATCCGAAATAGTGCGTCTACCTTTTTTACTCATAATACACCTCTCTTTGTGCTCATGCTATTAGCCGTAGGAGTAGCTATCTTGCTATTTGTTTCCTGCACTGCTACTTGCCTCACTTACAATTCTGTCATATTCGTGCTTCTGCTTAGGCGACAGGAAGGTTTTCAACTTATGTTCCAGTATTTTGGGATTTTCTCCAGCCTGAATTGACAGTATTCCCTCTACAATCATCTTTTTCTGCTGAATTTCCTCTTTACTTTTCGTAGACAGCTTATTGGCAATGGGATTGCAAATAAGGTTGGCAAGTACACTGCCATAGAAAGTTGTTACCAGTGCTACCGACATGGCAGGTCCAATTTTTGAAGGATCGTCAAGGGCCAACAATAACTGGATAAGACCTATAAGAGTACCTATCATACCCCATGCAGGAAACTGAGCCGCCAATGTTTTAAAAAACCCTGCACCTTTGTCATGCCTTGCTTTCATATTTTCAATTTCCAAATCCATAGAATCAATAATAATATCCGGTTCTACTCCATCGATTACAAGCTGCAGAGATGCCTTCAAAAACTCATCTTCAATCTTTTCCTGCTCCGCTTCCAGTGAAAGCAAACCATCACGCCTTGCTTTCATAGAAAGTTCTACTAATTTTCTTATTATATCTATTTGCGACTCTTCCCTTGAAGTAAATGCTTTCATTACAACTTTCATTATAGGCTTTATTTCAGTTATCTTATGCGTGATAAAGGCAGCTGAAATACCTCCTCCAACAACGCAAATAACTGAAGGGGCATCCCAAAACGGTTTAAGTGGCCCGCCCCAAGCTATTGATCCCAATAAAAAAACTACTCCAGCAATAATTCCAATAATTGTTGCTATATCCATAGACTACCGCCTTCTGCTCCATATTTTTTTATTTCTTAATTAATTTCTAATTTCTTTATCGGAAACTATGGATATTTTTTTTATAGTTTTAAATATTAAATTTAAAAAAACCTGAAATTGTATGTATTCCATCATTATTAATATTATGGTATTATTAAGAACAAAAGATTTTTTGTATTTAAAGGAGTGGCCATGTTTACCAACAGGATAAAAAATATATTTTCAACAGCAGTTTTATTGATGTTCACTGTTTTTATTTTATTCAATACATTGTTTTTCATTGCTGCTAAGCCTTTAAAAATATATTTTAGAACACATGCTACCATATCCACATTATTTTTTACAGCTGGCGCATTTATTTGTGCCGGGATTATCATTTTTCTTTACAATAAATACAATGATAAAATAAAATTGGACAGGCAAATCCCAGTAATGCTGGCTCTCATTTTTATTACTGCAGTGCCGCGCTTTATTTGGATTGCATGTATTAAGGTAACTCCGCTTAGCGATTTTAATACATATCATATTATTGCCACAGCTTTTGCAAAAGGCAATGTCATTGGAGGCAGTTATATTTCCTTGTTTCCTCATTATATAGGTTATCCTGCTTTTTTAGCACCTTTTTACAGGATATTCGGTGCATCTGCCACTGTTGCCACTGTTTTAAATGTGGTTTTGAGCTGCATAATTTCGCTTCTTACATATAGTATCGGCTCTAGTCTTTTTGACAAAAAATGCGGCTTTATCGGTGCACTTATTTGGGCATTTTGGCCCTCTCAAATTTTTTACACTGCCTTAGTATCAACAGAGACTACTTTCACCTTTTTAATGCTTCTTTGCATATATTTCTTTATATCAATATTAAAAAACAAAGATAAAAAAGGCTTTTTTTCAACTTCATTGAAATTTTTTCTATTAGGCGTACTATGCTCCGTTTCAAATATTATAAGACCTGTTGGACAGATAGTTCTAATTGCTATTTGCTTATATTACCTGGTATTTGTCATTGAAAAAATAAGGATAAAAAACAACATACTTCCTAAAATTATCTTTTTAGCTTTTATCCTCACAGGCTACCTTATAACTTCGACTCTAATAAGTTTTGCCACTTCAAAAGCTATAGGAAGAGAAATTGCAAAATATCCTATTGGTTTTAACATATATGTAGGCTCAAACTATGAAAGCAACGGTTCATGGAATGCAGAAGATGCCAACACTCTTACTGAAATTCAAAAAACACCCGGTATCACAGCACAAGAAATTCATAACGAACTTCTAAAACGTTCATGGGAAAGAATAAGAAACAGGTCTCTTTTTAAAAACTTTATATTTATTTGCAAAAAACACGGCATGATTTGGCCTGTTGACCATGATAGCCTGGTATATATCCGACAAGGCCTTATACAAGAGGATATGAAATTTGATTTTTATAAGTTTGAACGTCTTCTTGTAAAGCTGTCCAATTTTTATTACCATACTATACTCTTACTTTGTGCCTTCGGAGGAATCATTCTCATATTAAAGAAAAATCAAGAAATCCCGCTTTTCCTTGTAATAATTATCTTAAGTATCGTATTTCTTCATTTTATCGTGGAAGTTGCCGGAAGATATCATTTCCCTACAATTTCAATTTTCTCAATACTTGCAAGTTACGGTATGTCATCTTTAAACGATTTTAACAATATAAACACTATTATAAGCAGGAAAGGAAAATAAAAGAACAAAAGCTCTCAGAATTAAATTCCGAGAGCCTTGGCGCGCCCAAGAGGAGTCGAACCCCTAACCTTCTGATCCGTAGTCAGACACTCTATCCAATTGAGCTATGGGCGCATCCGTAAATCGAACATATAATATAATAATATATATTACAAAAAAAATCAACTACATTATTTTCTATTTTTTATCCTTTCAATATTAATCAAAAGTATTAAAATATATTTACAGAAACATTGAAATAATTCGTTTAAGGTTCAGAATACATGGAATGGATACGATAAATGAGGTTTATTATTTCTGCAATTTGTCAAAGTTATATGATATAATAAAATCGTTTTCAATTTATAAGATTATTCTTGAAAACTGAAAATTTTCCCAAACTATAATAGGGGGAGTGTAGTAATGTTTTTTGAAGCTTATAAAACAATTCTTTATTCCGACACTTTAATTCCTGATATTTTTATTACCGAATATATGCCATCAATGAACCCGGAAAGTTTGAAAGTATACATATATTGTCTCTTTTTAAGCAAGTACGGCAAAAATGCTACAGTAGAAGAGTTCGCAAAAAGCTTAGGTATGGAAGTGGATAAAGTTAAAGAGTGTTTAGCGAATCTCGAAAATTTAGGGGTACTTACATGGAAGATGGATGGCATTGTTTTACATGATTTAAAAGAAAAAGAAATTAAGAAAATGTATCGTCTTAAAACTACATCTTCTCCTGAAGAAGCAGTTAATAATTGTGAAAAGAATAAAAAGCGTAACGAGATTATTTATACGATAAATAATTCTTTTTTCCAGGGAGTAATGTCTCCTTCCTGGTATACCGATATTGACGCTTGGTTTGACAAGTACCAGTTTGATGAAGATGTAATGTTGGCTTTATTCCAGTACTGTTTTGACCAAAAAGGACTTATCAAGAGTTACATAGAAAAAGTGGCAGAAAGCTGGAAAAGCAGGAATATCCGTAATGCCTTTGACCTTGACAATTACTCTATGGAACAAAAAAAGTTCAAGGATGTTCGCGGTGCTATAATTAAAAAATTAAAGCTCGGAAGAAATCTGACAGAATATGAAGATGCCTATGTAGAAAAGTGGGTTATGGATTATAAGTATGATTTTGATATTATTGAACTTGCACTGAGAAAAACAACAGCCAAATCAAACCCAAACTTTAATTACATAAACAGTATCATCACCGATTGGTATAACCATGGTTTAAAAACCAAAGAGGAAATATTAATGTACGATGCAAAAAGAAAGAAAAATTCATCAAAACGTCAAGAAGTGTCTGTCCCTGCATCAAGTGCGCCGCAACAGGGTAATTTCGAGCAAAGAAAGTATGATGAAGAATATCTTGACAGCCTATATGAAAATGCTTAACTTTGGCTAAAAACAACTTTTGGGCTTATGCTTAAAAAACATAAGCGTATGAATATCAGGAGGTCTTATGTACAAGAACATACATATTCAAATCCAAAATGAATATGACAAAAGGCAAAAAGAAATACATGATGAAGTAATGCTTAGAAAAAAAGAAGTGTATTCAAAGATACCTGAAATAGAACAGATTGACAACGAAATTCAATTGATGGGAATAAAATATACCAAGATGATTTTACAGGATTCAAATACTGCCGATTCTTTGGTTAATGAACTGCGTGATAAAATTGAAAGTTTAAAGAGTAAAAAGGCACTGCTGCTTAATAAATTTTCGTATCCTTCCAATTATCTTGAGCCTAAATATAACTGCAATCTGTGTAAGGACACTGGCTTTGTAAGCAATTTAGGATATACGGAAAAGTGCTCTTGCTATAAGCAAAAATATATAAATTGCCTATATAATCAATCAAATCTGAAACTTGCTTTATATGAAAATTTTTCAATGTTTAACGAAAATTATTATCCCGATGTGGTGGATGAAGCAAAATACGGTATAAGAATATCTCCAAGGGAGAATATTTTAAAGATTAAAGAACGGGCCATTGAATTTATTGAAAACATTGACTCCCCAGACAACAAAAATTTGTTCTTCTGCGGTCCGACAGGTGTGGGAAAAACCTTCATGATAAATTGTATAGCTGCAGAATTGATAAACAGAGGTAGAACAGTTTTATATCAAACAGCTCCATCCCTTTTTAATACCATAAACGAATATAAGCTTAGAAGTTTCAAAGAAACTGAATATGAAGATTCAACCTATGACAATATATTTGATGTCGAACTGTTAATAATTGACGATCTCGGTACCGAGTCGCCTTCTGCTGCAAGGTATGCAGAGCTTTTAAATATATTAAACTCAAGGTATGATAAAAATCTTCAAAGCCCCTGTAAAACTATAATCGCAACAAATATGGGCGTGAGTAAACTTCATGAATATTACGACGAAAGAGTAGCTTCCCGAATAATTGGAAGTTTTGATTTATTTAAATTTGCAGGCGAGGATATACGTATGTTAAAAAGAACGGATAAAGCTGTCTCAAAAAATCTCTAACTAAATTATAATTTTGAGACATAAGTTTTTTTACTATTGCATTTTAAAATTTATGTTATTGTAACAAGAATTTTTTTAATTTATTCAGTAGCAAACAATATTATTTTATAAAGCAAAATGAATTGAAAGTAAGCTCTAAACTATAGAAACACAATGTATTTAGGGTTTTCAGTTCTACAGAAAACATAATAACACACCTCTTGATTTATCACAGCTTCAAACTTGCAAAACATTAAAAATGAGCTCATTTCAAAAAGTGTAATACTATAATCCTATAGACCTTAATATTTGCTCCATCGTTGACTGATCTATTATGTTTCCCATTCTCAGTATATCAATAACATCATAAAACAGTATTAAAAGAAGACCGGGTATAAATGAAACAAGCTGGCGTACCGGAATGGGCCTTTCATCTCTTGGTACCTCTGTCTCTCTATTGCTGTTATGCTTAGCAAAAAAACGAAGAAGTAAATAAAGCCATATAGCTGAAAAACAAAATATAATAGCATACACAACTATAAAGCCTATAATTTCTATTCGACTCATTGAAGCAAGAGTTTCAAAGATGTCTCCATTGCTTATTTTTTCAACACTATCAATTCCATTTACACCGCTTTGCTTCAAAAACTCATTCGCTTTAAGTGAAGCATACATCAAACACACCGCTATGGAATTGTTGGCAAAATGTGCAAACATACTGCTAAATATTGAGTTGCTTTTATAGGTCAAGTATCCAAACAACGCACCCAAAAGAAAAGTTCCCAAAAACCTCTGAAAGTCCATATGCATAAGTCCAAACAAAACAGCAGTAATAAGTATTGACTTTGCTGCTCCAAACCTTTCAAGCCCTCTTTGGATAACCCCCCTAAAAAGAGTTTCTTCACAAATCCCTGCTAGAACTCCTATAATAAGAATTCCTACTAAAAGTCCCCAGGATTCAGTAGAAAGAGGCACCTGAAAAATTTCATACCTCCCAAATATTTGCTTAATTATCCAAAAGTTTAACAAATTCAAAACACCTATAACCGGTAATGAAAATATCATAATACCGAAAATCAAAATTAAATTCAGAAATCCAGGCTTATTAATTCTCAGAACTTTCTTTACATCAAATTTGAAAATAATTAAAAACAGAACAGGAGGTAAAAATATCAACCCTACTTCACTTAGAAACAAACCATAATTTACGTTCCACTTTTGAAGGCGTGCCCCCAAATACAAGAAAATAATTACAACAAACGAAAAAAGAGCACCAACTTGCCAAAGAGAGGGTTTTCTAAAATAATCTTTTTTTTCATTTATCAATTCAAGGTTATCATTATTAATTCTCGGTTTTTCTTCCATTTCTTATCCCCCTTACATAGAAATATTAATTCTTTTTGACAATACGGCAAAATTAACTTTTATATTACAGTATACATTTTTACTCGCTCCAATGTGGGAAAATTACTTTATCCTTCCGCTTAAGTACTCCATATTAATGAAATACACCGGAACTATCTGCCCGGCTTTCCGGCAATTAACTATTCCGGATTTTCACCGACAAATACAATTTTGTTGTATATGCGAAAAATAAAACGGGGCATAAAGCCCCTTACTTGATAATATTATAATAAAAATTTTTTTCGCAATCAATCCATTAATCCTACATTGTAAGTATGCCGTTAGGAGTGTCTATAATCAACAAAATCTTTTCCTCTTTTCCGGTTTCTGCATTTATATAGACCAGGAAATCCCTGTCGTTTAGCTTGCCTTTAAACTCATAAGTAAATAGTTCTGTTTTATAATCTGTAGGTATTATCGCAAGCCCTGAACTTAAAATTTCCATTCTGGAGGTAATTAATGCCCGGGCTTCCTCCATGGTTAATTTAGGAGTTGGAATATTTCTCTCACAATGGGATGAAAGATAACCTTTGCTTTCAAATCCGACTATTTCTCCATTATCCAGTGCTACTTTCACTTTTATCAAATCGGGATATACAACAACATCGTTCTGCTTATAAGCATAGTTTATTACCGCTGTACCGTCCTCTTTAAGATAGTAAGTATCTACCATATTTTTATATCCGTGTTGCTCCAAAAACTTCCTGCCTAATTCTTTTGCCTGATCCATATTAATTTTTTCCTCATTGACAGGCCTGTTATAGAGCATCCATAAAATATGTCCTCCCTTTTGAGTAACATCAATTTTAGCTTCCTGCTCCTTTGGTGCATTCTTAAATTTAACACTGAAACTATAGGTTTTGATGATGCTGGAATCATCCTTGCCTATATCCGTCACTGCTTCAACCTTGTCTTTCCCAAAAAAATTTATAACACTTTGTTTGGCCTGCTCAGAACTAATATTGTCCCCTGTAAGTCCTTTAGGTTCAACAGAGGTTAAGTGATCTGAGAAAGGCCCGTCGTAAATAAGTGTTGGATAATCCTGGAATGTTTTGTCAATATTCTCAAACTGTTGACTCGGCATTTGAGAAGAAGTTTTTTGAAACAGTTTTGTACCCTTTTTTGCAAGCTCTCCCCATTTAAGTCTTCCCGATGACAATTGATTTTGTAAATCATTCAAGCTTTGCCTCAGTGAAACGGAATATCCGTGAAGTTTTTCAATAAGCTGGTACTGCTCCTCTGTAAGTTTTTTCCCTTCCATACTTTGATGGTTGATGGAATAAGCAAGATCCCCAACCTGTGTTAAAAATTTTGATGTATTTGCCAAAACCTGCTGCGATACGGGCAGTTGCCCTAAGTTTGTCTGTGCCAAATTTGCCTGCCTCCAAGCTTCCTGCAACGTCGCAGCGGTCCTGGTCGGTGAAGAGCTTATTAATGATTTAATAAGCAGTACCTCAACATTATTTACGTATCCCGCCATATCGTAAAAAGCACGATTATACTGATTGTCCAGTTCCTGCCTCAAATCTGCAGCATGCTTGTATTGGTATATACCCCATGATGCTATTAAAGCAATTACTACAAGCACTATACTATACATTTTTCTGTCGGATAAACGTCTTTTAAAATCCAGTAACTTTTCTCTTATACTCATACATTATACACCTCTTATATACCAAAATAGTGTTTTCCTATTTTTTTAACGATTTTTCTGGACCAAATCCATTTACTGGTTGCCGTCGCAGGGTTCCAATAGTATAAGCATCCGTTAGTAGGATCCCATCCGTTTAAGGCATCCCTTGCAGCTTTTACAACTGTGGAATTTGGATCCAAAGGAACGTTAATCTGTCCATCAGATACTGCAGTAAATGCTCCAGGCTGATATATTACACCGGCAATTGTTTTAGGAAATCTTGGATCTTTAGTCCTATTTAAAATAACCGCTCCAACTGCCACCTGTCCTTCATAAACTTCACCTCTGGCTTCTCCGTTTATTGCTCTTGCCAACAGCTGCTCATCGCTTACCTTGCTGGCAGCTGCCATTGCTGCACCCGACTGTGCATAGGTGGTAAGGCCCATTGCTTCTAAAGTATCCTTTGCAGTTATACCGTTCACAGGAAGACCGTATACTCGCTGAAAATCCATCACTGCAAGATAAGTCTTCAGGTCATATTTGCCACTAATACTACCATCGTAATATCCCCAGTTTTTCAGCCTTTGCTGCACTTTCATAACATCTTCGCTTTCCATCCCCGGCGCCAGTTTTTCTGCTATAGGAGCAATAAATACTTGTCCGTCAAAAATCAGCGATATGGCTATGGAAAATACTATTACAAGGATGGCCAATACTTTTATAGTTCTCAAAATGATTTCCTCCTTCCGAAATTTAAACTCCTACTCCATCTTTTAATCTGCCTGCGCCCCGGACGTTCTCGGAATAAAATTTCTTTGTATCAGCAGCTTTTACCATAAAATTCGTTATAGTTGAAATAACTCCATTTTTCCCATAGTTACTTTTTTATTTTCTGTGTTTTTATTGAAAATATTCGTCTATCAATAAATTCATGCAGCTATTAAAATTCGGTTTTCTCTGCTGGTAAAATGCTGTTTTCAAAATAATTGTTATTATAAACATGTATAAATTTCACAACACTTCCAAATACTAATAAGCAGCCAAAGGCTTATATTTTTGATGCAAAACATTTTGCAGTTTAATTTCAAATTTTTATAATCTTAAACTTTAAACACTTTGAAAAATGCAATGCTTAATATAAATCCATTGCACATACAATATAAGATTGTAGATATTAAAAAATATTATTACGGTAGCAATTGAGGGAAGAAAATGAATGTATTATATTTGTCAATATCAATGGGTGCAGGTCATTTAAAAGCAGCTGAGGCCTTAAAAGAATATGTGGATCAAAGATATCCGGATTCAAGGTCTCAAATAATTGATACATTTAAATACGTAAATCCGATAGTGCACAAAATATTTGTCGATGGGTATCTCAGTCTTATAAAAAACATACCTTGTGTTTATGGTGCTCTTTACAGGATGTCCGAACGCATGGAGAATATCAACAGGTTAAGCAATGCTTTAAGTAAGGCTTTTTCATATAAACTGGTAAAGCTTATTAAAGACTTTAATCCCTCTATAATTGTTTGCACTCATCCCTTTCCTTTACAAATTGTGTCATGCTTAAAAAAAGAGAAAAAAATCAATATACCCTCAATAGGTATTTTGACAGACTATGTCAATCACCCTTTTTGGTTTCATGATAACATTGAATCCTACATAGTAGCACACGATAATATAAAACGGGACATGGTTAAATGCGGTATACCTGAAAACCGTATACATACTTACGGAATTCCGGTTTCAAAAGTTTTTCTGCAAAAAACTTCCAGATGTAAACTTTTAGAGAAATACGGATTAAAGGACAAATTTACCGTTTTAATCATGGGTGGCAGCCTTGGATTTGGTAATATAAAAAAAGTTTTTCTTGCTTTCCTTGAATGTAAAAGAGATATACAACTAATTGTTGTCACAGGAAAAAATATAAAATTAAAGCATCAGCTTCAAAACTTCATTAATCATTACAATAAAAATGTATTGCTGATAGGTTACACCAACGAAGTCAATAATTTAATGGACATAGCAGACTTAATCATTACCAAGCCAGGGGGAATGACTATTTCTGAAGCATTGGTAAAAGAGCTTCCTATTTTAATTATGTCTCCGATACCTGGACAAGAGGAGCGTAATTGCTATTTTCTAACAAGCAATGGTGCAGCAGAAAAAATAGATGATGAAAAGGATATTAAAAAAATTATCGATACAATATTGGATACCCCCCATAAACTTAAGAGTATGCGGGAAAAATCAAAGATGCTTTCTCTTCCCAATTCCGGATATGATATACTAAATCTCATGGAATCTCTTATCAGCTAATTTCTAAAATCGTCATCTTTTCTTTTTTATATATACAATCATATAGAGCTGTATTCAAACCCTTATAATAAATTTACTTTATCAAAATTTCAACCTCTTATAAAATCGCATGCCTTCACATTTATCGTTCATTGTTCACAATTTATTCATAAATATGCAAAACTTTTTCCTTAGAATCATAATTGAATTTATAGAAGTTAAACTTTATATTAATAAAAGGCCTATAAATTTTTTAAAACATTACAGTAGGTATTTAACGTTAAGAAGGATTTTACAAAGCTAATTTATGTGATAATGAATCAAGAAAAATTAAGTGCTATGTAAAATCTTTATTGTCTTCAAATAGGGCAGATTTTATCGCCTGTTTATACAAAAAAATTTATTTTATCAAAAAAGTAATTTACATTGTTATGGAGGAGTTATTATATGGATTTGGATATCACAAAGGAAGCAAATATTATTGCGGTATTAAAAGAAGAAATACATAAAGTAATAATCGGCCAGGAATATATGATTGACAGAATTCTCATTGGCCTGTTGACAGGCGGCCATATTCTGTTAGAAGGTGTACCCGGACTTGCAAAATCATTAACTGCCAGTACAATAGCTCAAGTTGTAGGGCTTGATTTCAAGCGAATCCAATTTACACCGGATTTATTGCCGGCAGATATATTGGGTACCGAGATATACAATCAAAAAACCGGTGAATTTATAATAAAACAAGGTCCCATATTCAGCAATTTAATCCTTGCCGATGAAATAAACCGTGCACCGGCAAAGGTTCAATCGGCCTTGCTTGAAGCCATGCAGGAAAAGCAGGTTACCATAGGCGAAAAAACCTATCCTTTGGACAAGCCTTTTTTGGTAATTGCTACCCAGAATCCACTCGAGCAGCAGGGTACCTACCCTCTTCCCGAGGCTCAGCAAGACCGTTTTATGCTTAAATTAAAAATAAACTATCCCGGCAGAGATGAAGAAAGAAAAATAATAGATGCCTTTACATCGGAAGAATCTTCTCAGCCTGAGATAAGAAAAATTTTAAGCCGGGAAGATATTTTCCGACTGAAGAAAGTAATTGACAATATTCATGTGGATGAAAATATCAAAAACTATGTACTTGACATTGTTTTAAAAACCAGGGAAGAATCATCATATATCTCCTGCGGTGCTTCCCCCCGTGCTTCAATAAGTCTTATTAAGGCTGCAAAGGGACGAGCATTCATAAAAGGCAGAAATTTTGTTATTCCCGATGATGTTAAAGCAATGGCTTACGATGTTTTAAGGCACAGAATTTTACTGTCCTATGAAGCGGAAGCCGACAGCATTACTCCGGAAAACATAATAGCCAATATTTTGGAACAGGTTAATTTGCCTTGATAACAAAGAAAGAGGATTTTGTATGGTTTCTAAAGAGCTAATTAAAAAAATAAGACAGGTTGAAATAAAATCAAATAAGTTAGTGGAAGAAATTTTTTCCGGTGAATACCGTTCCGGATTTAGAGGCAAAGGTATTGAATTTGATGATATAAGGGAGTATTATCCCGGAGATGATGTACGGAACATTGACTGGAATGTTACCGCTCGTCATAACAAAGCCTTTGTCAAACAGTTTTGTGAGGAAAGAGAATTGAATATGTTTCTATTAATCGATATGTCCCGCTCAAACAGTTTTGGCAACAAAAAGGACCTTATTGCTGAAGTAAGCGCAACTCTGGCTTTTTCAGCATGCAAAAACAATGACAAAGTAGGAGTAATTTTCTTTACTGACAAGGTTGAGAAATTTATTCCTTCATCCAACGGCAGAAAGCATGTTTTATCCATAATTGAACACATATTGAGCTTTGAGCCCGAATCTGCCGGAACAGACCTTGCAAAGGCACTGCAATATTTTAACCGTGTAGTAAAAAGACATAGTGTAGTTTTTGTAATTTCGGATTTTCTTGATGACGGATATATAAAAGATATAAAGATTACAGATAGAAAGCATGACCTGGTTTTGATTCATATAATAGACCGGGCTGAAGAATTAATTCCGGCTGGAGCCATCTTTACTTTTGAAGATCTTGAAACCGGCGAAACCCTTGTTTTGGACAACATGAAGGAAGAACGAAAGATTAATACCGATATTGCTTTATTTAAACGAAACCTCATTAATATTTATACTGATGAAGATTATGTCAAACCCTTAAAACAATTTTTCAGAAGAAGGGGACAAAAATGAAAAAGCATAAAATTATATCCCTATTACTAATTATATACTTAACCTTTGCTATTTCATCGCGACAATTCTTTGCAGAAGAGCGAAGCATTTATGTAGGTGACTTAATTGAGTTAAAAATTCAAGCTGAAGATTTGACTTTAGATGAACTTAAAAACAAGTTCAAAGATTTTGAAATAGTAAATGTTACTGATATACCCAAAGGTTATATCATCACTCTGCGTACTTTTGAATCGGGTGAAAGAACCATAAGTATAGGGGATAAAGAACTTAAAATTGTAGTTAAATCCACCCTTGATGAAATAGAAAGAGAAGATATTTACGAGGGAGATTTACAACCGTTGGAACCGGGATTTTATATAAAATGGAAGTATGTTCTTATTCCGCTGGTCATTGTATTTATATTGTCACTCGCTATAAATATTAAGACATTACTGATGAAACGAAAAAAATCATTAATGACGCCCTATGAACGTTTTAAAAAGGCAATTGGCGATTTATCCGTTGAGCAAAAGGATTATCTGGTTAATTTGACCCGAATTTTTAAAGAGTACTTGGAATCCACATGTTCCTATTCCATAAAAGGAAAAACATCAACAGAAATCCTTTATGAAATAAGCCGAATGCCTCAATTAAATGAAAAATTGCCGGAAATTAAGTCCTGGCTTTCTGAAAATGACTATTTTAAGTTTTCAGGCACACCGGCACCAATGGCTAAAAAGTTAGAACTTATGGAAAGACTTACTTCTTTGGTAGACAGTATAGAAGAAGTAAAAAAAGGAGAAGCAAAATGACATTACAAAATTGGTATTTCCTTTTGTTTATACCTTTATTAATATATCTGTTTTTTAAGCGTGGAAAAAAGTCTACACTCAAATTTTCCAGTGTCAAGCTTTTAAAAAGCTATGGCTACAAAAATACCATTAAACATAAAATCGGCAGATATTTTATTCTTACAAGCCTTATACTGTTAGTTGTCGCAATGGCAAGACCTCAACTGCCTGCTTCAAACGCTCCTGTTACAAAACAGGGAATAGATATTGCCATAGCGTTAGACGTATCCGGTTCCATGCAGTCGGTAGACTTTACACCTAACCGTTTGGAAGTTGCGCGACAGACTATTCAGGATTTTGTCGATAAGAGGCCAAATGACAGAATATCATTAATTGTTTTTGCCGGAACCGCATATACAAGAGTACCTCTTACCCTGGATCATAATGTGGTTAGAGAGTCGCTTCAAAACGTAAGCTTTGAATCGGTTAACGAGGATGGTACAGCTATAGGTATGGCCATTTCTGTCGGACTCAACCGACTGAAAAAGAGCAACTCTCAATCAAAGGTTATCATTCTTGTTACTGACGGTGCAAATAACGCCGGCTCTATTAATCCCGAAACAGCCAGCGAATTGGCAAAAAATTATGGAATAAAAATCTATACAATAGGTGTAGGTTCGGATAAAACCCTTATCCCTCGTGAATTCTTCGGCATTACTACCTACCAGCAAGCTAATGATAACCTGGATGAAGAACTGCTCACCAGAATTGCAGAAAAAACCCATGGCAAGTACTATAGGGCAAAGGATCCTGAAGCTTTGTCCAAAGTTTTTGCAGACATTGACAAATTTGAAAAAACCGAATTTGAAAAAGATGACTTTAAGCAATATATAGAACTGGCTTATATTTTAATAGCAATTGCCCTTATTTTGTTGGCTATAGGTATTTTTCTCGACCGTTACTACTATATCCATATACCGTAACTGGTTTTATAAAGTAAAGGAGGATCTTTAAATTGGATCTATTGGAGTTTAGATATCCTTTTAACATAATATTTGCCGTGCTGCCTTTAGCCTGCTGTGTTCTCCTCTTTTTAGGCAGCAAAAAAAAAGAAAGAATATTGAACAGACTTAATACAAAAACTGTAAGCAAATACAGAATTTTGCGTTCTGTATTATCGGTTTTGGGATTAGGGTTAATTCTAATCTCCCTATTGGGGCCCCAGAGTTTAATTGGTGTCACCAAGGTGCACAAGGAAGGTCTTGACATCTATTTTCTGATAGATACTTCCAACAGCATGCTGGTGGAAGATGTAAAACCCAACAGAATCAGCATGGCCAAAAACATTATTGAAAGCATAATAGATAAACTTGAAGGGGATAGAATTGGCTTTATTCCCTTCTCCTCGGCAGCCTACATACAAATGCCTTTAACCGACGATTACCAGCTTGCCCGTATGTTTCTTGAGGTAATTGACACAGATATGATTGGAGGAGGCGGTACAAACATCGGTACTGCGCTAAATCTCGCACAAAAGTCATTCAATAATACATCTAGCGCTGATAGAGTTGTAATTATATTGAGTGATGGTGAAGAACACAACTCGAACAGTTTAAATGTATTAAAGTCAATCAGTGATGACCGTTTAAAAGTGTTTACAATAGGTATCGGTACAGAAAAAGGAGGTCTCGTTCCAGATTTTGACCCTTCCGGTGCTAAGAAAACCGGCTATAAAAAAGACAAAAACGGAGAGTTCGTTATGTCAAAATTAGAAGCTGATACTTTAAAGGATATAGCTTCCGCCGGCAATGGAGCATACTACCAAGCCTCACTTGGCAGTGGAGAGATATCTTCCCTAACCAAAAAAATATCCTCTTTAAAAAGAGATAATTATAGCGAAAATGAAATAAAAAGATATAAACAGCTTTATCAATACTTTTTAGGTCCGGGAATATTGATGTTTCTGATTGCCTATCTTATTCCCGAAAGGAGGGTCTTAACGTGAAAATTGTTTCTATTGTAACAGGATTATTGATTACTGCCCTTATGATATTATTTTTTACGGGACAGATAAGTTTTGACGGCAGCATAAATGAAATTATAAAAAACGGAAATAAAGAATATGATACAAAGAACTATCAGCAAGCTCTTGAAACATACCAAAAGGGTTTAGATAAACATCCTAATGATGCAAAACTAAACTACAATTCGGGTCAAGCCTTGTATCAATTAGCCGGATATGATGAAGCAATCAATTACTATGCAAAAGCCGACAATACTCCGGATAAATATATAAATTCAGGAAATTGCAGCGTGAAACTTGCTGAATCCACCGATGACCCTGTTCAAAAACAGCTGTTATATCAGCAAGCTCTTGAAACATACAAAGAGGGAATAATTGCTTTCCCCCAAAATATACCTTTAAAATACAATTATGAATATGTAAAAAGCAAACTTGACGAGTTGAAAGAACAGCAAAATAATGAACAGCAGAATGAAAATGAAAACCAGGAAAACGAAGAAGATAAAAATAATAACCAAAACCAGCAAGGCAATAATTCGCAGCAAGACGACAATCAAAACAAACAAGATGAGAATCAAGAGCAAAATCAGCAAAACCGGCAGTCTCCAGAGAGTAATCCCAATGAAGACTCAGAGCAAAAAAATACTGAGAAAAATCAACAGCCTTCACAGGATAAAGAAACTACAGGGCAAGATGAGGCGCAAAAAGATAACAAAGAGCAAAACTCACGTTCAATGGATGAATCGGATTCTTCCGATCCAGAACAAAACGACAGTAATATTGCCCAAATACTAAGAATGTTAGAAAAACAAGAGGAACAAAGCTTGAAAAACAACCAGGAGATAAGAAGAAGTACAAAGGAGGATGAATATGACTGGTAGAAAATATAAGAGCATCTTCTTATTGCTAATAATATTTGCATTTATTTTAGCTCCAAGCATCAGGATACTGGCAAAAGATCCCCAGTTCCTTTTAAATATTGACAGTTCAAAACTTCAAAAGGGGCAAAGTACCAGACTGACGCTTTCAATGGTAAACGCCAGGGGTGCAAAATTATCGCAGATTATAGGTCTTGAGAATTTTGATGTTTTGTCCACCAATCAATCCACATCCACCCAAATCATTAACGGAGATATGACCTATGAAAACAGTATTATTTATGTTATAATGCCAAAAAATATCGGACAGTTTACATTGGAAGGAATTGTAGAATATAATGGCAATACCTATAAAACAAACCAACTTAATATAAACGTAAGCGAAGCCGAAGATCTTCCTCAGGAAAATATTTCAGACTTGTTTGTTAAAACTGTTTTATCCGATAGCGAAGTTTACTTAGGTCAAAAATCAGTTCTTACCTATGTGCTTTATTCACGCTATAACATTGAAGGTTGCAGATTCATGGATAATATTGAAATTGACGGATTTATGATAAATGATGTGACTGAGGACAAGTTAAAAGGAGAGTATGTCTATCTTGAAGGTAAAAAATATGCCAAATATGAAGTAAAGAAGACCTATCTCACTCCAATAAAACCAGGCACTTTTACAATACCAGAATACAATTTACAAGTAAATATCTCGACAAGAATAAGTATTTTCAGCGATACAGAATATTTGAAAACTGATGCTAAACAATTGACAGTTAAACCCTTACCGGAAAACAAACCTGCTGACTTTTCCGGTCTGGTGGGTGAACTTAATTTACAATCGGAGTACAGTAGACTGGAAGTCCCCTATGGTGATTCCCTTACTCTAAAAGTAACTGCTTCCGGAAGCTGCGATCTTTCTGTATTGGACAAAATAACTAAAAACGGCATCAATGGCTTTACCGTCTATGAAACTGAAAAAAACATGGAAGAAGGTATAAATGACAATAAATACTGGTCCAAAAAAGAATACGAGATAATATTGGTTCCAGAAAAAAGTGGCGAAATAAAAATTGACCCAATTTATATCTCCTACTTTGATACAAAATCAGGTACCTACAAACAAGCAGAAATCCCAGGAACAACAATAACTGTGACAGGAAATGCACCGCAGTCACAGATGCAAGTACAAAATAACACTGCACCAACTATAGCTGAAAAAGTTGTCATAGACCGTATAAGCTATATCCCTAAAGATGAAGGATATCTCATCCTTAAGCTAAAAAAGAGCCATATAATCATTACATTTATTTTATTTGCTATTCTCGCAATTTTTATTGTTTTATCTGTACTTTTGACCAAGTATTTCAATCACCGGGATAAAAGGTTGTCGGAAATGTATAAACAGATAGGCAGGTCAAAAGATAAAAATGAATTTTACGATATTTTGAACAATATGATCAAATATCGCTTCAATTTAAGTATAAAAGCAAGTCCGAAGGACTTAATTAAAACTGAACTTGCTAAGTATAATCTATCCGATCCTGTTATAGAAATAATAGATTATATTGAAAACGGAAAAAATAATACCATAGAGGCAAATTCTTATTTAAAAGGTAAGATGAAAGAACTGTATAAGAAAATTATAAAAATTTAGATTATTTGCATTATTTTTTGAATAAATAAATATGAAGATTTTTCAAGACTTTTTAAAGCAAATGGTATATAATTATTACTGAATAATACATACTCAATATTTTTTAAAACAATAATAACAATAAATAATTGTCTTTCTAAATTGATCTCAATTAGTATTTACATTGAGAATTCCGTATCCATTGTACAAACGTACATGAAAGAGGATCTTTGTGTAAAATACTTTGAGAGAAATAAATATCCAATCAGAAGTTCCAGTAATATGTGAAATCATCTAAAAAAATTCTAAGGAAAAGGAGAATAAGCCATGTTAGAAAACAATCAAAACTGTCTTCAACACCGCATGGGAACCACCACAATAAAACTTGTTGCTGCAGATGGATCGCCTCTTGCAAATAAAGAGGTAACAGTTAAGCAAACAAAACATAAATTTCTTTTTGGATGTGCAGAATTCACTTCTGTTCCTTATGCAAACAATAAGTTCGAAGGTAAGCAAAAAGAAAAAATTGAAGAACGTTATGAAAAATTCTTTGATTTATTTAATTTTGTGACTTTGCCCTTTTATTGGGGAAAGTTTGAGCCCGTAAAAGGCAAACCGGATACGGAAAGTTTAAAGAATGCAGCAAAGTGGTTACAAACAAAAGGCGTAGAGTTGAAAGGTCACCCCCTATGCTGGCATACAGAAACAGCACCATGGCTTCTTGATATGAGCAATTCTGAAATCTTCTCCACTCAAATAAAGCGAATTCATCGTGATGTGACCGACTTTAAAGGTCTGATTGATATGTGGGATGTAATAAACGAAGTAGTTATTATGCCTATATTTGATAAATACGATAACGGAATTACCCGTATCTGTAAAGATATGGGCAGAATAAAACTTGTTCGGGAAGTATTTAAAGCAGCAAGAGAGTCCAATCCTAATGCGACACTGCTTATAAACGATTTTGAAACTTCTGAATCTTATGATATTTTAATTGAAGGATTGTTAGAATCGGGTGTTCACATTGATGCTATAGGAATTCAATCCCATATGCACCAGGGTTATTGGGGAGTTGAAAAAACTCAGGAAATCCTTGAAAGATTTTCGCGCTTCAAGCTTCCTATTCATTTCACTGAAAATACATTAGTATCTGGACATCTTATGCCTCCGGAAATCGTGGACCTTAACGATTATCAGATACCCGAATGGCCTTCAACTCCAGAAGGTGAAGAACGCCAGGCACAGGAAGCAGTTACACATTATAAAACCCTCTTTAGCCATCCATTGGTTGAAGCTATTACATGGTGGGATTTTGTGGATGGTGGCTGGCTTAAGGCTCCTTCAGGTTTCATTACTCAGGATAACAGAGTAAAACCTATATACCATGCACTCCACGACCTGATAAAAAATCAGTGGTGGACAAAACCGATGGACCTTATCAGCGATGAAAACGGTCTTGTAAATGTTTCCGGATTCTTAGGTGAATATGAAGTTACTTTTGACGGAAAGAGCAAAAGCTTCTGTCTTGATAATAACAATGAAACTGTCACTATAAGCGCATAGTTGCCGAATTTTGAAGTTTTGTCTTTCTTGCTTGGAATACTTCAAAAATAGATTATTCCCTGACAATAAAAAGTGATTTTATGAAAATCAATCTCATAAAATCACTTTTTTATTGCCAAATTAAATTTTTAGCAACAGTGTAACTTAGTATGTCATTCCAACTTTATCCTTTTATTCTGAAAAAATTCGTTTTATTCCCTTCATCCTTTTTATAAAATAATCGGAATGCAATTGAGCAACTTCAATCCGTCCCTTTGACTTGTTTGCATATATGAAGCTGTCATTCCCGACATAAACGCCGATATCTGCTATATCCTCCAAATTTTCATTTGTGCTGAAGAACAATAAATCGCCTTTCTTTATATTCTCTACGTTTTCAATCTCATCTTCAATAAATTCGAACTGCTCTGCAGCACTTCTCGGTAAATTGATGCCATTTATCTTTGCACTTATATATACCAGTCCCGATCCGTCGATACCTTCCCAGGCACTGGTTCCTCCCATCAAATATTGAATATCTTTAAACTTCACAGCAGTATCGGCAAAATCTTCAGCTGAAGTTATGTGAATTGGCTCATCCGCATCAATTAGAATAGTATTCTTACTTTCAACCCAACCGGTAAGATTTCCGGGTACTGCAACTTCATAATAATTTTTCTTTTTACCCTTTACAAAAAGCTCAGTCCCCATTGAGACTTCCTTTAAAGTGGCGCCTCCTCCATAATTGGTATAAACAGGCTTTTTAATGCCTGTTATAACTATCCTCTCGGTATAAAGCTCTTTTTTTACACTTGTACAATCCCTGTCTATAAATTTTGAACGCAGCCATCCTATACTTCCATCACCAGTTTCTACTTTAACCCAGCTATCTTTCTCCTCAATGATAGTAACCAGTTGGTTAAACAGGCATTGGGTTATCCTTTCAGAATTAATATCGGCTTCCATAAAAACATCTACAACGGTATCGATTGTGACAGCTTTATCTATATATCTTTCGTTAATAACAGCTTCAATTTCTTCCTGTGACACATCCAAGTTAACTTTTTGGCTGAAATTACATCCGGAAAATATATATGCAATTATTATCAATATATGCAATAATAAACCAATCTTTGCTTTCCTCAAGGCAAACTCCTCTTAAATTTAATATTATTAGGCATTTTTCATTGGTAAACTCAATTTTTCGACAACCTAACTATAATTTTATTACATTTAAATTGTTATTGCAAACAGATTTAGCCATGTCCAGTTCCCTTGTCTTGCAAGTAAAAAATATAACCTGCCTTTCATTGGATATTTCCTTCAGCATTCTTATTGTATTTATAGACCGCATTTCATCATATTGTGAAAGTACTTCATCCAAAATAATAGGAAGTTTTTCCGACTTTTTTTCCATAGTTCGCACTAAAGCAATTCTCAATGCTAAATACATCTGGTCAACAGTTCCATTACTCAGGACAGAAACCGGAATTATGTCCTTTATATAAGGATCGGTTGTTCTCAACACCAGGTTCTCATCAACCTTCAGTTCCTTATATCTAAAATCTGTTATTAAACTTATTATTTTTGAGGCATTGCTGTTCACTACAGGAGCGAAATCTCTTTTAATCTCGGTATTTGCCTCTTCTAAAACCTCAAGGGCGGTCTTCAGTGAAAAACCTGTTTCCTCAAGTTTTTCTTTTTGCAATTCCAGCTCTCTAATCTCTTCTTCAATCTTTTCCAGTTCATTATTATCATCATTCAATGCTGACTGCGCTATTTCCTTCTCCTTTAGGTTAAGTTGGATGCTGCTTATCTCATTAAATATTTTTTGAGTGAACTCTTCCATATTTTCCTTTGCATCTTTAATCCTTAAATCTAACAACATTTCCATTAATTTCTCATAGTTAATACCTTCAAACTCCATATCCGAATAAATTGATTTTATTTTAAAAGCGTATATATCAAGATTCTCATACAATTTCTCAATTTTTTCCTCCATACTATTCAAAATTTCGTTCAATTGCTCAATATTGTCTATTTTTTGTCCGCATATCGAATAAGCTCTTAAGTAGAGGTTTTCAATCTGTCTATAAAGGTCATTCAACCTGGATTCCCCATTGCTTAAATATGCTGCTGTCTCTTTATACTTATATATGGAACTACGAAATGCCTCAATATGTTCTTTTTTGACTTCAGTCTCAATCGAGTCAATTACATTGGATGCAAAAAGTTTTTCCTTAATAAATTGCAATATTTGCTTAATTAAAATACAATTCTTTTCAACCTCTTCTTTCAATGCAGCCATTCTTTTTTTATGACTGTCCAGTTCATAAACCTTGCTGTCATACAAAGCTTTTTTCTTGATGAACTCTTCCATGCTGTTAACTTCAAGCATTTTAAACATTTCTTCCTGCATTAGTCTTTTTTCTTCCATCTTTTCAAGCAATAAATTTAGCCTTTTTTCCAACCGGCATTTTTCATCTGTAAGTTGTTTCAGCAGTCTATCGTTTTTTGACTTAAAAATACCAATTGCAAGAAAAACAGCTATAAGCAAAACAGTTACGACAATACAATAATAGTTCCTTTCCGAAAGGCTGTAAAACAATAAAGCTGCTGCAGACAAAAAAATAGCCGTCATAGCTGTAATCATAGCTCTGTTTTTAGATTTCAATATCTTGATTTTATTTTGAATTTCAGACCTTTTTATACTTTCCAAATTAAAATCAGTGTTAATAGTTGAATCTACTACATTTATATCCTTATTAACCTCAAATACTTTTAGTGATTCAATAAAAATTCTGTTTTCATCGGCACTTTTTTTAATCTTATCAATCTCTTCCAATAGTCTTGTATTTTCATCCTTTAGATTTTCATACTTTGCATATTTAATATATAAATCATCGGCTTCATTGAATTCAAATTCGGAGAAATTTTCAAAACGTTTCTTTATCTTTTGGCATTCATCCAAACTTATTCTTAAGTTATTCAATTCTTTAGTTAATGCAGAAACCTCATCAACAATATCCATTAAATCCTTTTTTCTTTTTTTGAAAACATCAATTTCTTCTCTAAGATTTACAATATTCCTGGCAAACTGCATAACAATTTTAAGTTCTTCAAGTTTGCTTCTCTTATTGTTAAGATAAGCTATTTCCTCTTCCACAGAGAACAATGACTCTTTTGACTTAAGCAAATTCTCCTTCTTAGCCTTTAATTGGACTAATTTAGAATTTATTATATCCAGAGGACGGGTAGACGTTTTATCGGTACCCACATATCTTTTTAACGCTTCTTTTATAGCTTCCCTTGCATTTATAAAGGAAATATCTTCAGAACCGGTTTCGAAGATATTTGCAATACTGTCTAATATTTCTTTTTTATCACGATTATCGATTTTAGTTGCCATCTGTCCGATATATAATGTTTTTTCAAAACAGCTTTCCGTAAGACCTATATGTTTAATGGCAAAGAGAGGACCTTTGTCCTTACTTTGATCAAAGGTCTTTGTTATATCTTTATACAATAAATCATATATTTTTGTTTCCCCATTTTGAAAATTTCTTTCAACAGTAAAAACCTGTCCGTTATCTAAGGTATATCTCAAACTACCTCTATATTCTCCTCCACCCCAAGGTCTATATTTATTAAGTGGAGTGCAATCTTCCCCCTTTAAGTTTCTGCCTCCCCTTAACGAATAAAACATAGCTTTAATAAAAGCCTGAATTGTAGATTTACCTGACTCATTTGCCCCGTATACAATATTGAATCCACGGTCAAATTCAACTTCAAAATTATTAAATTTGCCAAAACCTTTTATATCCAGTTTATCTATCCTCATATGTACCCCTTATTCGAATTCATTTGTCACAATTCCTCTATTTTTCCTTTATCAAGGGCTTGTAGTCCATAATAAAGAGATTTCATCAACAGATATTTTTCTTTTTCATTTTTAGCCTCATCTATCATACCCATAAGCTTTCGGACATATAATCCTTTCAATCCCGGTTCATTTTTCATCTCTTCATAATCATAGTCAGGAATAGTTCTATCTTCTACATTAACATAAAAGAAACTGTCTTCTAACAAATTTTTTAATTTTTCCTTGCTTATCCTATATTCATCCTTTGCAAAGCCTTTTAGAGTAATTGTCAATAAAATGTCTTCTATAGGCAATCCCTCTAAAGAAAAGCGAATTTTTTCCGCAACCTGTTCATTACTATTTATATTCTCGACATTAATATCCACTGATTTATAATACCTGCGATTTGTGTTTATATATTTTACCTCCAGTAATTCTTTAGAGACCTTCCCAACAAAAACACCATGTTCCCCTTCTTCATCAAACCCTAATGGTTCTGGACTTCCAGGATTATAAATCACTCCTTTTTGTCCTACATCATCAATTCTGTTATGAAAATGTCCAAGGGCTATATAGTCCATATTTAGCTGCGCAAGTTCCTCGCTGGTAAACAGGTTGTATCCCGTCTTTGTAAAATTCATATCAACAGTCCCATGAACCAAAAAAATATTTATTTTTTCATCATTAACGGATTTTATTTCATCCCTGATACAACCGTTTTTATAAAAACTTTCAAAACCTAAACCGTAAACACATGTGTTTAACTCCTCAATTTCCACCTTATACCTTTCTTCCGATAAAATATAGACATTACTGTTCCATTTAAAATTTCTGTAATAGGAGTTTTTTAAATATGGGTCATGATTGCCGGGTACAATAAAAACTTTCTTATCGTCTATCTCCCTGAATTTGTCATTTACGTGTTTTATAGTAGATTTTTTCACATAGAAATGTTCGTACAGATCCCCGCTTATTAAAAGCAAATCTGCATTTTCTCTTTTCGTCAATTCTATTATGCTGTCAAATACTTCTAAAAGATCTTTCCTTCTTCGGTCAGTCTTTCCCAAATCAGATCCTAAAGATGTAAACGGATAATCCAAATGCAAGTCGGAAAAATGTAAAAATTTTATCTGTTTCATAATATATCAGTTCCTATATCAAAATATCTCAAATTCAATCTGCTACAACTGCTTAATCTCTCCATTTTGTATATAAAAGCTGGTAGTAAGGATTGGTTTGTCAATTCTTTTCATTATATTCTTAATTTCCAAAACTACACCGGGATAAATTCTTTTCAATACCGTTACCTCACCTTCACCCTTCGTTCTTAAAGCATTTGTGATTATTCTTTTGTCATTTTCAAGCTCTTTAATCTTATTCTTTATATTAAAGAATTCTGATTGAGCTTTTATAAATCTGTTTCTTTCGGAATCTGTAAGTTTTGCCTTAAGGCTTAATTGGGATATTTCCTGTTTCAGCTTTTCCATATCATTTTTCATATTTTCAATTTCATTTATTATAGTTTCAAGTTTTTCCTTAAGTTCATCTCTATTGAATCCTTTAACTGATATTGCTGCCTTGCTTTCACTTGAAGAACCCAAAATTGAAGATACAACCCTTATTTCAGCCTGAATATTTCCGCCAATTATCCGGCCTATAGGTGAATCGACAATAATTTCCTTTGCAGTTATATTGCTGTTTATACAATAACCCCCTATATAAACGCTTCCCTCGCAAATAATGGTAGCCTCTGATACAAATTTTGTATAAAGGTCTCCTTTACATTTAATAACTGCTTTATTTTTTCCTGCTATTCCACCTTTAATACTTATACTTCCATTAGTACTTTCTATTTTTCGTACACTACCTATTCCAAAATCCCCTAATATTTCTATGTCCTTAGTGGCTTTTACAATAAAATTATCTTCAACAGTTCCTTTTATCGTAACATAGCCGTCAAAATTAATATTTCCCACTTTAAAATCCACATCACCCGGTATTTCCAGATGGTTGGATACACTTATTCTATCTCCCTCATAATGAACAGCTCCACTTCGTAAAGCATAAAGAGTAGTAATACCATTTTCATACTTCTCTCCGACAGAGTTTCTATCATATTCCAAAGGGTGGTTTTTCCCATGAATAGGCTCAATAATCTTTCCCCTGACTGTCCTCCCGGGAATACCGGGAGTTGAGTCTATTCTTTCTCCTAACCAATCTCCAGCCTGAACCTTGTTTATCAAACTCAATTCATAATAATCAACTTTTCCGTCCTCTTTTATCGCAGGTTTTATTTCCTTAAGCTCATACATCTTTATAATGGAATCTTCTCCATTTTCAGGAGGTATTCCTTCAGCTATTAAAATTTGCTTATTATTACAAAGCTCACCTACTAAAACATCATTCTTTATTCCAAATATTATTCTGTTTTCCTTGAGCTTTTCCATAATTTCCTTAACCAAATTCTGCTTTGCATTGCCTATCAATTCATTTTCAGGCACTGATAGTTTCACATAGGCTTTAAGCTCATCCTTCGATACTATTACAGAAATTCTCTCTTTTAGTTCCCCAAATTTCTCCATTGGTTTTGGAGCAAATAAGATTGCATTCTTAATGGCAAGAAAACTGACTATCTTTATATTAGGATATTTGATGATAATCTCATTAAACTCATTAATAGACATACCTTTTTTGTATGATTCAATGAAAAAGTCATTTTCTTTCCGGATTATTTTTATAAATTCCGATGAATAAATTATTTCATCTTTGGGCATACATAATCCTCATTTCTTGCATGCTTTATAAACATTATTAAATTTTATCGGCTGAAACCCATTATTAATAAATCCTTATCTTAAATTCAGTTTAGCAAATCTTTAGATTGAGTTTATAGACTTTTCAGATCTCTAAACCATTAAAAAGCACTATTTCTCTTTTTATGCCTCTTCTCCAATACGCTTTCAAGAGCTGTTGCTTCATTAAGAGTATTCTCTATCTTTTCAATCATTTCCTCAGATTCCATACTCATTCCAATCTGATGTTTGAACATGCTGACAGTACTTTTAATATAGTCCAGTTTCGTATCTATTCTCTCCAAATCTTGCTTTTCTTCTTTCAATCTGTTTAATATTTTTTCATCCATTTCTATGTTTTTTTTCAGATCCTCATACACTTTTTGATCTTTTATAAAGTCGAGCTTTCTTCTATTTTGATTTATTCTCTCTATTATAGGGTTTATATCTGTTAAATTTAGATCTCTGCATCTTTTACAGAAATTTTTCAAAAGTTTGATATATGTTATGACAAGGTTTAAAGTCTGTTCGGTTATTCTTTCCTTTAAATAATTAAATTCATCTTTGAAATAAGCTTGAACTATCTCAGTTTTATCTTCCATAATTGAACAAAGCTTTTTGTAATATGCAGCATTTGTATATGCCTTTGTCTCATCAGCCAGCTTTTTGCACATTTCATCCAAATTTTTAATTTGCTTTTTCTTTGACTCGTGAATAAAATTATCTTGGAACTTTTTACTGGTAAAACTTTGCAATGAAAATCCCAAATACACAACAAAAGATGCCACATAGGCAATATAAGACATATCGCTCTCTAAAGACGAAGAAAGAACAGAAAGTACTATAAGTATGCCCAAATTTCGATAATTGGTTAATGCACTTATTAAAAGCCTAAGCTTCATTTTATCTCCCTTTTTCATATTATATTATATGGACACATCTCTTAATTAAGAGATGTGTCCTAATCTAAAACGGCACCTCGCATAAATTATAATTTTTTATTTCTATTCATAAATTGTACAAATCGATTCTGACAAAATTATTCACTCAATTTATTTTCAGCTTTATCTTTTTGTCCTAATGCATCTTCATTGGATACAGTTGTAGTTTCAACTTTTTCCTTTACTTCAAAGCCCTGTTCTCCAGCAAGTAAAGCTTCTGCTCTTGCACGTGCTCTGTCCCGTGCAGAGTTCATATCAAGTTTTTTAAGTTTGATATCCACGTTTTCATTGTTAAGGGACTCAATAGCATTAGCTTTTGCAATCTTCTTGTTAACAATCTCCCTTGCCCTTTCCATATCTTCGTTTATATTTCCGACTTTATTGTTCTTGGCCGTATATTTAGCATTTACAGAATTAATATTTTCTTTAAGCTGAGCCATTTTCTGCTGACTCTTTAAAGTCTTCAACTCATTCAATTTTGAATTCATTTCAGACTCGAATATCTTATAGTTCTCCCTAATTGCTTCTACTTCTTTCATTGCATTTTCATAAGTAGCCTTATGGGTTTCATATACTGTCTGATATTCTTCCTCCTGCATAAGAAGCTCAACCAGCATTTCTTTGTCACCCATATTTTTTGCAGACTCTATCCTTGCCTTTATAGCATTCAAATTTTTCTCGGAGTTTTTCATTTCAATCTTTATTAACTCTGCATTTGTCTGGATTTCTATTATTTGCTGTTCCGCTTCTTTTCTAGCCTTTGCAATTTGATTTTTTATATCTTCAAAAAGAAGTTCCGGATTTTTTTCCTCCAATCCTCCAACAAGTCGACCAAAAAATCCTCTAACTAAACTACCTAATCTGCTAAAGAAGCCCATGTGAATTACCTCCTATTTTATATGCCATAGTATTAATTTATAATAAATAAGTAATGTTGTAAACTATAAAAATAAAAATTAACAAAATATTGCTATTTTAATTTACTATTGTTCCTTGCCAATTGCAACACTGTTTCTTTCATCCAAAAAACCTTTATACTTGTCAGGCAGCAAATCCTTATCATCACACTCATTAATTGCAAGCATCGTCATAAATTCCACCTGCTGAGTACTTGGCCTGCACCTTGAAATTGCCTCGTTAAGAACTGTAGCCGTAAGAACCGTACCTTCAACATTGTCTTCATTTGCAATTTCATAAGCTTTTCTTACAACAGTTTCTATTTCAGCCCCTGTATAGTTCTCTGTTTTCTTAGCAAAAGGAAGAAAGTCCTCAATATCTGTCTCAAATCCGAATTTCTTAATCATTATCTTAAAAATCTCCGCTCTTTCTTCCTCTTCGGGAAGCAATATGGGAATCTTCTTATCAAATCTTCCTGCCCTTTTTAAAGCAGGGTCTAAAAGATCCGGCCTGTTGGTTGCAGCAATAAATATTATTTTTCCTCTATTATTTGTATTACTGGTAAACTGCAAAAATTCACTAAATATGTTTCTGCTAACTCCACTGTCGCTTCCGTCTCCTCTTCTAAAAGCAGTGTCTATTTCGTCAACAAACACTATAACCGGCTCTTGGGACTGTGCACCTAAAAGACACTTTTTAAAATTCTTTTCACTCTCTCCCACATACTGACCTAAAATTCTTGCCATGTCTATTTTGACACAATTGAATCCACTGGATTTTGCCAAAGCATTAACCAAAAGAGTTTTTCCTGTTCCAGACGGTCCACATAAAAGTATACCCATGGGAACCCTTCTTAAATCACCTGCTCTTATTGGCTCAACTATGTTTTTTATAAGATAGTTTTTAGCTTTTTCCATTCCGCCTACATCATCAAAACCAATAACAGGATATATGAACTCCAGCACATCGCCATACTCTTTCTTCAAAATTGAGTGCTTTTTCTCTTTTATAAAATCAAAACTAATAGCTACATTTTCCGATTCTGCCTTTAGTTTTATATCTTTAATGGCTTTTTTACTAAGGCCGGATGAAAGTTTGGCAAATTCATCTATAGAAATGTCCATTTTAATATTCTTTTGTTCCACAAGATATTTAATATACTTCTTTCGCTCTTCTTCATCAGGAAGTTCAACCAGTACAGGTTCTACTCTGTAAGCAGATTTTAACACCTCGGAGTTTACTTCCTCCAAATTATCTGCCATCATAAATATACAGCTTCCCACAGAAGATATTTTAGCATCGTTTGACCATTCACACAGCCAAATTAAGTCAATTCTTTCCTCCATGGATAAACTGCCTAAATCTCCTGACGGGATTATTTTGTCCACATGATCTATAAATAGTGCCATCTTTGTATTTTTCAAAGCCATGTCTATATAAGGAAATAATTTTGAAGGTAAAGAATTTAACAGATTAACGGCCCCATTTGATGTAATCTTGTGAAACTCCCTTTCCATAGAAACATCAAAAAAAGTAAGGCCTTTTGATATATCATAGAATGCCACTATGGCAAATCCTCTCTGCTTTATAAATTCATCATATATATATCTCTCAATACTTCTGCAATTATCAACCATATCTCTTATATTGAAATATAAGAGAAACTCATGGGAAATTCCAGCTTTGTAGGTGTTTAGGAATTTATGATACCACATATTCATCTCCTGACAGATAAATAAATATTTTATTAGAAATAACGGATCCAACAATTTAAGTATTATTTTGTTATTTCTATTTTACCATATGTAATATTCATATCAACAGTAATCTTAAAAATACCATTAATCCCTTAATTTATGACGGTAATATTCCTTTTCCGGTTGCAATTTCCTGTATTCTTTTAGAAATATCGTCTATATCAACTACTTCGTCAGACAAACCCGATTGATATACACTTTTCGGCATGCCGTAAACCACACAAGTATTTTCACTCTGGGTAATACAATAGCAATTGCATTTTTGCTTTAGCATCATAACTCCATTTTTTCCGTCACTGCCCATCCCCGTTAGTATAACAGCAAGAATATTTTTATCCTCATATTTATTTGCAACGGAAGAAAACAGCACATCAGCAGCAGGCCTCACCCCATTAACATAGGGAGTAGCTTCTGTCTTAATAATAAGGTTAGGCCCTTCCCTTTCAACAAGCATATGATATCCGCCAGGCGCAATAATAATTTGTCCTTTTTGTACCAAATCATTATTACAGCCTTCTTTAACACTTATCTTACACTTCTTGTTGAGACTTTCTGACAAGGATCGTGTAAATTTAGGAGGCATATGTTGTACAACAAGTATAGGTATATTAAAGTCAGAATCAAGACCTGTAAAAATTTTCTCAAGAGCAGAAGGTCCGCCTGTTGAAGATGCTATTAATATTAGGTCTATACTTGTAAACTTTTTGAGATCAAATTTATTTAAAGCATCAGTTTCAATTTTCTGTTCATCTTTTTTACTATTGTTTCTCCTTTTAATTTCTTTTTGATTATTGTCAATAATGTTCTTAAAATTTTTTAATCTTACTTGCATAAAAAGAATCTGAAGTTGTGCCTTTATAATTTCCGCACTTTTTTCATGATCCGAATCTGCTGGCTTTAAAATAAAGTCAATAGCACCATTATCCAATGCTTCCACAGTCAATTCAGCACTGCGCATGCTATCTGAACTTATCATTATCACATCAATATTTGGATAATTCTTTTTAATTATTTTAAGAGCTTCTATGCCGTCCATTTCCGGCATAAACACATCTAACAGAACTAAATCCACACTCTCTTTTTTTAAAAAGTCTACAACCATGCGTCCATTTGAGGCAACAAATTTAACTTCCGCCATGCCTGTTCCATTTACTGCTTTTGAAAGTACGTCTCTATATAAACTTGAATCATCCGCAACAATAACTTTTAATTTTTTCAAAAAACAAACCTCCTTGCCAATCCGCAATACAACTAAAAAAGCAAATTGGAATAATAGTCATATTCAATTCCCCAAATTTGTAAATTATGCTTATACAATTGCCAATAACATATTAAATTTGTCTTCTATAAACAATACATTACCAATGTCTATCTAATATAAACAGCAAATAATAATTTTAAGGACAAATATTTTAAAGTTATATAAAATATTCCTATGTCAAAAAGCACTAGAATAAATAATTCTATTATTGAAATATTATAAACATAATATATTTATAATACTGATTCCAATTTTATAAATATCTAAGCAATTGTTGGAAAGAAATAATTTCAACAATTTTATTAATAAGATTAAGCACTTAATTTTGTAAACACTATAATAATTTTATAATAAGAGTAAATCCTAGGAGGTAATTATGGAAACAGCTACTTTTAATATTCCTTCAATATCTTGTAGCGCCTGCTCAAATAAAATACAAGAAAGTGTCAAATCCCTCAAAGGGGTAAAAAACGTTTCAGTTGACCTGAAAAGCCAACAAGTAAATATTGACTATAACCCTGATAATATAGGACCTCAGGAAATTAAAAAACATATTTCTCAAATGGGTTACGAAGTAATTTAGCCAAGATTAATTTGAAAAAACTTTCAATCCAGTGCTTTTTACATTTCAAACCCTTCACAATATTTAAAAAGCACTGGATTATTCAATCAGAAATGGCTTACTATTTCATACTCTTTATTGCCTTAATTATTACCTTTTCTTGATTATTTATATGGATTTGAGCATATTCCTGCGCCATATCTAAATTTCTTGCAGCTATAGCATCACAAATATCCTCATGTTCTTTAATTAGATTTTTAGGACTGCTGTAATCTTTAAGGTATATAACCCTAAATCGTTGAACTTGCTCTCGAAGATTGTTTGCAATCTGCAAAAGTCGGTCATTTCTCGATGCCCGATAAATCAATTCATGAAACTCTACATCTTTTTTAATAGAACCTTGTAAATTATTCTTCTCAACATAATTTATAAACTGGGCCTGAATTTGTCTTAATTCCTTAATCTCATCATCGGTAATTCTTTCTGCTGCAAGTCTTGTAGCAAGACTGTCCATCGCTGCCCTAACCTCTAGAACATCCATTATATCTTTTACAGAAAGTTCTGCAACGTGTGCACCCTTTCTTGGAAGCATATCAACAAGTCCTTCAAGTTCAAGCATCCTTATAGCTTCTCTCACCGGTGTTCGGCTAACACCCATTTTTTCGGCAAGTTTGACTTCCATCAAACGCTCTCCGGGTTTTAACTCACCGGTAATAATTGCTTCCCTCAATGTATCAAATATTACTTCTCTTAGCGGTTTATAGTCATTTAAATTTACTTTTGAAAGCTTACCAGCCATAATTATCTCATCTCTCCTCGTAAAATGTTTCGGTTAAAATACAGTCCCACCTATCATCATTGTTGATTTCTTCATAAGCTTTCTGAGCAGTTAACTTGTTCTCAAAAATACCAAAAACGGTAGGACCGCTTCCACTCATCATACTACCGAAAGCACCAAGTTTAATAAGTTTTTCTTTTATTTCATTGATTATCTCATACTTTTTTACAGTAACTGTCTCCAAGACATTAACCATTTTCCTTCCAAGGTTTTGTAAATCCCCTTTTTCAATTAAGCCGATAATATAATCAGTATCCGGTCTTAAAACTATTTTCTCAATATTTAAATTTTTATATACCCATGCTGTTGAAACAGAAATCTTAGGTTTTACAAGCACTATATCCACATTTTTTAGAGGCTCTATATCCGAAAGAATTTCTCCTATACCTTCTGCCAACATAGTCCCGCCTTTTATACAAAAAGGAACATCAGCCCCAATGGTTTTTCCTATTTGCATCAATTCCTCTTGCTCCAAATTTAGAGAAAACAATTCATTCATTCCTTTTAAAACAGCCGCTGCATTTGCGCTGCCGCCAGCAAGACCAGCTGCGACAGGTATATTCTTAACTATTTTAATATCTATACCCTTTTGAAGATCAAATTTATCCATCAAAACCTTTGCAGCTTTATATGCTATGTTATCGCTGTTTGAAGGAACCCATACTTTGTCACAGGATATCCTTATGCTCTTTTCATCTATAAGACTTAAAAATACATCATCATGCAAACTAATGGACTGCATAATCATTCGTACGTCGTGATATCCGTCTTCCCTTTTCCTCAATACATCAAGTGCCAAGTTAATTTTTGCTCTTGCTTTTATACAAATCGAATCCATTTTTCACCTGTAATATAATTATTTAAATTTATCAGCAATTATATAATTATCAAAAAACCACTATACAATTAATTGTAGCTCAAAACTCACAAAATAAAATATTTGAAATGGCAATTATTAAGATTTTCTGAAATAATTGCAATACTTTTATGTTTTTATATTATATACAAAATACAAAATGTTTTCAATAAAAAACTCTATAGATATCCGGTTTATGCGTTTTTTCATCTCTTTTTGAAAACAAGTAAAAACCAAATGCAAAAAATTCGCAATTCATTTTTATTGACAAAAAGCTTGAGAATGTTATCTAACAACACTCTCAAGCTTATTCTATTCAAGAAACCAAAGCCCATTATTTTGTATCCTTCTAAAACAGCTTACAAGACATTGTTTAACGAAAATATCTTTTAAAATAATTTGTTTTAAACTTTTTTATCAATTAACTATGAAATATTTAATTTTCTGGGAATTATAATTTGCTGTCCCGGTTGTATATTATCATCATCGGATAAATTATTAATTTTCTTAATATTATCCACAGTTGTATAATATTTTTTTGCAATTTTCCACAGGTTGTCATCAGGTTGTGAGAAATAAATGGTTATGCTCGGACTCTCACTTCTTTTTTCTTCAATAGGACTTTCGCTAACTCTAGAAACCAAAGGTACCTCAACTGTATCAACAACTTTTATGCAAACATTTACTATTGCCCTTATTTCAACCTCATTAGCAGATAACATACTGTAATTGCAATGTTCCACGTCAAGCTCTATTTCACATCCCATTTTTGGATTTATATCTTTTATATCAATATTTTGTCTAAATGGAATTTCACAGTCATAGCAGGAAACCGGCTGCTCGCTATTATTCGCCAAATACAATATACTGTTTTTTATTGCACCTTCTATAGTTATATTTCCATTTCCAATATTACATTCTATCAGACTTGGTTTTGAAAGAACATTGAAGACTTCAGCTATTCCGGGATTGTCTCCATCAACGTAAACTGTCTCTTTTATATTTATCTGGCTTTTTTCTTTACTTATTACTTTTTTTGTTTTAAAGGGTTTCTGTTCAATAGCCAGTTTTCTGCTTAAGCTATAGGCATCGGTAAGTATATCTATTCTTTTTCTTTCGTACGCTTGTGCCTTAAGCATCAATTCAACCTCTGTGTTCAAAATTCTAAGTTCTCCGTCATTATCTTCTGCTGCTCTGAAAGAATAGTTGATAATCCTATAATCCACTTCGCATTCACAAGCATCATTAACTCCTTGCAAATCAATAAATTGGGTAAACGGCAATTCATGTTCCATAAACTGAATACTATTCTCTTCATCATCGGCTATGTACAGTGTAAGTATATTCAAATCGCCTTTTGCAATTATTTTGTTGTCTGACACCTTGTAATCTTTACCGACAATTTTTATATCACTTCTCAATATTTCTTTAATAGTCGGCTTGCCTGCAGGAATTTCAATTGATTCATTGACATTGCAATAGGCACTGTTTTCACCTAAGGTACTGTTTATATCAATGTAGTCTCTTAGCGTTTCAATATCGTCAAGTCCGCTAATATTGTTTGCGAAATCATGTTCTGCTTCCTCACAAACTTTTACATCAAATCTTACAATAGACTTAACCTTAATCTTTCTTCCGTACAATATTTCATAGTCTATATGCTCCATTTCGCATTTCACATTGGCTTTCAGCCCAAACCTGGCATTTAAAACATCCACATTATATGAAAAATCGCTACTGGTATTTATGCTTCTAACCTTGCGGCTTTCATCATCGGATATATAAAGTATTTTATAACGGATGGCACCATTTACAGCAACTTTATCCTGTAAAACCTCCGAGCTTTTTTCATATACTTCCCCGTCTATCAAAAGAATACGGACTGCATCAGGGTTTGTGTCAGGAACAATTATGTCATGTTCAATTACTGTCTGTGCAGTATCTTCCCCTACCAGATTATTAATTCTTATGGTTTCTTTTACAAGCTCAAGAGACATTTTCAATCCTCCTCTAAACAAAAAGATTAATTATTAACTTTCTGCAAATAAAGATCAATATTATAATCAATCTACTCTATACATCTTTATTTATATATATGACAAGGTATATAAAATATTCCATGTGCAAGTATAAATAAAACTTTGAGGAGAATTTTTTAAATGGTTGTTAAGTCTCTTTCACTTGTTTTTGAATATAAAATAAAAGAATCCTATAACCTGATAGGACCCTTTTATAAAATCTTAGCTTTTAATTTTATGCAAAATACGTTCGACACCTTAGCTTACTTGAATTTTTCTGTTATCTTTGCATATAACAATTTCTACAGCCTTCGTAAGTATATCTGTATAACTGTATGAAACTCTTCTTGTTGTCTCGTAATCATTTTCAAATTTTACTACGAAGATGCTAGGGTAGGTGTTCTCAAGTATTCCTTCTCTTATAAAAGCTTTTTTTCTCCCTTTATTAGCTTTTAACTGAATCTTTTGACCAACGCATGTTTCTATATCTCTCTTAATCTGAAACAAGCTGCTTTTATCCATTTTTGAATCACCTCATCTTCTGTTTGCAAATATTATATCATAATAAAAACAGCTTGTCAAAAGAATATATATTATAACAAGGGAAATTTATTTGTGTCAAGTATTTTTTTTAAAACTCCACTATTTGTATGGTTCTAATGGATATCCATCCCTGTATTTCCCTCTTGTCTCAATTCCACCTATCCCTTTGAATCCACTAATGGTAGTACTTACAGCTTCCTCAGGAGAAATTATCCTATCTATTCCGGTAAAAGCCACTTTTTTGCATATATACACCGGATCCAACGCATGAATTAAAACCCTATAGGGTGCGCTTGCATAATTGGCACCTGCTTCAATTATTTTATGGTACATAGATTGGCAAGCACCTGCAAAAATTACAAGCTGGTCATAATTACTCTCATACCTTCTTGCCTCTTTAACCGCTTCAATAAAATACTTTGAGTTTCTATAATTATCTAACCTGCTATATCCATTTTCATCTTTTATAACACCGTCATGACCAGTCAATACGAGGATATCCGGTTTGTGTTGAACCAATAACTCGTATACCCTCGATGGCTGGTCTTTCTCCTTAACATGTACTCCTACAGCTTCAATACCAAGTTCTTTATACTTCTCAAGACATGTGTTGAGATAATCATCATCTCCATCTATATGAAGTACCTTACCTGGTCTTTGAAACTTTAAGCCGCTATTTATATTTAGGTCACGATAGAATTTTTTTTTTGCATATATCCATATCTTGAAGGTTGCAGACTCCTCATTTTTATATTGATTTTGTTGTTTATCTTATCATTGTATTCTCTTACATAAGATTCCGGCTGTACAATAAGATCCGATTCGGGTGCATCTGCTTCAAGTCTGTAACAAATTCCTCTTAGAACAACTGTTTCTTTTCCATTCTCCTTTTTAATGTCGACAACTTTAAAAAGTATATCTGAATTATATGATTTTCTGCCTACTATATCTCCAATTTTTAATTTACTCATAAAACTTCCTCTCCTATAACAATCATTCTACTATACATAATATGAAAATTTACATATTATGTGATTTTAGTAAATCAGGATATTTTAAAACTACCAACTGAATTAATTTAGTTGCAGAAATCCGTCAGATACTTATTCAATTTACCATTCTGCGAAATGGAAACAGTTTCATAAGCTCATATAAAAATATAACTATTGAAAATAGCAATTATTAAAAGTTATAATGAATTAGAAACACTAGTAACTCGAAAATTATGCTGGCTAGTCATCGATACCGTCAATTAGCTATAAATAGGAGGTAATGTAATTGTTAACAGATATTCAAATAGCCCAGTCGTGCAAGATGCTTCCGATTGTTGAAATTGCGAAAAAACTTGACATTTCCGAAGACGAACTGGAATTATACGGAAAGTATAAAGCTAAATTGTCCAATGAACTTTGGGAAAGAATTAAAGATAAAAAAGACGGGAAACTGGTTTTGGTAACAGCAATAAATCCCACTCCTGCAGGAGAAGGTAAAACTACGACCACAGTAGGATTGGGGCAGGCCATGTCAAAGATAGGTAAAAAAGCAATAATCGCATTGAGGGAACCGTCATTAGGTCCTGTTATGGGTATTAAAGGTGGAGCAGCAGGCGGGGGCTATTCACAAGTCGTTCCTATGGAAGATATTAACCTCCATTTCACTGGAGATATGCATGCAATAACAGCAGCTAACAATTTGCTGTCCGCAGCTATAGATAATCACATCCACCAGGGAAACAGTTTAAATATAGATGTGCGTCAAATAGTATGGAAAAGAGCCATGGATATGAATGACCGTGCTCTAAGAAACATTGTTGTCGGTCTTGGCGGAAAAGCCAACGGTATTCCCAGAGAGGACGGTTTTTTAATTACTGTGGCTTCTGAGATAATGGCTATACTGTGTCTTTCTATGAATCTTATGGACCTAAAGGAACGTCTTGGAAAAATAATTATCGGCTATGATTACGATGGCAATCCGGTTACAGCCAAAGATTTAAAAGTCAATGGTGCCATGGCACTTCTTCTTAAAGATGCTATAAAACCGAATATTGTTCAAACCCTTGAAAATACACCGGTAATTATGCATGGAGGACCGTTTGCCAATATAGCTCATGGCTGTAACAGTATAATGGCTACAAAAATAGCATTGAAACTTGCAGATTACTGTATAACAGAAGCAGGTTTCGGAGCAGATTTGGGCGCAGAGAAGTTCTTTAACATCAAATGCAGAATGGCAGGCTTAAAACCCGATGCCGTTGTTCTTGTTGCAACAATAAGAGCTTTAAAGTACAATGGCGGTGTGAAAAAAGAAGACCTAGGAGTGGAAAATCTTCATGCTTTGAAATCGGGTATTGTCAATCTCGAAAAACACATTGAAAACATTAAAAAGTTTGGACTGCCGGTAATAGTAGCTATAAATCATTTTGAAAGTGACACCGATGAAGAAATTGAATTTGTCAAAAACTTCTGCAAAAACATGAATGTTGATGTAGCTTTCTCCGATGTATTCTCAAAAGGCGGAGAAGGCGGTAAGGAACTTGCTGAAAAACTTGTTGAACTTTTAGATACTGCTGTATCAAACTTTAAACCCCTTTATGATATAAACTTGCCAATTAAAGAAAAAATAGAAATCATCGCAAAAGAAATCTATGGTGCAAAGTCGGTTATATATTCATCAAAGGTAGACAAAACGATTAAGAAAATTGAAAGTATGGGGCTGGATAAACTCCCAATATGTATGGCCAAAACCCAATATTCTCTCTCTGATAACCCATCATTGCTGGGAAGACCGGAAGGCTTTGAAATAACCGTTAAAGAGTTAAAAATTTCTGCAGGTGCCGGATTTATTGTTGCATTAACCGGTGATATAATGACTATGCCCGGATTACCTAAAGTTCCTGCAGCTGAAAAAATAGATATTGATTCATCGGGTGTTATACAAGGCCTGTTTTAATAAAATCATTTAACGCATTTATATAAATTGCTCAAGAACATTTAAATATAATTTATTGCACCTTTACTATCTTCTTTACTAATTTAGTATGAAATAAATAGTGATATTCTTGTATAAATTGAACGCGCAAACCTGATATAAATTCCTTTGCGCGTTCAATACATTATTGTTATCTATAGAACTGCAATTATTATCAATTTTCAAAACAAATAAATCATAACAGAATTCTTCTTTGTCAATACAAATAATCATATGTATCAATAAACTTCTTATGATATTTTATCTCGTCTATAACTTCTTTGAACTTTCTTTCAAAAGTTCTGTCCCGCCAGCTTCTTCTGCTGTTATAATACTTATTTACCACTCTCCAAAACTTTTGCGGAAATTGGAGCATTATTTTCATTACAAAAAATTCATCCTCCGATATTGGCTCTACTGATCTATAGGCATCAATAATAACTTTTGCTTCTTTTATATCCCAGTTGCATTTTCTCATTTTACGCCTTAACAGGTTGGCCAGGTCATATACCTTTAATTCAAAACAGCAGGAATTAAAGTTTATTATCGATGTTTCTTTATCACCTATAATTATATTACTGTGAGTATAGTCATGGTGACAAAACAGCCTTTCTTCCCGCGTTTTTTCAACCAATTCTTTGTACTTCGATTTTTTTATTAAATTTATAGCTTCTTCTCCCAAACTATAAAAGTAATCGATATATTGTAAAATCAGATAGTCAAGATTTCCTTTTTCCTTCTGTGCTATTCTTTTTGCTCGCTTAATCTCTTCAAGCCTTTTAAAAAACTGGGCGGGAAGCTTTCCCAAATCATCTTTAATTAGGCTTTTCTCTGGCGGAATATACCCCCTTGAGGAATTATGCAGTTGTGCAAGAGCAACAGAAGCTTTTATTACATCCTCCCTTTCCCCAAAATCACATTCCCTTCCTTGTATCAACTCGGTTACAGCATAATAGCTGCCATTGATATTTACATATGGAAGTCCTTTTTTATTACAAATGAATCTATCAATATTGCAAAAATTATTTCTAAATAAATGTTCTTTTGCACCATGGATAAACAAAATCCTCTCTTGAGAGAAATTTAGCTTTCTTAAAACTTTTTTTCCGGCTGAAGTATCGATAATAAAAAAATCTTTAAAGGGAATAACGTTTTTAACCGTAAAATCATATTCTTGGGATATTTCTTTTTGCAGATCACTCATTGCAATTTGACCTCCATTTTATTGGTACAGCCCATTTATCTAAATATATGCATATAAATTAGCTACTAGAATTTATTTCTTAAATTTGTCAATGCACAAAATAAAAATATAAAAACCTTGATTCAGGTTTGTTTATCCTTTATCAAGGTTTATAATAAATTATGTTTTTTTATTTATACGGTAAATATAAATTATTATTTATCTTACCTCTTTATTTACATATGGCAGACAGTAACTTTTTATCAGACTATTGATTAAAAAAAGTCTCTTTATTCTATATGAAAATTCTTTTTCAAAATCTAAATTACTGATTTCTGATTTCAAAAAATTTTTTAAAAATTCAAATTTCACATCGGCGAGTAAAGAATAGGTTTCTCCATTAATTTTACCGCTCAATAAATTTCCCTGGCATATTTCAATAAATTTGACCAATTCGCTAAGAAGCTTTTTCTTCGCATGCATCATTACTAATTACTCACCCCTAATATAGTTTTTATATAAAACTAATTTATATATAATTAAATTTTTTATATAATCGTACATTGAATTTATATTTAAAAAATTGTCAGATTAAATACAAAACCAATTTTTGAATTATTATATATTTTCAACTTACTTAATAATACTATATTTACTAAAAATAACATAATAAGTTTAAAAAAATATTATACTTACCGGATAATAGTTTAGCTTACACATATCTCTATGTCAATATATGGCTACAAAATTAATATATTACCCGGCAATAATTTATCAATTTTTCCATTCAATTAGCCTATTTCAAATACCTCAAGTATTAAAAAAAATTTTTTATTATTTTTCTTTACATTTGGTGTAAAAAATTATATATTATTGTAAGAAAAAACAGGCACTAAAGGTGATTCAGTGAGCGACTTAGCAAAACTTTTCCGGGAAATAAGGTTAAGTAAGAATTGGTCAATAAGACAAGCAGCAAAAAATATGGGCATTAGTTATTCATATTTAAGCATATTGGAAAAAGGCAAAGATCCAAGAACCGGCAAAGACTCAAACCCCAAGCCGGAAATGCTGAAAATAATATCGAAGGCTTACAACTACCCCTATGAAGAACTTATGAAAAAAGCCGGTTATTTAAACGATGATAATAGCCTTACAAAAAAATTTGATATGCATATTTTTGCAAATAATCTTAAGCTGGTAATGGGTAGTATGAGCATCGAAGAGCTGTCAAAGGATATATATGAAAAAACGGGATATCAGATAGAACCTAGTCAAATTAAAGGTTATATTAACGGAGAAATACAGCCATTTCCCGGCACACTGAATATTCTAAGCAAATACGCACAAGTAAGCACTGATTTCTGGCTAATTCATAATACTGAAGAAACTCTAAAAAAAGAAAAAGAAGCCTATAGAAAAAACTTACTAAAATCAGTTCATGAACAGTTAAATAATGAATATATAAAATTTTCACTTTTACCCGATGATGTGAAAAAGTTTGTTCTTGAAAAAGAAAATCTGGTATACATAAAAGCAGCAATGGATGCCAAAATAAAGGGAATTAGTACAAATACCCTAAACAGCCTTATAGAAACAATAGCAAATGAAATTAAAGCTATAAAATAAAACTTTTTATATTTTCGTATATAAATAATTTTTCTTTTGTCAATAGTTATGGACCTATATAATATAAATCAGTTTTTAAGTTTTAAATCAATCAAAATATATTATATTAATAATTTAATAATAAACATGGATTTAAAATCAATTTGCTTTATGAAACAAATGCATGGAAATAAATTATATAATTACTAAATATAAGGATGTGTTAATTATGAATAATTCTTATTTAGGATTTTTATTGATCAGTCTTCCTGAGGCATTTTTAATTGGAATATTAAGCATCCTATCGGTTGGAAAGTTTTCTTTTTTTAGTGAAAACAAAAAAAATATAATAAGGATTTTAATATATGCTATAATCTCTGCAGCATTATCTTTATATTTTCATAATAGAGTATCTGGTGAAGAAAGTTTATTGGTATATATATTAATTACACCTTTGCTTTTTATATTCTTATTAAAACTCAAACTTTATGAATCAATTATTGCTTCAATATTTGGACTTGCCTTACAAGTAATAACGGAAGTATTGTGGCTTTCCTTTGCGCAACCGTTTATTGCAAGCAATATTGACTTTATATATTCAAATACAATCCTTTTATTTTTACTTTCTCTGCCAACACGTATGCTTCAGCTTGCATTAATAATTTTGTCATACAAATTCCGCATTAAGATAATTGATTTCGAAAGAAAGGATGTCAAAAAAAAGGAATATTATATACAAATTATTGTCTATGTTTTGTCAGTAAGTACATTAGTTTTTTTAGCTTTTCTATTAACTAAAATGGTAATTTTCGGTGATCCGAATGAAGTCCTATCCATAGATGGTTCTTTAATTAGAATTAACATATATTTGATTTTGTTTGTAATCATCATATTAACTTTAGCTGTAAAAAATACCACCGACTATTACAAAAATAAAAATAAACTGAACACTAACGAATTTTTGCAGAACATAACGTATATCTCCAACCTCATAAACGAAGAAAATATAACAGAGGCAAAAGATGCAATAGAAAGACTCAAGACACATTTGATAATAAATAAGAATTACTAGTGCTCGCAAAAACTTAAGCCACAGCTCCGGCAAAAGTTTTACAATTATATCTTCATATATATATCCGGAATACTATTTATATTAAAAAACAATTTATACAGAAATATATGAATTTATTTCAATACCCAAAAAGAAGAATTAATTTCGTCTACAGAAGATACAAAATTTTTTTAAAAATTTAGATTTATGTTTATTTGAACTTCATTATAGTATTTAGAAAATTAATGCATCATAAATATATCAAAAGATATAGAAAATTATAATTAGGGGGGTACAATTGAAATGAAAAAATTTTTTGAAGCAGTTGCAGCTATTCTGACTACACTCGCTCTTTTTTCTGCAAGCACAGCATCTTGGGTATTTTTTTACCAACCCGTTGCACCAAAATCAATTCACAGACTTATCGGCTAAATATATAATTTACGTATTAGTATTGACCAAAATAAATTTTTCACAGCAAAAATTAAATAATTAATTAAGAAAAAAAACCGCACTATAATTGCTAGTGCGGTTTTTTATTTCTATTGTCAATTATTATAGAGTTCTGACAGTTTTACTAAACGCTCATAACGCTCTTTAGCAGCTTTTTCGGACTCTTTAAACAGCTTTTCGGCACGTTCCGGGAACGCACGAGCCAGACGTGCAAAACGTGTTTCACTGCTTAAGAATTCCTGATAGCTTCCATCACCAGGTTTAGAAGATATAGTAAGAGGATTCTTACCTTCAGCTTTAAGAGCAGGATTGTAGGAGAAGAGATTCCAGTAACCGGATGCAACTGCTTTTTTCATTTCATCCTGGCAATGTCTCATTCCACCTTTTACTCCATGAAGTTCACAAGGAGCATATGCAATAATTAACGAAGGTCCGTTATAGGCTTCAGCTTCTGCAATAACCTTTATAGCTTGAGCCGGGTTAGCACCAAGAGCAATTTGTGCAACATATACATATCCATAACTCATAGCTATTTCAGCAAGATTCTTTTTCGCAGTTTCTTTTCCTGAAGCAGCAAACTGACAAACTTCTCCTAAAGTTGAAGCTTTAGATGTCTGTCCACCTGTATTTGAATACATTTCTGTATCAAATACCATTATGTTTACATTTTCACCGGTAGCAATAACATGGTCAAGACCACCGAATCCTATATCATAAGCCCATCCGTCACCACCAAAGATCCATACGGATTTCTTTGCAAGGAACTGCTTTTTATCAAGAACTTCTTTAGAAAGTTCACATCCTGCATTAGCAGCTTTTTCAAGCTCAGCAACCAATGCTTTGGTTGCAGGTGCATTTTCTTTTGTATTATCCTTAGTTTCCATGAATTTGGCAATAGCTGCCTTCAATTCTTCAGATGCTTTATCTGAAGCTGCTATCTTTTCAAGTTTTGCAATTGCCTGTTCACGAATAACTTTTTGTCCTAAATACATACCGAATCCATGCTCTGCATTATCTTCAAACAGTGAGTTAGCCCAGGCAGGACCCATCTTGGAGTCTTTATTTACTGTATACGGACTGGCTGCAGCAGGACCTCCCCAGATGGAAGAACAACCTGTCGCATTGGATATATACATTTGCTCACCAAACAACTGGGTAACCAAACGCGCATAAGACGTTTCGGCACATCCTGCACAACTTCCCGAGAACTCAAGAAGCGGCTGGTTGAACTGGGAACCTTTAACCGTAGTTTCAGCAGGTACTCCAGGTTTCTTGCTAACATTTGCAACCAAATAATCAAATACAGGCTGCTCATGAAGTTGAGACTCTTGAGGTACCATCTTTATAGCATCCCTAGGACATACTGTAATACATTCTCCGCAGCCCATACAATCCATAGGAGATACACTCATTGTATATTTATATTCGCTGGCCTTAGGCTTGGTATCGGCAAGTTTGATATTTGAAGGAGCAGCTTTTATTTCTTCCTCACTTAACATAAACGGACGGATTGTCGCATGGGAACATACAAAGGCACAGCTGTTACACTGAATACATTTTTCCTGATCCCACTCGGGAACAGTTACAGCTATAGCACGTTTTTCATAAGCAGAAGCACCATGCTCAAACTCTCCGTCAGGATTATCCTTGAAGGCTGATACCGGAAGGCTGTCGCCATCCATTAATGCTATCGGATTCATAAGATTTTTAACCAATTTAACTGTTTCAGGACGACCTTTAAGTTCCGGAGCAGGAGCATCAGCTTCAGGGTTTGACCAGGAAGCAGGAACTTCTACTTTATGAAGTGCATTCACTCCGGCATCTATTGCCTTATAATTCATTTCAACAACAGCATCGCCTTTACTTCCGTATGATTTCTTCGCTGCTTCTTTCATATATTTTACGGCATCCTCAATAGGCATAATATTTGCCAGTTTGAAGAATGCAGATTGAAGAATTGTATTGGTACGTTTACCCATACCTATTTCAAGAGCTATATCAATAGCATTTATTGTATATAACTGAATATTGTTGTCTGCAATATATTTCTTGGTTTCAGCATTTAATTTGGTGGATAATTCTTCATCAGACCACTGGCAGTTGATAAGGAAAATTCCACCCGGCTTAACATCCTGAACCATTTTGAAGCCCTTTAATACATAGGACGGATTGTGACAGGCAACAAAATCAGCCTGATTTATATAATAAGGACTTCTAATGGGCTTATCACCGAATCTCAAATGAGAAATGGTAACTCCACCGGTTTTCTTTGAATCGTATTGGAAATATGCCTGAATATATTTATCTGTATGGTCACCGATGATCTTTGTGGAGTTTTTATTGGCACCAACAGTACCATCTCCGCCAAGACCCCAGAATTTACATTCTATTGTACCTGGTGCAGCTGTAATAGGTGCTGGTTTAACTTCCGGCAAACTCAAATGCGTAACATCGTCTACAATACCTATTGTAAAGCGTGGCTTAGGATTATCCTTCTTAAGCTCGGTGTAAACAGCAAATACCGATGATGGAGGAGTATCTTTTGATCCGAGTCCATAACGTCCGTTTACAACCACTACATCATTGAGACCTGCCTCACGGATTGTAGATGAAACATCTAAGTATAATGGTTCACCCAATGCACCCGGTTCTTTCGTACGGTCAAGAACTGCAATTTTCTTAACTGTCTTAGGAAGCACTTTTAAGAAACTGCTAGAAACCCAGGGACGGTACAAACGAACTTTAATAAGTCCAACTTTTTCTCCATGGGCATTTAGGTAATCTACAACTTCTTCAGTTACATCACAGAAAGATCCCATTGCAACAATAACACGGTCAGCATCGGGTGCTCCGTAATAGTTGAAGAGATCATAATTTGTTCCAATTTTCTTATTAACCATTGCCATGTATTTTTCAACAATAGCCGGCAATGTGTCATAATAAACGTTACATGCTTCACGATGCTGGAAGAATATATCTCCATTCTCATGGGATCCACGCATCTTCGGATTCTCAGGATTCAATGCACGGTCACGGAAAGCTTTTACAGCATCCATATTGCACATTTCTTTTAAATCAGCGTAATCCCATACTTCTATTTTTTGCATTTCATGGGATGTACGGAATCCGTCAAAGAAACTGATAAAAGGTATTCTTCCCTCTATTGATGCAAGATGTGCTACTGCACTTAAATCCATAACTTCCTGAGGATTTGACTCAGCCAACATAGCAAATCCTGTCTGGCGGCAAGCATAAACATCGCTGTGGTCACCAAAAATGTTCAAAGCATGTGTAGCAACAGTACGTGCCGATACGTGAAATACGCTCGGAAGCAATTCTCCAGCTATTTTATACATATTTGGAATCATTAAAAGCAGTCCCTGTGAAGCTGTAAATGTTGATGTTAAAGCACCGGCAGCAAGAGAACCGTGAACAGTTCCTGCAGCACCTGCTTCCGATTGAAGCTCAACAACTTTAACTTGATTACCGAAAATATTTTCTCTGCCAGCAGCGGACCATTGATCAACACAATCAGCCATTGGACTTGACGGTGTAATGGGGTAAATAGCAGCAACTTCTGTAAAAGCGTAAGCCACATGAGCAGCAGCTGTATTACCGTCCATTGATTGTTTAAGTCTTGACATTTTTCACTTCCCCCTTTTTATTATTAGAACTTCGTTTTTTCGCTTTTTACTTCCTTGTAGATACTGTATACATTACAATGTATACAAAGTACATTACAAGATAAACTCTTATCCTGCTTTGTACTATCTTATTTCTACATGAAAGTTGGAAGAAATGCTGGTATAAGATTAATAAAATCTTATAGGGCATAACTTTGAAGCATCAAAATTATAATGACACAACCCAAGCAATCTCTCTCGTTAAATTATAAACAAAGTTTTTTACTTATCTATTGTAACACTTTTTTTTAAAAAAACAAAGCCTAAATTTGTTGGAAACAAAAAGGTTTTATTTAATTATTTCTAAGTACTCATCTATAAAATAAAAAAACAAGAAGCCATACATTTTTGCATAGCTCCTTAAATTTTTTAGGAAAATATATTAATATTTTACGCTTTCAAAATATATTGCAGTGCTATTATCAAACAAATACCGGGTATCCCAAGTGTTCCTACAATAAAGGATGTGATAAAATTTAATGCAATACAAAAATTAAAAAAACTGCCTATCAGATTCAATACAAAAATTACTATACCTCCTAATATTGAGCTACCTATAAGTCTTGCAACTACTTTCATAGGTCCTGCAAATATTCTTCCAAGGAAAAACAGAAATATTATTCCTGCTATATACAAGAAAATAGTACTATACTCTATGTTCATAAATTATCACTTCACTCTCTGTTTATTTTCATTCGGAATAATATATAAAAATCAATATATATTTATAGTAATAACTACTATTAAAAATATATAAAAAATATAAAAAATTTATTACATAATGATAATTAACTGTATATATTTTAATTTTTTAAGGGATTTTTAAGGATATATTTGCATAATACTTATACTATAGCTATTTAAAAAGGATATTTCTCGCAAAGCATAATTTGTACAGTATTCAGAACAACCTTTAATAAATTTATACTTATGAGATTTAAACACATATATATTGGTTTATACTTTAAATCAATATATAACATATTTATTTTTTAGTTAATTTTGCATCATATTTTATTCCTTTCTCCTTTGCAATTCTTAATAGATACTCATATCTTGCTTCATAAGCTTTAATTTTATATGTAAAATAGTCAATCATTTCCTTGTCCACTGCATAATTAAAGTCTTCACTAGCTTCTATCCATTCCTTTTTAGCTTTTATTATGCTTTCTATAAGATTCTGGGTTTCAATTGCATCTTTTTCCGTGAACTCATTGCTTTTGATAATATTTAGAAAGTTAAAAACTCTCTGAAAAATATAGCTTTTATGTTCTTTCAATTTTTCCTGTTTTTGAATATTCAAATTCATAAAATCACCTTATACCTATAAATTTTGAACATTTCTTATTTCAATATATGTTTGTCGCAAAATATTGGTATAATAACTTTTAATTTACTAGAAAAAATATTTTCATTTTCACAATGTATTAATTCAAAGAGTTTTAAATATATACATATAATTAAAGTTAACTAAATGTTCTTTTTATAAGTATAAGCAAAAATTATACAATCTATACATATAATAGCAATTGAATTATTGATTTTCTTTTTACTTCTTTATGCATTTTATTGTTATATAAACTTAAGTTTACATTTTTACATAGAAAAATATATTGTTTTTTCCTTTTAATATTGAGATAATTATTATATACTGTAAAAAATTAAGCTAACTAATATAATTATTAGCTTTCAACGAACTTTTTATAAACATATACAGTCTAATATTTATTATAAATAAATCAAATTTATTAAAATGGAGTGTAGTTATGGCAAACCTTGAAATAGTAAAGAAAAACTTTAAAGAAAAACCGAAAAAAATATTTATACTTTTTACGTTAATGGTAATCTCATTATCGATTTTATCTTTTCTTATTTATTCTATTTCTACTTTGGCGTACAGCAAAACTTATAAGGGAATTTATATCAATAATTACAATGTCAGTAAAATGTCAAAAAACGATTTATATTCGTTTTTGACAGCTAATTTTTCTGAAAAAATTAATAATAACAAAATTATCCTGAAATATAAGGATAAAGTAAGAGAATTTACATTTTCAGAAATTGGTGTAAAGTACGACATAGAAAAGGCAATAGACGAAGTTATGAACACAGGTAGGCAAGGCAATATATTTAAGAGACTTATGGAAGTATCCCGCCTCAAAAAAAATGGTAAGATAATCGAAATGAACTATTCTTATGATAAAAATACTCTAAAAAAAATAATTGATGATTTCAATAATGAAACAATAAAACCTGTAAAAGAAGCAGATTTAGTTATAGAAGATTCAAAGGTCACATTACGTATAGGACATCCCGGTGAACAAATTGATACAGACAACATTTATAAAGCCATAGAGGAGTCAGTAAAGTCATGTACCGAATTAGAACATGATGTTCCTACAATAATAGTTCCTCCAAGCAGTATTAATGTTGATGAAATTTATAATAAAATCTGTGCTGAACCTGTTGATGCAAAAGCAAAATTAGATGATAACAAAAAAATTTCCATAGTTCCTCATTCCAGAGGAAGATCTATAGAGAAAGATGAATTGACGAATATTATAAAGCAAATTGAAAATCAATATGATACCGAAAAAGTACTTCCGGTGAAATTCATTGAACCTAAAATAACAACTTCTGTATTTGAAGCTAATTTATTTAGAGATGTTCTTTCAACGGCAAGTACAAGTTTTTCTACGAATACTGTTAATAATGCTAATAGAGCAGTAAATATGAAGCTGGCAACTTCAAAAATAGACGGAACAATATTATTGCCGGGTGATGTTTTTTCGTTCAATGAAGTCGTTGGTCCAAGAACAGCTGACAGAGGGTATTTGCCTGCGAATTCATATGTGGGAGGTAAAATAGTCAAAGATATAGGCGGAGGTATTTGCCAGGTATCTACAACTTTATACAATTCAACACTAAAAGCAGACTTAGAAACAGTATCCAGAAGCAATCATATGTTCACAGTATCTTACGTTCCTTTTGGGCTGGATGCAGCGGTAGATTATGCTTCTTCCGTCGATTTTAAGTTTAGAAATAACACCAATATGCCAATAAAAATTCAAGGAAAGGTTACCAGCGACAATCGTGTTGTATTTACAATCATAGGTACCAATGAAAACCCCAATAAAACAGTTGAATTCACTACTGTTCAGGTAAGCTCAACACCTGCTCCCGTTAAGTATATTTATGATTCCAATCTTCCGGAGGGACAAAAAGTAGTTGTTGACAATGGAATGACAGGATACGTAATTGATACTTACAAGATTGTTAAGATAAATGGAGAGGTGCAGAGTAAAACAAAAATTCACAGAAGTACCTATAAAACTCTGGACAAAACTATTAAAGTAGGTACGAAAAAAGTTCCTAAAGCAACTTCCTCTGCATCTGCTACACCGGGCGAAGCAGCATCGCCTAACGATAATACTGTAAATTCTCATTCGGATGGAGTTATTGATTCACAACCTATTGATATTGCCGATGTAGTATAATTATTAAACTTTTTATAAAAAGGCTTCCTTTATAGCAGTAATACTGTAAAGGAAGCCTTTGAGTTTTTCCTGTCTCTTTGATTTTCAAAGTATAAAAAATTGTTTATATTCCCATTTGCAAACTCAATTTATATTTAACGATTGAGAATTTTAAACTTGATAAAAATAATATTTTTTACAAGTCTTTCCTGAAGTTTTATAAGAATGCTAATAGCTATCTACACTTACTGCTCCATTATTTTTTAATATTGAACTAATGAAGGAAACTTTATCATCGTCTGCTTTCATGCTAAAAAGAATTTTTCCAGCTTTTATATCAGTTTCGTATTGACGACTTTTACTTTCCGGAATTCCAAGGTCAACAAGACCTCCAACTATACCTCCTGTTACCGCTCCTGATAATAATCCTGCAATTGGACCCGCTGCAGCAATTATTCCCAATCCGGGAATTACCATGCTTCCAGCACCAATCAACAATCCCGCAAGTCCTCCAAGTATGCCTCCTGATATTACTCCATCAGATATATTGTCATTAATACCTTTTGGACTTGTACTCATATTTAATCCTGTTGTTCCATTTGTATCCCTATTATCTTCCCTATCTTTTACAATAATAGAAATATCATCTGTCCTAAGTCCTTTTTCTTTTATTTGTCTTGCGGCATTTTCAGCATGGGAATAATCATCAAAAATAGCTACAACTGTTCTTGACATTTTTTATCCTCCTTAAAATTAGGTATATTAAAGCAAAATGAAATAACCAATAAATTTGTTTGGCAAATCTCAAAGCAATGTTATTTTAAGTTGAAATCCTTTTATTTTGGGCTTCAAAACAACATCACAATTGTATACTTCAGATTTATAAGGCAAACCTTTGAAATAGCAATTATAAGCTTATTTGAAATAACATTAACAAAATTTAAAGTGTTACTTCATTCTTTATAAATATAATTAGTTATTGCATAACATTTTATACATTTATTAAAATGTAACTTTTTTTTAATATTTATATTATTTTTCATAGTGTATAATTGAATTGTACTCGATAATATTTATATCAATGCTTTTAAAATTAATTTAATAATAATTTGCATTAGTCGCTTATACGTTGTACCGAAAAATATGCAATAATTTTATTAACAAATATAAAATTAATTAGTAATAAGGGGTGCTACATATACAAATGAAAAAGCAATTAGTTTTTATTATCATTTTAACTGTAATCTTCTCATTAATAGCAAACATAAATATTCCTTATGCTGCATCCTCCAGTGAATCCGTAATTGAGCAAAATGCAAATACTTTAGTCGATCTTGGAATAATGAAAGGGTATGAGGATGGAACTCTCAGGCTTGATAACAAAATTAAAAGAAGCGAGTTTATTACTCTGGTTGTAAAAATGATGGGATATGACAAAGATACAAATTTAGAAAACACAAAAATTACTTTTAAGGATTTGAAGAAAAACCACTGGGCTTATAATAATATTGGTCTTGCTCTTAAATATGAACTTGTTACAGGATATCCTGACAATACTATAGCTCCGGATAAGGATGTAACTTATGCCGAGGCATTAGCCGTAGTTATAAGAGCCTTAGGCTATGAAAAAAGTTTGAAAGGGAAATGGCCTGACAATGTGGTTAATAAAGGGTCTGAACTCAATCTTAACAAAAATTTGTCCCTTTCTCCTAACCAGCCATTAACCCGCGGTGAAATGTCTGTTATCATTTATAATGCTTTGACAGTAAACTTTGCTGCCAATTAAATTTTATAAGTTTTTTAATAATATGTTGTAATGAAAAAATAAAGCTGCTAATATATTATAGGCAGCTTTATTCATCTTTAATTTTAAAATATATTAATTCAGGAGTTTGAAATGCAATTGGAAAGTTTTTTGCTTTTACTTGTAATGATAATAATTGTACCTATTATTTATATAGCATCAGATGATACAGTTTTTTTTATAATTTTATCTCTGATTATTGCTTTTTCTTCAATAAAAAATATTCTAGGTCCTTTTTTACCTGATTTTATTGAAGATGATGAAGAAACGGAAGATTTAATAGAAGAGCTTAAGGATTCTATTAGTCTGGATTTTAATAAAATTAAATTAGGTTTAGAAACTGTTAAAGCTATGATTTTTATTTTATACTTTGTTTATAGCTGCTTTTTTATAAGTAAATTCATTTATAAAATAGCAACAGTTTTTATAATTGTCTATTGGATTCATTACGTATTAGAAAATATCAAAAAAAATAAAGAAGATTCTTCCAATTCGGAAAACCAGACTTCTTTTCTAAATACAACTATCAAAACTTTGGTCAATGTTATAAGTTTAATTGTAATTCTAACCACTAATTACAATAGATTTCTAAGATAAGAGACAGCTCATGCATTACAAATCTTATTATTCTTACTCCTTTAACAGGATTTAAATATGTTATAAAGATGATTTTATACATAAAAATCAAACCCTATCTCCATGTCCGAAATTTGTTTCCGTTAAAAATCAAATATCAGATATATGCTAAATACAATCAATAAAGTCATAATATGGAGTACAGTATTAATTTTACCTTTTGTTTTACTTTTTTTTGCAAGATATAAAATCTTAAATTGCATTTTTTAAAAATTTTTTTATAATTTTTATTGAATTTAATTATATGTCTATGTTATAATAAAGAAAAACAAAATATATTAAAATGGATTTTTGTCCACAAATATAGCAATGATGCTAAATTTTTAGACCTAGAAGCGTACTCAATGGCGAGAAAATTTGCTTCCTTTTGTGTACGCTTTTTTTGCACCGTATTTACTTTTGCAAGTTTGTAATTAATAAATTTCATTTTGATATAAAAAACGTGTTTATGGAAAGGGTGTATAACTATGAATAACTATGGATTGCCTCCTAAACAAGGTATGTATGACCCGCAATTCGAACATGACGCCTGTGGAATTGGTTTTGTTGTTAATATAAAGGGTAAAAAATCCCACGAAATTGTTAAACAAGCTTTAACAATTCTTATAAACCTAAATCACCGTGGCGCAAGCGGTTCGGAATCAAATACCGGTGACGGTGCGGGAATTTTAATTCAAATACCCCATAAGTTTTTCTCCAGAGAATTGCTAAAAAAAGATATTAAACTGCCTGAGCCCGGAAATTATGCAGTAGGAATGGTTTTCCTACCTAATGATGAAAATAGACGAAAAGGAATGGAAAATTACATCGAAAGCATAATTACTGAAGAAGGGCAAAAAGTTTTAGGCTGGAGGGATTTACAACTAAATGACAGTTCACTGGGAAGTACTGCTTTATCGGCAAAGCCTTTTATAAGGCAGCTTTTCATAGAAAAAAGCAACAGCTTTGATGGAGGCATAGCTTTTGAAAGAAAACTGTATGTTATAAGAAAGCGGATTGAAAAATATGCTCTAGACAATAATGAATATGTTTATTTCTCAAGCTTATCATCAAGAACTATTGTATACAAAGGCATGCTGACTTCCCATCAGGTTGAAGAATTTTATACTGAGCTTTCTGATACTGATGTGGAATCTGCTCTTGCCCTTGTACATTCAAGATATAGCACAAACACTTTTCCCAGCTGGGAAAGGGCACACCCAAACCGTTATATTATTCATAACGGGGAAATAAATACTTTAAGAGGTAATGTAAATTGGATGAATGCCAGACAGGCATTGTTGGAATCTCAGCATTTCGGAGAAGATATAGAAAAAATACTTCCAATAATAAATCCAAACGGAAGCGACTCTGCAATGTTTGATAACTGCCTTGAGTTTTTAGTGCTTTCGGGACGTTCTCTTCCTCATGCCATTATGATGATGATTCCTGAACCTTGGTCAAACCACGAAAGCATGAATGATGATAAAAAGGCATTTTATGAATTTCACAGTTGTTTAATGGAACCTTGGGACGGTCCTGCTGCAATAGCTTTTACCGATGGTTCAAAAGTGGGCGCCGTTTTAGATAGAAACGGTCTTAGACCTGCACGTTATTACGTTACTAAAGACGATCTTGTAATATTGGCATCAGAAGTTGGAGTCTTAGATATTCCTCCTGAAAATGTAATATGCAAGGAAAGACTTCATCCTGGAAAAATGTTGCTTATAGACACTAACGAGGGAAGAATCATAACCGATGATGAGATTAAGCACTCTATTGCTTCTCAACATCCTTATCGCGAGTGGCTGAATCAACATTTGTTAGACCTTGAGAACTTACCGCAAACATCTTGTGCTTACGAGACAGACCACGAAACATTGCTTTTAAGGCAAAAGGCTTTCGGTTATACTACGGAAGATATTAACACAACTATACTCCCAATGGCTAAGGAAGGCATAGATCCAGTTGGTGCAATGGGTACAGATATACCTTTGGCCGTATTGTCTGATAAGCCTCAGTTATTGTACAACTATTTTAAGCAGCTTTTTGCCCAGGTTACAAATCCACCCATTGATGCAATCAGAGAGGAAATTATTACAAGTACTGAAACAATGATGGGATCGGAAGGAAATCTAATCAACCCTGTCCCGGAAAGCTGCAGACAGATAAAAATAAAAAATCCTGTTATAGACAACTATCAGCTTGAAAAGTTGCGTCATATTGACAAAGAAGGGTTTAAGTCTGTTACCCTGCCAATACTGTATAATGTAAAAGAAGGCGGTAAATCTCTTGAAAAAGCTATGGAGAATTTGTTCGCCAATGCAGATTCCGCGATTGCAGAAGGTGCTAATATATTGATACTTTCCGATAGAGGTGTAAACGCAGACAATGCAGCAATACCTGCTCTATTAGCTGTATCAGGACTGCATCACCACCTTATACGCAAAGGTACAAGGACATTGGTAAGTATTGTATTAGAGTCGGGAGAACCCAGAGAAGTACATCATTTTTGCCTGCTTATAGGTTATGGTGCATCAGCAATTAATCCTTACCTCGCATTGGAGTCTATTGATAATATGATTAAACAGGGTTTACTCCCAAATATCAGTTATGAAAAGGCTGCTCAAAATTATTTGAAGGCATGCAAAAAAGGTATAGTTAAGGTTCTTTCAAAAATGGGTATTTCAACCATACAAAGTTACCAAGCTGCCCAAATATTTGAAGCAATAGGTCTTTCGGAAGATTTTGTAAACAAATATTTCACATCAACTGCAAGCAGAATTGGAGGACTAGGAATTGATGAAGTGGCAGAGGAAGTAAGATTAAGACATGTTGCAGCTTTTGATGAGCGAATAAAAGAATTGTCGTTAGATTCCGGCGGTGTTAATAAATGGCGCAGCGATGGAGAATACCATATGTATAATCCGGAAACTATCCATAAGCTGCAAAATGCCTGCAGAACCGGAAATTACGATGAATTTAAGGAATTCTCCAGACTAATAAACAATCAATCTCAAAGATTGTGCACAATAAGGGGACTTTTGAACTTCAAACCCCGCAAACCAATACCAATAGAAGAAGTTGAATCGGTTGAATCTATTTGCAGGAGATTTAAAACCGGTGCCATGTCCTATGGTTCAATAAGCCAGGAAGCCCACGAATGTTTGGCTATAGCTATGAACCGCTTAGGCGGCAAAAGCAATACCGGTGAAGGCGGTGAAGACCCTGCCAGATTTATACCTGATAAAAACGGTGATTCCAGATGTAGTGCCATTAAGCAAGTAGCTTCAGGAAGATTTGGAGTTACAAGCCATTATCTTGTTAATGCAAAGGAAATTCAAATAAAAATTGCCCAGGGTGCAAAACCCGGAGAAGGAGGACAATTACCGGGGCGTAAAGTGTATCCCTGGATTGCCAAGGTAAGAGGATCAACCCCCGGTGTAGGTTTGATATCCCCCCCTCCTCATCATGACATTTACTCTATTGAAGATTTGGCAGAACTTATATATGACCTTAAAAATGCAAACAGAGATGCCAGAATAAATGTAAAACTTGTATCTGAAGTAGGTGTTGGAACAATTGCCGCTGGAGTTGCTAAAGGAAAAGCTAATGTCGTATTGATAAGCGGTTATGACGGTGGTACCGGCGCATCTCCCCGTACAAGTATAAAACATGCCGGACTTCCATGGGAATTGGGACTGGCAGAAACACATCAAACTTTACTTTTAAACAACTTAAGAAGCCGTATCGTCGTAGAAACTGACGGTAAACTCCTTACGGGAAGAGATGTGACTATAGCAGCATTATTAGGTGCTGAAGAATTTGGTTTTGCAACCGCTCCATTAGTAGTCATGGGTTGCGTCATGATGAGAGTTTGTAATCTTGATACTTGTCCTGTGGGAATTGCAACCCAGAACCCTGAACTTAGAAAGAAGTTCTCAGGAAAACCTGAATATGTTGTAAATTATTTCAGGTTTGTAGCTCAGGAATTACGTGAAATAATGGCACAGCTAGGCTTTAGAACTGTAAATGAGATGATCGGAAGAACAGATGCTTTAGAACCTTCTACTGCAATAAGTCACTGGAAAATAAAGGGGATTGATCTGTCTAAAATTTTATACAGTCCTAAATTATCTGAAGGTGCAGTAATGTATTGTACTGAAAGCCAGGACCATGAACTTGAAAAAACTCTTGATATGTCAGAGCTTTTACGTATATGTGAACCTGCTTTATCTGAAAAGAAAAAAGTAAGAGCCATACTTCCGATTAGAAATATAAACCGCGCTGTAGGAACCATACTTGGCAGTGAAGTAACAAAAAAATATGGTGCAGAAGGTCTTCCTGAAGACACAATAAGCCTTCACTTCCAAGGATCTGCCGGTCAAAGTTTTGGTGCCTTTGTTCCTAAAGGAATAACATTGACTTTGGAAGGTGACACTAACGACTATTTGGGTAAAGGATTGTCAGGAGGTAAAATTATCGTTTATCCTCCAAAATCATCTTCCTTTAAACCTGATGAAAATATCATTACCGGAAACGTTGCATTTTATGGTGCCACAAGCGGTGAAGCGTATATCCGTGGAATTGCCGGTGAAAGATTTTGTGTAAGAAACAGTGGAGTTGATGCAGTTGTAGAAGGTGTGGGTGACCACGGATGTGAATACATGACAGGTGGAACAGTTGTTATATTAGGTAAAACCGGAAGAAATTTTGCAGCCGGAATGTCCGGTGGAATAGCTTATGTACTCGATGAAGAAGGAGATTTCAGTAATAAATGCAATAAAGAAATGGTAGGACTAGAAAGAATTTCTGATAATGAAGAGGCTAACAAAATAAAATCAATGATTCAAAAGCACTATGATTATACAAACAGTGATGTGGCAAAAAGAGTCCTGGATAACTGGAGTAAAATGATTGATAAATTTGTCAAAGTAATGCCTGTTGATTACAAGAGAATGCTTCAAGCTATAAAACAAGTTTCCGAACAAGGTATTACTGGCGATGAAGCATTAATGGCAGCTTTTGATGCAAATCACAAAGATCTTGCCCGTGTCAGCGGGAATTAGGAATGGAGGAATTACAATGGGTAAACCAACTGGATTTATGGAATATAAGCGAGAATTGCCACCAGATCGTCCTCTCCTTGAGAGAATTGGGGATTGGAATGAATTTCTTCAAAGTTTTCCTGAAGAAAAACAACGAATTCAGGCAGCCAGGTGTATGGATTGCGGTATACCTTTTTGCCATTCGGGTTTTTTAATAAATGGTATGGCATCAGGTTGTCCCATACACAATCTTATTCCAGAATGGAATGACCTCATATATAAAGGATTGTGGAAAGAAGCAGTAAAAAGGCTTCTTAAAACCAATAATTTTCCTGAATTTACAGGCAGAGTTTGTCCTGCGCCTTGTGAAGGTGCCTGTACTGTTGGAATAAATGATCCTCAGGTAACAATAAAGTTAAATGAACGGGCAATAATCGATAAAGCTTTTGAAGAAGGATGGATAGTTCCAAAACCGCCAAAAGTAAGAACCGGTAAAAAAGTGGCAATAGTAGGATCCGGTCCGTCGGGACTTGCCTGCGCTGATCAGTTAAATTCCGTAGGACACAGTGTTACAGTATATGAAAGAGCTGATAGGATAGGCGGATTACTTATGTATGGTATTCCTAACATGAAACTGGACAAAAGCATTGTCCAAAGAAGAGTTGATATTCTCGAAAAAGAAGGTATCAAATTTATAACCAATACAGAGGTAGGCGTAGATATATCCGCCGAAGAACTTTTAAAAAATTATGATGCTGTAGTTTTATGCGGAGGTGCTACAAAACCAAGGGACTTGAATATTGAAGGAAGAAGCCTTAACGGTATATATTTTGCCATGGATTTCTTGCGTGCTAATACTAAAAGTCTTCTTGACTCAAAGCATGCCGATTCAAATTACATTTCTGCTAAAGGAAAAAATGTTATTGTAATTGGCGGAGGAGATACAGGTACTGACTGTGTCGCTACCTCAATAAGGCATGGATGTAAAAGTGTTGTACAATTTGAAATTCTCCCTAAACCTCCGTCTGCAAGACAGACAAACAATCCTTGGCCCCAATGGCCAAAAGTTTTAAAGATTGACTATGGCCAGGAGGAAGCATCTGCTATTTACGGTGATGACCCTAGAATTTACTGCATTACTACTAAGAAGTTTGTCGGAGATGAAAACGGCAATATAAAAGAGGTTCATACTGTAAATATAGAATGGAAAAAAGACAGTTCAGGACGCTTAATTCCTGTGGAAATTGAGGGTACTGAAAAAGTTTGGAAAGCAGATCTCGTTCTCTTATGTTTAGGATTCTTAGGTCCTGAAGAAACAGTATTAAAGCAGCTGGGTATAGAACAGGATGAGAGATCTAATGCTAAAGCTCTGTATGGAAGTTTTAAAACTAATGTTGAAGGTGTATTTGCTGCCGGAGATATGCGGCGTGGACAGAGTTTAGTTGTATGGGCTATTAATGAAGGACGAGGTGCTGCTCGTGAAGTTGATAAATTTTTAATGGGTTATACAACTCTACCATAGACACAGCTAAATTCTAATTAATTGCAGAAACTGCACTTTTGCAGTTTCTTTTTTATTTAATTAATATTTTAGAATTTTATATTAGGAAATAAAAATTCAATTATTCGTGCAAAGAAGTTTTTCAATATAATTTTATATATAACCGGTATAATATTTATAAAAAATAATTAAATTATAAAATGTCTTATTTAACCTTAAAAATATATAAATCTAAGTTAAGCTCTTTAGTGTTAATTATTTGTTTATAACATTATTATATATTCTTAATTTTCTATTTTCATTTTTATGTTATAATGATAAACAATTACTGTTATAAATTTCTATTAATTTAAGATTAAGAAAGGGTAAGGTAATTTTATATACAATGATGAAGAAAACGACTAAAATTAACACTATTTTGACACTAACAATTCTTATTTTGTCAGCTTCATTGGACAATGCGGTATTAGGTTTATTTCCGCCTTTATTTTCTTCTATTTCAGAAGATTTGAACATAAATGTTTCTGCAATGGGCGTTATATCAGCAGTTACTATATTTTTTTCAGCTATATCATCAATTTTCTGGGGATATATGGCTGACAAGGGGAAAAGAAAACCATTAATAATTATAGGAACATTTATATTTACTGTTTCTACTTTTTTAACAGCTTTCAGTCAAAATTATTTTCAATTGTTATTATATCAGATTTTTACCGGTATAGGTCTTGGCTGCATAGGTTCTATCGGATATAGCGTGTTAACTGACTTTATTCCTAAAAAGCATTTGGGTACTTTATTGAGCTTATGGGGTTTATCTCAAGGATTTGGAGGCATTGCCGGAGCTATTATTGCACCAATTATATCCACACACTCAACATGGAGAAAGCCTTTTATCATAATTTCAATAATTGACTTTATTTTCATCTTATCATATCTAATCATGAAAGAACCTGAAAAAGGATCTACCGAACCGGAATTAAAAGATCTTCACAAAGAAGGAATAAAATATAATTATTCCATTAAGTTGAGTCATATACCTGAAATTGCTGCAAAAAAGAGTAATAAGTGGCTTATGATGCAAGGTTTCTTTATGCAGATTACAATCGGCACCCTTATATGGCTTCCTACGCTTTATGCATCCAAAATTCGAGCAGAGGGTATAAATGCAGACACAGCAGCAATAGCTGCAGGTTACTTTTATGGACTTCTTCAAATGGGAGGTTTGTCATCTACATATTTCGGTTACTTGGGAGATAAAATTCAAAAGAAGACTTACAGAGGGAGGGCTCTTTTGACCGGCAGCCTTATCCTTGCCGCTATTCCCCTATATGTACTTATGTTTTTGTTACCAATGGACAACCTTAAACTTCCTGCTTCCAATGAACCTTTTTTAATTTTAATTTCCCTTGTAAAGCAATTTTTTACAAATCCCTGGATACTTTTAATGTTTATATTGGCAGTGTGTGCAACTGCTGCTCAGTCTGCAAACACACCGAACTGGCTGGCCCTTTTGACTGATATAAATCTTCCGGAACACAGAGCAACCGCATTCAGTATTGCCAATCTTATAAACGGATTAGGTAGATCAATAGGTAACGTACTTATAGGATTAGTTTTAAAATTTACATCATCGAAATTATCTGAGCCTTATAATTATATATATACTATGGTTTTATTTCAATTATTCTTTATTCCTGCCGTTTACAGTTATTATAGAGTTTCCAAAAATAGCGGAAAAGATATCAGAAAAGTAAAATCTACTTTAAAAATAAGGGCAAAAAAGCTATCTTAGGAATTAATATTATCCTAAAATTGATTTTTATTAAAATTAATTGAAATATGAATGTTTATAGTTATTTAAAAAAATAAAAACCCTTTTTATACAAGGGTTTTTATTTTTTATGGCGGAGAAGGAGGGATTCGAACCCTCGCGCCGGTTACCCGACCTAACGGTTTAGCAAACCGTCCCCTTCGACCTGCTTGGGTACTTCTCCAAACTTGAAACCTCTATTTATTAGAGGTTTCACAACATTGGCGGAGAGAGTGAGATTCGAACTCACGGTAGGCTCACACCTACGCCGGTTTTCAAGACCGGTGCCTTAAACCAACTCGACCATCTCTCCATTTCTTGTGACAACAAATAATATAACATGGCAGCACCTATTTGTCAATACTTATATTTAACCTATTTTAGGTAATTTAAATGATTTTTTTCTAGTTTTAATCTTTGTACATAATATGGAAATTAAAATATATTTTTGATTACTTTTTAAGATTTATATAAATATTATTCCTTATTTTTACTCTTATAATTAACCTATCTTCAATTAATTTATATAATACTAATAAAAATAAACTCAATTCGAATATAAATTATATTGTGTTTACACAATTGATTATAAATAAAGTAAATCTAATTAAGGTCAAAAGATTTTGACCTTAATTAGAAGCTTCAAGTTAACATTTTATATTATATGATTTTTTTATTATCGGAAATACATACGAAAATAACTACTTAATAACATCCACACCGTTCATATATTTTAAAAGGGCTTCCGGTACAACAACCGATCCGTCTTCCTGCTGATAATTTTCTAAGATACATGCAGTTGTTCTTCCTATAGCAACTCCGGATCCGTTTAATGTGTGTACAAATTCAGGTTTATCATTTGCACTTCTTCTAAACTTAATACCAGCTCTTCTTGCCTGGAAATCTTCAAAATTGCTGCATGATGAAATTTCCACATATCTATTATAACTTGGCATCCATACCTCAATATCATATTTCATAGCTGCTGTAAAACCAAGATCTCCTACACATATCTTAACCACTCTGTAAGGTATTCCTAATAATTGCAAAACTTCTTCAGCATCCCTTGTTAATGATTCCAGCTCTTCATATGAAGTTTCAGGTGTAGTAAACTTTACCAACTCTACTTTGTTAAATTGATGTTGTCTAATAAGACCTCTGGTATCTCTGCCTGCAGCTCCAGCTTCTGCTCTGAAACATGCAGAATAAGCAACATGCTTAATCGGTAAGTCCTTTACATCTAAAATTTGTTCTCTGTACATATTGGTAACAGGAACTTCAGCCGTAGGTATTAAGAAATAGTCAGTATTTGCAACTTTAAAGGCATCCTCCTCAAATTTAGGAAGTTGACCTGTTCCTATCATACTATTCCTGTGAACCATGAAAGGTGGAAAAACTTCAATATAGCCATGTTTACTTGTATGCAAATCAAGCATGAAATTCATCAATGCTCTTTCAAGTCTAGCTCCTAAGCCCTTATAGAATGTGAATCTAGCTCCGGTAACTTTTGAAGCGGTTGAAAAATCTAGAATACCTAATTTTTCTCCTATTTCCCAATGGGCTTTTTGTTCAAAATCAAATTTCCTTGGCTCTCCCCATCTTCTTATTTCTACATTGTCTTCGTCACTATCTCCATCGGGAACTGTGCTATTTGGTATGTTAGGTATTGTCAATAGAAGTTTATTTAATTCCTCATCAATTTCTCTTACTTGCATATCAAGAGTTTTTATCTTATCCGATAAACTCTTCATTTCTTCCATAAGTTCTGTAACATCTTTTCCCTCTTTTTTATAAGCAGGTATCATCTTGGATGCTGTATTTTGCTTATTCTTAAGTTGCTCAACTTCATATAAAATTTGTCTTCTTTTTTCATCAAGGCTTAAAACCTGATCTACATCAAAGTTTTCTTTTCTTTTTAACAATGCTTTTTTTAAAATTTCAGGGTTACTTCTTATTAACTTAATATCTATCATAATTGCTTCTCCTTATAAGTTTATTTTTTTAATATTTTTTATCATAAAATATAATCAGTAATAAAATGTTTATATAATCAATCATTTCAATCAAATATTTAAATTCTATGTAACGATACAGGCAATACATTTCGATATCTTGGATATTATTTAAAAATAATTATACTATAAAAAAGTATCATTTCAACCGTATACGTTTGCACTTTATAATATTTAAATATAATCTTTACCTTTACTAATTAAAAACAATTATGTACTACAATATTTTATTTATGTAATATAAGACTACTAATTAAAATTTGCTTTCAAAAACATTTCAACATCTTTTTTATAAGTGCTGTCAGGATATTTTTCAAGTAAAGTGTTCATTGCTTCTTTTGCCGAGTTTAAATTACCCTTCCTAAAGTATGAGTACCCAATAAAGTAATAGCAATCGTCCGAATAGTATTCATTGTCCACTAAGCTTAATGAATTTTTTAGACTTTCTATAGCTTTATCATAATCTTTATTTTTATAGTATTCGTATCCATCATAATAGAATTCCTGTGCAGCCTTTCTAATAGTTATATCCAATAGTTTTTGATAAAGTTGCATTGCATCGCTTTCTAAATAATTTTTATTGATTTCTCTAGTTAAAATTAATGCACAGCTTTTTATATCTCCATCATAATAACATATATTTGCTTTAATAAGTTTTTCATAATTTTCAAACTTCAATGAATTTTCATTTCGAAAATCTTTTAATTCTTTTTCTAATTTCTCCTCTGATATTTTAAAATTCTCTATTTCCTTTTCTAACGCTTGAATTTTTTCATTTAATTTTTTATTTTCAGCAAGTGCAGAACTTAGGCTCATCTGAAAATTACTTTTTTCTCTTTCTGTACTGCCCAATTTATTTCTCACTTCATCAATATTTTTATTTACTTTTATCTGGCTATATGCTGTTATAAGCAATACAATAAATGCGCTTGTAAACAATATAACAGCATAAACCCATACTGTTTTTTTATCATTATTATTCATAGTTTACAACACTCCCAAAGGATATGCCTGATGAAATATATATTCATATTAAGCATTTGAGTTAATATAATTCAAACTTTTATTTTTGTCCTTGAGTAAAATTTTTTATAATAAACTTTCTTTTTTTTAAAGCATGAATGATTATACCATAGTAATTAAAAATCAAAATTCTATTAGCATGTTTTAATAACTTTCATTTAAAAATTAAGAAAAAGTTATCAATAATCTATTATTTAATAAAGTTCTTTAATTTCGATATTAATTATAATTTTTATTAATGTATCTTCCACAAAAGTAATTACTAATTAATCATTCTCTTATCAACAAACACATTCTATATTTTTAATAAATTTTACTTTTCTTTGCAATATCAATTGCCTGAATTTCCTCAGCTGACAGTGGATACTTAGATTGACCGTTTATTATTGATTTTGCATAGGTTGTAGTTGACTCTCTTGAATATATTCCATTTAAAACAATACCATTATCATTTCCATCAAGCAATGCAATTGCAAAACTTAAATTACTGCCAACATCATCAAAAGCATTATATCGAACTATTCCAACTTTTTGTACACATTGAAGCATATTTCTTTCAATATAATTAATTTTGCTTTCTATATCTTTATTCTTATTTAATATTTCATTGCATAAATCAATATTCTCTTCTACTAATCTTTCAACATTTAAATCATCAGAATTCTTAAAAAATTTTTTATATCTGTTATTTAATTTTTTTAATTTTGATTTTGTGGAAACAAGCACAATCATTAAAACTAATGTCAATATAGTATTTACCAGTATTAAATAAATACTGAGATTTTCTAAGTTATTAATTATTTCATCCATTGCTTTTAACATACATTACTCCTTTATCAATATTTAATTTCAAATATAATAAATTGTTTCACGTGAAACAATTTATTATTTTTTATTAATGTGATTTATAAATTTATTTCATCTAATTTTTATCATTTTATTTATTTAACCTTAAAATCGTTTTTAAGAGTTGTTTATATCCAGAAATATAATTACATTCCTTAACCAAAAAAGACGTCTTAAAACTAAAAATATAAGGTTACTTATTTTTCCATTTTTTTAAATAATTCCAATATCCTCTCCAAATCTTCGTTAGAATAATATTCAATCATTATTTTTCCCTTTTTATTTTTGTTAAACAGCTTAACTTTTGTACCTAAAATCTTTTCAAGATCATCTTCAATTTTTTGAATATTCTCATCTTCATTTTTTACTTTCTCTACTTTTTCACCGCCCTTTTGTATCCTTTTTACCAATTTTTCAGTTTCTCTTACACTAAGCGATTTTTCAATAATTTCTTTACATACTTTTTCTTGCAATTCTATATCATCCAATGCAAGAATTGCTCTTGCGTGCCCGCTGCTTATCTCACCATTGATTAGATGTTCCTTTACTTTATCGCATAAATATAAAAGTCTTATTATATTTGCAATTGTTGATCTGTTTTTCCCAATTGATTTTGACAATTCTTCTTGTGTCATATTATATTCATTAAGCAATCTTTCATAAGCCTCTGCTTCTTCTATTGGATTTAAATCTTCTCTTTGAATATTTTCTATCAAAGCCATTTCCATAACTTGTCTGTTTGAAAGTTCTTTAACAATTACCGGTACACTTGTCAAACCTGCTAATCTTGCTGCTCTCCATCTTCTTTCACCAGCAACAATCTTATAAGTATTATCTTCTTTTCTAACAATTATAGGTTGCACAATTCCGTGTTCTTTTATTGATTCGGATAACTGCATTAATTTTTCATCATCAAACTTCTTCCTTGGTTGGCCAACTGTCGGCTCGATTTCATTTATCTTTAATTCAATAACTCCACCAGATTGTATTTCTTCATTAGCTGTAGAAATAAGTGCACCTAATCCTTTACCTAAGCCTTTTTTACTCATACTAAATTTTCCTCCTCAGAATATTCTATAACCTCATCGGCTAAATCAAGATAACATTCAGCTCCTTTAGATTTCGGATCATACAGTATTATAGGTAATCCATAACTAGGTGCTTCACTTAATCTTACGTTTCTTGGTATAACAGTTCTATACACTTTATTTTTAAAATATTTTTTTACTTCTTCTACCACTTGTATTGACAAATTGGTTCTAGCATCAAACATTGTCAATACTACTCCTTCAACATCTAATTCCTTATTCAAGTGTTTCTGAACTAACTTTACAGTTTCCATGAGCTGGCTTAATCCTTCTAAAGCATAATATTCGCATTGAATAGGCACAAGTATTGTATTTGCTGCTGTCAAAGAATTTAATGTGAGTAATCCTAAGGATGGTGGGCAATCTATAATAATAAAATCGAAATTTTCCTTTATATTATCGAGTGAGTTTTTTAAACGGGTTTCTCTGGAAATAGTTGATACAAGTTCAACTTCAGCACCTGCCAATTGAATATTTGAAGGGCACAATAAAAGATTTTCTATAGGTGTTGAAACAAATGTTTCACTAATATCTACATCATTAATTAGAACATCATAGGCTGATTTATTGATTTTTTTCTTATCCACTCCTAAGCCACTGGTAGAATTTCCTTGAGGATCAATATCAATAAGAAGTACTTTTTTACCCTTATATGCCAGGCAGGAACTTAAGTTTACTGCAGTAGTTGTTTTGCCAACTCCACCCTTTTGATTTGCTACTGCAATTATTTTTGCCATCAAAACTCACTCCTTAGCTATCATTGGTTTAGTTACTCAAAAAAATTATTTTGCGATATTAAATTAATATATATGTAATACATGTTTAGATCTAGACAAAAAATCATATCCTTTAAAATTATAGATTTTTTTATAAAATCTTAAAAACTATTATATAATTATAGCATAATTAATTTTTATAACAAACTATATTTTATATAAAAATGTTTCACGTGAAACATTTTTATATATATTATATATTAATCCTAATTATTTTTTATCGCTATTCGTATTTTTTATAACTAATAAATAAATATTTAAATTAAAATAAAATTAATTTTTATAAAACATATTAAGATAAAAGAGGATCAAAACCTAAGTCCAGTAATATTTAATCATTAAAAATTTTTATACTATACAAATTATAAAATTTTTCAATAAAAAACCCCTTTTTAAGGGGCCTAACAAAAACATTCTTATTCTATATATCAAGATTTGTCACATCTTTTGCATTTGCCTGAATAAACTCTTTTCTTGGTTCAACCTTTTCTCCCATCAATATGGAGAAAATCTCATCTGCTGCTATGGCATCTTTTAACTCAACTCTTAGCATAGACCTGGTTTTTGGATTCATCGTAGTTTCCCATAATTGTTCAGGATTCATTTCTCCCAAACCTTTATATCTTTGAATAGTACATTCTCCTTTTTTCCATCCCTTTTCGTTCAATATTTTTTCTAACTGTTTTTCATTGTAAGCATAGACTTCTTCTTTTCCTTTGGTAATTTTAAAAAGTGGAGGCTGAGCAATGTAAACATATCCACCTTCAACCAAAGGTCTCATATATCTATACAAGAATGTTAACAATAAAGTTCTTATATGCTGACCGTCAACATCAGCATCGGCCATAATAATTATTTTATGATACCTAAGCTTTTCAATATCGAAATCCTCTCCAATATTAGCACCGAGAGCAGTAATGACAGGCAAAAGCTTTTCATTGGTATACACTTTGTCTATTCTTGATTTTTCAACGTTTAGCATCTTACCCCATAAAGGCAAAATTGCCTGAAATCTTCTATCTCTTCCCTGCTTGGCAGATCCTCCGGCAGAATCCCCTTCAACAATATATATTTCACACAGTGAAGGGTCTTTTTCCGAACAATCAGCTAATTTTCCAGGCAATGTTGTAGATTCAAGAGCGCTTTTTCTTCTTGTCATTTCTCTTGCTTTTCTTGCTGCTTCTCTAGCTCTTGCTGCTGTAATGCTTTTTTCTACAATTGCTTTTGCTATAGAAGGATTCTCTTCTAAAAAAGCTGATAATTTTTCACTGACAGCATTTTCAACTAAACTTCTTATTTCAGAATTTCCAAGTTTAGTTTTTGTTTGTCCTTCGAATTGAGGTTCATGTAATTTTACGCTTATTACAGCAGTTAATCCTTCTCTTACATCTTCACCCAATAAATTTTTATCGTTTTCTTTTAAATAATTATATTTTCTGCAATAGTCATTAAAAACTTTTGTTATGGCAGTTTTAAAGCCAGTTAAATGTGTTCCCCCTTCAGTTGTAGCAATGTTGTTTGCGAAACTATAAATATTTTCATTATATGTATCGTTATATTGCATTGCAATTTCAACATGATTACCATCTTTCAAACTTTCAAAATAAATTGGAGGTTGATGTATTACTTCTTTATTCCTGTTTAAATGTTCTACAAAAGAAATAATTCCACCTTCGTAGTGAAGCTCCTTAACTACAGGTTCTTCCTTTCTCTTATCAATTAACCTTATAGTCAGCCCTTTGTTTAGAAAAGCAAGCTCTCTGAATCTGTTCAAAAGAGTTTCATAGTCAAATTCAATCTTTTCAAAAATTAGCGGATCCGGTTTAAAAGTAGTTTTAGTACCGGTTCTATCAGTCTTTCCTATAACTTCTAATTTACTTACAACTTTACCTCTTTCGTATCTTTGTCTATATATATTACCTTCTCTGTACACTTCTACTTCCAAATATTCAGATAAAGCGTTAACTACCGATGCTCCAACGCCGTGCAATCCGCCTGAAACTGAGTAACCTTCTCCTCCAAACTTTCCGCCTGCATGTAATATTGTATGGACAACCTCAACAGTAGGAATTCCCATCTTTGGATGTATACCGACAGGAATACCTCTTCCATTGTCAATATTGGTAATGGAATTGTCCGGATTAATAGTTATTTCTATTTCATCGCAATAACCGGCTAAAGCTTCGTCAATACTATTGTCCATTATTTCATATACTAAATGGTGCAAACCTCTTGATGAAGTACTTCCAATGTACATACCAGGTCTTTTTCTTACGGCTTCAAGACCTTCCAGCACTTGTATATTACTTTCATCATATGAATTGTTTACATTTGCTATTTCGGGCATTTTATCCTCCTGCTTTCAAACAAATAAATTTTATAAATAGCTAAATTGATTATTTTTTTTCAAATTAATAAATGTACTATTTTGCAAATCTTTTTAAATGATATACACCTTTTATTAAAGTTTATTTAAACATCACAATAGCATATATAAGTCATTTTATTTAACGTTTGATATGCCATCAATAAATCCAGACCTCTTTTGCAGCGTAGTTGACGATATTGGAGAAAGATATATTTTACTCTTTTTATCTATTTCAGTAATAATAAAAGATTTCGGTATATCATCTGAAATATTTTCAATAAACCCCTCTTCCTCAGCTATTGCCAGGAAGTCACGGGTATCTTTTGACAAAGTAGTAGATTCCAAATCCATTATAGCAATAACATTTTTAATTGGCACTACAACATCTCCACCAATGTGTAAAAACATAAATTCCTCCTGAATTACTTTTATAAATTTGAATGTATTAAATATTTTCCATAAATCAGTATTGTTTCTAAGCATTTATTTTTATTTCAAAAGTATTTTTATATAATTTTATCCCAAATGAAATTAAACTGCAAATTTTCTGTAATAAAATTTAATATAATTTAATAGTTTTGTATAATACAGATTTCTATACTAAATGCTTCTGTTTATGCTTTATATGTTTTGTATCTTTTTCGTTTATCCAACTATAGTGTTCCCGTTTTTTATATTGAAAAAAAGTACATTTTTGAAATCTTTATTGTAAAAAATATCTTTCTCAGTACAGGTAATAAACGTCTGAATATTATTGATGCAGTCAAATAAGATTTCCCTTCTCTTTTGATCTAATTCAGACATAACATCATCAAGCAAAAGTATGGGATATTCACCCGTTTCTTCTTTTATTATCTGCAGTTCGGATAACTTTACGGATAAAATTACAGTTCTCTTTTGGCCTTGAGAACCGAAGGATTTTACATTTAAATCATTTATATATATTTCGTAGTCATCTCTGTGAGGTCCCTTTAAGGTTGTCCCCCTCATTATTTCATGATTTTTAATTCTTTCAAGTTCATTATAAATATCTTCTTTTATTTTTTCTGCATCGTTAAAGTTCTCAACTTCTATAGACGAAGAATAATCTATTCTCATATTTTCATTATTAGATGACAGCATACTGTTATATACATTGGCATATTTTCTAAGTCTGTTTATAAAATCGTATCTTGCTTTTATTATCCTGGAGGCAATTTCTGCAATTTTTATATTCCATATATCTAATGTATTTATAAGACTTTTTTTATCCTGAATCTCTTTTAAGAGAGAGTTTCTTTGGGTCAAAATTCTGTTATACTGCTGCAGATCAAAGAAATAAGCCGGTTTTATCTGACTTAAGGTTATGTCGATAAATCTTCTTCTTTGTGAAGGTCCCTCATTTATAACCGATAAATCTTCCGGGGAAAATATTACAGCAAGGAGATTGCCCATAAGGCTGCCTATTTTTTTTTGAGGTATTTCATTTATTTTTATAAATTTCTTTTTATCTTTTTCATACATTATTTCAATGGATAAATCTTCTTGGTTCTTTATTGTGTCCAATCTTATATAGTAGTTGTTACTATTTATGTTTAAGAGTTCGCTGTCTTTTGATGTTCTATGGGACCTGCCTGAGGCGCACAAAAAAATTGCCTCAATAATGTTAGTTTTTCCCTGGGCATTTTCTCCGTAAATTACATTATAGTTTTTTGAAAAATCCATCTTAATATCTTTGTAATTTCTAAATCCTCTGAGGTTTAAGCTTTCAATAAACAAAATGATACCTCCGGATATCATTCAATTATAAATTTGTTGTCATTGATTTCAATAGTATCGTTTTTCCTTAATTTCTTTCCCCTTCTGTTTTCAACTTCGCCATTAACTTTTACCAGGCCATTTCTTATTAAAGTCTTTGCCTCGGCTCCGCTTGATGCTATATTGGTCCATTTTAAAAATTGATCGAGTTTTATATATTCAGTGTTTATCTTTATGTTTTTCATATCTCTGTAACATCCTCATTTTCTATTCATTTTTTATTCTTACAGGTAATATCATGTAAGCATAATCGTTGTTCTCTATTGGTCTTATTGTGCATGGTCCAATACTTGATGTGAAATATATATCTATTTCTTCATCATCGATAACTTTTAGTGCTTCAATAAAATATCTTGGGTTAAATCCTATGTCTAATTTGCTTCCAGTAGTATCTACTCTGACTTCCTCCCTGACAGCTCCTATTTCAGTGTTGGATGAAATAATTATTTTCTCGTCTGATATATTAAACTTAACAGGGTATTTCTTTTCTTCAGCTGTTATGAGTGACGCCCTTTCCAAGCTTGACAATATATCTTTTGTCTTTACTCTTACTTTTGTTTCATACTCTTCCGGTATAATGCTGTTATAATTTAGGTATTCACCTTCTAATAATCTTGATACAACTTTGCACTTACCCATATCAAATAGGATTTGATTTTGTGTACTGTATATGGTTATGAATTCTTCCACGGGTTGTAGTATTTTAACTATTTCGTTTAATGTTTTTCCGGGTATTACTACGTTAAAGTTCTGATTTTCATTTTCTACTGTGCTTCGTCTAAGTGCTAGCCTAAATCCGTCTATTGAAACAATAGTTACATTTTTGTCTTTGCATTCTAAAAGTGAGCCTGTTAATATTGGTCTGTTTTCGTCTATGCTAACTGCAAATATTGTTTGCCTTATCATATCTCTTATTGTTTTTTGTTCTATTATAAATGCATTTTCCTTTTTTATTGAAGGAAGTGCCGGGTAAGTATCCGATGGAATGCCTTTTAATTCAAAGTGAGAGTTTTCACATTCAATTATGACTGAGTTATTTGGAAGAACTTCTATAAGTACTTCGCTGTCTGGAAGTCTTCTTACTATATCTCCGAACATTTTTGAATTAAGGACAATGGATCCTGTATTTCTGATATCAGCATCAACATAACATTCTATACCTAGCTCTAGGTCATAACCCGTTAATTTGAACAGGTCATTTGCTTCAAGTAGTATACCTTCGAGTATAGCAAGAGTCGATTTGCTTGATACAGCTTTTTGGACTATGTTTATTCCTTCGATTAAATGTTCCTTAGAGCAGATTACTTTCATCTTTCTTGTCCTCCCGGATTACTTTAATAATATATGATAAATTTTTTAGTAATAATAGTAATAAGTTGTGTTAATTCTGTGTATAACTTTCCTCAAACTTTGAGCGATTAGACTTTGAGGTTGTTATTAACTTGTAGATAACTTGTATCAAATAATCAACAGTTTTTCAGAAATTCAAAATTTTAAATTTTATACACAGGTTAATCACATGAAATTTTCCCCATATCAACATTTTCTGTTGATAAAGTTATAAAAAATAAAAAAATTTTGTTGATAAAAACATTAATTTTAAAATTTTATCTACAAAAATATATTTACGGTTAATGTTCTTTGTTGTTGATATATTAAATAGTTTCTAAAGCTGTGGATGTAGAGCATTTGTAATCTATATATAAAATGTTTCTAATTGCTGGTCAGATTCTTTTTTAACTCATTTATGGCTCTTTTTGTTTCAGGGTTAGATTGTAATTCTTCCATGATTTTTTCACATGCGTGAATTACTGTAGTATGATCCCTTCCGCCAAAAGCTTGTCCTATCTTTGGTAAGGACATATCTGTTAGTTCTCTGCAAAGATACATAGCAATTTGCCTTGGGTAAGCTATGTCCTTTGATCTTTTTTTGGATTTAAAGTCTTCTGTTCGAATATCAAAATATCTTGCCACTGCATCTTGTATAGTGTTGCAGTTTATTGCTCTTACTTTGTTTGTTGTGAGTATATCTTTAAGAGCTTCATTGGCAAGCTCTAGGGTTATTTCGCTCTCAGTAAGGGATGAATAGGCAATAACTCTATTTAATGCACCTTCCAATTCTCTTATGTTAGATGCTATCTTTTCAGCGATGAATACAATAATCTCATTGGGTACATCGAGGTTTTCCAACTGAGCTTTTTTTCTTAGAATTGCTATTCTGGTTTCCATGTCCGGTGCCTGCATATCAGCTATTAATCCCCATTCAAATCTTGATCTTAAACGTTCTTCAAGGGTAACAATTTCTTTAGGTGATTTATCGCTGGATAAAATAATTTGTTTGTTTGCTTCATATAAGGCATTGAAAGTATGGAAGAATTCTTCCTGCGTTCTTTCTTTTCCGGCTATAAACTGAATATCATCTATTAACAAGATATCTATGTTTCTGTATTTGGCTCTGAATTCTTCGTTCTTGTCATCCTTAATAGCGTTAATAAGCTCATTTGTGAACTTTTCAGAAGAAACATACAGTACTTTAAGTGATGAATTTTGTTGCAGCACAAAATGACCTATGGCATGCATAAGATGAGTCTTGCCAAGACCAACCCCACCATAGATGAATAAAGGATTATATGCTTTTGCTGGTGCTTCTGCAACGGCCAAAGCGGCAGCGTGTGCAAAACGATTGCTGTTCCCGATAACAAACGTGTCGAAAGTATATTTTGGGTTCAACATTGTAGTTGAAGGATCTTCGTTAAATGTTGAATCTGTAGTGTTTTTGTACTTTTCAATATTTTCTTGTGAAGGAACAACAAAATTTATTGAATATTCCTTGTATGTAACATGTTTGATAGCATTCTTTATAAGAGATTGATATCTTGATTCTAAAATGCCTTTGTTAAATTCGGCAGGAACGGCCAGATTAATAGTATTATTTTGTATGGAAATCGGCTCAATGGTTTTAATCCAAGTATTAAAACTTATTTCGGTTAACTCGTTTTGTAAAAGGCCTAAAGTTTTCTGCCATATTTCGGATAATTGAGCACTCATAAAATTCCTCCAAATATATGTAAGTAATTGATGATAGTATTGATTTTAAATCATTACATTTTGCTGAAAATGCTAAGCGTATCACAGATTTAGTGAATATAGCAAATTCCATTGAAGCAACCAGCTGTTAATTAAGTAAATATATTTTAAAAATAATAAATGAACTCTATGTAAATCATTGACAAAATTAATAATAATTAAGCGTAAAATAACAAAATATTATACAAAATTGTGTAAAATTAAAAAAAACATAGTATTAATTACGGTAAATTATTAACATGTTGTATAAAATTTAAATTATTATTACTCACATTGTTACACACAAGTTATAAACATAAATTTTTTAATAATCCATAGGTTATCAACAAGTAATTGTTGATAACTTATAAGTTATCAACAGGTAATATTTATATTATCAGACTTTTGATTAATAATCAACAGTAAAAAATGATAGATATCCACAAAAATATCAATGAAAATTTAGAATTATCCACAAAAATAGTTCCTTGACATCAAATAAGTGTTTAATATATAATTGCTATGTTGCCTATTTGAAAATATTAAAA